>NZ_JAMYWW010000001.1:0-10000 GCF_024159215.1 Ureibacillus endophyticus
TTGGCACATTTAGAAGAATTATGGAACAATGTCCTGGCTCAAGTAGAACAAAAAATTTCAAAACCAAGCTTTGAAACGTGGCTAAAATCAACTAAGTTACTTTCATATAAAGGATCTAATGTTACCATTGCCGCACCCAACTCATTTGCACGTGATTGGCTAGAGAATCATTATGTTCATCTAATCGCGGATATTTTGTCTGAACTAACAGGCGAAGACTTGTTTATTAAATTTGTTGTTCAAAAGGATCAGGATGACGATAGTGAGGATTTACCTGTACCACAGGTCATGCAAGTAAATACTGTTGATCACTCAGAAATTACACCTGGAATGCTTAATCCAAAGTATACATTTGATACGTTTGTTATCGGGTCTGGGAATCGATTTGCTCATGCAGCCTCTCTTGCCGTTGCTGAGGCTCCTGCAAAAGCCTATAATCCCTTCTTTATCTATGGGGGAGTAGGACTAGGGAAAACTCACTTAATGCATGCTATCGGCCATTATGTACTTGAACATAATCCAAATGCTAAAGTTGTTTACTTATCTTCTGAAAAGTTTACAAATGAATTTATTAATTCGATTCGTGATAATAAAGCTGTAGATTTTCGAAATAAATATCGGAATGTCGATGTATTACTAATTGATGATATTCAATTTTTGGCTGGAAAAGAATCTACACAAGAGGAATTTTTCCATACCTTTAATACATTACATACCGAATCAAAACAAATTGTTATTTCCAGTGACCGTCCTCCAAAGGAAATTCCAACTCTTGAAGATCGATTACGCTCACGTTTCGAATGGGGATTAATAACGGATATTACACCACCAGATTTAGAAACACGTATTGCGATTCTTCGCAAAAAAGCTAAAGCTGATGGATTAGATATTCCAAACGAGGTTATGCATCACATCGCAAATCAAATTGATACAAACATTCGTGAATTAGAAGGCGCTTTAATTCGTGTTGTTGCTTTCTCATCATTAGTGAATCGAGACATTACTGCAGAATTAGCTGCAGAAGCATTAAAAGATATCATTCCAAATGCAAAACCACGTATGATATCAATTCTAGATATACAGACTGCTGTGGGTGAACACTATCAAATTAAATTAGAGGATTTTGCCGCTAAGAAGAGAACGAAGTCAATCGCTTTCCCAAGACAAGTTGCTATGTACTTATCGAGGGAATTAACAGATTTCTCTTTACCAAAAATAGGGGAAGAGTTTGGTGGGCGTGACCATACAACAGTCATTCATGCTCATGAAAAAATATCCTCTATGTTAAAAGAGGATCAACAATTACAACAAGATATTAAACAAATTCGTAGTATGTTAGGTAAATAATGATGTGGATAACTATTTTATTTTCCCACACTTCCATACACAACTTATTAACATGTGGATAGTTAGAGTTTACTGGTGAAAAATATGGTTATCCACAAATCCACAGGCCCTATTACTATATCTATTAAAATCTTTTAAAATAATATATTAATAAGTGAGGTATAATCTATGAAATTTGATATTATGCGTGAGCGTTTACTAGATGGGTTAAATAACGTCATGAAGGCTGTCAGTTCTAAAACGACAATTCCAATTTTAACAGGGATTAAAATCGATGTAACAAATGATGGGATTACACTTACTGGTAGTGATGCAGATATTACAATTCAAACGTTTATCCCATTAGAAGAAGATGGAGACCAACTAATTAATATTACTGAAACAGGTTCAATTGTTTTACAAGCACGTATGTTTAACGAAATCGTTAGAAAATTACCAACAAATGATGTTGAAATCGAAGTATCAAATGGTTTACAAACACATATTCGTTCAGGTAAGTCTGAATTCCATTTAATTGGTTCTGATGCTTCTGAATATCCATTATTACCTGAAGTATCAACAGATCAACAATTTACTATGCCTGCAGATTTATTAAAATCTGTTATTCGTGAAACAGTATTTGCTGTAGCTACTTCTGAAAGTCGTCCTGTATTAACAGGTGTAAACTGGCAAATTCATGGTGATGAACTTGTATGTGTAGCTACAGATAGCCATCGTCTTGCTAGAAGAAAAACGACACTTGAACAATTGCCTACAAATGTTAATTCAGTAGTAATTCCAGGGAAAAGCTTAAACGAATTAAATAAAATTCTTGGTGAATCGAACAATCCAGTTGAAATTGTTATAACGAATCAACAGGTTTTATTTAAAACTGAAAATGTGTTATTCTTCTCAAGACTTCTTGAAGGTAACTATCCAGAAACTTCTCGTTTAATTCCAGAAGAATTTAAAACGACAATTACAATTAACGGTAAATCATTATTACAAGCAATCGACCGTGCATCTCTACTTGCACGTGAAGATCGTAATAATGTTGTTCGTTTTGAAACTTTAGAGGGGAACAGTGTTGAAATTTCATCAAACTCCCCAGAAATAGGTAAAGTTGAAGAACAAATTCAAGTAGAGTCGTTAGATGGCGAATCTCTAAAAATTTCCTTCAGTGCAAAATACATGATGGAAGCTCTAAAAGCAATTGATGGACAAGATGTTATAATTCAATTTACAGGAGCTATGAGACCATTTATTTTACGCTCTGTACATGACGATGCCATCTTACAATTAATCTTACCGGTAAGAACTTACTAAAAATTAATTTATAAATAAAATTATGTTTTTTAAAGATAGTCATTTATGGCTATCTTTTTCTTATGTATAAAAAGTGAATACAACTTTTTTAGAGCTATTAGAATTCCAATCATGTTTACTATTAGGGCAATAAGTTCAATTTTCCTTTTGACTAATTTTGTTTAATCTTCTTTTCTTGGCATTTTTAGTGCATTTTAGGTATGATAAAGAGATAGATGAATGTGAATCGGAGGATGTATTTACTTTGGATGAAATAGTAATTGATACAGAATTTATCACCCTAGGCCAAGCTTTAAAAGTTACTGATGCAATTAGTTCAGGTGGTATGGCTAAATGGTTTTTACAAGAAAATGATGTCTACGTAAATGGAGAAATTGACAATCGTCGAGGGAGAAAACTACGCCATGGTGATGTGATTAACATACCAGGGGTTGGTAGGTACGTGATTGTCAATAAGAACGGAGAAATCTAAATGTTCATTGAGCATTTACAACTAACCAATTATCGTAATTACGAATCTTTAAATTTGGACCTCTCCCCAAAAATAAATGTATTTATTGGGGAAAACGCACAAGGAAAAACAAACGTAATGGAATCTATTTACGTACTTGCAATGGCTAAATCCCATCGTACGAGTAACGATAAAGAATTGATACGTTGGGAAGCAGACTATGGTAAAATAGAAGGTGTTGTTCAAAACCGTTACGGTAGTTTTCCAATGGAATTATCCATTACAAAAAAGGGAAAAAAAGGAAAAGTAAATCATTTAGAACAAACGAAACTAAGTAACTATATTGGACAAATGAATGTCGTCATGTTTGCACCTGAGGATTTAAATGTAGTAAAAGGCAGTCCGCAAGTAAGACGACGTTTTATTGACATGGAAATTGGTCAAATCTCAGCACTTTATTTACATGAGTTACTCACGTTTCAAAAATTACTTAAACAAAGAAATCATTTGTTAAAAATTAATCAGGGTAAAAAGCAAATTGATGATGTTTTATTTGCTATTTATACTGAGCAATATATTCATTCAGCTGTCCAAATTATTCGTAAAAGATTCCACTTTATTGATCTTTTACAAGAATGGGCGGAACCAATTCATTCTGGTATTAGTCGTGGATTAGAAAAATTAACGATTAAATATCGTCCAACTACTGGATTGGATCCAGACTGGTCGACAGAAGAAATGGTTACATATTTGGAACAAAAATTAGCAGAAGTAAAAAAACGAGAGCTAGAAAGAGGGGTTACATTAGTTGGTCCACATCGCGATGACTTGCAGTTTTTAGTTAACGGTTATGATGTGCAAACTTATGGTTCTCAAGGACAACAGCGTACAACAGCACTTTCGTTAAAACTTGCTGAAATAGAATTAATCAAAAAAGAAACAAAAGAAACGCCCATTTTGCTGTTAGACGATGTTTTGTCAGAGTTAGATGACTATCGCCAATCACACTTATTAAATACCATTCAAGGTGAAGTGCAAACGTTTGTCACAACAACGAGTGTAGATGGGATACATCATGAGACAATTCAACATGCAGAAATGTTTCACGTGAAACAGGGTGAAATTGAAAATAATGTTTAGAAATTTTTAGATATTTTTATAAAGCTTAGAATTTTTAACACATACTATTGTTTGAAAGAGTAGGTGAACATGGTGGCTTTAGAAGAGAAACAACAAGTTCAACAAGCTTATGATGCTGATCAAATTCATGTTTTAGAAGGTTTAGAGGCAGTACGTAAGCGTCCAGGTATGTATATCGGCTCCACAAGCTCTAAAGGTCTTCACCATTTGGTTTGGGAAATAGTGGATAATAGTATTGACGAAGCATTAGCTGGCTATTGTTCGGAAATTGTCGTTGCCATCGAGAAAGATAACTGGATTCGTGTAGAAGATAATGGTCGTGGTATTCCTGTTAGTATTCAAGAAAAAATGGGTATGCCAGCTGTTGAAGTTATTATGACTGTTCTTCATGCAGGGGGAAAATTTGGCGGTGGAGGTTATAAAGTTTCAGGAGGTCTCCATGGTGTAGGTGCATCAGTAGTTAATGCACTTTCTTTAGTTACTGAAGTCTATGTTAAAAGGGATGGTCATGTTCATTCCATCGTTTTTGAACGTGGAAAAACAGTACAACCATTGAAAGTAATTGGTGACTCTGATGAAACTGGAACAACAACACGCTTTAAAGCTGACCCAGAAATCTTTAAAGAAACAACTATTTATGAATATGACATTTTAGCAACTCGTGTTCGTGAACTTGCATACTTAAACCGCGGCATTAAAATTACGATTGCAGACGAACGAGAAGAAGAAGTTTGTTCTGAAACATTTCATTTTGAAGGCGGTATACGCGAATATGTTGAGCATTTAAATAAATCAAAAGAACCGATTCATGAGCCTATTGATATTATGGGTGAAAAAGATGGCATATCGGTGGAAATCGCTATGCAATATAACCAGGGATACTCGTCAAACATCTATTCCTTTGCGAATAACATTAACACCTATGAAGGTGGTACCCATGAATCGGGCTTTAAAACAGCGTTAACACGTGTCATTAATGATTACGCTCGTAAAAACGGTTTAATAAAGGATTCGGAAGCAAATTTAACTGGTGAGGACGTACGTGAAGGGCTTACAGCTATCGTATCGGTAAAACACCCAGATCCACAATTTGAAGGGCAAACAAAGACAAAATTGGGAAATTCCGAAGTTAGTCAAATTACAAATTCATTGTTCTCTGATGGCTTTGAACGCTTCTTGTTAGAAAATCCTGCAGTTGCGCGGAAAATTGTAGAAAAGGGGTTAATGGCAGCTCGTGCACGTGTTGCAGCTAAAAAGGCTCGTGAATTTACACGTCGTAAATCTGCATTAGAAGTATCAAGCTTGCCTGGTAAGTTAGCGGATTGTACTTCTACAAACCCAGCAGAATCAGAAATTTATATCGTCGAGGGTGATTCGGCTGGTGGTTCAGCAAAATCTGGACGTGATCGCTATTTCCAAGCCATTCTACCTTTACGTGGGAAAATTTTAAACGTAGAAAAAGCAAACTTAAATCGCATATTATCAAACAATGAAATTCGTGCAATGATTACAGCCTTTGGTACAGGAATTGGAGAAGAGTTTGATTTAGAAAAAGCAAGATACCATAAAATTGTCATTATGACGGATGCTGACGTTGATGGTGCGCATATTCGTATTTTACTTTTAACATTCTTCTTCCGCTTCATGCGCCCGTTAATTGAGGCTGGATATGTATATGCTGCACAACCACCGTTATATCAGGTGAAACAAGGGAAACATGTCGAATACTGCTATTCAGATGAAGAACTACAAGAAATATTAAATAAATTACCAAGTACACCAAAGCCAGTTGTTCAACGTTATAAAGGTTTAGGTGAAATGAATGCTGAACAATTATGGGATACAACAATGGATCCAGAACATCGTACTTTGTTACAAGTTGAATTAGATGACGCTATACGAGCAGATAAAATTTTCCAAGAACTTATGGGAGATGAAGTAGAGCCTCGTAGAAACTTTATTGAGGAAAATGCAGTATATGTTCAGAATTTAGATATTTAAGTTGTTCGAAGGGAGGTTATTAAATGTCGGAAAATCAACATTCAGGTGTAAAAGGCATTAAAATTAGTGAAGAAGTACAAACATCATTTTTAAATTATGCGATGAGTGTTATCGTTTCCCGTGCATTACCAGATGTGCGGGATGGTTTAAAACCAGTACATCGTCGTATTCTTTATGGAATGCATGAGTTAGGAAACTATTCAGATAAACCATACAAAAAAAGCGCACGTATTGTAGGAGACGTAATGGGGAAATACCATCCACATGGCGACTCCTCCATTTATGATGCGATGGTACGTATGGCACAAGATTTTAGCTATCGTTATATGTTAGTAGACGGACATGGTAACTTTGGTTCAATTGACGGTGATGGTGCTGCAGCGATGCGTTATACCGAATCTCGTTTATCCAAAATTACTATGGAAATGTTACGTGATATCAATAAAGACACAATTGACTATCAAGATAACTATGATGGAAACGAAAAGGAACCAGTTGTTTTGCCTGCTCGTATTCCAAACCTATTACTAAATGGTGCATCTGGTATTGCTGTAGGTATGGCAACAAATATACCACCACATCAATTCGGTGAAACGATAGATGCTGTTATTGCTGTTTCAGAAAATCCAGCTATTACAACAGAAGAGCTAATGGAAATTATTCCAGGTCCTGATTTCCCAACAGGTGGTATTATTTTAGGTCGAAGTGGTATTCGTCGTGCTTATGAAACTGGCCGTGGTACGATTACAGTTCGCGCCAAAGTGGAGATCGAAGTTCAACCCAATGGGAAAGAAATGATTATAGTTAATGAAATTCCTTACCAAGTAAATAAGGCGAAATTAATCGAAAAAATTGCAGAGTTAGTACGTGATAAACGAATTGATGGAATTACTCATTTACGTGACGAATCCGATCGTCGTGGTATGCGAATCGTAATGGAAGTTCGTAAAGATGCAAATGCGAATGTTATCTTAAATAATTTATATAAACATACAGCAATGCAATCTAACTTTGGCGTAAATATGCTGGCGTTAGTAAATGGGCAACCGAAAGTATTAAGCCTTAAGGAAGTGTTGCATCATTATTTAGAACACCAAAAAGAAGTTATTACTCGCCGTACGCAATATGAATTAAGAAAAGCTGAAGATCGTGCTCATATTTTAGAGGGCTTGCGTATTGCTTTAGACCATATTGATGAAATTATTTCTATCATTCGTTCTTCACGTACAGGTGAAGAAGCAAAACCAGTTTTAATGGAACGCTTCAGTTTATCAGATCGTCAAGCTCAAGCAATTTTAGATATGCGTCTTGTTCGCTTAAGTGGATTAGAACGAGAAAAGATTGAAAACGAATACCAAGAGTTACAAGTGCTAATTGCAGATTTAAAGGCAATTTTAGCCGATGAAGGTAGAATTCTTGATATTATCCGTACGGAATTACGAGAAATTAAAGAGCGATATAATGATACTCGTAGAACTCAAATTTCGGCTGGTGGATTAGAAATGATTGAGGATGAAGATTTAATTCCTCGTGAAGACTCCGTTATTACCTTAACGCATAACGGCTACATAAAGAGACTAGCAGCCAACACATATCGTAGCCAAAAACGTGGTGGTCGTGGTGTACAGGGAATGGGAACTAACGAAGATGACTTTGTAGAGCATTTAATGTTTACCTCTACCCATGATACAATTTTATTCTTTACAACAAAGGGAAAAGTATTCCGTTCTAAAGGATATGAAATTCCTGAGTTCGGACGTACTGCAAAAGGGTTACCGATAGTTAATTTATTAAATTTAGATAAAAATGAAAAAGTAACTGCAATGATTCACGTAGATGAATATAAAGAGGATGCATATTTCATCTTTACTACCAAAACAGGAATTACTAAACGCACTCAAGTTTCTCAATTTGCGAATATCCGTAATAACGGCTTAATTGCGATTAACTTACATGAAGAGGACGATTTAATTTCTGTTCGTTTAACTGATGGAACGAAGGATGTTATTATCGGTACACATAACGGTATGCTTATTCGATTCAAAGAAGATGATATACGTTCAATGGGTCGTACAGCAGCTGGTGTGCGCGGTATAAAACTGCGTGAAGGTGACTATGTTGTAGGAATGGAAATTATCGAACCAGGACAAGAAATATTAGTTGTTACTGAAAAAGGATATGGTAAGAGAACACCGGAATCTGAATATCGTCTACAAAGTCGTGGCGGTGTTGGGATTAAAACAATCCAAATTACAGATAAGAATGGACCTATGTGTTCAGTAAAAACTGTTGATGGCACTGAAGATTTAATGCTAATCACAGTAAATGGTATGTTAATTCGTATGGATGTTAACGATATTTCGATTGTTGGTCGTAGCACGCAAGGTGTACGTCTAATCCGACTCGGGGAAGATGAAACAGTTGCTACAGTAGCACGTGTAAAGAAAGAAGAACAAGAAGATGATCTTGAAACTGATGATACACAGATTCAAGAATCAGATAGTGTAGAACAAGCTGATATGGATGATGATTCGTCTAACACAGAAAATGAATAATTATAAAAACTCAGAAACTTTGTAACAAAAAGTTTCTGAGTTTTTTTATTTAGATAAAACTAAAAAGAAAAAATATAGTATAATTTTACATATATTTAATAAATATGGATTAATTTAGAATATTATTACTTTTCAGAAATCTATATTGAAGTATAATGAGGGGGTTTTTGGAATGGAAGCTACAAAAGTTCATATAAATGACCTTCGAGTCGGAAAAATTGTTTCCGAAGATATATACGCAAATACACAATATCCTATCCTTTTAAAAAACACAAAATTAAGCCAAGAGCACCTATATATTCTAAAAGCTTTTAACATTGTACAAATTCCTATATTACTTGATGGGAAAGATCAAGAGAGAAAAGAGAAAAAAGAACCCGAAGAGAAAAGTGAAGTAAATGTAGCAGTGGAAAAAGTTGTTGTTGTTGACCGCTTTGGAAATAAATATAATGACGTAATAGATGAATTTAAAAAGATGTTTAATGGATGGGGAGCAGGCGCAAAAATAGACATCACAAAAGTGCGTACAATGATTTTACCTTTAGTTGAAAAAATACTAGAGGATAGAACAATTATTTTTGATTTAAATAGTTTTTCTAACGCAAAGGATTACTTGTATCATCATTGTATTGCTACAGGGCTTATTAGTGCGGCAATTGCACAAAAATTAGGTTATGAACGTGGCTATGTATTACAAATTGCGATTGCAGGTACATTGGCAGATTGCGGTATGGCGAGAATACCTTTGCGAATTCGCGAAAAAAAAGAGCCATTGAACCAACTTGAATTTAATGAAATCCGTAAACATCCTATTTTTAGTTTACAAATGGTTAAAAATGTACCGGCCTTTAAAGAGGAAATGAAAGAGGCAATCTATCAACATCACGAGCGTTTGGATGGAAGTGGATATCCTGAAAAATTACGGGTGGGTTCCGTTTCTAATTTTGGTCAAATTATTGCGGTAGCGGATACTTTCCACGCAATGACTAGTGAGCGATTATATCGCTTAAAGGAATCACCTTTTAAAGTTATAGAAAAGATTAAGGAATCTGAGTTTGGGAAATTTGATATTCAAGTAGTACAAGCACTAGTAGACCTTGTTGCTGCATTACCAATAGGTACAAAAATAGAGTTATCAAATTTAGAACGCGGTGAAATTATGTTTATTAATAAATTTGCACCAACGCGTCCATTAATTAAA
>NZ_JAMYWW010000001.1:12500-72500 GCF_024159215.1 Ureibacillus endophyticus
TCATGATGGCACACCCAGGGAACTGAAACATCTAAGTACCTGGAGGAAGAGAAAGAAAATATTCGATTCCCTGAGTAGCGGCGAGCGAAACGGGAATAGCCCAAACCAAGAGGCTTGCCTCTTGGGGTTGTAGGACACTCTATATGGAGTTACAAAAGAATGGATTAGGCGAAGCGATTTGGAAAGATCCGCCATAGAAGGTAAAAGCCCTGTAATCGAAAGTCCATTCTCTCTTGAGTGTATCCTGAGTACGGCGGAACACGTGAAATTCCGTCGGAATCCGGGAGGACCATCTCCCAAGGCTAAATACTCCCTAGTGACCGATAGTGAACCAGTACCGTGAGGGAAAGGTGAAAAGCACCCCGGGAGGGGAGTGAAATAGAACCTGAAACCGTGTGCCTACAAGTAGTTAGAGCCCGTTAATGGGTGATAGCGTGCCTTTTGTAGAATGAACCGGCGAGTTACGATTACGTGCAAGGTTAAGTTGAGAAGACGGAGCCGCAGCGAAAGCGAGTCTGAATAGGGCGAAAGAGTACGTGGTCGTAGACCCGAAACCAGGTGATCTACCCATGTCCAGGGTGAAGGTGAGGTAACACTCACTGGAGGCCCGAACCCACGCACGTTGAAAAGTGCGGGGATGAGGTGTGGGTAGCGGAGAAATTCCAATCGAACTTGGAGATAGCTGGTTCTCTCCGAAATAGCTTTAGGGCTAGCCTCGTGATGAGAATACTGGAGGTAGAGCACTGTTTGGACTAGGGGGGCATCTCGCTTTACCGAATTCAGACAAACTCCGAATGCCAGATATTTATACACGGGAGTCAGACTGCGAGTGATAAGATCCGTAGTCAAAAGGGAAACAGCCCAGACCACCAGCTAAGGTCCCAAAGTAATCGTTAAGTGGAAAAGGATGTGGCGTTGCTTAGACAACCAGGATGTTGGCTTAGAAGCAGCCATCATTTAAAGAGTGCGTAATAGCTCACTGGTCGAGTGACGCTGCGCCGAAAATGTATCGGGGCTAAACGATTCACCGAAGCTGTGGATGTGCATCTAAGATGCACGTGGTAGGAGAGCGTTCTAAGGGCGTTGAAGTCAGACCGGAAGGACTGGTGGAGCGCTTAGAAGTGAGAATGCCGGTATGAGTAGCGAAAGATGGGTGAGAATCCCATCCACCGTATGACTAAGGTTTCCTGAGGAAGGCTCGTCCGCTCAGGGTTAGTCGGGACCTAAGTCGAGGCCGACAGGCGTAGACGATGGACAACAGGTTGATATTCCTGTACCACCTCCCCGCCGTTTGAGTAATGGGGGGACGCAGTAGGATAGGGTAAGCGTGCGATTGGTTGTGCACGCCCAAGCAGTAAGGCGTGGAAGTAGGCAAATCCGCTTCCTGTAACGTTGAGCTGTAATGGGGAGCTCTTTAAGAGCGAAGTACCTGATTTCACACTGCCAAGAAAAGCCTCTAGCGAGGCGGGAGGTGCCCGTACCGCAAACCGACACAGGTAGTCGAGGAGAGAATCCTAAGGTGTGCGAGAGAACTCTCGTTAAGGAACTCGGCAAAATGACCCCGTAACTTCGGGAGAAGGGGTGCTCTCGAAAGAGAGCCGCAGTGAATAGGCCCAGGCGACTGTTTAGCAAAAACACAGGTCTCTGCAAAACCGTAAGGTGACGTATAGGGGCTGACGCCTGCCCGGTGCTGGAAGGTTAAGAGGAGGGGTTAGCGTAAGCGAAGCTCTGAATTGAAGCCCCAGTAAACGGCGGCCGTAACTATAACGGTCCTAAGGTAGCGAAATTCCTTGTCGGGTAAGTTCCGACCCGCACGAAAGGCGTAACGATCTGGGCACTGTCTCAACGAGAGACTCGGTGAAATTATAGTACCTGTGAAGATGCAGGTTACCCGCGACAGGACGGAAAGACCCCGTGGAGCTTTACTGTAGCCTGATATTGAATTTTGGCACAACTTGTACAGGATAGGTAGGAGCCAGAGAACTCGGAGCGCCAGCTTCGAGGGAGGCGTCGGTGGGATACTACCCTGGTTGTGTTGAAATTCTAACCCGTACCCCTTATCGGGGTAGGAGACAGTGTCAGGTGGACAGTTTGACTGGGGCGGTCGCCTCCTAAAAGGTAACGGAGGCGCCCAAAGGTTCCCTCAGAATGGTTGGAAATCATTCGTAGAGTGTAAAGGCACAAGGGAGCTTGACTGCGAGACCTACAAGTCGAGCAGGGTCGAAAGACGGGCTTAGTGATCCGGTGGTTCCGCATGGAAGGGCCATCGCTCAACGGATAAAAGCTACCCCGGGGATAACAGGCTTATCTCCCCCAAGAGTCCACATCGACGGGGAGGTTTGGCACCTCGATGTCGGCTCATCGCATCCTGGGGCTGTAGTCGGTCCCAAGGGTTGGGCTGTTCGCCCATTAAAGCGGTACGCGAGCTGGGTTCAGAACGTCGTGAGACAGTTCGGTCCCTATCCGTCGTGGGCGTAGGAAATTTGAGAGGAGCTGTCCTTAGTACGAGAGGACCGGGATGGACATACCGCTGGTGTACCAGTTGTCTTGCCAAAGGCATCGCTGGGTAGCTATGTATGGACGGGATAAGTGCTGAAAGCATCTAAGCATGAAGCCCCCCTCAAGATGAGATTTCCCATTACGTAAGTAAGTAAGATCCCTCAAAGACGATGAGGTAGATAGGTTCGAGGTGGAAGTGTGGCGACACATGGAGCTGACGAATACTAATCGATCGAGGACTTAACCACTAACTTGAATGGTCGTTAGTCAATGTCTTTATCCAGTTTTGAGAGAACAAGCTTCTTTCAACTAAATATGTGGTCTAGTGATGATGGCAAAGAGGTCACACCCGTTCCCATACCGAACACGGAAGTTAAGCTCTTTAGCGCCGATGGTAGTTGGGGGCTTCCCCCTGTGAGAGTAGGACGTTGCTAGGCAAATAAAAAACCACCACTAAAGTTAGTGGTGGTTTTTACGTTGATATGGTATGAGCAGATATGATATTAGAAAAAGCTAAGTGTATCAAATTTAAAGATGCTACGTAGAATAACGATAGATTTTCTTCTCCTTAATGAAGTTAATATGAAAAGTATAAATACAAATATTTTGTATTTTGAAAGAGAGAACTGATTCTATATAAAAGACTACATAGTAGCACTTAAATATCATAGACAACTTTTTCAGTATTATACGATGTAAAATTATAAAAATAAAAGCTAAATGAATTTTTATCTAATTAAGGATAAGTTGGTACGTATGAGTATAAGAATATTATTGATTTAAAAATATCATGAGTAATTGTAGTACAATATAGGTAATCTAATAATAGTTAAATTCCATGTATTTTTATCAATGATGGGATATTTTTAGACATGTATGAAGTATTGTTACTATGGACTTTATTTATTGGAATAATCCAAATTTTTTTTCTTTTTTTGGAATCTTGACACTTCTAGAGCATGTTGATAATCTTACAATTAATATTCTTTTAGAAAAACAGGAGGCATTTACGAAATGTGGGAAACGAAATTTGCCAAAGAAGGCTTAACGTTTGATGATGTTTTATTAGTACCAGCTCATTCTGAGGTTTTACCTAAAACAGTTGATTTATCTACTCAATTAACACAGAAGATAAAATTAAACATACCAATTATAAGTGCAGGTATGGATACAGTAACAGAATCAAAAATGGCAATAGCAATGGCTCGTCAAGGTGGAATCGGAATCATCCATAAAAATATGAGCATTGAAGAACAAGCTGAGGAAGTTGAAAAAGTTAAGCGATCTGAAAATGGTGTAATTACGAATCCATTTTTCTTAACACCATCTCATCAAGTATTTGATGCAGAACATTTAATGGGAAAATATCGCATTTCGGGTGTGCCAATCGTAAATAATGAAGAGGATTTAACGTTAGTAGGTATTATTACAAACCGTGATTTGCGTTTTATCTCTGACTATTCTTTAAAAATTGAAGATGTAATGACAAAAGAAGATTTAATTACTGCTCCAGTAGGAACAACTGTAGGAGAGGCAGAAAAAATTCTTCAACAATATAAAATTGAAAAATTACCAATCGTTGATGGAAATGGCAAATTAACTGGATTAATTACTATTAAAGATATCGAGAAAGTTATTGAATTCCCAAATGCAGCAAAAGATGAACTTGGTCGTTTATTAGTTGGAGCAGCAGTAGGTGTTTCAAATGATACGATGCAACGTGTAGCAAAATTAGTGGAAGCCCAAGTAGATATCATTGTAATCGATACTGCACATGGTCACTCACAAGGTGTAATTGACACTGTAAGACAAATTCGTAGTGAATATCCAGATCTTGAAATTATCGCTGGTAACGTAGCAACAGGAGAAGCTACACGTGCATTATTTGAAGCAGGAGCAGATGTAGTAAAGGTTGGTATTGGTCCTGGTTCAATTTGTACTACTCGTGTTGTAGCTGGTGTTGGTGTTCCTCAAATTACTGCAATTTATGATTGTGCAACAGTTGCTCGTGAAATGGGTAAAACAATTATTGCAGATGGAGGAATTAAATATTCAGGTGATATCGTAAAAGCTCTTGCTGCTGGTGGACATGTTGTAATGCTTGGTTCACTATTAGCTGGTACTTCTGAATCTCCTGGAGATACTGAAATCTTCCAAGGTCGTCGCTTCAAAGTTTATCGTGGTATGGGATCTTTAGGGGCAATGGAACAAGGTTCAAAAGACCGTTACTTCCAAGAAGATGCGAAAAAACTAGTTCCAGAAGGCATTGAAGGACGCTTACCTTACAAAGGACCTTTAGCTGATACAATTGATCAATTAGTTGGTGGTATTCGAGCAGGTATGGGATATTGTGGAGCACCAAATCTTGAACATCTTCGTGAAAAGTCTCAATTTATTCGTATGACAGGTGCAGGACTTCGTGAGTCTCACCCACATGATGTTCAAATTACAAAAGAAGCACCAAACTATTCCATTTCTTAATATTATGCAACCATATGCACTTTTTTAACGTCTTTGGTAGATGTTAAAAAAGTGCTTTTTTATCTGAATGTAACACTAATCTTGCAATTCTATGATAAAATGGCGGAAGGGAAATAAATATATAGTTGGAGGTAATATTAGTGAAAACAACTGCAAGGAAAACATCTTTGTTAAGTCTAATGATTATCCCTGTACTGTTAATTAGTTTGTTAGCTACTTCGCCGGTTAAGACAAGTGCTGCTGAAACAGATCTAGGGTTAACAGTTGATGCTGCAATTTTAATTGATGCAGATACAGGGAAAATACTATACGAGCAAAATGCTGATACATCTTTAGGAATAGCTAGTATGTCGAAAATGATGACAGAATATATCCTATTAGATGCTATTAAAAAAGGCACAATTACATGGGATCAAGAGTATCGTGTTACAGAGTATACATATAAAATGTCACAAAACCGTGCATTAAGTAATGTACCTCTTCGCGCAGATGGTACATATACAATACGTGAGTTATATGAAGCAATGGCAATTTATTCTGCTAATGCTGCAACAGTGGCTATTGCAGAAACAATTGCTGGTACGGAAACAGAATTCTTAAAGCTAATGAATAAAAAAGCTGAGGAATTAGGACTTGAAGGGTATAAATTTGTAAACGCTACAGGGTTAAATAACTCAGATCTATTTGGAATGCATCCAACAGGTACAGGCCCTGAGGATGAGAATATTATGCCAGCTCGTTCAGTTGCGAAACTTGCATATCATTTATTAAAAGAACATCCAGAAGTATTAGAAACATCTAGTATTTCAAAAAAGACATTCCGTGAAGGTACAGATGATGCAATTCAAATGTCAAATTGGAACTGGATGTTACCTGGATTAGTTGCAGAATATGAAGGTGTAGATGGACTAAAAACAGGAACGACATTACTTGCTGGTTCATGTTTCACAGGTACTGCAGTACGTAATGGAACACGTCTTATTACAGTTGTTATGAATGCCGTAGATTCAACAGGTACAGATAGTGATAAGACAGCTCGTTTCGATGCAGCTGCGAAATTATTTGATTATGGTTTTAGTCAATTTTCAAAACAAGAAATTATACCGGCTAACTACAAGTTCAAAGGCAATGAAACAATTGATGTTACAAAAGGAAAAGAAGATAAAGTAGAAATTGCGGTTAAAGAACCTATTTCATTTGTAGTAAAAACAAATGAGAAAGATTTATATAAGCCAAAATTAGTACTAGATAAAAAATCCCTTGAAGCTGAAGTGAAAAAGGATACAGTTGTAGGGAAAGTAGTAATAGAGCGTACTGAAGGAACTGACCATGGTTTCATTGACGGAGCTGAGTTTACAGCGGATGTTGTAACAACTGAAAAAGTGGAACGTGCAGGTGCCATTTCACTATTCTTCCAAGGTGTTGGAAGCTTTTTCGGTAATGTTTGGGGCGGTATCACAGGCTTTGTTGGCGGTTTATTCTAATAAAAATAGTAATATTATAAAACTTACATGAGTGTGTCATTAGTATAAACTTATACTATTGTCACACTCTTTTTTTTCTGGGACAAAATAAGTTTGCCTACATTTTTCATAAGCTAGTAGTTGAAGGAGCGTGAAAATATGTGCGGCATTACCGGATGGATTGATTTCACCCAAGTGATTCATCATCAAAAAAATATTGTTTTAAGTATGACTGAAACGTTAAAAAAGAGGGGACCAGATGATGGGAATGTGTGGTGCAGCACGCATGCTCTACTTGGTCATCGTAGATTAGCAGTGATTGATTTAGTGGGTGGAAAGCAACCAATGTCTAAATCCCACAAAAATCAATCTTATACAATGGTATATAATGGAGAGCTTTATAATACCGAAGAAATTCGTCAGGAACTTAAAAAACGTGGTTATAGTTTTTCTACATCATCAGATACAGAAGTTTTATTAACTTCTTTTATTGAATGGAAAGAGCAATGTGTAGACCATTTAAATGGAATATATGCTTTTGCTGTTTGGGATGAACAAGAGGAAACGTTATATGCATTTCGAGACCGTTTAGGAGTGAAACCCTTCTTCTTTTCACATATCGAGGGGAGTTTAAAATTTGGCTCAGAGATTAAGGCGATATTAGCTCATCCAGACATTACCCCACAAATCAATCGACAAGGTTTAGCAGCACTATTAAGTATAGGACCTTCAAGAGTACCGGGAAGTGGTATTTTAAAAGGAATTGAAGAGTTAGAACCAGGTTGTGCACTTAAGTTTTCAAAAGAGGGATTAAGGAAATGGCGCTATTGGAATGTTAAAAGTGAAAAACACAAACATACCTTAGATGAGACCGTTGAAAACATACGATTTTTAGTAACAGATGCTATTAATCGCCAGCTTGTATCAGACGTACCCCTTTGTACATTTTTATCTGGTGGTTTAGACTCAAGCATTATTACAGCTATTGCTGCAAACACATACAATAAAGAAGGACGTACCTTACACACTTATTCAATAGATTTTGAAGGCAATGATCAGTTCTTTGAAAAAAATGAATTTCAAACTTCTCAAGATAGCTATTGGATTAATAAAATGAAGAAAAATTTCCATACAAATCATTTTGAGATTATGATTACGCAGCAGGAATTAGTCAATTTGTTAGAAGAAGCAATGATGATTCGTGATATGCCAGGGATGGTAGATATCGATAGTTCATTATTGGCAGCTTGTCGTGTAATAAAAGAAAAATTTACAGTATCGCTTTCAGGTGAATGCGCCGACGAAATATTTGGAGGATATCCTTGGTTCCATAAGGATTACACTCTGTTTCCATGGATTCGTTCTATTGATGAAAGAGAAGGGTTTTTACGAAAAGAGTGGCAATCCCGTCTTCAATTAAAGGATTTTATGAAACACGCTTTCGATGAATCAGTTAAAGATTGTCCAAAGTTAGAAGGAGAAAGTCCAATTGAGGCGAAGCAAAGAGAATTATTTTATTTAAATATGCGTTATTTTATGCAAACCTTACTAGAAAGAAAAGACCGAATGAGTATGGGTGCTAGTTTAGAAGTTCGCGTTCCGTTTGCAGATCATCGAATCGTTGAATATGCATGGAATATTCCTTGGGAAATGAAAAAAATGGGAAATATGGAGAAGGGATTACTTCGAAAAGCAGTAGAAGGGTTGCTTCCAAACGAGGTACTATATCGTAAAAAGAACCCATATCCGAAAACGTACCATCCCAAATATACAGAAGGTGTTCAAGCGTTATTAAAAAATGTTATTAACAGAAAAGAGTCCATTTTACATGAGTTGTTTGATAAAGAACAGCTTATGTCATTATTACAAACTGGTGGGGCTTCGTTTAAAGTACCTTGGTTTGGTCAGCTTATGGCAGGTCCACAATTGCTTGCATATTTAGTTCAGATCGATCGTTGGTTTGAAAATTATAATATTCAATTGCTAGAGCAGTAAACGAAAAACTAGAGTAGAGATAGCCTTATATCTCTACTCTAGTTTTTTTAATTCCCCAACATGTCATTAATTTATCGATAGCTATATCAATTGTCTCTAATGGTATACCTCCAAAGCCTAATAAAAATGACGGTTGATCGTAGTTTAATGGTTTTAACTGATACTCTGATACAGGGTATATAGCTATTTTTGAATCGTTAGCTTGCTGTTTTAGTTCCTCCTCTGTTTTATTTATAGGTACTGAAATTAAAATATGCATTCCCGCATGATCACCTTTAACTTTAATATCAGGATAATAAGTAGATAGTGTGTGTAGTAACTTATCGTGTTTTTTTCGATAAATTTTCCTCATACGGTTTAGATGTTTAGAAAAATGACCATCTTTCATAAAATTAGCTAATATATGTTGGTCAAACCGTGGAACAGTTGCAGAATAGTAACTAAAAGAATCTTTATATTTTTGTAAAAGGGTGTTTGGTAGTACGATATAAGCTACACGCAATGAAGGCATTAACGATTTAGTAAAGGTACTCATATAAATAACTTTATTGTTTTGATCTAATCCTTGAAGGGCAGGGATGGGTTTTCCTACATAACGAAATTCACTATCATAATCGTCCTCAATAATGTAGCGATTTCCCTTAGATGCCCATTTAAGAAGTTGCGTTCTCCTTGCTGCGGATAATACTGCTCCAGTAGGGAACTGGTGTGAAGGAGTAATGTAAACAATATTTGCATCTGATTCTTCTAGCTCATCTACAATAAGACCATCATCATCTACAGAAATAGGTATAGCTTTATTTTGTAAATGAATACGAGGTATAGCAGAATAACCTGGGTTCTCTAACGCAAATTTCGTATTATTTTCAATTAAACGTAAAATCATTGGTAATAACTGTTCTGTTCCTGAACCAATAACAATTTGCTCAGGTTTACAAATAATTCCCCTAGATTGATATAAGTATTTTGCAATTTCTGAACGAAGAACATATTCGCCTTGAGGTTCCCCAGTTTGTAAAAGCTCTTTTGAACTGCTATCAAAGATATCTTTTGCATATTTCCTCCATGTAGAAAAGGGGAATGAAGAATCAATTTGCCCGGGATGAAAATTGTGCTCATAGATTTGTCGTTGCTTAGGCTCATATTGCACATCAATTTGATCTTTTTCAACATAAGGTAATTCATCTATTTCTTCTACAAAATAACCAATACGGGGTTTAGAGACTATATAACCTTCAGCAAGTAATTGTCCATAAGCAATTTCGATTGTTGTTTGGCTAATATTTAAGAATTCAGCGAGTTTCCTTTTAGAGGGAAGTTTTGTGCCAACTTCAATTTGTTTTTCAATTATGGCATTTTTCATCCCGATATAAAGTTGTTCGTATAATGGTGTGGGACTATCTTTCTCTAGTTTAAAAATAAGCATGTCCATTGGCTTCACTCCAAACTGACCATTTTATTTCCTTTAATATGTATAAATACTATATGGTCAATGTTAATTATACTAAAGATAATGTTTCTTGTAGAAATAAAAATTGTTTTATCTGTAATGGAGATTCCTCCAGTTGTTGTCGGAGCTGAACGAGCGTTCTCCGCTTTTCGAATGTCTAGCTCTGGCGGTTAGGCTCTCTCGTCACTTCGACTCTTCTGTCGAAGGCAAAAAGCGCCTTCTTGTCAGAGTCTCCAGTGCGTGTCGAGCCTGAGCGAACCACCTCCGCTTTTCTTTTTAACACTTGCAAATTTAGATGGCATATAGTACGCTAATGTTAAATTTCACATTTGTAAAATCGATGATAGGAAATAGTAGCAAGCACGTTTTTTTAAGAGAGTCAGCGGTTGGTGAAAGCTGATAAAAACACTTGTGAATCCGTCCTTGAGTAGCCATGTTGAATTCGTAGTAGACACTGGCCGGTTGAAAAGCCGTTATTTGATAAGTGGATTAGATATTATCTAATCAATTAGGGTGGCAACGCGGGTAGCTCTCGTCCCTTTTATTGGGGATAGAGGGCTTTTTTATGTTTTAACCCTTTAGCAGAATGAAGTGAATCAATAATGAGTGGTATTACTTTTTATTATCGATTAATAAATTAAGGAGGAACTACCGTGTTAGATATTAAACGTGTTAGAGATAATTTTGAAGAAGTGAAAAAAATTCTACTTACTCGTAATGAGGATTTAGGAAATTTAGATGAGTTTGAAGAGTTAGATGCGAAGCGCCGTGAATTAATTGCGAAAACAGAAGTGTTAAAAGCAGAGCGTAACAAAGTATCTGAACAAATTTCAATCATGAAGCGCAACAAGGAAAATGCTGATGAAGTTATTGCACGTATGCGTCAGGTTGGAGATGAAATTAAAGAGCTTGATACTCAACTTCGTGAAGTAGAAGAAAAGTTTGAATATATGATGATGCGCTTGCCAAATATCCCTCATGAATCTGTTCCAGTAGGTACAACAGAAGATGATAATGTGGAAGTAATGAAATGGGGAGAGCTTCCAAACTTCAATTTTGAAGCTAAACCACACTGGGATTTAGCAACAGATTTACAAATTGTAGATTTTGAACGTGCTGCTAAAGTTACAGGAAGTCGTTTTATTTTCTATCGTGGATTAGGTGCTCGTCTTGAACGTGCATTAATGAGTTTTATGATGGACTTACATGCAGAAGAACATGGTTATGAGGAAATGTTACCACCCGTTATCGTAAATCGTGATAGCCTAACAGGTACTGGTCAATTACCGAAATTTGAAGAGGATGTATTCAAATTAGCAGATACAGACTACTTCATGATTCCAACAGCAGAAGTACCTGTAACAAACTTCTTCCGAGATGAGATTATTGATGGTGATATGTTACCAAAAGGCTTTGCTGCTTATAGTGCGTGCTTCCGCTCTGAAGCTGGTTCAGCTGGTCGTGATACGCGCGGTCTTATTCGCCAACATCAATTCAACAAAGTAGAGCTTGTTCGCTTTGTTAAACCAGAAGATTCTTACGATGAATTAGAAAAACTAACTGGCCATGCTGAAAAGGTATTACAATTATTAGGTTTACCATATCGTAAATTATTAATGTGTACAGCAGACTTAGGGTTTACAGCTGCCAAAAAATACGACTTAGAAGTTTGGATGCCAACTCAAAATATGTACCGTGAAATTTCTTCATGTTCAAACTTTGAGGATTTCCAAGCGCGCCGTGCAAATATTCGCTTCCGTCGTGAACAAGGGGCAAAACCAGAGTATGTACACACATTAAATGGTTCAGGCTTAGCAATCGGTCGTACAGTTGCTGCAATTTTAGAGAATTTCCAACAAGAAGATGGATCAGTTATTATTCCTGAAGTATTAAGACCATACATGGGTGGCAAGGAAGTAATTGCACCAGCAAAATAATAAATTAAGGGATATTTGTCCAGTTAGGACAAGTATCCTTTTTTGATTTCAACCAGCTACACAATTTTGGTAATTTTACATTAGCGTCGCATTAAAATAATTTGACACCTTTATTAAAACTGAATTTTCTGAAATATATTCTTCGCACAAAAAAAGCCTTTATAATGGTTGGGCGGTAGTAAACCATCCAAATCCAAAATAAAGGACTAATCGCATGGATAAGTTTACACGAATAACATCATTTGAACAATGGTTTTCACCGATTAATTTGACGTTATTTGAAGAACAGGTGAAAATTCATCAATTAAATTACTATACAAAGAAGCTGTACATGGCTTCCTTTATGAAACTGCTTTTATATGCCCAGCTTCATGAAACAGAGAGTTTAAGGGCATTAAGCGATGCTGTGTTTTCAGATGATTTACAACGGACAATAGGGTTTGAATCGATTAGCTTCTCCCAATTGGGCAGAAGAATAAATACAATCCCAACCGAGTTCTTTCAAACGCTTTTTCTAGATTTAGTCTCACAAATTCATCAGAAAACGGATTTTCAGAAACAAAGAAAAACGACAACACCATTGAAAATTATTGATTCGAGTACATTACCACTTAATTTAACCAACCATAAGTGGGCAGAGTTTCGAAAAACAAAGTCTGGTGTGAAGCTTCACCTTCGACTCGTTTTCATGGAAAAAGGTCTTTCGTATCCAGATCAAACGGTGCTCACAAATGCGATTGAACACGACCGAGGTCAACTTGAGGTATTCATTGATGACAAAGAATGCCTGTACGTGTTCGACCGTGGCTACTTGGATTACAAACGCTTCGATCGCATGACGGATGATGGCTATTTCTTTGTCACACGTCTTCGAAAAAATGCCGTCGTACGTGTACTTGAAACATTTTCTCTACCAGAAGATTCAAAGGTCCTATCAGATGAGATGGTGGTTATTGGTACAACACAAAATCGTTCGGAAAATGTGTTTCGTCGCCTAGAAATCCTTGATACAAAAGGCAGTGAACTAACGTTACTAACGAATCGTTTTGATTTAGACGCAGATGAAATAGCAGAAATCTATAAATCACGCTGGGCAATTGAGTTGTTTTTCAAATGGATGAAACAACATCTGAACATCAAAAAGTTCTACGGTCACAGTGAACAAGCTGTACACAATCAAGTGTACATCGCAATGATCGTGTTTTGTCTAAACGTTTTGGCACAGATGAACACAAATAGCGATCGAAGTTACCTAGAAATTAGTCGCTATTTAAAAGCTGCATTATGGAAATCTGCTCACATTTGGTTGCGCAAAATTGAAAGAAAAAACGTCCCATAAAGGTTTTAAAAGTCGTTGTTACACAAGTCACAGGTTATAGTAAAAAAATGAATGTTTACTACCCTAGCTTTAGTGTTTTCAATTTTTCTTTAAAATTAAGTAAAACAAAAACTGAAAATTCAGAACACTTTTATGCAACGGTAGTGGTAATTTTACATTTAATAAGAAAAATATACCAATCGGTAGAGACGTGTTATATCATTTAAATATAAAACAAAGGGAGTAGGGGGATGTGCATGAAGAAGTTTTATAAAAAACTATTTTTAGCAAGTACAGTCGGTATTGTTGGTGTTGCTGGGAGTTTATCAATGCAAGTACCTACATTTGCACAAGAAAATGATACAACTTCAGAGTTAGAAATAAAGGCAAATGAATTTATTAAACTTGCATCTGAGAATAAGTGGGAAGATGCGTATAAATACTTTAATGAAAAACTCCAAACTATATCAAAAGAATATATTTCAGCGACTTGGAATAGTTTTGCAGCAAACTATGGACAAACGAAATCCATAGAATTGAAAGATGTGAAAAAGAATATAGTACATACGAGAGTCACTTTTTCAGTTACTGGTGAAGTAAGTCCGTATGAGCTATATTTTAACTTTGATAAAAACGGTAAAATTGATGACTTTTCTGTTGGTTACCCAACATATCCATATTCAACACCAAGTTATGATCATCCTGAAAATTATACTGAAAAGGAAGTTGTTGTTGGAAGTGAAGAATTCCCATTACCAGGGGTTTTAACGTTACCAAAAGGGGAAGGACCATTTCCAGTAGTAGTACTAGTACAAGGTTCAGGACCCCATGATATGGACTCAACTTACCTGGGTAATAAACCGTTTAGAGACATAGCAGTTGGACTAGCAAATGAAGGTATTGCTGTTTTAAGATATGAAAAAAGAACAAAGGTTTATCCATTTAAAACTGGGACAAACCCGAAATTTACAATCCAAGATGAGACAGTGCTAGATGCAAATTATGCTGTTGAAACATTAAAGGATATTCCGGAAGTTGATGCAAAAAATATCTATGTTCTAGGTCATAGTCAAGGTGGATTTGCACTTCCATTAATTTTAGAAAATGATAAAAATGGGGACATTAAAGGTGGAATTGTAGTTGCAGGTCCAGCAGGAAAATTCCAAGATTTATTAGTATGGCAACTTGAACAATCTTTAGAGAAAGCAAAAGATGCAAATGCACCTAAAGAACAAATTGAGGCATTAGAAGCGAATGTTGCGTTTTGGAAGACACAAGTTGGATTAATTAATGACCCACAATATACTTTAGAAAACCCACCAACTGACTTCCAATTAGGACCAACTGATTGGTGGTATAATTTACGTGATATTGAAGCTCCTGAAGTTTCTAAAAAACAAAATGTTCCTTTATTTGTTGTTCAGGGAGGTAAAGACTTCCAAGTACCTGCATCTCATTTAGAGTTATGGAAAGAAGCTCTAAAAGAAAGAGATAACGTATCATATAAATTTTATACAAATATGCACCACTTCCTTGCTGAGAATCCAAATGCTACAGGAACAACAGCTGACTATTTGGCTCCAGCAAATACTTCAAAACAATTAATATCTGATATTGGTCAATGGGTAAAAACAGGTGTTATTGAAGAACAGTCTGAAGAAAAGCCAGAAGTAGGTTTACCACAATATAATGATTATGAAGATAACCAATATTGGTCAAAAGCCTTTACTTGGGCGATTCAAGAAGGGATTATAAAAGGTTATCAAAATGAAAACCTTTTAAAGCCAAATAATGCATTAAATGAAAGTCAATATTTAACAGTATTTTTCCGATACACAATGGGCGAAGCATTAAAGGATGAATCCCTTAAAAATATTTATGCACTGGCAAAAGAAAACGGTCTACCTGTAAAAGGAAGCGCATTTTCTGAACTATCACTTCAAGAAGCAGCAGTTTTAATTTCGAAAAGTATTACAAAGAAAGATATGTCAGTAGAAGAGTCGGTGAAATGGTTAATGGATAACAACATTTTAGAAGGACTAAATGTAACAGGAAATGAATCATTAACACAATCAATTACGAGAGCGCAATTTGTAACGCTCCTTCATCGTATTCATGAAGCAAATTTAATAGGGAAATAATAATAATGTAATGTCATAAAAGCTTGTCCGAGCTTTTATGGCATTTTTTTAGTGGGAAGCAATACTTTTGAGCTAGTACAGAATTTATTTATACATCAATTTGACTTATAATTTTCTTGAATTTAGGTAGTTTTAACCTTTTTATCCTTTAACATGCTAAAATAATGAATAGTAAAGTAGATACATAAGTATTACGATGAATTCAAAAAATTTATGATTCCTCCAAAAATAAAAAGGGTCTTAGTGTATATATTTTTCTACAGGTTATGTTCAAAAATTGTTGATTTCATCAGGTTTTAATTGTATTCCTTATTTGCCTAACAAGAATAAATCGTTAGACTTTTAATCTTTCTGAAAATTTTTTATAATAGGGTAATGGTAATAGGTACTTAGTAATGAGAATAAGATAGTTTATATCAGTATTTTACTAATTTAAAAAAATATTAATATTTAAAGTTTTGGACGAGGCAACCTTTTACAACAATTATCCTATTAAACTACCAATAAGGAATTCACAACAGTTAGTGCTTTTATTATGAACGAATGAAGATTAAAAGTATTTATTCGTTCATAGTCGGGAGGTGTATAGAATGGCATTTAATCTTTACTATTACGAAAGCAAAGTGGAGTGTAATTGTTGTAAAAAGAACTTTACTACTTATAAGGTACGTCCAGGTCGATTCAAAGTAGTTTCACAAGACACAGACTTTATGCCTATTTATGAAGGATTAAATCCATTGCTGTATGAAGTAGCAGTATGTCCAAATTGCGGGTATGCCTATCATAAGTCCCTTACCCGTACTTATGGGCCGTTTATGCTACTTATTAAAGAGATGTATATTAGTCAGTTAAAAAAACCAATGAACATTTGTAAAGAACGAACAATCGATGAAGCAATCGCAAGTTTTAAATTGGTTTATTTAGTTGCAAGATCGTCCATGGAAGAAGATTTGATTTTAGCCAACTTTGCAATGAAAATTGCTTGGCTTTATCGATTAAAAGAGGATAAAGAATCTGAAATGCACTATTTACGATCAGCAAGAGAATTATATGCAAAGTCTTATGCTTCCAATAAAGAAGGAGAAGAAAGACTACAATATTTAAATGCTGAATTAAGCCTTCGTATTGGAGATATTGAGGAAGCAAAAAGGGGATTTTCTCGACTTATTGCTGGGCGTGAGGTTTCAAATAAATACCGGAACTATGCTCGTAAACGTTGGGAGGACTATAAATACTCAGTCGAACCAAAAAAAGAAAGTGAAATTAAGGAAGATATAATCGAGTAAAGACTTTACTAAAGGGGGAATTATGTTGAATTTACGAATCAATACGAGACTTGATGTGACGGAAGAGGAGATTTTCTCTGAATTACATCACTTTTTGTTAAGAAAAAATAATCGAGTTTTATCAAATGATCAAATTGTGGAGAAAACTGGGGTACCTGCTGAATTAATTCATAAGTGGGTGAAAACAGGGAAATTAAAACAAACGATGTTTCCGAATCTTGGTGCACCATGTGAGCGTTGTGGGACAATAACGAGCAATCCTAAGCTTTGTAGAGATTGTACACAAACGATTACTAGTACATTAGCTAAAGAAGAAAAAGACCGTGAATGGTTCAAAACTATTCAAAATAACACTCGTAGACAAAGCACATACCATTACAAATAAAAGGAAAGAAGACTTAGCCATGTGACTAAGTCTTTTTTTCTTACTCTATTTAGAAGAATAAAAACCCGATACTTATAATAATCCCTGTATAAATTAATACAAATAAACTGAATCCCATAATATCTTTTGCACGCAATCCTGCTATAGCGAGAGCTGGTAATGCCCAGAATGGTTGAATCATATTTGTCCATGCATCTCCCCAGGCAATTGCCATTGCCGTTTTTGCATAATCTGCCCCGAGTGTTCCTGCTGCTTCTAACATAATTGGTGCTTGCACTGCCCATTGGCCACCACCAGATGGAACAAAGAAGTTTACTAAGCCAGCAGAATAAAATGTAAATAAGTAGAATGTAAATTCATTGGAAATAGCAATAAACCACTCAGAAAAGACTATAGCTAATCCTGATGCTGTCATCATGCCCATAATACCCGCGTAGAAAGGAAATTGGAATACAATGCCGCTAGTTGTTTTAATTGCTTCCTGAGCTGCTGCTAAGAATCGTTGTGGAGTGCCGTGAAGAATAATGCCAAATATGATAAAGATTGAATTGACTATATTTAAATCAAGTGTGAAGCCTTTAGTAGCAAAGTGGTAAATGAGATATGAAAGACCAATAAGACCAATTAAAATCGTTAACAGTGTACTTCTTTCCGTCCATGAAGCAAATGTTCTTTCGGCAGGAGGGAAAGTTTTCTTCTCTTCCTTCAATAATGCAGGGTCAACCTCAACAACATCTTCTTCTTTCGGCATCATCCAGCGATTGAAGAAAGGTAACGTAAAACCTATTACAAGGACAATAAATAAATTATATGGTGTGAAAATTGTATCGGATGTAGAAACAACTCCCATGATATCAGCAAAAGGATGCCCATCTGTTGCAACAGAAAGTGGGATAGAGCCTGCTAATCCTCCATGCCACACAACAAATCCAGAATAAGCACTAGCAATTAATAAACGATAATCAACTTTTTTAACTTGTCGTGCAATTTCCTTAGCAAATAAAGCACCAATGACTAATCCAAATCCCCAGTTAATCCAACAAGCAATAAGGGAAACAAAGGTAACAATAATAATTGCACTACTTGGCTTCTTAATTTTGCTTGCAATAGAGGTTAGAAATTTCTTGAATACAGGACTATTTGCTAGTACATGCCCTGCAGCTAAAACAATAACCATTTGCATCGTAAACGCTAATAAACCCCAAAAACCATCTCCCCAATAAACGACCATGTCTAACGGTGATGAGTCTGTTAACACAACGCCTAAAAATAAAACTAGCACAGTTAAGATTGCAACGAAAATATACGGATCTGGTAAGAATTTTTCCATAATCGTATTAGAGATTCTCGTTAAAAACTTCATCGTCACATTCTCTCCTTTCGTTTTATTTAAAAGCAGGTAAGTGCTTTCACTAGAATCATATGTGCGGTATTAAGTATTTATAATGGTCATAGTGAAAAATAAGAAAAAGTAAACATAGCTTATATTAATAGCTTCGTAATCATATATTTTATTAGGACAAGAATATGTAGGGGGCTATATGTATGAAGGGAAAAGTTTGGGATACATTTGAAGATGCCGTCTCTGATATTCAAGATGGTGCAACATTAATTGTAGGTGGTTTCGGTTTGTGCGGAATTCCTGAAAAAAGTATCGAAGCATTAAAAAATAAAGGTACTAAAAATTTAACGATAGTTAGTAATAATTGTGGAGTAGATGATTGGGGACTAGGCTTACTTTTAGCAAATAAACAAATTAAAAAAATCATTGCCTCCTATGTTGGAGAAAATAAAATATTTGAACAACAATTTTTAAATGGCGAGATTGAGGTGGAATTAACACCACAAGGGACATTAGCAGAAAGAATACGTGCAGGAGGAGCAGGTATTCCTGCATTTTATACACCAACTGGGGTAGGGACACCAATTGCTGAAGGGAAGGAAACACGCTACATCGATGGAAAAGAATATTTACTTGAAAAAGCGATAGTTGGTGACTTTGCTCTCGTAAAAGCGTGGAAAGCAGACAAATTAGGAAACCTCGTATTTCGGAAAACATCCAGAAATTTCAATCCGATTGCTGCAACAGCAGGAAAAATTACAATTGCAGAGGTAGAAGAAATTGTTGAAATTGGAGAACTCGATCCAGATGAAATTCATACACCGAGTATTTATGTTCAGAGAGTTGTCCTTGGGAAAAACTACGAAAAACGTATTGAACGTTTAACGGTTGTAAGTAAGGAGGACTAAGGATGAATGCAAGACAACGAATAATAAAAAGAGCAATAAAGGAAATTAAGAACGGCATGAATGTTAATTTAGGAATAGGTATGCCCACACTGCTTGCCAATGAAATACCTCCTAACATCAATGTGTTATTACAATCTGAAAATGGTTTACTAGGAATAGGTCCTTACCCGAAAGAAGATGAAGTTGATTCGGATTTAATTAATGCAGGGAAGGAAACAGTTACAGTTGTTCCAGGAGGGTCCTTTTTTGATAGCGCTGAATCTTTTGCAATGATTCGTGGCGGGCATATAGATTTAGCTATTTTAGGAGGAATGGAAGTCTCTGAAACAGGAGACTTAGCTAACTGGATGATTCCTGGAAAGATGGTAAAAGGAATGGGTGGTGCAATGGATCTTGTTGCTGGTGCCAAGCGAGTTGTTGTCATAATGGAGCATGTATCTAAGCATGGGGAGTCGAAAGTAAAAAAATCCTGTACATTACCTTTAACAGGAAAAGGGGTTGTACATCGATTAATCACGGATTTAGCTGTGTTTGATTTTACAGATGAAGGAATGAAGTTAGTAGAGTTAGCAGATGGAGTAACAATAGAAGAAGTAACGAAAAAAACAGAAGCGTCCTTTAACATTGAATCATCGGTGCTATTAAACTAATTTTGGTGTCTCCTCAAAATCGAATTGTCTAATTATTTTAACTAGGCTTTAAATTTTGTTTTATAATAGAACAAGATGATAATAAAGGAGCTACCAAAAATGGAACACTTATTATATAAAAACTTAAAGAATATCGAGCTTTCTGGTATTCGTAAGTTTACGAACATGCTTGTTGATTATCCAGATGCCATTAATTTAACAATTGGCCAACCTGATTTTCCAACTCCGGAACATGTGAAAGAGAAGGCAAAAGAAGCCATCGATAAAAATTATACATCTTATACACCAAATGCCGGGATATTAGAATTACGTAAGGCGATATCAAATTTTTACAGCTCAAAATATCAATTATCTTATAATCCTCAAGATGAAATTATTGTAACTCACGGTGCATCAGGAGCATTGACAATAGCATTGAGAGCGATTTTAGAAGAGGGCTGTGAAGTAATCTTATCGGGTCCAGCTTATCCTGGATATATTCCATTGGTAGAATTATGTGGTGCAACGCCAGTAATTGTAGATACCACATCTACTAAGTTTGTGTTAACAGCAGAGTTAATTGAGAAGAATATAACAGATAAAACAAGATGTGTAATCTTACCATCACCTTGTAATCCTGTTGGTTCAATCATAGGAGAACAAGAATTAATAAAAATCTCAGCGCTTTTAAAAGATAAGGAAATATTTATTATCTCTGATGAAATTTATAGTGAGCTCATTTATGATAAAACGCATAAATCCATTGCTTCATTTGAAGGAATGCGTGAAAAAACGATTGTGATTAACGGTGTTTCGAAGTCACATTCAATGACAGGTTGGCGTATTGGATATACGTTAGCACCAAATTATATCACAAAAGAAATGACAAAATTAAATGGCTATTACATTAGTTGTGCTTCAAGTATTAGTCAGTATGCTGCGTTAGAAGCTTTAACTAACGGATTATCTGATCCAGAAGAAATGAAAAAAGAGTATCAAGTGCGCCGTGATTATGTATATAAACGGTTAGTGGATATGGGTATAGACGTGTTGAAACCAGATGGAGCGTTTTATATTTTCCCATCTATTAAAAAGTTCAATATGCTATCCTTTGACTTCTGTGTAAGTTTACTTAAAGAACAGGGACTTGCAACTGTACCAGGAAGTGCCTTTTCTCCAATAGGTGAAGGCTTTATCCGACTATCCTTTGCTCAACCTGTTGAGATATTACAAAAAGGAATGGACCGGTTAGAAAAATTTATAGAGAAATTAAACAAGGGTACAAAATAGAGCGATTATTAACATGTCATCAATAACCATCCAAATTTGGGTGGTTTTTTGTTTAATTGATAATATGCGAAACATTTTCAATCATTAAAATATCTTGAAATTGTATATTTTTTTCTATGAAAAAGTCGAGAAGATATCCAAAGATATCAAAATTACTATTTTTATTAGGGACTTCTAATGTTATCGAAGTACCATCATTTAGATATAATTTTAACTTTAATTTTAACATACCGAGCTTCTCCATTAGTATATTTTTAATAATTTTTAAATGAATGGAGAAGTAATTCTATAATAAAAATCTTTTATTTATTAGCTGATTCTTTGGATAATTATAAGATTATTTATAAAATTATATTGTTAATTTTCACCAAAAATAATTGTAAAATCATATTCGCTTTTATATTTAATCTTTTGTTAAGAAAATGATTTATTTTGTAAGTATTATTTCGAGATAATACCGTCTAGAAGAAACTATCATCTTATTTAAATTCTATCCGCTCTAAAATAGGGAGTTGTTTATTTATTGCTCTTCTGACTCAGCTAGTAATTTTCGTAATCGCTTTTCTTCCTTTTTTCGTCCACGTAATGCGCGGAAAAAGTCAGTAAGCAATTGCGCACAATCCTCTGCTAAAACACCCTCTGTTACATCGCATTCATGGTTAAATCGCGGATCATTTAGAAGTTGATATAATGAGTCTACACAACCTGCTTTCAAGTCCCTTGCGCCATACACAACTCGTGGAATTCGAGATTGCAGAATTGCACCTGCACACATTGGACAAGGTTCTAACGTTACATATAATGTTGTTTCTTCCAAACGCCAACTTCCAATTACTTTACAGGCTTCTTGAATGGCAAGTAGTTCTGCGTGGGTAACTGCATTTTGGGTAGATTCTCTTAAATTATGAGCTCTGGCGATAATTTCACCTTGAAATACAATAACGGCACCAATTGGTACTTCACCGAGGGAACCAGCAATTTTTGCTTCTTCTATCGCTGCCATCATAAATTGGCGATCTTTATTATTTATTTCCACGTTCATCTCTCCTTGAAGGTAGTGTATCATAAATTTTATTCCAATCTTTAGAGTTGGGGCCTTTCCAAAACGAATAGTAAATTATCCTAAGTCTTCTAGGTAATGACCTTTGTTATTCCTACTGTTCCTATGATAAAATGTATAGCATTGACGAATTTGGCGTGAAGGGGGAACTTCTTGTGACAGTTCCATTTATTACAGTAGAGGGGCCAATAGGGGTAGGAAAAACATCGTTATCAAAGGCAATTTCATCCTATTTTGATTTTCATATCTTAAAGGAGATTGTAGATGAAAATCCGTTTTTAGGGAAGTTCTATGAGGATATTGACGAATGGAGCTTTCAAACAGAGATGTTCTTTCTTTGCAATCGGTATAAACAGTTAACAGATATTAAAAATCATATATTTGAAACAAGGTCACCTGTTGTAGCTGATTATCACATATTTAAAAATTTAATCTTCGCAAAGCGTACGTTAAAGCCTTCTGAGTACGAAAAATATGAGGCTATCTATAAGATATTAACATCGGATATGCCACGACCTAATATAATTATTTATTTACATGCAAGTTTGGATACGTTAATGAGTCGGATTGCAATGCGAGGAAGGGAATTTGAAAAGCTGATAACACGGGAATACATAGAACAATTGGCTAGCGATTATCATGAATTTATTCAACAGTTTGTCATTCAACATCCCGAAATTCCTGTTCTCCAACTAAATGGCGACCATATAGACTTTGTCAAAAATGAAGATGACCTACAACAAGTATTGAAAATGGTACAAGAAACGATCCAACAAAGGAGTTTACATCAAGAATGAATTTACGTGAAAAGTATAATATTCCAGCAACGTCTGTAATCACAATTGCTGGTACAGTAGGTGTAGGGAAGTCTACGATGACCAATGCATTAGCGCAGGCACTAAATTTCCGTACATCTTTTGAAAAAGTAGACAGTAACCCATATTTAGATAAATTTTATGATGACTTTGAAAAATGGAGCTTTCATTTACAAATTTATTTCCTTGCAGAACGATTCAAAGAGCAAAAACGTATTTTTGAATATGGCGGTGGATTTATTCAAGACCGCTCCATCTATGAAGATACAGGTATCTTTGCAAAAATGCATTACGATAAAGGGACAATGAGCCCAACTGATTATGAAACATATACAAATTTATTTGACGCAATGGTAATGACTCCTTATTTCCCACATCCTGATTTATTAGTTTACTTAGAAGGTCCAATTGATGATATTATCGGGCGTATTCATGAACGTGGCCGTGAAATGGAACAACAAACACCACATGACTATTGGATTGAAATGCATAAGCGATATGATGAATGGATTAATAATTTCAATGCATGTCCAGTACTACGTTTAGATATTAACGATTATGATTTAAAGGATAACCCAAATCAAATCGAAAGCATTGTAGAGCGTATTGCCTACATGTTAGAACAAACATCTCATTTAAGAAAATAATTATAAATGGAAAGTACAACGTAGAAATTGACGTTGTGCTTTTTTATTTTGGATTTATTGGGATATGGACGAAACATTATTAAAAGTGGACCGTATAGAAATAAAAGGGAGTGGGACAATGAAGAAATATATTGTTTTTATTTTTAGTTTTGTTCTATTTTATATGTTAGTACAATTATCATCAGGCTGGGTTCTAACTGCATTTTATATGCCAGATTTATCATTAACGAATAGTAATTTAAGTGATGAAGTAGTATTTGGGCAGTCTTCATTCTTACCATTAATCACATCATTGACTATTGCAACAATTTCCTACTTTTTGTCTCAAAAACTATTTGTAAAGAATATGAAATAATACATTGAGATGTTCCTTAATTGGGGGCATCTCTTTAATATTTTGTGGTATTTTATGTTAAATTTAAGTTTGAGTCATATCAGTGGGGGGATATGAATTATGAAGTTTTGAATATTTTTATTGGCATTATCTTCATTTTCTTAGGAAATGCGCTATTAAATATAACAATCGATGATCAATTAACGAAGAATATAATGCTTAAGATTTCTGGTGGTCTAGTAGTGTACTCAGGTATTGTCTTACTTGTAAGGGCATTAAAAAAAGATAGTAAACATAAGAGAGGAGTTTGATGGAATGATAAAAGGGTTTGGAGGGGTTTTTTGGAGATCTAACAATCTTGAGGCTGTAAAAGAATGGTACAGTAAAGTATTGAAAATTGAGATAGGAGAGTGGAATGGCACTATCATAAAACCGAAAGAAGGAAATGAAACAATTTTTTCTTTATTTAAAGAGAGTGACAGTTATTTTCCTGCCGAACAACAAGTAATGTTGAATTTTCAAGTTCATAATATGGACGAGGTGATTAAGCACCTTGAACAAATTGGTGTACCTCTTGTAAAGGATATGGAAGTTAGTGATTTCGGTAAGTTTATTTGGATTAAAGATCCAGATGGCCGATTGGTGGAGCTTTGGGAGAAATAGCATTTTACAAACAAATCTAGAATGAAATTGCTTTTAGGTGCAATAATTCGTGCGAGGTGGAGATAAATGAGCAAATTTGAATGGAGGAAAGAATTAAAAGATCTCTATTTACCTAAGAAACCTACTAAAATAGACGTTCCATCAATGAAATACTTTACAATTGAAGGTAGAGGAAATCCTAATAATGAACAATTTAATGAATATGTGGAAGCTTTGTATTCATTGTCTTATGGAATTCGAATGCTACCAAAGAAGGGAATTACACCAGAAGGATATTTTGAGTATACCGTGTTTCCTCTAGAAGGTGTATGGGATTTGGATGAAGTAGGTAGAACGTTAGACTATTTAAGCAAAGACCATTTTGTTTATAAATTAATGATTAGACAACCAGATTTTGTAACAGAAGATTTATTTCATAATGTTTTAGAAAGCGTTAAGCAAAAGAAGTCTAATCGTCAACTAGATAATGTAAAGTTTGAAACCCTCATAGATGGTTTATGTGTCCAAACAATGCATATTGGAAGTTATGATGATGAACCAGCAACCTTTGCTTTAATGGAACAATACTGTGACCAAAATAATCTTAAGAGAATAGAAAAAACACATAAGGAAATTTATATTTCGGATCCTAGAAGGACATCACCAGAAAAATTAAAGACAGTATTAAGATTTAAAGTAGCAGAGTTGTGATCCTAATGTAATAAAAAAGTAGGTTTCCGACTAATAGAAACCTACTTTTTAATATTAACTCTGTGCTTGCATATATACTTCTTCATATGGTTGGACGATGACAAATCCTTCTCCTTCAAATCTCATTTGAATAGACTCGCCACTGCCTCTTCCAATAAAGGTTTTAAAAGAAATATCTGTTTGGATTTCAGGTTGGAGATTTCCTGACCAAGCTACCGTTGCATTTGGATCTGTAATGACAGGTTTGCCTGGAGTAACACGTAATGTTAGCGGTTCATAATGCGCTGTAATGGCAACAAGTCCGGTACCTTCACATCGAACGTTAAATAACCCACCAGCCATCATTCCAGCGACCTTTCTCATCAATTTAATATCATGCTTAATGGATGGTTCAAAGGCTAATAGGTCATTACCATTTACATAGATTGCTTCGTTCTGTAGATGTAATATAATAATCTTCTTCCCGCTATCGGCTAAATATAATTTTCCTTGCCCGTTTGCTTTCATGAGAGAGGTACCTTCACTAGTTAAAGCTTTTTTAAACATCGCACTAAGGCCATGTTCTAAAATACCTTCTCTTTCAAATTTGATTTTCCCTTCATAAGAAACCATTGAACCCGCTTTAGCCCAAACAAGTCCATCTAGATTTACTTCAAGAATTCGTGGAGTTTCTAGTTCAAAAAATCCTTCTCCCTTATCTACTTGTTCCGTCTGCTTGATAAATTGTTCAATCGAATATTTATTCATATTCAAACACGTCCCCTCTTTATTACCATATACGTAAATTACGTAAATGAAGTTTCAAAGAATTAAGAAAAAGCCTTCCTAAAGCTATAGGAAGGCATTTAGTAAATAACATATAATTTATTTATATGTACATCTAAAGATTTCATGAATCTATAATTTAAATCTCCGAACAATTTCGTTTAATTTTTCTGCCATGTTTGCTAAAGATGTTGAAGAGGCTGTAACTTCCTCCAGGGTTGCTAATTGTTCCTCTGAAGCTGAAGCAATATCATTTGCACTACTAGCAGTTGTTTTTGCGAGAGCAGAAACTTCATCAATCGCAGCATTTACTTGTTGTGCACTCGCAGATATTTCTTCAGATATAGAAGATAACTCCTGAGTTTGGGAATTAACATGGGAGATGGATTCTAATATTTGTTTGAATGTATCGCTTGTTTGTTCTGTAAGTTTCAACCCGTTATTAATTTCTTCATTTCCCTTAGTAGTCATTTCAGCAGCTTTTACAGTGTCTGCTTGCATCATTTGAATAATATCTGAGATTTGGTTTGCGGATTCTCTAGACTGTTCAGCAAGTTTACGAACCTCATCGGCAACTACTGCAAATCCTTTACCATGTTCTCCTGCACGTGCTGATTCAATTGCAGCATTTAATGCTAATAGATTTGTTTGTTCTGCAATGCTAGTAATAATTTCAATAATATTACCTATTTCGTTAGATTTTGATTCTAACTCATTCATCACTAATTTTGTTTCCCCGCTTGCTTTATAGATAGAGTTCATTTGCTCGATAACTTTTTGGATATTTGTATTACCTAGGTTTGCTTGGTGTGTTGTTTCTTGAACTGAGTCAGCAACTTGGCTTGAAGAGTCAGCAATACTTTGAACACCTTGAGTAATTTCAGCAATTGCGCGGGCACTATCAGCAGTATTTTCATCTTGAATTTCCACATTTTTTGTTACATCTTGTATAGAGATAACAACTTGGTTTGTAGCTGTAGAGGTTTGTTCTGCACTTGCCATTAATTCCTCTGCAGAAGATGCAACTTGTTCTGAGTAATGATTAACTTGTTGTAAAATATCCTTTAAATTTTTTGTCATTTGATTAAATGCTTCAGATAATATCCCAATTTCATCTTTCACTTTTACATTAACTTCTTCAGTTCTTAAATCTCCTTTTGCGATTAAAGCTGCCGAAGAAGTTAATTTGTCTAATGGTCTTAGTTTTAAACGAACAAGCAACAGGGAAAAGAAACTAGATACCATTAAAAGAATTATAGAAGTGAAAAGGACTACTTTACTTACGTTTAAAGCTTTATCTTTCGCATCAACTTCTGATTGAACCCATTTTGAAAGTTCACTTTTAAAATCATTTAATGTTTTAGTAATTTCTTTTTCTCCAGCTTTATATTTCGAACCATATAATAGATTTCTAGCTTTGCTTGCTTCCCCATTTTCAACCGCTAGTATTGCTACTTCTTGAACAACTGATAATTCATTCGTACTCTTTACAAACTTCTCTGCTAAGTCTATTAAAGTATCCGGAATTTTATTTTCTTGCAATTGAGCAAGGGTTTTTTCCATTGTTTTTTCTTCATTAACTTCTTTTAAATAGTTATCGATGTGTACTTTATCTCCAAATTGTGCATAAGATTTAATTTCTGTAGATAAATAGTCTGATGCATCTTGTAACTGAACTGCTAGCATTGCAAGTTCTTTATCTAAAATTAACATATCTTTTTGCTCATTTGTTTTATCTAAAAAGGATATAGAACTCCAAACAGTAAAGGCAATTAGTACTAAAGTTAGTATTAATGATATCTTTAAAAGTTTCTTTATCTTCATTTTAGCCTCCTATATTGATAATTCATTAGTTTTAAATATAGTCGTTAATTATGAGAAAATCCACACTTTTCATATAATTCTATATTAATAATGCAACTTTATAATTACTACATGTTTTTTTGAAAGTAAGAGCAAACTAAGATAGTAAAAAAGGAGGGATTGAATTTGGGTAAAAAAGGGAGAATTCATGATGTTAATGACCAAGCAGCGTTAAATAATAATATTGGATCATCTACCTTGCAAATGAATCCGAATATCGCGAGGCAACATGAAAAGCCTAAAACAGAAAATGAAATTCTCCAAAATAAGGGGAATAAAGGAAGCAAATTGATTTAATTCTCGGCAAAATAATTTAGCGGCTTACATTTGTAAGCCGCCTTTTTAGAGGATAATATTTACTCCTCTTTGATAAAATGAACTTCATCATGTCCACATTCTTTACACACCATTAGATGGGGACAAATTTGATCTTTTGCTGTGTTCGGATAACCGTCTCCCATTTTTACTGTTTCTTCATCATTGTAATGTCCATAAGGGTCTAAGTAATCCGATACTTTCCCTGAGTCTTCAAGAAGGGTTTGACATTTTGGGCAATATACTTCTAACGTTTTTAATGAATTGCATAAGGGACAAACCGCCATTTTTACACACCTTTTTTAGATAGTTAAAATTCTAGAACTCCATGTTTCTTCACTAGGGTAATGTTTGTTTGAGAAAGCATATCATTAAACTGTTCTATATTGTCGTTATAATGCATTCCGTATAGTTTTCCATGTAGAGTGGTAGGGTAGTAATTGAGAACTTCTTGTATTGATGCATGGACACCATTTGATGTAAAACTTATATCTTGGAATATAGCAACGGTGTTTATATCAATTTTGTTAAGGATATTTACTTGGTCCATCCATTTAATATCCCCAGTAAATACAATGTTTCCTTCTTGCCATGAAAGTTTAAATCCTGAGCTAGGCATGCCTTTTACATGGGCATTGGTTGTGTCAAACAGAGAAAACTCATAATCCTCAATTTTATAAACTTCTCCATTAGATAATGTAATAAAGGAACAAAAATCTTCTATTGTATGATCTTGATTTTCAAGTCCATTACACAATAATTTCTTTAAGGGTAAAAGTAAGTTTTCATGAACGATAATTTTCGTTTTTTGGGGTGAATGTTGTCCATTTTTAAATTGCCAATATCGTTGCATAATCATTTCTTCTAGCCCACCAACATGATCAAAATGTAGATGGGAAATGTACACAAAATCAATATCAGTATAACTAAAATTTGCTTCAGTTATGCTATTACGTAAAGTTGTTCCGGCATCAATTAACAGATTTGTTTTATTTAATTGTAAAATATAGTTATTATGAAAATTGCTTTTTGTAAAAGCACCACCAACTCCAAGTGGATACATTTTCATATAGTTTCCCCCTTTTAACGATTAATTAATATTTTCAGATTATAATATATTGTATCAAAATGGTTTGGAGGAATAATCATGAACGTTGCCATATATTGTGGCTCACAAACAGGGAAAAGTCCCATTTATATGGAAAAGGCAAAAGAACTTGGAGCACAGTTAGCAAGCGCTTCAATCGGTATTGTATACGGTGGTTCTAATGTTGGGCTAATGGGAGCAGTAGCTGATGCAGCACTAGCCAATAATGGGAAAGTAATTGGCATAATGCCGGAACATTTACAAAAGCGTGAAATTGCTCATCTACATTTAACAGAAATTCATTTTGTCGATTCAATGCATGTTCGTAAAAAGAAAATGATCGATCTATCAGATGCTTTTATTGCTTTACCAGGTGGTTGTGGCACACTGGATGAATATTTTGAAGTCTTTACATGGGCACAAATTGGTCTGCATAATAATCCAGTTATTCTTTACAATATCAACGGCTTTTATGATGCATTAATTCTTCACTTTAACAAAATGATTGAAGAAGGCTTTATTCGAGAAGAGCAAAGCGACATTCTACAAGTCGCAACATCAGCAGAAGATATATTAGAAAAATTAAAAAAAGTTTGAGTAGTTCAGTAAAATAATGGTTTATCTTATTATTTTTAGAAATATTACCAAAACATAGTTGACTAATTGGAAAAGTGAGATTAATATAATGTTAGTTTAATAAAATAATTAGTTGATTGGTTAAACCAAAGACTACAATTCTTCTCTTTTTTAAGGGGCTAATTGTGGTCTTTTATTTTTTAGGAGGAGAAAAAAATGAAAGACTTCAGTTATATTTCACATTTAGAGTGCCCAAAATGTGGCGAAACATACGAGGAAAATAAAGTACAACAACTATGTAAATGTGGTTCGCCGTTATTAGTTCGCTATGATTTAGAAAAAGTAAAAGCGAATGTAACAAAAGAGGAGATTTCTAAGAGATCAAATACCTTATGGCGCTATCATGAATTACTTCCAGTGCATAGTGAAGAGAATGTTGTAACACTAGGTGAAGGGATGACACCATTTGAAAAATTCCCAACACTTGGAGCTGAATATGGAATTAACAATTTATACATAAAAGATGAAGGAATTATTCCAACAGGATCTTTTAAAACTCGCGGGGCAAGTGTTGGTATTTCAAAAGCAAAAGAACTTGGCGTAAAACAGCTTGCAATGCCTACAAATGGTAATGCAGGTGCAGCATGGGCGTTATATGCATCAAAAGCTAACATTAAAGCAACAATTGTTATGCCTCTAGATGCCCCTCAAATTACACGCAAAGAAGTATTTGTTGCTGGCGGTGACTTACATTTAATTAACGGTTTAATTAGTGATGCGGGTAAAGTAGTGGCAGGATTAGTACAAAATCAAGGTGTGTATGATGCTTCTACATTAAAAGAACCGTACCGTATTGAAGGTAAGAAAACAATGGGCTACGAAATTGTAGAACAGTTTGGTTGGAAAGTACCTGATGTTATCCTGTATCCAACAGGAGGAGGCGTAGGAATTATTGGAATCTATAAAGCAATTCTTGAAATGCAAGAATTAGGCTGGATTGAAAAAGGTAAATTCCCACGTTTAGTAGCAGTTCAAGCTGAAGGCTGTGCACCAATTGTAGATGCATGGAAAAAGGGAGAAAAAGAGTCTAAGTTCTTTGAAAATTCAACAACTTGTGCATTTGGGATTAATGTTCCGAAAGCATTAGGCGATTTCTTAGTATTAGAAGGCGTTTATGCAACAGAAGGCTGTGCAATCGCGATTTCAGAAGAAGATTTATTAGCGGCTCAAAAACAAGTCGCATCTTTAGAAGGTAACTTCATCTGTCCGGAGGGGGCAGCTACATTTGCTGCTGCAAGAATTCTTCGCCAGCAAGGATGGATTAAAGAAGATGAGCACGTTGTATGTTTGAATACAGGACTAGGATTAAAATACCCAGAAACTGTTGAAATTGAAGGAGTTCAAACACTTCAACCTGGGCAAGAATTGTACGTAAATAATTAATCGTTAGTGGTGGGAAAATGACATTTGATTGGCAATATATTGTAGATGTATTACCACACTATAAAACGGCATTGTGGTTAACGCTAAAGCTTGCAACCATTGGGATCGCTTTTGCCATTATTGTTGGAATGATTTGTAGTATAATTCAATATTTCAAAGTGAAAGTACTAAGTCAAATCGTTCAAGTATATTTAGAAGTTGCACGGAATACACCACTTTTAATCCAATTATTCTTTTTATATTATGGGCTACCGAAAATTGGGATTACCTTAAGCGGTGAATTATGTGGGATCATTGGACTAACGTTTTTAGGTGGGAGTTATATGGCTGAAGCATTCCGAGCTGGGATGGAAGCTGTTACAAAGTCCCAAATCGAAACAGGTAAAGCAATTGGTCTTAGTAACTTACAATTAATGCGCTATGTAATTATTCCACAAGCGTTTTCCTATAGTGTTCCTGGTTTTGGAGCGAACTGTATTTTCCTATTAAAGGAAACATCCGTTTTTAGTGGTATTGCTATTTTAGAACTTACAAATACAACGAAAAACCTAATGGGTATTTTTTATAAAACAAACGAAGCATTATTAATGCTAGTTGTTGGTTATTTAATCATTTTACTTCCTTTAACATTGTTTTTAACTTGGCTTGAAAGGAGAGTAAGACATGCTGAATTCGGGAATTAGTGTCCTTTTTGAAGGGGTTAACTTGGAGCGTCTACTTCTAGGACTTCTCGTAACATTGCGTGTTGCACTCATTGCGGTCGTTATCTCAATAGTTATGGGAATCCTAATTGGGATTATTCGAACTTCAAAAAATAAATTTGTACAAATTCCTTTCAAGTTATATTTAGAACTATTCCGAATTATCCCAATATTAGTATGGTTGTTTGTTATTTACTATGTAATCCCTGCAAACTTTGATTTGAACTTAAGTGCAGAAGTGGTTGCACTTATTGTGTTTAGTTTATGGGGTACCGCTGAAATGAGTGATATTGTTCGTGGTGCTATTATTTCATTACCAAAGCACCAAACTGAATCGAGTAAGGCATTAGGACTTAGTGTTGCGCAAATGTATCGCTATGTGCTAATTCCACAAGCAACGAAACGATGTATTCCTCCGATGATTAACTTAATTACACGGATGATTAAAACAACGGCTCTGCTTACGATGATTGGTGTAGTTGAAGTAATTAAGGTTGGTCAGCAAATTATTGAAGTAAATAATTTAGAGCACCCAACAATTTCATTCTGGATTTATGGTTTTGTCTTTTTCTTATATTTTGTTATTTGTTTCCCATTATCACGTTTTTCAAGAAAACTGGAACGCAAATGGGCAACTTAAGGAGTTGTTAGTGTATGAGTGGGCAAATTCCGATTTTACAAGTGAAGGGTCTCACAAAGAAGTACGGAGAAAAGATCGTACTAAATGGAATTGATCTTGAAGTTGAAAAAGGAAAAGTAATTGCAATTTTAGGGCCATCTGGTTGTGGTAAAAGTACATTTTTACGCTGTCTGAACGGTTTAGAGGAAGTTCAGGGCGGAGATATTTTACTAGACAACGAGAGTTTAATTAATAAATCTACGAAATGGCGAGAAGTGCGTCAACGCATCGGAATGGTATTTCAAAGCTATGATTTATTTCCTAACTTAACAGTAATGGAAAATATCTTATTATCGCCTCTTAAAGTACAAAAGCGTAATCGCAGTGAAGTAGAGGCTCAAGCTTTAGAACTACTAGAACGTGTTGGATTAGCTGATCGAGCAAACGATTACCCAAGACAATTATCTGGTGGGCAAAAACAACGTATCGCCATTGTACGTGCTCTATGTATTAACCCAGAAATCATGTTATTTGATGAAGTAACAGCATCCCTTGACCCAGAAATGGTTCGTGAGGTGTTGGATGTTATTGCACAACTTGCGGAACAAGGAATGACGATGCTCATCGTTACCCATGAAATGAATTTCGCAAAACTAGTAGCAGATGAAGTTATTTTTATGGATAAAGGAAATATCCATGAGCAAGCCCCTGCAGAACAATTTTTCACGAATCCGCAGACAGAGCGTGCTCAACAATTCCTTAATATATTACAATTTTAGGAGGAACACACATGAAAAAGTTTTTAGTTCTTTTATTAGCTGCATTAACAGCGGTAATCTTAGCAGCTTGTGGAGGTAGTGACTCAGAAGAAAAAGCAGAAACTTCATCAGAAGCGACTTCTGCAATTGATGCAATTAAAGAGCGTGGTACTCTACGCGTAGCAGTATTTAGTGATAAACCACCATTTGGTTATGTTGATGCAAACGGTGAAAACCAAGGTTATGATGTTGTATTAGCAAAACGCCTTGCAAAAGATTTATTAGGCGATGAGTCAAAAGTAGAATATGTATTAACTGAAGCACAAGCACGTGTTGATTTATTAAAATCAGATAAAGTAGATGTTGTATTAGCAAACTTTACTGTAACACCAGAACGTCAAGAACAAGTTGACTTTGCAAACCCATATATGAAAGTAGCAATTGGTGTTGTATCTCCAAATTCTGCATCAATTGAGTCAGTTGATCAATTAAAAGGTAAAAAATTAATTGTAACTAAAGGTACAACTGCAGAAACTTATTTCATGAAAAATCACCCAGAAATTGAACTTGTGAAATATGATCAAAACACAGAGTCTTTTGAAGCATTAAAAGATAGACGTGGCGATGCAATGGCACAAGATAACGCATTATTATTTGGCTGGGCAAATGAAAACCCTGATTTCTCAGTAGCATTATCAAGTTTAGGTGATTTAGATTATATTGCACCAGCTGTGAAAAAAGGAAACACAGAATTACTTGAATGGTTAAATACAGAACTTGAAGCTTTAGGACAAGAGCAATTCTTCCACAAAGCATATGATGAAACATTAAAACCTTCATTCGGTGAAAATATTAGCGCTGATGATGTAGTAGTAGAAGGTAAAGCAGAATAATAAAATAAAAAATCCGTACTTCTTACATAAGAGGTGCGGATTTTTTGGCTAGTAAGATTTATTTTAAAATGATCGCTACTATTAAAGGAATGGTCATTAGTAATAGTACACCAAAGCTCCATAAAATTTGTTTTCCAGTGGACATATTTTTAGGCCGAATACTTATTGAATCATATAAATCATTTAGAGCTTTTTGTTCTTTTTTATATAACATTTTTTGAAATTGGTCGTAATTTTCAATATAGGAGTACGGTGATTCCAGACCGAAACGAAGGGCACGAATATCATCTGTTACGTCTTGGTTATCATGAAAATAAAGAATCGTTGGCGCTAGTCCTCCAGAAGACTTTGCAATAACGTTGATATCGAATGTTTTCATTTTATAACATACTTCGCCCTTCTCATTTTGATATTGTGTGACTAAACGATTCGTTTTCATACCATCACTCCCCACCTATTATTAAATTACTTATTTTTAAGAATATCGTCATATCTTAACAGTATTATTCCCAAATTCCAGTAAATTAATCTTATCGCTTAATGAAGAATCATTTTGCAAAAACAAGTAAAACAGTGTTAAAAGAAATAAAAAAACCTATTTAACTTAATTTAATATTCCTATATCATCTAAAATATAACAATATTTTGAAAATTAAGGGGTGTATGGAATTGGCAACAACAACAATTCAAGAAAGACTGTTTGCTTTACCTACAACAGCTATTTCTGATGCAACAGGTGGTCATACAAATGTAGCAGCAAGTATTAAGCCGCTATCTGACCATTTCAAAATCGCAGGACAAGCGCTTACTGTACGACTACCAGATGGGGAAAATGGTGCTGTATTAGAAGCAATTAGTAAAGCAAAAAAAGGGGATATTTTAGTTATTGATGCAAAAGGGAACACAAATCGTGCAGTGGCAGGGGATTTTGTTCTTTCACTGGCAAAGGGTGTAGGCATTCAAGGATTTGTTGTAGATGGAGTAATACGAGATCTTGCAGCAGTTCGAGAACTAGATTTCCCTGTCTTTTCTTTAGGTACAACAGTTGCTGCAGGTAATAAAAATGGGGGCGGAGTAGTAGGTGGCCCAGTTTCTGTAGGTGGAGTAACAGTCCATTCAGGGGATTTTATTATTGGGGATATCGATGGTGTAGTGGTAGTACCACAAGAAGATGTAGAAAAAATTGCAGAGGCTGCTGAAGCAAAAGTAGCAAAAGATGAAGCTCGTGAACAAGAAGCTTTAGCTAATGGAGAAGAATCCATTCGTGCTTATTTAGCTAAGGTAGTGAAATAGATTAAAAAAGGCCGCGAAATAAATTCGCGGCTTTAAATATTATTTTGATAATTCTGCAGCATACGCTTCCATTTTACTTTCATCAAAGCGTTTTTCCCATTTTGACATAACGATTGCAGCTAAAGAGTTACCTACTACGTTTACAGCTGTACGCGCCATATCTAAAATACGGTCAATACCTGCGATAAACGCTAACCCTTCAAGTGGAATACCTACAGAACCTAATGTAGCTAAAAGTACTACGAAGGAAACTCCAGGAACCCCTGCAATTCCTTTAGATGTAACCATTAATACAAGCATTAATGTAATTTGTTCCATAATACTTAAATCAATACCATACATTTGTGCAATGAAGATAGCAGCAATTGCTTGGTATAATGTTGAACCATCTAAGTTAAATGAGTATCCAGTTGGAATAACAAAAGATGTAATATCCTTTGGACAACCCATTTTTTCCATTTTCATCATAATACGAGGTAAAACGGTTTCAGAACTTGACGTAGAATACGCCAAAATAAGCTCGTCCTTTAATACTTTAAGCAATTTGAAAATGTTAATACCAACAAATTTCGCTGTGAGACCTAATACAACGAGTACAAAGAAAATCATCGCTGCGTAAACTAAAATTGCTAATTTTCCTAATGGAATTAACGATGATAAACCGAATTTAGATACAGTTACACCGATTAAACCAAATACTCCAAATGGAGCAAATTTCATAACTAAGTTTGTAACCCAGAACATAGCATCTGCTACGCCTTGAGCAACAGCTAAAATTGGTTTACCTTTTTCACCAATTGCAGCAACACCTAAACCAAATAAAACTGAGAAGAAGATAACTTGTAACATATTTGCATTAGCCATCGAACTAATGATGTTCGTAGGAACAATGCTAACAAGTGTATCAAGCAATCCGCCTTCGTGTTCAACTTGTTCAGTTGTTTCCACATAAGATGAAATATCTGTTTCAGTTAGCTGATCCATGTTAATGCCAGCACCGGGTTGGAATAAGTTTGCTGCACCTAACCCAACAATAATGGCGATAGTTGTGATGATTTCAAAATATATAAGTGTTTTCCCACCTAGGCGTCCGAGCTGTTTCATATCACCCGTGCCTGCTACACCGACAATAAGTGTAGAAATAATAATAGGAACAACAATCATTTTAATTAAATTTAAGAAGATAGTCCCTAGAGGTTGTAAATATGTTTCAACATTAGGATTACCATAAAAGACTGCACCGACAATGATACCTAATACAAGACCGATTAAAATTTGAGAAGCCAAACTTAGCTTGAATTTTTTCTTCATTAATTTCCCCCCCAATCATATTCGTAGGATAGCCCCACTTTTTACATGATACGGACAACATATAAAATCCGACAAAATCCGATTAATTTATTTTTGAATTTATATCAGAAAATAATACTTGGATAAATTTTTTTATGTTTACTTTTGCTTTTCGAGGTTCGTTTTTTTCTATTTTACTCATTAGCAAGCGTATTTCTGTAAAGTCAAAATAACGGGGAGCGTAATATTCGAATTCAGAGTTTGTGTAGTCTACAATACCTAAGTTTGCTAAATTTATCATTGCAGCTAGGATCGTTCTACGCACGCGTTGCTCGATTGCTTTGCTTTCTTTTGTAATCTCTTCAGGAGTAGTTTTAGTTAACTCTGCAACTCGTTCATACAATTCCTTTAATGGTGGCAAAGGTGCGATGTGTTGCTTGTCCAATAATAACAGTTCAATAATTTGTGTAATATCTTCGCTTCCCACTTCGCCAATAATCCCCATATCATTTAAAATCGCTAGGATATGATCACGGGATGTTTTTTGAGTTTGGGTTATGATAGGTGGTTCAACATTTGATAAAGATTGTCGAATGGCAAGAATTGAATTTTTTAAGCGATATTGTTCTTCCGTTTTACGTAAGACCTTTTCTACCTCAACTTTATTGATAGGCTTATGAATAAAAAACTCAATTCCCTTTTCGTAACTTTCTGCAACCATATCTTTATTCACTACTTGAGAAATCATAATAAATAATCCTGTAAACTGTTGTTCGCGAAGTCTTTCAATCGTAGCAATGCCATCTAATTTAGGCATTAATAAATCAATTAACACAATGTCGGGTTGTATAGCTAAAATTTGTGGAATGGCATCTTGTCCATTTTGGGCCTCACCAATTACTGTACCCAAATGATTTTCATCTATAATTTGTGATAACATCATACGGCTTGCACGATCATCATCAACTATAAAATACCGCATAATTTATTCTCCTTATTACAAGTTATTTGTTGGGATAGTAATGGTGAACTTTGTGGTTTGATTACTTTCCACAACGATTTTTCCTTCAAATTTTTCTACAATTGATTGTACATGGGATAATCCAATTCCTGTAGAGGCTTTTCCTTCATCATTAAATTTTGTTGTATACCCCGCATCGAAAATGACAGGAAGCATCGTTTTTGGAATGCCTACACCTGTATCTTCTACTTCAATTACTGTCTCATCATTTTGTTTATTTACAGAAATAGAAATTGAACCTTCTTCTTCAATTGCTTCTACAGCATTTGAAACGAGGTTGTTTAACAAAGCTAGGAGGGCAATAGGTTCCTTTGTATAGAAATCTGTATGATAAGTTTCTTTGAATTCAATACTTTTATTTAAATAAGTACTATATTTTTTATTTGCCTCAATTACATATTGCAATAAATTCGAAATTAAATGATCATCTAGATTTTTTGCAGTTGTAATTTTGGAAAGACCCGAATAAATACGTTGGCTATCTTTTTTTACTTCGTGAATTTCTTGGGAGATAAAAAGTGCCTTTGTACTTAAATGATTATCTATTGACTTTAACGCTTTATATAATTCAAAGCTCGATGCTGTAATTTGTTCAATATGGTCCATTGATTTTTTTAAATACAATGTTTCTACATATAAATTAGAGCCAATTGATAGTAATTGTTGAAATTGTCTCTTTTGTTCACCGATAATAATTGCACTATATATGCCAACTACTGAGAAACTTCGAATAAAAGCAACGATAAGTAATAAAAATGATTCTTTCAATAAATGGGTGTGCGTTACGACAAATAGAAGAATAAATAGTTCTTCAATAAAGTTGCTGACAAATTCAAAAAGAGTAGCAAATAATCCTAAGGCAATTGGTTTTGATTTATATTTTTCAATATTTAACTTAGATAAAAAGAACGCAAAAAAGAAATAAAACAGTGCAGCGGGGAAACGTTCAATTAATATTTGGCTAAATTCATAATCAGTAACAAGTAAATCTAAAAAAACTCGAAATATGACTACTGTAATTCCGGTAACAAACCCAAATTTTATAATGGGAATAGGTTGAATTAATACAGCTAAAAAGAAAATCATACTCCCTAATCCGAATCGAAATGGGAAATCTTCAAAAGGCATCAGTTTTATTTCACTACTAAAGGCTATTAATAAAGCAAGTAGTATAATGGTAGCTACTGTATTAGAAGGTAAAGAGAATTTTTTTAGTGCCATTACTTAAGCTCCTTTTATGAGAACTAAAGGATTAATGTTGCATCTATTATCTTAACATGGTTAAAAAATAAAAAAGTACTACATGCCTAGTATGCATTAGTACTTTCAATTAAAGATATAAAAAAATCCGTTACATCTTTTGTAACGGTTTCATTTGAAATATAAATGGCGGAGGAAGAGGGATTCGAACCCCCGCGCGGTTTAACCCGCCTGTCGGTTTTCAAGACCGATCCCTTCAGCCGGACTTGGGTATTCCTCCGAATTAATTATCTTTTCGACAAAAATTACTATAACATGATTTCAAGTTATGGTCAACAAATTAAAAGAAAGGATTTTATTTATTTTAATGGAATAAAAAAAGAGTCAAAATCAGTAAATAGTTGATCTTGACTCTTTAAGCCTTTTTAGGCAGTCATTTGCACATTAAAGCCGTGCACCTTTCTTCGACTGCCGCACATAAGCGTTACTCTTGTCGCCAGCTCAGGTTAGGCTACCCCGCGGCACATGGGTGAAACCACTTAATGCTGCTTCCTTCCGGACCTGACATGGTTCATGGGTACCCATTGCGCAGGACCCAACCGTCAACGCTACGTGCAAGAGGCAGACCTTACATACGGACAGCCTCGGAAAGGGATTCAGTCTCGCTAGAGCGGATTGCGAGTTACAGGGCACCGCTACCTCCCCACCTAGCACGGCATAAATTAGTATACGATACATTGGAGTGAAAATGCAATGTTTTGTTCTGGTATTTAAGGAATTTGTTAATGAAGGTACACAAAATCTATGGAGAAACATGAATTCGTAGTTGAGTATTAGATTGAATCTATAAAAAGTAAATTTATTATTCATAAAGACATATTTTACTTCTTAAAATGATTTTAATAATTGTAAAATGATGTTAAAGTTTTTAATTTTACAAAATGGGGATGAAATAGATGAAAGTAACGTTTGTGCAAATCAATATATTAGGGGAAATTATTTATGAGGATGACTATGTTAAACATTATCATTTTCAAGAAATGTTAACTCGCTATGATAGTAACTATATTGAATTTAAAAAAATGCCATCAGTAGAAGAATTTCAACAATGGGAAAAATCATTGAGGGAATTTCATCGTAAAAATAATCAAAATCATTTAAAGTTTAAATTCCCTCCAAATGAGCAAATACCTGATACACTAAAGTATTATTTAAAAAGAGTACAGTATAATATTGGCTTTTTAGAGCTTTACTCCATACAACCTAGTCAATTTTCTATTCGAAAAAATGGTTCGGTAAACGTCCAGTTTGTTACAGAGGAGCAGTTAGAACCCTTTTTAAAGCTTCAATACAATGAAGATGTTAAATATGGTGTGAATTTTGCAAAGGAAAAGCAACAATTGCAACTTCGTAGATTTAATGATGCTGATACATACTTTCTCATTGCTTATTTTGAAGGGATTCCAGCAGGCTATGTTGAAGTAATTGAAAAGGAAAGTACTGTGGAAATTGATAATCTATTTGTTCTTGAGGAACAACGTCATAAAGGAATTGGTGGTCATCTTCAACAAGCTGTAATGGAGAAGTTTCCAAATAAAACAGTCATCCTAGTGGCGGATGGTGAAGATACACCAAAAGATATGTATCAAAAGCAAGGATATGAATATCAAGGCTTTCAATTTGAAGTTTCAAAAGTTGAGATATTTTAAATTATAAAAGCGTATTCGATTTCGAATACGTTTTTTTTATATATGGGTAAATTGTAAGTGAAGTCTTTACAGAACAAACCGAACAATATCTTAAGATTTTATTATTAATTGGAATATCTGGAACCAAATTGTAAATGAAACGTACAAATTTAAAAAGCGGGTAAGTTGAAGGAGATGGGATTTTGATAAGGAAAAATGTATTCATCATTTTTTTCATAGCTTTGATCAGCTGTTTGATTCATACAAATATTGCAAGCGCAGCACCAAAGTTAGAAGTAAAAGCGGAAGCTGGAATATCTAATAAAGTAAAGTATTTTACACCGCTTCCACTAAAATTAACAATTACGAATAATGGGTCTGCTTTTTCTGGTGACTTAGTCATCGATGCTGCAGAGTCCTATGCGGTAGGTTCAGCTACAGTTTATTCATTAGATATTGCAGAAGGAGAAACAAAAACTGTTCAGCTTTATTTGAATGGTCTATCGGATGATTACATGTATTCAGGTAATCAACAAGGAAGCTTATTTTACTTTTATGAAGGAGGAATTGAGGAAGGAGAGTTAGTTAAATTCTCTGGAGATAAAATGGTTCGCCCTCAATTCCACGAAATGGAAGGGACGTTTATCTATGCGTTAACAGAGAATCGAGATCGTTTAACTGTGTTTCAACGAATGAGACCATTCTCTAATACAAACGTTGAAGCTTTTTATTTAAATCAAATTAAAGATTTCGAATTCCCCGATAATAAAAAAGGTCTTGAAGCTGCCAATGTGTTAGCAATTGATGAAACGAATATTTCAGACTTCTCTGAGAAGCAACAACAAGCTATTTTAGAATGGGTGCGTCAAGGAGGAAAGCTATTAGTTGGTGCTTCCGATCAAGTAGAATCATCTATCGGCATTTTTAAAGAGTATCTACCTTTGACGCTATCGCAGGAAAAAGTAAGTGTAACACAAAGTAGTTTAGAGAAATTATCGAATAACGGTAAATTCACACAAGGTATTGAGGTATATCAAGCAAGTGAAAAAGAAGGTAGTATTCGACTACTAGCAGATGGAGAAACAATCCTAGCATCTGCAACGAAGCTTGATGAAGGGCAAATTATCCAAACAACTTTCTCTTTAGGGGATGAGCCATTAGCATCAATGGATGGTTACGCTAAATTACTTTCAAATATTTTGAAACTACAATCACCTATGCAAAACAATTATGGTGGTATGTATTATGGGAACTATTACGACTACTTACCTTATGAAGTTGGTAGTATTAATGAATTGTTTCCATCCTTTGAAGTTTCGACAACTACACTTGTTGTAATTATCATTATTTATATTTTATTCATTGGTCCATTTTTGTATTTTATTTTAAAACGCTTAGACAAAAGGGAACATGCTTGGTGGATTATCCCGGTTGTTTCCGTTGGGTTAAGTATAGCAATGTTTATTTTTGGGGCAAAGGATCGCTTAACGCAATCACAAATTCAACAATCTGCCTTTTATAAAGTTGAAGAGAATCGTTTGAGCGGTCATTATGTTGAAACCATTCTTACAAATAGAAGCGGGGATTTTTCATTTACATTAGATGAAAATACAACGGCAGTAGCAACACGTAATCGAAATTATATGGGAAGTTCAACGCAAGAAATGATTCATGAAAAATCTTACGTAAAAGAACATGCCAATAGTTCAACAATTACATTAAAAAATTTAAATTACTGGTCCGTTCAATCCATTGTAGGGCAAACAGAAATAAATAATGCTAGAAATATGGATATCCAATTAAAAGTAGCAAATGGAAAAGTAATGGGAACAATTAAAAATAATTTCCCATTTAAGTTGAATGACGTATCGATTTGGTCAGGTTCTCGTGAAATTGAATTGGGAGATATCGAACCAAATGGAACATTAGAGGTTGATAAAGAAATAAAAGGAGCAGTCTTACTTTCACCATCTGTAGGTAACTATAATTATGCGCAACCTCAGACGAAAGCAGATTTAATGCCAATGCGTATTGAAAAGTTAAAGTATGGTGCAGGAAATTTAGTACAAGGTGAACGTTTACCAGCAATTACTGCTTGGACAGAAGAAGCCCTTGTTGGGATTGAATTAGATGGTAATGCAGCAAATTCACCGTTATCCTACATTATTCAAACCTTTGAACCAGATTTGGAACTATCAGGTGAGTTCACTTTAGATAAGGATGTTTTAAATAAGACGATCGAGCCGACATCTAACTCTGGCTATACAGAATTAATAAATGATGCAACAAACGAATGGTACTTGGATAAAGGAGAATATGACTATATTACATGGATTCCAGAGGAGCTTTTAGAAAAATCAACATGGACAGAAATTTCTGTATCTAATAAAGCTTCAATTCCAATTGAATTAGCGATTTGGAATATAAAAACGCAGGAATTTGAAGGTATAAGTGAAAAAAGTGCGTCCATAACGACAAATTTAGATCAATATATTTCTAAAGATGGGGAAGTAAGAATTCAAATTACGGTGGACGACAGCTTTAATGGTGGTCCAACGAAATTACCTGATGTGAAAATTAAGGGGGTGGCGAAATAATGATGGTTGATATTCAAGGATTAACAAAAAAATACGGGTCATTTACCGCTTTAGATAATTTGACTTTATCTTTAGATGAAGGGGTTGTATTTGGCTTTGTAGGAGCGAATGGTGCTGGGAAATCCACAACCTTTTCAATATTGGCCACGCTTCTTTCGCCTACATCAGGAGATGCTTTCATAAATGGTAAAAGTGTTGTAAAGGAACCAAAAGAAGTTCGAAAACTTATCGGTTATATGCCAGATTTCTTTGGAGTATATGATCAACTAAAAGCTGATGAATATTTAGATTTTTACGGAGCAAGTTATGGGCTATCTCATGCGGAACGACAAGTACTAATTCCACAACTTTTGGAACTCGTGAATCTATCTCATAAACGTTATGAATATGTTGATTTACTTTCTCGAGGAATGAAACAACGATTATGTCTCGCTCGTTCACTCATCCATGATCCAAAGGTATTAATTTTAGATGAACCAGCATCTGGTCTGGATCCACGAGCTCGAGTAGAAATGCGAGATATTTTAAAGCATCTCAAATCAATGGGTAAAACCATATTAATTTCATCACATATTTTGCCAGAGCTAGCAGAAATGTGTGACGAAATTGGTGTCATTGATAATGGGAAATTAATTGCCCACGGAAACGTTGCAACTATACAACAACAGCTTCAAGGAGATAAACGAATCATTGTAAAAGTTATTGATCAAATCGAAAGAGCTCGTCAATTCTTTGAGGAAGACCCACTTATTTCTTCTATTGAGTTAGAGGATACAAATAGTCTAGCCTTTAACTATCGTGGCTCAACCGAAGACCAGGTTCAGCTATTACGTAAAGCTTTACTGGCGGATTTACCGATTTATGCATTAAGGGAAGAAGAGAAAGATTTAGAAGATGTATTTATGGCTATTACGAAAGGGGTGGACGTTGTATGATGGGACGTTTTTCAAACCCTGTATTATTAAAAGAATTAAAATTACGATTCCGCGCCTTTAAAAGTTTTTCAGGTCTAATGTTTTACTTAGCGGTTTTATGTATTTTTGTTGCTGGGTTCTTGTTAATTTATACGCAGTTTTCAGGAACAGGGTTTTTTAGACCTAGCGACAGTTTTACAATGTTTGCTGTTTTAAGTGTATTGCAGATGGGGCTAGTTATGTTTATTACACCAGGATTAACAGCAGGTGCCATTAGTACGGAACGGGAAAAACAAACACTAAACATCTTGCTTACAACGACTCAAAGCTCAACACAAATTATTGTAGGGAAATTGTTATCTTCCGTTGTGTTTTTAGTTTTAATGTTGGTGGCAGGACTACCGTTATATAGTCTTGTATTTTTATTTGGTGGTGTATCACCATCCCAATTTATCACGATTTTCCTTTTCTATTTAGTGACGCTTATTGCGATTGGAAGTATCGGCATTATGTTTTCTACTATTACGAAGAGAACAATAGTGTCGATGATTGCAACCTATGGGGCGATGATTTTCCTTGCTGGTATTACCGCGTTTTTCTTTTTCGTAGGAGTATCGATGGAGCAAATGCAGGCGCAAACTGGAAATGTGCAAAATTTAACACCATTTTCCCCAATCACTTATTTTTGGGCAAGTATTAATCCGGGGGCATTAATGATTACAATGCTTTATCCAGATATGTCAAATGCCCTTGAATCAATAGTAGGGATTTCATTACCGATTTGGATTGTTTATTTAATTTTCTACATGTTAATTACAGTGATTTGTCTATTTATTGCGACACGTAAGTTAAGAGCAAATATGAAAACAAATCGATAAGGAGGAATAGCGATGGATCGGCGGAATATGTTAAAGCAATTTGTTCGTAAAGCACAAAGAAGCTTGAATGTAGAACAAATGATACCACGAATACAATATGGAATACTTCTAGGGTTAGCTTTAAGCACGGCGATCCTGCTAGTTTCTCGTTTATTTATTTTTCCATACTACCGTAATGTTTCGGTGATTGCGGGGGTAGGAGCGATTGTTGCAGTAGTGTTCTATATTTGGTTTAAGCGAGTACGAAGAAAAGAAGCACTACATCGTCTTGACGAATTTTACCCGCATAATGAATTAGTGACAGCTCTTTCATTGAAAGAAGAAAACAATCCTTTAGTGCAATCGTTGTTACAGAAAGCACAGAAAGAAACGCCACAAGCCTATGATCAGTTTAAAAAGCGGAAAAAGGAACTGTGGAAACCAAAAATATTAATTGGGATCCTGTTGATTGGAATTGTCATTGGCATTTTGTCGGTTTTCCCTTCAGCAACACAAACGGAAGCACTAGTTGTGGAAAAGGAACAAGAAGTTATTAAAGATATTAAAAAGGAAGTTGCTGAATTAGAGAAAAAAGCAAAATCCAAAGAAGTAAAAAAGGAATTACAAGAGCTTCAAAACAAGTTAAAGGATATCGAACTATCCGAGGAAGCATTACGTGAAGTTGTTAAAAAGCAGAAAGAATTAAAATTAAAGGAACAGAAATTAAAGGAAAAGAAAGAACTTGCCAATAAGAATGGTGCAGATGGTTCAGATGGTTTAACAGCTGAAGAGCAAGAACAGTTAAAGGAATTAATGGAAATGCAAAGCGAGCTAGCAAGTGCAGCCAATGGTACCCAATCTGCATTAAGTAAGCTTGGGAAACCAATCAGTTTCGATTTGCAAAATGCAATTGCTAGTGAACTAGGATCAGAATCAGCAGAAGCTCCTGGGGAAAGTGACGGTACTTCTAGTGAAGATGAAAATAACTCAAATCAGCAAGGGAACAACCAGAATTCGAATGGCCAAGGTAATAATGGGCAAGGCAATGGTAATGGCAATGGAAACGGGCAAGGCCAAGGTCAAGGCCAAGGTCAAGGTCAGGGCCAAGGTCAAGGAAGTGGCTCTCAAGGCAATGGTCAAGGAAATGGAAGCGGTATTGGTTCTGGGAAAGGCGGAGGAAGTGGCGCTGGAACCGGCCAAGGAAGCCGTGATTTATTAGCTGTTCCTGAACGAATTGGTGGTTCATCTGAGACAACTGCTGATGGTGGGAAGTTAGGAGAAGGAACTGCAGCAGGTGAACAAAAGGGGTCTGTACCTGTTACAAAAGGAACGATTCGCCCTTATGAAGAAGTGATTGGTCAATATAAAGACAGTTATTTAGAAAGTACGGAACGCATGCAATTGCCGAAAGATTTACAAGATATTGTGCAATCATACTTCTCCTCAATTGAATCGAATGAGTAAAGGGATGTGGAAAAATGGCTTTTAGTGAGCAACAATACAGTGAAATGAGTGAACAACTCCAACAAGTAAAACATGAAATTAGCAAATTTATTGTAGGTCAGGAAGAAGCGATTGAATATACGTTATATTCCGTATTAGCAGATGGGCATGCACTTCTAGAGGGGCTACCTGGTTTAGGGAAAACGATGTTAATTCGTACAATTTCTGAAGTGTTAGATTTATCTTTTTCTAGGATTCAGTTTACACCGGATTTAATGCCTACTGATATTACTGGAACAAATATTATTGAACGAGCAGAAAACGGTAAGCAGCAGTTTGTGTTCCAACCAGGGCCAATCTTTAGTCAAATGGTTTTAGCGGATGAAATAAACCGTGCAACACCAAAAACTCAAAGTGCTCTATTAGAAGCAATGGGTGAGAAAACCGTAACCATTTTAGGGGATACGAAGAACATGGCAAGACCATTCTTTGTTTTGGCAACACAAAACCCAATTGAAATGGAAGGAACTTACCCTTTACCAGAAGCGCAAATGGACCGTTTTTTATGCAAAATATTAGTGCCTTATCCATCAAAGTATGAATTGATGGAAATTATGAAACGGACAACAGGTGCAGTGGAAATTACTTTAGAAAAAGTGATGAATACAGATCAATTAGTGTTAGCACAAAAAATGGTTCGAGAAGTGTTAGTTGCTGAGGAAATGATGGAGTATGCAGTTAATTTGGTCGTAGCGACTCACCCTGATAACGAAGATGCTTTACCTGAAGTAAAGCAATATGTGATGTATGGAAGTGGTCCTCGTGGGTTACAAAGTATTATTAAACTAGCAAAGGCTCGAGCAGTTACAAATGGCCGATTCCACGTATCAATAGCGGATATTAAATCTGTTGCAAAGCCAGCACTACGCCACCGTATGATGTTGAATTATGAAGGGGAAGCATCGGGTAAAACAGTCGATGATTTAATCGAATTAATACTATCATCCATTCAACAGGGCGCTAAATTATGAAGCCATTAATTTTGCCCGATGAGTGGATTTCTAAAATAAGCCGCTTATCTATTGCTACTTCATCAAAATTACGTGGTCAGCATAAAGGTTCTCATCGATCCCAACGCTTTGGTGCATCCTTAGATTTTTCTGATTTCCGTGAATATACGCTTGGCGATGATGTACGACAAGTAGATTGGAATGTCTATGCTCGTACAGAAAAGTTTTTCATAAAACGCTTTTTAGATGAACAGGAAATGCGGGTGCATATTTTACTGGATGCAAGCCGCTCAATGGGTGAAGAAAAGAAGTGGTTGTTTGCCCGCCAAATTACAGCAGCACTGGGTCTAATGGTGTTAAACCGAGATGACCGATTATCCTTCTCTTATGTAGGTGAACAACATTTGATTCCGTTTAGAAAAAAGGGGGCTACCAACCGAAAACCTTTTTTACAGCTGGTATCAAATATAGAGGAAGCGCGCGGTGTAGGAAGTTTTGCTGAAGAGGGATTAAAAAGATTGCCTAAGGATAGTACGGTACTTTTTATCATTACAGATGGATTAGAGCCTATTTCACAATGGGAGCAGTTCTTTAAAAAGTTACCTCGCTTTGCAGGGGATATCCGTTGTATTCAAATTGTAACTGAAGATGAACTGAATCCAAGCTATAGCGGTGACGTGCGATTAATTGATTCAGAGACGTCTCGTGAAGTGAATGTATCCGTTTCAAACCGAGTATTAGCAAATTACGAAAAAAGTCGTACAGAACATGAAGGTCAATTTGATGCGTTAGCAAACCGTTTTGGCATTCGAAAAATTCAACTCTCTGTGGAAGAAGGATTTCAAAATGCCATTTTCCATAAATTATTAAAGTCACATTGGGTACAGTGAGGTGAAGCTATTTGGGATTTAGTAATATTCTCTTTTTATGGGCTAGCATTCTCCCATTAATCGTTCTACTTTATTATTTTTTCCGTAAAAAATATAAAGATCAACCGATTTCTTCAACGATATTTTGGGAAGAAGTGATGCAAGAAACAAAAGCTTCACCTTATTTAAAACATCTACAAAAAAATGCACTACTATATTTGCAACTATTAGCTCTCATTTTATTTGTTTTAGCTTTAATGAATCCTTTCATTAAAACGAAAGAAATTGCAGGGGAACAATCAATTTGGATTGTAGATACTTCCGCAACCATGTTAGCTGGACAAACATTCGCTCAACATAAGGAAGAAATGAAATCCCTTGCTTCAGAGTTTACAGGTCAGCCACTTACTATTATTACAACGGGTGATGAACCAAAAACAATCATTCGGCAAGAAACCGATTCATCCGCTATACATAAAGCAATCGATAGTTTGGAAGTTACTTATGAAGAAGAGCAGTTGATTAAAGCGATTGATGTTGCTCAAGCATATGTTGGTGAAACAGCTACTTCCATCTATCTATTTACAGATTCAGTAGAGCGCGGTGAATTGCCGATTTCAAGTGAACAGATTAAATGGATTGTTAAAGGGGCAAGTAAAGATTTACAAAATGTCTCGATTAAACGTTTTGCAGCAACTTCTATTGGGGAAGAAGCACTAGCTTTAATTCAACTAAAAAATGAGACAGATGAAAAAAAACAAGTTGAGCTTATACTTCAAGATAGCGAAGGACGAGTTATAGTTGAAGAAGGAATTGCTTTAAAAGAACAAGAGGAAATGACGAAAACCTTTGAAAAGCTACCTTTAACCGAAAGTTTGTTTGCTACCATTCAAGTTGAAGATGATTATGAAGTAGATAATTCAATGGTTACAATACTTGGGAATAACTTATCGCAAATTGTCATTGATCAACAAATGCATCAACTTGTTCAAAAAGGTTTCCAGGCATTAAATACAGAAGTGAAGCTCGTTCCATCAGACCAATTAGCAACAATAAAAGAGGCATTAATTGTTACGAATCAGGTTGAACTTTTGGGTAAGACAGATTCCCCGCTTATTTTAATAGGACGGGATGACGAATTATCTGAAGAAGTAAATAGTTTAGTTGATGTGTCAGAGGATGCATTATTTGCTTTTAGTAATTTAGAAGATGTTTATGTTAATTCCGTATATCCAGGGTTTGACCAATTTGAAACGATAGCAACGATTGGAGAAATGCCCTTTATTCAACGTTCTTCAAAAGGAGATATCGTTATACTTGCAGACATCCAATCGACAGACTGGCCATTGCATCCATCATTTCCTTTATTCTTATGGAGTTTACAAAATGAATTACTAGAAGGTACAACATCTTTAGGTACGTTTTCTCCTAATGAAAGTCGAGGGGTTTCTTTAGCTGCTGGGGATTGGTCAATTTATTCGAAAGATGATGAATATATTTCATCCTTTGAAAATGCAAATCAATTTAAAGCACCAACAAAGCCCGGTTTATATACAGTTCGTTCAAATGAAGAAGAAAAACTGTTGATTGTTCAACTTTCAGAAAATGAACGAGAAATTAAAGAAGGAACTAGTTTTGAACTTGGTACTCTTCAAAATAAAGGGAATGAAGAATCATCAAAAAAATTAATTATCATCTGGTTATTGATTCCGATATTGCTGTTATTAGTCATTGAGTGGGAGGTGCAAAGAAGACGTGGATTTACGAATTAGTTTCCCACTAGCTTTATTGCTATTAATCCCGATTTTAGGATATTTCGTTTGGACATGGTGGCATCATCGCTATCAATTGAAGAAAAGTCAGCTCGTTGTATTTGGGATTCGAATACTTGCCGTCGTACTTCTTATTTTTGCAATTGCATCTCCATATCTTTTGTTACCTGTCAAAGAAGAGCAAGTTGCATTTTTAATTGACCGCTCGGCATCTGTTGAAGGGAATGAGGAGCAAACCTTAGCGTTTATCGAAAAAAGTTTACAATCCAAAAAAGATACACATCAAGTGGGAATTTATTCTTTTGCATCGAATCTTCAAACAGAATCAATTTTAAGTAATACATTAGAGCACGCTCCACAATTAAGTGGGATGAATAGTGAAAGTGAAACGAATATATCACAAGCACTACAATTGATGACAGGCATTGTCGATCGTGATAAAGCAACGCGAATTGTTCTGTTTTCAGATGGTTTAGAGACAAAGGGAAAAGTTACTGAACAGTTAACAAAAATGGTAGGCACCAATGTTTCTGTTGATGTAGTGCCATTAAGTAATGAAGTAAAGGCAGACATTTCTATTCAAAGTTTTGTCACGCCGAAAGTGGCATATGCAGGAGAACAACAACAGCTTGTAACAGCAATTAATGCAACAACTGCTACAGAAGGACAATTGTATCTTTATGAAAATGACCAGCTTATTCATAAAGAAAATATTACTTTAGAAGAAGGTACCAATGCATTTACTTATCGTCATATAGGTGAGGCTGAAGGTTTAGTAAAGTATGAGGCATTAGTACAAGTAGAGGAAGATGCAATTTTAGAGAACAATAAACTAACTAGTGTAACAATGGTTCATAGTTCTCCACGACTGTTGATTGTAAGTGATCGAGAAGATGGGTCACCAATCGCAGCCGCACTTGGGCAAAATTCCATATCCTATGATGTGAAGTCTTCAAGTGAATTGCCAAACGCTCTATCAAGTTACCTTCACTATAATGCCATTATTTTTGATAATATCCCAGGGCATTTAGTGGGAGAAGAAAAGATGGGCATCATCGAACAAGCTGTTAAAAATTTTGGTGTAGGCTTTATGATGGTAGGCGGCGAAAATAGTTTTGGACTAGGGGGCTATTTTAAAACGCCTATTGAAAAACTACTTCCAGTTGAAATGGAGGTAAAAGGGAAACAGCAATTACCTTCTCTCGGTTTGGTCATTGTACTTGACCGTTCTGGAAGTATGATGGGGCCAAAAATTGAACTTGCTAAGGAAGCAGCAGCCCGTTCAGTAGAATTGCTTCGTGATAGCGATACTCTTGGTTTTATCGCATTTGACGATCGACCATGGGAAATCATTGAAACCGCACCTTTAACAGATAAGGAAAAAGCGGTGAATACAATTTTATCCATTGCCCCAGGTGGTGGAACTGAAATCTTTTCTTCTTTAAAGCTCGCTGTAGAAAACTTAGCAGACTTAAAATTACAACGAAAACATATTATTTTGCTAACGGATGGTCAATCTTACAGTGAAGGAAGCTATGAAGATCTACTTGAGGAAGGAAAAGAGAGTAATATTACATTATCTACAGTAGCAATTGGTAATGATGCAGATGCTGTTTTACTTGAGCAATTAAGTGAGTTAGGGAGTGGACGTTTTTATAGTGTTGTTGATGAAACAACAATTCCTTCAATTCTTTCCCGGGAAACGGCGATGATTTCTCGAACGTATATTGAGGACAATCCATTCTATCCAACGATTTATAACGCTGAAGGTTGGAATGCTTTATTTAAAGAAGGTGTCCCACAAATGAATGCGTATATTGGAACGACAGCAAAACAAACGGCTCTCGTTATTGCAGAAAGTGAAAAAGAGGATCCTGTATTAGCTGAGTGGCAGTACGGTTTAGGTAGAACGATTGCCTTTACATCTGACTCAACTGGGGCATGGACAGGGGATTGGGCAAAATGGAGCGAATGGTCAAACTTTTGGCAAACAGCAATATCAAAAATGCTACCAACCTATAATGATATTGCATATGACATTAGACAAGAATCCAATGATACTTTCCTAATCACGGATCCAACGAACCAAGCTACATTCCTGGACATCGCTATTGTTGATGAATTTGGAGAAGAGATAAAAGCACAAATCGAACCAGTCTCTGCTAGTAAAGTACGAGTAGTAGTTGATGCAGATCCGGGGCTTGTATTTTTTAGAATATCAAAAGAGGACGAGTCCATTTATCAAGCAGGTTTAACTATTCCGTATAGTAAGGAATATGAATTACATCCGCCAAATGAAGCTTTACTCACTGAAATCGCAGAAAAAACAGGCGGAATGATTTTAGAGGATCCTGAACAAGCATTTCGTGAATTTACGGTAAAAGGTGCTGAAAGTCAAAGTATCACAACATGGTTATTATTAGCTAGTATGATACTGTTCTTTATTGATATCACGCTAAGAAGATTCGGCTGGGGCTTCCTACAAACTGTAGGAAAACCAAGAAAACTTGCTACAGAAAAAGTTGTTGTAGAGGAAGAAACGAACGTGGCAAAGCTTTTAAAAGATATGAAGAAAAAGTAATAACTTTAAAAAAGAGTTATCTCATATTGAGGTAGCTCTTTCTAATTAGAGGTTATTATAGTTGGGAGTGAATGGTTCGTTTATGTTATAATAAGAACTAAATTTGTCTATTTAGAAAGGGAGGAAAAAGTTGACGTATCAAGCATTTTACCGTGTGTATCGACCGCAGAATTTCCGAGAGATGTCGGGACAAACTCACGTAAAAAGAACGCTTCAAAATGCCCTCCTAGCAAATAAAACAACGCATGCTTACTTGTTCTCAGGTCCTCGAGGTACGGGTAAAACAAGTACTGCGAAAATTTTTGCTAAAGCATTAAACTGTGAAAAAGCACCAACCAACGAACCATGTAATGAATGTGCAACATGCTTGAGCATTACAGAAGGCTCTCACCCAGATGTTATTGAATTTGACGCTGCATCAAACTCCCGTGTAGAGGAAATGCGTGATATCATCGAGAAAGTTCGATTCGCTCCAGCAAATGCTCGATTTAAGGTGTATATCATTGACGAAGTGCATATGCTTTCAACAAGTGCATTTAACGCCTTACTAAAAACGTTAGAGGAACCACCGCCTCATGCAGTATTCATTTTAGCTACTACTGAACCACATAAACTACCGGCTACCATTATATCCCGATGTCAGCGATTTGATTTTAAACGCCTTTCTTCTATTGATATTCTAGAACGAATGAAAGTGATTTTAGAAGATATTCATTTACCTTATGAAGAACAAGCATTAAAAGTAATCGCTCAGGCAGCTGCAGGTGGGATGCGTGATGCATTAAGTTTATTAGATCAAGTTGTTTCATTTAGTGGTGACACTTTAACCCTTGATAATGCACTACTAGTCAGTGGGTCCATTAGCCAAGAAATCTTTTATGATGTAGTACAAGCCTTAAAACAAAAAGAAATTGCACATATATTAACGTTAGTTGAGGAATTAATAGCTGATGGAAAAGATCCTGTACGTCTTGCTGAAGATTTAATTACATTTTTCCGTGATTTACTACTTCTCCAAACAAGTAGTGAGTTGGAAGAGTTACTCGAACTTGTTACTCCGGAAGAAAAATTCGTTTCTTTAGCACATGAGTTTAGCGCGGATTCGCTTTATACTTATATTGATATTCTTGCTAAAACTCAACAAGAAATGCGCTTTTCCCATCATACAAAAATCTATTTAGAAACAGCTTTATTAAAGATGGTTCAAACACCAAATAGTGGGGCTGCCTCCATGCAAGCTGTGGGGCAAATTGATCCAGCTTTAAATGAAAAAGTAGCGAATCTTGAAAGATTAGTACAGCAATTATCACAACAACTCGCAACAGGCGTTCAAGGTGGTAATACTGGTATGCCAGCAAAAGAAGCCCCTCGCCCACGGGCAAAATCTCAAAATGGTTACCAAGCACCTGCAGGACGTATTCGTGAAGTATTAAAAAATGCAACAAAGCAAGATATTCAAAAAATAAAAAATGCATGGGCAGGAAGTTTAAGTCAACTACAAAAATCGCAGGCAGCATTATTTGCTGAGGCCGAACCGGTTGCAGCTTCTGATAGTGCATTTGTGGTAAAATTCAAGTATGATATTCATTGTCGAATGGTTGCTGACAACAGAGAGTTTACAAATCTTTTTTCTCAAATTCTAGCTCAAATGACTGGTACAATGTATGAAATTTTATGCATTCCGGAAAATCAATGGGTTACATTGCGTCAAAACTTCATTAAAGAAAATGGTTTAAATCAGAAAAAAGAGTCATCTGAAGGGACATTGGTTCAGGAAACAGTCCATGAACAACCATTTATTGATGATACGCAGGAAATTGTTTCTGAAGATCCTTTAATCGCAGAAGCAGAGAAAATGTTTGGAAAAGATTTTGTTGAGGTTGTGGATGAGTAACCACATTAATTAAATTATAATTTTGAGGAGGATTCTACTTATGCGTGGAATGGGTAATATGCAAGGCATGATGAAAAAAATGCAAAAAATGCAAAAAGAAATGATGCAAGCGCAAGAAGAATTAAATGCGAAAGAATTTGAAGGTACTGCTGGTGGCGGTATGGTGAAAGTTACGATTAATGGTCAACGTGAAGTGTTAAAAGTAAATTTAGATCCATCTGTTGTTGATCCAGATGATGTAGAAATGTTAGAAGACTTACTTTTAGTGGCAACTAACGATGCTCTAAAGAAAGTAGAAGAAACAACAAATTCTACAATGGGTAAATTCACTCAAGGCTTAAACCTTCCATTCTAGGAGGATAAACAATGTACTACCCTGAACCAATATCAAAGCTAATTGATGGCTTTATGAAATTGCCAGGAATCGGTCCGAAAACTGCGGCTCGACTGGCATTTTTCGTTTTAACAATGAAAGAAGATACGGTTTTATCTTTTGCAAAAGCTTTAGTCGATGCAAAAAGAAATTTAATGTATTGCTCCACTTGTGGGCATATTACAGATGTGGACCCTTGTCAGATTTGTTCTGATCAACAACGAGATGCATCGACTATTTGTGTAGTACAAGACCCGAAAGATGTAATTGCAATGGAAAAAATGCGTGATTATCAAGGTCTGTATCATGTATTACACGGAGCAATCTCCCCTATGGATGGTGTTGGACCAGAAGATATTAATGTTGCTTCTTTAATAACTCGATTACAAGATGAACGAGTACACGAATTAATATTAGCAACAAATCCAACCATTGAAGGTGAAGCAACAGCGATGTACATATCTCGTCTTGTGAAGCCATCAGGAATTCGAACAACACGTATAGCCCATGGTTTACCTGTTGGTGGGGATTTAGAGTATGCTGACGAAGTTACTTTATCGAAAGCATTAGAAGGAAGACGTGAATTGTAAGTTCTTTTCATCTTAATTCTGTTTTAAAAGAAATTGCGATTTTTTAAATCGGGTAAAGTGAGTGTCGTGTTGTATGTTTTTTCGTCGTAAAGGGAAGTTAAAAAAGGAATTTGATGAAAAGTTAGTACATTTAATTAAAGAAACGAAGGATGACTGGAATCATGCAAAGGTCATCGAAGGTTTAATAGACGATTATGATTTAGATGTCATTGCCCGTCGTCAAATAGCAGAAAGTATTCACTTTTATTTATTTAAAGAAGCAAGAATTCGAAAAATATTAATTAAATAAACATAATAAGAGTAGCCGCAATAGCATATGCTCCTATGAAACACTTTTATGGGGGCGATGTGGATTGATGACATATGTTGTGATCGGACTTAGTTGCGTGCTACTTTTTTTCGGCATTATAATAGGCAAAAAAATTGGTTTTGGTGTAATTTTTGAAAAGTTAGCCCTTCTTTGGTTTAAGTTCGCCTGCTCGTTTGCATTGTTATACATAGCCCATATAGTTGTAGATGGTTATGATATTATAGTGCCTGTAAATATTTTCTCAGCCCTGACAATTACTATTCTTGGACTACCAGGTGTGATTTGTATTGGGGTATTAACGGTATTTCAATAAATTGAAAATTAAAGAATTGGCGCTAAACCTCTCGTTATGGGTTAAGCGCCTTTTTCCTTTATGAAGGCAGTTAGTCTTTCCAGAAGAAAAATGCATCGAATAGTTTATATTGATTGGGTCTAGTGAAGGTTTGAATTTTCGTTTTAAAAGGGAGTGGTTGTGATAAATACTCTTTATCGAGAATGTGATAACCTGCCCTCGCTAATTTCTCCTTAATTTCTATGAAATCATTCACCATAGGACTAGGGGGTTCATCGATTATTCCATGTGGATGATTAATCATACCCATACCACTAAAAAATTCGTCTTCTCCATTATCTAAAATCGCCTTATGTCGTTTATCTCTCCAAATAATGGCTACAGGCGCTAATCGACTTATGTATAGAACTAGTCCTTCTATTTGGATAGAAGTAAGGGAATCCTTTTCGATATATTTTTTATTTACAATACTACTTCCATCTTTCCGATAGCAAAAGAAATCTACATAGGAAGCATAGCCACTACCATAATGGTCAAATATTGCTTCACATTTGATGGATTTCAAGTGATTGATTGTATAGAAAAGATCTTGAATATATGCTTCAATTTGTTGCTTATCCTTAGTGTTATATGGATATAGATTGCCGACTGGTTCTTCTGAGATCATCATTTGTAGCTGTTCATTCGTAAACTCCAATTTATTCACCTCACAATGGCATTTAAAAATAAATTTTAACATAGAAATTCCTAATAGGAATAATATGGATAAAAATATTTTGCTGAATATATGATTTTGAACATACAACACGGAGTTGAGTAACATTTCTTGTATGTTTTATTACGCGAAGGACATATTACGAGTAGATTTTAAATATCTCACTCGAGGTGATACGATATGGATATGAACATGAGTTATGGTAGTGATTATAGAGCAATTCCGGTAACCTCAATTGGTAACGGAATAGGTAAGGAAGTATTACCTGATTTATTTTATTACACAATTCGAATTGTGAATATTTGTCTAGTAGGCAATCCCAAAACAAACGATTTTGTATTAATTGATGCTGGAATGCCTGAATCATCAGATGAAATCATTTCAGTTGTTGAAGAGCGCTTTGGTACAAATAGTCGACCGAAAGCAATTATATTAACGCACGGACATTTTGATCATGTGGGGGCAATCATTGAGCTGATAAAACATTGGGATGTTCCTGTATATGCCCATGAACTTGAAATGTCATTTTTAACAGGGAAAAGAAGTTACCCAGAGCCAGATTCAACGGTTGAAGGTGGAATGGTGGCAAAAATGTCACCACTGTTCCCGATTGAACCGATTAATTTGGGGGATAATGTAAAGGCTCTTCCACCTGATGGAAAAGTCCCTCATCTACCAGATTTTAAATGGGTCCACACACCTGGCCATACACCAGGTCATATTTCATTATTTAGAGAAACTGATCGGGCATTAATAGTTGGGGATGCGTTTGTTACTGTAAAACAAGAATATCTTTATAAAGTATTAACACAGGAGCAAGAAATAAGTGGACCACCGAGGTATTTAACAACAGACTGGCAAGCAGCTAAAGAATCTGTTGTTAAGTTAGAAAAATTAAATCCAACAGTTGCTATTACCGGACATGGACTTCCGTTACAGGGGCAACTTTTAACAGATAGTTTGCGAAAGCTTGTTGATGAATTTGAACAAATTGCAGTTCCTGATCACGGAAAATATGTGAACAAAAATATTAATTAAGAAAATCCTGTTGAGAAGTAGAATTTTTCTGCTTTTCAATGGGATTTTTCGTTATAATAATGGTTGTTTAAGAAAAGGGGGATTATTCGGATGATTTTAGTGATAGATAATTATGATTCTTTCACCTTTAATTTAGTTCAATATATAAAGCAAGTTGGTGAAGAAGTTGTTGTTGTTCGAAATGATCAATTATCATTAACGGACATTTCGACCATGAATCCTACTTCCATATTAATTTCCCCTGGCCCTGGTAATCCTAATACAGCTGGAATTTGTATAGATGTTGTTAAACGCTTTTATAAAGATATCCCGATTTTAGGAGTTTGTTTAGGTCAACAAATTATTGCCCAAGCATTTGGAGGAATTGTAAAAAAGGCTCAACAACCAATGCATGGAAAAACATCATTAATAGTTCATGATGGGTGTTCAATTTTTCACAACATCACATCACCAGTACAAGTGGCTAGATATCATTCATTAATCGTGGATGAAAAAGCTTTACCGGACTGTTTAGAAATTAGTGCTAAAACAGTCGATGGTGAAATAATGGCTATTCGACATAAACAATATCGTGTTGAAGGTGTTCAATTCCATCCTGAAGCAATTTTAACGGAACATGGCTTACAAATGATTGAGAATTTCTTTATTAAATCAGCAAGGGGAATCGAAATTTAATTATGAAACAAAAATCACCTATTTTGTCCTTTGACTTCCCTTCTAAATCTGGGGAAATAAAACCTTTAACATTTCGAGAACCAATAAAATTAATTATTGCAAATAAAATTGAAGAGGTAGTACCCTGTTTTCAATTAATAGAGGAAGCTTTACAGAACGGTTTTTATGTTGCAGGGTACTTGTCTTATGAAAGTGCTCCTGCCTTCGATGCTGCATATAAAGTGAATAGTGAGAGTGAAATGCCGTTACTTTGGTTTGGTGTTTTTAAAGAACCTGAAATAATCTCTTTAAATAGTATAGGTGATTATAACTTATCTGAGTGGATCCCGTCTATTGATAAGGAAGATTATCATAAGGCGATTACTTCTATTAAACAATCAATTGAAGAGGGGATAACATATCAAACCAACTATACAATTCGTCTTCATTCTCAGTTTCAGGGAGATGCGATAGCATTATATGAAAAGTTAAAAAGAGCTCAATCATCAAATTACTGTGCATATTTAAATACCGGTGATTTTCAAGTTTTATCCGCATCCCCGGAGTTATTTTTTGAATTAAATCAAAATCAATTAACGACTCGACCAATGAAGGGCACGTTAAAACGTGGGAAAACCTTAAAAGAAGATGAGATAAATAGAATGGAGCTATATCATTCAGAAAAAAATCGCGCAGAGAATGTAATGATTGTGGATTTATTAAGGAATGATTTGAGCGTTATTGCGAAACCAGGAACAGTAAAGGTGGATAAACTCTTTGAAATTGAAGATTATCCAACTGTTCATCAAATGACTTCAACGATAACTGCTACAATTAAAGAAAATACGCAACTTGTTGATATTTTCAAGGCACTATTCCCGTGTGGATCTATTACCGGTGCACCAAAAATAAGTACGATGGAAGTAATAGAAAAACTAGAAATGGATGCCCGTAACGTATACTGTGGAGCAATAGGATATATTACGCCAAGTAGAGATGCCACTTTTAATGTCCCAATTAGAACGGTTGTTATCGACGAGAAAACAGGTAAAGCTACATACGGTGTTGGTGGTGGGATAACTTGGGATTCTACAACAGAAGATGAATACCATGAAGTATTAGCTAAAGCGAGCTTGCTAACAGTTGAACGACCAGAGTTTCAATTGTTAGAAAGTCTATTATTGCAAGACGGGGAATATTTTTTACTTGAAGAACATCTCGAGCGTATATCAAATTCAGCCAAATA
>NZ_JAMYWW010000001.1:75000-130000 GCF_024159215.1 Ureibacillus endophyticus
CTGGAAGTCTTGAGTAGAAATGCTTGCATTTCGCACGAAAGACTGAAGTAGACGTGTCAGCTGGTGTTTGGAGCTAGACATTAATAGAACTTTCTTTATATTGTTCTTTGAAAACTGGATAAAACGACATTGATAGCAACAAACAAAATTCAAGTAATTTATTGTAAGTTCTTAAAATCTTCTCTGTTTGAGAAGTGTAACTAACTTTTAGGTTAAGTTATTAAGGGCGCACGGTGAATGCCTTGGCACTAGGAGCCGATGAAGGACGGTACTAACACCGATATGCTTCGGGGAGCTGTAAGTAAGCTTTGATCCGGAGATTTCCGAATGGGGGAACCCACTGCTCGTAATGGAGCAGTATCTTGACGTGAATTCATAGCGTCATGATGGCACACCCAGGGAACTGAAACATCTAAGTACCTGGAGGAAGAGAAAGAAAATATTCGATTCCCTGAGTAGCGGCGAGCGAAACGGGAATAGCCCAAACCAAGAGGCTTGCCTCTTGGGGTTGTAGGACACTCTATATGGAGTTACAAAAGAATGGATTAGGCGAAGCGATTTGGAAAGATCCGCCATAGAAGGTAAAAGCCCTGTAATCGAAAGTCCATTCTCTCTTGAGTGTATCCTGAGTACGGCGGAACACGTGAAATTCCGTCGGAATCCGGGAGGACCATCTCCCAAGGCTAAATACTCCCTAGTGACCGATAGTGAACCAGTACCGTGAGGGAAAGGTGAAAAGCACCCCGGGAGGGGAGTGAAATAGAACCTGAAACCGTGTGCCTACAAGTAGTTAGAGCCCGTTAATGGGTGATAGCGTGCCTTTTGTAGAATGAACCGGCGAGTTACGATTACGTGCAAGGTTAAGTTGAGAAGACGGAGCCGCAGCGAAAGCGAGTCTGAATAGGGCGAAAGAGTACGTGGTCGTAGACCCGAAACCAGGTGATCTACCCATGTCCAGGGTGAAGGTGAGGTAACACTCACTGGAGGCCCGAACCCACGCACGTTGAAAAGTGCGGGGATGAGGTGTGGGTAGCGGAGAAATTCCAATCGAACTTGGAGATAGCTGGTTCTCTCCGAAATAGCTTTAGGGCTAGCCTCGTGATGAGAATACTGGAGGTAGAGCACTGTTTGGACTAGGGGGGCATCTCGCTTTACCGAATTCAGACAAACTCCGAATGCCAGATATTTATACACGGGAGTCAGACTGCGAGTGATAAGATCCGTAGTCAAAAGGGAAACAGCCCAGACCACCAGCTAAGGTCCCAAAGTAATCGTTAAGTGGAAAAGGATGTGGCGTTGCTTAGACAACCAGGATGTTGGCTTAGAAGCAGCCATCATTTAAAGAGTGCGTAATAGCTCACTGGTCGAGTGACGCTGCGCCGAAAATGTATCGGGGCTAAACGATTCACCGAAGCTGTGGATGTGCATCTAAGATGCACGTGGTAGGAGAGCGTTCTAAGGGCGTTGAAGTCAGACCGGAAGGACTGGTGGAGCGCTTAGAAGTGAGAATGCCGGTATGAGTAGCGAAAGATGGGTGAGAATCCCATCCACCGTATGACTAAGGTTTCCTGAGGAAGGCTCGTCCGCTCAGGGTTAGTCGGGACCTAAGTCGAGGCCGACAGGCGTAGACGATGGACAACAGGTTGATATTCCTGTACCACCTCCCCGCCGTTTGAGTAATGGGGGGACGCAGTAGGATAGGGTAAGCGTGCGATTGGTTGTGCACGCCCAAGCAGTAAGGCGTGGAAGTAGGCAAATCCGCTTCCTGTAACGTTGAGCTGTAATGGGGAGCTCTTTAAGAGCGAAGTACCTGATTTCACACTGCCAAGAAAAGCCTCTAGCGAGGCGGGAGGTGCCCGTACCGCAAACCGACACAGGTAGTCGAGGAGAGAATCCTAAGGTGTGCGAGAGAACTCTCGTTAAGGAACTCGGCAAAATGACCCCGTAACTTCGGGAGAAGGGGTGCTCTCGAAAGAGAGCCGCAGTGAATAGGCCCAGGCGACTGTTTAGCAAAAACACAGGTCTCTGCAAAACCGTAAGGTGACGTATAGGGGCTGACGCCTGCCCGGTGCTGGAAGGTTAAGAGGAGGGGTTAGCGTAAGCGAAGCTCTGAATTGAAGCCCCAGTAAACGGCGGCCGTAACTATAACGGTCCTAAGGTAGCGAAATTCCTTGTCGGGTAAGTTCCGACCCGCACGAAAGGCGTAACGATCTGGGCACTGTCTCAACGAGAGACTCGGTGAAATTATAGTACCTGTGAAGATGCAGGTTACCCGCGACAGGACGGAAAGACCCCGTGGAGCTTTACTGTAGCCTGATATTGAATTTTGGCACAACTTGTACAGGATAGGTAGGAGCCAGAGAACTCGGAGCGCCAGCTTCGAGGGAGGCGTCGGTGGGATACTACCCTGGTTGTGTTGAAATTCTAACCCGTACCCCTTATCGGGGTAGGAGACAGTGTCAGGTGGACAGTTTGACTGGGGCGGTCGCCTCCTAAAAGGTAACGGAGGCGCCCAAAGGTTCCCTCAGAATGGTTGGAAATCATTCGTAGAGTGTAAAGGCACAAGGGAGCTTGACTGCGAGACCTACAAGTCGAGCAGGGTCGAAAGACGGGCTTAGTGATCCGGTGGTTCCGCATGGAAGGGCCATCGCTCAACGGATAAAAGCTACCCCGGGGATAACAGGCTTATCTCCCCCAAGAGTCCACATCGACGGGGAGGTTTGGCACCTCGATGTCGGCTCATCGCATCCTGGGGCTGTAGTCGGTCCCAAGGGTTGGGCTGTTCGCCCATTAAAGCGGTACGCGAGCTGGGTTCAGAACGTCGTGAGACAGTTCGGTCCCTATCCGTCGTGGGCGTAGGAAATTTGAGAGGAGCTGTCCTTAGTACGAGAGGACCGGGATGGACATACCGCTGGTGTACCAGTTGTCTTGCCAAAGGCATCGCTGGGTAGCTATGTATGGACGGGATAAGTGCTGAAAGCATCTAAGCATGAAGCCCCCCTCAAGATGAGATTTCCCATTACGTAAGTAAGTAAGATCCCTCAAAGACGATGAGGTAGATAGGTTCGAGGTGGAAGTGTGGCGACACATGGAGCTGACGAATACTAATCGATCGAGGACTTAACCACTAACTTGAATGGTCGTTAGTCAATGTCTTTATCCAGTTTTGAGAGAACAAGCTCTCTACAATGAAATAGGAACTTCGCCTAAGAGCGCAACATCCATGTTGCAACGGCGAAGCCAGTACATCCTTGTACAAGTCTAGTGATGATGGCAAAGAGGTCACACCCGTTCCCATACCGAACACGGAAGTTAAGCTCTTTAGCGCCGATGGTAGTTGGGGGCTTCCCCCTGTGAGAGTAGGACGTTGCTAGGCAAATAAAAACCACCACTATTATTTAGTGGTGGTTTTTTGTATTTGGAAAAAGTTAATCAATTTTTATAGAATACTAGTAAGTTTTCTATAGTGAAATTTATAGTTTGAAAAATTGGTTCTATAATATTTGTTGGGGTTTTACTACAATTTTTGACAATAAAAAAGCACGTAACCACCGATTTCGATATACTTGAATTGACGAGAAACAAGTTATGAAAGGTGATACGTGCAATATGAATTTTAACATGAATATACCAGGATTAAAAGATGTAACAATTCATAAGATGGAGGAGATTGGAGACCGTGTGGCTTTATACGTGTCGCTTCCGAAGAAAGAACATCAATGTCCAGTTTGTAAGAGAATGACCTCTAAAATTCATGATTATCGAGTTCAAAAAATTAAGCATTTAAAATGGTTTGAAAGATTAACTATCCTTTTTTATAAACGCCGTCGTTATGTATGCGAATGTGGAAAACGCTTCTCAGAAAAATCCCCTTTCGTGGATAAATATCAACGTTACTCAAAAGAATGGAACCAAGTTGTTGGAATTCGTTCAGTAAAAGCAAAGACATTTAAGGAAACTGCAGAAGTCCTTGGAACATCTAGTTCAACTGTAATTCGTCGCTTTAAAAATGTTGTAAAAGAACAGTTAAAAGAGGGAGTACATTTACCGAAATGTATTGCAATCGATGAATATAAGGGAGATACCGATGCAGGGACCTATCAACTAATTATTGCGAACGCTGAAACACACGAACCGATTGATATTTTACCAAATCGACGCAAAGAAACGATTAAGGATTATTTAATGAAATATGGAGCAGCTGTAGAAGTAGTGGTAATGGATATGAATCCAAGTTTTAAGGCAGCTGTTAGAAAAGCATTAAATCGCCCCATTATCGTAGCAGATCGATTCCATTTTTCTCGTTATATTTATTGGGCACTAGATGAAGTACGTCGTAAAGTGCAGAAAGAATGGCATCCTTATGATCGTAAAAAGTGTAAGAAAATGCGCCATGTCTTATATAAACGGTTTGATAAGTTAACAGAGAAGAATCGCTGGTATTTAAGACGCTATACAGGGATGTCTAGTGAATTGAGAAAAGCCTATGAACTTAAGGAAGCCTATTGTAAATGGTTTGATTGGGCAAAAACAACTGATGATATAACAGAAGTTAAAAAGAGATTAGAAGCTTTTTACCGTAAGGTAGAAGAAGCAAAGATTCCAGCATTCATAAAAGCGATTCAAACTTTTAAGAATTGGCAAGTAGAGATCTTGAATAGCTTTAGTTTTAGGTATTCAAATGGATTTCTAGAAGGCATTAATAATAAATCGAAGGTAATGAAACGAAATGCTTATGGTTTTAGAAGTTTTAAGCATTTTAAAGCAAAGATTTTATTAAATGATTTATATAAAGAAATCGGGGTTCATTTAGGTTAACAAGGGTGACGTGCAAGAACACATCACCCCAACATTTGACTAAGAACCGAAAAATTAATATATATTAGAACCTAATGCTGTTTTTCAGCGTTATGAATAGTATATGTATGAAGGATTCCATAACATTATCAAAGCATTAAAAAAGCTGGGGAATAAAGAGGGGAAATTATTTAATGGGGAGAGGGAATTTGTGAAGTATGTGATATTTGATTTTGATGGAACACTTGTTGACTCAAAGTTAGCAATATTAGAGGCCTGGAATACGATTGCAGAAAAGTATCGGTTTAAAAAGGTGGACGAAAGTGAAATTGATGAGATAAAAAAGCTTACGATGAATGAACGAAGTAAACGTTTTGACTTTCCTTTATACAAATTACCGATTGTAATGCCACTGTTTTACCAAACATATAAAAAGTCTCTAGAAGAAGTAGAACTTTTTAAGGGAATAAAAGATTTATTTGAACAATTGAACGTTAATGGATATAACATTGCCATAATTTCTTCAAATGCAAAGGAAAATATTGAAGCGTTATTAAAAAGACAGCAGATAAATAATGTTTCTGAAATTCTTTGTTCTAGTCGAGTTTTTGGAAAGGATAAAATTATTCAGCGATTTTTAAAAAATCATCAATTAAAATCTACTGATGTCATTTATGTAGGTGATGAAGATCGAGATATTGTTGCATGTAAGAAAGTTGGAATAAAGATAATTTGGGTTGAATGGGGATACGATGCTTTTGAAGTAGTCAAAAATAGCAAACCAGATTATACAGTATCCGAACCGAAAGAGATTTTAAATATAATTAAATAAAATACGAAGGGGTATCGAAATTTCGATATGCCTTTTTTTATACCATTGGATTAGCATGTCACACAAAGCTATAATAGTAATTATGAAAACAAAAAATGGAGTGAGTCGATGAAAAGGGAGCAACCTTTAGTTGAAGCTCTACAAAGGTTTGTAGAAAAGAAACCCCAATCTATGCATGTACCGGGGCATAAGAACGGACTATTATCAACATTACCTGAGGAATTGAAAGCAGCACTGACATACGATTTAACAGAGCTTACTGGATTAGATGATTTTCATCATCCTGAGGAAGCAATCTTATTGGCAGAACAATTGCTTGCAAAAACTTATGATTCCGACAGAAGTTTCTTTTTAGTAAATGGTTCTACAGTAGGGAACTTAGCAATGATTTATGCGACATGTAAACGTAATGACAGAATCATCGTACAAAGAAATGCCCATAAATCAATTTTCCATGCATTAGAGTTAGTAGGAGCAAAAGCAATATTTATTGCCCCTGAATGGGATGAAAATACCAAAACTGCAGGGGGGGTGCCTACCGAAACATTAAAAGAAGCGTTACATCTTTACCCTGATGTCAAAGCTGTAGTATTAACATACCCAACATACTATGGAGTTACTTCAAAAGAACTTCAAATGCAAATCAATATATGTCATGAAAAAGGGGTGCCAGTATTGATTGATGAAGCCCATGGAGCACATTTAATTGGAAGCGAATTATTTCCTCCTTCTGCTTTAAGTTTAGGTGCAGACATTGTTGTACAATCTGCTCACAAAACGTTACCAGCTATGACAATGGCTTCATTCATGCATGTTAAATCAAATCTTATAGATGTACAAAAAGTAAATCGATATTTAAGAATGCTACAATCAAGTAGTCCATCTTATTTATTACTGGCTTCTTTAGACGATGCTCGGGAATACATAGGTAGTTATTTAGAACACGATGCGGTTTATTTAATGGATAAAAGAAATCAATGGATTGACGCTTTACGATCACTTCATCCATTAGAAGTAGTGGAAGTAGATGATCCGTTAAAACTACTTTTACGCATGCCTGGATATACTGGTTTTGAATTGAAAAACGCCTTGGAAACTCAAGGATTATATGTGGAACTTGCTGATGTTTATCAAGTGTTAGTCATTTTACCATTATTAAAACAAGGACAAGTCTTTCCTTTCGCAGAGGCACGTATTCGGATAAAAGAAGCGTTGGCAGAATTGAAGAAAGAAGAAGGATTAGGTCATACATTAACAGATATTCCAACAACAGATTGGTTAACTGTAACAGTACCTGAATATTCCTATGATGAAGTGGAACAACTTGAAAAAGAATGGATTCCATATATGAGAGCGTTTGGACGAATTGCAGCTAGCATGTTAATACCTTATCCACCTGGTGTACCGTTACTAGTACCGGGAGAAAAAATAACCGTTGCAAAATTAAGTCAGCTAGAGGAGTTACTTGCGGTAGGTGCAGATTTCCAAGGTGAACACCGACTAAAAGAAAAACTCATATATGTAATAAAGTCATAGTCGGAGGAATAAAAATGAAAAACAATTTATTTATCACATTTGAGGGTCCAGAAGGTGCGGGAAAAACCACTGTTATTAATAAAATCATAGCACGATTACAACAGCAAAATATTGATGTGTTAGGAACGAGAGAACCTGGTGGTATTGAAATTGCTGAAAAAATACGAGAAATTATTTTAAATCCAGCTCATACAGCTATCGATGAACGAACAGAAGCCTTATTATATGCTGCAGCTAGAAGTCAGCATTTTTTTGAAAAGGTCGAGCCTGCATTAAAGGAAGGAAAACATGTTTTATGTGATCGCTTTATCGATTCATCATTAGCCTATCAAGGGTATGCCCGTGGAATTGGTATCGATGAAGTATTATCCATTAATGAATTTGCTATTGGAAAGCGGATGCCCGATTTAACTTTTTATTTTGATATAAATCCTGCGGTTGGACTAGCTCGAATTCATGCACATAATGAACGTGAAGTGAATAGACTTGATAACGAAAGCTTATTATTTCATGAAAAAGTAAGAAAAGGTTATTATGAAGTAATAAAAAGGTATCCAAATAGAATTAAAGTAGTAAATGCAGAACAACCAGTAGAGAAAGTGATAGATGAAGTATGGGAGATTTTATATGAGTTGGTAGTTCGAAAGTAAATGAAGTAGGCTATAAATGTATGTTATAATAGAAACACCAATTCAACAGTTAGTAAACGTAAGTTTATTTAGTAGGATAAAATTTATATGCTACTAAATTAATTAAATATAGGGAGTGAGTGCAGATGAAGTTAGTTGTTGCAGTCGTTCAGGATCAGGATAGTAATCGTTTGTCTAACGCTTTAACGAAAAATAATTTCCGTGCAACTAAGTTAGCAAGTACTGGTGGTTTCCTTCGTTCAGGGAATACAACGTTTATCGTAGGAACTGAGGATTCTAAAATACCTCAATTACTTGATATTATTAAGGATAACTGCCGTTCCCGTGAACAAATGGTTTCACCTGTATCACCACTAGGAGGTAATGCTGACTCTTACATCCCATACCCTATAGAAGTTGAAGTTGGAGGAGCTACCGTTTTTGTATTACCAATTGAACAGTTCCACCATTTTTAGTGGAGGCGAAAGGTAATTGAAGATAAATCAAGATCTACGAGTTGGATTAAAAACGAACCACAAGGAGTTAAAACAACCAAACCAATCACAAAATCGATTTGGCGAAATACTTGTTAAACAGGGTTCGAAATTACAAACAGAGCAATTAACAAGGTTGCTTGGTGATATTTCTGCAGCAGGAGACCGAGTTGCAAGGTCCAGAAATTTAAGAGAACTTGCTCGTTTTAAAATGCTCATTAAACGATTTTTGCAAGAAGCTGTCGAATATGGATTGGATATGAAACAATCTCATACTTGGAATCGCTTCGGTGAAGGGCGTCGCTTGAAAATTGTTGAAACAATTGATGAGCATTTAGTAGAACTTGCACAAGAGATCTTAAACGAGGAAAAAGATACAATTGAATTATTAGATCGAATTGGTGAAATTAAAGGATTACTCATTAACTTATATATGTAAACCCGTGTCTATAAAAAGCATAAGACACGGGGTTTTTTCTAAAAGCGGTTCGCTTTTTTTAAATTTGTTTAAGAAAAAGGTGAAGTAAGTGGAAGGAAATATAGATGAGCTTAAGGTTTTACAGCCTGTAGTGATGAAACAACTTCAAACAATTTATGAAAAAAATCGAACTGCCCATGCTTATATTTTCGATGGAGCAAAAGGAACTGGAAAACAACAAATTGCAACATTCTTCATAAAACTTCTTTTGTGTCTTAACCCGTCGAAAAATGTTCCATGTGAAACATGTCGAAATTGTAAAAGAATTGTTTCGGGAAATCATCCGAATGTGAAACAGCTAGAACCAGATGGGCAATTCATTAAAATTGACCAAATTCGTGACCTTATTTCTGCTATGACTAAAACGAGTATAGAAGAAGGACGAAAAATTTACGTGATTCATCATGCTAATCGCCTAAACACTTCTTCTGCAAATACGTTACTAAAATTTTTAGAAGAACCTGAGGGGGACGTAACGGCAATTTTACTGACGGAAAACTATCAGGCCATCTTACCTACCATTCAGTCCCGTTGCCAGCATGTGAAATTTTATAATATCCCACGAGGAATTTTGTTGAAGCAATTGCAAGAACAAGGTATAACATTATCGATGGCATCTACTGTTAGTATGCTAACAAATAATCTTGAAACAGCAATTTCTTTAGCAAATGACGAGCAGTTTGCACATGCTCGAAAAACAGTGTTAAAATTAGTAGAGATAGTCAGAAAAAATGTTCATGAAGCATTATTGGTAATCTATGAAGAATGGCTATCTTCATTCAAGGAAAAGAATGAAATCGAGCAAGCGTTAGATTTACTACTGTTTGCTTATCGTGATATTGTAGCTATAAAAGCTAATCCGGAAGCCAGTTGTACATATCCAGACATGTTACAAAGTTGGAGAGAGCATGCACTAAATACGACATATGAACGATTATCGCATCAAATGCAATCCGTATTAGAAGCAAGGCAAAATCTACAACGTAACATGAATCGCACGCTTATGATGGAGCAGTTGATGCTTAATCTGCAGGAGGGGTATACATTTGTATAATGTAGTCGGAGTCCGTTTTAAAAAAGCGGGTAAAATATATTATTTCGATCCTGGTCAATTTCTACTTGAGAAGGGACAATATGTCATAGTAGAAACAGCAAGAGGGGTCGAATATGGAAAGATTGTCGTTCCGATGAAACAAGTAGGAGAAAATGATGTTGTTTTACCTTTAAAACAAGTATTACGCCCTGCTGATGAACGTGATCGAATCCAAGTTGAGGAAAACTCACAGGAATCACAACGAGCTTATGAATTAGCGAATGCAAAAATTAGTGAGCACAACTTAGATATGAAGCTTGTGGATGTTGAATATACATTCGACCGAAATAAAATCATTTTTTATTTCACTGCTGAAGGTCGTGTCGATTTTCGTGAGCTAGTAAAAGATTTAGCTTCGATTTTCCGTACCCGAATTGAATTACGTCAAATTGGTGTTCGTGATGAAGCAAAGCTGCTAGGGGGAATTGGTCCTTGTGGTCGAATGCTGTGCTGTTCAACTTTTCTAGGGGACTTTGATCCAGTTTCAATCAAAATGGCAAAGGATCAAAACTTATCATTAAATCCTACGAAAATTTCCGGACTTTGTGGTCGATTAATGTGTTGTTTAAAATACGAAAATGACGATTATGAAACGGCAAAAGAAGGAATGCCAGATATCGGGGATGGTACAATGACACCAGACGGAATTGGTAAAGTTGTAGGCATTAATGTATTGGAACGACTAATCCAAGTCTATTTACAAGAACAAGAACGCACGGTTGAATATACATTAGATGAAATCCTTGAATACGAGAAAAATTTGATATAGAGAAAACGCAAGTGGGGTGGGATCTTTCGTGAAGGACCGAAATTTCTTAGATACTGTTATGGAATTCGAACAACAGCTCGAATTGCTACAGCAACAATATAACGATTTAAAAAAGTATGTTGCACATATGGTTGAAGAACATCAGGCAATTCAGACGGAAAACCTTCACCTACGTCGACGTTTAGAGGAACTAATGGGGGAAGAAGAGAATCCTACCCAAGATGAGACTACTAACACAGGGAAGGTTAGTTTATTAGATATTGGAGAAGGCTACGATAACCTTGCACGTCTTTACCAAGAAGGTTTCCATGTGTGTCATGTACACTTTGGAAGTTCACGTAAAGGGGAAGATTGCTTGTTTTGCCTTTCTTTTTTAAATAAACAAAATGGTTAACATTAAGACTGATGCCACAAAGGTGGTTTTCAGTCTTTTGTTTTGAGGGAGGATTATGGATGGAACAATGGTTAAAAGATGATGAGAGGCTTGATTACTTATTAGCAGAAGATTTGCGAATCATTCAAAGTCCCTCCGTTTTTTCATTTTCATTAGATGCAGTACTGTTATCAAGATTTGTTAGTGTACCAAAAAATAAAGGGAAAATTGTTGATTTATGTTCTGGTAACGGAGTAATTCCGCTATTTCTTAGTGCGCGTACAAAAGGGGAGATAATAGGAGTTGAATTGCAAGAGCGACTTTATGATATGGCTGTCAGAAGTGTACGATACAATGGACTAGAAGAACAAATCACAATGATTCAAGGAGACGTAAAGGAAATTCCAGCCACACTCGGAATTGAAAAATATGATGTTGTCACGTGTAACCCTCCCTACTTTTTAGCCCATGAAATGAGTGATAAAAACTTAAGTGAGCATTATGCAATTGCACGCCATGAGTTACACTTAACATTAGATCAGGCCATCGAGTCTGCAAGTAGACTATTAAAACAAGGTGGTAAAGCTGCCTTTGTTCATCGTCCAGGGAGATTATTAGATATTGTCACATCTATGCGAAAACATCGACTAGAGCCAAAACGACTTCGCTTGGTTTACCCGAAACTAGGGAAAGAAGCGAATACTTTATTAATAGAAGGAATCAAAGATGGAAAACCAGATTTAAAGGTGTTGCCTCCATTATTTGTATATGATGACAACAATGAATATACAAAAGAAGTGAGTGAAATATTGTATGGAGAGCAACAATAAACATATATTTTATGTTCTTGAATGTAAAGATAACACTCTATATGCTGGCTACACAAATAATTTAGATAAACGGGTCGCTACTCATAATGCAGGAAAAGGGGCTAAATATACTAAAGCCCGTAGACCAGTTAAATGTATTTATTATGAAACTTATGAAACAAAGCAAGAAGCAATGAGAGCTGAATATGCATTTAAACAACTAAAGCGAAGTGAAAAATTAAAATATATCGGAGGAAATAATGAAATCACAAAAAAGTAGTCAACATGAATTAACTAGCTGCCTTTACTTAGTTGCCACACCAATTGGTAACCTAGAAGATATGACGGTTCGTGCTCTTCGAATCTTAAAAGAAGTGGATGTTATTGCAGCAGAAGATACACGTAATACAAAGAAGCTATGTAATTACTTTGAAATAGATACGCCCCTTGTTAGTTATCATGAGCATAACTTAGAGCATGGTGGGGAGAAAATTCTTAGTTTTCTTCGACAAGGAAAATCAGTTGCATTAGTTAGTGATGCAGGACTACCTTGTATATCAGATCCAGGAGCTGATATTGTCGTAAAAGCAATAGAAGAAGATTTTGCAGTCGTTCCAGTCCCTGGTGCAAATGCAGCTTTAACAGCACTTATTGCATCTGGCATTACACCACAACCTTTTTACTTTTTTGGCTTCTTGAATCGTAATAAAAAGGAAAGAAGACAACAACTAGAGAAATTAGCAAGAAGAGAAGAAACAATAATCTTCTATGAAGCGCCACACCGACTAAAGGAAACATTAAAAGATTTGGAACTTGTTTTAGGAAATCGAAAAATTACATTAGCTCGTGAATTAACAAAAAAGTTTGAGGAATTTTTGCGCGGTACAATTGAAGAAGCCAATGTATGGGCTAACGAAAATGAAATACGCGGGGAATTTTGCATTATTATAGAAGGAAACCCAAATGGGGAAGCTGAGAATGAAGAAGAAGCATATTGGACAAATCTCTCAGTAATTGAACATATCGATTATTTAATAGAAGAAAAGTCGATAAACTCTAAAGAAGCCATTAAAGAAGTTGCGAAAATTCGTGGACTAGCAAAACGTGATGTGTATCAACAATATCATCAAGAGTAAAAGAATGTTTTTAAAGTATTAAAAAAGGGGAAGTTATTTAAAAATTGCTTTAAATAACCTACCCTTATTTAATTATTTTTTAAAGTGTTGTTGGATTTCACGCATTAAAATTTCTGCGCCTTCTGGACTTAAAATTAATTTACCTCCAGCTAAGCGGAAGTTTTCATCTGAAACTTCTCCAGTTACTGCACAAGTCATATTTGGCATATATTTTTTAAGTATGATCTTATCATCATCAACGTAAATTTCTAACGCATCTTTTTCTGCAATACCAAGTGTACGACGTAGCTCAATAGGAATTACCACACGACCTAATTCATCGACTTTACGAACGATACCTGTTGATTTCATGACAATATTTGCCTCCTGTTTTTTAGTAGAATATAAATTAAATTTCATTTTCGTCAAATTTCGACACATAATACTTGTCTGAATAAGATGATACCAAGTAATGCCATAAACGTCAATTATTTAGCATTAATGACGTAAAATTGTTTTGAAAATCAGTGAAATAATTCAAAAATTTATTATAAATATGACAAAATATAGAGAATCTTATTATTGACAGTCACAATTAGATAAATAGTTGTAATAAAATAACATATATTCCCTAATGTTTATTCCTGATAAAATCCTGTAATAATATTCTTTCATTGAAACAAATTTCTTACTTCGTTACAATAAAAACTATACAGTTGACAATTGGAGGCCGTTTTGCGTGAGTGAAAAGAAAACATTTTATATAACAACCCCTATTTATTACCCAAGTGGAAAATTCCATATTGGAACAGCTTATACAACCGTGGCATCAGATACGATGGCGCGTTACAAACGTTTAAGAGGTTACGATGTACGCTTTTTAACTGGAATGGATGAGCACGGTCAAAAAATCCAAGAAAAAGCTGAAGAAGCTGGAAAACATCCACAACAATATGTTAATGAAATTGCAGATGCAGCTAAACAACTTTGGGCATTAATGGATATTTCTTATGATGATTTTATCCAAACTACTCAAGAACGTCACATAAAAAGTGTTGAGAAAATCTTCCAAAAGTTTTTAGATAATGGTGACATATATAAAGGAGAATATGAAGGCTGGTATTGTACACCTTGCGAATCCTTTTATACTGAAACCCAATTAGCTGACGGTAATTGTCCTGATTGCGGACGCCCAGTTCACAAAGTAAAAGAAGAATCGTACTTCTTTAATATGAAGAAGTATGCTGATCGTCTTCTTCAATACTATGAAGAAAATGTCGAATTTATAGAACCAGAGTCACGTAAGAATGAAATGATTAATAACTTCATTAAACCAGGATTAGAAGATCTTTCTGTTTCAAGAACATCCTTTAACTGGGGAATTAAAGTCCCAGGTGATCCAAAGCATGTCATTTACGTTTGGGTTGATGCATTATCGAACTATATTACTTCATTAGGCTATGGATCTGATAATGAAGAATTGTTTAATAAATATTGGCCTGCAGATGTTCATGTCGTTGGTAAGGATATCGTTCGTTTCCATACAATTTATTGGCCAATTTTCTTAATGGCATTAGATTTACCATTACCGAAGAAAGTATTCGCCCATGGATTCATTATGATGAAAGACGGGAAAATGTCGAAATCTAAAGGAAATGTTGTATACCCAGAAATGTTAATTGAACGTTATGGGTTAGATGCAACACGTTATTTCTTACTGCGCGAACTACCTTTTGGAGCAGATGGTGTATTTTCACCAGAATCTTTTGTGGAAAGAACGAACTTCGATTTAGCAAATGACCTTGGAAACTTATTAAATCGTACAGTGTCAATGATGAATAAATATTTTGACGGAATTATTCCGACTCAAAATCTTGAAGAAACAGAATTTGATGCTGGATTAAAAATTCATGCGAAACAAACTAAACTTGCTTATGAACAAAATATGGAGAAAATGCAGTTTAGCGTAGTTTTAGCTGATTTATGGTCTCTTGTATCCCGTACGAATAAATATATCGATGAAACTCAGCCATGGGTACTTGCTAAAGATGAGGAAAATAAATCAAAACTAGCAGCTGTAATGGCAAACTTGGCAGAAAGTTTACGTCATATTGCAGTTATGTTACAGCCATTTATGACAACAGCACCAAAACAAATTATTGAACAATTGGGATTAAATGAAAGTTTATTAGCGTGGGAAACAATTGAAACATTCGGAAATATTATTCCAAGGAATGTAAAAGTGGTAGAAAAAGGTGTACCGATTTTCCCACGTTTAGATGCAGAAGTAGAAGTATCATACATTCGTGAACAAATGCGTTCATCAGTTAAAACACCTCAAGAAGAAGAGAAAAAATCAGATGTACAAGCACCAGAAGTTCCGGAAATAACAATTGATGATTTTACTAAAATCGATTTAAGAGTAGGAACTGTCATTGCTTGTGAACAAGTACCTAAAGCGGATAAATTATTAAAACTACAAGTAGACTTAGGGTACGAACAACGCCAAGTAGTATCAGGCATTGCCCAACATTACAAACCTGATGAGTTAATAGGTCAGAAAGTAATCGTTGTTGCAAATTTAAAACCTGTAAAACTTCGCGGAGAACTTTCTCAAGGGATGATTTTAGCAGGATCTCATGATGGCATTTTAAAATTAGCTACAGTAAATGAGGAACTTGCAAATGGTGCAAAAGTGAAATAAAGTTTTTAACCTGTTGGACTTTTTGTTCAACAGGTTTTTAACGCTCAATTCTAAGACGAAAAAACTATTTTATTATAACTAAAATTAACATGGTATAAATTACTATGGGAAAAAACTACTAATTTCGACAAAAACAGATAAGTTCAATGTCACAAAACTTTATAGTATGTAATTTTTCTGTAATGTAGATGTTAACTATGAAATATTACTTTTCCATAAAATATTGACTAGGAGATTGAAAGCAAATGTTTATAGATACACATGTCCATTTAAACGCAGACCAATATGAAGAAGATCTACAGCAAGTAATTGATAGAGCATTAGCAGCAAAAGTAGAAAAAATGGTTGTTGTAGGGTTTGATCGTAAAACAATTGAAAAAGCAATGAATTTGGCAGAAACCTATGATTTTATTTATGCGGTTATCGGGTGGCATCCAGTTGATGCAATTGACTGTACAGAAGAAGATTTACAGTGGATTGAACAGCTTGCCGCTCATAAAAAAGTTGTTGCGATTGGCGAAACAGGCTTAGATTACTATTGGGATAAATCCCCGAAAGAAGTTCAACAAGAACTGTTTCGTAAACAAATTCATTTAGCGCAAAAATTGAACTTACCAATAGTAATTCATAACCGTGATGCAACGGGAGATGTAGTTAAAATCTTACGTGAAGAAAATGCAGCGTCTGTTGGCGGAGTAATGCATTGCTTCAGTGGAAGTGTTGAAACTGCCCGTGAATGTATTGCTATGAACTTTATGATCAGCCTTGGAGGACCAGTTACGTTTAAAAATGCTCGCTTACCGAAAGAGGTCGCAAAGGAAATTCCGTTAGAATACTTGATGATTGAAACGGATGCACCTTACCTTGCACCACATCCTTATCGTGGAAAGCGTAATGAACCGTCATATGTACCACTTGTTGCTGAGGAAATTGCTCGACAAAAAGAGCTTACTGTAGAGGAAGTTGCACAGGCTACTACTTCAAATGCTGTTAGATTTTTTAATATAAAAGAATAATTTCCCAAAACGTCTCCGAAACAGCGTAAAGAAAGGGTTACTGAAGGATGGACAATTTTGTAATAAATTAAATAGGTTGACAGGTTGTATGAAAGGTCCGTATAATCCAACGAGTGTCAAGGAGGCGTTTTTTCATGTCAAAAATATCCATGAAAAACTTGTTCTCAGATTCATTGAGGCGTAAGCAAACACTGGTTAGTGTATTGTCACTAGTCGTGTTTGTTTCAGTTATAGCATTTGTCATTTATCAAGGAACCAAATCTTCGGTAATTGTAAATGCAAATGGAGTAGAAGAAGAATTATTAACCCATGCAAAAACTGTTGAGGATCTTTTTGATGAAAAAGGTCTTGAGATATCAAAATATGATAAAGTAACACCCTCACTGAATTCAGAAATCGTCAGTGGAATGACGATTAACTGGGAACAGGCTAGAGAAGTAACAATTTCAGTTGACGGAAATCAGTCAAAAGTTTGGACAACTGAAAAAATTGCGAAGAACATTTTGGAAGAAGCAAATATCGAAGTTACAGAGCATGATATTGTATCAGTCGCTTTGGATACTGAAGTAGGCGAGACTAACAAAATCGATATTCAAAAGGCGTTTCAGTTAACGCTTGTCGATGGGAAAAATAAAAGACAAGTTTGGTCCACTTCGACTACGGTCGCTAACTTTTTAAAACAACAGGGAATTCAACTTAATGAATTTGATCGTGTTGAAAAGGATTTGGAAGATGTAATCACTCCAGATGATAAAGTCACAATAGTTCGTGTAGAAAAAGTTACCGATGTAGTGGAAGAATCTATAGATTTCGCAGTCGAAACGAAATCAGACTCTTCTTTACTTAAAGGGAAAGAAAAAGTAGTATCTCAAGGTGAGAAAGGTAAAGTTTCTCGTACTTATGAAGTAATTAAAGAAAATGGAAAAGTTGTAGAAAAAGTTTTAAAATCAGAAAAAGTCCTTAAAGAGCCAAAAACAAAAGTAGTAGCAGTTGGTTCAAAAGTGGTTACAGCAAAAGTTTCTCGTGGAAGCAGTGAACCCGCTTCAAGTGGAAAAGAGTTTTATGTAACAGCAACTGCTTATACTCCATACTGTGAAGGGTGTTCGGGTACATCTGCAGCTGGAATTAACTTAAGAAGTAATTCAAACTTAAAAGTGATTGCAGTAGATCCAAATGTCATCCCATTAGGAACAAAAGTATGGGTTGAAGGATATGGTAACGCAATAGCTGGTGATACTGGTGGCGCAATTAAAGGTAAAAAAATTGACATACTAGTACAATCAAAGTCTGAAGCGAACAAATGGGGACGTAAAAAAGTTCGTATTAAAATCTTAAAATAATGTGTAGAAAGAGCTTTCCTAATGAATTAGTTAGGGGAGCTCTTTTTCTTATTATTTGCACCCTGAAAAAAGATAAAAATATGTGGATAATATTTACAACGATTTAATAATAGTTGGAATCAGGAATCAGAAAAGTATATTAATACAAAATATTAGTAAGTATCTTTTAATAAGCCCCTCCAGTTGTAGTCAGAGCTAACGAGCGTTCTCCACCTTTCTGAATGTCTAGCTACAGGCGCTAGCTAGCTCTTTCGGACACTTCACCTTCCTCCTACGCGTATAAATACGCTTGTCGGAAGGTTCCGAAGTACATGGATGTACGAGTGCCGACAATGCCACACGATGTGGCATTTTGTCGGCCAGTGCCTTCAAGAGCTGAACGAGCGCCTTTCGCTTTTCTAATGTCTAGTTGCGAACGCTAGCTCTTCGTCAACTTCGGAACTGCCTGCAAGGACAAAAAGCGTCCTTTTGTCAGCCCCTCCAGTTGTGGTCAGAGCTAACGAGCGTTCTCCACCTTTCTGAATGTCTAGCTACAGGCGCTAGCTCTTTCGGACACTTCACCTTCCTCCTACGCGTATAAATACGCTAGTCGGAAGGTTCCAGTGCCTTCAAGAGCTGAACGAGCGCCTTTCGCTTTTCTATGTTAAAATATTCTTTAGTTTGTTTTTAGAGGAGAGTTTTATTTTTGGATATACAAGAAATTATCGTTGTTGAAGGGAAAGACGATACGACAGCAATTAAGCGTGCAGTTAATGCCGATACAATAGAAACGAATGGTTCAGCTATTTCTGAGGAAACACTTCGTCGCATTGCACATGCACAGGAAAAACGAGGCGTTATCGTTTTTACTGATCCAGATTATCCAGGTAGACGAATTCGAGCAATCATTGAACAACATGTACCCGGGGTAAAACATGCTTTTTTAGCGAAGGAAAAAACAATCGCAAAAAACGGTAAAGGTTTAGGAATTGAACATGCTTCGGATAACGATATACGAGAGGCATTAAAAAATGTCTATACACCCAATACTAATGCAACATATGAATCCGAGATTACGATGGATGATTTAATTTTAGCGCGGCTTATTGGGCATCCACAGGCGAAAAATCGTCGTAAGCAATTAGGTGAAATATTGAATATTGGTATGACAAATGGTAAACAATTGCATAAGAGGCTTGCAATGTTCCAAATCACTGCCAAACAATTTGGCAAAGCTGTAGCGTTAATTAATCAGGAGGAGCACAATGAATAAAGATATCGCAACGCCTATTCGAACAAAAGAGATCTTAAATAAATATGGGTTTTCCTTTAAAAAGAGCCTAGGACAAAACTTTTTAATTGATCCGAACATTTTGCGTAATATTGTAGGTCATGCCAATCTAACAAAGGAAAGTGGTGCTATAGAAGTAGGGCCAGGAATCGGGGCACTAACAGAACATTTAGCACGTGCTGCCAAAAAGGTAGTATCCTTTGAAATTGACCAACGCCTATTACCAGTATTAGAAGATACATTAAGCCCTTATGATAATGTAAAGATTGTACACTCAGATATTTTAAAAGCAGATGTAAAACAAGTAATTGAGGAGGAAATGCCAGGTATTCAAGATATTATGGTTGTTGCAAACCTCCCTTATTATGTAACTACACCAATCCTAATGAAGTTATTAAATGACCAACTTCCGATTAGAGGTTTTGTTGTCATGATGCAAAAAGAAGTTGCGGATCGCATTACTGCAAAACCTGGTACAAAAGAATACGGTTCACTATCCATTGCCATTCAATATTACGTAACAGCAGAAGTAGCAATGACAGTACCAAAAACTGTTTTTATGCCACAACCAAATGTCGACTCAGCAGTTATTCGCTTAATTCGTCATGAACAGCCACCAGTTAAAGTGATAAATGAAGAGTTTCTTTTTGAAGTAACACGAGCTTCCTTTGCGCAGAGAAGAAAGACTATTTTAAACAATTTACAATCGGGTTTACCATCTGGTAAAGAGAAGAAGAATCTAATCATTGAAGCTCTTGAAAGTGTAGGAGTTGAGCCTACGCGACGTGGGGAAACGTTGTCTATAGAAGAGTTTGGGAAATTAGCAGATGCACTTTATCCGCATTTTTGCAACGGACAATAATTTGAAAAATGTCGAAATAACTCGAAATATAAGGTATTTTTTTATTAAAAATAAGTTGACGACTATATTTGTCTGGTGATAAAATATTATAATTTATTGACAAAAAACCCGGCATAAGCTATACTAGGTAATAGTGAGGTGTATGCGAAATGCCAAAAACGTTAGCTGACATCAAAATGTCTCTTGATGGTCATTTAGGTAAACGTTTGCTATTGAAAGCAAACGGAGGACGCAAGAAAACGGTTGAGTGTGCAGGAGTACTTAGTGAAACATATCACGCAGTATTCGTTGTAGAACTTGATCAAGAAGACAACTCTTGTAAACGTGTTTCATATAGCTACACAGATGTATTAACAGAAGCAGTAGAGATTACTTTTTTAGATGATTCACAAGTTGCAATTATCAAATAGTGTTATCTTATGTTGTTATATTTTTTTAAAGCACTCATTTTTATGAGTGTTTTTTTATTTTTTTCACATACTACGAATGTCAACCTACTTATTTTATAAGGAGGAAACTGCATGGCCAGAAGAAAAGGAATCATGTCGAGTCGTCTGAAAGAAGAGATTGCAAAAGAACTCGGATTTTATGATGTAGTCGAACGTGAAGGCTGGGGCGGAATTAAGTCACGTGATGCAGGAAACATGGTAAAGCGAGCAATTGAAATGGCCGAACAAGGTCTAGCACAGCAAAACCAAAACAATATAAATAAGTAGTTGTTGACTTTTTGCCAATAGCTCCATGTAATGTGGAGACTATTGGCTTTTATTTTATGGTAAAATATCTGAAATGTTTAAAATAGTGGCGTATACAATTATAATTTATAGAAAATATCAATACTTGTAAGGGTACACTGAAGAACATAAAGGTAGATTCGAGTTGAGGAGGACAACGCAATGCTTTACGTAAAAGCACCTGCTAAAATAAATTTAACTTTAGATGTTTTATATAAACGACCAGACAACTATCATGAGGTAGAAATGATCATGACAACTGTTGATTTGGCAGATCGCATTGGTCTTGAAAATCGTAATGATGGAAATATTCATATCATTTCATCTAATGGTTTTATTCCAAGCGATAGTCGAAACCTTGCTTACCAAGCAGCACAACTATTAAAAGATACATATGGGATAAAAGAAGGGGTTACGATTACCATTGATAAAGAGATCCCTATCGCGGCTGGTCTTGCAGGAGGAAGTAGTGATGCAGCTGCTACTTTAAAAGGATTAAATGAATTATGGAATTTAAATTTATCTATTGATACATTAGCAGAACTAGGAGCTAAGGTCGGTTCAGATGTATCTTTCTGCGTGTATGGAGGCACTGCATTAGCTACAGGTCGAGGTGAAAAAATTCAAAATATACCTTCCCCTCCACCGTGCTGGATTGTTTTAGCGAAGCCAAAAATAGGCGTATCTACAGCTCAGGTGTACGGAGGATTGTCTATAGATGAGGTTGAACACCCAAATACGAAGCAAATGTTAAATGCGCTAGAAACTGGCGACTATGATTTAATGTGTGAATCTGTTGGAAATGTTCTCGAGTCGGTTACCTTTAAATTACATCCTGAAGTAGTTATGATTAAAGAACAAATGAAAAGATTTGGTGCAGATGCTGTCCTTATGAGTGGTAGTGGACCAACTGTATTTGGAATTGTTGATCATGAATCAAGAATTAGTCGCATTTATAACGGTTTACGAGGATTTTGTGACGAAGTTTTTGCTGTTCGTTTAATAGGTGAAAGAAATTCGCTTGCTTAAATGCGTACATTTGTGTTACTTTTTCTATAAAATATTCGTGTTTACATATGAACCTTTAATAGGATTAAATTATGTATAGGAGTGGGTCACATGAAATGGAAGCGAAGTGAGCGTCTCGTAGATATGACTTATTATTTACTTGAGCATCCACATCAACTAATCCCGCTCACCTTTTTTTCGGAAACTTACCAATCTGCGAAATCTTCCATTAGTGAAGATTTAACAATTGTGAAAGAAACATTTGAAGAAAAAGGAATCGGGTTGTTGATGACAGTACCTGGTGCAGCAGGAGGAGTAAAATATATTCCAAAGATGTCTGATGAAGAAGTTAGTGAAGTAATCCAAATTTTAATTACAGAGCTTAGCCAATCAGACCGCTTATTGCCGGGTGGATATTTATTTATGACTGATTTACTTGGAAATCCAGAACTTATGAATAGAGTCGGTAAAGTCTTTGCAGGTATTTTTGCTGACCAACAAATTGATGTTATTATGACTGTTGCAACAAAAGGTATTTCTATTGCGCATGCAATTGCTAGACATTTAAATGTTCCAGTTGTCGTTGTACGTCGGGATAGTAAAGTAACTGAAGGTTCAACAGTAAGTATTAACTATGTTTCTGGATCTTCTCGTCGCATTCAGACAATGGTACTCTCAAAGCGTAGCATGAAAAGCGGGCAACGTGTTCTTATTACCGATGACTTTATGAAAGTTGGCGGTACTATGAACGGTATGAAAAACTTACTAGAAGAATTTGATTGTGAACTTGCAGGAATCGCAGTTCTTGTAGAAGCGGAACATGCCGATGAAACGCTCGTAGATGACTATTATTCACTTGTAAAACTTCATGCAGTTAACGAAAAAGACCGTACGATTGCTTTAAGTGAAGGGAATTATTATTTAAAGGGGAGAAATTAAATGAAAACAGTATCAACTACAAACGCACCAGCAGCAATTGGTCCATATGCACAAGGAATTGTTGTAAATGGCATGTTCTACAGTTCAGGACAAATTCCTTTAACAGCTTCAGGCGAACTTGTTGAAGGCGATATTGTTGCACAAACAAACCAAGTATTTGAAAACCTTAAGGCTGTGCTAGCTGCAGCAGGGAGCTCTTTAGATAAAGTTGTTAAAACGACTGTATTTTTAGGGGACATGAATGATTTTGCTGCGATGAACGAAGCATATGCGAGTCATTTTGGCGATCATAAACCTGCTCGTTCTGCAGTTGAGGTAGCTCGATTACCAAAAGACGTAAAAGTCGAAATTGAAGTAATCGCAGTAGTTGAATAAGTAGTTCCATTTCACGCTAAAGAGATTGCACCATGCAATCTCTTTTTTTATATAGAAATCTACGATGGGACACCTGAAAGAAAAGAGAGTTGTTGAAGATGCTAGTTTATAATCTCACAAATTCAAGTAGAATGTACCTCTGAAAAGCATCAGCTAAAGTGGAATAAATCGTATAAATATACTTGAGTTTTGCTTCCACTAATATATATTCCAAAATTTAGTAGAAAAAAATTAAAATTAAAACTTCCTAATTTTCAGAAATATTTTATAATAAAAGAAGGACTTTTAAAATTTTTGTAGAATTATAATTTTTAAAAGGCATCCTAGATGAGAGGAGTTGAGATGAATGGAAGTTACTGACGTTAGATTGCGACGTGTTCAAACTGATGGACGTATGCGTGCTATTGCTTCCATCACACTAGATGATGAATTCGTCGTACATGATATTCGAGTGATTGATGGAAATAATGGATTATTCGTTGCTATGCCAAGTAAAAGAACGCCAGATGGAGAGTTCCGAGATATAGCACACCCAATTAACTCTGAAACAAGAAATAAACTTCAAGAAGTAGTTCTTGCTGCATATCATGCATCTAGTGAAGAAGATACTTTACAACTTGAAGAAGCGAATGCTTAATATGAAAATTAGTAGAGCCACTCAGTAATGAGTTGGCTCTTTTTATATTCACATAATATTAAATTTTTTTAATAGGATGAATAGACAGGCCAAATTATTCCAAAGGGGGATGTCATTGATTTGTCAAGCTTGAATACCTTGAAAAAACAGATGAATTACTATATAGTCTAAAGAGAATATGAGCAAAATGGAGGACTTAGAATGACTAACATTTTTGCAGTCATTTTGGCTGCAGGTCAAGGAACTCGCATGAAGTCCAAATTATATAAAGTGCTCCATCCAGTTTGCGGAAAGCCAATGGTTGAACATGTTGTGGATAATATCCAAACATTAGATGTTAATCGCATTGTTACAATCGTTGGACACGGAGCTGAAAAAGTTAAAGAACAACTTGGCGAAAAGTCGGAGTATGTTCTTCAAGCTGAACAACTGGGAACGGCACATGCAGTAAAACAAGCAGAGACGATTTTAGGTGAATTAGAAGGAACAACACTTGTTGTTTGTGGTGATACACCTTTAATTCGAACTGAAACATTTAAAGCATTATTTGAACATCATCAAGCACAAAATGCAAAAGCTACTATTTTAACAGCAGTTGCTGATAATCCGACTGGTTATGGCCGCATAATAAGAGGTAATAATGGTCAGGTTGAACAAATTGTAGAACAAAAAGATGCTTCACCAGAACAGCAATTGGTGACAGAAATTAATACAGGTACTTATTGCTTTGACAATAAAGCCTTATTCGATGCATTAAAACTTGTAAAAAATGAAAATGCTCAAGGCGAATACTACTTACCTGATGTGATCGAAATCATGCAAAAACAAGGCGAAATTGTTTCGGCTTATCAATGTGAAGATTTTGAAGAAACATTAGGTGTAAATGATCGTGTAGCATTGTCACAAGCAGAAAGTATCATGCGTAATCGCATTAACGAGAAGCATATGCGTAACGGGGTAACAATTGTAAACCCTTTAACTACGCACATAAGTGTTAATGCTATTATTGGCAGAGATACAGTTATTCAACCTGGTACAATCATTGAAGGAAATTCAATTATTGGTGAAGATTGTGTTATCGGTCCAAATAGTCATATCGTAAATTGCCAAATTGGTGATCGTTCAACAGTACAAAATTCTGTTGCCACTAATAGTATAGTTGGTGAAGATACATCGGTTGGTCCATTTGCACATTTACGTCCAGATGCACAACTTGGTAATAACGTAAAAATTGGGAACTTTGTAGAAGTGAAGAAGAGTACTTTAGGTAATCATTCAAAAGTTTCTCACTTAAGTTATATCGGTGATGCTGAAGTAGGAAGTAATGTAAATATTGGTTGTGGTTCAATTACAGTGAATTATGATGGTAAAAATAAATTCAAAACAGTAATTGAAGATAATGTTTTTGTAGGATGTAACTCAAACTTAGTTGCACCAGTAAAAATTGGTGCAGGGTCATTTATTGCTGCTGGATCAACAATTACAAAAGAAGTTCCAGAAGATGCACTTGCAATTGCACGTGCAAGACAAGAAAATAAACTAGACTACGCTAAGAAACTAAAATAAAATAAATTTGTAAAAACTTTTAGGAGGCCATCATGCCGTATCATTACGCTGATTCAAAATTAAAAATCTTTTCATTAAACTCTAATTACCCACTAGCTCAAGAAATCGCAGAAATTATGGGAGTAGAGCTTGGAAAATCATCTGTTAAACATTTTAGTGACGGTGAAATTCAAATTAGCATTGAAGAAAGTATTCGTGGTTGTGACGTATTTATCGTTCAATCAACTTCTGCTCCGGTAAATGAACACTTAATGGAATTATTAATTATGGTTGATGCTGTAAAACGTGCATCTGCTCGTACAGTTAACGTTGTAATCCCTTATTACGGATATGCACGTCAAGACCGTAAAGCTAAGGCACGTGAACCAATTACGGCAAAACTTGTTGCAAACCTTTTAGAAACGGCTGGTGCTACACGTGTAATCGTTTTAGATTTACACGCTCCACAAATTCAAGGCTTCTTTGATATTTTAATTGATCATTTAATGGCTGTTCCTTTATTATCTGAGTACTTCAACAATAAACTAGTTGGAGAAGATATTGTTGTAGTTTCACCAGACCACGGTGGAGTAACTCGTGCACGTAAAATGGCAGAACGTTTAAAAGCACCGATAGCAATTATTGACAAACGTCGTCCAAAGCCAAATGTTGCTGAGGTTATGAATATCGTTGGTAACGTTGAAGGAAAAGTATGTATTTTAATTGACGATATTATTGATACAGCTGGTACTATTACAATTGGTGCTAACGCATTAATGGAAGCAGGCGCTAAAGATGTATATGCTTGCTGTTCACATCCAGTATTATCTGGTCCAGCAATTGAGCGTATTGAAAACTCTGCTATTAAAGAATTAGTTGTAACGAATACAATTCAGTTATCAGAAGAGAAGTTATCTCCGAAAATTAAACAACTTTCTGTAGCGAACTTAATGGCTGATGCAATTTCTCGCGTATATGAAAACAAATCAGTAAGTACATTATTTGATTAATATTATAAATAAGAGGCAAAGTTGGTGTAACATCAACTTTGCCTTTTTTATTTTAAACTCCAAGAAATAATAACGAAGACATTTGACAATTTTTCTCACAACTTTCGTTTAGTATCAAGTCAATAAACCCATACTAATCAATGTCATCATTTTTTGGAGGGAGTAAAATAATGGATATTGTATTACAAGCTGAAAGAAGACAACCGGGACCACGTTCAACATTAACGAAACTACGAAAACAAGGTAAATTACCAGCCGTTATATATGGCTATAATGTTGATGCGATTCCTGTTATTTTAGATTACAAGGAGACAGCAAAAGCGGTTCAAAGATATGGACGTTCTAGCATATTTAAAATTGATATTGAAGGTAAACAAGTAAATGCGGTAATTAATGAAGTACAAAGATGTGCACTAAAAGGTACTGTAAAGCATGCTGACTTTTTATCGATTAACATGGCTGAAGATATAGAAGTTGCAGTTCCTGTTTCCATAGTAGGTGAAGCAATTGGTGTGCGTGAAGGTGGAGTACTGACAGAACCTGTACGAGAAGTTACAATTAAAGTAAAACCAACAGCAATACCTGAATCAATCGAAATTGATGTATCGAACTTAGGTATTGGAGACTCATTATCAATCGCAGATGTCCGTGATAGTATCTCATATACTGTTCTAAATGCAGATGAAGATATTTTAGCAACGGTTACACCTCCAGTAGTGGTCAATGATGATACTGCAGGTCAAGGTGATGATGGAAATCAAGACATCAAAGCAACAGAGGCACCTGAATCACAAGCTTAAATATGGGGTATTTATCGAAAAGGGGCATTATTTGAATGCCCCTTTAAATAATTTTTAAGTACATATCAAGTAATTTTCATTTCATCGATAATTAAAGCTACCACTTCTTATATGTTAAGTTTTCCTTTTTTCTCTCTCCATATGTTAAAATAAGCACTAATTAGATAAATTTTAAAGGATGAGAAGAAATGAAATTGATCATTGGATTAGGTAATCCAGGGAAACAATACGAATATACTCGCCATAATATTGGTTTTGAATGTATAGATGCTTTATCAAAGAAGTGGGATGCACCATTAAACCAAATGAAATTTAATGGAATGTATGCAACTGTACATCGACCAGAAGGCAAAGTGATATTGCTTAAACCACTCACATATATGAATTTATCTGGTGAATGTGTACGTCCATTGATGGATTATTTTGATATAGATATTGAAGATATCATTGTTATTTATGATGACTTAGATTTAGAAACAGGTAAGCTTCGATTACGTCAAAAGGGAAGCGCGGGCGGACATAATGGCATTAAGTCGTTAATTCAACATTTAGGAACACAAGAATTTAACCGTATCCGTGTTGGAATTAGTCGACCACCAGCAGGAATGAAAGTGCCGGATTATGTATTAGCGAAGTTTACAAAAGATGAAAGTCCTATCATTGAACAAGCAATTGATAAAACCGTTGCAGCTATAGAATCATCATTATCTAAAAAGTTTATAGAAGTCATGAATGAGTTTAATGCAAACTAGAAGCACTCGTAGTTATGTGCATAAATTAGGAAAAACAGGTCAATACTTTGAGTAGGTAAAGCTTTTTTACACACTTAAAGGAGGAAGTTATAATGCCTGTTCGTTATCGTTGCCGCCATTGTGAAACAGAGATTGGTACATTACCGTTTGATGCAGATGAAACAATTCGAAAATTGCATTTATTCGAAGTTGGGGAAGTCGACGATTATATTGAAAAAGATGAGCACGGTCAGACAACAGTGCATTGTATCTGTGAGCAGTGTGAAGATTCATTAAGACAATTTCCTGATTATTATGCACTAAAAAACTGGCTTCAGTAACGTAAACCCAAATCTAAAGGATTCTAGCCAATGTAGACATGGTAAGGAAGATGCTTTGGTTCTCTAAAAGGAATCAAAGCTTCTTCTAATTTTTATTATTAAGATAATCATTGGTTTTTAAGATTGATTAATAAATTCTCATGATCTTTCATATGTAACTTTATAAGTTCTTTACATAGTTCCGTTTTACTGGAAGGGGGTTTTATGAATGGAAGTTTTACACCAATTATTCTCGCAAGATAAACATATAAATACTTTCATACAACAAATCGGTGAAAAAGCCTATGATTCTCAGCTAATTACAGGGTTAACGGGAAGTGCGAGGCCTGTTTTAATTAGCACTATATTCAAACAGTTTAAAAAATCTCTATATGTATTATCTCCCAATCTTTTACAGGCTCAAAAATTAGTAGATGATTTATCAGCATTAGTAGGAGAAGAGGTCGTACATTACTATCCCGCTGAGGAGTTTATTGCGGCTGACATGACGATAGCATCTCCGGAGTTGAGAGCTAGTCGAATCGCTACATTGAACAATTTAACAAAAAAAGAACTTGGGATTTTTGTTATTCCAATCGCAGGTATGCGTAAAGTGATGACGCCTGTTGAACAGTGGAATCAATATTATTTAGAAGCTAAAGTGGATGCGGATATCGAAATTGAAGAATGGTTAGTTCAATTAGTGACAATGGGTTATACAAGAAGTCAAATGGTCACAACACCAGGTGAGTTTGCATTGCGTGGAGGGATACTAGACATTTATCCACCGTATGCAGAGTCACCTATTCGTATTGAATTATTTGATACAGTTGTCGACTCTATACGTACATTTTCTGCTGATGATCAACGTTCAATAGAAAAATTAAATCATGTTCAAATCTTACCTGCGACCGAATTATTATTAACAGAAAAGCAACGTGTGGAGTTAGCAGAACGTCTAGAAACAGCGTTAAGTAGAACGTTGAAAAAAGTTAAAAAGCAGGAAGTTCAAGAAGCGCTTTATCAAAATATCCAGTACGATATTGAAATGTTAAAGCAAGGAAACATTCCAAACCATGTAACGAAATATGGATCACTCTTATATGACGAATTAACATTTTTAGGGGATTACTTCGCAAAAGACGGAATTGTCCTTTTTGATGAATTAGGCCGTATTCAAGAAGTAATGGATGCTTGGGAAAAGGAAGAAGAAGAATGGTTTATTTCTTTAATAGAGGAAGGAAAGATGGTTCATGATGTAAAAGCCTCCTTTTCTTTTAAAGAAGTATTATCCATGATTGATCAACAAAAACTGTACTTTGCACTATTTGCTAGAACATTCTCAGGTATTACCTTTAACAAGACAACGAATTTTTCATGTAAGCCAATGCAGCAGTTCCATGGACAAATCTCTTTATTACAAAATGAAATTGAACGTTGGAACCAAGAGAAGTTTACAGTGCTCTTTGTTGCAGATGGAAAAGAACGTATAAAGAAAATGCAAAGTACGTTAGAAGAATATGACATTCATAGTTTACTAGGTTCTCCCCAAGAAGCAGGGGTTTATTTAGTAGATGGTGTATTATCTAGTGGTTTTGAATTACCTCTTCAACGAATAGCTGTTGTCACAGATGACGAGCTATTTAAACAACAACCGAAAAGAAAACCACGACGAAATGAAAAAATGTCTAATGCTGAACGCATTAAAAGTTATACAGAGATAAAACCTGGAGACTATGTCGTTCATATTCACCACGGGATAGGGAAATATATTGGCATTGAGACATTAGAAGTTAATGGTACACATAAAGATTATCTTCATATTCGCTATCGTGCAGATGATAAGCTGTACGTTTCCGTTGATCAAATTGATTTAATTCAAAAATATGTGGCGTCTGAAGGAAAAGAGCCAAAGCTTCATAAACTTGGTGGAGCAGAATGGAAAAAGGCAAAAGCGAAAGTTTCATCTGCTGTTAATGACATTGCGGATGATTTAATTAAGCTTTATGCAAAACGTGAAGCGGAAAAAGGATATGCCTTTTCACCGGATACAGACGAACAACGTAATTTTGAAAATTCCTTCCCTTATGAAGAGACAGAAGATCAGCTCCGTTCCATTATGGAAGTAAAACGAGATATGGAACGTGAACGACCAATGGACCGCCTTGTTTGTGGTGATGTTGGTTATGGAAAAACAGAAGTAGCAATCCGGGCTGCGTTTAAAGCCATTATGGATGGGAAACAGGTAGCCTTTCTTGTTCCAACAACCATTCTCGCTCAACAACATTATGAGTCGATACAAGAACGATTTGAGGATTATGCAATAAATGTAGGTTTACTTAGTCGTTTCAGATCGAAAAAACAACAAACTGAAACAATAAAAGGCTTAAAAGAAGGTACAGTTGATATTGTAATAGGAACACATCGTATTTTATCAAAGGATGTTGTATTCAAAGATTTAGGTTTGTTAATTGTCGATGAGGAACAGCGATTTGGCGTAACTCATAAAGAAAAGATTAAACAGTTAAAAACAAATGTAGATGTGTTAACGCTTACGGCTACTCCAATTCCGCGAACGTTACACATGTCTATGGTAGGTGTACGTGACTTATCAGTTATTGAAACACCACCACAAAACCGTTTCCCAGTACAAACCTATGTTATGGAACACAATGGTGCACTTATTCGTGAAGCTATTGAACGAGAAATGGCTAGAGGTGGGCAAACATTTTATCTGTACAATCGTGTCGAGGATATGACACGAAAAGTAGAAGAAATTCAAATGCTTGTTCCTGAAGCACGTGTTGGCTATGCCCACGGTAAAATGACGGAAACACAGTTAGAATCTATCATTTTAAGCTTTTTAGACGGTGAATATGATGTATTAGTCACTACAACAATTATCGAAACAGGTGTTGACATGCCTAACGTCAATACGTTAATTGTTCATGATGCAGATCGTATGGGCTTATCTCAATTGTATCAATTGCGCGGACGAGTTGGACGTTCTAATCGTATTGCTTATGCTTATTTCATGTATCAACGAGATAAAGTACTAACAGATGTTGCAGAACAAAGACTACAAGCTATTAAAGAATTTACGGAATTAGGTTCAGGTTTTAAAATTGCGATGCGAGATTTATCTATTCGTGGTGCCGGAAACTTACTTGGTGCACAACAACATGGATTTATTGATTCTGTTGGATTTGACTTATATTCACAAATGTTAGAAGAAGCGATAGCGGAACGTCAAACAGGTGTGAAAAAAGAAGAAAAACCTGAAGTTGAAATTATATTACACACAGATGCTTATATTCCAGATAAATATATCCCAGATGGTTATCAAAAAATTCAAATGTACAAGCGGATAAAATCGATGGATCGTATAGAAGATTATTCAGAAATTATTGATGAACTTCATGACCGTTTCGGAGATTTACCAGATGAAACAGAAAAATTATTACGTATTGCTCGAATAAAAGTTTGGGCTACGGAAGCAGGCGTTTCATCAATAAAAGAGAAACAAAAAGTAATCTCCATCAACTTAACAGAAGAAGGTACAGCTAATGTGGATGGCAGTACAATTGTGGCTGAATCAATGAAATTTGACCGTGCTGTTGGTTTTACAATGGACGGAAATAAATTAACGCTCACAATTGATATGAAAAAATGCGGGAAAAATGATCCATTTGATGTACTAGAAGAAATGATGAAAATTGTGGCAAGTGCAAAAAAGGAAAAAATAGCGTAAAAAAAATAAGGGTCGCCAAAGGAAATACTTTACGATAGAAAATATTTGCTTATTTTCAACTATAATTTAATCCTCTTCATACACTTTTTGCATACATTGACTAAATATTATCCATACTATCAATGTGAATCAAAAATTGATGACGAAAGAGAGGCAACTAGATGAAAGCAACAGGAATTGTCCGTCGTATTGATGATTTAGGTCGTGTAGTTATTCCTAAAGAAATTCGTAGAACAATGCGAATTCGTGAAGGTGACCCTTTAGAAATTTATACTGATAGAGAAGGGGAAGTTATCTTAAAAAAATATTCCCCAATCAATGACCTTAGTGAATTCGCAAAAGAGTATGTCGAGTCACTATATGAAACAGTAGGAACTCCTGCATTAATTAGTGACAGAGATGAAATGATTGCAGTTGCAGGTTTATCGAAAAAAGAGTATACAAACCGACGTCTTTCTGTATTTGCAGAAGACTTTATGAAACAACGTTCGGTTGTTACGGAGAAAACTGAAACGACAATTGAATTAGTTCCTGGCCAGTTTGAGCAGGTAAAATCATATTGTGTAGCCCCAATTATTTCAAATGGTGATGCAATTGGAGCCGTTTATTTAATTTCAAAAGTTCACTTTATTACAGAAGTTGAATCAAAAGCAGCTGAAACTGCAGCGAACTTCTTAGCGAAACAAATGGAAAACTAATAAATAAAAGCGTCTCTAACAAGGAGGCGTTTTTTTATGGCGAAAAAACCGCGCAAACCAATCATACAAGATTAGCTCACACGGCAAAGAAAATAGTTTCATGCAGAAGGTTTTGTTTGTAGTAGTTTGATTCCCATTGTAATAAAAACGATTCCAGTTAATTTATTAAGAATCGTTGAGACTTTAGCATTACCTCTTAACTTTGTAGTTGTCATGGAAGTGAAATAAGCGGTAATTAAACACCATATTCCCCCTGTTAAAGTAAAGGTAAGTCCTAAAAGCATAAAAGGAATAGGTGAGAAAATTTCAGAACTTGTTTGAATAAATTGCGGTAGGAAAGCTAAAAAGAATAGGGCAACTTTAGGATTTGTTACGTTTGTAATCATCCCTTGTAAAAATATCTTCTTATTGCTTTGTTTAGGTAATGATTGCTGTTCCGTTGTGTTATTTTTTGAAAGTAGCATCTTAATTCCTAAGTAAGCTAAATAGATTGCACCTATAATTTTAATTAAATTAAATAGTAAAGCAGATTGCATTAGAATTACCGAAAGTCCAAATGCGGCAAGAAATGTATGAATGACTACTCCTGCTGTAATACCAAGGGCAGAATAAATACCTGCTGTTCTTCCTTGGGAAATACTTCGACTTACAATGTACATTGTATCGGTCCCAGGAGTTAAATTTAGTAATATGGCTGCAACTAAAAATACTTCAAAGTTTATAATCCCCAACATCCTCATACCCCTCCTTTTACTTATTTTAGTCTTCTTATAAGATAAAACTCAATACGATAAACGGTTTTTATATTAGGTTGTAAAGATTGTATGACTTAAGCAGCTTATTTAATTCTTTGGTATACTATTCGTAGTTTTAGGAAGAAAGAGGAACTTAAATGGGAAATAACTTTGGAATGAAGGGGTATATGAAAGGTGCATTGTTATTAACCATTGCCGCATTAATTGTGAAAGCGTTAAGCGCGGTATACCGTGTACCTTTTCAAAATTTAGTTGGCGATCAAGGCTTTTATATTTACCAACAAGTGTATCCCTTCATTTCTTTTTTTGTTGTCTGGACATCAGGGGGATTTGCAGTAGCTATTTCCAAAATGTTAGCTGATGCAGAATCTAGTAGCCACGTAATGGAAAGGAAAAGTACTATTACGCGAACGGTATATATGTATTTAACGTTCTTATCGTTAGTTTTCTTCTGCATATTGTTTTTTGGCGCGGATTCCTTAGCAACCATGATGGGAGATAAACAGTTAACACCACTCCTTAAAACAGGCGCCTTTGTAACATTATTTATGCCAATTCTCGCTCTTATGAAAGGATACTTTCAAGCAAAAGGTGATATGGCCCCTGTAGCATATGCTCAAGTGTTTGAACAATTTACTCGTGTTTGTGTCATTTTAGCGGGTGCCTATATTATCATGGCAACATCAACATCACTTTATGCTGCAGGAAATGTTGCAGTATTTGGAACTGTAATCGGGGAAATTGCAGGGATGTTATTATTAATATATTTCTTTAAAAATCGACTTAAATTCCCAAAGTCAAAAATAAAGTTAGCGAAGTGGCCGATTATAAAAGAAGTAACCATACTAAGTTTAAGTGTTAGTATGAGCAGCTTACTTTTACTTTGCTTTCAATTAATTGATTCTTTTAGCGTATTTTCAATATTATTGGAAAATGGAATGGAAAGATTGCAAGCAATGGAGACAAAAGGAATATATGATAGAGGCCAGCCCCTTGTACAAATGGGAATAACAATCGCTTCGTCATTATCTTTAGCAATTGTTCCACTAGTTGCGTATCAATCTAAAAAAGTAAATGGAAGGGGCCCAATTCCTTTTATTCAATTAACTTATCGAGTTTCATTATTATTAGGTGTTGCCGCTTCCCTTGGATTAATGATTGTAATGCCGTATGTCAATGAAATGCTTTTCGAGACAAATGCTTTAACAGATGTGTTAATCGTTTTTGTTTTGAAAATTATTCCTTTTTCAATTATTTTAACATTCACAGCGATTCTCCAAGGAATGAATCGATTAAAGGTACCGGGAATCATTTTAATAGGAGCGCTACTATTGAAATATATAGGGAATCAAGTGCTCATTACAAAGATAGGTGTACTAGGAGCAGCTATTGCAAGTAATATTGGATTATTCTTAAGTGCTGGTTTGCTAATCTTTTATTTGAAAAAAATTACGCAAGCAAAACTAGCGAGAAAGGACTTTTACATAAAATTATTTCTTGCAAGCGCAATGATGACTCTAACGGTGTTTGTTATGGATAAACTATTACAAATCTCTACAGTTTTTTTATCAGGTAGAATACAAGCGCTTGTAATTGGTGGATGTTTAATATTTTTAGGGGCAATTGTCTTTTTAACAGTTGTTGCAAAAACAAAAATGTTAGCAGAAAAAGAGTGGTTTATGTTGCCGTTTGGGCGAAAAATGGCAGCTTATCAAATATGGTTAAATAAGAAAAAGTAGGTGACATTTATGCATCAATTAACGGTTATTGGTCTTGGAGCTGGAGATTTAAATCAGCTACAAATGGGTGTATATAAAAAATTAAAAAACGCACGTAAATTATACGTTCGAACAATTGATCATCCTGTTATTAAAGAATTACAACAGGAGGGAATCGTTTTTGAAAGTTTTGATGAAATTTATGAAAAACATGAGTCATTCCAACCTGTCTATGAAGAAATTTGCGATAAATTAGTCGAAGCTTCTCGACATGAACCAATTATGTATGCTGTACCAGGACATCCTCTAGTTGCAGAACAAACGGTACAATTGCTAATTACAGCTATGAATGAAGGGAAAGTGGATTTAAAAATAGAAGGTGGCCAAAGTTTTTTAGATCCGATTTTTGGAGCGTTAAAAATTGACCCAATTGATGGATTTCAATTACTAGATGGAACTAGTTTTTCGATTCATGATGTAAATATGCGCGGGCATGTTTTAATCGCTCAAGTATATGATGCTTTTAGTGCTTCTGAAGTGAAATTAACTTTAATGGAAAAGTATCGCGATGATTATCCTGTAACGATTGTAACAGCGGCTGGGTCATCTTTAGAGAAATTAACAACTGTACCTTTACATGAACTTGATCAAGCAGTTGAAATTAATAACTTAACAACAATTTATGTGCCACCAGTACAAGGTGACTTGGATGCACTAAGAGATTGGGTAACATTTAGAAAAATTATCGCCACTTTACGTGGTCCGAATGGTTGCCCTTGGGATCAAAAACAAACGCATGAAAGTTTGAAAAAATATTTACTTGAAGAAGCTCATGAATTTATAGCGGCAATTGATGTGGAAGATGACTATGGAATGGTAGAAGAACTTGGTGATGTTTTATTACAAGTATTTTTACATGCTCAAATTGGTGAAGATGAAGGGTACTTCAATCTAGAAGAAGTATTGGCATCAATTAGTGAAAAAATGATTCGCCGCCATCCTCATGTATTTGGTGACGTTAGTGTTGATAATGCAGAAGAAGTTGTTGCAAATTGGGAGGACATTAAACGTGCAGAAAAAGGAGAACAAACAGAATCGCTTTTAAAAGGTGAATATCGTGCAAGTTCTTCTTTACAAACTTCTTATAACTATCAGAAAAAGGCTGCATCAGTTGGTTTTGATTGGCCGGATCCAGAAGGTGCATGGGATAAATTTGCTGAAGAGTGGCAGGAATTTAGAGAAGAAATCACGAAGGGGACTAGCAAGGCTCGTTTAGATGAGTTTGGAGATGTGTTATTTACTCTTGTGAATATTGCACGTTTCTATAAAATTTCACCAGAAGAAGCGATGATCCACGCTAATGAGAAGTTTGCTCGTAGATTTAACTATGTGGAGCAAAAAGTGAAGGAAAGTGGAAAACCATTTTCAGAATTTACATTAGAACAACTGGATTCTTTTTGGAATGAAGCAAAAGCTATAGAGAAAAAGGGGAAATGATAAATGCGTTTAGATAAGTTTTTAAAAGTATCACGCCTTATTAAAAGACGTACATTAGCAAAAGAAGTAGCTGATCAAGGGCGTATTACAATAAATGGGAAAGTTGCAAAAGCTAGTAGTGCGGTTAAAGTAGGAGATGAACTAGCAATCCGTTTCGGCCAAAAGATCGTAACAGCACGAATAGAAGATTTAAAAGAAAATGTTCGTAAAGAAGAGGCAAATAAAATGTTTACCATCCTTAAAGAAGAGAAGTTAGAAAAAATTGAACCACAATTTATAGATGATGAGGAATAGAGTAATTGGACTTTTAAGAAAGTATAAATTTTCATAGTTTTAACAAAGTCTATAGAATCAACTGTGAGAAGAAAAAATATTAAAATTCTAGGGCATGACAGCAAAATTGTTGTCATGCTTCTTTCATTTCCCGCATAAAGTGAACAGAACAAACACAATAACAATGAAGGAGGAACGATATGACACTACATCAAGAAAGTAATCGTTACACAATTACATCTGGGGACCATCTTGTGACAGTGCGCAATCGAAAAAGAATGGACATGACTTCTGTTAAGGAGATTGAGCGATTTGACCAAGAAGAATTCTACGTTCGAACAGCACAAGGTCATTTGCTAATCCGCGGAGAGGAGTTACGTATTGTTCATTTAGACGTCGATAAAGGTTTACTAACGTTGGAAGGAAATGTTAAGGCACTTCAATACGATGACGAAGATAATGGATTATCAAAAGGCTTCCTCCATAAATTATTTGGATGACCATTAATGAACAAGTTGTAAGTATTTTAATTATGATCATAAGTGGCTTATTCGTAGGTGCGATAGTAGATAGTACACGCTATCTACTTAGCACCTTAAGCCCTGGGTCATTTATAAGAAAAATAGGATATGGAGTAGAGCTGGTCGTTTGGGTACTCTTAGGGGCCCTAACGTTTTATATTTTATTCATTGTAAAGGGTGGAGAATGGCGTTTAGTTGATCCATTATCGCAAATTCTTGGTATTTTTTTATATGAATCTGTCTTTCAACGATACTTCCGATTTATTGGACGAGTGTTCGTCTTATTAACAATTAGGCCTATTTTAGCAATCATTAAGTTTATATATTCCGTAATTATAGGTACGATTAGGCTGCTTCTTCGTATTATTGCGATTTTATTCACACCTTTTTACAAATTATATATTATAATTAAAAAGAAGTATTTAATAAAAATATATACCAAATTTAGAAGGATTATCTTTAAAAAACGTTGAAATGTTACTATAATAAGGTTTGTTATAAATGTAGATGGAGGTGACGGATGTGGCTAAGCGTCAGAATCAGATTGGGACACAACAAAATAATGTTCGAACGCTTGAAAATGACTATGTCCGATCATCTGAACATAAAGCGAATTATTCAAAACAGAAGAAAATTAGGTTCCGTAGAAGGATGTTTGTATTTAGTATCGTAGCTTCTGTAATTTTAATTTTTTTAATTAAAACAAACATTAATCAAAATGAGAAATTAGCTCAAAAGGAACAGCAAAAAGAAGAAGTTTTAGCCCAATTAGAAGAAGTAAAAGAGAAGCAAGAACTTTTAAATTTACAAATTGCTAAGCTTGAAGACGATGAATATATCGCTAAGCTAGCTCGTAAAGAGTTTTTCTTATCAGAAGATGGGGAAATAATTTTTACAATTCCTGATGACGATAAGTCAAAAGAGAATAAATAAAATTTCGTATTATTATTTTGGGAAAAGTGTTTTTAGACCGATAGAAAAAGAGTTGTCTTGTTGACACTCTTTTTTTGTTGGCTATAATAAAAGAATAACGTGCATTTTTTAACGTTACACAAAATTTTTTAATACTGGCATTAATAGCCGCTTAAATTTTAAGGAGGAGCATTTTTTTTATGTCAATTGAAGTAGGCAGCAAAGTACAAGGTAAAGTAACAGGAATCACAAATTTTGGAGCATTCGTTGAGCTGCCAGATGGCAAAACGGGTCTAGTTCACATTAGTGAAGTCGCTGATAACTATGTGAAAGATATCAACGAACATCTTAAAGTTGGCGATGTCGTTGAAGTTAAAGTGATGAATGTTGAAGCGGATGGTAAAATCGGTTTATCTATCCGAAAAGCAAAGCCTCAGCCAGAAAAACCTGAACGTCCACATCGTCCACGTCGCGATAACAATCGTTCTAATGACAGAAATGATCGACAAACGAAAGAAAATTTCGAACAAAAAATGGCACGATTCTTAAAAGATAGTGACGAACGTCTTGCAACTTTAAAACGTGCGACTGAATCAAAACGCGGTGGCCGTGGAGCTAGAAGAGGGTAGTTTGCTGTCTGTTTTAATCGTAGAAAAAGTGTACAAATAGATCGAAGACTGATTGTGTTTTAAACAACACAATCAGTCTTTTTTTGTCCATAAAGGGTTAGGACGAAAAGGTACTTTTTCCTTTAAAGTTCCCCATGATTTTTCAATTATTTACTTTTTTCTCGTAACATTGCTTTACCTAAGCCTACCATACAGATACAACAAATAACTAAGCCTAGTATTAACATGATGATTTGAATGATAGGGGAGATATCTAGTATGATACCCAATACGATAAGAATCGAGCCTATCGAACATAACAATGCTAGAATACGTATATTTTCTAACACAAAAAATCCTCCAATATGAAATGTCATTTAGTCAGTATTTCAAAAGGTTTGATAATAAGTAAAGGTATATAGAGCAAGATGAACGCAATAAATCATAAATTCCATTGTAAACGAATTTCCCATGGTATACACACAACATTAAAGCCTCAAATCAATTTGCTGGGGAGTACGATGATATTCTAAACCCTCAATAAATTCCGACATAAATTCTCTCTATGTAATCTTACCAAAAAATACGTCGAAAAGTTTTTTTATACTATTTCACTACTAGACAAATTTTACAATCAACCTTTTGTATAATTACTCAAAATGCATATAGCAAAGGGGATGATATAAATGGCAAATATCGAAATGTTGGAGGAAAAGACACATATACGAGGGTTCACGGCGCGCTTTTCTATTAAAAAGGTTAGCTTTTTTATACATTTCTTCTTTTTTCTCCTAGCGTTGTTTCTATCAAGAGCAGTAATGTTTGAGGCGGCGGTTCCGTTTTTACTTCCTCTTTGGGCGGTTGTTAAACAACGTTATGAAAATAAGAAATGGTCCGTTTTATTAGGGGGGATAATTGGGGCACTAACCTTAAGTTTAGGACAGGTATGTATTCTAGGATTACAAATTATTTTGTATGAGCTGATAACCAGGTTCCGTTATTTAAAAATGCCGACTGCAATAGCTGTTGCTACAGCAATACTCTTTGGACAATTTATTTGGCAAGGAATTGCTCATTTAGGACTGCCGCCATTTATAGTTCAACTGTATATCTACTATGAGGTTATTCTAGCATTTTTCATGACAATATTTGTACGACTCTTTTTTGTTCAACCACATCGCTTTTGGACAACTGGATGGAGCTATGAACGAGTAGGTGCAGGTCTTGTTATATTGGCAATGGTGTTAACTGGAGTACAATCGGTTGTAATATCTTATTTTGGTCTATTTCCTTTTATGCTACATTTAGCAATTTGTATTGCAGCTGTTGCGGGCGGTGTTCCCATTGCTGCGATGGTTGCAACAATTGTAGGTGCATTAGTTGGAGTAGCGAAACTATCGTTTACTGGAATGATTTCCGTTTATGCAATGACAGGGGTAGTTGCTGGACTTTTTAGTAAGTTAGGAAGATTCGGCGTTGTGATTGCTAGTTTTGTACCAAGTATTTTCTTTTTCTTTTATGATGCATCGCTACCAATTGATACAGTTTACTTTGTTTCAATACTTGTAGCAGGTCTTGTATTTTTTATTTTACCTCAAAAAATGTTTACGTTTTTACACGATATGATACATCCTAAGCGCGATGAAGTATTGCTTCAAAGACAACAGTGGCTTACTGAACATACGACAGAAAAAATTGAAACCTTTCAAAATTTCACTTTGTTTATGAAGGAGTTGGTATTTGATCGTTTCACTTCAACGGAAAGTGTTAGTGAATTACGGAAAATAGAACCTAGCGCTACTTGCATGAGTTGTTTTCGCTTTGACCACTGTTGGGGAGAAAGAAATAACAATATGGATGAACTGATTCATCATTGGTTTGTTGCGAAGTCAAATTCTAGGGACGGTGAACAAAACATAATAGAAGATCGGATTAAATTAAAATGTATAAAACCAACAAGGTTGTTAGAGGAACTAGATTATCAACTATACCATGATAGAATGAACGGTCAATTTTATCATGGTAAGAAAATGATTGCTCTTCAGTTAAGAGATTTAAGTAACCACCTAAATAGATTAATGGAAGATATGAAGGAGGAGACATTATCGTTTAAAACGATAGAAGAGGAATTAGAATATGAATTTAAACGTGCTCATGTTCAATGTTTTCAAATTGATGTGATTAATAACACAATGGGTGAGCGTGTTATTATCTGTTCATTAGCCAATAAAAATGATTCATATGATGATCAATATTTACTTTGTGAGCGCATCATATTGCCAATTTTGTATGATGTATTTTCTGAGCCATTTCAAGTGGAGAAAATCTCTACTCAAAAATCGCCGTTTTCCCATGTTCAAGTTCGTTTTCGTTCAGCAGTTCGCTATGAAATAGAGTATGATATATACAGTAGAGCAAAAAATTCAGCTTGGGTGTCAGGGGATAGTCATGCTGTATTTCATATTCATCCTGGTTTAGTGGCTGTTATGTTATCTGATGGAATGGGACAAAATAGAGAAGCTCAGAGAGAAAGCAGAAGATTAGTACGCTTAATGAGAGAATGTCTATCATATAATATGAATCCTGAAACTGCCATGCATACTCTTCACTATGTAATGTCTCTAAACCGAGAAGTAGATATGTATGCAACGATTGATTTTGCTTTAGTTGATTTACAACATGGTGCTTTATGGTCTTGGAAGGCAGGTAGTATGTCGACATATATTTTACGTGGTGAACGTCTACTAAAAGTGGATGGAGCGGCTGCGCCTGTTGGATTTATGCCAGTGTTCTCTGTTGAAACGGAGAAAGTAAATCTATTAGCTGAAGATTACGTAGTGATGGTATCAGATGGAGTATTTTCAGGGAAATTTGATTGGGAAGAACAGGAACAATATTTTATTAGCTTGTTAAAATCCAGAATAGAAGAAGATATGCCAATTGAAGTCATTCTTTATGATGTTATGGAACAGTTTAGTAATATGTATGACGTTGATGACGATTGTACGGTCATTTTGTTAAATGTATCTCATGTTGTACCAAAATGGGCGGTATTTAGTCCACCAAACGCAAAGATCTCTTAAAGTAAGTTAATAAAAGCGAGGTGAGAAGATGGTTTCTTTTGAAACGAAAGTAAAAAACTATATAATCGAACAACAACTTATTGCTAGTGGAGACCGTCTTCTCATTGCTTGTTCTGGTGGCATTGATTCAATGGGATTATTGCATTTTTTCATTAAGTTTCAACATATTTTTAAAATACAATTATTTGTAGCGCATGTTGACCATATGCTTAGAGGACAAACTTCCGCAGAAGATCGTGTTTTTGTAGAAGAGTTTTGTAATGAACAAGGAATACCTACATTTAGTACCTCAATTCCAATTCCCCAATATCTTCATGAAGAAGGTGGAAACTCACAAGCAATTTGTCGAAGAGAAAGGTACGCCTTTTTCGAAAAAATAATGAAAGAACATCGTATAAATAAATTAGTAACAGCTCATCATGCAGATGATCAATTGGAATCCTTGCTTATGGCGCTAACAAAATCTGGATCCGTTAACGGAATGAAAGGGATGTATGCGCAACGTAAATTTTCCTCAGGTATATTAATTCGTCCATTTTTAGCAGTGACAAAGGATGAGATTCAAAAATATTTAAAAGAGCAGGAAGGTAACTTTAGAGAAGACGCAAGCAATGAGAAAGATGACTATACCAGAAACCGTTATAGACATCATGTAGTCCCACTTTTAAAAAAGGAAAATCCGAATGTTTCGAGCAATGCGGTATTCCTTGCAGAAAATTTACAACAAGATGATGACTTATTAAATCGTCTTGCATTAGAGAGGTTTCCCCAAGTAGTAAAATTACAAAAAGAAAATACGTTTGTACTGAAAATTCCTTTATTTCAAAATGAACCAGTTGCTTTACAAAGAAGAATGATTTTAATACTATTAAACTATCTTTACAGCAATTACAATAATGCCCAAAGTAATACAATAATTATATCTATTCTGAATTTAATTAAAAAAACGAATGGTAGTGCTTTAATTTATTTACCTGAAGGCTTTATTGCAATGCGTAAATATGATGAAGTTGTTTTTGAACAGAGTAACAAAAGCGCGGAAAATACGGTGCTTGAGCAAGAGGTTACATTCAATGAATGGACGCATACTTTAAGGTTTCGATTGTACATAGGAGAAGCCTCTATTGAACAGTTAGGAATGAAAAACATTTCTAAGTTATATTATTTTAATTCCAAGGACTTTTCTCCCCCATTTCGAATCAGACCAAGAAGAGATGGAGATCGAATTTCATTAAAAGGAATGGATTCCCCAAAACGCATATCCAGAATACTTATCGATGAAAAAATTCCTTTGCATGAAAGAGATACTTGGCCTATTTTAGTCGATGCAAACGATGACATTATGGCTATAATAGGAGTGCGAGTTAATAAGTCATTTTCTAAAACCATGCGTCCAACCGATGACTCAATCTTATATTTCCAACCTGAAAATTCTTAAAGCACGATTTTATATCATTTACTTGTAATTAAAACGATTAAACTTTGAATTAGATGAACAAATTTTATTAAGAATAACTAAAAATTGATTATAATGACTAAGAAGCGTCATTTGTTGTAACAACTCAAGGAGGAACCTATTATGATTCAAAATGATATTGAAAAAATTATGATTACAGAAGAACAAATCCAAGAAAGAGTAGCTGAACTTGGAGCACAATTAACTGAAGAGTATAAAGATCAATTTCCACTTGCAATTGGAGTATTAAAAGGCGCTATGCCATTTATGACAGATCTAATGAAGCGTTTTGAATCATACATTGAAGTCGACTTTATGGATGTATCGAGTTATGGAAATGCGACAGTTTCATCAGGTGAGGTAAAAATTTTAAAAGACTTAAATACTAGTGTTGAAGGTCGCGATGTCATTATAATCGAAGATATTATTGATAGCGGATTAACTTTAAGTTATTTAGTAGATTTATTCAAATACCGCAAAGCAAAAACAATTAAAATTGTTACACTTTTAGATAAACCATCTGGACGAAAAGTAGATTTAAAAGCAGATGTTGTTGGTTTTGAAGTGCCAGATGGATTTGTAGTTGGTTATGGATTAGACTACGCAGAAAAATATCGTAACTTACCATACATCGGTATTTTGAAGAAGGAAGTATATTCATTTTAGAATTCTGTAAACATTTCGACAAATATTGTTTACAACACATTTTACCGGTGCTTTTTGTTTTATGATTAATTCATGATATGTTAAGATTTTACTTATAGTGTTTCTGTTATGTTGTGAGGAGGCTGGGGATGAATCGAATATTTCGATACACCATATTTTATTTATTAATCTTTCTAGTAATAATAGGTATTTTCGGTACATTTAATGGAGGTAACGCACCTTCAGAAGAATTGACTTATCATGAGTTTTTAGAAGCATTAGAAGCTGGAAAAGTTGAATATGCAAATATTCAGCCGGATGCACAAGTCTATGTGGTAGAAGGTGCATTAGCGGGATATGAACAAGGTCAAACTTTCCTAGTTAATATTCCTCGTGACAATCCGGCTTTAATGGAAAAGATTACGAATGCTGTTAACGGTAATCCGGACATTAAATTTCTAAAAGCACCTGAAACGAGTGGTTGGGTACAGTTCTTTACAGGGATTATACCATTCATCATTATTATCATTTTATTCTTCTTCCTATTGAGTCAATCTCAGGGTGGAGGCAATAAAGTGATGAACTTCGGTAAAAGTAAGGCGAAGTTATACGACTCTGAAAAGAAAAAAGTTCGTTTCGTAGACGTAGCCGGTGCCGACGAAGAAAAGCAAGAACTTGTAGAAGTAGTTGACTTCTTAAAAGATCATCGTAAATTTACAGAAATGGGTGCACGTATTCCTAAAGGTATTTTACTAGTAGGGCCTCCGGGGACAGGTAAAACATTACTTGCACGAGCTGTTGCTGGTGAAGCAGGAGTACCATTCTTCTCAATCTCTGGTTCTGACTTCGTAGAGATGTTCGTAGGGGTTGGGGCAAGCCGCGTACGTGATTTATTTGAAAACGCGAAGAAAAATGCACCATGTATTATCTTTATTGATGAAATTGATGCGGTTGGTCGTCAACGTGGAGCAGGTCTTGGTGGGGGCCACGATGAACGTGAGCAAACACTAAACCAATTACTTGTTGAAATGGATGGTTTCGGCGTAAATGAAGGTATTATCATTATCGCTGCAACAAACCGCCCAGATATTTTAGACCCAGCATTACTTCGTCCAGGACGTTTCGACCGTCAAATTACGGTTGGTCGCCCAGATGTAAAAGGCCGTGAAGCAATCTTAAAAGTACACGCACGTAATAAACCATTACGTGATGATGTGGACTTAAAAGCAATTGCTCAACGTACACCAGGTTTCTCCGGGGCTGATCTTGAAAACTTACTTAATGAGGCGGCTTTAGTAGCTACTCGTCGTAATAAACGAAAAATTGACATGACGGATATTGATGAAGCAACAGACCGAGTAATTGCAGGTCCAGCTAAATCAAGTCGTGTAATTTCAGAAAAAGAACGTAAAATTGTTGCTTTCCACGAAGCCGGTCACGTAGTTGTAGGATTAACGTTAGACCAAGCTGAAAAAGTGCACAAAGTTACAATCGTGCCACGTGGTCAAGCTGGTGGTTATGCAGTAATGCTTCCAAAAGAAGACCGTTACTTTATGACAAAACCAGAATTATTAGACAAAATTGCAGGACTTCTTGGTGGTCGTGTTGCAGAAGATATCACATTTGGTGAAGTATCAACTGGGGCACACAACGACTTCCAACGTGCTACAGGAATTGCACGCTCAATGGTTACAGAATACGGGATGAGCGATAAGTTAGGACCGATGCAATTTGGTTCAAGCCAAGGAGGTAATGTATTCCTTGGACGTGACTTTAACTCGGAACAAAACTATTCTGATTCAATTGCATACGAAATTGATAAAGAAATGCAATCAATTATCGTAGAACAATATGAGCGAACAAAACAAATTCTTACTGAAAAACGTGATTTATTAACTTTAATTGCAGAAACATTACTTGAAGTAGAAACTTTAGATGCTCAACAAATTGAGCACTTAAGAGATCATGGTAAACTTCCAGATCGTGTAGACTATTCAAAAGTAGATGATGAGCGTATCGTTATTGAGTCTACAAATGAGACTGCAAAAAAGAATGAATCAGAGGATGTTGTTGTTGAAATTTCTGGCTCTACAAGTCTAGAAAATCAAATCGTTGGTCAAACTCCTGACCCAACAACAAACGACCTACCAAAAGAAAACCGTACACCTGAAAATCGTGACGGTATTCAAGAAGACCGAAATAAATAGATATTATTTTGCTGAATGAGTATGCTAATGCCATCTCATTCAGTTTTTTTATTTATTCGCCTAAAGTAATTTATGGTGAAGTTATAATTCAGAAAACATAGATTAATCTGAAATGAAACTTGATTAAGACGAACCAATTAAGTAGCAGAGTTGAAAGTACTTCTGAATTCTAGTTGCGTTAAACGTTTAGCTTAATAAACATTGTCGAAATGCGATTGTTTAAAGGAAAGTTTTGCAGTAGACGGGGTTATAATTCAGAAAACATAGATAAATCATTCGACGCACAATTTTGAAATTTTGTTCTGATGAATCAACGAGTTGGAAGCGTTAGACATACTACTGTATTATAATTCCGTTAATATGGTATTATTTTTTACAAATGGTTTTTGAAATGGGTGTGAATAAATGATCCTTGTCCTTAATGTTGGTAATTCTAATATTACAATTGGTATTTATAAAAAAGAGAAACTGGCCTTTAACTTTAGTATCGAAACAAATAGACGTAAAACAGATGATGAATATGCGATGCAATTCAAAATGTTGTTCTCCCATGTAGGAATCTGTTTTGAAGATATTAAGGGCATTATTATCTCATCTGTAGTTCCACCTATTATGTATGTATTAGAAGAAATGTGCCGAAAATACTTTCATGTCAAACCGCTTATAGTCGGACCGGGAGTGAAAAACGGTTTAAATATAAAATATGACAATCCTAGAGAAGTAGGTGCAGATCGCATAGTAAATGCGGTTGCAGCTGTAGATGAATATGGTGGAAGACCGTTGATTGTAATCGATTTTGGTACAGCTAATACGTATTGCTATCTTAATGCAAAAGGGGATTATTTAGGAGGCGCAATTGCTCCGGGGATTACCATTTCAACAGAGGCACTTTTTTCAAGAACGGCAAAATTGCCACGTATTGAAATTAACCGTCCTACAACCATCATTGGGAAAAATACCATTTCTGCAATGCAAGCAGGTGTCGTTTATGGTTTTGTAGGTCAAGTGGAAGGCATTGTTAGTCGGATGAAACAAACTTCTAATGAAGATGCTGTTGTTATTGCAACTGGAAACTTAGCACATTTAATTGCTAACGAAACAAAAATGATAGATATAGTTGATCCGTTGCTCACTTTAAAAGGGTTATATATCATTTTTAAAAGAAATCAATAAAGAAATGAGGATAAACAACATGAGAGATTACTTAGTAAGAGGTTTAGGGTTTAATGGTAATGTTCGTGCATTTGCTGCACGCACTACGAACACGGTGGGAGAAGCTCAACGACGCCATAATACATGGCCAACTGCAACTGCAGCATTAGGTCGTTCTATGACGGCGAGTGTAATGATGGGTGCCATGTTAAAAGGTGAAGATAAAATAACAGTAAAAATTGAAGGAAATGGTCCAATTGGTCCAATGTTAATTGATGCGAATGCAAAGGGTGAGGTTCGAGGCTATGTAACAAACCCACAAGTACATTTTGATTTAAACTCAGTAGGAAAATTAGATGTACGCCGAGCAGTTGGAACAGAGGGTACGATCACAGTAGTAAAAGATTTAGGTATGCGTGACATGTTCTCAGGTCAAACACCAATTGTTTCCGGGGAAATTGCAGAAGATTTCACTTATTATTTTGCAGTTTCAGAACAAGTTCCATCATCTGTTGGTTTAGGTGTTTTAGTAAATCCAGATAATACAGTATTAGCTGCAGGTGGATTTATTCTTCAATTGATGCCAGGTTGTGATGAAGAGACAATTACAGAAATCGAACAACACCTTTCTACAATTGAACCTGTTTCTAAAATGATTGAAAAGGGATTAACTCCTGAACAAATACTAGAAGTAGTACTAGGGAAAGAAAATGTTCAAATTTTAGATTCAATGGATGTGGAATTTAAATGTCAATGTTCTAAAGAGCGTTTTGGTGCAGCGATTATTAGTTTAGGGGCTCAAGAAATTCAAGAAATGATTGATGAAGATGGACAAGCAGAGGCACAATGTCATTTTTGCTTAGAAAAATATCATTTCGACAAGCAAGAGCTCGAAGGTTTTATTGATGAAATCAAACAATAAATATCAAACACAATCGCACACAAAAACGCCTCTTTCTCAGAGAAGATTAAAAACAAAGCCTGTTTTAACTTTATTAGCGATTCTTTTTGCAGGAAACATATTTTGGTTTGTCTTATGGTTATGGCCAAATGATAAAGATAACGGTGGCGATGAAATAGTCGCTACCGTTGATGATCAAAAGATTACGAAACAGCAGTGGATGGCTGAAATGGAAACCCGTTATGGGAAAGAAACGCTCCAAAGCTTAGTTAATGAATCAGTTATGGAAAAGGCTGCGGAAGAATACAAAATTAAAGTTTCAGATGAAGAGGTTGATTTAGAAATAGCCTTAATTCGTACTGCTCAAGATACAACCGATACGACAACTCAACAATTAACAGAAAAGCAACTACGGCAAAAAGTGCGCTCACAACTAATTTTAGAGAAAGTGTTGACTAAAGATATCATCATAGATCCCGAGGAAATCGTTAAATACTATGAGGAAAATCAATCTCTTTATAATATTCCTACTACATATAAAACAAGCATTATCATTGTCGAGTCAAAGGAAGATGCAAATAGTGTACTGAAGGAACTTAAAGACGGCTCTGATTTTTCTGTTTTAGCTAGGGAACGTTCCCTTGATACAACTTCTGCAAGTCTCGGTGGAGGTATCGGCTATATAACAACTGAACAAGAAAATATAGATAAAAGCATTCAAAGCGCCGTACAAAAATTAAAAGAGAACGAGATTAGTGATGCATTTGTCATGAATGATGGACGTTATGGAATAGTAAAAGTTGAAGAAATTAACGAAGGAAAATCCTTTACCTATGAAGATGTGAAAGGGCACATCCAACGTGCATTATCAATGGAACAATTACCTGCGTCAATTACTCCAGAAGCCTTTTGGAAAGAATTTAATGCGAGTTGGTTCTATGGTGAAGCATCTTAGGATTTACCCAGTAAAATTTTCTTAATATTTTGTTCATATGCATTGACTCAAGGCACAAATGTTGGTAATATACTAAATAGGTAAAACCTATAAATTTAGTAGGTATTTAAGAGAGGATGATAAAAAATGAGTAAATTAGTAAACTCAGTAACTGAATTAGTTGGCCGTACTCCAATCGTAAAACTTAATCATGCAACTTCTGAAAATGAAGGTACAGTTTGGGTGAAAGTAGAATTCTTCAACCCAGGTAGCTCTGTAAAAGACCGTATTGCCCTTGCAATGATTGAAGCGGCAGAAAAAGAAGGAACATTAAAACCAGGTGGTACAATTATTGAGCCTACTTCTGGTAACACAGGTATTGGTTTAGCTATGATTGCTGCTGCTAAAGGCTACCGTGCAATTTTAGTAATGCCAGAAACAATGAGTATCGAACGTCGTAAATTACTTCGTGCTTATGGTGCAGAATTAGTATTAACACCTGGTCCAGAAGGTATGAAAGGTGCCATTGCAAAAGCTAAAAGTTTAGCAGAAGAAAATGGTTACTTCTTACCACAACAATTCGAAAACCAAGCAAACGCTGAAATTCACCGTAAAACAACTGGTCCTGAAATCGTTGAAGCATTTGAAAGTGCTGGTCTTAAATTAGATGGATTTGTTGCAGGTATCGGAACAGGTGGTACAATCACAGGTGCTGGTGAAGTTTTACGTGAAAAATTCCCTGAAATCGAAATCATCGCTGTAGAACCAAAAGATTCTCCAGTACTTTCTGGTGGTAACCCAGGTTCTCATAAAATCCAAGGTATTGGTGCAGGTTTCGTACCAGGCGTATTAAATACAGAAATCTATAACTCAGTATTTACAGTTGAAAATGAAACTGCTTTTGAAGTAGCTCGTAAAGTAGGTAAAGAAGAAGGGATTTTAGTAGGTATCTCTTCTGGAGCTGCAATCCACGCAGCAATCGAAACTGCAAAACGTCTTGGAAAAGGTTCTAACGTTTTAGCGATTGTTCCATCAAACGGTGAACGTTACCTATCTACTGCTTTATACAACTTCGAAGACTAATTTAAAAATTAATACATCGACATTACCGTATTGGTGATGTCGATTTTTTTTACGTCCAATTGGAGATGTTAAGTAGATTAATGCGCTTTCCTATTAAAATTGATATTCTATTTTTAACTACACATTTTCTAATAGGAAGGGGTTAACGAATGCTCTGTTGGTTTAATGGTAATTTTATAGATGAGAAGGAATTATTCATTTCACCTTTTGACCATGGATATTTACATGGAATCGGTTTTTATGAACGATTTCGTACATACAATGGTCAAGTGCTATTACTTGAAGAGCGTTTTAATCGATTGTGCAATGCATTAAATAATTTTCGAATACCTATGCCTTATACAATAAGAGATATTCAAAATGTAATAAAAGAATTGTGGCTAGCTGCTTCTAGAGAAGATAGTATATTTCGAGTGAATATTTCAGCTGGAGAGACAGATGATACTTTAGCACCTAAATATAAAAATCCCAATGTAATCATTTATAGAATACCTCTTATTGAAAGAACGCGTGGGTTAGAAAAGGATGCTATGTGGTTAAAGACAACTCGTAATTCCCCCGAACACTCGGTACGCTATATATCTCATAATTTTGGAAATAATATATTAGCAAGTTTTGAAGTGCAAAACCTTGAAACAACAGAAGGACTTTTACTTAATTCAAAGGGACATATTGCAGAAGGTATTACCTCTAATATTTTCTGGTCAAGAGATGATATACTTTATACACCTTCTCTTACAACAGGTATCATTCCGGGTATTACAAGACAATGGGTAATACATACTGCAAAACGATTAGGCTATCGTGTTATAGAGGATATCTTTTTCCAACATGAGCTACTACATGCTTACGAATGCTTTGTTACAAATTCAATTGAAGAGTTAGTCCCTATATCGAATATTGGTAGAACGAGATTTTTAGGTGAAGAAGGCCCTATTTATAAAAGGCTTCATCAAGCTTATATAGAGGAAATTATACAACTAATGAAAAGAGGCTAAGAGATGTTAACGAAGTACTCTACACCACTAGTCATTAACAATATTGAACTAGATTATAGAAAAGAAACAATAGTAATGGGGATTTTAAATGTAACGCCCGATTCTTTTTCGGACGGAGGAAAATTCAACTCTGTTAATGCAGCTGTTGCCCATGCGAAGGAAATGGTTGCAAATGGTGCAAAGATTATTGATATTGGCGGAGAATCTACTCGACCAGGTTATACACGTATTTCGGATGAAGAAGAGATTGATCGCGTTGTACCGGTGATTAAAGCTATTTTAAACGAAGTACCTGTTATCATTTCAATCGATACTTACAAGTCAGCTGTTGCCCGTGCAGCTATTGAAGCAGGTGCGCATATGATTAACGATATTTGGGGAGCAAAAGCAGATCCTGAAATTGCGAAGGTAGCTGCAGATTACAATGTACCTATTATCCTAATGCACAATCGAAATGATGAAGACTATACAAATTACTTTGAAAACTATATGCAAGATCTACAAGAAAGCATTCAAATTGTAAAGAATGCTGGAGTACCTGATCAGCACATTATTCTAGATCCAGGAATTGGTTTTGTGAAAAACTTAAAACAAAGTATTGAAACAATGCAGCGTTTAGATGAGCTAGTTGATATAGGTTATCCTGTATTACTTGCCACTTCTCGTAAACGCATGATTGGGACGATATTGAACTTACCATTAGATGAACGAGTAGAAGGAACTGCAGCAACATGCGCTTATGGTGTGATGAAGGGGTGCCATATCGTACGTGTTCATGACGTAAAAGAGGTTGCTCGAACAGTAAGAATGATTGATGCACTAATGGGCAAGTTTACAATTAATGAGGAACTACCTTCAAGACATTAAAAGGAGTACAACATGGACTATATACATTTAAGAGATATGCAATTTTTTGGTTATCATGGAGTTTTAAAGGAAGAGACTGTTCTCGGGCAAAGATTCCGTGCTTCTGTTTCGTTAGCGGTAGATATACAAAAAGCAGGACAAACGGATGACCTTCAAGATACCGTTAGTTATGTGGGTGTCTATGATATTTGCAAAGAAATTATAGAAGGAAAACCCTATAAATTAATAGAGGCCGTAGCTGAGTCCATTGCAACGCGTATATTATCAGATTACGAAGGACAAGTATTTGGTTGTCGTGTTGAAGTGATAAAGCCGGATCCACCGATTGCGGGTCATTATAAAGAAGTTGCAGTAGAAATAGTAAGAGGGCGTTTCCATGAATAAAATTTATTTATCACTTGGCACGAATATTGGAGACAGAGAGTACAATTTAAAACTAGCAGTAAAAATGCTTTATGAAATGGATGGTATCAGTGTAAAAAAAGTATCATCTATTTATGAAACGGCACCAGTAGGATATGTAGACCAACCTTCATTTTTAAATATTGTTGTCTTAGTTGAGAGCGACAAATCGGCATTTGAAATGTTAGAGATATGCCAAACTGTAGAAAATGATTTAGGGAGAGTTCGGGAAATTAGATGGGGTCCTAGAATTATAGACCTTGACATTTTGTTGTTTAATCAAGACAATATTGAAGCGGAGAATTTAATCGTTCCGCATGCAAGAATGTTTGAAAGAGCATTTGTCTTAGTTCCACTTTTAGAAATTGCTGATGAACCTTTAGAAGGGTTTTTAGCTCAAGCTCAAAAGGTATTAACACTTTTAGACATCGATCAAGAGGGTGTAAAGAAGTGGAAAGCTACTACAAGTGTAGAACAATTTATCTATTAAGAGAAATGTTGATATAGAATTCCTTTTGAAGGAGGAGAATACATGACTACAACGGAAAAGCCGTTTCAAATAGGTAATATCGTCATGGATAACCGTGTCGTATTAGCACCTATGGCTGGTGTATGTAACTCTGCATTCCGTCTAACTGTTAAAGAGTTCGGAGCAGGTTTAGTATATGCTGAAATGATTAGCGATAAAGGCTTAGTCATGCGTAACCAAAAAACGCTTGATATGCTGTATATCGATGAGCGAGAAAATCCACTTTCATTACAAATCTTTGGTGGAGATAAAGAAACGTTAGTTGAAGCTGCCAAATATGTAGATAAAAACACGAACGCAGATATTATTGACATCAACATGGGTTGCCCAGTAAACAAAATTATTAAATGTGAAGCGGGTGCAAAGTGGCTTCTAGACCCAAATAAAATTTATGAAATGGTTGCAGCAGTAGTAGATGCAGTAGATAAACCAGTTAGTGTAAAGATGCGTATCGGTTGGGATGAGGAACATATTTTTGCAGTAGAAAATGCTAAGGCTGCTGAACGTGCAGGAGCTTCTGCGATTGCGATGCATGGTCGCACACGGGTTCAAATGTACGAAGGTAAAGCAAATTGGGAAGTCTTAAAAGAGGTAAAGAAACATATCTCGATTCCGTTCATTGGAAATGGTGATGTTGAAACACCACAAGATGCAAAACGAATGATCGATGAAATAGGTGTTGATGCAGTAATGATTGGACGAGCTGCTTTAGGAAACCCATGGATGATCTATCGTACGGTTCAATATTTAGAAACAGGGGAATTAAAACCTGAGCCATCAGTACGTGAAAAAATGGATGTATGCTTACTCCACTTTGAACGATTAATGCAATTAAAGGGTGAAGGTGTTGCTGTTCGTGAAATGCGAAAACATGCATCTTGGTATTTAAAAGGGATTCGCGGAAACGGATTAGTTCGTAACGCTATCAACCAAGTTGAAACGGCAAAGGATTTACGTGCAATACTTAATAGTGTTGCAGACCAACTAGAAGAACAACAAGTTGAAGCAATTTAACAATACAAAAGGCATTCTTCAAACAACGAAGGATGCCTTTAATTTTTTTATCTTGAAGCTTCTTTTGTAGGTCCCATAACTCCTGGAACGGGTAATCCTGCTTGTCGTAACAATACTTGCATTTGTGCGCGGTGATGTGTTTGATGGTCAACCATCATTCGTAATACAGCACCAATCGGAGTTTCATTACCCAGCATATTCACTTTATTTACTAAAGTTTCATCTTTAAAATTTTCTTCAACCACTTTACGAACGTTTTTTTTCATAGTTTGATAAGTAGATTTAATTTCTTCAATAGTTGTTGGGATGTTCTTTGGATTTAAATCCATATTTAATGAAAGCCCTGTTTGTCCAAGGAAAAACACAGGTGCAGTCGTTAAATGCCAACTTAGCCATTCCAGTGTACTATGGTCCTCAACTATTGCTTGGTGTTTCTTTTCATCAGAAATTGCTTCAATAATCGATAATGTTCCAGAACTATTATGTTCCCACTCATGTATGAAATCTTCTACTTTACGGTACATAATCTACCTCTCCTCTCTTCTACCAATATGGAAATGGTAGCATATTTTTAGTACAAAGTAGGCATAATTGATTCAGGTTTAAGATTTTCAGAATTATAAAACTTTTACAAAACAGTTGAATTTCAAACGAAACAGATGAAGAGATGGCGAAAATTGTGTACAATGGGTACATTATGGACAAAAATTGAGCTACATACTCGGAAAATTTAAGGAGTGAAAATCGTGTCAAACATTGAAGAATTAAACGACCAACTTT
>NZ_JAMYWW010000001.1:135000-432500 GCF_024159215.1 Ureibacillus endophyticus
CGGAAGGACTGGTGGAGCGCTTAGAAGTGAGAATGCCGGTATGAGTAGCGAAAGATGGGTGAGAATCCCATCCACCGTATGACTAAGGTTTCCTGAGGAAGGCTCGTCCGCTCAGGGTTAGTCGGGACCTAAGTCGAGGCCGACAGGCGTAGACGATGGACAACAGGTTGATATTCCTGTACCACCTCCCCGCCGTTTGAGTAATGGGGGGACGCAGTAGGATAGGGTAAGCGTGCGATTGGTTGTGCACGCCCAAGCAGTAAGGCGTGGAAGTAGGCAAATCCGCTTCCTGTAACGTTGAGCTGTAATGGGGAGCTCTTTAAGAGCGAAGTACCTGATTTCACACTGCCAAGAAAAGCCTCTAGCGAGGCGGGAGGTGCCCGTACCGCAAACCGACACAGGTAGTCGAGGAGAGAATCCTAAGGTGTGCGAGAGAACTCTCGTTAAGGAACTCGGCAAAATGACCCCGTAACTTCGGGAGAAGGGGTGCTCTCGAAAGAGAGCCGCAGTGAATAGGCCCAGGCGACTGTTTAGCAAAAACACAGGTCTCTGCAAAACCGTAAGGTGACGTATAGGGGCTGACGCCTGCCCGGTGCTGGAAGGTTAAGAGGAGGGGTTAGCGTAAGCGAAGCTCTGAATTGAAGCCCCAGTAAACGGCGGCCGTAACTATAACGGTCCTAAGGTAGCGAAATTCCTTGTCGGGTAAGTTCCGACCCGCACGAAAGGCGTAACGATCTGGGCACTGTCTCAACGAGAGACTCGGTGAAATTATAGTACCTGTGAAGATGCAGGTTACCCGCGACAGGACGGAAAGACCCCGTGGAGCTTTACTGTAGCCTGATATTGAATTTTGGCACAACTTGTACAGGATAGGTAGGAGCCAGAGAACTCGGAGCGCCAGCTTCGAGGGAGGCGTCGGTGGGATACTACCCTGGTTGTGTTGAAATTCTAACCCGTACCCCTTATCGGGGTAGGAGACAGTGTCAGGTGGACAGTTTGACTGGGGCGGTCGCCTCCTAAAAGGTAACGGAGGCGCCCAAAGGTTCCCTCAGAATGGTTGGAAATCATTCGTAGAGTGTAAAGGCACAAGGGAGCTTGACTGCGAGACCTACAAGTCGAGCAGGGTCGAAAGACGGGCTTAGTGATCCGGTGGTTCCGCATGGAAGGGCCATCGCTCAACGGATAAAAGCTACCCCGGGGATAACAGGCTTATCTCCCCCAAGAGTCCACATCGACGGGGAGGTTTGGCACCTCGATGTCGGCTCATCGCATCCTGGGGCTGTAGTCGGTCCCAAGGGTTGGGCTGTTCGCCCATTAAAGCGGTACGCGAGCTGGGTTCAGAACGTCGTGAGACAGTTCGGTCCCTATCCGTCGTGGGCGTAGGAAATTTGAGAGGAGCTGTCCTTAGTACGAGAGGACCGGGATGGACATACCGCTGGTGTACCAGTTGTCTTGCCAAAGGCATCGCTGGGTAGCTATGTATGGACGGGATAAGTGCTGAAAGCATCTAAGCATGAAGCCCCCCTCAAGATGAGATTTCCCATTACGTAAGTAAGTAAGATCCCTCAAAGACGATGAGGTAGATAGGTTCGAGGTGGAAGTGTGGCGACACATGGAGCTGACGAATACTAATCGATCGAGGACTTAACCACTAACTTGAATGGTCGTTAGTCAATGTCTTTATCCAGTTTTGAGAGAACAAAAATTATTTTTAAAAAGTATTGCTTTTTTAAGAAAAAAGTAATATAATAATTCTTGTCTCAAATAAGTGATTCGAAAATATGATAGAATTCACTTGAGTCTAGTGATGATGGCAAAGAGGTCACACCCGTTCCCATACCGAACACGGAAGTTAAGCTCTTTAGCGCCGATGGTAGTTGGGGGCTTCCCCCTGCGAGAGTAGGACGTTGCTAGGCATAATACCCAGGAGGATTAGCTCAGCTGGGAGAGCACCTGCCTTACAAGCAGGGGGTCGGCGGTTCGAGCCCGTCATCCTCCACCATATTAAGCCGGTGTAGCTCAACTGGTAGAGCAACTGACTTGTAATCAGTAGGTTGAGGGTTCAAGTCCTTTCGCCGGCACCATTTGTACGAGCCATTAGCTCAGTGGTAGAGCATCTGACTTTTAATCAGAGGGTCGAAGGTTCAAGTCCTTCATGGCTCACCAGTTTTATTTAAATTTACGCGGGTGTGGCGGAATTGGCAGACGCACTAGACTTAGGATCTAGCGCCGCAAGGCGTGGGGGTTCGACTCCCTTCACCCGCATTAATGTTATAAAAATGCACATGCGGAAGTAGTTCAGTGGTAGAACACCACCTTGCCAAGGTGGGGGTCGCGGGTTCGAACCCCGTCTTCCGCTCCAAATGTGCCGGGGTGGCGGAACTGGCAGACGCACAGGACTTAAAATCCTGCGGTAGGTGACTACCGTACCGGTTCGATTCCGGTCCTCGGCACCATTTATATGCGCCCGTAGCTCAATTGGATAGAGCGTCTGACTACGGATCAGAAGGTTGTGGGTTCGACTCCTGCCGGGCGCGCCATATATACGAGAAGTAGCTCAGCTTGGTAGAGCACTTGGTTTGGGACCAAGGGGTCGCAGGTTCGAATCCTGTCTTCTCGACCATTTTTATTGGGGCCTTAGCTCAGCTGGGAGAGCGCCTGCCTTGCACGCAGGAGGTCAGCGGTTCGATCCCGCTAGGCTCCACCATGAACTTTGAAAACTGAACAACAAAACGTTAATGAATATAGTTTCTCATTAAATTGAGGAACAAAATTTTGGACATCAATTTTGATGCCAGCAATTTTTTGAGCTTTATCAAATTCTTTTATGGAGAGTTTGATCCTGGCTCAGGACGAACGCTGGCGGCGTGCCTAATACATGCAAGTCGAGCGGACCTTTAGAAGCTTGCTTCTGAAGGTTAGCGGCGGACGGGTGAGTAACACGTGGGCAACCTGCCCTATAGTTGGGGATAACTCCGGGAAACCGGGGCTAATACCGAATAATTCATTTCATCACATGTTGAAATGATGAAAGATGGTTCTGCTATCGCTATAGGATGGGCCCGCGGCGCATTAGCTAGTTGGTGAGGTAACGGCTCACCAAGGCGACGATGCGTAGCCGACCTGAGAGGGTGATCGGCCACACTGGGACTGAGACACGGCCCAGACTCCTACGGGAGGCAGCAGTAGGGAATCTTCCACAATGGACGGAAGTCTGATGGAGCAACGCCGCGTGAGTGAAGAAGGTTTTCGGATCGTAAAACTCTGTTGTAAGGGAAGAACAAGTACAGTAGTAACTGGCTGTACCTTGACGGTACCTTATTAGAAAGCCACGGCTAACTACGTGCCAGCAGCCGCGGTAATACGTAGGTGGCAAGCGTTGTCCGGAATTATTGGGCGTAAAGCGCGCGCAGGCGGTCCTTTAAGTCTGATGTGAAAGCCCACGGCTCAACCGTGGAGGGTCATTGGAAACTGGAGGACTTGAGTGCAGAAGAGGAAAGTGGAATTCCAAGTGTAGCGGTGAAATGCGTAGAGATTTGGAGGAACACCAGTGGCGAAGGCGACTTTCTGGTCTGTAACTGACGCTGAGGCGCGAAAGCGTGGGGAGCAAACAGGATTAGATACCCTGGTAGTCCACGCCGTAAACGATGAGTGCTAAGTGTTAGGGGGTTTCCGCCCCTTAGTGCTGCAGCTAACGCATTAAGCACTCCGCCTGGGGAGTACGGTCGCAAGACTGAAACTCAAAGGAATTGACGGGGGCCCGCACAAGCGGTGGAGCATGTGGTTTAATTCGAAGCAACGCGAAGAACCTTACCAGGTCTTGACATCCCATTGACCGCTATGGAGACATAGCTTTCCCTTCGGGGACAGTGGTGACAGGTGGTGCATGGTTGTCGTCAGCTCGTGTCGTGAGATGTTGGGTTAAGTCCCGCAACGAGCGCAACCCTTGTTCTTAGTTGCCATCATTTAGTTGGGCACTCTAAGGAGACTGCCGGTGACAAACCGGAGGAAGGTGGGGATGACGTCAAATCATCATGCCCCTTATGACCTGGGCTACACACGTGCTACAATGGACGGTACAAACGGTTGCCAACCCGCGAGGGGGAGCTAATCCGATAAAACCGTTCTCAGTTCGGATTGTAGGCTGCAACTCGCCTACATGAAGCCGGAATCGCTAGTAATCGCGGATCAGCATGCCGCGGTGAATACGTTCCCGGGCCTTGTACACACCGCCCGTCACACCACGAGAGTTTGTAACACCCGAAGTCGGTGAGGTAACCTTTTGGAGCCAGCCGCCGAAGGTGGGACAGATGATTGGGGTGAAGTCGTAACAAGGTAGCCGTATCGGAAGGTGCGGCTGGATCACCTCCTTTCTAAGGATATTAACGGAATATAAGCCTAGGGCTTATACCATTAACGTTTTGTGTTCAGTTTTGAAGGTTCATTAGAAAAGCGGAAAACACCGCTTAGCTGAACCGGATACTGGAAGTCTTGAGTAGAAATGCTTGCATTTCGCACGAAAGACTGAAGTAGACGCGTCAGCTGGTGTTTGGAGCTAGACATTAATAGAACTTTCTTTATATTGTTCTTTGAAAACTGGATAAAACGACATTGATAGCAACAAACAAAATTCAAGTAATTTATTGTAAGTTCTTAAAATCTTCTCTGTTTGAGAAGTGTAACTAACTTTTAGGTTAAGTTATTAAGGGCGCACGGTGAATGCCTTGGCACTAGGAGCCGATGAAGGACGGTACTAACACCGATATGCTTCGGGGAGCTGTAAGTAAGCTTTGATCCGGAGATTTCCGAATGGGGGAACCCACTGCTCGTAATGGAGCAGTATCTTGACGTGAATTCATAGCGTCATGATGGCACACCCAGGGAACTGAAACATCTAAGTACCTGGAGGAAGAGAAAGAAAATATTCGATTCCCTGAGTAGCGGCGAGCGAAACGGGAATAGCCCAAACCAAGAGGCTTGCCTCTTGGGGTTGTAGGACACTCTATATGGAGTTACAAAAGAATGGATTAGGCGAAGCGATTTGGAAAGATCCGCCATAGAAGGTAAAAGCCCTGTAATCGAAAGTCCATTCTCTCTTGAGTGTATCCTGAGTACGGCGGAACACGTGAAATTCCGTCGGAATCCGGGAGGACCATCTCCCAAGGCTAAATACTCCCTAGTGACCGATAGTGAACCAGTACCGTGAGGGAAAGGTGAAAAGCACCCCGGGAGGGGAGTGAAATAGAACCTGAAACCGTGTGCCTACAAGTAGTTAGAGCCCGTTAATGGGTGATAGCGTGCCTTTTGTAGAATGAACCGGCGAGTTACGATTACGTGCAAGGTTAAGTTGAGAAGACGGAGCCGCAGCGAAAGCGAGTCTGAATAGGGCGAAAGAGTACGTGGTCGTAGACCCGAAACCAGGTGATCTACCCATGTCCAGGGTGAAGGTGAGGTAACACTCACTGGAGGCCCGAACCCACGCACGTTGAAAAGTGCGGGGATGAGGTGTGGGTAGCGGAGAAATTCCAATCGAACTTGGAGATAGCTGGTTCTCTCCGAAATAGCTTTAGGGCTAGCCTCGTGATGAGAATACTGGAGGTAGAGCACTGTTTGGACTAGGGGGGCATCTCGCTTTACCGAATTCAGACAAACTCCGAATGCCAGATATTTATACACGGGAGTCAGACTGCGAGTGATAAGATCCGTAGTCAAAAGGGAAACAGCCCAGACCACCAGCTAAGGTCCCAAAGTAATCGTTAAGTGGAAAAGGATGTGGCGTTGCTTAGACAACCAGGATGTTGGCTTAGAAGCAGCCATCATTTAAAGAGTGCGTAATAGCTCACTGGTCGAGTGACGCTGCGCCGAAAATGTATCGGGGCTAAACGATTCACCGAAGCTGTGGATGTGCATCTAAGATGCACGTGGTAGGAGAGCGTTCTAAGGGCGTTGAAGTCAGACCGGAAGGACTGGTGGAGCGCTTAGAAGTGAGAATGCCGGTATGAGTAGCGAAAGATGGGTGAGAATCCCATCCACCGTATGACTAAGGTTTCCTGAGGAAGGCTCGTCCGCTCAGGGTTAGTCGGGACCTAAGTCGAGGCCGACAGGCGTAGACGATGGACAACAGGTTGATATTCCTGTACCACCTCCCCGCCGTTTGAGTAATGGGGGGACGCAGTAGGATAGGGTAAGCGTGCGATTGGTTGTGCACGCCCAAGCAGTAAGGCGTGGAAGTAGGCAAATCCGCTTCCTGTAACGTTGAGCTGTAATGGGGAGCTCTTTAAGAGCGAAGTACCTGATTTCACACTGCCAAGAAAAGCCTCTAGCGAGGCGGGAGGTGCCCGTACCGCAAACCGACACAGGTAGTCGAGGAGAGAATCCTAAGGTGTGCGAGAGAACTCTCGTTAAGGAACTCGGCAAAATGACCCCGTAACTTCGGGAGAAGGGGTGCTCTCGAAAGAGAGCCGCAGTGAATAGGCCCAGGCGACTGTTTAGCAAAAACACAGGTCTCTGCAAAACCGTAAGGTGACGTATAGGGGCTGACGCCTGCCCGGTGCTGGAAGGTTAAGAGGAGGGGTTAGCGTAAGCGAAGCTCTGAATTGAAGCCCCAGTAAACGGCGGCCGTAACTATAACGGTCCTAAGGTAGCGAAATTCCTTGTCGGGTAAGTTCCGACCCGCACGAAAGGCGTAACGATCTGGGCACTGTCTCAACGAGAGACTCGGTGAAATTATAGTACCTGTGAAGATGCAGGTTACCCGCGACAGGACGGAAAGACCCCGTGGAGCTTTACTGTAGCCTGATATTGAATTTTGGCACAACTTGTACAGGATAGGTAGGAGCCAGAGAACTCGGAGCGCCAGCTTCGAGGGAGGCGTCGGTGGGATACTACCCTGGTTGTGTTGAAATTCTAACCCGTACCCCTTATCGGGGTAGGAGACAGTGTCAGGTGGACAGTTTGACTGGGGCGGTCGCCTCCTAAAAGGTAACGGAGGCGCCCAAAGGTTCCCTCAGAATGGTTGGAAATCATTCGTAGAGTGTAAAGGCACAAGGGAGCTTGACTGCGAGACCTACAAGTCGAGCAGGGTCGAAAGACGGGCTTAGTGATCCGGTGGTTCCGCATGGAAGGGCCATCGCTCAACGGATAAAAGCTACCCCGGGGATAACAGGCTTATCTCCCCCAAGAGTCCACATCGACGGGGAGGTTTGGCACCTCGATGTCGGCTCATCGCATCCTGGGGCTGTAGTCGGTCCCAAGGGTTGGGCTGTTCGCCCATTAAAGCGGTACGCGAGCTGGGTTCAGAACGTCGTGAGACAGTTCGGTCCCTATCCGTCGTGGGCGTAGGAAATTTGAGAGGAGCTGTCCTTAGTACGAGAGGACCGGGATGGACATACCGCTGGTGTACCAGTTGTCTTGCCAAAGGCATCGCTGGGTAGCTATGTATGGACGGGATAAGTGCTGAAAGCATCTAAGCATGAAGCCCCCCTCAAGATGAGATTTCCCATTACGTAAGTAAGTAAGATCCCTCAAAGACGATGAGGTAGATAGGTTCGAGGTGGAAGTGTGGCGACACATGGAGCTGACGAATACTAATCGATCGAGGACTTAACCACTAACTTGAATGGTCGTTAGTCAATGTCTTTATCCAGTTTTGAGAGAACAAGCTCTCTACAATGAAATAGGAACTTCGCCTAAGAGCGCAACATCCATGTTGCAACGGCGAAGCCAGTACATCCTTGTACAAGTCTAGTGATGATGGCAAAGAGGTCACACCCGTTCCCATACCGAACACGGAAGTTAAGCTCTTTAGCGCCGATGGTAGTTGGGGGCTTCCCCCTGTGAGAGTAGGACGTTGCTAGGCAAATAAAAACCACCACTATAATTTAGTGGTGGTTTTTCGTATGTGTAATAATTTCAAAAAGGACGAAGCACTACAAGCAGCATCGCCCTCAAGCATAATTTCTTCTCCTATTAGAACTCCAATACTTTTCTTAAATCATTAATATATGATTGACTTACTGGAAGCTCTATCCCACTTTTTAACTCCACAATAAAATTCGATGCTAAATCTTTAGAAATCCTTTTAATAAAATAAATATTAAGGATATATGAGCGATGTATTCTTACAAAAAACTCAGGCAGCTTTGTTTGTAGTTCCTTCAAAGTAATATTTGTTTTATATTGTTCATTATGCGCGTAGAACCATGTTCGTTTTTGTAAACTTTCAATATATGAAATTTGTTCAATGGGTATCGGTGTCCAATCTTCTTCTTGTTTTCCCGTTAAAAACTTATAAGGCTTTCGCTTTTCCTCTGTATATGAGGATGGAAGAATAACGATTAAGGCGGCTTCTTGCTGTTTGAAATAAATTGGATACCCTATTGCATAATAGGGTTCACCCAAAACTGTATGATCCATAAGTGCTTCTGTTTTTTTTCTTGTTTTGAGGACACGTGAAGCAATGCTCTCTGGATGAATAGAACTTTCCAAATCTAAGTGAAAATGATGTTTACTCTTCGAATGGTAAACATACGAATCCCCCATAGCAATCGCGATTGAAGCATCTTTAGATATCCAGTCTTCTAATATAACTTTAAATTGATCAAATTCTTCCCTCGAAATTTGAAAATTTTCATTCCCCATGTAAAAATATCCCCCTTTGTTTCTTTCTTAATTTGAACTTCATCTTACTTAAATACCCTTTTATCCCAAAAAAACACTATTTCGTCAGAAAATAATGAAAATATTTAAATACTGTTATATATTAATTTACAACAAATACTTCTGTTATGGAACAGTTAAAAATGAATTATTTCACAAAACAGAGTATTTAAACAAAGGGGAAGGTGTTTATATAATGGTAACAAGACAAGAAAGAATCGATGCAATTAAGAAAGATTGGGCAGAAAATCCTCGTTGGAAAGGGATTGAACGCGGATACACTGCTGAGGAAGTAGTAAAATTACAAGGATCATTCGTTCAAGAGCAAACTTTAGCTAAACGTGGTGCTGCTCGCCTATGGAAATCTTTACATGAAGAGCCATTCATTAATGCGCTAGGAGCACTAACAGGTAATCAAGCAGTACAACAAGTAAAAGCTGGTTTAAAAGCAATCTACTTATCTGGTTGGCAAGTAGCTGCAGATGCAAACGTAGCTGGTCAAATGTATCCTGACCAATCATTATACCCAGCAAACTCTGTACCACAAGTTGTTAAACGTATCAATCAAGCTTTACAACGTGCAGACCAAATCGATCACGCTGAAGGTCGCGAAGATGGTTTTGATTGGTTCGCTCCAATCGTAGCAGACGCTGAAGCTGGTTTTGGTGGACCATTAAACGTATTCGAACTTGTTAAGGGTATGATTGAAGCAGGTGCATCAGGCGTACACTTAGAAGACCAATTAGCTTCTGAGAAAAAATGTGGTCACTTAGGTGGTAAAGTATTACTTCCAACACAAAATGCTATTCGTAACTTAATTGCAGCTCGTCTTGCTTGTGACGTAATGGGTGTAGATACAATCTTAATCGCACGTACAGATGCTGATGCTGCTGACATGGTAACATCTGATATTGACCCACGCGATGCAGAATTCTTAACTGGTGAACGCACTCCAGAGGGATTCTATCGCACAAAAGCAGGTATCAAACAAGCAATCGCACGTGGTTTAGCATATGCACCATATGCTGACTTAATCTGGTGTGAAACTTCACATCCATCATTAGAGGAAGCTCGTGAATTCGCTGAAGCAATCCATGAGAAATTCCCTGGAAAAATGTTAGCTTATAACTGCTCTCCATCATTCAACTGGAAAGCAAAATTATCTGATAAAGAAATCGCAGAATACCAACGCGAGTTAGGTAAACTTGGATACAAATTCCAATTCATTACACTTGCTGGTTTCCACAGCTTAAACTACTCAATGTTCGAGCTTGCGCATGATTACAAAGATAACGGTATGGCTGCATACTCAAAATTACAACAAGCTGAATTCGCTGCAGAGTCTAAAGGCTACACAGCAACTCGTCACCAACGTGAAGTAGGTACAGGTTACTTTGATGAAGTGGCACAAACAATTTCTGGTGGTCAGTCTTCAACTACAGCAATGGCTGGTTCAACTGAAACAGAGCAATTCGTATAATAATTATGGAGTGCCTTGGATAAAATCTATTAATTAATCAAATATGTAAGAGATTTATCAGAGGTACTTTAAATATAAAGATAGTTTTGGTACTTAAAGCACAATGTTCGTTGATGTACTTATAGCAAAACAAAGGGAATTTATTGGGGATAAAAGAGCGATTTAAACATGGGGTTCAGATTATCAAAAGGTTGCCTCCTAAATTGATAATCTAATAAATAATTCAATAGCAAATGGGGATGTCTGCCTTACTAGTAACTTTTCTAGTAAGGCTTTCTTTATAACAATAACTATTAAAAGAGCTTTGAAAAAGGGATTTTTGTGGATTTGTAGAATATAAGACTAAACTTCATACATAGCAAAGGGGAGATTATGGATGAGAAATAAAGAATTACTTTTGGTACCGGGTCCTACACCGGTAGTAGATGAAATCTATGATGCATTAGCAAGTGAAACAAGGGGGCATACAGATCCTCGCTTTGTATCAATTTATAAAAGTGCCATCGAGAGAACAAAAGAATTACTGCAAACAGATGGGGAAGTATTTGTAGTAGCAGGTTCTGGCACTCTTGCAATGGAAATGGCCATAGTCAATACAGTTGGCAAAGGGGAAAAATTACTTGTCATTAGTCACGGATATTTTGGAGACCGATTTACACCACTGGCTAAAAGTTTTGGCATTGAAGTTGAAGTTCTACAGTCGGAGTGGGGCAAACAAGTTGATACAGCTTTAGTTGAAGCAAAGCTAGCAGAAGGGCAATATAAAGCTGTTACGATTACCCATGCAGATACTTCAACAGGGGTTGTATCGGATTTAGATGTTCTTGTACCAATCATTAAGGCTTCAGGAGCATTAGTAATCCTCGATGGTGTTGTAGCGACTGCAGCACTTGAAGAAAATATGAGTAAATCATATGGGGAGCCTGACTACAAAATTGATGTAGTATTAACAGGGTCCCAAAAAGCAATAGGGATTCCTCCAGGGCTTGCAATTGTTGCGTTTAATCAGACAGCATTAAAAGCGAGAGAAGAATTGGGACAAGTATCTGCTTATTATAGCGATATATATAACTGGCTACCGATTATGCAAGATCCATCAAAATACTTTGCAACACCTCCTGTTAATTTAATTTATGCTTATGATACAGCATTAAAAATTGTACTTGATGAAGGCATTCAAAAGCGTGAAATACGTCATATTGCTTTCGGTCAAGGAGTACGTGCAGCATTACGTACTTATGGAATGGTCCCTCTAGCTTCTGAAGAAGTTGCAGCTCCAACTTTAAGCTGTATTTTATATCCAGATGGAGTAAATGATACAGCTTTTCGTTCAAAACTTGCTGAAAGAGGCGTAATTGTTGCTGGTGCTCTAGCTCATTTAGCAGGCAAAGCTTTCAGAATTGGACATATGGGGAATACAACAGCCCAAATGCTTGAACAAGCTATTCAAACAATTGGTGAAGTTCTTCAAGAGCAAGGATTAAAAGTTAATCCAGAAGCTGCCGTAAATGCTCTGAATAATGTAATAGGTGAAGTTGTTAATTCTTAAATAAATCAAAAGGCTCCTTAAAAACAATTTGTTTCTAGGAGTCTTTTCATATTAAGAAGTTTAATTAAATATATTATCAGAAGTAATAATATGGCTAGAGAAGGAGCTGTTAAGATGGATGTCCAAAAATTAAAGAAGCAAATTGATTTTTCACAAAATAGAGTTGAGGCAGATTTTATTTTAAAGAACGCTAATATTGCAGATGTCTTTTCACTCTGTTGGAGAAAAGCTGATATTGTTGTAGCGAACGGCATGATTGTTGCACTGGATGAGCAAGAAAAGTTTAATGCAAAGTCAATTGAAGATGCGAATGGAAAATATGTCGTTCCAGGACTTATTGATGCACATATTCATATAGAATCTTCTATGTTACCTCCTTCTCAGTTTAGCGAAATTTTATTACCCCATGGAATTACTTCAGTTATTTCAGACCCTCATGAAATTGTTAATGTATCAGGTGCAAAGGGTATGCAGTTTATGTTGGATGATGCAAAAAATGCACTAATGGACATCTATTATATGTTGCCATCAAGTGTACCAAGTACCTCTTTTGAGCATGCAGGTGCCACTATGAAAGCAAAAGATTTAGCTCCATTCATTCAAAATGAAAATGTATTAGGTCTTGCAGAAGTCATGGATTTTCCAGCGGTATTAAATACTGATTTCGATATGTTAGATAAACTATCTTTAGCAAAACAATATAATAAGGTTATTGATGGCCATGGAGCAGGTTTAACTGGTGAACAACTTCGAGGATATCGTGCTGCAGGAATTCGCACCGATCATGAATGTGTTACTGCAGAGGAAGCTAGGGAGAGAATTAAACAGGGGATGTATGTTTTAATTCGTGAAGGCTCTGCAGCTAAAAATTTGCAGGATTTATTGCCCGCTGTTACACCTATCAATGCCCGCCGTTTTGCTTTTTGTACGGATGATAAGCATTTGGATGAGTTAATGGAAGAGGGAAGTATAAATTATGCAGTAAGCCTTGCAATTAAGTATGGCATGAATCCTCTTCAGGCAATTCAACTTGCAACCATTAATGCTGCTGAATGTTATCGTCTTGATGGTAAAGGTGCTATTGCAGAAGGGTATATTGCTGATTTTATTATGCTAGATGATTTACATAAAATGAAGATTGCAGCCGTTTGGAAAAATGGTGAGAAAGTTGTTACAGATGGAAGTTTACTAAAGACGTGTAAGCAAACAAAGGAGATTGATCAAACTATACTTCATTCAGTTAATATTCCAAAGCTATCAAAAAAAGATTTCGAAATTCGATTTAATGAAGGGAATCGAGCAAATGTTATCGAAATAATACCAAACCAGATAATAACCAAGCATGTTGTGAAAGAAGTCGATGTACAAAATGGAGTGTTTATCCCTTCAATTGAAAATGATTTACTGAAAATTGCAGTGATAGAACGACATCATTCTCTTGGTTTAAAAGGGCTTGGGATTGTTCACGGATTAGGTTTAACAAAAGGTGCAATCGCCACAACCATTGCCCATGATTCGCATAATGCGATTGTTGTTGGAACAAATGATGAAGATATGTTAACTGCACTTGAAGCGTTACAATCGATGCAAGGTGGTTTAGTCGTAGTAGAGGGAGGAAAAGTAATTGGCTCATTAGCTTTACCAATTGCAGGGTTAATGACAACACTATCTCCTGAAGAAGCTGCTATAAAACTTAAAGAGGTTCATGATGCACTAAATGAAGTACATCATGATATATCATTTCATCTATTTTTAACTGTTTCATTTTTAAGCTTACCAGTAATCCCAGAGTTAAAGTTAACGGATACAGGTTTGTTTGATGTTAAAAGTTTTCAACATATACCAGTGGAAGTAGTTTCTAAGAATACTGTTGTGTAGGGCAGTATTCTTTCGTTTCCATTGAATTCCAAAGTTTAGAGAGATAGAATTTATTATAGGTTTAAAACTTTTTACAGAGGGGATGCACTGTGGTAAGAACAGTTGTAGTTATACCTGCACTTAATCCATTAAACTTAATCATAGATTATGTGATTAAGTTAAAAGAATTAAATATTGATAAAATTATTATTATCAATGATGGTAGCGATGAAAAATATAATACGATATTCAAAAAGCTACAGAATATTGAATGGTGTATTGTATTAGATCATAAAGAGAATTTAGGTAAGGGTAGAGCATTAAAAACAGGCTTTTTATACGTCTTAACTCAATATAAAAAAGTAGATTCAATTATCACTGTAGGAGCGCATGGACAACACAGAATTGAGGAAGTAGGACAAATTCTTCATCATGCGGAACTTTTTTCAGATGGAATAATTCTTGGCGTAAGAAATTTTCATACAAAAGATATGCCTCTTATTAGTACAATCGGAAATAAAGCTGCTTCCGTGTTATTTGAACTGTTCTTCCATAAACGTTTGCTTGATACACAAACAGGCTTACGTTGTATTCCAAAGCAAGCTCTTCCTTGGTTAATAAAGGTAAAAGGGGAAGATTTCAGTTTTGATACAAATATGTTGGTGGAGGCATTGAAAAGAAAGGTACCAATATATGAAATTCCGATAGGTCATGCGCGGGTTAAGAAAAATTCAATTATGTTTTATGATGAAATTACAAATGCACATAAACTGATTCAACAAATTATTACTACATATACAAGAAGTAAGAAGCAACATGAGTAAATGGAACCTTTGCTCTTCCAACTCGTAAACATAGATGTACTGCAAAAAGGGCTGATTTATAAAGTATCTTTATGTAGTACTTTTTTAATTAGTTGGTAATGCTATAAAAGACAGCACTGTATGTACTTAAGGAGGATGTAACATGGATGAAAAGTTGGAATTAGAAACCGTTATAAAAGGAAAAGGAAAACATTATGCGCCTAATAAATTTATAAATAAAGTGAAAACTTATGGACTAAATTTAGGTTTTAGAGCTTTACATGCAGCGGCTACATTATTTAGTGCGTTGAAAAGTCCAGATTTACCAAAAGAACAAAAGCTGTTGATTCTTGGTGTTTTAGGATACTTTATTCTGCCGATTGACCTTATAGCGGACTTTTTACCAACAGTTGGTTTAGCCGATGATGCGGTTGTTATATTTAAAGCCTTGTCTGTTGTATATTCTTCCATTACTGATGAAATGAAAGAAGAAGGTCATGAATTATTAAAGAAATTGTTAGGTGATAAATATATGCCGACAATTGAGTATGAAATTTAAACTTGTTTAAAATCCAAAGCCGAAATCTCTGAGGTGAAGTACTGTGTTAAAACGAATAACATTTCTCGTCATTGTCATTGTACTTATTAAGCCGACGTATGATTTCGGCTTAACTTTCTTTGAAGAAGCAAAGCAATACTTCAACGAGAACAATATTACGATTGAAGATGCAACTACCCAAGTAATTTCTACTGTATCCAATACTGCTAAGGATACGCTTATTTATACCGCTGCAACTGTGAAAAATGCTGAATTACCAAGCACAGTGAAAACAGTTGATGAACTAGCTGATGCGTTTTACTACTATTTTAGTAATTGGGTAACAGATTTTGAAATAACCTATGTAGGTAGTACAACGGATATAGAAAACTTAATTGAGAGTGCGGTAGAGTTAGCTGCGCAGCGGGATCATTATATTCTAGGACACTTATCAAATCGAAAAATTGAATACGAGTATGGCCGCTTTGATGCAAAAATTAAAGTTCATCAAACGTATTTAACAAATGCTGCCCAGGAACAAATCGTTAATGAAAAAGTAGCATCAATCCTTGCAACAGCAACACCAGAAACAATGTCTGATTTTGAAAAAGTAAAATTTGTAAACGACTATATTGTGAAAAATACAGTGTACAGTGAAGATTCTATCGCTAGTCCACATAGTGCATGCGCGGTAGTTGCTGAAGGAAAAGGTGTTTGCCAAGGATACGCGCTCTTAGCTTTAAAATTGTTGCAAGGCTTAGGTATCGAAACGAAATACGTTGTAGGTGAGGTTTATACAGGTGGACATGCTTGGAATCTAGTAAAGGTTGATGGAGAATGGTATCATCTCGATACAACGTGGAATGACCCAACGCCAGATCGTAAAAATGTTGTTCGTTATGAGTATTTTTTAATGAATGACGCAAAGATGAAAGAAGACCATACGTGGATTTTATCTGATTATCCAAAAGCAACTAGTAATAAATATGCTTTTATGGCACAAATCGATCATGCCTATGAAGTAGACGGGATCATTTATTATAGCAATGTAAATGAGGATAATATTCTTTACCGTATAAATCTAAACACAGGTGAAAATGATCGTTTAACCGATAGTCGAGCTCAGTATATTGTAGGATTTGGGGATTGGATTTACTTTAGTAATTATTCAAAAGGAGCATATTTATCGAGAATACGAAAAGACGGCTCAGATGAAATGGTTTTATATAGAGAAAAAGTAGAAGACTTATATATACAGGATGGGTATCTATACTTTTCGACAGATGATGGATTAAAAAGGTTTGAATTATAGAAATCGCGGCTTACAATGGTAGGCCGCGATTTTTCGCTCTTCGTACAATATATTCAATTGGAGGTTCTTCACATAAATGAAAATGAATCATTGGGAAGTGATCATTCATTAACCTTTGAAATTGGCTTAAAATATATGGATGATATCTAAAGATACTTCCATTTAAAAATAATGTGAAGGATTCATCAATGCTAGGTAACTTTTTCAACGTTGAAACAGCTAACTCTGCTAGTTCTTTAGCAGCTTGTTGACTAATCGTAAGTGCCACTTCATCACTTAACTCAACTGCTTTAGGTAATACGGCACTAATGCTAGCAAGCTTTGCATTCGTATAATCTGGAGCATATAGCCAGGTCATAAGTTGTTCGGTATTTTTTATATTTAATTTTCCGAATACAAGTTCCTTTAAAATGGTTGGCGTTTGATTGCGCCCGTCTTCTAAGCGAAATAAGGAATTTACGATTTCTTTTCCAATCCAATAGCCGCTACCTTCATCACCAGTACGATGTCCCCAACCACCAGTTCGATAAATATTATCTTCCTGGTCTGTTGCAAAGCAGATTGCCCCTGTACCAGAAATAATTAAAGCCCCACATTTGTTTGAGTCGACTAATCCTAACAAAGTGGCTTGAACATCATTCTCAACAATGATTGTGTTAATGGCTAGGGGGCTTTTTTCAATTGCATTTATAATCATCTCTTTGACAATGGTTAAATCCTGCTCTGTATCAATACCCGCCATGGCAAAAATAGCTACATCTATCGTTTTAAGTTTAGTAGAGTTATAAATATCGATAAGCAGTTGTTCAATTAATTTCTCCACTTGTTCTATTCCTATTGCTTGATAATTAGAGCCTGTAGCTGTTTTTTCGAAGATACATTCTCCGATACAAGAACGTACCGAAATAGTCGTTTTCGTGGCGCCACCATCAACGGCTAACAGTATTGGATTAGTCATGTTTATTCCAGCCTTCAAGGAATTGATACAGCTGTTTTTCGCAATTTTGAAGGTGTGTTGTTTTTCCTGTTAACCAGTTTTCAAGTAAAGGGGAAACTGCTTGAGCTTGAGTTAAGGAATTACGCATTGTTTCTGGCGCAGGTCCACCTGTTAATGAACGTACATGGACAAAAAATTCGGGTTTTAACACTTTATAAAACTCTTCTTTTGATATTTTCAAAGGTTTACCTGTAATTTCAAGGGATTTTTCATTGGCCAATTCCCACGTTAATTTTTCTAACGATTCTTCTTTAGAATTTAATAGCGTTTTAACGCAGCTGCTCACAATACGATGTGATTGACGGAATGAAATACTCTCCGAACGAACTAATGAATCCGCAAGTTCCGTTACATTAGCAAAGCTATTTTCTGCCCGTTTCAGTAATTTTTCTTTGTTAACATCCATCGTAACAACTACACTGCCAAATAGCTTATAAATGCCTCTTAACTTTTCCATAGCACGCCATAAATAGGGCTGCATATCGTCTTCTGTATCTACAATATCCCCGAACGGTGTATTATGAATCATTTGTAGCACGGTAGAGGCATCACCATACACAGAGGATAAAAGGGATCTTGTATGCTCTATAGAAACTGGATTGCGTTTTTGAGGCATAATAGAACTTACTTGCACATATGGACTTGCAAGATTAATAGCATTAAACTCTTGAGTAGCCCAAAGTAAGAAATCTTGCGAAGTGCGACCAAGATTCAATGCAGCTAGTTGTACGACACCTGCTAATTCAGCAATATAATCTGCACCCGCAACAGCGTCCCACGCATTTTCAATAACACCGTCAAATCCGAGGAGTTCTTTCATTCGATCACGATTAATATTAAAACCGGTAGTTGTTAATGCAGCTGCCCCCATACTACTTTGATTGACTGTTTCATATGCTGCCTGCATCCGTTTAAAGTCTCGAGAAAGTTGGTCAATTACTGCTTTTAAATAATGGGCAAAAGTAGTTGGTTGTGCTTGCTGTGTATGTGTATAACCAATCATAATTGTATCCACGTGTTCCTGTGCAAAAGCAATTAATGATGATCTAAGGGCAAGTAGTTCCTCCATTAATGCAAGCAATTTTTCTCTTAGAGTCATACGATAAATAGCAATGCCCATGTCGTTGCGAGAACGTCCAATGTGTAAGTTTCCCGCAACATCACCAGCTAATTCAATCAGTTTATTTTCAATACGGAAAAATAAATCTTCAAACTGAGGGTTATAGTCTCTTTGTTCAAAATAATTTAAATCCAGTTTAGCTATCGCCTGCCCGATTTGCTTAGCATCCTTATGTGAGATAAGTTGCTGTTCCTCAAGCATTTTTAAATGGGCGATATGTATATGCACCATCGACTTTAAAAAATGCTTTTTTGCTTCGTCATAGGCAGGTTGAAGCACCATTTGACGATAACTATTAGAAGGAAATCGGTCTCCTTCGATTTTATTTATTCGGCTCCTAAAATCTTGAAACACCATAGAATCGCCTCCGAAAAAATACATATCCATCCCCATTTTATCTAAATTGAAGCCTACTTGTACTATATATCAACGCTTTAAAGCACAATATTATGAACATGATACTTACTACTATTAGATGTTAGATTAATTTTTTTCTTTGGGCTAGTACAGTTGGTAAGGTCATGCCAATAAGAACTAGTACAATCCCGAAAATTTGTAACATTGTTAATTTTTCATGTAGTACAAGACTTGCTGCTAGTATTGCAACAGGTAATTCCATCGCACTTAAAATAGACGATAGCCCTCCACCAACTTTAGGACCTGCAATAGAAAATAATAGAATAGGCAGGATAATTCCAAAAAATCCTAGTGCTAAGCCAAACCACAGTAAGTTCGTTTGGATTAATGTACCATTCCAAATAATTTCTGGTGTTAAAAAGATGCTGATCATAATGAGTGCGACAAAGGACATGAAAAATGTACGAGTGATGGTCGAAATGCCCTCAACTTGTCGTGAATTGATTTGTAAAAAGATTGCAAAGCTTAGTGCTGATGCTAAACCGAATACCCATCCTTGCCACGGGATATTGGATAAGTCAACATCCAAAACGCCTGCTGAAAGAATTGTTCCAGCAAATAAAAAAAGAAGGGAAAAACCTTCTGGACGACTAGGTAATCTTTTTCGTCTGATACAATCGATGAGCATTCCAATCCATGTAAACTGAAATAACATAACAACTGCAAGAGAGGCTGGTAAATAGTCTAACGATTTGCCATAAACAATACCTGTTGTTGATGTGAAAATACCTGCAAAAATTATCGTTATTACACCGGCTTTCGTTAAGCGCGGCATTGTTCTTTGTGTAATGAGAAATAAAATAAGCGCTAAAATAAAACCGACTACATATTGACTTGTTACAGCTTCGGCAGAAGTAAACCCATATCCCATCGCTACTTTAATAATTGTGGATAAGATTCCATAGCTACTAGATGCTATTACAATAAGAAGTGCATAAATTAGTTGTGAATTCATGTTGTGACCTACCTACTATTTAATTAGATTTTCTTGACCATATGATAAAAAGGTTCATCAATAATCGTCCATGGTTCTGTAATGACATACCCAACTCGTTCGTATAAATTGTGTGCTTGCTCCTTTTGAATTTCGACATTTAAAGATATTTTTGAAAAGCCTTTGCTCTTTGCTACTTGTTCTGCAAAGTTTAGCAATTTTGTTCCAATTCCTTGTCCTCGTGCAGAATCGTGTACACAAATGGTATCCACATAAAATTCATCATCATGCGCTTCAATTTCAATGGTTGTTACGGGAGCGTTTTTTGATTTAAGACGTTTTTCTAACGATTTATCTAATTTTCTACCATCTAAACCACTGTACACCACAAGGATTCCTGCTATATCTGTTGTCTCAATATTAACTGCAACATACGTATTTAAATAGGAGTGACGATTATCCGTATGGGTAAATAACGTTTCTAGTTCATCAATAATTTGATTGTAATCAGATTGACCTGTTAAACGATTTGCAATTTCCCCGATTGCATCATAAATTAATGGTGCTACATACTTTGCATCATCTGGTTCTGCTTGTCTTATGGAGATATTCATATAATCCTTCCTTTCAAAAGAATTATAGCAAAATATTGAAGGGAATTATGACTTTTTCCCTTGTCTGAATAGTTTAAAACTTTAAGGCTGTGTAAATTTTATGGTAATCTTATTTCAGCACATATTCGGAGGTCAGACAACTTTATGAGTCACCCAAACAAAGACTTTGTTTTAGTATACGGAGACGCTTTTGTTGATTATATAGCGAATGATAAAACAAACACATCCTTTACAACTTTTTTAGGTGGGGCAACTGTGAATGTAGCAGCAGGTATTAGCCGAATTGGTGCACCTTCAGCACTAATCACTATTACTGGCGATGATGAAACATCAGAATTTGTTCGATCTGAAATTAGTAAAGAGGGCGTAAATATAGATTATTCCATTATCGTTCCAGAAAAACGTGTTAGTGGGGTATATGTACATTTAACAGAAGAGTGTGAGCGAGTATTTAAAGATTATGTAGATGAGACGCCAGATTTACAAGTAGAACCACATCAGTTAAATGAAGAGGCTTTTAAAAGAGCATCGATTTTTAATGTTTGTTCTGGTACAATGTTTCATCCAACAGCTCTAGCTACAACTAGAAAAGGTGTAGAAATGGCTAAGGAGAAGGGCGCTATTATTGCTATTGATGCAAATATTCGTCCTTTACGTTGGAGTAGTGAAGAAAATTGTAGAGAAACAATCATATCCTTTTTTGAGGATGCTCATATTTTAAAATTAACAGATGAAGAACTATTTTTCTTAACACAAACCGATAATCTTCAAGATGGCATAGAAATACTTAATCAATATTTGGTGTCAATTGTGTTAATAACTGTTGGTGCTGATGGAGCATATGCAGTGTTAAATGGTGAGGTTATTCATGTGCCAACTGAAAGAGTAGAAGCAGTTGATACTACTGGAGCAGGAGATGCATTTATGGCGGGAGTATTACGAACTGTCCATTACAATGGGTTACCAACTACTCAAGATGAACTAATCAAATGTGTTAGTTTTGGAAATAAACTTGGTGCATTTGCTGCAACAAAGGCAGGCGCATTATCAGCGCTTCCTAAATTAGTAGAAGTCAACCAATGGTTATAAAAATCGACCGCCGACAACGATTGTTCCGTTGTCGGTTTTTTTATTCAAAATTATACTTAAGGTAACAAATGAAAAGTATAGGAGTGGAGAAAATGGGAGAGTTACAAGCAGTTCCGTGGGCGTTAATTGCTCCATTATTATTCATACAATTAATCTTAATGGTTGTAGCTTTAATTGATTTATCAAGAATCCATGCAACAAACGGACCGAAATGGCTATGGGTGATTATTATCATTTTTGGTAATTTACTTGGATCTATTGTGTACTTTATTATAGGGAGAAAACAATCATGACTCTTATTACCGTATCGGATTTAACAAAAACTTTTGGCAATCAAACAGTAGTTGACAATATATCTTTTTCCATTGAGCCTAATACGTCAACAGCGTTAATCGGACCAAATGGAGCAGGAAAGACAACGACTTTGTCCATGCTAACAGGTTTATTGAGCCAAACATCCGGTAGTATTAAGATGGAGGGCGTAAAAGATATGCGTTCTGTTATTGGATTTTTGCCCCAGTATCCAAAATTCTTTTCATGGTTATCCGCTCTTGAATATACAGAAATGGTCGCGAAACTAAGCGGTGTAGAAGTAAAACAAGCAAAATTACAATCACAAAAAATATTAGAGTATGTTGGTTTAGGTGCTGCCCTTCATAAAAAAACAGGTACGTTTTCTGGGGGAATGAAGCAACGTTTGGGTATTGCACAAGCCCTTGTCCATAAACCAAAATTACTTTTATTAGATGAACCGGTTTCTGCTCTTGATCCAGTAGGACGTAGAGAAATTATGAATTTATTAAAGGAAATTCAAAATGAAACGACAATTCTTTATTCTACTCATATTTTAAATGATGCAGAAGAAATGACAGATCAACTTCTCTTTTTAAGAGGTGGGAAATTAGTAGAAAAGGGATCTTTAAAAGAAGTGCGAGCTCGTTTTGAAGAGCCTCGATTCAAAATTAAATTTAGCTCCAGTCAACAAGCATTACAATTTGCTAGTCAGTCAGAACTTCATTGTCATGTAGAAGGAGAAAAGGTTTTTGTAGAAATTGTTCATGAGCAACCAACGATGCAACATATGCTAAACCGTCTTGCAAATAGTCAGTTCTCCATTGAAAGCATTGAAAAGGTCACAGCAAGTTTAGAAGAAATCTTCATGAAGGTGGTTGGAAGCTATGAGTCAGTTTAAAGTATTAGTAGGTAAAGAGTTACGTGAGAGCTGGCGTAGTTTTAAATTATTATGGCTTCCCCTTGTGTTTATTTTACTAGGTGTGAGTGATCCAATATTAAATTATTACATGATGGATATTTTAAAGGCAGTGGGAGGTATGCCAGAAGGATTTCAAATGGTAATGCCTGAATTTTCAGCTGCCGATATTATTGCAGCATCAACAGGCCAATTTCAATCAATTGGATTAATAGTTTTAATTGCAACCTTTGTTGGTACGATTAGTAGAGAGCGCCAAAATGGAACTGCAACGCTTTTATATGTTCGCCCTATATCACATAGTGCGTTATTTTTAAGTAAATGGTTTGTGGCGACTCTTGTGGCAATGATTAGTGTTATTGCAGGGTATGCAGCAAGTTTATATTACACAGTAATTTTATATGGTCCTGTAGAATGGAATCGTTTTATCGCAATGCTTGCAACCTATTTATTATGGATTTGTTTAGTAATGGCTTTAACAGTAGCAATGAGTGCTTCTTTTAAAACCGTTGTTGCAGCAACATTAACGATTTTTCTCGTAATCGGTGGTACAATCTTTGAAAGTTTAGTTGGTAGTTTTACATCTGTTTCACCATGGAAATTACCAAGCTCATCCTTAGCATTATTAAGCGATTTTTATGATGGAACAGATTTTATAATAAATTTATGTTTATCCTTTGGGTTGCTAATTATCTTTATCCTGATTGGCATAATGATGTGCAAACGTAATGCATCGACAACTAAAATTTAAACTATAGTCTATCACATATACGTGATGGGCTATTTTATTTAGATTTCAATTGGAATATAATAGAATTTGACTATAAATATCCAGATTTTTCTTAAAATAAGATTGGGAGGTGGATTGGATGACTACCAAGTTAAGAAATTCAGATCGCTTTTTAATAGCTTTTAATCGAATTAGTTTAACATTAAGGGAAATTATTGAAGCAAAAGAGTTTATGCCCTTTTACCGATTAGTAGATTACGGAAAAAAGAAAAGTGCATTAGTCCGAAAATATGAAGATGATTTACGCTCATTTGCAGATTTACGCAACGCCATCGTTCACCATCGTACGTCAGCAGAATTTGTCATTGCTGAACCTCACACAAAAGTAGTAAGCCGAATTGAATATATTGATCACGTATTATCAAAGCCAAGATTAGTAGGACAAGTTTTTCACAAGAAAGTGCTTTGTTTTCAAATAAACGATTCATTAAAGTATGTATTAAACGTTATTCGTCAACGAAAGTTTACGCAATTTCCAGTTTATGAAGGTCACGAATTTCGTGGACTTGTTACAACAGTAGGTATTACCAATTGGTTAGCGACTACAATTTCAGGCAACCAAATTCCGAAAAAGATGCCTACATTATACGATATTTTGCACCACGAGAAAAATCGTGTAAATTATAAATTTGTTAGTCGATACATAACAATTTACGATGCTGAGGAAATTTTCAAACAGGGTGTAGAGCGCGGGAAACGTTTTGAAGCACTGTTAATTACTGAGCATGGAAAACCACAACAAAAACTGTTAGGCATTATCACACCGATTGACATTATGAAAGTAGATTAAAAAATAAAGTGGTAAAGTTAATTAGGTTCTTTACCACTATCATTTCGTAGGCTAATATACAATGAGCCATTTTCAAGCACTTGTGCATAATAAACATCTTTTAAATTTTGTATTTTTTTCTTACGAAGCTTATTCAAAACCCATTCTTCTGTTAATCCAATCTCCGTTAAGTTTTCTGAGAGTATTTTGCCATTTGAAATTACCTCGGTTGGAGCGTAGGGAGGAATGGATACGTCAGCTTTCACATCTTGCTTTGTTGCTGAATCATGGGCAGGCTTTTTTAATACACTGAGTTCTCCATTTGTTTCGAAAATTGCATAATGAACTTCATCGAAGGAGAAGATACTTTGCTCTCTTAATAACATGGCAAGTTCATCAACATGTAAGCGAGACTTCTTCAAAGCTTTATCCATAATAACTCCATTTTTTACTAAAATCATTGGTTTATCATCCAATAATACACGTATCTTTTTTGAACGTAGCGTAAGAAAACCTACGAGTAATGTTAAAAATGTCCACCATACTAATCCTGTTATTCCATCCCAAAAAGACCCATCTGCTTTTGAGGATATTTCTGCAGCGATTGAACCGAATGTTATGCCAGTTGCGTAATGGAAAAAGGTAAACTGACTTACTTGTTTTTTTCCAATAATCCGGGCAACTATTAACATTGCTGAGAAGGCAATCGTTGTTCTTACTATCATTTCAAAGAAGTGTACATTTGTAAAATCTCCCATGTTGAATCTCCCTTCCTTCATTTCTTAGCATGAACAAAAGAAAGATTTGTATACGAAAAAAGGAGGTGTCTGAAAAGTCATTTTGAGACAACTCCTTTGTGACTGTCGCTTACGCTTTCGTCACAGATAAATTGCGACGAGGATGGTGGAAATTTATTTCGACTACCGCAGGAACAATAATTCATAAGAGATATTTATCAAGAAAGAAAAGAGGTGTCCAAAAAATTATTACTTTTTGGACACCTCTTTTAATGCTTATAGACTAATGAATTGGACTCAATATTGAATGAATGAGGTGTGGATTACTAACAAAACCTTCTTTAATCGTTACTTCATTCATTTTGTTTTCATAAGAAAATTTGAATATACCATTATCAAAATCTGTCCCAATTTCTTTAAAGAATATTCCTTCTAAATATTCTGTTTTAGGACAAGTGAATACAATTTTGTAGTTCTCTACATCACGGATTACATAAGCACGGACACCCTTTTCAAATGTCCCATATAATTCATCTTCTACTGGACGTTTTACAGCAACGATGTGGAAATCAGCAAACGGAACTTCTTTAAGTAACACGTTTAAAAATGATCCTTTTGTTATCTCTTCCCATCTACTTTGGGCACTTTGTCCAACGATAATTTGTGTAATTCCATAATTTTTAGCAACTTCAGCAACAACCTTTTGAATAGGGCGTTTTTCATTGTCACATATAATGAATTTTTCAACTTGTAATTCTTCGGCTAATTGCGTCCAACGTTCAATATACCCTGACTTCTCTGCATCAAAACTATCGATTGGTTTTGAGTCAACAGTTAGTATATAGAGTGGACAATCCAATAATGTCGCAAGTTTATGTCCACGACGAATAAGTCGTTCACCATTAAGTCCGTAATATACACAAACTAAAATACTCTCATCCAATCTCTTTACATGATTCATCGTAGTCTGCTCCTCTTAAAAATAGTTCAATATATCAAAATAATAATGGCAACTGAGAAAAATGACGTTTTAAAAAGAAAATAGGGAAGCTAATTAAGTGCAAATGGGTAATTTCTATTGTATACTTTTACATGTAATAATAATTATTATTTTAGTACATTTAACAAAAAAATTACAACTTCGGAAAGTAGTAGCTGTTTTAATTTAATCGCCATCTCTATATGACACAATATTATGATGTTCAACCTTTCATAAGTCAAGGGATTGGGATATAAAAAGATAGGAGCTATTACGAAACTAGGAGGTCAGTAGATTGTGACATTTGAGCTTGCCATTATCCTGTTACCTTTTATTGTAGCAGCGTGCATTCCTATTTTTTATAGGCGACTACCCAAAAAGGTTATCGGTTGGGTTGTTTTAGTGGTCCCTTTAAGTTTGTTCCTTTTATTAACTACATATATCCCTCGTATTGCGAAGAACCTAACGTTTTCCAATAATTATGAGTGGATCCCCTCATTTAATATAAATTTCACAACATACCTCGATGGTTTAAGTTTAATATTTAGTTTACTTATTACGGGTGTTGGAAGTTTAGTAATCTTATATTCCATCTTTTATTTATCTAAAAAAGAGTCGTTGCACCATTTTTATTGCTACTTGCTGTTATTTATGGGGGCAATGCTTGGCGTTGTATTTTCAGATCATTTATTAGTTTTATATGCATTTTGGGAGTTAACAAGTGTCTCTTCCTTTTTGCTCATTGCTTTTTGGCATCATCGTAAAGCTTCACGAGCAGGGGCTAGGAAATCAATGACCATTACTGTCTCAGGTGGAATTGCAATGTTAGTAGGGTTTCTAATGTTGTATTCAATGAGCGGAACGTTTAGCATACAGGAAATCATATCAAATATTGCTGGTATTAGTGAGCATGCATTATTTATCCCAGCACTTGTATTAGTTCTTTTAGGAGCATTTACAAAGTCTGCACAATTTCCCTTTCATATTTGGCTTCCAGATGCAATGGAAGCGCCAACCCCGGTTAGTGCCTATTTACACTCAGCTACGATGGTGAAAGCCGGTATTTACATTGTAGCTCGGTTTACGCCAATTTTTGGAGGCGAGATGACTTGGTTTTGGGCAGTCACTGGTGTTGGACTATTAACATTATTTTGGGGTTCATTTAATGCTGTGAAACAAGTAGACTTAAAAGCTTTACTTGCCTTTTCAACAGTTAGTCAACTAGGACTTATTATGAGTTTACTTGGGTTAGGCTCTATTGCTGTTTATTTAGGCTATAGTCAAGATTCAATTATTTATACACAAGCAGCCTTTGCAGCACTGTTCCATTTAATTAATCATTCTACATTTAAGGGCGCACTGTTTATGATGGTGGGAATTGTAGACCATGAAATTGGAACAAGAGACATTCGCCGACTTGGTGGACTCATGCCGATTTTACCTTTTACATTTACTGTAGCATTAATCGGTAGTTTATCGATGGCAGGGATGCCTCCATTTAACGGTTTTTTAAGTAAAGAAATGTTCTTTGCAGCTACCTTAAAAATTACACAATTAGATGTGTTTTCGATTGATAGTCTTGGTGTCGTAATACCAGTCATTGCATGGGTAGCTAGTATATTTACTTTTGTTTATTGCTTAATTATCGTTGGAAAAACCTTCTTCGGAAAAATTAAGCCCGATATTTTAGATAAGAATCCTCACGAAGCACCGATAGGTATGTTAATTCCTCCATTTATCCTGATTGGACTAGTAGTAGGAATCTTTGTGTTTCCAAATTTATTAGGTCATTATATTTTACAACCTGCTATGGCAAGCATTTATCCTACATTCCCATCAACAGAAGAATTAACACCACATATTTCTGCGTGGCATGGATTGAATATGGAATTATGGATGACAATTGGGGTAGTCATTTTAGGAGGTACCCTATATTACTTTTTAAAACGGTGGAAGCCAATTTATCGATGGATTCCACAAAGATTTACGTTAAATTCACTATACGAAACAATAATTAGCTTTAGTGAAAACGTATCAGAGAATTTAACAAAACGTTATATGACCGGGAATCTCACTCATTACTTTTCTTATATTTATATGGTGTTTGTCATTGTTGTTGCGGGCATCTTTTTCTTAACAGATTCCTTTGAATGGAGTTTGATGAGTAACTCAAGTGTAGAAAGCTTTGAATTAATTTTAGTGTTTGTTGTAATTTTTGCAGCAGTAGCAATCCTTTTTACAACATCACGTATCGCCTCCGTGTTATTAAATGGGGTACTGGGCTATTCCGTTGCATTTTTCTTTGTTATTTTCCGCGCACCCGATTTAGCATTAACACAACTTGTAGTGGAATCCGTTACAACAGCACTGTTTCTAATTTGTTTCAAATTTTTACCTGATTTAACACCAGAGCGAACATCGAAGCGGGTTAAATTTACAAATGGGGTTATTTCAATTCTTGTAGGTGCAACTGTTACGATCGTTGGTTTAGCTGTTATAAACTATGAAAAATTTGAAACGATCTCAACCTATTTTGAAGACGCCTACAATCTAGCAGGTGGGAAAAATATCGTAAATACAATTTTAGGTGATTTCCGGGCGTTTGATACGATGTTAGAAGTGGTCGTTCTCTTTATAGCAGGCTTAGGAGTTTATACAATCATTAAGCTAAAAGCGAAAAAGGGGGATGCCGATATTGAAAATTAATGATGTAATCTTACGCACAGTTGTAAAAGGTGTCGTATTTATCATTTTAACTTTAGGTGTTTATTTATTCTTTTCAGGGCATAACGCACCAGGTGGAGGTTTCATAGGAGGGCTTGTGTTAGGTTCGGGAATAGTTCTTCTATACATCACTTATGACCTTGAAACAGTGCATAAAAAAATGCCCTTTGATTTTAAAAAAGTAGCTGCATTAGGGGTTCTATTAGCAACAGGTTCTGCAATTGGATCTCTGTACTTTAACGCGCCATTCCTTTCTCAAACAGATGGGTATTTTAATATCCCTATCTTAGGAGAGAAGCATTTAACAACAGTTACAATTTTCGAAGCTGGTGTCGCCTTAACTGTAATAGGAACACTTGTGACGATTATCTTAAGTATAAGTGAGGATGAATAGTATGGAGTCTTTAATTGTCGTATTAGTTGGAATTCTAGTTTCAGTTGGTACCTACTTAATCCTCTCTCGACATATGATTCGTGTCATTGTAGGAACCGCTATATTATCCCATGCAGTCCACTTATTAATATTAGCTATGGGTGGATTAAAAAAAGGGATTGTCCCATTACTTGGTCAATCTGAAGGCGAGTTTACAGATGCCTTGCCTCAAGCCTTAATATTAACTGCAATTGTTATTAGTTTTGCCACTACGGCATTTTTGCTAGTACTGGCTTATCGAACGTATAAAACGAATGGAACTGCTGATTTTCGTGAATTGAGGGGAGTTTCTGATGAATAATTTAATCGTACTTCCCCTAATTATTCCAATTATTACAGGCATCATTCTCGTATTTCTACGAAGTTCCATTATGCTACAACGTGTTATTAGTATAATTACAATGATTACAGTTAGTGTCATTAGCTTTTTACTATTAGATATTGTCCAAACGGAAGGAATTATTAGGCTAGACTTTAGCGGCTGGTTACCTCCATTTGGTATTTTGTTTGTAGCGGATTCCTTTGCTTTGCTGCTTGTTTTAACTGCAAGTGTTGTAACAACGATTTGTTTACTGTACGCCTTTTCAACTATTGGTAAAGATAACGAAAAGATGTTTTTCTACCCGTTTGTGATGTTTTTAATAGCAGGGGTAAATGGATCATTTTTAACTGGGGATATTTTCAACTTATTTGTTTGTTTCGAAGTGATGTTACTCGCATCTTATGTACTAGTAGCGATGGGTGGTAAAAAGGTTCAACTTCGAGAATCTTTAAAATATGTATTAATAAATGTAGTGGCATCATGGTTGTTCTTAGTTGCACTTGCATTTCTATATGGGACAGTCAAAACATTAAATATGGCCCATATTGCAGAACGTGTTGCAGAAGCTGGTCAAGAGCCATTACTAACTACAGTAGCTATTTTATTCCTACTTGTTTTTGGCTTAAAAGCAGGTTTACTATTATTCTTTTGGTTACCAGGTTCTTATAGTGTGCCGCCAGCTGCAGTGCAGGCTTTATTTTCTGCATTATTAACAAAGGTAGGGATTTACGCTTTAATCCGTACATTTACATTAATGTTCCCTTTAAATCAAGAGATTACCCATTCTTTGATTGGTATTATGGCTGGAATCACAATCATTGCTGGTTGTCTGGGTGCATTGTCAGGTAGGGATGTTTATACCATTGGAACGTATAACGTCATCATTGGTGTTGGTTTTATTTTAATTGGTTTAGCAGCAGGAACAGAAACCGCCATGACAGGTGCTGTTTATTATTTAATGCACGATATGGTTTCGAAAGCTCTATTATTTTTAATTATTGGAATGATGGTTTATTTAACAGATGAAACCATAATAAAAAATATGAGTGGATTAATTCGTAACTATCCTCTATTTGGATGGATCTACTTTATTGTCTTGCTTGCTTTAACTGGAATCCCGCCTTTAAGCGGTTTTGTTGGGAAAATATTAATTGGTCAAGGTGCATTAGAAGCTGAGTCTTACATATTGTTAGCGATTGGTTTTGCTTCGAGCATTATTGTTCTATATTCTCTGTTAAGAATCTTCTTAGCTTCATTCTTTGGTGAAACTACTATTAGTTTTGAAGATCGTAAGCGGATTCCAAAGGGTGCTTATAGCTCCTTTATATTACTAGCAATCTCAATAGTATTTATTGGAGTTGGGGCAGAGTCGTTGGCAGTATATGTGAAAGATGCAGTAAACACATTAATTAATCCATCTGTCTACATTGATGCAGTGTTAAAGGAGTGAGTGGGTTGTTTGGTCAATTTTTATTAAATCTATTTATAGCACTATTGTGGCTGTTATTAGTTGATGCACCTACTCCAGAAATTACAACTTTCTTTAGCGGATTTGTAGTAGGAATAGGAATTTTATATGTCATGCATCGTTTCTTTGGTACAAGATTCTATTTAAATCGAGTAATTAAATTAATCAATTTGATCTTGTTATTTATAAAGGAAATCTTAATATCCAGTTTTTCTGTTATGAAACAAATCCTTACACCAAAATTAAATATCACGCCTGGTATTTTCACTTATAAAACAAACTTAGAAGGTGAATGGGAAGTTACGGCATTGGCGTTGTTATTAACTCTAACTCCAGGTTCTGTTGTAATGGAGGTCTCAGAAAAAGGAGATGTGTTTTATATTCATGCTATGGATATAGAACAATCGAAGGAAGAAGTTATTCGATCGATTGGGAAATATGAAAAAGCAATTATGGAGGTGACACGAGAATGAAAGAAACTATTATGTTAGTTGCATTAACTTTATTTATGATAGCGATAGCTATTCTTCTATATCGTGTCATAATGGGACCTTCAATGCCTGATCGCGCCATTGCATTAGATACGATTGGTGTGAATCTAATTTCTGCGATAGCCATCGTATCCATTCTTTTGAATACGAAAGCCTTTTTAGAGGCAATTTTAATTTTAGGTATTTTAGCTTTTATTGGAACGATTGCCTTTTCGAAATATATCGAAAGGGGTGTTATTGTTGAACGCAAAGGAGATAATTGAGTGGGGTGCAATTCTACTAATTTTACTAGGCGGTATAATTAGTGTAATTAGTGCTTTGGGATTGATTCGATTACCAGATGTATATACACGATCCCACGCAGCTTCAAAAAGCTCTACGTTAGCAGTATTAGTTAGTTTAACAGGTGCTTTCATTTATTTTTGGTTTCATGATGGATATGTGAGCATCCGTTTAATATTAGGTATTATATTTGTGTTTATTACAGCGCCTGTTGCCGGACATTTAATTTGTCGCGCGGCTTATCGTTCCCGAGTACCATTAGCGGAAGGTTCAGGCGAGGATGAATTAAAACCATTATTGTTTGCAAATGAAGAAAATAAAGAGTTAAAGATAGATAATAATTAAGTTATCCACAATTTGATACATCCACTTTTCACGTTAAGTAGCGTAAAAGTGGATGTTTTTTTAATTGTGGATAATATTTTTTCATCTTATGGGGGAGAATTGGATTTTTAATGTGGACAACTGATGCAACTGAGGATAAAGGTGTGGAGAACTTCGGATTAGTGGATAAGATAGATTAGAATTGTGGATAATTTTTTGAAAAATGAAGGATGTCGTCAGAAATTTTATCCATTACCTTATACTTGAATGTCGTTAAGCATATGAAATAATATGGAGAAGTGTGATTTTTTGAATAAAACTAATCAATGAATTGAGCGAGTAGCTTTGAAAAAAATATTAATTTTATTTTCCATAATTATTGGGGTTTATTTATTTTTGTATATAAATAATCACTGGATTGTTATTACCGAACATATCTATGAATCGGAAGAGGTACCGAAAAGTTTTAATGGTTTACGAATAGCACAGGTGTCTGATTTACATGATGCAACATTTGGAATAGAACAAGGTAAGCTTGTTGAAAAAGTACGAGAATCGAATCCAGATATCATTGTGATTACAGGTGATGTGATTGATAGCAATCGATATGATTTACAACAAAGCCTTAATGCAGTGGAGCAATTTGTGGAGATAGCCGAGGTTTATTATGTAATAGGAAATCATGAAGTAGCAATAAATGAAGTAAGTGAAATTTATGGAGCATTGAAGGAATTAGGTGTACATGTCCTGCCAAATACTTCTGTTACGCTCGAACGTAATGAAGAATATCTTAATATCCTTGGTATTGAGGATCCTTTAAATGGGTATGAAACGCAAACCATGTTAAATGTAGCGAAGTCAGAAATTAATGAGGATTATTTTACAATTTTATTAGCCCATCGTCCAGAAATGTTTTACACATATGTTGTTAATAATATTGATTTAGTGTTTTCAGGACATGCCCACGGTGGACAGGTACGTATACCATTTATCGGCGGGTTATTTGCACCTTCACAAGGTTTTTTCCCAACGTATACTGCTGGGGTGTATGAAGAGGACGAGACAACAATGGCAGTTAGTCGTGGATTAGGAAATAGTACCGTTCCATTTAGAATACTTAATTTACCTGAAATCGTTGTAGTTGAGCTGAAAACGAAATAAAGGATGAATCTGAAAAGTATTTTAGTTCTCTGTGTGACGGTCGCTTCGCTTTCTGTCACAGATAAATTGTGATGAGGATGGTGGCATTTTAATGCGACCACCGCAGAAGTAATATTTTATTTAAAAGGTGTCCAAAGAGTTTTGACTTTTTGGACACTTTTTTTAATTCGTTCTTTTAAATAAACTTCAATATATACACTGTGTAAATGGTGGATATTTAATAAAAATAAAAAATATTTACTATTAAATTCATCTTATGGTAACCTAATAATATCTAGTTAATTTTACGAAATTATACATAATGAATTTGGTAGATTCTATAAAATCTTTATTTAACCTGCCATTAAGGGGCGTAAATTTTATGTAGGGAGACATAGTCATGAATAAATTTACGAATTGTCTAATGGAATGTGAAGATTTTAATAAAAGAAAAATCTATTATTATATACCTATCTCAACATTACAATTTTTTATTACGTATCAAAGGTATCATAATGATCATTGTCTTTTATTACAAAGATTATTTAATGGAACCATGTTTGAAAAATCAGAACTACTTTATGGGGGAAATAAACCGCCAAAAAGTATATCAACTAGATTAGAATTTGAAGGTTGTATGGTTTATTTAAAGGGAAAAATTGTATTAGATAGGTTTTTAATTAGTAAGAAAGAATATCAAGAAATTAAGGCAAATATTGAACGCTTACATAAATATGGATTGGAAAATTACTTATGCATAAAGAAAATTACAAAATAAATTGAAAGCAGTATTTCTTAATAACCGAAATACTGCTTTTTCCTATTTTATCACTTGTTTTATCATATGTTGTAACAGCTCTTGTGCAGAAATCAGTTTCTCTCCGCCACCTTGTACAAATGCATCATTTCCGCCACCCTTACCATTAATTAATGGCAATACTTCACTTGAAACATTCTTCATGCTAATTTCAATACTACTACCGCGGGCAGCAATAAATTGAAGCTTGTCCTCATTCTGAGCAACAAGTAAAGAAATTGCATTATCTTGAAGTGAAATAATGGCGCGACCAAGCTTTTGTAAAGTTTGAACCGTACGATTTTCAAAGAGTGCGGTAACTATACCATTTTCACCAGATTCCAATAACTCTTTTGCTTCATATTGTAATAACGTATCCTGTGCTTCTGAAAGTGCTTTCTCAGTGGCTTTTGCATTTAGTAAAACCTTGCGTAGTGTCTCAGCTGCATTTTCTTCTGGTACACTTAATTGTTTTGAAACATCTGATAACACTGTTTTTCGCATTGCAAGTTGATTAAGAATACGGTTTCCACAAACGAAAGAAACTCGTGTGATTTTCTTCATTTTTTCTGTTCCCATAATTTTGATGGAGCTTACTTGGCCAGTGGAAGTAGGGTGGGTACCTCCACAACCGTTATAGTCATAGTCAGGGATAATGACTAAACGAATATCTTCATCGACAGATACCTCTTTTCTCAAATTGTATTGAGAAAGCTCGTCTTTATTTACCCATTTTATTTCGATTGGTCGATTTTCTAAAATGATTTCATTGGCTCTTTTTTCGGCGAGGGCAAGTTGATCTTCGGTAATGTGTTCCGTATTTAAATCAATTGTTACTAGTTCACTTCCGAGATGGAAACTAACTGTTGCGATGTCGAAGAGTTCTACAAATGCTGCAGTTAAAATGTGTTGGCCACAATGTTGTTGCATATGATCAAAGCGTCGTTCCCAATCTAGATAGCCTCGTACTTCTCCAGTGAAATTGCACTCTTTTTCAGTGTAATGGCGAATTTCATCATTTACTTTTTCAACATCAATTACCCGAATGTCATTTATGAAGCCAGTATCATGTGGTTGACCTCCGCCAGTTGGATAAAAAGCAGTGTTTGAAAGGATGACATATGGACGATTTCCATCTACACCAGTTTTCAAAACTTGAGCAGTAAATTCTTTTATCATTACGTCTTGGTAAAATAATAAATTACGCATTTGTCAGGTTACTCCTTTAAGAATGATTAATTTTATTTTGTCATATATGGTGAATTGTGTCACATTACAAGGCTTTTAATTGACCATAACTCAATTTTGATTATTATATAGAGATAGAAGTCTCTTTGTAAGAGGATACGTTAAAGGAGAAATTGAATAAATGGAGATAACACAATTTTCGGTAGAGGAAATAAAAGACCCTACAAATATCATTGAGGGAAAACGTTTCGAGTTTTTAATAGATGTAGAAGTAGATGAAGAAGATGAACTTTATTCTGAAGCTGGAATTGAAATTCGAGTGTTGATTGGTCAAAATGAAGAAGGAGAAACGAAACTTCTAAATTACTTCATTATGGATAAGGGAGAAAATAAGTACTTAGATTTTGGTTTGGAAGATGAAGAAGAATCAATGATTTTGGAATTCTGTAAAGAACAAATTGTAAATGAATAATAAATTTAGGGGTATCCAAAAGTGAAAATTTTCTAAATATATCTTAGGAAAAAATGCTCCTGCGGTGGTTAACACCATCCTCATCGCAATTTATCTGTGATGAAAGCGATAGCGACAATCACAAAGTGACCGTCTCACAAAAATGATTTTCAGACGGCCACTTTTTTATTGATTTTATAGGACTGAAAATTTAGAATATTTACAATGTATAAAAATACACATTTCATAAAAAAGTACTGGGGTGATACAGTGGATACACAAATTGCTGTAATTTGTTCAAACGAATTTGCAAAACGAGTAAAAACAATTGAAACAGAACTCTCATCAATTAAACTTCAATACTATACATATAGAAACCCACAGGAGGCGACAGCACTTATTGGGCAGATTAAACCGTGCGATGCAGTATTTTTTTCGGGCTCATTGCCTTATTTTTATGCAAAGAAAAAGTGTGAGGAGCTTCCAATACCAACACACTATTTAAAGCAAGATGGGACGGCCATTGCTACAACGTTACTTGCATTAACAAACAGAGGAACTACACTGCAAGAAGTATCCATTGATATTACTGACCCAAATATTGCAACAGGTATATTAGAAGATATAAGTACTAATGAATTTCCATGGATGTATAAAATAGAACCAAATGTCGATATTGAGGAAATTGTAAAGTTTCATTATGATCTTTATCAAAATCAAAAAACAACTCAAGCGGTAACTAGTATTCATGCAGTTTATGAAATTTTACAGAAGCAAAATGTGCCTGTCATAAGAATGATTGACCCAAGAAGTTCTATTATTAAAGGGATTAGTGAAACTAAAAACCTTGCCATTTTATCTAAAAGTCAATCAGCAAAAATTGCGGTAGGTTACATACAATTTGAGAGTAATAGAGAAATTCAAATTAACGAACTGGGTCAGTTCACCTTATTATTTAAAACGAGATTAATTGAGGTAGAAAGAAATTTATTTACTTTATTTACTACTCAAGGAGATGTTCAAAGAATATTTGAATACTTATCAGAAATACAGTGGAAAAGGTTAAGTGATACGTCTTTTAAATTGGCATTTGGATATGGTAGTAATATCGAAGAGGCAACACAGAATGCAAAAGATGCTCTTCTTTTAACAAAATCAAATACTGCATATGTATTGACAGAACATAAACAATTACTTGGACCATATCCTAAATATCATCGTTGTATTGAATTACGTACACAGGAACCTGTACTCGTTGAAGTGGCAAAATCCACCTCATTAAGTCCTGCTAATCTTTCGAAGGTAATTCAATTTAGTAAGTATCATACAGCCAATGAATTTACTGCTCATGATTTGGAATCATTTTTACAGGTAAGCAGACGTACATCAGAACGTATTCTAAAAAAGTTAGTTGATCATCAATATGCTGAGGTTGTTGGAGAAGAAATGACATACCAACAGGGAAGGCCGCGCGCGGTTTACCGATTGAATTTTCCAACATACCTTTAACTCTTTGCATAACTAAATATCAAAAAAAGGAGGTTAATCATTTTAGATTAACCTCCTTTTTTTTAGTTAGTAGTCGTTTGTAATTCTTCTAATTCTTTTAGCTCATCAATTCGATCTAATTCTGCAATTTCTTCTTCAGATAATTTCTGAATTGTGAAGCCTATAAATGCATATATAATTGAGAGAATTGGAACAACGTAGTTTACTACCGCATAAGGTGCATATTCCATTGCTCCTACACCCAGTGTACCAAGAATAAATACACCACAAGTATTCCATGGAATAAATACCGATGTTAATGTTCCACCATCTTCTAAAGCACGAGATAAGTTTTTTGAATGTAATCCTTTTTTACGATATGTTGATGCGAACATTCGAGCAGGTACAACAATCGAAATATATTGTTCTGAACATGTAGCATTTGTTGTAAAACAAGCTAAAATTGTAGTCGCTATTAAACTACCAGTTGATTTTGCTAATTTTATAATTTGATTCATAATGGATTGCAACATACCTGAATATTCAAGTATTCCACCGAAAGTCATCGCAACAAGCGTCATTGAAACAGTATACATCATTGAGTCAAGGCCACCACGATTAAATAGGTTATCTACCATTTCATTACCTGTTTCAATAACATATCCGCTTTGTAATGAAGCGATTGCTTGAGCTAATGTATCACCTTGAATGATTACTTGCGATAATGTACCTAATAAAATACCAATTACTAATGAAGGAATTGCTGGTACTTTTAAAGCAACAAGTACGATAACAGCAACAGGAATCAATAAAAGCCAAGGCGAGATTGTAAAACTCTCTTCTAAAACTGATAGTGTTTGTTGAATACTCGCTGTATCGATATTACTTTCCTTATAGTTCATCCCAATGATTCCATAAACAATTAAGGCAATTAAAATACCTGGAATCGTTGTATAAAACATATGTTTAATATGTTCAAAAAGGTCAGTGTTTGTTAATCCAGATGCTAGGTTGGTTGTATCAGATAAAGGTGACATTTTATCTCCGAAATATGCCCCTGAGATTACTGCCCCTGCTATTATTGGAGCCGGAATCCCCATACTAAGTCCAATCCCCATACCTGCAACACCGATTGTTCCCATTGTTGACCATGAACTTCCGATTGCAAGAGAAACGACAATACAAATTAATGTAATCGTTACCAAAAAGAAAGATGGAGTAATAATCTGTAAACCGTAGTAAATCATTGTTCCAACTACGCCGCCACCAATCCAAGAACCAATTACTAGTCCTACTAAAATAATAATAACGATAGCTGGCAATGCGAGTTTAATTCCTTTGTACATCATTTCCTCAAGTTCTACCCATTTAAAACCTTGTTTCCAAGCAACTAGAGCAGCAACAGTTGTACCAACGATTAAAGGAATATGTGGTCCTTGTTCAAGGAAGATAATTGTAATAATCATCGTTGCAATCATGATTATTAATGGCAACAAAGCCCAAAATAGAGGTATTTCTTTTTTACTTAACTCTTTTTTGTCTCCCATCTTAAATCCCCATTTCTGATAATTGTATTACCCTAAAAAATATGACGTTTAATAGTCGTTTAATTTTATAGAGTAATAGTATAAGTTTTATTATTTGGTGTCAATATATTTTGAAATGTCTATCATGTTTAATATAATTGAAAATACGAGAATAATCGATACATATAATAGAATTTCCATTTATTAAAATAATCTGATAATTTATTAAATAATGTTAGGTAAAATGCTGTTATATTGTTATAATACTGTTAATAGTAATGCAAACTGTATTAATACAGAAGAGCGTAATATAGAAGTAAGGTAATGGTTGGTACATTTGTGTTTTAAAGGGGGATGGGGAAGATGTCAATTTTACAAGGGTTAAAGATTCTCGATTTTTCATCAATGTTACCTGGAGCGTTTGCTACAATGATGTTCGCGGATTATGGAGCGGATATTATCCATATTGAGTCTTCAAAAAGGGTGGACATGATGAGAATTATGCCACCATATGATCACGAACGTGAGTCATTTATTCATCAACATTTAAATCGATCGAAAAAGTCAATTAGCTTAGATTTAAAAACACCTGAGGCAATCGATATTGTTAAGTCATTAATACATGAATATGACATTGTGATAGAGGGGTTTCGACCAGGTGTGATGCAACGATTAGGTCTTGATTATGACACGTTAAAATGTGAAAATCCAAAACTTATCTATTGTTCTATTACTGGCTATGGTCAAACCGGTCCTTACCGAGATCGGCCAGGACACGATAATAATTTTTTATCTATCGCAGGGGTTCTTGATCATTCACGCCTTAAAGATAAAAAACCTGTACCAATGGGTATTCAAATGGCAGATATTGCAGGAGGAGCGATGCACGCAGCAGTAGGGGTGCTAGCTGCAGCATTACACCGAGAAAAAACGGGACAAGGGAAATATATCGATGTATCAATGGTAGATGCAGTATTCACAATGAACGCTTTATATGGAACAACATATTTAACAAGTGGACATCTAGCACAAGCAGAAGAAGAAATTTTAAATGGCGGCACATTTTATGATTACTATAAAACAAAGGATGGCAGATATTTTTCTGTTGGTAGCCTTGAGCCGCACTTCCGTAAGTTACTTTGTGAAGCTTTAGACATTCCTGAATTAATCCAAAGTACATTTAATGATTCAACTTATACACAAAAACGATTTAAAGAAGCAGTGAAAGATGCGTTTTTAACAAAAACTTTTGATGAGTGGTTAGAAGTATTTAATGAGGATTTCCATGGATGTGTAGAGCCTGTTTTAACTTTTAAAGATTCCTGTGAACACCCACAATTAGCTGCTCGTAACATGATTGTTGAAATACCAGATCGAGAAGGCAATGTACAAAAACAAATTGGAGCAGCGATTAAATTTGACCAAGAGGAACCAACATATAAGTTTGTAGGAGCAAAGCTGGGTGAGCATAATACTGAGATTCTAGAAGGGTTAGGGTATTCGAATGAGGAAATTGAAGCGCTGAAGAAAAAAGGGGTATTACAGTAGGAGAGGATTTTTTCTTTCGATGCAGAAAAGAATGCATTCTGTATCAGTAAAGATAACAGAAAGAATAAGGTTCAAAATTTTTGCGCCTGCCACTAACGTTATCGGTGCAGAAAAAGATACGTCTCTACCCGTAGAGACGTATCTTTTTTGAAACCAAGACATATCTTGAAACGTATTTCTATATATAGACGTCAAATATTAAGGGAATCTTAATTTTTACATTACAAGTTTCTTAATATTTTATAGTTAATATACGTATATGATTTGGTTTCAGGGGTGATTCAGATGAGTAAAGTCATTTACATAGTACTTACAGAGACTGGCTCTCTGTTATCAAGGGCAATTCAGTTATATACGCAAGAGAATTTTAATCATATATCAATTTCTTTTGATGAAGAATTAAGAGAAATGTACAGTTTTGGGAGGAAGCGAGAGAATAATCCGTTTATTGGGGGATTTGTTCATGAAAATCCTTCTTCTAAGCTATTAGGAAGTGCTAGTTGTGCAGTATATGAGTGCCCAGTGACAGAAGAACAATATTATTTATTAAAGGAACATGTACAGCATTATAAATTGAATAAAAATATATATAAATATAATTTTATTGGGTTATTTGGGGTTGCCTGTCGATTGAAAGTTAAGAGACATAATGCCTTTTTCTGCTCTCAATTTATCGCAACCCTCTTCCAATATGTAGGGCTATCCCTTTGTGGAAAGTGCCCTTACTTTATGAAACCTACTGATTTTACAAAGCTTCCATATTTACAATTGCGTTATACTGGTACCATTCATGAATATATTCAAATTTACCGGACAAAACCTATGAGAAACGTCCCAGTATCTTCTATACAATCTATAGCTTAAGCTTTTACGTATTTTGATACAAATTCTCGGAGCTCGTAATAGTGTGAGTCGATTTTAAGATATTTGTTATAAACCTCTATTAATTTCTCAAAAAGCTCATATTGCTCAGTTGCAAAAAATACCTTCAATAGATTACAAACATGATTTGACGTTTCAATGGCAATTTCATAATATGGGCTTTTTTCATTTTGATAATCGTTAAGCCAAATTTCAATTGATTGTAATACATGTTGTGGTGAATTATGAACAATATAAGCAATATCTCTCTGTACGGTAGCTTCTATTCGATGCAGCATGTCTTGATCGAATTGAGGTGCATTGAAATAGTCGTAAATACTAGAGCATGACGCGATTTCATGTTTCTTTAGTAAGGAGACTACTTCATCAAATTGCTCATTTTGAATAAGTGCATCAATTAAAATATAAAAAATTTGTTCTAAATAATTTTTGTTATATCCTTTAACCAGTGTAGCTGGCTCAGGTTTTAAGTTAGGTAAAACATTACTATATTCTACAAGTAATTCAATGGAATGATTAATAAGACGATCTTGATGAATTAAATACCTTCCATATTCAATTACTTTTTCAATATCATTTTGCTCCGATGCATTCATTGCTAACATATAGACTAAAAGTGCATTTTCCTTTTCAGATAGAGCCCATTTTCCATTTCCCCAAGAAGAAAGTATCCACTCAATTAACCTATTTAACTTCTTATAATGTCGTTTTCCACCATTAAAATGTAAGATGAGATTAAATAAATGTAGTTCCTTTAATTGATAGGATCGGACGTTTTGCTCATCAAGTTGTTTTATGAGGTTATTCGTAACAACGACTGATTGATTCAATGTATAATGTTTTTCTAATATAAATTTAAAGCAATCTATTAATTGCATGACATCTTTAATTTTTTGTAATGGCGTTTGCAAAAAAATAGAGTATATTTTTTTTGCAAATAAAATATTCCAAAATTCATTTTTATCATTATAGATAATATGTAAAAAAAACTTTTTGCCTATTTGGAATAAATTTATTTGTTGAAGGCCGCCTGCAGGAAATGATAGTTTGATATCTTTACCGAAAACGAGAGCTAATAAATTATCAAATTCAAAATGATTATGTATAAGTAAATGATCAAAAATTGCCTTTTTACCAGTTTTAGATGTAATGAATGAATGGAGGCGTTCATTCGCATTCTCTATATCAATGGTTGTAGTCTGTAACGTTGAGTGTAAAAATAAATCAATATTTCCCCAAAATTCTTCAACAGTGGAGTAGATAATATTCTTAGCTTTTTCCTTCGTAATGAGAATAGAATCGAGAGCAAGTAGGGAGCCAAAAACGCTATCATCAATTTCCTTTTTACATGGACAAACTCTTTGAATGGCTTCTTCAAGAGAGTTGTCAATCTTGCCCTTTGTTTCGGCGAGAAGTAGCTCATCAATTTTCAGCAAATTAAACCCTCCCATAAAAGAGATCCTTATCTTGAATATACCAAATTTTCGCAAAGAAAATGAATCAAATATTTAAAACATTAATTTTTATTATTTTTCATAGTATAGGCCGCTAAAATTGTAGCAATATAAATGACTACCGTAACTAATATACTTCCGATTGATATTTTCCCTGTATTGAAATAATTTTTTACGATGTTAACTGTGAAGAGCACAGAAATAAAAAGGCAAATGTAAAAATGTCTTTTACTTTTTTTATTCATAAATGATTCCTCTCTAAATTAATTTTATATATGTTAACAGAAGTAAATTTCCTTTGCAAAGAGTGTTAAGATAGGGGATAGATATTAGTTAAATGCGAGGAAATATATATGAATTACTTATCAATGATATTCTTTCAAATTGTAGCACCAATCTTGGTATTACTAATCGTAGGTGTGATGTTACAAAAGAAGTTTCGATTTAATTTAAAGGCAATGTCCCAACTCATTACATACTGTTTTATGCCAGTGGCAGTATTTTTAAATATTTATGAAACTACTATTGAAATGGCCGTTTTAGGGCAAGTAGCTATCTTTATTACATTGTTTATTGGATGTCAAATGCTAATAAGTCACTTTATTGCAAAAATGTTAGGTTTAAATCGAATGGAGTCTGCAGTTTTTAAAAACAGTGTCGTCTTAATCAATTCAGGAAATTATGGGATTCCTGTAGCCCAAATGGTCTTTTCTACTCAACCAATCGGAGTTGCAATTCAAGTCATTCTCGTTATATTTCAAAATATGACGACCTATACTTATGGTCTATATAATTTAATTTCAACGACAAAATCTGGATTAGAGATCATAAAAGATTTTACGAAGATGCCAATTGTTCATGGTTTAATATTAGGCGTACTATTAAATGTATTAAATTTTGAAATCCCTCAGACATTTCGTATTCCTCTTGATCATATTTCGGATGGGTTTATTGCAGTTGCGTTAATTACACTTGGTGCACAGCTTTCTCAAATCGAATTAAAAACAATGATTAATAAAACGATTATAATTAGTTGTTTTACAAGGTTAGTGATAGGACCTGCAACAGCACTTCTGATTATTTATGTATTAGGTCTCGATGGGGTAGTGGCTCAATCATTATTCATTGCAAGTGCCTTTCCGACATCTAGAAACAGTTCGAGTCTAGCTTTAGAATATGATGTAGAATCGAATACGGCAGCTCAAACGGTGTTATTCTCAACAATTGTTAGCTGTTTAACTGTTACAGTAGTCATATATTTATCAACTATATTATTTACATAGCATCTTTCATTTGAAAGATGCTTTTTTTTATAAAAAAAGCTTTGTGTACCGAGTAAACTCGATAAACACAAAGCTTTTGGATTTGGATATCAATGAGATGAGATTAGAATCTAGTAGATAGATTCATAATCTATAAATCTATTAAATTATTGCCCAACCTTTGTTAAGTATGGGTTTGAAAGATCCATACCGTCTAAAGTTAAACCAAGTGCTTTTGCTACACCTTCACCATAAGCTGGGTCAGCTAAATAGCAGTGTAAGATATGACGACGTTGGATGAATTCTTCAACACCTTGTAAGTTTGCAGCAGTGTTATCGAATAGACGTTGTTTTTCTTCTGCTGTCATTAAGTTGAATAGTTTACCAGGTTGTTCGAAGTAGTTGTTGTCATCTTCACGGAAGTCATAGATGCCAGCACCACCATCAAGTTCTAGTAATGGTTCTTTTAAGTCAGTGTTATGTTCCCATTCACCATAGCTGTTTGGCTCGTAACCTAATGTAGAACCCAAGTTGCCATCAAAACGCATTGCACCATCACGATGGAATGTGCGGAATGGGCATTTTGGAGCGTTTACAGGTAACATGTAGTGGTTTACACCTAAACGGTAGCGTTGTGCATCAGCATAAGCAAAGATACGTCCTTGTAACATACGGTCTGGTGAGAAACCAATACCAGGAACAATGTTAGAAGGAGCAAATGCAGCTTGTTCAACTTCCGCAAAGTAGTTATCTGGGTTTTTATTTAATTCAAACTCACCTACTGGAATTAGAGGGAAGTCTTTTTTGTACCATACTTTTGTTAAGTCGAATGGGTTGTATGGTAATTCTTTCGCTTGTTCTTCTGTCATTACTTGAATGTACATTTTCCATTTAGGGAAATCTCCACGCTCAATTGCTTCATAAAGGTCGCGTTGAGAAGATTCACGGTCTTTACCTATAATTTCAGCTGCTTCAGCATCCGTTAAGTTTTTAATACCTTGTTCTGTACGGAAGTGGAATTTTACCCATACACGTTCATTATCTTCATTAATTAAGCTATAAGTATGAGATCCGAAACCATGCATATGACGGTAACCATCTGGAATACCACGGTCAGACATAACGATTGTTACTTGATGTAATGCTTCCGGAAGGGATGTCCAGAAGTCCCAGTTACTATTTGCATTATGCATATTTGTACGTGGGTCACGTTTTACAACATGGTTTAAATCAGTGAAATGTAATGGATCACGGAAGAAGAAAACAGGTGTATTATTACCAACTAAATCCCAGTTACCTTCCTCAGTGTAGAATTTTAAAGCAAATCCTCGAATGTCACGCTCTGCATCAGCTGCACCACGTTCACCAGCTACTGTTGAGAAACGAGCAAACATAGGAGTTTGTTTACCTACTTTTGAGAAAATTTTTGCTTTTGTATATTTTGTAATGTCGTGAGTTACAGTGAAAGTACCGAATGCACCAGAACCTTTTGCATGCATACGACGCTCAGGAATAACTTCACGGTTAAAGTTTGCTAATTTTTCTACTAACCAAACATCTTGTAGTAAAAGTGGTCCACGTTTTCCAGCAGACATTGAATCATGGTTACTTACTACTGGAGCACCACCAGCAGTTGTAAAACGGCGTCTTTTATCATTAGTCATCATTAATTACCTCCTAAAGTAAAACTCTACGTAAATTACTATAACAAATCTAAATCATAATTTCTACTAAATTATAATAATTCTTTTTAAGAAATTTATATTTTATAGTTTTTACTATTTATAAGTTGGAAAAGAAGTGACTGTTACAATCGTTGATATGTCGTAATTTGTTGTAAATACTCGATATGTCTGCGATATTAATCATGTGTATTTAATGTGAAAAATAAAGGGAAATCGTACAATGATAGTGTACAAGAAGAGTTTATTATTGTTGTTATTGAAAATATTCCTATCTAATTGAAAATTGAATTGTTAAATCTTATTGAAATAATGGCTAGTCTTATTAACAATTCGTGAAGTATACCGACAGTTAACCAGAGTAAATACATTGAAAGGAATCAATGAAATTGGAACTGACATTAACTTTTATTATTTTAGGTATCACAATTATATTGTTTACCACAAATAAGGTTCGTGGAGATTTAGTGGCTGTTACAGCTTTACTTGCATTTGTTGTATGTGGAATATTGACTCCGGTTGAAGCGTTAGCCGGATTTTCTAATTCGGTTGTCATTATGATTGCAGGTCTCTTTGTTATAGGAGCAGGTCTATTAAGAACAGGATTAGCTGGAGTGGCAGGCAATTTGTTATTGAAATGGTCAGGGGATAGTGAATTAAAATTATTTGTACTACTTCTAATCATCGTTGCAACTGTAGGGGCATTTATGAGTAATACGGGTACAGTTGCCTTGATGTTACCAATTGTTGTAAGTGTAGCGATGAGTATTAAGGTAAGTCCATCTAAATTTTTATTACCTCTTTCATATATTGCGAGTATGTCTGGGCTTATGACGTTAATTGCATCGCCACCAAACTTAATTGTTAGTCAAACATTAGAGGACAATGGTTATGGAAAATTGGGGTTTTTTGATATAACACCAATCGGGATTATTGCAACAATAACAGTCATTATTTATTTGGTCATTGTTCGCAATAAGTTATTGCCTAATGAAAAAAGTAGAATCAATAATGATGCGGGATATAAGTTATCGCCGAAGAAAATTGTGAAGGAATATCATTTAAACGATCGACTTTTCCGAATTTATGTTCCGGAAGACTCAAAAATTATTGATCGTCCACTTTCTGATTTGAAGTTACCTGCAATTTATCAAATTTATATTATGAAGATTCACCGTCATCAAAATGAAGGAATAAAGTTAATGCCGATGACTTATCAAGAAATGGCAGGTCCTTCAAGTATCATTCATCCTAAAGATGAATTTTATGTTCAAGGTGAAAAAGAAGATGTAATGAAGTTTATTGAAGATTATGGACTTGAATTAAGAGAATTTGAAACTGAAGATAAAGGATACTTGATTTCAAAACAAATCGGTGTTGCAGAAGTTTTATTAACGCCACAATCGCGTTTAATTGGAGAAACAGTAAGTAATATTGGTTTTCGTGAAAAATATAATTTGAATATTTTAGGGATCAATCAAAAAGGGGATTATTTACTCCAAAATATGGCCAATAAAAAATTGCGGTTTGGAGACGCCATTTTAGTGCAGGGGACATGGGAGGAAATTGAATTATTATCTAGAGAAACCCATGATGTTGTAGTAGTAGGAAAACCTAAGGAACATGCAGGGGTGGCTGCTGCAACAGGAAAAGCTCCGATTGCAGCCGTTATCTTACTGTTAATGATTGTGGGTATGGTTTTTGAAGTATTAGATGCTGTGATTTTAGTGTTGATTGGTGCTGTGTTAATGATTATGACCGGATGCTTACGGAATATGGATGATGCCTATGAAAAGATAAATTTTGAAAGTATCGTTCTTGTTGCAGCAATGCTTCCAATGGCAACAGCACTGCAGAAAACTGGAGGAATGACAATCATTTCAGATGGCATGATTGATATGCTTGGTCGTTATGGTCCTTATGGCGTTTTAATTGGGATTTATGTAATTACAATTATCTTTGGGCAGTTTGTTAGCAATACGGCAACAGCTGTATTATTTGCACCAATCGCCATGAATGCCGCAATAATATTGGATGTTAGTCCTCATACTTTCATGATTGCTGTTGCGGCTGCTGCGGGAATGGCCTTTGCCACACCAATCGCATCCCCAACAAACTCGTTAGTATTGACAGCTGGTGGCTATAAATTTATGGACTTTGTGCGTGTCGGAGTCCCGTTACAAATCATTATGTTTATTGTTATGATGATAGCCATTCCATTAATTTATCCATTTTAAATTTCTATGGGCAGTTTCCGTTGGGAGACTGTCTTTATTATTTAGCTCCACCACATTTGAAGTTTTTATGTCATATATGTAAAATACATCTTTTTCATGTGTCGAATATTGTTGTCATCGCTATTTTATCACTTCAAAATGAAGATAACGGAGGCGGGGAAATGAATATACAAGAGACGGAGCAATTTTTAATTCAATATAAGAATGAAATGGGTTTAAGCGATGATTGGTACGAAAATAGATTATCTGAAATTAAATTAATGAACGAATACATACCTACTACGGATGAATTAATTTTTGGTGCTAAAGTTGCTTGGCGTAATAGTAACCGATGTATTGGACGCCTTTTTTGGCAATCATTAAAAGTGTTTGATGAACGTCTATTAGAAACAGAAGAACAAATGTTTCAAGCTCTACTCCGACATATTGAATATGCTACGAATGACGGTAAAATCAGACCGGCAATTACAATATTTAGAGAAAATGATGTTCGTGTTTGGAATTACCAATTGATTCGATATGCTGGATATGAAGGGGAGAATGGTATCATTGGCGATCCAGACTCCATTGCGTTTACAAAGGTTTGTCAAAAATTAGGCTGGCAAGGAAAAGGAACCCCTTTTGATATTTTGCCTATTGTAATCCAAATTGGAAATAATGAACCGAAGATGTTCCCTATTCCAAATGAATATGTTCTAGAAGTTCCAATACGCCATCCAGAATATGACTCCTTTTCTGAACTTAGATTAAAGTGGTATGCAGTTCCAATTGTATCAAATATGAAATTAAGTTGTGGGGGAATTCAGTACAATGCAGCACCATTCAATGGATGGTATATGGGAACTGAAATCGGTGCGCGGAATTTTGCAGATGAATATCGCTATAACATGCTCCCAAAGGTTGCAGAGATATTAGGACTGGATACAAAAACCAATAGTTCTTTATGGAAAGATCGTGCTCTTGTAGAGTTGAATATTGCTGTTCTTCATTCTTTTAAAGAAGATGGAGTAAGTATTGTCGATCATCATACAGCAAGTCAGCAATTCAAATTGTTTGAAGAACAGGAGATCGAAAGGGAGCGTCAAGTGACAGGGAATTGGACATGGCTAATTCCACCTGTATCGCCTGCAACTACCCATATCTTTCACAAGCCAATCGCGAACATAATAAAAAAACCTAATTACTTTTATCAAAAGAATCCTTATTAATTAAAAGAGATGTGCCAATTTCCAGCACATCTCTTATCTTTTCTTCAGAATCATTTCAATTAACTCATCACGATCAATTAAGTATACATCGTTGGATTCTGCTAATTTTTCTGCTTGTCTTGTAAAATAACTATTTGTTACGACCCAGGCTTGAGTTGCATCATACATTTTTAGTGCTCCGATTATTTCTTGGACCGCTTTGACACCAACAGAACCAGAATAACGTTTAGCTTGAACCGCGATTGTATCTTCGCGATCTTGTAATATTAAATCAGCTCCGTAATCTCCTGATGTTTTTGTATAGGATACTTTAAATCCACGTTTTTTAAAGAGCATGCCTAAATATTGCTCGAACTCTTCGCCGGTCATCGCATCAATTTGTTTAATACCCGCTTTTCTTAGACGAGCATAACCTCTTGTTCCACGCCAAATTTTGAAAAAAATCACGAGAACAACGAAGACAATAATGGTAGTTAGTGCACCATTTGTAGAATGAGTATAATACCAACCCGCATATCCAACGATGGCTAATATTAAGAGTGATGGAAATAGTTTTATTCTTTTTTTCTTTTTCTCTTTGCGCTTTCGCAAAACCGTTAACCCCTTTTAATGCAATAATAATACTATTGTATCATAAAAAGGGTACATATGTTTGTATTTATAAATAACGCTCTTTTGCACTTATAAAAGATGCAACAAATAGAATAATTGATGAAACAATAAATAATAAAATTGGAAGATTCCAGCTTAGTGTTGCATCGTGTAAATAGCCAAATAACACGGGTCCTACTGCTGCAAGTAAATAACCAACTGATTGAGCGAAACCTGAAATTTGCGCGGCTTCATAGGCTGTTTTTGTTCGTAGAGTAAAGAACATGAGCACAAGACCAAAAGATGCGCCTCCAGCAAGACCTAAAAATATCATCCATAATGCAGTTAATTCTGTCCACTTAAAGTAAATACCGATAAAAGCGATAATATAGCACGCTGTAAAGAAATAAACGATGGATCGTTGAGATTTTAGCTTCTCAGAAAGTATCGGAATTAAAAAAGTCATCGGAAGCTGTGAATACTGCATAATCGAAGTCATCCAGCCTGCACTTGATTCGGTAAATCCTTGAGAAATTAAAATTTCCGGCAACCATGTTGTTGAGCAATAGAATAATAAAGATTGGAATCCCATAGCAATTGCTATTGCCCAAGCTAAAGGGGAATGCCAAAGTTTTTTCTCACTTCCATTACTATTAGAATTACCTATAGAACTTAAATCTACTTTCTCTCCTCGTAAAAGTGGAATCCACACAATCAAAGTAATTAAAGTGATTACAATTGAAGAGGCCAGAGCACCTTGCCAACCAAATGCTGGATTTGCTGCAATAGGATGACTAATTCCTAAAGCCACACCAGCTGAAACATTCATTGAAACGGTATAAATTCCTGTTAAAAGACCAATATGATATGGATATTTTAATTTGAAAAAGCCTTGCATTAGTACATTTCCAAACGCAATTGCAATCCCTATTAGAGCAGTACCAAATATTAATAAAGAGATAGAACCGAATGAGCGTAATGCAATCCCGATAGTAAGCAAGATGATAGAATAATATAATGTCTTTTCCATCCCAAATTTACGTGAAATGCCTGGAACAAAAGGTGAAACGATTGCAAATGCTAATAACGGAATCGTTGTTAAAAAACCTGCAAGGACATTTGAAATACCTAGTCCTTCTCGAATATCACCAATAATTGGACCAACTCCTGTTATTGGCGTTCGAAGTGTCATTGCAAAAAATATGATGGCAATAACAAACACTATAGTTGATGTTGATTTCTTCGGTCTGTCTTTTTGGTTTTGTTTGAGTGTAGCCACTATAATGCCTCCAAAATCTTTATAATTACTCCTTCAAATGAACGATGAAGAAGACCAAATTAAATCATACATCTTTATCCCCTAATAAAACAAATGAACAAAATTAGCTTAACTTACTATTTGCAACTTATCCACAATCAATGTACATTTATTAGTTGGACATACTGTATTTATGTGAACAACAAAAGGAGATCACATCATGAATAACTCAGAAGAAAATAATCATCAGCAGCAAGAGCTGAAAAGGGGATTGAAAAGTCGCCATATAACCATGATTTCATTAGGAGGAACAATTGGAACAGGGTTGTTCTTAGCTAGTGGAGCATCAATTGCTCAGGCAGGTCCTGGTGGTGCATTAGTTGCTTATGCTTTAATTGGTGCAATGGTGTATTTTTTAATGACAAGTTTAGGGGAAATGGCTGCTTACATGCCAACGTCAGGTTCCTTTAGCACATATGCAACAAAATTCGTTGACCCAGCATTTGGATTTGCGATGGGTTGGAATTATTGGTATAACTGGGCAATTACGATTGCTGCTGAAATCTCAGCAGTAACACTAATTATGAAATACTGGTTTCCGAATAGCTCATCAGCACTTTGGACAGTATTGTTTATTATAGTAGTACTTACATTTAATCTGTTATCTGTTAGAGCGTATGGTGAAGGTGAATATTGGTTCGCAATGATTAAGGTCATAACGGTTATTATCTTTATTATTGTATCTTTTTTAATGATTATCGGAATTTTAGGTGGGAATGACCCGATTGGTTTTGAAAACTTCTTTGCAGGAGATGCGCCATTTAATGGAGGCTTTTTAGCTATCTTTGGTATCTTTTTAGCTGCAGGATTTTCATTCCAAGGAACAGAATTGTTAGGGATTACAGCTGGGGAAACAGATAATCCAGGTAAAAATATCCCAAAAGCAGTTCGCTCCGTATTTTGGAGAATTTTATTATTTTACATTTTGGCTATCCTCGCAATTGGATTATTAATTCCTTACACAGATCCACGGTTGTTATCAGAAGATGTTGCAGTTTCTCCGTTTACATTAGTTTTTGATAAATTAGGAATTGCCTTTGCTGCATCTGTTATGAACGCAATTATTTTAACTGCAATGCTTTCTGCAGGGAATTCAGGATTATATGCTTCTTCACGTATGCTATGGCAATTAGCGGTTGATGGTAAAGCGCCAAAAATCTTTGCGAAACTAAGTAAGCGTGGAATTCCTGTATATGCTTTACTAGCTACATTAGCAGTAGGATGTTTAGCATTCTTATCATCCTTCTTTGGTGACGGATTAGTATATATGTGGTTATTAAATGCTTCGGGTTTATCTGGGTTTATTGCTTGGGTTGGAATTGCAATAAGTCACTATCGTTTTAGGAAAGCGTTTGTGCTACAAGGGAAGAATCCTTCACTTCTTCCATATAAAGCGCCGTTTTATCCATTTGGACCATTATTTGCGTTCATCGTATGTTTGATCGTTATAGTTGGTCAAAATTATAGTGCGTTTATTGGATCTTTTGATTGGTATGGAATTGCAGTTTCTTATATCGGAATTCCATTATTTATAGCACTTTGGTTAGGCTATAAAATTAAACATAAAACAAAAGTTGTTCCACTTGAAGAGTGTGACTTAAATAATTAAACTAAAGGGAAGTCGACAAAATTCAAGCTTTTTGAAATTTTGTCGATTTTTTTAACTTGAAATATGAACAAAAAACCATCTAAAGTTTCGATAATATAATAAAGGTATGTAAACATGAAAAAAGGATGTCGAGATTATGACTGTATCAACAGGATTTAATAGAAAAATTCAAAAGTGGGTTTTAAACGAACAAGGTAAGGTTGCGTTTCAGCCTTTTAAAGTGGACGGTAATCCTTATAAATCAAAAATCTTTTTAGTTAGTGCTACACCAGAACCATACATCTCTGTTGACCCTCTTGATATAAGATTACATATTGATTCATTGGTAGATTCTATCGCTTTCCAAGAACTATACTACGATGAGATAAAAGCATCCTCTAGAGAGTATAAAGGTTGTTTGAATTTTGTTATTTGGGCAAAGGAACACTTAAAGGAAAATGTCGTCCTATCCTATATCAATTCCCTTTATATAGATTGTCCGCAACAGCTTAAGCATCTTAAAAAACAAAAAGATCCACTTTACCAACAAGGTCTGGATGTGTTTAAAGAAGTATTAGTTGAATTTTCACCTAGTTTATTAATTGTTCAAGGTACTACAGCTTGGAAACAATTTCTTGAGCATTTTGAGACTCAATTAATCGATTTTGATTCAAAAGGGTTAACAGTACAACAATTAGAATCTAAAGGTGTAGTGGCTAAAATGCAGTTGGACAGTGGAGAAGTTGTGAATATTTTAGTATGTCGAAGTATGGGCTATTTCGGAAAAGAAGGCGCATCCTTTACAGAATTTAAAAACGCGTTGGAACAGTTATTATGAGATAAAACCGAACGTTCGTGTCTACGTTAGATTAATTTACTACTAATTTCCGAATAATTTGAATCGTTTTATTATTTGTAAGGTTATTGCATTCGACATTATTCGTGTTTATAATGAGGACATTCTTAACATAAACATTACATTAATTTCACTCATATAATAGCGGGAATATGGCTCGCAAGTTTCTACCAACTTACCGTAAATAAGTTGACTATGAGAGGCAATGTTTAGATGACGAATGTTCTTCAATAATTGAAGAATGCTTGTTTTCTATTCACTTTCGAATTTTAACTCGGAAGACTTGTCCCACTCATAGGGATTAGTTTTCCGAGTTTTTTATTGTCAAAAACTTATACGGAGAGGATTAACAACAATGAAATCGCTAAAGGAAAAAATAGTACAAGAAGGCAAAGTGCTATCAGATACAGTATTAAAAGTTGATACATTTTTAAACCACCAAATTGACCCATTACTTATGAAAGAAATCGGGGAAGAATTTGCAAATCGCTTTTCAGATCAAGTGATTACAAAAGTTTTAACGATTGAATCTTCAGGTATCGCACCGGCAACAATGTTAGGTTTAGTCATTGGAGCACCAGTTGTATTTGCTCGTAAGAAAAAGTCTTTAACTTTAGCAAATAATGTGTATTCTTCAAAAGTATTTTCATTCACAAAAAATGAAACAAATGAAATTTCTGTTTCAAGAGACTTTTTATCACCAGACGATAATGTTTTAATCATTGATGATTTCTTAGCGAACGGGGAAGCAGTAAAAGGCTTGCTTGATATTGCTGAACAAGCAGGTGCTAACGTAATCGGTGTTGGAATTGTCATCGAAAAAGGCTTCCAACAAGGTGGACAAAACCTACGTAAACAAGGCATTCGTGTTGAATCTTTAGCAAATATTAAAACTTTAGCAAATGGACAAGTAGAATTTTTTGATTAATTAATCAACCAACCTAAGGAGGAACTGTTCTAATGAACAACGCAAAAGCAACGACGCTTGGTATTCAACATTTACTCGCTATGTATGCAGGTGCAATTTTAGTACCATTAATCATTGGGGGAGCGTTAGGTTTTGATTCTTCTCAAATGACATATCTTGTAGCGATTGACATTATGATGTGTGGTATTGCAACTTTGCTTCAAGTAATGAGAGGTAAGGCTTTTGGAATTGGCTTACCTGTAGTATTAGGATGTACATTTACTGCAGTATTTCCTATTATCGCGATTGGTACAGATAAAGGAATTGGTGCAATTTACGGAGCAGTTATTGCTTCAGGGATCATTGTTGTATTAATCTCAGGTTTCTTCGGGAAATTAGTAAAATTCTTCCCACCAGTTGTTACGGGTTCAGTAGTAACAATTATCGGGATTTCTTTAATTCCAGTTGCGATTAACAACATGGGTGGCGGACAAGGTGCTGAAGATTTCGGCTCAGCATCAAACATTGCTTTAGCTATGACGACTTTAGTCATTATTCTATTAATCTATCGTTTCACAACAGGTTTTACTCGTGCGATTTCAATTTTATTAGGTTTAGTAATTAGTACAGTTATTGCTGCATTTATGGGGAAAGTAGATTTCTCACCAGTAACAGATGCATCATGGTTCCATATGGTTCAACCTTTCTATTTTGGAATGCCAACTTTTGATATTGGTGCGATTATTACAATGACGTTAGTAGCGATGGTATCTTTAGTAGAATCATCTGGCGTTTACTTTGCACTAAGTGATATTACAAAACAAAAATTAGAATCAAAAGATTTAGCTCGTGGTTACCGTTCAGAAGGTTTAGCTTCAATTATTGGTGGTATTTTTAACGCATTCCCATACACAACATTCTCTCAAAATGTTGGTTTATTAAAAATGACAGGTGTTAAAGAGCGTAAAGTTATCTTTATTACAGGGATTATGTTAGTAGCACTTGGGTTCTTACCAAAAGTAGCAGCATTAACGACAATTATTCCAACAGCGGTTCTTGGTGGAGCAATGTTAGCGATGTTTGGTATGGTTGTAACACAAGGTATTACAATGTTAGCTCCAGAAATTTCTCTTTCACCAGAAAATGCAATGGTAGCAGCAATTGCAGTAGGACTTGGCGCAGGTGTTGTATTTGTTCCAGATATCTTTGCAGTGTTACCAGAAGGAATTTCAATCTTAACTTCTAACGGAATTGTTTGTGGTTCGGTTACAGCAATCGTATTAAACATTGTGTTTAATATGATTGGTTCGAAAAAAGTAGACCCAATGTATACAGAAGCGAAAGAAGCAGTGGACGTTGCTAAAGTTGCGGAAGTAAAATAAAAAAATATTAATTAGGTGTTTCTAAACTTTCTTTTGAGAGTTAGAAACACCTTTTTGTTTTGGTTAAAAAATTTCAAAATTCTTCGTGCAAAAATTCTGATGAAGACAAAAACATCATGAATTTTGAGCAGAATTTGCGTTCATCATCTGAATGAAAACAAAAATCCCATGAATTTCGTTATGATAATGTATTCATAACCTCGATGAAGACAAAAATCTTATAAATAATGAGGAGAACCTGCATTCATAACCCTGATTAAGACAAAAATCACATGAAATTTGAGCAAAAACTGTATTCATAACCCTGATGAAGACAAAAATCCCATGAATTTTGAGCAGAATTTGAATTCATAACCTCGATGAAGACAAAAAATACATAAATTTCGAGGAGAAACTGTATTCATACCCCAATGAAGGCAAAAATCCCATGAAGTTCACGATAAATCTGCATTCAAACAAATACAAATTATTATCTTGATTCCACTTTCTCCAAATCTGGCAGTGCCTCCATTGCTCCAATTTTCTCACAAACAATTGCTCCTACCTTATTGCCAAATGTAATAATCTGCAACCAATCTTCAAAAGATAATTTATGCAAAGACTTAATTTTACTTAACTGATACAAAACCGCACCGACAAATGCATCACCAGCTCCAGTTGTATCTACAGCCTTAATTGGAATGGAAGGGACTACTAATGACTTCTTATTATCTGAGAAATAGGTTCCTTTTTCACCTAAAGTCACAGCAACATAACGAGCACCTAACAAATGGAGAGAAGACACTGCTTTTTGTATATCTTGTTCACCCGTAATAATAATCAACTCTTCATCACTTAATTTAATAAAGTCACTTTTTGCGATGCAATTAAAAGATAGATCTATAAACGTCTCTTCTTGTCCGTTCCATAAATCGCTTCTGAAATTTGGATCAAAGGAAATAAAGCTATTGTTTCTTTTGGCTAATGCAAGTAATTCAAAATATGTTTGCTGTAATGGTCCAGGTAGAAGGGCGGTAGCAGAACCAAAATGCATGATATTGAAGGAATCTAATAAATCAATTGAGATTTCATCCATCCTCAAATGTGCATCCGCTCCCCGATTAAAAATAAAGTCCCTTTGTCCGTTTTCTTGTAGAGAAACGAATGCTAAGGTAGTAGGGTAATGTCTATCTTTGAATAAAAAATTCGTATGAACATCCATCGTGTTTAACGTGTTTTCAAGAAATTCACCAAATGGATCTGCTCCTACTTTCCCTAAAAAGTAAGCATGTCCACCTAATTTAGCAATAGCAGCACAAACATTGGCAGGAGCACCACCAGCATGTTTAATAAAATTTTGGCCTTGTTGAAGATTAACATTTCGTTCAGTACAGAAAAAATCTATTAATAATTCACCAACGCATAAAATTGAATGTGTCATCATGTATTTTTCCTTTCACCCAAATATTTTTATTAATGTCATTATATATGATTGCATTTTATAAAAATATGTGTATAATAATGACTTGTTGACCGATTCTGTATTTCAGTCATTTTTGATAGGGGGGATGTTAGTGGATCGCAGACAGGTAATATTACAAGGTGCTACAAAATCTTTCTCAATGTTTGGCTATAAAGCAACAACAATGGAACAAGTTGCAAAATTAGCAAATGTAGGAAAAGGGACGATATATAATTTCTTTACGAATAAAGAAGAGCTATTGCAAGAAGTAGTAATTTCAATGATTCGTGACATGAAGGCAGAGGCAGAACAAACGTTATCGCCAAATGCAAGTTTTATCGAAAATGCACACAATGGATTAATGAAGATGCTTCAATTCCGTGAGCAACATTTACTGTTTGCCAAACTGATTGAGGAAGAAAAAGCGATACAAACCCCAGCTGTCAAACAAATGTTAGTGAAAATTGAAGAGGAAATTGTTACGTTTTTAGCGGACCGCCTTCGTTTAGGAATTGAAAAAAATGAAGTTCGACCATGTAATCCAGACCTTGTTGCATTTCTATTGTTGAAATCGTATCTAGCAATGATTGTAGATTGGCAATTAACTCATGAAGAAGCTCTTCATGAAGAAGAAATATTAGAGCTTTTTAAAGAAACAATCTTTAGAGGGATTGCAAATGGGGCATCTGAATAGTTATTCTGAGGTGCTTCATTTGTGACTGACGCATCGCTTTTGTCACAGATAAATTGCGACAAGGATGGTGTAACCACCGCAGGAGCAATAATTTTTAACATTTATTTTATAAGTATTTAAAAGGACTGTGCAGAGCAACCTTCATGCATAGACTTTTTATACAGTAAAATGACCGAATGACAAAAATGGTCACATAGTATTTAGGAGATGATAATTTGTTAAAAGCAGAATGGTTGAAAATTTTTAAAACGAGAAAAATGCTTATTCCAATCATTGCGATTCTATTCATTCCTGTTTTATATAGTGGTATGTTCTTATGGGCATTCTGGGATCCTTATGCTAATCTTGATAGCATTCCAGTAGCCATTGTAAATGAGGACAAAGGAGCTGTATTGGAAGGGGAAGAACTTAATCTTGGTGATACACTGACAGAGAATCTCATAGACAGTGCACAGTTTGATTTCCAAGAAGTTGATGCAGATAAAGCTGAAAAGAAATTAAAGAAACAAGATTATTATATGTTAATTAAAATTCCTGAAAACTTCTCACAACATGCAACAACATTACTTGATGAAAAGCCTGAAAAGTTAACAATTGAATATGTTCCAAATGAAGGTTACAACTTTTTAAGTGCTCAAATCGGTGATACAGCAATGGAGCGCATTAAAGCAGAGGTCAATAAACAAGTATCAAAAACCTATGGAGAAAAATTATTTGCTTCTATTACTAAATTAGGTGATGGAGTAACGGAGGCAGCAGATGGAGCAACAAAGATTGATGATGGTGCTCAAAAAATTACATCTGGTGTTGAAGATGTACATGGTTATTTAGAACAGCTTGCAGCAAGTACAATTGAGCTTTCTGATGGCTCTAAGTCATTACAAGAAGGTACGCAATCAGCAAATGACGGTGCGAACCAATTATCTGATGGTCTTAAACAATTACAAAATGGTATGGCTCCATTATCAGAAGGTGCAAATGCAGCAAAAGATGGGGCTACTCAATTGAAACAAGGTATAACAGATTATACTAATGGCGTAGCTAGCATAGCTGAAGGACAACAACAGGTTACAGCTGGAGGCGAGAATTTAGCTACTAATTTAGAGAAGTTAGCTCAAGGTACAGCTGGTCTTGATGATAATATCGCATCCCTAAAAAATGGATCACAAAGTGTTACAGCAGGCTTAGATCAATTATCAGCTGCTCTTCAACCAGTGCTAGCTAATTTACCTGAAGAAAGTAAACAACAAATTGAAAAATCGTTAGTTGAACTTCAAACAGGCAGTGCACAAGTAAGTGGAGGGTTATCGCAATTAGCGGAAGGGACAGCAGGAATTGATGATAATATTGCAGCTTTATCAAAAGGTGCATCAGATTTAAACAATGGTCAGCTTGAAATTGCTGCTGGTATTAATCAATTAAAAAATAACTCTGCTGCTTTAGTAAAAGGAGCTTCAGATTTAGCGAGTGGTAATGAACAATTAGCAGCTGGTATTCAAAAGGTAGCAGCAGGTACAAATAGTGCTGCAAATGGTGCAAATTCGTTATCAGATGGTCTAAATCAATTAGTGAATGGTACTACTAAATTATCAGATGGTACATCTCTATTATCAGAGAAATCAAATGAGCTTGCACAAGGTACAACAACATTAGTAGAAGGTTCTAAAGAATTATCTGATGGGACATCTGCTTTAGCAAGTAAATTAACAGATGCTAGTGGAAAAGTTGATATGAATGTTTCTGATGACAACTATGATATGTTAGCGCAACCGGTTGAAGTAGAGAAATCGTCCGTTAACCATGTTCCAAACTATGGTTCTGGATTTGCTCCATACTTCATTTCATTAGGGTTATTTGTTGGTGCATTATTAGTGTCAATTGTCTTCCCATTAGTGGAACCAGCTATTCGCCCAACAAGTGGATTTAAATGGTTCTTAAGTAAAGTATCTGTATTAGCTGTAATTGGTATTATTCAATCAGGTATTACAGCGTTTGTTGTGATTAATTGGTTAGGTTTAGAAGTAGATAATTTACTATTGTTTATGGGTACATCATTTATCACAAGCTTTGTATTTTTAGCTTTAATTCAATTGCTTGTATCTATTATGGGAGACCCAGGTCGTTTCGTAGCAATCCTAATTTTAATCTTACAATTAACTACAAGTGCTGGTACGTTCCCAATTGAGCTTGTACCAAGTCAATTACACATCTTTAATGTGTTCTTACCAATGACATTCTCAGTACAAGCATTTAAATCAGCTATTTCAACTGGTGATACTTCATTCTTAATGTATAACTGGTCAATTTTAGGTATATATCTTGTTGCTTGTCTAGTGTTAACTTTAGGATATTTTGCTTTAGTATTTAACAAACGATATTCAAAACAAGCTGAACAAGCATAAAAAAGATTCGCAAAGCATTGCTTTGCGAATCTTTTTTCTATTTACTCTGCATTTGGATAAATCATTTTCTTTGGATCTACATATTCAGTGAATTGTTCTTCTGTTAAAAGACCAAGAGAGATAGCTGCTTCTTTTAAAGTAGAACCTTCTTTATGAGCCTTTTTCGCGATTTTCGCAGCATTTTCATAACCGATATATGGGTTTAATGCTGTTACTAGCATTAAAGAATTTTCTAAGTTTTTCTCAAGCACTTCCATGTTTGGTTCAATACCAATTGCGCAATTATCATTAAATGATTTCATTGCATCTGCTAATAAACGAGCAGATTGTAAGAAGTTATAAATTATAACAGGTTTGAAAACATTTAGTTCAAAGTTACCTTGCGATGCAGCAAAAGCAATCGTAGCGTCATTACCAACAACTTGTGTAACAACCATTGTCATTGCTTCACTTTGAGTTGGGTTTACTTTACCAGGCATGATTGAACTTCCTGGCTCATTTTCTGGAATTGTAATCTCCCCAATACCACTACGAGGACCACTTGCTAGCCAACGAACATCATTAGCAATTTTCATTAGGTCTACGGCTAATGCTTTTAATGCTCCGTGTGCAGAAACGATTTCATCATGACTAGTTAACGCATGGAATTTATTTTCGGAAGAAGCAAAGTTCTTACCTGTTAATGAACTGATTTCCTCAGCTACCATTTCCCCAAATTTAGGGTGAGCATTGATACCAGTACCTACAGCAGTACCACCAATAGCAAGATCTTTAAGGAATTCTGTGTTCACCTTAATCATTTTTTCACTTTTTACAAGCATATGGTGCCAACCACTAATTTCTTGACCTAAAGTTAATGGTGTAGCATCTTGTAAATGGGTACGACCGATTTTAATAATGTCGTTAAACTTCTCTGATTTTTCCTTTAATGTTGTTTTTAATAATTCTAGTCTTGGCATTAAATAATTCTCAACGATTTCAACTGCTGCAATATGTAAGGCAGTAGGGAATGTATCGTTAGAACTTTGAGATTTATTTACATCATCATTTGGATGAACTCTATCACTTACACCTTGTGCCTCTAGTAATTGATTTGCACGGTTAGCAATTACCTCGTTTACATTCATGTTGGATTGTGTACCACTTCCTGTTTGCCATACAACAAGAGGGAAGTGCTCATCCCATTTACCTTCTAAAATTTCATCTGCTGCAGCTACAATCGCATCTGCCTTAACTTCAGCAAGTTTACCTAATTTCTTGTTTGTAATGGCTGCTGCTTTTTTTAAGATTGCAAATGCGCGGATGATTTCATAAGGCATTTTTTCTTCCCCAATTTGGAAGTTTTCTTTACTTCTTTGTGTTTGGGCGCCCCAAATTTTATCCGCTGGTACTCGTACTTCACCTAAAGTGTCTTTTTCAATACGATAATCCATTTTATCTACTCCTTTGTATAGTGTATGTAAGCGAGATATTAATATAGAATTTATAATATAAGTGGCAAATCTATTATAGATTTGCCACGTTTAGAGAAATTTATTCGAGAATCTGAGGGGTTCTCTCGAATGAAGAGGTTATACGATAATGATAATCATTATCACTTATTTTGTCAAACGGAAAATGGGATTTTTTGTTTTTACGTAAAAAATTAAACACCGCTTGTTTGATAAGCTGCTTTTGCTTAACGAAACAGGCGGTGTTTTAGTTGGTATTCACCTTATATGTCACCTCTAAAGTATTAAATTATTTTAACGTAAAAGTCTTTACCGTTATAAATACCATTCACATTCATGTTTTTCCGATTTTGATAGTAGTTTGCAATAGACCTACCCAAACTAGAATGACCGTTTAAATATGCACCAGGCTCAATTTTTTTCCCAGGATTATGGAAATCGAAATACAGCCTCGTATCATGACACATGTTATCTAGAATATCCACAAAATCTTCATGGGGAATATGGATTCCTCGTGTATAACGACATTCTCTTCGATACGTATCATGCGATACATTAACTGGGGTAGTCTCATTAACAATTCTTAGTTGTGGCATAAAATCATCTCCTTTATCTATAAAAATATTATACCAACAAAATGCAAAAAAGTCAGAAAATTTAATCTGGAATTTACCAATCTTGTTGCTGCATCTCTTCTGCAACCATTTGGAGGTCGTATGCATTAATCTCAATGATTTCATAAGAATGTGTTTCACAAAAGCGTTGAGCTAACTTTTTTACGTATTTTGGTGATGCCTCATTGTCTTCGTCATATATAAGAAGTAGGGCATCTGTGTTTTGAATAATAAATTTATCCTTTTCGATAAACTGCCAAGTTGCTTCATAAGGTCGCTTTGAAACGCTTGTGACAAAATCAGCTTGTGCAACGATGGATTGGTATTTTAATTGTTTAATTTCATTCCAGTTTTTCTCTTGGTCTAAAAATGGGGTAATAATGGAGTATTTTATATTATATTCCTGTTTTAGTTCGATTATGACTTCAGCTGCCCAAGTTTCTACACCTTGTTGACCACTAATTACTACCCATTCAAGTCCATCATCTAATAAAATGCGTAGCTGGTTTTCAATGGCCTTTTTAATAATGGGTATTCCTGGATGTTTGTCATTAAAAATCCCTAGCTCGTGGGGTCTATATCCTGTTAAATAAATTGTTTTCATACCTTTCACCTCAAGCCTTATCATAACGTAAAAAAGGAAGCATCCGAAACAAATCGAACGCTTCCTTAAATTGTATATAATTGTCAGAATTGTTTGTGTACCGGGTACACGATTTTAAGCAAATACTTTTCGGATTCGCTCTAATGCCCAATCGATATCTTCTTTAGAAATGATTAATGGAGGAGCGAAACGAATTACGAAGTCATGTGTTTCTTTACACAATAATCCTAATTCCTTTAATTCTTCACAATATTTACGTGCTGGTTCGTTTAATTCCACACCGATAAATAATCCACGACCACGAACTTCTTTGATAGAAGGGTGGTTGATTGTACGTAATTGTTCTTGGAAGTAGTTTCCGAGTTCAAGGGATCTTTCAGTTAAGTTTTCTTCTTCAAGTACTTCTAAAGAAGCTAAAGAAACCGCACAAGCTAGTGGGTTACCACCAAAAGTTGAACCATGAGAACCTGGGTTTAGTACACCAAGAATATCGTTATTTGCTACAACAGCTGAAATTGGGAATACACCGCCACCTAATGCTTTACCAAGAATAATGATGTCAGGTGTTACTTCTTCCCATTGGTGAGCGAACATTTTACCAGTACGTGCTAGACCTGTTTGAATCTCGTCTGTAATGAATAAAACATTATTTTCTTTACAAATTTGTTCTGCAGCTTTTAAGAAGCCTTCTGGTGGCATAACAATTCCAGCTTCACCTTGGATTGGTTCAAGTATGAATGCAGCAGTATTTGGCGTAATAGCTGCTTTAAGTGCTTCAATGTCTCCATAAGGAATTAGTTTAAATCCTGGTAACATTGGTCCAAATCCGCGTTGGTATTCTTTTTCAGATGAAAGGGAAACAGCACCCATTGTACGGCCATGGAAGTTACCGTTACAGCCGATAATTTCAGCTTTGTTATCTTCAACACCTTTTACTTCATATGCCCAACGACGAGCAACTTTGATAGCAGATTCAACAGCTTCTGCACCTGTGTTCATCGGTAATACCATGTTTTTACCAGTCAATTTTGTTAATTTTTCATACCAAGGACCAAGTTGATCATTGTGGAAAGCACGTGAAGTTAAAGTAACACGGTTTGCTTGATCAATTAATGCTTGAATAATTTTTGGATGACGGTGACCTTGATTTAGTGCTGAATAAGCAGAAAGCATATCCATATATTTATTGCCTTCTGGATCCTTTACCCATACACCTTCCGCTTCAGAAATAACAATTGGAAGTGGGTGATAGTTGTGTGCACCAAGGTTTTCAGTTAACTCAATTACTTGTTTTGATTTTGTAGTCATTTAATTTCCTCCTTATTATGTGAACGTTAAATTTCATTGCCGCTTTCGACATTGCTGATTAACAGAAATCTTTTATTAACTTAATAATACCCCATCAATCGCAAATTATAGAATTGTCTTAAATATGCAATCCTTTACACTTTATATAAGCAAATTTCATGCCAACTATTAAATGCAATAGAATTGAATAATAGTGTGTCGTTTGCAAAATAATTTTGCGCAAAAAAATTAAAGATTGGACTTTTCGCAAAATTATTTTGCTGTATGATAGAGTTAGAGGTGTAAGGATGAATTTAAAAAAATCAATTTTAACTAACTTGTATGAAGAAATTATTGAACGTGTTAGTGTGGGCATTCATGCTGTAGATCATGAGGGAAAAACAATTATTTATAATAAAAAAATGCGTGAAATGGAAGCGATGGATGAAGAAGATGTTTTATATAAAGATGTTCGCGATGTGTTTCAATTTCAGGAAAATCAAAGTAGTACACTCTTACAATCTCTTGAACAGGGTGAAGAAATTGTCAATGTAAAACAAACTTACTTCAATAATCGTGGGGTAGAAATTACAACAATTAATAATACATTTCCTTTAAAAATTCACGGTAAAATTTGTGCTGCAGTTGAGATTGCAACGGATGTTACAAAAATGGAGAAGCTTGTACGGCGAAATTTACGACAAACGAAGACGGATTTTACCTTTGAGCATATTATAGGGGCGAGTGATGAATTAAAGGAAGTTATTGCATTAGCTATGCGTGCAACTCGTACCAACTCCAACGTATTAATCATCGGAGAAACGGGTACAGGAAAAGAGCTATTTGCACAAAGTATTCATACAGAAAGCGATCGAGCGAATGGTCCTTTTATTTCTCAAAACTGCGCGGCACTACCGGATTCGTTAATTGAAGGTATACTCTTTGGTACAACAAAGGGAGCTTTTACGGGAGCTATTGATAGCCCAGGTTTATTTGAACAAGCACAAGGTGGAACGCTTTTATTAGATGAATTGAACTCATTAAATATTGCACTACAAGCAAAACTATTACGCGTTTTACAAGAAAGAAAAGTACGCCGAATAGGTGGGACAAAGGAAATTCCTATCGATGTACGTGTTATTGCGACAATTAATGAAGATCCAATTGATGCGGTTGCCAATAACCATTTGCGAAAAGATTTATATTATCGATTAGCAGTTGTGACCCTTTTTATTCCTCCATTAAGAGAACGCAATGGAGATATTCCAGTTTTAGTTGAGGAATTTATTAAGAAGTATAATCAATTATTTAATTTGGATGTACAAGGGGTTTCAAGTGAGGTACTCAAATTTTTCGAATCTCATAGTTGGCCGGGGAATGTACGAGAATTAGAGCATGTAATAGAAGCTTCTTTAAATTTACTCAACCATGAGCAAATAATTGAGTTCCATCACCTCCCATACCAATATCGTAAAAATGAGACAAAACAAAAATTTACTTCAGAATCAATTGAATTTAAAAATAATGCTAAAACAACTTTACTCGATCAACTAGCTTCCTTTGAAAAGCAATATATCGAGCAATCATTAAAAAAACATAACAACAATATTACGAAGACTGCCCAAGCACTAGGAATTAGCCGACAAAGTCTTCAATATCGAATGAAGCGTTTAAATATTAAAGTTTAGTTAGGGGGTGCAAAAGTGGATTTGTCGATGGGATTGCAACAAAAATTAGAAACAAAGATGGTCCTAACACCACAGCTAAAACAATCATTAGAGATATTGCAATATTCATTACAAGAGCTTGAAATGTATATTCGAGAAGAAGCGAATTCAAATCCACTAATTGAACTAAAAGAACCTTCAACGATACAGATGGCTCGTCTGCCTGAAGGTGATTATCCTAAAAATTATAACTCTGAAAATGATTACGACCCTTTAAATCGTATAGTAAGTAATGAAGATTCCATGGAACTGTACTTACTAGAACAACTTGCTATGCAAAAGGGGTTGACCCGTATTGAAAAAGAAGTACTTGTTTACTATATTCATAGCTTAAATGATATCGGGTACTTAGATTGTGATTTAGAAGAGGTAGCTGAACAATTCAATTTAACGATTGAAGAGTGTGAAAGCATACTGCAAATTTTACAAAGCTTCGATCCAATAGGGATAGGGGCAAGGAATCTAGTAGAATGCTTAACTTTACAATTACACAAAAAGGCAGATGCCCCCCCATTAGCGGTATTGTTTGTTCAAAATCATTTAGAGGATTTGGCAGATCGTAAATTTCAATTACTATCTGATCAATATGACATTGAAGTGAAAGATGTTGAGAAGATTTTTACATATATTCAACAGCTAAATCCACACCCAATAATTGATAATGTGCAACGAACGGAATATATTATCCCCGATATTATTGTGGAGAAGTTCAATGGGGAATATATCATTCGTGTAAATGATATTTCTTTACCGGAAATTTCTATTAACACTTATTATGAAGAATTACTAAGAGCAAATGCGGATGCAGAAACAAATCAATATTTAAAAACAAAACTGTCTGATGCTGTTCTATTAATGAAGGGAATTAAGCAACGTCATGAAACCCTCTATAAAGTAACGAATATTATCTTGAAAAAGCAAAACGACTTTTTAGAAATGGGCAAGAAGGGATTAAAGCCATTACGTTTAAAAGATGTCGCGAGTATTGCTGAACTCCATGAATCTACCATTAGCCGCTCAATACAAAAGAAATATATACAAACGCCAAGAGGTATTTTCCCTATTAAAGAATTATTTGTACGTGGTGTTGCCACAGAAAAGGGAGAAGCGGAGTCTACTATTGTAGTCAAAGATAAAATTAAATGGATTATCGAAAATGAAGATGCACATAAACCAATTTCAGATCAAAAAATAGCCAATCTATTATTAGATGAAGGGATACAAATTGCTAGAAGGACCGTTGCAAAATATCGAGAAGAACTTGGTATTTTGCAATCTACTAAGAGAAAAAAAGTTAAAAGTTAAAAAAGACCATCAATATAGATGGTCCTTTACGCTTTTGTAATAGCTTTAGCAGAAGGAAATAACTCATGAATATCATCAATAATGATATTGTAAGCTTCGATTTTCGCTTCGCAATAATGAGTTAACTCTTTATAAGTTGAAAATACATCTGCTCGATCCAAACATTTTTTATAGTATTCCTCTACGAACTTTTTCTTAAATTCTATTCGTCTTAAAAGTTCTTCAATATTTTTCTCCAATGCAATCAACTCCCTACACAAAATTATGAGTAAATATGTGGTAATTTATACAATTTATACAGAAAAATTTTCTATATAATAATGAAATGCTCTTTAAGGGAATACTAACTAGAAAAATAATGATAGGAGCGTAATCATGCCAAGAAAGTCTTCCCAGTCAAATGAAGAATCAGACATAGAGAAAGTTGTTCAAGTTCCTAGTAGCCAACAAGAAGAAATTGACAACCTAACACGTATGTTAGCTGCCGTGTTGGATTACTTAACAGACGAAGACAATGAGGAAATTGATGTTGAGTTTATGTTAGATAATACAGAAGGTCTTCGTGAATGGCATAAACAATATCGAGAAAGTAATAGAAAACTCATTGAAGAGGAAATTAAAGAATCCTTAGAAGATCTTTCTTTTGAAGAACTTCAAAAAATTCGTGAGCAAATTAAAGGTAGACCAAACTGAGTTAGAGAAAAGTTAATGTATATAGTTAATCTACGGCTTAGTTCTATTTGAATAGAATTAAGCCATTTTTATTTTCACTAAAACTATGAAAAGCATTTTAATGTAAAATGAGAGTATAAAAAAGAGGGGAAAGTAAATGAAGTTACAAACACAAAGGTTGATAATTAGACCCTGTACAGAAGAGGCGTTGCAAGAGATTTCCACAACGGATGAAGTTAAAATTGGTCCACATATAGATATGTATCTAGATGATTTAAAAAAGGATCCTTCTCTTATAGGCTGGGGCGTTTGGCTAGTTCTTAATAAAGAAGATAACAAAATCATTGGCGATATTGGATTTAAAGGAAAGCCTAATTTAGAAAACACTGTTGAAGTGGGATATGGAATAATTGCTTCTGCTCGAAACAAAGGCTATGCAACAGAAGCAGTTAGTGAAATTATTAAATGGGCTTTCTCTTTTGAAAATGTAGAGAGAATAGTAGCTGAATGTCTTAAGGATAATCATGCTTCAATTAAAGTTTTAGAAAAACTGCAAATGAAAAGAATAGAATCCGATAATGAAATGTTGAAATGGGAATTGAATAGATCTTCAATAACGAAAGATGTATAAAGTGGGGCCTAGTTCCCTGATAAAGAAAAGAAGCCGTATGAAAACGTACGGCTACTCCTTTAATGGACGTAAAGCGTTCGTATGCTCAATGTAAATAAAAGCATCGTACCTACTGCCAACTCTAGAAGGGACGTAATTTCCATAAACTTCAAATTCAGGATCATAGACAACACCAATTGCACGATGGCCAATCCAATCATTAAATAAATCCCGATTTTCTTCATTAAAAATCAATATTTTATCTTCTTTGCTAGCAGCATGAAGCTGTCCTTCCCAGGTTCTAAGCTTTGAGGGTGGGACATCAATCACTTTATACGGGTCTCCCCAACGATCTGCGGCGATAACTGTACCGTAAAAAGTACCGAAACCTACGGCAAATGTATTTTCTTTCCCATAGTGTTCCCTGATCAATTGGCCCACATTGATCATGCCATCCTCTTTCATAGAGGTTTCAGAAGCATCACCAATATGCGTGTTATGCTCCCAAATGATAATTTTGGCATCTTCTCCGTGATATTTTAATAATTCATTAATGGCTTCAACCATATGCCTGTCCCGAGTATTCCAAGAAATCGCATCTTTCATCATCTCTCGATAATATGCTTCGGCATTTTTGGCAACAAGGGCATTCATTATAAGGTTTAAATCTTCTTCGTGTTGATCAGAATACCGTTCTTCGTTTTTGCGTAATGATGTCAATAAACTGGATACTTCATTGATACATTCATCCGAAAAATGCGCGGTTGAAAGGGCATAATGTTCTGGCATTCTATTATATGGTTCGAAACAAGTGAAAGCTTTCTTTGCGTGTTCCAAGTCTACTTTATACTGTGGATTTTTTGATAAAAAGTTCAACACTTCATCAATTGATTCAAATAAACTATACAGGTCGATGCCGTAAAAACCGACTTTTTTATCTAATGAAGCATTCTTTTGTTTTAGCCATTCTGTAAACTGTTCCACTTCTTCATTTGCCCACATCCATGTTGGCCAACGATCGAAAGAATTTAGTAGTACATTGCGAGCCGTAGTATTTCCATTTCCATAACCTTTAACATAGCGATTTGCTGCTTGTGCTGAGGGCCAATCACCCTCAACTGCGATAATATTAAAGTTTTTTTCATTAATTAATCTCTTAGAGAGTTCTGCGCGAATAGAGTAAAATTCGGAAGTGCCATGGGATGCTTCACCAATCATGACAATTTTGGCATTGCCAATTGCTGCAATAATCTTGTCCAATCCATGATCGTTCAATGGATGGGCATGTTCTTTAATGGCTGTGATTAGTTTTCTTGGCATGGTTTTGATACACTCCTCTTACATTTAGCTTAACCAAGTGTCCTTACTATCATGTGAACGAGAGAATTTGAGAAGTGATCTAAACCATCTATTAAGCTGAACGAGGTTGTCTCCAAAATAGAGAGATGATAATCCCAAATACGAGAACGATTGTTGCAAAATAATAGGGGAAGTTAAAGTTAAAATCAAACAACAAACCACCAATGACTGGTCCAAAAATATTCCCCATACTTGTGAACATAGAATTCATGCCACCAATAAACCCTTGTTCATTATCAGCTACTTTTGATAAATAGGTCGTAAGGGCGGGGCGAATCAAATCAAAACCGATAAACACAATACAAGATGTAATCATGACTGACAAGTAAGAGTTCACTACGGTCATTGCAAAAACTAATAATGCTGAAATTATAAAACAGTACAATGTAAGCTTTATTTCCCCAAAGTTTTTCGTTAACCAATCAAATAATACTACTTGAGCAATCGCACCAACTAATCCTCCACCAGTTACAAAGATTGCAATATCTGTCGGTGTGAATTGAAACTTATGGTCAACAAATAAACTGAATAGCGATTCAAATGAAGCTAAACTAAATGAACTAAAGAAAAGTAACAGAAAAGCAAAAATATAGATGGGTGCAAATATACGCTTAAAACTCGTTTTATTTTTAATAGTGTTTGTTTCCTCATATATATGTCTTTCAGGTTCTTTTAAAAATACAAGGGAAATCACAACGGCAACCCCACCTAATATGGCTGCTGCAAAAAAGGGAGCACGCGTGCCGAAACCTACTAAAAACCCACCAATTCCTGGACCGAAAATAAAGCCGGTATTAATTGCTGCAGACATATAACCCAAGGCTTTAGAACGTTGTTGTTCTGAAGTGATATCTGCAATAAATGCTGTTACAGCTGGCATGATGAAAGCACCGCTTATTCCACCTAATATCCGAGAAATAAACAACACTTCCACGGCAGTCCCTAAACCGAACAATAACTCTGAAAGACTAAAAATGATTAAACCAATAATAATCATAATTTTTCGTCCATATCGATCTGTCCATTTTCCAGCGATAGGCGAAACGATTAATTGAGCAATGGCAAATGTAGCAACCATATAGCCCATAATGGAGCCATTTAAATCCATTTCATTCATTATAGTTGGCATGACAGGTATTACAAGCCCGATTCCAACAAATACAATAAATAAATTGCTTAATAAAATGGCTAATGAAAATTTTGTATTTTTAGCTATCACTACAGAATCTCCTTCAAAAACTATGTATGTCACTAACATAACAGAAAAAGGTAACAAAGCATATTATGGTGCTGTTTAGGCATTATCAGTTGGATAGAGGTTTTTTGTTTAATATGGAGTAGAGTATAGGAAGAGAATTCATTACATCTTATCTTATACACTAAAAAACAGTTGCTCTAAATTAGAACAACTGCTAAGACAGTGAAGAAGGATTATTGGATATTTCTGTTATTGTTGCGGGTTGTTTTCGATCATTTAACCCTTTCCCAATAAGTAAAATGGCTAAGCCGAGGACAACGATTATCCCAGCAAATGCTAAAGGAGCTTTGAAACTATTAAAATAGGATTCAAATTTACTTGCAAAAATTGGTCCAATAATTTGTCCAAGGGCGTATACAGTAGTGAGTGCGGAAACAACAGCACCACTTTGCTTTGGAAAGAGCTCGCGAGCATATCCTGTTGAAAGTGAAACGATACCGATAAACGTAAAGCCAAACAAAAAAGCAGATAAGAAAACACTCCATGCCGTTTGGAAAAATACCGGTAGTAATATCCCGAAAATTTGTAGGATATATGCTATAGAAAGAACTCTAACTGTAGAAAATTTAGAAATCAGCATACTCCAAATAGGGGAAGCAATAGCTGCCGCAATTCCCGTTACAACCCAGCTATAACCGGCAAATTGACGCAACCCTTCAATATTGTAAATAATATCAACTAAGAAAGTTCCCGTTATGATATAACCAAGACCTTCAAGACCATAGGCTAAAATTAGCCAAGGCATAAACCCTTGAAATATTTTTGTATCATTTGATTTTTGAACTTTTTCACTATCCTTTATGGAAACTTTTCTCCATAACACAATGGTCGTTACAAGAAACAGCGCGGATAGAATTCCTAGGCCAATCCAAGTGCCCTCCCATTGATAGAACATTTCAATAAATGGTACAAGTAAACCTGATAGAGCTATACCAAATCCAATACCTGTAAATAAAAAACCTGACCATTTTGTTAAGAAATGTGATGCCAAGTAATCCATCAAGATGCTTGAAGTAAGAACAAAAATATATCCCCCTGTAGCACCAGCAATAAAACGTAAAATAATCCACAGCCAAAACGAGTGCGTAAAGCCCATAAAGAAAATAGATGCTACATTTAATAGTACATTTAACAATAAGATATTTTTTTTATTTCGAAAAACAAACCCTGCACCAAGAGCCCCAACAAAGTAGCCAATGTAGTTACTTGAAGCAAGATAACCACCTGTTTCAAAGCTAAGTCCTTCATCAATTCTCATAAATGGTAAAATCGGTGTAAAAGCAAATCGACTAATCCCCATGGCTACCGCCAATAACAATAATCCCCCAATAAGCACCCCTAAGTGTTGACGAGTCATATAACAACCCCTTCAAATATCTATAAATTTAGAAAACTTTGTTTATAATTTTAACATTCTAAAATTTGGAATCAAGATTAATATTATTAATTAGAACTTGAATTATTCTACACTTCGTTTGATTACACCCAGAAAAAGTGGTGCAATAGTTGTAGAAACAAACAATAGAGAAGAGGAAAATCCATGATAATAAAAGAAGTTATGATACGGCATTTAAAAATGCAGTTAAATAGCCCGTTTTCCACAAGCTTTGGCACAATTACAGATAAAGAATTTTTACTTCTAGAAGTAAAGGACGAACTTGGAAGAATCGGCTGGGGTGAGTCGGTTGCCTTTGTTGCCCCTTGGTATACTGAAGAGACTCTAAAAACGACTTGGCATATGCTAGAAGACTTTCTTATTCCCCTCATATTAAATAAAGAAATTAAACACCCTGATGAAGTGGGTAGGTTATTTGCGACAGTTCGTAAAAATTATATGGCTAAGTCTGCAATTGAAGGAGCAGTATGGGATCTTTATGCGCAATCAAAAAATCAATCTTTAACAGAAGCTCTTGGTGGGAAAAAGGACAAGATTGAAGTTGGGATAAGTATTGGCATTCAACCAACAATTGAGCAACAAATAGCCGTTGTGAATCAAGCAATCAAAGATGCTTATAAACGAATTAAAGTAAAGATAAAACCAGGTTGGGATGTAAATGTTATACGAGCTCTAAGAGAGGAATTCCCAAATCTCCCGATGATGGCTGATGCAAATTCTGCCTATACTTTAAATGATGTTGATTTATTAAAAGAATTAGACAAATACAATCTTATGATGATTGAGCAACCTTTAGCTCATGATGATATTATCGATCATGCTATTTTACAAAAACAAATAAAAACGCCAATATGCTTAGATGAAAGTATTCAATCATTAGAAGATGCTAGAAAAGCCATTGAATTAGGCAGTTGTAAAATTATCAATATTAAAATTGGACGTGTTGGCGGAATATCTGAAGCAAAAAGAATCCACGATTACTGTGAAGACAAAGGGATCCCGGTATGGTGTGGGGGTATGTTGGAATCAGGTATTGGACGAGCACATAATATAGCGCTAACTACACTATCGAACTTCTCATTACCTGGTGATACAGCAGGATCTAGCCACTATTGGAAACGAGATATTATTCAACCAGAAGTGATTGTTGAAGATGGGTATATTAATGTTCCGAAAAAGAGCGGAATTGGTTATGAACCCGATTTAGAAGCAATTCATCATTATACTGTTTCAAATAAAGTATATAGATAGAAAAAATTCGAGAGTGCATTTTTCGACTCTCGGATTTTTTAGGTCCACCATGCAAGTAATAGAAAATACCTAAAACTCAACGTATGAATAAAAAAAGAAATCATATCCATAAAGTAAGGGCTTTTTTTAGAATTTCTAAATTTGGAAATGAGGGAATGAGTGAAAAAGAGTTTTCAAATTGGTGCCGCCTTTGTTGGTCTTGTAGTAGGTGGCGGCTTCGCTTCTGGACAAGAGATTATGCAATTCTTTACTGGCTTTGGTTTGTACGGGATATTAGGAGCAATTATAGCCACCATTGGATTTGCCTTTTTAGGTATGAACATTGCTCAGTTAGGCTATGAATTACAAACTACATCCCACAAGGAAGTTGTATATCATATTGCTGGTCGCCCATTTGGGACAATCTTGGACATTTTAATCACATTTTTCTTATTTGCTGTAACAGTAGCAATGTTTGCGGGTGCTGCATCCACCTTTAAACAAATTTTTGGTATTGACCCATATTTCGGAAGCTTATTTATGGCAGCAATTACTGTTTTTACTCTCATGTTAAATGTTAATAGTATTATTAATGTCATCGCAGTTGCCACGCCTTATTTATTCATCGTAATGTTACTGATTGCCATATACTCCATTTTTACAATGGATCTATCACTCGCTGAACAGTCCGCGCTTGCACAACACCAATCAACCGCAGCACCGAATTGGTTAATGGGTAGTTTTCTTTATGTTTCGTATAATCTCGCCACAAGTGTTGCAATGCTAACAGTCATTGGAAGTACCGCGCACAGTAGAAAATCAGCAGGAATGGGCGGAATCATCGGAGGTATTTTATTAGGGTTTTTAATTTTAATAATTAACGGTGCAATGTTTGCCAAAATGGACATCGTTTCTGGTGTTGATATGCCGATTCTTGAAATTGCAAAAAGTCTCCATCCAATAGTGGGGATATTAATGGCTATTGCTTTACTTGGAATGATTTATAATACGGCAGTTGGACTTTTATATTCATTTATTATTCGTTTTGTCTCACCAAAAGATGATATTTATAAGCCAACTGTTATTCTTGTTGGCGCGGTTGGATTTATAGCGAGCTTTGTTGGCTTTACAACATTAGTAGGAAAAGTTTACTCACTAATGGGATACTTAGGATTTGCACTTATGTTAGCGATTATTATTTCTTGGATTAACAGACGTTAATTATCCCTCGAAGGCACCCTTTTCTAAAAAAGTGCATTAACTATGGAAAGAACCTTCAGAAAAGGGGAATGGTTATGAATAATATGTTTCCATATATGCAATTTATCGTTGCAAGTAAGATGGGAGACGTCACAGGTGATGGAATTCCAGATTGGATTTACTTGACTGCATTAAAACAAGATCCAAATAGCCCGTATTGGGTAAATATTACGTTGCATATTAAAAATGGACGAACAAATCAAATAACGACTTTACCACTTACTGAAAATCAAGGTTATAATCCTACAATCTGGTTAGGGGATTTCACTGGTAATGGTGTAAACGATATCCTTGTAGCCATCGACTCAGGTGGAAGTGGAGCAATAATTTTTGGCTATGTATATTCCTATATATATGGAAGAATGACAAATATTTTTGATTCTATTCGCTTTAATGAACAACATCCATATACAGTGAACTATGCAAATAATTATAAAGCGAATGTAATTAGCGAAACTCCTCATAAAAAATACACAATAGATCTTCAGTATAAAGGTCAGGAATATTTAAATGAAATTTATCATCCAGATGGTACGTTAAAAAAACCAATTGAAGGTTGGGTTGATCCAATAAGTGGACTTTATCCAATTGATATTGCGAGAAATGGTAAATATTATTTACAAACTCTCCAGCTCATCGCAGGTCAGTATCATGCAGATGGATTAGGTTTGGTTGAAAATTTATTGAATTGGAATGGTTCTCAATTTGATATTGTGCGTCAGACAGTTGCAATTTATGGGGAAGATTTAAAATAACTTCGCGTATAACCTCTTTAAAACAACACAAACTACCTCTATCAAGTTTAAGGAGGTTATTTTGTGAAGAAGTTTTTAGCAATTCCTTTTGCATTCCTTTTAGCAGGTGTTCTAGCTGCTTGTGGTATGACAGATAATGCAGGTGAAAATGATAATGGTGTTATAGACGAAGATTTATCAGATATGAACGACAATGCAGATTTAAACAATGGCATTGAAGAAGATGGTGCACTAGATGGTACCTTAAATAATGATGGAGCTATTGAGACAGAAGATGGAATGGGAACAAATAATAATGGTAATACAAATGGTACTATGAATGGTACAGGTGGAGACGCTACTGGTGTTCCTGACACTGGTGCAGGTACTGGTGGAATGGGCACTGGTGGTAATGTAACAGATGAAAATGTAAATAGTGATGATCACAACCGAAAAAAATAAAGAAATAATTTAATTAAAACTGTAGTTATGCTCAATAAAATTGAGTTGAACTACAGTTTTTTTCATTCTAAATAAAGGGATAACTCAGTATCTTAAAGAAAGAGATATTAGGAAGTGGGGGAATTACATGATTACATATCCAGTATTATCAGAGCCAGTAAAAATTGGGGTAACTGCACCATCTGCGGGATTACATTTTGATCAGTATTCTTTACTTGAAAGAGCAGTAGAGAGAATGATTAATAAAGGATATAAAGTAGAGATAGGCAATACATGCTGGACACAATTTAAAGGGAAATCGGCTCCAGCAAAAGTCAGAGCGGCAGAACTAAATCTATTGTTACATGATGACACGATTCAATTCATTTTTCCTCCCTGGGGTGGCGAATTATTAATTGAGATTTTAGAGTATGTTGATTTTGATTTGAAAAAACCAAAATGGATTTTAGGATACTCGGATACAAGTGTTTTACTCCTTGCTATGACAATAAAAACAGGTCTAGCCACTGCTCATGGAGTTAACCTAGTGGATTTAAGAGGAATACGATCAGATCCTACTACAGCTATGTGGGAAGAGGTTTTACATACAAAACCAGGTGAAGAAGTAATTCAATATCCATCAGAAAAATATCAGTTATATTGGCAACATAATATCGAAACCGATTGGATTTATCACCTTACAGAACCTACAAAGTGGAAAACTATTACCAATGAGCCGATGTATATAAAAGGTCGTTTATTAGGTGGTTGTATTGATGTAATACGACATTTAATCGGTACGCCATATGGTGATGTTCGAAACTTTCAAAATCAATTTATTCAAAATGAACCAATTATTTGGTACTTTGAAAATTGCGAACTAAACGTTACAGACTTACGAAGATCCTTAGTACAAATGAAGTTAGCAGGATGGTTTGATAATTGTAGTGGTATTCTTTTTGGTAGAAGTGGAGCCAATGAGAAAATGGGAGATTATCATGTAATGGATGTTTATCTCGAACTTGCAGAGGAGTTAAACATTCCAATTGCTTACGACATCGATTGCGGACATATGCCACCACAACTCACATTTGTAAATGGAGCTTATGCAGAAGTTAGAATATACCATACAGGGGGAAGTGTGGTATTGCAGAAGTTCATTTAATTTAATAGTAGCAATAGCACTTGAAAATGGACAAGTTAAGAGGGGATACTTTGTGCATTTATAGATGTAGAAATTCGAGCAGCAATAGAGAATAAAAAAGCATTCCTAAAAGATTAGGATATATATATGAAGGTACGCTTAGACAAGCAGAATCGCTATACGATCATTATGTAGATCACGCTGTTTATGGTATCTTAAAGAGTGAATGGTTAGAAAGGAGTTGTCTGAAAAGTCATTTTTGAGACAACTCCTTTGCGACGAGGATAGTGGAAATTTATTTCGACTACTGCAGGAGCATTTTTACTGTGGCGAGGATGGTGACAACCACCGCAGGAACAATAATTCATAAGAGATATTTATCAAGAAAGAAAGGAGGTGTCCAAAAAATTATTACTTTTTGGACACCTCCTTTTGTGTCTTATTTGACTATTAGCGCTGGGCAGTTAACACGCTTCATTACCTTGTGACTTACACTACCTAAAACCATCTCTTGTAACCCATTTAGGCCACGACTTCCAATGACGACTAATTCAACTTGTTGTTCATTTGCGTAGCGGACAATCTCTGGACCAGGAGTACCTCTTAAAATTTTCACTTTATATGTTACATTTGCTTCTCGAAGAAGTTGTTCTACGGGAGCGATCTTTTTACGGCGTTGCAATTCTAACGCTTCACTTGAGGATGAATGTAACACGTCAGATTTTGATTTTTCAAAGTCTGCAACATAGACAACTTCTATCATTCCATCAAAGCATGTTGCAATCTTTATCGCTTCCTTCGCTGCGCGGATTGCATTTTCAGAACCATCTGCAGCCAATAAAATATGTTTATACATCGAAATCCCCCCTATATCCCTTGTAATTTTGAAACCAGTTCCTTACTTGGTGCATCTAATTCCGCTACATCTACGTCTATTCCTTTTTCTCGCAATAATTCTTGTACTTTCACTAATGCACCTACACCCGATTCGTCCCAAATGCGGCAATTAGAAAAGTCTAATTGGATTTTTGTACGATTTATTTCATTGTATTTAAAATAATCCACAAAAGAATCGGTCGAGGCAAAGAATAATTGGCCGGAAACAAAATATCGGTTATCTTCATGTTTTATCTTCACGGAAGAAATCTTAACAACAAAGAACACAGCACTTAAAATAACCCCAGCTATAACGCCTTTTGATAAGTCATGTGTCCAAACAACAATGACAACGGTTGTTAACATAACAATGGCATCAGTTCGAGGTGCCTTTACTAAATATTTAAACGAACTCCAATCAAATGTACCGATACTTACCATTACCATAATGCCGACTAATACGGGCATTGGAATTTTTACAACTAGCTCACCTAGAACTATAATTAAAAAGATTAAAAATAACCCGGCAATTAGTGTAGATAATCGGCCACGGCCTCCTGATTTAACATTGATGACTGATTGACCAATCATTGCACATCCAGCCATTCCGCCAAAGAAACCATTGATCACATTAGCAATACCTTGACCGCGGGCTTCACGGTTTTTATTACTTTCTGTTCCTGTCATGTCATCTACAATTTGTGAAGTTAATAAAGATTCTAATAATCCTACTATTGCTAGTGAAATGGAGACTGGTAAAATGATTCGCAATGTTTCTAAGTTAAAAGGAACGTCTGGAATGATGAAGGTTGGTAATGTTTGTGTGATTGTTCCTAAATCCCCAATTGTTCTTAACTCCACACCACTATAAATTGCAATGACAGATAATAATACAATTGCGATTAATGGAGCTGGTATCACTTTAATAAATCGTGGTAGTGTGTATACAAGTATTAAAGTGAGGGCAACAAATACATATGTCATAGTTGAAATACCGATAAAATGCGGTACTTGGGCCATAAAAATTAATATCGCAAGGGAATTAACAAAGCCGATCATGACAGCATTCGGAATAAACTTCATTAGTTTTGCAATTTTTAATATACCGAAAAGAATTTGTATAAACCCTGTTAAAATAGTTGCGGCAAATAAGTATTGCAAACCATAATCTCGAACTAATGGTGCTATTACAAGTGCCATCGCGCCAGTAGCAGCAGAAATCATTCCGGGACGGCCGCCAGCAAATGCAATAATTACCGCTATAATAAATGATGCATATAATCCTACCATTGGATCAACGCCTGCAATGATTGAGAAGGCAATTGCTTCAGGGATAAGTGCGAGTGCTACGACAATACCTGATAAAATATCGCCACGCACATTGCCAAACCATTGTTGTTTTAAACTTTGCATGGTAATCTCCTTTATATATTCATTTGTTTTTATACGAATAAAACCTTGATTATCATAACACTTGCATTCCCAAAAAGGAACCTTTTTGGGAATGATTTTGGGAGCGATAAAATGATTTATGGGTATATGAGACCTTTATATAATGATAAGCAATGTTTGGACCAGCTAAATTCGTTAAAACCAGTTTGTGACAAAATATTTCAAGAAGAGCACGGTGCACCCAAAAAGCGAACAGAGCTGGAATCGTTACTAATGCAATTAAAAGCTGGGGATGTCATTTTAGTGCAAAGAATGTTCGCGCTTGCTGACACAACAAGTCATTTATTTGAATTACTAAAATTATGTGAAAGAGATCAAGTGACCATACAGTTCTTACTAGAAGGGATTGTCACAAATGACAAATTACCGTTTAACCTCACTGAACTGGTAAAGGAGTTTTTAAGTTTCCAATCGGACATCGTAAAACAATCAACCACTTTAGGGATTGCCGATGCAAAGGCGCAAGGCAAGTCTATTGGTCGACCAAAAAAATCCGATGATAACGTGAAAAAAGCAATATCCATGTATTACTCTGGAAACTACACACTACTGGATATTAAGAATGAGACAGGTATCAGCAAATCCACGCTTTATCGATATTTAGAAGCAGTGGAAGAAAAAGAATAGTAGTTTATAAAAGTGGCTAAAGCTATGCTGAAAGAGTGGGGATAATCGTAGCCTTTCTTGCAGGAGTGAGGGATATAGTTTAATTAATTAGCATGATGAACACCAAACTGGCTATGAAATTTGGTTGTAGTGACTTTCATAGAGGCGATGAAGGACAAATTAGCTGATGATTTTGATTGAAGTGTCTTTCATACGGCTGATAAACGGCAAACCAGCAAAGAAAATTGATTGAATTAACTTTCATATGCTGGATGAAAGCGAATACTACTGTGAAACTAGATTGAAATCTTTCTCATCCACCTAATATTCAACAAATACATTAAAAGACTTGGCCGCTAAACCAAGTCTTTTAAAATACTTATTGATAAACACTTCCACTAGAATTTTTGAATTCCTCTGCTTTTTCTTGCATACCTTTTTCGATTGCCTCAGCAGTATCTAAGTTATTTTCTTTAGCGTAGTTTCGGATATCTTGTGAGATTCTCATACTACAGAACTTTGGTCCACACATTGAGCAGAAATGCGCAGTTTTTGCTCCTTCTGCAGGAAGTGTTTCATCGTGATATTCGATCGCACGTTCTGGGTCTAATGATAAGTTAAATTGATCTCTCCATCTAAATTCAAAACGGGCTTTTGATAAAGCGTCATCTCTAATTTGTGCTCCAGGATGCCCCTTTGCTAAGTCAGCAGCATGAGCAGCTATTTTATAAGTAATAACTCCTTCACGAACATCGTTTTTATTCGGTAGACCAAGGTGTTCCTTTGGTGTTACGTAGCAGAGCATGGCTGTACCGTACCACCCAATCATGGCTGCCCCGATAGCAGAAGTAATATGATCATATCCAGGGGCAATATCTGTTGTTAACGGTCCTAATGTATAAAAAGGTGCTTCCTTACATAATTCTAGCTGCTTATCCATGTTTTCTTTTATTAAATGCATTGGTACGTGTCCAGGTCCTTCAACCATCACTTGTACATCATGTTTCCATGCGATTTCTGTCAATTCACCTAAAGTTTCTAACTCCGCGAATTGTGCTTCATCGTTTGCATCTCGGATGGATCCAGGACGTAACCCATCACCTAGAGAGAATGCAACATCGTAGGTTTTCATAATTTCACAAATTTCTTCAAAATGTGTATAAAGGAAGTTCTCTTTATGATGGTATAAGCACCATTGAGCCATGATTGAACCACCACGAGAGACAATACCTGTCAGACGATTTGCTGTTAAAGGAATATAATGTAATCTTACTCCAGCATGAATCGTGAAGTAATCTACACCTTGTTCTGCTTGTTCAATTAAGGTGTCGCGGAAAATTTCCCATGTTAAGTTTTCTGCAATACCATTTACTTTTTCTAGTGCTTGATAAATAGGAACCGTACCAACTGGGACAGCTGAATTACGGATAATCCATTCGCGAGTTGTATGAATGTTTTTACCAGTTGAAAGGTCCATTATCGTATCTGCACCCCAACGAGTAGCCCAGGTCATTTTTTCTACTTCTTCCTCAATTGAAGAAGAGACAGCTGAATTCCCAATATTTGCATTAATTTTTACGTGGAAATTGCGTCCAATAATCATCGGTTCTGTTTCAGGATGATTAATATTAGCTGGAATGATTGCTCGACCACTCGCAACTTCATTTCGTACAAATTCCGGGTCCATATTTTCTCTAATTGCGATAAACTCCATTTCAGGGGTAATAATGCCTTTTCTTGCGTAATGAAGTTGTGTAACATTTTTTCCTTTCTTTGCTCGTAATGGTTTGCGTTTTAAACCTGGGAACACCTTTTGATTTGCACGAGGGTCATTGATATCCTTAAAACCATTATCCTCTGGTTTGATTTCCCGACCTTCATACTCCTCAACATCCCCGCGCTCAAGTATCCAGTTGTTTCTAATAGCAGGTAAACCTTTCGTAATGTCTACCGAATAATTACTATCCGTATAAGGACCACTCGTATCGTATACACGTACAGGTGCATTTTTTTCATCACCGAAAGTTCCTGTAGTAGGACTTAGTGAAATTTCACGCATTGGTACTTGAATATCAGGACGTGAACCACTAACATATACTTTTTTACTTCCTGAAAAGCTAGACATAATGGAAATATTTTTTTCGTTTAATGAGGTTTGTGACATTTGACCAATCTCTCCTTTTGAAATAAAGGACAAGACCTAGATAGTAGTGGATGAAAAAACGAAGTACATAAAAAAGCCGGACCCTAAAAAAGGTAGGACCCGGCTAAAAATGTAGAAGTTCGTATTAATAGTTTTCTAACTTCCCCACGCTGGTATAATCCAGATCAGGTCCAAAGAGTCAAGAAACTTAAACGCGTTTCTTTCTCAGCCCAAGCTATTGGGCACCCCTAGTTATTTCGATTATTAAATTACAACGTTAGTATACATGAACGGTTTTCGAAAGAGAAGGGAGTTTTGTCCTGTATTCTCATAAATTAAAATAAAATTCAGAAATCCGCTATAATGGTAATATCAAAAATACTGATAGGGGATAGGTTATGTGGCGTTATGAACATCCAACAGAAATCATATTTGGAAAAAGTGTATTGCAAAATTTAGGGGACTATTTAGAACAAAACAATATTCAAAAGGCACTTCTCATTGCAACGAATTCATCGGTGAAAAATGGAACAACAGCAGACATTGTGAATAAAAGTGCTGGGAGAATATTAGATGTCGTAAGTGGAATTGAGCCAAATCCAACCATCGAAAACGTAGAAATGTGTGCAAAAAAAGCAAGGGAATTAGAAGTAGATTACATTATTGCACTAGGTGGGGGAAGTGTAATAGATTGTGCGAAGGCAGTTTGCGCGGTTGTGGCGGAAAACTGTACAGCTATAGACTTGATGGAAGGAAAGAACATCACAAAAGCGTTACCACTTATCGCCATACCTACAGTCAGCGGAGCAAGTAGTGAAGTAACGGGTACTTCGGTTATTAGTTGGAAGGAAAAAGATTTAAAAAGATCTTTTACTTCGCCATTGTTATTTCCCAAAACAGCTGTTATCGACCCTGAGCTTACATATAGTTGTCCAAAGCATGTAACAGCAATTTCAGGAATCGATATCATTGCGCATTCTCTTGATTCTTTAGGTAGTGTGAAGTCAAATCCATTAACAGAACATTTTGCTGTTCAAGCTGCGAAACTAGCATTTGAAAACTTGGAAGCTGCTGTTAATGGGAACGCTGAGGCAAAAGATCAATTGGCATTTGCAGCAGTATTAGCAGGTTTTGCATTTTCACAAACTGGTACAACTGCATCTCACGCTTGTTCTTATATTTTAACGGCCAAATACGATATCCCTCACGCAGAAGCATGTGCTTTTACATTAGATAGTTGGTTTAAAATAAATGCAGAATATAAACCGTTACTAGAAATTCATGCAAAAAATATTGGGTTTAGTAATGTTGATGAATTAGTAAATGCATTAAATGATTTAAAAATTAAATTAGGGTTACGCACTATTTTAGGAGAGTTAGAAATACCAATAGAAGATTTAGAAATCATTGTTCAACATTCTTTAGACGCAGCAAATATGAAAAATAACATTGCACCTGTTGATGAAAAAATGATTCGAAATGTTTTTCTATCCAAATAAGGTAAAGGGTCATTCAATTTGAATGACCCTTTAATAATTAGTAAGCTGTCCAACCAGCATCCGCAGTAATAACTTGTCCATTAATGAAGCTTGCCTCATCAGATGCTAAGAATAGCGCTAAGTTTGCAATTTCTTCGGGTTGCCCTGAACGAGGGTTAATTGCCATTCCGAGTTGTTGACGTGCAAAACCTGTTTGACTAAGATTTGTCATTGTACTTCCGATATTTGTAATTACCCCACCTGGAGCAATTCCGTTACAACGTATATTTTTATCTGCATACATAAATGCTGTATTTTTTGTTAAGCCAACAACAGCATGTTTTGAAGCCGTATATGCAGCGCCAGCACGAGCTCCGTATAAGCCGCCAGCAGAAATGTTGTTCACAATTACACCGTGACCTTGTTCAAGGAAGAGATTTATTGCAATACGCATTGATTGCATTACTGCTTTTGTATTTACAGCAAATACTTTATCCCAACGCTCATCAGAAATTTCTCCCACAGGCTCCATGCCATCCATAATACCAGCGTTATTGACTAAGATGTCTAATTTTCCATAAGCGTTCTTTGTTTCATCAAACAATCTGTTTAAATCATCTAAAGAGGCAACATTCGTTTGCACAGCAATTACTTCGCCACCGTTTGCTCTAATGCCTTCCACTACGGCTTGTACTCCTTCTAAGTTTAAGTCAGAAGCAACAACCTTTGCACCTTCTTTAGCATAGACTTCTGCAATGGCTTTACCCATACCAGATGCAGCACCTGTAACAATAGCAACTTTATCTTGTAATCTCATTTGTAAAACCTCCCAATAATTTATAGAACAGCTGTATAATACTCAGTATAAATAGCTAGAGTAAACGCTTTTAATAAGCAGAAATTATAGAAGTGTTCAATATTAAACACATTTCGTAAAAACTGTTCAGTAAGAGGTGAAAAATGTTGAAGACGGATCTACGTGTCATGAAAACAAAGGAAGCACTTCAACAAGCATTAATCAATTTATTAGAAATTAAACCATTAGAATCTATTTCAATTGCTGAATTATGTAGAGAAGCAAAAGTGAATCGAGGGACATTTTATTTACATTACGGTCAAATAGAGGATTTATTTGAAGAGTACTTTCGTGAAATTATGAGAGATTTAGCTAGAAGTTATCAAGAACCGTACCGTCATGTGGTGAAATTAAAAACAAGTGAATTGGATCCTAAAACAATTAAAATTTTCCACCATATTGAAAAATATAAACCTTTTTATCGCATCGTTTTTTCTAAAAATATGCCTCTTACATATTATTACTTATTGTTTGAAGAAATTAAGATCCTCTTGAAAAAGGATCGGGAAGCGAATTATCAAGTGGATAATACAATTAATCTAGAATACTTTTCTTCCTATCAAGCTAATGCAATTTTAGGAATGATTATTCAATGGAGTATGAATGATTTCGAACAGCCAGCACACTTTTTAAATGAACAGCTTGTAAAGATTATTAATCTCGAATGATAAAGATTTTTAAATAGAGTATGAATCGTGTAAAATGGGGAAGAATATTCGGATTCCGAAATGAGGAGGCTTCTATGCTATCAAAATTTTTCTCCTATTATAAACCGCACAAACGCTTATTTATTATAGATTTCGCCAGTGCGATTATTGTAGCGATTTTAGAGTTAGCTTTTCCTATCGCTGTACAATGGTTTATTGACGAACTACTGCCAACAAATGAGTGGAATACCATTGTCAAAGTGAGTATTCTATTACTTTTAGTTTATGTTTTAAGTACAATACTCAATTTCATCGTGAACTATTTAGGACATAAATTAGGAATTAATATAGAAACTGATATGCGACAGGATTTATTTAACCATTTCCAAAAGCAATCCTTCCGCTTTTTTGATAACAACAAAACTGGCCATTTAATGAGTCGCATTACAAATGACTTATTTGACATTGGGGAATTTGCTCACCACGGACCAGAAGATTTCTTCATTGCTGTCATGACGTTCATAGGAGCTTTTGCCATCATGTTTAATGTTAATCCAACATTGGCTTATGTTGCACTAGTGGCAGTTCCATTGTTAATTGCTTTAGTTACGTTTAGTAATAAAAAGATGAACGCCGCATGGAAAGAAATGTACGGAAAAATTGCAGATGTCAACGGACGAGTTGAAGATAGTGTCGCTGGGATTCGTGTAGTTCAATCCTTTACTAATGAACAATTTGAGATGGAACGTTTCCGTGAGCAAAATGGATTCTTTAGAGCAGCAAAGCTTTATGCATATAAAGTGATGGCTGGAACCCATTCTGGTATTTATATGATGACCCGTCTTTTAACATTAGTTGTGTTAGTAGTAGGGGCATGGTTAAGTTTTAATGGAAAACTTTCTTACGGTGAGTTAGTCAGCTTTGTCCTTTATACAAATGTGCTAATTAAACCAATTGATAAAATTAGTGCATTACTAGAATTGTATCCAAAAGGAATGGCAGGTTTTAAAAGATTTCAAGACATGTTAAATGAACAACCAGAAGTACAAGATCGACCAAATGCTATTGATGTTCCTTACTTACAAGGTGATATTACTTTTGAAAATGTTAATTTTAATTATGAAAAAGATAAAACGATTTTAAAGGATATTAGCTTTGAGTTAAAAGCAGGGGAAATGACGGCATTTGTTGGACCTTCCGGAGCAGGGAAAACAACCATTTGTTCTCTTATTCCACGCTTCTACGATGTAGATAGTGGTTCTATTAAGATTGATGGAATAGATATCAGAGACATAACAAAACGATCGCTGCGTGAGCAAATTGGGATTGTTCAACAAGACGTGTTTTTATTTACAGGTACGATAAGGGAAAATATTGCCTATGGAAAACGTGGTGCAACAGAAGAGGAAATAAGAGATGCTTTGAAAAAGGCACACTTAGAGGACTTTGTGAATAATTTACCTGAAGGATTGGAAACGCAAATAGGTGAACGGGGATTAAAACTTTCTGGTGGTCAAAAGCAACGATTAGCCATTGCACGAATGTTTTTAAAGAACCCGCCTATCTTAATCTTAGATGAAGCTACATCGGCATTAGATACAGAAACAGAGAGAATCATTCAAGAGTCTTTATCTGAACTTGCAGAAAACCGAACAACACTTGTCATCGCCCACCGCTTGGCAACAATCAAAGATGCCGATCGAGTGTTAGTAATAACGCCAAATGGAATAGAAGAAGATGGATCTTACAATGAGTTGATTCAAGAGAATGGTATCTTTGCGAGACTACATCAGTATCAGTATAATTAATTAGGAGAAAGGAGTTGTCTGAAAAGTCATTTTGAGACAGCTCCTTTGTAACTGACGCTACCGCTTTCGTCACAGATAAATTGCGACGAGGATAGTGGAAATTTATTTTGACTACCGCAGGAACAATAATTCATAAGAGATATTTATCAAGAAAGAAAATAGGTGTCCAAAAAATTATTACTTTTTGGACACCTCCTTTTTTTGCACATCGAAGGAGGTAAAGATGAACAAAAATTCAAAAGTACCAAAAGTTAGTATAAAACCGTTTATTTCACTAATAGCTGCAACAAAAATACCGAAAGCACCCCTTATTTTTGGGTTGATTTTGAGTATTTTTACAACAATAGTTGGACTTGGAATTCCTCTTTTAACGCGAGAACTTGTTGATGGATTTTCCTTTGCATCATTAAGTGTGCCACTTATTTTAGCTATCATCGCATTTTTTATTGTACAAGCAGTTTTTGATGGTGTATCGATGTATTTGCTTGCTTATGTTGGGCAAAAAGTGGTGGCAAGACTCAGAGAAATGATGTGGCTTAAACTAGTTCGCTTGCCTGTTTCGTACTTCGATAATCAGAAAAGTGGGGAGTCTGTTAGTCGACTTATCAATGATACAGGAATCGTAAAAGATCTAATTACACAACATTTCCCACAATTTATTTCAGGTTTAATCTCAATCATAGGTGCAATTATTATTTTGCTAATTATGGATTGGAAAATGACATTGATTATGTTAATTTCAGTTCCAATTACTGTTGCGGTTATGATGCCTTTAGGATCTAAAATGGCGAAAATCTCTCGTGGCTTGCAGGATGAAACAGCAACCTTCACTGGAACGATTCAACAAACAATCAGTGAAGTACGATTAATGAAATCTTCCAATGCAGAAAGCTTTGAAGAGACAAGAGGAATTCAAGGGATCAATACTTTACTAAAGTTCGGATTAAGAGAAGCAAAGATCTTTGCTCTGGTAGGGCCAATTATGCATACGGTCATCATGATTGTTATTGTTATGATCATTGGTTATGGAGGAATCCGGGTTGCTAACGGAACAATGACAACAGGTTCACTGGTGGCGTTCTTGTTGTATTTATTCCAAATCATTTTCCCAATTACATCCTTTGCGATGTTCTTTACTCAGCTACAAAAGGCTAAAGGGGCAACAGAGAAAATTATTGAGATTTTAGAGCTCCCATTGGAACAGGGACAAGATGGAATTGAAATGGATATTAAAGATAAACCTATTCGCTTGCAGGATGTTTCGTTCTCTTACGATGGGGAAGAACCAGTGATTCAAAACGTTACTTTCGAGGCGAATCCAGGGGAAATGGTGGCTTTTGCAGGCCCAAGTGGTGGCGGAAAGACGACTTTGTTTGGGTTATTAGAACGTTATTACGAACCAACATCTGGTGAAATTTTTGTAGGAGATACGCCGATAAGTAAATTGTCACTAGTATCTTGGCGTAAACAAATCGGTTACGTTTCTCAGGAAAGTGCCATGATGGCAGGGTCGATTCGTGACAATCTCTGTTACGGGTTAACAGAGGAAGTATCAGATGAAAGACTTTGGGAAGTTACAAAAATGGCCTATGCTGATCAATTTATTAAAGAATTTGAGAATGGATTAGACACAGAAATTGGCGAACGTGGTGTTAAACTTTCAGGAGGACAAAGACAACGAATTGCCATAGCCCGTGCATTTTTAAGAAATCCTAAAATTTTATTAATGGATGAGGCAACAGCAAGTCTAGATAGCGAGTCCGAAAGTATTGTTCAGCAAGCTTTAGCTCGACTTATGAAAGGACGTACAACGTTTGTCATTGCTCACAGATTATCTACTATTGTCGATGCAAATAAAATTATCTTTATAGAAAAAGGTAGAATTACTGGTGTTGGAAGTCATGAGGAATTAATAGAAAATCATGAACTTTATCGAAAATATGCAGAACAGCAACTAACATAAAAATGAAAGCTAAAGAGGCACTTGCTTCTTTAGCTTTTTTCTATAGTAATTTATCCCTAATTTGCAGAATTGGAAAATAGATGCAAAATCTTAAAATTTTCTATCAATTTATATGTTATAATTTCTATATAATGCACCAATTGGTATCAGATACATAATTATACATTTATAGTTTCTGAGATTGGCGTAATAAATTTATAAGGAGGAACACATGAAGAAGTCAAAAATCTTTTCGGTACTTTTTACGTTAGTTTTACTTTTATCTTTGCCTCTTCAAGGATTAGCTGCAACATCATTTACTGATGTGAAAGGAGATTTTTGGGCAGAAAAAGAAATTAGTAATTTTGTAGATTTAGGGATTGTAAAAGGATACCCTGATAAAACATTCCGCCCGGAAAACACAGTAACACGTGGACAAGCTGCTATTATGATTGCACGCGGTTTAAAACTTGATGTATCTAATGTTGGCGCTGTAAGCTATGAAGATATTAAAGATGCTTCAATTAAAGAAATTGCTGCTGTAACAAAAGCAGGAATTATGAAAGGTACTAACGGTAAATTTGAACCGAATAAACCTCTTACACGTGCTCAAATGGCTACAATTTTAACAAACGCATTTAAATTAAAAGGTGATGGTTCAACAACTTTCACTGATGTAGCGAAAGATCACTATGCGTATGAAGCAATTGATGCAATTGTATCAAACAAAATTGCAACTGGTTTAGAAGATGGTTCATTCAAGCCAGAAGAAGCAACTACACGTGCTCAATTTGTAGTATTCCTTTCAAGTGCTTTAAATAAGCAAACGGATGTGACAGAAGAGCCAGCAGTTGAAGAAGAAACTGAAGTAACAAATGAAGCAATTACAGAATTATTAAAAGAAGTGTATGCAAATGAATTAGCTTTAAATAGTTATGAGTTTGATGGAAGTATGAATTTAGGTCTTAAATTCCCTAAATCATTAACTTCAACTCCTGAAGATGCTGCAATCTTTAAAATGTTTGAAGATATCAAAGTAGATATTAAAGGTGCTTATCAAAAAGATCCAATGAAAATGGAAATGACAATGGATCTTACACTTCAAGGTGAAGTTGAAACAAAATTCAGCATCCCAATGATTATGACAACTGATAAAATGTGGATTAAATTACCGCAATCACCACTTCTACCTTTACCAGAAGAGCTTAACGGTAAATATATTGAATTAGATCTTAATGAACTAACTGAACTTTCTGGACAACCAAGTGTTTCAATGGATTTAGCTTTACAAACAGAATTTACAAAAGCTATTTATGATATCTTCTTCGATGAATTTGGTAAATATTATGAAGAAGTAGATCAACAATCAGTTGCAGTTCCAGCTGATATCAAAGTTGATAAAGTATTAAAATTCGAATTATCAAATGAAGATTTAAAACCATTTATCGAAACATTATTTAATAACGTATTACCAAAGTTCCTAACATTATTAGAGAACCCAGAATACGTGAAAGCTTTAGGTTTAACTAGTGAAGACATCGCTTTACTAAAAGAAGGATTAGCAAGTGCTGATGTATCAATTGGTGAAGTAGCAGGGGAAATTAGTAACTTCGTAGATATTAATGAACTTAGCGAATACATTGCAATTAATGAAGATAAATATATTGGATATGACAAATTCAATTTAGATATCACAATTACAATGGAAGGCGAGTCTCTAGGTCTTAAATTATCTTATGATTTAGGAAAATCAAAAGTAAATGAGACAGTTGATTTCAAACTTGGTACGCCAAAAGCTTCAGAGGTAATTCCATTTAATAAATTAATGGAAATTGAAGCTGAAGCTGTGGATGCAGTACTTCCACAAAAATAAAATTTTAAAAGCTAAAGAAGCGACTATCGTTTCTTTAGCTTTTTTTGTATCTTTTAAAATTAATTTAAATAAGGTAACACTTTTTCTTCAATTACTTGTTCTCCTACACTAATCCATTTGTTTTTATCCTCAATGGATCCATCTTTATCAATCGGTTCTTGGAATTGACTAAATCCTGTTGCATCCATCATTGAACTGCCATCATGTTCTAACCCTAAGTTTGCAATATGTTTAATAACATAAGGAGTTTCAAAACGAATGTATGCATTTGGCGAATCGAGCATACCTTGAGTCACGATAAACGGCAGTCGTAAATAAATTGTTTCACCTTGATCTTTAGAAAGGATTGCGTCAAAAATTCCGCGATCATAATCCCAGTATCCTCCTAATGTAAAACCTGCATCTTTAATGGCGTTTTGTATCTTTCCAAATTCAGTATATTTACCCTCTATATTTGATTCTAATTGTAACATTTTGAAGTCTCTCCTAATGCTTTTTTTCTCAGTTTAGACAGACAACCAAAATGTAATACGGTATTTGTAAAAATTAATCAGTTAAAACTAATGAGTGCTCTAATATTTGGCATTGAAGGGATCTTAATGCGTCCACTGCACTGTTAAAAGGCTCTCTTATAATTAAGAGATGTTCAATATACTCTATTAACGATGGTGGTAATTGTAGTTCTTCTTGCCAGCTCCGTTCTTTCTTTTGAGTGGGTGAATAGTTTGAATAAAGAAGGAATAGGAGGAAGTGCCCGATAAAATAGAGGTCACTTATATGATTTTCAGCTCTTTTAGGGTTGTCAATTTCGTTGAAGTCAACATCACACTTCATATAGACAGCTAATCCAAAGTCGATAATGTATAATTGTTCGTCTTTCATTAGGATATTTGGAATACGTAAATCTCGATGCACAATTCCTTTTTGATGAAAAAGAATAACATTTTCCAGCAGTTGACTAGCAATTTTTAATGATTGTTCAACAGAAAAGGTATTCCCTTCTATAAATATCGACTGCTCAAATGTCTGTCCGCCTATATAATCCATAATATAAAAAGGAACTTCTTCAATAACACCCTGTGAAATAACAGAAGGAGTATTAGGTAAACCAATCTCCTGAAGTAGTTGAATCTCTAAATGGAACTTTTCTCGAAGCTTGCGACTTTTTCGATGTTTTGCCTTCATTCTTTTCAGTACAAATTTTTCTCCTGATGAAAGCTCTTCAATTAAATAAGCAACTCCATAAGATCCACTACCTAATTGTTTAATAAAGCGATAACGGGTTTTGGTTTCAATATAGTTTTTAACCAAGGCATCATATTTATTTTCCTTTAATGAGTTAAACATGTTTAACTACCAAAGAAACTACCTGAGCTGAAAAAACTTTTTGAACTGAAAAATCCAGAACGACTTTTATAACTTCTTTTATAATGTTTATGGCCATAGTAGTTGTGTTTATTAGAGTATTTTCTTCTGCTACTACTATAATAATGGCGTTTACTATTGCTTCCGCCTAACAACTTCTTTAAAAATTTATCTAACATCAAATCAATCCTTTCTAGAATGAATAAAAACAAAGGTAAACTTACTACTAATGTATTTTACGATTTAGGTTAGTAGAAGTTTCAAATGGGATGGAAGAAGACAAAGAAAAGTACCAGATACAGAAACAATTTTGAATTGCTTCTGTACCTGGTACGTTAAAAATTACTCATTCATATATACTTCGCCGTCTTTGTATGTCATTTGCTCTGGATAGCGTAAGTTAATAACGGCATCTTGAATTTCTTGTGAAGGTGGCTTCGTTGCAAGGGATACGATGATATTTGCAGCAAATGCAGCAATTGCACCGAATACCCCAGCTCCTGTATCAATAATACCGAGTATAGTAAATCCACCATATTTAGCTGCAAAAATGTAGGATAATGTTACAGCTAAACCTACAAGTAAACCAGCAATTAAACCTTGCGCATTCGCTCGTTTCCACCATACACCAAGTACTAAAGCAGGGAAGAATGTACCGGTTGCAATGGCGAATGCCCAAGCAACTATTTGCGTGATCGCACCTGGTGGGTCAAGGGCAACGATACCAGCAAATAACGTTGCAACTACGATTGTAATACGTCCAACTTTAAGACGTTGTTTATCTGTTGCATCTGGTTTTAAAACTCGATAGTAAATATCATGCGCAAAAGCTGATGAAATAGCAATTAATAAACCACCAGCTGTTGATAAAGCTGCAGCCATCGCACCAGCTGCTACTAAACCAATAACGAAGATTCCTAGATTTGCAATTTCAGGTGTTGCCATTACGACAATATCGTTTGCAATAATTAATTCATTCCATTGAAGAATTCCATCGCCACTTGTATCTGCAACTTTTAATAATCCTGTATCTACCCAAGTTTTTGTCCAAGCAGGGAGATCAGCAATTTTACTACCAGCTACTTGTGTCATTAAAATGAAGCGTGAGAATGCCGCATAAGCAGGTGCAGAGAAGTATAATAACGCGATGAATAAAAGTGCCCATGCTCCTGACCAACGCGCAGCCTTCATTGTAGATACTGTGTAGAAACGAGCAATTACGTGTGGAAGCCCTGCAGTACCTGCCATTAAAGTGAACATAAGCGCAAGGAATTGCCACTTAGTTCCTTTTTCAAAAGGAGCAAAATACTCAGAGAGCCCCAGTTCACGATCTAATTCCCCAAGCTTACCAACAATTTCACCGTAAGAAAGCCAAGGTAGAGGATTACCTGTAATTTGTAATGACATGAAGATTACAGGAACAAGGTATGCCACAATTAATACAATGTATTGTGCAACTTGAGTCCATGTAATCCCTTTCATTCCTCCGAATGCTGCATAAATTGCAATTAAAACTACACCGATCATTGTACCTAGTTTCGCATCAATTTCAAAAAGTCTTCCGATTACTACTCCAGAACCTGATAACTGTCCGATTGAGTAAGTGAAACTGATGATCATTGTACAAATTGCAGCAATGATAAGTGCAGTATTACTTTTGAAGCGATCACCGATAAATTCAGGAACTGTATAACTTCCTGACTTTCTTAATTGAGGTGCAAGTAGGAATGTTAAGAGTAAATATCCTCCTGTCCACCCCATGATATATGCTAAACCATCGTATCCTAGCATCATAATAGTACCGGCCATACCAATGAAGGAAGCCGCACTCATCCAATCGGCACCAATTGCCATACCGTTCCAAACTGGTGGTACTCCACGACCCGCTACATAGAAATCAGATGTTTCTTTCGCTTTATTATAAATTGCAATAAATATATACAAAGCAAATGTGGCTAAAATAATGGCTAACGATGTTATAAATTGCGTATCCAAAAATCATCCCCCTTTATTTCAAGATTTACTTTAATGGTCTACCGTTGTAGATCTACCAATTTCTTCATTTCGTTTTTCATCAATGCCGTACTTTTTGTCAATTTTGTCCCCCACAAATGCATTAACAAAAAGTAAAATAATAAATACTGCTAAAGCCCCTTGAGCCCCCATAAAATAGTGGAATGGGAAGCCATTAAAATAAACATCACTAAGTGGCTCTGCAAATAATACGACCCCATAAGAAACAATCGCCCAAATGATAAAATAGATAATCATATAGGTGTTTTTCTCACGGAAGTATGCATCAGCCTTGCTTTTATTGATCTTTTTCACCATTTCACCCCTGTTCTAAATTTCCCCAATCAGCAAATGTTACAGATTACACAAATAAAGAGCTGTAAATTACTCCTCCTTTTTATAAGAGCTTATATATTGCTTTGTCTCTTAGAGGAGACAAAGTAATCACAGAATTAAGCGGAAAGAAGGTTAATAGGATAATTTAAATAGTTGTGAATTAGAAGGGATAGTGATAATTTGTCCAAATCAAAAGGATAAGAAATAAGCTATTGTAGACTAAAGATAAACTTAATTGTTTCTAATAGTGGAGCTGGAACGAGGAGAATTTCAACTATAATATAAACTACGATTACAACTACTGGTACTAGTAATAAAATGAATCGCTTTTTCCATAATGCAATAGTAAGACAAATAAGAGTAATTATGAGAAAGAAGTACTGAATGTTCATTACCTCCTTTACCTGTGATTATCATATTTTTTTTTTTTAAAACTTATGTATAAAACTTTAACAATATTATCGATTTATTAAGAAAAATTTACCTATTTTAATAAGTGAATGGTGATTTTAATAGTAATTCATTCCCTTAATACAAGTTCATTTTGGAATTTATTCCGGGATGAAAGGTACATTTTAGAATAAAAGAAGCTGTGCAGTAAGATAGACTTTCTGCACAGCTCTTTCAAATACTCATTAAATAAACCTAAAAAATATTCCTCCTGGGTGATGAACACAATCCACGTTGTAAATTAACTTTGAGGAAAGTTTAAGCGTCAGTCACAAAAGGGGCATCTCAAAATTCTTTTGAAGTTGCCTCTTTATTCAGGAGTTAAATAATATATTCCATAAAGTATTCTGCCATTTTAGGTAAGGGGAGATTTAGTTTCATCATAAGGGCAACACAATTTGCAATGATTATTTCAGCCCCTTCTGAATGTTCTAATTGTATTCCGTATTCTGATTCGATAAAGTTAGTAAACTCCCATTTTTTTAACGAATTTCTATTTTCACCACGATAATAACTGTCCATTTCCGAATAAAGGTTATCTAAGAAATCTTCAAATAATTCACTTTGTTGGATTAGTTGCTGATAAATCGGATCATCAACAGGTGCTTTTGATGCATAGATATCATTTGCCACAAGTTGAATGATATCTTCCATAGCAATTTGCTCATTTGAAGATTCTTCTATTTGCCAAATGGAGTTAGTGAAAAATGGGTGAGCATCAATCGTTATCATATTCTTCATTTTTCTTCGAATAAACTTTTTAAGAACAATTCCTTCTTCACAAACAAAAAGTACTTCATAATTAAATGTTGTATCGAAATTATATGAATTCGATTCTTCTAAAATTGCATAACTTTCACCATAAAGAGTATCGATGTACATTTGAATTGGTTCAAATTTATAATAAATATTTCCTTTAGTTGTATGACCTGAATATTTTAAATAAACTTCTTGAACATCCTCTTTACTAGGATTTACAAGACAAAGACTGTACTTTTCTTTTGAAATAACAAATTGAAGCAAGAATTCAGCTCCTTCTATGTTGTTAAGCCAATAGGAGGGAGATTGGCAATTGAAAAAACATGGTCGTTAAAAGATATTCATAAAAATACATATTATTCGTACTCCGATAGGGGATAAGGCTTTTGTATTAATCATTGGGAATTTTAAAAGGGGTCAAAAACAAGAGTTATTTATAAATATCAATTCTTATAGGGATGGACAACCTACACGTGCTCCTTTTTTCTACATACATTGTAGGTAGTTTATTATGAAGGGAGGATTTAAGTAGTGAATCCTTTTGATTTTACTGGTAATCAATTTGATGAATCCCCACGCCGTAGAAGACGCCAACCTGGATTCCCTGGAGGAGGGCAAGGGCAATTTCCTGGCTTTCCAGGCGGGGGTCAACCACCATTTGGTATGCCAGGTGGAGGTATGGGACAAATGCAACCTCCGACAGCACCACCACCAAGTTTTACACCGCAAATGACAACATTTCAACAACAAGAATTTTCTCGCAGAGGCGGAGTAGGAAGCATTAGACGTTGTATGTTCCGAAATACCTTTATTTGGTTGAGAAATGGAAATGCATTTTGGTTCTTCCCTATGTTTGTTATAGGAAATCAAATTATTGGTTTCCGTTGGAGAGGGAATAGAGGTTGGGTTTATGACTCTCTAAATCGAAATAGTATTATGTTCTTCCAATGTTATTAATATTGAATAATTCAACACCTTCGTTAAGTTAATATAACGAAGGTGTATTTGATTTTATATACATATATAGAGTAAAAGGAAGAAGTGATAAATGATAGAGGGATTGTGTTTAAAACAAAGTAAAGAAGGAATAGTTTACTTATATATGGAATGTATAGAGATAGATAAGGTTTAGATGTGTCTTTTAGTTTTAAAAATATATTTAACACATAACGTGAGTACAATAGATAATTGTAGGTAAATAATAAATACAAAATATTTTTCAAAGAAAGGCGAATTAGATGACAAACATTTTATTAATATTATTACTTCAACTGGTCTATGTACCTTTGTTAACGTTACGAACAATTTTCTTAGTTAAAAATCTAACACTGTTCGCGGCCATCTTTGGAATATTAGAAATGTTGATTTATGTATTTGGATTATCTCTTGTCTTTAATGGGGATCAAAGTTTATTGGCAATGATAGTTTACGCAGTAGGGTTCGGCCTAGGGATGTTTTTAGGAACGAAAATTGAAAATAAACTAGCAATTGGCTATGTGTATATCACAATCAATACACAGAAGAAAAATCAAGAACTTATTGATACATTGCGTACAAACGGCTTTGCCATTACAACTTATGTAGGTGAAGGTAGAGACAGTGAACGCTTTAAATATGAAATTCTAGCAAAACGAAACAGGGAAAAAGAGCTCTTTGCTTTAGTTGAATCCATCGAACCAAAAGCATTCATCATATCCTATGAACCGAAGTCCTTTAAAGGTGGATTCTTAGTGGATCGAATGAAGAAACAAGCTAGAGAGTTTAAAAAAACACTAAAATAAATGTCTAGTTAAGGGGCTGTGTAAAGAAATTGCACAGCCCTTTAGTTGTAATATAAAAACTGCACCTCTTCAAAAGAAAAAGTGCAGTACATGTTATCTTATGATATTGATATATTTAGCGTAAACATAACCTTTCTTTTTACCATATTGGACATAATACCATGTACCACTATTATTTAAGATAAGGACAGTATTATCTATTTGAAGCTTCCCAATAGAAGGGGAATTTGTTGAAGCGTTTTGTCTTATCAATACATCAGTGCCACTTACTTTACCAATATTTGTTTTTAATAAAGTGAACGCATGTGTTTTTGTTGATTTGTTCTTTGCTAAATCTTCAGCAGTAATAACAAATGTATAGTTCCCATTAGCAATTTTTGATACATCCCATAAAACAGTTTGTTTTCCTTTAGTCTTTTCAGTGTTGGTTTCTAACTGCTTTACAAGTGTTCCTTTAGCATTTTTCACATATACTGAAATTTTTGCTGGTTCATTTATCGTATAATTGAACGATACATTTTTCGTACTAATGTTATAGGTTGTCCCTATATTAGTAATGGAAGGTGCTATTACATCTTTTGGGATATTTAATGTGTGCTTATGAATTGCAGAGGAAGTATTGCCAGCTAAATCAGTTGTAATAATTCCAAACGTATACGTTCCGTTTTTGATAGAAGAAACATCCCAAGAAATTTCATACTTACCTGGAGCTTGCTCTAAATTTTTGATGAGGTATTGTAAAATTACTCCATTTGAATCTTTTACATAAATGGATGTGTTGGTCGTTTCATTGATTGCATAAGATAATGTTATTTTTTTATTCGCATTGTAACTGGATGCTAACTCGCTAATGGAAGGTGCAGTTCGATCGATATAGTTATCAGCATCTGTGCCACCTCCAATACCTCCAATAGGTTGTTTGATTGGCTCGATTGGGAATGGGCTTATTATATTAGCGATTGGATTATATACTTTTAAAATTGATATGTCTTTATAATAAAACTTTAATATTTCATCATAGGTTTTACCACCAATATTAGCCATTTTTTGAGCTCCCCATTGACTCATCCCAACACCATGACCATCTCCACGCCCTGTTACTCGAACTACATCTGTATCTGATTTCACTTCATCCACCAGGTAACTCAACATAACACGATTTCCAATCATTGCGCGGATTTTTGTAGCGTTGCCGTTTGTAAAGGTTACACGTTGCGGAACTAACTTCCCGGTTTTATCTACTAAATCCTTAACTAAAAATTCCACAGTAATAGATCCGTTTTTTACACGGCCACCAGAACCAGGATTTGAAAGTGAAAATGTAGGAATAGCGGTAATTTTCAACTCTTTATCTGTATATCCATTTTTGTTTAACCAGGCTTTAATATTTGAGGCAATTAGCGGATCTCTTTCTTTTGTAGAAGTCCACCAAGTTGAATACTTTGATAAATCTAATTTAGTTAAATCGATTTGAGTTTTATTAAAAGAAAAATTCCAAACAAACTTTGGGTCATAAGGGTCTTCTTTTATTGGTAAATAGGGTACTTGTGTGTTTCCCCAAGCATTGGCGTTACTTTCAGTCATTCCACCGTTACTAGAAGAATAGACAGCATCGATTAAACGGCCGTTATAGTGGAGGACTTCTCCTTTCGTTTCATCCACAGCTCTTGTTGTATTTGGTGTCCATACATAACCACCATAAACTTGATAAGAAATCGTGTCATTAATAATTTCCCGATTTAAGTAGCTTGTTGCATATGTTCTTGCTGCAACAGCTTGTGTTTTTAAAGCTTCCACATTCCAAGAAGGATACATTTCGTTTGGAACAACGCCCTTTAAATAATCCTCCATATAAATTGAGTTAATTGGTCGAACGTAATTGTTTTCAACTATAAAATCAAAACTTCCTAAATAAGGACGATTGTTTATTGAAAGTTGACTAGTAGTAAAACTTGGCATAGCGGAAAAAGTTTGATATGTACCTAACAATAGACCTTCTTTATATAAAGAGAGTTTTCCGCTAACTTGTTTTAATGTATATGATTCATTAGCCTTTAAGACGATGTTTCCATCACTTGTTAAGTAATTACCGTTTGGCTTTAAAGTAATTTCTTTCTTATCCCCCAAATAGTTAACCAATTTGACTTTTACAATTGGTTCAACTTCCTGGGCATTACTTTTTTGAATCGGAAGTAAAAGCATAGAAATAGTAAGAAATAAGAGTAAAAGCAGTGCTTTTTTCATTTAATGTTCCTCCGAATCTATTAAACTACTATTAAATAGTAAATTAACAGAATCAGAGGAACAATGCTAAATTGTTTCCAATAAAGTTGAAAACTACTATGTTAATAAGGAGTTGTCTAAAAACTTGTTTTGAGACAATTCTTTGCAATTGCCGCTATCGCGCTTTCACCGCAGGAGCATTTATTTACTGCGACGAGGATGGTGACAACCACCGCAGGAGCAATAATTCATAAGAGATTTTTATTAAGAAAGAAAAGGGGTGTCCAAAAGTAAAATCTTTTTGGACACCCCTTAAAGTTTAATTTCTAATTATATTTGGTTCAATTTCCGACTTAAAAGCTTGTATTAATTGTTGAAGTCGTTCTATGTTGGCAGGGCCTTTTGGATTTGGGTGGTAATAATCATTATCCTTTGATAGTACCCCGAAATACGGAATGCCACTTTCTTTAATTAGCTCCAACCATTTTTTCTTTTCTAATTCATAAAATCCAGAATTTTTCCCTTTCTCAACACCCCATCCAATTAAAATCCAGGGATGGCTTTGAATTTCATTTAAAGACGGTCTTGTAATAGTAGGGTAGTTTCCAGTTGACTTTAAAGATTCAAATAGTTCGATGGCTTCTTTGCTTATTGTATTTTTTACATAGAATAAATTGTAAATATATAGTCTACCATTTAACTTGGAATGAGTTGCTTTCATAAACTTTACAAGTTGTTTCATTGTACGATCTAAAGAGACTTCATCTGTATGTGAGCCAGTATGGATAAGCTTTCTTCTTACTTCACCATTTAGTTTTGCTGAACCAGGATTTAACATTACTGCGGCACCTAGGGATTGATTAGAAGTACCAAACTGAATATACGTATTCGTACGGTAAACTTCTTCCCCGATTTGTTGAAAAGTTGCAATTGCTTTCACATTTTCCAAAAAGCAAACCCCCAGTAAAATGTAGTGTGATTCATAATATTCTTTAATAGGGGGAAATATTAGTTTTGTAGTTTAATATATTGAATATCTATTACTTGAAATTATTTAAGGGATATGGAAAAATAAAAATGTTTCAAATTCGAGATATAGGAGAATGAGAAATGGTATTATTACAGGACAAAATAAGTAATTTTTATTCAGCTGTAAAAGAAAGACGTACATACTTATCAATTAGTAATGATCCTATTTTACCGAACGAGGAGCTGGAAGAATTAATCAATTTATCGGTATTGCATGCACCTTCTGCTTTTAATTCGCAAGGTGATCGAGTAGTTTTATTACTTGGAGAACATCATACAAAACTTTGGGACATTACGATTGATACTTTAGGCAAAAAGCTGCCTGCGGATAGGTTTGCGATTACTAAAGAAAGATTAAATGGATTTAAAAATGGTTATGGAACAGTATTATTCTTTGAAGATACGGATGTTTTAAAAGATACTCAAGAAAAATTCCCTACGTACAAAGACAGAGTTCCATCATGGTTCCAACAAAACTCAGCGATTTTACAGTACATTATTTGGACAGGCTTAGAGCAAGCTGGTTATGGTGTATCCATCCAGCATTATAATCCATTAATTGATGAGGAAGTTCGTAAACAATGGAACATCTCAACTAATTGGAATCTAATTGCTCAAATGCCATTTGGAAAACCAATCGCTCCACCTAAGAAAAAAGAATATCAGAGCCTAGATCACAGAGTTAAAGTATTTAAATAAATGATTGATTGACCTTTAAGAGAAATCTTAAGGGTCTTTTTTTGTTAAAAGGAATTTTTATGTTGACCAATAACAAACAAATTGCTATATTGTTTAAGTGTTAATAAACGTATATGAAAATTGTTTGTTTTAAATATAAACAAAACAGTGTTTTGTTGTTGGGAGCGTTGTGTAATGAATTTATCCGATGTTTTTTGGAATGCATCACTTGAAGAAATAAAATGTGGATATATTGAGGATTCTAATCAATTTACATGCCTGTTATGTGGTGAACCTGTAGAAAAAGGTGTGATATATCCTCAAGATAATGTTCTGTATGAGGCTAGTCGCTATATACGTTTACATGTTGAGCAAACACATGGTTCTGTATTCGAGTACCTTCTTAGTTTAGATAAAAAATTAACAGGTTTAACAGAACATCAGACAACACTTTTAAAACATTTTTATGAGGGGAAAAGCGATAAAGAAATACAGCAGGAAATGGAAATTGGAAGTAGTTCGACCATTCGTCATCATCGCTTTGTGTTAAAAGAGAAAGAACGTCAGGCAAAAACGCAACTTGCCATTATGGAACTTTTAAAAGAAAAAGATCAATATGCACCTGCGTTTGTCGCACCTCATAAACATGCAAAAATGGTAGACGACCGTTATGCAGTTACTACGGAGGAACAAGAGAAGATATTAGAGAAATATTTCTTACAAGGTTTGGATGGACCTTTAAGTAAATTCCCTCCAAAGGAAAAGCAACGGCTAGTAGTATTACGTGCCATCGCAAGTCGACTTGATAGCAATAGCACCTATACAGAAAAAGAGATAAATGACGTTTTAAAAGAGATTTATGAAGACTATGTATTAATACGACGCTACTTAATTGAATATGCCTTTCTTGAGAGAAAAGCGGATGGCAGTTCATATTGGGTGAAGAAATAGAGGGGGAGTCATTGATGGATAGAAAAAAGGAGTTAAAACAACAATTTCTAGAAGTAGAAATACAAGCAGGAGTATATCAAATAAAAAACATGGAAAATGGAAAAGTACTTATCGAAAGTACAAGGAATTTAAAAACCATTAACGGTGTAAAATTCACGTTAAATAACAATACGCATTTTAACAAAAAATTACAGGAAGATTGGAACATATTTGGAAAAGATGCGTTTGTAATTGAAGTATTGGAAACTTTAGAAAAGGAGGATTCTCCATATTTTAATGAAAAAGAGGCATTAAAAAAATTAGAAGAGAAATGGCTTGCTAAATGCCAGCCATTTGGTGATGCTGGGTACAATTAAATAAAAAAATGGAGAAAATCAATATGGATTTAATATCAGAACAAGCAAAACCTTCTATTTCCCTTCAAAAGATGATGGTTCTCTTTCTTATTCCAGTTGCATTTTCTAGTGTAATCCAATCCTTTGGGCAAGTAGTAAGTACGATTATTGTTGGTCAAACATTAGGGGAGGATTCTCTAGCTGCTATTTCAGCTTTCTTTCCATTGTTCTTTTTCCTAATATCCTTTGCGATTGGGATTGGTTCTGGAAGTTCGATTTTAGTTGGTCAAACATATGGTGCGGGTAATATTTCAAAAATGAAAGAAGTAGTCGGGGTAACACTTGCTGTAACATTACTTCTATCTGTTATCGTAGCTATATTTGGTGGTTTATTTACAGAATCCATTTTAAAATTGATGGGAACTCCTGAAAACATTTTAGCGGAAAGTGCGAGTTATGCAAAAATCTTATTTTTAACTCTCCCAATTATGTTCCTATATATGAGTTACACAACCTTTATACGCGGAACAGGGGATTCAAAAACGCCGTTAATCTTTTTAATTGTTAGTATCGTAATCAATGTTGCGTTACTACCAATGTTAATGTTTGGGTGGTTCGGTTTACCGGCGTTTGCGTTAAACGGGGCCGCATATGCATCTGTATTATCGAACTTAATTACCTTTATTTTATTACTCGTATATTTACACAAAAAAGACCATGTGATTAAGCTAGATAAAGAAATTATTAAAAACATCCACTTTAAAGGGGATATTATTAAGACTTTATTAAAATTAGCAATTCCATCGAGTATTAGTATGGTGGCAATTGCCATGGCAGAAGTGGCTGTAATTATTTTTGTTAATAGTTATGGCTCAGAAGCAACAGCGGCTTATGGAATAGTGAATCAAATTGCGATGTATGTACAAATTCCAGGGATGAGTGTTTCTATAGCCATTTCTGTATTTGTTGCACAAGCAATTGGTGCGGGCAATCAAGAAAATGTAAGGCAAATAACTAAACTTGGGCTAAAGTTAAGCTACTTATTTGGTGGAGCATTAATTCTTATTGTTTATTTGCTTTCAGAACCCATTTTAAAACTATTCCTAACAAGTGCTGACACAATTGGAATAGCTAAAGGTTTAATTCTAATATCATTCTGGAGTTATTTACTATTAGGGCACGTGCAAGCAATTTCGGCAACAATGCGTGCAACAGGCGTTGTACTATGGCCAACAATCTTTTTAATCGGTAGTATCTGGGTAGTCGAAGTGCCTGCAGCTTACTTATTATCAAACTTCACTAGTTTAGGAATTAATGGAGTGTGGTTAGCATATCCGATTGCCTTTGCGGTTAACTTAGTTGCCCAGTATTGTTACTATCACTTTGTTTGGAAAAAGAAAACGATAAAAGCTTTAGTATACGATTAGAAATTGAGTCTAGGTTCTTTTAAGAATCTAGGCTTTTTTATTCATTACTTTTAAAAGGAGTTAGTAGTATATAGAAATGTCACATATGTAAAAAGGAGTGTATATTCCTTTGAAACTTTTTCATTTACTTTTAATAGCCTTTTGGTTCCTAGTAGGTGGTTGTATGGAATTAGTGGAAGAGATAGATGTTGAAACGGAACCAGATGTAATACCTGTTAATGGATTACCTGAAGAAGTAATTCCTGAAGAAAATAAAATGGATGAAACGATTACTTTACTAGATAACGGTTGTTACAGTAATGAGGTCTATTTAGAGGAAGAAGAAACATGTTCTTTAGTGATTAACTGTAAAAATGAAAGAGACTGTATTAAATGGGGAAATGAATTAATAGAACTACTGGAATTTGAATATGGATCCCTCGTATTAGAAGAATCCGTTGCAACAGGTGAAGAAGGAATTACTGTTCTTACTACATATGATATTGACAATGAAGAAGAAGTAATTTACACAGATGCTGAAATATCAGATGAGGAATTGGAGTACCATGAAAATTTGTGGTTTAGCTTTAGTTGGCTTATACCTGAGAGTGAACGTAGAGAGATTACTCAATTTGAAGTATTCGAAAGTGGTAATACACTTGCATATGTTACTCTACATGATGAGAATGGGGAATATTGGACACTGGGCATGAACAATAAAAATATTGAATTAGCTTCTGAAATATTAGTTACATACTTACATGAATATGCCCATTTTTTATCATTGAACCAAAATGAAATTGATTATTGGAAAGACGAAGCAGGGTGCGACACATTGTACTTACAAGACTCAGGTTGTTTTTATGAGGATGCCTATTTAACTAGTTTTTATCGGGAGTTTTGGGAGGTGCCAGGGTATGGGGATATAGATGAATTCTTCGTTTCTAATTATGCTCGGGAATCCCCGGAAGAAGATTTTTCAGAGTCCTTTGCGCACTTTGTGTTAACCCAAACGCCAGAAGGGGATACAGTACGAGAAGGGAAAATTCTATTCTTCTATGAATTTGAAGAACTTGTACAATTACGTACAGAAATTTTATCTCGTGTAGCAACTTGGCTCGTTAGATTATAAAAAAAGTGGAGTCCCGAGGGTGAGGGAGCTCCAAAATTGAGGTATGAATGATGGGTCGAAATTGGTACAAATAAAACTATGATGTGGCTTTATTCAAGAAAGAGGGGAGTTCTCCTAAAGGAGATGTATCTTTCTTTAGCCTTAGCATATTCATTCTGTTATTGCCTATTAAGGACGGAAGCGGAGGTAGGGAAATAATTTAAAAAACCCCATCAAAATATGATGGGGAAAGTTACTATCTATTAATAAACTTTTCAATCGTTGGAACAAGTTCTTCATGTAAAGGTAATGATGGGTCTGTATAAGTAGCAAGGTTGGCATTAACATCAGATGGCGAATCCTTTAATATGTGGTTCATACCTTCAATAACTACTGTTTTATCAGCAGTTTGACGTAAAGGTTCAACATCTTTTTCGGTTACTTGAAGATCTGTTGTACCGTGAATAACGAATATAGGAACTGAGACTTTCGCTAACTCTTCTTTAGGGTCGTATTTTATCCATGATGTTAAATAAGGTTGACTTTGTACTGGGAAGATCATCTTTAATTCATTTGACATTTCTTCCACGGTTTCGCCAGCTTTCACTTTTTCTAAAATTTCCTTACTTTCATCAACAAGTGCAGGTGATAATTGTGCACTTAATTGATCAATCATCACTTCATCTATCCTGCGACCAGTTCCTGATAGAAGTATTAGGGAATCGATTGGTTGTTCCTGTGCTGCTAATATACTAAGGAAAGCTCCTTCGCTATGCCCAATTACATGGACTGAAGTAAATGACTCTTGAGAGTTAATGTAAGCAATGATACTAGCAATGTCCTTTGCAAAATCATCGAATCGTACTGCATTTGGATCTTTCACTAATAGCGTATTTTCACCAATCCCACGTTTATCGTAACGAATCGTTGAAATATTCTTTTCTGCTAATTGCTCTGCTAACATTTTGTAGCTATCGGAGTTCACACCCATAACGGAATTCCCGTTTTTATCTGTTGGGCCACTTCCTGCAACAATAATTGCAACGGGTGATGGTTCACCGCTTTTTGCTTTTTGAAGGGCAACTTTCAATTCTCCACCATCGACAGGAATTAAGATTTGTTCGTAAGTAATTTCTTCTTTTGAAGTATTGTCGTAGTGTGTAAAAGTGACTGGGAAAGTGGCACCATTTTGTGTAAATGTACCTTCAATCTTTTCATCTGCAAATTTCCCTTTAATTGAAATTTTTTGACCTTGTAGATTGATTTGAATATCAACAGCATCTTCGTTATAACGGACACTTTCAAACGGATAGTTTTCTAACCCTTGCATTGGTACAGAAAATGTCCCAGTCGTTTCTTCAAGCTTAATAATAATTGGTAGTGGTGAGTTTGGTATTTCAATATTTCCTGCCCATTCCCCGAAAAATTGTGTTGTCATTGATTTTTCCTCCTCATTTTTGGAATTTCCATTTTCCGTACTTCCCGCATTACAACCTACAAGAATTAATAATGTAAATAAGCTTATTACAAACAATCTTTTCATTGAAATAACTCCTTATGGTAAGTTCAGTTGATGCTTAAGGTTTAAAATAAATGCTTTATAATCTTGACGTCCTTGTAGTGGAGCAAAAATAGGGTGGTCAGTCACACCTGATAAAATATCCTTTTTAATAGATGCTACATCTCTTGGCGAGACATTCCCAATTGTTATTTCTTTTTTCATCCAATTTTCAAGTAAGTCAAAAAAGGCATCTCCTTTTAAATAAATAGGGAATTTTAAATAACTAACAACTCTTCCATAACTTTGAAGTGCCTTCATTGCTTCTTCATGACGTTGTTGCATCATGTAGCAATAAGCAGCTTTTAAGTAAAAGACAAGAGCGGAATTCGCATTTAAAAGTTCAATTTTAAATTCTTTAATGATGAATTCCATCCTTTTAACTGTTTCATCAAAATGTTCAATATTGTCAACTTCAAGCACTAAAGTATCTGTCGCACTAGAAAGGAGCCCGAATAAGTGCTGGTACATACTAATTTGAAGCGTTTCTCGTGCTTTCTCTGGTTGATTCATCATCGTATGGGCTGTGGCTATAATGTTTTCAGTACCGAATTCAATTTCGATATGATCTCCTAATAATTCGAGAACTTTTTCAGGTTCATTCATCATTAAAAAAGCTGTGGCTTCTACAAACTCTGCTTTATGAACGTATTTATACTCTTGGGCTTGATTGCGTACACGCTGACACAATTCCACAACCCGGTTTAAAATTGCTTCAGGATGTTCCGCATGTTTATGATAATTTAGATATAATACAGCAAGTTCTATTAGTAATGGAAAGCACGAATAATATTCTTTTACATAGTCTTCTATTTCTTGTTGAACATCCGAAAACGGTTGAACACTAAATTTCTCGGCTAACTGAGCATATAATTTTTGTATATTTTCTTTAGTCATTTGTGGTTCATATCCAAGAAGTGAATCAATCGATAAATTGAAAAATGTTGCAAGTTTTGGTAGTAGAGTAATGTCTGGATAACTAAGTCCTGTTTCCCATTTCGATACTGCCGCTTTTGAAACACCTACATATTGAGCGACTTGTTCTTGTGTAATACCTATTTCTTTTCGTAATGTACTAATGCGTGTTGCGAATTGAAAACCTGTCATATATCCCATCCCTTTCTACGTCCAGTATATGGGATAATTATAAGAGAAACGAACGAGTGATAGTTAATAATAGTTGATTAAATCAACTGAAGGTAGATATTAATTTTTATAAACGCAAAAAATCCCCTTCGCCTAATGCGTTGGGGATGTTGTTTTCGTAAAACCGTTTATTTAATTGATTTTATAATTCCCGGTAATAGAAAAAGAATGTATGTTAATTTAAACCATTGATAAAGTTTTCAATTTCTTCTTGTGTCTTACGATCTTTGCTCACAAAACGGCCAATTTCTTCACCATTATTAAAGGCAAGGAAACTTGGTATTCCGAAAATATCCAGTTGAGCGCATAAATCGATATATTCATCACGGTCCACTTTGATAAAACGATAATTCGTATATTTTGCCTCAACTTCTGGCATAAAAGGATCTATAAAGCGGCAATCTTTACACCAATCTGCAGAAAACACGAAAATTGTACGACCTTCTGATTTTAATTGTTCAAATTGATCAAGTGATTGTAAATTCTCCATTAAATAATTCCTCCATTTTCTATCTCTTTTATAAAAAAACAAAGTTTAAGCCTTTTTACAATAATATCTCATCATTGATTGAAATTGAAATACAAAATGTTGAAGTCATGGTTTTGTATTTTTCGGACATTATAAAAAAAGAAAGGAGGCTTATTATTGGTTCGACATTTGATTCCATTATGTGTTTTATTGATTCTTTGTAGTACCATTTCGCCTGAAGTTGTACGAGCAAAAGAAGAACCTTCTAGAGAAGAAATTTTACAGAAGCGGATGTCTATGTACCTACAATTTCAGGATTATATTGTTCCGTGGTATTACCTAGCAGCTATTGATCAATATGAACGAAATATACAAGATGTCCGCAAAGATATTCCGAAACGGGACAGTACTGTTGCCATTCAATTCTCTAAGGAATATTGGGCAGGTGCAATGAATCCTGTTCCGGATGATACATCGCCGTTTACAATCAAGTATTTTGGCGGGTTAGGTCTTGATGGTAATGGTGACGGGCTTGCAAGTGCAGACGATGATGAAGATGTACTGTTTACTATGAGTAACTACTTGAGCAAATTCGGACCAAGTGAAGAAGATTTTAAAATTGCATTATGGGAATACTACCAAAGTGAAATGGTTGTAAAACAAATATTATCAATAGCAAAAATGTATAAACATTTTAATTCAATTGACTTAGATACACATGTTTTCCCAGTTCCTGTACGAGGCTACAATTATAGCTATAGAGGAACATGGGGTGCCAATCGTGGCTGGGGCGGAAGACGTATACATGAAGGTACCGATATTTTTGCGGGATATAGTACGCCCGTAGTATCAACTTCATACGGTATTATAGAAGTGATGGGATGGAATGAATTTGGAGGTTGGCGCGTTGGAATTCGTGACAACCATAATACTTATCATTACTATGCTCATTTAGCTTACTTTAATAAAGGATTAAAAGTAGGCGATATTGTAGAACCAGGTACACTACTAGGTGGTGTGGGAAGTACCGGGTACGGTAAAGAAGGTACTTCAGGAAAATTCCCACCACATTTACATTATGGTATGTATAAATTTAATGGTCGAACTGAATGGGCATTTGACCCATACCCTTCATTAGTACAATGGGAAAAATACAGTAAACAGCTTCTTAAGAAAAAATAATGTAAGGTTGTTCCGAATTGGGGCAACCTTTTATTTTAGGGTTTATTATTGTTGGGGCATTAGTAAATTAAGATGAAAAAAATTTAATAAATATATTGACTTTAATTTTTAATGTGTGTATAGTAATACAAGTCGTCACCACGACAAAGCGAAATAAATAACTTCTAATTTATTAACAATAAATCATCTTGTTTATTAATTTTAAAAAATATTGACATGTGATTGAGAAGTTAATATAATGAAAAAGTTGATTTGCGAAGTTGATAAAATGCTTTGAGAAAAGTAAAAAATATGTTGACACTAGAAGTTGAAAATGTTAATATATAAAAGTCGCTTGCGCGAATGGAAAATGAACTTTGAAAACTGAACAACAAAACGTTAATGAATATAGTTTCTCATTAAATTGAGAAACGAAATTTTGGACATCAATTTTGATGCCAGCAATTTTTGAGCTTTATCAAATTCTTTTATGGAGAGTTTGATCCTGGCTCAGGACGAACGCTGGCGGCGTGCCTAATACATGCAAGTCGAGCGGACCTTTAGAAGCTTGCTTCTGAAGGTTAGCGGCGGACGGGTGAGTAACACGTGGGCAACCTGCCCTATAGTTGGGGATAACTCCGGGAAACCGGGGCTAATACCGAATAATTCATTTCATCACATGTTGAAATGATGAAAGATGGTTCTGCTATCGCTATAGGATGGGCCCGCGGCGCATTAGCTAGTTGGTGAGGTAACGGCTCACCAAGGCGACGATGCGTAGCCGACCTGAGAGGGTGATCGGCCACACTGGGACTGAGACACGGCCCAGACTCCTACGGGAGGCAGCAGTAGGGAATCTTCCACAATGGACGGAAGTCTGATGGAGCAACGCCGCGTGAGTGAAGAAGGTTTTCGGATCGTAAAACTCTGTTGTAAGGGAAGAACAAGTACAGTAGTAACTGGCTGTACCTTGACGGTACCTTATTAGAAAGCCACGGCTAACTACGTGCCAGCAGCCGCGGTAATACGTAGGTGGCAAGCGTTGTCCGGAATTATTGGGCGTAAAGCGCGCGCAGGCGGTCCTTTAAGTCTGATGTGAAAGCCCACGGCTCAACCGTGGAGGGTCATTGGAAACTGGAGGACTTGAGTGCAGAAGAGGAAAGTGGAATTCCAAGTGTAGCGGTGAAATGCGTAGAGATTTGGAGGAACACCAGTGGCGAAGGCGACTTTCTGGTCTGTAACTGACGCTGAGGCGCGAAAGCGTGGGGAGCAAACAGGATTAGATACCCTGGTAGTCCACGCCGTAAACGATGAGTGCTAAGTGTTAGGGGGTTTCCGCCCCTTAGTGCTGCAGCTAACGCATTAAGCACTCCGCCTGGGGAGTACGGTCGCAAGACTGAAACTCAAAGGAATTGACGGGGGCCCGCACAAGCGGTGGAGCATGTGGTTTAATTCGAAGCAACGCGAAGAACCTTACCAGGTCTTGACATCCCATTGACCGCTATGGAGACATAGCTTTCCCTTCGGGGACAGTGGTGACAGGTGGTGCATGGTTGTCGTCAGCTCGTGTCGTGAGATGTTGGGTTAAGTCCCGCAACGAGCGCAACCCTTGTTCTTAGTTGCCATCATTTAGTTGGGCACTCTAAGGAGACTGCCGGTGACAAACCGGAGGAAGGTGGGGATGACGTCAAATCATCATGCCCCTTATGACCTGGGCTACACACGTGCTACAATGGACGGTACAAACGGTTGCCAACCCGCGAGGGGGAGCTAATCCGATAAAACCGTTCTCAGTTCGGATTGTAGGCTGCAACTCGCCTACATGAAGCCGGAATCGCTAGTAATCGCGGATCAGCATGCCGCGGTGAATACGTTCCCGGGCCTTGTACACACCGCCCGTCACACCACGAGAGTTTGTAACACCCGAAGTCGGTGAGGTAACCTTTTGGAGCCAGCCGCCGAAGGTGGGACAGATGATTGGGGTGAAGTCGTAACAAGGTAGCCGTATCGGAAGGTGCGGCTGGATCACCTCCTTTCTAAGGATATTAACGGAATATAAGCCTAGGGCTTATACCATTAACGTTTTGTGTTCAGTTTTGAAGGTTCATTAGAAAAGCGGAAAACACCGCTTAGCTGAACCGGATACTGGAAGTCTTGAGTAGAAATGCTTGCATTTCGCACGAAAGACTGAAGTAGACGCGTCAGCTGGTGTTTGGAGCTAGACATTAATAGAACTTTCTTTATATTGTTCTTTGAAAACTGGATAAAACGACATTGATAGCAACAAACAAAATTCAAGTAATTTATTGTAAGTTCTTAAAATCTTCTCTGTTTGAGAAGTGTAACTAACTTTTAGGTTAAGTTATTAAGGGCGCACGGTGAATGCCTTGGCACTAGGAGCCGATGAAGGACGGTACTAACACCGATATGCTTCGGGGAGCTGTAAGTAAGCTTTGATCCGGAGATTTCCGAATGGGGGAACCCACTGCTCGTAATGGAGCAGTATCTTGACGTGAATTCATAGCGTCATGATGGCACACCCAGGGAACTGAAACATCTAAGTACCTGGAGGAAGAGAAAGAAAATATTCGATTCCCTGAGTAGCGGCGAGCGAAACGGGAATAGCCCAAACCAAGAGGCTTGCCTCTTGGGGTTGTAGGACACTCTATATGGAGTTACAAAAGAATGGATTAGGCGAAGCGATTTGGAAAGATCCGCCATAGAAGGTAAAAGCCCTGTAATCGAAAGTCCATTCTCTCTTGAGTGTATCCTGAGTACGGCGGAACACGTGAAATTCCGTCGGAATCCGGGAGGACCATCTCCCAAGGCTAAATACTCCCTAGTGACCGATAGTGAACCAGTACCGTGAGGGAAAGGTGAAAAGCACCCCGGGAGGGGAGTGAAATAGAACCTGAAACCGTGTGCCTACAAGTAGTTAGAGCCCGTTAATGGGTGATAGCGTGCCTTTTGTAGAATGAACCGGCGAGTTACGATTACGTGCAAGGTTAAGTTGAGAAGACGGAGCCGCAGCGAAAGCGAGTCTGAATAGGGCGAAAGAGTACGTGGTCGTAGACCCGAAACCAGGTGATCTACCCATGTCCAGGGTGAAGGTGAGGTAACACTCACTGGAGGCCCGAACCCACGCACGTTGAAAAGTGCGGGGATGAGGTGTGGGTAGCGGAGAAATTCCAATCGAACTTGGAGATAGCTGGTTCTCTCCGAAATAGCTTTAGGGCTAGCCTCGTGATGAGAATACTGGAGGTAGAGCACTGTTTGGACTAGGGGGGCATCTCGCTTTACCGAATTCAGACAAACTCCGAATGCCAGATATTTATACACGGGAGTCAGACTGCGAGTGATAAGATCCGTAGTCAAAAGGGAAACAGCCCAGACCACCAGCTAAGGTCCCAAAGTAATCGTTAAGTGGAAAAGGATGTGGCGTTGCTTAGACAACCAGGATGTTGGCTTAGAAGCAGCCATCATTTAAAGAGTGCGTAATAGCTCACTGGTCGAGTGACGCTGCGCCGAAAATGTATCGGGGCTAAACGATTCACCGAAGCTGTGGATGTGCATCTAAGATGCACGTGGTAGGAGAGCGTTCTAAGGGCGTTGAAGTCAGACCGGAAGGACTGGTGGAGCGCTTAGAAGTGAGAATGCCGGTATGAGTAGCGAAAGATGGGTGAGAATCCCATCCACCGTATGACTAAGGTTTCCTGAGGAAGGCTCGTCCGCTCAGGGTTAGTCGGGACCTAAGTCGAGGCCGACAGGCGTAGACGATGGACAACAGGTTGATATTCCTGTACCACCTCCCCGCCGTTTGAGTAATGGGGGGACGCAGTAGGATAGGGTAAGCGTGCGATTGGTTGTGCACGCCCAAGCAGTAAGGCGTGGAAGTAGGCAAATCCGCTTCCTGTAACGTTGAGCTGTAATGGGGAGCTCTTTAAGAGCGAAGTACCTGATTTCACACTGCCAAGAAAAGCCTCTAGCGAGGCGGGAGGTGCCCGTACCGCAAACCGACACAGGTAGTCGAGGAGAGAATCCTAAGGTGTGCGAGAGAACTCTCGTTAAGGAACTCGGCAAAATGACCCCGTAACTTCGGGAGAAGGGGTGCTCTCGAAAGAGAGCCGCAGTGAATAGGCCCAGGCGACTGTTTAGCAAAAACACAGGTCTCTGCAAAACCGTAAGGTGACGTATAGGGGCTGACGCCTGCCCGGTGCTGGAAGGTTAAGAGGAGGGGTTAGCGTAAGCGAAGCTCTGAATTGAAGCCCCAGTAAACGGCGGCCGTAACTATAACGGTCCTAAGGTAGCGAAATTCCTTGTCGGGTAAGTTCCGACCCGCACGAAAGGCGTAACGATCTGGGCACTGTCTCAACGAGAGACTCGGTGAAATTATAGTACCTGTGAAGATGCAGGTTACCCGCGACAGGACGGAAAGACCCCGTGGAGCTTTACTGTAGCCTGATATTGAATTTTGGCACAACTTGTACAGGATAGGTAGGAGCCAGAGAACTCGGAGCGCCAGCTTCGAGGGAGGCGTCGGTGGGATACTACCCTGGTTGTGTTGAAATTCTAACCCGTACCCCTTATCGGGGTAGGAGACAGTGTCAGGTGGACAGTTTGACTGGGGCGGTCGCCTCCTAAAAGGTAACGGAGGCGCCCAAAGGTTCCCTCAGAATGGTTGGAAATCATTCGTAGAGTGTAAAGGCACAAGGGAGCTTGACTGCGAGACCTACAAGTCGAGCAGGGTCGAAAGACGGGCTTAGTGATCCGGTGGTTCCGCATGGAAGGGCCATCGCTCAACGGATAAAAGCTACCCCGGGGATAACAGGCTTATCTCCCCCAAGAGTCCACATCGACGGGGAGGTTTGGCACCTCGATGTCGGCTCATCGCATCCTGGGGCTGTAGTCGGTCCCAAGGGTTGGGCTGTTCGCCCATTAAAGCGGTACGCGAGCTGGGTTCAGAACGTCGTGAGACAGTTCGGTCCCTATCCGTCGTGGGCGTAGGAAATTTGAGAGGAGCTGTCCTTAGTACGAGAGGACCGGGATGGACATACCGCTGGTGTACCAGTTGTCTTGCCAAAGGCATCGCTGGGTAGCTATGTATGGACGGGATAAGTGCTGAAAGCATCTAAGCATGAAGCCCCCCTCAAGATGAGATTTCCCATTACGTAAGTAAGTAAGATCCCTCAAAGACGATGAGGTAGATAGGTTCGAGGTGGAAGTGTGGCGACACATGGAGCTGACGAATACTAATCGATCGAGGACTTAACCACTAACTTGAATGGTCGTTAGTCAATGTCTTTATCCAGTTTTGAGAGTACAAGCTCTCAAAAATGAAATAGGAACTTCGCCTAAGAGCGCAACATCCATGTTGCAACGGCGAAGCCAGTACATCCATGGACAAGTGAAGTGATGATGGCAAAGAGGTCACACCCGTTCCCATACCGAACACGGAAGTTAAGCTCTTTAGCGCCGATGGTAGTTGGGGGCTTCCCCCTGTGAGAGTAGGACGTCGCTTCGCTTGTTTCAAAAATGGAGGATTAGCTCAGCTGGGAGAGCACCTGCCTTACAAGCAGGGGGTCGGCGGTTCGAGCCCGTCATCCTCCACCATATATGCCGGTGTAGCTCAGTTGGTAGAGCAACTGACTTGTAATCAGTAGGTCGTGGGTTCGACTCCTATCGCCGGCATCCTTTCTGGAGGGGTAGCGAAGTGGCTAAACGCGGCGGACTGTAAATCCGCTCCTTCGGGTTCGGCGGTTCGAATCCGTCCCCCTCCACCATCTTATAGAGAGCCATTAGCTCAGTGGTAGAGCATCTGACTTTTAATCAGAGGGTCGAAGGTTCAAGTCCTTCATGGCTCACCAGTTTTATTAAAAACTTGCCAGAAAATCAATGCACATGCGGAAGTAGTTCAGTGGTAGAACACCACCTTGCCAAGGTGGGGGTCGCGGGTTCGAACCCCGTCTTCCGCTCCAAATGTGCCGGGGTGGCGGAACTGGCAGACGCACAGGACTTAAAATCCTGCGGTAGGTGACTACCGTACCGGTTCGATTCCGGTCCTCGGCACCATTTATATGCGCCCGTAGCTCAATTGGATAGAGCGTCTGACTACGGATCAGAAGGTTGTGGGTTCGACTCCTGCCGGGCGCGCCATATATACGAGAAGTAGCTCAGCTTGGTAGAGCACTTGGTTTGGGACCAAGGGGTCGCAGGTTCGAATCCTGTCTTCTCGACCATTTTAATTGGGGCCTTAGCTCAGCTGGGAGAGCGCCTGCCTTGCACGCAGGAGGTCAGCGGTTCGATCCCGCTAGGCTCCACCAATAAAATCAAATAAAAATATGGCGGCGTAGCTCAGCTGGCTAGAGCGTACGGTTCATACCCGTAAGGTCGGGGGTTCGATTCCCTCTGCCGCCATTTAGTAAAGTGGAGGAATACCCAAGTCCGGCTGAAGGGATCGGTCTTGAAAACCGACAGGCGGGTTAAACCGCGCGGGGGTTCGAATCCCTCTTCCTCCGCCATTTACTTGAGGTCCCGTGGTGTAGCGGTTAACATGCCTGCCTGTCACGCAGGAGATCGCCGGTTCGATCCCGGTCGGGACCGCCATAAAGTGGGTCGATAGCTCAGTTGGTAGAGCATTTGACTGAAGCTCAAAGTGTCGGCGGTTCGATTCCGTCTCGACCCACCATTTTATGCGGGTGTAGTTTAATGGTAAAACCTCAGCCTTCCAAGCTGATGTCGTGAGTTCGATTCTCATCACCCGCTCCATTATGGGCCTATAGCTCAGCTGGTTAGAGCGCACGCCTGATAAGCGTGAGGTCGATGGTTCAAGTCCATTTAGGCCCACCATAATATTCCGAAGTAGCTCAGTGGTAGAGCAACCGGCTGTTAACCGGTTGGTCGTAGGTTCGAGTCCTACCTTCGGAGCCACGGCCCGTTGGTCAAGTGGTTAAGACACCGCCCTTTCACGGCGGTAACACGGGTTCGAATCCCGTACGGGTCATATGAAGACGTATAGCATTTGCTATACGTCTTTTTGTATTTAATGAAAGTCGTTATGAGCCTCAGAAGTAGAGACCAGACCGAGAAATATGAAATTTATATTATGCTAGGTATGCAGAATATTTCAGCTTGATGATGAGAAGCTTAGATTGAAAGAATATAAATAGAGTATAAATGTCAACGTTAATATGTACATTTATGCTTGTTTAAGGGTGTACAAAATTACTCGTTTACTGGTTCGAGGTGTTGCTTAAGACGGTACGAATCACCAGTAATAGTTACGACACTTGCGTGATGTAAAATGCAATCTAAAATCGCATTTGCTAACTTCGGCTCTGGGAAAATTTCTTCCCATGATTTGAAGTTCACATTGGTTGTAAAAATCGTACTTTTCTTTTCATAACGTGCATCGATGAGTTGGAAGAATAGCTTCGCGTCCTCCGGATCGATTGGTAAATAACCGATTTCATCAATGATTAATAATTTATACTTTGTATAATGTTTCAAACGGCTTTCTAGACGATTTTCAATGCGCGCTTTTTTCAAGTTTTGAATTAAATCATGACACTTAATGAAATAGGTACTTGTCCTTTTTTTCGCTGCTGTAATGCCGATTGCCGTAGCTAAGTGGGTTTTACCCACACCACTTGGACCAAGAAATACAATGTTTTCGTTTTCTTGAATAAAACGTAAGCTCTGAAAATCACGTAATTGTTGCTGATTGACACTTGGTTGAAATTCAAAATCAAAATCTTTCATTTCCTTTAGATGTGGAAAGGCTGCGACCTTCACCATTGCGTGAATCATGTTTTGCTCACGTACATCTACCTCATAATTCGTTAATTTAATGAGCGTATCAATAAATGAAAGTTCATTCTTGATACTGAAGTCAATGACTTCACTTAAATGAAGCCCCATTTCCTTGAGTTTTAAATACTCCAAGTTTTGCAGGAGATGCTGATAGTTTGTGTTTGTAAACTGATTCATTTATAGATGTCTCCGATCGCTGCTAAATTTCGCTTGGCTAAATCATTAATATCTGGATAGTTTGGCATCGCTTTCGACAGTGTCTCACGATAGTGAGCCTCTTGATAATTGAGTTTTGCGTCACTAATTTTATGTTGCGCTATGAGTTCCATGTTATAATGAATCCATAATCGGTCATCATATACTTGTAAACTTACTTTCTTTCCTTGATACGCTGGTGGTACAGAGTATTGATTGGACTTGTAAGAAATCATGTTAGATGCATTGACTTTCACAAGTGTATGGTTGATTTTGAAGGAATCTCTTACTCGTTCAGTTGGTAGCTGGAGTAAGTGATTCTTTTCTTTTTGAAATTCAAGTAATGGAATCTTATTTGTCCCTTGATGAACTTCACGGTTCACACGATTACACAATTGTTCGATATAAATGTGTAGCTCTTCCATATTCAATTGCCCTTGATAAGCATGAATTTCATCAAGTAGCTTCATCGTTGTTTCAACTTTTCCCTTTGTCTTCGGACGTCCTGCGATACAAGGTCTCACTTTGAAACCAAAATCTTGCGCAAATTGGGCAAACTTCACATTCACTTTTCCTTTGGAAAATTCGGTTCTCGCTTCATCCATGACCGTTTTCATATTGTCTGTAACCAGTTCTTCAGGCACCCCACCCATTTTTTCAAACGTTTCCGTAAGGAAAGAAAATAGCACAGCTTGCGACTTTGAAATACTCATATAAAAGAATCGCATACGTGAATGGCTCAAAATTAAAACAGCTACGTTAATTTCTACTTGTTCACCATCTTTTGTTTCGTACAAAATACTTTCTTTCCAATCTAACTGTGCCTGTTTACCTGGACGTGTTTCGAAACGAATACCACTGTTTTTCATACTTGGAATCCGTTCATCTTTATCGAAATAAGCTTGGAATTCCGGTGTATTCGCAATATAAGTGCGGAACGTTGATTGAGCACAACCTAAGCCATGATTATCTTTTAAATACTGCCAAAGATTACGACGATAATAAAACACCTGCTTCGAATCCTCTGATAATAAACTTGCGATTATTGGATAAAACGCATCGATTTTAGATGGTTTGTTACGGTTCTTTTTGGGAACGAAACCGTTTAGATATTTGTCGATGGTACGACGATCTACACCCATGTCCCTTGCTAATTTACTTTTATTAATTTTCATTTTTAAATGCTCCATTATTTGTTTATATGCTGCTAAATCTGTAAGACTTTTCAGTTCGAATGTTGTCTCTACGTTTAATTGAATATACATTTCCAATCACCTCTAGATCAGTATGTATACCCCGAGCATTTTTGTACATTGTTATTCAAGCGGGAATGTACATATTTAAATTAGCATTTGTAATAGAGTTATAAAGTGTAGCATTAGGAGATAGGGGAGTAACCTATATAACAAGTAAGTAGAGGTACACATAGCAAATTAGAACGAATAAGAGAATTAGTAGTGTGTCCATGTAAGTGAAGCGAAGATTATTTACACTGTCATAAAGAACAATATGTTTACTTTAAGAATGTCTTTTCATAAATAAAAAACACCTTATCATAATGAATGATTAAGGTGTTAATAAAAGAAGCCTTGCTATACAGTATGTATGGCAAAGCCGCCTTGCCGTAGTTATTAATAGAAAGTTTTAAACCACCACTCCTCAAAGTGGGTGTTCGCAGAATAATTCCTGTATATCGTCATTCACCGTAGTGTGACGCTCGCCATTCCTTATTCGATTAAAACTCCCTTTTACAGTTCAAAGGTTAAAACTTAATATTTGTACGAACAACGCAGCTTTAATGTTATATTATACGATTGTATTTATTTGTGCAAGTAAGTATGTAACGATAAAAAAGTCAAATTTTTAATAAGTTAGAATATAAAAAATATATCCTAAGAAAGTGAAAAATAAAAAAGCCTTCCATCATAGGAAAAGCTTTATTTTTTATTTAATTTATTTAAAATTTCATGTGTTAAAGCTGCAACATTAATTTGAGTATCTTCCTTAATAACATCACTTAAAATTTCGTTTCTAAAATAACGCACACTCACTGGTAGCGGCATTTTCAAAAGATTTTTTAATGCTTGTTGATACATAATGACAAACTCTTTATCCGTATTTCCTCGCTTTAATTCTGCAAAGGACTCATAAAATTGATCGAGTTTATCAGAAAACTCAAGAAGACGACCTTCTAGGGTATTATCTTTTCCTTCTTTCATTCGCATAGAGAAAATTTCCTGAAATTCAGCAGGGATTTCTTCTTTAATGAAATTTTCCATCATTTTTTCCTCTACATGGGCAAGCATTTGTTTTAATTCAACACTTGCATGTTTAACGGGAGTTTTAATGTCTCCAATAAAGACTTCTGCAAAATCATGATTAATTGTTTTTTCATATAATGATTTCCAGTTTACTTTTGCACCGTTCATTTCTTCTAATGTCCCAAAAAACATGGCATATTGAGATACCTTCCATGAGTGTGCAGCAACATTATGTTCTTCAAACTTAAAGCGACCAGGTGCACGGAAAATTCGCTCTAAATCATTTAAGCTTGTGAAAAATTTATGGATACCTATAATGACCACCTCCGATTATTAGTATTAGCACAACTATGTATGCTTCTAATTTGAATAATATAAGGTATTATTTCTAGTGTGTTTGATTTTACAAATATCTAACTAGAAATTAACAGAGTTTACATAAGTAATAATTGTTTAATTTATATATTATGCTCTAAAAGTTGGATTATTACTTGCAATTGTCATGTTTTTATCAAAAAATAGCATTTACCGTGATGATATACTATAGACATTAGAGATGATTGGATGTGTAGAACAGTGTTACATACTATTTTCTTATATTTACATATATTAAGTGCTATTGGATCGATTGGACCGCTATTTGCATTAATACCTATGCTAAAGAAAATGGAAGTGACTGAAGAAGCTGATTTAAGTGGTTTTGTTCAATCATTTCAATATGCGATTAATGTAATTAAACATTTCGGACATGTATTAGTAGTTTCTGGGATATTTCTAATTATTTTAAGCGGTTGGACTTGGACAACATCATGGATCGTATTAACAATTGTTGGGATGATGAGTTCTGTTTTTTATTTAGCCAGAGCCTTTAAACCAACTTTAAAAACTTTTGGCACCACTGATTTTAATAAAGCAACTTTTATAGCTAATCTAAGGAAATCAACATGGTTATATATTGTAATTTTATTAATCGTATTGTGGCTGATGGTGGCAAAACCAAATTTATGGTAAAAATTGTATTTTAATTGTTTATTAAAATATCAAGAAAATGAAAAGGCATTTGTTAATGATTCATTTTAGAAAGCGCTAATTTTTAGCGCTTTTTTATGTCTACCCGATTAAAATGTATTTTTAGATGGGTAAAGTGTAATCCGTAGATATTATTATACTGATACGTCAATTACTGTTCCTTTGTACGGATGGTTTGCTGCAGAAGCTTGTTGTTGTGGTAATTGATTGAGCATTTCGACAGCACTGGCTGCACCCATATTCAATGCTTTATCCATAATAGATAATTGTACAGTATGTTGAAGCTGTGCTACTTGAGCAGACATTATAGAGCTAATATCCATTTGTTTCCCTCCTTTTATCTTTTATCGGTAATCTTTATATTTGGTGAATGGGAAATAAAAACATTACAAGAATATTTTTATACCCCCTTGGTAATACTCACAACGAGGAGGGTTAATAAATTATGTGGAAAAAATTTTTATTATTAAGTGGATTAGCAGTAATTCTAAGTGGATGTAATCTTTTTGGATTTAATAAAGATGAAGAAAAAATTTCAGTAGCTGCACCAGAAGCTTTGCAAGCAACAGCAACTATTATTGATACAAAAGGAAATGAAATTGGTCATATGGAAATGACTGAACGAGATGATGGTGTACAAATATCTCTAGGTGTGAAAGGACTTCCAGAGGGGGGACATGGGTTTCATATACATGAAGTAGGAAAATGTGAAAAACCTACATTCGAGTCAGCTGATGCCCATTTCAATCCAACAGGTAAAAAGCACGGGACTGACAATCCTGCTGGCCCACATCTAGGAGATTTACCGAATATTACACCTGAAGAAGATGGAAATGTTCAAGTTGAATTAGTAGCCAAAGATATAACTCTTAAACCTGGGAAAGAAAATACAATTATTGATGAAGATGGTAGTGCAATTGTAATTCATCAACATCCGGATGATTATGTTACAGATCCATCAGGGAATTCGGGAGATCGTATTGCTTGTGGAGTCATTACACTTAAAAATTAATTATTAAGCTGTAGGAAAAGGGAAGAACGAACCTTTTCTTACAGTTTTTTTATTTTGGAGTTGCAAATACTCTTTAAAAGTCAGTGCATCTGGTTATTCAAAATATGGGTGAGAATAAGATCACTTAAAATTATTGCACTACTTAATATTCTGATAATTATTGAAAATATTGATTTAAAGAGGTTATTTATTTGTTTTTAAGCTATTATTAAATTAGTAGAATATTAAAACATTTGACTTTCCATTAGAATAATAGTTAAATTTATACTGTATGTTACAAATATGTCAGAGGAGGGGTTTTTTTGAAGAAGAATAAGTTTTTATTTTTCGCAATCTTGAGTCTACTTTTACTAGTTTTAGTAGCATGTGGTGGGGAAGAGACGAAGGATACAGAAAGTACTACTGATAACACTACAACAGAGGGGACAACGGAAAAGTCTTCAGAGGAAACTAAATCTGATATTAAATTTTTAAGTTTAGTAACAGGTGGTACTCAAGGTACTTATTATGCTTTGGGAGGTACATTTGCTGACTTAATAACTGATGAAACTGGAATTAAAACAACTGCTGAAGTATCACAAGCTTCTGCTGCAAACGTAAACGCTTTAAAAGATGGTGATGCTGAAATTGCCTTTGTTCAAACAGATATTGCTTACTATGCGAAAAATGGTCAACTTATGTTTGAAGGCGCGGCTGTAGAAGACTTAGTGGCAATCGGTGGTTTATATCCAGAAACAGTTCAGCTTGTAACAACTGAAAAATCTGGAATTACTTCTTTTGAAGATTTAAAAGGTAAAAAAGTATCGGTAGGTGCTCCTGGTTCAGGAACATATGCAAATGCTGAACAATTATTAGAAGTACATGGATTAACGATGGATGATATTCAAGCTCAAAATTTAGATTTCGGTGAATCTACAGATGGATTACAAACTGGCCAAATTGATGCTGCGTTTATTACAGCTGGTTATCCAACGGCGGCTGTAGAAGCTTTAAGTGCAACTACAGACGTTGTAATCGTTCCAGTAGCAGCTGATAAGGCAGAAAGTTTAATTTCAAAATATCCTTATTATGCAACGGATACAGTTCCTGCTGGTACTTATGGGTTAGAAACTGATGTGCCAACTGTTTCTGTACTAGCTATGCTTGCTGTGAAAGCTGATTTACCAGAAGATGTTGCTTATGGAATTACAAAAGCGATTTATGATAACGCAGGTTCAATCAGCCATGCAAAAGGTGCATTTATTAAAGCGGAGACTGCTTTAGATGGAATTGGAATTGATGTTCATCCAGGTGCACAAAAATATTTTGATGAGCAATAATTAATCAGTTATTAAAATGGGGCTTGTAATTGCAAGCCCTATTTTTTTACTAACAATAGAGGTGGTTACATGAAACGAATAGTGGTGGTCATTTCGTTTGGTATTGTAGCTACATGCTTCTTTTTTTTACCAATAGATTTAGTCTTTTCATTTACGGAAACAAGAACAAACCAACCAGAAAAGGTTTATATAAACATCTCAAATGAAAACGAATTTCAAATTAGGTACACCCATTCAATTCATAGGACAGATGTTTTAGAAACCTATGAGATTACGAAGACAAAGGATCTAAAGCTTGTGTCAATGGAATATGAAGACGTATCGATAGGAATGCCTGCATACGCTGAAGAAGGAGAAAGGCTTACGTATGAAAATGGGAGATACATATTGTCTTATGAGGATAAGGTTTTATCAGATTTTACAATATATATAGGAAATATCGATATGGATTTATCGTTTATTTACAATCAACAATCATATAATTTAAAAAAACATTTGGAAAAGGGTAAATCGTACTTGTTCCAAGTCGAAAAAGTTTCGTTATTTGAAAAATGGAAAGGAGCTGTAATGGGAGATGGTAAAGCATAATGAACAGACGAAAGAAGAGCAATTTGAAACATTATCTGCTGAACAACAACAAGCACTCTTAGAAAAATACGACACCGAATCGAATACTCGGCAGTTAAAAGGTGTAGTACATTGGACTATCTTTATACTTCTACTATGTTTTTCATTGTTTCAATTGTATACAGCAATCTTCGGGCAATATACGGCGCCAATCCAGCGAACGATTCACTTAGGATTTGCTTTAACTGCGATATTTTTATTATTCCCAGCTCGTAAAAGGGGACCAAAAACAAAAGTAGCCTTCTATGATTATATTTTGGCTGTATTATCCGTCGTAGTAGGGTCATATTGGACGATAAACTACGATCGTTTAGTAAAAAGTTTAGGTACAATTTCTGATATGGACTTTTATGTAGGTTTAATTGCAGTCTTATTAGTTTTAGAAGCTGCTAGACGTGCAGTTGGCTTACCAATAACGATAATAGCTTCATTCTTCTTAATCTATGCATTTTACGGTCCATATTTCCCAGATTTTTTAGCCCATCGTGGTCAATCGATAGAAAAAATAGTGAATTTAATGTTTTATACAACAGATGGTATTTTAGGAACACCTATTAGTGTATCCGCAACTTATATCTTTGTATTTTTATTATTTGGTGCATTTTTAGTTAAAACAGGAGTGGGGCAGTACTTTAATGATTTAGCTGTTGCAGTTGCCGGAAAGCTTATCGGTGGTCCAGCGAAAGTTGCCATCTTCTCTTCAGCTTTACAAGGTACTATATCCGGAAGCTCTGTTGCAAACGTTGTTACATCTGGTTCATATACAATACCTATGATGAAAAAATTAGGTTATAAGAAAGAATTTGCGGGGGCAGTAGAAGCAGCCGCATCAACAGGCGGACAATTAATGCCACCGATTATGGGGGCAGCAGCATTCTTAATGGTCGAATTTATTGGGCGGGGTATTACCTATTGGGATATTGCAAAAGCAGCAGCAATTCCAGCACTCTTATATTTTACAGGTATTTGGATTATGACACACTTTGAAGCAAAGCGATTAGGTTTACGTGGACTGACTGATGAGGAATTACCAAATCGTAGAGAAGTGTTTAAAAAGATTTATTTATTATTCCCTATTGTATTAATTATCGTGTTAATGCTAGTTGGGGTACCTGTAATGCACGCTGCTCTTTATGGAATTGTTTCTTGTATTATCGTAGGGGCAATTAATAAAGATACACGCCTTGGGTTTAAAGATGTTATTGAAGCGCTAGTTGATGGTGCACGAACTGCATTAGCGGTAGCAGCAGCAACAGCCTGTGCAGGTATTATCGTAGGCGTAGTTGTGAAAACAGGTCTAGGTTTAAGTTTAGCTAATAGTTTAGTAGATTTAGCAGGCGGCAATATTTTATTAACGTTAGTTTTTGTAATGATTGCCTCATTGATACTTGGTATGGGTGCACCAACGACAGCTAACTATGTTATTACATCGACAATAGCAGCTCCAGCAATTATTACATTATTAGCTCCGGATATCGTATCTCAAGAATTAATTCCAATTACAGTATTATTATCAGCACATTTCTTTGTTTTCTATTTTGGTATCATTGCAGATATCACACCACCAGTTGCCCTTGCGGCGTTTGCAGCATCTGGAATATCAGGTGGAGATCCAATTAAAACGGGAGTTAACTCTGCTAAGTTAGCGATAGCTGCTTTTATTATTCCATATATGATTGTCTTTTCTCCAGCTCTGTTGATGATTGATGTAACCATCTTACAAATACTTTGGGTCGTGGTTACAGCAATTATGGGTATGATAGCAATCGGTTCAGCCGTAATTGGATACTGGTATAGGAAGTTGTTATGGTTTGAACGTTTAGTTTTACTTGCTGCTGGTTTAGCAATGATTTATCCAGAGTCACTATCTGATATTACAGGATTAATCGTCTTCGGAATTATGTTTATCGTTCAATTTTTAACGAAACATAAAGGTGAAAATGGCCAGAGAGAAACAAAGTTAGATGCAACTGCAAAATAAATTTTTTAGCTTGTACTTATCGTGCAAGCTTTTTTTATGCATAAAAATATTATTGCCAGAAACTATTCGATTATTGAGATATGTTTAATACTTTTTTTGCATATATAACAAATTTGTATTGTTTTCATTAATTAAAATGGGTAAGATATAAAATATCAGAAAATTCTAACTAAGGGGTGTTTATTATGACGAGTTTACTATTATCCAAGTTTGAAACGTATTTACTGGATGAAGAACAAGAGCAAGATAGTCGTGTGGAGTTAGAATTTGAAACTAAGGAACAATTAGTAGATGTTGAAGAATATCCTCAAGGCTTTTTTTCAAGTTTATAATAACTTATAACGACAAAACCCATAATGGAGTTTGTCGTTTTTTTATCTATTGACAAACATGATAAAAATATGTTAAATTTATTTCGAATTCAAGATAACTGAATTCAAGTGAATTTTTTTGAAGTTATTCGCCAAAAAATGATTTTAATTTCGGATAAATTTTTTTAAGTATATATCTCGAATTCGAGATAAAAATGGAGGAGAAAAATTGAAAGAATTAAAAGGTATTCATCATGTTACAGCCATTACTAGCAGTGCTGAAAAGATATATGAATTTTTCACATATGTATTAGGTTTACGTTTAGTGAAGAAAACTATAAATCAGGATGATATTAAAACATACCATTTATATTTCACCGATGATGTGGGAAGCCCGGGTACAGATATGACGTTTTTTGATTTTCCAGGCATTCCAAAAGGTGTTCATGGAACGAATGAGATATCAAAAACATCCTTCCGTGTACCAAATGATGAAGCGTTAGAGTATTGGGTTAAGCGATTTGATAAATATGAAGTAAAACATCAAGGAATCCAACAACAGTTTGGGAAAAAGATTTTACCGTTTGTAGATTTTGACAATCAAGCTTATCAACTTATTTCAGATGAAGCAAACGAGGGAGTAGAATCTGGCACACCATGGAAAAAGGGACCAATTCCATTAGAATTCGCGATTACCGGACTTGGACCAATTCATGTGCGAACATCATATTTTGATTATTTTAAAGAAGTACTCGAGAAAGTGTTTGTGATGCGTGAAGTTGCACAAGAAAATGCATTTCATCTATTCGAAATGGGTGAAGGTGGAAATGGTGCTCAAGTAATTGTTGAGTATAATACAGTTCTTCCTCAAGCAAGACAAGGTTATGGTTCTGTCCATCATACTGCATTCAGAGTAGATAATCGTGAAGACTTAGAAGCTTGGAAACAACGTCTACACAACTTTAAATTACCAAACTCAGGTTATGTTGAGCGTTACTATTTTGGCTCGCTATACACTAATGTTGCTCCTTCTATCCTTTTTGAGTTAGCGACAGATGGACCTGGATTTATGGGCGATGAACCATACGAAACTCTTGGAGAAAAGTTGTCCCTACCTCCATTTTTTGAAGAGAAACGTGAGCAAATTGAAAAGCTAGTGCGCCCAATTGATACAGTTCGTAGCACTAAACATTTCGAAAAAGAGTATTTGTAAGGAGGTGAATAATAGAAATGGGATTTTTAGATAAACTATTTGGTAATGACCATAAGGAGGAACAAACAATGACAAATTTAAATATCGGAATTATTTTAGGATCAACTCGTGAAGGACGTGTAAGCCCTCAAGTAGGTACATGGGTAAAAGAACTTGCTGAAAAACGCGGAGACGCAAACTATACAATTATTGATATTGCTGATTATAAACTACCATTCTTAGGTGAACCAGGTGGAGATACATCAGGTGTTGCTGCTTGGTCAGAAGCGGTTGCAAAACAAGATGGATTCATCTTTATCGTTCAAGAATACAACCACTCTATTACTGGTGCTCTTAAAAACGCTTTAGACTTCTTACGTGAAGAATGGAATAACAAAGCGGCAGGTATTGTATCTTACGGATCAGTTGGTGGGGCACGTGCAGCAGAACATCTACGTGGAATTTTAGGTGAATTATTAGTTGCTGACGTTCGTGTTCACCCTGCATTATCACTATTCACAGACTTTGAAAACGGTACAGACTTCAAACCGAAAGATGTGCAAGCAGATTCAGTAAATAAAATGTTGGACCAATTAATTCCTTGGGCTACGGCTTTAAAGACAATACGTTAATAAATACTTAGCAACATGTGCAATCGTAAATGCACATGTTGCCTCTTACATAAAGATTGAGCAAATCATTTAAAGAAGTTGAAAGATGTGCTGAGTCGTTATGAAGGAAGAAATTGAGGTGCGAAAAATGGTAAAAATCGCTGGACATCATCATATTTCAATGATTACGAAAAACATTAAAGTAAACAATGAATTCTATCAAACTATACTTGGATTGCGAAGAGTAAAAGTCTCTGTAAATCAAGACAATCCCTCCATGTATCATCTGTTTTATGGAGATTTAATAGGAAGTCCAGGAACAGGCTTAACTTTCTTTGAAATGCCACTTGTCGGAAGAACGCACCGTGGTACAAACGCTATTACTCAAATTGGTTTATTAGTATCTTCCTATGAAAGCCTTGTTTACTGGAAAAAACGTTTTACGCAACTAGGTGTTAAACATGGGGAAATTACAACATATGCAGAGATGGAGGCATTACATTTTGAAGATCCAGACGGCTTAAGGTTAGTTTTATTAAATCATAATGGTAAACCAATCCCACAGCATTGGACTGAATGGAACCATTCGAATGTATCATCCGAGCATCGAATATTAGGTATGGGAAATGTAGAAATCACGGTTCAATCGTTAGAGAGTCTATCAAGTATGTTACAGAATATTTTTGATTACACACTTGTTTCAAAATCTAGTCACCAAGCAATTCTTCAATCCGTTAAAGGGCAAGTATTTGGGGGAATTGTTATCGTTCAACAAGATGGACCAAAAGAAAGACCTGGTCGAGGAAGTGTACATCATTTAGCATTGCGTGTGGAAGATAAAGAACAATTACGATTTTGGGAAAAGAGAATTAAAGACTTTGGCTATAAAATTATGAACCTGACTGATCGCTACTATTTTGAAAGTTTATACTTTAAAGAAAAAAACGGCATTATTTTTGAATTGGCTACAGATGGTCCAGGATTTACAGTTGATACACCAATTGAAGAGCTTGGTAAAAGATTAGATTTGCCACCTTTTTTAGAACCAAAGCGAGCTGAAATTGAAGCGAAGTTAGGACCAATAGAATAAACGCGAGGGGAAATGAAAATGAAAAAACATACAACGGGGATACATCACATTACTGCTATTGTAGGACATCCTCAAGAAAATATTGATTTTTATGCAGGAGTTCTTGGATTACGACTTGTTAAACAAACGGTTAATTTCGATGACCCAGGCACTTATCACCTTTATTTCGGAGAAGAAAATGGAAAACCAGGTACTATCATCACTTTCTTCCCTTGGGCAGATGCTTATCAAGGAAGAATTGGCGATGGGCAAGTGGGAGTTACAACATATGTAGTTCCCGTTGGCGCGATGGATTTTTGGAAAGATCGTTTAACAAAATTTAATATCAGCTATTCCGAAACAGTTCGATTTGGTGAAACCTTTTTACAATTTGATGACCCACATGGATTACACTTAGAACTTGTTGAACGTGTAAGTGGTGAAGACAATGGTTGGACATTCGGAGGAGTGACAAAGGAAGTTGCTATTAAAGGTTTTGGCGGTGCAATACTTTATTCATGTCGTCCTGAAGAAACAGCAGAGACTTTAGTAGAGCTAATGGGTTTAGAGGTAGTTGGTCAAGAAGGTGACTATAAACGTTTTAGAGCAACAGCAGACATTGGGAATATTATTGATTTAAAGATGACAACAGGTGTTCGTGGTAGGATTGGCGTTGGAACAGTTCATCATATTGCTTGGCGAGCAAACGATAATCAAGATCATATTGAATGGCAACAATACTCAATGGATTTAGGTCAACATGTAACAGAAGTAAAGGATCGGAATTACTTTAACTCGATATATTTCCGTGAATCTGGAGAAATATTATTTGAAATTGCCACAGACTCACCAGGCTTTGCACATGATGAAACGCCTGAAACAATGGGAAGTGAATTAAAGTTACCTGCACAATATGAGCATTTACGTGAAAGGTTAAGAGAATCATTAATCCCAATCGAAGTTCGCCCTTTAGATTAATAAAAAAAGTGAGGATGAAATCAAATGCAACATATTTTTAAGCAGGGAACAGATCAAAATAAACCAGTACTTTTACTTTTACATGGAACTGGTGGCAATGAACATAGTTTATTACAGTTGGCAGAAATAATAGACCCAACTGCTCCAGTGTTAAGTGTGAGAGGAAATGTATTAGAAAATGGAATGCCTCGTTTCTTCAAAAGACTTGCTGAAGGGATATTTGACGAGGAAGACTTAATTTTCCGAACAAATGAACTGAATACAGTCTTAGATGAAGCTGCAATCAAGTACGAATTCAATCGGCAAAATATCATGGCGATTGGTTACTCAAACGGGGCTAATATTGCAGCAAGTTTACTATTCCATTATGAGACTGCAATAAAAGGTGCTATCTTACATCATCCGATGGTACCAAGAAGAGGGATACAATTACCGAATTTAGCTGGAACTCATGTATTTATTGCAGCAGGTACAAATGATCCTATTTGCCCGCAACAAGAATCCTTTGAATTACAGGCGTTACTAGAAGAAGCGAATGCATCGGTTGTAATGTATTGGGACAATCATGGACACCAGTTAACAATGGGCGAAGTGCAGGCAGCTAAAGAGTGGTATGAGCATTTATAAAAATTTGACGAAAGGCTAATCGTTATGATTAGTCTTTTATCCTTTTGGGAAAAAGCAAAAGATTAGTAAAAAAGAATGGCAAAATAAATCACTAGTATTCCTCCTTCTATAATTTAAGCTTGATAGGCGGAAGCTGTTAATATTTCTATCATTGTTATGTATAATAGAGAAAGAAATAAAAATTTGAGGTGCACTTATATGAGCCAAATAAAAACTTATGAAGAAGTCATCTATGGTTGGTTTGACTATTTTCATGAAAATCCAGAAGTTAGCTGGAAAGAATTTGAGACGACTAAAAAAATCGCTTCTATATTAGATGAATTAAAAGTTTCATATAAACTCTTTTCTGATGTTACTGGACTTGTTGCAGAAATCGGTGAAGGAGAGGAAATAATAGCAGTAAGAGCTGATATCGATGCTCTATGGCAGGATGTAGATGGTATCATGAAGGCGAACCATTCCTGTGGCCATGATGCAAATATTTCAATGGTTTTAGGTGCATTACTTCAATTAAAAGATTTACCATTAAAAAAACGTATTCGCTTTATTTTCCAACCTGCTGAGGAAACAGGTGGGGGAGCAATAGAAATGGTGAAACACGGTGTTGCTGATGGTGTTTCGCATTTATTCGGAATTCATTTAAGACCAATCGAAGAGCTTCCATTTGGAAAAGTTACTCCAGCAATTCACCATGGTGCCGCATTATTTTTAAATGGTACAATTCATGGAGTGGATGCCCATGGCGCAAGACCGCATCAAGGTAAAAATGCAATTGATGTAATTGTTGCAATACAGCAAATGCTTAAAAATATTTATATCAACCCATTTGAAGTATATAGTGCTAAATTAACGAAAGTGGTTGCAGACGGTGGAAGTACGAATATAATCCCGGGTAATGCAACATTTTCTATGGACGTTCGCGCACAGAAAAATGCGACATTGGATGAATTACAAAAGAGAATTGAAGAAGGCTTCAAGGCTATAATGAATATGTTCGGAACACAAATTCAATGGGATTGGATAGATAGAACTCCGGGTGCCGAAGTTTCAGAAGAAGCTGCGCATATTGTAGAAGCATCCATTATCGAGACTTTAGGAATTGAACACTTAGCAAAACCAATTTCTACTACTGGTAGTGACGATTTCCATTTCTATACAGTTTTAAAACCGGAATTAAAAGCAGCAATGATTGGTATTGGTGCTGATTTAGCGCCAGGTCTTCATCATCCTAAAATGACGTTTAACAAAGAAGCGTTAATTACAGGTGCAAAAGTATTAACAACAACATTAAAGAATGCAGCAAAAGGATAATAAAAAATACCTCAGTGTGAGACTAGAAAAGGATGTTATCGAATTATGAAAATTAAACAAGTTGAAATCTTTGAAGTTAACTTGCCATTAATTAAGCCATTTATTATAAGCTATGCGACTTACCCACATATTCGATCAATAATCGTAAAACTAACTACAGAGTGTGGTGTTGTAGGTTGGGGCGAATCAGTCCCAGACGAACATATTACTGGAGAAACACCGGAATCTACCTATGCCATGTTAAAAAATACATTGGCACCAGCAATTGTTGGACAAAACCCAATGGAATTTGAAAAAATCCATGAACTTATGGATAAAACGGTACACAGAGCACCTGCAGCAAAAGCTGCAATCGATATTGCATGTTATGATATCGCAGGGAAAAAGTTAGGTGTACCAGTTTATCAATTACTTGGTGGACGGTATCATGAAAAATTCCCGGTTACACATGTACTAAGTATAGATGAACCGGAGAAAATGGCTGATGAAGCTGAAGAAAAAATAAAAGAAGGATACCGTTCATTTAAAATGAAGGTTGGTCTAGATGTTGCAGGTGACGTGAAGCGTATTCAAGCTGTTCGCGAACGTGTTGGTGATGACATTGCAATTCGCGTAGACGTAAACCAAGGTTGGCTCAACAGTGCAAACACACTTCAAGCATTACGCAAACTAGAATCTCTTGATTTAGATTGGTTAGAACAGCCAGTAGTGCAAGATGATATCGATGCAATGGTAGAGATAAAGTCTAAAACATCTGTACCACAAATGATTGATGAAGGCATCCGTGATATGTATGATCTACGTCAAATTATTGCAAAACGCGCGGCTGATAAAATCAATATCAAGCTTATGAAATGTGGCGGAATTTATCCTGCTATGAAGTTAGCGCATATGGCGGAAATGGCCGGTATTGAATGTCAAATTGGTTCAATGGTGGAATCTTCAATCGGTTCAGCGGCAGGATTCCATGTAGCCTTTTCTAAAAAAATTATTAAGAGTGTTGAATTAACAGGTCCTGTGAAATTTACGAAAGATATTGGGGATTTAAAAGAAAGTTACATCATTCCTTATATTCAATTAAACGAAAAACCTGGTTTAGGTCTTAGCATAGATGAAACAATTCTTGCCGAGCTTACCCAAAATTCAGAGATAGTGGAGTAGGTGAGAATTATGAAGACTATTCATGAAGGATTATTAGGAGACAAGCCGTATTATGTATCTGTTTTAAATAAAAGCCATTTACCTGAAGTGTTGGAGTTACAAGATTTAGTATGTGAAGCTCTTACAGACAAAGACATACTACAACCACTTTCAGAAGAAGAATTTGAATTTATTTTAGAGGGCAATGGAATTATGATTGGTGCTTTTGCTGATGCTAAATTAATCGGCTTCCGTGCGCTTCTTATTCCTCCGATAGATGATGAACATTTAGGATATGATATTGGGCTAGAAAAAGAGTCGGAATTAAAACGAGTTTTATACCAAGAAATCTCAAGTGTTAATCCGAATTATCGAGGGTTTGGTCTACAAAAAACATTAGCTTCTGTTATTATGAAGCAAATTGATACAGATTCCTTCGATTACGTAGCAACAACAGTGATGCCATACAATATTCCAAGTTTAAAGGACAAGTTCTCTCAAGGATTCTACATTGTAGCTCTAAAATATATTTATGGTGGAAAATTACGTTACGTTTTTGCTCTTGATTTACGAGGAGAACCTCATTATGAAGAGGAAGTTGTGACTATCTCAATGGGCGATGTAGAAGCACAGCAAAGATTATTGAGTGAAGGATTTGTCGGTGTTCGAATGAAACAACTTGCGGAAGATTGGGTAGTAGAATATCAAAAAATTAAATAGTAATTAATAAGAAGCTATCTATTGGTAGCTTCTTATTATTTTTTCTCCTTTTGTTGCAATTTTTAAAGAATTCCTAAAATAGTTCTACCATATTCCATATTAAAATGATAGAATTTATAAAAATTAATAACTAGGAAAGTGAATACATTGGAGAATAAAACAACAGTAAACGAACATTATCTTAAAACGCTAATTAGTAAAATGACTGGATATTCAAAAAGCAATAGTCGTACCTCTGTTTCAGATGCTATGATTGCTGCGGTAGGGGCATTTTGCTGTGTATTGCCAGTCTTCGTTTTAACTGAATATACAAATTCAATTTGGTTTATCGCATCTTTTGGGGCAAGTATAATGCTTGTCATTGCGGCGTGGAATGCACCTGTAGGACAACCTCGGAATGTTATAGGAAGTTATCTCATTGCATCAATTATTAGTTTAACAATATCTACTCAATTTGGATCGTCACCAATTTTAATCAGCCTTGCTCTATGTTTGACCATCTTTTTCATGCTATTAGCGAGAACATTTCATCCACCAGCATGTGGGAATACGATAATCATAATGATGGGGGACTATGGCTGGGATTTTATTTTTCACCCAGTTTTACTTGGGACAATAATCATTGTTATTTTCGCTCTTATTATTAATAACTTACATCCAAAAAGGAAATATCCAATGTATTGGTGGTGAGGGTGCGTCTGAAAGTTTATTTTTGAGACGCACCCTTTGTGACTGTCGCTTCGCTTTCGTCCAGATAAATTGCGACGAGGATGGTGTCAACCACCGCAGGAGCACAATTTCTGTAACGAGTATTGTTAAAAACACCACAGAATAATACTTTTTAGAATTCATTTACATAAGTTATTGAAAAGGGATATGCAGAATCATAAACTCTGCACATCCCTTTTATTTTTACTTCATCGGACAAAACTCACAAGCAGTTAGTCCTGGTATATCCTTTGAAAAACAACAACTTTTTCGTAATGGTTGATTGACTAAACTTGAAGGATTCTTTCCACCTGTATATTGATAAAACAAGGACTTGCTAGAAAACAACTCCCAAGTTTCTTCATCTTCAAGTATTTCGATATCTTCAAATGCGCGGTCTGCTAATAAAGGATTTTCTAATAGTTCATGGTAATTCCATAACATGTAACCAAAGACATTTTCCCATAAAGTTAATGGGGACACAGAAGTTGCTTTTCGTAGCTGTTGAAAAACTAAATGACATTGAATTAATAGTTTTTTAATTACCGAACTTCTTTCTTTATCCTCCACATAACGAAAATCCTTTGGCGTAATAAAAGTTCCAAGTGTATTATTCCCGTATTCGTTAATAAGACTAAAACGCACATCATCTAATTTGCCGTCCCAGATTTCATCATAAACAGCCAACATATAAAATTGCATCGCTACAAACATTCCATAACGGCGGCCAAAATGAGAAATAGCAGCTGCTTCTGTTGTCGCCTGTGTAATGCCCATCATTAAATTTCTGAAGTCTTTAATAAAAAAGTCTTTATGTAAATTTTCTAATGTGAATAGTGTTCGTTCAGTATCTTCTGTAAAAACGCTATATGAATTCAAAATTCTTATTTGATCGTACGTTAACGCTGGCATTTCCTTCACCTTCCTTACCATTACTATATCATTTTTTAATAAATCGATGAATTTTTTTACTATACAAATAGAGGGAAATATAATAAAATAAATAAAACAAATTGGAAAGGTGGGGATTTAGGTGTCGCAAATACTATCTATACCACGTCCACTTGTTAGAATGAACCAATGGACAATATTTTTATCAGTTATTCTCACTTGGTTAACAGGAGAAGTTTGGATTCTTATTATTCCACTTATCGCAAATTTGATGGGTGTATTGTTTAACTATAATCCAGTAATGAAGTTTGCACGATTGTTTTTAATCAAAGAAGGAAAGAGCTATGTTCCTGAAGATGTAACACAACAAAAATTTAATGCTTGTATTGCAATAGCTTGTTTAGCTTTTGGATTATTGAGTTTTTTAATTGGATGGAATGTTTTAGGTTATGTATTTACAGTAATGGTTGCTCTTGCATCATTTATTGCGATTTTGGGATTTTGCATAGGATGTTTTCTATTTTTCCAAATTAAGCAATATCAATATAGAAGATCTTTAAAGAATTCCTAATAAAATGTGCTAAAAACAGTTGACTTTATAAATGAAAATGATTATCATTACCATATAGAAAGAAATAAACAAAAGATTTGAAAAGGTTTATCTCTAAACATAACATAAGGCAACGTTCCCCCCCTAATAAAACGTTACTTAAATGAAAAGGCCAAGCTCATCCTTGAAGCTCGGCCTGTTTTTCTTTTATATTGGATTTTTTCGCTACTAGCATTGTGTGGTAACTGTGGAGAATCATTCCAACAATAATAATACCTATACCTGTTAATGCAATTGCATTTGGGAGGGGGGCGCCTAGTATTAACATTTCGCCAATAATTACAAACAGCACTTGTGTCGATTGTGTTGCTTCTACCGCTGCCAGTTTACCTTGATCGCCTCTGGAACGATCTGTTGCAATAAAGAATAATACGGTTGCAATTACGCCCGAACTAACTCCGATTATAAGAGATTGCAATATTTGGCTAGGAGTAGGGAGGCCAACAGTAAACAATGCTATAACGCCTAGTACAATCCAACTTGGTAAGGAGGCAATGGTCATACCTAAAACTCGTTGAAACGTATCAAGTCGACCACCACATAATTCCATCATTTTTCTATTCCCCAAAGGATAAGCGAAAGCTGCAACTAATACCGGCAAAATTCCTAAAAGTAAAATACTAGGAGATACGGATTTAGCTTGTGGAATTTGAATGAATAATATTCCTATTAAAATAACACTTGAAATTAATAGAGAAGTAACAGGTATCTTTTGACGCACTTTTTTACCATTAATCATTGATGTGAAAAGTGGTGCTAATAAAACGCCCGCTACGATTGTTAATTGCCAAGTACCTGATACAAGCCAACCTGGTCCGAAAGCAGCTGCATAGGTGAGGGGAGCGTAAAATAGTACAAAACCTACAAAACTCCAAAGCAACCATTTAATTGGTTGACCTTTCATTTCATGTGATAATGGTTTTAACCCTTTTCGAGATAAGACAATCACGAATAAAAAGGGAAGCATAAAGAAATACCGTAGAGATGAACTCCAAAGCCAACTCCCGCCCTCCAATTCCATTGATCGATTTAAAATAAAGGTAACCGCAAAAAATATTGAAGCTAAAATACCTATAGTAATCTCTTTCAATCTATCAACCTACTTCCTAAATGTAATAGCAGGAATACCTTTCTTAAATAAACCTAAGTATACTGTAAGATAATAAAAAATTCTAAGGGTTCTGAATTTTATAATTAAAAAATAGCGAAGTAAGCTATATACTTACTTCACATAACTAATTATTTTCCTTGTGCTTCGAATAATTGAACAATTTCTAAAATAACTTTCGTTGCTTTTTCCATCGTTTCACCTGAGACAAATTCAAATTTGCCATGCATGTTTTCTCCACCAGCAAAAATATTTGGTGTTGGTAAGCCCATAAATGATAATTGAGAACCGTCAGTACCACCACGAACTGGTTCAACAATCGGTGTAATACCTAAATTCTCCATTGCTTTATGTGCAATATCTACAATTTCTTTTACTGGCTCAATTTTTTCACGCATGTTGTAATATTGATCTTCAATTTCTACTGTGATTGAATCTTCACCAAATCTTTCTTTCATAAACTTTTCTAATTCAAAGAAATGAGCCTTTTTTGCTTCGAATTTTTCTCGATCGTGATCACGAATAATGTATGAAAGTTGAGCTTCTTCAATTCGACCATTAAAGTTCATTAAATGAATAAAACCTTGATAACCTTCAGTCTTTTCCGGAACAGCATCTGATGGCATACCGTTTTGGAATTTAACTGCTAAAGTGATGGCATTGACCATTTTATTTTTTGCTGATCCTGGGTGTACACTCGTTCCTCGAATAGTAACCTTTGCCGCAGCTGCATTAAAACTTTCATATTGAAGTTCGCCAAGTGGACCACCATCCATAGTGTAGGCAAAATCTGCACCGAAAGCTTTCACATCAAATTTATGAGGACCACGACCAATTTCTTCATCAGGTGTAAATGCAACTCGGATCTTTCCGTGTTTGATTTCAGGGTGTTGAACTAAGTATTCCATTGCTGTCATGATTTCAGCAATTCCAGCTTTATCATCTGCTCCTAAAAGCGTAGTACCATCTGTTGTAATAAGTGTTTGACCAACATAGTTCTTTAAATTAGGGAAGTAATTTGGTGACATGATTAAGTTATCATTTAATTGGATATCCCCACCATCATAATTATCGATACGTTGAGGATTTACATTTGTACCAGAAAAGTCGGGAGATGTATCTACATGAGCTAAAAAACCTATTGTCGGCACTTCTTTATCTGTATTTGCAGGTAATGTTGCAAACAAATAACCATTTTCATCAAGTGTAATTTCTGTTAGACCAATTTCCGCAAGTTCATCTTTTAAAACATTTAATAAATCAAATTGCTTTTTAGTTGATGGAGTTGTGGAACTTTCCGGATCAGATGTTGTATCAATTTTTGCATATCGAATTAACCGTTCAATTACTTTCTCTTTCATGGAATGTCCTCCTTAAATGGTTGTTACATTTATTGTAACATTTTTACTTCGGATAACGGAATAATTTGTAAAGATGTATGAACACTTTAACATTATAAATTATTTAATTTTATATGAAACTAATTAGCTCCTAATTACGTAAATCAGTTAATTAAAAGAAAGGGTGGTTTAAGTGACTCAATTGTTATTAACAGCAGTAATAGCTGCGTTTGTCACGACACTTCTTCTTGTTCCGCTCTCGAAAAAGGTGCAAAAAGGGGAAATTAGCAGCAAACAACTGGCGAATTCATTTATTTTCGTTCTAATAGCAAGTTTTATATTAATTGTTGCAATTATTTACATTACTAAAATTGATCTGCATTGGACGATTTTTGCGTATGCATTACCAATCATCGCTCTCTTAGGAGCAATCATCTCATCAGGTATAGAACAAACATTTAAAGGTTTAATCTTTTTATTAAGTTTGATCGTTCTTGGCTATATGTTATCTGCTCCGGTTTGGAATGCGAATGATAAGTATGAATCTGCAAAAATGGAGGAAAAGGTTGAAATTGAACCATTTGATGAAACAAAAACTCCAGCAAGTGTACCACCACGTTTTGCAGAAAATAAAATGAAAAAAGCATTTGGGCAAGTCCCAAATACTAGTTACTATGAACTTGGTAATTTACAAATACAAAAGGTAAATGGTGAATTTGTTTATATTGCACCAGTTGAGTTTTCCGGATTCTTTAAATGGTTCACAGGAAAAACAACACCAGGCTATTTTACAATGAGCGCTACTGATTCAACAGACAATCCAAAGTTTGTTCAATATGAAATGACTTATGTACCTTCAGCATTTTTAAATAAAAATTTAGAGCGACATATTCGTTTGCAAAACCCAACGTTAATTTTCTACGGAGAACCACAGCTTGAAATCGATGACGATGGAAAACCGTACTATATCCGCTCTTATGGTAATTTCATTTCTGCTCGAAATGGTTTTGATGTGAAGGGAATCGTTATGGTGGATGCGGCAACTGGTGATTCAGAGAATTTAACAATAGATGAAGTACCAGAGTTTATTGATGGTGCGGTTTCACCAGAAGCGGTAAGTTTACAAAATAGCTATTTTGGTAAATATGTTCATGGCTTCTGGAATAGTATGTTTGGTAAAAAGGACGTGAAGTTACCTTCAGATGAAGGAACAGAAGCAAATGTTAGTCCTATCTTTAATGAGAATGGGGAAATGTACTACTTCACTGATTTCACGAGTCCAAAAGAGGGCGTAGATTCAATGCTTGGCTATTCTTTAACTCATGCAAGAACAGGTGAAGCAACGTATTATACAGGTAACTTGGAAGAATCATATATGGATTCTCAAGGTGCTTTAGATATTATTGAGAAAAAGTTTATTGAAAAGGAATGGCAAGGTGAAATGCCGATTCTTTATAACTTCTATGGCGAAGCAAGTTGGCTAGCACCAGTATTAGACTCAAACGGTTTTTTACAAAACTACTTTATTGTATCAGCTGCAAATCCTGAAATTTCCGCATATGGTGTAACACCGAACGAAGCGTTGAAACAGTATAAGACAGCGCTAAGAAGAGGTGGGGGATCTGTGGATGGAACTTCAAGTGCTGAAGAAGCTACAATTTCAGGTGAGGTTGTACGTGTTTATAAAGAACGTGTAGGGGATTATACAGTTGTTTCGTTCTTATTGAACACTGGGCAAAACTTTATAGTAAGTTCTCAAAATACACCACTTTCAATTTATTTACAAGAAGGTGACAAGGTTGTAGTAATATACTACAATACGAAAGAATTATTCCTCCCTGTAAAAGAGATGGAAATCGAAGGTGTTGTATCTAACTAAAAAAAGAGAAAAACCGGGCATTATCTTGTCAGGTTTTTCTCTTTTTCATTGAGATAATCTATCAATCGTTGTTTTCTTAACTGGACATGTTCTTTTGTGTAAGGTTTTAATTTATCAAACAGATCCTTTTTCTTTTGTAATATCTGTCGCTCATGTACAAAGCGACTTTCTAGTTCGTGTTTAAAAATATATTCTAAATGGAAAATTTGCATCAATGCCACTTCAGGGCTTTCCAAATTGTAGATAAATTTAATATTCCAAACCGTTGTATAAGAAATATATTGATTTACAAAATCAGTAATGTGTTTATAGGCTTCTTTATTAATTTTCAATTCTATATTTTTGTGAAGTTTTGCAAGTTCTAAATTAATGTCTGCTAAAACACGATAATAATGTCGTATTTTTTTATTCTGTTGTCTCTCTAAAGACAATGCGACCTGTCTATTTTGATACATCTATAACACCCCTTTAAACTTACAAATAATACTAGTAGTTTATCAAAGTTATCGGGGAATTATTAGATTACTATATTACCGTATTTATGTAAAAGAGAACCTACCATTTAACTATATAAACAGGTAAGTTCTCCCTATAAATTCTTATTTATTTCCAATTAAATCCTTTTGATGCTAAAAACTCTTTCATGTAAGGACGTTTTTGCTCAATTAAATAATCCGCCATCTGTTTTGTCCAATTAGACATCTTTTGGTTTGAACTGCGACTTGCATAGTAGTTCTCCATAATGGAATCGTATTCATCTAACAGTTCATTGTATTTTTCTGTATCGTAACTATTTTCATGAAGGATTGCTCCTACAGGTAATCTTGGTTTTGTTTCGTTGCGTTTTGTAGGTTTTCCAATTGTCATAGCAAAGAGTGGGAAAACGTAATCTGGTAAATTGAATAATTCACTAATTTCAGCAGGGTTGTTACGTGCACCCCCGATATAACAAATACCATAACCTTCTGCTTCTGCAGCGATTACGAAGTTTTGAGCAAAAATTGCTACATCTGCAACCCCAACAAGTACATTTTCAGCACTGTCTGCTACAATCTCAACTCCATGTTTTTGCCCCGCCATTTGAAGACGTTTAAAGTCTACACAAAATAAAAATGAAGCACCTGCTGTTTTAAACTGAAATTCATTCTTAGATAGTTCACCTAGTTTTTGTTTCTTTTCTTCATCAGTTACCCAAATAACACTATAGGCTTGAACAAAATGGGAACTTGCTGCCATTTGTGCAGTTTCGATTAGATCAATAACCGTTTCTTTCGGAATTTGTTCTCCAGTGTATTTTCGAACAGATGAATGACTACGTAATACCTCTTTAACTGACATACTAAAACTCCCCTTTGTATGTAATGTAGTAAATAGAATAATTTAGAGAAATATTCCCTATAAAGCTATATTAGACTATTTTGAAATGTAATACAAAATAGGGGATTGAGGGTAATTTCAAAATGTGTTTTACCGAGGAGGAAGGAGAGGTGAAAAGCCGTAAAGTTAATTTGAAGTTAAATTTACGGCATTTTTGTTAATTTATGGTTTTTTGTTAAAAGCAGACGTAATTTTTGGTTCTGTTCCTAAACGCATTCGGTTTAGATTTTCAACATGTAAGATGATTGCTATAATGAATAAAGATAATGTTATGAAAAATGGCCAGATTGTTGGTTCTTGTATGATAGCAGTTATAGCAAATATCAAATAAAGGGCAAATACACCGATAATTAAATAATTTGATATAAGGGAAATGACAATAAGAAGCAATACTGCAATTAACCCCATCTGCCAGTTAAGTGTAATGAATATGCCGATTAAAGATGCAGTACCTTTTCCACCGCGGAAATTCATATGGACGGGGAAATTATGTCCTAAAATAACAGCGGCTCCGATGGAATAAAGAAGTATTGAAATTTGCTCTGTGGTAAAGGTTGTATAATTTAAAAGTAAAAATTGACCAAGAATGATTGCGACGATCCCTTTACCAATATCAATTATTCCAACAAGTACACCATATTTCCATCCGAGAGATAATACTGCATTTGATGCTCCGGCATTTCCATGACCAACTTCTTTCAAATTTACACCGGATAATAATTTAGCGAAGTTAGAACCATGAATGCATCCGATTAAATAACCAACTATAAGAACGGAAAACAAAGTAACTAGCATTCTGAAAAACTCCTTTCCAATAGATGTTATTTCTATTATACTCTGAGGAAATGAAAGAAGTTTCAAAAAATTTAAAATTAATAGTTGACAGAGTTGATTACTATGCTTTATAGTAAGTACAACGATGGAACATGAATCAAATACCTTTATCCAGAGTGGCGGAGGGAATAGGCCCTATGATGCCCGGCAACCAGTGAATACATAAAGTGTTTACTAAGGTGCTAATTCCTACAGATTTTGATTGATCTGACAGATAAGGGGAGGAAAAATGCAACTAGCAGCCCTCTTCTTATATAAGAGGGCTTTTTGTTTTTCCCTAAATAAAGTCCTCCTTATTAAATGCGATCATCCATCGAATAAAAACTAGGAGGAAGATTACATGTCACAACAACGTCCAGAAACAATTCTATTGCACGGTGGACAAAAACCAGATCCAGTAACAGGTGCAATTGCTGTACCAATTTATCGCACGACTGCTTATGCGTTTCAAAATACAGAGCATGCTCGTCAACTGTTCGCATTAGAAACACCAGGTAATATCTATTCCCGAATTATGAACCCAACAGTCGATGTTTTTGAGCAACGTGTTGCCAAATTAGAAGGTGGAACTGCAGCAGTAGCTGTATCTTCAGGGATGGCTGCCATAGCGTTCTCCATTTTAAACATTGCAGGGGTAGGGGATGAAATTGTAGCTGCTGGTTCATTATACGGTGGAACATATAACCTGTTTGCAAATACACTGCCACGCTACGGAATTACAACAATATTTGTTGATGAATCAAACCCAGAAAACTTTGAAGCGGCAATTACTGAAAATACAAAAGCAATCTATGCTGAAACAATTGGTAATCCAAGTTTAAATGTTTTAGATATTGAAAGAGTTGCGGAAATTGCTCATGCGCATGGACTTCCGCTAATTATCGATAATACATTCCCATCCCCATACGGATCAAACCCAATCGAATTTGGTGCAGATGTTGTCGTTCACTCTGCAACAAAATGGATTGGTGGACATGGAACAACGATCGGTGGCATTGTCGTTGATGCTGGTAAGTTCGATTGGACACAAGGTCGCTTCCCAGGATTTACAGAGCCGGACGAGTCTTATCATGGTTTACGTTATGGAATTGACACTGCTGCAGCTGCATTTGCTACAAAATTGCGTGTTCAATTACTACGTGACTTTGGACCAACATTAAGTGCAGATGCTGCATTTAACTTCTTACAAGGTTTAGAGACGCTTCATTTGCGTTATACAAGACACGGTGAGAATGCAGAGAAAGTTGTAGAGTTTTTAGAAAACCACCCATCTGTGGAATATGTAAACTATCCAGGGAAAGAAAACTTCCCATCGCATGCATTAGCGAAAAAGTACTTAAAAAATGGCTTTGGTTCTATGCTTACATTTGGCATTAAAGGTGGACGAGAAGCAGGAAGCAAAGTGATTGATAATGTTCAATTATTCTCTCGCGTAGCAAACGTTGGAGATGCAAAATCATTAATCATTCATCCAGCTTCAACAACTCACCAACAATTATCTGCTGAAGAATTAAAAATTGCAGGTGTATCTGAAGAGCTCATTCGCTTATCAATTGGTTTAGAAGCCGTTGAAGATATCATTGCTGATTTAGAACAAGCTTTAGCTGTAGCTGTTGAAGGTGTTACCAAACAAATGCATAAAAAGTAATTTAGTTCGCTTGGTGAAGCTTGTCTGATTCACATCATTTCGTGAATAGGCTGGTTTTCGCCAACCAAACTAAAGGCCGTTCATTAGGCTACTTACTTTTTATTTTAAAACCTAGTAAATTCATTTGTTTTATTGACAATTAAGGTTATCGGTCTTATAATATAGGTAAATAATTGAAAATCGCGTTCAAAGCATCCCCTAGCTTTTGAATATATATGAAATTAGAAAACTGTAGCGGTTGTCCCCCAACAACTGCTACACCCCTAGAGAGATGAAGGAGTGTTGTAAAATGGGAAATATCTATAGTGCACAAAATATCGCAGCTTATTTTATTTTTGAATTAAACGAACAACATATTTTTATTAATGCTGATGCTTTACAACATCTATTAGCGGATGTTGCGACGGTGTGGAATAAAATATATGGTCATAACGCATTTTCTGAACAAGTACATTCTTTCGCTCAAAATGGGTATATTGTGAAAGAAGTGAAAGATGCATACGAAGAGTATGGAAAGAGTCATATTGATGAACCTGCGAAGGATTGGGAGCTAGAATTCGGTCAGTTCCAGTTAGTTTACAGAACATATGGTGTACCACGTTTTACGATGGAAGAAGAAAATATTATGAAAGAAATAATAAATAAGTATAAAGCGAGCCTTATTAGAAAAGTATCTTAATTAAACATTTCCCTTTATAACATCTCTTTTACTGCCTGAATGTGCATTTTAGGCAGTTTTTTATTTTCTTAAATAGTGGTTGTAATTGGGCATTATAAGAACATTATTTAATGTAAAGTTTAATGAATAAATATATTATGCATTAAAAGTAAATTGGAATTTTTCTGACCTTCTTAAAAAAACAATTGTCCATCATGAGAAGAATTTCCTTGAGTTCCGTCTGAATATAAGATAAAATTCTCTTAAGTTAAATTTTTCGAATTATTTGTTTTTATATTTGTAAAATAGGTTTATCTAACGAGCATATGAAATAGAAGGACGTATAGTAAAGATGGAGGCGAGTATAGGAATGGCAACAATAAAGGCGGCCATCTTAGGTTTTGGCACAGTAGGGCAAGGGATATATCATATATTAAATGAAAAAAGAGAGGAGCTTCGAGATAAACTAGGTATTGAATTAGAAGTAGCAAAGATTTTAGTTCGTGATACAACGAGAGAACGTGTACCTGGTACAGCACACTTGCTAACAGATAGTATAGATGATGTTCTATCAGTCAAAGGAATTCAAGTAGTATTTGAAGCAATCGTAAATGAAGAACCTGCCTATTCTTATTTAAAAAAGGCTGTAGAACATAAGTGTCATGTAGTTACAGCAAATAAAGTGATGTTTGCAAAGCGCGGGTTAGAGTTGCAGGAGTTAGCAAAGCAAAATGGTGTATTCGTTGGTTATGAGGCAACAACTGCTGGCGGTGTTCCTGTTATTAAAACAATGAAAAACATTTTACTAGTTAACGATGTTACTAGAATTCAAGGTATCTTAAATGGTACGTCAAATTATATTTTAACAAAAATGCGTGCAGAAGGTTGGTCTTTTGATGAAGCGCTTCGTGAAGCACAAAACTTAGGTTATGCAGAAGCTGACCCATATAATGATGTATCAGGGCAAGACGCGTTCAAAAAATTAATGATTTTATCAGCCTTAGCTTTTGGAGAACAACCAGATTGGGCTGATGTTGAAGTCGTTGGTATAGATGGAATTACTTCTGAACAAGTAAAAGAAGCGACAGAACAAGGATTACGTTATCGTCACGTAGCAGAAGTTGAACGTCTATCGGATGGGAAAATCATTGCGAAAGTTGGACCAATGGTAGTGGATAAAGAACATCCATTGTACCCAATTGATGATGTGTTTAATGCAGTGACAATGGAGACAAATTATATCGGGACTTTAACTTTAGTAGGACCAGGTGCAGGTATGTACCCTACTGCAAGTGTAATGGTAGAAGATTATGCAGAAATTATCGGCAAACGTGCGGGCTTTGTCGTGACAATATAAAAAAACCATCTTGTTGCGTTCGGTTTATCAACTTGACGCCTCAGGATGGTTTTTTATATACGCTTTAGCTGAATATGAGCGGAATTTTAATCCTCATCTTTTACATCAATGTCTTCTGGGATTGGAGTGTTTCGCCAAATTTCGATCTCTTCCTTTATGCGTGCCAATTGCTCATGATAAGTATCAAATTGCGAGCTATTGATCAAATACTGCTCACCATCGTAAACCGCTTTAATTCGTCCAGCATAAATATAGCGGAGTACTTGATCTTCCGGCATTGAAATATCTTTTGCAGTTTCAGCTACAGTTTTGTACATGTTTAAGCTCTCCTATCAAACTCATTTCCGTTGATTTTCTCTATTATAACATTCTACGTAACCTATTTTGATATACCTCTAAAAAATGGTAGTATTGCAATATAGAGTAAACTATGAATTTAAGGGGATGTTCTCATTTGAATTTATTGCCATATATATTTGTGTTACTTGCTGCGATTCTCTGGGGAACGGTAGGTACAACACAAACGTTCCTGAAAGAAGGGATATCACCGATTGCCGTAGCGGGGGTACGTTCACTTATTGGGGGAGGGGTACTCCTGATAGCAGCATTGTTCATGCGTAAAATTAATTTTCGCAAATGGTCGTGGAAATGGACAATTCTCGCTGCATTAACTATTGCTTTATTCCAATCTTTATTTTTTACATCTGTACGATTTACTGGAGTCGCTGTTGGTACAGTTGTTACAATTGGAAGCTCTCCAGTTTTCTCGGGAATCATTGAGTGGGCTATTTGGAAGAGCAAACCAAATAGAGTTTGGGGAATTGCAACTATTCTCGCTATCGTTGGTTGTATATTGCTCTTTGTTAACCGTGGAGAAGCTACAGTGCATCCGATAGGAGTTCTTCTCGCTTTATGTGCAGGGTTTATGTTTGCGCTTTATACGAATTGTAGTAAGCAGTTAACGGAAAATGAAGAAACATTACCAGCAGTAGCAATGACTTTCTCTATTTGCTCTATTATGTTATTACCTTTCTCTGGTGATGGAGTGTCTTGGGCAATGGACAAGCAAAACCTATTTCCAATCGTATTTATGGGTTTAGCAGCAACTAGTGTAGCTTATATATTATTTTTAGGTGGTTTAGAGAAAATTAGCTCTTCATCTGCGGTTACATTATCCTTAGCTGAACCACTAACAGCTGCACTTCTCGGAGTCTTTCTAGTCGGGGAATATTTAAGTCCTACATCATGGGTAGGCGTAGCGATGTTATTAGGTGGGATTATTGTTTTAACATTAGGTAGTAGAAAAGCACATAATGCTATAAATGAGGAAATTGAACCCTCAAGTTGATAGGATAAGGACATGCAAACTTAGCATGTCCTTATTAAACTTATTAAATGTTACATACAATCTTAAGAATTTCTTCAGAATTATAATAACCAGTTATTAAGATTCAAAAACTATGATGGAAACATAAGAAAAAGGGATGAGGTGAGGTCAGTGGAGAAAAAATTAACGGTACTTGTGACAGATGATGATCAAGACATTCGAGATGGCATAGAGATCTATTTAAAAAATGAAGGATATAATGTTTTAAAAGCTGCTGATGGACTTAGGGCATTACAGTTGTTAAAGGAAAATGAAGTTCATTTAATCATATTAGACATAATGATGCCAAATATGGACGGAATTACGGCAACATTTAAAATACGAGAAGAAAAAAATATTCCTATTATTATGTTAAGCGCTAAGGCAGAGGATTCTGATAAAATCCACGGGTTATCGGTTGGGGCAGATGATTATGTTACAAAACCTTTCCACCCGTTAGAATTACTAGCACGTGTTAAATCGCAATTACGACGATATGTCCAGTTAGGAACGTATGATGGACAATCCAAATCAAAAGTTGAAGTGAATGGGCTATCCCTTGATGTGGATGCAAAAGAAGTCCGCTTAGATGGGGAACTTGTAAAACTAACACCCATTGAATACAAAATAACAGAGCTTTTATTAAAAAATGCTGGACGAGTATATTCAATTAACGAGATTTATGAATTGGTATGGAATGAAGAAGCTTATAACGCAGAAAATGTAGTGGCAGTGCATATCCGAAAAATCCGTGAAAAAATCGAAGCTGATCCTAAAAATCCAAGGTTTTTAAAGGTTGTGTGGGGCATTGGATATAAAATTGAAAAATAAAATTGAGACTTACATTACCATTACCTGCCTAATAGCGAGCATTATTGGGATGGGGTATATCGGATTTGCCACATGGAAGTTTTTAAGTTCACATTATGATAATGCAATGCAATTATTAATAAAACTATTTTGAGGAGGAAAATATAAATGAAGTTAAATGCTAAATCACTCCTCTCTCTTTTTCTAATTACGTGGGTAGTTTTTTCTAGCGTGCTCTTTATTCTCAATGCACATAAATATATAGGCAGCAACTATTTCGAATCCTCTAATTTTGAAATGACGAAGGAAGACTTTAAACAACAGCTTGGACGTTATGTGTTGCAACCGTTTGATGAGAAAAAAGCAAAAGAATCGATTACAGTTACACAAGAAGAAATTGACTTTCATCGTAACTATTACGGTACATTATCCGAACAAGTAGCAAATATTCGCGAGCAATATAGTGATCGAATTTTACAAGCGGATGAATCTGGGGACGCACAATTAAAAGAAATATTAATAGCAGAACGTGATGCTAAGATAGAAGATATAAAAGAGAATTTCTCCGATGATAAACATGTGGAAGAAAAAATAAGAAAACAAAAGGAACAACTCATTGAAAAGTTTGCAAAAGAAGAGAAGTTAGCAGCGAAGGAATTTTTAAATAACTATGGTTATTTCTCTTATAATTTGGTCAATGTAGATACTGGTGAACACTTTGATTCAGGAAATTCTAATGTAACAATTTTTTCCGAAAAATATGGTAATCAAAAACCGTATTTTACAGTAAATAATTATTTTTATGTTGGTTCTGATGGAAACTATGATAGTGTTACATTAATTAATCAAATGGAGTTTAATTACGAAACAGTTCAATTTGAAGGGAGTATTAGTATTCCTAAAAGTATGTTAAATGCAACTCAATTTGGTACAGAGTATAAGTCATTTACAGTGGCTAAAATTATTTTTTATTCCATTTGGGCTACTGGAATTTTAACAATAATAGCTTTGTTTACTATTGCAAAACCTTCTTTTAAAAACTTTAATTTCTCATCAAGATTAAAAGAGTGGTTTTTACGAGTACCGATTGATGTTCGAATTGTCATCGTATTGACTTCAGCTTTATTTGCTTATGCATTGATAGATTCGATGAGTAATCTTATCAGTAATGTTACTTACTACTATAATTTAACCAATTATGTAGTAGATGTACTATTTAATTTTATACTACTTTTTATTTCAATTACGATTGTTGTATTAGGAGTAGTATGGATTAAGGAATGCTTAAGCAATGCACAAAAATTTAAACAAGAATTTAAACAAGCGTTTTTATATAGATTAGCAGATGGAATACAAGATTTATTTTTAAATCGTTCAATTGGTATACAATCTGTCATAATAATGGTAATTACATTTTTATCAGGATTAGGCTTTGCTGGAGCAATGTTGGACGGTGGATTACTACTTGTATATGTTGTTCTACTATTCTTTATAGGATTACCTGCTCTGATAATCTTCCTTCGTCGTATGGGCTACCTAAACTTGATAATGAAACAAACGAAGGACATGGCAGAGGGCAGATTAACGACTCCAATTAAAGTAAAAGGGAAATCACCATTAGCAAACCACGCAGAAAACTTAAATCATTTACGTGAAGGAGTAAGAAAATCCTTAACAGAACAAGCTAAAAGTGAACGATTAAAAACAGAACTTATAACAAATGTAAGTCATGATTTACGTACACCATTAACGTCAATTATTACGTATACAGATTTGCTAAAAAATCCTAATTTATCTGAAGAAGAGCGTAATAAGTACATTGATGTACTTGATAAAAAATCGGCGCGATTAAAAACATTAATTGAAGATTTGTTTGAAGTGTCAAAAATGGCAAGTGGAAATATAGAACTCAATAAACAACGTATTGATTTAACCCAACTAATGCAACAAGCAGTTGGAGAACATGAAGAAGCATTCCGAGATGCAAATTTAGATCTTCGCATAACAAAGCCAGATGTACCACTTTATGCAAATGTGGATGGCCAAAAATGGTGGAGAGTGCTGGATAACTTAGTAGTCAATGCATTGAAATATTCTTTAGAGGGTACTAGAGTTTATATGACGTTAACTCAAAAGGGTATGGATGCAGAGTTTACGGTAAAAAATATTGCGAAATATGAGCTGGGTGAAAATGTAGAGGAATTAACTGAACGATTCAAACGAGCAGATACTTCAAGACATACAGATGGCTCAGGTTTAGGGTTAGCTATCGCACAATCAATAGTTGATATGCACAATGGCAGATTAAAAATTGATGTAGATGGTGATTTATTTAAAGTAACTATTACAGTACCTGTGAGTTAGTAAGTGTATAGGGCTGTGCAGAAATGTAGATTTCTGCACAGCCTTTTCCAATACTTATTAGTGCTAATATCAGTGGTTGAACCATCCTCATCACATGGTGGCGTCTCAAAATAAATTTTCAGATGCCACCTTCAATGAACATCGTCAATTAGCATGATATACTTTGTAAAGATTACGTCTTAGGAGGAAATTTATGGGGCGTCTTGCGGGTATAATCATTGCTGTATTAATATATGGTGCTATAAGTGCATATTTAGGTTGGAATTTAAAAAAGTGGATAGGATCTTTTCGTCCATTTAGATGGCCGGTAGTATTTTGGATTGTCTTTTTTGTAATAGCATTTAGTCCTTTTTTTACCCAAGTTAGTTGGCTATCTCCATTAGCTATTGTGGGGAACTATTGGATGTTCTTTTTTGAATATGGCCTTATACTTTGTATGATTGTAAACATCATTATCTTCATAACACCACTAAAAAATGTAAAGATTATGGGTTCAATTGTTGTTGGTTTATTCGTTATTTTATTTGGTGTTGGTACATATAATGCTTACTCGCCTGTTACACGACATTTAGAAATATCTATCGATAAGAGTGGAGAGCCATTACGTTTAGTCATGGCATCTGATTTTCATTTAGGTATTTTATCGAATAAAGGGCATCTACAAAGATTTGTTGATTTAGCAAATGAAGCAAAACCAGACGCTATATTACTTGTCGGCGATATAGTAGATGATGATCCGATTTGGTTTGTCGAAGAGGGCATGGATGAAGTGATGAAACAGTTACATGCAACATATGGTGTTTATGGGGTGTTAGGAAACCACGAATATTATGGTGGAAAAATTCCGTTATTTATTGAAGAAATGAAGGGTGCAAATGTACAAATATTAATGGATGAAACCATTTTAGTTGGCGACCGTTTATATTTAACAGGACAAGAAGATGCAACGAACAAAGAACGAAAACCAATTGCTTCTCTTAAACCAACTGACGAAGAATATCCGTGGATTGTCATGAACCATACACCTTATGATTTAGAGCTTCCCCAAGAAGCAGGAGTAGATCTCCATTTATCCGGTCATACGCATCTTGGACAACTTTGGCCTAATAACTTGATTACGGATAGAATTTTTGAACTGGATTATGGCTATATGAAAAAAGGCAATATGCATACTTTAGTTTCTTCAGGTTTTGGATTTTGGGGTCCACCAATGAGAATTGGCAGTCGCTCGGAGTTATGGATTGTTGATATTAATTTTGCAGGAGAGGGCAATCAAAAAAATGATTAATGCCTGATAGACAATCAACCTTACATCATGTAATGTAATTGTGAACTTATAGAAAATAATAAGGAGATATTTATGGAATTATTTGATTTAATAAAAGCTATCATCCTTGGATTTGTAGAAGGGATGACAGAGTTTGCTCCTGTTTCATCTACAGGGCATATGATTATTGTCGATGATCTATGGTTAAAAACACAAGAATTTTTAGGTTCAGGATCAGCGAATACATTTAAAATTGTTGTTCAACTTGGTTCAATATTAGCGGTAGTAGTTGTTATGTGGAAGCGAATGCTAAGCCTTGTTGGACTATACAAAATAGAAGGACAAACAACTTCTCGTAAATTTAATTTAGGACATGTTATTATTGGGATTATTCCAGCAGGTATTTTTGGTGTTTTGTTTGAGGATTTTATTGATGAAAATTTATTCTCTACTAAGACTGTAATCATTGGTTTAATTATAGGGGCTTTCCTGATGATCTTTGCGGACAAATTTGCTCCAAAAAGACCAGCCATTAAATCATTAGATGACCTATCTTACGGGAAAGCGTTTAAAGTGGGATTAATCCAATGTTTATCGCTGTGGCCAGGGTTTTCCCGTTCTGGTGCAACGATTTCTGGTGGGGTATTATTAGGATTGGACCATAAAACGGCAGCTGATTTCACATTTATTATGGCAGTTCCAATAATGGCTGGTGCAAGTGGTATATCACTTCTGAAAAATTGGGATCAAATTAATGCAGATCACATTTCTTTCTATGTAGTTGGTTTTATTAGTGCATTTGTATTTGCATTAATAGCGATTAAGTTCTTCTTAAAATTAATCTCTCGAGTTAAATTAGTACCATTTGCAATATATCGTATTATTTTGGCGGCTATCTTAATTGTTGTATTATATCTGTAAAATTCACTATTGTTGTATAATTTAATTGCTAATAGAATAATAATTTCAGGAGTGATACTCTTGAATATTAATCTAATAATTAATCGTAAGGGCTATGCAGAAGGCAATCTGCATAGTCCTTTTAAAATTCCTGTTTTAATAAAATTACGCAATATTACCAATTATTCCTTTTTAATAGTGACAATATACCTATTATCATTTAATGTGTTCAATAATCCGTCAATATTTAAGTCTAATTTCATAAATAACTTGAATAAATGATAGATATTGCATATATTGTAAATAGGTTAAAAGTTCGTATATATTAAAATTCTACTAAAATAATTATATTTTCTAGAGTCTTTAACCCTAAAATTGGGAGTGAGTAATTTGTTTGCTATTAAAAAAAAGGAAAGTCGAAACTCAATTTTAAATGAAAGATTTTCAAATGTAGGTATATTTGTAGAGGATCCTAAACTTCAGTTGCAATTGGATATAATTGGTTTAACTGAAGAGGACTTACAAACAATTCGTGCGGTTAAGCCTTTTATTGATCCAAGAGTAAAAGAGGTAGTAGATGCTTTTTACGGAACAATAGGAAATGTACCAGAGTTTAAACAGATGATTGAGAAATATAGTACATCAGAAAGACTAAGCCATACTTTAAGACATCATCTTATTGAAATGTTTGCAGGCCGAATTGATGAAAACTATATTGAAGTTAGAAGAAGAGTAGCAAATAAACATGTTTTAATTGGATTAACAACAAAATGGTATTTAGCTTCATTCCAAAAACTAGAAGGAAAAGTGCAAGAAATTGTTTCTGACTTAAATTTGCTAGAAGTAGAGCAGAAAAAAATATTCCAAGCTATAAGGAAAGTGTGTAATCTAGAACAACAAATCGTATTAGATGAATATGACCGTGTTGCACAAAGTGTTTCTGTTAAGGAACAAGAAAAGGTTAGAAATGAAGTGAAAGAAATTATCGGGAACATTTCAGTAACCTTAGAAGAACAATCATTTGCTACTAATGACGCAGTATCAGAACTATTTACTAATACGAAAAGTGTGAATGAATTATTGCAAAATAGTATTCAAGATGCCCAGGATACTAGACAAGCTTCTAGTGAGGGCTATAAACAACTTCAATATTTAAGTGATCAAACGAAAGAAATTAATGATAGAACCATTCAAATGACTAAAATGGTACAAGACTTAAATCGATCTTCTTCAGAGATTCAAGCTGTTGTTGAAATTGTTAAAGACATTGCGGGCCAAACTAATTTGTTAGCGCTTAACTCAGCAATCGAAGCAGCAAGAGCAGGGGAACACGGAAAAGGTTTCGCAGTAGTTGCAAATGAAGTTCGGAAACTTGCAGACCAAACAAAACAATCAGTTGAAAAGATTGCAACTTTAATCGGTATGTCTAGTGAAGTAACTTCTGAAGTTACTCAATCCATTCATCATATTCAAGAGTTAGTTCAAAATGGAATGGAGCAAAACGAAAAATCCCTTGAATCCTTTGAGAAAATATCATCCACAGTTGTAACAACGATTTCAGATTTTGAAAGTGTTGGTCAACAGGTTGAGGAGTTATCACAAATCGTTGAACGAATTGGAAATACAACCGAACAACTTGAAGAAGCTGCATCTAAATTAAAAGAAACGATCGTTGCATTCTAAACAAAAAAAATGGGAGACCTAATTGACTTAGGTCTTCCACTTTTTTGTTAGTCGTTAAACAGATTAAATAAACCACCAATGCCGCCTTCTCCAGCATTTTTACCGCCTCCGCCTTGTTTCACAGGAGCAGCAGCAAATACGCGACTTGCTAAACGGCTAAATGGTAATGATTGAATCCAAACAGTACCTGGGCCTCTTAATGAAGCAAGGAAAATACCTTCTCCACCGAATAGAGCAGTTTTAATGCCACCAACAGTTTCAATATCATAATCTACATCTTGAGTCATCGCAACTAAACATCCAGTATCTACAAGTAATTTTTGCCCTGGTTGTAAATCTACACGGTGAATCGCACCACCAGCATGAACGAAGGCCATACCGTCACCTTCAAGTTTTTGCATAATGAAACCTTCTCCACCGAAGAAACCAACACCAACTTTGCGTTGGAACTCTACCCCAACAGAAACACCTTTAGCAGCAGCTAAAAATGCATCCTTTTGACAGATAATTTTCCCGCCATATTGGCTTAAATCCATAGGAATGATACTTCCTGGATATGGGGAAGCGAAGTAAACATGCTTTTTTCCTGAACCTTCATTAGTGAAAGTCGTCATGAATAAACTTTCGCCGGTAATTAAACGTTTTCCAGCACCCATTAGTTTACCCATTAGACCGCTACCATGTCCTTTTGATCCATCCCCAAAAATTGTTTCCATTCGAATTGAATCGTCCATCATCATTAAACTTCCAGCTTCAGCAATGACTGTTTCTCCTGGATCTAACTCTACCTCTACAAATTGCATGTCATCTCCATACAATTTGTAATCAATTTCATGATTGTTCATTATGGTATAACCTCCTAAAGTTACTAATATATATATACCATTTCAAATTACGATTTACCTCTAAAAAAAGATTCATATTCATATAATCTTTATAGAATAATAATTTTTAGAAAAAAAGGGATTTAAATAGAAAATGTCGAATATTAATACAATATTATCGCAATTTCGATTGGGATGAGGAGGGTGTTATGCAACTAAAAAATTATATCGACGGTAAATGGATAGAGATTGATGGCCTTCAATATATTCCAGTTATCAATCCGGCAAATGGTGAGCATCTTGCAACAGTACCACTTTCAACAAAACATGAGGTGGACAAAGCGGTAGAAGCAGCAAAAAAGGCACAAAAAAAGTGGGCTCTCGTTCCTGCACCAAAGCGAGCGGAATTTCTATATGAAATTGGCTTTAAATTAAAAGAAAAGAAAGAACATCTTGCTCAAATTTTAACAAAAGAAATGGGTAAGGTCATTGAGGAAGCTCGAGGAGAAGTTCAAGAAGGTATCGATATGGCATTTTATATGGCTGGTGAAGGAAGAAGGTTGTTTGGGGAAACAACACCTTCTGAACTAGCAGATAAATTCGCAATGAGTGTTAGAGCACCAATTGGGGTAGTTGGTTTAATTACGCCTTGGAATTTCCCAATTGCTATTGCAACTTGGAAATCGTTCCCTGCAATTGTCGCTGGCAACACAGTTGTATGGAAACCTTCTATAGAAACTCCTTTAATGGCTTATGAGATGGCTAAAATATTTGAAGAAGTAGGATTACCTGATGGGGTAGCCAATATTGTGTTTGGAACTGGGCCTAATGTTGGATCTGCAATGGTAGAGCATCCAGATATAAAGGTAATATCATTTACGGGGTCAAACGCTACGGGAAGCAAGGTTGCTGAACTAGGTGGTAAGCATTTGAAAAAAGTTTCCCTTGAAATGGGCGGTAAAAATGCGGTTATCGTTATGGATGATGCAGATTTAAATCTTGCTGTGGAAGGAATAATTTGGAGTGCTTTCGGTACAGCTGGACAACGCTGTACAGCATGTAGTCGCGTTATTGTTCACAAAGACGTGAAAAATGAATTAGAAGAAATGCTTGTTTCAGCTTTAAGTAGTTTAACAATTGGTGATGGTCTTGACCCTACGGTAAAGGTGGGGCCGGTAATTAATAAAGCAGCATTAGAGAAAATTAATCATTATGTACAGATTGGTAAAAAAGAAGGTGCTACTTTACTAGCTGGTGGGAAAGCTTTAACGTCACCACCTTTTGATAAAGGGTATTATTTTGAACCTACCATTTTTACAAATGTAAAAAATGAAATGATCATTGCACAAGAAGAAATTTTTGGACCAGTTGTGAGTATTATTGAAGTTGCTAGTTTAGAGGAGGCAATTGAAGTAAACAACAGTGTCAAATTCGGCTTATCAAGTTCTATCTTCTCACAAGATGTTAATAAAATATTTAAAGCCCAAAGAGATTTAGATACGGGTATCGTTTATGTAAATGCAGGAACAACAGGAGCTGAAATCCATTTACCTTTTGGGGGGACAAAAGGTACAGGCAATGGCCATCGAGATTCAGGTCAAGCTGCTCTAGATGTATATACAGAGTGGAAAAGCATTTACGTCGATTATAGTGGTAGGTTGCAAAGAGCACAAATCGATACAGAAAACTAAACATAAAAGGGGATGTGTGTGATGAAAGTTGTAGTTTTAGGTGCTGGTTTAATGGGGAAAGAGGTAGCACGTGACTTAACGGCTAGCGACAAAGTAGAAAAAATCTATCTAGCAGATTTAGATACTGATACGGCACAAGCATTTGTTGATTCCTTAAATACACAAAAAGTAGAAGTGGTTAAACTTGATGCTAATAATGATGAGGAATTAAAAAATGTTATGGCAAGAGGGGACGTAACAGTAAATGCTCTTTTCTATGAATTTAATAAAAAGGTTGCAAATGCAGCAATTGAAATAGGCGTTCATTCTGTCGATTTAGGAGGCCATATTGGAGACGTAACAGAAGAAGTTCTAACATTGCATGAAGCCGCAAAGGAAAAAGGTATTACGATCATTCCTGACCTAGGAGTAGCACCAGGGATGGTTAATATACTTGCAGGATATGGTGCTTCAAAATTAGATTCAGTTGAGTCGATCAAGCTATATGTTGGTGGTATTCCTACAAAACCAGAACCACCGCTTAACTATACTCGAGTATTCTCATTAGAAGGTGTGTTTGACCATTATACTGAACCATCAAAGGTAATTCAGGATGGAAAATTAAAAGAAGTTAATTCACTTTCTGGTGTTGAGCCAATTTACTTCAATGAGTTTGGAGTGTTGGAGGCGTTTTACACGTCTGGAGGAATTTCCACTCTCTACAAAACATTCCCTAATGTAAAAACGTTAGAATATAAAACAATTCGCTATAAAGGGCATGCTGAAAAGTTTAAACTGCTTGCTGATTTAGGTTTCTTTGATAAAGAAAATAAAGTTGAAGTTGATGGTAATGAAGTAAAAGTACGAGATGTCGTACGAGAAGCATTAAAGAAAAAATTATACTTAGGCAATAAACAAGATGCTGTTTTACTTCGAGTAATTGTTTCAGGTGAAAAATCTGGTGAGCAAGTCACTTATGAATATGAAATGAATATAAAACGAGAAGATACATCTTCAATGACAGCGATGGCACGTGCAACAGCGTGTACAATTGCAGCAGTAGCAGTCATGCTTGGAAGTGGTACGATTACGGAAAGAGGAGTATTCCCTCCAGAAACAGTTGTACCAGGAAAAGAATATATAGATAAAATGGCAAATCGTAATGTCGTAATAAAAGAAACATCTCACCGTTCATCAATTGTGAAATGGTAAGGTGATGCATATGAACTTTGATTTCTCAGAAGAACAACAGCTTTTGCGAAAAACAGTTCGTCAATTTGTTGATGCAGAAATAATGCCTCATATTGCAAAGTGGGATGCTGAAGGTGGGTTTGATCCTACCATTTGGAAACGATTAGCATCATTAGGCTTAATGGGGGTTTGTATTCCCGAAAAGTACGGTGGAGCAGGAATGGACTATAATAGTTTAGCTATAGTCTGTGAAGAGCTTGAACGCGGGGATACTGCTTTTCGAACTGCAGTTTCTGTGCATACGGGGTTAAACTCTATGACATTATTGCAATGGGGAACAGAGGCTCAAAAGCAGAAATATTTAATACCACAAGCGCGCGGTGAGAAAATTGGTGCCTTTGGGTTAACTGAACCAGGGGCAGGTTCTGATGTGGCAGCTATTGATTCCTATGCAAAACGTGAAGGTGATGTCTATATTTTAAATGGACAGAAAACGTGGATCTCTTTATGTGATGTAGCAGATCACTTTATTGTCTTTGCTTATACGGATAAGTCGAAAAAGCACCATGGAATAACTGCTTTTATCGTTGAAAGAACAATGCCTGGTTTCTCGTCTAAGGCGATAAAAGGAAAGTACGGTATCCGTGCAGGAAATACAGGTGAATTATTTTTCGATGATGTGAAAATACCAGTGGAAAACCGTCTTGGGGAAGAGGGAGAAGGCTTCAAAATCGCCATGTCTGCTTTAGATAATGGCCGATTTACTGTGGCTGCTGGTGCAGTAGGCTTAATTCAAGCATGTCTTGAAGCGAGTGTGAAGTATTGTAAAGAACGCAAAACATTTGGGAAAGCGATTGGGGATCATCAGCTTGTAGGACAAATGCTAGCTAAAATGGAAGCAGGCTATCATATGAGTAGGCTACTTGTTTATCGCGTGGGAGAATTAAAAAACAAAGGGGTTCGGAATACACGCGAAACATCGTTAGCCAAATGGCAAGCATGTGATTTTGCAAACAAGGCAGCAGATGATGCTGTACAAATCCATGGTGCTTATGGTTACTCAGATGAATATCCTGTTGCTCGCTATTTAAGAAATTCAAAAGCACCTGTCATATATGAAGGTACTCGTGAAATTCACACAATCATGCAGGCGGATTATGTATTGGGTAAACGTCAAGATAAACCATTATCGAAAATGTTACCTAAATGGCCATTCGAATAAGGGAGAAGATAAACGTGGAGAATAGGGGGTTCTCCACGTTTTTTATATTATTTAAGAATGTAGAAAAATTTTTTGAAAAATTGAAACGAAATAATGATTGCCAAGTCTAATCCATTAAAGAAGGTTAAAAGGAGCGAAGAATTATGAATGGCAGGCATTATGCAGGGGGAATATTTCTACTGATCGTTATTTTAGTAGCAAGTTCTCTAATGTTATTTGGAAAGAAAATAGAAGTAAATGCGGCATCCACAGTTCTTGTTAATCAACCATACATCGTTCATTTTTCAGAATCACTAAAACAAGACAGCGTGAATAAGGGGGATGTGTATTTAGAAGATAATCAAGGTCAGCGAGTAGAAGCCACAATATTATTACATGAAAATAGAAAATCGATTTCAATTGCTAATACTAAACCAGGAAAATATGTCTTGCTTGTAGAGAAAAATGCATTTGAGGAGTCAAAAACAAAGGCAAAAAAGCAGAAAATTGAGTTTACAGTAATTGAAGAAATAGAACAAATTCAATCAATGAAAGATCTTGAAAATTTCTTTAAAGTAGCCTTATCTCGGGAAAAACGAAATTTAGAAAAAACTGAAATGACAATAGCTGAAGAAAGCGCTAATGTGGCTGCAGATAGAGGAAGTGGAGGCACGTCCCACTCCACAACGAATAATCAAGTTGAAGATATCGAAGAAGGAGACATTGTTGTAACAGACGGCCGATATATTTATTCAATCATTGAAAACGAAATTGTTATTACGGATGCTAAAAATCCAAAATCATTAAAAGTAGTTAATAAAATTTCATTAGAGAAGAACAGTTATCCTACCCAATTAATGATTAAAGAAGATACATTAATCGTTATTATTGATCAATATCTCGAAATGAAAAAAGAGGATTATATTTCAGGAATTAGCATGACAAAAGCGGCATTTTATAATGTGAAAGATGCAAGTAATCCAAAATTAGTAAGGGAAGTAGCCCAAGATGGATACATGAATGGGGTTCGTTTGACTGATGGCATTTTGTATATCGTTACAAATAAAACACCTGATTATTGGATTATTGCGGAGAAAGAGGATGTTGAACTACGACCGTACGTATACGATAGTGCGGAAAGTGAATCCGTTCAACCAATGGATATAAAACAGTTATCCATTTTACCAGGCTCAATGGAACCAAGTTATACGATTATATCTGCAATAGATGTAAAGAATTTCGAAAAAAGTGAAGTGAAAACAAAAGGATTTTTAGGGGGAAGTTCAACCCTTTATATGTCGAAAGAAGCGTTGTACTTAACAGCATTCAATTATTTACCAGCAACAACTTTCAAATCTTCAAAAATGATAGCAACAGATATGATGATACTTCCAATGGCTACTGACACAGACATCTATAAATTTGATATTAATGGGATGGATGTGAAGTTAGCAGCTACAACAACAATTAATGGAAGTATCCTTAATCAATTTTCAATGGATGAACATAATGGCTATTTCCGAGTTGCAGTAACTGAAGGTAATAGTTGGGGGGCAGGTGAACAAACTTCTAAAAATCATTTGTTCATATTTAACGACCAGTTGAAGAAAGTTGGAGAAGTAAAGGATTTAGCAAAAGGAGAGAAAATCTATTCTGTTCGTTTCATGGGCGAGAAAGCGTATATCGTTACCTTTAAGCAAGTTGATCCACTATTTGTTATTGATTTAGAAAATCCAGAAAACCCTAAAGTGTTAGGGGAGCTAAAAATCCCTGGCTTCAGTAATTATCTACATCCATTAGATGAAAATCATTTAATAGGATTTGGCTATGAAACGGAGTCGAGAGTTGATAGTTTTTCAAAGGAACCAATCGTAACAACTGCTGGAATGAAAGTGTCATTATTTGATGTAAGTGACTTCTCCAATCCGAAAGAGCAAGATAGCGTTGTAATTGGCGGTCGTGGTACGTATTCAGATATCCAATATAACCACAAAGCGTTATTTAGAAATGCTAACTTAAATTATTACGGATTCCCTGTAACACTTTATGAAGCAAAAGGTGAGTATGAAGTTGCTTATAAAGGAACAGGGGCACTAATCTATGAGATTACAGCAGAAAAAGGGATTCAATTAAAAGGAAATCTCATTAAAAATGCACAAAAAGATGAGCAATATGAAGACTACAATTCAATGATTACACGCTTACTTTATATAGAGGGAGCTTTATACACAATCTCTCCAAAAGAAGTAAACAGTTATGATTTGAAGAGCTTTAAGAAACTGGGGAATGTAAAGATAAAATAAAAAGAAGCCGAATTGCAAGATTAACACTTGCAATTCGGCTTTTTAGCTTACTTCTGGCTAGCAAGAATTTCACTAACTGTTACACATTCATATCCTTCTTTTTGTAAGTAGGCTAACACACTATCTAATCCATCTGCTGTAGATTGATGAATATCATGCATTAAAATGATTGCGTTGTTGTGTAAGTTGTTCTTCACCATTGGAAGTAATTTATTGGCATTTCGGTGTTTCCAATCCAACGTATCAATTGTCCACATGACAACAGGGACATCGATTAAATCGGTTACTCGTTTGTTTTTAGCCCCATATGGAGGACGGAAAACCGTTGGATATTGACCTATTGCTTTATAAATGGCATCGTCCGTTGAATCAAGTTGTGACATTACTTGTTTTGAAGTCAGGCTAGTCAGTTTTGGATGATTCCATGTATGATTGCCAATTTCATGACCACTATTATAGATATCTTTTACTAGTTTTGTATTGTTTGGAACACGACGCCCTACCATAAAGAACGTAGCTTTTGCATCGTATTTGTTCAATGTTTTTAAGATTTGTCTTGTAACTTTCTCATGTGGACCATCATCAAATGTTAAAGCAACACGTTTACCTGTTCCAGTTGGTTTAACAGGTATGATAGTTTCTGTACTTATCGCACTTGTTCTAAAGGAATCTGCCAATATTGGATTTAAATAAGACATAGGAACGATAACCGTTGGAGTGCCGGCTGAAGGATCAGCAATTTCTCCACTATTATAGTAAACAACCAAACGGTCATTAATAATAGCTAAACGTTTATAGTTTTTCCAATAAGGAGCAGTACTACTATCCAGTTTATCTGTATAAACGTTCTTGCCTAAGTTTTTAGTAAGTTGTTTTTTCACGTACTTTGAAAAAACTTCTAAATTCTCAGTTTTCTGATTGAATAATTGATAAGTGCTAACAAGCTCACCTGAATGGTTATTGAAAATATAAGTTTGATATGAAATGTCATAGTTAGCTTGATCGACTGTTAATTTATTTTTAAAAACAATAGAATAGTAGCTGTTATTATGTTCGTGAATGTCTAAAAATAACTGATATTTACCTACGACATCTTTATCCGGATGAGCATTTTTATAAAGTCGAACGGCATTAAAATAATTTTCCTTTGATTTAGTTATGTATTGTGAAATCTCTTTATTTACTTGTTCGAATTTCGTTTTTGGATAGTAAAGAGTATAAGGCATTGTAGGATCTTCAGAAGTCTCTGTCACAATTTGAATATCTTCAAATTCAGATTTAGTTTCTGATAATAACTTTTGTGTATCATTAACGATTTCACCTTTTGTCTTGGCAGAAATGGAACTCTGAAACTTTGAATCTCCGTTTGTAAAAATAAATATTCCAATTAAAACCGTGAGTGTGAAGATTGAGCTAACCAATACATAATCTACCCACGAACGATGCTTTTTTTGACGATCGTTATTCAACGAAACTACACTCCTTTTGTTTTATTGTTGTCAGAATTCCTACACTTAATTAAAATTGAGAAAAGTATGTAATGAGATTTACGTTTCTGTTCGATAATATGAGCATGGAGAAAAAAGGAGATTAACACACGCAATGGAAACTAAAGAACAGAATTATGAAATGGCTCTCGATACGTTTTTGCTAGCGGGCAAAATTATGATGGAAAGCGGTGCGGAAACATATCGAGTAGAAGATACAATGCTCCGAATGGCACGCTCCCAATCAATCGAGGATGCACAAAGTTATGTAACACCAACAGGAATTATCCTATCGCTGGGAAGAAGGCAGATTACGAAAATAACTTCCATTTCGACTAGAATTACTGATTTACACAAAATAGCCAAAGTGAATAGTGTTTCTCGTAAGCTCTCAAGTAAAATAATAACATTAGAAGAAGCATATGACGAGTTGCGAAAGATACAAAAAACAAATTATTTTTTACCCGTCCATCTTCAAATTTTAGCCGCGGCGATTGCAAGTAGTTGTTTTATGGTTTTATTTAATGGATTGTGGTCAGATATACCTGCAGCTTTTGTCGCGGGTGGGGTAGGATACTTTGTAGTAATAATTATTCAGGATATGACAAAAGTTAAGTTTTTCTCAGAATTCTTTGCCTCCCTCGTAGTAGGATTCATCGCCTCCTTAGCTGTTCATTTTGATTTAGGAAGTGAAATGGATAAAATCATTGTCGGTAGTGTAATGCCACTTGTTCCAGGGGTATTAATTACAAACGCAGTACGAGACTTGATGGCTGGCCATTTTACAGCGGGTATTGCAAAAGGTACTGAGGCATTTCTGACTGCATTTGCAATCGGTTCGGGTATTGCGATTGTGGTAGCATTTTAAGGAGACGTTGCAATGGAAATCTTTCTACAATTATTATTTAGTTTTATTTTCACAGCATGTTTTGGTGTGATTTTCAACGCACCTACAAAGGCGATTCCTTATTGTGGATTAGTAGGGTCAATAGGGTGGATAGTATACTACGTTCTAATGGACTATGGGGTAACAACAGAAGTGCAATCATCTTTTATAGGAGCATTTATTGTTGCAATTGTTGCTCAGGTTTTTGCTCGTCGATTTAAAATGCCTATGATAATCTTTAACGTATCAGGAATTATACCTCTCGTTCCAGGGGGTATCGCTTATAATACTATGCGAAATATAGTAGAACTAGACTATAACCTAGGTATTCAAAATGGTATGCGTGCTTTTATGATTTCAGGCGCAATTGCAATGGGACTCGTTTTTGCTGAGGTAATTATTCAATTAGTAATGCGTATGTTTAATAAAGGGAAAACGTCAATGCAAACTTATGCAAGAGCTAAACGAAGAGAAAAAGGGGGACATCTATAATTGAGATGTCCCTTTAATAATGGAGTAAGGTTTAGCGCATATTGAGCCTTAGCAAAGTATATTTTTAAACCGTAGCTAAAAGATTTCTTACTTCTAATTCAGTGATAGGTTTACTAATTAGGAAGCCTTGTATCGCATCGCAACCATATTGTTCTAGTAAATTTCTTTGTTCAATTGTTTCAACGCCTTCTGCTAAAACAATTAAGTTCATAGATTTACCAAACTGAACCATCCCGTTAATTAATCGTTGTGTCTTCTCAGATTGTAACAAGGAACCAATAAAGGCTTGGTCAATTTTTAAAATACTTATTGGTAAGAGCTGCATATAACGGAATGAGGCATAACCAGTTCCAAAATCGTCTAGTACAAATACAATTCCTGCATTTTCAAGTTTACGCATTTGATTAATGATGGATGTTTCAGCCTCAGCTTCTAATGCAAACTTTTCAGTAATTTCAATTTGAATTAAATTTGCAGGACAACCTGTTTTCTCCAAAGTGTTTAATATTGACTTTGCCATGTTTTTATCACGGAATTCGCGAACAGATAGGTTAATACTTACCTTTAAATTTAACCCCTCATTTTTCCATTTAGCAGCTTGCTTACAAGCTTCTTCAATTACAAAGGAACCAATATTATTAATTAAACCTGACTCCTCTGCAATCGGGATTAATTCATCTGGGGATACTACGCCAACTTCTTCATCTTCCCAACGAACAAGGGCTTCTACAGCGATAATATCTCCAGTTTGAAGATCCACTTGTGGTTGGTAAAGTACTTTAAGATTTTTCTGATCAAGTGCAAGTAATAATCGTTTCTCAATGACAGAACGACGATTTAAAGCTTTATGTGTTTCGCTTGATAGTGAAAGTATACTGTCTCCACCGGCTTCACGGACGTTTGCTATTGTTGCAAGGGAAGCTTTCATTAATTGCGCAAAGTTCGATTGATCTTGAGGTGAATGAGTAATACCGCCACTAATAGAAATAGGGACTGCCATATTTTCAATATAAATAGGGTTTTGCTTTAGGTATGTTAAGAACCCTTGAATAAACCATTCGCCTAAAGGAGTAATCACTACAAAGTCATTTTCATTAATGCGAGCCATTAAACTGTCTTGGAAATAAATTTTCATACGTTTTGTAAACTCAACAATTAAATTATGATCTAATTGATTACTATGGAGTTCTCGCAATGTATAAAATTTATCGATACTCAGATAAACAAATAAGAAATGACGACCTTCTTCAATCATATCCGTCACGATATTTTCAAGACGATGAACATTCATAAGTCCTGTTTCTGTATCAATATAAGCGATTTTTTCCAACTGTAGTGTTAATTTCTTTTCATTTGTAATATCTTTTTCGATTAAAATGTAACGGTAATTTTGCTCTATATGAGAATAAGTGGGGATTGCTGTTAAATGGACCCAATACGATAGACCCTCCTTTGTAATCTTTTCGACTTCGCCTTCCCATATTTCTCCTGAATTTATTGTCTGCCAAATAGTTTCAACGATTACAGCATTTTCAGCTGTCTCGGGAAAGAGTTGCCAAAACGTTTTTCCTATTATGCGTTTAGGTGTCCAATGACTTGTTTTTAAAAAGGCTTGGTTACCATGTGTAATAAATCCTTCTGCATCCAAGTTGACTACCATAAAAGTAGAATGAAGGCCATTTTTTAAATCTATTAACTCCTGTGATGTATCATCTGCACGAGTCATCATTTCATCTAGTAAGCATGTGACTAAAATAGAGTATTCATTTTCTAATTCACATGGTGTTGTAATTAACGTAGCCATCATAAATGTATCGTCACTTGTTACCAATTGAACTTGTTCAAAACGAAGTTGTTCTTTTCCAAGTAATATTCGATTCCATGATTCATCATGTAAGGATGATAATAAACTATTGTTCAGATAATCTTTTGCGAATTCATTATCAGAATAACCGAAATATTTAGTGCATAGATCGTTTGAAACAGTTACTATTCCTTGTGTATTTAGTACAAAAGTCGGGAAGGGAGCAAATGTTACTATTTCTTTACTAATTTTATAAGATGTATTTTCACGGCTCATAACTAACCTTCTCCTTAAAAATCGTATATTCATACTATTATTATAAAGTTATTGTAGCGAATAGTCATTATCTATCTATTATTAAGATTTTGATAATAATTGAATGAGGTACTAAAGTACTGAGAGTGTTCCTAAATTGTTAAATAAATGTCATTTTAAAATACGATTTTAGAATAGGGGGTGAATTGGATATAGGGTGGAGGAGGATATTATTAGTAAGTCTTATATTGCGATTATAGGGTCTATAGAACTATTTGTTTGAAAGAAGGAATTGGAAATTTTAAGTATATATGTATCGTATTAAAGCTTTGATTCTTAACGATAAAAGATAGTTACATACGGTGTTATAATCAGAAAAAATAAATGTAATATATTCTTGCTTAAAGTTATTATTTCTATCTACGTTTTCAATGGAATAAAACGATTAGTTGTATGGGTATAGGCAGAAAATTACAATTTAGTTTTTAAATATGAACAAAGTGTAAACGAAGATAACTATCAATTCACTACACGTTTTCTATATTAAAAGGTGTATAGTTGGTTTATAATGCGTGTTTATCTATTGGGAGTGAGATAGTGAGAACAGTATTTTCATTTATAAAACCGTATAAAGTACCAGCAATTATAGCGCTATGTTTAATGTTAATGGAGTTAGCAGTAGAGCTTGTACAGCCGCTAATCATTGGGAAAATTATTGATGACGGTATCGTGGCGAACGATATGAATAGCATTGCTATCTGGGGCTTAACCTTACTTGGCTTAGCATTTTTAGCCTTTACAAGTGGTGTTATTAATTCGTATTTCAGCGCCCATGCAGCACAAAGTTTTGCTTTTGATTTAAGAAATGCACTTTTTAGTAAAATACAATCCTTTACAATGGCAACTTATTTGAAGTTTCCTACATCAGGATTAATTACTAGATTAACAAGTGATGTACAACAAGTACAAACCGTCTTTTTTATGAGTTTACGGATTATGATGCGTGTACCACTCATGGTAATCGGAAGCTTAATTATGGTGTTTTTCGTAAATACAAAAATGGCATTATTTTTAATGATTGGTGCACCAATATCTTTTTTATTTTTATTCTTCATTGTGAAAAAAGGCGTACGTTCTTTTGCGCAAGTTCAAAGAAGATTGGATAAAGTTAATCGTGTTTTACAGGAAAATTTACAAGGCATTCGGTTAGTAAAAGCTTATATGCGTTTAAGTTATGAAGGTAATCGTTTTGAACAAGTTGCAGGCGATTTAAAAACGGATACAGTAAAAGCTTTACGAATTATGGAAATCATTATGCCTGTGCTACTTTTTGTTATGAATGGAAGTCTTCTTATTGCCATTTGGTTTGGGGCAATTGATGTTAAAAATGGCCATGCTCAAGTTGGGGAGTTAGTTGCAGTTGTTAACTACGCTTTACGTATGACTGGTTCATTTTCAATGTTTGCCTTCATTATTAATGCGTTTTCTCGTGCGAAAGCTTCTGCAGAGCGTATGGAGGAAATATTAATTGTAGAACATGGAACGGAAACTAAATCCTTTGAAGTAAACAACTTGGTGGAACATAAAGTAGGGTCAATACAATTTGACAAAGTTTCTTTTAACTATCCAAATTCAGATCGGCAAATATTAAATAATGTGTCCTTTACTGTAATGGAAGGGGAAAAACTCGCCATTATGGGAGCAACAGGGTCAGGAAAGTCTACATTATTAAATTTACTGCCACGTTTCTATGATGTCACATCAGGAACCATATTCATTAATAGTCGAGACATAAAAGAATGGCCTTTAGAAAGATTGAGAGCTATGTTTGGTTATGTACCTCAACAGTCGATGCTCTTTACAGGTACCATATCTGAAAATGTTCGTTGGGGTAAACAAGATGCAGAACTAAATGAAATCATAAATGCAACGACTAAGGCGAAAATTCATAACACACTAGAAAATCTTCCGAATAAATACGAAACTCGGGTTGGACAAAAAGGCGTTAATCTTTCGGGAGGACAAAAACAAAGATTATCCATAGCCCGGGCACTAATTCGCAAGCCACCAATTTTAATACTGGATGATAGTACGAGTGCATTAGATATAAAAACGGAGGCTGCTTTTTGGGAGGATATAAGGGACGAACAGGCTACGATGTTTGTGGTTACTCAAAAGGTGCGTACTGCAAAAGAAGCAGATAATATTTTATTGCTAAATGAAGGACAAGTTATCGCCTTTGGAACCCATGAGAAATTAATGCAAGTGAGTGAAGAATATAGACAAATTGCAAAATCTCAAGCAGAACAGGTAGGTGAAGCGTAATGAACTTTTTCCAAAAGCCCTTTGGATATGAACCAATATTATCGAAAGAAGACTTAAAGAAATCTGGGAAAAAGAAGAAGGGCCCCCGTGCAAGTGATTGGAAAAGAACCCTACTAAATATTTGGAGAATAGTAGATGAACAACGCGCTTTACTTATTGTTGTGTTATGTCTTGTCATTATTAGTTCTACCATGTCATTGCTTGGCCCATTATTAATTGGTCATATTATTGATGACTACGTACTAAAATTTAACTTTGATGGTTTATCAACAATGATTATTATGCTAATTTTCATCTACCTGTTATTAGCATTAGCATTGTTTTTCCAAAATTATTGGATGATAGGTATTGCCCAACAGACAATTTATCGAATGCGTACAGGGGTTTTTCATCAATTGCTGAGATTACCTGTTTCGTTTTTCGATAAACGTCAACACGGAGAATTAATGAGTCGAGCAACGAATGATATCGAAACAGTTAGTTCAACATTGAATACGTCCTTTATTCAAGTGTTTTCTAGTATTTTGACACTAACTGGTACGTTTGTGGTCATGCTGTATTTAAGTCCTATATTAACTTTGTTAACAATGTTAATTATTCCGTTAATGTTTATTACTACACGTTGGATTACAAAGAGAACAGGGAAACTATTCAAAGAGCAACAAGCTGCTTTGGGTGCATTAAACGGAATGATAGAAGAAACCATTTCGGGGCAACGAATTGTTAAAGCATTTTCCCAAGAAGAAAGAGTTAAGCAAGAATTTCGGGAAAAAAGTGAGCAACTAAAAAGAACTGGTTTCTGGGCGCTTACTTATTCGGGATATATTCCAAAAGTGATGAACTTATTGAATAATATGAGCTTTGCTATTGTGGCAGGTATTGGGGGAATTTTAGCTTTTAATGGATATGTTTCAATTGGAACGATTGTGATTTTTACTGAATATGCTCGACAATTTACTCGACCATTAAATGATCTTGCAAACCAAGTGAATACGGTATTATCTGCTATTGCTGGTGCAGAAAGAGTATTTTCAATTATGGATGAGGACAAAGAAGATGATATTGGTAAAGTAGCTGACACTCATCAACTTCTTGGTGAAGTGGAATTTCGAAATGTACATTTTAAATATGAATTAGCTGAAGAAACACAGACCTTAAAAAATGTTAGTTTTCATGTTTATCCAGGACAAACCGTAGCGCTAGTAGGGGCAACAGGTGCTGGGAAAACAACCATTATGCAATTGATTGCACGGTTTTACGATGTTGAAAGTGGAGAGGTTTTATTTGATGGAATTAATGTAAAGGATTTAAAACGTTCTACATTGCGCAATCAGATGGCCTTTGTTTTGCAAGATTCTTTCTTATTTGAAGCAAGTGTCTATGACAATATCCGATACGGTAAGCTAACTGCTACAAATGAAGAAATTGAAGAAGCTGCAAAAAAGGCAAATGCCCATGATTTTATTATGAAACTACCAAATGGCTATAACACCATTTTAACAGCAGATGGTAGTGGAATTTCACAAGGGCAAAAGCAATTACTTTCAATTGCGCGGGCACTTGTAGCGGACCCTAAAATATTATTACTTGATGAGGCGACAAGTAGTATCGATACTTTGACAGAAATTAAGATACAAGAGGCGTTGGAAGTATTAATGAAAGGCAGAACAAGTTTTATCATTGCCCACCGATTAAATACGATTCGTCATGCGGACATTGTTTTAGTAATGAAAGAAGGGCAAATTGTTGAATCTGGTACTCAACAACAATTATTACAAAATAGGAATGGAATTTACGCTAATATGCTAAAACAAACTGGTATTTTATGATAAGGGAATAACATGTAATTAGTGATTTGACCTTGCTACCTTGATAGTGTTCCTCTAAAATTAGAAGATATTAAAATAGGCTTTAGGAGCGAGAGTAATACATGAACTTTTCAATTATCACAGCATCCTTTCCAATAGATTCGGAAACATACAAAGAAATAAAAGCTTTGTGTGATGATGCTTGTAAAATAGATCAATATAATTATAGTGTTTTATTAAATTTACCTATTTCTCAAAATACAAATGTCAGAGGATTTTTTGTTCTTGCATATGATGATGATAAGGACGAGTTAGTCGGAGTATCAAGTGCAGTGGATCAAATGGGGTTGAATACATATGAGTGGTCAATTCTAGTTGCTCCAATGTATAGAGAAATTGGGATTGATGAAGCTTTACTTAAAGTGTTAGGTGATGGACTACATCAACGTGGTGCTGAAGGAGAGCTTTCGTTAGTCATTCAAAATGATAAATATAGAAGAAAATTTGTTGAAAAATACGGCTATACTTATAGCTTTTCAGAAGCAACCTTTGAAGCAAAGCCTCAAATTTTCGATGAGAACGACCGTATATATATTCGACCTTACTTTGAAGCAACTGATAAAGAACGTTTAATTGAAATCTACGGTGAAGCTTTTGGTGATTTAATGGAAGAGTCACTAGAACTGATTTCTTACAATACGACAACAGAAGGTAGAATTTTGTGGATTGCTTTATTGGATGATAAAATTGCTGGAACTGTTACGTCTGTAAAAGAAGGCGATGTCCAATGGATTACAGCACTTGCAGTTCATCCGGATTTTCAAGGGCAAGGTGTTGCAACAGCACTTCTTAATTGGGTAAAAGACTTTGCTTTGAGAAATGGTGAAAATTTAATCATGCTTGAAGTAGAAATTGAAAATGAAAGAGCACTTGCTGTTTATGAAAGAGCAGGGTTTATTAAGTCTATGCAAGTAGATTATTTTGTATATAATGGTTAAGTTAAAATTATGAAGTCCCAGATCAATTTTGGTCTGGGTCTTTAATTTTCGTTAAGGTATTTTCTGAATCCAAAAGTTACTCATTGAGCAAATAATGGTTTTTGTTATAATGTAAAGATGTGAACTTAAAGATAAGGATGTTGAATAGATTCATGGAACAGGAAAACTTGAGTCCAGTAAAATTAATGTGGAAAATGACTCGACCACATACATTAACGGCAACCTTTGCACCTGTTATTTTAGGAACTGTTATTGCTCTATTTGAAGCCAAAATAGATTGGTTGTTATTTATTGCAATGATGCTTGCTTGTCTAGCATTGCAAATCGCAACGAATTTGTTTAACGAGTATTATGATTTTAAACGAGGACTAGATACTGCCGATTCAGTTGGAATTGGTGGTGGAATCGTTCGTCATGGTTTAAAACCTAAAAATGTACTTACGGTTGCATTGCTTCTATATTTAATAGCAATGATTATCGGTGTCTACATTTGTATGAATAGTAGTTGGTGGTTAGTGGTAATTGGGTTATTTGGAATGGCGGTAGGTTATCTTTATACAGGTGGGCCAATTCCAATTGCTTATACACCATTTGGCGAACTGTTTGCAGGAGCTTTAATGGGGACAGGCTTTGTATTAATCTCCTATTTTATTCAAACAAACACGTTATCGACGACAGCAGTGTTAATTTCGATTCCTGTTGGGATTCTAGTTGGTGCTATTAATATGGCAAACAACATACGTGATATCGAGGAAGACACAAAAGGTGGACGTAAAACCCTTGCAATCCTTTTAGGTAGAGAAAAAGCAGTGAGTGTTTTAGCATTTTCGTTTATTGTTGCTTATTTATGGATTATTGTTCTTGTATTAATAGGAAGTATTAGTCCATGGGCACTTATCGTACTATTAACAATTAAAAAGCCTATATCTGCAGTGAATGGATTTAAAAAAGGTGAAAAAGAACCACAATATATGCGTGTGGCAATGAAGTCTACAGCAATCACAAATACTTTATTTAGTTTTGTATTATCTATTGGATTATTTATTAGTTATATCATTTAATATTGCAAAAAAAGTTGAAGGGCAGCTCATGTTGCACCTTCTTTTTTTGTTTAGAAGGTTTCGGTCAAATTATTTGGATTATCGAATTATTTTCAGACGTTAAACCGTAGATATAAGAAGTTAAAATGGAAAAGTTAGAGGTTATATAGTGAAGAACGATGATCGGATGAATGTCGAAATAAGTAATTGCATTTATCACAGGATATAATAAATGATTTATCCAGTAATTTTCATTAGAAGAATGAGATATTGATAAAGTAAATGGCACCTTATAAATTTTTGTCAACCTAGATGACATTTTCGTTATATTGTTGCAGTGAAGTTCCTCGAATTTTGTTATTGAATAAAAACTATAGTTTAAAATCTCTTTTCAAAATACATAAATTAAAAATAGAGAGATTGTTCCCTTAATATCAAATAATATTAATTGTTTTTCAGTCAACTTAATTGACGAAAATGTTATTGTTACTGACATAGAAATGTTGATTTTTTAAGATAAATGGCGAAAAGTAATAATGATTTGTGATTTTTTCAATATCTTGTTCAACAGTTGAGAATATAGAGAGATTAGAAAATTTTTTTGTAAACTAAGTTGACTAACTTGATATTCTTGAAAAATAAGTTTGTCAGTGTAAGTAAATGTTTGTCGCCAATAAGAGTAAAATAAATGAATTCAAGATATTTTTCAAAAAAACATACAAACGCTTTAATTACAATATAGGCTACCTGTTTTTTTGTAAACTAAGTTGATGATTAAAATATTCTAAACAAATAAACGATGTAAATTAATAGCTGGACTTGTCGGAATTTGTATCTTGCAAGAGCGCTTATTATAATAGAGTTTTCTATGATGTGTAAATTTATGAAATAATGAGCTAGAAATAGAGTCTCATAATATAGCAGATGAATTAATATGATGTGATGATAGTGGATTTTTAGATGAAATGCTGCAATGGGACAAGGTGGTAGAAATATTGAAACTAGCACAAGCTTTGTTTATATTTGTTTTGATTTATATTGCATCTTTTATTCTTTTGTATGACGGTTCGGTATTAGAAACTCTCCAGTATTCGATTATTATGTGGACAATCGTTATGATGATTAAAAGATAGCTTCATTTTAGGGTCCTGTGAGGTAGCAGGATCTTTTTTTTGTGTTATTTGAAAATATGAAAATGTCAATGTGGTTGACAAAAATAATAACCAACAAGTTTTATATATGAAAGATTATAGAGATAACAAAAATATTGATAAAAATTAATTATTATACTTGAAAATTGATGCAAATTAGCAATAATTTACGATAATTATATAAAGAAAGTTTTCATGTCAATTAAGTTGACTAAAAAGAGTGATATTAACCCTAAATTGTTAAATTTAAGAGCTGTTTACACAATAAAATTAGTAAATCTAATAACTTTATTAATAAAGTAACTGATATCCAGATGATAAAGGATATCCTTATTAAAGGGTTTATTATTACTTAAAAGTAATATCGTCAACATAGTTTACATAAAAATCTCCTTTAATTGTTTATTTATTGATTATAGATACACGCTCTATGGAAAATCTCTAAATCAATAACTTATTTCAATAAAACATAACCTATCAAAAGGGTGGTTGCTTTTGTACAAAAGTACAATCGTCAACTAAGTATACAAAAAATCCCTTATTGAATGTTTCGTCAATAAGGGATGGTGAAATGTATGTGATTAGTAAATTGATAAACAACATTATTTTAATAAATTAAGACGGTGTTGCAACAAATCAATAGGTATAAATAAACCGACCCGGCCATAATCGTCTGTCTTTGTGGTCGCAAAGATAATACCGATTACCTGACCTTCATTATTAATAACCGGACTACCGCTGTTACCACGATAGACAGGCGCATCTAACATAATGACTTGTTCATTCCAATCATTAAGTAAAATGTAATCAATGACTTCACCTTTATTGGCAATGCCAGAGAAGTATAATGGGTTACCAATAAAATAAATGGCTTCATTTTTAATAGGTTCATATGTATCTGCTAACGTAAGGTGGGGGAGGTTTGTACCTTCAATTTTTAATATTGCTAAATCGATATCGGGGTAACTTTCAATAACCTCACCTTTATATAGACCATCATCTGGAAATGTTACTGTGATTGTAAGTGCATCATCAATGACATGTTCATTTGTAACGATATATCCATCCTCTGAAATTGAAAAACCCGTTCCTTTTCCACTATTCGTTTTCACTTCAACTACTGATTTTTTATAGTTCTTTATTTCTTCTTTTGAGGAAAGAGATGCGGATGTTTTTAAAAATTCAATTGCAGGAATTGAGTAAATCTCAAAAATAACTGCAAAAGTACTAACCATTAGCATCAAAGCCATAACCCAAGCAATCACACGGACAAATGGCGGTTTCTTTTTTGTAGGTTGGACACCGGATAATCTTTGTTGTCTTGCTTTTTCAAGCGCTTCTTTTTGGGCTTCTAGGACTAATTCGATAAGCTCTTCTTCACTAATTGGATCTTGCTTATCTTTATGATCATTCTCCATTTCAACCCCTCCTAACGGTAATTCCTCATTCTATCATAAAGGACCAAAGGAATATTTGGAACAAAATCACACTAGTCTACTATGCTAATATTGAATTTCAATTAAAGATGTGAAATAATAATTTCAATTGTATATTATTTAAAGTTTTCTAGGGTTCCGCATAGAGATGGTCTGGTCCGAGAGAAAACCACAAATGTTTTGTGACACGGAAGGATAAAAGCCTGGGAGATACTATTATTAGTAATCTCTTTAGGCTTTTTTATTTTGATTGGAGGTAAATTTAATGAATGTACATTGGATAAAGGTACTTGTAGCAGCCGTTTTTGAAGTCTTTTGGGTTATTGGGCTAGCTCATTCGAATGACTTTTGGTCATGGACGGGTACAATTATCGCGATTATCGTTTCGAACTATTTGTTAATAACAGCTGCCCAAACTTTACCAGCAGGGACGGTATATGCAGTTTTTGTTGGGTTAGGTACTGCTGGAGCAGTAATATCAGAAATTCTATTCTTTGGCGAACCTTTTAAATTAGCTAAAATTCTACTTATTCTACTTTTACTAGTAGGAGTAATTGGTCTAAAGCTGGTGACAGATCAAGACGAGCAAAAAGGGGTTGAAAACTAATGGCATGGATGGCGTTGATTTTGGCGGGACTATTTGAAACTTTCGGTGTTGCAATGATGAATCAGTTGAGTAAAGATAAAAACTGGAAACCTCTTGTATTATTTATACTCGCTTTTTGTATGAGTCTGTTTCTACTTCAATATTCAATGAATACCATTGCAATGGGGACAGCTTATGCAATTTGGACGGGCATTGGTGTTGTAGGGGGTACTATTGTTGGCATATTTTTATATGGTGAATCAAAAGACTTGAAAAGAGTGCTTTTTATCTCAATCATTTTAATCTCGGCTATTGGGTTAAAACTAATTGATGGATAGTTTACTTTAGTTCGGAAAGTATATTAATGAAAAAGTTTAACAGGGGTGAAACAATGGCAGATAAACATCATTACTTTTTTGCAGTAAAGCTTCCAAACGATGTGAAATCATTTTTACATAATTGGATTGAGCAAAATAGAGAGAAATTCCCATTTAAGCGTTGGGTACACGAAGCGGATTATCATATCACATTAGCGTTTTTAGGTTTTGCTGAGGAAGAAATGAAAATAAAATCGATTCAATCCGTGTCTTCTGCAATTTCTGATATAGGGCCATTTTCTTTAACATTAAGTAATATAGGTACATTTGGATCACCGAAAAGTCCACGTATTTTTTGGGCTGGTGTAAATGAATCGCAAATTTTAAATAATTTACAAAAACAAGTGTATCAACAGTGTATAGAGGTCGGTTTTCAATTGGATAAAAAACCTTTCCGCCCCCACATTACATTGGCTAGAAAATGGGAGGGAGAACAGCCTTTTGATATAAATTCTCTTATCCCAATACTTTCTGAAGATGGTAAGGAAGTTTCATTTGAAGTGAATGAAGTTGTGCTATATGAAACACACTTAGATAAATCCCCTAAGTATAAAGAATATGCAGTTTTTTCATTAAAATAAGAGATAAAGGGCTGTACAGAAAGGAAATTTCTGCACAGCCTTTAAAAAATTTGTGTAGAAGACACATAATTTATCTCATATTTTATATATTAAGATAAAGGAGTGATATCCAATGAGAATGCCTGCATTGCCACAACCTACAGTAGTTGAAAAAAGACCAAGAAAATCCGTATTTCATTATTTTAAAAAGGTGTTTTGGAACAAAGTTTTGAAGAAACGTTCCTTTGTAAAGGTTCCTCCTAGTCAATAGCTGTCCTGTGCTAATTTCTGTTGCATAGGATAGCTATTTTTTGATTTCATCTAACAAAAAAGACTCCATATTAGGTCCTACTAAATACAATTCATGCATTGCTCTAGTTAAGCTCACATACAACAATTTCCGATCAATTGGTGTATCAAAATAAGGTGTATCAAAGGCAACAATAATAACCGCATCAAATTCAAGACCTTTTGCTAAGTAACTTGGAACGATTAGCAATTGAGTTTTTCCAAGAACAGAATCCTCTTTTAAAACGGCTGCTTCAATGCCGGATTTATTCAGTATTTTTGAATACAATAAAGCTTCTTTAGATGTCTTACAAATAAGTGCAATAGAGCGATGTCCTCTTTGAAGTAACTTTTCATAAATTTCTTCAATTATTCCTGCGCTAAATTTTTCACTTTCTACAAAAGTAGGGATGTTTCCATGACGTACAACAGGTTCAACTAACGGAAGGTCTTCAACCATTTTAGATAAAATTTTGTTTGCAACTTCCATTATTTCAATCGTTGTACGGTAACTTTTTTGCAATGTGAAATAGTTTGCACGGGGGAATAGATTTAATACGGAATCCCACTCGGTAACCGAACGATAACTATGAATCCCTTGAGCTAAATCTCCTACCATAGTAAACATATCGGTTTCTAAACCAGCTTTTAATGCTGCTAATTGGAATAAACTATAATCTTGGACTTCATCAATGAAAACAACTCGCATTTTCCACTGCTCGGGAATTCCTTTAATTTTCGCATGTAAGTAATATAGGGCTGCTAAATCTTCAACTGCCCATTGTTCTTTTTTGTGATATTGAAGAAACTTTTCTTGTTCTTCCATTGTCCATTCGGGTGCTAATTCACTTAAAAGAATGCGATCAGTCAAAAACATACGATAGAATGGTTTAATTTTCACTTTTTCAAATCGTCGCATGTAGGCTGTAGCTGTGGATTTTGCTTCAGCTTTAATCTTCGGTAAGCGTTCGTCACGTTCATCAATAAACTTTGTAACCATCTCTCTTCGTTTATCAGGGTCCCGAAGTCCGCTAAGTGCTTTTCCTATCATATCTTCATAACGTTTATTTAAAGTATCCACGACTGACTTCGATTTTCTTTTTACTTCTGCTTGAATCACTTTCTTGATTCGCTCTAAACGCTTTTCAATGGGCATATAGGAAAATTCAATTAAGAACAGTTTTTTTAAATGGCTACCTCTTATAATTTTATATTTTTCGATAGCGACATCTTCATCAAAAAGACTAGCAAGATGTTGCTCATGCTTAGTTAAGTAACGGTCTAAAATATCTCGGTAAAATAGGGTACCTTTTATTTTGGGAATATTGAAAGTAGGAAGTGTATCAATTCCGTCTTCAACAATAGTTTCAAGTTGCTCGTTCGGGTTTTGTAATTTCAATTTAATGCCAATAGCCTTTTGAACATATTCTTCGTAGGTTGTTTGACAAATATGTTCAACACCAAGTTCAGGTAAAACATCCCCGATATATTCAATAAACAATTTGTTTGGTGCAAGTATCATAAGTTGCTCTGGGTTAAAATGTTCTCCCATTGTATATAAAAAATAAGATATACGGTGAAGTGCAATGGTTGTTTTTCCACTTCCCGCTGCACCTTGAACGAGTATAGGTTGACGAAGGTGGGCTCGAATGATTTCATTTTGCTCTTTTTGGATAGTTGCAACGATCTCTGTTAAACGAACATCGGCTTTCCCAGAAAGAGCATCTTGTAAAAGTTCGTCATTTGTTGTTAAGTCTATATCTTGGAAACTAAGAAGTTCTCCATCTTCTATTTTATATTGGCGTTTTGAATAAAGATGTCCGGAATAAACTTCATCTCGAACAGGATATGTAATCTCTCCAAGGCGTCCATCATAATAAACGTTAGCAACAGGAGAACGCCAATCTACAATAATGGGTTCAAGTGTCTCGTTGTGAAATAATGATGTCTTCCCGATGTATAAAAGTTCTTCAGCTTCTCCAGTTCTTTGAAAGTGAATCCGTGCAAAATAGGGTTTCTTTTTAACAGCCTCTAGGCTATCTTTTTGATTAAGAGCCATTTCGAAAAAACGAGAATTTGTTAAAATGTTAATATAGCTATCACTGGAATCAATATATTCAAGGTTAGCCATGGATTCTTTAATTTTTTCTTGAACGGCTTTTAAGTCTCGTTGTGAAGCTTCCAGAATTTGCTCCATATATTGTTTTGTGTAATTTAATCGATCGACTTCCTTCTCAAATTCTGGATGTTGGAAAGATTCCTGTTGTTTTTTAGACACATTAAAACCCCCAATCTATATTTACTTAAAATTTAGATATTAATCTTACTAAAATCCCTATAAAAAGTGAAGTTTCATTACATTTTGTTGTATATTTTTTACAATTAAATGGCATTATAGGAATGTACTCCTAGTAGAATAGGAGCCCTAGCTGATATACTTTTTTAATATTTTGAAACATAATGTAATCAATTAATAATATATTAAAAATACTTTAATTAAAGATAATTATCTGGGGGTAGGTTTCTTGGAAAGTTTAATTTATTCCACAATAGATTTAGAAAATGAAATATACAATTTACGTAAACGCATGATCGAAATAGGCAGAAATAAAGGACTTCTACACCCAGAGACAATAAAATGTAGTCAAGAATTAGATGTAATTATGAATCAATTTCAAAATTTAAAACCAAATTAAAATTCTATATGGAAGCTAATTACTTCAAGTAATTAGCTTCTTATTTTTTTGTAAATACTTCGATTGACTATAAAGTTGTATCATACATATACTATATTCAAATATATGTTTGAATAAGAGGTGGCTGGTTTGCCCAAAGAAAAAGATTTTTGTGAAGTGACCTGTGTAGATGAAGAAAAGGTCTTAAAAATTCAAAATAAATTAGATGAAGAACAACCCGTGGAAGTGTCCAAAGTATTCAAGGTATTATCCGATGAAACAAGAGTGAAAATTGCCTATGCGTTAACGATTGAAGATGAACTTTGTGTTTGTGATGTCGCAAATATAGTTGGAGCTTCAATTGCCACTGCATCTCATCATCTCAGGTTATTGCGAAATTTAGGGTTAGCGAAATATCGTAAAGTGGGAAAATTAGTTTATTACTCATTAGATGATGATCACGTTAAACAACTGATAGAAGTCGCTTTTGCTCATCAAAAGGAGGTGGCAAAAGTTGGATGAGACAAATGAACAGAATAAAACGGTGTATCGAGTAGAAGGTTTTTCCTGTGCGAACTGTGCTGGGAAGTTTGAACGAAAAGTAAAAGAGCTTGCTGGGGTACAAGATGCAAAGGTGAATTTTGGTGCCTCAAAAATAAGTGTTGTTGGTCATACCACGGTTGAAGAACTTGAAAAGGTAGGGGCATTTGAGAATTTAAAGGTATATCCTGATAGGCCGAAAAAACAAAAAGTTTATCGAGTAGAAGGTTTTTCCTGTGCAAATTGTGCAGGGAAATTCGAACGTAACGTAAAACAATTACCAGGCGTACAAGATGCAAAAGTAAATTTTGGCGCATCGAAAATTAGTGTTATAGGCGAAACAACCATCCAAGAGCTAGAAAAAGCAGGAGCCTTTGAAGGCCTTAAAGTTATGCTAGATAAACCTACAGCAGTAATTGAGCCGAAAACAGAGAAGGTTCCGTTCTATAAAAAACATCAAGTTCTCATTTTTTCTGCTCTACTTATTGTACTAGGTTATCTTTCTTCTTATATAAATGGTGAAAAGAACGTAATCACAATATTATTATTTTTATCTGCAATAGTCATTGGTGGCTATTCTCTATTTAAGGTTGGTCTAAAAAACTTAATCCAGCTTGATTTTGATATGAAAACATTAATGACTGTAGCGATAATTGGTGCAGCCATAATCGGTGAATGGGCTGAAGGGGCAGTTGTCGTTATTCTCTTCGCAATAAGTGAGGCATTGGAGCGCTACTCAATGGATCAAGCGCGGCAATCCATCCGGTCATTAATGGATATTGCACCAAAAGAAGCACTCTTTAGACGTCACGGCCAAGAAATGCTAGTTCCCGTTGAAGATGTTGCAATTGGAGATATTATGATTGTGAAACCAGGTCAGAAAATTGCAATGGATGGCATCGTGACTAATGGAAACTCCATCGTTAACCAAGCCGCGATAACAGGGGAATCTGTACCTGTGGTTAAAACAGTAAACGATGAAGTATTTGCTGGAACGTTAAATGAAGAAGGCTTACTAGAAGTACGAATTACGAAGTTAGTTGAAGACACTACTATTTCGAAAATTATTGAACTTGTAGAAGAAGCACAAGCCGAACGAGCACCATCTCAAGCGTTTGTTGATAAATTTGCAAAATATTATACTCCCATCATTATGGTCATTGCTGCATTGGTAGCAATAGTGCCACCCCTTGTATATGCAGGAGATTGGGGAGAGTGGATTTATCAAGGTTTATCCGTTCTAGTGGTTGGTTGCCCATGTGCTTTAGTTATCTCAACCCCCATTTCAATTTTATCTGCCATAGGTAATGCTGCGAAAAAAGGTGTGCTTATTAAAGGTGGCGTTTATTTAGAGGAAATGGGGAATGTAAGAGCGATTGCCTTCGATAAAACAGGTACAATCACGAAAGGAATTCCAGTTGTAACGGAATTCGAGGTGTTAAATGGAGAAAATGAAGAACAAATTTTATCATTCATTGCTGCACTTGAATATCGTTCAGGTCATCCTCTTGCCAGTGCGATCATAAAAAATGCCGAAGATAAGCAAACTTCTTATTTAGATATTAACGTTGAAGATTATACTTCCATCACTGGCAAGGGTGTTAAAGGATCCATAGATGGAATTATGTACTATGTTGGAAGTCCACATCTTTTTAACGAAATAACTTTAGTGGAAAGTGAAATTAGTCAACGAATTGATACCCTTCAGAATCAAGGGAAAACTGTAATGCTTTTTGGGAATAAGCAAAAAGTGTTGGCAATTATTGCCGTTGCTGATGAAGTGCGTGAATCAAGTCGTAACGTAATAAATTCTTTACACGAGCTAGGCATTAAGAAAACAGTGATGTTAACTGGGGATAATACAGCTACAGCCAAAGCAATTAGTAGAGCTATAGGGATTTCTGAAATAAAAGCCGAACTAATGCCAGAAGATAAATTAAATTATATAAAATTGTTAAGAAGTGAGTATGGAAAGGTCGTAATGGTAGGAGATGGAGTAAATGATGCTCCAGCTTTAGCAGCTTCAACAGTAGGGATTGCGATGGGTGGAGCAGGTACGGATACAGCATTGGAAACAGCAGATGTTGCCTTAATGGCTGATGATTTAAGTAAACTACCATTTACTATCAAATTAAGTCGTAAAGCCTTAAGGATTATTAAATCCAATATTACTTTCTCATTAGGAATCAAGCTACTAGCCTTATTGCTAGTCGTACCAGGATGGCTAACTTTATGGATTGCCATATTTGCCGACATTGGTGCCACATTAATTGTATCACTAAATAGTATGCGGTTAATGAGGGTTAAAGAGTAAAGGTGCCGTCTGAAAATTATTTGAGACGGTACCTTTGCGATTGCCATTAGCACTTTCATCGTAGATAAATTGCGATGAGGATGGCATTTTTATGTGACCACCGCAGAAGAAATCTGCTTTTTCGAAAAAGTTGATTGGAATGGAGTGTGGCAGACTCCTGCGGGAACAGCGCGAGCTGAAGATCCACTTTTTTCGCGCACTCGCGAAAAAAAATAGCTGAAGCCGTGCCCGCGGAAAGCCTCCACACGGAATGGAAATCAACTTACTTCAAAACATCTCCTTTCTATATTGAATCTTTTAGGAAACTTATTTGTATACAAAATAAATGCAATTATGGAAAAAACGTTAAATTTATTTGCAAGAAGGAGAAAGAGTTTATTTTGTATCATTGACTGAAAAAAATATTATTTTTAGTCTATTTTATTACCATTACGGAAGCATATTATTCTACGATTGTTATTGAAGAACCAAAGATGCCTCCAAGATTTCAAACGATGCAAGTTTCTATACAATCTGACATATCAATGGTTCAAATGCGGTAGCAAAGACTAGTTGATATAATGAGCCTTATTCGCATTCGCATGAAAAAAGATAGCTATCACTTACATTTTGGTGATAGCTCCTTTCATTACGATGTCACTTTTTTGGGAAAGATAAAGTACGATAGACAGATAATCGCATCAATTAATAACACTAAACCCCATACTCTCCATATACCATTTAAAGCTTCGGTTGCTTGTGAGCCTACAAAAGTAATAATTCCCCAAAATAGCAAACTTCCAATTGAAAAGGCAGTAACGTGTCTTGCCCACATTTTTAACTCGTGAATTGCTTTTGCCATGCCTGTTAATGTCTTTTTACTAGACGGTTTTTTTAAGAACCATGATTGGAACTTCTCATCTGCCCAAGCAATCATTGTTTTGCCATATGCAATGGATACCCCAATATAAATGACCGAAAGTCCGTGCGCGGTAGTGGCTGTAGCACCATTCCGTAAATCAATTACCGTCAAAGCTACTAATCCAAGGTCAATTAATGGCGTTAAGAGGAAAAATAGAATGCTTACTTTATTCCACTTCAACACATATCTTGAAAAGAGTCCTGCAATAATCACAATCCAAAAGGCAACTTCAGCAGCAATAATCCATTTTATCATGTAAAAACTCCTTTGGTTTTATTTAATACGTTTGTATTAAAATAATAGCACGTCATTTTAAATAATACAAGTGTATTATTTAAAAATTGAGTTATAATAGAGTCATGCCAAAAATAGTGAATCATGAAGAAAGAAAAGCGTTAATCGCAAAAGCAACGTGGAATGTTATAGCCAGAGATGGACTTGGTGGGGCGTCTGTTCGTTCAATTGCAAAGGAGGCGAATCTTTCACTTGGAGCTGTTCGACATTACTTCAATACACAAGAAGAGTTGCTTGAGTTTGCCATGCAACTAGTTGAAGAGCAAGCAACGGAAAGAATTATGGAACACGCGAAGCAGCAGTTACCACCAAAAGAAGTCACATTGAACATGTTAATGGAACTCATTCCACCAGAAGATCGAGTTGTTGAAATGCAAGTGTGGTTAGAGTATATCTCCTATAAATTAAGAAAAAAGGAGTTAAAGGAAGACTCAGTTCATCAAGGAATAATTTTAATTATGAACAAGTTGAATGATGCAGGTTTATTAAAAGTGGATATTAATCTAGAAGAGGAGATTATCCATCTGCATGCATTAATTGATGGGATAGCATTACATCTTTTAATGGGCTTTATAACCATTGGTAGAGATAGAATTCGTGCGTTAATTGAAAGGGAATTAGATCGGATATTTATATAATTTTATGTGAGGAAGGTATGAATGAAAATTTTTGCCCACCGTGGGTATTCCGGAAAATATCCTGAAAATACGATGGCAGCTTTTCAGGCAGCTGCAAAATTACCGATATTTGGTGTGGAATTGGATGTACATTTAACAAAGGATAACCAAATAGTTGTCATCCATGATGAAACCATTAATCGTACTTCCAATGGTAGTGGGTTTGTGAAAGATCTTACTTTAGAGGAACTACGAAGATACGATTTTGGTTCTTGGTTTGGTGAGGAATTTTCAGGCGAGAAAATCCCGACTTTATCTGAAGTGTTAGAGCTATTCTGTAAAACGAAGATCATGGTAAACATTGAATTAAAATCGGATATTTTTGTGTATGCAGGGTTAGAAGAAAAAGTATTACGAGAAGTAGAAGCATATGGTATGGAGGATCAAGTAATTATTTCATCATTTGATCATGAAGCGGTGAGACGTATCGCTCACATTGACCCTAATGTTGAGAACGCAGCTCTGTTTGCCAATATGATATTAAACGTAGTGAATTACCAAAAAGAAATTCCTGCAAAGGCACTCCATGTCGCTTTACCAACAGCAGTTCGCAAATCGGTTTTAGAAGCAATTCAACAGAATTCAATTGTTCGTGTATATACGGTAAATGAAATTGAACATGCAGAAATACTATTAAATATTGGTGTAGATGCTATTTTTACAGATGAACCTGAGAAAATGCTGAATTTTATGAAGCAGAGAAACCAAAGGAAAGAACTTTAAATAAGTACGATTTTTACGCATCAAAATTGTATTCATCCTATTATTAAAATAACGAGTATTCCTACGAATCCTAAAAAGCATTTAAAAATCCGGGCATGAAGATAAGCCCGGATTACCACTTTGCAATATGTTCTTCTATACACCCTAGCATTTGTTGAATAAAGAGGGTTTCCCCATTATCTAGTTTAACTTGACCGCTATAATAACCGACCATCTGATGGATTTCTGATTTGACCAGTTTTGCATTGGTTTCTGAAACTCGTTCAAAGAATGGGTGAAACGTTAATACCACTTGATCAGTGAATTTCGTAGTAACATACCAAGGTTTCATTAGATTAGATCGATCATATGAGAAAATCACATCTTCGTGGATTTTGGTCATGTGTCCATTTACGAATACCGCATTTTCTGTCATTCCTGTTCCATCTGTCCACTTTCCTCCAAAATTTAAACCAATCCGTTTATCACGATTTCGTTGGGAAGCCATGCCCCAGTTCCAAGTAACTTCTCTTGGCCAAACACCACGTCCGAAATCTAAAACTGTAAAACAGTCTTCAACGTTAAAATTAAATATTCGATTTCCAATTCTTACAAAACCACTTGTTGGCAATGTATGGTGCTTTGCAGTAAATTGGAAAGTTTGACGATTCCACGGAATAACAACATTTAACGTATCGTCATCTTTTGGATGTTGAATAATTAGTTCCGTTTGTAGTGTTTCGTTATCGAAGTTATTAGAAGATATGTTTAAGAATGTTTGATTTTGATAATGGGTAATGTCTAATTTAACTTCATTATTTGAAAAACGTAAAGGCTCTAATACTTTCGTAGGCATTTTTAATTTACTACCAATCCCAAGTGGAATCGTAACGGTTTTTTCATAAAATCTTTGTGATTCGTATTCTAAAAAATAGATGGAGCAAAGAGCAGCATAATCAAAATGACAGACAGTAACTGAAAATAAAATTTCCTCACCATATACACACCAGTAATTCCATTTTTTCTTCCTTAAGAAGTGTCCACTTAAATTACAATCAATAATTGGTTTTCGAGCATAACCAATTGCCTCGGGATTTAAGTTTCCCTTTTTGTCACATAGCATTGTAAAGTCCACAATTTCTTTTTCAGCGTGCTGTGTCAAAGCCAACATCCTCTCACTCTCATTCTATCTATTTTAAATTCCTCATCTATTTGAAAGTAAAATATGATAGTGCACTGACAAATATATCGTTTAATGGGTATTTGTAATAATTGTCTTATATTTAGATACCCGAATATTCATTAAATTCATTGTATCAAAAAATTAGTGCAATTGCTTATTTGTAATAAAGTTGACATGTTGATTAACAGATACTTCATAGGATAAATAAAGGAGGTCTAAACATTACAATCTATTATAATCGTGCCGCGGCTGTTCAGTATGCTCGTACGTGGTGGAATGGAAGAAATCCGAATTATCCTTCATTTTCAGATGATTGCACGAACTTTATTTCACAATGTTTGCGTGCAGGGGGAGCCCCAATGTCCGGATATCCCAATCGAGCTCGAGGCTGGTGGATTACAGATGGATGGAAAAGCGGTCGAAATGTAGGTGGATATTATTCCAATGAAACTTGGAGTTACAGCTGGACAGTATCGAATAGTTTGCGTTGGTATTTAGAGACTGCAAAGACGGGGCTTACTGCAAAACGTGTACAATCTGCTTCAGAGTTAGAAATAGGGGACGTTATTTTTTATGATTTTCAAGGAGACGGGCGCATTGATCATAGTACAATTGTGACGAGCATTGTAAATGGAGTTCCCTATATTCATGCACATACTGTTAATAGTGCAGATCGGCATTACGACTATACTAATTCATATGCTTATACCCCAAATACGAAATACTACTTTTTTAAAATAGATGATGTGTTTAACTGAAATGATAAGCAATATTTAAAATCAAAAATATTTGTGTTAAGGTTAAATTGAATATAACCAATACAATGAGTCTAGATTTTTTATAAGGAGAGACACAAACAATGCACGAACAATCGTTAACTGTAAGAGAAGCAATTATAGGAAGACGTTCTATTAAAAAATTTAATGGCCAACCAGTAGACCGAGATGATTTAATGCGTATTATTGATGATGCGGTATGGGCACCGAACCATCAAAACAGAGAACCTTGGAGATTAGTAGTAGCGTGTGGTAAAGAAATTTTCCAATTATATAAGGTATTACGTGATATAACAATACCAAAATGGAAAGAGCTTAGTGATGAAGCGTTAGATAAACAAATGCAAAAATTTACGACAGTTGGGGCATTTGTTTTTGTTATTGTACCGGAAGATGTACGTCAAAAACAAAGACTAGAGGATTTTGCAGCAGCAAGTACATTTATTCAAAACATCCAACTTCTTGCATGGGATTATGGAATTGGTTCATGTTGGAAAACTCCGGATTATTTAGATTCTCCTGTTTTCCGTAATGCAATTGGTGCAAAACCTGGTGAGCGAATTATTTCTATGCTTCAATTAGGCTATTTTGACGAGCTTCCAAAAGCGGTAGAACGTAAGAAAGCGAAAGAAATTGTGACGATTTTTGGACAATTTAATGAAGAAGAAGAAAAAGAGATAGAGTAAATCACCCTAGAACATTATCTTTTCTATAACATTATTGATTAGGACTATCTTTGTAATAACATAGATAGTCTAAAAAGTTACTCGCTAATTCTTTATCCTATACTTAATAATTTCGCAAACCTTTTCTAAAAGCCTAATTCAAGGCAATGAATTGAGAATCGGTATAAAATTAAACGCAAGGATGTTTTTATATCTTTGCGCTTTTTTTATTTTCACAAAAGAGAAAGAAGGGATAAAACATTGTCAAAACACCTAATGGAGAAGTTGGGAAATTTAGTTGGGAATAAATATTCTCGATGGGTAACCCTAATAGTGTGGATTTTAATAGTTGGAATATTATCAATGTCATTCCCACAAATCAACAGTGTTGATAACTATAGTGGTAGTGATTTACCTGAAGATGTAATGAGTGAACAAGCAAATGCTATTATAGAAGAACAATTTCCATCAGATTCAGGGTTACCTTTGCTGATTGTATGGTATAAAGAGGCCGGGTTAGGGATTGAGGACATACAAGGAATTCAGAAACTCTATAAAGAGTTAGCAAATAATCCATTAGAAGGGCAAACTACTCTTCCGCCATTTGGGGATCTCCCACCGGAAGCTCTATTTGCCAGCGTTTCTGAAAATGGCTCATCAATTGTAACGCCAGTATTCTTCGAAGAAACGTTAGATGCAGAAGTTGTAAAAGAAAACTTTGCAAAGATTAAAGAAATTACTGAAGAGGCAATTGGTGAAAATCCATATGATACGAATTTAGAAGATGATGTTTTACATGCACGCTTCTCAGGTCCAGCAGGGATTTCAGTAGATGCAACAGACCTGTTTATGCAAGCAGACGTTAAACTTTTAATTGCAACGGTTATTTTAATTTTAGTCTTATTAATTGTCATTTACCGTTCACCTATATTAGCTATCACACCAATCATTGTAGTTGGTATCGCTTATGGTGCAATTAGTCCATTATTAGGCTGGTTCGCTGAAAATGGATGGATTAATAAAGATGCACAAGCAGCATCGATTATGACCGTATTATTATTTGGTGCTGGAACGGACTATTGTTTATTTTTAATTACGAGATATCGAGATAAATTATTAGAAGTAGAGAATAAATATTTAGCGCTTAGCCTTGCAATGAAAGAGTCAGGTGGAGCGATTTTAATGAGTGCTTTAACTGTATTCATCGGATTAGCAACATTAGGCTTAGCAGACTTCGGAGCATTTGAACGTTTCGCTGTACCATTTAGTTTTGCAATCTTTATCATGGGAATTGCAGCTTTAACAGTTTTACCAGCAATTTTAGCTCTTATGGGTCGTGCAGCATTCTTCCCGTTTGTTCCTCGTACGGAAGAAATGCAACGTAAGAGAGCAGAGAAGAAAAATAAACCATATAAAGAACCAAAACCAAAACATCCAATCATGTCTAAAATCGGCACATTTGTAACGAATAAACCATGGTTAGTTATTATTGTAACGTTGGTGGTTCTTAGCGGATTAGCTCTAACTTCAACGCAAATTAAATATAATTATGATTTATTATCTTCTTTCCCTGAGGATATGCCTTCGCGTGAAGGGTTTGATATTATTGCAGAAAACTTCACTCCAGGTGAATTGGCACCAGTGAAAATTCTTGTAGATACAAAGGGTGAAGAGATTAATTTAACTAGTCAAATAGAGTCGCTTTCATACATTGATTTAGTTAATGAACCTGTAACAAGTGAAAAAGACTCAAACATTCAGTATTATGAAGCTGATTTAAATGTTAACCCATATTCAAACGAAGCGATGGATTTAATTCCTACATTAAAAGAAGATATGAAAACAATGCTTACAGATGCTGGTGTTGAAAATGCTGACGAAAGTTACTGGATTGGTGGAGAAACGAGTTCACAAGTTGACAAAAAGACTGTACAAGAACGAGATGAATCGATTATTCAACCTGTAATGGTAGTTATTATTGCACTTTTATTACTGGTTTACTTACGTTCTATAGCAGCAACTATTTACTTAGTAGGAACTGTTTTAATCTCATTCTTTGCAGCATTAGGATTAGGATGGTTAGTATTAACGAACTTCTTTGGAGCAGAATCCATTGCAAGTGCACTTCCTTTGTATTCATTCGTGTTCTTAATAGCACTTGGGGAAGATTACAATATCTTTATGATCTCAGAAGTGTGGAATAATCGAAAAACACAAAGTATAAAAGAGGCAGTGAAAAATGGGGTAACACAAACTGGTTCTGTAATTACCTCTGCAGGGTTAATTTTAGCAGGTACATTTGCAGTATTAGCTACATTACCAATTCAATTGCTTGTTCAGTTTGGTGTTATTACTGCATTAGGTGTATTAATTGATACATTTATTGTTCGTCCATTACTTGTTCCAGCTATTACGGTTGTATTAGGTCGCTATGCATTCTGGCCAGGTAAGTTGTTTAAGAAAGAAGATTAATTTAGAAGAATAGCTTATTCTCATGTAAAAGTGAGGTAAGCTTTTTTGGTTATTAACAAGTAAAGTATTATGCTTACATTAAATAGGGTGGGTATACTTAATTATAATTTGATTAACCGACAATACAGTTTAACAATAAGAAAGTAGGAGAGTTTTAATGACAATCATTGAGAAGGCTATTAATTTTGCGGCAAAAGCTCATAATGGACAAATGAGGAAATCGACAAATATTCCATACATTACACATCCATTTGCAGTAGGGATGCTTTTACAACAGCTGAACTGTTCAGATGATGTAATCGCTGCTGGAATTTTACATGACACCATTGAGGATACAGACGCTACCTATGAACAACTTGTACAAGAGTTTGGTGAAAAGATTGCAAAACTTGTTCTAGCAGCATCTGAACATGATAAAAGTCTCCCTTGGGAAGAGCGGAAACAAAATACAATTGATTCCTTAAAAAATGCTTCTTTAGAAGAAATTCAAATTATCATAGCAGATAAATTACATAATTTACGAACTATTCGTGAGGAGCTTGTAAGTCAAGGGGATGTTGTATGGTCTAGATTTAATCGAGGAAAAAAACAACAACATTGGTATTACAGTAGTATTGTGAAAGCTGTTTTAACCCATAAAGGAAAGTATAAATTAATCGAGCAACTAGAAGAAGAAGTAATAACTGTATTTGGAAAAGTTCAAGCATAAGAAACGCTGAAAAAAGTTAAAGCACTCATGGAATCACGAGTGCTTATTTTATATCGCTTATGTGCTTTATATTATTTTTGACTGAAAGCAATTTTTAACCCGATTAATGTAAATAGACTTCCTTGAATAATATTAATCTTTTTAGATAATGAAGTATTTTTTCGTAAATAGTTTCCAACTTGCCCTGCAAAAATACTGATGACTGTGAAAATCACCAAAGTTTGAATTAAAAATAAAACTCCGTAGATAAGCATTTGCAAGGATACACTTCCACTTTGATAGTTAATAAACTGTGGGAAGAAAGCTAAGAAAAATAAAGAAACTTTTGGGTTTAATAGGTTCATTATAACCCCTTTTTTGTATAAAGATTTGTGGTCTAAAGTGTCATCACTGTTAATATTAAAACTTGAACTTTTTTCTTTAAAGGACTTATATGCTAAATATAACAAGTAAGCCGCTCCTGCATATTTTACGATAGTAAAAGCAAAAGCTGATTGATAAATGATGGCTGAAATTCCGATTGTTGCAGCTGTAATATGACCTAATAATCCTGTGCAAAGGCCTAATGTAGTATAAATACCAGCACTTTTTCCTTTAGCAATACTTTGTGCTAAAGTGAATAAATTATCTGGCCCCGGCATTATGGTAAGGACGATTGCCGCACCTAAAAAAGATAAAACGGTAAGAAAATCCACGATTTTGCCTCCTTTTTTTATTTCAACTAACTTTATACCATTAATATTTTTAATAGTTTGATTAGCTTTATTTCAAACTCTCCAAAACAATTATAATTTCTATATTATCAAATATTAGTAGAACTATATAAAATGATAAGCGCTTTTTTATTAATACCTTACAAAATTCGATATATAAATAAAAAATATAGAAATATTTCCCGAGAAATGTTTAATTTTGCGATATATATCGAAAAACATATTTCGAAAATTTAGTGCTCTGAACTCCTGTGATATGGTAGAATCTTCTAGATAATTGGGTAGAGGAGATAAATATGAGGGCTAAGGTATTCATAATGGTTCTGCTTATTGTTCTGTTTCTAGTGGGATGTGATTCAGAAGAGGAAGTGGATCGTAAAGTACAGGATTATATAAAAGAGACATATGGTTTTGAAGTGGACATTACTTATCGAGAATCCCTTAATGAAGGAAATATGGGAGACAGAATATACCAAGTACAACGCACGGATGATCCCAAAGTAGAATTTACAGTAGACCTTATGGGAATGTTGGATACAGAAATTGAGGGTGATAACTATATAATCCAGGAGAAAGCTTTTTTATTAGGTGAAAACTTCTTAAAGAAATATGGCAAGGAAGTACCAAAATTAAATATCTCTAATGTAGTATTTAGGAAAAGTAGTGGTCTCAATATTGAAGCAAACTATAATTCAACAATTTCCACCTTTAAAGAGGAAACAATACAACCATTAATGGAGTTTATTAACTTATTAAATCGTTATCAGGAATCTGAAAAAATTGAAGAGAGCTTTGATGTGTTAAATATTCTCTATTTAAATGAAAAATCAGTTCAATTTAACCAAATTTCTGAAGTTAAAACGATGGAACAGTTAAAAGAACAGCTATATCATGATTTGGATATATCCAATGAATCGTTAAAAGAAAGAGATGAACCGTTATTTATCGAATTAGAAGATAATCTAAAAAATTTAGGCTATCAATATGAATATGGTTTGAAAAGTAATGATTGGAGATTTGAATCCTTTGGTTGCTTTCAAGAATACTATGAAAATGGCGAATGTAGTGAAGGGTATCGGTTGTATTTAAAAGGCGATAATTTGGATAAAGACAAAATATTTGAATTGATTCAGCTTTTAAATAGTCATCCTTCTCTAACTTTCCAAGATATTGTAGTCTCAAATTTAGAAGATGATGAAAGAATACTATTTGATGATATTAAATTAATTAAAAGCATGACAGATATCGAAAAGGTATATTCTGGTGAAAATGAATCGTTAGGGAGAGTAATGTCAAACAAAGGGGAATAATATGACAATATTGAACAGATTAGCCTCACAATTAGATAGAAGAGATGAAGAACCGAATATTGAATTAGCGCAAGAACTTGTAAGTGAAAACAATATCGTTGGAATCCATGAAATTATTCAAAATCTATCGAGCAAGGATAAAAAGATAAAACAAGATTGTATCAAAGTAGCTTATGAAATCGGCAAATTAAAACCCGAACTAATTAGTGAATATGCTCTAACCTTTATTACACTATTAAAAAGCTCGAACAATCGATTAGTTTGGGGCTCGATGCAAGTATTAGCAACAATTGCAAAAGAAGTGCCAGAGATTTTAATGGAACACCTTCATTCGATAAAACTGGCTATAAAAAATGGTTCCGTTATTACTGTTGATAAAGGCATTCTAACTCTTGCTAAGTTAGCTTCAGTAAATAATGAAAACAACGAAAAAATCTTTCCATTTTTAATGGAGCACTTAAAAACTTGCCGAACAAAGGAAATCCCACAACATGCTGAGAGTACGTTGATAGCGGTAACAGAACTCAACAAGGCAGAATTTCTTGCTATACTACAAGAACGAGAACCGTACTTAACAAAACCACAGCATAAAAGGGTAACGACAATAATAAATCAATTAACATCATAGGAGTTACAAAATGAATATTAGACAACAAATTAAACAATATAAACCATTTAACGCACAAGAAACAAAAGATCAAGAAATGCTATTAAGATATATGGATACATTTGATAATCTATTAACTCGTGAAAATGAATTTGCACACTTTACTGCATCAGCTTGGCTTGTTAATGAGGATTTTTCAAAAGTGTTAATGGTATATCATAATATTTATCAATCTTGGTCTTGGGTTGGTGGACATGCAGATGGGGATTCGGATTTACTTCATGTTGCATTGAAAGAAGCAAAAGAAGAAACAGGACTATCTAATATAAATCCTGTCATGGAAGACATCTACTCTATAGAGATTTTAGGTGTACCTGCTCATGAGAAAAAGGGAAAACACGTATCAACTCATGTTCATTTAAATGTTACTTACCTATTACAAGCAAGTGAAAATCAATCGATACAAATTAAAGCTGATGAAAATAGTGATATTGGCTGGTTTGGACTAAATGATGCTATTGAAGCAAGTACTGAACCAGAAATGAAAGTAGTTTATAAAAAATTAAATGACAAGTTGAAAGAAATTCAAATAGGATAATTTACTTTGAGGTATCTAAAAGGTACCTCTTTAATTTTTTCAGACTTAGGACCCCTTCACTTAAATGAAAATTAGTCTATCATATAAATTGATAGAATATTTACATAATTCCGGTGGGACAAAGGGGGATAATTCATGGGGAAACAATATAGAGCAACAACTATGTCGACGAAAGGGATGGTTACAACTCCACATTATTTAGCATCACAAGCGGCAATGTATATTCTTCAAAGGGGAGGAAATGCGATTGAAGCTGCAATTGCAGCAGCATCAACAATTGGAGTAGTGTACCCTCATATGAATGGCATTGGGGGAGATAATTTCTGGTTAATTTATAATACAAAAACAAAAGAATTAAAAGGACTTAATTCAAGTGGACGATCAGGAGAGAAGGCGACAATCAAATTTTACAAAAATCAAGGGTTATCGAAAATTCCATCAAGAGGAGCGTTGGCTGCAAACACGGTACCAGGTGCTATTGCTGGATGGGGGCAAGCATTTGAGTACGGAAAGAGTGAAATGGATGGTACCTTATCTTGGAAAAGTTTGTTAGAGTCTGCAATTACTTATGCAAAAGAGGGATTCCCTGTAACTCCAAGTCAAGCCTGTTGGACAGAAGTAAACCTTGATGAAGGGGATAAGGAATTTCGAGCACTTGGGAGATTTGAAGAATTTAAAAAAGTTTTCTTAAAAAATGGAAAGCCTTATCAAGCTGGAGAAATAATGAAACAAGAAGATCTTGCCCGCACACTGGAGCTGGTTGCTGAAAATGGATCAGACTACTTTTACAATAGTGAATTAACAGAACGAATTATTACTGATTTACAAAAGTATGGTGGTATTCTCACTGTTGATGATTTTAAGCGACATACAAGCGATTGGGTTAATCCGATATCAGTGAACTATCGACAATATACAGCTTATAATTTGCCGCCAAACACGCAAGGCATGGCGTCATTGTCCATTTTAAATATATTAAATCATATTGAGTTGAGAGACATTGAAGAGGGTTCATCTACGTATTATCATGTACTCGTAGAAGCGATTAAACATGCTTTTAAGGACCGTGATCAGTATTTGTCAGATCCTGAATTTGTAAATATACCAGTTGATGTTTTATTGAGTCCACAACATGGGCTGAAATTAGCGGAAAAAATTAGAAATAGTGAACGTGCTAAGGAGTTACAACTCCTTGATGCAAAGGGAGATACAGTTTGGTTTGGCATTGTAGATGAATACGGCAATGCTGTTTCAATGATTCAAAGTATTTATCATGAATTTGGTTCAGGTTTTATCCCAAAAGATACGGGAATTGTACTACAAAACAGGGGTAGCTATTTCTCACTAGATGAAAATCATGTAAATGCATTAGCTCCTTGTAAAAGAACATTCCATACATTAAACCCTGCGATGTTATTGAAAAATGATAAACCTGCACTTGTTTATGGAACCATGGGTGGAGAAGGGCAACCACAAACACAAGCTGCATTAGTTACGAGAATTGTAGATTATGGAATGAATGTGCAGGAGGCAATTGAAGCTCCGAGGTGGCTTTATGGGCGTACTTGGGGAGCAGCATCAAATAGTTTGAAAGTAGAAAGCCGTATCCCTCAAGAAGTTTGCAATGAATTGAAGAAAATGGGGCATGAACTAGAAGTGCTAGAGGAGTTTACAGACATTATGGGGCATGCTGGTGCAATTTTCATTGATGAACAAACAAATGTGAAATATGGTGGAGCAGACCCAAGAGGAGATGGGATGGCAATTGGTTACTAAAAAAGAAACAATTCCGTTCTCGGAAAAAGACAAAATTACAAAACAAAAAGATATTTTTATTGCGTTTTTCCGATCGGGAATTCTTGGATTTGGAGGGGGTCCCTCTACAATCCCTCTTGTTCAAAAAGAAGTAGTAGACACATTTAAAATGATGACCGATGAAGAATTTTCTGATGTGTTATCAATAGGAAATACCTTGCCGGGACCAATAGCTACAAAAATGGCAGGATATATTGGATATCGTGTTGGTGGTTGGTTAGGATTGGTGACAGCACTAGTAGCGACGGTGGTTCCGACTGTCCTTTTAATGATAATTCTATTAGTAACTTTAAAAGAGTTTAAGGATTTCGATTTTGTTAAAGGCATGACAAAAGGTGTAGTACCTATTGTAGCTGTTATGCTGGGTGTTTTAACATGGGATTTCTTAAAAAAATCAAAAAAGTCCCTCGGTTGGAAGGTTGGTACCCTTATTCTTGTATGTTCGTTTGTAGGAATATTTTTATTAAAACTACATCCAGGTGTAATCATCGGTATATTATTAGTACTTGCATTAGCCCTTCCGATTAAAAAGAAAGAGGAAGGTGAAGAAAAATGATTTATCTTCAAGTTTTTTTAGCTTTCTTTTATACTGGTATTCTTGGGTATGGAGGAGGACCTTCCTCCATTCCATTAATTGAGCACGAAGTTGTTGAAAAATATGGCTGGATGACAACAAGTGAGTTCAGTGAAGTCCTTGCACTTGGGAATGCATTGCCGGGACCAATTACAACTAAATTGGCGGGTTACATTGGGTATGAAGTAGCTGGTATACCAGGTGCGATTATTGGATTGTTTGCTCAAGTAGGGCCATCATTAATTGCCATGTTAATTTTATTAAATATTTTATATCGTTATCGAAATTCTCAGCGTGTAAAAAGATTATCTAGTTTCGTATTACCAGCAATTGCAATTCTTTTAGCGGATATGACTTTAGATTTTTTCAACACTTCATATAACGCAATAGGGTTAATTGCAACGATTCTATTAATTGTATGCTCATTTATTGCCTTAGAGAAGATGAAAATTCATCCTGCCTTTGTAATAATGGGAGGTCTTTTGATAGGTGGATTTTTCTTATAAAACGTTGCCTATTCATTCAAAAACGAGTGAATAGGTTTTTTTATATTATAAGAGAGACAATAATTACGGGTATAAAAGCTATAAGGATGTTCATTAATAAATGTATTGGATTTGCATTACTATAATTAGTTAATCAAAATTAGTGGAAATACGAAAAAAATAACTTTTTTTGTTTCGCTTTACATACCCTATATAGGTATGTTAAATTGTATTTCAGTGAGGTGGTTATACTGATGGAAGACCTATCGAAAGAAGTAGAGTGCCATACTGAAAGTGACACTTGCAGGAAAAGTCATCATCCAGAACGTGTAAAGAAGGATTTAACAACGCGTTTAAACCGTATCGAAGGTCAAATTCGAGGTATTAAAGGTATGATAGAGAGAGACGTTTACTGCGATGATGTCATTACTCAACTTTCTGCCACACAATCCGCTTTAAATAGTGTAGCTAAAATCCTTTTAGAAGGGCATGTTAAGGGATGTGTCGTAGATCGCCTTTCAAATGGTGATAATGAAGTAATTGATGAATTAATCGTCACGATTCAAAAGTTAATGAAGAAATAATTTTTTTATATTCTATATACCCTAGTAGTGTATATAAAACTTATTTAAAGGAGAGAAAAAATATGCAAACTGTAACATTAAACGTTCAAGGTATGTCTTGTGGGCATTGTGTAAATGCTGTAGAAGGTAGTGTTGGTAAATTAGAAGGTGTAAACGAAGTAAAAGTAAATTTAAGTACTGCTCAAGTAGATGTTTCGTTTAATGAATCTCAAGTATCGATTGAGAAAATTAAAGAAACAATTGAAGAACAAGGTTATGACGTAAAATAAGAGTGCTCTTGTAGCACTCTCTCATTTTCATAAAATTATACCCTGTACAGGTATATAGAGGGAGGGGAAGAAAATGGGTACTGAAGCTAGTAATGTAAAAGAAACTAGTATTCAAATTACAGGGATGACCTGTGCAGCCTGTGCGACACGAATTGAAAAAGTATTAAATAAAATGGATGGTGTTGAAAAGGCTACTGTTAACTTAGCTCTTGAAAAATCAACTATTCAATACGATCCTTCAAAGCTAAGTGAAATTGACTTTGAAAAGAAAATCGAAGCAATAGGCTATGGTGTAGTTAAGCAAAAAGCTGAGTTTGAAATTACAGGAATGACTTGTGCAGCCTGTGCAACGCGGATAGAAAAAGTATTAAATAAAACGAATGGTGTTGCTAGTGCAAGCGTTAATTTAGCCCTTGAAAAAGCAACAATTAAATTTAATCCTTCTGAAATAACAATTGCTGATTTAATTGCAAGAGTAGAAAAACTTGGTTACGGTGCACACCAAAAGCAAGAAAATAAAGAACAAGTAGATTACCGTGAAAAGCACATTAAAGAACAACAACGTAAGTTCATTATTTCAGCTATTTTATCATTGCCGTTACTTTGGACTATGGTAGGTCACTTTGCCTTTACATCGTTTCTATATGTACCAGATTTCCTAATGAATCCATGGATACAACTGTTTTTAGCAACACCAGTGCAATTTATTATTGGGAAACAATTTTATGTAGGAGCATATAAAGCACTTCGTAATGGCAGTGCGAACATGGATGTACTGGTCGTGATGGGTACATCCGCAGCGTATTTTTATAGTGTTTATCAAACAATCATCACTGTAGGAACACATCATGCACCACATCTTTATTTTGAAACAAGTGCGGTTTTAATTACGCTTATTCTTTTAGGGAAATTATTCGAAGCAAAAGCAAAGGGACGTTCATCTGAAGCAATTAAAAAATTAATGGTTCTTCAAGCGAAAACTGCCATTGTTGTTCGAGCTGGTGTGGAAAAAGAAGTTCCAATAGAAGAAGTAGTAATTGGTGACATGATTCTAGTAAAACCAGGTGAAAAAATTCCAGTTGATGGAGAAGTAATAGAAGGAATAACTGCCGTTGATGAATCGATGTTAACGGGTGAAAGTCTACCTGTAGATAAAGAAATTGGCGACACTTTATATGGGTCTACAATTAACAAAAACGGTTTTATTAAAATGAAAGCGACAAAGGTTGGTCGTGACACAGCGCTAGCTCAAATAATAAAAGTTGTAGAAGATGCACAAGGATCAAAGGCACCAATTCAACGAATGGCAGACCAAATTTCAGGTATTTTTGTACCTATCGTAGTAGGGATTGCTATTCTAACTTTCTTAGTTTGGATTATTTGGGTTAACCCTGGTGAATTCACTTCAGCTCTTGAAGTATTAATCGCTGTATTAGTTATTGCTTGCCCATGTGCTCTTGGTTTAGCGACACCTACTTCTATTATGGCAGGATCTGGCCGGGCTGCAGAATTTGGTATTCTGTTTAAAGGCGGCGAACATTTAGAACAAACACAAAATATTGATACAGTAGTAGTAGATAAAACAGGTACCGTGACACATGGTAAACCGGTATTAACGGATATCTATGTAGCAAATGGTCAAAATGAAGAAAATTTCTTATCTTTAATTGGTGCAGCGGAGAAACAATCCGAACATCCATTAGCTCAAGCTATCGTTCAAGGTATTCAAGAAAAAGGGGTAGAACTGGGAAATATTCAATATTTCGAAGCGATTCCTGGTTTCGGTGTGCAAGCAACAATTTCAGGTCAGGGTGTAGTCATTGGAACACGGAAATTAATGGCTCAATATGGAATTGATATACAACATGTTCTTTCACTGATGGAGAAATTAGAACGTGATGGAAAAACGGCAATGCTAGCAGGAATTAATGGACAATATGCAGGTTTAGTAGCAGTGGCAGATACGATAAAAGATACTTCCCGAGAAGCGGTACAAAGACTGCAAAAAATGGGTATTAAAGTCATCATGATGACAGGTGATAATGAACGTACAGCTCAAGCAATTGGTAAAGAGGTAGGAGTAGATGCAGTTATAGCGGAAGTGCTTCCAGAGGGTAAAGCCGAAGAAGTAAAGAAACTACAACAACAGGGCAAAAAGGTAGCAATGGTCGGTGACGGAATTAATGATGCGCCTGCATTAGCTACAGCAGATATCGGTATGGCAATCGGTACAGGTACAGATGTTGCAATGGAAGCTGCTGATATTACATTAATTAGAGGCGACTTAAATAGTATTGCAGATGCGATTTTAATGAGTCGGAAAACGATGCGTAATATTAAACAGAACTTATTCTGGGCTTTTGCATACAATACACTTGGTATCCCAATTGCTGCAATTGGTTTACTTGCCCCTTGGGTTGCTGGTGCCGCCATGGCGTTTAGTTCCGTATCTGTTGTATTAAATGCATTGCGCCTACAAAGAGTGACATTAGAAAAGTAACATAGTATACAGGGCTGGCTTAATTTCAAAACGAAATTAAGCCAGTTTTTTAGAAATAAAAGTTAATGCACTAGATGTATCCTATAAAAAACTATACATTTAAAGTCTACCTTAATATAAACACCAATTTGTCACATGAATTTGCGACAAACGGTGTTTTTTTATTTCGCCTAAAGAAATCTCGAGTTTTCAATGTGTTAAAGAGCTTCTGCATGAGCGAGAAAATTCCATACAATTGTAAAAAAATCACCACATTTTTGAGTGCGATTCTATTATACTATTATTAAAAGAAATGGAATATTTAGTAAAAACAAGTGCACTTATACACCCCACTACATTATAAGAGAGGTGAAAGGTTACAAATCCAGGTTACTTTAAGATATCTCGAGGTTTGTAGCTGCGTATGGAAAAAAAGCAGAAACGTATTGTGAAAACATCTATTAATGGAAAATTAGGCTTTGCCTTTTTGGTTGCATTACTATTACCAAGTTTATTAATTGCTTCAACATCATTTATTGCTTCAAAAGAAGAATTAGAAAATCAAATACATGGTAGTGCCAATCAGAGTGTTGTCACCATTGATGGATTTATAAATAAACATTTCGATCCAATTGTTAAGAGTGTTGATTATTTTTCTGACCAACTGACTCAAGAAGATTTACAAAAAGAAAATTGGGATAGTACTTTAAATATATTTAAAAATTACTTTGAAACAAGTGAAGGCATTCTTTCTACTTTTATTGGAACAGCTAAGGGAGAAATGATTCAATATCCGGATTTAGGTCTCATGAACAATGCTGAGTTTGATCCTACAACCCGTGATTGGTATATAAAGGCTAAAGAAAATTCTGGACAAGTGGTTATTTCTGATCCACATCAAGCTGCTTCAACAGGTGATTGGGTAGTAACGGTTTCTAAAACGCTTAGCAATGCAGACGCTGTATTTGCTGTAAATTTAAGAATGGATAGTTTATATGAAATTATTAATTCCATAAAAGTTGGTCAAACAGGTTACCCGTTTTTAATGACAGCAAACCAACAGATCATAGCTCATCCAACATTGGAATTAGGTTTAGATGTTTCCCAAGAAGAGTGGGCTAAGCGAATGATAGAACCGGATATAACATCATTTGACTATATATTTGAAGGTAAAGAGAAACAAATGTTTGTTCAAACAAACGCATTAACTGGATGGAAAATTGGCGGAACAATGTTTACAAGTGAAATTAGCGATGCCACAAAACCAATTCTAAATTCGACGATTTATGTTGTAATCGGATCACTAATTTTACTTAGTATCTATTTAATAGTTATCATCCGTTCGATAACGAAGCCTTTAAAAGTAATAACAGATGCCTCAGTAGAAATGAGCGCGGGAGATTTACGGACGAAAGTAGATATTTTAAAAAGAGATGAGATTGGTATTCTTGGAAAGTCATTTAACAAAATGTCGACGATGCTAGCCTCTATTATTTCACATATTCATAATAAGTCTGAGGTTATTCTATCATCTTCTGAAGAGTTAAGTTCAACAATTGATGAAAGTACAAAATCGTCAGAACAAATAGCAGCTGCTATGGGGTTAGTTCAAAGAGGGTTAGAAAATCAAACGGATAAACTAAATCAAAGCTTTGCCTCTTTAAAGGTTGTATCAGAGGATATTCAGAAAATTTATCAGAATACGAATACAGTCACAATGAAAGCAGAAGAGGCTGAATTTAAAATTGACGTTGGACATGAGATTGTTTCCTCTACTCAACAGCAAATGAAAACAATCGAAGGAACCTTTAATATGTTATCTGCGGATATTAGTACTGTAAATAATTATGCTAATGAGATTAATGAAATTGTGAATGTAATTACATCGATTTCAGAACAAACAAACTTACTAGCGCTAAATGCAGCGATAGAAGCAGCACGTGCTGGAGAACATGGTAAAGGCTTTGCAGTAGTTGCTGAAGAGGTACGTAAACTTGCAGAACAAACAAATAATTCTTCCAACCAAGTACAAGAAATTATTACGGCAATTCAAAGAGAGTCTTCGAAATCTGTAGAATCAATGAATTCAAGTCGCCTTGAAGTTACAAAAGGTTTAGATATGTTTATACAAACAGAAAAGAACTTCATGGAAATTAAAATGTTGATAGAACAAATTACAGATCAACTACAGCAAGTTGTTGAAAGCACTCACCAAATTGCGCAAAATAGCGAAAAAGTCGTTTCAGATATGACGGTTGTAGAAGATATATCAAATTCCTCAAAACGTGAAATTGAGAAAGTTTCTATAGCGACAGAACAACAATTAAGTTCTATGGAGGAAATTGCTGCGACAGCAGAAGCCTTAGAACATATAGTAGAGGATCTATTAAAAGAAGTAGAAACATTTAAACTTCCAGATTATGATGAAAAATAAAAGCAGGAAGCTGGGATAAAACTGAAAAGACACCATTTTCTCACGTGAAAATGGTGTCTTTTGATATGAAGGACGTTGATTTCCATTTCGTGTGGACGCTTTCCGCGGGCATGGCCTCAACTAATTTTTGCCGTCTATGGCCGGCAAAAATGGATTTTCGGCTCATGCTATTCCCGCAGGAGTCAGCCACACTCCATTCCAATCAACTTTTTCTAAATAGCAAATTTTCATCACTAATATTTCTAAATAAATTTGAAAAATCGATTTTTGTTCCAAATTCTTTTTATTATGGGATTAATGTATACAGATTAAGAGACAATCAGTGTCTTCTTTTATTTCTTTGACAAAGAATTAATATAAATGAGGATATTCGTCAAAGATTTCATTTTATTTCCCGAGAAATGTCTATAAATGCGTTTATTGATTTCCAGTTTTGTTAATGAAAATAGTAAATCTATCATAAATTGTAGATAACAGTTATCGGAAAGGGGCGAGCGACTATTGGCTATTGTAATTTCTACAATTAACTTAAAAGGTGGCGTGGCAAAAACTACAACAACAGTTGGCCTTGCAGAAATGCTTACATCAGAATTTAAGAAAAAAGTATTAGTTATTGATTTAGATCCTCAAACGAATGCTACTTTAATGTTGATAGGTGAAAACAAATGGAAAGATTTAAACGAGGACGGTTATACAATTGCTACAATTTTTGAAGAAGCATTAGACCCCGATGAAGTAAAATTTATTTTAGAAAAAACAATACAAAAAAGTGTTTCAAATATTTCATCTATAAAAAACTTAGATTTACTACCATCAAGTTTGGATTTAATGGATGTTCAAGAGCGTATTGCAAAAATGGCGACAGGACCATTTCATGAAACGAATCCAATAGAAATTCTTAAAAAAGCTATCCGTCCAATAAATTATCATTATGATTATATTTTAATTGATTGTCCTCCAAACCTTGACATCATTACTTTAAACGGCTTACGAATTTCAAACGGCTATCTCATTCCAACCGTACCTGATATCCTCTCTACATATGGAATTCCCCAAATTGTTAAACGAGTTAAAGAGTTTGCTAGAAATTTAGATATAAAATTAGAATCATTAGGTATTGTAGTGACAAAATATAAAGAAAATTCGAAAATTCATAAAAGCACTTTAGAGTTATTAAAAAATGAATCCGATGCACCTTTATTTGATTCAATTTTTAAAGAAAACAATCAGATGGCAAATGCAGCAGATTTTACAAAGTATTATAGTACCTTTAAAGAAAAATGGGGGTATGATAGCCAATCACAAGCTTTTTATAATCTGGCAAAACAAATTGTCGAAAGGTATGAAAGAAAATAATGATTCATTTAAGATAGCCTGTATCATTATGTTTAAAAAATTATGTAGTAGATTATTGTAAATAAAACCATAGCTTTTCCTGAGATAAAATCGTCTAATTGGGACAAACTATTTTATGAAAAGCAGACAATCTATTTTGGTCTTGTCTGAATTTTTCATTCAAATCAATGAGGAGGATAGCTATGGCAAATAAAGAAGCGAACAATAAAAATAACAAAGTAAATGTTTATGGTGCAAAAAATAATCAGAATCAGAAGGCCAAAAACAACAATGAAGAGTTTGCTTCTGAATTCCAAGTAGACAACAATCGGCGGCCTGAAGCAGCTTTCGATCGAAATTCGTTCGAACAGGAAAGACCTGTAAGTGAACGAACTGCATGGAACTAACTGTTTGGTAGCTATACAGAGCATTGATTTTAAGGCTAAAGAGGAAACTCTTTAGTCTTTTATTAATTATTCTGTCCCAACTAAGCAAAAATATGATTGAGATTTGAGCACTATTGACAATAATTAGTCACATCTTAAAATAAAATCAACAACATTATAAATTTCTTCCAGAAAAACTTGGCTAATAAATAGGGCATTAAAATTATTTATAGTAATAACACTAGACAATACTAAAACTATAAAATAGTATACATAGTGATGTTTTTACTAGATATATAAATAAAATAAGGAAATTTTGTTTAATGAAAAGAAAAATAATCTTAATTCTTTCTACTATTCTTATACTTGTTTTTACAAGCCTTAGTTTTCTTGCAATTAATTTCCGAATGAAAGTCACAGTAGAAGATGCAGTCGTCAATCATAATTTAGAAGTTGCTAAAGGACTGGCTAGTGATTTAGATATAGAAACTTATAAAAAGTTCCTGGAGAATCAAGAAGAAAACCAATACTATTGGAAAATTCGGAGTGAGTTGAACGAATTTAGGGATAAAGTAGGTGCACTATATGTTTATACATTGGACATAGATAATCCTGAAGTTTCGAAAACCTTAATTGTTGGTATGCCTAGAAATATTCATTTTCCAATAGGAACAAATTGTACTGTACCAAAAAAATATGTAGAACGAGCATTTTTATATAACGAACCCTATGTAACAAAAGAAATTCATGATCCTGAATATGGTACATATATGTCTGTTGGAGTACCGATTAAAGATGAATCCGGAGATGTATTAGGGTATTTGGGTATGGATATTAGTTCAGCATCGATTAATCATATTGAGAAAGCGGTTATTAAAGATCGTGTTGTTATCTTTATATTTATTGGGTTGTTCATAATTATTATCATTGTATCTTTTTTATATTTACAAAGATGGTATCAAAAAGAAGTTACAAAAGAAGTAGGGTATGCAGAAAATACATATCAATCAGAATTAAGCACGCTTATTGCATCTGTTTCTTCATTTAGACATGACTATATTAATCATATCCAAGTCATTCAAGGGTTACTTCAAATTGGCGCATACGATAAAGCATTAGAATATGTAACATCCCTTAATAAAGAAGTTAGTATGATTGAAAAGTTGAAACTAAATATCGACCATCCTGGATTAGCGATTTTATTACAGACGAAAAAAATAGCTGCGGAAAACTATCAAATAGATATGGATTTTGATATTTCTCAAAACGCCTTTGACCATATCAAGTCAATTGATTTGATAAAAATCTTATCTAACTTAATAGATAACGCCATTGAAGCAACAATGGAACTTCCAGAGAGTAATAGAAAAATAGAGGTAATTTGTACTGCTGAGGCTACGAAATATATTTTTCAAGTAACAAATACAAGCATAAAGAAAATAGAACCCGATCTTATTTTTAAACAAGGCTATACAACGAAAGATAGGGACGTTAAAAAGATAAGAGGGCAAGGGTTGTACATTGTTAAAGAAATTGTTAAAAAGAATAAAGGATTCATTTCAATTAAATCAACTGACGATGATATGAAGGTAATCGCAAAAGTTGAAATTCCGATTAAGTAGTGACAATTTCTAGTTTTGAAATAAACTTATAATTTTTACTCAAATAGCTAAAAATAAGGGAAACCTTTTTTTGAAGAGAGTGAGTATGAATGAAGAGAGTAGTACTGGGATTAATTTGCCTTCTTATTTTTACAACGGCTTGTACTGATAATGGGGATGAAACACCCGTTGAGGCAAATTCAACAAATTCAGCAGTTAATGCAGGTCTAGAAGTTTAAAACCTTTCTATGTATATACAAGGGATTGGAAATAGGGCATTCGGAATGTGTGGACATTCTGAATGCTTTTTTATTACGGGAGATATATTAAAAAGGGCATGGAAATGTATTTCACACCCTTTTGTTTCAAGTTTTTATTGTTTATTAGTCTTCCTTGTAAAATCTTTCACCAGTTTCGGGGTTGAAATAAACGACTAATTTTTTTCCTGTAGTTGGGTCAATTGATATTTCATTTGTACGTACAAAACCTTTAGGTACTTGCTTCCCATGTTTTTTCTTGAAGCGGCGATCATAAATTAGATAAGATAAAATAATTAATAAAATGAGAATGACAAGTTGAACACCGTAAAATCCTATAATCCACTTCATTTGTTATGCCTTATCAATTTTAACAGCCGTTCCATAGGCGATGATTTCACTCATGTTTTGGCCGATTTCACCAGAGTCAAAGCGCATCATTACGATTGCATCAGCTCCCATTGCTGCAGCATTTTTTACCATGCGATCGATGGCTTGTTTTCTTGCATCTTCAAGCATTTCCGTATATTGATTAATTTCCCCACCAACTAGTCCCTTTAATGAAGCGACAATATCTTTTCCAATTCCTCTAGCTCGTACTGTTAGCCCAAATACTGGACCTAAAACTTCAGTTACTTTGTAATTTGGAATATTTTCTGTTGTAACGATAATCATTTAGATTCACTCCCCTTAATTTAGTCAATACATTGTTATTATATTACTTATATGGTTGGGTAAACCACATTATTATAAAATACACTTCTCTCTAACAAGATTGAACAGGGAATTAGTATAAACACTTTGATATTGGATGAAAATGTAAGATGAACATAAACTAGTAATCTAAAATAAACTGCCCCGTAAAAGTTAGACAAAAATCTAATTTTTACGGGGCAGTTCAAATATAGTGCTGGCTTTTTTATTCTATAGTTCATCTTAATTTATTTAATATTGTTACCCGATATTTTTTGAATAGAAAAAATGTCATGAAGTAAATTAAGATTGAGGAGAGTACTATATTTATTATTGCACCAGTTAGAAATAGCACTCCACTCGTATGAGATTTGAAAAATCCTGAAAGTGTATGTTGAATAGCTGTTGAATACTCTACTTCTTCAAGTGTATCAACTTTAGGTTTTCTATCTAATAGAAAGCCTCCAATCATGTAATTTAATATAAAAAGTAGTGGCCAAATTGGAGTACCTATCACACCGCCTACAAATGCTGAAATGGGATTTGATCTAGTTAATTTTGCTAGACCAATAGAAAGTACAGGGCCAAAACCAAACAGTGGAATCCAACTTGGTATAAAACCCATAGTAAGGCCTAAAGCTACTTGATGTGGACTAGATTTTAAGCGAAATAAACGAATAAGGTAATATTTAATTCTCCTTCTTATTTTCATTCTTTGATTATCCCTTCTTATTATGCAGAAAATGGAATTTTGTATTTCGCAATTGAATTGTGAGCCACTTCGCAACTAAAAAAATGAGCCATTTTCATGGACAAGATAAAGTTAGTAGCAAGTTTATCAGTAGGCTTTACATGGAGCCTCTGCGGGCATGATTCGCGCTTAAAGGGCGTAGTAGCAAGGATTTAACGCCCGCACAAGGGTATCATGCCCGCCACTCCAAATAAAGCCGAGGTGTTCTTCTGGAAAAGACAGAGTGTATTAAGTGGCTCACTGGCTCAATTAACAAGTGGTTCAATATTCGGTTGCGATATACAGAATTTTTCGTAAAAATAAACTACAACCTAAGGGAAAGTTGTAGCTGTAGACAATGGAATGTTTATTTTTTGTTTTTTACAAATTGATAAAGTACATAAATAATATACGTAGGTGCTGCAATATAGATTAAGTAAGGAAATTTCCCATAAGTATTTTTGAATAATATAAATAATAAACATCCTAAAAAAATCGTAACAATTGTACCGTACTTAGGTAAAGGAACATCTTTTAAACTTGGAATTTTAAGTTTACTAACCATTAAAAAGCAAAGCGCAGTAAAAATAACTGCTGTTATTATATTCGGAATCAGGTGGTTGAACAAGGACAATAATGCTAATATGCCACCAGCGGCTGTAATTGGAACACCGATAAAGTAGTGTTGTGATGACTTATTACTGCTAATATTGAATCTTGCTAATCGGAAGGCACCAAACAAAGGGAATAATCCAGCAATCGCTAATCCAAGTAATTCTAACTGGTAAAAGTAAGTATAATACATTAGAAATGATGGTGCGATTCCAAATGTAACGATGTCAGCTAAAGAGTCTAACTCTTTTCCTAAAGTACTATCGGCATTGAAGATCCTCGCTAATCTGCCGTCCATACTATCTAACATCATGCCTATTATTATTAATATTGCTGCGTTTTTATAATGACTATTTGCAGCAAAACCTATTGATAGAAAACCACAATACAAGTTGCCTAATGTTAACATATTGGGGATAGCCTTTTTAATGCGCAAACTCAATCACCTACTATTGAAAAAAATGGATATACTAACTTTACGAATCTTTAAATTTTAACATCTAAAATTGAATGTGTCGAGAAATGTCCTTGCGCTAAAAATGAATGGGTTCCCCATGACATCATATTGAAACGATGGATAGGATAGAACAAGACTAACACTTGTGATTTTTTAGTTCTTACATATCTTTTCTAATGCGGGAATATCAGCAGGGGCAAATTCAAGTTTCTTAAGTTTATCTCGTGCCACCCATCTTGCATCTGCGTGTTCCATTGCAATAGGTACTCCAGCGATTAAATTTGCTTTAAATGTTTGTAATCTTACAATGACATCCTCATATTCCCATGTTGTGTCTTCTACTTTTTCTCCAACATTAATAACACAGTCGAACTCTTCTTTAATTTCCCGAACTAATGCTTTTTCTGGAGTTTCACCATTTTCAATTTTACCGCTGGGGAACTCCCAATAATTTGGTAATGACATATTTGGTCCTCTTAGAGCACAAAAGACTTCATGTTGATCATTTTCAATAATTGCTGCAACCACATGGAGAAGTTTCTTCATGTATTTCACCTATTTCATAAATTGATTTTTGAAAATCAAAAGTAGATGTTTATTATAGACAATAATTATGTTCAATATCAAAAGTACGCAGGAGAATAACTATGGAGCTAATGAAAAAGGGGAGCAGTATCATACTGTAATCAACATAAGGAAAGGAGTTGTCTGAAAAGTCATTTTGAGACAACTCCTTTGTAACTGACGCTACCGCTTTCGTCACAGATAAATTGCGACGAGGATAGTGGAAATTTATTTCGACTACCGCAGGAGTAATAATTCATAAGAAATATTTATCAAGAAAGAAAAGAGGTGTCCAAAAAATTATTACTTTTTGGACACCTCCATATTAGTTCTTTTTAATATTTGAATTTAGATAGATTGCTTTTTAGAGCTTCAGCTAAAGTTGTGAGTGATTGCGCTGAGGAAGAAACGTTTTCCATTGCAGCCAATTGTTCTTCTGAAGAAGCAGCAATTTCCTCCGTAATGGATGCAGATTTTTGTGCCATGTCTGCTGCATCACTAGCAATGGTTGCATTGATTTGAATATTCTCTGCAAGTTGTTTTGCCGTTGCTGAAATTTCCTCCATTTGTGGTGTTATTTCTTTTGTACTTTTAATGATTTCATTAAATTTCTGGATTGTCTCTTGAGAAATTTGAACACCAGCTTGAACATCATTATTGACTTTTAACATTGTTTGTACGGTGTTTTCTGTGTCGTTTTGAATTGTGTGTACGATTGTATTTATTTCTTGTACCGATTTTTGTGATTGTTCTGCGAGTTTTCTAACCTCATCAGCAACAACTGAAAATCCTTTTCCATGCTCTCCAGCACGGGCTGCTTCAATTGCAGCATTTAATGAAAGTAGATTTGTTTGTTCTGCAATTTCAGTTATTACTGCTAAAATGGAGCTTACTTTTTTTGTACTTTCATATAAGGATTCCATCATTTTATTGGATTCAGTAACAGATTCATGAATAGAATTCATTTGTTCAACATTGTTTTCTACTACTTTTTCACCTTCTTCAGCTTGTAACAATGTATTATAGGATAATTTTGTTACAACGGAAGAAGAATTAGAAATTTCTACAGTATTGTGTAAAAAGTCGTTTAACAGTTCAGAACTTTGTTTCGCACCGTATGCTTGTTTTTCAACATTACTTGCTACCTCTTGAATAGAAGAAGCTACTTGTTGACTAGCAGCTGTTGTCTCCTCTGAAATCGCAGATAGTTGTTCAGATGAAGCAGCTACTTCCTCAGCACTCATCTCGACTTGTTGGACAAGTACTCGTAGACTATTTTGCATCTCGTTGAAAGCTGTTGCTAAATGACCAATTTCATCATTAGTTTTGATTTGGATTTGTTCCGTTAAATCACCTTTACTTACAGTAATAGCTTTTTCTTTTAAGACTTTTAGTGGTTTAATAATCGATCTGATAACAAAGTACATCGTGCAACCACCTAATATAAGTGCAATAACAATGATAATTATCATGTTATGTAAAATAGGAGCAGCTGCTTGCTTTATTTCTGAGTAAACTAAAGTTCCGCCAATTTTCCATCCTGTTAATTCATTTGTATGGAAACTCATATATTTCTTTTCGTTATCTTGAACAAAGTCAAAGGCACCTTCATTTGCTTCAAACATTTTTTTATAATATTCTTCTTCAGCTGGAGCGGCTGGTTCTTCGGTTGGATGAGCAATAAAGGTTTGGCTTTTATCGATAAGTAAAGCGTGGCCACTTTCACCGATTTGAACATTTTCAATTAAATCCTGAAGATGTTTAATATTAAGATCAAGTCCTACCACACCTTCTCCATCAGCGGTAGTTTTTGAAATGGTTACAACCATATCCCCAGTCGTTATATCTGGATAGGGCTCTGAAATAATAATTTGTCCATTATTTTCAACGGACTCTTTATACCAATCTCTTATTCTTGGGTCATAATCTGAAGTATCAGTAATAATCGGTTCTTCTATAAAATCACCTTCACTAGTTCCAACATAGATACTAAAAATTTCAGGATGCAACTTTGAGTACTGTGCGAGTTCTTTACGTAGCTCCGTAGTGCTTTCACCTTGATAGGAAGCAGTAGTAATTTCTTTTGAGAATGTTTCAATATCAAAAATGCTAGAATTGATTGTTTGATCAATAGAACTGTTTAGTAAGTTAAGGTTTGCATCAATATTATCGGTTATTGCTTTTGTAACTTCTTTTTCAGCTTTTAAGTAACCGAAAACCCCTACAGCTATCGTTGGAATAATAAGAAAGAATGAAAATGTTAGGATTAATTTGGTTTTAATATGATTAAGTTTTTTAAACATACTTGTCTTTTATTCTCCTTCTTTAAATTAACATTTGATATAGAAAACCATTATGTATATTAACACAATTAGTAAAGTAATAATAAGGAAATGTAGGGATTTTGCAGAAAAAAATAGTATTTTTAACGAAGCGTTAAAATTCAGAAAATACAGGGAAATGTATTCCTGATTCTTTAGAGAGTTGGATGTAGGTGAGGGTCAAATCCGTATTCTTTTTATTAAGGGGTAGTTATTGTATGATTGGCTTTAGTAATTAAATTGTTTTCAATGGGAAAAGTAAGGGGAGACCATATGCCAGCCGCTATTATTGTTTTAGTATTAGCCATTATTTCTGCAATTTTTTTAAGTCGTGGAAAAACTAATAAAAGGAAGTTCCTTATCTGGGGAATTGCAACGATTATTATCATTGCACCGCTTTTGTCGTGGGTTGCGGGTATATTATTTGGAATCAGTGTCGGTGATGGGTTTGCGGGAATGACCATCATGATTTATGGGTTTGTTTTTTTAGAAGTCGTTGGTTTTAGTATTTTATATTTCGGTATATTTAATCGTGAAAAATTAAAAGATATGTAATGAAGCGCTCTACAACATGGTAGAGGCGCTTTTTTATACATGATAAAAGCATTCAATATACATACTATTGTTTAATAAATTGGAATTTAGGTGAAACAATGGTGCGGAAAATTTTATTAATCATCGGTGCATTGTTGATTGTACTGATAGGTTTTGTAATGGCTTTATCCATCTCAAAGACTCGTGATATTTCTGATATCCAAATTACCTCAGATAAAAAACCGATTATTATTATTGCGGTAGATTCTTTAATGAGTAAACCTCTTCAAAAAGTGATAGCACAGGGGAAAGCTCCAGCATTTAAATATTTAATTGAAAATGGTGAATTCATTCCAAATATAGTTAGTTCTTATCCGACGATGTCCGTAACTATTGATAGTTCATTATTAACAGGTACTTTTGCTGATGAACATAATATACCAGGGCTAATTTGGTTTAACGAAGATGCAAATCGAATCGTTAGTTATGGGAGTGGACCTGGTGAAATTTGGAATACTGGAGTTCGTAATGTCGTTCAAGATAGTGTGATTCGATTGAATAATGAACATCTGAATTCTGAAACTACCACAATCTATGAAGATTTAGCAAAGCGTTCGATACAATCAGCCTCAATTAATGGTGTGATATATCGGGGAAGGGATGAGCATAAACTCAATGTTCCTGCACTAATATCAACAATGGCACTATTGCCAAAGGATGTGAAAGTTAAAGGGCCAGATATTCTATCCTTTGGCGTTTTATCACAATTAAGTCCAAATAATAACTTTCAAAAATTTGCTTGGGACAAGATGGGAGTTAGTAACGACTTTACGATTAATGAGTTCAAATTTTTATTAAAACAGAACCAACTACCACCTTTTACTTTAGCTTATTTTCCTGATGCAGATGCACGCATACACAGTAAGGGACCTGACAACCTGAAAGCCATTGAAAAATTGGATGAATCATTGCAAGAGATGCTTAATTCTTTTCCGACTTGGGAAGAGGCAATAGAGAAAGTAACTTGGATTATTGTTGGAGATAGTGGTCAATCTTATGTGAAAAAGGATAAGGATAAGTCATTAATTGATTTAAATAAACTACTTAGCAAATATTCATTTTGGGAACGGGACAATAAAAATGGTCAAATAGTTATTGCCGTAAATGAACGAATGGCCTATATCTATTTGAAAGATGAACAAATTGATTATAGAGAAGTTGTAAATATTTTGAAGCAGGATGAACGTATTGGTTTTATCTCTTGGAAGGAAGGTACACAAAACGTCGTAACAGCACCTCATAAAGAAGAGATGGTATTTTCTTCAAATGGTTCTTTAAAAGACGAATATAATCAAAATTGGGACATAAAAGGGGACACATCCATTTTGGATTTATCAGTTCAAAATGGAAAAATACAATATAACGATTACCCAGATGCACTTGCAAGACTAAACGGGGCACTCCATTCCCACAAAGGACGCTATATTATTGTGGATGCTTTACCTAATTATGAATTCATTGAAAATCACAGTTATGATCATGCAGGTGGGGGAGCTCACGGTTCATTGCACAAAGTAGATTCCCTTGTACCACTTATTATTACTGGAATAGATTCTAAGCCAAATACTCTCCGTATAGTAGATATAAAAAAATGGATTTTACAATTGCTGGAGTGAGTTAAATCTAAATTAAAATCGCGGCCTACAATCGTAAGCCGCGATTATTTTTAATTAAGTCTCTTTTTATCCTTACTCATAATAATTAAATCGTAAGGGTCGTTTCGAATATCTTTCGTTCTTTCATCATTTTTAAGAAATTGAGTGATTTCATTTTCAATTCTTTCAACAAGTTCATCAACATTTGGATCTGTTGATTTTATTGATGTTTTTAGTTTTATCATTAGAGGATAAGGATGGAAGGAATACGAAAAGCCGGTCACATTGAAATCCTTATTTTCCATTAATGCGCTACCGATAGCGTGAATATTTCCTCCCCAACGTAATTCCTGTTCTCGTGCCTTCATATCAATTTGTGTGATTCGCATTTTAAAATCATCGCCATATTTTGAAGAAGCTGTTTTTAATAACTCCTTTAATTGTTCCATTCTTTCTTTAGATTCCGTATTCGGGACAGCGACATAAATAAAATTCTGTACATTATTGACGCGGGCTTCAATTGGGAAAGCAGGTTCAAAATGATTTTCATCTAGAAGTGCCATAATCTCATCGTGTAAAGCTTCACTAGCTTTCTCCATTTGAACTGTTTCAGGGTCATCTTCTGGCCATGGAGTTACTTCACCAGCTTTTACATCGATTGAAAAGTGACCGAGATTTTTTTCTTGTAGGGCAGTATCTACATTTGACACTACTTCGTTTTTAATTACTTGAATTTCTTGATCTGTGCCAATTAACGTAATGGAAATCTTCTTCCCGTTAATTTGAAGATCTAGTAGTTGGTAGTTATGTTTATTCATCACATTATATACGGTATCATTTAAAGCAATGGTACGTTCTTGTTTATTAATAAATTCTGAAATATAAGGGATATTACTAACAACCTTAGCCATTGCAGGTGAAACATAAGTTGAAGCAATAAGTAGTGCAACCATTGCAAAGGTGATTGTTGCAGCTAAGGTCATTCTTTTAACAAACGTGTGGTGACTTTTTTTACTAGTTTCATGGATTTCTCCAACTTTTTTAAATACATATTCTTTATGCTTCTGCTCAAATTTAAGATCGTTTTGCTCTGGATAGTTCCATTTATTTTTCATCGATGATTTCCTCCTCTAACGTTACTTTTAAAGTAGCTCTTGCGCGGTGGAGTCTTGTTTTCACAGTGTTGCTTTTAATAGCTAAAAGTTCTGCAATCTCATCGATGGAAAAACCTTCATAGTAATAAAGAATTATGGACTCCCTTAACTTTGTTGGAAGTGCGAGTACTTTTTGAAACAATTCTTCATTTTCTTCACTTACTAAAAATTTTGACTCCGATGAATGACTACTACCTTTAAAAAATGATTGAAGTTTATCCCGATAATAAATATTTCGGTAAGACCAGCTTTTTAAATAATCTTTGCACTTATTAACCGTAATCCGATAAATCCATGTTTTATAAGTGGATCGTTGTTCGAAATTTTGAAGGTGCTTGTAACAACTTATAAATACTTCCTGCGAAATATCTTCTGCAATTTGTTTTTCTTTTACATACGTAAAGGCCAGTCTCATTACTAAGTCCCCATACTGTTCCATTAACCATTCCAGTTGTTCTTCCTTTGTCGCATGGTTCACTTCCTGGATGGTGGGGGATTTTAAATGTATTAATTTAGCATGCATTTTTAATTCCTCATTTTTGTTTTTATCAGTTAGACGGAGGTGGATAGAATACCGTTCCGTAAACATGTTATAGTAAAATGAAAAAAAGATATATTTGAAACTAATACCAAATCTGGCAATTACATTAATAGAGATATTAAGAGGGAATGTGAGGTATCGAATATGAAAAAACTTTTAGCCGTTAGCAGTCTAGTAGTTTTCTTATGTGGGTGTTCAGATCCTATTTCACTTCCAGAAGATTTAAAGTCAAATTTAGGAAAAGAAGAATTCGTTGAACCAGAGACATCAGAATACACTACATATGTAAAGTCGATTCGAGAATATATGTACTATAGAACACAAGCTGTATTAAATCACGACGTAAACTTGCTTTGGGATAGATATCCGGATTTAAAAAATAATATCGATCAGAAGACGGGAATTAATATCGAAAAAGACGAAATTGATTCGATGGATGATGTTATAGATGCTAACTATAGTATTGAAAGCTACGAACCAATTAAAGTTAAAAGGATTAACGAGCAAGAAGTAATTATACTAGTACATGGTAGCATTTCCTATGTGAAAAAAGACTTCGATGAAGCAGGTGGGGAATACTTGATAGAAGTTAATTTGCAAAAGAAAAGCGACCAATGGACAGTTGTAAAAACGGATGAATACCTCGAACATGAATATAAAGAATGGTTGGAGGAAAGGGAAAAATAACTTGGAAGTAAATTTTTTCTGACATTTACAAATACGTCGCTATCAACTATACTTCACTTTAGAACAAAAATGAATACGATACATATAGGTTTCTTAAATATTCGATTAAGAATGATTTAAGACTAAGAGGGAAGTTGGTGTAAATCCAACACGGTCCCGCCACTGTAAGCGAGTAGGAAGGTTACGCAATATCCACTGTGTTTTATAACATGGGAAGGAGTAACCGACTGTTGATTCGTAAGTCAGGAGACCTGCCTATTATGTAGTTTAAACTTCCTCGAGGAAAGGAATGTTTAAAGCGCAGGTAACCGAACTTAATTTTTGGTTATATACTTCTACATAAACTGCCTTTTTACAAAACGCTTTCCAAGAGGGATGGCGTTTTTTTTATTGTTCTAACGTAGAAGGAGGAATTTGAAATGAAAGAGATTTTCAAAAAGTTGGGACTGTTCACCGCGTTTCTACTGTTAAGTATTGGGTTACTTGCAGGGTGTGGTACGGACGATACTAACACACAAGATGACGCGGATACAAACGCAACTGAAGAAGCTAATGAGAAATCGGGAAATGTGTTCCCAGTAACGATAACAGATGATGCAAATAGGGAAATAACGATTGAAAAAGCACCTGAATCAATTGTTTCCATTCAAACAAGTAATACAGAAATTGCCTTTGCATTAGGGCTTGGAGATAAAATTATTGGTGTATCAGATTATTGTAACTATCCAGCTGAAACAGCCAACATTCAAAAAGTTGGTGGACAAGATATTAATGCAGAGCTTGTTTTAAGTTTAATGCCAGATATGGCGCTTGTAACAGATTATCACTACAATACCCATCCAAAAGTATTGCAACAATTTGAAGATGCAGGAATTAAAGTCATCGTAGTTGGAAGTGCAAGTTCATTTGATGATGTTTACGAGAAAATTAAAATGATTGGTACTGCTACGGGTACAAGTGATAAAGCAGAAGAAATTATTACGGACATGAAAGATCGTCACCAAGCAATCAAAGATAAGGCAATAGCTTCAGTGAAAGAGAAAAAACGTGTTTGGGTAGAAGTTTCACCAGCTCCAGATATTTTTACAACAGGTAAAAATACATTTATGCACGAAATGCTTGAGTCAATTCAAGCAACAAATGTTGCCGAAGACCAAGAAGGTTGGGTGAAATTAAACGAAGAGGAAATCGTTAAATTAAATCCAGATGCCATTATTACAACGTATGGATACTATATTGACAATCCAAGTGAACAAGTGCTTGCGCGGGAAGGATGGGCGGAAGTACCTGCTGTAAAAAACGGAGAGGTATTTGACGTTGATAACGATACGGTTACAAGACCTGGTCCTCGTTTAATTGAAGGAGTCGAGACACTTGCAAAACTTATCTATCCGGAAATTTTTAAACAATAAAACAATTTGGTTATACATTTTTAGCGGAGGGCTCCTACTTTGTACGGGCCTTCTTGGCTTATTTTTAAGTAGTGTGACAGTACCAATAGCAACAATTTTACATATCATTTCAGAAAAAACATTGGGTATGGGTTGGCTACAAGTTATTCCGAAAAATGAAGAAATGATTATTTGGAATATCCGTTTGCCCCGTGTCGTTCTTGCTTTTTGTGTTGGTGCTTCTTTAGCACTAGCAGGGGCAGCTTTCCAGGGGCTATTACGTAACCCATTAGCAGATCCTTATACCATTGGAGTTTCATCCGGGTCCTCACTTGGCGCGGTTCTTGTTTTGTTTTTCCAAGTATCTATTATTGGTTTAGGTAGTTTTACACTGCCAGTAGTTGCCATCGTAAGTGGTTTAACTACTCTACTTGTTGTATTTGGGTTAGTGCAATTAAGTAGTAGAAGTTTGGCAATTGAAACGATTATCTTAGCCGGTATTATTGTTAGCTCCTTTATTGGTGCACTTGTTTCCCTCATTATTTCATTAGGTGACAGAGATGTTATGACACAAATTATTTATTGGTTATATGGAAGTGTCGGTATGAGAGGGTGGGAATACGTTCAACTCATTATTCCATTCATGATAATTGGATCGATTATTTTATTTTATCATTATCGTGAACTAAATGCGTTAGCTCTTGGGGAGGAAACTGCCGATCATATTGGTGTGAATGTAAAAAGAGGAAAAGCTTTTATATTAGTAGGTGCGTCTTTATTGACCGGCTCAGCAGTAGCTGTTTCTGGGTCAATTGGATTTGTTGGACTTGTTGTTCCTCACTTAGTACGTCTTATAATTGGACCAAATCATCGCCATGTATTGCCGTTATCCTTAATAACTGGTGGTAGCTTTCTAATTTTAGCAGATTTACTGTCTAGGACAATAATTGCACCAACAGAACTTCCAATTGGTGTCGTTACTGCCTTAATTGGCGCACCTGTTTTTGCATTTTTATTAATTCGAGAAAAAAGGGGGAGAAGAGGATGATAAAAATTGAGAACTTAGTAGGTGGATATTCAAATGCTCCTGTACTGACAGGAATTAATTTAGAAATTCATAGAGGTGAGTTTTTTGCTCTACTTGGTCCAAACGGTAGTGGAAAAACAACTCTTTTCAAAATGATTACAGGGCAATTGCCAATCCAAAGTGGTAATGTTTTATTATCCGATAAAGAAATCTCCTCATACTCAAAAATTGAAAAAGCAAAAAAGGTAGCCGTTCTTACACAAGAAGTTCAAGTATCTTTTGATTATACGGTAGAGGAGATTATTAGTCTTGGTCGTTATCCACACCAAAAGGGATTATTAAAAAGTCTTTCAAAAGATGACCAACGTATTATTGAAGAAATGATGGATATTACAAAGATTAGTCATTTCAGAAAAACACAATTTAAAAAACTGAGTGGCGGTGAAAAGCAACGAGTTTTACTAGCAAAAGCTCTAGCCCAAGAACCAGAAGTTTTACTTTTAGACGAACCAACTAATCACTTAGATATTAAACATACATTTCAACTTTTAGATTTACTGAAAGAACGCCAAAAAACAAAAGGATTAACGATCTTTTCAATACTGCATGATTTGAATGTGGCAGCACTTTATGCAGATAGATTTGCCTTATTGCATAATGGAACCCTTAAAGAAGTGGGTGATGTGGAGTTATTACGGAAAGCGGAACAATTACAGGATGTGTACCAAGTGAAGGTGAATGCTCAATCACATCCAACTGTACCTAAGCCTCAACTGTTAATGACGCCAGAGTACTCAAAAGATATAGAGAATATAAGTTTCAAAGACTCCTATGAAATAAAAAAGAATGAAAACGTAACACATATACAATTTTCAAAACCGCTTAGAACAATGTCTAATGGAGCATTTGGTGAAGGAATCCAATGGTTTAAGCATTTCTATTTTACTGATAATACGGAGAAACACGGAATATCAAATGACAAGCAAGCTTGCATCGTTCCAACAGAAAATATCATGATAACGGAAAATTCACAAATGATGGCAGTAGTAGGTATGGAAAAGGGCTCATATAAAATATTGCTCTTTTTAGATGGTCATTTTTCAGACGGTGAACTTATCAATGGTTTTATGGCATTAACTGAAGGGAAGATGCATGCTGTAAAATGCTTAGATTCAAATTCGTTAGATACACAGCTCCTTGCGGTAACACAACAAGGAAGAAAAATAACTGCTCAAGAAATTAGAGAATTTATCTATAGTGCAATAACTAAAGCAACGGGTATGAAGTTGCGTTTAGAGGTGGGGTGAAATCATTGACACAACGAAGAATAGTAATAGCAGGTACCGGAAGTGGTGTAGGGAAGACTACCTTAACAATTGGATTGATGGCTGCCTTAAAAAAGCGTGGGCTAGTTGTTCAGGGATTTAAGTGCGGTCCAGATTATATCGATCCTTCCTATCATACTGCTGTAACGGGTCGAGTATCTCGTAATTTAGATAGTTGGATGTTAATGAAAGATAGAGTGTTAGATATTTTTCATCATGGAACTAAGGGTGCAGATATTTCAGTAATTGAAGGGGTTATGGGCTTTTATGATGGGAAAAATCCCGAGACCAATGAAGGTAGCACTGCTGAAATTAGTATGATAACGCAAAGTCCAGTCCTACTTGTGGTTAATTGTGCAAGTATGGCTAGAAGCGCGGCAGCAATTGTGAAGGGATTTCAATTATTTGCTGAAGGGTCAAACATCGTTGGGGTTATTGCCAATAAAGTGGGAAGTGAAGGTCACTATCAACTTGTTAAAAAGGCGATAGAACAAGAATGTGGAATTCCGGTGATTGGCTATTTGAAAAGAGAACTAGATATTGAAATTCCAGAAAGGCATCTTGGGTTAATTCCATCGCTGGAAAGAGGCGAACTTGACGGCTTTTTTGAACAATTAAGTTCCCTCGTTTCAGAAACGATAGATATTGATCGATTACTTGAAATTTCTGTAGCGAACCTCTTAAATGTGGCAAATGATTCACTATTTAATGAGCAAAAAGAGCCAATCGTAAAAATAGCAGTGGCAAAAGATGCAGCTTTTAATTTCTACTATCCTGAGAACCTAGAAATGTTGAAATCAAAAGGTGCTGAAATTACTTATTTCTCACCACTTGCCAATGAAGAAGTACCACAAGATGCTGATGGTTTGTATATTGGTGGGGGATTTCCAGAAGAGTTTGCAGATACTCTTGCAAATAATGAACAGGTAAAAGACTCGGTAAAACAAGCGATTGAGAGTGGTATGCCAACCCTTGCTGAATGTGGTGGCTTTATGTATTTAACAGAATCCATTGAAACGACAGACAACAATAAATTTGAAATGGTCGGAGTTATTCCAGGTGCAGTGCAAATGCAAACAAGACTTACAGCACTAGGCTATAGAGAAATAACTGGACAAAATTCAAACTTCCTATTAGATAACTTAAAAGCAAAAGGACATGAATTTCACTATTCAACGTATCAACCAACAGAAGAACCAACATTCGCCTACGAAACAAAGGGTATGCGAGGAGTAAAAAAAGAGGGATATTTAACACATAATCTAGTAGCGGGGTATACCCATTTTCATTTTGCATCTTGCCCGGAGATGGTGGACAACTGGATTAATAAATGTTTAGAACGTAAAGGAGAGATTACTACATGAAAAAGGGACTCACACTAGTTTATACAGGCGATGGCAAAGGGAAAACAACTTCTGCTTTAGGACTAGCTTTGCGTGCAACAGGGAGAGGCTTAAAAGTAAAAATCTATCAATTTATCAAATCTCCAGAGCGCACTTATGGTGAGAAAATTGCGTTACAAAAGCTAGGAGTAGAAGTGGTTCAACTTGGCATCGGATTTACTTGGACAAAAACACCTGAGGAACATCGTGAAGCATTAAAAAAAGCGTGGCCAATTGCTCGTGATACCGTAATGAGCGGAGAATATGATTTAGTCATTTTAGATGAATTAAATAATGCGTTAGCAATCAATTCATTCCCTATTGATGATTGTATCCCACTTAAAGAAGTACTAGAAGTCATTAAAAATAAACCATCCCACGTGCACTTAGTCATTACAGGAAGAGATGCAAAACAAGAGATAAAAGATATTGCAGATCTGGTATCGATCATCGAACCGGAAAAGCACTATTATAATGAGGGTATTCCTGCAGTGAAAGGAATTGAATTTTAAATGGAGAGAGCCATTCCTTTAATGATTCAAGGAACTCATTCAGATGCAGGGAAAAGTGCCATTGTTACGGCGTTGTGCCGAATTTTTAAGCAAGACGGTTATAAAACAGCACCTTTTAAATCTCAAAATATGGCTTTAAATTCCTATATAACGGTGGATGGGAAAGAAATTGGTCGTGCTCAAGGTGTACAAGCTGAGGCAGCTGGAATTGTTGCAACAACTGATATGAATCCAATCTTAATCAAACCAACTGGTGAATACCAATCGCAAATTGTTGTTCATGGAAAGCCATACCGTAATATGAAAGCTGGCGAATACCGTCAAAATTTTTTTGAAGAAGGCTATAAGTTAATTTCTGAATCTTACAACAGATTAGTAGAGGGTTTTGAGCGAATCATTATCGAGGGTGCCGGAAGCCCTGCAGAAGTGAACTTAAATGATCGAGAGCTAGTCAATATGCGAGTTGCTCAAATTGCAAATGCCCCTGTAATTTTAGTGGGAGACATTGAAAAGGGTGGCGTTTTTGCAAGTTTAGTAGGCACGTTGCAATTACTTACGCCGGAAGATAAAAAACGGGTAATTGGTGTAATCATCAATAAATTTAGAGGCGATGTATCACTACTTCAGCCTGGATTGGATTGGTTTGAAGAATATACAGGAATACCTGTGTTAGGTGTCGTCCCTTATATTCATAACTTACTAATTGAAGCAGAAGATTCGGTCGTTTTAAGTAAATATTCCTCTGTACAAAATTCAACAAAAGATATCGATATTGCAGTAATAAGGCTTCCATTCATATCAAACTTTACAGATATTGATCCGCTTTTTGAGGAAACAGATTGTCATGTTCGTTTTGTCAAAAACATTGAAGAACTTGGAGAACCAGATTTAATTATCTTACCTGGTAGTAAAAATACAATTGAAGACATGTTGTTTTTGCATAATACGGGCCTTGCCAATAGAATTTTAGATTTAGTCTACAAGAAAGATAAAATGATTTTCGGCATTTGTGGTGGGTATCAAATGTTAGGGGATCAAATTACCGATCCTTATGAAGTAGAATCATCACTTAAGGAAATCCATGGTCTCGGTTTAGTTCCAATGAAAACAACGATGACGCTAAATAAAACAACGGTACTTTCTAAAGGAATTGCCCATTTTGGAGATGTGAGAATTTCTGTAGAAGGGTATGAAATTCATATGGGCGAAACTTACTTAGAAGAGGATTGGAATCATCTAATTCATTTAAAGGATAGAAGTGAAGGGATTATTACTTTAGATAAAAAGATTATCGGCACTTACTTCCATGGTATATTCCATAACGATCTTTTCCGTGAAGTTGTGTTGAATGAATTAAGAGTGACAAAAGGGTTAGAACCAATCGAAAATCGAGCGTCTTTTGAGCGGAAAAAAGAGGAAGGCTTCGATTTATTAGCTGAAGTTGTACGTGAAAATATTCAATTAGATCGGATTAAAAAATTGATGGAGGAGTACTATGCGAATCATATCCATTTGTCCAAGTAACACAGAGTTAGTTGGATACTTAGGTTTGAAAAATAATCTAGTCGGTGTAGATAACTACTCAGATTGGCCAGAAGTTGTGAACTCGTTGCCAAGAGTAGGTCCAGACTTAGAGATTGATATGGATAAGGTAGAACAGTTGCAGCCTGACATTGTATTAGCGTCTCTTACAGTACCTGGAATGGAACGAAATATTGAGGAGTTGGAAAAAAGAAAACTTCCTTATGTGATAGTGCCTAATCCAAAGACGTTGAAAGAAGTAGGTGAAAGCCTTCTATTTGTTGGAGAAGTGACAAATACTACTGACAGAGCAAAGGAATTAGTTGATAAGTATAATACTTTTCTTGAAAAATATCGAGGTTTATCTAAGCAAATTTCAGAGCCTACAAAGATTTACTGGGAATGGTGGGCAAAACCGATTTTTACGCCAGGTGCTGAAAACTGGTTAACTGAAATTAGTACCCTTGCTGGTGGGCGGAATGTTTTTGATGATGTGCCTGTTTCAAGTGTAAAAACAGATTGGGAAGACGTGAAAAGTAGAAATCCTGAAGTAATCTGTGTAGTGTGGGTAGGGGTACAGAAAGAAAAAGTGAATCCTAAAGTGATTGTGAAGCGTGGCGGGACAGAACAGATGCAACTTCATATTTTAGAAGAGCATTTGTTTTGTAGACCTTCTCCAAAATTATTAATAGGGTTGGCGAAGATTGCTAGTATTCTACACCCAACTATTTTCCCTAAATTTGATGAAAACAAGGATCCTTTGTTGTAATTTCATGTAATAAGATATAACATGGAATAAAATTTACTAAAGGTGTGTGTTTGTATGTCCCTAGAAATTACGTTTAGAGATGCAACCCTTGAAGATTTACCAACGATTGTAGCGATTTATAATACAACGATTGCGAGTCGCATGGTCACTGCAGATACAGAACCCGTTACAGTGGAAGATCGGCTGAAATGGTTCCATGAACATTCACCGGCTAAACGCCCATTATGGGTAGTAGAGACAGATGGAAAGATTTGTGGTTGGGTTAGCCTTCAATCTTTCTACGGAAGACCCGCTTATAATGCTACGGTTGAAATTAGTATTTATCTCGATGAAAAATATAGAGGGCATGGTCTTGGAAAAACGGTATTGGCAAAAGTAATCAAAGAAGCTCCAAAGTGTGAAGTAGACACGTTACTTGGATTTATCTTTGCTCACAATGAACCTAGTATCCGCTTATTTAACAGCTTTGGATTCGAAAAATGGGCACACCTTCCTGAAGTTGCAACATTAGATGGTGTAAAACGTGATTTAGTGATATTAGGTAAAAAGCTACGCTAGCGTTTCTACTTAGGTAGAAGCGTTTTTTATAGGTGTGATTCGAAATCCGCCAAAGTTGTGATTAATTCCGCCAAACTAGGCAAAATATCCGCCAACTTTCGGGCTTTTTCCGCCAAAAATTTTAATTTATCCGCCAAACAATAATCCCGAAACCTTCTTAGTACTCAATCGTATATGTATTAACAACATAAATGGGAGGATCTCATATGAATGAAAAAGGGTGCGTGAAGTGCGGTAGCAAAGATGCAGCAACGAAAGAAGTGGCGATGACAGGAACGGGGTTGTCTAAAATGTTTGATATTCAACATAATCAATTTGTAGTTGTCTACTGTAAAAATTGTGGCTATTCAGAGTTCTATAATAAGCAATCTTCTACAGGTTCAAATATTCTTGATTTATTTTTCGGATAAACTAATGGAGGTGTCAAAAAAGTAATAATTTTTTGGACACCTCTTTTCTTTCTTGATAAATATCTCTTATGAATTATTGTTCCTGCGGTGGTCGAAATAAATTTCCACTATCCTCGTCGCAAAGGAGTTGTCTCAAAATGACTTTGAACTGCTCCCCGTCAAGTAGACAGTGTAAATAATAAAAATGATTTAAGCGGCTTGAGACCTAAATTCTAAAGGACTTAAGCCGTTTAATCTTTTTTGGTAACGTTTATTGTTATAAAAATCTATGTAAACTTCAATTGCTTTTTTTAATTCGTTATACGTTTTAAACTTTTTTAAATAATACATTTCACATTTCAACTTGCCCCAGAAGCTTTCAATCGGACTATTATCGATACAATGTCCCACACGTGACATACTATGGCTCATTTTAGCTGTTTCTAAAATGGTTTTAAATTTCCTTGATGTATATTGATAACCTCGATCACTATGTATTAACGGTGCTTCACCTGGATTTAACTGTCGAATAGCTGCTTTTACATTTTGAAATACAAGTGGATTATTGTTCGATTTTCCAATAGTGATGTCGACAATTGAACCATCATATAAATCAAGGATGGCGCTTAAATATGCTTTTTGTCCGTCCCCGTATTTGAATTCTGTGACATCTGTACACCATTTTTGATTTGGCTTTTCCGCCTTAAATTCTCGATTTAAAATGTTTTCTGCCACATGGTCTGCAGGAGACTTTTTATATCTTTTCCGCTTACGACGAATAACCGCCTGTATACCAAATAAACGCATTAATCGATAAATACGCTTCTCATTTACTACTGGTTGATTGTTAATAGTTCTTTCTCGATTCAATGTAAGAGTTATGCGGCGATAGCCATAAATACCATTCACTTGGCTATGTAGAAGGCGAATCGATTCTAATAATTCTTCATTCTCTAATTGTCGCTTAGATGGTTTACGGTTTCTCCATTTATAAAAGGCGGCACGCTTAATTTCGGCAACCTCACACAATAAGACAATCGATATTTGTTCTTCTTGATGAACCGCTTCAATGGCTTCATAACATTGTTGTGATCGATATTGTGTTAACGATGCCTCCTCTCCAGCTCCTCTAACTTTTTTAGTAATAAATTCTCCGCACGTAACCGTTCATTTTCACGTTCTATTTGTTTAATTTTTAGTTGTAATTTCTCTGATTCTGTTCGTTCTTCTTCTGATTTTTTTCGTCCACGTCGGTCCTCTAAAGCATGTTCACCAGAAACTTCATATTTTTTCACCCATTGATACACCTGTTGATAAGAAACTTGGTACTTCGTTGCGATTTCTTGATAATTCTTTCCGTTCATTAAACATTCTTGTGCGATTTGAATTTTTTCTTCTACAGTTTTGCGTCCTTTGGTCATAGTTTGGCTCATTCCTTTACCTGAATCTTTTAATTCTCTATGACCAGTATACTTTTTTACCCACTTCATTAAAATCGTTCTGCCGGAAATCTGGTGTTTCATCATCAATTCATACAAGGAATAGTCACCAGTTAAATAATCATTGACTGCGAGCAGTTTCTGTTCCTTTGTATATTGACGTTGTGGAAAACGATCATCAAATACGCATTCTCCAAAAACTTCAAATTTTAAACACCATTCTTTAATGGTACTTTTATGAATTTTAAATTGCGCTCCTAGCTGTTCAAAAGAATGATTTCCCGCCATATATAAACGGATGATTGATAACATCACTTCTTTAGGATACTTAAAAAATCCCATACAAAATGCCCCCAATAAGGTAAGATGATTTTTTTATTTCATCTATCTACCTAATTGGGAGCATATCAAATGACTTTTCAGACAACTCCTTTTTTACACTTTAATAAAGTAAAGTGTGACTGTAAAATATAGTTAGATAAATAGAACTGTGAGGGGAAATTATGATCGGCACAATTATCAATACTTTAGCGATACTAATTGGGAGTGCTGTAGGGAGTATTTTAAAAAAGGGAATTAAAGATGAATATCAATCGGCTTTATTTACTGCAATGGGTTTCGCTGCAGTGGCACTTGGAGTAAATGCAGTTGTACAAAATATGTCCAATAGTATCTATCCTGTATTATTTATTGTTAGCTTAGCGATTGGCGGGTTAGTTGGTACGGTGATTGACGTTGATGCAAAGTTTAACAATCTTGTTAATCGCTTTTCGAAGTCGAATTTAAGTAAGGGGCTATCAACTGCGATATTACTTTTTTGCATTGGAACATTATCAATTTTAGGTCCAGTTGAAAGTGCGTTAAATAATAACCATACATATTTATTTACAAACGCTACATTAGATTTGGTCACATCGATGGCTTTAGCTGCAACATACGGGTTTGGAATAGCCTTTGCAGCAGTTGTGTTATTTATATGGCAAACCTCAATTTATTTAAGTGCCCAATACATTGAACCATTTTTAACTGATGCACTGATGACAGAAGTTTCAATTGTTGGCGGCATTTTAATCTTAAGTTCGGGGTTAGCGATTTTAGGGATAAAAGAAACGAAATCATTAAATATGTTACCTGCACTCTTTATTCCAGTGATCTGGTTTGTCGGACTAGCCTTGTTTACATAGAAGGATAATACAATTCTTTGTGGAATTTATTAATAATCATCGTTCTGAAAGGGGCTTTACCATGTCAACATTTGATGCACTTGTAGTAAATAAACAGGATGAACAATTTTCTGTAGAAGTTCAAAAGTTAACATTTGAAGATTTACCAGAAGGAGAAGTCCTAATAGAAGTTAAATATTCTGGTATAAATTATAAAGATAGTCTTGCTACGATTCCGAATGGGAACATTGTGAAAACTTATCCATTTGTTCCGGGAATTGATTTAGCTGGTGTAGTTGTTTCTTCAGAAGACCCACGATTTAAAGAGGGGGATGAAGTCATTGCAACTAGCTATGAGATTGGGGTTACTCATTTTGGCGGATATAGCCAATTTGCTCGAATTCCATCTAAGTGGGTAGTTCCATTACCTGAAGGACTTACATTAAGAGATGCAATGATCTTTGGAACGGCTGGTTTTACTGCAGCTCTTTCTGTACAACGTTTAGAAGACAATGGTATCTCACCTGACAAAGGAAAAGTCCTTGTAACAGGAGCAACTGGAGGTGTAGGGAGTATAGCGGTCGCACTTCTCGCTAAGCTTGGTTACGAGGTCGAAGCGAGTACAGGAAAACTATCAGAGCAGGATTATTTGAAAGAACTAGGTGCATCTTCCATTGTTTCTCGTGAAGAGGTTTTGGATGGAAAAATAAGAGCTCTAGGTAAACAAAAATGGGCGGCTGCCGTAGATCCTGTTGGGGGAGAGCCTTTAGCAGCATTATTAAGTCAAATTCAATACAGTGGTTCTGTAGCTGTGAGTGGATTAACAGCTGGGACGAATGTACCTACAACAGTGTTCCCATTTATTTTAAGAGGCGTTAATTTATTAGGAATCGATTCTGTATATTGCGATATGGAGAGCCGCTTGAAAGTTTGGAAGCGTATTGCAGACATAAGTAAATTGTTAAATCTCGAGCAATTTGTTCAACAAGAAGTAACGCTACAACAACTCCCAGAAGTTTTACCAACACTACTAAAAGCACAAGCAAGAGGAAGAATATTGGTGAAGTTATAATGATTAAGGCAAAGTAGAAGCTTATACTTTGCCTTTTATTATTGAGTTAGTTGTTTTTTATTGAGAGAAAAGCTCTGAAAAGTGCCTTCCTAGAAATGATGAAGTCCAAATTCCAGTGAAAAAATGAAGGAAGTGACGTTCGTAAGCCGGATGAAGGACAAAACTCCGTGAAAAAATGAAGGAAGTGACCTTCATAAGCCGGATGAAGGACAAAACTCCGTGAAAAAGTGAAGGAAGTGACCTTCATAAGCCGGATGAAGGTCACTCAGTAGTAATACATTCAATCGCGATTAACCAACACTCAACATAAACGAAAGATATAAGCAAACCACAAGTAGAACGCTCATCAATAAAGATAATAAAACGGGGGCTTTCCTAATAAAAGATAAGATTGTCATAGCTAAAAAAAGCACAGCCAAAATAATAAACATAATACTATTTAAGTTTATTGATAGATGCAAAGATTCTTGAACTGGCACCTTGGAGAACATGGTAAACAGTTTCGATACAGTATCGGAGCTAATCACTGTCTCTTTGGGAGGTGACTGTTCGCCGAGTACTGCAGTTTCAGAAAAAATAAATAATATAATAATACTTTCAACTTTTGCCCAAGGGCGTGGGTCGAAATCGATATTCTTCTTCATTTCGCGTCTAATAATGATACCATTTAGGAAGGCGTAAAATAGTAGAGGAACAATGAACAGATGCTTTATTAATAGTGCCTGACCATATGGAATCATCCAAGAAGTTACATAATCATCCACGACAAAACTCATCAAAATAAGTCCACTAATCCCTGTAACGATAAAACAAAGAATGGCTACGGGCGTAAACCATTTTAAGAAGGCTAACCAATTCGATGAATCTTTAGAAAACCAGCTAACCACGATTAGAATGCCAATCCATAAACAGACAGCGGTTAAATGAGTAGTATCACTAATAAATCCCCATGTTGAATCAATTGAACTAGCATGACTTGACCAACCAACACCGACAATCGAAAGGCAGATAAGGACAATGCCAAAAAATCCATATAACGCTTCTTTACGATAATCTATTAAAAGAACAAAAATGAATAAAATAGTAGATAAAGTAAAAACAAACAGCCACGCTTTTCCTATTTCAAAAGTGAATACTACATTTTGAAACGATTCATAAAATCCACTAGTAGGAATTAAATAAAGAATGATTTGCAAAACTGGTATAAATGAAGAAATTGGAATTCCTATAATACTTAATAACAAGATCCTTTTTGGAGCAGTAATATCAGGTCGATAATTTTTAGGAATAAGAGAAAGTAAAAAACAACCAAATGTGATTGAAAGGCATAGGTATAAGAATACTTGACTAATAATTAATAAAAACATACATTATTTTTTTCTTCTCATGAACAAGAAACTACCAATAATAATGACAATTAATACAACTGCAATAATCAAAATGCTATTATTAGATTTTTCTTGCTCTGGTTCTTCGTTGTTTGCATCAATCACGGTTGTTGCTTCATTTTCTTCCACAGCTTGCTCTACCTCAGTTGTTTCTTCTACAGTTGTCTCTTCCTCAGGCACATTTACAGAAAAAGAAATTTCCCCCTCGATTAAATGACCATCCGCACCGATAATGTTCCAATTTATTTTGTAATCACCATTTTGTAATGGGGTTGGGATATCACCAACCAATTGTCGCTCTACAACTGAGATGTTATCAACAGGAATCGTTTCACCACTCGAGTTTTGAAGTGTGAAAGTACTGCCTTGTTCAATTTTTGTTTCAAAAGTTAGTTGTATTTGTTTAAGCTCTTCTTCAACGACTTTTCCTTGTTGAGGTGAGGAGGTTTCTAATCCAGTGTGAGCAAATGCATTCCCTATAAATGTGAGTAAAAATATAAAGCTAAAGAACAATATTTTTTTCATAACCAATAATCTCCTAATCGTTTTTAATATTAAGTTCAACCAATTATGGAAAAACTATTCATAAGGGCATTATATAAGTTAATTGTGAAGTTTGAATGAAAAAAAGCCCTGCAAATGCAGGACTTTAAGATTATTCTTCTTCTTGGAAGTAAATTTTATAATATTTTCGATTTGTAGATTCATCATAACCAACTTCAATTAAATCATCCACTTGCTCAATATCTCGTACATTCACTTGTATTTCAATATGAGAATCTAGTTTAATTTTTCTTTTATATTGTTTTTCCGCTTTTTCAATAGCACTATCAGAGATAATCGTCTCGTATGGTTTTACGGTATTGATGATAACATCTTTCTGAACTGCATCTGCTTGGGTAAATACAGAATCGATATAGTTATTCACCTGAAATTCTTCTTCATTTCTGAAATAATCAAGGGTTTTGTTTAACAAACCTAGTTTCTCAGTATTTGTAAAGCTTGCCTCTTTTAAAATATATTTTTTACATTCAGTTAATGCTAAGTTTGTTTTATGATAGTGTTCATCGGCAACTTTCACTTTTAAGAAACGTTCTTGCCAGTAAACGACATCTTCTTTTCTCTTCGTTTTAATAAAGATAGCAGGGGGCTCATCTGCACCCATATCTATAATAACCGCCATATTATTAATCTTCTTTACATTGATTCCATCGATGCCGTTTACCACCATTTTGTTCTGATCATTCTTCACATCTAAAAATATTTCTTTTTCATCAATTTTGACGATAGAAATTGCTTTTTTACTTTTGTTGTTCCAGATACATTGATCGAAAAGACCAACAAACAATTCACCGCCTTTTATATTCGGATGTTGAGAAGCACTATATAAATGTTTTGCAATATTTTTTGATTGTTCTAGGAAACTAGTTTCATTTTCAAAAATCGATTTTACATATGTATATATTTCGTTTAAACCAATATCAGATTCGTGGAAAAATTCGTATTGCTGGTCCAAATCAATTTTGTTAAAGGCTAATTGAGTGAATGCAGCTTCAAGCAATACTTCTGGATGGGCGAATTCCTCTTCCCCTAAGATGAGTGCATCACTTACATGGTGAACTATATATTTTAATAATTTACTATCGCTAACTTCAAGCATAAATCTTCACCTTTCATGAGTACTAGATAATTTACCTTATCATAGATGGGGTATTCTTTTCATGTATTTTTAAATAGTAATAATTGAAAGGATTTCCTATCAAAATACTTGAGAAATATTTGTAGAATGGTATGATAATGACAATCGAATATTTAACACTAGGGGCGCCATTCGGCTGAGAAGTACCCTTTGAACCTGATTTAGTTCGTACTAACGTAGGGAAGTGTACAATGATTTGCAACTTAATCATTCTGTTCATTTTCCCTATTTACATGTTTTGTGTAAATAGGGTTTTTTTATTGGGGAATGGGGGTACGCGCGCCGCTAGTGTAAGTAAAAAGGAAAGAGGGTTTTAGTGTGAACAAAACGAGGAAACTTACTTACACTGCAATTATTGCAGCAATTACAACAGCGTCAAGTACATTAATTTACATTCCATTAGGATTTGCAAAGGCTTTTCCAATTCAACATTTAGCAAATGTTATTTCTGCTGTTATGTTAGGTCCTGCCTACGCAGTTTTACAAGCAATTTTAACATCAACAATGCGTAATCTTTTAGGAACGGGTAGTTTGTTTGCTTATCCGGGCAGTATAATAGGAGCGTTACTGGCAAGTATTTTATATGCTAAAACGAAAAATTTAGAGCTAACGGCATTGGGAGAAGTGATTGGAACTGGAATATTAGGGGCAATGGCAACTTATCCAATTGGCATCTTATTTTTAGGTCAGGATGCGACACTTTTTGGGCTAATTCCAGCATTCACAGCTAGTTCATTTGTAGGTGCACTACTTGCCTATGTTGTTTTAAAGGTATTAGTTCGAAATAAAGCTATTGATCAAGTAATGAATTAAAGCAACCATAATAATATAAATATCGTTATAGATGCAACTAATCTATAATCTAATAAGAGATTGAGATATTGAGAGAGTGGGTGCTGTATGTCCGTTAGTATTTCACAAATAATCATTCTTCTTGTTTTTGTAGGTGGACCTTTATTTTACCCACTTCTAAGAAGGAAATGGGCTTGGAGTCTTACCGTTATTTTAGGCTACTTGCTCTATGGATTATGGGGATGGTTTCTTCATTCTACATCTGACATAACGGAGTATGGAACAGGTTATGGTATGTTCATTGTTCCGTATTTAATCATCATTACGATGATAGGGGCATTCATACAACGAAAAACAACTAAGTAGCGAGTAGACTTTGTACTACTCGTTTTTTTATTGGATTTTATCCCTTTTTGCAGTAAGAAGGACTTACTACTAAATGTAACGAACATAATTAAAGAAACTAAAATCATAGGGAGTTTAACGATGCTAACAAATGTACTAACGAAATTATTAAATATTGAATATCCAATTATACAAGCTCCAATGGCTGGTGGAGTTACAACTTCAAAGTTAGTAGCCAGTGTTTCCAATGCTGGAGGATTAGGGATGATTGGTGCAGGTTATATGACACCTACTCAAATGCGTGAACAAATTAGAGAATTAAAGCAGTTAACTTCAAATTCCTTTGGTATCAATTTGTTTGTCCCTAACGAATTTGAAGTTAATGAATATGAAATAAGATCAAGTAATCAAATAATGAACAGCTTTCGTGATGAGTTAGATTTACCACGAAAAGAAAATATAGAAGTACCTAATTTCAATTCTGTATATGAAACATTTATGGAGCAAATTCAAGTAGTCATTGAAGAGAGAATTCCAATCTGTACTTTTACATTTGGTATTCCTTCTGCTGATGTTATAGAAGAATTAAAGAAACATAACATCATTCTCATGGGAACAGCCACTACGTTACGAGAAGCAGTTGCAAATGAAAAAGCAGGTATGGATATCGTTGTTGTGCAAGGTAGTGAAGCAGGTGGGCATCGAGGCAACTTTATTGATAAAGATCAAGAGAGTTTAGTTGGTTTAATGTCACTAATTCCACAAGTTGTAGATAATGTAGGGGTTCCTGTTGTTGCTGCTGGGGGTATTATGGATGGTAGAGGACTTATGGCTTCGATTTGCTTAGGGGCAAAAGGGGTACAAATGGGAACAGCTTTCTTAACTTGCATCGAAAGTGGTGCACATCAGGTACATAAAGAAGCGATTCTTAATGTAGAAGGAGATACTACTGTTTTAACACGTGCTTTTTCTGGTAAATGGGCAAGGGGAATAAAGAACAGTTTCATTTCTGAAATGCAAGCACATCAAAACAATTTACCAAGTTTCCCAGTTCAAAATACACTCACTCAAGACATTCGCAAAAAATCAGGGGAACAACATAATGCAGAATTTATGTCACTGTGGTCTGGTCAAAGTGCAGCATTGGCGAAAAGTCAATCCGTTGAAACATTGATTCAAAATATAATTGAAGAAGCTAAGAGATTGAAAAATAACTAATAAAAAATACTAACATTAGTAGTACAAACCAAGGCCATGGTTTGTGCTACTATTTTTTTATAGTAGAAGTGAAGGAAAGTCGAACAGCTCCAGGGACCGTATGAGAGTCCGTAAAAAAAACCGGCTAACTTCACATCCTTATATGAATCAGTTTAGTATGTTGGGTCCAAGAGATCGTGTATAAGAAAGTGGAATCGATAAGGCAATGTGAGGACTTCTATGATTGGCTAAAAAGGAGAATAGAATGATGAATCATGTCATTGCGTTAGATGTGAGTAAAGGGAAAAGTTCGGTAGTTATGTATAATCAATATCGACAATGTGAATATGAAGGTGAACTAAATCATACCCGAGTTGATTTTGAACGATTACATAATCGTATTGAAGAAATAACGAAGTTTGATGGACAAGCACCTGAAATTGTCTTTGAAGCAACTGGTGTCTATTCGAAATCGGTAGAAGCATTTTTAAAAAATCATGGTTATACATATAGTCGGATGAACCCGCTTGAAGCGAACCTACAAATGGCAAAAATGCGACGTCATAAGACGGATGTAAGTGATGCACACGAATTAGCGAAAACACACTTTAAAATGGAGCGTGAAACGACATACGTTCAAGAGGATTATTATGAACAGATGCGAGCTCTCACACGTTATTACGATGAAGTGGATGAAGAAATAATTTTACTTAAAAGTCGGATGCATGCGATTTTGCATATGAGCTTCCCAGAGCTTGAAAAACTCATTACACCAAGTTCTGCTTTATTCTTAAATATCGTGCAGCTGTATCCACATCCAGCACTTGTATTAGCCCATTCAAAAACAGTAATTAAAAATCATTTAAAGGCAAATACAAAAAAGAACCTTTCACTTACTCGTGCAGAGAAAAAAGCAATTGAGCTAATCGAAGCAGCGCAAAATAGTTATCCAGCCATTAAACCGACAGATGTTCGATGTGATCAAGTAAAGGATTACGCCATACGGATTGCAGAATTGAAAGATAAAAAAGAAGCGCTTGTCCAACAGATGAAGACGTTATCAAAAGAACGTCAAGAATATCTTGTATTACGTTCTATTCCTGGTGTGGGCGATTCAACCGCTTGTCGTCTGATAGGTGAAATCGGTGATATTCGCCGTTTTAAAAATGCGAAACAATTAAATGCATACGCAGGAATTGATATTATGCGTTATCAATCTGGCAACACACAATATCGGGACCGAATCAATAAGCGTGGGAATAAACATTTGCGAAAAATTTTATATTTCATGATACAAGGGATGCTTATGTTAAAAGAAAAACCCAATCATTTTGCGGATTACTATTATAAATTAAAAAAGCAACCTCAGAGAAAGCCTCATAAGGTTGCGATGATAGCTTGTGTTAATAAATTTTTGAAAGTGACCTTTCAGTTATTAACACGAGGAATCCTATACGATTATGAGTCCGCACTACCAGCTCAGAAATCGTAATAAAACGTAATACAACTATATCATATAGACCTTTCGAAAAAAATAAAAATCGTTAGGTTTTTTCGGCATGAAAAAATTAGTTTTAGAAGGGAGGGGTACCCCTCCCTTCTAAAACTAATTCATTAAAATAAAAGAAATAACTTAAATATACTTGACTAATCGTAAGAAAAGGAGTTGTCTGAAAATTCATTTTTGAGACAACTCCTTTGTGACGAGGATAGTGGAAATTTATTTCGACTACCGCAGGAACAATAATTCATAAGAGATATTTATCAAGAAAGAAAAGAGGTGTCCAAAAAATTATTACTTTTTGGACACCTCCTTTTTGCAATTAATAGTATGGTGAAATCAATAAATAAACCAATACACCAGTAAGACTAACATATAACCAAAGTGGCATTGTCCAACGTGCAATTTTTTTATGTTTTTCTACCTTCATATTTAATCCTCTACCAAGTGTGATGAGTGCAAGTGGCACAATCACGGCTGCTAAAACAATATGTGTTAGAAGGACGAAATAATAAATATATTTCAAAATACCATCTCCGCCATAGCTAGTAGACTCGGCTAGAGAGTGATACGTTAAATAAGAGACGCAGAATAAAAATGTTGAAACAAATGCTGCAATTATAAAATTGCGGTGAACTTTAATGTTTCCCTTTTTAATCATGAACAGTGCAATTGATAAAAAGATAAAAGTAAAGCTATTCAAGATTGCATTCGCCAAAGGAAATACTGTTAATTCGACACCCCAAATTGTGTTATCTGGACTTTTTGGTATAAAATACGTTGCAAAAATAACACCAATAATTACAATGGATAAAATCCAAATTAGCGGATTATAATTGCGTTGGTTAGTATTGTTAATATTACTATTCATACGTTTCCCACTCCTATATTTAATGCCTTTAAATTAGCATAAGAAAATTATCTTCAAAGAGCAATATAAAAGGATTCGAATTCCTTTGAAAATGGAAAATGTCATCCTTTCGACAAACTTTGCATGAGTGCGGTGCTGCTAAGTATTGTGCTTTTTCTATGCCTCGTTTATTGATTTATAAATACGTATAAAAATAGAGGACATAGACAACATGAATACTGGTTCTAAAAGCTTTTATTGTATCTCTACCCTGTTTAAAGAATATATAATAGAAAATTTTTCACAAAAATAAAAAGTTTTACATTTTTATACTTTTGATTTTTCAAATAGGGTAGATACTTTTATAATAAATATTGTAGCAATTCAATTTTGTATACATATATTCTAGGTCGAAACGAGGAAACTTAATGGGAAACACAAAACAAAAACCCAAAGTAGTTAAAATCATATCAAAATCTGTAATGATTATGCTTGGGGCATTTATCGCGGCTTATGGTTTAGAAGCGGTACTCATTCCTAACAACGTATCTGATGGAGGAGTAACAGGCTTAAGTATCGTTGGTTCACAACTTTTTGGTTTACCATTAGGAGTTCTAATTGGTATTCTAAACATTCCTTTTATATGGTTAGGATATAAGCAAATCGGGAAAAGCTTTGCCATTTATTCAGTTTTAGGAATAGCAACATTAGCGGTAGGAACATCATTAATGCATCATATCCCAACGATTATTGAAGGGGATACTTTATTAGTAACCGTTGTTGGGGGGATTATCTTAGGTTTTGGTATGGGTTTAGCTTTACGTAATGGTGGAGCACTTGATGGAATTGATATGTTGGCAGTATTACTGTCGAGAAAATTACCATTTGGGACAAGTGATTTAATTTTATTCTTAAATTTATTTGTTTTCATCGTAGTTTCTACAGTATTTGGTCTTCAAGGAGCGATTCTATCGGGTATTGCTTACTTCATCGCATCAAAGGTTATCCATATTGTTGAAGAAGGTTTAAGTGGTTCTAAAACCTTTAAAATTATTACTTCACATCCAGAAGAAATGGTTGAGACGATTCGAGACCGTTTAGGAAGAAGTGCTACATACAATATTGTTCGTGGTGCATATTCAAATGAAGAATTTAAAGAGATTACTTGTGTTATTAACCGTTTAGAAGATAGCAAAATGAAAGAAATTATTCATGAGCTTGATCCAAATGCTTTTGTTACTGTTTATGATGTAGCAGAGGTAAGAGGCGGTAACTTTAGAAAGAAAGATATCCATTAATGCAAAAAACTAGTGAACTCCTCACTAGTTTTTTCTTATATCTAAGGGCTAGGGGGATGTTTTATGTTTTTAAAAAGAGTTGAATTAAAAAGAGAATTAATCTCATCTTATAAAGAATATCCGTTTTCAATCCCATCAATTAGGAGTTTGGAGCAAATGGAGATTGAAAACAATGTTACCTTCTTTGTTGGTGAGAATGGGTCAGGGAAATCAACCCTGCTAGAAGCAATTGCAGAAATGTGTGGATTTAATACAGCTGGTGGTGGAAGAAATAATATTTATCAAGTGCACCGCGCAGAATCGGCCCTTGGTCAATATATCCGCCTTTCTTGGTGGCCAAAAGTTACAAATGGTTTTTTCCTTCGAGCAGAATCTTTTTATAACTTTGCAACCCATATTGATGAGATGTGGGAGGAAGATAAAGTGAATTCATATAAAGCTTATGGAGGAAAATCGTTACATGAACAATCCCATGGTGAATCTTTTCTTTCTCTTTTCTTGAACCGATTTAGGGGTGGTGCTATCTATTTATTGGATGAACCTGAGGCAGCATTATCACCTCAAAAGCAATTATCATTTTTAAAAATTCTACATGACCTTACTACGAATGGAAACTGTCAATTTATTATTGCTACCCATTCGCCCATACTATTAGGATATCCAGGTGCTACAATATTCAGTTTTGATGATGGAGAGATTAAAGAAGTTAATTATGAAGAAACAGATCATTATCAAATTACACGATACTTTTTAGAAAATAGGGAAAAATTTTTGCGAGATATATTAGAAGAGGAGGAGTAAAGAGTGGTAAATCGTTGTGCATGGGTAACAAAGGAGCAATTGTATATTGATTATCACGATAAGGAATGGGGAGTTCCTGTCTATGATGATCGCCATCTTTTCGAAATGTTATGTCTAGAAGGTGCTCAAGCTGGCCTTAGTTGGTGGACAATTTTACAAAAAAGGGAGAATTACCGAAAGGCATTTGATAATTTTGATGCGAAAAAAATTGTTTGCTATACAGAAGAAAAACTTGAAGCATTGAGACTAGATGCAGGAATTGTAAGGAATCGATTAAAAATTCAAAGTGTTGTAACCAATGCGGAGGCCTTTTTAAGAATACAAAAAGAGTACGGTTCTTTTTCGAATTACATATGGGGATTTGTCGATCATACACCAATTATTAACCATTGGAAAACGATATCGGAAGTTCCAGCTTCAAATGAACTTAGCGACAAGATGAGTAAACGATTGAAAAAAGATGGTTTTAAATTTGTTGGTAGTACAATTTGCTATTCATTTATGCAAGCTGTTGGGATGATAAATGACCATACTTTAGATTGCTTCTGTCATCCAACAAATAAGTAAGATTAATAAATGATTGAACTCTTCCTATATAATTGCATTTCATATGGAAGGGGGAGTACTTGAAGAGATTCCCATTTATATTATTGTTAGTTTTAATCATAGTGACCGCCTGCTCCTTAAAAGAATTCAATGAAGATAAAGTTAAAATAGAATTAACTCAACAATTTATAAATGAATATTTCATAGGGTATACAATTAAATGTAACGATTAATTCTAATGCTACTCTTATTTAATAATGTAAGCTAATCTCCCGATAAGGACAAAAGAGGGGACAAAGAATTATAGTTTTGTTTTAGTGGGTGTCCCGAACAAAGAAGAAACGATTAAGCATTCAAAGTTTACACACTTTGAATGTTTTTGTTTTATTTGCAGTTTATTAAACATATATCATGTAACTATAGTGAATACAAATTATTTACAAAAAAATGCAGATAAGACATAATAATATACTAATTTATTCCTATAAATGGTATAGGTACAAAGGTAAAAGTATTAATTTTCTTAGTTTGTTCACAACTATATACCTACTATGAGTTAATACTTTGGTAAAATGTAATAAATTAGAGAAGTTAACACGATTATGGACGGTATGGCAAGTCTTTATTTGGCTAAGGAGTAAACAATCATGAAGATAATGAAACAAATGATTGATGAATCAAATATTGAAGAGATTAAAGAGCAGTTGAAAAAACTGCTGGATATAGAATATGCACTAGATAAGTCATCCATTATCGCGATTACAGATCAAACAGGCACTATTAATTATGTAAATGATTTATTTTGTGAATTATCCCAATATAGTCGAGAAGAATTAATGGGTCAAAACCATCGAATCTTAAATTCTGGCTACCATTCGAAACAATTCTTTAAAGATTTGTGGAAGTGTATCGGCGAGGGAAACATCTGGAGTGGGGAAATCAAAAACAAAAGAAAAGATGGAAGCCTTTATTGGGTTCACGCCACGATAGTTCCATTCCTAAATGAAAAGGGAAAGCCCTATCAATATATTTCAATTCGGACAGATATAACGAAGGAAAAGGAATTAGAGGAACAGGTTATTCAAAGTAACGAAAAATATCGTTTGATTGCTGAGAATACAGTTAACCTAATTACGTTAATTAGAGAAAATGGTAACATCGAATATGCTTCACCATCATTTCAGAATGTATTACACTACGATTTAAAGGAATTGGAACAAGGGAATTTGTTTGACTTGATTCACCACGATGACTTGCCTTTTTTACAAAAAGATTTGGATTTCTTTTTAGAAAAGGGACAACAAAGCTTAGATTGCGAATTTAGGTTACGTACAATAAAGGGGAACTATATTTTTGTAGAGGCAGTTATCAGTAAAACAAAGCATACAGATGGTTCCTTTAAAGACCTTATTTTAGTTGTGATGAAGGATATTACAGGTAAGAAAGAAGTAGAAAAGAAAATCTTCCATTTAGCTTATCATGATGCTTTAACGGATTTTCCAAATAGACGTTCTTTCATGAATCAACTCCGCAACGAATTAATTAATCGACATAAATCAAAATATAAAATGTCTATTCTATCTATAGATTTAGATAACTTTAAATCAATTAATGATCAAGTAGGTCATGATGTGGGAGATATTGTACTGAAGAGAGCTGCAGAAAATATCCAAAAGGCAATTCGCCCAATTGATATCGCAGGTCGAATGGGTGGCGATGAATTTATCGTCATGTTAAATAAGGTAAAAGATATACAAGAAACTGAAGCTATTGTAAAACGAATACTAAGCAACTTTAATGAAGCAATTAATATTGAAGGACAAGATTATTTTGTGACATGTAGTATTGGTGTAGCAAATTATCCTGAGCACGGAGATTCGCCTGAAGAACTTATAAAAAATGCAGACAACGCTCTTGCTCATGTGAAAAGCGGCTCGAAAAATGATTTTTTAATTTTTAATAAAACAATCGAAAATCAATCTATTGAACGTCGCTTACTTGAAAGTGCTATGAGAACTGCTATTAAAGAAAACCAATTTTATTTAGAATATCAGCCGAAAGTAAATCTTCAAACAAACAAGATCATAGGTATGGAAGCGCTGGTTCGTTGGCATCATCCGGATCTAGGTACGATTTCTCCTGGTAAGTTTATCCCACTAGCAGAAGAAACCGGATTAATCGTTCCTTTAGGGGAATGGATTTTAAAGGAAAGTTGTAAACAAACTAAAAAATGGCATGATATTGGTTATACTGATATAACAGTTTCAGTAAATGTGTCTGTTCGTCAATTGGAAGATCCTTTGTTCATTGATAAAGTAAAAAATGTATTAATGGAAACAAAGCTCAATCCAGAGTGGTTAGAAATTGAAGTGACAGAAAGTATTCTTGCAGATGTAGAGAATATTGTTAAGATTTTACGAGAGATACGTCAGTTAGGTATTCAAATCTCTTTAGATGATTTTGGGACAGGGTACAGCTCCTTAAGTTATATTAAAAACTTACCGATTGATATTTTAAAGATAGATCAATCATTTGTGAAAGATATCCACCAAAATGAGGAAAGTAGCGCGATTGTACAAGCAATACTAAAAATTGCTGATTCCATAGGGCTTCAAGTAATTGCAGAAGGAATAGAATTACAAGACCATGTTCTTAAGCTATCAAAAGATGGCTGTAGATTCGGACAAGGTTATTTCTTCAGCCGACCATTAAAGGTGGATGCTTTTGAGCAATTTATGGATCGTCTACTTGTAACAATATAAAAGTTCATTTTTAAAGGACGTTTAAGGAAACTTAATCGTTCTTTTTTGATTTTTAGTAGCTTTCGTTGAAGTAGATTTTGAGCAATGAAGGGTAAAACTGCAATTGGAAAAGTTCTAATGATTTTCATAATGCAGATAAAAGATAAAAATCTGAAGTTAATTGCTAAGTTTTATCTAAAAAGTTCATTCCATCATAAGTTCAAAATAAATTGAGAATATTAAAATATTGGAGAAACGATTCTATTCAAATGGAGGAATTAAGATGAGAAGCGCAAGCCCGTATGTTTTTGTGGACAATTGCATTGAAGTGATAGAATTTTATCGCAATCTATTTGGTGGTGAAATACGAAATATTCAACAAGATGATGATGGGAAATGCTTATATGCTGAGCTGTCTTTTGGTTCAAGTAGTATTCATTTTTCTGATACTTATGGACAAACTCAAAAAGGTGATAACGTACGCATTTCTTTGGAATGTGAAAGTGAGGAAGAAATTAGGAGGGTTTATCAATCGCTTATAGTTGACGGGAGTATAACCTTTGAGCTTCAGCAAACTTCTTGGGGTGCGTTACATGCCAATGTTGTCGATCAATTTGGGGTAGGGTGGCTTTTAAACTTACAGCAATCATGACAGTTTTATTACGATTGGTATGAAGTACTGTTTTTTCATTAGTGAAAGAAGTATTATAAACATGTAAGTAAAATACTTCTTTAATGGAGGCAAGCATAATGGAAAATAACGAAAAAGCAGCCCGTCTACAAATCATGTTAAGTGAGGCATTACAACCAATGCTTGATAAAATTGATTCTTTAGAGCAAGAAGTAAAAACATTAAAAGAGTCACAAGAAGAATTGAAAAAATTAATATTAGAAAAAGTATAATTCCTCTTACTTTGCACAAATTATAGTTAGACTGATAAGCACATAACTCACAACCCTCTTTCTTAAGCCGATTTCCTTCAATCAAAGGATTTCGGTTTTTTTATCATTTTATGGTAATCTTATAGAAAAGTAGAGGAGTACGGTTTGTGCATTTTAAATCAATTGGTTTGGTTGTGCTTATTAGTTTAATTGGTGTTTTTTGTTTTAATCTAACTGGTCTGCCAGTACCTTGGATGTTAGGGCCATTATTTGCTGTCTTAATTAGTCAGTTCTTAATAAAATATGAATTATACTGGCCAGTCAAATTTCGGAATTTTGGGTTAATAATTGTGGGAATCTCCATTGGTCAAGCTTTTCAAATGAATTTACTAGCTGGAGCGGGTTGGCTGGTTACATTCATGCTTCTTTTAAATATTGTGCTCGTAATTATTAGCATCTTTATGGCATTGGGTATACAAAAAATAGGTAACATATCATTAAAGACAGCATTAACTTGTACTGTACCGGGTGGTTTAGCACAAATTACAGTGTTTGCTGAGGAAGAAAAAGATATCGACTTAGCAGTTGTTGTTTTCTTCCACGTAGTTCGAATCATTAGTATTGTATTCCTCGTGCCTTTTTTTCTCTCGGGTCATATTATTCAGGCAAGCGGTGGAGATAGTCTCGAACTGGGATCCATCATTCCAATAATTTTATTAATAATTGCCTCTTACGTTAGTGCGATTGTAGGGTTAAAATTGAAAATCCCGGTATCATTCTTTTTGTCGCCAGTATTATTATTGGTGATCCTTAATGTTTGTTCAATTGATACACCAGAATTACCAAGCATATTACTTCATATTGCACAATTATTTATGGGAGCATACATCGGACTTCAATTGAAGCCAGAAATGTTGAAGTTAGGAAAACGGGTTTTAATTTTAGGTATTGGTAGTGCATTGTTCCTGTTAGCTGTGACATTTGGTCAAGCATTACTATTAAAATACTTTTTACATTATTCATTAGCAACAAGCTTTTTAAGTACTGCAGCAGGTGGACTAGATCAAATGAGCTTGCTTGCTACAGCAGTTGGTGCAGATGTGTCTGTAGTTACAGTGTTCCAAATGTTTAGATTGCTATTTGTTTTTCTCGTTGTACTACCGTTATTGAAAGTAGCATGTTCTATGATAGATAAGAAAAATGATATTAGTATTGTTAAAAGTTAATGTATTTAACAAAAATTTTACAGGTTTGTTATAGTAAATCTCTATTTATATAGTTAAAATGATAGAAATGAATAATATATCAGAAAACTATATATTGGAGTTGAAATCATGGCTAAAAACAAGAAGCGGCTTTCTATTTTTTTAGCAACTGCACTTGTACTCTCTCAATTTTCGGTAGTTTCCGCGAATGAAGAAATAAGTTTAGATGAAGAAAATGCTGTAAATGAAGAGTTACCGGTAATTAATCAAGAGTTGGATTCTACAATTAATGAAACTCAACCTACAGAGTCTACAGAGCAACCACCAAACGAGGCTGAAGAAATAACCGTACCTACAGAAGAAGATGGAGGAACTTCAGAACCCTCAGAACCATCCGATGTAGAACCATTACCGGAATTAGAACCTGAAATTTCACCTTATACAAATGGAAATGGGAAAGTAATAAAAACTACTCCTTATTATTTTGTTTCATCCGGCGTATTTAAAGAGGTTGGAACGTTAGAAGAGGGAGTAGTGATTACACCAACGAGAGTGACGACAAATTATTTAATTGTGAAAGCAGGAAGTAAGTACTTTTATATTCCAAGAGATGCTTTTACATCAACCGATGAGAAATCTAATTTAGAAGCACATATACAAGGAAGTTTTCCAAGAACAATTGTTGCTGAAAAAGACTCGCCAATTACTGATAAAGCTGGTAATAGTATTGGAACAATTGTAAAAGGAGAGCAAGTGAAATTACATATGGTCACTGGTGGCCGAGGTGTTATTGAGTTACTTGGTAAACGAGTGTATGTAGACTTAAGTAACTTCCAGCATTTAGATCAGGTAATGCCGAAGAAGAATATTACTTATAAGGAAATGGAGTATTATTTGAAAGTATTTTCTTATATGTATCCTGAATTTACCGAGCTTGTTAAAATTGGTACATCTGTACAGGGAAGAACTTTGTATGCATTAAAAGTGGGAACTGGTAAAAAAGAAATATTAATGGATGCTTCGATGCATGCAAGGGAACATATGACAACGAATGTGTTGCTCGAAATGATTGATCAATATACATATCATTATGTAAAAGGAACAAAGTTTAATGGCTATCAAGTTAAAACATTATTAGACCAAGTAAGTATTTGGTTTGTACCAATGATGAATCCAGATGGTGTAACACTTGTACAAACAAAAGAAAATGCCAGTGCTTCTACTAAAAAATTAAATAATGGTAGCACAAACTATAATCGTTGGAAAGCAAATATTCGCGGAGTAGATTTAAATCGTAACTTTGATGGGGGATGGGCGACAAAGGCTACAGCAAAAGCACCTTCCTATAAAAATTACAAAGGTACCAAAGCATTTTCTGAGCCAGAATCACAGGCATTAAGAAATTTTGTAGCAAAGCATAAGTTTAAATCCTACATTTCTTATCATAGTTCAGGATCTGTCCTTTATTATTATCATCACCAAAAAGGTACTCAATTAACTCGCGACCTTTCTGTTGCAAAAATGATTAGTAAGGTTACAGGTTATCGAGTGTTACCGCCAACTGGGGAAACTGGTTCAGGAGCCTCAACTGATTGGTTTATTATGAACTATAAAATGCCGGGAATTACAGTTGAAATAGCACCAGCTGTAGGAGAAACAGTTGTGTCATTGAAATATTGGGATAGTGTATGGAAAAAGCACCAAACTATAGGCTTACTAGCAGCAAACGAAGCAAATAAAAGATAAATTAATGGGTGTCTCAAAATGTTGAGGCACCTTTTTAATATATGTAATAATCAAATCTCTATCAATTATATGCTGGCCAAGTGTTTAAATCACTGAATTTAATAGTATATTTCGAAGTTATTTAAATATGGCCTTATATGTACTATACTATTATTTGCGTTGTAGAGTTTGTATGTATAACACGGTATGCATTTTCTTTACAATTAGCCATTTATATTTCAAAATTAATATGATTGTTGTATATCCTATTTAAGTGGTATGATAGAATATAGTGCTTATCTACGTGAGCCTAACAATGAGGAGAATTAGACACACTATGCAAAACTATATGAACTTATGGGCGAAGACAGTAAAAACCGGAATTATTAAGTCCAACTTAGTTCCGATGATAGCTGCACTAATGCTCGCTCTATATACGTATGAACTAAGTTTTGTTGAACATATACCACATATTTTATTTGCCTTTATTGGTACGGCCTTAATTATCGGGGCTGCAGGATCTTTTAATAATCTATATGACCGTGATATTGATGCAATTATGCAACGTACGAAATCACGTCCTACAGTAACAGGTGAGTTAAATTCAAAAAATGTATTAATTGTTGGATTTGTAATACTCATAGCAGGACTAATTGCATTGTACTTAACAACGCCGCTTGCAGCATTTCTTGGATTTTTAGGTGTTTTCTTTTATGTGGTTCCATATACAATGTGGACAAAAAGAAAGACTATCTGGAATACTGAGGTAGGAAGTATTTCGGGAGCAATGCCACCGTTAATTGGTTGGGCAGCTGTTGCTCCAGATATATGGCATCCAGCAGCATGGGCATTGTTTATTATTATGGTTATTTGGCAAATGCCACATTTCTATGCCATTGCCATCCGTAAAAGAGATGACTATGGTGCAGCGAATATCCCTATGTTACCTGTTATTAAAGGTATGAGAAGAACATATATTCAAACAAATATATATCTTATACTTATGATGTTTACTAGCTTATTATTTATTCCATTAAGTTTGGGATTAATGTGCGCTTCTTTAGTTTTAGGTGGTATTTGGTTATGGATTAGTTTTGTTGGTTACCGCCAAATGGATGAGAAAAAATGGGCAAATAAAATGTTTGCATATTCTTTAATTTATATGACTGCTGTTTTTGCAACAGTTATTATATATGCATCGGTAGGTATTTTTCTTCAATAACAGATGGGGATGATGATATAAATGTTATCATCATCTTTGAAAGAGATGTGTATGATGCACATCTCTTTTTTATTTGATAAAAATTTAATATGTTATATATGTGCATGATAGAAGAAATAGGTGATTTGATAGGAATTTTGTATGTTTTATAAACAAATCATCTCAAATTTGTGAACATGATTGTGATAAAAATGTGACATGGTATTAGAGGGGATATTCAAGGGAATAAGTTGATGTTACACTTTAATTAACATAAAGCGTTAAACATTCGATAACGTTTTATGTAAGTCGCTCTTAAAGTGTCTAGTAGGCTATTTAAGAACCTAATAAAAGCTTTGACAACATATATAACCTCCCCTTTATATTATATAGAATAACGCTTTTTTAGGTCGTATTAAAACACCGTGCTGTTCGAGAGGCATGGTGTTTTTAATAATTAAAAAACCGATGAAATATAGATATATTTCATCGGAATGATATCAATGTTAGAATGCAATAAATGAATAGAATCCAAATAAAAATGCAATAGCCGCTAAAGTGGAGTAAAAAATGCTAGCATTTTTCTTTGGTGCTTGAGATTCGATAAAAGCCATAGCACTAAATAAGGGACCTGTTAAAATAAATGCCCAAGGAAGTAAGTGTGGACTGCCTGCTACAAAAGTATAAATTCCAATCAATAAAAGCAGTAAACCTACAACTGGTTGGAAATAAAATACTAAACCCCATTTTGTTTCCATTCTATCACTCTCCTAACAAATGTTTTTATTATCTAGCGTTTTATGGTATAAGTTCAATTCTACAAATATTTAGAAAATTCCTTTTAAATTAACATATGTAATATTTGTAATATAAATTGAGAGAGTTTGAAAATAGAAAAAAGTGACTCAAAAGATACCCTTTGAGTCACCAATGTGGTTATAGTTTTAAATTTGATACTTCGTGTAAATAATCACCAAGTACACGAAGGCCTTTATCAAAGTTTTCTAAATGGAAGTGTTCATTAGGTGCGTGGAAGTTCTCGCTATTTAGTCCAAAGCCCATTAACACTACTGGTAATGATAATATTTCATCGAATGCTGCAACGATTGGAATCGAACCGCCTCCGCGAATAAAAGCTGTAGGAACATTGTAGATTTTCTCATAAGATCGACCTGCAGCTTGAATAAGCGGATGATCAAAAGGAGTCATGTAAGGTGCACCTTTATCAAATTCAGAAACATTTACTGTTACGCCTTTTGGTTTATGCTTTTCAATATGTGCTTTTAGTAATTGAACGATTTCGTTTGGATCTTGATCTGGTACTAAACGACAAGTAATTTTTGCTCCTGCTTCTGCGGGTAGTACTGTCTTAATTCCTTCACCAGAGAATCCTCCAAATACACCGTTAACTTCTAATGTAGGACGAGCCCAAGTTTGTTCAAGATAAGAATAGCCAGCTTCACCAAACAATTCTTGAACACCAATTTCTTCTTTTAGTGCTTCTTCATCAAATTGAAGGTCGCGGTATGCTTGACGTTCTTCATCTGAAAGAGGGCGTACTTTATCATAGAAACCTTCAACTTGAATTGTGCCATGTTCATCACGGAAGGAAGCAAGGATTTCTGCTAGTGCATGAATTGCGTTTTGAACGCCACCACCATATAAACCTGAATGTAAATCTCCCTTTGCTCCACGCACGTCTATTTGAACGCCTGTTAAACCGCGTAATCCATAACACACGGCAGGTTTTCCTGGAGCATAAAGGCCTGTATCAGAAATTAAGATTAGGTCTGCAGCTAACTTTTCTTTATTTGCTTCTACATAGGCTGGTAGATTAGGGCTACCGATTTCTTCTTCACCTTCATAAATGAATTTTACGTTTACCGGAAGTGTACCTTCTGTAGCAAATAATGCCTCAATCATTTTTAAGTGCATATACACTTGGCCTTTATCATCAGATGCACCACGAGCAAACAGTTTGTTGTCTCGTATTTCAGGTTTGAAAGGTTCAGAATCCCATAAATTTAACGGATCTACTGGTTGTACATCATAGTGTCCATAAAATAGTATGGTTGGTTTACCTTCAGCGTGTAGCCATTCCCCGTAAACGACTGGGTGTCCTTTTGTAGGGTCTACCGAAACGTTTTCGATATTTAGTTTACGAAGTTTATCTGCTAGCCAATTAGCAGCTGTCTGCATGTCTTCTTTATGCTCTGAAAGGGAGCTAATGCTTGGAATGCGAAGGAAATCAAACAATTCTTCTAAATGCTTCTCGCGGTTATCCGAGAAATACTTATCTAACTTTTGTAAATGACTCAATGCGAATCCCTCTCTTTTCAAAATTTTCAAGTAGCAGAAATAGTATAGCACATCAAGGCATATCGTATTGATGGTGAGCTTCTGAAGAGCAGGAGTACCCGGTACACAAACAATTCTGAATATTTCCAGTGCCAGGTACACAAACAAACACAAACAATTCTGAAAATTTAAGTCAACTGTTGTACAAACAATTTCAAAAATTACAAGTGATGGGTTTGAATCTTACAGGAATGTAATGAAATTGAAAGCAAATACGATAGAGTGTAATCCAATAATTTGGGAAAATGATAACAGAAGTTAGATAATGGAGGAAATTAAAAATGACTAACTGTTTATCGGCAATTTACGAGGAATTTAATCGTTATATATATCACTTATGTTTAAAATTAACACGCAACACTGCAGAAGCTGAAGATTTAATGCAGGAAGTGTGGGTAAAAGTTGTTCGTAATGAAGAACAAGTAAAGCAGGTTGACCATGTAAAAGCTTGGTTAACAACAATTACAATGAATACATTCCGCGACCGTTATCGCAAAAATGTGAGAAGAAGCAAATATATGATGAGTCAACCTGAAACATTAGACGTACCGATTTTAGATTTGGTTCCCAATAATGACATATCAACTGAAGAACAAATTGAAAAGGACGCCGTAACAAAAATTGTACAGGAAAAAATGCTACAATTGGACGGCATCTATCAAAAAACGTTATGGTATTTTTATGTGGATCAATATTCACTTGCTGAAATCTCTACACTTATGAAGGTTTCAATTGGAACAGTCAAATCTCGTCTATTTAGAGCAAAAGCACGTTTAAAAGAAATCTTATTGTCTGATGACAATATTGCAGAAGTGGTACTTCCTGCTTAAAAATATACAAAATAAAAAACGCAAGGTGCAGATTGAGCATCTTGCGTTTTAATTATTAGCCATAAAAACTCTGGGTAGAAAATCAAATTCTCTACTCAAGTTTACCTTGTTGGCCATTTCCACTAACTAAGCATTTTTCAAAGATAGTATGTAGCGTTTTAATTTCATCAGTAGAAAGCATGCCAAACATAGAGTTTGCCATTGCGGTTACTTGAGCTCGAGATTCTACAAGGACTTTTTCTCCTTCTGATGTAATCGCAATTTGAGCAGCACGGCGATCGGCGCTATTCTGAGTTTTCTCGATTAATCCGCTTTTGATTAGCTTCGTTGTAAGTACTGTAACACCACCAGTAGTTACTTTTAACCGTTCTGCAATGGCTGAAGGTCGTTTTGGTCCTTCTTTTGATAATAAATCTAAAAGCAGAATATGAGATTTTGAAAATCCTAAATTATTCTGTTGATTCCATTCATTTGCCCATTTTCTCTCTAATGAAGCTACAACTTCAAATAGGGAGGAAAGAGTTTCATATCTTTGGCTATCCATAATGTTTTCGCTCCACTTACATAAATCATATCGCATGTCTGGTGAAATACTTCATTCACGAGACAATTAAACTTGTGATACAAGTTGTTGCATCGCGTTTAATTCATAAGCACGTACTTTACGTGGAATGAAGCGTCGAATGTCCATCTCGTTATAACCAACTTGAATTCTTTTTTCATCTAGTAAAATAGGACTTCTTAACATACGTGGATGTTGTTGAATTAAGTTATATAAATCTTGAATAGAAAGTTGGTCAATATCAATATCAAGATTTTTAAAGTCGTTAGAGTTAGTAGCGATGATTTCGTCAGTACCGTCTTCTGTCATTCTTAATATATTTTTAAATTCTGCTAATGTTAAAGGTTGAGAAGTAATTCGTTTTTCTGTGTAGTCAATCTTGTTTTCTTTTAACCATTTAATAGCTTTTCTTGATGAAGAACAGCTAGATTGAGTATAAATTGTAACTGTCATTAAAATCTCCTCGCTTTCATTTGTTTTGTAATAGCTTATTAGTAAGAGATTTTGTCGTTATAAATATCTTACCAGTAAGCTAATTGTAAGTCAATAGTCACTTTATATTTAAGTGGGCTTCACATATATCTATAACCGTTTTTCTATAAATATATACGTAGTAAAGGAGAAAAAAGTTTCAAAAATTTGAGAATTGATTTGAATAATTGGCAGAACAAAATTGAAAGGTCAATTGTATTTTTGTTGTTAAAATAGTTAGATTAAAAGAATTTTTTAATAGGGGATTGAGTAGGGGAGGGTTCAAAAAAATATACCAATGACATTAAGTAAATAGTTTGCGAAATAAAAAAACGGTTGAACATCCTATTAAGATGTTCAAACCGATTTGATTTTATAAATCTGTCTTCCCAGAAGTGAACCAATCTTGAACGTTCCATACTTTTGTTGCTAAACCTTCGTAAAATTCTGGTTCGTGGGATACTAATACGATTGTTCCTTTATATTCTTGCATAGCACGTTTTAATTCTGCTTTTGCATCAACGTCTAAGTGGTTTGTTGGTTCGTCAAAGATTAGCCAGTTTGATTCTTCCATCATTAGCTTACATAAACGTACCTTTGCTTGCTCGCCCCCAGATAATGAATTTAATGGACGTGAAATATGTTCATTTTTCAAGCCAGCTCGTGCTAATGCCGCACGTACTTGATGTTGGTCCATGCTTGGAAATGCATTCCACACATCATCGATTGGTGTAATGTTTCCAGCTTTAACTTCTTGCTCAAAGTAGGAAGGGAATAAGAAGTCCCCACGGCGTACCGAACCACCTAGAGCATTAATTTTACCAAGCATTGTTTTGAGTAAAGTAGATTTCCCAACACCGTTCATCCCGATTAATGCGATTTTTTCTCCACGTTCAATCGTAAATGTAAGAGGTGGTAATAAAGGTTTTGCTGGATCATACCCAATGGATAAATTTTCTGCTTCAACAACATAGCGACTTGAAGCACGGGATTCTTTGAAACTAAATTCAGGCTTAACTGCAGTTTCTGGTCGATCGATTCTCTCTAAACGCTCTAATTGTTTTTGGCGAGACTTAGCACGACCAGTTGTTGAGTAACGAGCTTTATTTTTTGCAATAAATTCTTCTTGTTTTTTAATGAATTCTTGCTGCTTTTCGTAAGCATCAATATGTTGACGTTTATTAATTTCCGCTAGCTCTAAAAATTTCTCGTATGTTGCTGTATAGCGAGTCATCTTTGAAAACTCTAGATGGAAAATAACATCTACAACACCGTTCATAAATTCTGTGTCATGGGAAATTAAAAGAAAAGCATAAGGATAATCTTTTAAATAATTTGAAAGCCATGTAATATGCTCTTCATCTAAGTAGTTAGTAGGCTCATCTAGTAATAATACTTTTGGTTTTTCAAGTAAAAGTTTTGCTAATAAAACTTTAGTACGTTGACCACCGGAAAGAGCAGCAACATCTCGTTCTAATCCAATTGCATCTAACCCTAATCCTCGTGCAACTTCTTCTATTTTAATATCTAGTGTATAAAAATCGCCCGCATCTAAAGCGTCTTGAACATCTGCCATTTGCTCTAACAGAACTTCTAATTCTTCAGGTGTGGCATCTGTCATTTTAGCTGTAATTTCATTTAGTTCTTCTTCTTTTTTATAAAGAGGTAAGAATGCATCGCGTAGGACATCTCGCATAGTACGTCCTGCACTTAATACAGTGTGTTGGTCAAGGTAGCCGTAATGTGTACCTGGAAGCCATTCTACTTTTCCTGTATCGTGAATGATTTGTCCTGTAATAATCCCCATTAATGTAGATTTTCCTACACCATTAGCACCGACAAGTCCGATATGATCGCCTTCTACTAAACGAAAGGAAACATCTTTAAAAAGGGTACGATCCCCAAAAGAGTGACCTAACTTTTCAACAGTTAATATTGCCATATATAAATTTTCCCCCGATAATAATTGAATTATTGTAAAATCTTAATTTTAATTTGAGAATTTGACAGTGGAGAGCTCTATTTTTCAGCATTTTTAACGTGAAGGAGCCAGAGCGAGAGACCTCCGCATTTCTTAATGTCTAGCTGCGAACGCTAGCTCTTTCGGACACTTCGACTTCCTCCTGCGTGTACAAGTACACTTGTCAGAAGTCTCCAGTTTCTTTCACGGCTGAACAAACGCGCTCCGCTTTTCTATTTGTCCAGCTGCGAACGCTAGCTCCTCGACAACTTCAGAATCGCCTTCAAGGGCAAAAAAGCACCCTTTTGTCGATTCCTCCAGTTGTTGTCGGAGCTGGGCAAGCGTTCTCCGCTTTTCTATAAAAAAACTCGCGGCATTTTTACAACGCCGCGAGCTGTTTATTCAGTTCAGCAAGTTGTTTTTCCATGTTGGCAAGGCGCTCTTCCGCTTTTGCAACAGACTCAATATGTCCTGTATTTTCAAGTTTTTCGATATCACCTTGTAAATTTATATAATCCATTTTAAGTTCTGCAATTTTTTGTTGAAGCTCTGATTTTGTAGACATAAAAATGCTCCTTTAAAAAATCGGAAAGTCCCGATTTTGTGATTTCGTTTATGTAATTCTAGATGTTATTGTATCATAACAAGATGGATTTTATCATTAATAATAAGTTTAAAAAGGGGATAATGAGGGTAATTATGGTTGAACACACAAAATAAAAAGCTCTGGACAGTGTAGGCCGTACAGAGCGATTCTACTATTATTTATACAGTTTGAGTTCCAGCTGCAGACTCAATTTTTATGTTCGTTGTGTCATCTGATAACACTAATTGGAATGTACCTTTTGCTGTAACAACGTTTACTGTGAATAACTCACCTGAAATAGAAGCATTCTCAATAATTTGTTGAGGGTTCATGTTAAGCTCAGTACCCCAGTTAGACATGTTTACTAAGTAAATACCGTTATGTAAATTTAAAAATTCACTTACGGCATCCTTTGCGAATGCATCAACTTGAGTTAATTCTTCTTCAGCATAAATAGAAGCGATATATAATAATGTTTGATCGTCTGTACTAATACCAGTGAATAGTGGAGCTGCACCAATAATATCTTGTTTAATTAACCAGTTACTCGGTGTGATATTATTATCCTCTGAAACTTCAAGATACACTTGATCATCAATAAAACGAATCATATTTTTTGCAAATAATGATAAGTAGCGTCCATATTTAGCTGCTTTCTCTTCATCTGACACTAGAAGTTGTTGAACTAATGCATCGATATTACCGTTGCGAATTGCTTCAAATTGTTCATCAGATAAGCTATTTTCTTTCTTATATTCATTTAGTGCTGCACCGAATTCGTCGATTGTCATGTACTCGCGATCAACAAGTGCCTGTGCTAAATAAAGATGACTTTGTTTTTGGTGAGAGATTAGTGCTTCAACTTGTGATTCTGTTAAATAACCAAGCTCTACCGCGATTTCACCAAAGCGTTTATCCATTTGGCGTTGTTTTTCGTGAACTTCTTCAACTTGAGCAGTCGTCATGAAACCTTCATCTACAGCAATTACCCCAAATTTTACGTGAACTGTTTTTTGATATTCTAAAGCATCTGCTAATTGCTCACGTGTAATAAGACCGCGATTTAACAAATAATGACCGAAGTATTGGCTAAACATTGGCACTTTCCTCCTTCAAAACTTTCTCAATAAGTAGAGTCACAGATTCAAGAGATATTGGTTTTTGAATAAAATCAAATGCACCATTTGCAAGAGCTTCTTTTAGATGATCGCTTGTCCCTGCTGAAGAGGCCATTACAACTTTTGTTTCTGAATTAAATGCTTTAATATCTTTTAATGCTTCAATACCGTCTTTATCTGGCATTACGATATCCATAAAAATTAAATCAGGATTGTGCTCTTTTGCTAGCTCAACAGCAATCACACCATTTTCAGCTTCGATAATTTCTTCAATTTTACACTTCTCTAAAACAGATCGTAGTTTTTTTCTAATTAAAATTGAATCATCACAAATTAGAACTTTTAGGTTTTGTTTCATGATTTACAACTCCTTTTGCTTAAAGCTTTTTTTCTTGTTTTATGATTCGACATCTCTATATCTAATTCCTTTTTATCATATAGAGAGGGAATAAATAGTACCTATTGTATAAAAAATTGTAACAAAGTAGTTAATTTCATAAAAGTAGGGTGATGGAAAAACTACCAACAATTCTGTGAATTAAAAAAACCAGTCGAAATGACTGGTTCGATGATACTATTTTTAAAATGTGTGCTAAGCAAATGTGAACGCTAGTACTTTTTGAATCTTTTCTTTCTTGTCAGCTAGTACTTTCAAGAGCTGTGCAGGCGTTCTCTGCTTTTCTAATTGTCTAGCTGCGAACGCTAGCTTCTCGACAACTTCAGAATCGCCTTCAAGGGCAAAAAGCACCCTTTTGTCGATTCCTCCAGTTGTTGTCGGAGCTAAACGAGCGTTCTCCGCATTTCTAATTGTCTAGCTGCGAACGCTAGCTCCTCGACAACTTCAGAATCGCCTTCAAGGGCAAAAAGCACCCTTTTGTCGATTCCTCCAGTTGTTGTCGGAGCTAAACGAGCGTTCTCCGCATTTCTAATTGTCTAGCTGCGAACGCTAGCTCCTCGACAACTTCAGAATCGCCTTCAAGGGCAAAAAGCACCCTTTTGTCGATTCCTCCAGTTGTTGTCGGAGCTAAACGAGCGTTCTCCGCATTTCTAATTGTCTAGCTGCGAACGCTAGCTCCTCGACAACTTCAGAATCGTCTTCAAGGGCAAAAAGCACTCTTTTGTCGATTCCTCCAGTTGTTGTCGGAGCTAAACGAGCGTTCTCCGCATTTCTAATTGTCCAGCTCCGAACGCTAGCTCTTTCGGACACTTCGACTTCCTCCTGCGCGTGTAAACACGCTAGTCAGAAGTCTCCAGTGCCGTCAAGAGCTGGGCGAGCGTTCTCCGCATTTCTATTGTCCAGCTTCGGCGGCTAGGCTCTCGCGTCACTTCGATTCCTCCGACGAAGGCAAAAAGCGCCTTCTTGTCGGAATCTCCAGTGCGTGTCGAGCCTGAGCGAGCCGCCTTCGCTTTTCTATAAAGATACGATGTTGTGTCTTTCGTAGGCGAAGTCTAATAGTAGGGATTTTAATACTTCATTGTTTTCGTGTATTTCTAGTTGGAACTGTTTTCGTACTGCTCGTTCTCGGCGGGCTTCATGAAGTAATAGTTCCATTACGGCATTTTGAATGTTTGATTGTTTCATTTTTCTCCCTAAACCTAGATGGATAAAGCCATGATGTTCTCTAGGGAACGCGTTGTTTAGCTCGCGTTCGTTTTGGGCGGCTGTAATACAAGGTATTCCGACAGAGGCCACTTTGTATGGCGTATAATTGGCATTACATATTACGATATCTGCCTCTGGAAGTAATTTTTCAAGGGCTTGTTCATCTTTTAAAAGTTTCGTGTTTCGACGACTAAGTACCATCATTTGTAAATCTTCTATTGAATGTTTATATTGAGAATCAATGGCAATTGTTATTTTTAAAGGTATTTGTAGTTGTGTTAGATGTCTAAGGGTGCGATAAGTTAAGTTGTTTTCATCTCCATCTTCATAAGCAACGACAATATGTGGTGGGTCGGATAGTTCGTTTGATACTCTAGAATCTGCTATAGATTTTAATGTGTCTTTTACTGCAAATGCATAGGTTCCTCCTAGTATATTTCGAGCTGTATTTTCTCGAACTTCTTCAAATAGAGCGTGAATATTGCCATCAGCTAATTCACCACCCTCGCCAAAGTCGTCAAAATGAACGAGGGTCTTACAGAATGGTCGAATTTGTTCAACCTGTTCAACAATTGTATCTTTACCATCTTGAACGATTAAATCTGGTCCAAGATTACGTAATTGAGTTTTTAATTCATCCAATTGGTCAAAGAGAATCGGAGAAAGTTGTAGATCTGTAAAAATTTCTATTGCTTCTTGTCCACATTGCTTTAAAAAAATATAAACTTCCTCTTCATCTTTTAATAGTTTTGCTAAAATTGCAGTTCTTTCCAGTGGATAATATCCTTTTACTACATTGAACTCAACAACAAAAGCAATTTTCTTTTTTGAAGTGGTAGTCACTAATTCATTTTGCATGTAATCCCATCCTTTCCCAACTATTAATTAAATTATGGTGAAAAAGAAGAAAGTATGTGTGAAAATTATCAATATAGAATTTTGTTTAATAGAAATATAGATTTTTAAGTGTATGCATTGGCATGTGAAAAAATGAAAGGTAGGGGATATAGTGTGAGAATGCGTTCTGCGATTGTAGTAGGGGCTACAGGTCTTGTGGGCACGGAACTTGTAAAACTCCTTTGTGAAAGTGATGAATATATCTCTATCACAGCAATTACCCGTAGAAAACTTGAATATGAACATCCAAAATTAACAATTAAAATACGTTCTTTTGATGAACTTGGTGAACAGGATTTTGATTTTGCCCATGATTTATACTGCTGTCTAGGGACAACAATGAAAAAAGCTGGTTCACGTCATGAATTTGAGAAAGTAGATTTTGAATATCCTTTACAGATTGCATCACTAGCGAAAAAAAAGGGAGTTATGCATTTCATTGTAATTTCCGCTATGAGTGCAAATGAGAAATCTTCTATTTACTATAGCCGAGTGAAAGGGAAGTTAGAGCAAGAATTAATAAAGTTGGATTTATCCCAGCTTTCTATTGTAAGACCTTCACTTTTAGTCGGGGATCGTAATGAATTCCGTTTTGGAGAAAAAATGGGCGAATATTCTTTAAAAGTATTAAATCCACTTCTCATTGGTCCACTGAAAAATTTCCGTTCAATTGAAGCTAAACAAGTAGCTCAAGCAATGATCGTAATTGCATTGCATGGCAAAAAAATACCGGTATCGATATATGAATCATCGGAACTGGCAAAATTAGAAATGCCTACAAAAGTACAAGAGGATGAAGAACCGATTTCGAGGGAGCAATTATTCAATTGGGATAAATTTAAGGAAGAAGAACCGTTACCTTTAGATGAAGAAGTTGTGTTTGATAAGTCCAAACTAAGGGATATTAAAGTAGACAACGATTTAAAATGAAAAATTTGAATGAAAGAATTCCCTCCGCAAATACTATATTTAGTAAAATGAAGAATTTAGTTTCAATAGTCGACCAAATCGTTATAGTTAGCTGTATCACCAATACAAGGCTAACCTTAAGTTCTTGTCGAAAGGAGATGTAATGATAATGGAATTAACCCTTTTTGTTATTGCAGCAGTTGTAGTGCTAGGTATTTTATCGCAATGGATTGCTTGGCGTTTCCGACTTCCCGCCATTGTCATTATGTCTTTAGTAGGTTTAATTGTTGGTCCCTTTCTAAACATTTTTAACCCTCATGAAAGTTTTGGTGGAGTTTTTAATCCATTAATTTCTCTTGCTGTCGCAATCATTTTATTTGAAGGAAGTTTGAGTTTGGATATACGAGAAATTAGAGGTTTCCGCCGTTCAATCTTTCGTATTTCTACAATAGGTGCATTTATTGCATGGATTACTGGCTCCTTTGCTGCTCACTATCTTGCAGGACTTTCACTAGATGTTGCTTTTGTAATTGGTGGATTATTTATCGTTACAGGGCCAACTGTTATTCTCCCGTTATTAAGACAATCCAAATTGAAAGAGCGACCAGCAGCTATATTAAAATGGGAAGGTATTGTTGTAGACCCTTTTGGAGCATTACTAGCACTTTTTGCATTGCAAATTGTTTTTTGGATTAATGAATTTATCTCTGGTACTTCACTTATATTATTCTTCGGTGCATCTTTACTCGCAGCATTAATAGGGGCAATTGCCGGATACTTATTAGGTAGATTATTAGAACTTGGTTATATACCAGAATATCTAAAATCTCCTGCAGTTTTAAGTAGTGTTCTTTTGGTGTTTGTTTTATCGGACATGATTATGCATGAAACTGGACTACTTGCAGTGACTGCAATGGGAATTGTCATGGCCAATATGCACCTAACCTCTATTCGCGACTTAATTCACTTTAAAGAAAATATATCTGTTTTGTTAATTTCAAGTGTTTTCATTATGTTAACGGCTTCTCTTTCAATTGAAACACTTCTTGAAATTCTGAATTGGCGCATGTTTATATTTGTCCTTGCCATGATGTTTATCGTTCGACCGTTATCCATTTGGGTTTCTACGATTGGTGTTGGATTATCCATTCAGGAGAGAACATTAATTGGCTGGATTGCGCCACGAGGAATTGTTGCTCTAACTGTGTCTGGTTATTTTGCAGGTGTTTTAACCGATTCTGGCTTTGAGGATGGAGATATTATTACAGCGTTAACACTTGCCCTTGTTTTTGCCACAGTTTTAGCACATGGGTTTTCTATTAGCTGGCTTGCCCGAAAACTTGGATTGCAAGCAACGGAAGAAGCAGGGGTAATGATTGTTGGAGGAACGGAATTTAGCGCGGTTCTTGCGGAAGCACTCCAATCCTTTAATAAACCAGTAATAGTAATCGATCGTTCATGGGGAGCTTTAAACCCTACAAGACAAAGGGGTATAAAAACAGAAGTAGGAGATATTTTAAGCGAACATACTGAATACCATGTCGACTTAACACCCTATGAATTCTTAATTGCAGCAACAGAGGAAGATGCTTACAACGCCTTGATTTGCCAACGCTTTGTTCCAGAATTAGGGAGAGAACATATATTTCAAACACCCATTCACATGGGAGATCCAAGTGATTATAGTAAATCATTAGGTGGAAAGATGTTTCTTGAACAGAAATATGATATTCATACATTAAATAGACACGTTGAAGAAGGCTTTATGATTCGAAAAACAACATTAACTGAACAATATACATTTGAAGATTTTCTACAAGATGATATTCATAAAACAATACCTTTATTTGCTGTAGGAAAGGATAATAATTTAATTTTTTCTGTCATAGGTGCTAAACGTAATTTTGAGCAAGGAACAACGATTGTCAGCTTAACTTCTCCAACTCGGAAGATTGAAAAAGCATTGGAAAAAGCAAATAATACCGAAAATATATCAAAGGAATAGAATGAAAGACAGCCCTTCGCAAATACTAAAATGCGTAAGGGCTTTAATTATTTGTGACATAAAAGTTTGGAGTTGTAAGGAGATGTAATGATGTTAGAATCGACACTTATCCAGATTACTGCAGTTGCAATGTTAGGTATTCTTTCACAATGGATTGCGTGGCGTTTTCGACTTCCTGCGATTGTCATTATGTCTCTTGTAGGTTTACTAGTTGGTCCTTTTTTTAATATTCTTCATCCACAAGAAAGCTTTGGAGAGGTTTTTCATCCATTAATCTCTCTAGCAGTGGCAATTGTTCTATTTGAAGGTAGTTTAAGTTTAGATATTCGTGAAATGAAAGATTCCAGAAAGGCTATTTTTCGAATTTCGACGATAGGATCTTTTATCGCGTGGATTGCTGGCTCTTTAACAGCTCATTTTATTGCCGGAATTTCTTTAGATGTTGCTTTTATCGTTGGTGGTCTATTTATTGTTACTGGGCCAACCGTCATTATCCCTTTGCTACGACATGCGAAGTTAAAAGAACGGCCAGCTACCATTTTAAAGTGGGAAGGTTTGGTTGTGGAGCCATTTGGTGCATTATTGGCCCTCTTTGCGTTAGAAGTCGTGTTTTGGTTAAATGATTTAATTTCAAGTACAGCTCTCTTTGTATTTTTTGGAGCATCTGTTTTATCAGTCGTTATAGGAATCGTAGTAGGATTTTTGCTAGTGAAGTTAATTGAACATGGATACATCCCTGAATATTTAAAATCACCTGTTGTTTTAGTAAGTGTATTACTGGTATTTGTGTTATCTGAAGAGATTATGCATGAGACAGGATTGCTAGCTGTTACGGCAATGGGGATTGTCATGGCTAATATGCATTTAACTTCTTTAAAGGATTTAATTCATTTTAAAGAAAATATCTCTGTTGTATTGATTTCTAGCGTGTTTATCATGTTAACTTCATCATTAACCATAAGTACAGTGATGGATGTCTTTAATTGGAAGATGCTTGCGTTCGTTTTAGTGATGTTATTTATTGTAAGACCTGTTTCAGTATGGCTTGCTACGATTGGTGTGGATTTACCAAAGAAAGAAAAACTGTTTATTGGATGGATTTCACCTCGGGGAATTGTTGCTTTAACAGTATCCGGTTTTTTTACAAGTAGATTAAGTAAAGCAGGGTTTGCTGATGCGGAAATTATTACTGCTTTAACGTTAGCACTTATTTTTGCAACAGTTATTGCCCATGGATTTTCGATTGGTTGGATTGCTAAAAAGTTTGGATTATGCGCAACAGATGAAACAGGTGTCTTAATTGTTGGAGGGAGTGCATTTTCGGCAATTTTAGGAGAGGCAATACAGTCTTTCAATAAGCCTGTACTCATATTAGATCGTTCATATGGTGCATTATATCGTGCTAGGCAGTTAGGATTAAAAACAGAAGTAGGGGATATTTTAAGTGAATATACAAAATATCGTATTGAATTAACTCCCTATGAAATTTTAATCGCTGCTACGGATGAGGATGCATATAATGCATTGATATGTCATCACTTTGTTCCTGAATTAGGGAGGGAACAAATTTTTCAAACCGCCATTCATACGGATGATCCAAGCGATTTTAGTAAGTCAATTGGTGGAAAGAAATTATTTCACCCGGAATATGATATTCATACATTAAATCGTTTTGTTGAAGAGGGGTACATGATTAGAAAAACCCCTTTAACGGAACAATATACTTATACCGATTTTTTACAAGATGATGCACATAAGATGATACCATTATTTGCAGTGAATGAAGATAACGATTTAATCTTTATTATTCATTCAAAAAATTACACTTTTGAACCTGGTACAACAATAATTAGTTTAACTTCTCCTTCACATAAAATGGAGAAAGCCCTTGAAAAAGCGAGTAATGTTGAAATTCCGACTAAAGACTGAAATTTTATTTTTTCAAAACTCGTTCCCTATTCGACATTTGTCGCATCTGTTACAATAACGGATGGAAATAGAAAAGGTGGAGGATAGACATAATGAAAATATTACTCGTAGACGGTACGGTATTCGGTGCAAAAACCGGAGCGCTTTTGCGACAAGTTCAACAATATATTAAAGAATATAATAGCGAATTAGAGCTTGAAATATTATATTTTTCAGATTTAAAACACCAAATTTTAGATGGTAGCCCACTAAATGAAGATATGCAAATGATGATTGATAAATTTGAAAAAGCAGATGGATATATTATTGCAACACCAATCTATCAAGCATCCATTCCAGGCGTTTTAAAAAATGCATTTGACATGATTAGCCCAAAAGCAATGCGATATAAACCAGTATCTATGGTTGCAAACGGTGGAACATATCAACATCATTTAGTTGTTGAAAATCAGTTGCGTCCGATATTAGATTATTTTAGATGTTTAGTAACACCAAATTACGTATATACCCATGCATCTCATTTTGATGCAGACAATAATATCGTTGATGATGAAATTAAAAATCGTCTCCGCGAACTTGCACGTGTATTCGTACAATATTGCAAACTTAGTCAATCATTACCGAAAGAACCGGTGGATAATCATTAATGTAAAAAGACTTCTCGAGTGGGGAAGTCTTTTTTGCTAGGATTACAAGAGCAAACTCTTCTTAAGGGTGATCCCAAAAAATGAGCAGGTTAAATATAACCCACTCATTTTACAAGTTCTTCTTCTTTAGGTGTCACTAGAGCAAATCGTTCCCATTTACGACTTTTCCATCTAAATAATACAATGATTGCACGAGTCCATTCATCGGCAGCAATAGCTAGCCAAACACCAGCCAAACCGAGATCAAGTACAAATACGAGTAAGTAGCCTAATGGTAGACTCATACAAACCATTGATAGAAAGCCAATTTTCACTGGGAAACGGGCATCACCTGCAGCACGTAATGTATTAATAATTGTAATATTAAAGGTTCTTCCTGTTTCAAGTAGCAAACTTAATAATAGAACAGAAGCTCCTATTTTGATGACTTCAGGATTATCGGTAAACAGTTTCATTAAGGATTCCCTGAAAATTGTAACAACTAATGCGATGGTTACAGTAAAAATAAGAGCTGCTTTCACACTAAACCATAACTGTTTATATGCTGCATCTTTCTCTCCTGCGCCAACAAAACGTCCTACAATAATTGCTGTCCCCATCCCAATTGCTATAGCAAACAAATAAGTAAACATAGAAATATTATTTGCATATTGTCGAGCAGCAAGGGATTCGGCTCCAAGATATGTTACATAATATAAGAAAACAATCTGACATACTTGATATAATATTTGCTCTAAAGCACTTGGCAAGCCGATATAAAGAATTTTACGAACATATTCCTTTGATAGAGTAAAATAATATTTTATCTCTACATTTACCTCTAAAGCCTGATATAAAAGCCAGAAGAAAACAAACATCGCTATTAAACGGCTCACAATAGATGATATAGCAGCACCTTGTACACCAAGTTCTGGCGCACCAAAATTACCGAAGATTAAAATGTAGTTCCCAACAACGTGAAGTACATTCATTCCGAGGGAAACATACATGGTTTGTTTCGTCCAACCGTGAACGCGAATAATTGCTGCTAAAGAGTTGATAATGGCTTGTAGGAAGATTCCACCGCCAACAATAATTAAATAACTTTGTGCATAGTGCAATACATCGCCTTGTAGATTCATCATGACCATTAACTGATTGGATGACAAAATAAAAATGACCGACATAAAAAGTCCGACACAGAGATTTAATGTTATTGCTAAAGCCGATATTTTAGCTGCTTCTAAATAACGGCGGGAGCCTAGATATTGGGAAACAACAATGGCAGCCCCATTTCCCACCACTTCTAATATGAGAATAGCAATATGGATATATTGATTAGCTGTACCTACACCAGATACGGCATTATCGGATACGGCACTCAACATAAAAGTATCGGCTAGTCCCATTAACATAAATAAAAAAACCTCTAGGAATATCGGCCAAGTTAAATGGAATAAACTTAGCTTCTCCTTAGGGTGTTGAATTTTATCACTCATGATGTTCCTCTTCCTTCTATTTACAATAAGAAATTATATTATCATAGTAATAGATATTTGTCTTATAGAATAATTGAAAAATCAGGATGAAACTTCCAAATTAAATTTTCGTTATGACAATGAAGGGAGATTTGTATGACATTATTTTTTCTTATAGGATTAATTTTTATTGCATTGATTTTATTTTTTAGAACATCACTTTTTTATTTAGTTAGTGAGAATAGTAGGTTTGTACGTTCATTACAAAATGCTAAGTGGTTTCAAAATGTATGGCTAGCTGGATTGTTTTTATTTTTAATAAATACAATCTTGTTTGGTTTTACGGGTTTGGTACTGTATATACTAACGTTATTTACCTTTCCATATATTCATTTTATTGTAATGATTTTTGCAGTAGTTGTGAGTATATTGTTTTGGATGGTTGTAAATAAAGCTTGTAGAGAAAATCGATTAAAAATAGCTGCAATTGGAAGTAGCTTTTATCTTCTGTTAACATTAATTATTCTGTATTTTTATGTTAATATTGAGCCTTTTTATCCTGGAGAAGACACTTTTATGCGAGCATTGGGGTTATCACTAGCAATGATGGTTACTTTTGTTGCGTGGATTAGTTGCTTTGTAATTACAGGATTGTCGAATAAAACTCAAGTATAATTCAAAAGGTGGGGCAGAAAATAAATAGAAACGTTTAGAAGAGAAGGGGATTAATAAATGGGAATAGGTTGGAACTTTGATAATAGTTATGCTCGGTTGCCGAATGACTTTTATGCTGAAATAGAATTAAATCCTGTTCGTGCACCAAAGCTAGTAAAGCTAAATAAATCCCTTGCAAAAGATCTTGGGTTGGATGTTGAAGAATTACAAAGTGATAAAGCAATCGCAATCTTAGCTGGAAATACTGCTCCGGAAGGCTCAAAACCAATTGCACAAGCCTATGCAGGACATCAATTTGGGCATTTTACAATGTTAGGAGATGGTCGAGCGGTACTTCTTGGCGAACAAATTACACCAAAAGAAGAGCGCTTTGATATCCAACTAAAAGGCTCAGGTCGTACCCCTTTTTCTCGTGGAGGGGATGGCCGTGCTGCACTTGGACCAATGTTGCGCGAATACATTATAAGTGAAGCGATGCATGCATTAGGGATCCCAACAACTCGAAGTTTAGCTGTAGTAACTACGGGTGAGAGCATTATCCGAGAAACTGAGCTTCCAGGGGCAGTTTTAACACGAGTAGCCTCAAGTCATCTTCGTGTAGGGACGTTCCAATATGCCGCAAACATGGGGTCATTTGAAAATTTAGAAGTATTGGCTCATTATGCGATTATTCGTCATTACGAGTTTATTCCAAACAGTGAAACTCGTTATTTGCGGTTATTAGAGGAAGTCATTAAACGCCAAGCAGATTTAATCGCAAAATGGCAGCTCGTTGGATTTATCCATGGTGTGATGAACACGGATAACATGACCATTAGTGGAGAAACGATTGATTATGGACCTTGTGCATTTATGGATACGTATGATCCGAAAACTGTATTTAGTTCCATCGATCGTCATGGACGTTATGCTTATGAAAATCAACCTGTTATTGGTGGTTGGAACTTAGCACGATTTGCCGAATCACTCATCCCATTAATTCATGAAGATCCGGAACAAGGAATAGAACTTGCACAAAATGAAATATCTAAATATATGCCGTTATATGAAGAAAGCTATCAAGAAGGTATGCGATCAAAACTAGGATTATTTAATGAAGAAGAACAGGATAAAGAATTAATCAATGAATTATTAGACCTTATGCATAAACATCGCGCGGACTATACCAATACTTTCCGTGGGTTAACAATAGGGGATATGACAGATACACCTTTATCAAACAAGGAAGAGTTTAAAAATTGGCATGAAAAGTGGCAAGCAAGACTCTCTAGACAAGAACAAACAAAAGATGAAATAACACAACTAATGGAAAGTTGGAATCCAGTAGTCATTCCACGTAATCACCGTGTTGAAGAAGCGTTAGAAGCTGCTGTTAATGGGGATTATAGTGTGATGGAAAAGCTGTTGAAAGTACTTGCGAATCCATACGACTATACTTCGGAACTGGCAAAGGAATATTGTTCATTGCCAGCACCATCGAACTTACCATATCGAACTTTTTGTGGAACATAAATTCTTTTGTATGAACTTTTAATTAAATGGCTATACAAGATGTTGGCGTTCAAAAATAGGTTGAAGGAGAAGTACTAATGGAAAAAATACAAGTAGGCGAAATTTTTACAATTACAGATGAAAACGATGAAGAGTTAGAAGTAGAGGTCCTTGCCGGAATTAATATAGAGGGCACAGATTATGTTGCCGTGAGCTTTGTTGAAGATTTACAAGAAGAAACAGAAGAAGATATAGATGTATTCTTCCTAAAACTTGATGATGATGGTGACTTCAGCGCAATTGATAGTGACGAAGAATTTGAAAAAGTTTCAAATGCCTTTGATGAGATTATGAAAGAAGAGGAATAAGATAGAACGTAAAGCCCTGTCAGAAATGGATAGGGCATTTTATTTAATATAGGAAAGCGGCCATAATTCTTAAAATAGCGCTCATAAACAGGGTAAAACCGCCCTTAAACTTTGAAAAAGCGCCCATAAATCCTAAAAAACCGCTCATATATCCCCGAAAAACGAACAAAAGCGCCTCCCATCCACTACAGGGAGACGCTTTTTTAGCCAAGTGCCACATCTAAAATCATCATAATTGTAAATCCGACCATCAAACTCATTACAGCTAAATCTTTATTGCCTTCTTCCTGAGAACTTGGGATAACTTCTTCCGCTACAACGAAAATCATAGCTCCTGCCGCAAATGCTAATGCAAAGGGTAGAAGCGGCTCAATAAATGCAACAGCTAAAAATCCAATTATTGCTGAAATCGGTTCAACCATTCCTGAAAACTGTCCAAAGATAAAGCTTTTTTTCCGAGAATAACCGTCCCTGAGTAGTGGCATTGAGACAGCTGCACCTTCTGGAATATTTTGAATGCCTATACCAATTGCTAACGCTAATGCACCAGCAAGAGATGCAGATGGAGAGCCAATAGCAAAAGCACCAAAGGAAACCCCAATGGCTAAACCTTCTGGAATGTTATGTAATGTTATGGCTAATACGAGTAATGTACTTCGTTTTCTCTCTTTAGGTCGTATGCCTTCTGCTGAATTCATAGGTGCATTCGGATGAAGATGGGGAAGTAATTTATCAACCGCAAAAAGAAAAGCTCCACCCATTAAAAAACCTACAGCTACTTGAGCCCATGACGGAATTCGTCCTCCTTCAGCCATTTCCAGAGCTGGAGATAACAGAGACCAGAAGCTCGCTGCTATCATTACCCCTCCAGCAAAACCTAACATCGCATCTAGGTACTTTTGATTAAATGTTTTAGTAGTAAAGACTAAAGCAGCTCCAAGTGCAGTCATTCCCCAAGTGAAAAGTGTGGCAATAATAACTTGATAAATGGGCTTAAGCTCTAATACAAAATCAAGCATTGAATCCACCCTTTAAAATTTTATTTTATACAGAATATAAAGCTTTAGTAAGAATATGTCAAAGTGTAATGAAATTCATTACTTTAACAATATTGTTTATACTAACTTCGAAGGCGGTGAGTTAGTGAACCGAATCTCCACAAAGATAACCATATGTTTTTATATCGTAGTTTTCTTTATAGAGATAATTCTGATGTTTTATTTATATCAAAATATACTTCATACAAGGTTGCAGGAAGAATTCGATCGGCTAATGGCAAATGGAAAAAATTATCGTGATGTTCTAGTAGAAAATTACTCGCAACTAACGATTCATCATATTGTCATGATGGAGAAAAATGAAAATCGAAATGTCATCATTACAGATAAAGATGGAAATATTATTGATCATTCGGAACATATCAAATTGCTAGAAGATAAACTTTCCATAGTAAATAACCAAAAAATTGATATGGACAAGATTATTATTAACGAATGGAAAGACTCTCCTTATATTGCAAGTGCACATCCATATGATATTGATGAAAATACTAATGGATATGTTGTAATGTTTCAAAGTACTAAAGATTTACTACAAATGGTTAAGGGTATGAATTTACATTTTGCCATTGCAGGAGTTACGAGTTCAATTGTTCTTTTAATTGTCTATGCAATTTTATCGAAAATCATAACTAAGCCATTTATTCGTATAAAAGATGCACAGATAACCGATGGAGACTAGAGGTGCTATTTAAAATAAAATAGCATCTCTTTACATTTATTATGGCCAAAAATCGAAACGCATGCATAGAAAGACATCAATAGCAAATGCTTAAATAAAGAAATATGTTCAAGGAGGATAACAATGAATTTTAAAATATGGCTACTTTCTATTTCCTTTGTTTCTGCACTATTCCTATCAGCATGTTCAACAAATGATACGACTAAAGATGATGAAAACGGAGCAGAAGTAACAAATAACATGGCAGATACGGATAAACAAGTTGGTGAAGAAGAACATGAAAGTGAGAATACGGATAATTTTAATAAAACAGGTTTAGTTGTACCACAAAAATTAAAGGAAAGTGAGAATCCTAAATATCCAGTTGGAAGTAAAGCATTTGTTCATGCTAGCCATACGTCTGGAATGGAAGGAGCAGAAGCAACGATTAAAGCTGCTTACGACACAATTGTTTATTCTGTATCGTATACTCCAACAAACGGTGATGAGTTTGAGGAAAATCATAAATGGTTTGTTGAAGGAGAAATTACTGGAATTGATGAGGAAGAGTTGGATGTAGGTTCAGAAGTAATTATTGATGCTGATCATATGCCAGGGATGAAAGGTGCACAAGGAACAATTGATACGGTAGAAGAAACTACAGTATATGTTGTCGATTATACAAATTCCCTTGGAGAAACAGTTGAAAATCACTTATGGTTAAAAGAAAGCGAATTAGTACCTGAATTAGAAGATGTTAAATAATTTAATTTATCCAACTAGTTTTTTAAGCTAGTTGGATTTTTTTATTAGCTAGTATTTGCGAAATTTTTCTACACTCTAATGTGAGACCATATTGGTGCTAAAAAAATACCCTTTGAAATTGTTGAAATAGTCTGATAAAATCGAGTAACACTGAATTTCGATGTTGATCGATTCAGCGACTATTTTATAAAAGAGGGAAAAATCATGAAATACTCTGACAAAATTTTAAACACTCCATCATCATTCATTCGAAATATACTAAAGGTGACAGATGCACCTGACGTCATTTCGTTTGCAGGAGGTTTACCAAATCCAATTTCTTTCCCGATTGATGAAATGCAAAAATCGATTAATCACGCAATTGAAGAAAATGGTGCAAAATTATTCCAATATTCTACTACTGAAGGGTACTTACCTTTACGTCAATATATCGCAACAAAATATAACAAAAGCTTCGGGCTAGATATCGCTCCAGAAGATATTTTAATTACAACGGGTTCACAGCAAGCACTGGAATTAATTTCAAAGGTACTCCTTAATAAAGGAGATGGTGTTGTAATGGAGGAACCAGGTTATTTAGGTGCCATTCAAGCCTTCACTTTATCAGAACCAACCTTCTACACAGTTCAATTAGAAGATGACGGATTAAATGTTGAGCAATTAAGACACACATTAGAATCAAACCCAAACATTAAATTTATTTATGTGGTTCCTAACTTCCATAACCCAACAGGTATTACATATTCAAAGGAAAAAAGAGAAGCAATTTACAATGTTGTGAAGGACTTTGATGTGGTGCTAATTGAAGACGATCCATATGGTGAGTTACGTTGGAGCGGAGAAAAGTTACCATATATCGGTGCAGGTCGCTTAGAAAACTCTGTGGTCCTTGGTTCATTTTCTAAAATTGTTACACCTGGTATGCGACTTGGATTTGTTATCACAAAAAATAAAGAATTAATGCATCATATTAACACAGCAAAACAAGCAACAGATTTACACACAAATATCTTTTCGCAAATTGTTGTCCATGATTATTTAGTAAATAATGATTTAGATGCACATGTTGCGAAAATTATTAAATTATACCAAGAACAAGCGAATACAATGCTAAATGCAATGGCAAAATACTTCCCGTCATCAATCAAATATACAAAACCTGAGGGCGGTATGTTCATTTGGGTAACATTAGAAGAAGGAACATCGGCATTAGATTTCTTTAACAAAGCAATGGAAGAAAAAGTTGCTTTTGTGCCTGGTGATCCATTCTACACTGGAAAATCAAATGTAAACACTTTACGTTTAAACTATACAAATTCATCACCAGAAATTATCGAAGAAGGCATTAAACGACTTGGGAAAATCTTATATGCCATTTCTTCTGAAAAACAAACAGTATAAATTTAATTTGCAGGCATCGTCTATTGAAGGCGATGCCTATTTTTTATGGAAAAAATACGAAACCTTTTGATTAAAAAACCTACTAATGAGAGAAAGGGGGATATTTATTTGTGGAAATGGCTTGGAATTCTTTTTAGCATCATTATGATTATAACGGGTTGTCAACAAGACCCCATGAAGCAAATCCTTACAGAAACTCACACTGAGATTGATTGGGTGGATTTTATCAAATGGGATGGAGAAGAATACTTAGGTGTTCATACGGGAGTACTTTCAAATGAATCATTTGTAGATGTAAAAATTGGTGAAGTGCAATTTAAAGTAGCAGATAATGTGTCCAATCCATCCTATCGATTAAAGGATGGGGATGCGGCTTTTCATGAACCAGGTACAGAACTTTTCTCCATTAAGGGTGAAAAGAAATTAATGGCAGTGAAGTCACCTTATTCAATTAATGGCTATCAGCTTTACTACTTAAATGATGGGGAAGGCTATAAATGGAATTTTAAAGATTTGCCATTAGAGTTAGTGAATAAAGTTGAAATTTACTTGGATAATACTCTTGTTAATGAAATAGATGATATTAAATCGTTTTTAGAGATATTGAGAAAGGGTACACTTCAAACGACTTTTCAACCTAATACAAACTACCAAGATCCAATCTATTATGAAATGGTGTTTTATGCTGAGGGACCAGTAGCGCATCAATATACGTTGTTCTTTGATGGAGAAACATATTATTGGCACCCATGGGATACGGAGATGTTATCAGATGAAATAGGTGCTTTTTTAAAATAAGATGGGAGCTATAAGATGAGGAATAAATTATTACTAATAGTAGGTGTTCTGTTTTTCTTGATAGGTTGTACAGAAAATGAAAATGAGATTACGTTACCTGATGGAATTCCTGATTTTGTTAAAGAAAGTGATTTTAGTTCCATCGATTGGGAGAAAAAGGCCGTTCCCTTTGGAGATAGAGGGATTGTAGGCAATGAAAACAAATCAGGAGTAATTGGGGCAGAAATGCCAAGCTTAAATGGTCAAAAATGGATGTGGCATTTATGGGATGTAGACAATCTAGGGGAGTTAACAGTTGTTGGGTATCATCGAGAAAGTAATAAAGTCCATCAAATTTTAACAACAGGTTGGTCAACACAACTTGGTGGAGGAAATAATGGAGCAGATGCACATGCCCCATCTTCAGTAAAAATACCAGAAAAAGGTGAGTGGGCGATCTTGCTTTATGTGGATGAACAACTTTTCGATATATTGGTGTTTGATATAAAAGAATAAGCTGGGGCAAATAACCCCAGCCTTTATATTGAATAATAAAGAGTTAATTGAGTTTAATGCTGTAATGCTACAGTTAACTGATTCCTCAGTTTGATGCGTCTGCGATTACTCGACGCAGATAAAAACCTTGTCTCTAAACCCGTGAGAGACAAGGTTTATTTTTGCTCCTGCGCTACGTGGTTGCTCGTCGCAGAAAAGATAAAATAAAAGCTAATCGAATTTAAGACCCTTTAAGGCTTCAGCAAGTGCATTATTTACAGTTTTGTGCGTCTGCGATTACTCGACGCAGAAAAGATAGAATTTAGTTATCAAATTTCAGACCCTTTAAGGCTTCAGCAAGAGCATTATTTACAGGTTCTTCTTGTTTTTGCTGCTTCAAGTATTTTTGTACGGTGCGTTTGTCTACTTTGCCGCCGCCTTCTTTTTTGCGTCTTGCTTCGAAGGCAGATAGTTTTTCACGGTAGCCACATTTACATACGAAAATTTGACCTTCGCCTTCACCTCGAAGCTCAAGTTTTTTCTTACATTGAGGACAACGGGCATTCGTGATGCGTGAGACATTTTTACGATGTCCACATTCTCGATCTTGGCAAACGAGCATTTTTCCTTTTTTCCCGTTCACTTCAAGCATTGGTTTTCCACAATCCGGGCAAGATTTTGTGGAAATGTTGTCGTGCTTATATTTTTTATCGCTCGATTTAATTTCTGAAACAATTTCCTTTGTATAGTTTTTCATTTCAGAAATGAACGTTTCTTTTTTCAGTTTCCCTTTTGCGATTTGTTCCAGCTTCATTTCCCATTCCGCCGTTAGAGCAGGGGACTTCAATTCTTCTGGTACTAAGTCTAATAATTGTCGTCCTTTCGATGTGATATAAATTTCTTTTCCACCGCGTTTTTCAATTAAGAAAGAGTTGAATAGTTTATCAATAATATCAGCACGAGTTGCTACTGTACCTAAGCCACCTGTAGATTTTAAAGTTTCCGCTAGTTGCTTGTTGTTCGTTTCCATAAATTTTGTTGGATTTTCCATAGCCGATAACAACGTAGCTTCTGTAAATCGAGCAGGAGGTTTTGTTTGGCCTGATGTTTGTGCAATTAGTTTAATGTTTAATGTTTGCCCTTTTTCAATGCGCGGTAGAATTTGTTCCTTTAAATCATCACTTGCATCATCATCTTCATAACGATTTTCGTAAACTTCTCTCCAACCACTAGATAAAATCGTTTTTCCACGAGCAATGAACGTCTCGTTCTCAATTTTTGCACGTAATGTTAATTGTTCATATTCAAAAGCAGGGAACAGTACCGCTAAGAAACGTTTTACAACTAAGTCATAAATTTTACGTTCTTTATCAGAAAAGCTTGAGTAGTTTACATAGCCTTCTGTTGGGATAATTGCGTGATGATCACTTACTTTGCTATCGTCAACAAAGGATTTATTCGCTTTAATCGGTTTTGTTAAAATCTTGTTTGCCAATTGACGATATTCACCAATACCACATGCTTTTAGTCGTTCTGGAATTGTAGAAACGATATCACTTGAAAGGAATCGGGAATCTGTACGTGGATACGTTAACACTTTATGTTGTTCGTATAACTTTTGCATAATGTTTAATGTTTCTTTTGCAGAGTAGCCAAATAGTTTATTGGCATCACGTTGTAACTCTGTTAAATCGTATAATCCTGGTGAAAATGACTTTTTCGCTTTTCGTTCAATTTCGTTCACGATTGCATTTTGACGACCAAGTTTATTCACGATTTTATCGATTTTTTCTTTATTAAAGCTTCGTGTATTCCCATTTTCATCTTGCCAAGTAAGTTTTAAGTTGTCAGTTGTTTGTGCTTCAATTCCGTAATAAGATTGAGGTTTAAAATTTTTTATTTCATCTTCTCGTGCAGCGATGATTGCTACTGTCGGAGTTTGTACACGACCACAGTTTAACTGTGCATTAAAACGTGTTGTTAAAGCACGTGTTGCATTGAGACCGATATACCAATCAGCTTCAGAACGTGCAACTGCGGAAGCATATAAGTGTTCGTAATTTTTCCCGGGTTTTAAATTTTTAAAACCATCTTTGATAGCCTTATCTGTTACCGATGATATCCATAAGCGTTTAATAGGTTTACGTACTTTAGATTTTTCAATAATCCAGCGTGCAACAAGCTCACCTTCACGACCTGCATCTGTTGCAATGATAATTTCATTCACATCTCCACGAAGTAATTGAGATTTCACCGCATTAAATTGCTTACCCGATTGTTTAATAACGGTTAATTTCAAACGTTCCGGTAACATGGGTAAGTCTTCGAGGTTCCAAGTTTTATATTTCACATCGTAACTTTCAGGGTCTGCTAATGTAACTAAGTGACCTAATGCCCAAGTAACGATATATTGATCGCCTTCTAGAAAGCCGTTTCCTTTTTTCGTACATTTTAAAACTCGAGCGATATCTCTAGCTACAGATGGTTTTTCAGCTAAAACTAAGCTTTTTGCCATAATAAACATCCTTTCTCATATCCATACGATTAAATATAGCACACGTTTAATATAGATTCAGTTTATTCCTAATGATGGGAGAACTTTTTAAAATACTATCAATAATTTAATGATATTTTGGAATACTGATTATGTTCTTATTTAGCTACTTCTATGGGAAAATTACCATAACCTTTAAGTATATTCCTTTTATATTGTTTCAATATCTAAATTTTGAACATTTTATTAAGCCATTGTAAATGTAGTGTAAATGTTATGTTTCAAGTTTGTAAGCTTATTTACATTATTTTTGTGTTTATGAATAATAGGGTTCGAGACAATCGAAAGGGTGAAAAATACAAGATGGATTGGCAATCGATGTTATTTGAATTCCTAGGGGGATTAGGATTATTCCTCTTTGCAATAAAATATATGGGGGATGGCTTACAAAAAGCTGCAGGTGATAGACTTCGGGAGCTTATAGATAGATTTACGACAAATCCTTTAATGGGGGTTCTTGTCGGCATTGTTGTTACGGTTTTAATTCAATCAAGTTCAGGTACCACGGTTATTGTAGTGGGGCTAGTAAGTGCAGGATTTATGACACTACGCCAAGCGATAGGTGTTATTATGGGGGCCAATATTGGTACTACGGTAACAGCATTTATCATTGGATTAGACGTAGGTGCTTATTCCTATCCAATAATGATGTTAGGTGCAATTTTACTATTTTTCTTTAAGAAAAGTTCAATTCAAAATATAGGACAAATTGTTTTTGGCTTTGCAGGACTGTTTATCGGTTTAGAAATGATGGGCGATGGGATGAAACCATTACGCGAATGGGATGCATTTATCGACTTGACTGTAAGTTTTAGTGATCATCCTATACTAGGAGTAGTTGCAGGTACGATTTTCACAGTAATCGTTCAATCCTCATCAGCAACGGTCGGGATTTTACAAGAATTATATGCAGGTCAACTGATAGAATTAGATGGTGCTTTGCCGGTATTATTTGGAGACAATATTGGGACAACGATAACAGCAATATTAGCGGCATTAGCAGCATCTGTAACAGCTCGTCGTGCAGCGGCAGCACACGTTATTTTTAACTTAATCGGGTCAATTATATTCTTACTCATATTACCACTGTTTGTAAATTACGTTGAGTGGATAAGTGGAATATTGAATATAGAAGAACGTATGCAAATTGCTTTTGCCCACGGTACATTTAACGTAATTAACACGTTAATACAACTTCCTTTCGTAGGGGTGATTGCGTATATCGTTACAAAAATTGTACCAGGTGAAGATCGAGCAATTGAGTTTGGTGCTAAACATTTAGATAAATCGTTAATTGAACAATCTCCATCAATCGCTTTAGGACAAGCAAAACAGGAAATTGTTCGTATGGGTGAATTTGCGGTAAATGGTTTACAAGAATCAATGAATTTTTTACTAACAAGCGATACAAAACATGTGGGGATGACGGTTCAGTTGGAAGATGCAATTAACAACTTAGACCGAGTAACGACAGAATATTTAGTTCAATTATCAAAAGAAGCATTATCGAGAATTGATTCAAGATTACATCACTCTTTATTGGAAAACATTCGTGATATTGAACGAATTGGAGATCATTTCGAAAACTTGGTAGAGTTAATTCAAGCTCGTGAATCGAATCGTGTAAAATTTAGTGATGAAGCAATGGCTGAGTTGAAAGAAATGTACGAGTTAGTACTTGATACAGTAAGTGAAGCAATTTTAGCTTTAGATAAACAGAGCAAAGACTTTGCAAGAGAAGTATTAAGTAAAGAAGATCGAATTGATGAACTAGAGCGGGTATTACGTAAACGTCATATTTACCGTTTAAACAAAGGAGAATGTTCTGGTTCAGCAGGGATACTTTATGCGGATATCATTAGTAATTTAGAACGTATTGGTGACCATGCAGTAAATATTGCAGAGTCCATAATAGATGAAAATCCATATCTGACTACGTAACAGGTTAGGGCTGTCCTTTTTAGGGCAGCTTTTTTAATGCTCTGAACAAAATAAATTGAAAATTCAAAACAAAATTGTTGTAAAAAATAAGTAAAATATTTACTATAAATGTAAAAATTTTTTGAAATGGGGTGATTTGGTTGAATAGGATTAACTTACTTAATGGAAACGATTTTAATATTGAAGAACGTAAACGTGCCATTCAAAGACGAGAAGCAAGTGATGCATACAAAAAGAATACAACTTATACCCAAAAAACAAATCCGTTGCTTCAAGCTTTAGAACAGTTGCTGTCTGGAAATAAAGAGAAAGAATTAAATGACGAACATTTGCTTTCTTTAATTGAAGAAGAGCTAAATGATTTTAACACAGTAAGTACTGATAATATGGATAGTCATGATGAGCAATCAAATCTTGAAGTAAATGATGTAATTGTTCAAAATGACCTAAATGCTTATAATGAAATCCAACAAACCAGATCACAAATCACGTCAACGAATGAAGATAGCGATTCTTTCGAAATTGACCGATTTAATTTCCGCACATTTGATACATTTGCCCTTCGTGGGAAGTCAAGTGATCGATATGGTAGAAACCTTGAAATCATACCTTTTGATAAAACATACAATATTGCAATAACGAAGTATAATCATCATATGCTAATGGTCAAAAATGGATATACGTTTAATCAACCAAAATATTCACTGACTGCCTAAAATGACTCCTTGTTCCAACAAGGAGTTTTAATTTTAAAAATCTTACAGGTTTACTATGATATAATGAAAGTGGAAGTGATTTTAATGAGTAAACAAAAAATACAAAAAACAAATGCAGTCCGATTATTAGACCAACAAAAAATACAATATGATTTAATTGAATATACAATTGAAGATAATCAATTGGATGGCGTTACAGTTGCCGAAAAAGTGGGGCATCCTGTTACTCATGTTTTTAAAACGTTAGTTACTACAGCAGGTAAAGGAAAAATCTTTGTTTTTGTAATCCCAGTAGCTGAAGAATTGAACTTAAAAGCTTGCGCTAAAATAGCGGGCGAAAAGAAAATTGAAATGCTACATGTAAAGGAACTTCTTGCAACAACAGGCTATATTCGGGGTGGCTGTTCTCCAGTTGGAATGAAAAAACAGTATCCTACATTTATTGATGAGTCTGCCGAAAGCTTGGAGTATATCCTTGTCAGTGCAGGGAAGATTGGTATGCAAATGAAGTTAAAACCTAAGGAGTTAATTCAAGTAACAAGGGGGACATTTGCGAAGTTAACATAGGTAGAAAGTAGGCTTTAAATTGAGAAAAGTATTTATATGGAAATGGCTTTTTTATTTTGTAGGGCTAGCTATTATGTCTCTTGGAATTTCCCTAATTATTGAAGGAAAAGCTTTAGGGGTAAGCCCTTGGGATGTTTTACATGTGGGATTGTATAAACAAATTGGTTTATCTGTAGGTTCTTGGACAATTATTTCAGGTTTATGCATTGTATTAATTACAACCCTTTATTTAAAAGAATGGCCAAAGATTGCAACGTGGTTGAATATGCTTTTAATAGGAAGTTTCGTAGATTTATTTACTTGGATTTTGCCTAATTCTAAAAGTCTACCACTAGATATATTTTATTTCCTTACGGGATTATTTGTTATGTCTATTGGATGTGCCATGTACATTTCACCTAGATTAGGTGCGGGTCCGCGCGATACCGTTATGATGATTATCGTTGAAAAGTTTGGTGGCTCGATTCGAATGGCACGTTTTTTAACTGAAACAATTGTCGCGATTTTAGGTTGGTTACTAGGTGGCCCAATTGGAGTAGGTACTGTCATTATTGCCTTATTTACAGGATACATTATACAACCTGCACTTCCATTCTTTGAAAAACTTTTAGCTAAAAGAATAACAATAGAAGAAAATGCGACGTTAATGTCTAACGACTCTTCTGAAAAACTCGTAAAAGAATCCTAACTTTTACGAGTTTTAATTTTTGTACCGTTCGATAAACTAAACAAAATATTTATGCTAAAATCTAGTTAACTTATGTAAAAGGGAGATGAGTTCATGTCAAAAATATTAGATGCATTCCTAAATGAAAACTTACAAATTTTACGTGATCAAGGTTTATACAACGAGATTGATGCGGTAGAGGGTGCAAATGGCCCTGTTATTACAATAAACGGGAAACAGCTAATTAACTTATCATCCAATAACTACCTTGGCTTAGCTACAAATGAAGAACTGAAACAAGTTGCAAAAGATGCAATCGATCGATATGGTGTAGGGGCAGGGGCAGTCCGCACAATTAACGGTACGATGGATTTACACGTAAAATTAGAAGAAAAGTTAGCAGAATTTAAAGGAACTGAAGCAGCCATTTCTTATCAATCTGGTTTTAACTGTAATATGGCAGCAATCTCTGCAGTAATGGATAAAAATGATGCAATCCTTTCCGATCAATTAAACCATGCCTCTATTATTGATGGTTGTCGTTTATCGAAAGCAAAAATCATTGCTTACAACCATTCAGATATGGAAGACTTACGTGCAAAAGCGAAAGAAGCAAAAGAGTCTGGTCTATACAATAAAATTATGGTCATTACTGATGGCGTCTTCTCAATGGATGGTGACATTGCCAAACTTCCTGAAATCGTAGAGATCGCGAAAGAATTTGATTTAATTACTTACGTAGATGATGCTCACGGTTCAGGTGTTACTGGGAAAGGAAAGGGTACAGTAAAACACTTTGGACTAGAGAAAGAAATTGACTTCCAAATTGGTACTCTATCAAAAGCGATTGGCGTTGTTGGTGGATATGTTGCTGGAAAGAAAAATTTAATCGACTGGTTAAAAGTTCGTTCTCGCCCATTTTTATTCTCAACTGCTGTTACTCCTGGTGATGTAGCTGCGATTACCCGCGCATTACAAATGATTATGGACTCTACGGAGCTACACGATAAATTATGGGAAAATGGAGATTACTTAAAGGCTGGGTTAAAGAAATTAGGCTTCAATATTGGTGCTTCAGAAACTCCAATTACGCCATGTATTATTGGTGATGAAAAGCTGACACAAACATTTTCTCGCCGTTTAGTAGAAGAAGGGGTATATGCAAAGGCTATCGTATTCCCAACTGTACCTAAGGGAACTGGACGTGTTCGTAACATGCCAATAGCATCCCATACGAAAGAAATGCTAGACAACGCTTTAGCTATCTATGAAAAGGTCGGTAAAGAATTAGGAGTTATTTAAAAAATATTAATAAAGCCCATGACACTTCTAGCTGAATGTCATGGGCTTTACTATTTAAACATGGGATGTTTTTATAATCCTGGTAACCATAATGATAATGCTGGCACATATGTTAATAGTAATAGAACAATCAGTGCAACGATTAAGAATGGCCATAAAGATTTTACTAAATCACCAATTGAAACTTTCGTAATCGAAGAAGCAATAAATAATCCTGAACCTACTGGTGGTGTTAAAATACCAATTGTTAAGTTAATACAAATGATAATACCGAAGTGAATAGGATCTACTCCGTAAGTTGGTAATAATGGCATGAAAATTGGTATTAAAATAATTAATGCAGCAATTCCATCCATGAACATACCAACAAATAGTAAGAAGATGTTTACCAATAATAAGAACACTACTGGACTATCAGATAAACTTACCATCCAAGCGGCGATTTGTTGTGGTACTTGTTCGAATGACAACATCCACCCGAAAATATTTGCCATCGCAATTAAAATAGTAATAACAGCCGTTGTAATTGCAGTTTGTGATAATACATTAGGGATTGAAGAAAGTTTTAATTCACGATACACAAATGCACCAACAATGATTGCAACTACACAGGCTATTGCTGCAGATTCTGTTGCCGTAAATACACCAGTTAAAATACCGGCAATAATGATAACTGGAACTGATAATGCAGGTAATACTTTACCAAGGGAAGTCATCATGTCTTTAACAGATGCTTTCTCCTGTACAGGCCATTGAGCTTTCATTCCGATAAATGCAATGATTATAATGAATGAGAGACTCAGTAATAATCCTGGAATTACACCGGCCATGAACATATCACCGATTGAAACTCCTGACCCCACTCCATATAAAATGAACATCATACTTGGAGGAATAATTGGACCTAATAAACCAGCAGCAGCAGTTGTTGCAGTACTAAAAGGTTTAGAATATCCTGCTTTCTCCATTTCAGGAACCATTGTACGACTCATCATGGCAATTTGGGCTGTTGCAGAACCAATAATCGCAGCTAACATTGTGTTTGCAATAACGTTTACATAAGCTAAACCACCACGGTAGTGACCGATAAACTTTTTAGCGACATCTACTAAACGTTTTGTAATACCACCAGAGTTCATTAGTTCCCCAGCTAACATGAAAAGGGGAATTGCCAGTAACCCGTAGTTTTCCATCCCAGAAAATAAACGTTGTGGTACGGTTAAAACGAGTCCTAAATTATCTGTAGCAAATATGTAAATTACTGTAGTCATTCCTAAAACATAGGCAATGGGTACACCTAAAAGTAGCAATATTGCAAATGAAATTAATGCGATTGTCACGATAGGTCACCTGCCTCATCTACTGTTTTGAAGGAAAGTAAAAGGTTGTTTAAAACATGTATTACCATGAAAACAAAACTAACGGGAATACTTAAGTAAAAATAAAACTTAGGCATATTCATCGCTGTAGAAGTTTGAATCATAATATTTGGCATGTTAATCCATTCAAATGCCAGATATAATATATAACCGACAAATACTAATAAAAGTAAATTACTAATAGCAAGAACGACCTTTTTAGCTTGTTTAGGAAGTAAGTCTGTTACGATTGTAATTGAAGGAGAAGCATTTTGTTTAAGCCCCATGCTACCACCGATAAAAGTTATCCATACTAAACAAAAAATCGCTAATTCATCTGACCAAAATAAAGGGGATTTTAAAGTACGGAATAAAACCCCAGCAGCTAATGAAACGAGCAACACTGACGCAAGAAGGATTGCTAATACTTTTTCTATGCTGAATACAATGTCGCTTATTTTATTAATAACTTTCAAAATTAACACCTTCTATCGTTAAATATTGGGAAGCCCTCCTTCAAGGAATAAACGGGACTTCTCAATTTATCGAGAAAGTCCCATTTATTAATTGATCGAAAGCTAATTATTTACTTTCAACTGTTTCGATAAATGATTTTACGATTTCAGATTTCTCTGAGAATTCTTTTTTCACTTCATCAGATACAGCTTGGAATGGAGCAGTATCAACTGTTTCTAATACTTCAACCCCAGCTTCTTTAAGTGTTTCTAAGTTTGCTTGTTCGCGTGTAATTGCTTCTTGAATTCCCCAATCAACCGCAGTTTTCATTGCTTGTTTTACGATATCTTGGTCTTCAGCAGGTAATTGATCATAAACAGCTTGGCTCATAACAATTACTGTTGGGAAAGTTGTTTGGTTTGTTAAAGTTAAATATTTAGCATTTTCGTAATATTTTTCAGTTACTAAAGCATCTAAGTCAATATCAATACCATCGATTACACCAGTTTGTAATGAAGTATATACTTCTGATAAAGGCATAGCTGTTGGACCAGCACCAACTTTTTCCCAGTAAGATTGCATTGCTGGGCTACCAATGATACGGATTTTTTTACCTTTTAAATCTTCAGGTTTTTCAGCAAAACCATCTTTCATAAGAACGTGACGGTTACCAGCAAACATAAAGTCAAGACCTAATAAACCTTGAGAGTTTAATGTTTCTAACATTTGTTTTGCTTCTTCAGAATCACGCATTGCAATTGCTTCTTCTAAGTTGTTGAATAAGTAAGGCATGAACCAAGCATTTAATGAATCTTCACGAGTACTCATATATGCATTTGTCATGAAACCAAAATCAACTGCACCAGTTTCAATTTGTTGTACCATATCTGCTTCAGCACCTAATTGAGAAGCAGGGAAGATTTGAACTTTTAAACGTCCGTCTGAAAGTTTCTCTAATTCTTCACCGAATTTAATCGCTGTAGCATTCCAAACGTGAGATTCTTGTACAACGTGTGCAATTTTAAATGTACGGCTTTCACCGCTTGTAGCTTCTCCATCAGAAGATGCTGGTGTTGACGTTTCGCTTTTATCCTCTCCGCCTCCACATGCAGCAAGGACTACTGCTAGAGCAGCCATAATTAACATGAACATATACTTCTTAAGTTTCACTTTCGAAGTCCCCCTCTATGTCTTTTTATATATAAAGACTACTAGGTTAGGCATGAACCAAAACTATGTATTTAGGTACTTGATCCCTTGTAGTCTATATACCGAGATTAATAGAAAATTAATAAGAATAAATGTAAATAATTGATATCCCCTTGTTGTTAAGTAAAACGTTTACATTTTAAACCCTTAAAATTCTCTTAATAGTGAACTTGTTACACTTATACTATAAAAATGAAAGGTTTGTGTCAATTACCAAAAGAGAAAAAATTATCAGAATCATAACTTTTTTATAGAAAAATGTAATTTATTAGCGAAAAGTGTCTTTATTTTAGAAAATCTTCAATAATTCTCTGATTTCTCTACACAATTTACTAGGTAATCAAAATTCTGACTTTTCTACTAGAAATAAATTGAGTATGGCAAAATATTATTTGTTATTAGAAAGTAGTATTACACATTATATTGTTATAAATGGATAGATGAAATAATAATTTTTAGGAGAGTGGAGTAGGGGAAGTTTTGAATCCTTATATTGGTATAAAACACTCTGAATTCGTGGGAAGGGGATATAGACGCTAAATTAAACCACCTTGAAAAATACCAGGTGGTTTAATATTTTTTTGATGAAATAAGAGCCGCTTCCGCTTTTCTAATGTCCAGTTGCAGCGGCTAGCTCTTCGACAACTTCAGAATCGTCTTCAAGGGCAAAAAGCGCCCTTTTGTCGATTCTTCCAGTTGTTTTCAGAGCTATACGAGCCGCTTTCGCTTTTCTAATGTCCAGTTGCAGCGGCTAGCTCTTCGACAACTTCAGAATCGTCTTCAAGGGCAAAAAGCGCCCTTTTGTCGATTCTTCCAGCTGTTTTCAGAGCTATACGAGCCGCTTTCGCTTTTCTAATTGTCCAGTTGCAGCGGCTAGCTCTTCAACAACTTCAGAATCGTCTTCAAGGGCAAAAAGCGCCCTTTTGTCGATTCTTCCAGCTGTTTTCAGAGCTATACGAGCCGCTTTCGCTTTTCTAATTGTCCAGTTGCAGCGGCTAGCTCTTCAACAACTTCAGAATCGTCTTCAAGGGCAAAAAGCACCCTTTTGTCATTCTTCCAGTTGTTTTCAGAGCTGAACGAGCCGCTTCCGCTTTTCTTAGCGGAAGTCTGCTTTGAATTCGCCTGTGATTTTTTGGTGACCGTTGTTTTCTTCTAAGAATTGTTCTTGTTCTAAGTCGAAACGATCCATGATTGGTAGGTCGTTTACAGAAAATAGGTAAGAATCTTCGCTTGCTACGTGCTCATACCAAGCCCAGTTTGGAACTACGAAGTAATCGCCTTTTTTCCAATCGAAGCGAACACCGTTAATTACTGTATAACCTGAACCTTGGTGTACTTGGTAAACAGTAGAGTGTGTATGACGTAATGCCTTTGTATGGAAATCTTTCGGTAAATGTTGCATACGAGTTCCTAATGTAGGGTTCGCTGATTTACCAGTAGATGGGTTGATATATTCAACTGTAAAACCATGGTGTGGGTTTGGATCGAATTCCATTAAACCTTTAATACCTTCTACTGTACGATCCCATTTATAGTTTGCAAGTGGAGCAACAGTATACTTGTCATCTCCTAATGGACGAACCATACCACCACGATAACGTTTTTCTGTAAAGTTATCTGGAATGTTTGGCTGTTCTAAACCGCCTTCGTATGGATCGAAGAATGTACCACCTATTGCATAAACAGTTGGGATATCTAAAGCATCCATCCAAATCATTGGCTCTGTTCCTAAATGCTCATGACCATGCCATAACCCTTTAGGAGTAATTAAGAAGTCGCCTTCTTCCATGAAAATACGTTGACCTTGAACGATTGTATAAGCACCGCTACCTTCAGAAATGAATCGCATTGCATTTTGAGAGTGACGGTGAGAAGGTGCTTTTTCACCAGGTAATAACATTTGAACTGCAGCATAAATTGTTTGAGTAGTTGAAGCCCAGCCCCAAGGTTGACGGTAAGTTAAACCAGGGTTTTGGAAGTAAATAGCGCGGCGTTCTCCACCACGTTCAGGTGTGAAAATTTGCGCAGCTTCTGCCATTTTCTTTTTAATTAACTCATCGCTCCAAAGATAAGCTTGAGCTTGTGGTTTTGGCGTATGGTTCATAATTTCTGGAATTGCTTCCCAAAGTGGACCAAGATTATACTGCTGAATATCTTTCGTGAAATCGGTTACAATTGTACTTTTCATAAACTCTTTAACTTCTTGACTTACTTCTGCCATTTTACATTCCCCTTTACTATTAATCTTTTTATAGAGAAAAAGGGGAGTAGTGCGAATCACTACTCTGAACCTTTTCTAAAACCCAATTATCTAACTGGAACTGCCTCTGTAGCTCTAACTTTATTTTCTAACACACCAATTTGGTCGATTTCAATTGTTACAACGTCTCCATCTTTTAAGAATGTTGGAGGATCCATTGCGACACCAACACCACCAGGAGTACCTGTTAATACAACATCACCTGGTTCAAGCGTCATTAAGTTTGATAGGAATGCTACTAATTTAGGAACAGAGAATACTAAATCTTCTGTGTTTGTATCTTGACGAACTTCTCCGTTTACTTTTAAAACCATAGATAAACCAGATGGATTTGTTAGCTCGTCAGAAGTTACTAAATATGGACCCATTGGAGCAGAACCATCTACAGTTTTACCTTGTAGCCATTGTAATGTACGGCGTTGAATGTCACGATACGTTACGTCATTTGTAATTGTATAACCAGCTACATAATCAAGTGCATCTTCTTCAGATACATTACGCGCTTGTTTACCAACAACAAAAGTAAATTCAGCTTCGTAATCTAATTGATCAGAAATTGGATAGAATGGAATATCGTCTTGTGGTCCTAAAATTGTGTTTGCAAATTTTGCAAAGATTACTGGATTTGAAGGGATTTCACGACCCATTTCTTGAATATGTTTACGGAAGTTGTGACCAACGCAAATAATTTTACCTGGTTTAATTACTGGAGCTTCTACTTTAACATCAGAAAGTTCGTGAACTAACTTTTTGTCAAAGCTATCTGGGTTGGCAAGAGCGAACTGGATTGCACCATTTGCTAATGCAATACTTTCTTTACCACCTTGGTATAATTCGTCTGTATTATTTGGAACAAATGCAGCTGCGATTTGTTCGTAACGGTATTTACCTTCTGCTTTTAGTTGTGCTTGGTATGCGTAGTTTAAGTCGATTACTTGGTTTTCAACGATTGCACCTGCACGTGTATGTCCATCTTTAGTAAAGTTAATAAGTTTCATTGTTATCCTCCTGTTTTTCACGAATGATGAATTTAGTTCACTATTTATAAAAAGATTAATAGCTTTCGAGAAGAATGTCAATATTATTTGTTTTCAGAAAATAAATTACATTATGAGTAAATAAAAAGCATTGAGTTCCGTAAACTCAATGCTCGTAGCGATTATTTAGTTCAATGTCTAGCTAAATAGGAGAGGAAAAATCCAACCATTTCACTAGATTCCTTTTAATGGCTTTCTTGTGTAACCGTAATATTCTGAAATCTCCCTTGCGATCCCTAATACAAATTGACCAGTTGTATCGTCTAATGTTTTTGGTACAGTCTCTGTAATTCCCACAACCGTAATGGCTCCTAATAATTCTTCATCAAAATTTAAAATTGGGACACTAAATGAAGAAACATGTGTCACTAACGGCTCTTTTTTAGTGGCAAAGTATAATTGCTTTGTTTTTTCCTTTGCTTCTTTAAATTGCTCCAACTCACTTTTACTAAATTTCATTAACTCTTCTAATTCCCATTCTTTCATAATCGTATTTTTTTCAAAACTAGAAAATATGATCCCTGTTGAGCAGTTGAGAGGTAAGTGAGTCCCCATTTGTGCTCCTATATTTATCCCATATTCAACACTACTTGAAATATAAGAAATTAATGGTCCTTGTGGCGAGGGAACCGCTAACAAGACGGTTAAGTTTGCTTGTTCATTAATTTTTTTGAAATACGGAATCACCATTTCTATTAAAGAAGTGTGGCCTAAAGCAATATTCCCCAACTGCACTAATTTATGTCCGAGTGTATATGTATTTGTATGTGGGTTTCGGTAAATCATTCCGAATTGACTTAATGTAGCTAAATATTTGTATAAGTTACTTTTGGTCATGGAAGTTAAATTTTGTATTTCTGTAAATTTAAGCGGTTCTTTTTCTTTTGCTAAGATTTCTAAAATATTTAACCCGATTTGTAATGATTGAATTACAGTAGTTTTGTTTTCTGTCGTCATTATACTCACCCTATTTTCATAATTAGAGGATATTATAGCAAAGATATTCGTTTATAAGAAATTTCAAAATTTTTAATATTTGTATTGACTAATCGTTATGGAATGAGATAAAGTTTTCATATACAGGGAACACAGTTCTCTATTTGTGGAATTCGAAAATAAAAACAATTTAGGGGGATATGAAATATGGCAAATGTAAGCGATATCATCGTAGTAGGTGGAGGTATTGGTGGTTTAGCAGCAGCTTTATCAATCACAAACGAAACAGGTAAATCAGTAGCAGTATTCGAGCAAGCACCGGAATTCGGTGAAGTTGGTGCAGGAATTCAATTAGCACCAAATGCTTTAGAAGTATTAGACCGTTTAGGAGTTAAAGAAGAAATTTTAAAATATGCAGTGTTACCAAAACGCTTAGTATTAAAAGATGTGTATACTGCTGAAGAATTAGCAACACTTGACTTAGGTGAAGATTTCCAAAAAGAATTTGGTCAGCCATACATCGTGTTACACCGTTCTGACTTACACAGAGTTCTTTATGAAGCTTGTCAAAAGAAAGGTACTATTCAATTCTTTACAAATCAGGTTATTCAAACTGCAGAGCAAGATGGCGATACTGCAACGATTATTAACCAAAATGGTGAGAAATTCACTGCAGAGGCTGTAATTGGTGCTGATGGAGTAAAATCAAACCTTCGTAAATTATTTATTGATGACACACCAGTTAACTCAGCATATGTAGCATACCGCGGAACACTTCCAATTGAGGAAATCGCAGGTGATGATAACTTTGATTTAGACGATGTAATTATGTGGGTTGGGCCAAACTTACACTTAGTTCAATATCCAGTTCGTCGTGGTGAATTATATAACCAAGTAGTAGTGTTTAAATCTTATGACACATCTGTTGAAGACTGGGGTACTCCAGAAGAGTTATCTCGTCGTTTCGAAGGTAGTCATTCACAAGTACAAAATGCATTAAAATTCATTAATCGTCAATTCCGTTGGCAAATGTTCGACCGTAATCCTATTGAAAACTGGACTAAAGGTAATATCACTTTATTAGGAGATTCTGGTCATGCAATGCTTCAATACCTTGCACAAGGTGGCGTTCAAGCTTTAGAAGATGCGTTTGTATTAGGTGAAAAATTAAAAGAACACAATACGTACGAAGAAGCATTCAAAGCTTACCAAGAAGTTCGTATTCCACGTTCTGCAATGGTTCAAACAACAGCTCGTAAATGGGGAGAAATTATCCATGCGGAAGACCCAATTACAATTGCACTACGTAACCACATTTTTGCAAACCATAAACCAACAGATTACCATGTAGTGGACTTCTTATATGGTTACTTTAATAAAAACTTCCAACGTGTAAGTAAGTAATAATAGTACGAAAAAAAGGTGTCCAAAAAGTTTTTACTTTTTGGACACCTCCATTTTATTCTTGTGGTAGTTCTTCTTTATAACCATAAATTCGTGACATTTCTTTACTTATTTGAATTACTTGTTGAACAAGTTCAATGGAAGGATCTGTTGGAACATCTTCTGTAAAGCCGATAATAATGATGGTAGCAATTAGTTCTTTTCTATAATTTAAAATAGGTAAACTCCAAGAGGAAACATGTTTAACGATGGGTTCTTTGGCGAAAGCGGAGTGGGTTTTTCTTATTTGCATAAGCTCTTGTTGAAATTCTTCATCTGATAAGTTAGGGTAGTTGTTTTTTTCTCTTTCCACCCAATTTTGAATTTCTTCATTTTGAGCGTATGCAGCAAACATTTTCCCTGCAGCAGATAGTAATGGAAGCTTAGTGCCGATTTGGGCGCCAATATTTAAACCGTAATTTGTATTCCAAATGTTTGTAATAACTGGAGTATCATTTATCCAAACAGCTAAGGCTGTAGTTAAGTTCGTTAAATTACTAATTTCCTTAAAATATGGAGTTAACATTGTAATAAAGTCATTGTTATGCATTGCTGAATTACCGTATTCTAAGAATTTGTAACCTAATGTATAGTGACCTTGTTTATCACGGTATAACAGATCCATTTGAGTAAGTGTATTTAAATATTTATATAAATTACTTTTCGAGATTCCGGATAGTTCTTGTATTTCTGTGAATTTTAGTGGTAAGTCACTTTTAGCAACGATTTCAATAATATCAAAAGCGTGAATAAGTGACCCAATCGTAGTTGGCGATTTAGTCATTTATATAAATCCTTTCTAGTCTAAGTATTTTCTATAATATATTATAAAATACTTTTTATAAATATATTATAATGTTAATGTATAAATAGTGAAATAAATTCACTATTAGTATTTTTAAGGGGTGTAAAATATGACAACAGCATTACTTGGTAAAGAAGTAGAAGATTTTAAAAAGAGTATTGATGATATTGTAGAGGTTTTAAAAAATACTGATGAGAAGACGCTTTACGTAAAACCTTCTGCACCAGAATGGTCAGCAATGCAAATTGTTTCTCATGTGATAGAAGCTGTGGACTTTTGGGTAGCAGAGTTAGAGGCTTTATTAATTGTACCAGGAGCAAAATGGGGACGTAACCATGAGCAAGCACGTCGCTTAGCTGCTGTAGAAGAAAGTGTAGTTGCACAATTAAGTAAAGAAACGGCAATTACATCTTTACAAAATCTAGTACCAAAAGTAGAGGCAGCATTAGCAAAAGTAAAAGAAGAAGACTTAGCAAAAACTGCACCAAGCTATAATCCACACTTCGATGGTAAACCATTATCGTTCCTAATTGATCACTTAATCGTAAAACACGTAGTTGGTCATCACGGACAAATCGTACGTCACTTAGCTAAAGTTCAATAATATTTTGCGTACCGGGTACACAAACAATTCTGAAAATTTAGAATTATATGTGTACCCGGTACCTTTTTTAGGCTGTTTACATAAAAATAAGGGTACTACGCTATGGAAGGATGAGGTCTCTGAGCGGGCAAGTTACCTATTTTTATGGGCGTGCATTGACAGGGCAAGGAGTTAAGCAACTATATACAGACTTAATTAATAATGAAGCGAAAACAGTCTACCTAATTAAAGGTGCATCAGGTTTTAAAGTACCTAAATTATTAAAGGAACTTGGTGATTATTATCATAAGCAAGGAGCAGACGTTGAGTACTTCCTTGATCCACTATTTGAAAATACCTACGAGGCTATATTTGTAAAAGAACCCCATTCTACTCTTTTTCTTCAAGGAACGAATTTCCCAAATGACATAAACAGCTCCAATCCACGAATAAAAGTGATTGCATTAAATGAATGTGTGGATGTTCAGAAGTTTTTAGATAACGGTGAGCAGCTACTCCAACTAAATCAAACAAAAGAAAACTACCATAATAAATGTTTTGAAGCGTTAGCAAATGCCATTTCAATACATGATGATTGGGAAGTTGAAACAAGACGCCATATGGATTGGAATGGTTTAAACGAGCAAACGGATCAATTGTTTAATGATTTATTTGGTTCTACAATTCCGCTAAAGAAGGGGAATCGTACTCATCGTTTACTAGGCACATTAACCCCACAAGGTGCACGGGATACATTGCAAAGTATTACGCAAAATCTTGAGAGACGATTATTTATAAAAGGATATCCGGGAACAGGTAAATCTTCTATGATGAAAAAGTTAGCAAATGAAGCAGAGGCTAAGGGATATGATGTGCAATTAGTGTGGTGTGGTTTGGATTCTAATTCTATTGATATGGTCATTATTCCTGAATTGAACTTTTGTATTTTTGATAGTACCGAGCCCCATGTTTATTTTCCAGATGAAAATCGCCCAGGAGACGAAATTTTTGATATCGCCAAGCATTGCCACCCAACAGAGGTTGAAGAGAAAAATATTAATGCAATCGTAATCAAATATAAAGCTGCTATTTCAGACGCGATACGCTATGCAAAGATGTACGCAGAAGCTGAAGGGAAAATCCGTGAAATTCATGATAGTGCATTAGATGTGACAGAATTTGAAAAGCGTACTGCTGGGTTGTTTATATAATGGTATTAAAAAGCGAGTTCTCTAAATGGGAACTCGCTTTTTACATACTTATAAAATAGAGGCAGGTTCACCTTTAAATAAACCAAGCTTTTCAATTCGCATAATTGCTTCCTTCATACGCTCCTCACTGACAAGTAAGCCAACTCGTACATAGCCTTCTCCATATTCACCAAAGCCATTACCTGATGCTACTGCGACATTGGCCTTTTCCAGTAATAAGTTTGTAAATTCTTCGCTTGTAAATCCATTTGGTACTTTCAGCCATGCAAAGAATGAACCTTTTGGAGCTTTGACGTCCCATCCAATACGATGTGCTTCTTCAATTAATACATTACGACGACTCTCGTAAATGGCACGTTGTTCTTCTACACAAGATTGATCTCCGTTTAATGCGGCAGCTGCAGCGTGTTGAACAGCAGGGAAGAGGCTACAGAAAAGATGATCTTGAATTAAGTTGATTGCTGCGATGATGTCCTTGTTGCCTACTGCAAAACCTACACGCCACCCTGCCATATTATATGTTTTGGATAATGTGTAAAATTCAATGCCGACTTCTTTTGCACCTTCAGCTTGCAAGAAACTAACAGGTTGAACACCATCAAAACCAAGAGCACCATAAGCAAAGTCGTGTACTACTGCAATGTCATTTTCTTTTGCGAAGGCGACTGTTTCCTCAAAAAATGAAAGGTCAGCAGTTCCCCCAGTAGGATTGTTTGGGTAATTTAAATAAATTAATTTTGCCCTTTCTTTCACTTCAGGACTCAATGCCTTGTAATCTGGTAAAAAATCATTATCTTCTATTAAAGGGAACGTATCATAATAAACATCGCCTAGCATAGCACCTGACAAATAATCTGGGTAGCCAGGGTCTGGTAAGAGCATATAATCACCAGGGTTTAATATCGCCATGGGAAGTTCGACTAACCCCGTCTTTGCTCCACCAAGAATGGCAACTTCGGTGTTTGGATCAATATCAACATTGTATTCACGTTTATAAAAGTTAGCAGCTGCTTCTTTTAATTCTTGAATACCTTGAAAAGGCGAATACTTATGATTTTGTGGATCTTCGGCTGTCGATTGAAGAGCTTTAATGATATGGGCAGGGGTTGGTCTGTCAGGATTCCCTTGTCCAAGATTTATAATATCGCGGCCTTCTGATATTGTGGCACTCACTTTTTGTGCAAGGGCAGCAAAAAATTGAGTAGGGAGTTTTTGAAGTTTGATTGATGCTTTCATATACATACCTCATTTTTGGGATTAGTGGTTTTCTATACTTTCTATTAATTTCAGAATATAATAACAATTATGTAGGAATGATAGACCTTTTCACAAGGATTGTCTAGGGGGTATTGATATGAAAATTGGATGCATTCAAATGAATGTTAGATTTGGGAAAGTAGAAGAAAATTTTGAGCGGGCAGAAAATTTAATCCGAGAAGCTGCAAGTAAGGGAGCAGAAATTGTTGTACTTCCTGAAATGTGGAATACAGGTTATGCGTTAGAAAAATTATCAGAGCTTGCGGACCGCCATGGGGAACGCACGAAAGCCTTCTTACAAAAATTATCGAGTGAACTAAATATACATATTGTTGGTGGGTCGGTTGCAACAGAAAGAGACAGCAAATTTTACAATACAATGTATGTATATAATCGTGAGGGCGAATTAGTAAGCGAATATAGCAAAGTTCATTTATTCCGACTTATGGATGAAGAAAAATATTTAGAAGCAGGCGATAGTATGAATCGTTTTGCATTGGGTGAAATCGAAGCAGGGGGAGTTATTTGTTATGATATTCGTTTCCCAGAGTGGCTTCGTGCCCACGCATTAGCTGGTGCAAATGTGTTATTCGTCTCTGCACAATGGCCAACACCGCGCATCGATCATTGGAAAACGTTATTGCAAGCACGTGCCATTGAAAATCAATGTTTTGTCATCGCTGTAAACCGAATTTCGCGCAATCCGGATAACTTTAACGGCCAATCAATGGTTATTGAGCCATGGGGTGAAGTGTTATGGGTAGGTGCTGAAGATGAGGAACTTGCCATCATTGATGTAGATTTCTCTAAAGTAGAAGAAGTGCGCAGCCGCATCCCTGTCTATGATGATCGTCGTCCTTCACTCTATACGGGTGTTGTTGAGGACGTGTAAGGATAATCTATATAATAGAAGAAACAGGAATTTTGAAACTATAATTTGAAATTTACAAAATATTTTTAAAATTATTGGCAACAATTGATAATCTTTCACATATTCTATTAACAAGACTCTCTGGAGCAGCATAAAGCGGCTTTGGGGGGTTTTTGTTTTATACAAAAACATTATAAAATATAAGAGAATGTCACTTAATAGAAGGTATTTTATGATTAGTAGTTGGTAAATTAGCTGAAGAATCTTTGAATCTACCCGTTTAATTTCAAATTTGATTATATTTATGAAAAAGATTTGTATCCTTTATGGAACTATACTTATAGAATTCATTTATAATGTTAAGTAAAAAATGGTAGGGGGATACTAAATTGGGAAAAGAAGCATTAATTATTGTGGATATGAGCAATGATTTTGTTGCTGATGATGGTAGTTTAACAGCAGGTAAGCCAGCGCAAGAAATTGTTCCATATATTGTGGAGCAGGCAAATAAATTTTTAAACGATGGGCAAGTTGTTGTAGTGGCGATGGATGCTCATGAAGAAAATGATGAACATTTTGAGTTATGGCCACCGCATAACATTGTAGGCACTAAAGGGCAGCAGCTTTACGGTGATTTATTTACCTGGTTGAACGAACATGAAGCTAATCCGAATGTACTCGTCCAACCAAAAACAAATTACAACGCCTTCTTCAATACAGGCTTAGCTGAAAAGTTAAGAGCATTAGATGTTGAAAAAGTTCATGTTGTTGGAGTATGCACGGATATTTGTGATTTTTTAACGGTTGCCGGTGCAGATGCTGAAGGCTTTAAAACTACAATTCATAAAAAGGGTGCAGCTACTTTCACTGACTTAGGTGAAACATTTATTAACCATATGAAAACATGTTTCTTTACGGAAATTATTGAATAGAACTCATTTTAAGCTTCGTATCATCTCTGATTGCGGAGCTTTTTTTCATGCTGAAGGATTTTTCTTCACAGCTTTCATCAATTTTTCGTCCAAAATCCCCAGAAAACACCTCTTGTCGTCTCAACTGTCTCATTTTAGAATGAATTAAAGAACAAACGTTCGCATATAATACATTGTAAATTGGAGGTGTTGTAATGAACGAGAATGCACTAAACGTCAGTACAAAGCATACAGAACAACACGGCATCTATAAAAATGCACCAAACAAGCCAATTATGTGTATTGATATGCGCTGTTTTTATGCAAGTTGTATGGCAATGTTAGAAAATCTAGATCCCTTCGAAGTTCCAATTGCTGTTGTAGGGAACTTTAAACAAAAAGGGAGTGTCGTACTCGCCGCATCACCGCCAATGAAAAAACGTTTTGGTATTAAAACAGGATCCCGTCTTTTTGAAATTCCAAAACATCCTGACATTAAATTATTCGAGCCGAAAATGGAGTTTTTTGTACGAATGTCTATGGAAATTACAAATTTAATTAATCAATTTGTGCCGAAAGAAGCAATTCACGTTTATAGCATTGATGAAAGCTTTGTTGATCTAACAGGGACGGAAAAGCTATGGGGTTCACCTGAAGAAACAGCCAAATACATTCAACACTGCATTTACAATCAATTTCAAATACCGAGTGCGATAGGAATGGGACCGAACATGCTTATGTCAAAGCTTGCGTTAGATTTGGAGGCAAAAAAAGATGGTTTCGCCAAATGGACCTATGATGACATTCCCGACAAGCTTTGGTCAGTTGCACCGCTTTCTGAAATGTGGGGAATTGGGCGGCGGACACAAAAAACATTAAATAATATGGGCATTTATACAGTTGGGGATTTAGCCCGAACAGATTTAAAAATGTTAGAAAAGCGTTTTGGTATTATGGGCAATCAACTCTATTATCATGCGTGGGGAATTGATTTATCTCCTCTCGGTGCCCCACTTGCAGAAGGACAAATTAGTTTTGGAAAAGGCCAAATGCTGATGCGAGATTACCGGAGCCGTAGTGAAATTTTAGCCGTCATTTTAGAAATGTGTGAAGATGTGGCAAGAAGAGCAAGAGAAGCTTACCAAGTAGGTAGAACAATTTCTCTTGGTATCAACTATAGTAGGGATGCTTTTGGGGGAGGTTTTTATCGCGCACGAACAATCGATGAACCGACAAACGATACAATGAAAGTTTACAAAGTGTGTAGAGAACTATTGGATGAATATTATGCAGAGCGCCCTGTAAGACAAATTACCATTAGTATTTCAAAGTTAGAATCTGAAAATTCGATGCAGCTTAGTTTATTTGATGATAAGAAGTGGAGGAGACGCAAGCTGGGGGCGACAATGGACTATTTACGCGCGAAACATGGATCGACAGCTATTTTGCGCGCGGTTTCTTATACAGAGGCTGGTACTGCCGTTGCCCGTGCTCAATTAGTTGGTGGTCATAAGAAATAGTTTATCAATAAGGATTTATTGCGAGGTGATAACATGATTCGAGATCGTGGGAATATTAAATGGAATGCAATGATGCTGCCGGAGCACGTAAAACTATTACGTGAATGGCATGAAAAGGATCAATATGTAAAAAAGCCAGAACTAGACGAATGGGCATTACAAGAGTTAAGTGAACAATTAGGAATTGCTTATACAAATAAGATTGAAGTGGAATTAAGTATTTGGAAAGAAAAAGAGATTTTCAAAGTAACGGGGAAAATTGCAAAACTAAACGTAAATAATGCATTGCTTTATTTAGAGGATGGTCGACAATTTCCATTTCAATCTATTTTTGGTGTTGCGTTTATTGCGATTGACTAGTCGATAGGAGTGACAAAGGAAGTGTGTCTATGTCATTGAGAAATGGTATAAAATTAATGATTCATACTTATGTAATTTTAGAATTAGCTATAAAATCGATTGAACATGATAAAAAGCTATTTAATTCATTTCAGTTTAAAAGATCTTATTTGCCTTTAATGGATGCGTTTTTAGAAAGCCTTACAGAAGAATTTAAACAAACCTCAAAAAAGCTTTATAAAGAAGGTATCAAGAAAGAAACATATCAACGAATTAGTGATGAGAAATGTTTATATACCTTCTTATGTAGAGGTGAGGTTCTACCGTTTATTTATCAAAGTGAAGACTTGAAAAATCAAGTACAACGAAAAATCGAAACTATTTTAAAAAAATTATAAAAAAAATTCCTCTCATCACAATAGAGTGGAATTTTTCTTTTAAAAAATATCATTAGCGTCGCATTAAAATAATTTGACACCTTTATTAAAACTGAATTTTCTGAAATATATTCTTCGCACAAAAAAAGCCTTTATAATGGTTGGGCGGTAGTAAACCATCCAAATCCAAAATAAAGGACTAATCGCATGGATAAGTTTACACGAATAACATCATTTGAACAATGGTTTTCACCGATTAATTTGACGTTATTTGAAGAACAGGTGAAAATTCATCAATTAAATTACTATACAAAGAAGCTGTACATGGCTTCCTTTATGAAACTGCTTTTATATGCCCAGCTTCATGAAACAGAGAGTTTAAGGGCATTAAGCGATGCTGTGTTTTCAGATGATTTACAACGGACAATAGGGTTTGAATCGATTAGCTTCTCCCAATTGGGCAGAAGAATAAATACAATCCCAACCGAGTTCTTTCAAACGCTTTTTCTAGATTTAGTCTCACAAATTCATCAGAAAACGGATTTTCAGAAACAAAGAAAAACGACAACACCATTGAAAATTATTGATTCGAGTACATTACCACTTAATTTAACCAACCATAAGTGGGCAGAGTTTCGAAAAACAAAGTCTGGTGTGAAGCTTCACCTTCGACTCGTTTTCATGGAAAAAGGTCTTTCGTATCCAGATCAAACGGTGCTCACAAATGCGATTGAACACGACCGAGGTCAACTTGAGGTATTCATTGATGACAAAGAATGCCTGTACGTGTTCGACCGTGGCTACTTGGATTACAAACGCTTCGATCGCATGACGGATGATGGCTATTTCTTTGTCACACGTCTTCGAAAAAATGCCGTCGTACGTGTACTTGAAACATTTTCTCTACCAGAAGATTCAAAGGTCCTATCAGATGAGATGGTGGTTATTGGTACAACACAAAATCGTTCGGAAAATGTGT
>NZ_JAMYWW010000001.1:435000-3327500 GCF_024159215.1 Ureibacillus endophyticus
AAAACACCGCTTAGCTGAACCGGATACTGGAAGTCTTGAGTAGAAATGCTTGCATTTCGCACGAAAGACTGAAGTAGACGTGTCAGCTGGTGTTTGGAGCTAGACATTAATAGGACTTTCTTTATATTGTTCTTTGAAAACTGGATAAAACGACATTGATAGCAACAAACAAAATTCAAGCATTCAATATTTAGCTAACGCTAAATATGATTAGTCTCCGACGGATGTCACAGATTTTGAGAGGAGTTAATTTTATAAACATCTGCATAGCAGACATTTATAAAATTCAAAATCTGGACGGCAATTTTGTCGAGACAAAATTGATTGAGTGTAAGTTCTTAAAATCTTCTCTGTTTGAGAAGTGTAACTAACTTTTAGGTTAAGTTATTAAGGGCGCACGGTGAATGCCTTGGCACTAGGAGCCGATGAAGGACGGTACTAACACCGATATGCTTCGGGGAGCTGTAAGTAAGCTTTGATCCGGAGATTTCCGAATGGGGGAACCCACTGCTCGTAATGGAGCAGTATCTTGACGTGAATTCATAGCGTCATGATGGCACACCCAGGGAACTGAAACATCTAAGTACCTGGAGGAAGAGAAAGAAAATATTCGATTCCCTGAGTAGCGGCGAGCGAAACGGGAATAGCCCAAACCAAGAGGCTTGCCTCTTGGGGTTGTAGGACACTCTATATGGAGTTACAAAAGAATGGATTAGGCGAAGCGATTTGGAAAGATCCGCCATAGAAGGTAAAAGCCCTGTAATCGAAAGTCCATTCTCTCTTGAGTGTATCCTGAGTACGGCGGAACACGTGAAATTCCGTCGGAATCCGGGAGGACCATCTCCCAAGGCTAAATACTCCCTAGTGACCGATAGTGAACCAGTACCGTGAGGGAAAGGTGAAAAGCACCCCGGGAGGGGAGTGAAATAGAACCTGAAACCGTGTGCCTACAAGTAGTTAGAGCCCGTTAATGGGTGATAGCGTGCCTTTTGTAGAATGAACCGGCGAGTTACGATTACGTGCAAGGTTAAGTTGAGAAGACGGAGCCGCAGCGAAAGCGAGTCTGAATAGGGCGAAAGAGTACGTGGTCGTAGACCCGAAACCAGGTGATCTACCCATGTCCAGGGTGAAGGTGAGGTAACACTCACTGGAGGCCCGAACCCACGCACGTTGAAAAGTGCGGGGATGAGGTGTGGGTAGCGGAGAAATTCCAATCGAACTTGGAGATAGCTGGTTCTCTCCGAAATAGCTTTAGGGCTAGCCTCGTGATGAGAATACTGGAGGTAGAGCACTGTTTGGACTAGGGGGGCATCTCGCTTTACCGAATTCAGACAAACTCCGAATGCCAGATATTTATACACGGGAGTCAGACTGCGAGTGATAAGATCCGTAGTCAAAAGGGAAACAGCCCAGACCACCAGCTAAGGTCCCAAAGTAATCGTTAAGTGGAAAAGGATGTGGCGTTGCTTAGACAACCAGGATGTTGGCTTAGAAGCAGCCATCATTTAAAGAGTGCGTAATAGCTCACTGGTCGAGTGACGCTGCGCCGAAAATGTATCGGGGCTAAACGATTCACCGAAGCTGTGGATGTGCATCTAAGATGCACGTGGTAGGAGAGCGTTCTAAGGGCGTTGAAGTCAGACCGGAAGGACTGGTGGAGCGCTTAGAAGTGAGAATGCCGGTATGAGTAGCGAAAGATGGGTGAGAATCCCATCCACCGTATGACTAAGGTTTCCTGAGGAAGGCTCGTCCGCTCAGGGTTAGTCGGGACCTAAGTCGAGGCCGACAGGCGTAGACGATGGACAACAGGTTGATATTCCTGTACCACCTCCCCGCCGTTTGAGTAATGGGGGGACGCAGTAGGATAGGGTAAGCGTGCGATTGGTTGTGCACGCCCAAGCAGTAAGGCGTGGAAGTAGGCAAATCCGCTTCCTGTAACGTTGAGCTGTAATGGGGAGCTCTTTAAGAGCGAAGTACCTGATTTCACACTGCCAAGAAAAGCCTCTAGCGAGGCGGGAGGTGCCCGTACCGCAAACCGACACAGGTAGTCGAGGAGAGAATCCTAAGGTGTGCGAGAGAACTCTCGTTAAGGAACTCGGCAAAATGACCCCGTAACTTCGGGAGAAGGGGTGCTCTCGAAAGAGAGCCGCAGTGAATAGGCCCAGGCGACTGTTTAGCAAAAACACAGGTCTCTGCAAAACCGTAAGGTGACGTATAGGGGCTGACGCCTGCCCGGTGCTGGAAGGTTAAGAGGAGGGGTTAGCGTAAGCGAAGCTCTGAATTGAAGCCCCAGTAAACGGCGGCCGTAACTATAACGGTCCTAAGGTAGCGAAATTCCTTGTCGGGTAAGTTCCGACCCGCACGAAAGGCGTAACGATCTGGGCACTGTCTCAACGAGAGACTCGGTGAAATTATAGTACCTGTGAAGATGCAGGTTACCCGCGACAGGACGGAAAGACCCCGTGGAGCTTTACTGTAGCCTGATATTGAATTTTGGCACAACTTGTACAGGATAGGTAGGAGCCAGAGAACTCGGAGCGCCAGCTTCGAGGGAGGCGTCGGTGGGATACTACCCTGGTTGTGTTGAAATTCTAACCCGTACCCCTTATCGGGGTAGGAGACAGTGTCAGGTGGACAGTTTGACTGGGGCGGTCGCCTCCTAAAAGGTAACGGAGGCGCCCAAAGGTTCCCTCAGAATGGTTGGAAATCATTCGTAGAGTGTAAAGGCACAAGGGAGCTTGACTGCGAGACCTACAAGTCGAGCAGGGTCGAAAGACGGGCTTAGTGATCCGGTGGTTCCGCATGGAAGGGCCATCGCTCAACGGATAAAAGCTACCCCGGGGATAACAGGCTTATCTCCCCCAAGAGTCCACATCGACGGGGAGGTTTGGCACCTCGATGTCGGCTCATCGCATCCTGGGGCTGTAGTCGGTCCCAAGGGTTGGGCTGTTCGCCCATTAAAGCGGTACGCGAGCTGGGTTCAGAACGTCGTGAGACAGTTCGGTCCCTATCCGTCGTGGGCGTAGGAAATTTGAGAGGAGCTGTCCTTAGTACGAGAGGACCGGGATGGACATACCGCTGGTGTACCAGTTGTCTTGCCAAAGGCATCGCTGGGTAGCTATGTATGGACGGGATAAGTGCTGAAAGCATCTAAGCATGAAGCCCCCCTCAAGATGAGATTTCCCATTACGTAAGTAAGTAAGATCCCTCAAAGACGATGAGGTAGATAGGTTCGAGGTGGAAGTGTGGCGACACATGGAGCTGACGAATACTAATCGATCGAGGACTTAACCACTAACTTGAATGGTCGTTAGTCAATGTCTTTATCCAGTTTTGAGAGTACAAGCTCTCAAAAATGAAATAGGAACTTCGCCTAAGAGCGCAACATCCATGTTGCAACGGCGAAGCCAGTACATCCATGGACAAGTGAAGTGATGATGGCAAAGAGGTCACACCCGTTCCCATACCGAACACGGAAGTTAAGCTCTTTAGCGCCGATGGTAGTTGGGGGCTTCCCCCTGTGAGAGTAGGACGTCGCTTCGCTTGTTTCAAAAATGGAGGATTAGCTCAGCTGGGAGAGCACCTGCCTTACAAGCAGGGGGTCGGCGGTTCGAGCCCGTCATCCTCCACCATATATGCCGGTGTAGCTCAGTTGGTAGAGCAACTGACTTGTAATCAGTAGGTCGTGGGTTCGACTCCTATCGCCGGCATCCTTTCTGGAGGGGTAGCGAAGTGGCTAAACGCGGCGGACTGTAAATCCGCTCCTTCGGGTTCGGCGGTTCGAATCCGTCCCCCTCCACCATCTACTTTAAAGTAGGGGCATAGTTCAACGGTAGAATAGAGGTCTCCAAAACCTTTGGTGTGGGTTCGATTCCTACTGCCCCTGCCAATATCTGTTTGAACTTATTACACGATGGCGATTGTGGCGAAGTGGTTAACGCATCGGATTGTGGTTCCGACATTCGTGGGTTCGATTCCCATCAGTCGCCCCATTAAATTAAATTAAATTAAATAATTTTAAAATATTGGGGTATAGCCAAGCGGTAAGGCAACGGATTTTGATTCCGTCATGCCTAGGTTCGAATCCTAGTACCCCAGCCATTTAGCGCCCGTAGCTCAATTGGATAGAGCGTCTGACTACGGATCAGAAGGTTGTGGGTTCGACTCCTGCCGGGCGCGCCAAATATATTATTTTGGGGCCTTAGCTCAGCTGGGAGAGCGCCTGCCTTGCACGCAGGAGGTCAGCGGTTCGATCCCGCTAGGCTCCACCAATAAAAAAATTAAATAATATTATCGCGGGGTGGAGCACGAACGAATCAACTTCGTAGCGATGCTTCAGCGTAACGATTTCGCAAACATCTTGAATTCACTAAACGAAATCGTGACGGTTCAAATGAAAACTATATGCGTAATACAATATTTTAATTTTAGAATATAATATTTCCGCGGGGTGGAGCAGTTCGGTAGCTCGTCGGGCTCATAACCCGAAGGTCACAGGTTCAAATCCTGTCCCCGCAACCAAATGGTCCCGTGGTGTAGCGGTTAACATGCCTGCCTGTCACGCAGGAGATCGCCGGTTCGATCCCGGTCGGGACCGCCATTATTGCGGGTGTAGTTTAATGGTAAAACCTCAGCCTTCCAAGCTGATGTCGTGAGTTCGATTCTCATCACCCGCTCCAATTGGGGCCTATAGCTCAGCTGGTTAGAGCGCACGCCTGATAAGCGTGAGGTCGATGGTTCAAGTCCATTTAGGCCCACCATGTATTATTCCGAAGTAGCTCAGTGGTAGAGCAACCGGCTGTTAACCGGTTGGTCGTAGGTTCGAGTCCTACCTTCGGAGCCATGGCCCGTTGGTCAAGTGGTTAAGACACCGCCCTTTCACGGCGGTAACACGGGTTCGAATCCCGTACGGGTCATAAAATTTAATTCCCAGGAGGATTAGCTCAGCTGGGAGAGCACCTGCCTTACAAGCAGGGGGTCGGCGGTTCGAGCCCGTCATCCTCCACCATATTATGCCGGTGTAGCTCAGTTGGTAGAGCAACTGACTTGTAATCAGTAGGTCGTGGGTTCGACTCCTATCGCCGGCACCATTATTTAGAGCCATTAGCTCAGTGGTAGAGCATCTGACTTTTAATCAGAGGGTCGAAGGTTCAAGTCCTTCATGGCTCACCAGTTTTATATTGCGGGTGTGGCGGAATTGGCAGACGCACTAGACTTAGGATCTAGCGCCGCAAGGCGTGGGGGTTCGACTCCCTTCACCCGCACCATTTAATTAAATCATAAATTTTTAGCACATGCGGAAGTAGTTCAGTGGTAGAACACCACCTTGCCAAGGTGGGGGTCGCGGGTTCGAACCCCGTCTTCCGCTCCAAATGTGCCGGGGTGGCGGAACTGGCAGACGCACAGGACTTAAAATCCTGCGGTAGGTGACTACCGTACCGGTTCGATTCCGGTCCTCGGCACCATTAATTTGAGCGTTTGGCTACGGTTAAAGATATATGTGGTTTCTAACGCCCGGGAATTTTGCGGGAAGTAGCTCAGCTTGGTAGAGCACTTGGTTTGGGACCAAGGGGTCGCAGGTTCGAATCCTGTCTTCCCGACCATCCAATATCAATTTAGATGTTAAATAATGGGGCCTTAGCTCAGCTGGGAGAGCGCCTGCCTTGCACGCAGGAGGTCAGCGGTTCGATCCCGCTAGGCTCCACCAAAATTAGAATATACAATATGGCGGCGTAGCTCAGCTGGCTAGAGCGTACGGTTCATACCCGTAAGGTCGGGGGTTCGATCCCCTCTGCCGCCATTTATTAAAAGTGGAGGAATACCCAAGTCCGGCTGAAGGGATCGGTCTTGAAAACCGACAGGCGGGTTAAACCGCGCGGGGGTTCGAATCCCTCTTCCTCCGCCATCTTATTTAAATAGTTAGTAATAATGGTCCCGTGGTGTAGCGGTTAACATGCCTGCCTGTCACGCAGGAGATCGCCGGTTCGATCCCGGTCGGGACCGCCATAAAGTGGGTCGATAGCTCAGTTGGTAGAGCATTTGACTGAAGCTCAAAGTGTCGGCGGTTCGATTCCGTCTCGACCCACCATTTCTAAATATTCCGAAGTAGCTCAGTGGTAGAGCAACCGGCTGTTAACCGGTTGGTCGTAGGTTCGAGTCCTACCTTCGGAGCCATTTTGGGGAAGTACTCAAGAGGCTGAAGAGGCGCCCCTGCTAAGGGTGTAGGTCGGGTAACCGGCGCGAGGGTTCAAATCCCTCCTTCTCCGCCAGAAAGCATAATATTCTGGCCCGTTGGTCAAGTGGTTAAGACACCGCCCTTTCACGGCGGTAACACGGGTTCGAATCCCGTACGGGTCATAAAAGTAAAAACATGAAGGCTATATGAAAGTTCACTATGAACTCTCATATAGCCTTTTTTGTGTACCTAGAAACCTATGTAATTGTAACATTGATGAACTTACAATAACTACCGCTACTAATAAACTGCAGAAATACTTACTTATATAATAGCCTTTTCCTCTAAATTCACTTTATTGTTCGTTCAAAATTAATTCTGTTTAATAAATATTAACTAAAAGGAAATGGATGTCATTTTAAATGCATACATTCCTTGCTGAATAAGAAATATAAGCTATTACATCTAAAACTCCTATTGCATATGATAAGAGAAGGAAGCCCAAGTTTGTTAAAAAATTTTATTATATATTGTCTTTTTGTAAAGAACGGATTATAATGAAAATCATTAAAGATGTTGATATATCAACGATTTTGTGTATTTTTAGAATGGACAATTGTTTTTCATCAGAGGAGGCGACAACATGAAAAAAATAATGGTAACGGGTGCTTTAGGTCAGATTGGATCTGAGTTAGTTGTAAAGTTACGTGACATTTATGGAGAAGATAATGTTTTATCAACGGACATACGTAAGGATACGAATGTTGGAGGACCATTTGAAATTCTGGATGTAACAGATGCGGATCGTATGTATGAACTTGCGAAGCAGTTTGGTGCAGATACGCTTATCCATATGGCTGCTTTACTTTCTGCAACGGCAGAAAAAAATCCGTTATTTGCATGGAATCTCAATATGGGCGGTTTAATGAATGCATTAGAAGTATCGAGAGAATTAGATTTACAATTTTTCACACCAAGTTCAATTGGTGCCTTTGGACCGACAACTCCGAAAGATAACACGCCACAAGACACACTTCAACGTCCTACAACGATGTATGGAATCAATAAAGTTGCTGGGGAACTATTGTGCGACTATTATTATACTCGTTTTGGAGTTGATACAAGAGGCGTTCGTTTTCCAGGATTGATTTCATATGTGACGCCACCTGGTGGGGGAACGACCGATTATGCAGTAGATATCTATTATAAGGCAGTTGAAAATGGAAGTTATACATCTTATATTGCAGAAGGTACGTATATGGATATGATGTATATGCCAGATGCTCTGCAGGCGATAGTTGATTTAATGGAAGCAGATGGTTCAAAGTTAAAACATCGTAATGCATTTAATATTTCAGCTATGAGTTTCGAACCTTCTCAAATTGCTGATGAAATTCGAAAACATATTCCTTCATTTAAAATAAGATATGATGTGGATCCTGTTCGTCAAAAAATTGCAGATAGCTGGCCGAATGCAATTGATTCTTCAGCAGCGGTAGAAGAGTGGGGATTCAAAGCTGAGTATGATTTAGAGAAAATGACGATTGATATGTTAGATAAGCTAAAACAAAAATTTAGAAAAATATCATAAAAGTTGGCTAGGAGAAATTGAATTCTCCTAGCCTTATTTTATTATTTATTTAACATTTCAAATACTTGCTCTACATCTTTATCGCCACGCCCTGATACATTGACAATAATGCTGTCTTCAGGCGAAAGTGTTGGAGCAAACTTTAAAGCATATGCAACAGCATGAGAACTTTCTAGTGCTGGGATAATTCCTTCTACGCGAGAAAGTGTTTGGAAGGCATCAAGTACTTCTTCGTTTGTTACCGTTACATACTCACCACGACCCGTTGAATGTAAATGTGCATGTAAAGGACCAACACCTTGATAATCAAGACCTGCTGCGATTGAATTCGTTTCTAGCAAGTTGCCTTCTTCGTCTTGTAAAACATAGCTTTTGAAACCATGGAAGACAGCTGGGGAACCTTTTGATAGTGTAGCAGCGCCTGCGGGTTCAACACCGATTAAACGGACTTCTTGATCTTCTTTATAGTGGGCAAAGGCACCTGCAGCATTACTACCTCCACCAACAGCTGCAATAACAGCAGTAGGGAGTCTACCTTCCTTTTCTAAATGTTGAGCACGGCTCTCTTTACTAATAATTGATTGGAAATGTTCAACCATTTCTGGGTAAGGAGTAGGGCCAACAGCAGAACCAATTAAATAAAACGTATTTTTATAGTTTGCCACTAAGTCTGCGAAAGCCTCGTCTACAGCTTCTTTTAATAAACCTTGCCCTTTATCAACGGCAACAACTTTTGCACCTAAAAGCTCCATACGGAAAACGTTCAATGCTTGGCGTTTTGTATCTTTTGCCCCCATATAAATGGTACATTCCATTCCAAACATTGCACATGCTGTAGCAGTAGCAACACCGTGTTGACCAGCTCCAGTTTCCGCAATAACACGTTTTACACCCATACGTTTAGCTAATAAAATTTGACCTAACACGTTGTTAATTTTATGAGATCCAGTATGATTTAAATCTTCACGTTTTAGGTAGATTTTCGCGCCACCTAATTGTTTCGTTAAATTTTCAGCGAAGTATAGGGGATTTTCACGGCCAACGTATTCGCGTAGATAATATTCCAATTCCTCATTGAATTCTGGGTCGTTTTTATATTTTTCATATTGCTCACCAATGTACTCTAAAACTTGTTGTAAATCTTCTGGAACAAAGCTACCACCAAATTCTCCGTAATATCCATTTTTAATTGCTACTTGACTCATTTAGAAATCAACTCCTATATTCATTGATTATTTTACTGCAGCTACTTTTGAGGCTTTAACCAATTCTTTAATTGTTGCCCAATCATTAGCTACTAAACTATCAACAATTTTACTGCCGACAATAACACCACTAGAAAAGTCGCTAAAGCTTTTCACATGTTCTGGTGTTGAGATTCCAAATCCCGCTAACACAGGTGTATCTGTATATTCTTGAATTTTTTTGAAATGTTCTTCTAGTCTACTAGCAAAACTTGAGCGAGCGCCGGTAATTCCGTTAACAGTGACTGCATAAATAAAACCTTCACTTGCTTTCGTTAATCGTTCAATGCGTTCAGGAGTACTTGTTAAAGAAACTAGTTGTACAAGAGCAATGTCGTTAGCCTTTAAAGCAGTGTAGACAATATCTCTTTCTTCTAGAGGCATATCTGGAATAATGATGCCTTTTATACCTGCAAGCTTCGCATCTTCTGAAAATTTTTCAATCCCATAAGCTAAAATCGGATTTAAATAAGTCATTGCTACAAGAGGGACTTTGATATGCTCCGAAAAACTTGTTAACGTTTCGATTACTTTACGTAAAGTTGTACCGTTAGCTAAAGCTCGTTCACCAGCACGTTCAATAGTTGGTCCATCTGCTACAGGATCCGTAAAAGGAATACCCACTTCGATTGCCGTAACACCAAGTTCCTGTAGTTTTAAGATAGTAGGCTGTAATTTTTCTAATCCCCCGTCTCCCGCCATGATATAAGGAATAAATGCTTTATCACCTTTAGCAGTAGTGGAAAGGATAGCTTCTTTTAATTGACTCATGCTAGGTCACCTCCAAGGGCAGCAGAAATGGTATGAACATCTTTATCACCACGACCAGATAAGCAAATAACAAGAATTTCATCAGGTGACATCGTTTTTGCTAACTGTGATGCGTAATATACTGCGTGGGAACTTTCTAATGCAGGTAAAATTCCTTCAGTACGACAAAGCAATTTCACACCTTCTAGCGCTTGTTCATCTGTGACACTATCAAAAATAGCACGGCCCGTTTCATGGAGATGACAATGTTCTGGTCCAACACCTGGGTAGTCAAGTCCTGCCGAGATACTATGGGCTTCTGTTACAAACCCGTTTTCATCTTGTAATAAATACATAAAGGCACCATGAAGTACACCAGTTTGGCCTCCTTGAATGGCAGCAGCATGTTTTCCTGTTTCAATTCCTTGCCCAGCCGCTTCTACACCATATAAAGCAACTTCAGTATCTTGTACGAAAGGATAGAACATGCCAATTGAGTTACTGCCTCCACCAACACATGCAACAATTGCATTTGGAAGACGATTTTCAAGTTCAAGAATTTGAGCTTTTGTTTCATCTCCAATTACACGTTGGAAGTCACGAACAATAGTAGGGAAAGGATGTGGGCCAAGTGCAGAACCTAAAATATAGTGAGTGTCATCGATATTCGTAACCCAATGACGTAATGCTTCGTTTACTGCATCTTTTAATGTGGCAGAGCCTTTCTCAACAGCAACTACCTTTGTGCCGAGTAATTCCATTCGAAATACGTTTAATGCTTGGCGCTTTACATCTTCTGCCCCCATATAAACGATACATTCTAAGTTAAGAAGGGCACAAGCTGTAGCAGTAGCAACACCGTGTTGACCAGCCCCTGTTTCAGCAACAATTTTTTTCTTGCCCATACGTTTTGCTAATAGTGCCTGACCTAAAGCGTTGTTAATTTTGTGAGCACCTGTGTGATTTAAGTCTTCACGTTTTAAATAAATTTTTGCTCCACCACAAGCTTCTGTTAATCGTTCAGCAAAATAAAGGGGAGTTTCTCGACCAACGTAATTTTTTAAATAGTAACGAAGCTCCTGCTGAAAAGACTCATCATTTTTAAATTTGTCATAAGCTTCTTCTAATTCTTTTAATGCTGTCATTAATGTTTCAGGAACGAACTGACCTCCAAATCGGCCAAATCTACCTTTTACTTCTGTTGTCATCTGTTGTTCACTCCTTCTAATTTCGCTGCTTTAATAAATTGTTCAATTAAATTAGAATCTTTCACACCTTCACGTTCGACACCGCTTGAGACGTCCACGCCAAATGGTTGCACTTGTTCAATGGCACGCCCTACATTTTCACTATTTAAACCGCCTGCTAAAATGACGCGTTCTTTTGAGATAGAAAGCTTATCAAGTAAGGACCAATCGAAAACTTTACCACTGCCACCAGCGAAATCAGTACCTGGTGCATCGAATAAGTAGTAATCTACTTTATATTTACTTGCTTTTTCAACATCTTCATAAGTACGAATCGAAAGGGCCTTAATAGATGGGTAACCTAACTTAAAAATAAAATCAGGGTCCTCATTGCCATGGTATTGCACATAATCAAGTCCCACTACATCAACAGCTTCTCGTACTTGTTCCTCAGTCGGATTAACGAAAACACCGACTTTTTTTACATGAGAGGGAACAAGATTCGCAAGTTCTGCAGCTCGTTCAATTGATATTTGTCTTTTACTCGGTGCAAACATAAAACCGATCCATGTAGCACCAGCATCAACAGCAGATAGTACATGTTTTTCTTCTTTTAAACCGCAAATTTTCACCTTAACCATTACTTCACATCCTCTACGACAAAGGGAAGGGGAACTTGTAATGAAGTTAATGCTTCTTCTACATTTCCGCTTCGCATTAATGATTCACCAACTAATACACCGCGAGCACCCACTGCAGCAACTCTTTTGGCATCTTCTACATCCCAAATCCCACTTTCACTAATAAATGCAATGTCATTACGAGCATTAATTTTTTCTGCTAATTTTTCAGTTTGGGCAAGGTCAAGATTAAATGTTTTTAAATCGCGATTGTTAACCCCGATAATTTTTGGATTAATAGCAAATGCGCGGTCAAGTTCTTCATCGTTATGAACTTCCACTAAAACATCCAATCCTAAAGTGGTCGCATAATCATACAGAGCCTTTAGCTTATCATCAGGCAATGCAGCAACAATTAATAAAATCACCGATGCACCTGCTGCTTTTGCATAATCAATTTGGACTTCGTGAATGATAAAGTCTTTATTTAAAAGCGGGATATTTACGTTGTTTGCAATATCAGCTAAATCTTGAAATGATCCTTTAAAAAATTTATCTTCAGTTAAAACAGAAATACAAACAGCTCCTGCCTGTTCATACTTTTTCGCTTGTTCAACAGGGTTTGCTCCTTCATTGATTAATCCTTTAGAAGGAGAAGCACGTTTCATTTCAGAAATTACTTGTAACGTATCAGATTTACGTAAAGCGTCGTACAATGAAATGCGTGATATTGATGCCACATTAAAATTTGGTTCGTTTGCAAGTAGCTGTGGAATTAAGGTTTCTTTATATTCTAAGATTGTTTGTAAAATCGTCATTTACACTGCACGCTCCTTTAAAATCGATTGGCTAAATTCCACAATTGCTTCAAGTTTTTGAAGTGCTTTACCAGAGAAAATGCTTTCTCGAGCCATGTCGATTCCTTCTTTAACTGTAGCTGCCGTACCATAAGCGAAGAAACCAAGACCTGAATTAAGTAAAACGGCATCAAAATACGGACTTTGTTTTCCCTTTAATAAATCTCTTAAAATTACCGCGTTATCTTCTGGCGTACTGCCAACAAGTGCGCTTATTGGGGCAGGGGAGAGACCAAGATTTTCGATATTAAGTGAAAATGGTTTGATCTCACCATTTTCTAATAATGCAAGTTTATTTTCAGAACTTAGTGAAGCCTCATCCATCCCATTAGCACCTGATACTACAACTGCGCGTTCACGTCCTAATAAACGTAAAACTTTCGCGTAATCTTCTACTAAGTCAGGACGATTAATACCAACAAGTTGGGCTTTTAAATTAACTGGATTTGTAAGTGGACCAACCATATTAAAGATTGTTGGTTTTCCAATTTCTCTACGAATTTCACCGATGCGTTTTAGTTTCGGATGGACACCTGGTGCAAAGAGAAAGGCAATCCCTTGTTGTTTGATTAATTCAACAGATTCTGAGACCGTGAAATCATAATGAATGCCTAAAGCTTGTAATACGTCTGAGCTACCGGAATTACTGGATATTTTACGATTGCCGTGTTTTGCAACTTGCACATTATTTGCAGCAAGAACGAATGCTGATGTTGTACTAATATTAAAAGTTTTTAAACCATCTCCACCTGTTCCGCAGTTATCTAAATAACGACCTTCTGGAACTGGTACTTCCACCGCGTTTGCTTTCATCACAGTTGCTAGACCAGCAATTTCTTCAGCTGTTTCACCTTTTTCACTTAAAGCTAAAAGAAACGATTTAATTTCTTCTTTTGGAGTATTATCATCAAAAACGATTTCTGCAGCTTGAACCATTTCATCAAAAGATAAACTTTCTTTTGCATTTACTCGACTAGTGAATAATTGGATACCCATATTTTTGTCCTCCTATATTTTGGATTTAGCAGGTAAGGAATAAGGGTAGCTCTTAGAACAAATAAAAAAGTCCTCTACAAAGGGAAAATCCCATTTGTAGAGGACGATTTGCACCGCGTTGCCACCTCTGTTGAAGTAAAAATTACTTCCACCTTGGCGTGTATTTTCATGAATTGAATCACGAAAAACACTTCCTTGTAACGTAGGAAAGACGTCAACTAACAATGAAAGCTAGTTGCTCTCATAAGGCCCATTCACGCAATTGTCCGCACTAGTTTACACCAACCACTAGCTCTCTTTAGCGTCCAAAATGCGCTACTATTCTTATTCATCAATTTACTCTGCTATTCTCATCTAAACTCTGCTTTGCTCTGACGGTGGTCGCGCTCCCGCAACCTGCTACCGTATCCGAACAATTTGTTAATAGTATTCTAGACTTAACTTTTCACGATGTCAATGTTTTCAGAAAAGTTTTACAACGAAAATAAAAAACCGACAGACATAAAGTCTATCGGTTCTAACGTTAAATTAAATCTTTGAAATTTAAACGTTTATTTAAAAGGTGCATAATTGGCACACCAATAATTAGCACAACAAATTCACCCACAGCACATGTTAACCATGTCCATAAAAATGGTAATTCTAAAGCAAGATTTAATTCAAGGGCGATTATAAACATCGTCACTGTAAATAGAAATGAATTTATAACCATGCGGACTAAAGTATTTTTTACATACTTACAAATCAAAATGAAGATTGCAAGAGTGATAATAGAGTGTCCTACGCCAAAAATTAAATCATAGATGCCTAGTGGTGAGAATAAATTTGCGATAAATACGCCTATTACAACACCAAGCATGTAGCGTGGATTAAATGCTACTAAATGATTAAACATTTCAGATACACGGAATTGAATTTCCGTAAATCCAAATGGGGCAACTAGCATCGTTACTGCAATATAAAGAGCAGCAATAATCCCCGTTGTTGCTAAAAACTTTACTTTCATATTCACTTCTCCTTAGTTTTTTTTCGTGGGATGGTTTCGAACCACGGTGAATGAACACAAAGTAATATATTATAATAGATTGTCACATATGTCAAATTCCTATCAAATATAGTGTGAAATTTACCAATATAGAAAAATGTCGAAATATTGTCATAATGAATTACTTTTTTGATATAGTTAAATGCTAAAATAAACATTATAGTTTAGCGATTTAAAGCGATAAATTGGTATTATAGGGAAACTATTTGACTATTAAATCATTTCAGAAGATTGCCAAAGTTGGTTGACTATTAAATAAGTACAATGTAATATATCGATAAACTCTAATTTTTTCGAATTATTTAATAGATTCGAAAAATTTTAAAGGATTTTGTGAATAAAAAGTCGGGGGGAAAAAAGACACATGAAAAGTAATGTGAAAAAACTTTCATTCTTACTTTTTGGTCTAGTACTTTTACTAGCTGCGTGTGGTGGTAGCGAAAAATCTACTGACAATGCAGAACAAAGTACAGATACTGAAGGTACAGAAGAAGCAAAAACATTTAAAGTTGGTATTACACAAATCGTTGAGCACCCATCTTTAGACGCTGCAACTGACGGTTTCAAAAAAGCACTTGAAGACGCTGGTTTACAAGTAGAGTTTGTTGAAGAAAACGCTCAAAACGATCAAAGTATGAATACAACAATTGCACAAAACTTAGTAAATGAAGGTGTTGATTTAATTTTTGCAAACTCAACTCCATCAGCTCAAGCGGTAAAAGGTGCAACTTCTGATATTCCTATCATCTTCACATCTGTAACAGATGCTGTTGGTGCACAATTAATCGATTCTATGGAAGCTCCTGGTGGTAACGTAACAGGTACAGTAGACTTACATCCTGATACAATTGCAAACACAGTAGCATTCTTAAAAGATGAATTAGGTGCTAAAACTGTTGGTACTGTTTATAACACTGGTGAACAAAACTCAGTAGCTCAAGTAGATCAAGTTCGTGCTCTATTAGAAGAGGCTGGTTTAAAATTAGAAGAAGCAGCAGTTTCAACATCTGCTGAAGTAAAACAAGCTACAGAATCTTTAATCGGTAAAGTTGATTCTTTATACATTATCACTGATAACACGGTTGTTTCTGCCCTTGAATCAGTAGTTGAAGTTGCAGAAGCAAACAAATTACCATTAATGGTTGGAGAACTAGATTCAGTAAAACGTGGCGGTTTAGGTGCTTACGGTTTCGAATACTATGATATCGGTTATGAAGCTGGTCAAATGGCTGTGAAAATTTTAAATGGTGAAGCTACACCTGCAGAAATTCCATCAGCTTACCCAGCAAACTTAAAATTACTTATGAATAAGGCTACTGTTGAGAAATTAGGTCTTGAAGTGAAAGACTCTTGGAATGCAGAGTTATTTGAATAATAGAGTTAGTAAGGAGAGATGATTCATTATGTTTGCAGCATTGTTCGGTTCAGTTGAGCAAGGAATCATCTATGCAATTATGGCACTCGGGGTGTACCTAACATTCCGAGTGTTAGATTTTCCGGATTTAACGGTTGATGGCAGCTTTGTTACGGGAGCTTCTACAGCGGCAATGATGATCGCATTAGGTTATAACCCGATACTAGCTACATTAATGGCAATTGTTGCTGGATTTATTGCAGGATGTATGACTGGTCTTTTACACACGAAAGGTAAAATAAATCCACTCCTTTCAGGTATTTTAATGATGATTGCATTGTATTCAATCAATCTACGTATAATGGGGTTATCTGCAGAAAATGCAATTGTAAAACCAAATATTCCACTCATGAATACTGATACGATTTTTTCACAATTTCAAAGTTTTTGGAGTAATTTAGGCATTGATACAGCATTAACAAATTTCATTAAAAATACGTTAGGCTTCCAAACAGCTCCTTCTACTTGGGGAACAATTTTAGTAGTGCTTATTATTACACTTATCATCAAGTTTATTGCAGATTGGTTCTTAAAAACAGAAGTTGGTCTTGCAATCCGTGCAACAGGTGACAACAAACGAATGATTCGAAGCTTCTCAGCAAACACGGATTCGTTAATTGTGTTAGGTCTTGGAATTTCAAATGCCCTAGTTGCATTTTCTGGAGCTTTAATCGCTCAATATTCAAAATTTGCCGATGCAAATATGGGGATTGGGATGATCGTTATCGGTCTAGCATCTGTTATTATCGGTGAAGCTATTTTCGGAACAAAGACAATCTTCCGCACAACAATTGCAGTTATTGCAGGGGCTATTATTTACCGTATTATTTATGCGATAGCTCTTCGTATCGATTGGTTAGATACATCTGATATGAAATTAATCACTGCAGTAATTGTTATTTTAGCGTTAGTTCTTCCGCAGTTCATTGATAAACGACGTGAGAAGAGAAGAAAGCTAAAAAGACGGGCAGAACGTCTTGGAGAGCAAAACATGGCGCAAGGGGGGAATCACCTTGCTTAAATTGGAAGGTATTAATAAAATCTTTAATGAAGCAACACCCGATGAAAAGATTGCTTTAGACAATATTAATTTACATTTAGCACCTGGTGATTTTGTAACAATTATCGGGAGTAACGGTGCTGGAAAATCAACAATGATGAACATGATCTCAGGGGCGCTAACACCTGACTTTGGAACAGTATCCATTGATGGGAAAGATGTTACGAGACTTCCTGAGTATAAAAGATCTCATTACATTGGCCGCGTTTTCCAAGATCCAATGGCCGGTACTGCACCTTCAATGACAATTGAGGAAAACGTAGCGATTGCATACTCAAGAAATGCTAAACGTAGATTACGTTTTGGTTCAAATCGTGAACGCCGTGATTTCTTCAGAACATCTTTGGAAAAATTACATTTAAATTTAGAAAATCGTTTAAATGCGAAAGTAGGTATGCTTTCAGGTGGGGAAAGACAAGCGTTATCTCTACTAATGGCAACGTTTACAAAACCTGACATCTTACTGTTGGATGAACATACGGCTGCCCTAGACCCATCTCGTGCTGAATTAATTACAAATTTAACGAAGCAACTTGTTGAAGAAGGGAACTTAACAACTTTAATGGTTACCCACAACATGCAACAAGCAATTGATTTAGGAAACCGCCTTATAATGATGGATAAAGGTCAAATCATTCTATCAATTGATGAGGATAAAAAGCCATCATTAACAATCCCAGACCTAATGAACGAGTTCGAGAAAATCCGTGGTGAAAAAATGAACTCAGACCGAGCGTTGTTGGGATAATAGAATAATAGTGTCGCACCTCAGTTGTTAGGGAACTAACACTGGGGTTTTTTTATGCTAAATTTATTTTATGGAAGAAAGGAAATTGATTTGGGGAGTGTTGATATTGCTGGATTTCTTTGAGATAGCTATGTTTATCGAGCGAGTGAAAATTGGTTTTTAGAAAAGGGAATAGGGGCAAATCTGAATTTTGACATTTTGACCAAATAGAGCTTACTTAATAAAATTTGGACAAGGAGGGAGAGAGATGATTGTTTTACAAAGGGAAAAGCCTAATAATCTAATGTTATTAGAGAGTATTTTACGTAGATTACCATTGGAAGATTATGAGTATGAGCATTATAAAAATATCTATATAACCACTAAGCATGGATTTGAGGGTGAAGTTCGCGTTGACCGAGAATGGGGAGAAATCATCGTGCCTTCAAATCATTACTTATTTCATAACTATGAAACAGAAAATGAAGTGAATCATTCCCATCAAATTGATACTATATTTATTTGTAGGAATTTTATTTTACTATTAGAGATTAAAAATATTGGAGGGCAAATCGACTTTGACCAAAAGAAGCATCAATTTATTAGAACACGTTTAGATGGAACAAGAGAGGGCTTTTCTAATCCAATTAACCAAATTGAACGTCATGTCAGATTCTTTAAACGAATGATTTGGAACTGGAATATTGCTTTACCTGTTGAGTATGCGATTATCCTAGCTCAGCCTACAACAATTATTGGAGATGTACCATCGGAAATAGCGATTTTTCATGTAAGTGGACTACAAACTCATATCTATCATTTATTTTCGAAGTATAACTATAATCAAATTTCTGACCAAGAATTAGAATGCGTAAAAAAGAAGTTACTTGAAATGAGGAAGCCTAAAGAATGGGATGTAAATGTTGATCGCAATAAATTAAGAACTGGTGCACAGTGTAAACGGTGTCTCTATAAATTCGTAATGGAGTATAAACATGGACAATTTGTCTGTCCTGTTTGTAAAACCAAAACAAAGGAATCGTTATATGAGGCATTGCTTGATTATCGTAATTTACATGATGTTTGGATTTCAAATAGCGAGTTTAGAAATTATTTAAATATTGAGTCTCGGTATGCTGCAAAACGATTAATTATTGACTTGAAATTAGAGTATAGAGGTTTTAGAAAAGATAGAAAGTATAAGATTCCTAGAAATATTTTAGCTAAATTTGAAAAGCGCCCATAAACATTAGGACCGCCCGTAAATCATCAAAAGCCGCCCATAAACCCAAATAAATAAAAAAGCACCCGAAACCAACTCCGAGTGCGCTAAGCTAAATATTAAACCAATAATCCAAACAGCGTGCTGTCTTTGTTTACTTCCTTAAATTCAAAACCGTTAGTACGCATACGTTCGATTAATCCCTGATAATCTTCTGGTTTGCTAACCTCGATACCAACTAATGCAGGGCCAGATTCTTTGTTGTTTTTCTTAGTATATTCAAATGTTGTAATATCATCATTTGGACCAAGAACAACCGTTAAAAATTGGCGTAAAGCTCCTGCACGTTGTGGGAAGTTTACAATGAAGTAATAAAGTAACCCTTCGAATAATAAAGATTTTTCACGGATTTCTTGCATACGGCTGATATCATTGTTTCCTCCCGTAATAATTGCTACTGCAGTTTTCCCTTTAATTTCATCTTTATATAAATCAAGAGCGGCTACTGGAAGGGCACCAGATGGCTCAGCAACGATTGCGTGTTTATTATATAAATCAAGAATCGTTGTACTTACTTTGCCTTCTGGAACAAGAACGATATCGTCTAAATACGTACGGCAAATTTCATACGTAGTTTGTCCAACACATTGTACGGCTGTACCATCGCAGAATTTATCAATTTTCCCTAAAGTTGTAGGACCATCATTTTCAAAGGCTGCTTTCATACTTGCAGCACCAGCTGGCTCAACTCCGATTACCTTACTGTTAGGTGATAAGTTTTTTACATATGATGCAACGCCAGACATTAGACCGCCGCCACCAATACCACCAAATAAGAAATCAATTGGTGCTTCAACGTCATTCATAATTTCTACAGCAACTGTTCCTTGACCCGCAATGATATCTAAATCATCAAATGGATGGATAAAGATCATGTCGTGTTCTTCACAATAGTCCATAGCTGCAGCTGCAGAATCGTCAAATGTATCTCCAGCTAGAATAATCTCTACATTGTTTCGACCGAACATGCGAACTTGGTCTACTTTTTGTTTTGGTGTTGTTAAAGGCATAAAGATTGCACCTTTAATTCCTAAGTGAGCACATGCAAAGGCTACACCTTGTGCGTGATTTCCAGCACTTGCACAAACAACTCCACTAGTGCGAGCAGCGTCTTCTATTTTTTTTATTTTATAATAAGCACCGCGCAACTTAAATGAACGAACATGTTGTAAATCTTCACGTTTAATATAAATATTTGCACCGTACTTTTCAGATAAATAGTCATTTTTTTGAAGTGGTGTATGTACAACAACATCTTTTAATAGATGATGTGCAATTAAAATATTTTCCACTGCAAATGTTTTTGAGTCAACTTCCATTTTTTTGTTACCCCCGTACTATAGGTTTCAATTGGTAGAACTTTCAAAAAACTTTTTGTTTTGAAAGTTTTATTATATTTAAAATATTTTATAATTCTAACACAGATATCACGCTTTTTTCACAAATATTTATTGAATTCAAAAAATTTAATCGATGTAAACGCTTTATTGTGAACGAACTTTTAACTTTACATAATTGTGGAAGAAAAACATACTAACATTAGTAGTACAAACCAAGGCCATGGTTTGTGCTACTATTTTTTTATAGTAGAAGTGAAGGAAAGTCGAACAGCTCCAGGGACGTATGAGAGTCCGTAAAAAAAACCGGCTAACTTCACATCCTTATATGAATCAGTTTAGTATGTTGGGTCCAAGAGATCGTGTATAAGAAAGTGGAATCGATAAGGCAATGTGAGGACTTCTATGATTGGCTAAAAAGGAGAATAGAATGATGAATCATGTCATTGCGTTAGATGTGAGTAAAGGGAAAAGTTCGGTAGTTATGTATAATCAATATCGACAATGTGAATATGAAGGTGAACTAAATCATACCCGAGTTGATTTTGAACGATTACATAATCGTATTGAAGAAATAACGAAGTTTGATGGACAAGCACCTGAAATTGTCTTTGAAGCAACTGGTGTCTATTCGAAATCGGTAGAAGCATTTTTAAAAAATCATGGTTATACATATAGTCGGATGAACCCGCTTGAAGCGAACCTACAAATGGCAAAAATGCGACGTCATAAGACGGATGTAAGTGATGCACACGAATTAGCGAAAACACACTTTAAAATGGAGCGTGAAACGACATACGTTCAAGAGGATTATTATGAACAGATGCGAGCTCTCACACGTTATTACGATGAAGTGGATGAAGAAATAATTTTACTTAAAAGTCGGATGCATGCGATTTTGCATATGAGCTTCCCAGAGCTTGAAAAACTCATTACACCAAGTTCTGCTTTATTCTTAAATATCGTGCAGCTGTATCCACATCCAGCACTTGTATTAGCCCATTCAAAAACAGTAATTAAAAATCATTTAAAGGCAAATACAAAAAAGAACCTTTCACTTACTCGTGCAGAGAAAAAAGCAATTGAGCTAATCGAAGCAGCGCAAAATAGTTATCCAGCCATTAAACCGACAGATGTTCGATGTGATCAAGTAAAGGATTACGCCATACGGATTGCAGAATTGAAAGATAAAAAAGAAGCGCTTGTCCAACAGATGAAGACGTTATCAAAAGAACGTCAAGAATATCTTGTATTACGTTCTATTCCTGGTGTGGGCGATTCAACCGCTTGTCGTCTGATAGGTGAAATCGGTGATATTCGCCGTTTTAAAAATGCGAAACAATTAAATGCATACGCAGGAATTGATATTATGCGTTATCAATCTGGCAACACACAATATCGGGACCGAATCAATAAGCGTGGGAATAAACATTTGCGAAAAATTTTATATTTCATGATACAAGGGATGCTTATGTTAAAAGAAAAACCCAATCATTTTGCGGATTACTATTATAAATTAAAAAAGCAACCTCAGAGAAAGCCTCATAAGGTTGCGATGATAGCTTGTGTTAATAAATTTTTGAAAGTGACCTTTCAGTTATTAACACGAGGAATCCTATACGATTATGAGTCCGCACTACCAGCTCAGAAATCGTAATAAAACGTAATACAACTATATCATATAGACCTTTCGAAAAAAATAAAAATCGTTAGGTTTTTTCGGCATGAAAAAATTAGTTTTAGAAGGGAGGGGTACCCCTCCCTTCTAAAACTAATTCATTAAAATAAAAGAAATAACTTAAATATACTTGACTAATCGTAAGAAAAGGAGTTGTCTGAAAAGTCATTTTGAGACAACTCCTTTGCGACGAGGATAGTGGAAATTTATTTCGACTACCGCAGGAGCAATAATTCATAAGATATTTTTATCAAGAAAGAAAAGAGGTGTCCAAAAAATTATTACTTTTTGGACACCTCCTTTAGAAAATAATATGTGCAATTAAAGCAACAATCGGAATTGAAATGATTGTACGAATTAAGAAGATAATGAATAAATCCCAAATCTTTAACGGTAATTTCGTTCCTAAAATTAATCCACCCACTTCTGACATATAGATTAATTGTGTTACCGAAACGGTTGCGATAAAGAATCGAGTTAATTCTGATTCAATGCCAGATCCTAAAATAGAAGGTAATAACATATCAGCAAAACCAACGATCATCGTTTGAGCAGCTTCATCAGCGAAAGGAATTTGTAATACTGCTAAAATTGGCTCAAACGGCATACCTAAAATTTTGAAGAAACTAGTATACTCAGCAAGAACTAATGCGATTGTACCGAATGCCATAATAACAGGTGTAATGGCAAACCACATTTCTAAAACGTTTTTAAATCCAGAACCAATAACTTTACCTAAACTTTTATTGCTTTCTGCTTTAGTTAATGCGCTGTGTAATCCGTAAGAAAAAGTGTTGAATCCTTCTGGCACGTCTTCAAGCTGAGCATCAGGCTTTGTTCCGTTAAAATTTGTGTCGGCTTTTCCACGTAATGGGAAAATGCGCGGCATAATAAGAGCTAGGATAATACTAACTAAAATTACTGTTCCATAAAATTGTAAGAAGTATTTATTTAAATTAACTGTTTCAAGTACAACGAAACAGAATGTAATTGATACTACTGAGAATGTTGTGGCAATCGTTGCTGCCTCACGAGCCGTATAGTTTCCATCTTCATATTGTTTAGAAGTTAATAAAACCCCGATTGTTCCGTCTCCTACAAATGATGCTAAACAGTCAATAGCAGAGCGACCTGGAATTTTGAATAGGGGACGCATGATTTTTACCATCATAGAACCGAAAAACTCTAGTAGTCCGAAATCAGTTAGTAATGGAAGTAATAATCCAGCGAAAAGGAATAATGAGAACATCATTGTAACCAGTCCGCCATCTGGTGTAATTAAAAGTCCTGCTGTGTTGTCGCTAGTGAAGCTTTCAGGACCTACTTGGAATAAATACATAGCTGCGAAAATAACAGCTAAAATACGCATACTTGTCCAAAACCAATTTACACGGAATAAAGAATCCCAAAGTGTACGATCTTTTTTCTCTGGTACAAACTTAATAATTACTGCACCCACTGCAGCAATGATAAACACGATGAATGCAAACCAATGGATAATCGGTGCTACTTGTGCAGAAAGTGTATTTGCTAAAATGGCAATAGGTACCTTAATTCCGTTATCTGTATTAATTGGTGTGATAAATAAAAATATACCTACTAATGAAAGAACGATAAAAAGGAGCCATGTATAAGATGTGAATTTCTTCATGATGTTTTTACCTCTCTGTAATTTTTGTTTTGAATATTTATACACTATAAGGCCTCTATATACAATTGTAAATATGTTTTGGGAAAGTAAAATTATTCTGACTATTTGGGCTGTATACAAAATGAATAATAAGAATTCATAGCGGGAAAATTGCATACTTTCTTAATATAACATTGAGTGTCTGCGTTGAATATTTATTCATAGTTATGTATGGGTTGGTAATAGTTACTCGAAAAAATAGGGAGACTACAGTAATATAGTCTCCCTAATTTAATGAATAAATATTAATCCTAATTAGTCTTCAAAATGATATTGATAAAACTTTTCGTAGTGAAGCCAACTGTCACTCATTGGTCGGCCTTCTTCAACTCGTTTTGTGCTTTCTTCAATCATCCAAGCTGTCTGAGAGGCATGGGCTTGAAGTGCTTTTACCTTTTCTTGTTTTACACTGCTAACATCAATAACAACATTCGGCTCACCAATTTCGGCAACAGTGTTATTAGCAAATGCACAAGCATAAACAGTAGGACGATTTTCAGGTTTCATACGGCGAACTGCTTCCATTACTGCACGTGCCGTTGCTTCGTGATCAGGGTGAACAGCATAACCCGGGTAAAACGTAATAATTAGAGAAGGATTTAATTCATCGATTAAATCTGTTACCAGTTTCACCATTTTCTCATCGTCTTCAAATTCTACTGTTTTATCACGTAAGCCCATCATACGTAAATCCTCAATACCCATTACTTCACACGCATCTTTTAATTCTTTACGGCGAATTTCAGGTAATGATTCTCGCGTTGCAAATGGAGGGTTTCCAAGGTTTCGTCCCATTTCCCCTAAAGTTAAACAAGCGTATGTAACTGGGACTCCCGCATTTCTGTATAGACGAATTGTACCGGCTGATGAAAAAGCTTCATCGTCTGGGTGAGGGAAGACAACTAAAATTTGACGTTGTGGTTGTAAACTCATGTGTTTCACTCCTTAATAAGAAAATGGTGTTTCACTTATTTCAAGTGCAACAGCAAGTTTTCCTGTATAGTCTAACCCAGCCATAAGTAATCGACCTTGTTCATCCAATTCGTAGTGGGTAATTCCTTGTGCGTAGACCCAACCATGTTCCATCTTTAAACCAACACGATGTGGCGAATCTTCAATAATCTTTGCTAGTTCATAGCGAATTTTTGCATTTCGAATAAAAGCTCCTGCATTAAACACCTTCTCATCAAAATGAGTTGCATATGCTCCATTCGTAGTTTCTAGATGAATATAGACGTCTTTGTTCGCAAAAGAATTAAGCAACTTTTGGAGCTCATTCGTTTGTACTTCCTTCATCTTAATTCTCCTTTCACATCTATTTACTAATATTATAGTAAATAATGTAACTTTATGAAAAGAAAAAGAAAAATACCCGGTACACAAACGATTCTGAATATTGTGAATTGTTTGTGTACCGGGTACGTTTTATAGTTAAATTTTATTTATAATCACTTCTGGTGCACCAAGGCGAGGTTTTGCGCCGTGGTATACAGGACCCACGAATTCATTCAGTTTCCAGCCGTGTTTAATACCAGCTGCCACGAATTCTTTCGCTTCAAAGATAGCCTCTTTTACTGATAGTCCGTTTGCTAAGTTAGCTGTAATACTTGCTGCAAAAGTACATCCAGCACCGTGATTATAAGGTGTATCAACTTTCTCTGTTTCTAGTAAATAGAAGTCACTTCCATCGTAAAATAAATCTACTGCTTTATCCGTTTGAAGTGCGCGGCCACCTTTAATCACAACATTTTTAGCACCAAGAGCCACGATTTTTTCTGCTGCGACTTTTAGTTCTTCAATTGTTTTTGGTGTGCCAGTGCCTGCTAATTGACCAGCTTCAAATAGATTTGGAGTTGTTACAAGGGCGTTTGGTAGAAGATAAGTAATCATTGCATCTACAGTACCGGGATTTAGTACTTCATCTTCACCTTTACAAACCATTACAGGGTCAATTACAACATTTTGAACGCCCGATGCTTTAATTGCTTCGCCTGTTGTTTGAATGACTTCTTCTGTTGATAACATACCTGTTTTTAAGGCATCAATACCAGTTGAAAAGGCAGTTTTTAATTGAGCCTTTAATACATCGATTGGTAAAGTATGAACTCCGTGAGCCCAATTATTATCTGGATCCATCGTAGCAATCACAGTCACGGCTGCCATGCCATAAGTATTGTGCTCCTCAAAAGCTTTTAAATCTGCTTCTAAGCCAGCTCCTCCAGATGCGTCAGATCCTGCAATCGTTAATGTTTTTTTCAATGACATTTATATCGACTCCCTTAAATGAACTAAAGTATATTCAGTATAAGTTATATCTGACTGTGCTAAAATGGTCAGAATTATAAAATGATGTGTGGTCAGAGGTGTGAATCTTGCTTAAAATACATAAAATCTTCTATTGAAACGAATTGCACAATGAAGTACGGTGAAAGTGAGGTGAAACGATTTGAATACAGTATTTGATAATGACTGGCAAGATATCCTTGCAGAAGAATTTGAAAAAGATTATTTCATTAAATTGCAAAAATTTGTTGATGAAGAATATAACATAACAACAGTTTATCCACCAAGAGAGGATGTCATGAACGCCTTTACGACGACACCTTACTCTAAGGTGAAAGTGGTTCTGCTAGGGCAGGATCCATACCATGGTCCAGAGCAAGCCCATGGACTGTGTTTTTCAGTAAATAATGGTGTTCCTCTTCCTCCAAGTTTAAAAAATATATTTCAAGAACTTCAAAACGATATGGGTTGTCCAATACCAAAAGACGGGAATTTACTAAACTGGGCAAACCAAGGTGTGTTTTTATTAAATACAGTATTAACAGTAAGACAAGGTGAAGCAAATTCCCATAAAGGTATGGGGTGGGAAAAGTTTACCGATGCGGTTATCAAGAAACTTGCCGAAAGATCGCAGCCTATGATTTTTGTGTTGTGGGGTAAACCTGCACAATCAAAGAAAAAGATTATTGAACGAGTTGGTACACATCATTATATTTTGGAAGCCCCTCATCCAAGTCCATTAAGTGCATATCGAGGCTTTTTTGGAAGTAAACCATTTTCCAAAATTAACGGAAAATTAGTGGAATGGGGGCAACAGCCAATTGATTGGAGTTTATAGAAACCCAGACTTAATACCAAAAACACTTAACTTTTAACTTCACTTGAATCGTGTTACATTGTTATAGAAAGAGAGGGAGCAAACGTGACAGTGAGTTGCTTTAAATGTGCGCATTTTCGTGTGACTTGGGACCAAAATAACCCAAGAGGATGCGTTGCCTATCAGTTTAAATCAAAACAGCTTCCTTCCATAGTCGTCAAAAAGTCTTCAGGGTTGGATTGTATGCAATTTTCACCGAAACAAACACAGGAGGAACATAGATAATGATTTCTTACAAAGCACTTTTAAATGAAATCGAGTTACTTTTGGCTAATGTAAAAAATACAGAGGATGAACAACAAATTCGTGAACAATTAAGTGCTATTCGCGCTCTGTGTAATGTTGGACTAGCAAGCAATCAAAATTCGAAAACACAAACAAAAAGTTCCAGTTCACAGAGTCAACAGAATCAATCAAATTCTTCATCTAATCAAACACAAAACATCATAAATAGTGTTTCTTCGTTGAATGCCTCTAAGCTAAAAGAAGAGGATGCAAATGGCGATTCGATTTTCGATTTTTAATAATTTAAGACGTACATAATAGAAAGAGGTAAGTTTATTTATGAAAGGTTCAATCATATCAGGTGCCATTCATGGTTTATTAGCAGTGGCATTAGGTGCTTTTGGCGCCCATGCATTAAAAGAAGTACTAGATGACTACAGTGCAGGCATTTGGGATACAGCTGTACAGTACCAAATGTTCCATGCAACGGCTTTATTGATTATTGGGGTTTTAATCAAACTACTTGGACCAATTAAGCAACTTAAAATCGCCGCAATTTGTATGAATTTAGGAATATTATTCTTCTCTGGAAGCTTATTTATTTTAGCGATTTCAGGTATCGGTGTTCTTGGTGCAATCACACCAATCGGGGGAGTATTATTTATTTGCGGTTGGTTATTAATTATTATTTCTATCATGAAACTGAAATAAATTAGGCGTCTAAATATTCACTTTGAGCGCCTCCATTTGTGACTGTCGCTTCGCTTTCGTCACAGATAAATTGCAAACGAGGATGATGACGTCTTAATGTGATCACCGCAGAAGCAATAGTTTAATAAGTATAGGCAAAGGCTGTGCAGAAAATTTTATTTTTCAGCACAGCCCTTTTTTAAATTTTCAAATAATACTCATATTCTCTCTATATACTACTGTGAAAGTCATGGTAAAGTAAAATTAGAGAATTGTCGAAACGAAGAGGGGGTCATTGTATGAATGATTTATTTTCGGCATTAAATAAAAATTACGAAGAAATGGTTTCTATTCGCAGACATTTACATGAAAATCCTGAGCTATCTTTTGAAGAAGTATTGACGCCTAAGTTTATTGCAGATTACCACAGAAAGTTAGGTCTTGAAGCGCGTGAAGGAGTAGGGGGCCGAGGAGTTGTTGCAACATTAAAAGGTGCGAAACCCGGTAGAACGGTAGCATTACGCGCGGATTTTGATGCACTTGCGATACAAGAATTAAACGAGGTTCCATATAAATCAAAGGTCGATGGTGTGATGCATGCTTGTGGTCATGATGGTCATACAGCAACACTACTTGTCCTTGCGAAAGTACTTAACGAAATGCGATCTGATTTAACGGGAAATGTTGTTTTTATTCATCAATTTGCAGAAGAAATTACGCCCGGTGGAGCTAAGCCAATGATTGAGGATGGTTGTTTAGACGGAGTGGATGTTATTTTTGGTACTCATTTATGGGCACCTACACCATTGGGCGATATTTTAGTGCGCAATGGTCCGATAATGGCTGCGGCTGACATGTTTGAAATAACGATACATGGTAAAGGTGGCCATGGTGCTGAGCCACATAATTCCGTTGATTCAATTGTTATTGGCTCACAGTTTATTACACAATTACAAACCCTTGTTTCAAGAAGAGTTGATCCCCTTAAATCTGCTGTTGTGTCAGTAGGTCATTTCGAAGCAATTAATCCGTTTAATGTGATTGCCGAGAAAGTCGTAATAAAAGGAACGGTCCGAACGTTTGAAGAAAGTGTTCGTACATTACTGGAGAAAGAGATTGAACTACTTTTAAAAACGTTATGTGAAGGGGCACATGCAAGATTTGAGTATAAATTTTCTAGAGGTTATCCACCAGTAGTGAATCATAAAAAAGAAACTCAATTTATTGCCGATATCGCATGCTCAGTACCAGAAGTAACGAGTGTAAAAGAGTGTGCACCATTTATGATTGGGGAAGATTTTGCTTATTATTTAGAAAAAGTACCGGGTACATTTTTTATCACAGGAGCAAAAAATCCTTCATGGGAAACAGCATATCCACACCATCATGCACGCTTTGATTTTGATGAAAGAGCAATGTTAATTGCTGCAAAAACGATGGGTATGGCAACATTGAAATACTTAAAACATAGTAAGTAACCTCAAATAACAAGCGAAGAGATTAACAAGTAATACTGTAGCTTTAGAATGTAGTAAAATAGCGCAAGAATTACAAAGTGAATAAAAGTTTAATATTTTGCCCACTTAAACTAAAAAAAGTTTAGGTGGGTTTTTTTATAAAAAATGCCAGCATACTTAAGTGAAGCATGCTGGCAACTTTTTTAAGTCCCAAATGGAGGACGATAATTTATATAATTTAACTCTTCATCGAACTCAGCGAAGTCAAAATAAATCATTGGGAATAGATAATTATGATTTGTATCAAGTTCACGAATAATTGCATGGTCACGACCTGCTTCAACAACGACACCACGAACTCTTATTGTATTGCCATTGGCTGTATCTTGTTGCACATTTGCAGAAGGTACAGTAAAGAAGAATGTCGCAGGTTTTCCACGATTTAATCGTAGAATATTTTCGATGTACGATTCCTCACGTAATGTAGCGGCAGATGGACCTTGAGCTGGAATTCCACTAGGTGTTTGCCCGCCCATAGGAGTAGTAGTTTGTGTCATTGGGAAAGGTCTAGTTTGCGGTTGCCCGCTTTGAGTTTGCCCCATAGGATATTGTCCCATAGGATATTGCTGTTGATTTTGTTGACCCCAGTAATAATACAAGTATAAACATCCTTTCAATATAAATTTTACTTAAGCATCAATAAAGTGGATGATAAGTTTACACATCAGGACAATCCAAAAACATGTTGTGCGAGAGAGATCTTTCTAGCATGAAAGCAGGCCAGATAATATTAATGGCTTGCTACTGAATATGACACAAACCTCCTCATAAACATGTATATGCGCTTGTCATCATTTAAGAATAATTATTTATCAAAAAATCACCCATGCCACTAATGTATGTAACACAATACTTGTTGTTACAATTTGTATAAAAAATTAGTATTTTTAATACACTATATATATGAGGAAATTATTACTAAGTAAGTTTTAAGTTCACAGGGGATAAAAAACATGTAAGGGGAATCGGTGAAGAAATCTACCTGAGGGGTTGGTACGATGCAAATAGGCATTTGGATTGGAATTGTCATCAGCGCGATTATTTCTTTTGTGGTGGCAGGATTTTACGAGCAACCGGTGCATTGGTATTTGTTTGTCTTAATTGTGTTTATTGGCTTTTTTATTAATACCATCATCCTCATATTAAAAACAAAAGATGAAAAAGAGAAAAACGGTACGTAGAATATTTAACTGCTTCCAGATTTATTGGGGAAGCAGTTTTTTTATGAATGCAAAAAAAAGACATGAGTTCATTCCATATGAACTCATGTCAAGAAGAAGTCATTATTTATTTACAGAAAGGAACTTTAATAATTTTTCGTTATCAAGTACGTTTCCTACTAAGAACTCTCCAAATTCGCCATAGCGAGCTGATACTTCATCAAAGCGCATTTCGTAAACGATTTTTTTGAATTGTAGCATATCATCAGAGAATAATGTAACGCCCCATTCGTGGTCATCTAAGCCAACTGAACCAGTAATAATTTGTTTTACTTTTCCTGCATAGCTACGACCAATTAAACCGTGAGAACGCATTAATGCACGACGCTCGTCCATGCTTAACATATACCAGTTGTCATTTCCTTCGCGGCGTTTGTCCATTGGATAGAAGCAAACATAATTTGTACGAGGAAGCTCTGGGTATAGACGGGCACGAACATGTGGGTTTTGGTATGGATCTTCGTTTGACTCACCAGCTAAGTAGTTTGATAACTCAACGACAGAAACATAAGAATAAGTTGGAATTGTAAAATCTGCAATCGCTAATTTATTAAATTCCGCTTCTAATTCTTGTAGTTCTTCTGGTGTTTCGCGAAGAATCATTAACATAAAATCAGCTTTTTGCCCGATAATTGAGTAAAAAGCATGAGAGCCAGTTTTCGCTACATGAGTTTCATTTAATTTCTCTAAATATTGTACGAATTCATCGATTGCTTTTGATCGTTCCTCCTGAGATACTAACTTCCATGAAGTCCAGTCAATTGCGCGGAAATCGTGTAAACAGTACCAACCATCTAGGGTCATTGCTGCTTCATTCATTATAGTAACACTCCTTTAATTGATAATAATTCACAATTATCTTAGCATAAAATCTAAATAATTCCTTCTTTGAATGCTGGAATATGTCGAAATTCACCAATTTGACATTATAGTGTGTACAACTTTTACTATTAAAATAAGCAATGTGATAATTTGATTAAACATGATTTTCATGTATTCTTAAGTTAAATCGTTTTCTTTAAGGAGTAATTACTATGCATCCTTTATTGCAACAACCAACATGGCGTTTTATCGATCAATCGAACATCATGAGAAATCGTACACCCCTTGAATCCTTTGCGATGGATGATACACTTTGTGAAATCGTGGGGCAATTACGTTCGCCTGCTACAATTAGAACGTGGGTTCATGATGATACCGTCGTATTAGGTATACAAGACCATCGTTTACCTTATATACAAGAAGGCATTGAACTTTTACATACAAATGGCTACCAATCCATCGTACGTAATTCTGGTGGACTAGCTGTAGTATTAGACAGTGGTGTATTAAATATATCGATTATTCTTTCAGAGGAACCTGCATCTATCTCGATTAATGAAGGTTATGATGTGATGGTTGATTTAATAAAGAATCTTTTCCCAGAGGTAGCCGATAAAATTGAAGCTTATGAAATTATAGGATCCTATTGTCCAGGTTCATATGATTTAAGCATTGATGGAAAGAAGTTTGCAGGAATATCTCAACGTCGTTTAAGACAGGGAATTGCTGTTCAAATCTATTTATGTATTGAAGGCAGTGGAGTAACACGTGCAGAATTAATTAGAGATTTTTATAACATGAGTTTAAAAGATGTTGAGACTAAGTTTACTTATCCACAAGTTAACCCGTCAGTAATGGCAAGTTTGAGTGAACTATTAAACAAGTCGATAACTGTTCAAGATACTGTGTTCCGCTTGCAAAATCTTTTTAAAAACATAGAAGCAAATACTTTAAATGATGAAGAATTAGAACTTTATATGTTTTATTTACAACGAGTGTTAGAACGAAATAAAAAAATGCTTTCAAAATAGGAAAAACGTGAATGTGCTTAATGATGCACATCCACGTTTTCTTTTTCGATAGCGCCAGTTGTATAGTTCGCTACCAAGTTACCATTTTTCTCCATTTTAAATACTGGTGCAACACGTTGCTCATCTTCTTCTAGTGTTACTAATCTACGAGCCCGATTCATAATTTGTACGAATTGCTCGTAATCTTCTCGAATTTCTTTATTCTCTTGTTCTAGTCGTTTTAATTGAGCCTCTAATTCTTTTACCTTTTCAGTCGCAGTATTTGCGATATGGCGCCATTTTGTTGCTTCTGCATCATTGCCACCTTGATGTTGTAAACGTAATAGATACGCAATGACAATATCTAGATTAAGAGCTGATAACGGAATAGATTTTGCCTCTTCATTACTTTGATTATTAGCACCTGGTAGTAGATAAACAGGTTGAGAGCGACGTCTACCATTCATCCCTAATAATCTCATTCTTTCTTTTCTCTCTTTTTTAGCTTCTGCTAGTTCTTTTTCATAAAAACGGCGAACAACCGCATTCCATCTGAAACCACATGCTGCAGCTGTACGATTTAAGGCATCACCAGCTTCCTCAAAAGCATTTAACTGTGTACTACCTTCTTTCACATGACGTAAAACAGCTTCTGCTAATAGTTCATCATTTTCTTTTAACCAAGCATCTTGTCTAACTTTAACCATTGTAATTACCTCCTGTTTATAAAATAGTTTTTTTCTTATCTCAAAACCTAGAATGTCCAAGATGTACCAATTTTATTCATATATTTTTGCAGAAAAAAGGATTTTTATAGGAAGGTACATTTAAATGGAGTAATAGTCTTGAATATAGAAGTTTTATTTTTAACGTTAATGTTCAGACCTTTGACGGAAATGTTAGGTTTTGACTTGATGGGATAGGATTTAGTAAGATAAAATATCAATTGTGTTAAATGGGAATGATATATTTAAAATAGATTGTCTTGTCATGAAAAATAATTAAATAGAAAGGGTTGTTGACAAAATGGCAAACGAATTTAAAGTTTGCGATGAGTGTCAGGCCGTTAATTTAAAAACGTTAATTCCGAAATTGAAACAATTAGATCCAGATGCAACGATTGAAATTGGCTGTCATTCATATTGTGGTCCAGGACGTAAAAAGACATTTACATTTGTAAATGGTAGACCTGTTAATGCATTAACTGAAGAAGAGTTAATGGAAAAAGTAAAAGCAAAATTAAAAGATAAATAACATTTATATTCGACCACAGCAGAACAAAAAATATGAATTTTAAATCTAAGGAGTAGGGACTATCCAATTATGGAGAGTCTCTATTTTTTATGTGGAACGAGTGCAATTCGAGTTCTTTATGAGAATTTGATGTAATTATGTCTAAACCCACTTATAATAGAGTATAAGTGATATGGGAGTGAGGTGTGGACAGTGAGTAGTTACGCAAATGCTAAATTAATAGAAGAAAAAGTATTTAAGGATCCTGTGCACCGTTATATCCATGTACGCGATCAAGTAATTTGGGATTTAATTAGCACGAAGGAATTTCAAAGATTACGCCGTATTAAACAGCTTGGTACTTCTTATTTAGTGTTCCATGGAGCAGAACATAGTCGGTTTAATCATTCCCTTGGTGTTTATGAAATAGTACGTCGTATTGTGGATGATGTTTTTAGAGGACGTGCCGAGTGGGATGATAATGAACGACTAGTAGTTCTGTGCGCGGCTTTACTTCATGATTTAGGTCATGGTCCATTTTCTCATGCCTTTGAAAATGTATTCGACTTGGATCATGAAATGTATACAAGGGAAATTTTATTAGGTCATACAGAAGTGAATGAAGTTTTACGTAAAGTTTCTCCGGATTTTGCTGAAAGGGTCGCTTTAGTGATTGAGAAAAACTATACAAATACTTTAGCGGTAAGCTTGATTTCGAGTCAAATTGATGCGGATCGGATGGATTATCTACAACGAGATGCTTATTATACAGGTGTTAGTTATGGACACTTTGACATGGAGAGAATTTTAAGAGTTATCCGTCCAAGGCAAGGGCAAATTGTTTTCAAAGCAAGTGGAATGCATGCCATTGAAGATTACATTATGTCCCGCTATCAAATGTATCTTCAAATATATTTCCACCCCGTGTCTAGAAGTGCAGAGGCTGTTTTAAATCATGTATTAAAAAGGGCAAAGAAATTATATGAAGAGGGGTATCAATTTAAGTTTGAACCGACTCCTTTTATATCTTTCTTTGAAAATAAAGTCACGTTAAAAGATTATTTAGCCCTTGATGAAAATGTATTAATGGCTTACTTCCAGTTTTGGATGGAAGAAGAGGATTCGATTTTAAAAGATTTATGTAGGAGATTTGTCAATCGAGATTTATTTGCTCATGTCGATTTGAATCCTGAGGAAGAACCTGAGCGATTTGCTTGGTTAGTGGAGCAGGTGAGATCGATGGGGTTAGATCCAGAGTATTATATAAAACCAGACTCAACTTCTGATTTACCATATGATTTTTACCGTCCAGGGTCAAAATCAACAAAGAAACCGATTTATTTAGAAATGCCAAGTGGTGAGATAAGAGAGCTTTCTGAACAATCTCACATCGTATCTGCAATGGCGAATAATATTAAAGTTGATTATAAAGTGTATTATCCTAAGGAGATTATGTTTATTTAGGTTAAGGCGTGTTTTAAATTTACATTGTCTGCTTCACAGAGCACTCCAAATGTACGCACATTTGTGGAAGTAAAAAAGCCGACAATGCCACGCGATGTGACGAAATTGTCGGCTGATTTTTTCACGGCTGAGTGAATATGCTTTCGCTTTTCGAATTGTCTAGCTGCAGCGGCTAGGCTCTCGTGCCACTTCAACTGCTCCTGCGAAGGCAAAAAGCGCCTTCTTGTCGCAGTTTCCAGTGCGTGTCGAGCCCGAACGAGCCGCTTTCGCTTTTCGAATTGTCTAGCTGCAGCGGCTAGGCTCTCGCGCTACTTCAACTGCTCCTGCGAAGGCAAAAAGCGCCTTCTTGTTGCAGTTTCCAGTGCGTGTCGAGCCTGAACGAGCCGCTTCCGCTTTTCGGATTGTCTAGCTGCGAACAATAGCTCTTCGACAACTGGAAGAATCGCCTTCAAGGGTAAAAAGCCCCTTTTTGCCGATTCTTCCAGTTGTTGTCGGAGCTGAACGAGCGTTCTCCGCATTTCTTATTTATCAATAACGCGTACGCCGCCTGTTGCGTAATGATTTTTTGACATTTCTTCGATAATAATCGATACTGCTTCAGGTTTAGCATTTACTGTTTCAACAACTGCTGCTGTTACTTTTTCAACTAAAGCTTTCTTTTGTTCGTCTGTACGACCTTCTAATAATTTTACTGTTACGATTGGCATAATGTATCCTCCTTGGTGGATAATTGTAGTGTATATTCATTATAATAGGCATATACGGAGGGATTTACAATGGCTAATGAAGAAACTAAGAAGCAAAAATTGGGCTTTACTATAATTAAAAATGATCCAACAGATGGCCATAAGGGGTTTGGAATAGGTTCCTTATCGTTGGAGAATGTTTCACCAGTAATAATTGATATTCTAGAAAAAAATGCATTTATTGATATTGGGGCAATGCATGCGAAAAGTGAAGTTGAACGTGGTATAAAATTTACAACAGATCGCGCGGATTCTGAAGGTGGTAAACCATACTGGCTAGTTTGGGTTACAATAGATTTTAAAGAAGACGGTCCTTACTTTGCAGGAGTAACAGCATGTGAAATGGTTGTTAATCGCGAAAAGAGACGAGGCTACAAAATATTAGCTGATCATGTGAATAAAATGGATAAATCAATGAAGCGAAAAATCATCGTAGAACATATGGATGATACTTCTAAAAAAGTATTAGCAGAATTTCTGAAGTCTCATAATATTGAGATGTGGAATAATAGTAATGAACAATTAAGAAAAGATTTAGCGGTGGAATAAAGATTACAATTCTCAGTATTTTATACTAGAAAATTTACAAGTACATGTCAGTCAATAGTTTTTTAGTAAAATAAAATAGTAAAATTGAACAAAGTATGACATTTTTTTGTAGTATTTAATCCGATGTTGAAACTAACATTGAAAAAAAGTACACTAAATGTAGCTGACAATAGTGAGCTAGGACACTTGGCAAACCTAAGCTTGAGACTTATGCGGCATTTGTAAAATCCCAAGCCGAATGCCCCATGATTCTCATGCTTTTGCTTGCCATAAAAAAGCTTTCTCTTTTTACGGAAATTTCCGTTTAAGAGAAAGCTTTTTTATTAATAATGTTTTTCTTTTGTAAGAGGCCAGCGCGTGTCGAGCCTAAACGAGCCGCCTCCGCTTTTCGAATTGTCCAGCTGCGAACGCTAGCTCTTTCGGACACTTCAACTTCCTTCTACGCGTGTAAACACGCTTGTCGGAAGTCTCCAGTGCCGTCAAGAGCTGAACGAGCGTTCTCCGCTTTTCTATTTGTCTAGCTGCGAACGCTAGCTCCTCGACAACTTCAGAATCGCCTTCAAGTGCAAAAAGCGCCCTTTTGTCGATTCCTCTAGTTGTTGTCGGAGCTGAACGAGCGTTCTCCGCTTTTCTAATTAAACATACTTTTAAATGCCTCAAATGGGAATAGATCAAGGAAGTCATTCCAAGAGTCTTCATCGAAGAATTCGAAGGAAGAGCATTTTTCTTTTGGAATATCTTCTGTTTTTAAATACATAAGTCTTTGTTTTGGACAGGAGTCTGTTGCAAGTTTTCCTGTTTCGATATCGATTACAACACCTTCAACCCCTTTAGGAGGTGTGAAGTTTTCATTTGGTGTTCCTTTATTGATTGACTCCATAAAGTCTATCCAAACTTGTTTTGATGCTGCCATATCTTCTTGAACTGATAAAGTTTTCCCTTGGTCGTATCCATTCCATACACCAGCTGTGATACTTGGTGTGTAACCAATTAACCATTGATCACTTACTGTTGTTCCTGATTTTGCCGCATACGTATGAGTCATACGAGGGCGAAGGGATACACCGGTAGCAGGTGAATAATCGCTAAATACTGGATCGAAAATTCCAGTCATCATATCAGTTAATAAGAATGCATCCTTTTCAGAAATAACTTGTTCTGATTTAGTTTTTTTGTATTCGTATACTGTATTACCAGATGCATCTTTAATGGATAGAATCGTTGTTGCTTTTCTTTTTTGTCCATTAGCGGCAATCATATTGTATGCGTTCGTTAAATCATACAGTGAGGTCTCAATCGTACCAAGAGCAATGGATGGATTATCTGCATCTGTATAGTTAAGATCAAATCTCTTTAACATATCACGGTAATGCTCATATCCTATTTTCTCAAGAGTTTTTACCGCATAAATATTATCTGAAATCGCCAAAGCTTGAGCTAGTGACATCTCACCGTCTGCATATTTGCCATTTACATTTTGAGGCTTGTAAGTTGCTCTGCCATTATCATAGGTGAAGATTGTTTCTCCTACATCTAAATATGTTAATGGAGAGAACCCATTTTCTAATGCAGCTGCATAAAGAATTGGCTTAATAGATGATCCTGGTTGACGAACAGCCTGTGTTACTCGGTTAAATGAACTTTTTTCATAATCTCGTCCGCCAACTAATGCTGTCACATGCCCATTCTTAACATCCATGCTAACAAAGCCAACTTGTAATTCACTATCAGGCATATTGTCATTAACTGCTTCCTCTGCTGCTTTTTGATGAGCTTGGTTTAATGTTGTTTTGATAACCCATCCGCCTTCACGGATATTTCGGTTTTCTTCTGCAAGTATTTTTTCAGCTTCTTGCCATGCTGCATCTAAGAAGTAAGGTGCTACTGATTTAGTAGCTGCCCATTGTTCATTTTTCAACACAATTTCTTCTGAGTTCGCACGATTTTTTTCCTCATCTGAAATGTAATTTTGATCTTCCATTAATCCTAATATGACTTTTTGACGGTTTATTGCTTTTTCGTAGTCATTAATAGGAGAGTAGATGCTTGGTCCTTTTGGAATTCCAGCAAGTAGGGAAGATTCGGCTAATGTTAAATCACTAGCTGATTTTCCGAAGTAGTAGCGACTTGCTGCTTCCACTCCATACATCCCGTGACCATAGTTAACGGTATTTAAATAAGCTTCTAAAATTTCATTTTTATCATAGAAAACTTCTAGTCTATAAGCATAAAAAGCTTCGCGAATTTTTCTTGTCCATGTTTTATCTAAAGTTAAATAAAGGTTCCGAGCAAGTTGCATTGTAATCGTACTTGCACCTTCTGCTTTACTTTGTGTCTTTAAATCAGTTAATAAGGCACTAGCGATTCTTGAAAAGTCAAAGCCGTTATGTTTATAAAAATCTTTATCTTCAACTGCAACTGTGGCATCTAGTAGATAGGGTGAAACTTCATCAAGCTCTACCCAATATCTACGCTCGGCTGTAAAGAAATCACCAATTTTATTCCCATTACTATCTAAAAACACGGATGCTTTTGTTGCTGTTAGGGGTGGGGCACCAGCTATTTGAGCGTACAACCGCAATGCACCTAGCGACACGGCTACTGCACAAATAAAAGCAACAACCGAAAATGCACTATATTTCATCCATTTAAGCCGTTTCTTTTTTTTGTGATAGCTTTGTCTTTTCATCCGTATTTCACCTCGTTTTTTCATAGTAGTAGAAGTATAGACTTAACTTTACTCATTTAATCGGTTTTATACATAAAAAAACTGTTGCACTTTGTCTAAAAACATCTATACTTTTTTCCTGTATGTATAAACTATACGAAAAATGTCGAAAGAAGTTTCGGACTAGGATTTATACGAAATTTTCAGCTATTTCTCATCCCGTAAATGCTCTAATAGCTTTTGATGAAAGCAGTAAACGCCTCGCAATAAGGCAAAATTTAAAACTTTATGATGAAAAATAGCGGATTTTGTAAGAAGGTTCGTTAAAGTTATGGTAATGTCACAATATAGAAAATAAATTTAGTAGGTGAAAATAATGAGATTTGATGAAACTTATTCTGGTAACGTTTTTATTAAAAGTCATCCAAACTACGAAGAATCGAAAGCAGTTCTTTATGGGATGCCAATGGATTGGACAGTAAGTTATCGTCCAGGTTCACGTTTCGGCCCGGCTCGTATTCGTGAAGTTTCAATTGGTCTAGAAGAATATAGCCCATACTTAGATCGTGAATTAGATGATGTGAAGTTTTTTGATGCAGGTGACATTCCACTACCATTTGGTAATGCACAAAAATCTTTAGATGAAATTGAGAAGTTTGTAAAACGTGTATTAGACGATGGGAAAATTCCTGTTGGTATGGGTGGGGAACATTTAGTTTCATGGCCTGTAATGAAAGCTGTTTATGAAAAATATAACGATTTAGCAATTATTCATTTTGACGCACATACTGATTTACGTACTGAATATGAAGGGGAGCCACTTTCTCACTCAACACCAATTCGTAAAATTGCGGAACACATCGGTCCGAAAAATGTGTATTCATTTGGAATTCGCTCTGGTATGAAGGAAGAGTTTGAATGGGCTCGCGAAAACGGTATGCATATTTCAAAATTTGAGGTATTAGAACCTTTAAAGGAAATTTTACCAACATTAGCAGGACGTAATGTTTACGTGACAATCGATATCGATGTACTTGACCCAGCTCATGCACCAGGTACAGGAACAGTAGATTGCGGTGGTATTACATCAAAAGAATTACTAGCTTCTATCCATGCAATTGCTGGCAGTGATGTAAATGTAGTTGGTTTCGACTTAGTAGAAGTAGCTCCAATCTACGACCCAAGCGAAATGACTGCTAATACTGCTTCTAAACTTCTCCGAGAAATGATTTTAGGTTGGGTTAAATAAAACTTATTAATAGTTAGAAACGAATTATTCTGCACCGAAAGCGTTAGCGACAGGTGCAAATACTGCTTCTAAACTTCTTCGAGAGATGATTTTAGGATGGGTTAAATAAAACTTATTTGTAGTTAGAAACGAATTATTCTGCACCGAAAGCGTAGCGACAGGTGCAAATACAGTGTCTAAACTTCTCCGAGAAATGATTTTAGGTTGGGTTAAATAAAACTTATTAGTAGTTATAAACGAATTATTCTGCACCGAAAGCGTAGCGACAGGTGCAAATACAGCGTCTAAACTATTAAGAGAAATGATACTTGGTTGGGTGAAGTAATACCATTTATTCAATAAATCCAAAGGCAGCAGTGCTTTTGGATTTTTTATTATTTCAGTCGATTGTTGAACTTTAAAATGTCTTTAATATATAATATAAAGGTTATAGTTATAGTAAAGGTAGGCTGGAGTGACTACAATATGAATACGTTTGAAAAAAACGTGAAAATTAAATTAACATCTACCATTCGACCAACTGATGGAGAAACTGAAAACTATGAAATGTGGTTAAATGGCTCTTTCATTGAAAAGTCGGGTAAGGCTTATTTGCGCTATACAGAAGTGCATGAAGACCAGACAGTTAAAACAACAGTTAAGTTAGGTAGTGAACAAGCACTGATTTTACGAAATGGTGCTGTAAATATGCGGCTTCCATTTAGTCGTGACCATATAGAAAATGGGCATTACGAAACTCAAATGGGTACTTTGCCAATCAATACAAATACCCATTCATTAATACATGAAGAAAACAGTGAATTAAATGTAATTAGTGGCAAGTTTAAAGTTCAGTATGATCTCATTATTAGCGGTCAGCCTGTTGGGAAATATACGTTGGAAATTCAATATTCGGAGGGACAATAATGAACGCAGTAGAACAAGTGCAACAATCAATTAAAGCTGCCCTTGCATCAGCAGTTGAAAAATCAGGTTTAGTTGAAGAGGGAACTCAACTTAACATTCACCTAGAAACACCAAAAGATAAAGCAAACGGTGACTTTGCAACAAACTTAGCGATGCAATTAACAAAATTAGCAAAAAAACCACCTCGTGCAATTGCTGAAAGTATTTTAGAAAACCTTGTAACAGAAGGAACTGAAATTGAAAAAGTAGAAATTGCAGGACCAGGTTTTATTAATATTACAGTACGTAAAGACTTCCTTGCAGACGTTATTAAAGCAGTAAATGAACAAGGTGAAAACTACGGTCGTACAAATTCAGGAAATGGCGAGAAAGTACAAGTTGAGTTTGTTTCTGCAAATCCAACTGGTGATCTTCACTTAGGACATGCTCGTGGTGCAGCATTCGGTGACTCTTTATGTAACGTTCTTGACTTTGCTGGTTATGATGTTTCCCGCGAATATTACATTAACGATGCAGGGAACCAAATCAATAATCTTGCGTATTCATTAGAAGCACGCTACAAACAAGCGTTAGGCTTAGATGCGGAAATGCCAGAAGACGGTTACCATGGACAAGATATTATTGGTATTGCTGGAAAATTAGTAGAGCAATTTGGTAACTCAATTTTAGATAAATCTGATGAAGAGCGTTTCAACTTCTTCCGTGAACACGGTTTAAAATTAGAGTTAGAGAAATTAAAAAATGACTTAGAAAACTTCCGTGTAAAATTTGATGTTTGGTATTCAGAAACTTCTTTATATCAAAACGGAAAAATTGATGTTGCACTAAATAAATTAAAAGAAAATGGCCATGTGTTTGAAGAAGAGGGAGCAATCTGGTTCAGATCTACAACATTCGGTGATGATAAAGATCGCGTTTTAGTTAAATCTGACGGTTCATACACTTATTTAACTCCAGATATCGCATACCACGAAGATAAAATTGTACGTGGCTTCGAGAAATTAATTAACATTTGGGGAGCAGACCATCACGGATATATTCCACGTATGAAAGCTGCAATTCAAGCACTTGGTTATGACCGTGATAAATTAGAAGTTGAAGTAATTCAAATGGTTCAACTTTATAAAAACGGCGAGAAATATAAAATGAGTAAACGTACAGGTAATGCGGTAACGATGCGTGAACTTGTTGAAGAAGTAGGTTTAGATGCAGTACGTTACTACTTTGTAAAAACTGCTTGCGATTCACATATGGACTTTGACTTAGATTTAGCCGTATCTCAATCAAATGAAAACCCAGTATACTATGCACAATATGCACATGCTCGTATTTGCTCAATCCTTCGTTCAGCAGAAGAGCAAGGCTTTGCGGCATCATTAGAAAACTTAGACTTATTAACGGATGAAAAATCAGAAGATGTACTGAAAAAGGTTGGCTCTTTCCCACAAGTTGTGGCAGAAGCAGCAAAACATCGTACACCTCACCGTATTGCAAACTATATCCAAGAGTTAGCAGCTGCTTTCCACAGCTTCTACAATGCGGAAAAAGTTTTAAACCCAGATAACAAAGAACTAACAGAAGCACGTTTAGCATTAATCAATACAGTTCGCATAACATTAGCAAACGCATTACGTCTAATCGGAGTAGCAGCTCCGGAAAAAATGTAATATATAAAATTTTTAACCAGTCTCTAAAACAGGGACTGGTTTTTCTTTTGGTTTAATTCTAAAATTTCTACCCTACGTAGATAAAATTCTATAAATTTTAAAAATATTCTTGAAGTTTACGTTAACGTCAATGCTATACTGAGTGCAGAGGTGATGGGATGAAATCGATTCAGGAGGTTGCTAGTGAGTTTAAAGTTTCAACAAGAACTCTCAGATACTATGAAGAGATTGGTTTACTCAAGCCAGGTCGTTCCATTTCAAATCAACGAACCTTTTCAAAAAAGGAAACCGCAAAACTTAAACTCATTCTTCGTGGCAAAAAATACGGCTTCTCATTGGAAGAAATAAAGGAGATGGTGTTACTTTTTGACCTTGACCGTACCGGCATCCAGCAATTAGAACGTACCGTAGAGTATGGCGAGCAAAAAATGTTAGAAATTGATGAGAAAATTGCTGAGCTGACGCAAATCAAAAGTGAAATTCAACAACTGCATACGTTATTTAGTGAAAAATTAACGAAATTAAAGGGAGAGATGCTTGATGAATAGTTCAAATTTGTTAGCAAGAAATGCCCGTAAATATCCAAATCAAGAGGCGGTTATCTGTCATGGCCGAAGAGTCACTTATAAAACATTAGATGAACAAGTTACTCGTTTAAGTCATGCCTTACTTTCAAAAGGGATTAAGCAACAAGATAAAGTAATTCTCTTTATGCCGAATGTTTTGGAATTTGTCGTTAGTTATTTTGCAGTACAACGAATTGGTGCTATTGTGGTTCCAGTAAATGCGAAGTTTACTCTATCTGAAGTGGAGTATGTAGCAGAGCATGCAGAAGCGAAAGCAATACTTGCCCATGAAGCGATTTTTGCAGCGGTAGAAAGTATCTCAAATATCGAAATGAAAATTAAAACAGGTCAAGCGGTAGAGGGTTGGGAAAGCTATACAACGTTAATTGAAAACGCTAACAATACACCAATTGATTGTCAATTAAATGAAGATGATTTATCCACAATTCTTTACACTTCTGGAACGACAGGAAAACCTAAAGGCGTACTATTTAGTTACCGTAATATTTTAGCAGTAGCCCAAATGATTGCGATAGAAATGGAAGTGAAGCCAGAAAGCAGAATTCTTTTAATGATGCCATTAACGCATTCTGCACCACTTCACTTATTCTTAATGTCTAGTATGCTAGTTGGGGCAACAAGTGTACTTACTCCTACGTTTACCCCAGATTTATTAATAGATTCAGTGGAAAATGAAAGAACAACACATTTCTTTGGAGCACCAGTAGCGTATTTACTAACAGCCTCACATCCACGACTACAATCAGCAGATCTTTCCTCAATGAAATGGTGGGTGTATGGTGGAGCGCCTTTATCCGAAAGTGAAATTCGTCAAATTGAACAAGCCTTTAATGCAGAATTAACTTGCGTTTATGGTTTAACAGAAGCTGGTCCAAGTGGTTCACTTTTATTTGCTCATGAACATAAAGAAAAGGCGGGCAGTGTTGGTAAACGAGCACCGTTTGGAACAGAATTACGGATTGTAAATGAACTAGGTGAAGACGTGGCTATAGGTGAAATTGGCGAAATTGTTTTATACGGTGCAGGAAATATGGTTGGTTATTATAAAGAAGTTGAAGCTACCAAAGCAGCCTTTATTGATGGTTGGGTAAAGACGGGGGATTTAGCGCGGTTTGATGAGGATGGATATATATGGATTGTCGATCGTAAAAAGGATGTAATTATTTCAGGTGGAGTAAATATTTATCCAAAAGAAATAGAAGATCGTATTCTACAATTTGGAGGCATCTTTGAAGTAGCAGTTGTTGGTGTACCTCATGAGGAATGGGGAGAAACGGTGAAGGCTATTTACGCAGCTAAGACACAAATTGATGAACAAGAGTTAAAAGATTATCTAACTGAGCACTTAGCTAAATATAAAATTCCTAGACTCTTTGAACAAGTGGATGCACTACCTCGAAATGCATCTGGCAAGATATTAAAACATCAATTGAAAACGCAGGTGGTGAATTAAATGAAGGTATTACAATCCATCCCGAAAAAGGAAATGAACTTTTTCGAAAAAGACGACACATTGCATAAAATACTTGAACAGATGCTCGACTCGGAATTTTTAGACTATGCTCAGCGTGAATTACAAGATTTCGGTGCACTTGTTGCTGGTGAAATTGATGAGCGAGCTAAACACACGGACCGTGAAGGAGAACCTCGTTTAAAACGATACAATAAGTATGGGGAAGAAGTTTCAGAGATTTGGGTGAATGAAGGGTATAAAAAGACGATTCAACAAACCTATAACACTGGAATTGTCGGGTACGTTCATAAAGAGATTCCCCAACTAGGAAATAAGGGGAACTATGTTTATAGTTTTGCACAAGGATATCTACTATCTCAAGCGGAACCTGGTTTTTATTGTCCAGTCACGTTAACGATGGCAACCGCCTATTTATTGGACCATTATGCAGATGACTCATTAAAAGCACGGTTTTTACCCCATGTCTGTTCAACAGGAGAAGTAGAGTTATTCGAAGGGGCGACTTTTTTAACGGAACGTCAAGGTGGGTCAGATGTTGGGGCAAATGTTGTAGAAGCTCGTTTTGATGGTGAGAATTATCGATTGTACGGTGAAAAATATTTTGCTTCAAATGCGGGAATGTGTGGTGTCGCAATGGTGTTGGCTCGTATTGAAGGTGCAAAACCGGGCTCGAAAGGGTTAACTCTTTTTGCAGTACCTTGGAAAAAAGAGGACGGGTCTGTAAATGGTTTGCGTATTCGACGTTTAAAGGACAAACTTGGAGTTCGGGCAGTGCCTTCAGGGGAAGTGGAATTCGATGGCGCACTAGCTTATGTCGTAGGTGACCCAAACAAAGGGATATACTACATGTTAGAAGCGTTGAATTTATCGAGAATATGTAATGCTGTTGCTTCAGTAGGCATTATGAGACGTGCCTTTTTAGAAGCGAAGCAATATGTTTCGAACCGTTCTGCATTCGGTAATGTTTTGACCAACTATCCGATGATTCAAGATTCACTATCCAAGTTTGCAGCAAAAGTACACGTAGAGGTAGCGACTACTTTTGATTTAATTCAACTTTATGATGTTGTTTCTAGTGGTAAGGGTACAGAAAAGGAAACAATTTTAAACCGATTAAAGATTGCGATTGTGAAGAAGGAAACAGCAGAACAAGCAGTAAAGTTTGCTAGTGAAGCGATAGAACTTCATGGAGGTAATGGCTATATAGAAGATTTCGTCACACCGCGCTTACTAAGGGATGCACAAGTGTTAACAGTATGGGAAGGAACAGCAAATATTTTGGCGCTAGAAGTCATCCGATTAGTTAATAAACACAATGCTCACAAGTTATTTATTGAAGAAATGTCTAATCGTCTTCAAAAAGTATCAAATACTCAACTAAAAGATATTGTTGTTGATGAGGTAAATAAGCTCCAAGAACAACTAAATGTCTTTGTTACATTAAATGAAGACATGCAAACCTATGAAGCAAAAGAGATTGCTCGAAAAATGGCTTTAGTTTATGAAAGTGTAGTTGCAGTAGAGTGGGCAGATCAATACGGTGGAAAATATGAGAAGCTAGCTGAAATCTATATAGAGGATACATGGGCATTACGCAAAATAGGCGAACAGATGAAAACTGTGGAATATTTTAATGAGATATTTTAAGAATATTTGGGGTGTCCTAAAAGAAAAAAACTTTTAGGATGCCCTTTTTGATAATTAAACTTTATCAATTATTGCTCCTGCGGTGGTTGACACCATCCTTGTCGCAGAAAGAGAAATGCTCCTGCGGTGGTTGTCACCATCCTCGTCGCAGAAAGAGAAATGCTCCTGCGGTGGTTGACACCATCCTTGTCGCAGAAAGAGAAATGCTCCTGCGGTGGTTGACACCATCCTCGTCGCAGAAAGAGAAATGCTCCTGCGGTGGTTGACACCATCCTCGTCGCAGAAAGAGAAATGCTCCTGCGGTGGTTGACACCATCCTCGTCGCAGAAAGAGAAATGCTCCTGCGGTGGTTGACACCATCCTCGTCGCAGAAAGAGAAATGCTCCTGCGGTGGTTGACACCATCCTCGTCGCAGAAAGAGAAATGCTCCTGCGGTGGTTGACACCATCCTCGTCGCAGAAGAGAAATGCTCCTGCGGTGGTTGACACCATCCTCGTCGCAGAAGAGAAATGCTCCTGCGGTGGTTGACACCATCCTCGTCGCACAGTGTCAGTCTCAAAAATTACTTTTCAGACTGACACTTTTCTATGAGAAATTTTCAATTAAGTATTATAATTTTCATATAGTGCTTTGAAAACTTGAAATGTTGATTTAAAATTAAATCAGTTTATTTATTAACCTTCTTTTTTTAGTGGTTAAGTCGGGATTTTAGTAGATAATATTGAAAAGGAGGAGTATTTCCTCATGAAAGAATTATTTATAAAAACAGAACAACAGCGAGCTTGGCTAGAAAAGCTAGCTACATTAAAAGAGACGTTTAAAAGTAATGCGCAAGTAATTGATGAACAATCAAGCTTTCCCCATCATCATATTAATGCACTACGTGAAATCGGTTATACAAGATTAACTTTACCAAAGGAACTTGGTGGAGAAGGATTTAACGTCTATGAAGCGATTGCACTACAAGAAACCCTTGGAAGCTATGACGGAAGTACAGCGCTAGCAACGGCTTGGACACTTCTTACAGTTGGTGAACTATTCGAAAATAAATATTGGGAAGCCTCAAAATTAAGCGAGTTTGCTAAAAAAGTAGAGCAAGGTGCCATTATCAACCGTGCAGTAAGTGAAGTAGCAACAGGAAGCCCAATCCGAGGTGGACGTCCAGGAACTTCAGCTAAAAAGACTAATGGTAAGTGGATTATTAATGGTCGTAAAAGTTATATGACAGGTTCCCCAGAATTAGATTACTTCTTAACATCTGCTTGGATTGAAGAAGAGGAGAAAATTGGTTTCTTCTTGATTCATAAAGATACTAAAGGGTTATCGATTGATGAAACGTGGGACGTCATTGCAATGCGCGGTACAGGAAGTCATGATTTAGTGCTAGACAATGTTGTCGTTGATGAGTCTGATTTAGTAGAAATACCAAATTACACTACAGGGTTTAAACTAAATGGTTGGTTATTACTTATTCCAGCTACATACTTAGGAATTGCACAAGCTGCAAGAGATTACGCGCTTTCATTTGCTAACACACATTCTCCAAATAGTATACAAGGAACAATTGCATCTTTACCAAATGTTCAAAGTTTAATTGGTGAAATTGAATTAGAATTGGCAAACGCACGATTTGTATTGTACGGTGCTGCACAGAGTTATGTGGAATTAAAACAAAAGGAAGAAAATGGTCACGAGCTTTCGATAGAAGAAGGTACTATTATTGTAAATGCAGTAAACGTAGCAAAACATATTGTAACAAATGCGGGGCTTAAAGTTGTTGATAAAGCGATGCGTGTTGTAGGCGCGAAAAGTTTACAACGGTCGAATCCATTGCAACGATATTATCGTGATATTCGTGCAGGTTTACATAACCCACCAATGGATGACCTAACAATTAAAAAGTTAGCGGATTTCGCACTGCAACAAAATGAAAAATAGTGTTTAACAGTCCATTCCTGGGCTGTTTTTTTGTTAAAGGCAAATATCTTATAAGAAATAGCAAATAAGTCAATGGAAAAGGCAAATAACTCCTCCTAAAAAGCAAATAACTCAAGTAAATAAGCAAATAAAGTTTTCTTAAGGTAGGATATAATAAGTACATATTTGAGGTGGAATCATGTGAATAGATTAATAATTGCTTATATATCCTCAATGGTTGCCCTATTCGTTAGTATTTGGTTAGGGGTTTCGATTGGTTCGGTAGATGTACCGTTTTCAACATTTTGGGATGATACAAACGAGAGCCTTTATAACATACTTTGGACGATTCGTATGCCACGTGTTTTGTTAGCAGGTTTAGTGGGGGCTTCCCTTGCCATTGCTGGAGCAGCTTTTCAAGGGTTATTAAAAAATCCATTGGCAGATCCTTATACATTGGGCGTATCATCTGGTGCTTCCGTTGGGGCAGTAGCGACAATATTCTTCAGTATTTCCATTCCGTTCATTAGTAACTTTACGTTGCCGATTATTGGGATGGTGGGTGCGCTATTAACGATGGTTATTGTATTAACGTTTTCTCGATTAATTGATCGTTCAATGAAAATGGAGACGTTAATTCTTACGGGAGTTATTTTCAGTTCATTTTTAGGATCATGCATTTCCTTGATGATTGCATTAACGGGTGACCAGTTGCGCGAAATCATGAGTTGGCTTCTGGGAAGTGTATCTATGCGCGGGTGGCCTTTTGTCAAAATGATTGTGCCTTTCGTAGCGATTGGTTCGATTCTATTATGGTTATACCGTCGTGAATTAAATGCTATGATGTACGGCGATGAACGAGCTATGGCTCTAGGAGTGAATGTGAAGCGAAGCAAGTACGCAATTTTAATAGGTGGTTCAATGTTAACAGGGGCAGCTGTAGCGGTTTCGGGGACAATTGGCTTTGTTGGTTTAGTTGTACCTCATATGACAAGGATGATGTGGGGGACAGATCATCGGCATTTATTACCTTTATCATTTTTAAATGGTGCAAGTCTATTAATCATTTGTGATTTAGTATCCCGCACAATTATTGCACCAGCTGAAATTCCAATAGGGGTTATTACAGCATTTATTGGAGCACCGGTATTTTCGTATATATTTTATAAACAACGTCGGAAGTAAGGGGGAGTCGTATTGCTACAAGTCAAGAATATATGTGGAGGGTACGGCACTACCCCAATCCTGAAAGACATTTCTTTTCAAATAGAGCAGGGAACATTTTTAGGCATTCTAGGTCCGAATGGCTGTGGGAAATCTACATTATTAAAAATAATAAGTGGCATTCTAAAACCTTCATCAGGAAAAATATTAATAGATGATAAAGAGATAGAATCCTATTCAAATCGAGAACTAGCTAAAAAAATGACCGTTCTTCCTCAACTGCAGGGAACAATCTTTTCTAATACGGTTCGTGAAACGGTGTCGATTGGACGATATCCTCATCAAAAGGGATTTTTCTCGCAATGGTCAAAGGAAGATGAACAAGCTGTTAATCAGGCAATGTTGCAAACTGGTGTGAAACGGTATGAAAATTCATATTTGGAAAACTTATCTGGTGGAGAACGGCAACGTGTATTTATTGCCCAGGCTTTAGCGCAAAGTTCACAGTTAGTACTTCTAGATGAACCAACAAATCATCTTGATATTGCCCATCAGCAACAAATTCTCGACATGATTAGAAAAGAAGTAACAGAGCATGGCTTAACGGTTGTTTCAGTACTGCATGATATTAATTTAGCAGCATTGTACTGTGATGAATTATTACTGATGGAAAATGGACAAGTACGTGCATTTGGGAAACCACATGAAGTAGTTTTGGAAAAAGAAATTGAAGATGTTTATGATGCGCAAATTTCTTTACAAGCCCATCCAGTACAACCGAAACCGCAAATTACAATTTTGCCTGAAATTCAAGAACAATTGGAGGGCAAAAGAGTTACACGAAATCATTTACAAATCAAAAGTGAGTATGTTGAATTAAGGTCACCATTTCCATTAAGGGTGTTGTCATCTGCTGTTCATAATGCAGGACTTGGGTGGTACGAAAATTTCATCAATCGTACAGTTAAACCGGACTACAACATTGAGCATGTACAAGAAGAATTTATACAATTTTTAAATAAGGAAGGCTTATCGCCAACAAATACTGTTGGTATGATGACGGCTGTAGAATCAAGTAAAGCCATCATTAAACAATATAACGCCTCTTTTGGAGAAGTGATTGTCATTGTTACTGCTGGTATTGGTGGAGCTATTGATGTTTCGAAGACGTATGAACGGGAATTTCCAATAAGAGTTGGTACAATTAATATATGGGTTATTGTCAATGCAAAACTATCTGACGAAGCGTTTGTGCAGGCAATGATGACCGCAACCGAAGCAAAAGTAAAAGCATTACATTCTGAACAAGTAGTGGATGTTCAAACAAAAACAATCGCAACCGGTACACCAACAGATAGCTTGCTCATTGCAGCGACGCAAACCGGAGACTACATGCAATATGGTGGCCCAATTACACCAGTTGGGAAAATAGTTGGTCGCGGTGTATTTGAGGCGACGATTGAGGCAATTCGAAATTATAGAAAAGGGGATTGAGGAAGATGAAGCTATATACGAAAACAGGGGATAAGGGAAAAACAAGTTTAATGGGAGGACGTGTAAGTAAAGACGACTTACGCGTTGAAGCTTATGGGACAATTGATGAATTAAATTCATTCATCGGAAAAGCGGTAACAGAGCTAGATCCGCAGAAGTTTAAAGATATTTTAGCTGATCTAGAGACAATTCAAAACGAATTGTTTGATTGTGGTGGAGATTTAGCCAATGTCATGAAAGAGCGAAAATATAAACTACAAGAAGCATCAATTGAAGTGTTAGAAAAAAGAATTGATGCACTAACAGATGAAGTCCCACCATTAAAACGTTTTATTTTACCAGGAGGAACACCAGCTGCTGCAACGCTACACATTGCACGTACAGTAACACGCCGGGCAGAACGTCAAGTAGTATCTCTAATGAATGCAGAAGAGGATGTACCCGCTATTGTTCAAAAATATCTAAACCGTTTATCGGACTACTTCTTCGCTGTTGCAAGAGCTGTGAATTTTAGACTAGGTGTATCGGATGTTGAGTACATTCGTAGTGGGGATGTATTTAAATAAGAAACCTGTGGAAAAGGCAATCATGATTATTACTTCATGTTGCCTTTTCTTAAAACGTTGTTCTCCGTTTCGGCTGACGCTTTTCGCGGGCACGGCTTCAGCTAATTTTTTTCGCGTGGTCGCGAAAAAAATAGATCTTCCGCTCGTGCTGTTCCCGCAGAAGTCGCAGCCTCCACTATGAACAACTAATTTGGTTCTTAAATTTAGGACTATTAATAAAATTCTACTTTAAGTTGTTTCAAAACATCCCTCAACAACAATGTTTTTTCTCTTCATATAAAATTAAAAGACAAAACAACGGGATAACAGAAGTTTACAATCTCCTTGTTTTGTTTCAACCAAACTACTTCTGTTCCAAGCCCTTTTAAATTACCTTTTTCCCTAACCAATGGGCAAATAACAAAATTGGTGCAATTAAAATCGTAAATGGTAAACAAATAAAAATAGTCTTCCAATTTATAAGCTGGTTAGAAAATAGTTTGCAGTAAAGGATTATGCTATACGGAATGAGTATTACAATTGATGTCACAACTCCTGGTGTAATTGAGCGCAAAATAATCGATTGCCCAATATGCATAAAACTATGTAGAAAAAATACTAATGTCATAATTATAAACATATATAAATTATTAAATTGAACTGCTATAAAAGTAGAGCTTGCAACAAATAAAAACATAATAAGCACGGCTACTGCAAATTGTGCGGTTGTCATTGTAAATTGCTTCATTACTTGGTCTGCTAGTCGTTTCGGAAGTACTTTATAAATTTTTGATGAATTGTTTTTTATCCAACTTTCAACCATTATAATTTCTTCAAAGTCATGGAAAATAAATGCAATCACAAATAACCACATTAATGTCTCTATATCCATCAAATCACTCCAATCCTTATATTTCCATTTTACAATACTTAATGCTGTATAATCTTAAAAACGAACATTTTCCAGCTAAATTCACATTAATTGTAGAAAAATTTAGTGTCATAAATATACGAACGTTGACTGAATGTTCATTCATATTTTAAAATTGTTGTACAACTGAGAAATAATAACAGTTTGATACAAGTATCATATTTTTGAGTTCGTCAATTTTTTAAAGTGGTAACTTTCAAAGGGGGAGAGGGTTATGAATCCATTATTAATTGCAAACTGGGTATTCTTTATAGCTGTGATATTGTATGCTGTTGGATTATTTGTTTATTTATTAAAAACACGAGCAGCCTATGTAAAGCTAGGAAAGAAAGAACAATTTAATGATAGTGTGAAAGAGCGCCTAGAAAAAATTTGGGTTAATGTGTTTGGACAATCAAAACTCTTAAAAGACAAAAAAAGCGGAATTATCCACGTTTTATTTTTCTACGGATTTATCCTCGTTCAACTTGGCGCGATTGATTTCATTTGGAAAGGGTTAGCACCTGGATCTCATTTACCTTTTGGACCGCTTTATGTGGTATTTACTTTATTTGAAGAGATAGTTGCTGTTGTTATTTTAATTGCTGTATTTGCTGCCTTTTACCGACGCTATATTGAAAAACTTGTTCGTCTTAAACGAGGTTGGAAAAATGGGCTAGTTTTATTATTCATCGGTGGATTAATGGTAACAACATTAATTGGAAATGGTATGGGGATTTTATGGCATGAGCACGGCTTTACAGGAAGTGAACCAATTGCATCAAGTATTGCTACGATTTTTGGCTTCCTATCACCTAATGCAGCAACGGGAGTATTTTATGTAATGTGGTGGGCACACTTACTTATTTTACTAACATTCCTAGTTTATGTACCACAGTCAAAGCACTTCCACTTAATCACAGGGCCAGTAAACGTATATTTCCATCGGTTAGATCGTGCTGGTACGCTTAGACCGATTAATTTCGAGGCACTTGAAGAAATGGATGAAGAAGAGCCATCGTTTGGTGTGGGTAAAATTACAGATTTTACTCAAAAGCAACTTCTTGATTTATATGCCTGTGTTGAATGTGGTCGTTGTACAAATATGTGTCCCGCAACGGGTACAGGAAAAATGCTCTCACCAATGGATTTGATTGTGAAACTTCGTGATCATCTAACAAATACAGGTGCTGTAGTTACGAAGCAAAAGCCTTGGGTACCTGCATTTGCGTTCAGCAAGACTAAGGGCAATCAATTAGCAATGGCTGCAGGTGCAGAAGGAGCTGTAATAGAAGATATTTATAGCCCATCATTAATTGGTGAGGTAATAACAGAAGAAGAGATTTGGGCATGTACGACTTGTCGTAACTGTGAAGATCAATGTCCTGTAATGAATGAACATGTAGATAAAATTATTGACCTTCGTCGCTATTTAACGATGACAGAGGGAAAGGTAAATAGTGATGCACAACGCGCGATGAACAATATCGAACGTCAAGGTAATCCGTGGGGGCTAAACCGTAAAGAGAAAGAAAATTGGCGCGAACTTGACCCGAGTGTAAATATTCCAACTGTAAAAGAAGCCAAAAAGTCAGGTGAAGGATTTGAATATTTATTCTGGGTTGGTTCGATGGGTTCCTTTGATAGTCGTTCACAAAAAATTGCTTTATCCTTTGCAAGGTTAATGAATAAGGCAGGAGTTAAATTTGCAATTCTTGGGAATAAAGAGAAAAACTCTGGTGATACACCACGTCGCTTAGGAAATGAATTTTTATTCCAAGAACTAGCTACTGCGAATATTGATGAGTTTGAAAAAAATGAAGTAAAGAAAATCGTTACAATCGACCCGCACGCATATAACATTTTCAAAAATGAGTATAAAGATTTTGGGTGGGAAGGCGAAGTTTATCATCATACAGAATTACTGTATGAATTAATTAACGAAGGTCGCTTAACGTTGGATCACCGAGTAGAAGAAACAATTGTATTCCACGATTCTTGTTATTTAGGACGTTATAATGATGTCTACGATGCACCACGAGAAATTTTAAAAGCAATCCCAGGTGTAAACCTCGTTGAAATGGAAAGGAACCGTGAAACAGCAATGTGTTGTGGAGCAGGTGGTGGTTTAATGTGGATGGAAGAACATATCGGAAACCGTATTAACGTAGCTCGCACAGAACAAGCATTAGCAACAAGTGCATCTGTAATATCTTCAGGATGTCCATATTGCTTAACAATGTTATCTGATGGTACGAAAGCAAAAGAAGTGGACGATCAAGTAGGTACATTCGATATCGCAGAATTGTTAGAGCGTTCCGTTTTTGGAGAAGAGACAGTGGAAGAATCTCCTTCAAATGAAAATTCTATTTCTGAGTAAGGAAAAGACTAAGTCGCAATCGGCTTAGTCTTTTTACATGATTATTTAACTGAACTTAAATTAATTAACTTTGCAATCTTCTTACCAGATTTCGTTTCAATAACTAATGCATTGTCACCAATGGATACAGGAGTTTCAGTAGAAGTTACAACTGCTTTACCTGTTTTTAAATTCATGATCGTATTCGTTAAACTTAAACCATATCGTTCTTTTGTATCAAAAACATAATATGGGAAAATATCAGAAGTATATTGTAATTTATTTTTTGCATTATAAAAATGGATTTTACCATTTAAATACAGGCTGTATAGGTTGTTAGTTAACTTCCATACAAGTGGTGTATCATTCGTCACGATTGTTTCTTCTGTAAAGTTATCTAAATTAATAAAATGATAACTTCCATGCTCCTCAGATGCAGAATGGAAAATTAATTGATTGCCTATAAATATAGGTTCATTAAGAATTTCGTTTGAGATTGCTTCAGGTAGCTCCATGTAGTCTACTACTTTTCCTTTTGAATTGATCTTAACTAAACGTTGATTCCCTTCGCCTCTATTATTTTTTCGTAATAACGTATAAAAATGATTGTTATATTTCGTAATTACTAGGCTTGAAAAACTATAGCGAAAACCATTCTGTACATCTGGTATTGTATTTAGATCTACCTTTATTCGATACTTTGGTTGTTCTTGATACGTTAAATTTTCCATCGTAATAGTAGGTGATTCAGGATAATAAAGACTATATTTTTCTCCAGGAACTTTACTTTCTGGAATTTCAGTTAATCGTCCTTTACTATCTGCTGTCATATATACAAAATAGGCGTCTCTTTTGTTTGTACCCAATTCTTGAGTACTGCCACCAAATGCAAATATCTTTTGGTCAACTTTAGATTTGTTAATTTCGAAAGTAATAAATTTTAAATTTGAAGGTCTAGGTTTTGAATAAACTTCTTTAAAATTCTCATCATAAATCGTTGCTAATTTCATATGATGGTGAAGGATATATGCTTTACCATTTACATCAAAAAGAAAAAGCTTCCCACCAGACAATTTAGAAACCTGTTTAACTTTCTTCGTTTTATTATTAACTTTAAAAATTTCATATTGGTTTACATTATTTTTTCTTGTATATGTAGCTAGTAATGTTTCATTTTTTGATGTTGTTGCACCTTGTAATAGCATGGATTTGTTTCCTAGATTCTGTTGCCAAATGACTTCAGGAGAATTTGCTGAAGAATGGGGTAATGGAATAGTAAATATTAAGGCGATTGAGGTTAAAATTAATAGTATAAATTTCTTAATTTTCATCGTGATTTCACTCCTTTTATACTAATATAATAAATCTGCTTCCTATATTTTTCAATACAGTCTGAATCTTACTAATAATCTAGAAGTCAGAAAAATAGGAATTGAATAAAAAAGGAAGTTTCTGTACAATGGATATAAGCAGAAATTGGGAGTTAAAATGACTCCCATTTTTACTGAAGTGGGATTGAGCGAGCGTTCGGTCAATTAAAATAACAGAATAATAGATACTTAATATCACATAAAGGGGATGGGGATTTGAGTAAAACAGTTATTTTAGATGGAGCAAGAACACCATTTGGTAAATTTGGTGGTACGTTATCAAGTTTAACAGCAAGTGATCTTGGTGGAAAAGCGATTGCGGCAGCTTTAGAAAGAGCGCAAATTAAGCCAGAAGAAGTGAATGAAGTCATTATGGGAACTGTCCTACAAGCAGGGCAAGGCCAAATTCCTTCACGACAAGCTGCAACAAAAGCAGGGATTCCGTATTCAGTAAAAACAGAAACGATTAATAAAGTTTGTGCTTCGGGCATGAGAAGTGTCACTTTAGCCGACCAATTGATTCGCCTTGGGGAAGAAGAAGTGATTGTGGCTGGTGGAATGGAGTCCATGTCAAATGCTCCGTACTATTTACCAAAAGGACGTTGGGGTTTACGTATGGGGGATGCACAACTTGTTGATGGAATGATTTATGATGGCCTTTCATGTGCGTTCCATCCAGATCAAGTTCACATGGGGACATACGGTAACTCAACAGCAAGTGAATTTAACTTAACTCGCCAAGCGCAAGATGAATGGGCTGTTCGTAGTCACCAACTTGCTTTTAAAGCAATCGAAGAAGGTAAACTTGCAGAAGAAGTTGTTTCAGTGGAGATCAAAGGACGTAAAGGGGAAGTTTCACTTGTCGTTGAAGACGAAGCGCCTCGAAAAGATACAACTTTGGAAGCGTTGTCAAAGCTTCGTCCAGCATTTGATCGAGATGGGACAATAACTGCAGGAAATGCCCCAGGTGTAAATGATGGTGCATGTGCCCTTGTATTAATGAGTGAAGACAAGGCACAAAAAGAAGGTCGCACGCCTTTAGCAACAATTTTAGGTCATGCAGAAGTTGGCGTTGAACCAAAAGATTTCCCTCAAACACCAGGGATCGTTATTAATGAATTATTAAAGAAAACAGGTAAATCAGTTGAAGATATAGACTTATTTGAAATTAACGAAGCTTTTGCAGCAGTTGCTCTAGTAAGTAACCAAATTGCAGGAATAGATTCAGAGAAAGTAAACGTAAACGGTGGAGCAGTTGCACTAGGACATCCGATTGGTGCATCTGGCGCAAGAATTATTTTAACCCTTGCTTATGAGTTACGCCGTCGTGGTGGTGGTATTGGAATTGCTGCAATTTGTTCAGGTGGTGGCCAAGGGGATGCCATCATGATTGAAGTACCGAAAAATTAGTATATGAAATGTCACAGTTCAAACAAAATGGGGGATTTATATATGACAATTCAAAAAGTGATGGTCGTTGGAGCAGGGCAAATGGGATCAGGTATTGCCCAAGTTTGTGCACAAGCTGGCTTTGACGTAACACTAAATGATATAAAAGAAGAGTTTGTACAAAGAGGATTGGGTGTAATTACAAAAAATCTTTCTCGGGATGTGGAAAAGGGGCGTAAAACTGAGGAAGAAAAGCAAACGATTTTAAACCGAATCAGTTCTTCGGTAGATTTAAAAGATGCTCATGATGCGGACATTATTATTGAAGCAGCCACTGAAAATATGGATATCAAGCAATCTATTTTTAGAGAGTTAGATGCAATCGCTCCTAAACATGCAATTCTAGCTTCTAATACTTCATCTTTACCAATTACAGAGATTGCAGCAGTAACTGAGCGACCTGAACAAGTGATTGGAATGCACTTTATGAATCCAGTACCGGTAATGAAACTAGTGGAAATTATTCGTGGTCTTGCAACAGCGGATGAAGTGTATAAATCCGTTGAAGATATGACGGTGAAGTTAAGTAAAACGCCGGTTGAAGTGAATGACTTCCCAGGCTTTATTTCGAATCGTATTCTGCTTCCGATGATTAATGAAGCAATTTACGCGTTATATGAAGGGGTAGCAACAATAGAAGCAATTGATGATGTTATGAAGCTTGGGATGAATCATCCAATGGGTCCATTAACATTAGCAGACTTTATCGGATTAGATACATGTTTATATATTATGGAAATCTTGCATGAAGGTTTAGGAGATAGCAAATATCGTCCATGTCCACTGCTTCGTAAATATGTAGCGGCAGGATGGTTAGGCAAAAAGACAGGCAGAGGATTTTACATCTACGAAGACTAAGGAGCGATTTGCATGAATCTCAACTTTTCCGAAGAACAAGTAATGGTCCAAGATATGGTTCGTCAGTTTGCTGAAACGGAGATTGCACCATTTGTTGAAAAAATGGAAGAAGGCGAGTTTCCACGAGAGATTTTAAAAAAAATGGGCGAACTTGGTTTAATGGGGATGACTACTCCCGAAAGCTTAGGTGGCGCAGGGATGGACTTTACTTCTTACATCATAGCAATTAATGAGATTTCTAAAATTAGTGCAACAGTCGGTGTTATTTTATCTGTTCATACATCAGTGGGAACGAATCCAATTTTGTATTTTGGAACAGAAGAACAAAAGCAAAAGTATGTTCCGAAACTTGCAAGTGGTGAGTACTTGGGAGCGTTTTGTTTAACAGAGCCTGAAGCAGGGTCCGATGCAGGGGCGTTGAAAACAAGAGCCGTCAAAAAAGATGATCATTATGTTTTAAACGGATCAAAAGTGTTTATTACAAATGGCGGGGAAGCAGATGTGTATATTGTTTTTGCTTCCACATCTCCTGAGAAAGGGTCAAAAGGAATTTCCGCATTTATTGTGGAGAAAAACACTCCAGGACTAGTGATTGGTAAAAACGAACATAAAATGGGGCTTCATGGGTCGAAAACAGTACAACTTACTTTTGAAAATATGAAAGTGCCTGTTGAGAATTTACTAGGTACGGAGGATGCAGGATTTAAAATCGCACTTGCAAACCTGAATGCAGGGCGTATTGGTATTGCAGCTCAAGCACTTGGTATTGCCGAAGCAGCTTTAAATGCAGCGACAAAATATGCTAAAGAGCGAGTTCAATTTGGTAAACCAATTGTGGCAAATCAAGGGGTTGGATTTAAGTTAGCAGATATGGCGACAAGTGTTGAAGCAGCAAGATTACTCGTGTATCGAGCTGCCGATATGCAATCCCGTGGAATACCAATTACAAAAGAAGCATCTATGGCAAAACTCTTTGCCTCTCGCACAGCTGTAGAAGTATCAACAGAAGCTGTTCAAATTTTTGGTGGCTATGGCTATACAAAGGATTATCCTGTAGAACGTTACTTCCGAGATGCAAAAGTAACCGAAATATATGAAGGTACAAGTGAAATTCAAAAAATCGTAATAAGTAAAGCGTATCTGGTTTAAACGTGTGTACCAGGTACATCACAATAGGGGGATGTAAAATGAATTTTCAATTATCAGAAGAGCATGAGCAATTAAGAGAAATGATTCGTGATTTTGCCGTTAATGAAGTGGCACCATCAGCAGCAGAACGTGATGAAAATGAAACATTTGATATGGAAATTTGGCACAAGATGGCTGAACTAGGTCTTACGGGTATTCCTTGGCCAGAAGAATATGGTGGAGCAGGGTTTGATTATTTAGCTTATTGTATCGCAGTAGAAGAGCTTTCCCGTGTCTGTGCGTCAACAGGGGTAACGCTTTCTGCCCATACATCACTAGCTGGTTGGCCAGTTTATAAATTTGGTACAGAAGAACAAAAGCAAAAATATTTACGCCCAATGGCAGAAGGTAAGAAAATCGGGGCGTACTGTTTAACAGAACCTGGTTCAGGTAGTGATGCAGGAGGAATGAGAACGACTGCAAAACTAGAAGGTGATGAATACGTTTTAAATGGTTCTAAAATCTTCATTACAAATGGAGGAATTGCGGACACTTATATCGTATTTGCCGTAACTGATCCAGAATCAAAACATAAAGGAACAAGTGCGTTTATTGTTGAATCTAGTTTCCCAGGCTTTGGTGTAGGGAAAAAAGAGAAAAAGATGGGGATCCGATCATCTCCTACAGCTGAAATTATTTTCGATAATTGCCGAGTTCCAAAAGAAAACCTTCTTGGAAGCGAGGGAGAAGGTTTCAAAATCGCGATGCAAACATTGGATGGCGGACGTAACGGAATTGCAGCTCAAGCAGTAGGTATTGCCCAAGGAGCTTTAGATGCAGCAATTGACTATTCAAAACAACGCGTTCAATTCGGTAAACCAATCGTAGCGAACCAAGGAGTATCATTCAAATTAGCGGATATGGCGACAGCTGTTGAAGCTTCAAGACTATTAACTTACCAAGCAGCTTGGTTAGAGTCTAATAACTTACCATACGGAAAAGCATCTGCAATGGCGAAATTAATGGCGGGCGATACAGCGATGTCTGTTACAACGGAAGCTGTACAAATTTTCGGTGGCTATGGCTATACAAAAGAATACCCAGTGGAACGTTATATGCGTGATGCAAAAATCACACAAATTTACGAGGGTACGCAAGAGATTCAGCGCCTAGTTATCTCGCGTATGTTAACGAAATAGATGTTAGAAAACGAAGAAAAAATTTTAGTTCAAACTAACGTGAAAGATGAAAACCTGATTGAAATAAGGCGCAAACAAATCGTGAGCGGAGCAGTGAAATTATTTAGAGAAAAAGGTTTTCATCGGGCAACAACGCGGGAAATTGCAAAAGCGGCTGGATTTAGCATTGGAACATTATATGAATATATTCGTACGAAAGAAGATGTTCTCTACTTAGTGTGCGATAACATTTATGATCAAGTGATTCAGCGTCTTTCTACAATTTCAACAAGTAAAGGGACGTTAGAGGAATTAAAATTAGCAATCAAGCAATACTTTTCGTTGATTGATAGCATGGTAGATGAATTTACAATCATGTATCAAGAAACAAAATCACTTCCAAAAGATAAGCAACAATATATATTGCAAAAAGAATTGGAAATGGTATCACTATTTGAAAAAATTATCAAAAACTGTGTTCAATCTGGGGAACTGACTATCTCCAATCAAGAAATTTATTTGGCAGCAAATTTACTAGTCGTCCAAGGTCAGGCATGGGCGTTCCGTAAATGGGCACTCCAAAAGCATTTTACGATTGAAGAATATACAGAAGCACAAATAACAATGTGCTTATCAGGACTATTGCATTATGAGTGAAGGGGGAACATCGCTAAAGAGCATACGTAAATTTGCGTTGCATTTTGGCGGTGTTTTTCATTTCTAAAAGGCTAGATGGGAAAATAACATTTGTTCATTGAAAAGGGGTATATCAAATGGTGAAAGTAGATGAAAAGAAACAACAATCTCATATTTACAGACCACAACATCACGTTCGTTTTGTAACAGCTTCAAGTTTATTTGATGGACACGATGTTTCAATAAATATAATGCGCCGTATTTTACAAGCAAGTGGTGCAGAAGTCATTCATTTAGGTCATAATCGCTCTGTTGAAGAAGTGGTCAATGCAGCGATTCAAGAAGATGCTCAAGGTATTGCTATTTCCTCCTATCAAGGCGGGCATATGGAATACTTTAAATATATGTATGATTTATTGTTAGAAAAAGGGGCACCACATATTAAAATTTACGGTGGTGGTGGTGGAGTTATCCTTCCACGTGAGATTGAAGAATTGCATGATTACGGTATTGCGGGCATTTTCTCGCCAGAAGATGGTATGAAACTAGGGTTACAAGGGATGATTAATAAGCAATTAGAAGGAGCAGATTTTTCAACCCTAAAAGGAAACTACTTAGAAAAATTAGAACGACTATCCACTGAAACACCTGAAATTTTAGCAAACTTAATTACTGCTGCTGAAATTGGTGGAGATGGTGAAGTGACGTATTTACTTGAAGAAGCGCGCAAAAAATCAAAAAACACTCCTGTATTAGGTATTACGGGTACTGGTGGAGCAGGTAAATCTTCGTTAACAGATGAATTAATCCATCGTTTCTTGCGTGAATTCCCTGACAAAAAAGTAGCCATCATTTCAGTAGACCCTACTAAACAAAAAACGGGTGGCGCACTGCTTGGCGACCGTATCCGTATGAATGCAATTTTCAATAATCGTGTTTATATGAGAAGTTTAGCGACGAGAGGATCGAGAACGGAACTATCTTCGGCGACTGGGGATGTCCTTGATATTGTAAAAGCAGCTGGCTACGACCTTATCATTGTAGAAACAAGCGGTATTGGTCAAGGCGATGCGGAAATCACAAAATATACAGATCTTTCGATGTATGTAATGACAAGTGAGTTTGGTGCACCAACGCAACTTGAAAAAATCGACATGATTGACTATGCAGACTTAATTGCCATCAATAAATTTGAAAGAAAAGGTTCCGAGGATGCCCTTCGCCAAGTTCAAAAGCAATACCAACGCTCTCATGAATTGTGGAATGAACCTTTAGATAAAATGCCTGTTTATGGTACGATTGCTAGTCAATTTAATGACAAAGGGACAAATTCATTATTTGCTGCACTTGTTGCAAAAATCAACGAGAAGTTTGGATTTAATTGGAAAACTTCCTATGAGCAGTTTGTTCAAACTCAAAAGCAGGATGTCATCATTCCAAATGATCGCCGCTATTACCTGCGTGAAATTGTTGATACAGTAAGAAATTATCACAAACATGCGGCACATCAAGTAGAGCTAGCAAGAAAACTATATCAACTAGAAGGTACGATTTCGCAAGTTCAGCAAAACTCACCAGAGGATGCTTTATTACAATCTTTACAATCTCTTGCCGATAGTGTGAAAAACGAATTATCAGCAGAATCTAAACGTATTTTAAATAACTGGGAGAAATTAAAAGAAGCGTATTCTGGGGATGAATTCGTTACAAAAGTTCGAGATAAAGAGATTCGTACAATTTTAAAAACAACATCTTTATCAGGGACAAAAATTCCAAAAGTGGTCCTTCCAAAATATAAAGATTACGGGGAAATCTTAAGATGGGTTTATGCTGAAAATGTACCAGGTGAATTTCCGTATACTGCTGGCGTATTTCCATTTAAACGCCAAGGTGAAGATCCGAAACGTCAATTCGCTGGGGAAGGTACACCTGAACGAACAAATAAACGATTCCATTACTTATCAAAGGATGATGATGCAAAACGATTATCAACAGCCTTTGATTCTGTAACATTATATGGAGAAGACCCTGATTACCGTCCAGATATTTATGGGAAAGTCGGGGAGTCTGGGGTTAGTGTTTGTACCCTTGATGATATGAAGAAACTATATTCCGGATTTGATTTATGTGCACCATCTACGTCTGTTTCTATGACTATCAATGGACCTGCACCAATTATTTTAGCGATGTTTTTAAATACAGCGATTGATCAACAAGTGAAAAAGCGTGAACAAGAACTAGGTCGTACGCTTACAGTCGAGGAATTTACTCAAGTACGTGAGCAAACATTGCAAGTTGTGCGCGGAACTGTTCAGGCAGACATTTTAAAAGAAGACCAAGGTCAAAATACGTGCATATTCTCTACTGAATTTGCTCTTCGTATGATGGGGGATATTCAAGCATACTTTATCGACCATAAAGTACGAAATTATTATTCTGTTTCTATTTCTGGTTATCATATTGCAGAAGCTGGGGCGAATCCAATTTCGCAACTAGCGTTCACATTAGCGAATGGATTTACTTACGTAGAGTATTATTTAAGTCGAGGTATGAAGATTGATGATTTTGCACCAAATCTTTCGTTCTTCTTCTCGAATGGTTTAGACCCAGAATATACAGTAATCGGTCGTGTTGCTCGTCGTATTTGGGCAATCGTTATGCGCGATAAGTATGGTGCAAATGAGCGTTCTCAAAAATTGAAATATCATATTCAAACATCTGGTCGTTCATTACATGCACAAGAAATTGATTTTAATGATATTCGTACAACGCTTCAAGCATTAATGGCGCTACAAGATAATTGTAATTCACTTCATACAAATGCATATGATGAAGCAATTACAACACCTACAGAAGAATCCGTTCGCCGCGCAATGGCGATTCAAATGATTATTACAAAGGAACATGGATTATCGAAGAATGAAAATCCATTACAAGGTTCCTTCATTGTTGAAGAATTAACAGATTTAGTGGAGCAAGCGGTTTTAGAGGAGTTTGAACGACTTAATGATCGTGGTGGCGTGCTAGGTGCAATGGAGACTCAATATCAGCGTGGAAAAATTCAGGAAGAGTCCATGTATTATGAGCATCTAAAGCATACTGGTGAATTGCCAATCATTGGTGTAAACACTTATTTGAACCCTAATCCACCTTCAGCTGATGAAATCAATAACATGGAAATCGCCCGAGCAACAAAAGAAGAGAAGGAATTGCAAATTAAAAATTTACAGGAATTCCAAAAACGCAATGAGGCAAACTGTTCTACTGCATTAGAAAAATTAAAACAAACAGCTCTTTCTGGAGGGAATATTTTTGCAGAATTAATGGAAACAGTGAAAGTTGCGAGTCTTGGGCAAATAACGCGAGCGTTATATGAAGTTGGTGGGCAATATAGAAGAAATATGTAAATATGATTAATTATAAAGCGCTTGCAAATGAGTATAGTTCAATTGTGCAAGCGCTCCTTTTTGTTAAAAAAGTTTTTTCTCACAATACTGAAATTTCCTTTTTTAAGCAAATTTCTACTCACTTAATAAATATTTTACTGAAATTATAATTTTAAGGAGAATGTGGCATGCTGTTTAGTAGCAATTTTTAGTTTTTTTGTCTAAATTTTAGCTATAATATATTGTACAGAAAGGAAGTTTTGCACTTTGATTAAACAATATTATCATTACATTTTTATACTTTCTTGTTTACTGGCAACTTTCTTTTTGTATAATAAACAGTTAGGTTCTATACCATTACTGATATTATCAGGTTTTTTATTTTACTTAGGGTTTAAAGAAGTTTATAAAATAAAAAACAGTAAATGAAACTAGCATAGTGTATAGTACTTTGTATATAATGGATATTATGCTTAAGATATGTAGAATCGCAAAACAAGAATATGCGAAATTGTATTGATAGAAAGGACGTGCACGAGTTGAATATTCGTGAATTGACAAAAGAACAATTAGCAGAAGAATCGTTAATTGACTTAGCCTACGCAGTATTAGAAGAGAGAAAATCACCGATTGCATTCCATGACTTACTTAAAGTAATCCAATCTTTAAACGGTCTTTCAGATGAAGAAATCCAAGCACGCCTTGTACAGTTTTATACTGATATGAATATTGATGGACGTTTCCTTCTAAACCATGAAAACGGCTGGGGCCTACGTGAGTGGTATAAAGTTGAAACAATTGAAGAAGAAACAGCTCCAACAGTAAAAGCTCGTAAACGTAAATCTAAAGCAGTTGATGAAGAAGAAGAAGAATTAATTGTTGATGAAGACGATTTAGTATTCGAGGAAGACTTCGAAGAGTTTGTTGACGAAGAAGAAATCGATGAATTAGATGATGAAGAAGATTTAGAATTTGTTGAAGAAGAAATTGATGATCTTGACGATGTCGATGCAGACATTGACGATGAAATCATTGAGGACGATGAGGAATTCATTATTGAAGATGATGAAGAAACAGAAGAACTTGAGGAAGAGGAAGAAGAATAATATAAAAGTGTTAGATTTTGCCGCTAGATAAGCAGAAACATCATTTTATTTTTCAATACTCATTTTAAAAGGGCTTGACTTCTCCTATTTTTCAATATACTCTTTTACTTGGGCTCCTTAAAAAAGGAGATTGACCGTGATAAATTCACGCTCCCTCTGCTATTTGCAGAAGGAGCGTTTTTTATTTTGAATAAGAAAAACAGAATAGACCATTAAAAACGTATAGGTTTAAATATCCGGTGGAATGTTTTTATAGAGATATAAAAATTTTGATTAGAAACCACGGTAATGTTCTGTCTTTCAAAAAATGTGTAATAGTAGTATTGAGGAGGAAAATTTGCAATGACAAAGTATATTTTTGTAACAGGTGGAGTAGTTTCTTCACTTGGAAAAGGGATCGTCGCTTCATCTTTAGGACGATTACTAAAAAATCGTGGATTAGAAGTAACAATTCAAAAATTTGACCCTTATTTAAATATAGATCCAGGTACAATGAGTCCATACCAACATGGTGAAGTATTCGTAACAGATGATGGCGCAGAAGCTGACTTAGACTTAGGACACTATGAACGCTTTATTGATATCAATTTAGGTAAACATTCTACTGTAACTTCAGGACGTGTATATAAATCTGTTTTAGCAAAAGAACGCCGTGGTGATTATAACGGTAAAACGGTGCAAGTTATTCCTCATGTTACAAATGAAATTAAAGACCGTATTCAACGTGCAGGACGTGAAACAAACGCTGATATCGTAATTACAGAAGTAGGCGGAACAGTTGGGGATATCGAATCTCTACCATTCCTTGAAGCAATTCGCCAAATGAAATCAGATCTTGGTCACAATAATGTTATGTATGTTCACTGTACATTAATTCCTTACATTGCTGCTGCTGGTGAATTAAAAACTAAACCAACGCAACACTCTGTAAAAGAATTACGTTCATTAGGAATTCAACCTAATATTATTGTTGTACGTACTGAGCAACCAGTATCTCAAGAAATGCGCGAAAAATTAGCTTTATTCTGTGACGTAACGGCACGTGATATCATTGAATCTCGTGATGCAGAGCATTTATATGAAATTCCGTTAAACTTACATGCTCAAGATTTTGACGATATCGTTTTAGAACATTTCCGTATTGAAGCACCAGAAGCAGACATGTCTGACTGGAAAGAACTTGTTCATAAAGTAAAAAATCTTCGAAATAAAACTCGTATTGCTCTAGTAGGGAAATATGTAGAGCTTCAAGATGCTTATATTTCAGTTGTAGAAGCTTTAAAACATGCAGGATATGTATATGATTCTGATATCGAAGTAGATTGGATTAACGCAGAACATGTGACTACTGAAAATGTTGGAGAGTTATTAAAAGATGCAGCTGGTATTTTAGTTCCTGGTGGTTTTGGTGATCGTGGAATTGAAGGGAAAATCGCAGCTATCCAATATGCTCGTGAAAACGATGTACCATTCTTAGGAATTTGTTTAGGTATGCAGTTAGCAACAATCGAATTTGCTCGTAATGTTTTAGGACTTGAAGGAGCACATTCTACTGAATTAAACAAAGAAACACCTTACCCAATTATCGACTTCTTACCAGATCAAAGTGATGATATCGATTTAGGTGGTACATTACGTTTAGGATTATATCCATGTAAATTAAAAGAAGGTTCACGTGCAATGGCGGCATATGATGATGAATTAATTTACGAACGTCATCGTCACCGTTACGAATTTAACAACGAATACCGTGAAGCAATGGAAGCTGAAGGGTTAGTATTCTCTGGTACAAGCCCTGATAATCGTTTAGTGGAAATTATTGAATTACCGGAGAAAAAATTCTTCGTGGCATGTCAATTCCACCCAGAATTCATCTCACGTCCACAACGACCACAACCATTATTCCGTGAGTTCGTAGGAGCAGCATTTAATAACAATAACTGTTAATAAACAAAAAGGACTGTCATTTGGAGACAGTCCTTTTTTAAATATTACTAAATTTAATTCTTTAATATAAAATAGAATTAATCCAAGTCATCATCTGATAGCATTTCATCATAGTTTAATTTGATTGCTTCATAGACAAATAAACCGGCCATTAAATATGGAATAACAACACGTTCTCCTAAATTTGTTGGATGAGGTAATATTCCACCACGAATTTTCATAGAAACATAAGTATAGGCTAAATCACTTAATAGATTCTTTTCGCTCGGCGGTTCACTTGAGACAACGGAAAAAGGAATAAATTTATCATATAGCATATTGGCAAGTTCTATAGCTTTAGAATTTTCAACACTTGGAGTGAAAATACAAACGCGATCTACATCAGTGATTACAGTATCTTCTGACCATTTTTCAAGATTCGCGAATTTTTCTATTCCGTCTAGAGCATTCGTTTGAATAGCTTCTAACCCATCAAAACAAGCAAAGTATACTTTACCTTGTCCAACACTTGCTTGTGCTAGTAGACGAGCAGTTTCTTCGATAGCATCTTCTTCACTTTGAATGATTCTTTGGAATAACCCACTCATTTGAGTAGAAAGTATTTTTGACATAGTTCCACCTCTTCTTTTGGTATTATAAAATTTCGAAGGGTAAAAATCAAAATTTGAAATTATTGTGAATGATTAGAAACTGGGAAATAAAAATAGCAGGACATACATGTTTATATATGGAAATATAGGGAAATGTAAAAGTGATAATACATAAATCTAAATTTTTTTAAGGGGAAAAGAACTGTGAGAAATATATTAATTGTAGATGATCAAAGAGGCATTCGACTTTTGTTGGAAGAGGTATTTTCAAGAGAGGGTTATAATGTTTTTCAGGCAGTGAATGGTTTAGAAGCACTAACCATTATCGAAAATAACATAATTGACTGTGTCTTATTGGATATGAAAATTCCGGGTATGAATGGTTTTGAAATTTTAAAACATATTCGAGAGCGTGATTTTATGATGCCAATTTTTATGATGACAGCTTTCGGCGATCAAGAGATGATGGAGGAAGCCAAAACTCTTGGTGTAGTCAGATATTTTACGAAGCCATTTAATATATTCGAGGTAACGAAAGAAGTAAATGATTTGTTAACAGCTTGATAAATTTTTTTATAGTGATTTCTCCTTAAACCACTATTTTAGTTTATATAAAAATTGATTTTAAAATTCCTGTCTCTTTTTTGAGTGATGGGAATTTTATTTGTTAATAGGCTATAAATGTGATTTATATCTGAATTGTCGATAAAGCTTTAGGTTCATTACGTTTATGTACTAAAAAATATATAAAGAAAGGATCTGACGTTATTTTACATGTCGGTGTGCTTTCTATTAAGAAAACAAGTTATTTTGACAAAAAGTAATTTTTCCAAAAGATTGAATAAGTGTTAGCTTTCTCGAAAAAAAGTTGATTGGAATGGAGTGTGGCTGAGTGTAGCTGACGGCATTCGCCTTTCGCTACAGAGCAAAGCTTCCTGCGGGAATAGCAAATTTATTTGCGACGAAAGCGGAGCGACAGTAGCACTGAGCCGAAAATCCATTTTTGCCGGCGTTAGCCGGAAAAAATTAGTTGAGGCCATGCCCGCGGAAAGCGTCCACACGGAATGGAAATCAACTTTTACTTAATAAAGACCATTTGCAAATAGATGTTAGGATCCTGAAATGTATAAACTAAACTTTTTTAATTAAAAACTAATAAGAGTTTTTGAGCTTGATGCTTGCTTTCACCGCAGAAAAGCAAGTCGTCTCGCACTTGAGAGACGAGAATAAGGAAATACATTAAAAATAATAAATTACTTATTGAGAAGTTTTTGCGCCTTTCGCTACGCTGTCGGCGCAGAAAACGATGTAGTCTCACTTGAGAGACTAATAAGTGAAAGCCTTAGAATTATTTGAATACTTATTAAGAATTTTTGCGCCTTTCGCTACGCTATCGGCGCAGAAAAGCATGTCGTCTCGTACTTGAGAGAGTAGATTAAATAACAATTCCGGTAAAGTAATATTTACTTTATAAAAGTTTTTGTGCCTTTCGCTTCGCTGTCGGCGCAGAAAACGATGTAGTCTCACTTGAGAGACTAATAAGTGAAAGCCTTAGAATTATTTGAATACTTATTAAGAATTTTTGCGCCTTTCGCTACGCTATCGGCGCAGAAAAGCATGTCGTCTCGTACTTGAGAGACGAGAATAAGAAAATACATTAAAAATAATAAATTACTTATTGAGAAGTTTTTGCGCCTTTCGCTACGCTATCGGCGCAGAAAAGCATGTCGTCTCGTACTTGAGAGACGAGAATAAGAAAATACATTAAAAATAATAAATTACTTATTGAGAAGTTTTTGCGCCTTTCGCTACGCTGTCGGCGCAGAAAACAATCCCGTCTCTAACTTGAGAGACTCAATAAGTAACAATTTCGGTAAAGTAAAATATAACTTATAAAAGATTTTGTGCCTGACGCTCCGCTTTCGGCGCAGAAAACACAGTAGTCTCACTTGAGAGACTAACAAGTAAAGCCTCTGAATTAGTGTAATGCTCATAAAGAGTTTTTGCGGCTGACGCTTCGCTTTCGCCGCAGAAAACGATGTAGTCTCACTTGAGAGACTAACAAGTAAATACTTTAAATTGCAATGAATTACTAATTAGAAGTTTTTGCGCCTTTCGCTACGCTGTCGGCGCAGAAAACAATCCCGTCTCTAACTTGAGAGACGGGATTGTTTTTGTTATAGTTAATCTGGAATATTTAATGGAATGTTTTAGCATAATAATAAAAAATTTTGGTCTGGGAGTGTATTTAACGATGCCATTAGTTTCTATGAAAGAAATGTTAATTAAAGCGAAAAAAGAAGGTTATGCTGTAGGGCAATTTAATATAAATAACCTAGAATTTACTCAAGCGATTTTACAAGCAGCTGAAGAAGAAAAATCACCAGTTATCCTTGGTGTTTCTGAAGGTGCAGGGAAATATATGGGTGGATTTATTGCAGTTGTCCACATGGTAAAAGGGTTAATGGAAAGCTACAAAATTACAGTTCCAGTGGCAATTCATTTAGACCACGGTTCTAGCTTTGAAAAATGTAAAGAAGCGGTTGATGCAGGATTTACTTCTGTTATGATTGATGCTTCTCATCACCCATTTGATGAAAACGTAAAAATTACTTCTGAAGTAGTGGATTATGCACATTCAAAAGGCGTTTCTGTTGAGGCAGAGTTAGGTACTGTTGGTGGAGAAGAAGATGGCGTTATTGGCGGTATCATTTATGCAAATCCACAAGAGTGTAAAGCGTTAGTAGAACAAACAGCAATCGATTGTCTAGCTCCTGCATTAGGATCTGTTCATGGACCATATAAAGGTGAGCCAAACTTAGGATTTGCAGAAATGGAAGAAATCTCAAATTTAACAGACCTTCCACTAGTACTTCACGGTGGTACTGGTATTCCAACTAAAGATATTCAACGTGCAATTTCTTTAGGTACAGCTAAAATTAACGTAAATACAGAAAACCAAATTGCAGCAACAAAAGTTGTTCGTGAAATTTTAGAAAAAGACCAAAAAGTTTATGACCCACGTAAATACTTAGCACCAGCACGTGAAGCAATTAAAACAACTGTTATTAGTAAAATGCGCGAATTTGGTAGCTCACAAAAAGCTTAATTTAAAGGTTGCAGAAATAGTTTATAATGATTAGTAAAATGTTTACTAAGTGAAATATTTAAATGAAACTCTGCTTTTCTTGATTGAATATTAACTTACAGGAGAAGAGTCGTTTGTGTTAAACCGACCTTCTCCTCATTTTTGATAGATGACTATTTGAGGAGGATTACACAATGAAATTTTTTATCGATACAGCAAATTTTGAAGAAATTAAAGAAGCACACTCATGGGGTATTTTATCTGGGGTTACAACTAATCCATCCTTAGTTGCAAAAGAAGAGAACGTTTCATTCCACGATCGTCTACGTGAAATTGCAGAGCTTGTTGATGGTTCTGTTAGTGGTGAAGTAATTTCACTTGATGCAGAAGGAATGATTAAAGAAGGTCTAGAATTAGCGGCAATCGCTCCTAATATTACGGTTAAATTACCAATGACTCCAGAAGGATTAAAAGCATGTAAATTCTTCTCAGAAAAAGGCATTAAAACAAATGTGACATTAATCTTTAGTGCTAATCAAGCATTAATGGCTGCACGTGCCGGCGCAACATACGTATCTCCATTCGTTGGACGTCTTGATGATATCGGTCAAACAGGATCTGAATTAATTAGCACAATTGCTGATATTTTTGCAATTCATGATATCCCAACTCAAATCATTGCAGCGTCTATCCGTCATCCTCAACATATTACAGAAGTCGCTTTAGCTGGAGCAGATATCGCTACAACTCCATTCAAAGTATTAAAACAGTTATTCCATCATCCGTTAACTGATAAAGGAATTGAAGGATTCCTAGCTGATTGGGAAAAACGTAAAAGTAAATAACCAGTTGTCCCGATTGTCAACATAAATGATATTTACAATACAATAGAGTAAATTGAAAAAAACTTAGATTCTTTATGGAAATTAGTCTTTAAATTGGGAAATTGGTAAATAATAAGAAGTAATTAAAAAATTATTATTTGGTCACCTTTGTTTTAGAAAGTGAGCGGATCTAACTGATGCGTAAAGGACAATAATAAGTGAAACTTTCCAATCAAAAGGGAGAACGTGTAATGGATGTTTATAAAATCATCGGCGGGAATCGTCTAAAAGGAACAGTGAAAGTTAGTGGAGCAAAAAATAGTGCAGTTGCTTTAATTCCAGCTTCGATCCTTGCAAATTCAACTGTTACAATTGATGGAATACCTGAAATTTCTGATGCTTGGACGTTAAAAGCATTATTAGAGGAAATTGGTGGGGAAGTCCTTTTCAAAGACGGTCAAATGGAAATTGACCCGACCCAAATGCAAGCAATTCCTTTACCAAATGGAAATGTCAAAAAACTTCGCGCTTCTTATTATTTAATGGGGGCGATGCTTGGTCGTTTCAAAAAAGCTGTAATTGGGTTACCGGGGGGATGTTTTCTAGGCCCTCGCCCAATTGATCAGCATATTAAAGGTTTTGAGGCACTTGGGGCGAAAGTAACAAACGAACACGGAGCAATTTATTTACGTGCTGATGAATTAATTGGTGCAAAAATTTATTTAGACGTTGCAAGTGTTGGAGCCACTATTAATATTATGTTAGCAGCAGTCCGTGCTAAAGGGCGTACTGTTATTGAAAATGCCGCAAAAGAACCGGAAATTATCGATGTTGCGACTCTTTTAACAAATATGGGTGCAAACATTAAAGGTGCTGGTACAAGTGTAATTCGTATCGATGGTGTCGATGAATTACATGGTACAAAACATACGATTATTCCAGATCGAATTGAAGCAGCTACTTTTATGATAATGGCAGCTGCAATTGGTGATGGTGTAACGGTTGATAATATTATTCCTCTACATTTAGAAGCTATAACTGCAAAATTACGTGAAATGGGTGTTAAAGTTGTTGAGGGCGAAGAAAGTATTTTCATCCCTAGAACTGATGCACTTCAAGCAGTGGATGTAAAAACACTGGTTTACCCAGGTTTCCCGACAGACGTGCAACAGCCACTCTCGGTATTAATGACACAGGCAGTGGGTGCTTCTAAAGTAACTGATACGATTTATTCTGCGCGCTTTAAACATATCGATGAACTGCGACGTATGAATGCAAACGCAAGAGTAGAAGGGAATACGGCCATTATTCAGGGCCCAACTCGACTACACGGATCGAAAGTTACAGCTACCGATCTTCGTGCTGGAGCGGCATTAGTATTAGCAGGTTTACTTGCAGATGGCGAAACAGAAATACAGGAAATTTATCATATCGAAAGAGGATATAGTTCTTTAATTGAAAAGTTGTGTTTATTGGGTGCAAATATTCGTCGTGAAACCATTAGTGTAAGTACAACCAACCGTGTTGATTAACGACTTAGTTAAATGAAAACCTAAAATGCAAAAATCACAAAGTATGTTACAATAAAGACGTGATAAGTTTCGGCATTTCCGAAAACAGGAGGCAAATATAGAATGGAACGTAGTTTAACGATGGAAGTAGTACGCGTTACCGAAGCAGCAGCAATCGCTTCTGCGAAATGGATGGGACGTGGCTTAAAAGAGGAAGCTGATGACGCAGCTACAACAGCAATGCGTGCGTTATTTGATACAATTCCAATGCATGGTACCGTGGTAATTGGTGAAGGAGAAATGGATGAAGCACCAATGCTTTATATTGGTGAAGAACTTGGCCAACGTAACGGCGGTCCGCATGTGGACATTGCAGTGGATCCTCTAGAAGGAACAAACATCGTTGCAAAAGGAACAAACGGTGCAATTACTGTATTAGCAATAGCTGACCGTGGAAATCTATTAAATGCACCAGATATGTATATGGAAAAATTAGCTGTTGGTCCAGAAAGTAAAGGGAAAGTAGACATCAATGCATCTGTTACTGAAAACTTAATGGCAGTAGCAAAAGCAAAAAATAAAGAAATTTCAGATGTAGTTGCCATTTTACTAGATCGACCTCGCCATCAACATATTGTAGATGAAATTCGCGCTGCAGGTGCACGTATTAAATTTATCCAAGACGGGGATGTAAATGCTGCGATAAGTACAGCATTTGATGAAACTGGTATCGATATCATGTTCGGAACTGGTGGTGCTCCAGAGGGTGTAATTTCTGCTGTAGCATTAAAATGTTTAGGTGGAGATTTCCAAGGTAAGCTAATTCCAGAAGACGAAGAGCAGGCTTTACGTTGCAAAAATATGGGGATCGATCTTGAAAAAGTGTTATACTTAGATGATCTTGTAAAAGGTGATGACGCAATCTTTGCTGCAACGGCTGTAACAGATAGTGAATTACTACGTGGTGTGCAATATAAAGGTGATTATTGCTTAACTCATTCCGTTGTTATGCGTGCAAAGACAGGAACAGTACGCTTCATCGAAGGTCGTCACAGTATTGAGAAAAAACCAAGATACGTAAAAGAATAACTTCAAAATAAATGCCTGATTAAAAAATAGTGAAAAAGGAAATTCTTTTTCTAAGAAAAAGTTCCTCAATATTTCTACATAATTTTAATCAGGCTTTTTTTCCTTCAAAACTTTCAAATAACCCTACAGTAAGTAAATTCCAACAAATTTTAAAGTTATATAAAAATATAAAAGACTGGAGAAATGCTATGTCAGCTCTTACGATAGCACAATTAGAAAATATGACGTTGAAAGAGTTATATGCTCTTGCACGTGATTACAAGATTTCATATTATAGTAAATTAACAAAAAAAGAATTAATCTTTGCAATATTAAAATCTCGTTCCGAACAAGAAGGTTTCTTCTTCATGGAAGGAGTTTTAGAGATAGTAAATCAGGAAGGCTTTGGATTCCTTCGACCAATCAACTATTCTCCTTCAAAAGAAGATATTTATATTTCTGCTTCCCAAATACGTCGTTTCGATCTTCGTAATGGGGACAAGGTATCTGGTAAAGTAAGACCGCCAAAAGAAAATGAGCGATATTTCGGATTACTTCAAGTAGATGCAGTAAATGGCGAAAATCCAGAAATCGCAAAAGAACGAGTTCACTTCCCAGCATTAACACCACTTTATCCAGACCGCCAAATTAAATTAGAAACAGAATCCCATAAACTATCAACTCGCATAATGGATTTAGTTGCTCCTGTTGGATTTGGCCAACGTGGGTTAATTGTGGCACCACCAAAAGCAGGGAAAACATCGCTTTTAAAGGAAATTGCTAATGCTATTACAACAAACTATCCAGAAGCAGAGTTAATTGTTTTATTAATAGACGAACGACCTGAAGAAGTTACAGATATTGAGCGTTCTGTAAAAGCAGATGTAGTAAGTTCTACTTTTGATGAAGTTCCTGAAAACCATGTAAAAGTAGCAGAACTTGTATTAGAACGCGCCCGTCGTTTAGTTGAACATAAACGAGATGTTATTATTTTAATGGATTCTATTACGCGTCTTGCCCGCGCATATAACCTAGTAATTCCACCAAGTGGACGTACATTATCAGGTGGTATTGATCCAGCAGCATTCCACCGCCCGAAACGTTTCTTTGGATCTGCTCGTAATATTGAAGATGGTGGTAGTTTAACAATTCTAGCAACAGCTTTAGTAGATACAGGTTCACGTATGGATGAGGTAATCTATGAAGAGTTTAAGGGTACTGGTAACTTAGAACTTCACTTAGACCGTCAACTTGCTGAACGTCGTATTTTCCCAGCTCTTGATATTCGTCGTTCTGGTACGCGTAAAGAAGAATTGCTAATTCCTTCAGAGCAGCTAGAGAAACTATGGGCAATTCGTAAAACATTCTCAGATGCACCTGACTTTGCAGAACGTTTCTTGAAAAAACTTCGTAGTACAAAATCAAACGAAGAATTTTTCGAGAAACTTGATAGTGATATGAAAAAGGCAAAAGGTAAAGGTTTGCTATAATCGAGTGAGTGGGATATTTGCGCGAATATACAATTCACATACTATATGTGGACAAATTCTAAGCATGAATCGACAAACTATGTAAATGGCAAATATTTTTCCTTGCGATAAGTAATATTACTTGCTATAATCTTTTAGGTATGTAACGTGTGCATATATAACTGGCATATTCGGGTTATGTAAGGCACAGTACGAATAATAACTCTGTTCCGGATGGTTCAGGGCGAGAGGAGAAACGAATATGAAACAAGGAATTCATCCAGATTACAAAACTGCAACAGTAACTTGCTCTTGCGGTAACACTTTTGAAACTGGTTCAGTAAAAGAAAAAATCACTGTTGAGTTTTGCAACGAGTGCCACCCATTCTATACTGGCCGTCAAAAATTCGCGTCTGCTGACGGACGTGTGGATCGTTTCAACAAAAAATACGGTCTTAAATAAGAATTTTATAAAATGCCTGCCAAGCAAATGCTGGCAGGCATTTTTTAAGTTTTACGATAAAGGTTTGTTCGTCCAACGATGATGAAATTGAAGAAATGAGGTATTCTTGAATGGCGCAATTATTTTTTAAACATGGTGCTATGAATAGTGGAAAGTCTATTGAAATTCTTAAAGTTGCTCATAACTATGAAGAACAAGATAAACCAGTATTAATTTTTACATCAGGAATCGATACGAGAGATGAAGTAGGTTACGTATCTAGCCGAATTGGACTTCGCCGTAAAGCAATACCTGTTTTTGATGAAACAAACATTTTTGAATACGTGAAAAACTTTCCAGGAAAATTATATTGTGTTTTAGTAGATGAAGTGCAATTTCTAACAAAAGAACATGTTTTACAATTAACTAAAATTGTCGACATTTTAAATATACCTGTAATGGGCTTTGGATTAAAAAATGACTTCCAAAACGAACTGTTCGAAGGTAGTCGTCATATGCTCATTTATGCGGACAAAATCGAAGAGATGAAAACGATTTGTTGGTTCTGCCATAAAAAAGCAACAATGAATTTGCGTGTTGATGAAAATAACAAACCTGTCTATACAGGAGAACAAATTCAAATTGGTGGCAATGATACATATTATCCAGTTTGTCGCAAATGTCATGTAAATCCACCTTTATAAAAGGTTGTAATTTCTTTATACTAAGAAAGAAAAAAGCAATTGGCGGATAAACGCCTCGATTTGGCGGATAAATTCAAAAGTTTGGCGGAAAAACCCCTCAAATTGACGGATAAATACCCATTTTCGGCGGATAAACGCTAGTACACATAAATTATAATAATCAAAACAAGAGGTGAAATCATGTTTGATCGTCTACAAGCGGTTGAGGACCGTTATGAAAGATTAAATGAATTATTAAGTGATCCGGATATCGTAAGTGATAGTAAAAAACTTCGTGAATATTCAAAAGAACAATCAGATATTCAAGAAATGGTAGAAGTGTATCGTGAATATAAAAGTGTGAAACAACAATTAGCCGATACGAAAGAAATGCTAGAAAACGAAAAAGATCCAGATATGTATGAAATGGTAAAGGAAGAATTTAACGAATTAAATGCGCAAATTCCAGCATTAGAAGAACGCCTAAAAATCCTTCTTATTCCGAAAGACCCGAACGATGATAAAAACGTTATTATGGAGATTCGCGGTGCTGCAGGTGGGGACGAGGCAAATATCTTCGCAGGAGACTTGTTCCGTATGTATTCTCGTTATGCAGAAGCTCAAGGTTGGAAAATTGATATTATGGAAGCAACACCGAATGCAATGGGTGGTTATAAAGAGGTAATCTTTATGATTAACGGCCAAGGAGCATACTCAAAATTCAAATTTGAAAACGGAGCGCACCGTGTTCAACGTGTACCAGCAACAGAATCTCAAGGTCGTATCCATACTTCTACAGCAACAGTTGCATGTCTTCCAGAAGTAGAAGATGTGGACGTTGAAATTCATGAAAAAGACATTCGTGTTGATACATTTGCATCTTCTGGTGCAGGTGGGCAATCCGTTAACACGACAATGTCTGCTGTTCGTATGACCCATCTTCCTACAGGTGTAGTTGTTTCGATGCAAGATGAGCGTTCACAAATTAAAAACCGTGAAAAAGCGATGAAAATTTTACGTGCTCGTGTTGCCGATATGTATCGACAAGAAGCACAAAAAGAAATTGATGCAACACGTAAATCAGCTGTTGGTACGGGAGATCGTTCTGAACGTATTCGCACATATAACTATCCACAAAATCGTGTCACAGACCATCGTATTGGTTTAACTTTGCAAAAGCTTGATATTATCATGGAAGGCAAGTTGGACGAAATTATCGATGCATTAATGTTAGAAGAGCAAGCATCGAAACTTGCCCACTTAAATGATGAAGCATAAAACTATTTTTGAGGCCCTCAAATGGGCTTCTTCTTATTTAGTGGACAAAGGTCGTGACGAAAATGCTGCAAGACTATTATTGCAGCATATTTTACAAACGAATTATTCTGGATTAATGATGCGAATGCACGATGCAATTTCGAACGAAGCACTCGAACAATTTGAAAACTATGTAGAGCAACATGCAAAGGGGCGCCCTGTGCAATATATTACAGGGGTTGAGGAATTTTACGGAAGACAATTTACTGTAAATGAATCGGTATTAATCCCACGACCAGAAACGGAAGAATTAATTGTTGCCGCGCAAGAACGTATCCACAAATTGTTTGGCAAAGCCGCTCCTATAAAGATTGCTGATATCGGAACAGGAAGTGGTGCTATTGCTATTACAATGAAGTGCGAAATGCCAAACGCTGAAATTACTGCAACAGATATTTCTGAATCTGCTCTTGAAACAGCCCGTCTTAATGCTAAACAACACAATGCCCAAATAGATTTCCGTCTGGGTGATTTAACAGAACCACTTCAGAACGAAAAGTGGGATGTCATTTTATCAAATCCACCTTATATTAGCTATGATGAAGCAAAAGAAATGTCAGAGGTTGTTTTAGAGCATGAACCACACTCTGCTCTTTTTGCTGAGGAAGACGGACTCATCTTGTATCGAAAACTTGCAGAGCAACTGCCACCTTTATTAAAAAAGCCAGCATTAATTGGTGTGGAGATTGGTCATTTGCAAGGTGAAGCGGTTGCGAATTTCTTTAAATCTAGCTTTCCAGAAGCAAAAATAGAAATCATAAAAGATATTAATCAAAAAAATCGTTTTGTTTTTTGTGAAATTGATGTATAAAAAAATCTCTTCCTGCCAATTATGATGTCAGGGAGGGATTTAATATGTTAAACGATTACGAGATTACAAGAGTGGAAAACGATGAGAAGGTAAATACGATTTTAAGTCTACTAAAACTAGTAGCTATTTCAGTAGCGATATTATGTTCAATCATTTTATTGCCAGATTTATTCGACAAAGTTTATGAAACTAGAGAAAGTGCAATAGATGATTCATTAAAAATTCGTGTAGTTGCAAATAGTAATACAACTGCCGATCAACAACTAAAAAATGAAATTGTGGATAGTTTACAACCAATTTTTACGCAAATTCAGAAAAATGAATTAAATGGTGTGGATAACGATGAAAGTTATGCACAATTGGTAACTTTCGTACAAAAGCATTATCCACAAGAAGAAATTAATATTAATATTGGAGAACATTTAATACCACCAAAGTTTGATGCAAACACGTTTTACCCACAAAATGTGTATAATTCTCTTGTATTAACAATAGGAAGCGGTCGTGGTGACAACTGGTGGTGCAGTATTTTCGGAAATGTTTGTGAAAGTGCACAAGCAAAAGAAGATACAAAACAAGATACAAAAGAAGTTGCGAAAGAAGAAGAAAAAGACGAACCAGAAGTGAAGTTCTTTATTTGGGAATGGATTAAAAAATTATTTAGCTAAAAGTTTTTTCAAACAATTTAGAAAGTTGTACACATAAGTTGATAAGTTATCCACAAATTGTGTATAACTATGGAGTAATACTCAAAAATAAAGGAGGGAGTAGGATGGAGACTTTCCGATTGCTTGTGGATAAAGATGGGGATAATGAACAGATTTATTCACAAGCTGTGGATTTATTAGAAAATGGGGAAGTTGTAGCCTTTCCAACCGAGACTGTTTATGGACTAGGCGCAGTTGCAACAGATGATCGGGCGGTAAAGAAAATCTTTGAAGCAAAGGGCCGTCCATCTGATAACCCATTAATTGTACATATTGGTTCTATTGAAGAAGTATCTAATTTCATAGAAGAGATTCCTCAAAAGGCAAGCAAGCTGATGGAGATTTTCTGGCCGGGAGCGTTAACGCTTATTATGAAAGTAAAACCAGGTGTATTTGCCCCGAGCGTTACAGCAGGGTTATCCACAGTTGGTTTACGTATGCCGGATCATGAGGTTGCATTAAAACTACTGAGAAAATTAAAAAAACCAATTGCAGCTCCAAGTGCGAATAGAAGTGGGAAACCAAGTCCTACGAAAGCAATTCATGTTGAAGAAGATTTGCGTGGAAAAATCCCGCTTATACTTGATGGGGGTACTACTGGCATCGGTTTAGAATCAACAGTGTTGGATATAACAGTTAACCCGCCAGTCATTTTACGTCCAGGTGGAATTACAAAGGAAATGCTCGAAGAAGTAATAGGTGAAGTGATTTTACCGAATAAGGAGCAACAACAACTTGAATCAACACCAAAGGCACCAGGAATGAAGTACACTCACTATGCTCCAGAGGCACCTGTTTATTTAATTGAAAGTGATCAACAAAAAGTGGAAAAAGCCATTGCCCAACTAAAAAATGATGGAAATAAAGTAGCTTTACTTGCTCCGTCAAATTACCACGCTATTGGCGCCGACTATTTCTTTACGTTCGGTATTGAGGGTGACCAAGAAAGAATGGGAGCAAAACTATATGATGATCTCCGCGCTTGTGATAAAACAGAAGCAAATATCATTCTAGTAACTACTACCTCAACAGAAGGAGTAGGGGCGGCAATCATGAATCGACTAGAAAAGGCTTCTGGTGGGAAATGGTATACAGTTTAAAACATAGGTTAGTAATTAGGACATGACTAATTGCTAACCTTTTTTATTCTTACTTTAAAATCTATGTCGATGAAAAGCCATGATATTGTAAACTTTCTACGCATAAGATGGTAGAAATCTTAAATAGGAAAGAGGACAATATTTGCAGGAAATATTAACGGGTCTCATTGTCGCTTTAGATGTTGTTGCATTATATTTACTACTACCAGATGTGAAAAAACGTTTCTTACTCTCTTTATGGACAGCAATTTTACATATGATATTCCCAATAATCGGTTATAATTTAGGTAACTGGATGTTATCTATTTTAACTCAGTGGTCGAATCTAATATCTAGTATTCTTTTGTTTTTTATTGGTCTTCAGTTAATACTATCGACAAAAAATCGCCAAGTAATAGCGATACCTCTCGTAATTTTAGCAATAACAGCAAGTTTAGATACCTTTTCAGTTAGCATTTCTTTTGGTATGCTAAACTTACAAAAACATTTATTTATAATGAGTGCAGGTATATGGACGTTTGTCCTATCTTATATATCGCTCTATCTTGCCAAAAGTCATTTCCCTATTAAAGGGGATATTTTGAAATGGATTGCAGGAATATCACTATTAACAATTAGTATCCTTACTTTTATTAACAGTCTTGATAATACTTAAAAGGAAGAGTGACAGCATGAATATCTATTTTATATGTACAGGTAACACATGTAGAAGTCCAATGGCTGAGGCCATTTTAAAAGCACGAAATATTCAAGGGGTTCAAGTAAAATCTGCAGGAATCTATGCACTGGAAGGGGGAGAGATATCTGAGAATGCCAAAGCAATATTAGCGCAAGATCAGATTCAGTTTGAACATATTACATCTCAAGTAAAGCAACAAGATATTGAGTGGGCCGATTTAATCCTTACGATGACATTGGCGCATAAAAATATGATTTTGCAATCGTTTCCAAATGTTCAAAATAAAACATTTACTTTAAAAGAATATGTTGCTCCATATAGTTCCAAAGATGTATCGGACCCATTTGGAGGAGATATTAATACGTATAGACAAACATATGAAGAATTATCGAAATTAATTGACGAATTACAACATAAGATTGCTGGGGGTTGTACTACTGAATGAAGAACAATAAAAACTTTAACTTACGCAGAAAGTTAGTTTTATTCGTTGGCGTATTAGCAATTATTACGTACTCAACTAGTTTTATATTTATTCATTATTTGCATCCAATGTTCTTCTCAAAATTTATACCAAATCTTATAGTATTTGAATTTTTAACATATGCTTTAGGTATTTTATGGTCTTGTATTTTAGCAGCTATTTTTAGTGTGGTATTAGTAAAACCATTACAAAAACTCGAAGAATCAGCAACCCTTGTTGCAGAGGGGAAAATTGGACGAGATGTGGAAGTTAGAAACTCTCATGATGAAATTCAATCTGTTGCGGAAGCATTCCAATTAATGCTGACGAACTTAAGACAAATGGTTGATAGTATTGAAAAGAACTTCCAAACAACAAATGAAACGATTATTAATCTATCAAATCAAACAGAGTCTGCTTCAAGAAAAGCAGAGGGAATTGCACACACAGTAAGTCAAATTTCTGAAGGAGCAGAGGCTTCTGCAGTGGCAGTTCAAGAAACAGTAGAAGCAATTGAAGATGTTCGATTACTTGCATCAGAAGTAAATGAGCGAGCACTCAATTCAGCTACACAATCTAAAAAAATTATTGGAAACTTAGAGTCAACTACTGATTCGATTCAAGGCTTAGTAAGTAGTATTCAACAAATTGCAAATGGAAATGAAAAAGCGTTAGACAGTATCCATCAACTTGAGAAAAATGCGGAACAAATTCAACAAATTATTAGTTTAGTAGGCGATATTGCAGCTCAAACGAATTTACTCGCTTTAAACGCTTCAATTGAGGCAGCAAGAGCAGGGGAACATGGTAAAGGGTTTGCTGTCGTTGCTGAAGAGGTTCGTAGTTTAGCAGATGAAAGTGGAAAAGCAGTTCAAGGAATTACGGCGTTAATTAAAGCAATGCAAGAAAATGTGAATCTCGTTGTAAAACAAATGAATGAACAAGTAACTTTTGCTGTGAAAGAATCTTCAAAAGTCTCTCAAACTACTGCGATTGTAGAAGGAATGGCGTCAAGAGTTCGGGAAATGGCAGATGCCGTTGTGGATATTTCACAATTAGTAGAAAGACAAATGATTAATATCGAAACAACTGCTCGACAATCTCAAGAGGTAGCGGCAATTGCTGAACAAACATCAGCAGGAGCTCAAGAAGTTCGTGGCTCAACAGAAGAACAAGCCTTTGCCATCGAACAAGTAGAAAAACTATCTCAAGATTTAAAACGTCAATCTGAGGAATTATATCGCATGATTCAACAATTTGACCGTTCAAATTAAAATTCCATATTTAACCAATAGTGCTATAATAGTTATAGCACTATTTTTTTATGGAAGGGGATTGTTATGAAGGGGAATGGATTCATTAAAATTCTACTAATTAGTTGTTTTCTTCTCATTTTAATAGCTGGTTGTAGTGAAGATGAAAAGGAGTCAACAGCAGAAACAAAAAGTACACAACAAGAAGAAGGACAAGCTTTGGATGAAGCGTTAGTAGCAGAGGGAGAAAAAATCGCGAAATCTAGCTGTATTGGTTGTCATGGGGTTGATTTATCAGGCGATATTGGACCAAACTTACAAAACATTGCGTTATCAAAAGAGCAAATTGTTGAGGTTTTAATAAAGGGAAGAAAAACAATGCCACCAGGAACTGCAAACGGAAATGAAGAAGCCGTTGCGGAATATTTGTTGTCTTTAAAATAACCAACGCTGTAATACATAAGAGAAGACGTAATCACTATAAATGAAGTGCGGCTTACCACAGTAAGCAGCGAATTTTTTTGTAAGAAATCATTGTGAATTTATCCATTACAAAAAAGTGGACGCCTTAATGACGTCCACTTTTGCTATTCAGTAATTTCAAACATAGTTCGAATCGCTGGGATTCCTGTTCCAGGATGATCTTCGCGATAAGTCAGCATTGGTCTTAAATAATAAGTTGGTTGTGTTTGTTGACCCTTATAGATAGATGGGTAAATATCGATAAATTGGTATCCTGGTTCGCCAGTTGCTTTCAATCGTAATTTGATTGTTCCTTGGCTATTAAATCCACAAATATATCCAATATAAGAGTTATTATATAGTACCCCTAAAGCATTATCGAATTCTGTCCATCCTGAACCTTTAATTTCAATAACAAACTCAGTTCCTACAGGACCAGATGATGGTGTTACTGAAACGATGGAAGGTAAAATTCTTAAATAGGTTTGACCGTAAACTTCATCCCCAACCTTCAAGTCGATTAGGTGAGGAAGCCCACCTAAATCATCTGGAATATTAAATTGATGAGTTAAATTACCATTAGCATCCGTTTTTCCTTCGCCAATATCAAATACTTCCTCGCCATAGCCTTCAGCCGTTACGCGAGTTCCAACCATAGTATGCCAATCAAACTTAATCGTTTCATTTTTAGGTAAACCGGAAGCTGTTAACACTACAGGTTCGCCAACTGTTCCTTCCGATTTGTCGATTGAAACAGAAACCCCATCTTTATTCACAGGGTCAGGTAATTTAATTCCGCCGTTTGCAGGTTCTGGTGCTTCTTCGACATAGGAAGCGGTTGTAATTGGCTGATCTCCTGTCACTTCAAAATTGAAATAATGTGTATCGATATAATTGATTGCAGAACTACTTCTACTTAAGTATGGGAAGCCCATTGCACCACTTTCTACTGTGATGCTGTGTAATCCTTCATTACCAGCCGCGCGTACAACAGCTTTTGCTTTTCCGTTTGTCGTAATTGCTGTAATAATTCCTGAGAAGTTGTTATCGTAGTTTAAATGCCATAAACTACCGAACATTTTCCAGCTTAACCCTTCACCAGTAACAGTAATTTCAGTACCAGGTGGGCCGGATTCAGGACTCATTGTAAAGACCGTTTCTACGAACACATTCGCTTTTCCAACGACTGTATCTTCCTGATAAATTAATAAGTCGTGATCGTCACCAAAGCCATCTGGAATAGTAAAAGTGCCTTCCCATTTTCCTGCACTATCAGCAGTACCTTCTGCAACCGTTTTTTCTACAGGTTCGTAAGTAGTACCAATAAATGAATAATTATCTTCAATTTGATAGGAACCAATCATATCTACCCATACTAATTTTACAGGTAAATCAGGTTTTAACGATTCTGCTGTAACTTTTATTTCATCTCCAATGCGTCCGCTTGCATTATCTAATGTAATTTTTCCTTGGAGATTTATTTCTGTTTCTTTTTCTTCAGGTTTTGTAGTTTCGTTTGCTTCTTTAGATTCAGACGAATTTGTTGTTTCATCTGGTGTTTTTGATTTCTCTTCGTTTGCGGCATCAGTACATCCGCTTACTATGAATAGTAGTATAAATAGTGCTGCGGTTAGATATTTTTTCATTTCTATGCATCACCTTCTCCGTCTGCTGGTTGCTGTTCAGCGTTCTCTCCTCCGCCTTCAGCTTCTTCTTGAGCTTTTGCTTCAGCAGCAGCCTTGGCTTCTGCAGTTAATTTCTCTTCAGCACCTTTTTCAAGAATCGTTAATTTAGATAAAGAAACATTAAATGGTTCATGGGTATACTCAGTACCATCAACATCAGCAATGATTTTATAATCAAGTGTTCCTGTTGGGAAATCGTCTGGAATTGTCCATAAAACTGTCCAGAGTATCGTGCCTTCTTCACCATGAGGGCCCATTTTCATTTCATATTCTTCACCATTACCTAAAACAACTTTTACCTTAGCGTCTTCAATTGTTTCGTTTGTTTTACTATCGATAACATTTGCGCGGAAGACTATACTATGGCCACGTTCAAATCGACTATCCACAACACAAACTGCATCGGCTTGGAAGTGGGAATTAATCGTATCTCCTTTCACAACAACAGCAGGTACTTCACTAGCTGCTGTCTCAGTTGTTTCAGTATTTGCTGGACTTTGTTCGGAATCTACTACTTGAACGTCCTCTTCTGTACATCCCGCTGCAATCATTGATGCTAGTAAAGCGCTTGCAATTAAACTTCCCTTAGCTTTCCACTTCATAACATTCCCCCTAATTAAATGTAATTTATCCACCATTTTTTCCAAAATAATGAAGTTACTTTCTATTATAATATTGGTGAATTTTTAGTCAATGGACAAAGTTTTGTAATATTCAATGAATAATAGTGAAAAAAGTAGAATTTTCACTATTCTTTGACACATCTCCTTGGATAAATTTATTCGGTTTAACAATAAAATTTGAATGATTTATATTGAATTTCGTGTTAATATCAACTTAAAAGTGAACAATTTCATGTATGTAAGCGAAATCATTCGTATTTTCAGAAGAAGTTTATCGTTTTCTATGTAAAATTCATGTTATTCTTCAGCATTTAGTGGTACACTGATGATGAAACAATCGCGTAGGAGGTTACAAAAGTGAAAATCGCAATTTCTTCTGACCACGGTGGGAATAATTTACGTAGAGAAGTTATGTCACTTTTAGATGAACTAAACATTAGTTATGAAGATTTTGGCCCACAAAATTCAGATTCAGTGGACTATCCTGATTTTGCAAAACCGGTTGCGGATGGCGTAGCTAGTGGGAAGTTTGATCGTGGTATTTTAATTTGCGGAACTGGCATTGGGATGTCAATTGCTGCAAACAAGGTAAAAGGAATTCGTTGTGCTTTAGTACATGATGTGTTCAGTGCAAAAGCAACACGTTGTCATAATGATTCAAACATTTTAGCAATGGGTGAACGAGTAATTGGTCCAGGGCTTGCTTGTGAAATTGTAAAAGCTTGGCTTGGTACTGAATTTGAAGGTGGTCGTCACACTCGACGCATTGAAAAAATTACAGAACTTGAAGGGTAAGTGACATCTATGTCGTTTCAACATCTACAAGATCAATTAGCTCAATTGCTTAATGAAATGGAACAACAAGTCGATTTTCAACCAAAGCAATTATTCGTCATTGGTTGCTCTACATCTGAAGTTGCTGGTTCTAAAATCGGTACTGCAGGTGCAATGGAAGTGGCAGAAGTACTTTATGCAGAATTAAAAAGTTTTGCTAAGAAACACGATTTATACTTAGTTTTCCAAGGCTGTGAACATATTAACCGTGCCTTAACTATGGAATATGAAGCAGCGTTAAAGTATTCATATGAGCCTGTTACTGTAGTTCCGGTGAAACATGCAGGCGGATCCATGTCAGCATACGCTTATACACAAATGGAAAATCCAGTTGTCGTAGAACATGTACGCGCCCATGCAGGTATCGACATAGGACAAACAATGATTGGAATGCATTTAAAAGAAGTGGCTGTACCAATTCGAACATCTATCCGTCAAATTGGGGATGCGATTGTTACGGTGGCAAAAACTCGACCAAAATTAATCGGTGGAGAACGAGCTATTTATATAAAAGTAGAAGAGTAGTACAAGGTGTTTTCAGATAAGTTTGATAAAAATCTAAATTAAGATTTTTTCACTATATAAAATTTACAAGATTCTTAGGGGGATTTGAACAATGGCATACGAAAAACTAGCAGCGCAAGACAAAGCGGTACTAGAAGGAATTTTAGCGGAGAAAAAACGTCAACAATTAAATATTGAGTTAATCGCATCAGAAAATATTGTTTCGGAAGCTGTAATGGAAGCACAAGGTTCTGTATTAACAAATAAATATGCAGAAGGTTACCCTGGTAAACGTTACTATGGTGGTTGCGAACACGTTGACGTAGTAGAAGATATCGCACGCGATCGTGTAAAAGAAATCTTCGGAGCTAAATTTGCAAACGTACAAGCCCATTCAGGTGCACAAGCTAACATGGCTGTATACTTTACACTTTTACAACCAGGCGATACAGTACTTGGTATGAACTTATCACATGGTGGTCACCTAACACACGGTTCACATGTTAACTTCTCTGGTATTCAATACAACTTCGTAGAGTATGGTGTAACAAAAGATACAAACGTAATCGATTATGAAGATGTTCGTGCAAAAGCGTTAGAACATAAACCAAAATTAATCGTTGCTGGTGCATCTGCTTATCCACGTGAAATCGACTTTAAAAAATTCCGTGAAATCGCGGATGAAGTTGGAGCATACTTCATGGTAGACATGGCACACATTGCAGGTCTTGTTGCTGCAGGTGAACACCCATCACCAGTTCCTTATGCAGACTTTACAACTTCAACAACACATAAAACATTACGTGGTCCACGTGGTGGATTAATTTTAACAAACAATGAAGAGTTAGCGAAAAAAATTGACAAAGCTGTGTTCCCTGGAATTCAAGGTGGTCCATTAATGCACGTAATCGCTGCTAAAGCAGTAGCATTCGGTGAAGCATTACAACCAGAATTCAAAGAGTACGCAAAACAAATTAAAGCAAATGCTCGTGCTTTAGCTGAAACATTATTAGCAGAAGGATTAGAGCTGGTATCAGGTGGTACTGACAACCACTTATTACTAGTAAACGTAAAATCTGTAGGTTTAACTGGTAAAGTTGCAGAACATTTACTTGATGAAGTAGCAATCACTGCTAACAAAAACACAATTCCTTACGATGAAGAAAAACCTTTTGTAACAAGTGGTATCCGTTTAGGTACTGCTGCAGTTACTTCTCGTGGCTTTAAAGAAGAAGACCTTAAAGAAGTAGGTTTAATCATCGCCAAAGTTCTTAAAAACCCTGAAGATGAAGCAGTTAAAGCTGAAGCTCGTGATCGCGTAAAAGCTCTTACTGACAAATACCCAATCTATGAAGATTTAGTAACTAATATCTAATCGATTTTGAATCCTCGCTCATAATAGGGCGAGGATTTTTTATGTGAATTTCAACAGTATCTAGCATGCCGGCACTGTGTAATTTCATTCTGAGTTAATGAAGTGTCCATAGTTTTTCTTTTTTCGACATTATGTTTTATGTTTAAACATTTTTTGATATACTATGCTAGATATAAAGTGAATCTTCATTATATAGATGGGGAAAATAGTTAGGAGCGAACAACATTGAGCAAAGTTTATGTATTTGATCACCCACTAATTCAACACAAATTAACGTATATTCGTGATAAAAACACAGGAACGAAAGAATTCCGTGAACTTGTAGACGAAGTAGCAACTTTAATGGCTTTTGAAATTACACGTGATTTACCAGTAGAAGAAATTGAAATCGAAACTCCAGTTCAAACGGCAAAGGCTAAAGTTCTATCTGGTAAAAAAATCGCTCTAGTTCCAATTTTACGTGCTGGTATCGGAATGGTAGATGGAGTATTAAAATTAATTCCAGCTGCAAAAGTAGGTCATATTGGTTTATATCGTGACCCAGAAACTTTAAAACCAGTAGAATATTATGTAAAACTTCCTGCTGATGTTGAAGAACGTGAATTCATCGTGGTGGACCCAATGCTTGCAACAGGTGGTTCTGCTGCAGAAGCGATTCATTCATTGAAAAAGCGTGGAGCTAAAAATATTAAATTTATGTGTTTAATTGCGGCCCCAGAAGGTGTACAAGCACTTCAAGAAGAACACCCTGATGTGGATATATATATTGCAGCGTTAGATGAAAAACTTAACGACCATGGTTACATTGTTCCAGGTCTTGGTGATGCTGGCGACCGTTTATTTGGTACGAAATAATAATTTGTTAAATAATTTGTAGGGAACCGCCCATATAAGGCGTGAATCCGCCTATAAAAGGTGGAAAACCGCACATAACCACACCAAAACCGCTCATAAAAAATCAATTTGCGTCCTTCGTCTAGGCGAAGGGCGCTTCACAATTTAAAAGGATGGTGCAAGACATTGACTAAAAAGTGGAAAGTAATGACGATTTTCGGAACAAGACCTGAAGCGATTAAAATGGCACCGCTTGTTCTAGAATTGCAGAAACATCCAGATAAAATCGAATCAATAGTTACCGTTACTGCACAACACCGCCAAATGTTAGATCAGGTACTTGAAACATTTCAAATTCAACCTGATTATGATTTAAATATAATGAAAGAACGTCAAACTTTAATTGATGTTACAACAAATGCACTTAAAGGTTTAGATGAGGTCATGAAAGATGCAAGACCTGATATTGTGTTAGTTCATGGTGATACATCAACAACATTCGTAGGAAGTCTTGCGGCATTCTACAATCAAATCGCAATCGGTCATGTAGAAGCAGGTTTACGTACTGGGAATAAATACTCGCCATATCCGGAAGAAATGAATCGCCAACTAACTGGTGTAATGGCAGATTTACATTTTGCTCCTACAGAAAACTCAAAAGATAACTTGTTAAAAGAAAATAAAAATAGTGAAAATATTATTGTTACGGGAAATACTGCAATTGATGCATTAAAAACTACTGTTAGAGAAAACTACACACATCCTGTACTGGACCTAGTTGGGGATAATCGAATGATTTTACTTACAGCCCATCGAAGAGAAAACTTAGGTGAACCAATGCGTAACATGTTCCGTGCAATTAAACGATTACTTGGCGAACATGACGATGTTCAAGTAGTTTACCCTGTTCATTTAAATCCAGCTGTAAGAGAAGTTGCGGATGAAATATTAGGCGACGATCCTCGAATTCATTTAATTGAACCTTTGGAAGTACTAGATTTCCATAATTTTGCTGCCCGTTCGTATATGATTTTAACGGATTCAGGTGGCATCCAAGAAGAAGCGCCATCGTTAGGTAAGCCAGTACTAGTATTGCGAGATACAACAGAACGTCCAGAAGGAATTGCGGCGGGTACTCTTAAATTAGCAGGTACAGAAGAAGAAACAATCTATCAATTAGCAAAAGAATTACTAGAAGATGCTTCAGCATATGAAAAAATGGCTCATGCTTCAAATCCATATGGTGATGGATACGCTTCGGAGCGAATTGTCAAGGCTCTAATTAGCTTTTTAGAAAAAACTTTATAATATTAAGCGATAGTGAGCATAATTTTGTTGAAAAATTAATATTCCATACATTTTTAACAAGATAATTGAACATAACTTACAACATAAATTCAAATTGTTATCATAAATTTGTCGACAATTTGACAAGATTAGAGTTGATGTGAAGTTTTTCACCGGAACCAATTGACATCAAATTACCCCTATTGTATGCTTACAAAGGGTAAGAAAGATAGGGGTTTTGAGTCCGGAAATGGTCCCGAAACGCTTGTTATATCAAGTTTCTACTAGGTTGACAGTTGAAATTAATCAATTGTCAATTTGCAACGTTTTCAAGCGTCTGAATACTTAATGATTGCATTGGAGAAAATGTGGTAATAAGGAAGGAAATTTTCGAAATTTCGACAAATTTCTGATTAAAACAAGATTTTCCAATTCCAATTTTCCACATGCATGTCAATACACCACGCTTGATTTCCTTAAAGTAGAGAGCGATTAAACACATTACTCGAAAAAGATTTGGGAGATAAATTGCCAATGCTAGATTTGCATCACATTTTCGCTATGCAGAAAAAAGCGTTATTTTTTTTGCTTGCTCTTTGTGCATTAGGTTGGGGGTTCACCTCACATCCTACAGTATTTGCTGGTATTGCTGTCGGTGCTTGCTTTGGTACATATAACTTTTGGATTCTTGTTCGAAGAATGGACAAGTTTGATCGTTCCTTAAGTGAAGGGAAAAAAGTAGTATCACTCGGTTCAGCTTTACGCTTTGGATCAGGTGTTGCAGCAGTCGCAATCGCAATTACGTTGCCACAATATTTCCACTTAATTAGCACAGTGATAGGGCTAATGATTCCATACGTGTTCCTGAGTGTAGGGGTATTCGTATATGTAGTAAGAGACAATAAGGTAACTAGAAAGTGAGGTGAATGCAAGAATGAATCATGAATCTCCAGAGTTAACGTTGGACCTAGGTGCCTTTTCACTTACGTTCAACTTATCCACAGTTTTAATGCTAGTTATCACAGCTGTTGTAGTGTTTCTAATCGCATTTATTGCAACTCGTAATTTAAAGCTGAAACCAACTGGCATGCAAAACTTTATGGAATGGGTAATGGACTTTGTAAAAGGGATTATCAAGAGCAACATGGATTGGAAAACTGGTGGTCGCTTCCACATTTTAGGGATCACTCTTATTATGTTCATCGCAGTTGCAAACTTGTTAGGTTTACCATTCTCAGGGATAGTAATTAATGATCAGTTATGGTGGAAATCCCCAACAGCTGACCCAACTGTTACATTAACATTGGCTTCAATGGTAACGGTTTTAGCTACTTGGTATGGTATTAAATTACAAGGTAGCAAACATTATTTCGGTACATTCTTCCAACCTATGTCATTTATGTTCCCATTAAAAATTATCGAGGAGTTTGCTAACACATTAACGTTAGGTCTTCGTCTTTACGGTAACATTTATGCAGGGGAGATTTTACTTGGTTTACTAGCTGGTTTAGCTGGTTCAGGCGTAGTAGGATTCGTAGGTGCTATTATTCCAACAATGGCATGGCAAGGATTCTCAATCTTCATCGGCTTTATCCAAGCCTTCATTTTCACTATGTTAACAATGGTTTACTTATCACACAAAGTGAGTGCAGACCATTAATAAAAGCTTTTAGTGTAAAACATTAGATGCTTAATAAAAAAATATAAACAATTCCAAGGAGGAAATTTTACAATGACAGGTTCATTAGGTTTATTAGCAGCAGCAATCGCAATCGGTTTAGGTGCACTTGGTGCAGGTATCGGTAACGGTCTTATCGTATCACGTACAGTTGAAGGGATCGCTCGTCAACCAGAAGCTCGTGGCGTTCTTCAAACTACAATGTTCATCGGGGTTGCGTTAGTTGAGGCCCTACCTATCATCGCAGTAGTAGTAGCATTCATCGTAATGAACCGATAATTATCGGTTTACAATGTGGCGAAGAGTTTTCCACAAGAAGAACTTCGCCATTCCTTTTGTTATAACTAATGGAAAAATTCCAGTTCTTAATAGTAGTAAATAGAAGTACAACACATAGATGAAAAACCTATTACAATAAGTAATTAGGTTGCTTGTATACATTATCTGAAAGCTCTTGAAGGGAGTGAAACAATCGTGAATTTAGATTATTTAGTACTAGGTTCTGACGGTCACTTTAACGGTGGAGACGTTCTTGCAACTCTAGTTATTTTCCTAATCTTAATGTTCCTTCTTAAGAAATTCGCGTGGGGTCCATTAATGGGCGTTATGCAACAACGTGAAGAATTAGTTAAGAGTGAAATCGATGCAGCTGAAAACGCTCGCAAAGAATCAGCTAAACTATTAGAAGAACAAAAAAGCCTTTTAAAAGATGCTCGTACTGAAGCTCAAACAATCGTGGAAAGTGCGAAAAAACAAGGTGAATTACAACGTGATGAAATCATCACTGCTGCACGTGCAGAAGCAAACCGATTAAAGGAATCTGCTGTACGTGAAATCGAAACTGAAAAAGAAAAAGCAATCGCTGCAGTTCGTGCAGAAGTCGTTTCACTATCAGTTCTTGCTGCATCTAAAGTTCTTGAGAAAGAAATTTCTGAAGAAGATAATAGCGCATTAATTAAAGAAACGATTGCGAAGGCAGGCGAGGCGAAATGAGTCAAGTAGCGAAACGTTATGCGGAGGCATTGTTTCAATTAGCTCAACAAAAACAAGTTGTTGACGAAATCACAACTGATTTAGAAGAGCTTATTAAAGTAATTGAAACAACTCCAGAATTACTTTCATTACTTTCTTCGCCAAAGTTCTCTATCGAACGTAAAAAACAAATCGTTGCTGAGATCTTTGCAAGTGCAAGTCCAATTGTTGTTAATACGTTACAACTTCTTATTGATAAAAAACGTGTTGACGAAGTAAAAAGTTTAGCAAATGAATATAAATTACTTGCTTCAGGAGCTCTAGGTTCTGCGGAAGCAACTGTTTACTCAACTCGTGAGCTTACAGATTCAGAGAAAAATGAAATTTCTACTGCATTTGCGAAATTAGTTGGTAAAGAAAAATTAATCATTAAAAATGTAATCGAACCATCATTACTTGGTGGTGTTCGTGTTCAAATCGGCAACTACATTTTCGATAACACTGTAGCTAATAAGCTAGAGGGTCTAAAACGTACGTTAGTTGGTTAATTCATAAGAAATGTGAGAGGTGACATTCATGGGCATCAAGGCTGAAGAAATCAGCGTGCTGATCAAAAAGCAGATTGAAAATTACCAATCTGAATTAGAAGTAAGCGAAGTTGGTACGGTAATCACAGTTGGTGACGGTATCGCTCGTGCTCATGGCCTCGACAACGTCATGGCTGGAGAGCTAGTAGAGTTCTCTAACGGTGTTATGGGTATGGCTCAAAACTTAGAAGAAGGTAACGTTGGTATCATTATTCTAGGTAACTACCTTGGCATTAAAGAAGGCGATGAAGTTCGTCGTACAGGTCGTATCATGGAAGTACCAGTTGGTGAAGAACTAATTGGACGCGTTGTTAACCCACTTGGTCAACCAGTGGATGGACAAGGCCCAATCAATACTACAAAATCTCGTCCAATCGAAAGTCCAGCTTTCGGTGTAATGGCTCGTAAATCAGTACATGAACCATTACAAACTGGTATTAAAGCGATTGACGCATTAGTACCAATCGGTCGTGGTCAACGTGAGTTAATTATCGGTGACCGTCAAGTTGGTAAAACTTCGATTGCTATCGATACAATCCTTAACCAAGCAGACCAAGACATGATTTGTATCTATGTTGCAATTGGTCAAAAAGAATCTACAGTTCGTGGTGTAGTTGAAACATTACGTAAACACGGTGCTTTAGATTACTCAATCGTTGTAACTGCATCTGCATCTCAACCAGCTCCATTATTATACCTAGCTCCTTATGCTGGTGTATCTATGGCTGAAGAGTTCATGTTACAAGGTAAACACGTATTAATCGTATATGATGATTTATCAAAACAAGCAGCTGCTTACCGTGAGCTTTCATTATTATTACGTCGTCCTCCAGGTCGTGAAGCTTACCCTGGTGACGTATTCTACTTACACAGTCGTTTATTAGAACGTGCTGCAAAGTTAAACGAAACTTACAAAAACGGTTCTATTACAGCTCTTCCATTCGTTGAGACTCAAGCTGGGGATATCTCTGCATACATCCCAACAAACGTAATCTCAATCACTGATGGACAAATTTTCTTACAAGCTAACTTATTCCACTCAGGTGTACGTCCAGCGATTAACGCCGGTCTTTCTGTATCACGTGTAGGTGGTTCTGCTCAAATTAAAGCGATGAAAAAAGTTGCTGGTACATTACGTCTTGACTTAGCAGCATTCCGTGAACTTGAATCATTCGCTCAATTTGGTTCAGATTTAGATAAAGCGACTCTTGCTAAACTTGAACGTGGTAAACGTACGGTTGAAGTATTAAAACAAGACCTTAACAAACCAATTAAAGTTGAAAAGCAAGTAACAATTCTTTATGCTCTAACTCGTGGTTTCTTAGATGATATTCCAGTACAAGACATCGTTCGTTTTGAAAATGAATTCTTAAGCTGGTTAGATGTAAACCACACTAAAGTTTTAGATCATATCCGTACAACAAAAGACTTACCAGCTGATGCAGACATGGCTGCAGCTATTAACGATTTCAAAAAAGTTTTCGTTAAATCAGAATAAGTAATTTTGTTGTAAAACGTGTGATATTTGATTAAAAACTTAAAGGTGGTGAAATACCAGTGGCAAGCTTACGCGAAATAAAAAGCCGTATTAACTCTACGAAGAAAACAAGTCAAATGACAAAAGCCATGCAAATGGTTTCTGCTTCTAAAAGTAAACGTGCTGAACAAAATGCAAAAGGATATGTTCCTTACATGGAAAAAGTACAAGACGTGGTTGCAGCAATCGCGGGTGGTACTAGTGATGCATCACATCCAATGTTAATTTCACGTCCAGTAAAGAAAACAGCTTATCTTGTTATCGGTTCTGACCGTGGATTAGCAGGTGCATATAACTCAAGCATTTTACGTCAATTATCACGTACACTTAAAGAACGCCATAGATCAAATGATGAGTTTGTAATTTTGGCAATTGGACGTGTTCCTCGTGACTACTTCGTAAAACGTGGTTACAACGTAGTTGAAAGTATCGTTGGTTTACCAGACCAACCTACATTCTCGGACGTAAAACAAATCGCTCGTAAAGCTGTTGGTATGTTCGCTGATGGTACGTATGATGAACTTTATATGTACTATAACCACTTTGTCAGTGTTATTTCACAAGAAGTTACTGAGAAAAAGGTATTACCAATTACTGATATAGCTCCAAAAGCAAATGAAGGTTTATCTGCTTCTTATGAATTCGAACCATCTGGTGAAGCAATTCTAGAAGTATTACTACCACAATATGCTGAAAGTTTAATTTATGGTGCTTTATTAGATGGTAAAGCCAGTGAACATGCTGCTCGTATGACAGCGATGAAAACAGCAACTGATAACGCTAATGAACTTATTAGAGACTTATCACTTGTATATAACCGTGCGCGTCAAGCGGCGATTACACAAGAAATTACAGAAATTATTGGTGGGGCAGCAGCTTTAGAATAGTTGCGCTCCCTAACTCGGATAAATTGACGGATATGGCAAAGAGCTTCCTTTTTAGATTCACTAAAGTGGGTGCACACATTTTAGTCATTCATAAAAAAGAAGTATCTTGCCTATGAAGTTTTTTAGGAAGACAGCATGGGTGAATAATTCACATCAGCTCGACACCAATCTTGATAGGAGGGTACACAGGAATGAATAAAGGACAAGTTATTCAAGTAATGGGTCCAGTTGTTGACGTTAAATTCAGCAACGGTCAATTACCAGCAATCTATAACGCTTTAACTGTTAAGATTGAACGTCCAAACGAAGAAGCTGTTACTTTAACATTAGAAGTAGCAGTTCATTTAGGTGACGATTCTGTCCGCACAATTGCCATGTCATCTACTGACGGTTTACAACGTGGTGCAGAAGTTACAGACTTAGGAAAACCAATCTCTGTTCCAGTTGGTGACGTAACATTAGGACGTGTATTTAACGTACTAGGAGAAGTTATCGACTTAGGGGAAGAAATCGCTCCAGAAGCTCGTCGTGATTCAATCCACCGCGAAGCTCCAAAATTTGAAGAATTAACTACAGAAGTACAGATCCTTGAAACAGGTATTAAAGTAGTAGACTTATTAGCACCTTACATCAAAGGTGGTAAAGTAGGTTTATTCGGTGGTGCCGGTGTAGGTAAAACTGTATTAATCCAAGAGTTAATCAACAACATCGCTCAAGGTCACGGTGGTATTTCGGTATTCGCGGGTGTAGGTGAACGTACTCGTGAAGGTAACGACTTATTCCACGAAATGAGTGACTCTGGCGTTATCGGTAAAACATCAATGGTATTCGGTCAAATGAACGAACCACCAGGTGCACGTATGCGTGTAGCTTTAACTGGTCTTACAATGGCTGAATATTTCCGTGATGAACAAGGCCAAGACGTATTACTATTCATCGACAACATCTTCCGCTTCACTCAAGCAGGTTCGGAAGTATCTGCCTTACTTGGACGTATGCCTTCTGCGGTAGGTTACCAACCAACTCTTGCTACTGAGATGGGTAACTTACAAGAACGTATCACTTCTACAAACAAAGGTTCTGTTACATCAATCCAAGCGATTTACGTACCAGCCGATGACTATACTGACCCGGCTCCAGCAACAACTTTCGCTCACTTAGATGCTACAACTAACTTAGAGCGTAAATTATCTGAGATGGGTATCTACCCAGCCGTGGATCCATTAGCATCAACTTCTCGTGCACTTTCACCTGAAATCGTTGGTGAAGAACACTACAAAGTTGCTCGTGGCGTTCAAATGACGTTACAACGTTATAACGAATTACAAGATATCATCGCAATCTTAGGTATGGATGAATTATCTGATGAAGACAAGCAAACAGTAGAACGTGCTCGTCGTATTCAATTCTTCTTATCTCAAAACTTCCACGTAGCGGAACAATTCACTGGTCAACCAGGTTCTTTCGTACACGTAAAAGACACTGTTCGTTCATTCAAGGAAATCCTTGAAGGTAAATACGACCACTTACCAGAAGATGCATTCCGTTTAGTAGGTAGCATTGAAGAAGTAGTAGAAAAAGCGAAAAGCATGGGCGTAGAGGTATAATTTTAGGGACGAGGAGGAAAAAATATGAAGACAGTTCAAGTCAATATTGTCACTCCCGACGGCCCAGTATACGATTCAGAAGTCGCAATGGTTATCGCAAAAACAGTTTCTGGTGAAATTGGGGTTCTTCCTGGACACATTCCAATGGTAGCTCCTCTTGCAATTAGTGCAGTTACTCTTAAAAAAGATAACGGTTCATCAGAAGTAGTTGCTGTTAGCGGTGGTTTTATTGAAGTTCGTCCTGACAAAATTTCAATTTTAGCTCCATCTGCTGAAGTTGCATCAAATATTGATGTAGCACGTGCTAAAGAAGCTATGAAACGTGCTGAGGAACGCCTTCAAAAGAAACAAGATAACATCGATTTCAAACGCGCTGAGCTTGCTTTAAAACGTGCGATTAATCGTATCAGCGTTCATGAGGGTAATAAATAATAATTAATTTAAGAAGCGGGCAGGTTTTCTGTCCGCTTTTTCATATGTGTCAAAATGATGGAGGAAACGAAATGGAAGTATATCAATCTTTAGGACTGCAAGCAGTATTAGGGCTATTTTCGCATATATTTTTTATCGGCATTACGTTTTATGCCATTCAATCATTCCGCTTTGATCAATTATTTAAAAAAGGGCACACTTTTCAGATTCAATTAGTTTATATTTTGCTTAGCATTGCAATCGGATCATCCGTGTCAAATTTTGTTTTAGAAATTACAAATTGGTCTCGACAATTACCTTATCTTTTTTCGTAATTCGAACATACTATATAGACAAAAGGCAACAAGTTATATGCCTTGTAAGGACAAATGAAGTTCGTTTGCCGTTACAACACATATAGATTTAATTTTCCCATCCATGATTTACTTACACGTGTAAAAATTTGCCGCACTTTGAAGGTTTTATCTATTTCCTGGGTAATATTGTAGAAATTTGTACACCTCAAGAACAATTCACCAAAAGTTTTATTACGCGTAATATAAAAGTGTAGATAATTATTGAGAAGTACCGTAAAATAGTGATTTGGATGCTTGTTTAACCCGTTAGAAAGCATTAACATAGTGATAGTTTGTGTGTTTTATAGCTTACAACTTTTTTTAAAATGACAGTTTTTGGACAATTGAATTCGGAGGGACGAATTGTGGAGAAAATCATTGTTACGGGAGGCCAAAAATTACGTGGAGTCGTAAAAGTAGAAGGAGCCAAAAATGCCGTACTACCAATTCTAGCTGCATCTTTACTAGCTTCAAAGAGTATAAATATTATAAAAGACGTTCCGAATTTGGCGGATGTTCATACAATAAATGAAGTACTCAAAAGCTTAAATGCTACTGTAGAATATAATGAGAAGAATAATGAAATTTATATAAATGCTCAACAAAAATTATCAAGTGAAGCACAGTTTGAATATGTAAGTAAAATGCGTGCATCAATACTTGTTATGGGTTCTTTACTTGCACGCAATGGATATGCTCGTGTTGCGTTGCCTGGTGGTTGTGCAATCGGTTCTCGACCAATTGAATTACACTTAAAAGGCTTTGAAGCAATGGGTGCAAAAATTTCTTTTGGCCATGGCTATGTGGAAGCAAAAACCGCTGCTGGTTTACACGGTGCAGAAATTTATTTAGATTTCCCAAGCGTAGGAGCTACAGAAAATATTATGACGGCTGCTGCATTAGCGAAGGGTGTCACTGTAATTGAAAATGCTGCAAAAGAACCTGAAATTGTCGATTTAGCTAATTTCATTAATGGTATGGGTGGCCGAATCTTCGGTGCTGGTACAGATACAATTCGTATTGAAGGTGTTTCTGAACTACACGGAACTACACATCACGTTATCCCTGACCGTATTGAAGCAGGTACATTTATGGTTGCTGCAGCAATTACACGAGGCGATGTATTTATCGAAAACGCAGTACCTGAGCATATGACAGCTTTAATCGCGAAATTACGTGAAATGGGTGTTGAAGTGTTAGAAGAGGGTGACGGCTTACGTGTACGTGCCACAGATCCTCTAAAAGCTGTTGATATTAAAACGATGCCACATCCTGGTTTCCCAACAGACATGCAAGCACAAATGATGGCATTATTATTAACAGCCAATGGAACGAGTATTATTACTGAGACAGTGTTTGAAAATCGATTCATGCATGTGGAAGAATTCCGTAGAATGAATGCACAAGCAAAAATCGAAGGTCGTTCAGTTTTCATTGAAGGACCTGTGAAATTACAAGGTGCTGAAGTTTCCGCAACAGATTTACGTGCAGCAGCTGCATTAATCTTAACTGGACTTGTTTCAGAAGGTGTTACACGCGTTACGAAACTTAACCACCTAGATCGTGGATATGTTGATTTCCACAAAAAACTCGCTGCTCTTGGTGCAAACATTGAACGTGTTGCAGATATGGATTTTGAACAATCACCAAAGCATACTATCGAAATATAGACTTTGCCCATTATAATTTATCTAATTTAATTAAAATTATGTATAAATGAGATAAATTATGACGAAAAATTTATAATGACCAACGAACGACAAAATTCTTAAAAGTGAGTTTTGTCGTTTTAATTTATCCTTTCCTTTTATCCCTCAGTCAGAATTTCCAAATTCTACTTCTTCATAAATCATAAATTTTCCTTCCATATCATAAATAATATGTATGAAAAAATTTAAGAAGAAAAAGCAGTTAATAGTTGTTGCATCAATTTTTGGCTTTATTTCTCTACTATTTTTCTTCCCATTTCTTTTCAAGCAAATGGATCATAAAACTGAAGCTACATCAGAAAAAGAAGAAGGAGAAAGCTTTGCGAACGCTTGTGAACTAACTATCCAAGTAAGTGGTAGTGATGAGCCAATTGATTTAGAAGAGTATGTAATTGGTGTTGTTTCGGCTGAGATGCCAGCAAACTTTCATCCCGAAGCATTAAAAGCACAAGCAATTGCAGCTAGAACGTATGTATTAAAAAACACCGAATATGGGAAAAAGGCAATCGAACCAACCGTTGCAAAACAAGTTTTTTATGATTCAAATACTCGAAAAGAAGTTTGGGCAGAGTCCTTTGATGATTATGAAAAAAAAGTGAGACAAGCTGTTGAAAGTACAAAAGGAGAAGTTATTAACTATAATGGAGAACTCATAACGGCGATGTTTCATTCGATGAGCAACGGTATGACGGAAAGCTCCAAAAACTATAGTGGGACAGACCTTCCATATCTACAATCCGTTGCAAGTACAGATTTTCAATATGCGGATAATTACGAGGTGGAAAAAAGTTTTACTATTAATGAATGGAATCAGCTATTAAACACCAATTTGACTCTAAATCAGCTTAAAAACGTACGTATAAAAAGAAATAATACAGGGAGAGTAGAGACCGTTATTGTTGGAAAAAATGAATGGTCCGGGCGTGATATGAGAACGTTACTCGATTTGCGCTCTACAGATTTCCGTATTGAAGTAAAAGGAGAAAAAATCGTTGTAACAACTGAAGGTTATGGTCATGGTGTTGGTATGAGCCAATACGGCGCAGATGCAATGGCGGAAAATGGTGCAACTGCCCATGAAATTATCCAACATTATTATAAAAATACAAATATTGAAAAAATATCTTGTAAATAATAGAAATTTTTTTCCAAAATGTGTTTAGAATTGTAAAATCTTGTTCACACTTCAAACAGAGGTGATGAACATGAGAGAAGAAAAACAAACTACTCCTTCTCCTAATAAAAACAGTTGGCAGAAAAAGCCATGGTTTTGGCCGTCAATCTATGCAGGTATCGCAGCAGTGTTAATCGGTCTAATTTTCAGTTATAATGCAATCATTAATGATGACGAAGAAAAGGAAGTTGCATCAACTAATAATGAAACAACTTCACAAGAAACAGTCATCGAAACAAATGCTCGCCAGGAAACATTGAAATATCCTTTCAGTGAAGATCATTTAGATCAAGTACAAGTGTTACAAGATTTCTATGATGTAACGGCTGATGAAGCAACAAGAGAAAAAGCACTATTAGTATTTAACCAAACATTCTCTACTTCATCTGGTGTATCTCTTTCTGTTAATGGCGAACCATTTGAAGTACTTGCTGCAATGAGCGGTGAAGTAACTGAAGTAAAATTAGATGCATTTACTGGAAATAAAATCGTAATTACTCATCCAAATGGCATGGAAACACAATATAGTTCTATAACTGATATCCTTGTTAAAGAAGGGGATACAGTAGAACAAGGCCAACCATTAGCGACAACAACTGAAAACGAATGGAATCCAACAGCTGGAAACCATCTGCACTTCCAAGTGTTACAAGATGGCGAACACGTTAACCCAAGAAATTTCTTAGCTTTCTAATTTGACAAGATTCAACTTTTTGTACAAGCAATAAAGCAGAACGTCCATAAACCCTGTACCGTTGAAACCGACGAAATTTTACCTAATTTCAATGGAACAGAGGAATTATGGGCGTTTTTGCAGTTTTGTTCACAAAATTGGTTCTTAAATCACGGAATTCCTCATATGGTGAATAAACGTTATATCGCTAGTTGCAAAAATTTCAATGAAACACTCACAATATGAACATGTTGAAGAAGACACCTCTCGTTAGCAAAACGGCACATTCTTATATCCGATAGAAAGGAAGAGAACGTGCACGAGCACATTCGGCATCGTTGCGTACGGCTTGGAGAGCTGCTAATTGAAACTGGTGAGACAGTTCGTGTCCTGGCGAAAATGACGGGTTATTCGAAGAGCACAGTGCATAAAGACCTAACCGAAAGACTGTTCCTAGTTAATGAAGAATTAGCGAATGAAGTAAAAGAGATATTAGCTTATCACAAATCGATTCGTCATTTACGAGGAGGCGAGGCAACCCGTAAGAAATGGCAGTCCCGACAAAAACAATGAAAGAGCATTTAGTTTGGCTTTCTTTACGAAGTCAACTAAATGCTTTTTTATTGGTGTACCGGGTACATATACAATTTTGAATATTCTGAATTGTTTGTGTACCTGGTACACAAACAATTCTAAACTGCACACAAAATTGTAATACAACTGTAACGACATTGAAATTAAAGATGTAATTACTACATGAATATGATAAAATAATCTAGATAAAGAGAAATTTTGAACGTGAATCATGTTGGAATTGGCGGGAAGGAGAAATATACATATGTTTTCAAAAGATATTGGGATAGACCTAGGAACGGCAAACGTCCTAATTTATGTTAAAGGTAAGGGAATTGTTTTAAATGAGCCTTCCGTCGTAGCAATAGACAAAAACACAAATAAAGTACTTGCAGTTGGTGAAGAGGCACGCCAAATGGTTGGACGTACACCTGGAAATATCGTTGCCATTCGACCACTCAAAGATGGTGTTATTGCAGACTTCGACGTAACTGAAGCAATGTTAAAACATTTTCTAAACAAACTGGATTTAAAAGGATTTTTCTCAAAACCACGCATTCTAATTTGCTGCCCAACAAACATTACAAGCGTGGAGCAAAAAGCAATTCGTGAAGCTGCTGAAAAATCAGGCGGGAAAAAAGTTTACTTAGAAGAAGAGCCAAAAGTAGCTGCAATTGGTGCTGGAATGGATATCTTCCAACCAAGTGGTAACATGGTAGTAGATATTGGTGGCGGTACAACGGATATCGCAGTACTTTCTATGGGTGATATCGTAACAAGTGAATCAATTAAAGTAGCAGGTGACGTTTTCGATAATGACATCTTGCAATACATAAAAAAAGAATACAAATTACTTATCGGCGAACGTACTGCTGAAGCGATTAAAATCAACATCGGTACAGTTTATCCAGGGGCACGTGACGAATCAATGGAGATTCGTGGCCGTGACATGGTAACAGGTTTACCTAGAACAGTGACAATTCATTCTACAGAAATCGAAAAAGCACTTCATGAATCGGTATCATTAATCGTTCAATCAGCGAAAAATGTATTAGAAAAAACACCACCTGAATTATCAGCTGACATTATTGATCGTGGCGTATGTATTACTGGAGGCGGCGCGCTTCTACATGGCATGGATCAACTATTAATTCAAGAACTAAAAGTACCGGTATTTGTAGCGGATAATCCAATCGATTGTGTTGCGATTGGAACAGGGTTAATGTTAGACAATATCGATCGTGCTCCTGGTTCTAGAATTTAATCAGTTCGATATTTTATTGAAATAGTTTTGTAAACTGAATACTTTACAATAAAAAGAGGTGAATATAGTTGTTTAAAGGGTTTTACACAGTTGCTACAGGTATGATTGCACAACAAAGAAAAACAGAAATATTAACAAATAATATGGCAAATGCGAATACACCTGGCTTTAAAGCAGACCAATCAACAATACGTTCATTTCCTGATATGCTTCTTTCTGCAAGGGGTACTACAAATATCCCTACAGAAAAAGGTATTAATACATTAAAAGCAACTGAAATTGGTGCACTTAATACTGGCGTATATTTACAAGAAACACTAGCAAACTATACACAAGGTACTCTTATAGAAACAAACCTTACAACGGACATTGCTCTATTAAACGGTGCAATGCCGATTGATCAAGAATCTGGTCAAGCTGGTACGATCTTTTTCCGTCTAGAACTTCCTGAAGGCGGAGAAGCATATACACGTAACGGAAACTTCACAATTGATGGCCAAGGATATTTAGTAAATCCTCAAGGCTTATATGTACTTTCAGATCAAGGAGAGCGTATACAATTACAAAATGAAGATTTCCAACTTTCACAAGATGGGCGTATTTTAGTGGATGGTCAACAAGTTGCAACTTTAGGTGTGGCTTTCTCAGCAAATCCTGATGTGCTTATTAAACAAGATAATGGTTTGTTCCGTTCTATTGACGGGGAAATGCTACCATCTGCGTATGGACAAGATGGAGTTACCTTTGCACTACAACAAAACTATATTGAAGGTTCCAATGTAGATGCTGCACAATCCATGACAGAATTACTTACAGCTTATCGTGCCTTTGAAGCAAATCAAAAAGTACTACAAGCGTATGATAAGAGCATGGATAAAGCAGTCAATGAAATCGGTAAAGTGTAGTTGGGAAGGGGATAAAACATGATCCGTACAATGATTACAGCAACAAATACATTAGGTCAGTTACAACAACAAATTGATACAATTAGTAATAATATCGCTAATAGCAATACAACGGGTTATAAAGCAAGAGAAGCACGTTTTTCTGAGCTTTTATACCAACAATTTGAAAACGACCAAATGGATCCTACAGTACGCCAATCACCAGTAGGCATTCGTTACGGAGTTGGTGCGCAACTTGCTCAAATCCAAGTGAATACAAAGACAGGTAGTTTACAAAATACAGAACGTGATTTAGACATTGCTTTTACAAAAGCAAATCAATATTTCAACATTATTATGCCTGATGGTGAAAATGGACAACGCACTGTTTATTCACGCCAAGGTGACTTTTATGTAACCCCTGTTAACAATGGCCAAGTCATGCTTGTCAATCATGATGGCTACGCTGTTTCAGATTCGAATGGGAACGCAATTACTTTTGCGGATAACATGAAAAACTTTAATTTACTAGATGATGGAACGTTATTAGTAAATTATAATGATGGTACAACACAAGGATTTGAATTAGCGGTTACACGAGTGGACAAACCTCAATCAATGGAAAAGTTATCGGGTTCATATATTGGGGTACCAGGAAATCTTGAACAATTAGGATTAAATGAGGCAGACCTTTATACAAATTTACAAGGTGGTCTTCGAACTGAAATTGGACTTGCTAATGGGAAACTTGAAATGTCAAACGTCGATATTTCTAAGGAAATGACGGACTTAATTAATGCCCAACGCTCATATCAATTCAGTTCTCGCGCAATTACGATTGCTGACCAAATGTTAGGGTTAATTAACGGAATTCGATAATTGACCCGAAAACTACCTAATAAAGTATACCCTCTATATCAAATATTAAGCATTACAAAAGGGAGAAACGGCCAATGACTAACGACTTAAAAAGTAATTCGCTAAAGCCGAATGTTCCTCAAGAAGAAAAGGAAAAACGAACAGCTAGATATTCTGAAAGACCGATTCGTTTTCATAGCTTTCGACTTTTTCCGATTTGGTTAAGATTACTTATTGTTTTTATTTTATTATTCCTAGCAATTTGTTTTGGAGTAATGATTGGGTATGGAGTCATTGGAGATGGAAAACCGTTAGATGCTCTAAAATGGGGAACATGGCAACATATACTAGATATCATAAATGGCAAAGAATAAATATTACATACTCTTGGGGGGAAGAACATGTTAACTGCTGATCAAATACAAGAAATTTTACCGCATCGTTATCCATTCCTTTTAGTGGACCGTATTTTAGAAGTAGAAGAAGGAAAACGCGCGGTTGGAATTAAAAATGTATCAATCAATGAAGACTTCTTTAATGGACATTTCCCAGGATACCCTGTAATGCCAGGTGTTTTAATTGTGGAAGCATTGGCACAGGTTGGTGGAGTAGCTTTATTAATGTCCGAACAGTTTAAAGGCCGTCTTGCCTTCTTAACTGGAATTGATAACTGCCGATTTAAACGACAAGTGGTACCAGGAGATCAATTAAAATTAGAAGTCGAATTTGTAAAATTACGCGGTGCAATGGGTAAAGGACACGCAATTGCGACAGTTGAAGGCGAACTAGTTTGTGAAACCGACATTTTATTTGCAATTGGACCAGTTCAACCGAAATAAAAAATTGTTCCTTCACTAAAATAAATGAATTTTCTTAGTATAAAATCCAATTTTTTATGGGTATGAATGCTATAAGAAGATTTCGTCAAATGTCCGTGAATTTGCATTTTAATAGTGAAGGATATACAATAATATGGTTGACTTTATTTGTACGTACGAATATACGTATTGTTTGGCTTTTTAAACGTAGGAGGTTTTAAATAGATGTATAAACAGTTGTCTTCAGGCGTCAAGATCAGCATCACTCGATCCATCTCAACGTCTTTCGAGTCATACTTAGCAAGCATTGGATGGGATGAAGATAAATTCTCAATGGAAGACTTCGTAGCAAGCTGGCAAAAGTATTTTACGGAAAACGCTGCTTGGTTCGATAAAGTTCCTCCAGAAGTATTAGTTAGTCAAGAGTTTCATGAGGAGATTGCAAAGAAAATTGACGAAACAATCGCAAAAATTCTAAATGAAAAACCGACTAAAAAGCAAATTGATTCTATCGAAAAAATGCAAAAACAACTTGGTACAAGCTACACATATGGATGTAAAGCAGAAGCCGCATATGTTGAACAACTTTTAAAAGAACAATTAGATAAATAACGATGTCAATTTTTTAAAGATTAACTAAAATCGACTCGTTTAAATTTCGGATAGTTCCCTCCTTTCCCGGGCACTCTATAACTAGTCACATTTAAATGTGATGGAGTGTGCAAATCTTGAAAGGAGGGAATTTTTTATGTGGAAAAAACCAGTCTTTGCATTTATTCTTGGTTCAGCATTACTTGTAGGGTGTAACAACGCTGCAAATGACACTGAGGATGCTTTAGAGGATGTTGGTGAGGACATTAATCAAGGCGTTAATGAAGTACAACGTGATGTAGATGATGCCATTGATAATGATATGAACGATAACAATGGTAACGGCTACGATGCTGACCGTAATGTAGATCAAGACGGTGTTCCAAATAGCAATGGTGCAGGTCAAAATGGTACTTCTGGTACGGTGAACAACAATGATGAACGTATCCTAAATGACAACCAAGAAGACATTATTGAAGATAATCGTGATGTCCGTGACCGTGACCAAATAGATGAATAATAAAACAAAAGATCGTCTCATTCAAGTGAGACGATCTTTTGTATGGCGTGCGGGGAGTGAAGTTGGAGCAAAAGAGGGAAGGTTATGATTCTCGCAAGCGCGGACGTTCACGCATACCCTTTTTAAATCGTTCCAATAACTCATCCTTTGATAAATTTTCTTCTAATAAAAGCTTTAGCAATTGTTCTGCATATTTATTTCGTTGCGCCTTAATTGTCCCTTTCAGTAAAACGGAAATGTTTTCTCCAATTTCCTTAATGGAATAGACAATCACTTTGAACGGGGCAGGTTCATTTTCTGGAAAGGAAATAATGGCGTGCACATCTAAAATATCTCCAGAGGATTCATATTTTTCAAACGTGGACTTGTGTTCTTTTGAAGTAAATATTTCTAATATCCATGATTTGTGACTATTTTCTTGATTAATAATAATCCCATCAATTAGTGGTATATTTAGCTTCCCTCCCTCATTGATAAGATCAAAAGAGAGCATTTTAAAAGTCTTCATTCACGTACCCCCTGTAGATTTTCGTTAATTTTAGTATAACATAGAAAAAATGCAAAAATTATAAATTGGACACACTCAATAAATAAGAATAAACCCTTCTCATATCTACATTTATCCAGATATTAATAAAAAATACATATATTGAAAAATTATTTTTCAAAACGGAAACGAGGCCAAAGTTCATTTTCCTGATTTTGCTAAATATTTTAACTTAAGTTAGGATGTAGTCAAAGGAGGTGAACAACATGAATCAAGTCGGACTAGTCGGTAGAATTACTAAGGATCCTACACTGAAGTCGTTTTCTGAAACTCGTAACCAAACTAGTTTTGTCATTGCAATCAATAGAAACTTTCGGAATAGCCAAGGCATGATTGATGCAGATTTCGTACCCTGTATAGCGTGGGGAAAGCTTGCAGAACGAATTGTTCAATATTGCGGAAAAGGATCGTTGATTGGAGTTAACGGCCGTCTACAATCAAGATCTTATATTACAAAGGAAGATACGAAAGTTTATACTACAGAAGTTGTAGTCGATGATGTCCGATTTTATGCACTGAAGTTACCACAAGATTCAAAACTCTCCGCACCAAAAGATATTGCACAACACTTTGTACTTCCTGATCAACAGGATGTAGTACCTGTTCCGTAACTGTTAAACATTGTGGATGAAGTTGTTATCGTTGTTGAAGGGTAAGTAAGTTGTCAGTAACCATTCTCCTTGTTAAAAATGTAGAGGGGGTGATAGTTCAACCTCTACTGCTGACCGCACAGTAGTGGTTCCCATTTCTCCTAACTCTACATATCTTTTGCCATCTATACGAAAGTAACGTAGAGAAAATAACAACTGAATATTGGAATAAAAGTGAAAAAGGATAACGAGACTAAAAAAGAGTCGAGTAACTACTACCTACTCGACTCTTTTCATACATTTAGTTTCTTATGGTTGTTGTATCTAACATTAATAAATCCATTAATTCCTCTTCTTGAAGCTCTGTTAACCACGTACTTGATTGAATCAATTCTTCGGATAAAGCGGATTTTAACTCAATCATCTTATCAATTTTTTCTTCAATCGTTCCAATCGTGATAAATTTATGAACCTGGACAAATTGTGTTTGCCCGATACGGTACGCACGATCCGTTGCTTGATTTTCAACAGCTGGGTTCCACCAACGATCCGCATGCAATACGTGATTTGCAGCAGTTAAATTTAAGCCAGTGCCTCCTGCTTTTAGAGACAGTAAGAAAATCGGGAATTCTCCTGTTTGGAAAGCATCGACTAACCGGTCTCGTTGTTGTTTTGGCATACTACCAGTTAAAAATGGTACATCAATATCATACAGTTCTGAGAAGCAATGCTGTAACAGATGCCCCATTCCAATATATTGAGTGAATATTAAACATTGTTCGCCATTTTCAACGATTTCCACGGCCAGTTGCACGATGCGTTTTAGTTTGACTGATCGATTCATCAACGTTTTCGCATCATCAAAAGGTTCTTTTAAATACAAAGCAGGGTGATTACATAGTTGTTTTAATTTACTTAGCATTTGTAAGATACGTCCCTTTTTCTCAAATGCAGTCATTGTATCAAGCTGTGCCATTGTATCTTCAATATACCCTTCATATAATGCCGCTTGCTCGCTTGTAAGGGAGCAAAACTCTTTTGTCTCTTGTTTATCCGGTAAGTTTAGCATCAAATCAGGGTCATTTTTCGTACGGCGCAACAGGAATGGACGGATTTTAGTACGCAAGATTTGTTTATGACGTTCCGATTCATCCCGTTCAATCGGCAAGATAAATTGTTCTTGGAATTTGCCGAAGCTTCCTAAATAACCTTTGTGAATAAAGTCAAAAATAGCCCATAACTCAGAAAGGCGGTTTTCAATCGGAGTACCTGTTAACGCAATATGATGTTTACCATGTAATTTTCGTATTGCCCTTGATTGCAATGTTTGCATATTTTTAATGTTTTGCGCTTCATCAAGAGCTACTGTGGACCAATCGATATATTGTAAAAACTCAATATCCTGCGAGATTGTTCCGTAAGTGGTGAGCACTACGTTAGGTTGCTCCGTTTCAAGATAGTGTTTGAAATCCTCATCCTTTAGGCGCGCGGAACTGTAATGGGTATATACTTTCAAAGAAGGGGCAAACCGAGCTAATTCTTTTTGCCAATTTCCTAATACGGAAGTTGGGCAAATGATTAAAGTTGGTAGCACTTCACCGAGACTTTCAACCGTATGCAATAAGTAACTAATTAATTGAACAGTCTTTCCGAGCCCCATATCATCTGCTAATACAGCACCGAATTGTTGGTCACGCATAAATACAAGCCATTCAAAGCCTTCTTGTTGATATGGTCGTAATTCTGCTTGTAGTCCATCTGGTCGTTGAACTTTTGGTAACCCCTTCTTATGTTGTAGCTGATCTATATAATTTTTCAAAGAATGCTGCATTTCAAAGGCAAATAATGGGTCGTCCCGTTCGGCATCTTCTTCATCCATTTCTAAAGGAGCAGTCAGTTCTTCAGGCAATTCTCGGAAAAGCAGTTCGCGTACAGTCCAATTTTCTTCCTCAGCCTTTTCCATCAGTTCGCGAATTTCATTCATCCATTCAGCATCCATTCGGAACCATTCATTGCCGATACGGATAAATTCACGCTTTTCATCGACAATTTTGCGGAACTCCTTTGAAGAAATTTCCTCGCCATTAAGGGAAAGTTGCCATTTGAAGGATAAAATATCGTCTAGTCCTGCAACAGACCGTTGTGTTTGACTATTTGCACTCACACGAACACGCATTTTTGTTTGTTTTAATTCTTTTAGCCATGCAGGTAAGATTACTTCAAACCCTAATAAACTTAGCTTGGCAAAGTCATCACGTAACAGTTTGCGAACATCCGCATCTTCTAAATAAACATGTAAGAAAGTATCCTCAGAAACGTGGTACTTGCTTAAGTCCAGTAGTTCTAGCATTTGATGTTGCAAATCCGATATATCTTCCGCAAAGGGTAACCATTTATCCGGTAATGCCCGTTCAATAGGCAAGTGACGTTTCCGAACGGCTGGTGTCCAATGTTTGGAAGTACTTTTCGAGCTTAATACAGTTTCCAATAGCCATTCTGAAGAAGTTTCTTCCGGTTCACTTAAACGAAGAGCGACTTTTATATTACCAATCGACCGTTCTTTGTTCATTGGCCAACCACCATTTTTGAAAAATGGCATTAATGTAGGAAGATCTGTTGTTGATAATCCTGCATTTGCAAGTTTCTGAATAGTAGCCATCGTTAAAAGGGAAGCGCATTGTTGTAAATCAATCGTCTCTTTTCCAAAGATACTCTGAACTGTCTCATCTTTTGAAAACTGAGTGGGAAGTTCAAAAGATAATCCATTGTCTAACGAAGCATAATCCCAAAGTGCAGCACTATTCCAAAGTAGTTCAATGGCTTTTGAAGTTTTCAGAAGTGTTTCTGAATCGCTATCTGTCCCTACTAAGTTCATGAAGGGATGTTGATACCTTGGGGAGAGAAGATCCAGTAATTCTGAAATGCTTAGTAATAGTTCGTTATCATCGACATTTGCCATCAATCCATAAAAGTTAGGCTCAAATCGATAAAATAGTTGAGGTGTCCAACTTGCCGCTGGGATAATAGTTCCGTCGTTATTGATTGCTTTAATTGAATAATATCCTGGTTGTTGTTCTTCAAGCTTTATATGAATCGTTTTTGTGAATGGTGAAATGTTTGTCATGCAAGTAAATTTCCTTTCTCTAACTCTTCTTGCAATGCTCTTAAACGTTTAAACTGTTCCCGAACCGTTTGAATATAGTCGGTCCAAAAATTTACCTTCCCGCTTTTTTTCGCAGCGGATTTCATCATCTTCCATATACGTACCGCTTGTTTATAATTCATACGCGATTTTTGATTCACTTCTTCCAAGGCGTAATAATGATATAAAGGTAAGGTTGCTGCTGGTTCGTGTTCAAGTATTTCCTTTAATCCACACGTTTCTAAATAAGAAATGGAAGAAGGGTAAAGAAGATGTAGGGCAACCCATTCCTCATAACGTTGTTTCTTTAATAAGAAAGATGAATAAGGTTGTACGCCATGAACACCAAAAGCAGAATAAAGCAGTATTTCTTCTTGTTCGGTTAAATTAATATTGTCGTATAATGAATGAATTCTTTTCACAGACAGTTGTCGTTTGGAAGGCATTAAATAATGATTAATATAATCGCTTAAAAGAGGAAGAATGGATTTTAAAATGTACTCACTCGCAACATCATCTCTTTTAGATATTGAAAATTTAGCAAGCCCAAAGTATACATCTAAATGCTCAGGGTTGATTTCTTCTAAGTTACGCTTTAGCTCTTCATAATTTTTAAGCAAAATATGAAAAATGTTAAGGATATCAGATAATGGAACATCTTCACTAACTTCTTGCAGATTCGCTAAGACATCTCGCTCTTCTTCGGCTCTTCGTCTTTCAGTAAAAATTGAATCCCAAAATAATAAATAGATGTTAAATCTTCTGCTAAAATAAGTGTTTCGTTCCACTAACAGTTCGCGTACCATCACTTGAAGAGCGTCGAAAAACACATCTGTTGCAAATAATCGAGATTTTCCCGCTAATTCATTTACATAAATTTGAATCCCTTCAAAACGACGATCAATAAAGTACTCGAAGTATTCTTGTTTCATTCCTACATTTGTTTGAAAAATATGCTTCCAAAGTTTGCTTATAATCGCTATTTCCATAAACAGATGATAAATCGGTTGCCATTCCCTTTCGAAAGGTTGATGCTTCCGCAATTTTGTATAGGCATTTTCGTAAATAGTAGAAATTAAATAATGTTCAATTTGCCGTCCAGTTGGTAAAAGATGTGACATTACCTCATCAACCATTGCTAGCCAATTTTCGGGTGTCCGTTCAGCGGCTAGAAGGTGTAAGTTAACCCCTTTTTTCGCTCTCCACTTCGCTGCCCAATCTTGAACCGAATCTAAATATTGATATAAGGACAAAATCACGCTCACCTTATGACGGCACCATCCATCATGGGGGCAGTTACAAACAATGATTTGGCTATGCAAATGAAGCATGACTTCAGTAGGTCGAACATCTTGTACTTGTGTATATAAAATCCCGTTAGACGGAATATAACGCCCGATAACAACGGACTTGTTACGAACAGCAAATAACGCGCGGCGAACCAATTCCTCGTCTTCTGTCACAGAAGGGTGTAATGCGCGTTCAATTTGCTCCACTTGTTCTTTTATAAAAATTTCATGCTCACGTGCGAGGGATGAAATTGATAAAGCCATTCTATTCGCTCCTTAAGTTTGCGGAATATCCGCTTAAAAAAGTCTTTCTCTCCATTATAACTTGAATGAGGAGGGATGATAAGTAAAAGGATTGAATAGAAAAAGGCAACGCATGATTTTGCACTACCTTACACCACTATTCAGTTACAAGTTCATCGGCTAAATCGCTGTAAATGACTAAGATGGATTTGATTGCATTTAAACATAACCGACGTTTTTTATCATCTAAATTATTGAGGAATCCTAACAATTGCCTGAGTTCTTGTGTATTGGAAATTAAATCAAAGTAAGATTCTCCAAAGCTAATCATATATCGTTCACGCAATTCTTTTGTTTGTATTGCTAATTTATCAACGGGCAATTTCTTACGATGATGGGATTGATTAAGGAGCATGTCCAAAAATTGTTCATCTGGAATGTTAAACGCTTTCTTAATTTTTGGAAGTAATTCAATTGGAATTGGTCTTTTGCAACGTTCGTAATTGGAATATGTATTCGGTACTAAGTCTAACTGATAAGCAGCTTCGAGCTGGGTAATGTTCATATTTTCCCGGTATTGTCTTAACGATTTTCCAAAACTCATTCACTCGACCTCCATTTTTCAGAATTTAGCTTAATTATACTTTAATTTTGTCGGATTGAGGGGAAATCTGATAAATGTTTTGAAAATTATTACAATGGTTACTGAAAATTAATTTGAAATGGGGGAATGATGATTGGCGATGGTTGAAGTTTCAATTCCGGTGACGAACAATTACTCTGCATTTCAATGGACGCTTACGATTTTTGAAAATTCTGTGCAGAGGCGACTTCTGTACTCGTCATGTAATGTGTACGAAGAGATTGGAAAAATTGAAATCAATGGATACTCATATGAGAAATTAATTTTTGATTTTCAGAAAGGGAAATTACATATTCAATTACTGAAAAATGATCCCAAAGCTGTTATAAATATTTTAAATGCTTTAACCATTCATACCTCACCGACGTCACAAATGTATTTCTTAAAACGAGGTAAGAGACGTCGGAATCGAGAGGTATAAATTTTAAAAGATTTCGTTTAAAACAAGAAAAGTATGGGGAATATAGCATTAATAAGAAGGGAGAAACGTATAATACATTACAGAGGCTCATATACTTCATGAAACCCTAAGAGATTGAGGAGGGGATTGGATGATTCAAGTGCAATTTATGAAACCTTTTTACACGAAAGTAACTGGCAAAAACCTACGTCTCGTTTTTGCGTACCAGTATTTTTCAATTGTAAAAGATGATGAGCTTTACCATTTTGTGCCGGTGGAAGGAAAAGAGATGATTGTCAACTTAGAAACGAAGCAAATCGAAAATCTATCGGAAATTTTTGTTTTCCAGCGCGGTAATCGTTTTATTAGAATGCCATTGTATCAGTTACTTCTGATATCAAATGTACATGAGCATTTATCACCAATTTTGGATAAAGCCTCAACCCACGAAGAAACAGTCAATCTCTTACCGAAAGATGAGGAAGTATCCGAAGTGCAAAAGCTAATTCGTCGATTTGAAGAAGATAATATTAACCGTTTAATTGATGAGGCTTTAGAACAGCGAGATGAAAAGCGTTTCTATCAATTACTTGATGAAAAGGCAAAAATGAATTGGGCATAACAATGTATTCTACAACAAGATCGCATATGACAACGGAGGATAGACATCATGAATAGTCACAAAAAATAAGCACCCTCGATTTGGTTGATAATCGAAGGTGCTTAAATTTTTTAGGGGAGGAGGAAGGGAGAGTTTCGAGATACAGTTCAGATAAAAAAATTCGAATTAACAAAGAGTTGGATGATGATCATTACAATTCCAGAGCCGATAATTCCTAGAATACAATCCTCTTTTGAAAAGGACAGTCGTTTTAAATCCTTCATTCGTCTCCCTCCTATAAGAAGCATTTCCAATGGACTGGAAAATTAAACGTAAATTATGGAAATTCTTTTGAGCTTGACCGATAAAATGAATAAAGGAGGGTTCCACATGCTTGGACAATGGTCGTCTACTGGGATGTCCATATTAAACAATATGAATCGTAACTGGCATTCCGCAAATCAAGCTCTAATGCGAATATCTACAGGGTACCGAATTAATAGCGCGGCAGACGACCCAGCCGGTTTAGCGATTTCTGAAAAAATGCGTGCGCAAATTCGAGGTCTTAATATGGCAGCAAAAAATATCCAAGATGGCATATCCCTTGTACAAACTGCTGAAGGTGCACTAAACGAATCTCACGCCATGATCCAACGCATGCGTGAATTAGCTGTACAAGCTGCAAACGATACGTTAACAGATGATGATCGTAAACAAATCAACATTGAATTTCAGCAGCTGAAGGAAGAGATTACGCGAACAGCTACAGATACGGAGTTTAACACTCGAAAATTATTAAATGGGGATTATGAATCTAACCCATTAAAAATTCAAGTGGGTGCTAATGCTGGGCAAACAATAGATATCTATATTGGTGGGATGGATAGTACAAGACTAGGCATTGACGATTCTGACATTTTGACTCGAGAAAATGCGGACAAGGCCATTGGAGAACTGGACGATGCTCTTAAGAAAGTTTCATCTGAGCGATCTCGACTAGGTGCATATCAAAATCGAATGGAGCACGCGTATAACAACAATGTAAATACCGCCGAAAACCTAACAGCAGCCGAATCCCGTATCCGTGATGCCGACATTGCCAAAGAAATGATGAACTACACAAAAGCTAGCATCCTCCTGCAAGCAAGCCAATATATCCTTGCCCTTCATATGCAACAAGCCCAATCTGTTTTAATGTTATTGAAAAACGACTAAAACTCACTTTTGGAAGTGAGTTTTTTACATTTAGATGGCTGTTTTTGTAAACGCATTCACAAGTATGTTCGAGTCTGATACTTTAATAACAAAAACGAGGAAGGTGAGCGCGGTAGTGATTTTGAAAGGGTTTGAGCCATACGAGCTTAAGAGCGGACTAATAGCACTGAAGAAACGATTACCTCCGTATCATGAGAAATATCCTTTGATTGTGGAGGACTTGAATAAAATGGAGGCAGGGGAGAAAGGGGAGGCTCATGTCTTTAATTTACTAAATTCGTATCCATTAGCGAAAAATACAGTGCTTCTTCACAATGTTTCCCTCAATTCAAATATCCAGTTTGATATTCTCGTGATTTCTCCAAGTTGGTGTCTAATTCTAGAAGTTAAAAATATAAAAGGATCATTATATTTCAATCATAATCCTAAACAATTGATCCGTATGAGTGATGAAGGGAAAGAAGAAAATCTCGGTAGTCCTGAAACTCAGGTAGAAATTTATATGAGAGGTTTGCGAGCTTTACTTGATAAATTAAGAATAAATATTCCAATCTATGGTGCTATCGTATTTGCATTTCAAAATGTCATTATCAAAAAATCTCCTTCAACAGTACCAGCAGTAATAGGACGCGAGCTTATAAGTTATATTGGTAACCTTCCGATACAGGAAAATAAGGTAGATCCCTATTCGTTAGGAAGAAATATCCTGCAACAGGTAAAAGCGAGAAATGTATTTCCGTTGTGCCAAGAATATACAATCGGTGCTAATGAGATAATTAAAGGAGTGGAATGCCCCTCGTGTGAAACTTTTTCGATGTTGCGTACGTTAAGAACATGGTACTGTAAAAATTGCGAGAAAACCTATAATAGGGCGCATGAAAGAGCATTAGCAGATTACTCCATGCTAATTAACGATAAAATTACTAATAAAGAATGCGTGCAGTTTCTAAATCTAAAAAATCATCAAGTAGCAACAAGAATTTTAAAAGCAAACAGTACAGCGCGTATGGGACATAATCGCAATAGTGTATATGTGTTAAAGAATTTTAAGGATATTTTGAATGGGTAGTGAATTGAATAAAGCTGAGTGGACGAAAAGGATACGTATCTGGACGAAAGCCTGGTGTATGTGGACAATACTTGAGTCTATGTGGACGAAACGTGGCTGAGTGGACGAAAAGGATTAGTATCTGGACGTAAGCCTGGTGCAAGTGGACAATAGTTTAATCTATGTGGACGAAACGCAGCTAAGTGGACGGAAAGGATTCGTATCCGGACGAAATCCTGGTGCAAGTGGACAATAGTTTAATCTATGCGGACGAAACACAGCTAAGTGGACGGAAAGGATTCGTATCCGGACGAAAACCCAGTGCATGTGGACAAAAAGTAAATCTATGTGGACGAAACCGTTGGTTATATGGATGATACCAATTAGTATACGCACAAAACAATTAGCAAAAACTTCAATCTTAAGATTTTCATTTCACAGAACCTCATGAAAGTTGTATACTATAATGCGAGATTGTAGAAGCGTTCATCCAAATAGAATGCTAGCATATAAATCGAGTAGATAGGCGTGTGCTGTGATTTGCATAAATTCACAGTATGTGGACATTTTAAATAGAAACTGCTCGAAGATGATATAATGATGTATTGAATATAACCACACTCGTTCTCGAAGTTGAAAGGAAGTAACGAAGATTATGACAAAGACAGTTTGTGTTGTTGGTTTAGGATATATTGGATTGCCAACAGCAGTTATGTTTGCAAACCACGGTGTGAAGGTGCATGGTGTTGATGTGAATCCTGCAGCCGTACGAAGCATTCAAGAGAAAAAATTACACATTGAAGAAACAGGATTGCAGGAGCGTTTGAACCAAGCTGTCGATGAAGGATTCTTAACAGCATCGACGACACCAGTGGAGGCAGACGTATTTATTGTTGCCGTTCCTTCACCAATTAATCCTGATAAAACAGCAAACTTAGAATATGTACGACAAGCAACTGCATCGATTGTGCCATTCGTGAAAAAAGGCAACTTAGTTATTCTAGAATCAACAGTGCCACCAAAAACAGTGGAACGTATAATGATTCCTGAATTAGTGAAAACAGGTCTTGATATTGGATCAGATATTTATGTTGCCCATTCTCCAGAGCGTGTTATTCCTGGACGTATTTTTGAAGAGTTAGTGAACAACGATCGTATTGTTGGTGGGATTAACAAAAAATCTGCTGTATTAACAAAAGAACTTTATGAAACATTTGTAAAAGGGACAATTCATTTAACAGATGCCACAACTGCTGAGTTAGTAAAAGTAATGGAAAACACATATCGTGATGTAAACATTGCCTTTGCCAATGAATTAGCGAAAATGGCAGAAGTGTTAGATGTAAACATTTGGGAAGCAATTAAATTTGCAAACTTCCATCCTCGTGTAAATGTTCACTTCCCAGGACCAGGTGTAGGCGGACACTGTATCGCAGTAGATCCATGGTTCTTAGTTGAGCTTGGTGGAGAAAAAGCGCAAATTATTCATATGTCTCGTAACACAAATGACAGTATGCCAGCATTCACTGCTCAAAAAACTCAAAGCATCTTAAATCGTAATAAAATTGCTGGCGGAAAAGTAGCAGTACTTGGACTAGCATTTAAAGGTAACGTAGATGATATGCGTGAAAGTCCTTCTGTAGAAGTGATTGAGCAACTTCAACACCTTGGATTAGAAGTTATTTCGTATGATCCACATATTAAAGAGAACAAACACGAAACTCAAACGCAAAGTTTAGAAGAAGCGACTAAGGAAGCGAACATTATCGTTGTGTTAACGGATCACAATGAATTTAAAACATTAAATCCTTTAACAATTAGCGCGGAAAATAAAATTGTCTTTGATACGAAAAACTGCTTAAACCGAGAAGCTTGGCAAGAAGCAGGATTCCAGTTCCATCTATTAGGGGACGCGAAAAACAAATAATAGTAGAAGGCATGATTATTCATTGAAATAATCGTGCTTTTTTATTAAATCAGACTAATTCCGGGTTGAAAGAAGCACTCTCCTCTTATTTCTGATATGATGGAAGTAAACATAACAAAAATGGACGGTTGAACAAAATGAAAGAAACAGTATTAGGCATCAAAGTGAATACAGAGAATTATGATGAATTGATAGAAGAGATTTTCAAGCGTATTGAGAAAAAAGAAAAGTCACTGATTGTGGCGATTAATCCTGAGAAGATAATTAAAGCGAAGGAAGATCCAGCACTCAAAAAACTATTAAATGAAGCAGAATTCCAAATTCCTGATGGTATCGGTGTAATCCTTGCATCCAAAATTCAAAAAGGGCAAATTACAGAGCGGGTAACTGGCGTAGACATGATGATGCGTTTATGCGCGGAATCTGCGAAACATCAGAAGCCTATTTTCCTATATGGTGGTAAGCCAGGAGTTGCAGAAAAGGCTGCTGTCAAATTAAAAGAACTATATCCAACTATTCAAATTGCTGGGACTCAAGATGGATATGAGAAGGATAATGAAAAGGTCCTAACGAAAATCAATGAAGCAAAACCAGATATTCTATTCGTTGCAATGGGTAGTCCTAAGCAAGAGAACTGGATAAATGCAAATCGTGATAAACTTCACCCAACGATTTATCAAGGGGTGGGCGGGTCCTTTGACGTACTAGCAGGAAATGTGAAACGTGCACCAGAAGCGTTCCAAAAAGTGGGGATGGAATGGTTCTATCGTTTAATGAAGGAACCGAAGCGAGTTAAAAGACAAATTGCATTACCACTATTCTTATTAGAAGTAGCACGAGGATCAAAACGTAAATAACAAGAAACATAAGCAAAGCTTACATTGGCTTTGCTTTTTTACTTTAAATCACCAAATTATTCTGTAATGTTTGTAATATTTGATTGTTAAAATGTAATGATGGTGATACAATGTAAAAAGTAGTAAAGATTTCCTCTACAATATAATTTTCCCTGCAAGGAAAAAACAAATGGTTGGTAGCCCGAAAAGAAGGCCTAAGCAGCATAATGCTTGGGTCTTCTTTTTTGGAAGAGTAAAATCAATACACAATTTATTCATAAATTCCATTCAACTTCGAGGAATATTTCTACCCCCCCCTCATATACTTATTCGGGTGATTAAATCTATCACAATTTCAAGAGACGACTAGTTAATTTGGAAGAAAAATAAATAGAATAAAATCCAAAACTAATAATATTTCAAATTTCAACATTTGTAACAATAATTTTAATTATTTTACAAAAATAATCTATTGGTAATGTATCCGACATTAATGACGAATAAAACAACATTTCTAATGTAAAAAAATGTAAAACTGGAAAAAATAATGTTAAAAAGTAATATTTTCTAAAAATTACTTCCAAGTATTGTTAAAGAAAATGTTGGTACTACTAGTCGTTTTGTGTCATAATGATAGAAATTTGAAGTTATCCCAATGCAAATCTATGATTCAATTATGAGTATGATATAGGCGAAATATGCCAGAAATGCTAAAAAATGATTGACATACCATTTGTATACTACTAAACTTTTATAGTGTAGTTATTAATCTACTACTCTAGTAAGTTATGGATAACTAAAATTATTAATTGGACTATGAGGAGGAAATTTTTCTATGGCTAACCAACCAAAGAAATACAAAAAATTCGTAGCAACTGCTGCAACAGCTACTTTAGTAGCATCTGCAATCGTGCCAGTAGCATCTGCTGCAGGATTTAAAGATGTAGCAAACAACGATCACGCAACAGCAATCAACGCATTAGCTGACCAAGGTGTTATCAACGGATATCCAGATGGTACTTTCAAACCAAATAAAGAATTAACACGTTCTGACGTTGTTAAATTATTAGGTAAATACTTAGTATCTAAAGGTTATGAAGTTCCTGCTGATTATTCAACAGTACAACGTTTTAACGACGTTCCTGTAGATTATAAAGATGAAGAATTAGTAAAATACGCTGCTTTAGTAAAAGATACTGGCGTATTCAAAGGTTCTAACAACAACTTAAACGCTGCGAACAAAATTACTCGTGGTCAAATGGCTCTTGTAGTTGTTCGTGCATTAGATACATTAAACGATACAGATCTTGTGAAGTTTGTTGCTGGTCAAGATTTCGATAAAGAAGTTATCGATTTAAACTCAGCTTCTAAAGAACAACAAGGTGCTATCGATGTATTAGACTTCTTCGATATCACTAAAACTGCTAAATTCAATCCAAACAACACAACTACTCGTGGTCAATTCGCATCATTCTTATACCGTGCGATCAACACTGACTTCTCTGATGTAACTGATGTGGCAGTTAAATCTGTTAAAGCAGTAAACGCAACAACTGTTGAAGTTACATTTGAAGAAAATATTGATGATATCAAAGCTCTTGATTTCTCAATTGAAGGTTTAGAAGTTAAAAACGCTGCAGTAAAACAAACTGCTAAAAACGTAGCAGTATTAACTACAGCTACTCAAGAAGGCGGAAAGGACTACACTGTTAAGTTAGGCGATAGCAAAATCGGTACTTTCAAAGGTATCTCTGCTGTAATCCCAACTAAAGTTGACGTTGTAGAAAAATCATTACAAGGTACTCTTGGTAAAGAAGTAACTGTAAAAGCTCAAGTTACTGTAGCTGACGGTCAATCTAAAGCTGGTATCCCAGTAACTTTCAACATCGTAAGCGAAAATTCAAACTTAAATAACAAAATTGAAGTAGAAGCTTACACTGACGAAAATGGTGTTGCAACTTATACTTATACTCGTTATTACAAATCAAATGATGAAGTTACAGTATATGCAACTGACAAATCTTCAGTATACTCTCAAGGTAAAGTTTACTGGAGCCAATTCTTAACATTAACAGAAGTTACTTCTGGAAATGATTTAGTAAACGATGCGAAAAAAGTTTACAAAATCCAAGTTAATAAAGACGATGCTCGTAACTGGAATGTAGATGATTCAGGTCGTAAATATGTTAACGTTACTTTCAAAGAAAACGTTGATGTAACACCAGACAAAGCAGTTAAAGATGCTAAAATCGTTGATACTTATGCATTAGGTAACAACACTTATCCATACCAATACACTACTGGTGGTAAAAATGAAGTACGTGTTTATTTAGACAGCGACTACTCAGCTACTTTCACTGTAACTGGTAAAGCTGCAACAGTAACTCCAGTTGTATTTGTAGACTCTGACAAAGATGGTAAATTCGATGCAACTGAAGTATTTGTTCAAGCACCAACAGTTTCATTCACACTTAAACATACTCTTTCAACTAACATAGTTGGTCAAGGTACTAACTTAGCTGCTGCTATTTCTGAAACAGGATCAACAATTGGCTTTGGTGGTCGTGAGTTTGTTGTAACAGTAACTGACAAAGACGGAAAATTAGCTCCTGCTGGTACAGTTGTATATGTTGGCTTCAAGAAAGATGATTTAAGCACAAACAAAGCTGTTTACATCAACACTGATTCAGCTAACGACTATCCAGGAAAAGGAACTCCAGTACGTGTTGATAGCTCATCAGATAAAAATGATTTAACTCGTTTAGTAGTAGGTGCAAACGGTCAAGTTAAATTCAAATTAACTGGTGAACAAGATGCATTTGCTCGTCCAACTGTAACATTAGAAAACGGTAAAGAAACAGGTAATATTGATTCTGATGATACTCAATTCACTGCAACTGATGTAACTTACTTCTCAGATGCAAAAATTAATGATGCTACATTAAAAGTAACTGATGACAAAACTGATGTTAATGTAGAAAAAGCTACAACTGTAACTTATACTTCAGTTGACCAAAATGGCTTCCCATACTACAAACAAGATGGTTCATACACTTACTTAGTATCATTTGAAATTACAGCTCAATTTGCTGACATTAAAGCAGAATATGTAAATGCAAACGGTGTATTAACTACTGAAGTAATTGAAAAAGGTACAACTGCTACAATTACTGCAAAAGCTTCTGCTGGTAAAGCTGATGTTAAATTAAGCTCTGTAGATGCTAAAGCTGGTAGTGCGATTGTAACTGCTTCTTCTGCATATGCTGGTTTACCAAACAAATCAATTACAGTGAACTTTGTTGCTTTAGCTAACACAGCAAATGTAACTGTTCAAGCATTACCAGATACAGTTGCAAAAACTGTGAAAGTTTTACAAGGTGGCGTAGTAGAAACTATTTCTTACTCTGGCGATAACATTAGCCTATACAATAATGGTGTAGCAGTTTCAACTGTTGCATTTGAAAAATTATTAACTGTAGGTACAGTTGTAGAGTACACTAAAACAGCTAATGGAAAAATTGAATTAAACGTAAAAGGTACTGTTCCACCTCCAACTATCCACAAAGTTGAGTTTGCTGATACAGATCTTGATGCTGGCGAAATCGCAGGTGAATTAAAAGTAACTGCTTTAAATGCAGTGAAATACAAAGTAGAAATCGGTACATTAGTAATTGAAAATACTACAGGTACTTTCATTATTCCAGAAAATACTAAACTTGCTGATGCAGTAATCACTGTATCAAATGATATTACTCCTCCAGTTAGTAAAACTGTTACTTTAAAAGATGAAACAACAACAGCAGCTGAAGGCGTATCGGTTGAATCATTAGTTGAAGCTGGTATTGTATCATTTAAAGAAAATACAGTAACAAAACAACAAAGTGTATTATTAGATACTACAAAATTAACAGATGAAAATCTTGTTGGTAAAGAATTAGTATTAGTTGTTGGTACTGAAACACTTGAATTCAAAGCTAACCCATTCTTAACTACTACATTAGAAGTATTAAACACTAACTTCACTGTAGATCAATTAAAAGCTGGTAAAGTTCAAGTTAAATAATTAATTCAAAAATTAGTCACATAGGGAATTTATCCCTATGTGACTATATAATAAATAATAAATTCATAGAAAAATGAGAAAGAGGGACATACATGGCTAAGAAATCAAAAGTTCTTTCTAAATCTGCAATCGCAGCAGCATTATCAGTTTCTGCAATTGTACCTGTAGCAGCAATCCCTGCAGCAGCTGAATCAGCTTCTTCAGTAACAGAAGTTGTTTATGTTGTAAATGGACAGAACGTATCATTAAGTTTCGAAGACTTTACATCAGCACTTAACGTTGGTGCTCTTAAAGATTTAGATATTAAATATGTAAAAACTAATACTGATAAATTCTATTCATTCGAAAACTTCTCATCAGCTTTCAATGCAACTGAAAACGGTACTGTTGATGAAGTTTTTGCACTATTAGAAACAAAACCAGAATTTGAAGTTTCACTTACTGACGTAGTAGAGGGAACTATTGGTAAAGAGGGTAATGTTGAAGCGCCTAAAACAGCTGAATTAACAGTCCAATCTGTAAGTGCGATTGACGAAACTGGTGTAACAGTAACATTTGAAGCTCTTACAGAAGCTCAAGAAGGTGCTAAAATCACTGTTGTTGATCCATCGGGTTCAACTGTTGAAGTAACTCCTGTAAACCTAGAAGTTGGCGACACAACAGTTACATTTGACTTTGTAACTGCTTATGAAGAACTTCCTCTAGGTGTTTTTAAAGTTCAAGGAAAAGACTTTGATACAGCAGCAGTAGCAGCAGTAGCAGCAGTAAATACAGCTGGTAACGTTGTAGAACTATGGGAAGCTCTACAATCTACATACTTCACTGGAGTTGTAGAAGAGAACATTGAAGATTATGATGGCGAGTTAGATGGTACACAAACTACTGTTGCCGAAATTCAAGCTATCATTGATGAGGTTAACCAAGGTAAAGTTGATGCAGAAGCAGAAGGAACTGTTGTGAAAAAAGTAGCAGATGCTACTAACGTATTACAACTTTTAAACGCTCTTAAAGATCCTGCATTTACACGTGTAAATGCTGATTGGATTACAGATTATTCTACAGAAAATGTAGTTCTTGCTGATAACACTGATATGGCTCCTTCTGTAGCTGGTTTATTAGCTCTTGGTTCAGTTAACTACTTTGGTGAAACAAAAGGTGCTACAATTGAAGCTATCCAAGCAGCTATTGATGCTGAGAATACAGCAAAAGCTACTACTGCAGTTGGTAATGCTGAAGGAACTCTTTCACTAAGTGATATTGCGGATGCAAAATCTTTAGTTAACACATACGTCCCAGAAGATGTTGAAGGTGATACTACTAAAAAAGATCTTCTTGATCGCTTAGCTGTACATGAAGCAGTAGTAAACGTAACTCTTGCTAATACAAATGCTAAGTTAACAGCAGCTCTTACAGCATTAGATAATTTATCTGATGACTTCGATGTTGCTACTGTTAATCCTAATGAATTAACACGTTATAGAACTGATATTACTACGGCTAAAGCTACTGTAACAAATGTTAACACTGCAACTTTAATTCAAGGTATTATTACTGCTGCAAATGGAGATGCTGAAGATGATGCAGTTGATGCAGTAGCAAATGTATCTGCAACAGCTACATCAGCACAAGTTAAAACACTTTTAACTACACTTGCAGATCGTTCTGCGTTTGCTTCTGAAGATTTCGATGGAACTACTGTAATTGATGCATTATTAGAAGATTATAGAGATGCTATTGTTGGTGCATTTGCTAATGATCCACTTGATGTTGATACGGCAGCTGAAATCCAAGGTCTAGTTACAGCAGCTAATAGTCCGACAGCAGCACTTACTACTCTAGTTGATGCTGGCAATGCTTTAACTGACGCCGATAAACTTTTAGCAGCTCTTAAAGCTAAGACACTTAACTTGACTGTAACAGACGCTAATAAAGCTGCTTACTTTGAAGATATTGCTGCAGTTAAAGTAGCGGCAGGTAGTAACGCTGACGCTGTACAAGCTGTAATAAATGCAACAGATGCTCGTGTAGCTCTTAACGCGGCAACTACTGATTCTGCAGCACAAACTGCATTGACTAAGTTTGCTATTGCTACTAGCAATACAACTTACATCAACTTGTCTTCTACTGCGAAATTAGAAGTAGCAGGATTAGTATTGGCTGAAAAGCCGGCTAACGGTTATGCTGCTAATACTGCGGTAACTGCTGAAATCGGTACGCAAAATACAGCTCGTACAGGACTTCTTGCAGGTGTAAATAATGCTGCTGATATCGATGCTATGAACACAGCACTTAAAGCACTTGACTATGCTGCATACACTGAATTATCAGAACTTGATAAAATCACTGTTGCTGAAGCGTTCTTGAATGCTTTCCCTCAAGATGACAACGGCAAAGTTAACTACACAACATTAACAGCTATTAAAGCTGATCTTGATAAAGTAATTGCTCAATAATTTAATTTATTTCTATTAAACTATAGGTAGTTAACAAGAAAGGACCAGCCTTCGGGTTGGTTCTTTTTTGTTAGTTTAATGTAATGGTAGAAAATATGATAAAAAATATTACTATTATAAGCTTAGTAAATGTTTTATAATTATTAGTATAGGTTAGGAGGAACTAGTATGATTAACATTTCAATTCTACCGTCAAGTGTCGCTACTAAAGAACATATTGCTGTTCCTTCTGTTATAATGGGAGTGGTTTCAATTGAAGTACAAGATGAACAAAAAGTATATAAAGAATTATCTCATAAATTAATAGAACTTGAGACTTCATTAAATTATTCCCTACAAACAGTAAATGAGATTGAAAAAATGGTAAATCAAATGATAATTGCCATCGATGAGAAACATGAATTGCTTTTACGTTGTGAATGGCTTGTAACTATGTCAGAAATAAAAGACAAGATAGATAAGATAACGTCATTAGAAGATATCAAATCAGCTCGTGCTAAGCTAAGTCATGTACAAACGTGCCCATTAAAGAAACAGTTAATGGAACAGCTTGAACAGAAAGAAGCAAACCTTGAACCAGTGGAAGTTATACTATCATCTAAGGCTGCATTAGTAGAAGCAATCTTTGAAAGTGGTAACGAAACATTTATTAATTTAGGTAGTGCTGGTCGAGAATATGTTTTAGAAGAAGTATTAGCAAATGGTAAAGGTACGATAGAAGAAACTATTGCAAATGCAGTAGCACTAGAAGCATCTGTACAAGCTGCAAAGCAATCAAGTTCTACAGCTGAACTTAGCCAAGTATTAGAGTCACTACCATTACAACATTTTGGAAACATTCCTACAGAATATGTAGAAGAAGTACTACAAAGTCTTCTTGATAATGCAAACTGGAATGGATTGTTCCAACTAGATCTTCAAATCAAACATACAGTCACACAAGTATATCGTAAACATAATCCAGTACAAGAAGGTCCTCTGACAACGCTTGTGATAGACGAAAAGATGATTGAAAAGTTAGGTGTACAACAACTGTAATGGTTGGAAAATCAAATATATATTATATCCTTGAATAAGCTCAAATGACTTACTAATGGTCATTTGGGCTTTTTGTATTTACTAAACTATTCAAGGAGGAATTCATAATGGAAGAAAATCAAAAGAAAGTACCTGCAAAACGTATTCAGCTTGTCGATGTAGTGCTAGAAAGAAAAGGTTCTCAACTGTTTGAAGGGAGACGTGTACGTTCACCAATAGATGCAGCGAATATTATTCGTGACTTCATTGGAGATAGTGACAGAGAGAGATTTGTAGTTCTAGGATTATCTACTAAAAACGAGCCTCAAGTTCTACAGGTTGTTCACACTGGCTCAATCAATAGCTCAATTGTTCATCCTCGTGATGTGATGAAAGCATTAATCTTAGCAAACTGTGCTTCATGCATAGTCGCACATAACCATCGTGCGACACGTTCGTAACTGAAAAGGTTGCGCACGCTGTCCGAACGTCTAAATGACAAGTAAGAGAGTCGTGAACTCTTCACTCAATAGGTGGAATGAGAGGGTAACGCCTCAAAACGCCTACTCTAATACTCCGACATGCGTTATTCAAAGGTGTAATTGAATAAGGTGTGAAGCTCGGTGAAGTCGGCTGAACGTTACCGTAGTGCTAATATAGTAACCGAAAGGCACCTAGAGGTAGGGGCTGTAACGGATAGGTCGGGAGTCGTAAAAAACCTAATATGGTGAGAATGTGGTAAAACACTGACGAACTAGCGAATGAACTATCTGTGAGTGGCGAGTATTCAGAAATGAATAGACTTGTTGAAAGAGACAAGTGCGTTCCGTGGGCGAGTAAGTATGGTGGTTTCGAAAGCTCCATGCACCGTTACAGGCGGTGGAGAGGACGCCAGGTAAGAGCTAGCACCTAAGTTAGGACATTGATAGAGTGAAGGGAACGTGGAAAGCTACCAACATGGAGCGGACACACGCGATGAAGTGGTAGAAAGGAAAGGTATCTAACTATAACTTTCTTTTATGGTAGTGAGAGTAGAGGCAGGAGCGTTGAAGTTTCTGTAATGGAAATGGAGCAATAGCCTCAAGTCGTTCACTTAATGTATTTCAACTCAAACCTTCAGGGATTCTCGTATGACTAAAAAGGTCACGAGCCAAGATTGGAGCGTGATACACCATGAGCGAAAACTTCAAGAAGATTCCTAGAATGAAAAACACAAGGCTACGACATGCCGAGTATTATGGTATGACGGAAACTTTTGATGAATTATATGCCAAAAGTAAAGAAAACCAACCATTTAAAAATCTGATGCACATCATCACATCAGATGACAATATTCTGCTCGCTTACCGTAATATTAAACGAAATAATGGTAGTGCAACAGCGGGCGTTGATGGTGTAACCATTAATGATATAGAAAAATTAAGTACGGCGGACTTTATCATAACTGTTAAGAAACGCTTTCAACATTATCATCCACGCCAAGTGAAACGGGTAGAAATCCCAAAGCCAAATGGAAAAATGAGACCGCTAGGTATTCCATCAATGTGGGACCGTATCGCCCAACACTGTATATTACAAGTACTTGAGCCGATTTGTGAAGCGAAGTTTTATAAATATAGCTTCGGATTTCGACCAACAAAGTCTGCTGAAAATGCGATATCATTAGCAGCCGGTCGTATTAATAATAATCGAATGCAGTACGTTGTAGACATTGATATTAAAGGATTCTTTGATGAAGTGAGACATACAAAACTCATGCGTCAGATTTGGACGATGGGTATCCAAGATAAGCAGTTACTCGTTATATTGAGGAAAATGCTAAAGGCACCCGTTGTTCTACCGAATGGTGACATAACATATCCGACAAAAGGAACTCCACAAGGAGGCATTCTTTCCCCACTACTTGCCAATATCAATCTTAATGAGTTCGATTGGTGGATTGCGAATCAATGGGAGAGTAAGAAATGTCGCTCAATTAATGATTATTATGTGAAGAGTACGGGTTTATATAGCCATCAATATCGTTACCGACAATTAAGAAAAACATCAGCGCTAAAAGAAATGTATATTGTTCGTTACGCAGACGATTTTAAAATTTTCACCACGTCACGTGCGAATGCCAATAAGATTTTCATTGCGAGTAAAATGTGGTTAGAAGAACGACTGGGACTTCCTATCTCAGAAGAAAAATCACAGATTACGAACTTGAAAAAGAAAAGCAGTGAATTTTTAGGGTTTGATTTAAAAATGGAGCGAAAAGGCTATGACCGAGTTGGAAATAAGAAGTTTGTCTGTCAATCACACATTACAGAAAAAGCACGAAAGCGTATTAAAGAACAGTTGAAAAATCAAATAAAGGTGATTCAACGAGCACCGAATGGACAAGAACTAATGAAGCAACTTCAAGTCTACAACAGTATGGTTATTGGGATTCATAATTATTACCAAATCGCGACACAAGTAAATGCGAGTTTGATGCCAATTCAATATCAATTAACAATAGTAGAACGACACCGCTTCAAACATCTGTCCTTAAAGAAACGCTCACCAGCTCATCGGATAAATGATAAAGGAATTCGACCGTATCTAAAATCAGAAATGACAAGGTATATCAACGGTTACCCCATTATTCCAATTGGTTTTATCAAAACAAGAAATGCACTTATGCCCAAAAATGGCGTCTGTAAATTTACATCAGAAGGACGTGCACTAATTCATCGAGACCAAAACAGTGTCTTAGAATGGAAGCTACAATGGCTACGGGAGCATCCGATAAATAGCGAGCGTGCAACTATTGAATTAAATGACAACCGTATTTCCTTGTTTGTCGCACAAAACGGCAAATGTGCTGTCATGGGCGATGAATTAATTTTAACAGAGATGGATTGTCACCATAAAACGCTATGGCGTGAAACGAAGGATGACCGTTATGTGAACTTGGTTTTAATATCAAGAGATGTACATAGATTGATTCATGCGACAAAGGAAGAAACCATTCTAAAATATGTAGACAAGATAAAACCAAATTCGGAACAACAAACAAAAATTAATCAGTTAAGAAAGATGGTTGGCAACGAGGCTATTTAAAATTGGGAAATTGAAATAATCGTGGTTTGAGCTAAACGAAATAACAAAATGAACGATGGAACGCCGTGTGCGATGAAAGTTGCATGCACGGTGTGGAGCAGGGGAAAAGGTGGAGATGACATCAAAACCTTACCTATTGCTATCATCGAATGACGTTACACCAAGTCCAGAAGATATTGACGTGACGAAGAGATTAGTTGAAGCTGGTCACATCATTGGCATTGAAGTACTGGATCATTTAATTTTAGCAAGTGATCAAGCACTTTCATTAAAAGAAAAAGGTTACCTGTAAAGGAGTGATTTATCATGACTGCTGAAAAACGTCTCTCGCAAGTGCTAACTAAGAAGTTAGGATACTATGTTCCTATTAGTAAAATTGGCTACGAAACAATGTCTTTCTACAAAGATGAAGTAGATGAACAACTAGTACCAGCGCACATCATCGAAGACTTAGCAGAACCAATCATGGCAGATTCAGCTAGTTACACAGATGAAGATGGAAATTACTATTTAGTTATCATAATCGAAACTGGACTAGTTGAACCGTATGAGGTTTGGGTCGTTAACGATTCAGTCGAAAAGAACTTTGTGGAAGGAGTAGAATGAAAATGTTAAATAAAGAATATATAAGTGTAACAATCGACCATGAAACGTACTATCGTGAAATACTGGAAGATGATAGACTTGGAGAATTAATACCTGAATATCAATTTCGTGAAATGCTTTTAGAAGAAGCTCTTGCACATGTAGTCAAAAATGAGTACACGATAAATTTTAACCAAATCTATCGAGGTGTTGAAAGTATTGTAGATGTAAATGATCGAAAAGTGATGAGTGATTTTGTAGAGTACACTCAGCAACTCAATGGAATTTTTGACTAGCTCGCGACATTTCTAACAAAAAGCTTACGACAAAAGTAAATGCAAATGGTAAAGAAAACGGTAAGTGCATGCGACACATAGCATGTGCTCATTTTGTGTGCCTAAAAACTGACGCCATTATTATATAACTGCAGTGAGCCAAATTAGAAAACTAAAACAGAATAGGAGAATGAAAAATGACATTACCAAATATACCATGTCAAACTCTTGGAGGGAAATACTTCTGGGAGACACTAGCCAACTCAAATGGCTGGAAACTACAGAAGAATAGATTCACCAATCATTATCGCATTTTAGATCCAGCAAATATCAGACAAGCATGGAATATAGATGAAGAGGAGATTTGGCATGTATTTAGAGCAATGACTAATCAACAGGAACATCAGAAGGTAATTGAACATCTATGACAATTTATAAAAGTAAAAGGAGGTGATGTGGATGTGGCAACAACTAGTTGTAGCTACAGTAGTCGCTGTTGTAGGTGCTATCGCAAAGGAAATCATTGAGGAGAGATAGAATGTTCATGTGCCCATGTATATTGAAAGAAAGAAAGTGTAAAAAATGCCGTTCAAGAATAGTGTTATGGTAAGCAGATTGAGTTAATGTGGTACCCAAGTCAAGGACAAACTAAAAAAAGAGTTTAAGCTATTAAGAGATGGTTTCTGTATTGTACAGGAGCCATCTTTTTTAGATTCCATTGATAACGATAATTGTTGTAGTAAACCATGTAGTGATCGATTTTAGCGCGTAACTCATCCAGTGTTTTGACCATGCTGAAATCAACTTCGTCTTTTAAGTGTCCGAAAAAGGATTCCTGTGGTGCGTTATCCCAACAGTTGCCTCGACGTGACATCGATTGACCAAGTTTATAGTGCTTTAAAAGCTTTTGGAATTTTGGACTTGTATAATGAACACCTTGATCTGAATGGATGAAGGCTTCTGGATGGAGCTTTACACGTTTATTGCGGAATAGTTTCTCAACAGTTTTTGTTGCGAGGTCCAGCGTAATACGATCTGATACATGATAAGCTAAAATTTCATTGGTAGACCCGTCTTTAATGGTCGACAAATAAGCCATTGTTCCGTTATAGGGAATATAGCTAATGTCTGTTAATAGGACTTTGCCTGGTACACCTTGCTTAAATTGGCGCTCTAGCTTATTTGGCACAACACGATGTTCTTTTGTTGCTTTCGCTATTTGTTTATACGGATTGGCTTTGCGGTGAGGGCAGACAATTCCATACTTTCGCATAATACGTTGGATTTTCTTGCGATTCATCACGATGCCAAAGTCGTGTTCAAGTGTCATTTTAATTGAACGTGACCCCTTCTTATAACCACGGCGATTGAAGGCTTTTAAGATCAAATCACGTGCTTCTCTATCCTTCAACTCTTTCGTTGCACGTGTCTCACTTGTCTTTAAATAGTTGTAATAACCAGAACGTGAGACGTTTAAAAGTGCGCAAAAATAAGTCACCATTCGTTTAAATGGAAACTGCTCTAGTGTATCGGAAATCAGTTGGAATACCTTATTTGTGCTTAATTTTTGACTGGTGTTTAGCAGCCTCCTTTCTGTCACTTCGAGCTTTTTTAGCATCTCTACTTGCCCTTCTAGTAGTTCAATACGTGCTGCTTGTCTTCCGAGAACTTCTGCCATCGTTAATTCACGCTTTATAGGTCTTCCGGAACTCGTTTTACGTGTATCGGTTAGCCCAATTAAACCATTTTTCTCATACGCTTTTCTCCAACGAGAGGAGGCTTGTTCAACACGTTTCATGCCTATTACTTCAATATCAAAACCGTATTCCTCAAAAATTCGCCGAGGTGTTTTGCCTGCTAAATATTCATCTATAAATTTACTTTTAAATGCATCTGCGTAAGTAATGGTACGTTCGCTTACCTTTAATACATGTGGATTCTTTTGTAGTTGTTCAATCTGTTCTGGTGAAAATAATTGTTTACTCATCGCTGTCTTCTGTCCGTCCTTATTCCTCTTGAAAGTCTAGTATATAAAAAATACCTGTGAATAGCACACTCTTTTTCAAGTGTCCTATCCACAGGTACCATATTAAGTAGTGGTGAAAATACCGCTACTCTTTTTTTAGTTTTGGAGGAAATGTAATGACAGAAAATATACTAGAATCGTTTCGACAATGGCTCATTGAAGATGGTAGAGCTATCGCTACAATAGATAGTTACATGAACGACATACGAAAATTCAATGATTATTTGGTTGAGAAAGATTGTGATCCTGAAGTGTTACTTAGTCGATTCTATTTCACTAGCTACATGAAACACCTTGAAGTAGAAGGAATGGCAGTTAGCACTCGCAACAAAAAGGTGAATTCATTGAAGGTTTACAATGACTATTTGTTCAAAAGTAGATTTGTAGATGATATTTTCATTAGCATCAAAAGAGACAAGGTCAAAATCGCTCATGGTTCAGAAGGTGAAGTTTCTGTACTAACAGATGCACAAGTGGAACAGTTCTTGTTTCACCTAGAAAAAGAAACACAACGTAACAAACTCATTGGCTACCTGCTCCTGTACACAGGCATTCGAGTGACTGAACTGGTGGACATCAAAATTTGTGATGTGGATCAACTGACCTCACATCTCACAGTGCGGGGCAAAGGGGGCAAAATTAGAGAGATTCCATTGCGGAAAGATGTTCTCGAAGCCATTCAGGTGTACATGCGGGGCGAAAGGGGCAATTCCAAATTCCCCAAAAGCCCCTTTTTGTTGGTGAGTCAACGTGCAGAGAAGATGCACAGAGATGCTGTCAGAAGGTTGCTTGAGATAACGGGCAAACAGCTAGGCTTCCACATTCACCCGCACATGCTTAGACATACATTCTGTACTAGATTGATACGAAATGGAGTTGAAATCAGTACAGTTTCTAAGTTGGCAGGGCATGCAGGAATCAACATGACAGTGAAATATTATATCAATACATCTAAGGAAGAAAAACAAAACGCAGTTGACTTACTATAACAATACAATTGAAAGAAGGAAAATAAATGAGGATCATTCAATGTTTAAGCGATATTGAGTATCTAAGGACATTAGGTTACTTACCTAATTTATTTATTAAAGAAATTGAACAAGATTTCCTTGGAATATATGAAGCAGAGAATCATGACAATATCTATTTATTAAATTATCGCTTGCCATTAGTGCAAGCTCTTTTTGTGTTTGAAAATGGCGATGATGTAATTGGAAGGTTTAGTGATCCATTTGCATTAGAATTCGTAGAGAAAGTTGAGATTGATGAGGTTGCATATTACCGTTGTGGACTAAGAAAAGGACCATTCATACAACTCTACTATTCTTTAGTGAATAGCCATAATGCAAAAATAGAGGAATGGCTTCGTGAACAAGCAGAATGGAATAAAGGAATTGGTGATTTCTAATGTTTGAACCAACCAAACAGTTCTACATGACGAGAGCAATTGCAGAGGAATTATCAGTCGAACATCAGCAATTCATTCTAAAGTATATCTTTGAACATCATCAAAAACTAACGGACTATCTACAAATCTTTGAATTCTACATTGAAAATGAACAACAATGGCTCATTCAAAGACAAGAGGAACCAGAGCGGGAAACTACAATCTATGTTGAACTTACAACAATCAGACCAATAGAACGCAAGATTTGGGTGATGGATGAGTTAGACCATGTGATGATACTATTTCCTGAAGATTACTAGAACTAATAGGAACAGATAGCAACTAGGCTAACTGTTCTTTTTTTGATGATCAGCGACCAATTCATCAAGGAACGCAGAAATATTGGAGATGTAGCCATCAACTTTTAGTGTTTTGAGATATTCAACTGTTTCGGGGTGTAGATGTGCAGTGAACTTTTTACGTTGTTCTTGGTAACGTTCACCTTCAGCTTTTTTAGGTCGACCTCTTTTTTCTTCTACACCGAGCTTTTTGAGTCGACTAGAAATACTAGAAATGGAACGTTCAGCACGCTGCAATCTTGTTGTGTACAATTGTTTTTCCTGAATGGTTTGAGCTTGAGTTAGGTGTTCGAGGAGTTGCTTTCGTTCAGTTTTCAAGTGTTGTAGGGATTGGATTAGCTGAAGGATCTTTAGTTCATTTTGTTTAATAAGGTCTTGCTTTATTCGTTCTCTACTATTATATAAGTTCATTTTGTCACCTCAAAAATATTGATTACAATTATGTTCATTATTTTTGGTCGACTTGAAATTTGAAAAGATTACTACTAAACGCAAACGAGTGTAGTAGCTCTTATAGAAATGGAAGTATATGTTTCTGTTAGAGGTGTTCATGATGGTTCCTTATTGTTGAAATAATTTTTGCTATATATAAAGGAAGAAAACAATAAAAATAATAAGTCTACGCTTAGGTAGACCCAGATGTAGACTTAGAAAGGATGGATGTAAAATGGACAAACCACAATGGGTTATCAATGGAGAAATGTTTTCTCCAAAAATTATTGATGTAGCAGCAAAACCTAAGTTTAAGGAATCGCATACTAGGGTGACAACTTATTTAGAGAATAACCTTCATGTAATAATCAAGTTACTGCTAGAGCATGGACAGATTGAATCAATTTCTGGATTTATCAATGAAAGCATCAAATATTATTTAATGAAAGAAAAGAATGATTTCTCAAATAATGATTACTAATATTAATTAATAGGTTTTGCTATCGATTAGGGATACACTATTTTTCTATTTAAAGGCTATATTTATAATCGTATAATATAGGTTGAATAATCAAAAATAGTCTCTAAGGTGGTTTGGTAATATGGCATATAATTTAACTGATGTTGGAAGAGAAGCGTTCCCCCATAAAACACCAGAATATCAACATCGTAAAACTTCTAATATTATAAGAGAGTTATTAGCGATACCATGGATTGATGAAACACAATATAAGGCGGTTGGAGCAAAAGAGTATTCATTTTCTAAACCAGCATTTGATATTTGGGTATTCTTAGTGAAGCATTATAAAGACTTCAAAGATTATAATGAGGAGTTTAGTACGAAAAAGGAAAAGCAAAAAATAAACCAATTCGTTCTGGACATAATCGCATTTAAAGAACAAATGGATCAATATTTAACAAAGAAAATCGAGAATAATGAAAATCAAGATGATATATCAAAGGAAGAGAAGTTAATTTATCAAGAATACCAACAGCTTTCAGATGCTGATTTTGAAAATGTGTATATGTTGTTCAATAATATTTATTATGCATCTTTACAGCATGGTGATCGAATAGTAGCAAAGTTGAAGATGAATTATATGGAGCAGGTAAATAAAGAAATTGACCGAGTGTTAAAGCAAATATATGATGTTTCAGAACCAGACAACATAACAAAGCGTGCAGAGCTATATATTGAAGCAATGTTGAATAACATTAAAAAGGATAGTGAAACGTACCTTAAATTAATTGAATAGTATTGAAAAAACGAGTGAAATATATCACTCGTTTTTTTATTTGCAAAATACCTGCGAAAAACAGTGTAAAAAAAGTGCAGTTTTTGCAGTCACAATCAATAAATAAAGAACTAAGATGATAGACATAAAGAATTTGCTACAAAACAAATTCAAGAAAGGAGAAGAATTAACGAATGAAAGATTAACAAAAATACCTTCGAAAAACAGTGTAAGAAGAGTACGATTTTTGCAGTCACAAGAAAAAGACAAAAAACTATAATCAAAGACGTAGAGAAATTACTACAAAAATAATTTAAGAAGGTGAAGAGATGATAAAAGAAAATAACCCAAATGTGTTAGACGTACAAACATAATCAGTGTGAAATGTGGCAGATGCTACATTTCACACAATAAATTTAAAACTTTAAGAAAGAAGGAATTAATATGTTTTACAAAGTGACTGATGTATTAGATGTTCAAGAGTTAATTTGGGCTGTACCTAAGGAATTGGTTTCCGAGGCTAAAATTAAGAATTATTGTCTGAAATATGGTAAGTATCGGTTAATTTCAATAGAAGAGGACAATGAGTATTATATTGTTCAATTGTCAGTGGTTTCAGCTTTAGATTTTGAAACCATCAAAGAGTTAATTACAGATTGCCAGTATGAGTTAAGTTACCAATTTGGTAAATTTACTATTCAAAGTTCTGTCATAGTACCTCTAATAGATGGCGAGATTTATGACTACGAATATATGTACTGAGGAGTATTTAGCAGCAAGATCAAAACGGTCAGTCGTATTTATGAAGTGTCTCATGGGAGCTGCAACTTCCATGAGACGAATAACAAAAGTTATGTAAAACAATTATACCTTGAAGGTAGATAAAAAGATTAACTGATTAAATAGTTGTTATCAATAAATTACCTAAGCAAAAAAGAATGGGGCGAATGAAAATGGACCAACAATTTGAGAACATTACAGACACAAAACAATATAGACTCTTACATCCGATTGATTCAAATCATATTGACACAACCTTATTACCTGAAGTTGTTGCACAATATGGTAAACGTGTGACGTTGATACTTATAAATAGCAAATTGAATAACTCCCGATTTGAAGTGAAATTCGATTTTAAAAAAGTGAAGGAAACGTTAATGAAAGGAGAATTTGAAGATTTAGCTCTTTTCCATCATGACTTTACTGTCTTAAAGACACGAAAAAATACGGTGAAATTGAAAGAAATCGAAAAATTGTTTGATGTGAGTAAAATTACAGAAGATGATACAAAAATCACGTATACCGTATCTTTTCAAGAAGGTCCGTATGCCAACACAATCGATGAAACAGTTGACAATATTAATAAAAACTTGGGTAAAGAATTTGAAAAAATTGTTAACCAACTTGATTTAGACGATTACCTTATGACGTTTAAAATCTCACTAGCGTATTAATAAAAATAATGTGAATGAATCGACTGTAATAAGAAAACTAAAAAACTCATCTAAAGGAGATGTAGAATATGACCACATCATTTGGTAGTAGTAGAAGTCGTAGTCGTAGACCAGTAAAAGAAGTTAAACCACAAGAGAAATCTCGTAAGCGTAGAAAAAAAACTCAAATTGTTGAGGGTATACCCCAACCGCTACGTGTTTTAGAGTGTCGTGAAGGAAAAAAAGATATGATCCATGTGGATTTTCAGCATATCTACTCAAAAGAGATTTTTACTTCAACTGTATTTGAAAATCGAGCACCGCATTATATAGAAGATAAAATCATTGATGCAATTTTGCCAGAAGATGTATTGGATTATGATCTTGAGGATTTAGTAAATGGTGGGATTTTTGCGACGTTAAAGTTTTATGAAAAAAACAGTGTAACGTATATCAACATTGTAGAAGTAAAACCATTAGACGAAGAACATCAGGCGCTTTTGGATGAAATTTTGGAAGCAGAAGAGCAAGCAAAGCAACGCACTACTCAAGAAGTCAAGGGAATCGAAGATGAGTTGGGTGAAATGGACACACATGATCCATTTAGTCGCCAACCTATCAATGAAATGCCTAATGATTATAGGTTAGTAGATTACGACGAAAATGATAATCAAAACGATGAGAACGATATCGATGATTTACTCGACCTTGATTTAGATATTAATGATGATGACCTGAAAATCGATGATGAAGATGAAGCTTAATAGAAATAAACAAGGAGGCAATTATCTATGAAAACATTAAAAGAAAATCATGTACAAAATAAAAAATCCAAAATTGAAGTTCCGACAAAAGGTGTGCAAACAGACATTGATGTGCAAGAGCAGGCACAGGCGTCAACAGAAGTCATGAAATCCGATTCAGAGACAGCTGTAACACTTGTCGAAGCAATCGAGTCAAACGCACCAAAAGAACATCAAAAAGCACAAACTGAACAAACACAAGATGGGGTTGCTGCAAACAATGCTGCAGCTTCCCCTGTTCCAGCCATTCAAAAGCTTGAAGAAGCAGCCGCTGATTTGTTCGAAGGGGCTACACTACCAACTGTACCTATACCTCGCAACCAAGTTAAACATTCAGTACTACAAGTGGTCAATCACACAAATGGAAAACGAATTACATTTAGTAAAGACATTGCAAACCGTCTCCAACTACAAGAAGGAGACTCGGTGAATATTGCGGTAAAACCCAATGAGATCATTATCATGAAGGATTCATCAAGTCGTGGGTTTGTTATATGTAAAGAACGTAAAATCTATGGGAAGGAATTGGTAGAACTCATTACCCAGCAATTCCAACTAGATTTTACAGGCAAATCTACATGTCATTTGATGAATGTTGAATATCAAAATTATCAAGGACAAGTTGTGGCGATTATCACAAACTAAGGAGGTCGCTAATTTATGTCTAAACAATTATTAATTATAACGGAGCAAGAATTAAAAAATGGTGCTGAATTTAATGTACAAGAATTCAGTTTGAATGACCAAGACCTTGTGTACTTTAAAAAAGGTAGAAAAGGATTAGGGGAGCATGAGGAAATACTCCTCTCTCCTCCAATCTTCATTGAATCACAGGAAAAAGATTATCTCACAGGAGAAGTGAATATCCATCTTATCTATAAAGTCGGAGGTGAGTATGTAAAAGTAGTGATTCCAGGTGGGCAATTTGCAAATGGAAAACTAATTCAAACACTCGCAACAAAGGGATTTTATGTCTTGGATGCAAACAGTGGGATGTTCTCAAAATACTTAAAGCTTTGTTCAAATGAGATTCCATATATTGATACGTATAGTCAAATCGGCTTTTTATTAAAAGATGCTTCAACAAATGAGAAAGATCTGACCTACGGACTATCAAAATCATTTGGAAAAAGGGCGAATCTCACTTGGAATCAAAAACAATCTCCAAGTGATGTCTCTACAAATGGTTCTCTTTCTGAATGGCTAAACATGGTGAAATTAAATGTTGTCACACATATACCCATGTTATTCATCCTCGCAACATCCTTTGCGTCCATCCTTGTCTGGTATCTTCGATGGAAAAAAATCATCGATGAAAATCCAATCATTCACATGGTTGGACCGACGACGACAGGGAAATCCACAGCTGGAAAACTAGCAGTCTCTGTCTTTGGAAGTCCGATGATTGGACAAAAGAGTTTATACAAAACTTTTAATGCAACAGAAAATGCCTTCCTGCGACAAGTCGGTGGACATCATGGTGTGTTAGCCTACTTTGATGAATTTTCGATGAGTAGCATTGAAGATACAACGAAAGTTATCTATACACTTGCACTAGGAACGGAAAAGGAACGAATGACTGAAACATTGGAGATGGCAGCATCTAACACTTGGGAAACACTCATTCTCACAAATGGAGAAGTGTCGATGCTAGATGCTTCAAATGGCAATGGAGGCTTGTACTTGCGTGTCCTAGAATTTCAAGACGAGCAATGGACAATCGATGCGGAACATAGTGAACGGATTGTCGAGACAGTCATGAATCACTACGGACTCCCTGCACATGCATTTGTTGAATATTTAGCAAAGGAATGGAGCATCATCGAGACTTCATATAAAAAAGCGTTAGAAGAAGTTAAGGCATTTCTACCTCCAGGCGACTTAAAAGATCGTATAGCAAAAAAATACGCCATCATCCTCGCTGCATTGTCGTTAATGGTAGAAGTTTTTGATATCGACTATGACCGACAAGCAATGCAAGACTTTATATTGAAACATGAAAAACGAATGATGAAAAATCGTTCGCTTGCTACTTTCGTATATCAAGAAGTCATTCAAGATGTCATTAAGAATATTAGATTCTATACAACATCTAAACAGAATATCTCTTCTCAATTTTATGGAGATGTTTCCTTACAGGCGAATAAAAAACAATTCAGAATCAGTGTTGCTGAGGACCATTTTCTAGACTTATTAGATTTATTGAAAATACCCGATCACACGAAGTTATTTAAAGAAATGAAGAAATTCAGTTGGTTCGATCATGAGCAAGGAAGAAACTATCATCGACATGTCATTCAGGGGAGACGACGTAAAGTCTACGATTTCTATGTACCTAAAGAAGCATTAAAGACAATCAAGTCGTACTTAGTGTAATGATATGAAACGAAGCGATTTGTAAATAGATATTATATTTATGAATGAAAGCAGGGACTAGTTATCACCCTGCTTTTAAATAATAAGGAGTGAATCATTATGGTTAACCAATTTAGCAAACCCAACTTTGTCCGTGAAACCTTACTAGTAGAAGCTCCGACCTACAACCAAGGAATAGTCGAGTTCTTAAAATCCCTCAAGTATAAACAAATGAGTCCTCAAACCATTCAAGGATACGCTGGAGATTTGAAGCAGTTCCAAAAGCATCTTACAGGAAACAGCAACGCACCAGCCTTTGTCTCATCCATCACAGAAGAAAAAGTGGAGAGCTTCAAACAATCTCAAATCAAAAAAGGACTAAGCGCAGCCAGTGTAAACCGACGCATCAATGCTGTCTCAAGTTTTTGTCAGTTTGCGGTCAAGAAACACTGGTTACCCTACAATCCTGCAAGGGATGTTGATCGTGTGAAAGGTCAAAAGCCTAAACGAACATTCTTGTCGAAACGGGAGATGCAGCAACTCATTGCAAATGTGAAACATCCTATCATCAAATATGTTGTGATATTGATGAGTAATACTGGATTGCGTGTAAGTGAAGCTGCGAATCTACGAATCCAAGATGTTGATTTTGAGCAAAACATGGTTCATGTCATCCAAGGTAAAGGAGGAAAGAATCGAGATGTTCCAATGAGTCCTGCACTCAAGAAAGAATTGCAATATTACCTATACAATGTACGTCCTGAAACAACCTCAATCAATTTCTTTGCGACGAAAAAAACAGGTGGAATTAGCCAGCAATACATTAATCGAGTCATCAAAGAAACGTGCCAAACTCTAGGCTTTTCAAAAGAAGTGACAAGTCATGCACTACGACATTCCTTTGCTTCAAACCTTGTAAAAACGGATACACATGTTGCAGTAATCTCAAATTTATTAGGTCATGCAGATGTGCGGACAACCTCTGTCTATATGCATGCAGATATGACAGATTTACAGAAAGCGGTCAATACGATTGAATTTCTAGAATCGGATGGTGATAAAGCATGATGAAACCAGATGAACGCACACAAGAAATATTAGACTTGTTGGCAGAAGGTTGGACTAGAGAAGAAATTGCTGATCGAGATGGAGTGGGATGGCAAAGTATCGCTCAACACATGCGACGACGTGGCTACTGTTGGTCTAAAGAACAGCAAACCTACATCCCAAAGACTGACGAACCTGAACCACCATCGGCAGCAGCCATGCAACCATCCACACAAAAGCAGCACAAATCATCCGAATGCTCGATGTCAAACATCCCAACATCAGACAAACAGCAACTAAACAAGGGTTTCAGTCCATTGAAGAAATGGGCGAATACATGAAATCACAGGGATACATTTGGAATGATGAAATAGAAAACTACCAAGAAGATCTCACAATTGAGTCAAAGTCACAAGTAGAAGAAATCTCTAAATCGATATTTTCAAAAGAAATGAGTCCTGAAGAACTTTTACGCTACTTGGTACAACATCAATCGGAGCTTCTCTCACTTCTACAATCAGAGTCTTCTAATCGAATTAAAGTGTACAAATTCAAAGGTGCTAAAACGAATAAAACATTGTCAGTTGCTTCTAGTGTTGCTACTCTGCTGGAGGACTACCAGAAGGAATACAATCTAACACAACGTGCCATTGTAGAGACCGCCTTAGCGGAGTTTTTTCTGAAGTATGGTTATCACGATCAATTAAAACTAGCAACAACTTAATAGATAAAATAGAAAGAGTATGGCGAGAGTCATACTTTTTTTCTATGTTCCCTCAAAATCCCCACTAAGGAACCCGCAGCAAACCTTTGTGCCAGTTGGAGTTCCCGCAAAACCCGCACATTTCCGAAAGAGGCAGACTTGAGAGAAACAAGGTGAAAATTTTTAGTTGTTTCAGTAACTTGCACTTTGTATCTGTATAGGCTATTAATGAAACATCTACCTTTTATTAATTTATTTCTTTTTTAGTAATTTGTTTATTTACGGATCTTCGATCCTTTATTTCTTCTTTTTAATATAAGATTTTGTTTCATTATTGTCAGTTATAGATACTATTATTATTATTATTATTATTATTTTCACTCTTATTCAATTTTATTATTTTATAGTTTTTATTTATTTAATCTGTTTTAAAGTAATTTTTATATATTTTATATAGAGTTTCTACCTATTATATAGCAATGTTTTGAACCTGTTTTTTTCTTATGTGGAGTCTGTCCAAAATTGATGGGTTTTTTGGGGTTTCGATGGGAGTCATGGAAAAGTTGCGGGTTTGGTTCGATTGAATTTGCGGGGATAGCTCTAATATTGGTCTACAGAATTTATAAAGTATTTTAGTATATCTACAACAACTCGCCTATTTTTTCTATCTATTTTTTGTATACCTTGTTTTTGAGGCTTATGGAATTCGATGTGTCCCATGGATTGAGAGAAATGAATTTCAGTATAAAATTTGGTTAATTTTGTGCGATTAACAGTACTCAAGCTGAGGTAACATTCAATAAAGAAGTGAAGGAAGTAAAACCTGCTAACTTCAAAGTAACTGATAAAGACGGCAACCTTGTATTCGTTAGCAAAGTAGAGCTAAACGAAGAGAAAACTGTTGCTACTTTGTCTTTCTTTGATAAGTTTGCAGATAAAGGTGTTTACACAGTTGAAACTTCTGGTGTAGCTGATGTAGATGGTAATACAATTGCAACTGCTTCTAAAGCATTTGAATACACGGCTGCGGCAGTTTCTAAAGTAGAATTTATTCAAACAACTGTACCTTATACAACAGATCTAAAAACTGTTGTTAAAGTGACGGATGCGTTAGGGCGTGATGTTTCAGGTGAATCAGAAGTAGAATTTGAAACATCTAATACCAATATCATCAATTTATCTGGTGTAGCACAGTCAACTGATGGATCTGCAATTGTTGTAGCAAAAGTTAAAGTTGGTGATACTTATGTAAAATCAGCACCAACGACAATTACTGTAAAAGATGTAACAGCTTCAACATTTGCTGGTTTCTATGCTTATCCTGGTACTGGTGCAGCAGCTGCTGATACAGATGAATTCGCTAAATTAGATGCTGATAAGAAGTTGGACTATGTATATGTAGACGGAACAGCAATGAAATTAGGTCTTTACTATAAAGATCAATATGGTGAATCAATGGCTGTTGCTGATAATACTGACGTAACAATCACGAACTTAACTCCAAACGTTGTTATCGTTGAGAAAAATGGTGGAGATACAACTTTAGACATTAAACCAATCTCAGCTGGAGAAGGTTTTGTTAAAGTTAAAGTTGGTGATGTTGAACAAACAATCAAAATCACAGTAAGAGCAGCAGCAAAAGTTGCATCTTTTGAAGCTGAAAAAACTGAGGTTGCTGTAGGTACAGGCACTAGCGTTAACAGCCAAACAGTAAAAGTTGCTTACAAAGACCAATTTGGTGCTGATGTAACTCCAGCTGCATCAACTCTTAAAGCAAAAGTTGCAGATGAAACAATTGCACTAGCAACACCTGCTAGTGACGGAAAAACTGTAACTATAACAGCATTAAAAGAAGGTTCAACTTCTGTAGAGTTAAGCTATAAGGTCGACGCTGATACTACATTGAAACAAACAATCAATGTAACAGTTACAAAAGCAGGTGACCTGGCTGCTTACACTGTTGAAAATGCAGCTACTAAATTAGATGTAAATGCAAGTAACACAGCAAACCCTAAAACTCCACAAGACTCTTTAGTGAAGGTATTCTCAAAAGATGCTAATGGAAATAAAATTGAAGAACTAGCTGTTACAACAGACTACACTTTAGTATCAGTTGATAAAGATGGTAATGCTGATTCAAGTATTGTAGCTATTGATGGAACAACTAAAAATAAAGTAAACGCTGTAAAAGCTGGTACTGGTTATGTACAAGTTAAGGTTGGATCTTTAGTAGTAGATACTTTGACATTTGAAGTAGTTAATACAACTGAAGTTGCTAAAACTGCGACATTTGACAGTGTAGCAATCGTTCTTGGGGAAATCGAAAATGATGCTACAGTTGAACTTAAAGCTAAACTTCAAGATATTGTTAAAGTTAAAAACCAAGATGGTAAAGACTTAACTGGATTTGATAAAACTAAATTAGCTTTCGAATACACTATTACAAATGCAGATGGCACAACATTTAATCAAACAACTCAAGATGCATCATTAACTGGTTTAACAAAAGCAAATGCTTCTGCTGATATTGTTATTACAAAAGTAACTTACGATGGATCAGACAATTTAATTACTTCTCCTGTAGTAGTTAAACTATCTGCGAAAGATACTACAGCTCCAGTATTAGCAACAGTTGGTGGAGTTTCATTAGATGTTACTAATAAAGTAGTTACATTAACATTCACTGAAGCAATTACTAACAACCTTGTAGATCCTACAGCTCTAAAAGCTGCGGTTACTGTTGCTACAGATGGTGAAACTTATGAAGCACTTGCTGCTGAAGATGAAGTAGAAATTTCAGGGAAAACTTTGAAAATTACTTTTGATTCTGCATTAACTGGTGCTACAAATACAATTAAGGTTAATGCAAACGCATTAAAAGATGCAGTAGGTAATAAAACTCTAGAAATTATTACTGATGCAATTGATGCTTCTGCTAACTAATATAACGAAACGTTACTTCATAAGCTATTAAACTAGTGAAAGAAGTGGAACTAACACCTCATGATGATGACAACTTAGACAAGTGTTACTTTTCATGAGGTGTTTTTCTAACTATTACTTCCATTTAATAGGTGTAATTCCTATTCATGGTAACAGCCTTTTATCATGTGCCTAATCCTCCTGCATCCAGTGAGGCGCTAACAAGCCGAAAGGGTGAAGTCAGGTGAAGTCGTACTCGAAGATCGAGGCGGGGCTCCTTAAAAGGTGATTATGGTCAGGCAGACGAATCCATGTAGGCAGGGTGAGTTAGTGAATGCTAAGACATAAGCTAGCAGGTTAGCATTCATCCTTATATTTGAGATAATATAATTGGCGATTGGAACAATTCAGGCTGTTAAACCAGTCGTTCTCATTCCTGGATAGTGGAGACCTAAGGTCATCAAAACAAGGGATAGAAGTAATGGAACGTTTGAAGTCTTGCTAGAAGAGGTGTGTTAGCACCAGTGAAGCTAGTAAGATGGCAGCGGGTTCATAGTAGTGTTGATCGCTAGCCGTTTGGACTTGCATGGTAACATGTGAGAAGGGTAAAACTAGCAGGAACGAAGGAACCCAGTCAGTAGTAGATATTCTTTATAAAAGCTTATTTCCCTAATATTAAGCTGAAGTGATATAGAGCCAATCATGTTTTCATGATTGGCTCTAAATTTTAATTATTATATGGGTATAATTTACTGTTTGTAAATTTAGGGATGTCATAAATGAAAATCATTAAAGGACTTAATTCCCAAAAAAATGAGTAATAGAATATACTGACGGATCGCCGTGTGCGGTGAAAGCCGCCTGCATGGTGAAGGCTCGAAACGAAAGCTATCATTTTGATGGTATAAGACGAGAATAGTGGATTATTAGCACCTACTAATGTACAGGGGACATCGCAAGATACAGTTCAATATAATTGGGGTGGCGTACAAAATACAATTTCATGGACTGACAGTCAATCAAGTGGGACGATTACGTATACAATTAAACGTAATACTGTAGATTCTCTTACTGGAGCAACTATTTTACAATCAAATATTCCTTCGGGGACAGAGCAATATGTTTTTATGGATACAACTGCTTCAAATAGTACAACAATAACATATTATTATTTTTTAGAAGCAACAAATGGTACGGAAACTGTTGTTACAGCTAGTTATCAATTAACAACGGTTCAGGATGTAAAAGTAGTTTCAAATCTAAACTATCAAAATCAGAAATTCGCAAATGTTGTATTTAACCCAGCAACAGGTTCTTTTGAGCGTATCTAAAAATTCTAAAGTAGCCTACTTAAATAGTAGGCTACTTTTTTGAGGTGAAGGCATTGGAAATCGTGAAGCTTAGTGTAGAAAATTATTTACTATTTAGTCCTTATTTGAATCCTAATCATTTTCAAAGATTCGAAGATTGTGATGAATTATTTTGGGGATTCGGTTTAGTAGAGGGACATGCACCATATGGGGTTCTATTAGCTGAGTTATACAGTGTAAATAATGCTAGCATTACGCATTTTGAAGTAGTTCAAGATGAGCAGCATATCATTTATTTAGAGCGGTTATTTGATTACGCAGAAAGTCAACTTCAACAAAATAGCGTTGTCTTAACGAACATGAGATTGAACGTTCCATTTGAAATTGTATCCGTAGAGGGACTATTTAGGAAAAAAGGTTGGAGCAAAGAAAGTGAAGCGGTCAATCAATATATAATTGATTTTAAAAAGATGCAATGTAATGAGTGGGTTTGGAGTTTGAAAAAGCCTGAAAACATCGCTATTCAAAAATGGGATGTTCAGATTGAACGGGCATTTAAAAGGGCGGTACATATTGAAGAGAAGTTTAATGACTTTGTCTTGCCATTAGTTGATAATTTGGGGGTAATTGACGAGCAGTATAGCTTTGTTTTAACTGTGGATGGGGAGATTATGGGATGGTGTCTTTGTGAAAGAGTCGCAAAGAACATGTTGCTTTCACCAATGAGTTATGTGGAACGAACACCTGCTACAAGACTTGGGGCAATGCTTTTATATGCAGAGCTTGTAAAAAAGGCATTAGAAACAGACATGTATGTGACATTTTTTGCAAATGTAGATAATTTTAATATGCAAAATATCATAAATAGAAGATTTAGGGAATGCATTATTCAGAAGAAAACAATTATACATTTCTCTAAGAGCAAGTAGTTGCCTTCAAAAAAATCTACGTTTGAATTTCTAGCACAGAACAGATTAAAATATAAAAAATAATCGGATAGAATGAGAGTATAGCAACATTTTTATCTACTTTTATCTCGAAATAACAACATACTAGAGGGCCTTTTAGGTCAAAGAAACTGTTAAAAATCATCGTGGACAAAGTTTTTGCTAACTAGAACACTTGTCTAATTAAAAGTAGAACAAATTTAGGTGAGAATAGTTGAAAAATGACTATTCTCATCTTTTTTTGTTAATAGATAACTGAATATTCAATTATTTATAAAGGTTAAAAAAGGGGATTGTGAGTAAAAATGTTGCTTTTTTTATGAGAATTAATTTGTCAAGGAGCAGGTAAAGGAAGTTAGTGCATTGATATAAATTCAAGTACAGATTCAATGGTCAATGTTTTCTTAAATGTAGAATGCCATCTTAGCATTCGTTTGACCGTATTCTTTTTTAGGTTCTGTATTAGTTCTAAAAATGCGAAAAATTCATCAGCTTGTTTTTTAAATGTCTTTTCGTAGAGAAACTTTAACCATTTGGGCATTTGCCGTTTTTCTCGTGATTGGTCAAATCCATCAGCTTTATGTTGCAACTTATTCAACATATTCCATACTCGATATTTTTTATGGTTCTTCCCATAGCATCGTGAATATTTAGCCAACACCTGTTTCCCATCTAACGTAACAAGTCTGACTGTACGGTCTGTGTATCGGACGATAATTTTCTCACCTTTGTATTTCTCTGGAGCGGAGTAATAGTTACCATCGAATGCAACCAGTGTATTGTTCCTGACACATTTTATTTCGTCTTGGAAATAAGCCATATGTTTCTTTGGAACAGGCGAATTATACCGATTTTCGTGTTTAAGTAAATTGATAATCGTGTCGTTTTTTTCGTGATGTTTCTTTCCATTTAAGTGATTGAAGATCTTATGTATTTCTTCCTGTAGTTCATTGAGAGAAGAAAAATCTGCTTGATAAGCAAATAAGTGTGTTTTTAAAGTTTTGACTGCATTTTCTACAGTTCCCTTTTGATTTGGTCGGTAAGGAGTGCATAGTCGAACTTCAATATGGTAATGCTGCTCAAGTTGTTGAAACAATGATGTCAATTGTGATTGTTGATCTTGGTATTTTTTATGACGAGCTGCGATTTTCATATTATCAATTAAAAGAATAGGATAAACTCCACCGATATGTTTGGTAAATTCAATAAATGCTTTTATAAAGGAACGGCCATCCATTTTTTCTGTGACATACACATAGCTGGTTATGGCAAACTAAAAATGTACCATTCGGACATTAATTTATGCATGAAAAAACCACTTGTCAACATTATCCAATAAAGTTACACTCCTCGTTGGACCAACAACGTTTAACAGGAGGTAATATAGGAGATGTTGCAAGTGGTAGAAATTAATTATATCAGACATGAAGTTAATCATAAAGGGCGTTCCTACAAGGAAGTTGCAGAAAGCGTAAATCATGATCAACGTACAGTTAAAAAGTACGCTGATTTAGAAGAGTTTCCACAAAAGTTAAAGCAAAAACGCAAATCGCCCGTATTAGATGCCGTAAAACCGATCTTAAATAGTTGGCTTGAAGAAGATTTAAAAATGAAAAAGAAGTTCCAGCGTACTGCAAAACGCATGTATACGCAGTTAGTTGAGGAACATGGATTTAAAGGTTCAGCAAGAACTGTAAGACGTTATGTTAGCTCGCGAAAAGAAGAGTTAAAGAAAGAAGCAGAAAGTGCTGTACTTCCATTAGAGGCGCATAAAGGTACTGCACAAGTTGATTTTGGGAAAGCCCCTTTTAAATATGCAGGGGAAATAATAGATTTACCATTTTTAGTAATGTCTTTTCCTTATTCAAATACATTCTACTTTCAGGTATTTCCATCCGAAAATACAGAATGTCTATTAGAAGGTCTGCAACGTATATTTAAACGGTTAGGTAGCGTACCTAAAACAATTCGTTTTGACAATCTTTCACCTGCGGTTAAAAAGATTCACGCAAAGGGAGAGCGTGAGTTAACGGACATGTTCGAACGTTTTGTTTTACATTATGGATTCGAATATGAATTCTGTAATCCTGGCAAGGGAAATGAAAAAGGACACGTTGAAAACATGGTGAAGTATTCACGAAACAACTATTTATTACCTGCGCTATCGCTTACAGATTTAAATGAATTGAATGAGCAATTATGGGAAAAGGCTGAGAAAGACTGGGAACGGATTCACTATGAAAAGAAGCGAAAGCAGTCTGAACTTCATTTAGAGTCCGTCGCAAAACATTTAGTTTTACCAGAAAAGGAGTTTAATTGCGCTCGTATCATGACTGCGAAAGCAGACAAATCTGGATTTGTGCACATCGATTCAAAACTTTATTCTACTTCACCGCGTTTTGCGCAAAAGAAAGTGTTCGTAGAAGTTCTGTATGATGAAATTCGGATTTTAAACGAAAACTATGAATGCATTGTAAAGCATCCGAGATTGTATGGCAATCAGGCCAAATCTATGGTTTGGCAACCTTATTTAAAATTATTGGCACAACGGCCAAAAGCAATTAAATATTCGGGTGTATATGATCATTTACCATCAGAATGGCAAGCCTATTTAAAAGCCTCTACGGAAGATGAGCAAAAGGCAGCACTATCACTTTTAGCAGAATTAATGACCGTAGCTACATTTGGTCAACTAAACGAAGCGTTGATGACCGCATCTAGTAATGGGCATCCTTCGGCTGAACAAATTAGGCAGGCTTTTAATGCACAAAAATTCAATCAGCAGCTCTATCAGGACATTCAAACCTCTGAGGAAATCCCTAAACTGCCAGAAGTGACTAGAGGTTCAAGTCACTATGATGATCTTTTTAAAATGGAGGAGAAATCATGACGCAGCTACTAGAGGATTGTGCAAAACGTTTGAAATTAAGTCAGTTACGTTCACATATTGCGGAATTAACCGCTGATCAAATTCAGTTTCTAGAGCAGCTCTTTACACGAGAAATTGAGCATCGTGAAGCAACAAAACTGAATTTATTATTAAAGCAGGCGCAGTTGCCTCAAAGTGGTCATGAGCCGTTTAATTGGCAGCATGTGCAACTAGCCAAAACATTATCGAAAGAGGATTTATGGGATGGACAGTTTATCTCTGAAAAGGAGAATCTTATTCTTTACGGTGGTGTAGGCACTGGAAAAACTTACTTAAGTCGTTGCATTGCATTAAATGCCATTACTAAGTTTGGTCATAAAGTACGCTTTTACACAATTGCAGGACTCGTTAATCAACTGATTGATGCGAATCAAAAAGGGCAGCTGAATAAATTAATGAACCAAATTGATAAATTAGACCTCCTTATTCTTGATGAGCTAGGCTATATTCCGTTAGGAAAAGAAGGGGCAGAGCTTCTCTTTCAAGTGATTTCGATGTGTTATGAAAAGCGTAGCGTCATTATTACGACGAACCTTCAATTTGGACAATGGAATCATGTATTTGGGAATCAAATTTTAACAGAGGCGGTAATCGATCGCTTAATCCATCATTCACATTTAATCATCTTTACTGGAGAAAGCTATCGATACCGTAATTCTAGTATTCGAAAATAAGTAAAAATAGTGTTGGCAAGTGGTCGCAAAATTAATGACCATTTATTACATTTTTTGATTGCCAAATGCAATTGCCTTTGGTGGAGAGAAAATAGCTAGCATTTGTAAGGAATAATGTTTAAGAGTCTTTATAACTTTCGCTTTCAGTACTAAATGAAAAAATAATTATAAATTATTTTTATTAATATTAACTCAACTCCTAATTCCATTTGTGGAGTTAGGGCTATTTTCATTTCAAGGAGGAAGATTATGGGCAATCTATAAAGTTGAAATACGGGAAATTTTATTTAGAATTTGTGTTGCAAAAACAAGGGAGGATACAATACGTCAGGTGGAGCAGTTATCTTATAGTGAATAGATTTGTTTAGTAGAGGGTGACCTTGTTAAGTGGACTTTAAAGTGCTTGAAGAATAATGTAAGAATAACCTGCAAAACGTGTTGACATTGTTCAAGTGAAATTAGTTAGAGAGGAAACAATGATATACAAAAATCGTTGCATTCGTTCCCCGTATGATGCTTATGATCTGATGAAAGAGTTTCTAGGTGACGTGGATCGTGAACATTTCATCTACATTGTATAGACGCGAAGAATCAATCTACAAGTATTCAAACGGTTCACATTGGTAGCTAGAATTCTAGCATTATACACCCTAGAGAAGTGCTATAACCAGCAATCCTTTTTAACTCTGCAAACAACATTTGTTTTCACAACCATCCCAGCAACTACAGTTGACATAATCCATAAGACTTGTAGTAAAGATAAGATATGTAAAAGATGGAGGTAGTCATTGAAGTAATTTATTATACCTACTAAGTAAAATGAATTATATTTGTATAGAAGTGTTTGGGATAGCTTGATATAGGAAAGGAAATTTCCTTTAAGTAATAGAATCTCTATATAACTTACCTTAAATTTATATAAATATTCGAATTTTTATAAGAAATATATATTTTATGCAAAAAAATTAACAAAAAATATACTAAATACGTTATTATAGTACATGTGGAAAATACTACGTAAAATTAGTATATTCATTAACTATAGGAGGAATACATATGAAAAACCGAAATAAATGGTTTGCAAGTGTTGCAGCAACAACTATTGTAGCATCTGCAGTAGTACCTGCTGCTAGTGCAGCATCTTTTGTAGATATTGAGGGAAATAGCCATAAAGAAGCGATTTTAGCGTTAGCTGAAGCGAAAATTGTAAGTGGTTATCCAGGTGGTTTATTTAAACCAAATGCAGTTGTTACACGTGGTAATGTAACGAAATTTTTAGGAAAATGGCTTATTGCAGAAGGATTTGCTATTCCTGCTGATTATACATCTAAAGCACGATTTGCAGATTTACCAACTTCAGCAAAGGATCAAGAATTATTGCAATTTGCGGCACTTGTAAAAGATGCTGAAGTTTTTAAAGGGTCAAATAATCAACTACAATATAATAATAATATTTCACGCGAACAAATGGCAGTGGTATTAGTTCGTGCAATTAAACAGGTTTATGGCATTGATTTAATTAGCTTATATAAAGAAGTTAATTTCAAAACTTCAGTGACAGATATTTCAAATCTACCAACTGAAAAGAGAGAAGCAATTATTGCATTGGATTTTGCAAAAATCACTACTGTAACTACATTTAATCCAAAAAACTCATTAACACGTGGTCAATTTGCCTCTTTCTTAAACCGGACGATTGTAAATATTACAGGACAACCTAAACCAGAACCTGGAAAAGAATTGGCGATTAAAAAAGTTATAGTAACTGATAATACAACATTAAAAGTAACACTTTCAGACAACACAACACATACAGTTATACTAAGCGATCCATTAGAAAAAAATATTGAAACAAAAGTAGACTTTACTATTAATGAAAAACATTTTAGTACAACTGTTACTTATGTTAAAACTGAAAGTGATGCAGCAGTAAGTGTAAAAGAACTTATTACAGATGGTGTAGTGTCATTAAAATCAAATCCTGTAACGAAACAGTTAAGTATTATTATTGAGAGTTCAAAATTAACAGGAGATTTAGCTGGAAAAGAAGCAACTGATCTTGTTTTAGTTGTAGATAATCAAAACTTTGCCTTTACAGTAAATTTATTTAATACAAGCTATTATGAAGTATTAAATACAAATTTCACAGAAAGTCAGTTAACAAATTCTGTGATTCGAATAAAATAACTCTTTTTTGCCTTCTAATGATGATTTCAAACAATCACCATTAGAAGTTTTTTATTATAGTAAGGAACAAATTAGAGTTTTTGCCGTCTTTAATAATTATTAGTGAAATTATGTATGTTATAATTGTTCTTGTAATAATATAATTGGAGTGTCATAGATGAAGAGAAAATTACTATTTATATCCTTTCTTGCAGTTCTATTAGTTACTGGCTGCTCAAACGATGAGAATCAAACTAAGGAAGAGGAAAATAATGAGCAAGATATTGTACAAAATGAAACGAATAAAGAAAAAAAATCATTAGAAGAAAACAAAAAAATTACAAAGAATTTGCAACAGGAAAAAGGCGTTATTTCTGGACAAGTGATAGAAGAAAACGATAAAGTGAGTGCTCTAATTGAAATAGAGGAAAAAGTTAATGAAAAAGAAGCGAATACATTAGCTGAAAAATATGTTCGTGAATTAAAAAAAGTGTTTAAAAATCAAGACATTATTGTAAAAGTTGAAAAAGAGGGAAAAGTCATAGCGAAAATATCAGATAGTGATAATGAAGCTAAAGATAAAAATATAGAAGAAAAAGAATCAAAATCAAAAACAACACCTTCAAATAATATAACTCTAAAATCATTAAGTGAAAAAGGTGGTTTAACATTAAATTCTAATCCAATTACTCAACAAATTAGTGTAGTTATTGATAGTTCAGCATTAAGCAAAGAATTAGCAAATAAAAAAGCAACAGATATAATTTTAGAGGTAGAAGGTAAAGAATATCCTTTTACTGTTAATCCTTTTAAAGAAACGCTTTTTGAGGTTCAAAATACAGATTTTACAGAGAAACAGCTCCTAGCTGCAATAATAAAAATTAAATAAAATAAGAAAAACAACCTATCCCAACATGCTGGAATAGGTTGTTTTTTAATCAATTCCGATTACTTCAAAATCAATTGAAGATTGTGAAGTTATTACTTTACCTGTTGAAACATCAACTTGACCAATAATAACATTAGTTAATGGTTGTGCATAACTATTGTTGTTATTTAAGGCTTCAGTTGCTAAGTTTAATGATCCAAATGCATTAAGAGCAGAAGTAAACATAGAAAATTGATAGTATTTACCATTAGAAAGTTGAATATATTGAATATTTAAATCTGTTAATACTTTTGCGTTAATTGCAGATGTAAAATAATCAAAATTCAATGCTACATTACTACCATTTACGATGTAGACAGTTTGCGTAGGAGTAAAAGATTGAGCAGAAGCCTCTTGTACTGGTGCAACAGCTACAATAGTAGGTAAAGTCAGTGCAGCACACGCCAATAATTTAGTTGCCTTTTTCATAGGAATAAATACCTCTTTCACCATTTTTAACTAATTATAATGGAAAAAAAATACTCTAGCAATGGGTATTTAAGAAATGGCATAGATAGTACTTCAAATAAACAACTATAAACTGATAACCTCAGCCTCTCTTAGCAGCTCTTCTGTATATTCATTAGTATCAAGTGTTACATCTTTTATGTTAGAATCAAATGGATTAATACTTAATTTGTATTCTTTATTATTAATAATTATACAATAATTTTTATTAGCTTCATCCATTTTATCTTCAAAAATTATTACCCCAAACGCTCGTGAAATGGGATTTATTTTAAATGTTGCTTTTCCTTCATCTACTAATTGTCCGAATTTAACCATATTTCTACTCCTTAATATGTAATTTTCCACTATGTTTTAGTAACTTTACATATTCTATTATATTAAAGAAATATGCTTTACACAAACTAATATTAATATGTTAGATATTATCCTATGATAGTCTTGATGAATTTAGTAACATAAATAAAAAGGAGGTATAAGTAAGTGAATAAAATTAAATACCTTTCTATAATTTTTGTAATGGTATCTTACATAGTTATAAATAGTGTAGATGGAAAAGCCATTGAACAAAATGAATTTATAATAAAAACCTCATACATAAAAGATTTAACTGAATCCTATTCTATTAATATAGTTGACACTATCGAAGGGGAAAATATTTATAAGATTTCTATAGTAGATGACATACATAAAAGCATTAACGGATTAATGGAAAATCCGAGAGTAGAAAGTTACTCTACCAACGTAGAATTGGAATTGCCGATAGAGTCAAAGTTACTTTTCAGTTCGGCATTTGCTCTGCCAAACAATTGGGGTTATAAATCTATGAATTTCCCTATACATAACGTAATAAACAATGATTCAGATGTTGAGATTGCAATTCTAGATACTGGTGTTGACATTAATCATCCTGTCTTGAAGTCTTCAATAGAAAAGGGTTTTGATGCTTTTGGCTATGAAAATATTAATGACGAAAACGGACATGGTACTCATATCGCTGGTGTCATAGTTCGAGATACATCACAAACGAAAATTATACCAATAAAGGTTTTGGACCATAACGGTAAAGGTGATTTATTCACAATTCTTCAGGGACTTCAATATGCAATTGACCAAAAAATTGAGATCATCAATATGAGTTTAGGTATTTCAAAAGATATTCCTCTACTAAAAGAAAAAATTGATGAGGCTATTGATAAAGGAAGTATTATTATTTCATCATCAGGGAATGAAGGGAAGAGCTCGCTTCAATATCCAGCAAACTATCCAAACGTCATATCAGTTGGTGCCTATGACATCAATGAAGCGATAGCCAGCTTTTCTCAGTATGGAGAAAACTTAGATTTCGTTGCACCAGGGGTAGATATTTGGAGTACTTGGAATGATGGAGAATTAAAAATGCACTCAGGGACAAGTATTGCCGCTGCATTTGTAACAAAAGCTGTAGGTTTAATTAAATCTTCCAAACCAAATATTAAAAATGAAGATATTGTTGATGTATTAATTAACTCAGCAAAACCTCTTGCACAAGAAACAGAAAAACAAAAAATGGGATACGGAAAAATCGATGTATCTAAAGCACTTGATATATCTAGTGGAGAAATTAAATATTTCAAATCTAAACATGATGTACCAACTAATAAAATTTGGAGCGTCACCATGTCGGGAGCTATTGATGCGAAACTGTTTAATAAACAACTTATTAAAGTAATAGACGAACAGGGTAAGATTATGCAAATTGAACCTGTGATAGATAAAACTAATCCCTCCATCATAAAAATAATGCCACCTATAACCGGATATGAAATTGGACAAAGCTATCAACTAATAATCGAAAAGGGAATAGTATCTAAAGATGATAAAAACCTTCAAAAAGAAGTAAGAATGCAGTTTACTATCGAAGAATAAGAAAGGAGTGGTCTGAAAAGTGATTTTGAGACAACTCCTTTGCGACGAGGATAGTGGAAATTTATTTCGACTACCGCAGGAGCAATAATTCATAAGAGATATTTATCAAGAAAGAAAAGAGGTGTCCAAAAAATTATTACTTTTTGGACACCTCCTTTTAAATTACTTAATAGTAAAGACTTTCGTATATTCTTTATTTAAGTTTTTATCAGTAGATGATTTTACCTGATCTGTAATCACCAGTTTATACTGTTTACCACTAGTATAAAGTGATCTAGGCGTTACAACTACTGATGATTTACCATTCGAATGAACAGTTTTCAAATCAACGGCAACTCGGTTTCCACTCTCATCTAGTACATAAATGGAGTTTGCATTTACTGAGTTTTCATTTACTTGATGTGAGAAATTAACTGTCCATTTTTTATCAGCTGCTACAATATTACTATTTTCAAATTCAGGAATTGTTAACTTAACATTAAATGTACCTGTTATATCCGGTAACTGGATATTCGCATATTCAAAGTAATCAAGCGGTACTTCATATTTATCTTGAGAATTATTTACATTTGTGAAGATTAACTTCGCGTTCACATTGGACCAATTATTTGTATTATAAATAGATCTCAGTGTGTTATTGTATTGGTCTTTGAATAAGAGTTTATTTCTTCCATCATAAAAATTAACTGATTCTCCACCAATGTATTCGTCTTTCTCAAATGAAAGTTCTCCTGTAAAAGTATTATCTACAGATAAAATGGAATCACTACTTAAATTAAAGTCACTATTTCCTACATTGTATGAAAATTTGCTATCTCTAAGAGATAAGTTCACATCGTACTTTCCTTTTTCAAGTAGGATGCTATCTATAAATGGAGCTGATAAATAAGCTCCTGTTTGACGATTATTAAGAGAAATACTTTCAGGCTTAATTTTTGAGTTCGTTTTTAATGAAACAAAATTGCCAGTATCAATTGTTAATTTATTGTCGCCTTTTTTCACTGTGAAGTTGTTTTTTGTTAGAGCCATCAATAAATTATTTTGACTAACAGTAGCAGAAAGGTTATAAACACCGCTTGGAACGTAAATCTCATCTGTTTCGGAATAGAATCGAATTGTTCCTTCTTCTTTACCATTATTTAATATATCTAATTGTGCACTATTAAACTTCGCTGCTGTTGGAAGTGTAATTTTTGTATCAAAATCATTTGCAGAAAACGTTAGCTGTTGTTCTTGTCCTAAATTAAAGATAAACGCTTTGTTATCAATGGATAAAATACCTTTTACTGTATTAAAGCGTTTTAAATCTTCTTGTTTAACAGTTAGTGTTACTGTTACCCCATTACTAGTATGATTGAACTTTTGATCGTATGATAGATTTGAACAGTAATTACTATTTGTAGTAATTCCACATACATCCACACTAGAAGAGCCCGTTCTTTGCATATCTTTAATCGTAATTGTGTACGTTTTTGAAGTTCCTTGTTTCACTGTAACTGGAATAGATAGTTCTAATCCATTATACTTTGCTACTAATGTTGTTTGACCTTGTTTGACACCACGGATTCGATTGCTGTTGTTAATCTCTGCAATTTTCGAATCTTGGACTGTATAAGTTGCCTGTTGTGAAACATCTTGTTTACCATTTTCGTCTTGTAAGTATAGTCGGCCTTGAAGTGATAATGTTACCCCTTCTTCAACTGTTAAAGTCGTACCTTCAAAAATTAAACTTTGTTTCATTTCAACTGTAGTTTCCCATTTCTCTACAGTTTGGTTTCCAAATTTATCGACAACTTTTAACTCGATTGTATGTTTACCATTAGAAAGTGCTTGAGGGAGTGAAACCCATCCACGGCCATTACTAATCTTGTATTGGACTGGACTAACTGGTTGACCATCAATGATTAAAGCTAGTTCTTTAATAAGAGAGTAATCTTTGTATAACGCATCTTTAAAATCAAATGTAATATATTTCACTTGCTCTGCTTTTTTTCCAGGGAAAACATTGATCATTTCAGGACCTTTTGTAGTCTTTGGATAAACAGTGAAGCTTTTAGTTGTTGTATTATTTTTATCGCTAATTTCGTACTTTTCAAGACCTTGGTTAACAATCACTTTAATTTGATGATTCCCAGCAGAAGGAGTCCAATTAAGTGGTATTGTATTACTATCTAATTTTGAAACGTAAATATTACCTGAGTAAATCACCTGGTTATTATCTAAGACTTGTACATCAGTGAAACCACCACGAGTACCAGCATTAAATAATTTAATTGATAACTTGTTCGCTGTATTTTCAAATATCGGTGAATTATCTACTGTAATCATTTCAGGATAAACCTCAAAGTCAGGTTTGGAAACGACAATATTATCTTCAAATGGTGATTCAATTACTTCTACAGTTTCATTATAACCAATGTAAATTGGAATCGTTTTATCATTTGGTACAGGGATATAAACCTTTTTCTCAGTTTCAATGATATAACTACCTTTATTTTTATGTGTATTTAACTGATCAAGATAGTTTTTACCAGTGCGAATTAAATTCATAGGGAAACTGAAGGAGAATGGACCTTCAATTGTATCGTCATTTACGTTATATACAGGTGTATCATTTACTTTAAATGTAAAGTCTTCTGGATAATAGTTGCTAGTGTATGGTCGATGTATTCTGGAATAAACATAACCATTAGAACTATTATTGTTACTTATATAGTTATTTGGGATTTCAATTGTATTTTCTAAAAACTTTCTGTTAATACATTGCCAACCATAAAAATCATTTAAGAAGTAAAGTAGTGAATCAGCAAGATATTCATTTGTACTATCTGGGAAGCCTAGTTGCTTTTTAAACCAATTATCAGCTTTACTACCAAGTTCTGAAACAATAAATGCACCTGTTCCAGTAAGTGGATCCTTTCGTGTTAGTCCAAAAGCATTCCAACCAATTTTCCCTACTTTAAAAGCAGAATACCCTACATACTCACCAAAACTAATATCACCAGATTTATATTTTTTTTCGGCGATATCTAATTCTACTAAATCTGTAGCAGTTCCATCAATAAACACTGTCCAACCTATTTTAGGGTTATAGACACCACTATATCTAAATGCCATTGCAGCGTCAGAACTACCATCGAATACTATCTGTGATGAGAAGACATCATTTTCTTCTTCATATTTTTTTCTCAATTCTGCAACTTCAGCAGCACTTAAAATTCCTTCAATTGTATAATGGATATTTCCATCTGGTGCTTCAGTATAATTGAATTCAACCTCTTTTTTTGGCGTATCAGCAGGCAACATTTCAATTTCAAGTGATTGCTCTAATTGGAATCCTTCGTTCGTTTGTGCAGTGAATTCATATGTTGATTTTTCTTTCGTTTCAACAATATTTGAATCTACTATCTCTAATGAAGAAAGTTTATCTTTTTCTTTTTTGAGAATATCTTCTACGGAATACTCATATAAAGTTCTGTTTTTAGGTATCTTGAATTGAATTGGTAGACTAACCTTTTTGCCAGCTGCTGTTGCAACGATTTCACTAGATATATCACTAGTAATTGCTGTTAAATCTGGGATGATATTTGTTGTAACCGTCTGACCTGGTGACAGCACCATTTTTTCAATCATCGGATCAAAAGTTGCTTTGCCTTGTAATGAACTAGGTAATGCAATACTTAAGTCAGAAATTTTATCGCCAGTATTAGTAATTTGAATAGTTTTTGCTAATGTATAAGGATTTTCCTCAAGTTCCTTTATGGCAAAATTAACGTTTTGGAAGTCTACTGCAATACCGACGTTTGCTTGTCCCAAATTTGCTCTCGTATTGCTATCTACTGCATTAATTTGAAATTCATATGATTTTTTCGTTGCATCCTGAGTATGTATACTTAATTGAATTTCTTGCTCTTCACCTGGAAGCAGGATAAAAGGATGTTCTGATGAACCTTTCCCAATAAAATCAATCGCTAAATCCTCAGAAACTCCTTCAGTTGTTAAATAGAATTCCATTGGTTTAGATAAAGGGTTGGAAATGGGAATATTGACAACCTGGTTGTAATCTCGCTTTACTGTAAAGTTGTAAGTTTCCTTTGTGAATAGGTTTGCAACAACCTCTTTTTTACTTCCTTTGATTGTAATTGTATCAGTTGCAGGTATAACTGATAGAGACTCACTTGTACTTGCAGCAACAGTATCATAGCTTGTATTTGCCTTTACAGATGTTATGCCTGTTGAAGCCAACGTACCTAAAAAGAAAATTGATGCCGTAGTACTATAAAGTAACTTCTTAAATGTCTTCATCTTACAAAAATCACTCCTTTTTTACTATAAAATACCAAACTATTATAATCTATTAATTGTTTAAATTCCATAAAATTGTCAAAATATTTGGGTTCTTTTGGAAATAAGAAGAAATAAATGGGTGACTTAAGTAATAAGTGATACAGAAAAAATATTAGGAAACATCGTTTAAATAAGTACTTTGTATATTGAAATACTATTGTAATAAAAGCTATTATAAGGTTATATTTGTAATTAATTACATAGGGAGGAAATTATTACTTTGAAGTACATAAAAATTTTTGTAGCACTATTAATTTTTATTAGTTTTACACCTTTTACTAGTAGTGCAAGTGCAAGCGAAATAGATTCCGTTCAAAAACTATGGGATGGAATAAATGGTCAGTTGATAGATGCCAAGACTAATAGCTTTAATGAAACGATTGCTGTAGTAAAAGATATAGAAAGTAGACTTTTACTTGTAAAGTATAGTGAATCTGGAAAACTATTGAAGAAACAGGTTTTTTCAAACAACGGAGACATAAAAATATTTAAAGACCGAGCAGGGAAATTATTTGTACCAGTTTTTGTGAAGCCAAATACTTTAGTGGTTTATAATGAGGATCTAACAATGAGATGGTCTGAACGCCCTGATGTCCGCCCTGAGAATGAGTATATTTATTCATCCTTTGAATTCTATCAGGATGGGGACAAAATTTTTTTGAATAACCTTCGTCAAACACATGGCACTGAATCTTCTAATGATTTTTTTGTTTATACATCTGAGGGAGAATTGATAAATATTTATGAGGATTTTGAGTTTGACTTTTATCCATTAAAAACAAGTCGTATTAACGATGGATTTTTAGCTTACGATAGAACTGATAGACTATATGGAAAAGAACCAAGTACGGTTGAGACAAACTTTAGATTATCTGATTATGGATTTGATGATGTTCATTGGGAAGAGTCATATCTTTATGTATATGATAATTTTGATATTGCCATATTACAATCGGATAATGGAGAATTGGCAGTAAAGTTTGATAAGTCAGGTAACGTATTAAGAACTCAACCAATCTCAGGTTCATTCTTGCAAGCTACAGATGATTATGCAATTATTCGAGGGTTTTTTGAACCAAGCTATCATATGGATTTAAATACATTAAAACTTACAAAATATAATATTAGCGAAGAGAGCATCCCGGATTATAGCCAAGAAGCAAATGCTATTTCTGATGGTGAAAAAGTGCATATTTTAGATGATACAGGGTATATTTCACACTCGATTCAAGCAACAAGTGATGTGTATAGTATTTCGGAAAAGTATATTGCAGTAGCTTCTAAAGAGAAATTATCAGTATTCGAACGTCAAACAGGAATAAAAGCTGGTGAAGTATCAGGTCAATTCGATAGGGTATTCCCAGGGAAAAATGACAATGAGTTTTATGCAACAAACGATAACAATTGGGCATATTTTTCAATTGGTAAAACAAATGTAGGCACAACATATGAACCAACAAAACAATGGTCAATTTCATTCAGCACGGAAATTGATGCATCAACTGTAACACCTTCATAAATCTACGTAACAAATAAAGCAGGCCAAAAAGCAGCAGTTACAACAAAAGTCGATGGTTCAAAAATCTACCTTAGCGCACCAGCATCCGGTTATGTATCAGGGGAAACCTATACTCTACATATAACAGATGTGTTGAAAGCAAAATCTGGTTCAAAATTATAGAATGGTGTAACGAAAGAGTTTACAATACGATAATAATAGTAGAAGGCTTAGTATGAGGATAAACTTCCCTCGTGCTAAGTTTTTTTGTATAAATATTCTAAACCAACTAATACTGATAAGTAATTTAATAATTGTGTAGGCTTTGAACTATTGTGTAATGAACAAAAAGGAGGTGAAATTAATGAACAATACACAGGATTTGAGAGCGATTAGTGAAATTGGTTGGCGGAATGAATGTTAGTACAACAGATGAGAGAAGATATTCTAGAACTGAAAAAAGAACAACAGGAGATGAAAAAAGATATTCTGGAAATGAAAGCTGAGATACAAGAGATAAAAGCTGAACAGAAAATCATGAATAATCGTATGGACAAGTTAGAAATGAAAGTTGAACAAGGTTTTAGAACATTGAAAGCTTGAAAGAGAAGTAGAAAAACTAAGAAGACTGTAATTTTTCATGTCTCGTTATCCTATGCGTCTCCTTTTTCAGCTCTTCAGGGCAGTTTTCTTTTTTTATTTGTTTTTAAGAAATTTGAAACTAATACTAAGCAATAAAAAAGAACAGCCCAAACTGAACTGTTCTTCCTTCATTAATATTGCTCCACCACATTAAAATTCCGATCATTATACGCGAAAAATACATAATCTGGGTCAAGCTCTGCAATCAAATCAACCGGGTCGCCCTTAGTATAACGAAGGTCCACGATAGTTGTTTGTTTGAAATGACTTGCCACGTGGAATTGGATGGCGTTCATGTATGAATCTTTCACAATGACGATATGCTTGTCTGAGTCATAATCTTCATTTAAAAATGACAACATTGCATAGTCTAATGAATATCCCGTAGCATAGGAAACGAACTCATTTTTGTCCATATTCTTCGCTCCACCATATATATCATTAAACGTATACTCTTTTCCTTCGCCAACTTTCCCCATGTACACTGTGAATTGATTTTCAAAAGACTCAGGGTAGTTGTAACAAATTTGATCATCGTTTGCGACTGTCAGATACAATACTTTGTTCCACGAACCGCTAAAGTCATTTGGTAAGCAGCTCATGTTCTTTTCTTCAAAAGGAATTGGTTCAATTTTTTCACCAATTCGTTCATTAACGTTTTTCATCAATGCTAAATATCCTTGGTATGCACCAAACATATTCCAGTGATGGTCCGTTTTAAAGTACATATCGTGGACGTCTACAGCTTTCGGAATAGCATCCATTATTTTTGTATTATCAATGCCATTTGCTGTTAACTTTTCGTGAAGGCGAGCATTGTTTTTGATTCCCATATCTTCAGGTACAAATGATGGGCTTGGTTTACGAATGTACGTTGCTTTTGCTGGGAATGTGAAAAATGCCATTGGGATGTCATGTGCGGATAACCCTTCTTGGATATTTTTAAAATCCTCAACAAACGCATCTAGTTTTTCGTCTGGAACAAGGTCAGCCGCTTTTGATACAATCCAGCCTGTTCGAGCATCTACATAGTATTGATCTTTAATCACTGTTTTTCCCGTGACACTTTGGAATTTTACAAAGGTTTTCATCCAATCATCACGAAAGGCAAATTGATCGGAAATGTAAGATTCCACTTCTTTCGTAAGCTTTCCTGAAATAATATCCTGAACACTTGTTGAAAAATTCGCTGTTTGGAGCTCACGATTTTCCATTTCTGAAACTTCTCGATCCTCTGTCGTAAAAAAGAGGGTTAAGCCTATTACGAGCACCGCCAAAAAAGCGGTGGGTAATAGGAGATTTAATATTTTCATATGTCTCACCTAGAATCTAAAGTAAATAAATGGATTATGTGTTGCATTTACTAAAAACATTGTAATGAATAAAATCAACCCAACGTAGATGACAGTTTGCACAATACGTAATGGAATGGCGAATCCAATTGAATGTTCTGCTTTTGTTTCAGACCATTTTTGATACATGATGTAAACAGGAATTGCAAGGATAATCGCTGCTACAAAATAAATTGCGTAGTCCATTAAATAAACGATTGTGTTGTAATCATAGGCTACGTTATCTGTCATAAAGAACATGGTTTTAATATAATCCCATGAATAAGCAAAATTATCGGCTCTAAAGAATACCCAACCAATCATGACTAGAATTAAGACATATACATGGCGGAAGAAGCGCGGTATTTTTTCAAGCCATTTCAGTATAAATTTCTTTTCTAGGCAAATGATGATTCCATAATAGAAACCCCATGCCATAAAGGTCCAGCTTGCGCCATGCCAAAAACCTGTGAGTGTCCATACGATTAATAGGTTACGATACACTTTCCACTGATGGCTTACACGGCTACCGCCAAGTGGGAAATAGACGTAATCTCTAAACCATGAACTTAATGAAATATGCCATCTGCGCCAAAATTCCGTAATGGATTGGCTAATATATGGATAATTAAAGTTCTCTTCAAAGCGGAAACCGAAAATTCGCGCTAACCCGATTGCCATATCACTATAACCTGAGAAGTCAAAGTAGATTTGCAGTGAGTAGGCGATAATTCCGATCCAAGCTGTTCCTGTTGTTAAGTCTCCAGCTGAGAGGGCGAAAATTTGGTCAGCCACTTCACCCATTGGATTGGCGATTAACACTTTCTTTCCTAAACCTTGAATAAAACGTCTTGTCCCAATCATTAAGTCTGAACTTGATGTAAAACGAGATTTGATTTGCTCATCGATCGTTTGGTAACGAACAATCGGACCCGCCACAAGTTGTGGGAACAAGGTAATAAATAAGGATAAATCAATTAAACTGCGATTTGCTTTTACATCTCTTCGATACACATCAATAATGTAACTGATTGCTTGGAATGTATAGAAGGAAATCCCGATTGGTAGTGGAACCGCTTCCCATTCAACTTGCTGACCAGTAATGTCTGAATAGATATCGATAAAGAACCCTGCATATTTGTAATAACCTAAAATTGCTAAGTTAATGAGGATTGTAGCCACAAGCAAAGTGAGTCGTTTTGATTTTCCATCTGCTTTATCAATGAAAATCCCCATAATGTAGTTCACAACAATGGAGAGTAACATTAATACGACATACTTTGGTTCACCCCAAGCGTAGAAAAACAAACTGGCGATTAATAGCAGCGTGTTTCGAAACCACTTTGGTGAAATAAAATATAAGATGATCACTAACGGTAAAAATACGTATAAAAATATCAGACTACTAAAAACCATGAAGATTACTCCACTTTCTGCAAAATTTAATTCAATGTAAGAAGTATACACTAGTAGCGGGGGGGAGAACAACTAGTGTACAAATAATGTACCCGGTACACAAACAATTCTGAAAATTAACTACAATTTAATAAATGATAGTGAGGATGATATAATTGGGGGAATATCAGGTAAGAGTAGAGGTGTTCGTGGAATGATATTTCAATTTAAGATTACGTTAAAAGACTCAAAACCCCCAATTTGGAGGAGATTTGAGGTTAAGGATACAATGACGTTTTATGATTTGCATAAAATCATTCAAATAGGATTTGATTGGATGGATTCTCATCTTCATGGTTTTGATGTGAGGAAGTCAAATGGCTATCAAATTCACCTTGGAAATAGAATAGGTCCTATTTTAGACGATGATTTTGGTTTTTCAAGATGTGATTATGATGAAGAAGTTGTGCAACTAAAGGATATATTTAAAAAGGAAAAAGATCGTGTTCTTTATACATACGATTATGGTGATGATTGGGAGCATGAAATTTTATTAGAAAAAATATTGCCTACTGATAAAAAAGCTTTCTATCCACGTTGTACAAAGGTAATGCGAGATACACCAATGGAAGATAGCCGTTTTTTATATTTCGAAACAGGTATTGTCACGGAGGCAGTAAACGGCAAGTTGTTTATGGAAGAATATAATGAAATTCTTAAAGAAGCATTCACCAAAGATGAATCTGAGAATAGTAAAATTGAATGGTCCAAGCTGCTGTATAATGTAGACCGATATAAAGACTTACAACCTTGGAAGTGGATGAGCGATGATCAAATTTTTATCATACAAGATCCTGAGACAGAAGAATTTATATATTGCAGCATCTTAGGGAAGTCAGGTATTGAGTATGGTCTAGCTGCTTTTATTGGGGATGAGGGACACACGTTTCTTCAAGGCCTTAGTAAAAAGGAAAACGCAAATCCCCATTTCTATATGAAACAAAGAAGCTTACATTTAAGCTTTTCAAATCGAGACGAGTTAGAAACAGAAGATTACAAATTACTAAAAGCTTTTGGCCGTTCTTACTTTGGGAAAAAGCAATGGCCGCAAATGCGTAGTTTTAAGCCTGGATATTATCCATGGTTTTTAAATGAGGAAGAAGTAAGACTATTTTCGATTGTTTTAGATCAAACTGTTAAAGTATGCGAAATGGCAAAGAAAAATCCAGATTTAATTGGAATCAATGATGGTACTCATTATTTTGCAAGAGCTTATAATAAAAAGAAGAAAAAGTGGGAAAGTGGAGAAATTACATTATATCCAAATGAAAATTATCAAAAAAATCTTCCTTTATATATTAACGACATTGAATTAATGAAATTAAAGAAAATACAAAAAAGATTAAATACTTCTGTGGAATTCGATTGTCGCTACTTTGCAACACCTATTCAAGACTTTCCAGATGAACAACCTTATTTTCCAAAATTGTTACTTGCAGTGGATAAAAAACGAGGTTTGGTACTTTTTAATGAATTTATGGAAATACAAAATGAAGTGGAAGCTGTCCAAAAAGGGTTTGTTCAGTTTATCATCGAAATGGAGAGCATCCCTCGGGAAGTATTCGTCAACGAAGAAACGGCACACTCGATTATGCAAATTGCAAAGAGTCTAAACATCAAATTAATCGTCGTTAACTCGCTACCAGTTACTGAAGAGGTATATAAAGAAATAGATGAAATGATGAGAAAGGGCAAGTTTTAGGAGAGAATTTTGTAAAAAGAATAATATTAAACATGTTGAGTAATTTGGAAGGGGATGTCCGCAATAAAACATCCCCTACATTATTATTCGTTCAACTGTTTCCGAATTTTCTCCATCAACCGTTGTCGGCGTTTTTTTAATGTTGAAATGGCAATACCGTGTTTTTCCGCCAAAGCTTCATAGGAATAGCCAAAGAAGTAAAGATCCAATAGTAGTGCTAATTCATCATCTGTTAAAAGTTCTTCTATCTCTTCAAACAATACCACCTCTTGTACTGTATTATTTTTCATTTGATAATGATGCGCGGCATTCGTAAGGTCATCCCTCTCCCATGCAATTTGAACATAGCTATATCTGTTTTCTTTTGTCATTTCCTTTAATAGCGTTGTTTTAATTGTTGTGTACGCGTAATTTGAGAATTTTCCCTTCGCTTCGTCAAAATTCAGCCACGCCTGCCAAAGTGCAATTCTCGCTGTTTGCCTAAAAGAATCATAATTTTTATAAATATTAAGTTTACGAATAATAGAAGAAATCATTGGTTCATATTGTTCTAGAATCTCTTCGAACGTCTCCATGACAAGTCTCCTGCGACATGTGCACATATCAATTATTCCTAGGTGACTTCATCATAAAATGATTTTTGAAATCCTTCGAACAGGCTATAGATGAGATAGTTTTGTGCGATTTATGAAATTTCATAGAGAAGTTTCTAGAAAAAAATGCTGAAATTTAGAAAATTATAGCTTTTTTCCACGAAATTTTTACTGGAAATATTTACAAAGGTGAGTATATATTTTAGAATATTCAGTAAATGGAGGTGGGTTTATAGAATAGATCAAACTAGTTGCTCATTGGAGTTTCGTGTCTTATGTGAATGAATAGTATAAGAATTTTATTTTTGAAAGGGGAATAAAATTGAAAAAAACAATGCAAAAAATTTTGATGTTGAATGAAACACTATGCCTTGTTCCTCATTATGAAGGTAAGATCTCTTCTATTATTTATACAAAGGACGAGTCCTTCAAATTTGAGGAAAAAGTTGAAACGATAATTAATTCGTACTGTTTACAATATGCCTCTAATTTACAAGGGAGAATACAAGCTTCACGTGAACGATTTAGCTTTATCAAAAACCCCCCTATAAATGTCAACGTTAATATGTACATTTTTGCTCATTTAAGGATGTACAAAATTACTCGTCTATTGGTTCGAGATGTTGTTTTAGACGATATGAATTACCTGTAATTGTTACTACACTTGCGTGATGTAAAATTCGGTCTAAAATTGCATTTGCTAATTTTGGTTCTGGGAAAATTTCTTCCCAAGATTTAAAGTTCACATTGGTTGTAAATATGGTGCTTTTCTTTTCATAACGTGCATCGATGAGCTGGAAAAATAGCTTCGCATCCTCTGAATCAATCGGTAAATAGCCAATTTCATCAACGATCAATAATTTATACTTCGTATAATGCTTTAAACGACTTTCCAAACGATTTTCGAGATATGCTCTTTTTAGATTTTGAATTAAATCATGACACTTAATAAAATAGGTGCTTGTACGTTTCTTCGCAGCCATGATTCCAATCGCTATGGCTAGATGGGTTTTACCCACACCACTTGGGCCTAGAAATACAATATTCTCATTTTCTTGAATAAAACGTAAGCTTTGAAAATCGAGTATTTGTTGCTGATTTATGCTTGGTTGAAAAGAGAAGTCAAAGTCTTTCATTTCTTTTAAATGAGGAAATGCTGCGACCTTTACCATCGCATGAATCATATTCTGTTCACGTACATCTACTTCGTAATTTGTTAATTTTATAAGTGTATCTATAAATGAAAGCTCATTCTTAATACCGAAGTCGATGGTTTCACTTAAATGGAGACCCATTTGCTTTAATTTTAAATACTCCAAGTTTTGTTGAAGCTGTTGATAATTTGAGTTCATATTAGGATTCATTTATAGATTTCTCCAATCGCTGCTAAATTTCGTTTCGCTAGATCATTAATATCTGGATAGTTCGGTAGTGCTTTTAATATTGTTTCAAGATAATGGGCTTCCTGGTAATTAAGTTTTGCATCACTTATTTTGTGGTGTGCGATCAGTTCCATGTTATAATAAATCCATAAATGCTCATCATATACTTGTAAACTTACTTTCTTTCCTTGGTACCCTGGTGGGACAGAGTACTGATTGGATTTGTAAGTAATCATGTTCGATGCATTGACCTTTACAGGTGTATGCTTGATTTTATAGGAATCTCTTACTCGTTCAGTTGGTAGCTGGAGTAAGTGATTCTTTTCTTTTTGGAATTCAAGTAACGGAATTTTATTTGTTCCTTGATGAAGTTCACTGTTAATTCGATTACATAAACGTTCAATATAGTCATATAATTCTTCCATATTAAACTTACCTTGATATGCATGAATCTCATCAAGTAATTTCATTGTTGTTTCGACTTTCCCCTTTGTTCTAGGACGACCTGCGATACATGGTCTGACTTTAAAACCAAAATCCTTCGCAAATTGGGCAAACTTCGCATTTACTTTTCCTTTTGAAAATTCGGTACGTGCTTCATCCATGACTGTCTTCATATTGTCTGTAACTAGCTCTTCAGGGACGCCACCCATTTTTTCAAACGTTTCCGTTAGGAAAGAAAATAGTACGGATTGTGATTTAGAAATACTCATATAAAAGAATCGCATGCGTGAATGGCTCAATACTAAAACGGCTATATTTATTTCTACTTGTTCGCCATCTTTTGTTTCATACATAATGCTTTCTTTCCAGTCTAATTGTGCTTGTTGCCCAGCACGCGTTTCAAATCGAATCCCACTGTTTCCCATACTTGAGATACGTTCATCTTTCTCGAAATACGCTTGGAATTCTGGTGTAGTCGCAATATAATTTCGAAACGTTGATTGCCCACATTCTAAGCCGTGATTATCTTTTAAATACTGCCAAAGATTACGCCGATAATAAAACACCTGCTTTGAATCCTCAGATAATAAACTTGCGATTACTGGATAAAACTTATCGATTTTAGATGGTTTATTTCGTTTCTTTTTGGGAACAAAACCATTTAAATATTTGTCGATTGTACGACGATCTACTCCTAAGTCCCTTGCTAATTTACTTTTATTTATTTTCATTTTTAACTGCTCCATTATTTTTTTGAATCCTGCTAAGTCTGCAAGACTATTTATTTCAAATTTTGTTTCTACGTTTAGTTGGATATACACTCCTAATCACCTCTAGATTAGTATGTATACCCCGAGCATTTATGTACATAGTTATTAAAGCGATAATGTACATATTTAAATTAGCATTTATACCCCCCAATCGTCATTTCCGAACTCAATACAATTGTAGCCATGCAATTACCTGTACTGCATTATCCAGAAAGCATGTGGATTCTTGATTTAAGTTTCAATGTTGAAAAAACAAATAAGCAAAGTGTATCGAATTCCATAACGGTTTGAATTTTAAAATACCACTATCCAAAAATGCGGTCATGGATAGGAAAAGAAATGCCTATCAATTAGTGGTGGAATGTTTAAACATTCAAAAGAAACATAAATAAAGAGAACATTATGATACATAATGAAAACGCTTCCATACCTTGTGGCGAAAGTTATCAAATTTTCGTCACTTCTTTAATTTTAATAAACTATTTAATACAATCAATTGCTATAATTATCCTGTATAGTAAATTTACGGAGGTGTTAGATTTTGAAGAAAATTCTTAGTTTGCTGCTTGTTCTGGCGCTATTTCTCCAATTTAATATAGTAAGCGCGGAAGAAGTTTCATCGTTACAACAAGTGGCTACGATTAACTATAATAGTACAGTCTCTTCTGTTGATTATAGTAAAGACAACCTTTTTATTATCACAGGAAGTACAGATGGTAAAGTTTCAGTGTGGAATGCAGATAGTGGGCGGAACATTAACACTTGGTCCGTATGTAATTGTTCTGGACCAGTACATGTCAAATTTAGTCCGGATAATTCAATTATTGCTACTGCAGATACATATGGAAAAATTAAATTATGGGATACAACATCAGGTAAGTTAATAAAAACGTTGAGTAAGACAGAAGGACAAGGAAAACCAATCAATGATATTATTTTTAATATAACTGGCTCAGTATTATATTCCGCAAATGTAGACGGCAATTCGATTACATTATGGGATATTACGAAAGGTACTGCTATAGAGGAATACTCGTTTAATTCAGAGCCAAAAACGATTGCTTATAATCCGAAAAAACTTCAAATAGCTGTTGGTTTAGCAAATGGTAGTGTAAATATTCGACAATCTGATACAGGCGCATACATAAAAGAAGTTACGGATTTAATGAATGGGTTTAGTGTAGAGCAGCTAGAATATACACCAGATTATCAATATCTTTTTGGGATAAGCTCGAAACCTGACCAAACGCAACCTTATGTGTTAGATGTATCAAAAGATTATGCAAAAGTTAACCTAGCATCAAATGAATTTTCTATTCAACCTACAACTTCTGAATGGTTAGGCTTTTCATTTAGTAATGATGGGAAATATTTAGCGGCAGTTACGAGTGAAGGGAAAACATTGAACATTTTTGACGTTCAGACAAGAGCGTTAATTGCCTCTGTTTTTGCTGGGGCACATCCAGAAGCAGTTGCCTTCAGCCATAATCATGAAAGAGTTTTTGCAGGGAAAACGATTTTTGATTCGACAACATTACCTACCTATCAATATAAAGGGATTGTCGCTATCCCAGATTCCGATACAATTCGAGTTGGGGAGCCATTGAACTTATCTGTATATGCCATTTACCATGATGGTAGAAAAGAGGAAATCAGTAATTATGATGTAACTTCAAGTAATACAGCCGTTTTAAATATAAGATACGGTAAATTAATTGCCATAAAAGAGGGTACATCTACTATTACGGTTGACAACGGTACATTTAAAACATCGTTAAAGGTATATGTCAATAATTTTAAAGAGCTTGAGAAAAAAATAAATCAAGCACCAAATAAAATATGGGTAGTAAAATTTAACGCACCAGTTGATATTTCTTCTGTAAACAAAACAAATGTCTACGTAACAGATACAAACAAGGAATTTGTAGAAGTAAATTATTCTTTGAAATCTAGCAATGAAGTACAAATTACACCTAAACAATACTATAAATCTGGTGAAACTTATACAATATGGGTGAAGGAAGTAAAATCAAAATCAAACCAGACTATCAAACAGTATACGAAAATGGATTTTCAAATTAAATAAGTTTAAGGGATCCTGCATTCTATGATGCGGGATTTTTTATTGAATTTGGTTGGTGGTACTGGATTGGTGGGATTCCGCCTAAAAGTGAGTTAATTCCGCCAAATTTGGAGAGAATCCCGCCAAAAAGTTTGTTTATTCCGCCAAAACTAGAGAAAATCCCGCCAAAGTAGGAGTATTATCCGCCAAACAACATATCTCGTCATAGATTTAGATTTTTTTCCATTTACATATCAAATTTTAAAGTTATAGATATAGTATAAATCTTCCTGCTATAATAATCGTAAAATATTATATGGAAGATGGTGAATGTTTTTGAAAATTATTGTAAAACTATTGTTCAGTTTTATTCTTGTATTTTCTATAGGGTTTTCGGTAGCAATAGATACAACTCAAGCTGCGGAACAGCAATGGGTTGAAATATCTAGTAAGTCAACAACAGATTTAAACAAACCATGGACAATTACATTCTCAAAAGATGTAGATAAAAGTAGTGTAAATTTATCAACATTATATGTAGTAGATTCGAAAGGTTTAATTTTAGAGGTTAATACTCCTGTTGTGAATGGAAATCAAATTGTTGTCACACCAAAGCACTCTTACATAGCTGGGGAAACGTATACCTTATATTTAAAAAATATTAAGTCGTCTTCAGGTGAAACTTTAAAAGATACAAAATTTAATTTTACTGTGCTGGAAACGAATAATGCTCCAAAATTGGTAAAAGAGATTCCGAATCAGTCGACAACGGTTGGAGAAAATCTAACTATTAACTTAGGTGATTATTTTGTAGATACAGATAAGGGCGATACACTAACCTATACAGCTACTAAAGGGCAAATTACAGGGAATTCTTGGGTTTATGAAGCAACTAAAGAGGTAGTAGAATCTGTAACGATAACTGCAACTGATAAAGCAGGGAAGAACGTAAAGAGTATATTTACGATTTCTGTTAAAGCTGTTCCAACACAAAATACATTATATGATACAATTTATAATGCCCTAGTGAATATTCAACCAGAAGTTGATGTTAGCCAATTTACAACTGATAGTGCATTAGTATTTGATATTTTAGAAAAAGTTTTAGATGATCATCCAGAAATTTATTATTTCCAACATAAGGGGAGTTTGTTCTGGAGTAATGGACGATTTGAATTAAAATATCGATATTCTGAATCAGAAATTTTATCAATGAACAGCCAGCTAGAACAAGTTTCGAACAAAATAATTTCTCAAAATATTACAGCAGGAATGAGTGACTTTGAAAAAGTTAAGGCTATCCATGATTATGTTGTATTAAATGCAGCATATGATTATAATAATTATTTAAACGGTACAGTTCCAACATCATCTTATCATATTGACGGACTACTATTAAAAGGCATTGCTGTTTGTGATGGCTATGCAAAATCAATGGTATATTTATTGAATAAAGTAGGAATTCCAGTGCTTTATGTTACAGGTGAAGCAGGTGGGGACTTGCATGCTTGGAATAAAGTGCAAATTGATGGTACTTGGTATAGCTTAGATGCAACTTGGGATGATCCTGTGCCAAATAAAGAGGGACAAGTTCGCTATGAATATTTTTTAGTTCCTGATAGTGTATTAAGCGTTGATCATAGTTGGGATGATTCAGAATTCCCAGATGCAACAGATTCCAGATACTTATTTATGGCTGATATGTGGGCTTTTGAATTATATGAGGGACAATATTATTATAGTAGCATAGCAGATGATATCAATATTTATAAAATTAGTTTAGATGGGAAAGGTAAACAAAAGATCTCGAATGAACGTGCAAATGAGTTAGTTGTGTACGATGGATGGATTTACTTTAGTAACTATTCTAAGGGTGGTTACCTTTATAAAATGAAGACTGACGGAACACAACTCACAAAATTAAATGACTTTATCATCTCTAATCTTCAGAGAAATGCTTCAACCCTCACATACACGAATAAACAAGGTAAGAAATATACGTATGAAATAGAATAGTTTAATCTAGTAAAGATGATTCCAATTCTCAGGAATCATCTTTTTGTTTTATTAAGACTTTTAATATCACTATATTTATTTCTATGGTTACCGTTTTATTCCTATTGATAATACTATATACTTATTCCAAAAGTAATAGTATGGGAGGATAATAATTTGAGGAAAAAAAGGTGTTTGATAGTATACATATCTTTATTGTTTTTTGTTTTCCAATTTTTCCAACTAGAGCAAGTGGCTTTTGCCAATAGCGATAAGGGGGAGACAAATTGGAAGTATTGGGGGAAAAAAGAGGAAGTTCCGAAAAATAAAACTTGGACAGTCAAATTCAGCCAACCAGTGGATGTGGATTCGTTAACAGATGAAAATATTTATGTAGTAGATTCCTATAATGGGAAAATACCAGTATCATTTTCTCTATCAAATGAAGGTAAGGATTTGCTCATTGAAGCTCCATTTTATGACTATTATCCCTATGAGACATACACGTTATATATAGAAAATGTGAAGTCTCAAAATCAACAAGTATTAAAAGAACCAATAAAAATGGATTTTACAGTAAATGAAAAGCAAATAATTGTAGAATCTGAAAAACTTGTACCTCGAAAAGATAGTAAAAATGAAGTTAACTATCAAGATAATGTAGAACTCATTAGTGAAAAGCAAAGTCAATTGTTTCAGGTGATTGATGTGAATACATTGGTACTAGAATCTGCGAATACATCCTTAGAAAAAGGGGATATTCTCATTTTGCCCCCTTCAGATGAATATCCATTTGGGTTATCGAAAAAAATCATTTCCATCGAAAAAGGTGCGAATCAATTTGTAATCAAAACAGAAGAGCCTACTCTTGAAGAAATCGTTGAACATATCGATATTTCACAACGAATTCCAATTACTATGGAGCATGTTAAAGGTGATTTGAGTTTAAAAGGGGCAACAATAGCTTCAACTGATTACAAATTTTTAAATGAGTCTAGCAATACAAAAATCTTAAATAATGGGGTCATTGCTTCTCAAGACTTAAATGATGATATTATCCTTACTTTAGGAAAGTTGAAAATTGGGGATAATTACTATGTAGATGGTGCGATTACTCTGAAAAATGCCGACCTTTTTGTAGATGTTAATGACAGCTGGTGGTGGAAAGGGGTAGAAACTGGCGTTGTTGAATTTGAAGGCACAATTGATATTAAAGGGGCAATCAATGCTAAGAAATCTAACAAAGAAAATAAATTAGCAAAACGAGTAAAAATAACAGATTTATATGTCCCTGTTCCTGCATTCCCGGTTGTTGGTGCATCTATCGAATTATTTTTAGTTATAGATCTAAATGGAGAAGTACGACTAGAATACAACAAAAAAATGGATTTTCGTTTAGGTGCAAGCTTTGATGATGGGAAAATACAAAAAATTAATGACGTTGACTATCCTGAAGAAGAACCACTAACAAATAAGTCTACATTTACTGGAGAAATAAACTTTAATGGAAAACTTGGTATCGGTGCGGGACTTTATTTGTCATTAACTCAAATTGATTTAGCAGGTTTAGAGATGGATGCTGGTCTCAAAACAAAATTAGCATCCTATTTATATAAAGGTACAGTTTGTTATAAAGGATCAAATTCTCTCTATTTTGATGCTGGAATCAACGTAAAAGTGTTCAAAACAAAAGTGACATTACTTGGAATAGAAAAGTTGCTTGATAACGGAAATATTTGTGAGGTTGTAGAAGAATTAGAGGTATACCCGTCAGAGCTCGCATTGCAACCAGGTAAAAGTGAAACAATTTATGTCGAAAAAGTATTTAAAGCTGGTGGATCTGATTACACATTAAAGGATATTTCATTTACTTCATCTGATCAAAATGTTGCAACAGTAGATGAAGAAGGGGTCGTTACAATTAGTAAAAATGCAACAGATGAAGATTCAGCTGAAATTATCGTTACGTATAATAATGGGAAAAATGAAATTAAAAAAACTATTAAGGTAAACGTTTTTATACTTGAAGATGAAGAAGATGATGATGAAAATGCAATCAAAGAGAGTCAGATTATAGATGGCAGCTCCCATTATGTAAGAAAGATTGCATTTAGCTCAGATGGACAAACTATGGCATTTAGTTCGGATGGTGATCCACAAAATATTGAAATATGGAGAAAATCCAATGATGAATATGAATTAGATTACATTATCACTAATGCTCATAACGATCATATAGGTGCTTTAGCAATTTCTCCTGATGGGAAATATTTAGCTTCTGGTGGAGGCGAAATAATTTATCTTTGGGATATCCAAACAGGGGAAAAAATGGAGACATATATAGAAACTGGTTCGGATATGGAAAAAATGATAATTGATGTCGCATTTAGCCCCGATGGAAGTACCTTAGTATCTGCGGATTGGTATGATTCGTTAAACGTTTGGGATGTTAATAGTGGAAATTTAATTCGTTCATTGTTACGAGATTCTGATATTAAATATGAAAGTTCTAGTTGGAGTGTAGCCTTTAGCCCTGATGGAAGCATGTTTGCTTATGGTGGTGGCAATGATACAACTTATTTAAGAAATGCCACAAATTTAAGCATCATTCGCTCACTTCCGTATATTGGAGCTGACTACTGGAAGGGTGGTTCTGATGGTTGGGATTCGGCAATTAGAAGTGTAAAATTTACTAAAGATGGCCAACAAATCATTACTGCATCTTCAGAGGACAATACGGTGAAGATTTGGAGTTTAAATGGTGAATTACAAAAAACAATCCAAACCGATCATAGTGATATTATTTTAGATATGGATATACACCCAGGTCAAAGAGTAATTGCAACTTCAGCAGAAGATGGTGTTGTTAAATTATGGGACAAAGTATCTGGGCAATTAATTACTACTTTATATGGCCATTATGGTGGCGTTACTACAATAAAATTCAGTCCAGATGGAAAACAACTAGCTACAGGCTCATATGATGGACGTGTAATTATTTGGGATTTACCATAGATTAGAACAAAAAATATCAAATTTCTCCTAGAGAAATTTGATATTTTTTTGCTTGTAGAGGACTTTAATGCTTATAAAGTAAATACCCCTTCGCAACCGAATCATAGAATAAAATCTCTGTCTTCGATGCGGCAACTGGCATTAAACTTTCATCAGTTTCTAATACCACATCCGTTTTTAAATCGTAAATTTGCGTATTTTTAATTTTTGTATGCGAGTTGTCTGTATTCCAAGCAATCACCGAATTCCCCATAAATACAATATCTTGGTTAACTGAATCGCCTTCTGCAACAATTGAGTAATCAAAGGTTCCTTTTGTTGCGATATTGTAGATGTAAACAGAACGATCTGTGGATAAATTTGAGTTATTGTACCAATAAGCAATGTATTTTGCATTTGTTTTCACGAATTCTCCATCAAATGGTAATCGTACTTTATTTTTTAAATTTTTCGTGCTCACATAATAAACCGCTTCATTTAATTCCATCAAACTCGTACTTGGCACTGTGTATGAGATGATATCACCTGACATATGCGCGGATCCAACTGAAGCTTCAAGTTTCGTCTTCTTTTTCGATTTGTTGTCATAATACCATAGTTCGTTGCCTTTAATTACGTTATCAACAGTATAAATGAGCCCAGTTGAAGACACTCCTTGTAACGTAATTTGACTTTTGTTATATATAAGCTCACTCAAAGTACCCTTCGCAATGTCGTATTTCATAATTCGATAATCTTGCTCACTGTAACCCGCAAATTCGTATGTCGAAAATATAATACTTTGATCGACAAGTTTAATATCTTTCACTTTCGTATACTTGGACATTTTCGATAATTTTAAACTAGATTGCTTATTCGATTTACGATTTAAATACACAACCTCCACATTCGGTGCTTTTGTCCCTACGATGTACGATTCATTTAAATCATGGGGGACAAACTTTACATTTAAGTCTTCAAGAGTACCGGATTCTTGGGCAGCTGATGCGAAAGTAGGTATTGCAAGTAGGGAAAAGAGCATAAGGAGAGACATTAAAATTTTTAGATTTCTTTTCATTCGAACCTCCTAAATTATTATTTATCCAATAATTACATATGAATTCCAAGTAATCTTAATTCCTAGTTAGTAGGAAATTAGGTACAAAATTACTAATCTCTATCAAAATAGTAAACAACCCTTTATTTCAACTAAAAGGTACCGATATAATGGCTATATGTAGAATTATTTTATTAAAAACGTTGTAAGTACTTAGGTAAAAAGGAGTGATTGTTAGTTAGGAATTTAAGGGATTAAATTCACAATCAATTTTACATATCAATAGAACAAATAGAGGAGGAAAAAAATGAAAAGGAATAAACCAATGAAATGGCTATATGCGTTTCTAGCATTTATGTTGGTGTTTTCGGCAGTGCCTTTTGGTGGGGTGAGTGCTGATACGTTTGATGTTGAAATAGATATAAATCCAGGAACAACCGAAGATTATATCACTGAAGAAGGAATAAAAAGTAGTGATCAAATAATTACATTGAAGTTACCTAGCGGTAAGAAATGGGTCGATGTTAGCGATAAACAAAATTTAATAAGATCTATCATGGTTTCGGATGTTGAAACAAACAACTGGGAGATGTATAAAAAATCTATTACAGCAACTGTTAGTGACGAGGTGACTGGTGATAATAGAATTCTTACAATAAGGTTACCTAAATCCACAAACTTTAATATTTCTAAAAACCAAAAGATTAAAATTAACTTGACCTCTGCTCTTATTAATGAGTGGCCTGGTGAAGTGAATCCTAAAGAATTTACTATTTATGCACAACCAGAATTAAATATTGGTGGAACAATTGTAAATGCCTCTGCAAATGAATTGAGTGGAAAAACAATTGAATTATCTTTAATAAATGCTCATTGGAATGAGAATAAATTTGATAAATGGATTAGTGATTCAAGTGATGGCATAGATTTAAAAACATATTTAGAAGCTTTTAAAATAAGTGGTACCACAAAAACCTGGCCAGTAATCGATACACTAAAAAATAGTGACCCAAATAATTTCCTTTCGTTTAAAGATAGAGATAATAATGGCAGTAATCCACGTACATTAGTAATTAAATTACCTACTATAACACAAACAGTAAAGTCCGAGGAAATAGAGTTTACTGTGCCTGAGCCACTTGTTCTAAATCAGCCTGGATTCTATGAAGTAGAATTGGGTGAAAAATTAATAGGTACAAAATCATTCATAATTTCACCGCCAGCAAGTGGAGAGATGAATCTTGAATTTACACCAAGTATTCTTGAAGAAAAAATTATCAATGAGGGAGATGTTGAAATAGACATCACTCTCCCAGAAGGAATTAAATGGAATGATATAAATGGTGGAAAGCTATCAATTTATGAAAAAGAGCTATTATTAGGGGCATTTAATCCCTTAAATCAACAAGAGCAATGGAATAAATTAAAGAAACAGATAAAAAATGAGGATGTTAATATAGAAAGTATTAGTCCTAATGATAAAAGAAAACTTACATTGATCATCCCGACAACAGAGGATTATGAACTAACTGAAAATCAAATTATTGAATTTAAAGTACCTCCCCTACTTTTAGAGGATGCAGCTGATTTACCTGCACAGCAATTTATAATAAATGCGGAGCCTAAAGTTTTAGTAAGTGGTGGTTCGGCAATACCGAATGTTTCTCACCAAGATTTAATTAAAGGTGGAAAAACTATAGAATTAACACTTGTAAATACAACATGGAAAACAGATGTTGCATCTAATACGACCAAGCGTCAAGAGTTACTTTCATGGTTTAATTGGGATGCTTTAGGTGGTGCAGTTGATGAAATTAAAAAACAAATCTTAACTAAGGCAACAGTTCAACGTAATAATGATCAAAAGTTAACAATTGTTTTACCTGGGTTAAATGACTTTAAATTAGTTAATTCAGAGCTAAATTATCTCACTACAAATGGATTAACGGATAATGCAATCCAAATTGAAAATTTAGTTGATAAAAAAATAGCTCTATATGTTAATGAACTAGGAAATGTCACAGCAACTATCAATGCTCCTAAGGGGAAAAATGAATTTGATGTTGCTAAAGAAGGCTATACTTTTACTATTACTTTATCAAATGATAAATGGAAAAATACTGAAATAACTATTCAAGATCAAAACGAAAAAGTACTTTCAAATACTGATTTTACATTAACTAAAAAAAGTGACTCTGAGCTTGAAGTGAAAATTTTAACAAAATTAAATTTAAAAGAAAAAACTAAATTTAATGTGATTATTCCAGAAAATTCTTTATCGTTTTCTACTACTAAATTAACTACTTCATTTGAAATTGAAGATGTTAAAGCTGAATTTTCAGGTACAACTAATGGAAGTTTAGATGCTAAAGAGTTAGAAAAAGGTGGAAAAACCATTGTATTCACTTTAGATAAAGCTACTTTTAAAAATGATATTACTACTACCGCAATTGCTAATAAATTAGATCTTCTAATTAGTCCATTAAATACAGAAGATAAGAGATTAAGCGAAGTAGTAATTGAATCAATTAAAAAATCTAATGATAATAAAACTATTGTTGTATCAGGAAATAAATTAACTATTAAGTTGCCACCAATTACTGAACAAGTGAGCGGTTCCTTAGAATTTAAAATACCAGCTGAATTTATTGAAAAGGCACCAGATGGTTACGATTTGAGTGTTCAAACAAAGGATGGAAAAACTGCAGTATTATCAGTAGGAGCAGTTGCAGGGGCAAAAATAAATGATTCTACATCAAATGTAACAATATTTGTATCTGCTATTAAAAGTGGGGCTGCAAAATTTAAAATTAAATTAACCAATGCTACATGGGATCCATCTATTACAGATAATAAGTCTAAACAAAATACATTACTAAAAGGTTTCTCTGTAGATGATCAAGATAATGAATGGAAAAAGGTGTTGGATTCGTTTAAAAATAATGGGAAATTTACATTAATAGAAGGTAGTAATGGAACTGAGTTAGAAATACAAATCCCAGCTATTGCTAACTATGAACTTATCAAAAACCAAGAAGTATCTATCAAAATTCCTAAAGCTGTATTAGCTGACTACAAATATGATATTGATATTAAAGAAAAAATTATCATTAAAAGACCAGAAGGTCAAAAGTCGGATGACACATTCCTTACCGCTCTGACAGACTTACCAAAATATATTGAAGAAAAGGGTGGCTTAGAAAAGATTCGAGTAATCGTTCCTGAGAAGAAGATTGAATCTGTTCAGGTTACCTCTATAAATGTTCCTGGTACTAATGATTTAATATCAACAGTAATTGTTAAAACAAATAGTAAAAATGAAAAAGTTTCCGTATCTATAAGTCACCAAACAAAAGAAGGTCAAACTGTCACTTCAACACAGGAAGCCCAAGATACTTCAGATAGTAAGGATAGTTTTACATTTGTTTTTTCAAATGTTAATCCAAAAAGTGATATAAAAGTAACTTTACAAGAAGATAATATTAAAGAAGAATTGTCAGGGAAATTAGGTAAAGGTAAGAAAACGTATAGTGATGTACCTAAGAAACCAATTCATGGTAGTTATTCTTTATCTAGCTTACTAACTGATGAGAAGTTATTAAAAGATATTTTTAAATATTACTTGCCTGGTGATCTTCAAATGGAATTATTAAATTAAGGAGGATAAGAAAACATGAAAAAAGCATTAATTGTATTGTTTAGTGCAGTGTTGTTTCTCCTCCTCCCATTTGAAACATCACTTGCGAAAACTTGGAACTTTCAAACAACAGAGGATGTTTACAAACACTGGAAAGTCAATTTTAGTGGAAAACTAGATGCTTCTACTGTTTCGTCTAACAATGTTTACGTATTAGATGGACAAACTAAACATCCAACGACTCCAACTGTGACAAACGGTGGAAGTTCCATTGAGGTAAAACCAAATTCACCATATCAAATGGGGAAACTTTATCAACTAGTTATTAGTACCAATGTGAAAAATGCTAATGGAATAACTTTAAAAGAGTCAGTGACGATGCCTTTTAAAGTAGTAGATTCTAAGGCAATCATACAATCTGTACATGAGATTACTAGCCAAAGTATCACGGTTTTAACCATCGCTACAAATAGTGATGTATTTGAATTGAAAATTGGTACGGAATCCTTGAAATATCTAGGTAACAATAAATTCCAACATGTACTGATCGGTGAAAAAGTAGGATCTAAAGTTACAATTAACGCCTATGATGAGAATAATAAACGCATTGATCAATTGACTTATACAATCGGTCAATAATGGTAAAGCCTAACTCGAAATTGAGTTAGGTTTTTCTTTTTAATGACAAATGATATATTTTTATTACATGAATTATTTTCCTGTATCAAATGATAGATTTCTATTATAAACTGAAAATTGGTTAGAATTCACTCTAACTATAAAAATCTACCGAAAAGGGGATAATTTATTAATGTGTAATAAAAATGTGAACAAATATTTTAAAGCAGGAGTTGCGGCTGCAGTTGTCGTTTCAAGTGGTGTTGTTGTTGCGCCAAGCGTATCACAAGCTGAAGAAACGCAAACTACCATTTCATTTAAAGATTTAACAACAAAAAATCAATTTTATAATGACATAATGAACTTAGCTCAACGCGGAATTCTTAAAGGATTCCCGGATAACACATTTGGTACATATAAAGAAATTACACGTGGACAAGCAGCTAAAATTCTAGCGAAAGTATTAGAACTGGATACAGAAAATGTAACTGACCCAGGTTTTGTTGACGTTAAAAAAGGACATGAATACTACGGCGCAATTGCTGCGCTACAAAACGCTGGCATTATTAATGGTTATTCAACAGACAACACATTCCGCATGAATGAGTTAATCACACGTAACCATATGGCAAAAATGCTTACAATTGGTTTTGGATTGGAAGCAAATAGCGCGGCACCATTTACAGATATGCATGATTACTATAAAGATTTTATTGCAGCATTATATGAAAATAAAGTTACAACTGGTAGAACGTCTACAACATTCGAAGGTTTATCTCATGTAACACGGGGTCAAATGGCTGCTTTTGCTGTGCGTGCAGAAAGAATTGAAAAAGAAGTAACATTCACAATTAAAGATATCGAAGGTGGTAAAATTATAACGGCTGAAGGTCAATTTAGAACATCTCTACCTATCTTTAACTCAGAAAACGCTTCTGCTTTAGAAGGCGCGGTTGTAAAAGCTGTTATTTCGAAAGGTCAAGTAAAAGCGATCAAAGCATTAACTTTAAATAACTCTGGTTCAGAGGAAAATCCTGTTGTCCTTGATGGTAAAAATGCAGTAATTGATGGTAATTTAACAGTGAATGCGGACTTTACGAATCTTAAAAATATGACTATTAACGAAGATGTCATTTTAACAAGCACAGTTGCTAACAACTTTGATGCAAATAGCTTAAATATTCAAAGAGAATTAGTGATTGCTGAAGGTGCTCAAGCACAATTAGCTTCATTAAATATGGTTGCTAACTCTGTGAACGGTCCAAAAGTTAACTTATCAAATTCTACAGTTAAAGCAATCATTACTAAACGTAACAATGTTGTGATTACTTCAAACAACAAATTACCAGAATTAAAAGTTGCTGCTAACGTATCATCAATCGAATTAATTGCAAATGTTGAAAAAGTAACAGTTAGTGAATCTGAAACACTTCAAATTAAAGGTTCAGCATCTATTGATAATATGGATGTACAACAAGCTACTAATCTTGATTTAGCTGTAACAGGTTCAGTAAAACAACTTGACGTAGCTAATGCGAATGCAAAAGTTTCTCTTGGTGAGAATGTTGCTGTTGAAAAATTAGTTGTTCCAACTGATTCAGATATTTCTACTATTATTAATGACTATGAAATAGTAAAAGAAAAAATTGAACAAGTTGTAGACAAATCAGGTACAGTTGTTGTGCCTCCAGGTAATAATGGTGGTAATCAAGGTGGAGACGGTTCCCCTGGAAATAATGATGGTGGCAACACTGGCACACCTGGTAATGGTGGAAATCCAGGAAATGGCGGAACTCCGGGTGGTGATAATGGAGACCAAGAAGTTAATCCAGCAGTCGCAACGATTTCAAATTTATCTGATTTAAATGAGGCATTAGCAAACAATCAAATCACAACTATCACACTTAATGCTGATTTAGAAAATCTTACTGAGCGAATTGTAATTAATCGTCCAGTTACAATTAATGGTAACGGAAAAACAATTAGTTTTACTAATGAAATTAATACTAAGACATATGGTTCACGTCAAGGAATCTTAGTACATTCAGACGATGTAACAATTAAGGACTTATCAGTTGTTTTAACTGAAAAAGCTGAATGGCAAGGTGCTTATGCAGTACAAGTGTACAATGCGAAAAATGTAACACTTCATAACTTCTCAGGAACAAATGCAGATGGTGCGTTACTCGTAAACAGCTCTACAGTGAAATTAACTGGAACAATTGATGTAAGTGGCAACGAGTTTGGTGGTATCGAAGTATCGAATGGTGTAGGTGTTGAAGCGAAACCGTCATTAGATGTGACAGATGCATTGTTCGTGAACACAACAGAAGCTTTCAGTTTACCAACAATTTGGGAAGATAAAATTACTGGATCGGTAGTTGGAGCGGGAACAAAACTAACAGATAGTAATGAAGTAGTAGAAACTCAAGTTCAGTACTATTTAAACCCAGCAAATGTGGTAAATCCAGCAGTCGCAACGGTTTCAAGCATAGCTGAGTTAAATGCAGCATTAGCTGATAACAAAATTAAAACTATCAAGCTAAGCGCTGATATTGAAAACCTATCTGAGCGAATCGTAATTAATCGTCCAGTTACAATCGATGGTAATGGAAAATCAATTAGCTTTACTGATGAAATTAATACTGCAGCAAAAGGTACTCGTCACGGAATCGCTGTTACTTCGGACAATGTAGTAATTAAAGACTTATCTGTAGAATTAACAGAAAAAGCTGAATGGCAAGGTGCCTATGCAGTACAAGTGTATAATGCGAAAAATGTAACACTTCATAACTTCTCAGGAACAAATGCGGACGCAGCATTACTTGTGAATGGTTCAACTGTTGAATTAACAGGGAAAACGGTTATTTCAGGTAACGAATTTGGTGGAATTGAAGTTTCTCAAGGTACGGGATTATCAAATCAATCGAAATTGACTGTAACAGGTACAATTGAAAATACAACAGAACAATATGGACAACCTTCAATTTGGGTAGTAAATGGACAAGGTTCTGTTGATGGGGACGTTCCAACAACTGTAGACACACTTATTAATTCAGAGCAAACTCAATACTACTTATCTGAAACTGCAGTATCTACTAAAAATGTTCATACTGTTGAAGAGTTAAAAATAGCATTAACCAATGACAAAATTAAAACTATTAAATTAGCAAATGATATAAAAACATCTGAACGTATCATAGTTAATCATTCAGTTACACTTGATGGTGCTAACCATAAAATCACATTTGAAGGTGATGCAAAAGATACGTGGAATTCAAATTACATCATTCAAGTTTACAACACAGCGGATGTAACAATTCGCGACATCAAATTAACAGGTGGAGACGCTGCATTACTTGTAAATAGTTCGAAGGTAAAACTTGCTGGAACAATCGATGTAAGCGGAAATGAGTTCGGTGGTATCGAGTCATCAGTAGGTAAAAACTTAACAACAAAACCAGAGCTTGATGTGAATGATGCTACTTTCGTAAATAGCACAGAGGCATATGGTTTACCAACAGTTTGGGAAGATAAAGTAACTGAAACTGTAAAAAATGGGGATGTATTTACTACAAATGATTCAGTTGTAGCTCAACAAGTCCAATACTATCTAGATGCAAATAAAGCAATTGATTCTACAACAATTGCAAATGTAAAAAATGTTGAAGAATTAGAGGATGCGTTAGAAGACAACCGAATAAAAACGATTAATCTAACAGCTAATCTCGAAATTTCAGAACGTATCCTAGTTAATCGCCCAGTAACAATTAACGGTGCTAACCATACAATTGAATTTGTTGGTGATAATGACGGTTGGAACTCAAACTACATCATTCAAGTTTACAACACAGCAGATGTAACAATTCACGACATCAAATTAACAGGTGGGGATGCAGCGTTACTTGTAAATAGTTCGAAGGTAAAACTAGCTGGAACAATTGATGTAAGCGGAAATGAGTTCGGTGGTATTGAGTCGTCAAAAGGTAAAAACTTAACATCGAAACCAGAGCTTGATGTAAAGGATGCGACTTTCGTAAATAGCACTGAAGCTTACGGTTTACCAACTATTTGGGAAGATCAAATTACTGGTTCTCTAGTTGGAGTGGAAACAAAACTATTTGAAAATGCTAATGTAAAAGAAAAACAAGTACAGTATTATCTAAATGCAGAATTTGCAACAATAGCAAATGTTGCAAGTGTTGAAGCTTTCGAAAAAGCATTAGAAGACGATAAAGTTAAAACTATCAACCTAAATGCTGATTTAGATAATTTAGCAAAACGAATCGTTATTGGACGCTCTGTTACAGTTAATGGTAATAATCATTCAATTAGTTTCAATGATGCAATTAACACAGCTTCAGACGGTACACGTCACGGAATTGCAGTACTTTCAGACGATGTAACAATCAATGATCTAACAGTTACTTTAACTGAACAAGCTGACTGGCAAGGTGCTTATGCGCTTCAAGTGTATAATGCGAAAAATGTAGTTCTTAATAACTTCACAGGAACAAAAGCAGATGCAGCTTTATTAATAAATGCATCAGATGTTCAATTAACTGGTTCGACAACAGTATCGGGTAATGAATTTGGTGGTATTGAAGTATCAAAAGGTACAGCTGCTAGTCTATCTGCATCGGTACTCGATATTAAAGGTACTTTAGTTAATACAACTGAAGCTCATGGGAAACCAACAATTTGGGTTGTTAAGGATCAAGGTACTGTTACTGGTGAATTTCCGACTAATGTAGACGTAGAAAAAATCAAACCAGGGCAAATTCAGTATTATTTAAATTAATGTACCCGGTACAAAAACAATTTTGACAATTGTATACAATTTAACCGAGTTCAATCTTTGAGAGATTGAACTCGGTTTTTTATGTTTAGAGTGGAAGCTCTATTTCATCTTCTTTATTTGTTTCGCAATATTCGAAGTAGTGTTCTTTGGTTTGGAGAAACGGATAAATAAAACAATCGTAAAGTGGCTTAGTATCGAAGAATGGATATGGGCAAGGTTGATTGTGTTTATAAAATACATAGCTGCTATAGCGATAATGTTCAAGTTTACGTACAATTGGGGTTGTTGTATTAATAGGGTTTCGATGAATATATCTACTAACCCTAATCATCGAACTAGGAGTTGTGATTAATTCGGAATAGTATCTTTTCTCATATAGGTGACCAGTATAATGATATTTCTTTCTAAAATAATCACCATAACGATGATTAATAATTCTCATAACCTTACCTAGCGGAACTTCTGGTGATTGTAGTAATAAGTGGTAATGATTAGACATTAAACAAAAAGATGTGATGATAAATGGATATTTTTCGTAGGTATAAGAAAGCACACGAAAGAATTCTATAAAGTCTCGATCACAAAGAAAAATATTTTGGCGATTATTACCTCGGGAAACAACATGATTAAATACATCAGGATGCCACATTCGTGTATTTCTCGGCATAACTAAAACCCCTTCCTTATTTAACTTTGAAAATTCGTATAAAAATAATGCAATAGCTTAATATAAAAATATTCTTCTAATCACTTTGTGTCTATCTCTGTATATTTTCCAAATAGTATCAAATTGCAAATTTAATGTACAAATCACACCTAAAATAAAAAAATAGTATAATAACCTGCCTCAAAAAAATATTTTGACTGTATTTTAAGAGAATTGTACAAAGTTTTCAGAATTGTTTGTGTACCGGGTACATTAACAAATCAAAGTATAAATTCCAATGAATTTCTTATACTGAAAACGATACTTTTAAAAAGGAAGGGATACCTTTGGAAGAGACAAAATTTGCAGAACTAAATCAAGAACAACTCAAGGAAATAAAACAACTAGAGGATAAATTAGAAGTAACTTTAATTGCTTATGACAATGCTGTATTAGAGAATCAAAATAGCTTTGGTAAAACATTAGAATAAACATTTCTCGGCTTTTATACAACATATAAAAAGGCGTGGGAGCTCCCACGCCTAAATGAATTGTATAAAGTTTTCAGAATTGTTTTTGTACCGGGTACACTAATTTCTAATTCTTTTCAGAACCAGCTGCCACTTGATACCCAGATACATCTTCATCAAGTAAGAAGGATGTGCCGCGTTTTTTGTGTGCAGAGATGAAGAAGACTGCTACAAGAGCGATTGTAGCAACTGAACCACCAATATAGGATGCATTTAGCGGTATTCCGAATCCCATTGTTGGTTCAAATAAGATATATACAATAACCATATACGTCATAAAGATTGCAGGAACGGTAGCAATCCAGTGATTTTTCTTAGCTAGGAATAAATACATCGCTCCAACCCATAATGCAATGACCGCAGTTACTTGGTTTGCCCAAGAGAAATATTGCCATAAGATTTGGAAATCAATTTTTGTTAATGCATAAGACATAATGAAGAGCGGAATTGCAATCCACAAACGGCTTAGTAACTTAGCTTGGCCAAATTTAAAGTACTCAGCAATAATCATACGTGCTGCGCGGAATGCAGTATCTCCAGAAGTAATTGGTAAAACTATAACTCCTAAAATGGCAATTGTTCCGCCAATTGAACCCATCATTAACAATGATACTTCGCTAACAACCGCTGCAGGACCACCGGCAGCTAGTAATTCGTTTAAACCATCATATCCATCAAATAGACTCATAGCAGCAGCAGCCCAAATCATGGCGATAATCCCTTCAGCAATCATCATACCGTAGAAAATTTTACGACCTTGTTTTTCATTTTGAGTCGTACGAGAAATAATTGGTGTTTGCGTTGCATGGAAACCAGATAATGCACCACAAGTAATCGTAAAGAATAATAATGGGAAAATCGGTAATTCTTTTGGATGCATATTCGTGAACGTTAATTCAGGAATTGGTGCTCCTGTAAAAATTAAACCTAAACCGATTCCAAGAGCAGAAATTACTAAAACTGCACCGAAATAAGGATAAAGTCGACCGATAATTTTATCTACAGGTAAAAGTGTAGCTAAAATATAATATAAGAAAATTACACTAACAATGATAGTTAATGTAGATGCATCACCTTCTAGTAAATTATTAATTAACATTGCAGGTGATGATACGAAAACGGTTCCAACTAATAACAATAATAAAAGAGCAAAAACATTTACTACATGTTTCATGAATTTCCCTAAAAACTTCGAAACTAGTTCCGGAACATGAGCGCCTTTGTTTCGGATTGAAATCATCCCAGTTAAATAATCATGTACAGCCCCAGCGAAAATACATCCAACTACAATCCAAATGAATGCAACAGGGCCATATAATGCTCCTGCAATTGGACCGAATACTGGACCAGTACCAGCAATATTTAATAATTGGATAAGTGAGTTTTTCGGTGTGGACATCGGAATATAATCAACTCCATCTGCATTCACATAAGCTGGAGTTGGTCGATCTGGCTTTTCACCAAATACCTTTTCAACATATTTGCCGTAAGTAAAAAAACCGACAATTAATAAAGCAATACAGACTAGAAAGGTAACCATTCTGTTAGCCTCCAATACTATTTAAATTTTCACAATATTTACTATAATAATGATGTTATCACATTATGTTATAGAACAGCAATAACTTTTATATAACAGTTGAGTAATCTTTTAAGTCTTGTCTAATTAATATGAAACTTCCTTATATAATAGAAGAAAATGATTTAGAGAGTTGTCCATCTTTGTCATTCTAAAATATCAGAAAAGCATTACTTAAGGTGAAAGTGGAACTAATTCTTCGTATCAAATGGGAGAGGAGTATGAGGCACGATAATTCGTGGTACATAGGTTTTTTAGCAATACTACTCAAATAGAATGTGAAAGCTATACTATTATAATAGAAGAAACTGCTGAAAATACATGCGTTAGTTGAAATTGTAGTAAGTTTTCAGAATTGTTTGTGTACCGGGTACACAAACAATTCTGAAGCACTTATTTAAGCCAAGAATGGTTTTTTCATCATAATGAGTCCGTAAATCATAAAGAACAGGCCACCTGTGATGAATGTAAGAACGACAAATAGGATGGCTTTTCCTGAATCAGCAGTCCATCGATAAAGTATACGGTACATGTAATAAATTGCAATGATCATCATTGCAATTGATGCTAGGAACCCAATGATTGGAATGATCGAAATAATGGCAAGTACGAAATAAATAATCGTAAATTTAATTGCGTCCTTTTTAATTTCTTCTAATGTTGTTTTCGTAGAACCTAATGCAAATAATACATATACATTTAAAAGTGGAATCCATGACCAAAAGGCAATGTCCTGTAATCCATTTGTTTGAGCAGTTTTATAATAAATAATGGCAGTTAAGATATAAGCTAAAATTGCAAAGAGTATGATAAATATCCCGAATGTAACAAGTAGTCCTCCAAGAAACAAATCTAACTCAGCTGGATAACTGTCGTAAGATGACATCTTTTCAACACCTCCCTATAAATTTTCATCCTATGATGAATTTCGATAGTAGTATATGTTTTCATAATCTGATTTATATGTTCCTGTAGTTTTTTATTTTTCAAAGTAAAAAGTCTGAATATTACGCCTCAAGGTTACATATGTGACAAAAAATTACAATTAAATCTATTTTTTTATGAAATAGTACAAAATCAAATCATTGTTCTTTTAATAAAGAAGTGATAGACTAAAATTGTAAAAGAATATTTCCTCTATAACTATATTTTTACAGTAGTGCAAGGAAAATAGGTTGGTAGCCCAATAACAAGAGCACAAGTTATCACACTTGTGCTCTTGTTATTTTTTTAAAATTAACTGATAATCTACTAAATGTCAAAAATATGATAAAATCAATAGGGTTAATACTTTTTGAAACAATATCGTAAAGAATGTAAAAATTATTCCGATATATAGAAGGCGGTAGCCAATAATGTCATTTAATTGATATAAAACGGAAATTTTAGAATAATAAACCAATAAAACAGTAATATATACCAATCTATTATTTTCCTTTGACAACCAACATATGCTACTACTATAATAAAAATAGTTATTGTGCTAAACAATAACATTTATAAGAATATTAACTATTTGATATTTTAGGAGGAACTTCTCTATGACACAATATAAAAAATTCGTAGCAACAGCTGCTACAGCAACTTTAGTAGCATCTGCAATCGTACCAGTGGCTTCTGCTGCAGGCTTTACTGATGTAGAAAACAACGGTCACGCACAAGCAATCAATGCTTTAGCAGATCAAGGAATTATCAACGGATATCCAGATGGTACTTTCAAACCTAACAAAGAATTAACTCGTTCAGACGTTGTTAAATTATTAGGTAAATACTTAGTATCTAAAGGTTACTCAGTTCCAGCAGATGCTAAAACAAAACAACGTTTCACCGATGTTCCTGTTAACTATAAAGACCAAGAATTAGTAGAATATGCTGCTTTAGTTAAAGATGCTGGTGTATTCCAAGGTTCAAACAACAATCTAAACGCTGCAAACAAAATTACTCGTGGTCAAATGGCTCTTGTGGTTGTTCGTGCATTAGATGCGTTAAACGGAACTGACTTAGTAAGTTTTGTAGCTGAACAAGATTTCGAAAGAGAAGTTATTGACTTAGATGCAGCATCTAAAGAACAACAAGGTGCTATCGATGTATTAGATTTCTTCGATATTACTAAAACTCCTAATTACAATCCAAAAAGTTCAACTACTCGCGGTCAATTCGCATCATTCTTATACCGTGCAATTAATGTTGAATTAGAAGTACCAGAAGTTGAGCTAACTGTTAAAAATGTACAAGTGGTAGATGCTACAACATTAAACGTTACTCTTTCTGATGATACAGCTCACGTTGTTAAATTAAACAAAGCTTTAGAAGCTAATAAAGCAACTGAAGTTACATTTACAATTGATGAGAAAGAATATTCAGCTACTGTTACATACGAAGTTGAAGAATTAAAAGTCGATTCAGTTAAAGCTATTAACACTACGACAGTTGAAGTTAAATTCAATAAAGAAGTAGAAAAAATCGATGATATTACAGTAACTGACACTAAAACAGGCGAAAAAATTTACGTTAAAGAAATCAAATTAGCACAAGATAAAAAATCTGCAACAGTAACTTTATTTGATGCTTTAAAATCAAATTCTACTTATGAAGTTGCGACAAAAGTAGCTGGTAAAACATTTGCATCTTCATTTAACTTTGTAATTGGTCAACCAAAAACTATCGAATTAGCTTCACAAACGGTTGCTGATAACGGTAAACTTACTTACAAAGTATTAGATGAAAATGGCTTAGATATCACTGCTTTTACAGCTGTTGATATTGAGTCTGATAAAAATAACGTATTCTCTTATTCAAATGGTGCGGTAACAGTTGACTGGAAAGACGATGTTACTTCTGCATTCTTAAAATTATCTGTTAAAAAAGATGGTAAAGTAATTGCGGAATCATCTCGTGTAACTGTTTCTACAAAAGCAGCACCTGTTGCTACTTCTTTAGATTCAGTTTGGACTGTTGGAGAAGGTAATTTTGCTGCTGATGATTTTAAAGCAGAAAAATCAGTAGCTTTAGGTTCAACAAATAAAGCTGTTAAATTCCAAGTTTTAGATCAATATGGTGAACCAGTTAATGGTGCTACAGTTCAATATACATCATTAGATGCATCTGTTGCAGTAATTGATAAAAACTCTGGTGCAGTTACTCCTCGTAAAGAAGGTAAAGTTGCAGTTAAAGCTGAATTAGTAGTAGACGGTAAAGTAGTTGATACTAAAATTGTTGAATTAACAGTTACAGCGGCTGCAAAATTAACTACTATTGAACTAGCAAAAACTGAAGCAAACCTAACTTTAGGTGGTAATAATGCTGAAGTAACATATAAAACGTTAGATCAATTTGGTAATGAATTTGCAGTTTCAGAAGATACTGAAGTAAAAGTTACAACTGCAGATGAAAAAGTTGCAAAAGCTAATGTAGCTGATGGAACAGTAACAATCACTGCTGTTGGAGAAGGTTCGACTTCAATTACATTAACAGTTGGTACACTTGAAAAAACAATTGCAGTTAAAGTAGCAAAAGTAGGAACAATTGTTGACTACACTGTAGAAGGTTTCGTAGAAGATTTAAAAACTAAAGATGATGGTAAAACTGCTACAGTAACAGAAAATCAAATGACAGTTGCAATTTATGGTAAAGATGCTAATGGTACATTAGCTACAACACCAACAAGCGCTACATTCACTGTAACAGATAAAGATGGCAAAGTAATTACTGCTGCATCTTCTAATGGATCTGTAGCTAGTCAAACTATTTCTTCAAGTGCTCTTGAAGCTGGTCAAACATATACATTAACAGCTAAAGTAGGGACTTTAACAGTTGCTACTAAAACATTTACAGTTACTGAAAATGGTGTTGCACCAACAGTTAAACTTGTAAAAGATAAATTAACAGTTAAAGGTGGAACAACTGTTAAAGCTGAATTAGATAAATTAATTCAATTTACTGCAAATGAAAATGTAGATGTAGCAATTACTGGTTTAGACTATATTTCTAACAATACTAGTGTTGTAGCAAGCTCTACTGCAGATAATTTAAATTTCTCTACAACAGTAGACGGAACAGCTGATGTTTTTGTATCAGCAATTAAAGTCAATGTTACAGCTAAAGATGGTGCTACTAACGTAGATCCAAAATTATTAGGTAACTTCACAATCGAAAACGATTGGAAATTTGCATTTACAACAGACAATACTGCACCAAAATTTGCTGTACCAACAGAAATTAAACTTGAAGAAAATATCTTAAAATTCAACGTATCATTTGATGATGTATTATACTTCAATAACAAAAATGCAGATTCAATTGATAAATTAGTAGCTGGTAAAGGGGTAGCATTTGCTTACATCAACGCATTTAAAGTTGGTACTGAAAATATTAAAGTGAATGCTGACCAAATTAATACATCTAATCAATTTGCTAAACTTTTAGAAGATGGTAAAACGTTTGAAGTACAAATTGATGCAACTGACTTAGACTTAACTAACGGTGTTAATATTCAATTTGCTTTACCAGAAGGAGCAGCTGAGTTAACTGACGTTTTAGGTAATGCTGTGAAAAATTCAGCTGTATATGTAATTAAAAAAGGTAACGATAATAAAATTACAATTACTGAATCTAAATAATATGAAATAAACTTCCTCTATAAACTAGTTTTCTAGTAAAAGGAGTGGAATAAAGCCTTGTGAGTCATCACTTCTTAAAATCCTGCAAAGATTTTAAAGTAGTGAAAAATTCACAAGGCTTATTCTAATTGTTAGTGTACAAACACAGTTGAAATACCAGTCATAGATAGTAAGTTTAGTGGATATAGTAAATATCCTTGGTATTTCATTAATCATTTCAACCGCGGTTTTACATGTACCGAGGAAAGAAATAGGTTACGTAAAGTGAACTATAAGAATTTAGAAAGGGGATATATTAATTGACTAAAAAATCATCCTCAAAAACAAAAAATAAGAAATTTAAACTCTTCACCGCTACATCAATCGCTATTGCAACTACAGCAGTAGTAGTCGTGCAACTTCCAGCACTAGCAAAGCAAGAAAACCCGTTCACTGACGTTAAGCCGGGATATTCCCATTATGAAGGTATTGTTTCATTATATAATGAAGGGATTGTAGCGGGGATAACTTCAACAACCTTTAAACCAAATCAAAATGCTACACGCGGTGAGACTGCACAATTTATTGCGAATGCTTTAAATTTGGATACAACGAATGTAACAAATCCAGGATTTAAAGATGTTCCAAAAGGTCACAAATATTATGGTGCAATTGCGGCCCTATATGAGCGCGGAATCATCGGTGGATATGGGGATGAATTTAAACCAAATAACTTGTTAACACGTTCACAAATAGCGAAAATGCTTACTTTAAGTCTTGACCTTAATTTAGCTGGATCGGCTAAAACGAAATTTACTGATGTGAATAAACTTAGCGATACAAATACTAAACTTTATATTCAAACTTTAGTAGATTACAGTATTACGACAGGTACAACTCCTACTACTTTTAGTCCAAATGGCAATTTAACACGTGGTCAACTCGCGACATTCTTATACAGAGCGATAAATGAAACGGGAGATTCCTTCGAGATTATTGGAATTGAATAAGTTACACTAAAAGCGTCCTCATAAATGAGGGCGTTTTTTGAGCTCTATCGACTTTGTTAATTTTTCACAACTTCATAGGATTCACTCAAGAAAAAAGTATTGTGTTATAATATTAAAGATTACTATAAAAAGGAGGGCGTTTGATGTGCGAAAGAAGAGAATACTTACAACCTTTTTAGTTGTTGTATTAACAAGCACTTTATGGTTTTCAAAAACAGAAGCATCAAACGTCGTTGAAAGTTCTAAACAAGTCTCCCAATCCTATTCTTCGACTCACTATTTTAAAGATGTGAAAAAAACGTTTTGGGCTGCAGAATCTATTAAATCCTTTGTAGATGAAGGTTTTATTCAACTGTATCCAGATGGTTCTTTTAAGCCGAATAGTATTGCGACAAGGGAAGAAGCTGCTTGTGTCATTGCAAGAGCGATGGGGATTTCTTTAGAATCTGATTTTAACTTGAATGCGACAGATGTGCCTGAAACACATCCTTACTATAAAGAAATACGGAAGCTGGCTGAATTAGGGATTATACAAAACAATAGTAAATTTAATCCAAATGAGCCGTTAAATCGAGCTCATATTTCGAAAATGTTAGCCAATGCTTTTGAAATTGAAGTGGATCAAAAAAATACAAAAACGTTCAAAGATTATCCTTCGACATTTTGGGCCAAAGACATAATAGAATCATTGGCTGATGTAGGAGTTATTAATGGTACATCAACTACAACATTTTCACCTAACAATCCTGTATCTCGTGTACAATTAGTAGAATTAACGAAACGTGCAATGGAGTTTCAAGATAAGGTAGAAAATTTAGAAGTAGCCTACGATTATTTGGCAAAAGATTATATATCAACAACGATTACCGCTGAAAATTGGGCGAAGGAAGTAGTTTCTCTTGTTAATGTGGAAAGAGAAAAACATAGTTTAGCACCATTACAAAGCGATGAGGAACTACAACAATTGGCCATAATCAAAGCTCAAGATATGATAAAAAGAAAATATTTTGACCATGATTCTCCGTTTTACGGTTTGCCGTGGGATATGGCGACACTATTCGACTATCAATATACAAGTTTTGGAGAGAATATTGCTCGTAACTTTAATACACCTAAGGAAGTTGTTGCGGCTTGGATGGCGTCTGAAAAACATCGCTCAAATATTTTAAAGCAGAATTATACAAACATAGGCATTGGAATTAAGAAAGATAGAAATGGAAAATTCTATTGGGTTCAACTATTTTCTAGTAAATAATTATGGTAAAAATTTCTTAATTTATTACAATGATATTACTTATATAATATATTACTTACGAATAAGGTCTCTAAAAACCGCTGAATTTCTATATTTATGTAGAAATTCAGTATTTTTTGTTTACTAGAAAACGTTACATAATTGAAAAGTAATTTGGTAATTTTCTATGATACTCTTTATTTAGGCAAAAAAAGCTATGGGCTTTTTGGAAGGAGTATCTAACATCATGAAAAAAAGATTGTTATTACCGATCTTTGCATCATTTATGCTATTTACTGGTATCGGTGCAAATGTAACAGAAGCAGCAACATTTTCAGATATAAAAGAAACAGCATCACAATACATAGGAACACCATATAAATACGGTGGAACAACATTAAATGGAATCGACTGTTCTGCATATACAAGTCTGGTATTTTCAAAATTCGGAATTGATTTAGAACGTACTTCAAGAGCGCAATATACACAAGGAACTGCGGTGTCGAAATCTAACCTTCAAACAGGAGATTTAGTTTTCTTTAATACATCAGGTTCTGGTATTTCACACGTTGGAATTTTTATTGGTGATGGAAAATTTATTTCTGCAACAACTAGTAGAGGCGTTGCAATTGATAGTATAAATGGTGGTTACTGGGGCCCAAAATATGTTGGGGCGAAACGAGTAGCAGACTTTAGTAATGAAGTAGCAGAAGTTAAAGATGCTGCAATTGATTTTACTTATTATATTTCTCGTGGCGATGTAGCATTAAAACTTGCAGAAGCCTTAAAATTAGACACAACTAATACTAATTCACCTTTCCCAGATGTAAAATCAACATCTGAATATGCGGGTGCTGCGACGGCACTAAACAAACTAGGAGTATTCACTGGTAATACAGAGGGTAAATTTAATCCAAGATCTGCGTTAACACGTGCTCAGCTTGCAAAAGTATTAGTTGAAGCGTTTAACCTGAAATTAGTAGATGGTGCAGAACAATTTACTGATGTATCTAAAAATGATTGGTCATATGAATATATTCAAATTTTATCTTCAAATAAAATTACATATGGAAAAGGCGACGGCACATTTGGTGTGAACGAAAAAGTGACAATCAAGCAAATGGATGCATTTATTGATCGCTTAAAACGTAATTCGAAAAACTAATTTTGTATGTAAGTTCGAGCTAACAGGGCTACCAATCTTGTAGGCAGAACTTTTACATAGAGCATTCAATTTGAGTGCAAAAGAAGAGGGGCATTTATTTGCTCCTCTTCTTTTTTTATTAAAAAAGAGAGTGACGAAAATACTGTTACAAAATTATTAAATTGTAGGAATTTGTGAAATAAGGTAGAAAAGCCTGATGCATGAATTTGTCTAATTTGGTAGAATAGGAAATACAAATATAAGAAGGGAGGAAGTGGAACATTGTCTTTAAAAAAGGTCAGTCTGATTGTAGTATTCTTCGTGGTGTCAATGTTTACGATACATAGTGTAAGTGCTAGCCAACGATTTGCAGATGTCCCTTCGTCAAACGCAGCGTATGAAGAAATCAACTATCTTGTCGACCGGGGAGTTATTAAAGGGTATGAAGAAAATGGTGTAACTAAATATAAGCCAAATAACCCTGTTACTCGTGGACAAGCAGCAAAAATGGTGATCGAATCTACTAATAATAAACCATTAGTAGTATCACAATCTTCATTTACAGATGTAAAGGTAGGGACAGAGCTTTCAGGTTATGTTGAAAGTGTTGTAAAACTTGGTTTCATTGCAGAAAAGAGTAAAGGGGTATTTTCACCGAACACGCCTTTAACACGTAATGAGATGGCTAAAGCATTGTCAATTGCCTTTAACTTAAATGCAGAAAAATATGCAAATTTATCAATTCCTTTTACAGATGTTTCAGTAAACAATTCTTACTATAAATATATTGCAGCAATCTACTATAACGGAATTACAAAAGGTAGTGCTACTGGAACAACTTTCAATCCAACAGAATCAGTTACTCGTGCTCAATTTGCTTCATTTGTAGCACGTGCATCAGAAGAAAAGTTTCGTTTAGAATTACCAGTTCAAGGTGTTACAGTACCAAACGAAGCGGAGAAAATTGGACAAGTTGTATCAACGACAGATGGTTTAAATGTTCGAACTTCAGTATCAGTTGCTGATAATTCAAATATTATTGGTCAAATTAATAAAGGAGATACTTTACCATTATTTGAGGTTTTAAATGGATGGTATAAGGTTTCATATAATGGTCGCTATGCTTACATTTCTGCAACCTATTCAAAAGAGGTTGGGTCTGAGCCTGAAACTCCAGAAGAAACTCCTGAAGTGGAAGAGCCAGAAATTGGAGAGCCTGAAGTAGAGGAACCAGTTGTCGAAACGCCAGGCGCGACAAATACAATTGGTATCGCAACAGTGAATAGCTTGCATATTCGTGCTGCTGCAAATGCTTCTTCAAAGTCTTTAGGTGTAATTAACCGTGGTACAGAAGTGAATGTCTACTCAACAGAAGGTAAGTGGGCAAAAATTTCTTATAAAGGTATTGAAGGGTATACTTCGAAAAAATATTTACGCCTAGTGAATGTTACAGGAAGTGCAGTGAAGGGTCGTATTATTGTCTTAGATCCAGGACATGGAGGGAAAGATCCAGGAGCATCAAGTAGTGGTGCTGTTGAAAAGAAAATCGTATTAGAAGTTGCGAAACTAGTTCAACAAAAACTAGAAGCTGCTGGAGCCATCGTTCACATGACACGTGTTTCCGACACATTCCCAACATTGGATGACCGTGTGAAGTTTTCAGAAAGTAAGAATGCTGAAATCTTTGTAAGTATTCATGTTAACTCAGCTACAAATACTTCTGCAAAAGGAACGGAAACTTACTATAGCGTTTCTTCAAATGATAATGAGAAAGAAGATTATCGTTTGGCAAGTGCGATCAATTCACAGATCGTCAAAAATGCAGATATGAATGACCGTAAAGTAAAACGTGCTGATTACTACGTTATACGAAATCAACTCATTCCATCTGTACTAGTTGAGTTAGGTTTTGTATCAAATGCTGAAGACCGTGCAAAACTAGTAAATAGTAAGTATGTTGAAATTTTCGCAGATTCCATTTATAAAGGAATTCTCGAATACTATACGAAATAATCAAAAACTGATGAAAACGTTTAAGTTTTCATCAGTTTTTTAATAGGTGCTAAATGTAAATTTCTATTCTATTAACCTCGCCAATAAAAAACTGCATCACCAATTGTCGACCAATTAGTGATGCAGATGTTATTAATATTTTGGAAGTACTGTTACTAAATCTCCACGAATCCAAACAAATTTTGCGATGGATGGATCATCTGAGTAGACTTTGTACCATACATATCCATCAGAGCCGATTGTTTCTTCAACGATTGCAACTGGATAGCCGAACTCTTTTGATTCGCCTGTCCATTTTTGTCTGTAGGTGAAGGCAATACCGCTGCTTGTAGATGCTTCTAGGCGCGTATTTACAGATCCTGTACCAGTTGGAACCATTCCGATATGGGATTTACCATAGTCTTTTAAGCCGTACTTAGCATCGATTCTATACATATGTCCTGCGATTTTTGCACCCCAATGTGGATCGGATGCATAATAAACATTGATACCTGTTGTTTTGTTACCAGGAACTGCTCCGAATGGATAAACGGCCGTTTGTGGAACATATCGCTTATTCATATAACGTTGAACAAAGGCTTTCACACTATCTGCTGGTGTTGCATATTTCTCACCTAACGATTCATTGGAATCATACACTTGAATACCAAACAAGTTATTTTTCGTTTGTGCATTTGTGCTCATTCCGTAATTACTTTCGTGAATGGCAGCTGCTAGAATGAATAGCGCGTTAATATGTTCAGTTTCTTCCATGGATTTAATCGTTTTACCTAACCCGATTAATTTTGATTTTGTAGTGGCATTTTTATATTGGTCCCCACCGAATGCTTGGCGGTTTTCAAGTTCTGCCATAATAATTTTTTCTAAATCACTTGCCGTATAACTACTTGGTAGACGTACAGAAGCAAATTGGAAGTAAGGGAAATATGTTCCTACTAAACTATTGTTTCGATTATAGAAATGAACACCGTCAAAACTATAATATTTTGCACCAGACTGCATAAATTTTGGCACTGGACCTACTGAATATTTACCTTCATATGCTTTTTTCGAATGATTGTAAATGCGATGAACAAGCATGGAATCCTCGATATAATATTCATCACGGCCATCAATTAGATCTGTTGGAATTAAAGTAACAGCAGATGGTTTTGCGTAACCAACTACATCTCCTAGTTGTACAATGACATAATCACCGTTTGCAGATGTACCGTTGTATTTTAATTCACGTCCTAATTGTGTATAAGTGATTTGTTTTTTAAAGGTTTTATCTTCATAGATTGAAGTCGTTTTTGCAGTCGTATCTGAAGCATAAGCTAATCCGCTCGACATTTTTACGATATTGTCACCTTTGAAAATTAAATTTAGATTACCAGATGCATTTAAAGCAGATAAAGCTTGTTCGTATGTTGTATAAATTGTAGGATTTTTTGATACAACACCGTTTGTAACTTTACCAATGTAGTATTTAGATGAATCTACATTTCCGGTATTATTATTTTGGTTGCCATCAGTATTTTTAGCAACTTCTAATGTACGGTAAAGATAAGCTGCTGCATGTGCTTTTGTTGCTGAATCTCCCGGATTAAAGTAAACACCATTTGCCGTATGTGCACCACGAATAATGTTATAATAAACAGAAGTGGACACAGCTTTAACAAAAGAATTATCAATTTTATTATTATCCTTAAATGTTAATGGTGCTTGATGTAAAGGTACATCTAAATACCTCAAAGCGTTGTATAGCATACCTGCCATTTGTTGACGTGTAATCTTTTGATTTGGTTTAAAAGTTCCGTCAGCATAACCACCTAAAATACTAGCCCCTGCTGCATTTTGAATTTCCTGTGCTTCACGAGTTCCTTGTTTCAAATCCGAAAAAGTATATTTCGTTGAATCAGGTAACTCTAGTGCGCGCGCAATGTATGAAGCAAATTCGCCACGTGTGACAGCACTATTTGGATTGAAATTCCCTTTTGCATCAGGGAGAATGACGCCTTTCTCCGCAAAATATGTAAGTTCGAACTTCATCTGATGGTTACTTATATCATTTGCGAAGGAAGTGTTTGTTCCGATTGAGAGTATGAAAATAATCGAAAATATAAAAATAGTAATCTTTTTTAGCAAATTATTGCCTCCCTTCCATTACGCTCCTATTTTATCAATTTTCGCTATAGATTAATAGAGAAAATCAAACTATTAAAAGGTTTGTAATAAAAGTGCAACCATATTATACTTAAACTCGTCGTAAACTTGATTAAAATAAAAAAATGATAATTGGAGATTCTATAATAAATTAGTTGGGATGGGTCTCCAGCCTAAATATAGAGGTGTGAATAAAGAAAAATAGAGAGGATAGAAATTGATGGTAGACATTTCCACAGAAATCAGAAAAAAAGAATGGCTAGAAATTGCATTAGCTGTGGCTGTTTTAATTGCGGGGACGCTGTTGCCTTCTCAAATTGCGTTAATCACCACTTCCGTTTTCTTCGTGCTCTTTGCATTTTTTAAACCATTCCAAAGTTTAGTCATCTTAATTCCATATGTTATTTTCCGAACACTTTTTACTGATTTAAATAGTGGGATGAAGTTAATTGGGGATTTAATAACAATCGTAGTACTGTTCCGCTTGTTATTACTTAATTTAAAAAACTGGAAAACATGGTTACATTTTAAAAAGTTTGAATGGTTTTTCTTTATCTTTTTAATTTTTGGTGCAGGTATCGGTTATTTAACAGGTGTTTCAATTTCCGCAATCATATTCCAAATTCGAACATTTTTAATTATGTATCTACTTTATTACATATTAAGCCGAAGCGAATTACCGAAAAACTTCTTCGTCAAGTTAGCTTGGATTACAGTATTTTCAGGATTCGTGTTATTTGTACAAGGTGTAGTTGAAAAAATCTCACTACGCCGTATGTGGATGCCAGAAGCTTGGTCAGAAAAAGTTTTATCTGCTACAAACTTTGTGCGTATCTATGGATTGGTAAATAATCCAAACTCTCTTGCACTGGTAATTTTCTTTGCAATTAGCGCGACATTTTTCCTTCGCTGGGTATATAAAGATGGACGATATAAATGGCTTCTGTTAATTTCACAAGTTGCGTTTATGGGGTTACTTTTATTAACCCTTTCTCGAGGAACATGGATTTCTTCATTTGTATTTGTCGTATTCTTTATTCTAGTATCAAGAAATTGGAAAATGTTGAAACGAATTTCACTCACTGTCATTGTCTCACTCATTCTTGTGTATGTGCCAGTGAATATTGGTACAATGCTTGTTCAAAACTATGGAAGCGATGTAAGTGGGGCTCCATCAGTTGGAGGCTTAACAAATCGTTTTGCTGAGACATTTGATGAAGGAAATCTTGAATTAATGGCTCAAAGTGGACGAGTATTCTATATTAAAAAAGGATTTGAAGTATTTTTTGACCATCCAATAACAGGTACAGGTTTTGGTACTTTCGGTGGTTCTGCAACATTATCTTATGATTCGCCAATCTATGAGAAATACGAAATTCGTTCTGATATTTATGGCGGCAAAAACTTCTATTCAGATAATCAATATATTCAAGTCATTGCAGAAACAGGTGCAATCGGTGTTATCCTGTTTGCAGGTTTCTTACTAGCGATGGTATGGATGTTCTGGAAAGATCGCAAACATCCATTTGGCCAATACATGTTTGCATTATGGTTTGCAACAGGTGTCTGTGGAATGGTTTATAATATTTGGGAACTAAAAGTTTATACAATGTTCTTCTTTATGTTGTATGGTATATGGTCAGCAACACATAAGCTATATCCAGAGTTACAGCTAAGTAAGGACGAAACTCAAAATTAATTTTTAGGAGACAAAGCGTATTTTATGCTTTGTCTTTTTTTGTTGCGAAAATCCCGCCAAAAACATCGTTAATTCCGCCAAACCCCAAAAAAGCGACAGTCACAAAATAAATTGTACTGTCGCTTTTTATCAATTTTCCCAATGGAATATAATAATTCCCTTAATGTAACAATAGTATCATAGATTATAATGGAGAAATTTGTTATCTTTATACATATAAGTAGATTGAGAGGAAGGTGACACGCTTCGTCAAGATTATGAAGCAGTACAAATGAAAAGACAATTTAATTTAGTAGTATCTTTCTTACTAGCATTCTCGTTGATGTTAGTTGGAGTCGAACAAGCGTATGCATTTCAAACGACAAATGACTCATACCCAGTTTCACAAGGGGTAAAATATTCGAATTATACATATTCTAGTAAGCCTATTAATCATTTAGAAGTTGATTTATCTAATCCATATACGGAGCTACAACTTGGCTTACCGTCTCCTATCAATACTGTATCGACATTAACGGATCGTGCCAATAAAGATTCAAGAGAAGGCAATCGTGTTGTCGGTGCAATCAATGCTAACTTCTATAATATGACAGATGGATATCCGCTCTATTTAATCTCTCAAAATAACAATATTGTAATGCCAGAAGTACTTTCTGATACGAAACAATATTATGTAAGTGAGCCAATTGCCTTTGGGGTTACTTCAAATGGACTGGCTGAAATCGATTATTATGATAGCGATATTATTGTTCAATACAATAATCAAAGCATTGAACTAAACGGTTTAAACCGTACACGTGAATCAAACGAGGGGATTTTATACACACCTCAATATTTAGTTTCAAAAACGCCAACGAATAAATATGGGATGGAAGTAATTGTCGAAACATCTCAAACAATTGGGGCAACAAAATTTGGACAAACATTAACAGGGAATGTAACTGCAATCCGTAATTATGGGGATGAAAATAGACCAAAAATTCCTCGTAATGGTTTTGTTTTATCTTTTAACGGAAAAGCAATGGAGAAATTTAAAAATGTAAAAATTGGTGAGCAAATTTCTGTATCGATTTCCATTGATGCAAAATGGCAAGACGCTAAATTTATCATGGCAAGTGGACCATTACTTGTGTATGGTGGAAAAGTTAACGTTACAATGGATACAACTAGTTCCCGTGCAAGACAAGTAACTCCTCGTACAGCCGTTGCAGTTAGTAAAGATAAGAAAAAAGCGCATCTTATTACAGTAGATAAAGGAATGTCCCTTGCTCAATTTGCTGCGTATTTAGAGAAACTTGGTGTAGATCGTGCAATCAACCTTGATGGTGGTGGCTCTACAACAATGGGTATCCGTAAATACGGAAGCAATACTGTTGTTTTAGCAAACAGTCCATCAGGTGGCACACAACGTAAAATTTCAGCAATCATTGAAGCAGTGAGTACAGGTGCAACAGGAACTGCCACTACAATGAAAGTAACACGAGATCAAATTGGTACAATGTTAGTTGGTTCAACTGTTACTTTAAAACCGAACTATCTATTGGACGAGCACTACAATCCGTTACCAATAAATGTAAACGACTTTATCATTACATCTTCTAAGAATTTAGTAACGGTGAATGGATTAAGTTATACGGCAGCCACACCTGGTTCTGATTCAATTACTGTTCAAAACGGCAATGCACGTCAAAATATTTCAGTAACAGTGGTTGATGCGCCTGCAAGTCTATCAATCTCTTCAACTAGCAAAACGATTGAACAAGGAGCATCTATGCAATTTACTGCCAAAGCAAAAGATGCAAATGGCAACAATTTAATTTATGCACAATCTCAATTAAAATGGGCAGTTGAAGGGGATATCGGTACAATTAGCAGTACTGGTCTATTTAAGTCAAATGGTAAAGATGGTAAAGGAAAAATTAAAGCTACTTTAGGAACAAAAACAGTTTCAACAGACATTGAAATTAATAAAAAACCAATTTTCTCAGATATCAGTAATTCAAATCCTTATAAAGAAGAAATTCAATATCTAGTTGAGCATGGGTTAATTAGTGGTTACGCAGATGGCACTTTCAAACCAAACGCTAATTTAACTCGCGCACATGCGGCAGTTTTATTAAGTCGCGCATTAAATTTGAATGTGTCTAAGGTAACGAATCCGAACTTTACAGATGTTCCGAGCAGTCACGTCTATTATAAGCAAATCGCTGCGATTGAAAATGCCGGAATTATGGGTGGAGTTGGCAATGGGAAGTTTAATCCAAGTGCCAATTTAACGCGTGCTCAAATGGCTAAAATTCTTGTTGAAGCGTTTGATTTAAGTGGTACATCCGAAACGAAATTTAAAGATGTGGGCGAAACGCATTGGGCAGCGCAGTACATCGATACGCTAGCAACGAATAAAATTACAACAGGTTACGGTGACAACACATTTAAACCAAATGTGGAAGTTTCACGAGCACATTTCGCGGTATTCTTATATCGAGCAATAACTAAATAAGTTCGTAAGTTGGTGGGAAACTTTTGTTTTTCACCAACTTTTTTTGATTGGGATGGGGAACCGCCCATAAACTTGCGAAAAGCGCCCATAAAACCCGAAAAACCGCCCATAAATCACTAATAAACCAAACATCAATTCCGCACTTCCACAATAAGACACTATTCGCGTCATTATGCTATACTCAAACATAGAAAAAAGTAAAAGGATGAAGGTACATTGAAAATTGGAATCGTAGGCAACTATGGAAATGATAATAATGGAGATGAAGCAATTTTATTAAGCATCATTCGTCAACTCCAAAAGGCATTCCAAATTGAAACAAGTAATATTACAGTGTTTAGCAATAATCCTAAACAAACAGCGGAGCAATACGGAGTCGAAAGTTACCCGCTTTATTATAAAAACGGCAACGCCATTAAAACATTCATGAAAACGTACAAGCTAAATGTAAAAGTTGTCCAAAAATTAGATTTTGTCGTAATTGGTGGTGGCGGTATTTTAATGGATTTATACAAAAGGGAAGCACCATTGTACGGCTCTTATGCAATGATGGCGAAAAACTCAAATGTTCCTTATGTCGTATATGGATGCGGGGCTGGTCCTCTAAATACCGGTTTAGGTAAATGGTTTATTAAATTCATGGCAAAACATGCTCAAAACATTTCAGTACGTGATCCAAAATCTAAACAACTATTACAACAAATCGGAGTCAAAAGAGAAGTGCATTTAATTGGAGATCCAGCATTTAGTTTAGAAGTGGAACGCAATGGATTTAGCGAGCGTCCTAAAAAAGTAGGCGTTACAGCTGTACCGTATTATAATGCATCTTACTGGCCAACTGGGGATGAAACACTTTATAACAATTACATCACTGGCATGGCAACAAATTTGGATAAACTGATTGAAGAATTTCAGGTGGATGTAACATTTTTTGCAACGAAATATCCGCAAGATGCTGATGTGACAAAGGATATTCAACAAAAAATGAAACATGCTGACAAAACTTCTATTATTGATGAAAATTTAAAGCCACAAAAACTATTGGACCTTTCTGCAACTTTTGATGTATTAGTAGGAACACGTTTGCATTCTCTTATTTTAGCGACAGATGCAAATACACCGATTATTGGCGTTTCATACCATACAAAAGTAAACGATTTTCTACAAATGGCTGGCTTAGGTGATTATTCAATTCCAATTGATTCATTACATGAAAGTGATGATCAATTTACAAAGCTAGTTTCAAAAATGGATAATGATTGGGAAGGCGCAAAACAATTAGCAGCCAATACTAATGGTGATTTTAAACAAAAATCGAGCCTCGGCTTAAAGTTATTGCAAGAAGGTGCGAGTAAATAATGAAAAAAGTATTCGTGATAAGCAATATGTATCCGTCAAAAGAGCATCTGTCTTATGGGATTTTCGTGAAAAACCAGGTAGAGCAGTTGCGTGCACAAGGGATTGATACCATCTTAGCGGTGAATACAAATCCAAATACAGGGAAAGTCAATGTTTTAAAAAAATATGCAAGCTGGGCTGGACAAGTATACTCACTATTTCGAAAAAGTAAATCGAGTATCGGGATTACTCATAGCCATTATGTTTTTCCAAGTGGGATGTTCTCTTACATATTAAATAAACGCTATGGCATTCCATATGTTGTGACAGCTCATGGTGGCGATATTAATAAAATGGCTAAAAAAAGTGCGCGGATTAAAGGTTATACTGAAAAAATATTGCAGCATGCAGACCACATTATTGCAGTTGGAGAAGAGCTTGCTTCTGACATACAAAAGGATTTCCAAATATCGAAAGAACGAATTTCGGTTATGAGTATGGGGATAGATCGCACTGTTTTCCAAGAACCTGTAAACAAAAAAGACCAGGCTGCCTCCTTAGGTATGGACACTAGTCGAGTGAACTTTTTATTTGTCGGAAATATTATTCAAGAAAAAGGTGTGCAAGAATTAATCGAAGCCTTTTTAAAACTAGAAGAAAAATATCCTGAAAAAGCAGCTTTGTATGCTATTGGGTCTACTAAAAATGTTGCTTTTTCTAATCAAATGAAGGAACTTGCACAAAAAAGTAACCATATTCATTTCTTAGAGCCAATGCCCCAAAAGAAACTAGCAGGTTACTTCCAAGCTGCGGATGTTTTCGTCTTACCGTCTTACATAGAAGGGCTAGGTTTAGTTGCATTAGAGGCACTTGCATGTGGTACACCTGTCATTGCATCAGATGTCGGCGGGTTACACTACATGCTTCAAAATGATGCAGGGATTCTTGTACCACCAAAAAATGTAGGAGCTTTATACGGCGAACTGGAGCAAGTCATCCGACAAAATGGACAACTCCAAGTAAATGAAAATCAAATTCAACAATTACTTAAGCTTCATGATTCGAAAGAAATTATAGCGCGGTTAACAGAGATTTACGAAAAGTATTCTGATTAGGGAATGATACATTTTGAAACGATTTTTAAAGATTGTCGGTGCAGTAGCAGCAATCAATGTTCTCGCAAGATTGTTTGGTTTCTTGCGGGAAATTATTATTGGAACTCAATACGGAACGTCTTATATTTCCGATAGTATTTTTAATGCCTATACGATTCCAAACTTTTTATATTTAGTTATTGGTGGCGCATTTACTACCGCCTTTATATCGATTTATCATAAAACGAAAAGTTCAATTGAAGATTATATTAGAAGAACTTTTACAACGATTTTGGTGTCAATTACGATTATTACTCTCATTTTTGTTGTATTTGGTGAAAGTATTTTACATATCGTTTTCCCTGAAGAAACAGGAAAAGAATTCGATATGTTACTTGAACTCTATCAATGGATGATGCCATCGACAATAATGTTAGTGCTGTCTACATGGTTAAGTGGTGTGTTAAACGTACAAGGGAAATTCCATTTATCGAGTTTTTCGGTACTCGTTTATAACATGTCCTTTTTAGTAATTTCAGTTGGATTGTCTTTAGTAATTGGTCCAATTGGTTATGGGATTGGTGCTTTAATCGGTGCGATTTTTATGGTCGGATTCTTACTATTTGGGGTAAGAAAATTAGAGCATGTATCCTTTAAATTAAAATTTGAACGTGCAGAAGATCAAAAAGAGCTTTGGAAAGTTGCGTTACCAATTATGTTAGGTGGAGCAACGGCCCAGATGTATACATTACTTCAACGTATTTTTACAAGCCTTTTAGCAGAAGGTACGGTTTCGGCGATGAACTATGCAACAAAAGTGTCTCAATTTCCACAAGCAATCTTAATGACGGCGGTAACAACGGTTATCTACCCACTTCTTAGTAAGAAAGAAGGAGAAGGGGATGAAGCATCTGTAAAGGCTCTTTACCTAAAGGGAATGCGCATGCTGTACTTACTAGTAATGCCTATTTCAGTTTATTTCTTTTTCCAACCTGAAACAATCGTTCGAGTTGTTTTTGAATACAACAAATTTGGTGCTGCATCAACAGCCATTACTGCACCACTTTTACAAATCTTTAGTTTAACGATGTTTTTCCTTGCTGCAAACACGTATATTACACGTTTCTATTATGCAAAGGGAAACTCGATGACACCGGTAATTTTCAGTTTAATTACTGTTTTTGGTATAAATATTGGAATAACTTATGCTTTAATCGACCGTTATGCTGGAGAAGCGGTTGCATGGGGAAATTTAATTAGCGCCATCATAAACTTCCTATTATTAGTGGCTTACTTACAATGGAAGTATAAATTAAATATCATAGATAAGAATAGCTTACAATTTATTAAGCTAGCTGTATTAACAATTGTGTTCGTCCTAATCAATTGGATGATTGCATCATTTATAGTAATTGATAATAAATTTATCCACATGATTGTTACATTGTTTGTGGCATTGATTGGATATGCAATCATTGTTTACTTATTGAAATTTGACGAGGTAAAAGGAACTATAAATAAAATTCGAAGTAAATTAGCCAAAAGTAACAAATGATTCAAATTAAAATAAGCATCGCCATTTTACAAATTTCCTATATTTAGTTAATTTTTAATATAATAGTTAGGGTTTATGGCATAATTATGATAAAATCCTTTTAAAACAAATATCTTTAATATATAATAAAATTAGTATAATTAAATGGAATATTCTGTTTTTTATAGTTTATATTTTATGGAACTGAATAGGAGAGAGTTAAATTGCCAAAGGGAAGAAGAGTAAACTCTAGTGGGGAAAAAAGTAAGAAATTACTATTAGAAAAAGCAATGGAGCTATTTTCTACTTATGGATATCACGAGACAAAAATTAGTGATATTGTAAAAGCGGCGAATCTAACTCAACCGACTTTTTACCTATACTTTCAAAGTAAAGAATCATTATATAAAGATTTAAATGAGGAATTTAAAACAAATTTTTTTCAATTAGTTGAACAGGATTTGAACGAAAGTAATATGGTGGAAAGTAATATTGAGAATCTTTTAGAACATGTCTTCACATATTTTACTGAAAATCCATACTTAACGAAAATCGGTTTTTACGATTCAGAGGAAGCAGTTGAGATTAAGGGGAAATTTGCAAATATAATATCAAAGAAATTACAAGCTAGTTCTTTAAATGTTGAACCAATTATATTAGCAGATTCAATCGTTGGGGCTATTGAACGGTTAACTTTAACTGCACTATTGCCAAAGCTACGTGAACCAAAACAATTAGCAAAAGATATTGTAAACATCTATTTTGCAAATCAAAAAGAGCTTGTAGGATAAAATGCTTTTAAAGAAAAATGGGCATCTCTAATAAAGAGACGCCCATTTTTTATTCTTTTACAGTAATGTGTATATATTCTCCTGATTTTAAAGCTTTACCATTTTTATCTTGAATCGATGGGTGTACAATAAGCATATATTGATAGCCAGCTTTTAATGATTTTACCGGTTTTACAATTACTTGATTATTGCTGACTTCATAGGTTGCTTCCACTTTACTTCCACCAAGTTCTACTAATTCAATGGCGTTAGCGGCAATCTGCTCTTTCACTGGTTTATTAAATGTAATTTTAAACGTTTTAGAGACTGGCACATTTAGCATTGCTTTTCTTTCTTTATATGTTGGGAATTTTTTAGTGATACTATCGTAATGTGCTTTAAATATAGGGTTTGTAGTCGTTGTAAAATGTGGTTTTAGACCAACATCTTTTACTACCGTCCCCTTTGGACCAAAAAATTCGGCCATTGTAAGCTTCAAATAGCTTCCATCGGATAATGGATATAGTGCTTGCATTGTTCCTTTGCCGTAAGTATTTTCACCATAAACAATCGCTGCATTTTGATCGATTAATGCTGCAACGGTCATTTCAGAAGCACTTGCACTAAATCGATTCACTAGAATTCGTGTATCTTTAGGAAACTTAATATTTTGGGATATTGATTTCTCAAGATAAGTATTTTTCGACTCTTGAAGTTTATATGCATAAGGTGCATCTGGGAACATCCCAATTAGCTTTTCAGCAGTAGATACATAGCCCCCACCATTATTTTGCAAATCAAGGATGAACGATGTTGCACCTTGATTTATTAATTTTGTATAAGCGTTTTTCACTAAAGTCGTACCATTATCTGAAAAGGAGCTTAAAGCAATATAGCCTACATTGCCATATAGCAATTTGCTAGTAACATTAGGCATTGAAAAGGGTAGTCTAGTAATTTTTTTTGTACTTTTTGAGCCGTCTTCCTTCAAGAAAGTTAAGTCAACAGTTGTATTTTCCTTACCTAAAATAAGCGTTTGCGCCTGTTCTATACTCAACTCTACAGTGGATTGACCATTTACGTTAATAATTATATCTCCAGGAACTACGCCTGCTTTGTATGCACTTCCACCTTCAAAAACATCTACTATTAAAATACCTTTTTCGTGTTTTTCAATGACAACACCGATACCTACAGTAGTCATTTCAATTGAATTAGTAAATGCCTCGAATTCTTCTTTTGTAAAATAAGAGGAATAGGGGTCAAGCATTTCAATCATTTCATCAATTGAGTTAGCGCGGTTTAAATCTCCTTTTATTTCTCCAACATAATCATTTTGTATTAGCCATTTAACCTCATCAAATGTTGAGGCAAAGGATTGTATAGGGAGGATGAATAATAGAAATAATCCTAAAAACATTGGTATAATTTTTTTCATGTAAAAACTCCTTATTATGTGACTGTTCTCATTATATATCTTCTAGATTGGTAGTAGATATTAATATTACCAGAAAAATTTCGACAAATTATTTAAGTGATTCTTGTAATTCTGCTTGAATCGTTTGAAGTTCTGTTTTATCAGGGAAGTAGTACCAAATCCCGTTTTCGATACGACCATCACCTTTTTCAAAGTTTAATTGTTTAATATTATTTAAAGCAGGTTTATATGATTTTATGAAAGTTTTCATATCATCGTAGGTAATATTCGTTTCTACGTTCGAACGAATCGTTTCCAAAACAGAAGGGACTTGCCAGATAATATTGAGTGAAGATAGTTGATTCAATATGCTTTCTACAACCATTCTTTGACGAATTTGCCGCCCAAAGTCTCCAAGGGGATCATCATAACGCATCCGCACATAGGCTAAGGTTTCTGGTCCCGATAATACGATCTTTCCTTTAGGGAAGTCAAATTCATCTGTTATAAAGGCAATTTGATTGTCAATTTCAACCCCGTTTAAAGTATCAATTAAGTCTACAAAACCTTCCATATTAATAGAAACAACGTAATCTATCGGAATTTGCAATAAATTTTCTACCGTTGCATAAGTCATCGCTACGCCACCAAACGCATAGGAGTGGTTTATTTTATCGTAAAAATTTAGTCCAACAATTTCTGTATATGTATCTCTAGGGATACTTAACATTTTGATTGTTTGAGATGTAGGATTAACAGTTAGTACAAGGATGGTATCAGCTCGTCCAGGGGAATTTTGTAACTGATCAATGCCAAGTAAAAGAAGTGTTATAGGTGGCGTGTTATTTTTTAGTTCTGAGCTATTTTGAGAGGGTGTAGTAGTAGGAGTAGGTGTAGGTAGAGCTATTTCAGATGATGTATTTTCAATTGTTAGAGGTGAATGGATAGCCTTCATAGTAGCTTTTACATTTAGGAAAAGGTAAGTGGCATAACTAATTATTAATAGAAGGAAGATAGAAATCGTAATGATAATTATTTTTTTCAAAAAAATCTCCTCCTATTACACAATATGCAATGGGAGGAGAGGGTAGTAATTTTTTGTAAGAAAAAACGGGGTGACTTTTTGATTGTTATAATTGAGTGGGTTTTCGGGCTAGACCTTCGACAAACTTAGAAACGTATTCTAGGCAAAAACGTCCTGTCTACTATCTTTCGTTTGCGGTCACCGCTTTTCTTATTGTCTAGCACTATATGTGTTTTTGGTCATTAAATGAATAATCCAACCAATTGCTAGTCCAACGATTGCTGGAATTAACCAGCCAATGCTTTGATCGTACAATGGTAAAGCTGACAAGATGTTTTCGTACCAAGAAACTTCTATTCCAGCCGCTTTAAAACCATCGTATAAACTTACAAGAGCTGTAGCAATTAACGATAAACTGTAAACGATAGGTCTACGGTCAAATAATTGGTCAAATAACACTAAGAACATTAGAACAATCGCAATAGGGTAAATAAACATTAATACTGGTAATGTGATTGAAATTAATTTAGATAATCCAAAGTTTGAAATTACTAAACTAAATAATGTAAAGATTACAGCTAACGTTTTATAAGATAGGCTTGGGAAGAGTTTATGGAAATACGTTGCGTTTGCAGAAACTAATCCAACTGCTGTCGTAATACAAGCCAAAACAATAACTAGCGATAAAATAATATTACCTGCACTACCAAATAGCACTCGTGCAGATTCGGCAATTATACTAGCACCGTCTCCTAAATAACCGATTTTTTCAGTACTTGTAGCACCGATATATTCTAGTGAGATATAAACAAACGCTAATCCAAGAGCAGCGACAATACCTGAGAAAATTGTAATTGTCACTTGTTTTGAGCGCTCCATAATGCCTTTCGCTTGTAATGATTGAACGATGACGATACCAAATACTAAAGAAGCTAACACGTCCATTGTTAAGTAACCTTGTACAAAACTTTCAGAAAAAGCCTTTGTTACATATACCCCTTGTGCCTCACCAAAGCTACCCATTGGAGTAATAAATGATTTAATTGCAAGTAAAGCGATAACGATTAGTAAAGCAGGAGTTAAGATTTTCCCAATACGGTCTACTAATTTTGTTGGATTTAAAGATAAATAAAGCACAACTGCAAAGAAAACTAACGTAGTAATTAATAATGGAACTCCACTTGTTTTAGTAGCCTCAGATAAAAATGGAGCAATCCCAATTTCGTATGTAACAGCACCAGTTCTAGGTATTGCAAAAAGTGGTCCTATTGATAAATAGATAACCGCAGTGAAAATGGCACTAAACATTGGATGGATTCGATTTGCGACCACTTGTAAATCTCCACCATTTTTCGCAACTGCAATTATCCCAATTAACGGTAAACCGACACCAGTAATCAAAAATCCGATAATTGAAGGAAGAAATTCTGTTCCGGCGTTTTGACCTAGTTCAGGTGGGAAAATAATGTTACCAGCACCAAGGAATAATGCAAAAAGCATAAATCCAACAGCGAGGTTTTCTTTAATAAACTTCATAAAAACCTAAATCCTTTCTAAATTTGAAAAGCAAAAACTTTCAAAAAATAATAATTATTTGTGTTCACACAAGGTGAAATTGTATCACAGAATTCAAAGAAATCAAATAGTATATTCATATTCTTTACTAACATTTGTCGAAATATTGATAAATTCGTAAAATTTTTTCTTTAAATAATGGATTGTGTATCGTCGAAAAATTAACTAAGATGGTAATATAGGAAAATTCCTCATTGAAAGGGTGATTACACCAAATGAGTTACAACAAAAAATTACTTTTATTTACATCTGCTATCATAGCAACTTCTATTGTTACACCCCAAATTGCAGAAGCTTCTACATATGTAGTAAGTAAAGGCGATACATTAACAAAAATCGCAAAAACTAGTAATACTACTATTGATCAGTTAAAAGAATGGAACAAATTAAAAAATGATACTATTTTTGTAGGTCAAAAACTTGTTGTCCAAAGTAGTAAAACTAGTAAGCCTGTAGCAAATACAAATACGATAACGGAATCAATTGAAAAGGATGTTTCTACCTATAAAATAGAAAAAGGTGATACGTTATCCAAAATCTCTAAAAAATTCGGAGTTTCAATTGCGGATTTACAGAAGTGGAATAAACTAGATTCTGATAAAATTTTTGTTGGACAAGTATTGAAATTAAATCCAACAGCACAAATTAGTAATATCGGAGAACCAGTGAAGGATTTTGCAAATGAAGTAATTGCTACAACAGATCAACAAATTAATAATCAGCTTTCAAAAGAAGTTCCTATTAAACAAGCTCCTTCTAGTAACGTTCAAACAATATATAAGAAAGTAATAGAGTTAGCAAATACGTTTATTGGTACACCTTATTTGTATGGTGGTAATACTCCTGAAGGTTTTGATTGCAGTGGTTTTGTACGCTATGTCTATTCAAATGCAGGAATCAATATTGTTCGAAAAAGCAGCAATGACTATTTTTTAAATGACACAACAACGGTTCAGACAGCGGTTCCGGGGGATTTAGTGTTCTTTAAAGAAACATATATTGCAGGAATCTCACATATGGGAATCTATTTAGGTGATGGCGTATTTATCCATGCTGGCAGTGATGGAGTTGAATTGTCGAAATTAGAGTATGAATATTGGAATTCACGGTTTGTTACATTTAAACGCTTTAACCAAATAGCTTCTAAATAGTTAATTCTATTAACCACCTCTATCTTTAGTAGGTGGTTTTTTATATGAATCTATGTAAAAAAGACGATTTAAGTAATGAAAAGGTTTCATTTTATATTACAAATGTTACAAAAATCGAGAAATTTCTTTTCAAATTTTATGTTAATAGCTTAATAAAAGTATAAATATAAATTTAGAAACTAAGGAAAACCTTGGTATTATTGGGTTTTAATCCATTACTAAAAATGCGAAAATTATCAAACTATGTAACTTCTTTGTTATTAAACTGTAATGTCACAGAACAAAATCTCGTGGTACTCTTAATACAGATAATTTGACAGAATATTTACTTTTAGAAGTTGGAGGGGCACATGAGATATAGCAAGCGAATTCGACAATTCATACTAGCAACTGTAGCTGGACTAGCATTATACTTTTCACCAATCGTGGCAGAAGAATCTTTTGCTGCAGAAAAGGGAGATATAACAGCGGTTGAGTTAAAAGAATCAGCAAAACAATATTTAGGTGTCCCTTATCGATATGGCGGCACATCAGAAAATGGTTTCGATTGTTCAGGGTTTGTTTTAACGGTTTATAAAGAGTTAGGAATCAAATTACCACGAACTTCTTCATCTATGTATCAAGTAGGTGAAAAAGTAAGTAAAGATGACTTACAACCAGGCGATTTAGTATTCTTTAATACTTCTGGCAGTGGAATTTCTCATGTGGGTATTTACTATGGTGATGGAAAATTCATTCACTCACAAACAGGTAAAGGTGTAAGTATTACAGAACTTAACGACAAATGGTACTGGGGCGACCGTTATGTAGGTGCAAAACGTGTTGCAAATGTAAAATTAGTAGCAAAAGCTGACTAATACATAGAAAAAAGTGTAGATGGAGACAATATTATTGTCTATATCTACACTTTTTTCGTTTTTGCGTATTTAAGAAATTAAAAGATTGTATTTGTATTTATAATAGGGATAAAAAAGGAGGTGTCCAAAAAGTAATAATTTTTTGGACACCTCTTTTCTTTCTTGATAAATATCTCTTATGAATTATTGTTCCTGCGGTGGTTGTCACCATCCTCTTCACAGTAAAAATGCTCATGCGGTAGTCGAAATAAATTTCCACTATCCTCGTCGCAAAGGAGTTGTCTCAAAAATGACTTTTCAGACAACTCCTTTAATACTAGTTTTTATCGCAATTAGGAAAGCGGCTTACTCATTTCTAATTTATTGAACAACTCTTGCTGTCCAGCGAGAGAAGTCTGCGTTTTCTGCATCTACTAATTCAGCTGGGAAGATAAATGTCCAAGGTTTTGTTGAATTTGGTTGTACAGTTAGGATTGGATCTAATTTGAATGATCCTTTTGCAACTCGTTTACCATTTGCATCGATAATTTCTAATGGTAGTTGTTCTAGATTAATTGCTTTATCGTTTCCGTTACGGATAAAAATCGATGCATGTAAGCTTTTATCATCACGCAAATTCACTTGTAAACCAGTAAAGTTCACTTCTGTTTTACCTAATTTTGGTAAGTCTTTTACAACTTTCTCTAATAGTTCTTGTTGTTCTTTAGGAAGTTGTTTTTTCCACGTTTCATCAAGGTCTAACTGATGTCCGCGTAAAGAAATTAAATTGAAGGCGATTTTCCAACCATCTTCAGGAACTTCTTCTGCTTCGATTGAGTTTTTATCAAAAGTAAATACCCAAGGACGAGCACTTTCTGCTGGGATTGTGCCTAAATCTTTAAAGTTGAATTGTTTTGAAGCTAAACGTTTATCATCTTTGTCTAGTAAAATTAATTCAATGTCGCCTAGTTCAATTGGTTGTGATAATGATGAACGGAAAAATGCTTTTACGTGCCAAGCTCCGTTGCGTGCTTCTTCTTCAATGCTGATTGCCGCTAAAGATAATTGATTTGGTTTTAGTGGTTCCAGTTCATTTGCTAAAAAGCGAAAAACATATTGTTGTTCTTGAGGAACGTTCCAATCTGGATGGAAAGAAAGTTTTGTTACTACCTCTTTTGTTGATGTTTTTTTATTTTCAGAACCTTTTAATAGTTCCTTTGAATCGATTGCACTATCTTTTCCGACTTTATCTGTTTTCTTGAAAAAATCAAAAATACCCATTATTGTTCCCCCTCTTGTCTTGCCAGTTGTTTCATAAACGCTATAAGCTCTCCTACGATTGAACGGCGTAGCTCTTGATAATTTTTACCGAACAATTCTAATCCTTCACGTTGGTAAATACGCATTGGGTCTTCTTGTTGGTAATGACGTAAGCCAATCCCTTCTTTTAAATGGGCCATTTGCTCTAAATGTTTTACCCACATTGAGTCGATGAAACGTAACATAACTTGTGGAATAACTGCCATTACTTGTTCGTTTTGTTCAAAGTTTTCAATCGTGTTTTCGATTTCATCAACTGATGATTGCATTGATTCTAGAATGCGTTTTGCTTTTGTTTCTTCACGATTAACCAAAACAGGTGTTAAGAATAGTGAGTTCACCGCATTTTCCATTTTATCGAAGTCCCATTCAATTGGATCGAGTTCTTCTGGTGCATTTTCAAAAACAGCAAATTCTACTGTTTCTTTTAGCATTGTTTTCAACTCGCCGATTAAATCATTTCCTTCTAACACACGATCACGAAGGTTATAAACAACTCGACGTTGATCATTAATTACATCGTCTAGTTTAAGGTTGTATTCACGCATTGAGAAATGGGCACCTTCAACAATTCGTTGTGTACGATTAATTAACTCGTATACGTCCTTGTTTGTGATACGTCCGATTTCATCCACTTGCATTTTGCTTTGGAATTTTTCGACTTCTTCTTTAGCAAAACGGCGGAACATGTCGTCTTGAATTGAAATGATGAATCGGCTTTCGCCTGGGTCACCTTGACGTCCAGAGCGACCACGTAATTGGTTGTCAACACGGCGGCTTTCGTGCTTTTCTGTACCAATTACATATAGACCACCTAGTTCATCTACACCGTCGCCAAGTACGATGTCAGTACCACGACCAGCCATGTTTGTTGCGACTGTAATACGTCCTTTTTGACCAGCTTCAGAGATTAATTCAACTTCTTGTTCAACCGTTTTGGCGTTTAACAATTGATATTTCAAACCATATTTATCTAATCGTTTTGCTACTTTTTCAGATTGTAAGATAGAAGTTGTACCAATCAATACAGGTTGACCCTTTTCATGACGGCGAGCAGCTTCTTGCGCTACATATTCGTATTTCGCATCAATTGTATCGAACACCATATCTTGTTGGTCAATACGAATTCTTGGACGGTTTGTTGGAATTTGCACAACACTCATTCCGTAAACTTCCTGGAACTCTTTTTCTTGTGTTTTACCAGTACCCGTCATACCAGAAAGTTTTGGATACATTCGGAAGTAGTTTTGAATGGTAATTTGTGCTTGTGCTTTATTCTCTTCCGTAATTGTAACGCCTTCTTTTGCTTCAATCGCTTGGTGTAAGCCGTCTGACAGAGAACGACCTTCTAAAATACGACCAGTAAACATATCAACTAGTTCGATTTTGTCATCTTTTACAATGTAATCTACGTCACGCTCGAACATCACGTGAGCACGAACAGCTTGAATTACGTAGTGGTAAAGTGTTTGATGTTCTAATTCATAAAGATTATCAACACCAAAAGCAGCTTCAACTTTTTCGATTCCTTGATCTGTTAGGGAAGTTGCTTTTGTTTCATCATCGAAATCATAATCTTCATCTTTTTTGAATCGTTTTGCAAGAATCGCTGCAATTCGGTGAAGTTCTTCATTAGCACTCATTTTACCTGCAATGATTAATGGAGTTTTTGCTTCATCAATCAGAACTGAGTCCACTTCGTCTATAATGGCGAAATGATATGGGCGCTGAACTTTATCTGCAATGGAATGCGCCATATTATCACGTAAGTAGTCAAAACCGAATTCTGTTCCTACACCATATGTAATATCTGCATTGTATGCTAATTTTTTTTGATCTGGTTCCATCATTGGGACGTTTAGACCAACTGTTAACCCTAAAAAGCGGTGAATTTGACCGATTAGTTCAAAGTCACGTTTTGCTAAGTAATCATTTACTGTAATTACGTGTACGCCTTTTCCTTCTAATGCACGAACATAGGAAGGAAGAGAGGCAACTAAAGTTTTCCCTTCACCAGTAGGCATCTCCGCAATGTTTCCTTCAGTAAGAACAAGCCCACCGATTAATTGCACATCGAAATGTCTCATGTTCAGTACACGTTTTGATGCTTCACGCACTACAGCGAATGCATCTGGAATAATGTTTACTAGGTCTTCACCTTGCTCTAATCGTTCTTTAAATGTGAACGTCATATTACGAAGCTCATCGTCTGTCATCGATGAGTATGTAGCTTCAAGATCATTAATTTTATCAACTATTTTATAGTATCTTTTTAATTCTCGAGCACTCGTTTTTTCTTTGTTACGACTAAAAATTGAGAACATGTATTTTACGCTCCTTTAAAAATTGCCTATACTTGTAGACACTTCATTATTCTATCAAACTTTTGGGGGTATGACTATAAAACCATAGGGAAAACTAAGGGTGAAAGAGCCAGCTTTATGCGTTAATTTCCAAAATTAATAATTTCATAATATTTGTTCCACTTTTGTAACAGAGAAAGACCTATATTTTAAAAAATAATCATGCTATAATTATTCTGGATTATCGTGCATATATTTTATTTTTGAGGAGGAGAGACATGCTTTACGTGTCTTTAATCGTGGCGTTATTAACGTCTATTTTAATTACTCCGTTAGTAAAGCGATTAGCGTTTCGTATAGGTGCAGTTGACGCGCCAAACTATCGAAAGGTCCATTCGCGCATCATGCCTCGATTGGGAGGTTTAGCGATTTTTATTGCATTTGTAGTAGGTTATATCATTCTAATGCCTGAAACACCAAAATACGAATCACCATTCATGCCTTTAGCAATTATTTTGGGTGCTACAGTGATTGTTATTACAGGTATTTTTGACGATATGTATGAAATCTCTGCAAAAGCAAAGATGTTGGGTCAGATTGTAGCTGCCTGTATTATTATTTTCTTTGGCGGTATCCAAATTGAATTCATCAACTTACCATTCGGTGGTGCATTAGATTTCGGATTTTTAAGTATTCCATTCACACTACTTTGGATTGTTGGAATTACGAACGCCATTAATTTAATTGATGGACTTGATGGACTTGCTGCAGGTGTTTCTACAATTGCACTAATTACGCTAGGGTGCATGGCATTCATCATGGGGAACGTGTTTGTTGTCGCAATTGCAGCCATCTTAGCATGTAGCACGATTGGTTTTTTATTCTACAATTTCCATCCAGCGAAAATATTCATGGGTGATACTGGTGCATTATTCTTAGGATTTATGATTGCTGTGATGTCGCTTTTAGGTTTCAAAGGAATCACAGTGTTTTCGTTCATTATCCCAGTTATTATGCTTGGTGTTCCAATTTCTGATACATTTTTCGCAATTGTACGTCGCTTACGAAACAAACAAAAATGGTCGGATCCAGATAAATCACACTTACATCACCGTTTAATTGATATCGGTTTTTCACATCGTCAAACGGTTTTAATTATCTATGCAATCGCATCATTATTTGGACTAGCAGCAATTACAATTTCAGTGTCCAAGCTATGGGGAGCAATTCTTCTTATCACGGTTATCATCGTTGCAATCGAATTATTCGTTGAAATGATTGGCCTAGCTGGTAAGAACTACAAACCTTTACTAAATATCGTGAGAATTTTTAATAAGTAAAAAAATAATTTATTAAAATAATTTGATGAGCCACTACTTCTCTAGAAGTAGTGGCTTTTTGTATGCGTTAATTGTCGAAAAAAGCTATTCTTTATATAGTAAAATAATATAGTACATTTGACTCATTTAAAGTAAAATATAGGTAAAATACTTTAGGGGAGGAAGGTTAATATGAAAAAAGTTATCTATCCTCTGTTTGCATTAGTCGTGTTGTTACAACTAGTGATTTCGCCTTTATCCGCAAATGCTGCAGAGCAAGTTTATTTTACCGAGCCGAAAGAGGGTGTGTATAATCCATTGCATCCTAATACGTTGAATTGGACGGGGAATGTGTTAGTTGATGGTGGGTATAACTTAATGACGAACAGTTTATATGGACGTGGTGAAGGGGGCCAGGCTGATATTGTCATTACAAGTAAAGAGATTGGAGCAAATGCTATTATTGATTTAGGAGCGAATGCAAATTTATCTGCTACAATAGAAAGGGACCAATATCGAGGATGGAAAACTTATTTTTCACTTAATTATTCGACTTATCTAATTAAAACTCACAATAACAAATTTGCAAAAATAAAAATTACAGATATTCAACCTAATAGAGTGTATTTCCAATACGTATTAGAAACGGATGCACCAGTTCAAGGTGATTGGAGGGAACTACCTGCTAAAAATTTGCAGCCAGCAGATAAAGTATGGCGAATAAATTTTAGTAAAGAAGTTGATGCAACATCTGTACACTCTCAAAATGTGTATGTGATTTCAGAGAGCGGAATAATGGTAAATGTTTCTGTTAAAGTTGATCCATCTAACGCTAAAACGGTTTTGGTACAGCCACCAAGCAGTGGGTATGAATTTGGAAAATCCTACACTGTTTATGTTCAGAATATTAAGGAAAAAGGAACGAGTAAACTAATAAAAGAAAATGTGAAAATGAAGTTTACGATTGAGAATCCAGTAATGCCTGTTCCTTTAAAACCACCTTCAAACGTTAAATATGAAATTGTCGATAAGTCTATTAAATTAACATGGACAGATAGCGAAGATGCTAATCGAAATGATTTTAATGGTTATTATATTTATATAAGTACTAACGGAGTGAACTATACAAAATTAACAAATTCCAATAACGGCAGTAATATTTTTAAAACAAATTCTGTATTCCTTGATGGTTATTCAGGAAAGAATGTTTATATTTATGTAACTGCAGTTGATTTGTTTGGTAATGAGTCTATTAATTCAAATACAGTAACAGTTACCCCAACTCCAGTATCCAATGCGCCAATAATTTTTGATACAAATGCAGGAGATGGTTGGGTAACAGTTGATTGGTACGACATATACGATCCAAATTTATTAGGGTATTATCTATATATTAGTGAAGGCACTAGCAATGAATATGTTCGTCAAAACCAATTATTAACGGTATCTAATGCTAGAATTAATGGATTAACAAATGGTGTTAAATATAACTTTTACGTAACAGCTGTTTATAAGAGTGGTGAATCTAGTAAGTCCAATATAGTCTCAGAAACACCAACAGCTGCCGTAACAAGTACTTGGGAAGGGCAGTGGAGTACAAGATATGGAACTATTAATATGGTACAAAGTGGGAACAAGGTTAAAGGGACATACCAATATGGAACAATCGAAGGAACGGTAGAGGGAAATAATTTAATAGGCACTTTCTATGAAAGTTCAGTGAGTAATGGTGAAATCAAATTTACAATTTCAAGTGATGGGAATAGCTTTGATGGTAAATTCAAATATACTCGCGATAATATTAATGATTGGGCTGACTGGTCAGGAACTCGTTTGAAATAAATTTTTTGCACAACTAGTAATTAGGACTAGTTGTGTTTTTTTGTCTTTAAGTGTAGTGAAACTTCCTAAACACACATGAGAAGTTCCTAAGTGCGCGAGTGGATAGGCTAAACGCACAAGTAGTTAAACTTAATGCACATGAAGATGTGACAAGTGCACGAGTGATGTAATTAACCGCACATCTTTTACAGCAGGGATTAGTTGAAAGCTATTTGCATATGGACGAAAAGAATTGCCAAGTGGACGAAAGCTGCTCGTATGTGGACGGAAAGAATAGCTAAGCGGACGAAAGCATGTTATGTGGACTAAAAGATTAACTAAGCGGACGAAAGCTACGTGTATGTGGACGGAAAGAATAGCTAAGTGGACAAAAGCCTCCGTTATCTGGACGAAAACAAAAACTATGTGAGCAAAACCAGCGCCAATGCAGGCTAAAACTCGAAAACCCAATGAGAATCATCCCAAACAGCACATAAAAAACCACGAAGAAGAAATTCTCCGTGGTCTTCAATATTAATTATTCACCGAAACATTTGATTCAGCTTCTACAGCTGTTTCTTTTTCAGGTGTTGTACTCGAAATGTCAGATGTATCTGGAATTAAGCCGAGGTGACTTTTTAGAATATGTTGTGTTTCTGACAGCGATTCTTGGTCAAGTTGATAATAATAAACTCCAGTGGACATATCATCATAACCTTGTAACGTAAGTGTATCGATTTGCGGAATACCTTTTGATACGTAACTGAAGAAGGATTTCATTTCATCAAATGTCATGTCCGTCTTCATGTTGTCACCGATTGCTTCGATGATGTCATCATATTTTGTGATAGATGAAACTGAAGCTGCTTTTTTTGCAATTGCCTTTAAAATATCTTGTTGACGTTTACCACGCATTACATCGCTATCGTGTTTTCGTGTACGAGCTAGTGATAAGGCTTGACTACCATTAAGTTGTTGTAAACCTGGTTCAAGTTTTACTGTGTAGCGATCGTTTTCGTCTTTTTCTGTGAAAGCATATGGAATGTCGACATCTACTTCAATTCCGCCTAGTGCATCCACCACATCGATGAATGCATCAAAGTTCATTCGTACATAATAATCTACAGGAATATCAAATAATTCCTCAACTGTTTCAATTGTTGCGCGTGTTCCACCAAATGCATGAGCGTGTGTAATTTTATCGTTATATCCGATTTCTGGGATATAAACGTATGAATCACGAGGAATACTAACTAATTTTACTGTTTTATCTTCGTTGTTTAATGTTGCTAACAATAAAGCGTCAGAACGGGAATTTTCAGCACCTTGCCCGCGTTTTTCACTATCATCTACACCAACGAATAAAATGGAAACATTGTCTTGTATTGGTTCGACTTTAGCTTCCCGCTTTTCAGAAACTGGGCGATCCTCAATTACTTCATAAGAATCTTTTACTGCAAATTCAGCCTTTTTTGTAATGTATACACCATATGCAGTGACGCATATTAAAAGAGAAGCCGACAGTAAAAGCAAAACTTTAAGAATCAAAGAAAATTTTGTCGACTTTTTTTTCTTCTTTACATTATGTGTTTTTGATCTTTTCATTTAAAATTCTCCTCTAAAATGTAGGGATTGTGTATATTTAATTATCGAATTGTATATATCTATAGTATGTCGAACATTTTTCGAAAAATCAGTGGTAATACTTTCACTATGTAATCAATGACAATCACATTTAACGGGCAGTATGACTCTAAATAATTAGAGTAAACACTGCCCGTTATTCGTTTTAAATTTATTAATACGATTAATTATACTATGTTGTCGAATAGTGGTAAATAAAATTTTATCACTCTACTATAAATTCTACAAACTTCTTATCTACGCAACTGATAGTAGACTGTCCATTTGTTAATTCTGTTATCCAATTAACAAATGCTTCCTCATCATCCTTTAATACCTCTACAAAAACGTCAACACCCTCAGCATATTGAATTTCTGCGAGTGTATAATGTGAATTCCTTACTTCATTTTCCACTTTCCCTAACCATGTATAGTCTATTGAAATTTTCATAACATGATGCAATTTTCGTTCAACAACTTGTGCAGCATCGATTCCTTCTGTGGTTGCTTTACCGTAAGCGCGTATTAAACCGCCGCCACCTAATTTTATGCCGCCGAAGTATCTTGTCACCACAACGACCGTATCTTTTAGGCCTTGTTTTTTTAATACCTCAAGCATAGGGACGCCAGCTGTTCCACTTGGTTCCCCATCGTCATTAGCTTTTTGAATTTGATCATGTTCACCAATCATGTAACATGAACAATTATGGGTTGCATTTGGATGCTTTTTCTTAATAGAATCAATGAAATTAAGAGCTTCTTCTTCTGTTTCAGCTCGATTTACATATCCGATAAAACGGGATTTTGAAATGACAATTTCTCTTTCTCCGTAGCCTTTTACAGTTTTGTAGTCTTTGCGCATTATTCTTTCTCCTTTTTTTACCAAAAAATGATATCATATGATACATAGGGATATACTTAATATTTAATGTTAAAATGGTATAATAGTTTTTAACATAGCATTAAATGGTTTTTTATAGAAAAAATCTTTATATTGTTATAATATCAACACCAATTAGATTGGGGAAAAGGTATGTTTTCGAACGATAAAGTTGACATAGGTTCACTTGACGTTATTTTTAATCGAATGGTAGAGACCATTACAAATTCAAAAACTGATATATTTGTTATAAGCGAACAAAGCCGTAGAAGCTTTGAAGAGATGCAAGCTGAACTAGAACTCATTAAACTTAAAATAAAATATTTAATTGACGAAAGTGACGATTTAGAAAAGAGAACCAAACTCGCCAAAGAACGTCTAGTAGAAGTGAGTCGTTATTTTGATCGCTATACGGAAGAACAAGTTCGTGTTGCATATGAGTTTGCGAATGAACTTCAATTAAAACTTTCGTTAACCCGTGCAGAAGAAAAGCGTTTACGTGAAAAACGAGATGATTTGGAGCGTCGTTTAAAAACATTATACGATACAATTGAACGCGCTGATCATATTGTTAGTCAAGTAAATGTTGTGCTGAATTTCTTAACGTCCGATTTAAAAAGCGTAGGTGCTGCGTTAGAAAAGGCAAAAATAAAGCAAGATTTTGGCGTCAAAATTATTTCTGCTCAGGAAAAAGAACGGAAACGCCTTTCACGAGAAATTCATGATGGACCAGCTCAAATGATGGCAAACGTACTGATGCGTGCAGATTTAATCGAAAGAACGTACCGTGAAAGAGGAATCGAATCGGCCATTAAAGAAATTAAAGAATTAAAGGGAACGGTTCGAAGTGCGTTATCCGAAGTTCGCCGTATCATTTACGACCTACGACCAATGGCATTGGACGATCTTGGAGTTGTTCCTACCTTGAAAAAATATTTATCCACAGTGATGGAATATAATCCAGGTGTTCAAGTCCATTTCCAATCATACAGCAACGAAAAGCGTCTACCTTCTGATTATGAAGTTTCCATTTTTCGTTTAGTGCAAGAAAGTGTAAATAATGCTATTAAACACGGAAAAGCCTTGGATATCTGGGTGAAAATTGAATGGCTTAATAATTGTGTTAATATAGTAGTGAAAGATAATGGGACAGGATTCGATAAAGATAGTATTAAAGAGCAATCCTTTGGTATTATCGGTATGAGAGAAAGAATTGAATTATTAAAAGGGACAATGGAGATTACAAGCAGTGTTGGAAAAGGAACGATTGTGATGTTTAAACTTCCATTTCCCGATAATGAGTTAGAATAGTATTTTTATTGTGTAGGGGGTAACATTTTTATGACGAAAATTATTATTATTGATGATCACCAATTATTCCGCGAGGGTGTTAAACGTATATTAGATTTTGAAGATACGTTCCAAGTAGTCGCAGAAGGAGACGACGGTACAGATGTAATTAGTTTATACCGTGACCATTTACCAGATGTTGTTTTAATGGATATTAATATGCCAGGGAAAAATGGTGTAGAAGCAACTGCTGACCTTATTGCAGAATTCCCAGAAGCAAAAGTAATTATGCTATCTATCCACGATGATGAAACATATGTAACGCATGCATTAAAATCTGGGGCGCTTGGTTACATGCTAAAAGAAATGGATGCAGATGAAATCGTAGAAGCAATTAAAGTTGTTGCAAAAGGCGGTTCATACTTACATCCGAAAGTAACGAAAAACTTAGTAGCGGAGTTCCGTCGTTTAAGTGAACATGAAAATAAAGGCAATTTCCATCAAACTGAAATTCGCCGTCCATTCCATTTATTAACTAAACGTGAATGTGAAGTACTTCAATTGTTAACAGATGGACAATCAAACCGTACAATCGGTGAAACATTATACATCTCTGAAAAAACAGTTAAAAACCACGTTTCTAGCATTCTTCAAAAAATGAATGTAAATGACCGTACGCAAGCAGTAGTAACAGCAATTAAAAATGGCTGGGTTGAAGTACGATAAGTAAAAGAAACCCCCTCTCAAAAAATTAAATTTGGGAGGGGGTTGTTTTTTGTTCTTTGACGCTATTTTAGTTGCATTTGCTCAATAATCTTTGCATTTTAATAAAAAGGGCTGAAAATCAAAATTTCCCTCCTAAAAACGAAACTAAATCTAACATTTTATCGTCTCGATTACGATAAAGTAACAAATGATATATTTCACTTACAAAATTCGACTTAAATTTACGTTATTAGCCACAATAAGACAATTATGCTACAATATGCCCAGGAGGTTTAAAGATTATGAAAAAATGGTTATTAATGGTGGTAGCAGCCCTTTTGCTTACTGCTTGTAGTGATAAAGAAGAAACAACAAAGAATGAAATAACAGACGAAGAAAGTACAATTGGTTTCGAAGTATTGGGCGATGAAGTAGCAGAAGCCCCAGATGTCCCAAAAGATGAAGAAGAACAAATTTTGGCAGCATTTGATGAGTATATTCAGTCATTTAACTCAAAAGATATTGATCGTTACGTTCAAACGTTATCAAAAAATCCTCAAGGTTTTAACTATGAAGACGATTTAGAAACTGCAAAAAAAGCATTTGAACAATATAATATTGAAAGAACTCCTTCAGACGTAACAATTGTGAAGTATAGTGAAAATGAGGCTCAAGTATTTGCCAATTTAGATATACAAATGACTGAGATTGAAACAGATGTAGAACTAACAAGTAGTGGTCGTCAAGTAACCGTTTTTGTAAAAGAAGACGATGCATGGAAAGTAACAAGTGTTTATTATATAGGAAATGATTCTCAACAATAGAGAAGGTTGTAGTAATTTGTCTATCAAAATAAAAGTAATCAGAATGCGTTTCATGTACAATTATTTGTATATGGAGCGCTTTCATTTTGATTCACATAGATGAAAACTTAAGGTAAACTATTGCTAATAGGAGAGTGGGATATGAGAATTGCAATCGTTACAGACAGTACAGCTTATTTAACCCCAGAGGAACGGGAACGTTATAATATTCATATGATTCCTTTAAGTGTGAATCTTGAAGATGGTAGTTATGAGGAAGAAGTTGAAATTACATCTTCCGAATTTTATGATAAAGTGCGTAATCAAAAACAGTTTCCAAAAACAACTCAACCGCCAGTAGGGAAATTTGTAGAGTTGTTTACCGAACTTTCAAAGAACTATGATGATGTCATTTCTATTCATTTATCTAGTGGCATTAGCGGCACATTACAAGGCGCAATGCAAGCTGGTCAAATGGTAGAAGGAATCAATGTGCATGTCTTTGATAGTGAAGTTTCTTGTTCACCACAAGGCTTTTTCGTGATAAAAGCTGCTGAACTGGCGCAGCAAGGAGCAACAGTAGAACAAATTTTAAGCACGTTAGAAGAAATGAAATCAACGATGGATGAATACTTCGTAGTAGATGATTTGGCACATCTACAAAGAGGTGGAAGACTTTCATCTGCAGCTGCACTTGTAGGCGGTCTACTTCAAGTGAAGCCAATTCTTACTTTTGAAAATAAAGTAATCGTACCTTTTGAAAAAATCCGTACGAAGAAAAAAGCCCTACGCCGGGTAGAAGAAGTTTTTGCAAATGCTGTTCAACAACACGATCAACTGAAAGCAGTAGTTATCCATGCAAACTGTGAAGAAGAAGGCCGTGAATGGATGAATCAATTAGCAGAAAGTTATCCAAATGTGGAATTTAGCTTTAGCTATTTTGGTCCAGTAATCGGAACTCACTTAGGTGAAGGCTCTTTAGGGCTTGGTTGGGTAAAGAAAATATAAGTTAGTAAAACAGTCTCGATTCTTTTTGAATTGGGGCTGTTTTTTTTGTTGGAAGGCAAATAAACATGCTGGAAAAGCAAATAACTTCGAAACACAAAGGAGAGATGCTAATGAAATTATTAAAATCGCCATTTAAATGGTACAAAGGAATAATCATAGAACCCCAAATCCGTGATTTCTTTTTAGGTCGTATTTGGATTAGAACTAGCACGCCCTTCCCACAAGAGAAAATCGAAACTTATTTAAGATTTTTCAAAATAACTCCGGGGATATCCAATAAGCGAGGTCTTTTCAAACGTAAAATTTATAGCTGTAATCGATGTCACAATGAAAATCAACAAGAATTCGTCCACTACGATTGTGCGCGGTGTAATCAAACATGTGTGTATTGTAGACATTGTATAAACATGGGGCGGGTGACAAGTTGTACAGATTTAATAACGTGGAATGGGACAATACCGAAGTTTAGCCGTAAACACAGATTAGATTGGAACGGTACGTTTACCGAAGCGCAATCAAAAGTTTCAAAGGAACTGACAGAAAGTATCAAACAAAAAAATAATCATCTCGTACATGCAGTATGTGGCGCAGGGAAAACAGAGATATTATTTCCTGCAGTACTTGCGGCACTTAAGAAAGGTTTGCGTGTTTGTATTGCTACACCACGAACAGATGTTGTATTAGAATTATTTCCCCGTTTTAAAAAGGTATTTCCAGATACTATTAGTCACGCGCTCTATGGAAATGCCCCAGTACAATCAGGACTTGCACAACTCGTAATTGCAACTACACATCAATTATATCGTTTTGAAAACGCCTTTGATGTTGTCATTATAGATGAAGCTGATGCTTTCCCGTACACGTACGATCCTACTTTGCAAAAAGCGGTATTTAAAGTTAAAAAGCAACATTCACCAATTGCTTTAGTTACAGCAACCCCATCCCATCAAATCCTCGCCCAAGTCAAACATGAAAAATGGGATTACTCATTTATTCCGAAAAGGTATCATGGACATCCGTTACCTGTTCCACAATTCCATTCATTGTGGTCCTATGACAAGCAATTCCTAAAAGGAAAAATCCCTAGCAAACTATTAGAATGGACAAAAACTAGACTTAAAAACAATGAACCATTTTTAATCTTTTTCCCAACAATAAAACTAATGGAAATTGCAGCACCACTATTCCAGCAAATTAATGAAAATATATTAAGTGTTCATGCAGAGGACGCAGATAGAAAAGAAAAGGTGTTAAAACTCAGGAATGAAGAAATACCAGGGCTACTTACAACCACTATCTTAGAACGGGGAATCACGATAAAAAATGTACAAGTAGCGGTAGTAGGGGCAGAATCAAAAATTTTTACATCCAGTGCTTTAATTCAAATTAGTGGTAGAGTGGGCAGAAACGTGGATTTTCCAAGTGGAGAAATTATCTTTTACCATCATGGCATTACAACAGAAATGGATGAAGCCCGAAATGAAATCATACGATTAAACAAAGAAGGCTTTGGGGCGAAAACAACATGAGAAGGAATGAAGTAACAAATTGTCTGCTTTGTAATACCCTACTAAACCATCAAATAACGTGGAAAGCGCTCCTTACAAACACTTTTCCAAAAACAATTTGTACAGAATGTGAACAAAGTTTTGTACCATATGAAAATACTTCGAAGGAAGTAATATCGCTTTATCAATATAACGATGCAATGAAAGATTTTTTACATCGATATAAATTTATGCATGACGTAATACTTGCCAAAGTGTTTCGGGCACAGATACATCAGAGACTCTCAAAAACCGATGCTACTATTGTCCCTATCCCGTTGCATCCTACTAAATTGAAAGAGCGCTCCTTTGCTCAAGTAGATGAATTATTAAAAGCTGCACATATACCTTACGAACATTATCTTGAAAAAACAACGACAGAAACGCAAGTGGGAAAAACTCGACACGAACGCCTTGCAACCCCACAATTTTTTAAACTAATAAAGAATTGTAAAAATAAAGAAATTATATTAGTTGACGATATTTATACTACAGGGGTAACGATATACCATGCGAAAAATCTTCTTCTTGATTCCGGTGCGAAATCTGTACGAGCATTTACTTTAATTAGAGGGTAATAATAAAAAGTAAGGAAATTTGAGGTTTCAATAGTATAATAGAAAGTAACAAAAACTAAACGGGAGGGATCTTCAATGGCGGAGGTAAGAAATTGCTCAAGTTGCGGTGAGTTTTTCAATTATACGGGTATACGAGATGTATGTTATAAATGTGCTCAAAATGAAGAAGAAATGTATCAAATTGTTTACCGTTTTTTAAGAAAGCGAGAAAATCGAGCTGCAACAATTGAGAGAATAGTAGAAGCAACAGGTGTAAGTGAAGAGTTGTTACATAAATGGGTCCGAAAAAATCGTTTACAACCAGCAGTGTTCCCTAATTTAGGATATCCTTGTGATAATTGTGGTCATCTTACGAATTCGGGGAAACTCTGTAGTAAATGTCAAAATGAAATAAAAAAAGATTTACGTACTTTTGAAGCTGCAAAAGAATTTAGAGATAATATTACTAAAGCAGAAAGAGGAACTTACTTAGCATCAGAGCGAAAAAAATAAGTAAATGAGAAGCTCGCATTTATACTTAATAACTTGAAATGAGTATTATACCATTCAAGTATGAGTATAAAATGTGAGCTTTTTTCGTCAAAAACGTTAACATTTTTGTGAACATACCGAAATAAACGATAGTAACAAAATCGAAGGAGGGGTAGTTGTGAAAATTACACCAATTCAAGTAAATTCAGTAAATCCATATAACAAACAACAACGAAAAATTAATGCAACTGCTACAGCATCTACATATGCAGATAAAATCGAAATTTCAACTACCGCAAAAGAAATGTCAACAATTAATACAGAACGTGCCCAAAAAATTCAAAATTTAAAAGAACAAATCCAAACGGGTGAATATAAAGTTGATGCACGAAAAGTTGCAGAAGATATGTTGAAATATTATCGCTATTAAAAGGAGTTCGAAACCATGTCTGTTCAACAAATTATTACGACACTGGAAAATCTTGAAAAAATGCATAAAAGTTTGCTTGAGCTAGCCTATAAAAAAACTGAAATAGTGAAAAAAGGCGACATGGAAGAACTTGATGTGATGTTAAAAAACGAACAATCTCATGTAGCAGCTATTGGAACACTCGAGCAACAGCGCCAAGTATTAGTACAGGATTACTTGAACGCAAAAGGAATTGCAACTACTGGCACACCAACTGTTCTCGATGTGATCGAAGTAGCTGAATCAGAAATCGAACGTAAACAATTGGAGGAGGTTCGTAAGCGACTAATGTTAGTTATTGATGATTTGCGAAAGCAAAATGATTTGAACCAAAAGCTTATTTTCCAATCATTAAAATTCGTTAATATGACATTAGATCTGTTGCGACCTCAGCCTAGTCAAATCAATTATTCAGGAGATCAAACAAGAAACGCTGTACCTAAAAACTCATCTTTTGATTCTCAAGCTTAAATTCTACTACTTAAACGATTTAAGGAGGAAACTTCATGCGCTCCACATTTATGGGATTAGAAGCTAGTAAGCGCGGACTTTTTACACAACAAAGTGCTTTATATACAACAGGGCATAATATCTCAAATGCAAATACTGAGGGTTATTCCCGTCAGCGAGTAGATATGGCACCAACTCAAGGATATCCAGGAATAGGATTAAATGCTCCGAAAACACCAGGTTTTATTGGAACAGGAGTTGAAGCAACAGCTGTAGAACGAATTCGCGATAAATTTGTAGATACGCAATACCGTCAAGAAACAAGTAAACTTGGGTATTGGTCAACAAAGTCCCATTCAATTACGCAAGTTGAAGATATTTTAAAAGAGCCATCTGATTATGGTTTAGCCCAATCTTTAAATGAGTTTTGGAATTCTCTACAAGATTTAAATGTACGACCAAAAGACGGTGGGGCTCGTGCAGTAGTCGTTCAACGTGCTGTTGCAGTTACTGATTCTTTCCATTATATGCATAATTCAATCAAACAAATTAGAGAAAATACTGGAGCAGAAATAGGAATTTTATTGAGAGATGCTAACTCAGTCTTAAAACAAATTGCTGAGATAAACTTTCAAATTCAATCTATAGAACCAAATGGCTATATGCCTAACGATTTATACGATGCACGTGATAACTTAATAGATCAATTATCTACTTATTTCCCGATTGATATTTCTTATACGAAGTCTGGTGGTAATTCCTTACCAATCGCAGAAGGTTCTGTAACTGTTACATTAAAAGTGAATGGCGCTCAAGTTAAACTTGTGGAAGGCAATAATCATGCGGTATTAAGTAATGATGGAGAGAATACTTTAGCAGATGGCGTTACACCTACAAAAATGGTAACAGGATTGGTAGTTAGTGGTATAGATAATCAAGAGATATCAGTAGATATTAATGACTTTAATGATGTAGGAAAATATAAATCATTAGTTGATTCATATGGATATGCTTCTACAGATGGAAGTGAAAAAGGTTTCTTACCTGAAATGCTAGAAAATATAGATAAGTTAGCTAAGGCTTTTGCAGAAGAGTTTAATAAAATTCATAGTGAAGGAACTGATTTATCAGGTGCATCAGGTGGAGAATTTTTTGTAATTAAAAAAGATTCAAGTGATACTAGCATTAATGCTGGGAATATTACCGTATCACAAGAAATTATAGATGATCCAAATTTAATTGCTGCTTCAGATTCAGAACAAGTTCTTGATACAGAGGGTAATCCTGATTCAACTTACGCAGAACCAGGGAATGGGAACAATGCTCTAAAACTTGCGAATATGAAATTCAATTCATTAAAAGCACTAGATGATGTTAGTGCTCAATCCTATTTCGAAGGGCTAATAGGTCAACTTGGTGTTGATGGACAACAAGCATCCCGTTTACAATACAATGCAGAAACGCTACAGCAAGCGGTTCAAGAACGTCGTGATTCCGTAAGCTCGGTCTCATTAGACGAGGAAATGACAAATATGATTACATTCCAAAAAGCATACAATGCAAATGCTCGTATGATTACTGTAATTGATGAAACTTTAGATAAAATTATTAACGGCATGGGCCGCGTTGGATTATAAGGAGGTTTAAACCATGCGTGTAACACAATCTATGCTTTCTGGTAATCTGCTTCGTAACTTATCTAATAGTTATGCAAAACTTGGAAAAGTTCAAGAGCAGGTAAATACGGGAAAAAAAGTAACTAGACCATCAGATGATCCTGTCACAGCAATGAAGGGGATTAACTATCGTACAGAACTAAATAATGTCGAACAATTTTCCCGTAATATTGGTGAAGCATATAACTGGTTAGATACAACAGATGATACTTTTGATAAAGTAGGCTCTACTTTACAAAGAGCAAACGAATTAATGGTACAAGCTTCTTCTGATACTATGACTCCAGAAGATCGAGAAAAAATTAGTGCAGAGTTACAACAATTAAAAGAACATATACGAAGTCTTGCAAACACTAAAATCGCTGATAGTTATATTTTTAGTGGTACAAAAACAAATACAGCACCTTTTAATGTGATTACAAATGAATATGAAGCACCTATGGATGATAATAATCCAACAGATCCGAAAGATCCATTGAATAAGCCGGTTGAAATCGAAGTATTTGATGGAATCACTATTCAAATTAATACGACACCTATTCAGCTTTTTAGAGAAATAGATGATATGTTTAATAAAATAAGTAAAGATATTGAAAATGGAGCAGAGGGTTCTGAATTATCTTCACATCTTAGTGCAATTGACAATATAATGAGCAAAATACTTACAACTCGTTCTGATATTGGCGCTCGTCAAAATCGTGTCGAGTTAATGGATGCTCGATTAGATTCTCAAGAAGTGATTGCAACATCAAGAATGTCAGAAAATGAAGATATTGATTATGAAAAAGCGATAACTGAAATGATTACACAGGAATCGATTCATCGTGCTGCATTATCAGTTGGCGGTCGAATTATTCAACCAACGTTAGTTGACTTTTTAGGATAATAAAAAGCGTTTGGAATACTTGTTCCAAACGCTTTCTTTGAAGGGAGATTATATATGAACATCCCAAAACTACAAATTCAATCGACCCATGCCCAGATCGGTTTAGACATACAAAAACCTGTTCAGCAAATCGAACAACCACAAGCGAATCTTGATCTTCAGCAACCGCAAGCAAAAATGTCAATTCAAACAACCAAATCTAAATTAACCATAGACAGCTATGATGCAAGAGAAAGTATGGATTATAAAACGTCTATGAGTCGTACTCGAGAAATAGCGCAACAAAGTCAACAAGAGTTGTTAGAGGGGATTGCTAGAAGGGCACAGGAAGGTCAAGAACTTATGCAAATTGAAAATGGTGGAAATCCTATTGTAGAGCATGCAAAACGTAGTGGAAGGCAACCATATTCTAGTTTAAATATTAAGTTTATTCCACAAGCTGGTACTGTTAAAGTTAACTTTGAACCAGGAACTGTAGACATCCAAATTGAACCTCAAAAAGTAATTAATAATTCAACTATCAATAAACCAATACATCAGTACACTCCAGGTAAAGTAATGGTAGAAATGTTACAATATCCATCTTTAAAAATTGATTGGTTAGTATGAGTAAGGAGCATTTAAATATGAAAATAAAAACGGCATATATGGGTGAAATTACGATTGATCCCAATGAAATTTTGCATTTTGCACACGGTATTCCAGGATTTGAAGAAGAAGATAAATTTATTCTTCTTCCATTAGAAGAAAACAGTGCCTTTCAAATTCTCCAATCTATAAGAACGGAGCAGCTTGCTTTTATTATTACAAGTCCATACATTGTTGTTTCTGATTATACATTTGATATAGACCAAGCAACAATAAAAGCATTGGATATTCAAAATGAAAATGAAGTGGCTGTTTTTGCAATTATTTCATTAAAAGACTCCTTAGAGAATTCAACAGTTAATTTAAAAGCACCAATAGTTTTTAACACAACAAATAAGAAAGCAAAACAAGTAATTCTTGAAAAAGAAAACTATGGGATCCGCCACAAATTTCATTTTGAAAGTGTAAAGGGGTGAGCAAATGCTAGTGCTATCCCGAAAAGTAGGAGAGACAATTTGGATTGGTGAAGAAGTGGAAATCATTGTTTCAGAAGTGAAGGGCGAACAAGTGAAAATTGGAATAAGAGCTCCAAGAAATATAGATGTCATTCGTGGAGAATTAAGACAAGATATATCTACTTCAAATAATGAGTCAGTAGTGAAGAATTTAAATATTTTAAAAAATTTGAAGTAAATCTTAACCATTTTTCTCGCTTTTTTAGGGCGAGAAATTTTTTTATATAGAGGATTCTCAATAATTAATAACCTTGAAAGGCCAAAGAAAAAATGAAAATAAAAATAAAAAACTATTAAAGAAAATTTTGGGCATCCGATATTAATAATGTAAGCAAGAGAAAAAAGAATCGGCCGGCTTGATTCTCTTCTACATAAATAGAATTGCTCACAAGGACGTGAGCTAATTATTCCAAGGAGGAACTAAAAATGAGAATTAATCACAATATCGCAGCTCTTAACACTCACCGTCAGTTAAATAGTGCAGCTGCAGGACAATCAAAATCAATGGAGAAATTATCTTCAGGTTTACGTATCAACCGTGCTGGAGATGACGCTGCAGGTTTAGCAATCTCTGAAAAAATGCGTGGACAAATCCGCGGTTTAGACATGGCAGCGAAAAACTCACAAGACGCAATTTCTTTAATCCAAACAGCTGAAGGTGCTTTAAACGAAACTCACTCAATTTTACAACGTATGCGTGAATTAGCTACTTATGCTGCTAACGATACAAACACTGAAACAGACCGTAATGAAATTCAAAAGGAAATTAACCAATTAACTTCCGAAATTAACCGTATCGGTAACACAACTGAGTTCAACACTCAAAAACTTATCAACGGTGAAAAAGATAATACTTTAGTAAGACAATCTGATTCAATTAGTGGTACAATCTCAGGAATGAGCGCATCACTTGCATCTAATGCTACATTAAAAGCTGGGGATTATACATTAGAAGTTACGAAAGAATCTAGAATTATTACAACTGAAGCTTTAATGACATCACCAGACTTGAAGGCTACTATTTCAGGTGGAGGCTTTGATTTTGCAGGTGGTGGAATCACAGTCGCTGCTACTTCCGGTGACGCAATGATAGACGGTACTTCTGGTTCTAAGATTGAAATTGCGAGAACTTCAGGAAATACTATTACTGTAACAATTACGAATGCTGGTGCTTCTGGTATTACTGCGACAGATGTTATTACTGCAAATGCAAGTGGTAAATTTGTTTATAGTAACCACGGAGTAGAATTTACTATTAATGGACTTGATGATACAGCAAACGGTGAAAAAGTTACAATTGATTTAAACGGACATAGTGCTCAAAAAACTTATGGAGTTAATCAACAAGGATGGACTTCACTAAGTGTAGACGCTACTGACTCTGGTGCAAAATCACCATCGTTTGCTAGTGGCAAAATTACAGTAAATACAGCCAACGAAGATGTTCAGAAAGGTACTTGGACTGGAACAATTAACACTTCTGGAAACAAACTAACATTATCGTTCGTTGGTGCAGATGGGAAAACAACATTTGATGATGAAGTACAACTAACATCAGGTAAATTCACATATGCTGAACATGGTATTTCATTTGAAATAGATATGACGGATGTAAAACTTAAATCTGCTGCAGAATTTAAATTTGATATTAAAGAAGACTATACATTAAAAGGCACTTTAAAAGATTCTGACGGCAATGCAGTAAGCGGCGCAACAAATGTTACTCTTGTTTCAGGTTATGATGGTGTAAAAGCATCAGGGACTACAATTACTGGTATTGGTGGAATTAATTTATCACAAACTGGCCAACTTAAAGAAGGAACTTTCAATCTTGAAGTAGAAGAAAATTACACAGGGGAAGATAAGTCGCTTAATTTCCAAATTGGTGCGAATCAAAATCAATCATTAAATCTAAGTATTGCTGATATGCGTTCAGAAGCACTAGGAATTAGTAGTAGTGATACTAAGACTCTTACATTCACACATAATGGTAAGCAAGAAACAGTTAATCTTACTCAAACCAAAGATGTAACTGACGGTACAAATGCTGCAGGAGCAGAATATGCATTAGATGTTTCTACAAGTGAAAATGCTTCAAAAGCGATCACAGTTCTTAATAATGCTATTGAAAGAGTTTCAGCTGAACGTTCAAAACTGGGTGCAAATCAAAACCGTTTAGAACATACAATCAACAACTTAAACACATCTTCTGAAAACTTAACTGCTGCGGAATCTCGTATCCGTGACGTTGACATGGCGAAAGAAATGATGGAACAAACTAAAAACTCTATCCTTTCTCAAGCTGCACAAGCTATGTTAGCTCAAGCTAATCAACAACCACAAGGTGTTTTACAACTTCTTCGTTAATTCTAGATTTTATAAAAGAGGCTCTAGTTTTTCTAGGGTCTCTTTTTTACGTGATGAACAGTAAAGTAATGATTCTATATTAATTGTTGAGGTATTCTTGCAATTTATGAAAAAGAAAATGCACAACATCACTAATTCTTTTATACTTGAATTGACCAATAACAAGTAGAGATGAGTAAGTTTTGCATTGTGAATTTTGACATGGAATTACAGGATAAAAGGTGGAAATACTGAGAAGTTTGTTAAACAAGATAATCATGTTCTAATCTATTTTCCAGGGATGGAACAAAATGCATATTGATCCAGCGTATGGGAATTTTGGGGACGTTTAACTAAGTTGATGTATAAATATCGTGGCTTCGTAGTCAATGTAAAAAACGTTTTGCCGAAAAGGTACCATTTGTCGGGTGAGATCAACGTTTTTTTAGGGAATCGCATCAAGGAAGTATAATTTAATCCGCTAAATCTCAAAAACATTTAAAGATGCTGTGAGAACACTTCTTGGGCTACTACAGCTTAATTAACCTTCTTAAGAAGATTTTAGTAAACAAGCAAAAGAGATATTACCAAAAGGGGGTAAATTTACGTTCAAGGTAATTAACCAATTCAGTATGCGCTAAATACATTAAAACAGGTGTTTAATCCTTGAAACAACAACTGTTATCTATTACTCATTAGTAAAATTGACGCTATTTGTATAACATTTTAGAAAAGTTGTCGATATAAAGATTAGAAAAATAATTGGAAGAGGTATTTATATGGAGAATTTAATAGATGATATTAAACATTCGTATTACGAATATGTAAGTAAAATTGCACCAGGTTGTGAGGCAATAGCTAATCAACTGCGTTTAGGTGAGATAAATGATGCATTACACTTAATTATCAATTTTGCGGAAGGATTATCTTGGTTGTTATCTGTAGAAGAAAAAATGAAGGAATATGAATTAAAAATTAATTCGAGAATTGGCGAAGCTCAAAGTTTTCTTAAAGAAATTAATCACGAGTTGGAACAAGGTGATTATATTACGGTAGCGGATTTATTTGAATATGAAATATATCCATTGTTTAGCAGTTCTACGGAATGGGTTTTTGAAAAAGTTAATTAGGAGGAATATGTTTGTTAATTGATAATAGAATTATTTTGAAGAAAAAAAACAGTAATACATATAATAAATTAATAGAATTAGAGAATACTTCTAGTAATATTCAAATCATTCCTTCTAAAAATGGAGAAGATACCCTAGTACTTAAACTCGATAATCAAAACTATAGTTTGCATAGTAAGTACAATCCAAGACGTGAAGCACAAACTTTTATTGAAAAATACAATGATGTTTCAAAAAATGAACATATCCTATTCATAGGAACAGGTCTTGGATATCATATCGAAATGATATTAGAAAAGAATCCTCATTTATCATTTTCCATTTTTGAACCAAATCTTGAAATACTGGAAGCTTTTTTATCTAGAATAAATCTCAAAAAATATAAGGAAGAAAAAATTAAGGGAATTTTCACAAATATAAATGATATTAATAATTTTAAAGAGTTCGTTGAGACAATAGTGAGGAATTCTGCAATCATTGAGTTGCCGATAACAGGGCGATTATATAGAGAAGAAATTGACAATTTACATTTTAAAATAAAAGATGCTTTGAAAAAGAAAAAAACAAACATTGGAACAGATGTTGTTTATCAGAAAAGATGGATTTTGAACTCTGTAATGAACTTTTCTGAAGTGTTAAAAACACCTGACTTATTTAAAGATATAAAAAGTAATTTATTACAAAATAAGCCTGTAATTCTTGTTGCTGCGGGCCCTTCATTATCTTATGAAATTGAAAATCTAAAAAAAATTAAGAATGAAGGAAGAGCATATATATTTGCTGTCGGATCAGCAGTAAATGCACTGATTGAAGCAGAAATACTGCCAGATGCATTTTTTAGTTATGATCCAAACGCAATTAATGCAAAAGTTGCAGAGAGGATAAAAAGAGAACAGTTATCGATACCTTTAATCTTTGGGAGCTCAATAGGTTTCGAAGTATTAGAAGATTACCCTGGTAAAATGATTCATTTTGTAACTAGCCAAGACACCTTTTCTCAACATATTTTAGATATAGATACAACTGATATCGTTCCAGATGCACGAACTATTGCTGTAATTACACTATTTATTCTTTTAAAGCTAAAGATCAAAACAATAATTTTAGTAGGGCAGAATTTAGGGTTTGTAAACAACAAACGTTACGCAAATGAAATTATATATGATTTCATCAATAATGAATTAAGTGAGACGGAAAAAAAAGGGATCCTACTAGTAGACAGTGTTGATGGAAGCAAGATTGAAACAAACGAAGGTTTTTTAAACATGAAAGAAGATATGGAACATATCTTAAAACTTTGTAATTCTCATTCTGAAGTTATCAATACGACGAAAAATGGAGCGAAAATTACTGGAACTACATTTATGACTTTAGATGACGTAATAGAGAAAAAATTGCAACAGGGCAATATAGTTACAGATGAATGGTTACAAGGCGCTCCAAATTATAATGTAAACAAAATTATGAATAATATTAAAGAATTTGAAAAAAGTTATGAAGAAATGATTGATTTGTTTAGAGAAGCTAGCAAGATTCAAAAAGAAATAATTGACGATTATAATCGAGGAATTTTTTCAAAACTAGACTCACAACTAAAACATTTTGATCGTGCTTTTAATAAGCTAAAACGTATGACATATTTTAAAATAATTGTTGTACCTGCTACAAGAGTTCAATATGCGAAATTTATGAGCAGAGCCCATGAAGTAAAAGCGGCTCGTCTTCCGCGGCAAAAAGTGGAGAAGTTTGGAGATGTTTTTTTACGGTATATGACAGCAATTTTAGAAATAAACAATTTTATGCACCCAGCATTAATAAAATTAAAAGACGACAATATTTTTGAAGAAAAGGAAAAATAACTGATGTCGCTCTTTTTTAATGATAATTAATAACTGAACTATGTATTAAGGAGTATACAACATATGTTAAACAATAAAACGGTATTAGTTACAGGTGGTACAGGCTCATTTGGTAGGAAATTTATCAAAAAAGCATTAACTTTAGGAGTAAAAAAAATAATTGTTTTCAGCCGTGATGAATTAAAACAATATGAAATGAAGAAAGAATTTGGTGATGAACGTATTCGATTCTTTATTGGAGATGTACGTGATAAGGACCGTCTATATCGTGCGTTTGACGGGGTGGATATTGTAATACATGCTGCGGCAATGAAGCATGTAGATGCATGTGAATACAATCCTTTTGAAGCTATTAAAACAAATATTCATGGAGCTCAAAATATTGTAGAAGCAGCAATTGATCGAAATGTTGAAAAGGTAATTGCGCTTTCTACTGATAAAGCATGCAGTCCTGTGAATTTATATGGTGCAACAAAGCTTGCATCGGATAAGTTATTTGTTGCTGCGAATGCATACGTTGGGGAGAAGAATACTCGTTTTGCAGTAGTGCGCTATGGAAATGTTGTGGGCAGTCGTGGAAGTGTAGTACCTTTCTTTAAAAAAGTACGTCATACTGGTGTATTACCGATTACGGATGAACGAATGACAAGATTTTGGATTACTCTAGATCAAGGGGTACAATTTGTCTTAGATAACTTAGAAAGAATGCAAGGGGGAGAAATATTTGTACCAAAAATTCCAAGTATGAAAGTGATTGACCTTGCAAAGGCAATTGCTCCAGAGTGTGAGATTGAGATTATTGGTATTCGTCCTGGTGAAAAGTTACATGAAGCTATGATTATGGAAGATGATGCTCGGCACACGGTCGAATACGAAGATTATTATGTAATACAACCAGAATTATCATGGTGGAAAAAAGAAGAGCATACAGAGGGAAAATCACTACCTGAATCTTTTGCATATACAAGTGATTCCAATACAGATTGGTTAACAATTGAACAAATAAAACAATTAGTAGAAGAAATGTAGTCATTGATTGTATTAAGGAGTAAAATGATGCGTGATTCCTATTTACCGTATGGAAAACAGTGGTTAGATGATGATGATATACAAGCAGTAATTAATGTATTAAAAAGTGACTATTTAACAACTGGACCAAAAATTCTAGAATTCGAGAAAACGATAGCTAATTATGTTGGAGCAAAATTTGCTGTAGCATTTGCAAATGGTACTGCTGCATTACATGGTGCATGTTTTGCTGCTGGGATTGGTGAAGGTGATGAAGTAATTACCACACCGATAACATTTGCGGCAAGTGCAAATTGTGTAAGCTATGTTGGTGGCAGGGTTGTTTTTGCAGATATCGATGAGAAAACATATAATATTGATCCATTTGAAATTGAAAAGCAAATTACAGATAAAACAAAAGCAATCATACCAGTACACTTTACTGGTCAACCAGTTGATTTAGATCCAATTCATAAACTTGCAAAAAAGCATAATTTAATTGTAATAGAAGATGCTGCTCATGCATTAGGTGCAGCTTATAAAGGTAAGAAAATTGGGTCTTTAAGTGATATGACAATGTTTAGCTTTCATCCAGTAAAACATATTACGACGGGTGAAGGTGGAATTATTACAACAAATGACGAACACTTTTATCAATTGCTTTTGCAATTCCGTTCACATGGAATTACACGTGATAAAAGTTTATTACCCAAAGATGAAGGACCTTGGTATTACGATATGCAATTCCTTGGTTTTAACTATCGTATGACTGATGTCCAAGCAGCACTTGGTATAAGTCAATTTAAAAAATTAGATAATTTTATAAGTAGACGAAAGGAAATTGTAAAACTATATAATAGTGCTTTTGCTAATATTTCTGAGATTATTATACCATTCCAAAAAATGGAATGCGATTCAAGTTGGCATCTTTATATTATTAAATTAAAAACTGTTGACAGAAAAGAAATTTTTGAAAAGCTATTAAAAATGAATATTGGAGTAAATGTTCATTATATACCAGTACATACTCTATCATTTTACCAACAATTAGGTTATAAAAAGGGGGATTTACCTAAAGCAGAATCTTTATATGAAAATATTATTACGTTACCTTTATATCCAAAAATGACAAATAGTGATGTTCAAGATGTAATTCATGCTGTGAAACGCGTACTAGGATATGAAAGGGAGTCTAACAAATGAATATTGTATTAGGGACTGCTCAATTTGGAATGGATTATGGAATAACTAACATGCTAGGCATTACCCATAAAAGCGAAGTAGAGCAAATTCTTAATTATGCTCAAGAAAATTATATAAATACACTGGATACCGCTCCGGGATATGGAAATTCGGAATTGGTTATAGGTCATTATCATAGAAATCGATTCAAAATTATTACAAAAACGCCGCATATAACTAACGAAGTAATCACAGATGATGATTTAAAGTTCGTCAAGGATACTTTAAAAAGCTCTTTAAATCGTTTAAATATTTCTCAGGTTTACGGTATATTTATTCATAATGTTGCTGATTGCTATAAAAAAGATTCAGAAAAATTGTTTTTAACATTAGAAAAATTAAAATATGAAGGGCTTGTTCAAAAAATAGGTGTTTCTGTCTATGAGACACGAGATATTGAAATGTTGCTAAATTCAAATTTGAATTTTGATATAATTCAGCTACCAATTAATGTATTAGATCAACGTATATTACGAGGTAATCATTTAAAGGTATTAAAGGCGAGAGGGAAAGAAATATATGTTCGTTCTATATTTCTTCAAGGACTTCTATTGGAAGATATATCTAAAATGCCGGAAAAATTTGTAGAAGTGCTAAGTTTTTATTTCGATGCTATAAAAACAAAAGGATTAACTAAATTAGAATCAGCTCTTTTATTTATTAATTCAATAAATGAAATTGACAATATTATTATTGGTGTTAATAATTTGAATCAATTAAAAGAAATTAATGAAGCATATAAGAGAATTCAAAAAATGCAAATTAATACAATTGATTTTAGCAGATATGCAGTAAATGAAATAGACATCATAGACCCTAGGAGATGGTAGTCAGTGTCAAGTTTATTTTCTTTAAAAGGAAAGGTTATTGTTATAACTGGAGGTACTGGTTATTTAGGCTCTGCTATGACTGAAGGTTTTTTAGAGCATGGAGCGAAAGTATATATAGCTAGTAGAGGTATAACTGAAAAAAAACAATTTGTTGATGGTTTAAGAGAAAAATACAGTAGTAAAATAGAATTTCTAAAAATGGATATTACAAAAATTGAATCGATTAAAGATGGTATTAAATATATCCAATCAAAGGAAAATAAGATAGATGTTCTTGTAAATAATGCCTATTATGGTAAAACCGGAGATCTTTTAACAAGTAGTGAGCAAGATTGGCTTGATTGTTTTAATGGTTCTATACATGCAACATATCGTATGACTAAAGAAGTCCTTCCAATAATGTTGGAAAATGGCGGGGGAAGTATTATTAATATAGCATCAATGTATGGTTTAGTTTCACCTAATCCATCAATTTATGGGAAATCTATGCAAAATAATCCTCCACAATACGGTGCGGCAAAGGCTAGTATTTGCCAATTTACTAGATATTTAGCTGGTCATTTTGGTAACCAGAATATTAGAGCAAATTGTATTGCACCTGGCCCATTCCCTAACGAAACTACACAAAAAAATCAAGAGTTTATTACACAATTATCAGAGAAAAACCCAATGGGGAGAATTGGGAAACCAGAAGAGCTTAAGGGTATAGCCGTACTTCTAGCTTCAAATGCATCGAGTTATATTAATGGTCAAACTATTAGTGTAGATGGAGGCTGGACTATATGGTAAAAATAGTTGGTATTATCCAAGCAAGAATTTCTTCAACAAGATTACCAGCGAAAGTAATGTTAAATATTGATGGTAAAACTCTTTTAGAAAGAGTAATAGAAAGAGTAAAGGTATCCAAGCTTTTGCATGAATTATACATAGCCACCTCAACTAACTCAGAAGATGATTTAATAGAAGAAATAGCTTTAAAAAATAACACCAAATGTTATCGGGGCAATTTAGAAAATGTATTCGAACGTTTTGTAGAGGTCGTAAATTTAAGTAATGCTGATATTGTTGTGCGGATTACTGCAGATAATCCATTAACAGAGGCAAAGCTTATTGATTATGGAGTAAACTTTATAATTGAAAATAATTTCGATTATATTGGATATAAAAATACTCCAATTGGATCAGCTGTAGAGATTTTTTCAGCAAAAAGCTTTTTAGAAATACTAACTCAAAATAATTTGTCTTTACATAATAAAGAACATGTTACATCATATTATTATCAAAATCCTCATAGATACTCTGTTTATTTTATTGAAGATTTCTATAAAGAAAATCTTAGTGATATTTCAATAACAGTAGATACATTAGAGGATTATATTAAAGTATATAAGATATATAATGAGTTTAATATTCCTGTATCAGATATTTTAGACGCTTACATAACGCATGTAAGAAAAGAGAAAAATTAAAAAGTTTGGAGGAAATGGATATAAAGGGCATTTTTATTAGAGTTGATGCTTCTGTAGAAATTGGTACAGGTCATGTAATGAGATGCTTAACGTATGCTCACGAGCAAAAAAAAAATGGAAGTGTTGTTGTATTTATTTGCCGTAAAGCACAAGGTGATTGTATTGAATTAATTGAGCAAAATGGCTTTGAAGTTCATGAACTACCTTCAGTAAATACATCTTTATGGCAGTATACAAAAGAGAATTGGATTATTGATGCAAATCAAACTATTAAGATACTAGAACAATTTGAAGTAAAACGAGTAGTAATTGATCATTATTCAATAGATGAAAAATGGGAAAAAATGATTACTCCTTTTACAAATGAAATAATGGTAATAGATGACTTAGCCAATCGTAAGCATTATTGTGATATCTTATTAGATCAGAATTTTTATTTAGATATGAATACTCGTTATGATGGATTAGTTTCTAGTGATACTAAGCTTTTACTCGGCCCAAAATATGCGCTTCTTCGTGAAGAATTTAAAAATGCTCGCCAAAAAATTAAACCTTTTTCTGGACAGGTGGAACGTGTATTTATTTTCTTTGGTGGAAGTGATCCAACAAATGAAACAGAGAAAGTACTACGAGCAATTAAATCTTTAATTGAAATTTATCAATTAAAAGTTGATGTAGTAGTAGGGAATTCAAATTCAAAAAAGAAAGTTATAAAAGAACTTTGTAAATCAATTCATGGGGTTATGTTTCATTGTCAAGTCAATAATATGGCCGAATTGATGGCTAGGGCGGACTTAGCAATAGGAGCTGGCGGAGCAGCAACTTGGGAAAGAGCATATTTACTTTTGCCATCAATAGTTATTACAGTTGCAGATAATCAAATTGAAATTGCTGAAGGATTACATAAAAAAAATATAATATTTTATTTAGGAACATCTTTTAAGGTTACAGAACTGATGATTAGAAATTCAATGCAACAATTTCTTAGCAATCAAAGTTTAGTTACTAAAATAAGTGACAATTGTCTGTCTTTGTTTAAGTAATAATAAAGGTAGTGAGAAAATTGATTCAAGCTAATTTAAGAGATATACATAGAGAAGACTTGGGAAAAATCTTAGATTGGCGCAACCAAGAATTTATAAGAAATGTAATGTTTAGTGATTCAATTATTAGTTGGGAACAACATATCACTTGGTACGCTAATCTTCTAAAAAGTAGTAATATGATTTCAAAAATTTTCACATTAGATAATGAAGATTATGGCATTTTAAATATAACTGATATAGATTTAGTCTCTAATAAATGTAATTGGGGTTTTTATATAGGTAAGAATAATCCAACAAAAGGAGCAGGACTATTTTTAGGATTCACTTCTTTAGAATATATATTTTCTATTATGGGTATTAGAAAATTATGTGCTGAAGTCTTAGGATCAAATCTCATTAGCCAAAATTTTCATGACAAATTAGGCTTTAAATTAGATGGCGTTCTACGTAAACATATTCAAAGGAATGAAAAATTTGAAGATGTACTTCTTTATAGTATCTTTAATGATGAATGGCAAGAAACATCTAGTAATATTAGAATGGAGTTAGAGGAGCGGTTCAAATGTCACAAATTAAAGTAGGTCAATTTAAAATAGGCCCTTTAAATAGACCCTTTATTATTGCTGAAATGTCTGGAAACCACAATCAATCTTTAGAGCGGGCTTTGGAAATAGTAGAGGCTGCAGCAAAAGCAGGTGCTCATGCATTAAAGATTCAAACTTATACAGCGGATACGATGACATTGAATATTGAAAATCCGGAGTTCAATATTAGTGATGATGATAGCTTGTGGAAAGGTCAAAATCTATATCAATTATATCAACAAGCTTATACGCCATGGGAATGGCATAAGCGTATTTTTGATCGTGCAAAAAAATTAGGTATGATTGCTTTTAGTACACCATTTGACGAGACAGCGGTTGATTTTTTAGAAGAACTAGATGTGCCTTTATATAAAATAGCCTCTTTTGAAAATACAGATTTACCTTTAATTAAGAAGGTAGCAGCTACTGGGAAACCTATGATTGTCTCGACAGGTATGGCAACATTAGCAGAGTTAGATGAATTAGTACGTACTGCAAAAGAAGCAGGCTGTAAAGAGTTAGTATTATTAAAATGTACAAGCACGTATCCTGCAACACCTGAAAATACAAATATTTTAACAATTCCCCATATGAAGCAATTATTTAAAGATGTTCAAATTGGCTTGTCAGATCACACACTAGGAGTAGGAGTAGCTGTTGCAAGTGTTGCATTGGGAGCAACAGTTATCGAGAAACATTTTACTTTATCTCGTAAAGATGGTGGTGTTGATTCTACATTTTCGATGGAGCCAGCTGAAATGAAAACCTTGGTAGAAGAAACAGAACGGGCATGGCAAGCTTTAGGTGAAATAACATATGGTCCAACCGAAAAAGAGAAGGCATCATTAAAATTTAGACGGTCTATTTATGTAGCAAAAGATATTAAAAAAGGTGAACCATTTACAAAAGAAAATATTAGAATTGTTAGACCAGGATATGGATTAGAGCCTAAATACTATGAGAAAATTCTGGGTATTAGAGCTAACAAAGAATATAAAATGGGTATGCCAATTTTATTTAATGATTTATTTTAATAAACTTGTCCTTATAATTGACTGTTTTGTATTCATAAAGGATAGGTCATATCGAATTGCTTCTTGTTGACGAATTTGTATACAATCCTCTGGTGAATGATGTTTAATATTACGCTTGATTTGGAACTATCGATTGCAATATTGAACACTGATTTGTCCATTTTTACTTTAAGCTTTTAACCAATAACGACGAACATGCGCCCAATAATTCGCAAATTGTACATGGGGCAATTGCCTATAAGCTGAATAGCCATCGTAAGTAACTGTACCTTTAAAGTCACTAACTAAATCTTTTAAATGTTGCTCTTTCCTAAGATAGAATCCTTTTAAATAAAACAATAATCGGACCTTCACTTTTGACACTGCGATATACTCAATTATAGGTGTTGATTTAACTGGCTTGTGACGATGGTGTTATATCGAAAAAGGAGAATGGAAAGGGTATGACTTGTTGCATTTTGAGAGGTTAAGAAAACAATGGCATACGGTTGTATTAAAATTAATTCGATGAGGTGTAACTGAACTAAAATAGAAAAGAATTTAAACAAGATGGCTATGATAGTCAAATGGAGACATTTAAATATGTTGATAAAACAGATTGCTCAGAAAAGATGGAAAATGTGACAGTAGTAGAATTTATCTTTCTTATAATTCGTCATATTCTAAATGAGGAATTTAAAACGATTTGGCACTTTTAGATGTATAGTAGATGCATTAAAAATGTAAAAAAGTATTAACTTCATGATAAGAAATATCGAGAAATTGTTATTCGTTATTGTAAATATGACAATTTATAATGAAAAAAGTGGATGTTTATTACCTTAGTTTTGGTGTTTCCAATTTTTACTATTGAAAAATGAAAATTCAGAAATTTTCATACGACGGTAGTGAAATAGAAAAAGTATATTTTAAAGGAAATAGAAAATTTTGGGTGGAAGTGGACATATGAATAAAGAACAGCAAGAATGAAAAAGTTTTTAGTTGAACAAGTAGAATGTTGTAAATGGCAAGATAGCATTCTAAAAAAGATTGAGAACAAGCTTTACGAAATGAAAGAACTTGCGGAGTACGCTCGTGATTATGAACTACTGCCATGTGAACGTGAAAGACTGAAAGAACAGTTGAACAGATTGAAACAAGAAGTACATTCCATAGAGCAACAGTTACAATTCGAGGTAAATTAGGATTGTAACGTTGCTCTTTTTTAGTAGAATAATTATTTTATTGAGAAATACTCAATTCTAATAATCATTACTAATTTTAAATTAACCGGCAACAAATTCCATACAACATAAAAAATTCTGTAAAACTGACGATAAATAAATTAAGACGTTTATTGTTTGGGAGGAGAGTGTATGCGTGTTGAATTACAAATAAATTCAATAGATAAAGTATCTTTAACTACTTCTTTAGAATCGCAAATGGTTAATACTGAAAATACAGTTAATCAACAAACATCAATTCAGACAAATGAACAAGAATTACCTAAAGAGAAGCTTCAACAGGCAGTAGATTCAATAAATGATTTTTTTGAAATCAATAATAGAGAATTAAAATTTGTTTATCATGATGGACTTGAAGAATATTTCGTACAGTTAGTAAATACTGAAACAGAAGAAGTGATTAGAGAAATTCCATCTAAAAAGCTATTAGATGTATATTATGAAATGCAAAAATTAGTAGGAATGATCGTTGACGAAAAAATATAAATTAACGTATAGGAGGAAATTCCATGGCAACAACGCGTATTGGCGGCTTAGCATCTGGAATGGATATTGATAGTCTTGTAGAAAAGTTAATGCAAACAGAAAGAGCACCTTTAGATAAATTAGAACAGAAGAAACAAACTTACGAATGGCAGAGAGATGCTTATCGAGAAGTTAATACAAAGCTGCAAACACTTGATACGTATATAGCAGATAATTTAGTCATTAAAAGTATAAATTCAAAAACAGCTACATCTTCAAATCCCGATAGAGTCGGTGTCGTTGCAACTAGTTCGGCAGCAGGGAATGTATCAATTGAAGGTGTTTCACAACTCGCTGTAGCAGCAAGAGCATTAGGCAAGCAAGTGAATGCTGTCGGTACAACAAAAATGAAGGATTTATTAGGTGAAACAGGTTCATTTTCAATAGAGTTAAAGGCTATACAAAATAATGGAGAGATGCCAGATAAATATACAAAAATTGAATTTACTGGTGATATGACAGTAAATCAGTTTGTTAGTAAAGTGAATTCTAGTAATGCCGGTGTTACCCTAGTATTTGAAAATGGACGCTTCTCCTTGACAGCTAAAAATACCGGAGATAATAAAGCTGGAGCTGAAATTGAAATTGGCGAGAATTCAATAGAAATATTTAATGATTTAGGATTTAATGCAGGTTCAGTTGATACGCCGAAAAGCATTCTAACTACAGAAGGGAAGAATGCTATTTTTCTAGTAAATGGTATCGCAACAGAACGTTCAACTAACACATTTACAATTTCAGGATATAATGTAACGTTAAAAGAAACATTTAATGAGATTCAAACAATTACACAAAAGTATAATGCAGCATTGACTGAACGGACAAAAGCAAAAGAAAATTTAACAAATAAATCTGAACAGCGAATTGATGCACTGAATAATTATTATACAACAGCAGAAGAGCGAGATAAAAAACCAAGTTTTACTGAAGTGCATAACAAAGCATACACAGATGCTTTTGGCGGTCCTGCTAATACATTAACGCTATCCGAACAAGAAAAATATAATAAGCTGGGAAGTAACTTCTGGAAAGAGTTGACTCCAGTAGAAACAAATTTTATTTCAAGCATCACAAGTGAAGATGCTGATGAGATTAGAAATGCTATTAAAACTAATAACAGTTTAAGTGATAATAGTAAAAAGAAATTAGAAGCACTAACAGACGATCAATTAGTTACATTCTCAAAAGTAACTCAAGCGGAAATAAATGAACGATTCAAGCCACAGGCAGATTGGGACACTTTAAAGAATGAGGAAAAGCAAGAGAAAGACCCTGATAGAGTAAAAGCAGATGAGTTAAAATCAAAATATAATCTCTTGGGGGATACATTCTTTAATGATTTAAAAATTGATGGAATTGATGAAATATCTATTATCAGTGAAATAGACTTTGCTTTAGAAAATGCTATTTCCGAAATTGAAGATGATAATTTAAGAGCGAAGTTAGAAAAATTAAGTCAAAGCCAAATTGAAGCACTAGATAGTTTATCAAAAGAAGATTTAACAAATTTCAAAAAATTGGCTGAACAGAATGTTGCGCGAAAAGATTATTTAAATTCAGAAGAGGAATACAAGGCTGCAGAGACTCGTGTAACAAATGCTGAGAACACAGTAAAAGTTACAAAAGCTGCTGTAAAAGAAGCAAAAATACCATTAAAGTCTAATGGGACGATTGATCAAGATGCAGATGTATATAAGGACCTTAAAACAGAACCAGCAGTAACGATGACATATTCAACAAATGTAGATGACATTGTAAATAGAATTAAAGAGTTTGTAACGACTTACAATGGACTTATTACAGATCTATATAATTTAACAACTGAGACGAAATACCGTGATTATCAACCTTTAACGAATCCTCAGAAAGAGGCAATGGAAGAAAAACAGATTGAACTGTGGGAGAAGAAAGCGAAAAGTGGTATACTTCGTGGAGATACGATTATTAGAAATGGTCTATCTTCAATGCGTTCTCTTGTCTATCAATCAAATCCAGCTGTTGATAATGTGAAGTATAATACCCTTTATAGTATTGGCATTACTACTTCAAGTAATTATAATTCCGGTGGTACTCTACAAATAGACGAAACGAAATTGCGTCAAGCTTTAGAAGAAGATCCAGATGCAGTAAGTAAATTATTGTCATACCCTAGTGGTAAAGAAAAAGATACAATGGTCATAAATGGTGTCACGAAAGAAGTGGATACTCGAGGTTTAGCTCAAAAGCTGCGTGGTGAAATGAGTAAAATTAAGTCTAAAATTGAAGAACGTGCTGGTCGCTCAACAATGAGTGAAACGCAGTATACTCTTGGGAAATATTTAAGAGATGTTGATAATAGTATTAAAACATGGCAAGATAAATTGGCAGATCTTGAAACTCGCTATTGGAAACAGTTCACTGCGATGGAAACAGCCATTAATAAAGCAAATCAGCAATATACTTCATTAAGTTCTTATTTCTCATAAAATTGGAGATGTACCATTATGGATAATTTACAAAAGTTGCTCCAACTCTCAGCTAAACTCTTTCAATTTTTAGAAGACGTTCCAAAGGGAGAGAAGCGGGACGAATTTATTCAAGACATTGACCGTCAGCTCGATGAACGTGGAAAACTAGTTGCTCTATTAAAAGAAGAAGGAGTCTCATTAAACTTACAAAATAAAGCTCATAACATGCTGATGGACCTAGATAAAGGGGTTCGTGAACGATTGACTGTTGTCATGGAAGAAGTAAAAAAAGATTTGAAAAACCTACAAACTGCCAAAAAAAATGAAAAACATTATAGTAATCCATATTCATCTGTTCGTGTTATGGATGGAATGTATTATGATAAGAAAAAGTAAATGGACGTTTTCTCTAAAAAAAGGAGTGTAATAAATGGCTACACCAACTTCTGCATATAATGCATATAAACAAAATAGTGTTACAACTGCTTCTCCAGGAGAACTCACACTAATGTTATATAACGGTTGTTTAAAATTCTTAGTTAAAGGAAAAGAAGCAATCGTAGATAATAATATTCAAGAAAAAAACACAAATATTCAAAAAGCGCAAGCGATTATAAAAGAATTGATGGTGACATTGAATACAGATCAAGATGTAGCTAAGCAAATGCTTTCTTTATACGACTACATGAATCGACGCCTTATTGAAGCAAACATTAAAAATGACATTTCTATGATTGATGAAGTAATTGAACTCACAACGGATTTCCGTGATACATGGAAGCAAGTTATCCAAATTACACGTCAACAACAATATAGTAATACTCAACAAGTTTAATAGCTTAACCTTACCTCTCAAATAGTATTCATTTACTAATGAGAGGTTTTTTTATATGCTTTTAAAGGAGGTTTATGAGTTTTGTTTTGCTTAAAAGATGAATATGAGGATCATATAAAATGAAGATTTGTCTATTTCAGTAAATTTACCAAATATTACTACCTAATATATTAAAGTCATGCTATAAATATCTTAATAGGCAAAGTTCACAACCTCATGTAACTTTGCTTCCTTTTATGAATTGTTTTAGGAGGAACAATATGAACTTTAAAAGGAAAGAAGGCTTTCGTTTCGTTTTCAATGAACCTATCGAATCAACTTATGGAATATACATAAATGATAAGCCAGTTAATATTGAAAAATATAATGGGAAAATATTAGATATTAGTCCACGAGGCATGAAGTTATTTTGTGGACCAGAAATAGAGAAATATTTAAATGATCCTTCATTACAAGTTGAAATTCAGTTCGTTCTTGACGTTACAACCATCCGCGCTTTAGGTGACATTGTGTGGAGTAAGCCTTTAGGATCTGGGTTCCAATGTGGTGTAGTCCTCACAGCACAAAAAGATATAGATGAATTGATTATTAGTGAAATGAAACGACGCCGCAAAAAAGAGGTTTTACAATCTAAACATAGAAAATATTAATTTTTTGTGAATGAAATTGTCGAAATATGAAAAAGATTCTCTTTAGCGGTAGGATTTTTTATAACCTATGGAGAATATATATTACATAGGTGGAACTAAAGGAGGAGTTTACATGCTAAACTTTAACATTCGTGGTGAAAACATTGAGGTAACTCCAGCGATTCGCGAATACGTTGAGAACAAAATCGAGAAAGTTGAGCGATATTTCAGCGAAGGTGTTAGTGCGAACGCTAACGTAAATTTAAAAGTTTATAACGATAAACAAACAAAAGTAGAAGTGACAATTCCAATGAGAAACGTCACTCTCCGTGCAGAAGAACGTCATGATGATATGTATGCAGCAATTGATTTGATTGTCGATAAATTAGAGCGTCAAATCCGTAAACATAAAACAAAAGTAAACCGCAAATTCCGTGAACGTGAAGGAGTAGGCGTATACTTTGCTCAAGAAGTGGCTGGTACAACACCTAGCCCAGTTGAGGAAGATGAGTTTACAATTGTACGTACAAAACAATTTGACCTTAAACCAATGGATCAAGAAGAAGCAATTCTTCAAATGAATCTTTTAGGTCATGATTTCTACGTTTATACAGATGCAGATTCAAACAATACGAACATCGTTTATAAACGTCGTGATGGCAAATATGGATTAATTGAAACTAATTAAAGTTTGGAGCTCCCGAGAAATCGGGGGCTTTTTTCATGATTTCATATTCCATTTAAATAGAAAATACACTTAGTAATGCGAGGCAGTATTCATTATCACGTAATTATTATGTTAGAATAAAATGGAAATATTAAGTGATTAGGAGTTAAACATGCATTCAAAAAGAATTTCATTTATTGATGGTTTAAGGGGATTTAGTTTGCTTGGGATTTTACTTGCGAACCTTCTCATTTTTCAATATGGGATGTACGGAAAAGATGCTATCGAAACAACTTCTTTTTTAGATGAAGCGGCACTCAAGTTTGTTAAAGTTGCTGTAGAAGGTTCTGCCATGCCGATTTTTACTTTTGTATTTGGCTATTCTTTCATTAAATTAGTAGAATCTATTCGAAACAAGGGCAAGAAAAGTCGCTGGTCAATACTACGCCGAAGCACTGGATTAATCCTTCTTGGGTTTCTCCATGCGACATACTTATGGGATGGAGATATTCTATTATTTTATGGAAGCATAATGATTGTTTTATTACCTTTTATTAATCGCAAACCGAAAACACTTTTCATTTGGGCGACTATTCTCTTTGTTTTAACAACTGCTTTAGGCTATGGCCAAGTAGATTCGACAACCAAAGAAGAGCAGGAAATGAAGGAATATAATGAGCTAGCATATGATACATATGGAAATGGCACTTACGAGGACATTTATGAATTCCGTAACGATGTCATGCCTCCAGGGTTTGAGGATCCTATTTTTATAATAATTCTATTAATCGTCGCACCTTTCATTTACATCCCTATGTTTTTATTTGGAATGGGCGTTGCAAAATTAGGTGCATTTGAAAATTTGAAAGCTGGGCGAAAGTGGTATGTAAGTGGTTCTATTTTGGTTCCAATTGGGCTGATTTGTAAGACACTGGGGCTAATGAAAAATAATTGGGCAGGGGTACTTTCAATGGGCGGCTCTATGTTACTGTCCATTGGGTATATTAGTCTCTTTGCATTACTCTATGAAACGAATTTATTTGTACGAATTCGTTCAGTCTTTGAAAATGTAGGGAAGTTGTCTCTATCAAACTATATTTTACAAACCGTGATTTGTACTTTTGTATTTTATGGTTATGGATTCGGTTTGTTCGGTCAACTTGGTGTCGCAATGGGTGTTCTACTTAGCATTGTTATTTATATCTTACAATGTGCATTTGGCAATCAAAAAATGTAATAAATGGTCATTAATTTTGCGACCACTTGCCAACACTATTTTTACTTATTTTCGAATACTAGAATTACGGTATCGATAGCTTTCTCCAGTAAAGATGATTAAATGTGAATGATGGATTAAGCGATCGATTACCGCCTCTGTTAAAATTTGATTCCCAAATACATGATTCCATTGTCCAAATTGAAGGTTCGTCGTAATAATGACGCTACGCTTTTCATAACACATCGAAATCACTTGAAAGAGAAGCTCTGCCCCTTCTTTTCCTAACGGAATATAGCCTAGCTCATCAAGAATAAGGAGGTCTAATTTATCAATTTGGTTCATTAATTTATTCAGCTGCCCTTTTTGATTCGCATCAATCAGTTGATTAACGAGTCCTGCAATTGTGTAAAAGCGTACTTTATGACCAAACTTAGTAATGGCATTTAATGCAATGCAACGACTTAAGTAAGTTTTTCCAGTGCCTACACCACCGTAAAGAATAAGATTCTCCTTTTCAGAGATAAACTGTCCATCCCATAAATCCTCTTTCGATAATGTTTTGGCTAGTTGCACATGCTGCCAATTAAACGGCTCATGACCACTTTGAGGCAACTGCGCCTGCTTTAATAATAAATTCAGTTTTGTTGCTTCACGATGCTCAATTTCTCGTGTAAAGAGCTGCTCTAGAAACTGAATTTGATCAGCGGTTAATTCCGCAATATGTGAACGTAACTGACTTAATTTCAAACGTTTTGCACAATCCTCTAGTAGCTGCGTCATGATTTCTCCTCCATTTTAAAAAGATCATCATAGTGACTTGAACCTCTAGTCACTTCTGGCAGTTTAGGGATTTCCTCAGAGGTTTGAATGTCCTGATAGAGCTGCTGATTGAATTTTTGTGCATTAAAAGCCTGCCTAATTTGTTCAGCCGAAGGATGCCCATTACTAGATGCGGTCATCAACGCTTCGTTTAGTTGACCAAATGTAGCTACGGTCATTAATTCTGCTAAAAGTGATAGTGCTGCCTTTTGCTCATCTTCCGTAGAGGCTTTTAAATAGGCTTGCCATTCTGATGGTAAATGATCATATACACCCGAATATTTAATTGCTTTTGGCCGTTGTGCCAATAATTTTAAATAAGGTTGCCAAACCATAGATTTGGCCTGATTGCCATACAATCTCGGATGCTTTACAATGCATTCATAGTTTTCGTTTAAAATCCGAATTTCATCATACAGAACTTCTACGAACACTTTCTTTTGCGCAAAACGCGGTGAAGTAGAATAAAGTTTTGAATCGATGTGCACAAATCCAGATTTGTCTGCTTTCGCAGTCATGATACGAGCGCAATTAAACTCCTTTTCTGGTAAAACTAAATGTTTTGCGACGGACTCTAAATGAAGTTCAGACTGCTTTCGCTTCTTTTCATAGTGAATCCGTTCCCAGTCTTTCTCAGCCTTTTCCCATAATTGCTCATTCAATTCATTTAAATCTGTAAGCGATAGCGCAGGTAATAAATAGTTGTTTCGTGAATACTTCACCATGTTTTCAACGTGTCCTTTTTCATTTCCCTTGCCAGGATTACAGAATTCATATTCGAATCCATAATGTAAAACAAAACGTTCGAACATGTCCGTTAACTCACGCTCTCCCTTTGCGTGAATCTTTTTAACCGCAGGTGAAAGATTGTCAAAACGAATTGTTTTAGGTACGCTACCTAACCGTTTAAATATACGTTGCAGACCTTCTAATAGACATTCTGTATTTTCGGATGGAAATACCTGAAAGTAGAATGTATTTGAATAAGGAAAAGACATTACTAAAAATGGTAAATCTATTATTTCCCCTGCATATTTAAAAGGGGCTTTCCCAAAATCAACTTGTGCAGTACCTTTATGCGCCTCTAATGGAAGTACAGCACTTTCTGCTTCTTTCTTTAACTCTTCTTTTCGCGAGCTAACATAACGTCTTACAGTTCTTGCTGAACCTTTAAATCCATGTTCCTCAACTAACTGCGTATACATGCGTTTTGCAGTACGCTGGAACTTCTTTTTCATTTTTAAATCTTCTTCAAGCCAACTATTTAAGATCGGTTTTACGGCATCTAATACGGGCGATTTGCGTTTTTGCTTTAACTTTTGTGGAAACTCTTCTAAATCAGCGTACTTTTTAACTGTACGTTGATCATGATTTACGCTTTCTGCAACTTCCTTGTAGGAACGCCCTTTATGATTAACTTCATGTCTGATATAATTAATTTCTACCACTTGCAACATCTCCTATATTACCTCCTGTTAAACGTTGTTGGTCCAACGAGGAGTGTAACTTTATTGGATAATGTTGACAAGTGGTTTTTTCATGCATAAATTAATGTCCGAATGGTACATTTTTAGTTTGCCATAACCATACAATGTATTCTAAGCACATTGTATTTAAAGAAATTCAAGCGCGGCCCACTAGAAGTCTTGTTACGGATGTGGACTAATTTTTCGTGGAGTGGAAGACCGAAAGCATAAGAAAACAGCCCCAAATGCAATGTTTGGGGCCTTTACTACATTAGTAGTTACAAAATGTCGGTTCATGGTGATTTTTCAAATGGCCTTTTATTTACCGTCACTAAATAAATACTTACACCTACAAGTAACATCCCAATAAATAAATTAATCGTAATTTGTTCATCCAGGAAGATTGCACTGACAAATACAGCTAGAATCGGCACTAAAAATGTAAATGCTCCGACTTTGCTTGCTTCCCCTTCATTCATCAATTTATAATATATTACTTGCGCGGCTGCCATTCCAGCGGTTGTTCCCCATATTAGACTAAAGATTAAATCTGTATTCCAAACGATATCACTCACGTCTTCCATTACGAATCCACCTGTTAATAAAACTGCGCCACCAATCACAAGTTGCATAACAACCATCCAATAGGGGTCTACATTGTGACGGTTTTTCTTTACATAGACAACGCCAATTGCCCAACTGAGTGCAGTACCGAGAGCTAACATGACTCCGATTGCTGATAGATGTATCATTAGGCCGTCAATACTCACGAGAACAATGCCCGTAAATCCAATGATTAACCCGAGGATTTTCCATACCGTCATTGGTTCGCCAAGCCACCACCATGCTAACAGACCAAGGATCACAGGTTGAAAATAAACAAGAACAGAAAATAGTCCACCAGGTAAATAGATTAGTCCTACTGTTTGAATCCCTAAATAGAACACGATGTTCAAAATGGCAGAAATGATGTAATAAACCCAATTTTGTTTAAATTGTAGGATATGGCGATTTTTCCATGCAATGATGAATAAAATAATTCCCCCTAAAAAGGCCCGCACTCCTGCAAAGTACAGTGGAGGCATAAAATTCACACCATTTTTATAGATAGGCCAGCTCACGCCCCAAATGACAATGAGCAGAGCTAATAAACCATAAGTGGTAAGTTTCGAGGTTTCTTTCCCCATTTCAAACCTTCTTCCTTCGCAATTTACACTAGTATATGAATGGGTTTTCGTACCGGGTACAAATGTAAAGCATCCTTTACGTAAAGTTAACTTTACATTTGGTGGTGAAAGAGTTGCGTAACCGGATAAAAGATTTACGGCTCGTTTATGATTTAACCCAGGATGAACTGGCGGAAAAGCTTGAAGTCTCAAGGCAAACGATTATTTCTTTAGAAAAAGGCAGATACAATCCATCGCTCATTTTGGCCTATAAAATTTCTCGTGTGTTTATGTGTCGTATTGAAGATGTATTTATATTTGAGGAGGGAAATGAAAATGGATAATCCAATTATTGCTGTGTTGTTTTGGCTAATGTTAGCTTCGATTATTGTAGGTTCTTTTTATTTCACACGCAGAATGATGAAAAAGAAAAAACAATATGATGAGCGATTTGTTTATAATGATCATCTAGCTCGTTCATATAGTTGGATGGGTTCTCTAGGAGTTATTTTTGTAGCGTGGTTTTTATCACTCGTTGTTTTCAAATCCATGACTGCTTTTTGGCTCATTTCTGCCATTTATATGGGACATATGATTTCTTATATGATAGGAGCAATGATTGCCAATAGTCGAAATTAGAAGGAGTTTAAAAATGACAATAGCAAAAGTATGTACCATTGCTGGGTCAGCTGCTCGGGGTGGTGCGGGTATACAAGCAGATTTAAAAACCTTTCAAGAGCTTGGCGTATTTGGCATGTCAGCTATTACCGCAATGGTAGCCCCACATCCTGAAACGAAACAAGGAATATTCATTCAGCCATTAGAAGTTATCGAAGCTCAGCTTTCAACAATTTATGAGCAAGGAGATATTGCAGCATTAAAAACTGGGATGCTCTTTTCCAAGGAGATAATCGAGCTTGTCGCAAATTGGCTTCAATCAAATGCGATTCAACATATTGTGGTGGACCCTGTTATGTTTGGGAAAGTTGGTTCAGCGTTACTTGATTTTGATGCAATGGATACTTTGAAAACGAAACTTATTCCTCAGGCAAAAATTATTACACCAAATATGCCAGAAGCCTCATACCTATTAGGTGGTGCGGAGATAAATTCATTAGCTCAATTAAAAGAAGCAGCAAGAGCTTTATTCGAATTAGGTCCGCAGTATATTTTAGTTAAAGGTGGTCGTTTGCAAGATGCGGCGGTTGATGTGTTGTACGACGGGAATACAATGATGCTTCTTGAAGCTCCTCGAATTGATACGATTCATACAAATGGTGCTGGTTGTTCCTATTCTGCTGCGATTACAGCAGGACTTGCGAATGGATTGTCAATGAAGGAGTCTGTTATTCAAGCAAAGAAATTTGTAACAGCTGGAATTCGCCTTGCAATTCCCTTTGAAAAGGTCGCGGGCATGATTGATCATCGTGCTTTTAAAAAATATGGTGAAGATGAAGTTACCCTTTACAATTCGTAAAAATTGAATTGTGAAGGGTTTTTTGTTCGAAAATTTTTTATGTTAGAAAACATTACATTGTAAGCGGTTACCGAGAGTTTTTGGAAAAAAATATGCTTTACATATACTTCTTTGATGTTATATTATCTGACATATAAAGTTTTGAGTTTTCAGTTTTTTCGAAATTGTGGCAATGTGAGGGGGAAGTTGTATGGAAAAAAAGAAATTGGTTCTAGTAGGAAATGGTATGGCTGGTGTAAAGACAATTGAAGAAATATTAAATGTTTCAAAAGAAAAGTTTGAAATTACAATTATTGGTGATGAACCTTACCCGAATTATAACCGAATTCAACTATCGAAAGTATTGCAAGGCGATACTACGTTAGAAGATATTACATTAAACGATTGGGCATGGTACCAAGAAAATGATATTCAATTGTATACGAATGAAGAAGTAACGAAAATTGATTCAGATAAACAATTGGTGATGACTCGTTCTGGGTTAAAGCTTCCGTATGATGAATTAATATTAGCAACCGGTTCTAGACCTTTCATCTTACCGATTCCTGGTGCGGATAAAGAAGGAGTAACTGGCTTCCGTAATATTCAAGATACAGATGCTATGTTAAAAGCATCGAAAACTTACCGAAAAGCTGCTGTTATTGGTGGAGGTTTGCTTGGTTTAGAGGCGGCTCGTGGATTATTAAATCTTGGAATGGATGTAACGGTTGTTCATTTAGGAGAGAGCTTAATGGATCGCCAATTGGATCAAACAGCGGCTAACCTTTTGAAAGAAGAACTGGAACGCCAAGGAATGAAGTTTTTACTTAAGAAAAATACGAAGAAAATACTTGGTAAAAAACGAGTAGAAGGTTTGCGTTTTACGGATGGTGAAGAGTTAGCTTGCGATTTTGTGATTATGGCCGTTGGAATTAAGCCAAATGTGGAACTAGCCATTGAATCAGGTATTCATGTAAACCGTGGAATTGTCGTAAATAATTATTTACAAACGGATATCCCTCATATTTATGCAGTTGGTGAATGTGCTGAACATAATGGAGTTGCCTATGGTTTAGTAGCACCACTTTTTGAACAAGCGAAAGTCCTTGCAAATGCGATTTGTGATGTAGAAACTGCTCCTTACAATGGTTCGATTGTTTCTACTCAATTGAAAGTCTCTGGTGTTGAAGTCTTCTCGGCAGGTGAATATATCGAGGGTGGAGAGAAAAAGGCTTTACGCGTATTCGATGATCAAGATGGTGTCTATAAAAAATTAGTGTTTAACGGTAAAAAGCTTGTAGGTGCAGTTCTATTTGGTGATAGTCGCGATAGTAACCGCTTATTATCCCTAATTAAAAAACAGGCTGATGTTTCAGATACAACAAAAGTAAGCATTTTACAACCAATAGGCGGCGAAACGGGTGAGAGTTTAGTTGCTTCCATGAGTGCAGACGAAATTATTTGTGGTTGTAACGGTGTATCAAAAGGAACGATTGTACAAGCGATTCATGAAAAAGGCTGTACAACAGTAGATGGCATTAAATCTTGTACAAGTGCAACAAGATCATGTGGTGGCTGTAAATCATTAGTTTCAGAACTGTTAGAAGTGACATTAGGCGATAACTTTGATGCGAGTGCTCAAAAAGAAACATTATGTGGCTGTACAACACTTTCTCGTGATGAAGTGGTTGAAGAAATTCGTGAAAAACATCTCATGACTACTCGTGAAGTAATGCATGTGCTTGGTTGGAATACTTCAGATGGATGTTCAAAATGTCGCCCTGCATTGAATTATTATATCGGAATGGTTCATCCGCTTGAATATGAAGATGAAAATGAATCACGTTTTGTAAATGAACGATTACATGCAAATATTCAAAAAGATGGTTCCTTTGGCGTTGTTCCTCGTATGTACGGAGGCGTGACAACACCAGAACAACTTCGAAAAATTGCGGATGTTGCAGAAAAATATAATGCGAGATTATTAAAAGTAACAGGTGGACAACGAATCGATATTTTTGGTATCGAAAAACAGGATTTACCTAAAGTTTGGGAAGAACTTGATATGCCTTCAGGTTATGCTTATGGAAAAACCCTTCGTACTGTTAAAACTTGTGTTGGTGAAACTTTCTGTCGATTTGGAACTCAAGATTCTATGAGTCTCGGAATAGCTTTAGAGAAAAAATTAGAACGTGTTGGTACTCCACACAAATTTAAAATGGCTGTATCTGCTTGTCCACGAAATTGCGCTGAATCAGGAATTAAAGACTTTGGTGTAGTAGGAGTAGATGGCGGTTGGGAAATGTATGTTGGTGGTAATGGTGGTACACACCTTCGTGCAGCTGATCTTCTTGGAAAAGTTAAAACGGCAGAAGAAGTAATCGAATATGCATGTGCGTATTTCCAATATTATCGTGAAACAGGTATTTATATGGAAAGAACTTCAAAATGGCTAGAACGTATGGGGCTTGAAAACATCAAAGCTGTTATTGAAAATCCAAAAGAACGAAGAGAACTGTATGCTCGTTTAGATTTAGCATTAAAAGTTCATGAAGAGCCTTGGAAGAAAATTATCAATAGCGATAAGTTAAGAACTGAGTTGTTTGAAAAAGTAGTTGTACAACAATAAATTTTGGAGGGATTGCATATGAAACATGTCGTTGATCGAGTTAAAGTGTTGCAAGTAGATGAAGTGGCAAAGGATTTTGGAAAAACCGTCCAAGTTGGTGATGTTGAAATTGCCTTATTCCGACTTAAAAATGGTGAGTTTTATGCAATTGAAAATCGCTGTCCACATCGAGGTGGAGTATTAGTAGAAGGAATGGTTAGTGGTCAACATGTATTTTGTCCGATGCACGATTGGAAAATTGATGTAACGACAGGGAAAGTTCAGGAACCGGATCATGGCTGCGTCAACACGTACAAAGTAGAAGTTGAAGGTGACGATGTATATATAGTGTTTTAGTGATGGAGTAAAACAGCAGCAAACGAGGAGGATGTACATGGATTATATTAAACCGAAGCAAGTAGTAGAAAGCATGATCCAAGCAGGGTCAGATAAAGCAAAACTATCAATTAAAGATTTAGTCATTCGTGGAATACTTTCAGGAGCGTTACTTGGTTTTGGGACAACACTAGCCTTTAATGCAGAAATGCAAACAGGACTAGGGATTGTAGGTGCCGTCCTTTTCCCAGCTGCTTTTGTCATTATTATCCTTCTAGGACTTGAATTAGTAACAGGGAACTTTGCTCTTATTCCTTTAGCAGTACTAGAGAAAAAAGCAACAATGGCTGAACTTCTTAAAAACTGGACTTGGGTAATTATAGGTCATTTAATTGGTGCGTTCTTCTATGCCTTACTTTATGTAATCGCGATAACAAACTTTGGCCAAACAACAGATCATGTAATGATTCAGAAACTTATTAACGTTGCTGAAGCAAAAACGCTAGCTTATCAAGCGTTAGGTAGTTCTGGCTTTGTAGTGGTTATCGTTAAAGCAATTCTTTGTAACTGGATGGTATGTCTTGGTGCAGTAATGGCTATGACTTCTCAATCTACTATTGGAAAAATTGTTAGTATGTGGCTCCCGATTTTAATTTTCTTTGCCCAAGGTTTTGAACACGCCGTTGTAAATATGTTTGTTATCCCAGCTGGTATGCTTCTTGGGGCAGATGTGAGTTTTGCAGATTGGTGGATTTGGAATCAAATACCTGTCCTAATCGGAAATATACTAGGTGGATTCATTTTTACTGGTTTTGCACTATATGCAACGTATCAAACTGTGTCGAAACAAAAGGTGAAATTATCATCAGTTAAAGCAACGGAAATGGAGGGAGTGTAATGGGAATTGTCTATATCGTTGGTGCAGGGCCAGGTGATGAAGAGCTAATTACGGTTAAAGGGCTAAAATGTATCGAACAGGCAGACGTTATTTTATATGACAGATTAGTAAATAAAGAGTTATTAAACTATGCAAAGGCTGGAGCAGAGCTAATCTCGTGTGGAAAATTGCCAAATTGCCATACGATGCAACAGAATACGATTAATTTAACGTTAGTGAAGTATGCAAAACAAGGGAAAGTAGTTACTCGCTTAAAAGGTGGAGACCCCTTCATCTTCGGGCGTGGTGGTGAAGAAGCCGCAGCATGTAGTGACGCAGGGATCCCATTTGAGATCGTACCCGGTATAACATCGGGTATTGCCTCTCCTGCATATGCTGGTATACCAGTAACCCATCGTGATTACAGTTCTTCCTTTGCAGTTGTAACGGGGCATCGCAAAAATGGAGAACCGGACAATACAAATTGGGCAGCATTAGCAAATGGAATTGATACGCTCGCGATTTATATGGGAATGAAGAACTTGAATTATATTTGCGAGCAATTAATCGAGAATGGAAAAAGTGAAGATACTCCAGTTGCATTAATTCATTATGGGACTACCAATCACCAACATACTGTAACAGGTACATTAGCAACTATCTATGAGATTGCCAAAAGAAAACAAATTAAAAATCCTAGTATGATTGTTATTGGGGAAGTTGTTCGATTGCGTGACCAACTTAATTGGTTCGAGACGAATGAAGAATTGCTTGCAGTTGGTGGAATGTAATGGAGGCAGTTCTTTATATTTGCCACGGAAGTCGTGTGAAATCTGCATGTGATGAAGCGGTGGCTTTTGTGGAAAGGTGTAAAGAAGTTCGACAGGAAAGGATTCTGCAACACTGCTTTTTGGAATTAGCAGAGCCTACGATTTTTCAAGGTATTCAACAATGTGTGGAACAAGGTGCAACGAAAATTCGTGCTATCCCGGTATTGTTATTAACTGCAAATCATGCACTGATTGATATTCCAAAGGAGATTAATAGAGCAAAACAACATTATCCTCAGTTAGAAATTCAAATGGGTGAGCCGATTGGGGTTCATCCTTTACTTATTGATTTGTTGGTTGAGCGATTGCAACAAACGAATCAAGAGGTGACTGCTTGGTCGAAAGTGGTGTTAGTTGGGAGAGGGTCAACAAATGGTCGTGTTAAGCAAGATTTATCACAAATAGCTAGTAACCTTGGAGAGAAGATTAGTCATCCAGTTGAAGTTAGCTTTTTAACAGGGTGTGAACCATATTTTTCGGATAAAATTGCAACACTTGATTCGAGTAATGTGGATAGAGTGTTTATACTACCTTACTTTTTGTTCACGGGTATATTAATAGAAGGAATACGAAAAACGGTAGAGAAGGTAGTGGGAAATCACGATTGTCAATTTATTATTTGTGATTATTTAGGGAACTCACCAGTTGTAGTGGAAGCTTTGAATGAACGGATTGAAGAACTTGTTTGATGGATGAAAAAGGGATGTGTAGAAAGTTGATACACATCCCTTTTCATATTTATTAAAAATGGTGCTACTGCGGTGAACACATCAATATGTCATCGTCCCCGTCTCAAAATGATCTTTCAGACGTATCTTTTACCACTGTTCTCCGCTATCTAAACTCACTTGCCATTCCACACCAAACTTGTCCTTCACTGCACCGTAGCATTTGCTCCAAAATGTTTCTTGAAGCTCCATGTTTACTGTACCACCTTGTTTTAAACCTTCGAAAGAAGAGCGAATAAATTCTTCATCTTTACTTACTAAAGTGACACTAATGTTGTTACCAACAACATAAGGAGAGCCTGGCCAATTGTCTGAGAACATTAATCTACTACCTGCTACATAAATATTCGTATGCATTACTAAATTTTTTGCTTCCTCTGGGATAGGGTAGTCTGGATTTTCTGGTCCATCACCGAACGTCATAATTTGTGGTGCTTCTGTTTTAAATACATCTGCATAAAAATTTACCGCTTCACGACAGTTTCCATCAAAAATTAAATACACTTCAATTGCCATATGATCCAACTCTCCTTAAAAAAATGTAATTTTCCTGTTAATTGTACTATATTTTCTCGTTCAACTGGTACTAATATACAATGTGTGCCCGGTACAAAAACAATTCAGAATATTTCGTGTACCAGGTACACAAACAATTCTGAAAATTCATCCTCCTCTGTTTTAAATGAGAAGGTAATTTGCACCTATATATAGGTAATGATAAAATGAAGAGTGATACTATATGGGAAGTGAAAATATTCATGGCGAACATTTTAAATAAAATTTTTGATCCGAATAAAAAAGAAATAAAAAAATTAAATAAAATTGCAGACCAAGTTGAAGCACTTGCTTCTCAAATGGAACAACTTAGTGATGAAAATCTTAAAGCGAAAACTATTGAATTTAAAGAACGTTATCAAAATGGGGAAACGCTTGAACAGTTACTTCCTGAAGCATTTGCAGTTTGTCGTGAAGCATCACGCCGCGTACTTGGGATGTATCCTTTCCGTGTTCAAATTATGGGTGCTGCAACGTTGAACGATGGGAACATTGCAGAAATGAAAACAGGGGAAGGGAAAACATTAACTGCAACAATGGCCGTTTATTTAAATGCAATAACTGGCAAAGGCGTACACGTTGTAACAGTTAACGAATACCTTGCAAGTCGAGATGCTTCTCAAATGGGTGAACTGTACAATTTCTTAGGTCTTTCAGTTGGTCTAAATTTAAACAGCCTATCAAAAGAAGAAAAACGTGAAGCTTATGCAGCTGACATCACATACAGTACAAATAATGAACTTGGCTTTGACTATTTGCGTGATAACATGGTTCTTTATAAAGAAGAACGTGTACAACGCCCTCTTCATTATGCCGTAATCGATGAGGTGGACTCGATTTTAATTGACGAAGCACGTACACCGTTAATTATTTCTGGTCAAGCTGGAAAAACAGCGAAATTATATGTTCAATCAAATATGTTTGTTCGTATGTTAAAAGCAGATGAAGACTACACATATGATGAAACAACAAAAGGTGTTACTTTAACTGAAAATGGTATTGGAAAAGCAGAGAAAGCATTCGGCATTGATAACCTATTCGACCTTTCTCATGTCCGTTTACTACATGCAATTAACCAATCATTAAAAGCGCATGTATCGATGCATCGCGATGTCGATTATGTTGTTCAAGATGGTGAAATTGTTATTGTTGATAGCTTTACTGGACGTTTAATGAAAGGCCGTCGTTATTCAGATGGATTGCACCAAGCAATTGAGGCAAAAGAAGGTGTAGAAATCCAAAACGAATCGATGACAATGGCAACAATTACATTCCAAAACTATTTCCGTATGTACGAAAAACTTGCTGGTATGACAGGTACAGCAAAAACGGAAGAAGAAGAGTTCCGTAACATTTACAATATGCAAGTTGTCGTAATTCCAACGAACAAACCAATTGCCCGTGATGACAGACCAGACTTAATCTTTGCTACAATGAACGGTAAATTTAATGCGGTAGCTGCGGATATTGCAGAGCGCCATAAAAAGGGTCAGCCAGTATTAGTAGGTACTGTTGCAATAGAAACATCCGAAATTATTTCACAGTTATTAGACAAACATAAAATTCCACATAATGTGTTAAATGCGAAAAACCATGAACGAGAAGCCGAAATCATCGCAAATGCAGGAAATCGCGGTGCCGTAACAATTGCAACAAATATGGCCGGTCGTGGTACCGACATTAAACTCGGTGAAGGTGTTTTAGAACTTGGTGGTTTAGCAGTAATTGGTACAGAACGTCATGAATCACGTCGTATCGATAATCAGTTGCGCGGTCGTTCTGGACGTCAAGGGGATCCAGGTGTTACGCAATTCTATTTATCTTTAGAAGATGATTTAATGCGTCGATTCGGTTCAGACAAAATGAAAGCAATGATGACTCGATTAGGTATGGATGATTCTCAACCAATCCAGTCAGGCATGGTTTCAAAAGCCGTTGAGTCTGCTCAAAAACGTGTTGAGGGGAACAACTTCGATGCACGTAAACGTTTATTACAATATGACGATGTACTTCGTCAACAACGTGAAGTTATTTATAAAGAACGTCGCGATGTATTAGAAACAGATAATATGCGTGCGCTTGTGGAAAATATGATCCAAGAATCAATTGAAAATATTGTTGGTGTTCATACACAGGGCGACAAAAAAGATTGGAATTTAAAAGCACTAGAAGATTATATTCAAGCTAATTTATTAGAAGAAGGCGCAATTAAAGCAAGTGATCTTGAAGGTAAATCTCCAGAAGAAATGATTCAATTCATCTACGGCGAAGTGCAAAAACGTTACGATGAAAAAGAAGAAGCACTTACACCTGAACGTATGCGCGAATTTGAAAAAGTAATTTTACTTCGCTCAATTGATACAAAATGGATTGACCATATCGATGCAATGGATCAATTACGTCAAGGGATTCACCTACGTGCTTATGGCCAAACAGACCCATTACGTGAATACGAGCAAGAAGGATTTGCGATGTTCGAGGACATGGTTGCATCAATTCGTGAGGACGTAACGAAATATGCAATGAAAGCACAAATCCGCAACAATCTAGAGCGTGAAGAAGTTGCAAAAGGTCAAGCTGTGAATCCAAAAGAGGAAGCTGCACCAAAGAAAAAGCAACCAGTGCGTAAAACACAAGATATTAAACGTAATGATCCATGTCCATGTGGTAGCGGCAAGAAATACAAAAACTGCCACGGTGCACAGCAGGATTAGTTGGTTAGTTTATTGGTGTTTTGTGCGGATAACGAGTTGACTCGTGCACATGGGTGGTGTGTTGTGCAGATAACGAGTTGACTTGTGCACTTGTGCCTTGTCTAGTGCGGATAACGAGTTGACTTGTGCACATGAGCTTGCATTTTAAGCAGTTAACCAGTTGAATTGTCCGGATGACTTAGCTTTTCGTCCATACAGATGAAGTTTTCGTCCGGATATCACAGGGTTTTGTCCATTCAACGAGGTTATTCGTCCACATAGCCCAGCCTTCCGTCCACAAAAGATTGGAACGCCACTATAAAATGAAAGTCATTGAACCGTAGTCATCGAAGGGATGATACGGTTCTCTCAATTTAATATTGTACGGAGGATTTTATATGATTGAATTATCAGAAGTGAGAAATTCGTTAGAAACTACAGCCAAAAAATTGGTGGACTTCAGGGGGTCTCTTTGACTTAGAAAACAAAGAGGCACGAATCCAAGAGTTGGATGAAATGATGTTAATGCCAGGATTTTGGGATGATCAAAGTGGTGCCCAAACGGTTATTAATGAAGCAAATGGTTTAAAAGCCATCGTAAATGAATTCAATGAGCTTGTTGCCACACAAGAAAATTTAGAAATGACATTAGAGCTTTTAAAAGAAGAGCCAGATGAAGAATTACAAGAGGAACTTGGTAACGAATTGAAAGAGTTTGAAACGAAAATGGATGCTTTTGAACTACAAATGTTATTAAGTGAACCTTATGATAAAAATAATGCTATTTTAGAGCTACACCCTGGTGCTGGTGGAACAGAATCACAAGATTGGGGCTCAATGTTACTACGGATGTATACTCGTTGGGCAGAGCAACATGGTTTCAAAGTAGAAACGATGGATTATTTACCTGGGGACGAAGCAGGGATAAAATCGGTGACGTTATTAATTCAAGGACATAATGCTTATGGCTATTTAAAAGCTGAAAAAGGTGTTCACCGTTTAGTTCGTATTTCACCGTTCGATTCTGCAGGGCGTCGTCATACATCTTTCGTTTCGTGTGAAGTAATGCCAGAATTCAATAATGAAATTGAAATTGATATTCGTACGGAAGATTTAAAAATTGATACGTATCGAGCAACTGGTGCGGGTGGACAGCACATCAATACAACTGATTCTGCCGTTCGAATTACACATATTCCAACAGGCGTTGTAGTATCTTGTCAGGCAGAACGCTCTCAAATTAAAAACCGTGAAAAAGCGATGAACATGTTAAAAGCAAAATTATATCAACTTGAAATTGAAAAACAACAAGCTGAATTAGATGCGATTCGTGGCGAGCAGAAAGAAATCGGCTGGGGATCACAAATCCGTTCTTATGTATTCCATCCATATTCAATGGTAAAAGATCACCGTACAGGATTTGAAACTGGTAACGTTCAAGGTGTTATGGACGGAGAATTAGATGGTTTCATCAATGCATATTTACGTTCTCGTTTAGGTTAATAAAAGTGAAGGCATTTATAAGTTATCAAAGACTTGTAAATGCCTTTTTATATTACAGATCTGAATAAATCCCTGTTACTTTTTTTAATTTTTTCACGTCAGCTTTAACAGTAATATATTCATCAGCCAAAACACCAATTCTGTACTCAACTTGATCCAGTTTGTTTAGTATTGTTTGATGATTTTTATCTACGTTTTGACCTAAGTTATTAACTTTCTGGCCTAACGAGTCGAGTTTTTGTTCTAAATTATTTACTTTCTGGTCTAATGAGTCAAATTTTTGTTCTAAATTATTTACTTTCTGGTCTAATGAGTCAAATTTTTGTTCTAAATTATTTACTTTCTGGTCTAATAAGTCAAATTTTTGTTCGAAGTTATCTACTTTCTGCTCTAATAAATCAAATCTTTGTTCTAACTTATCAATTCTTTCTGAGAGCTTCGTGAATTTTACATCCATTTTCGATGATAGTTCCAATATCGCTTGCAAGATTTGGTTATTTTCTGTCAATCCAGACCCTCCTCTCTTTGATGTTACGAATTTTAATACTTGTAAATATTATACCTCGATTTTACATGAAAATAAATTTAGTTAATATTTTCTCTCCCATTTGCATTTTTTCAATTTTCATGAATATAATATAAGAACAAATGTTCTGTTTTGGGAGGGGTTTTTTATGGCATATATCCCCATTGAAACTGTTCCGTATTTTGAAGCAGCGATTTATTTACCGATGCTTTTAATCGTTTTAGAAAAGGATTACACAGAAATCGAAAATGGGCAATTTAAGTTCAAAAGTCCATACATTTATTTAATAGAAGAAGCAAGAAGAAATGTTGAGATTGATTTGAAAAATACGAAGGCGTACTTAAGAAAACATCAATTAAAAGTTGTTCGAAAATCACGGGATGATTTGTTTTCTGAATATGAATTTCATTATGCAGGAACATTGGAAATTCGAAGATATGCAAATATACGCCTCCGAAATCATGTAGAAGAGTTGCTTAAACTTTATTTGAAGAAAGCTTTAATAAGTTACTCAAACGGATAAGTCATTTTGTAGGATTAGTCTTTGGTGTGTCCCGAATTTATGTAACATTGTTGCACAAACATATTGAGTACAGAATGAAGAATAGTTAAAGTTTAGTATTAGTTCGCGACCATCTTTTAATGTAATTTCAGTGCTATCTTTAATGCGGCGAATGTTGATAATTGCATGAAGTCCGACCCACACATTATTTGGTGAAGTTGGTGATAAAAGTGGGAAGAATACGCAAGGCATACCATAATCGTGTGAAATAATAATTGGAAGTTTGTGTTTTTCATCACCAAAGAATCGTTTTGAAACTGAACGAGCAGTTTTGTAATTAGATCCCATTAACACACATGATTTTCGAATTATGTAAATCGGTTTTCGTGAAACAATAATTTCTCCACTTTTGTCATAAACACGTGAATAAAGCTTGTCCCCATGTATTAAAGGTTCGATAAGATAAGTGTTAAACGAAATATGATACGAATCAGCAATATTTACATTTCCCATTTTTATTTCCCCCTTAAATGATTAGTGTTGTGGATTTATAGACATGATAGTATGAATTTTGAGCGAATTCAATACATAATTTAGAAAATTTTGTAAATTTAAAATTTCCCTACTCTAAAACAGCCCAAAATGAAAATTTCAAACATATTTTCAACGACGCAGAAAAAATTAATCTATTTTTCAGAATATATTGCAAATTGAGTCAAGGTTATCTTATAATAGAAAAAAGGGAATCGGGGTGATATCGATGGATAAATATTATTCATACACAGATTTTCTTAAAGCAGTTGGACATTATCAACATGCAAACGAATCTGAGAAATTATTGAATGAAATTTATTTGGACTTGTTTTTGAACAGTATGCAAAGACTACAAAGAATTGACCAGTTGAAAGATCTCATCGATAGAGCATTAGACGAACGTGATAAAGAAGCCTTTTTAGCATACACAGCAGAATTGAATGAATTACAAGAAACTCAAGAACTAGAAGATGCACAAGAAGCAGTAAATTAATAGATTATTTTAAAGTCGCCTATTAAAACAGTGCCAAAAATGTAAAGTTTATCTTTACTAAGGCAATGTTTATAATGGGCGACTTTTCTGCCGTTTAAAATAAAATTTTAGAATATACGTTCGCTTTTTAGTTCGTGTTTTATGAATAGTATGCTAAAATTAATATACAAGTATTGGGTGAAAGGACGATTAACGAATGGCCGAAACTTTTGATTTACAGTCCGCTTATCAACCTAGTGGTGACCAACCGAATGCCATAGCGGAATTGGTAAAAGGAATAAATGAAGGAAAACGACATCAAACTTTACTCGGAGCTACTGGAACTGGGAAAACATTTACCATTTCCAATGTAATAAAAGAAGTGAATAAACCAACACTTGTAATAGCTCATAATAAAACGCTTGCTGGGCAACTATATAGTGAATTTAAACAGTTTTTCCCAAATAATGCAGTTGAATATTTTGTTAGCTATTATGACTATTATCAACCAGAAGCATATGTACCACAGACGGATACGTACATTGAAAAAGATTCTAGCATTAATGATGAAATTGATAAATTACGCCACTCGGCTACATCGGCTTTATTCGAAAGAGAAGATGTGATTATTATTGCTTCTGTTTCTTGTATTTATGGTTTGGGGAATCCAGAAGAATATAGAGAATTGGTATTATCAATTCGTGTTGGCATGGAAATTGAACGTAATCAACTGTTAAGAAAACTTGTAGACATACAATATGAACGAAATGATGTGAATTTTACACGTGGTACATTCCGTGTTCGCGGAGATGTAGTTGAAATTTTCCCAGCATCTCGTGATGAGAAATGCATACGTGTAGAGTTTTTTGGAGATGAAGTTGATCGAATTCGTGAAGTAGATGCTCTAACTGGTGAAATAATGGGTGAGCGAGAACATGTGGCGATTTTCCCAGCATCCCACTTCGTAACGCGCGAGGAAAAAATGTTAAAGGCCATCGAAAATATAGAAAAAGAACTGGAAGAGCAGTTGGAAAAATTCCGTTCTGAAGATAAGTTACTTGAAGCTCAACGTTTAGAACAACGGACGAAATATGATTTAGAAATGATGCGTGAAATGGGCTTCTGTTCAGGGATTGAAAACTATTCAAGGCATTTAACATTAAGAGAAGCAGGGGTTACGCCATATACATTGCTCGACTATTTCCCAAAAGACTTTTTGCTCGTTGTTGATGAAAGTCACGTAACATTACCTCAAGTTCGCGGTATGTATAATGGAGACCAAGCACGTAAAAATGTTTTAGTCGAACATGGCTTCCGATTACCGTCTGCATTAGACAATCGCCCTTTAAAATTTGAAGAGTTTGAAGAACATATTCACCAAGCTATTTATGTTTCTGCTACACCAGGTCCATACGAAATTGAACATACTCCAGAAATGGTAGAGCAAATTATTCGTCCTACAGGGTTATTAGATCCAACGATTGACGTACGTCCAATTGAAGGACAAATTGACGACTTAATCGATGAAATCAATGACCGCATTGCAAGACAAGAGCGTGTACTTGTTACTACGTTAACGAAGAAAATGGCAGAAGATTTAACGGATTACTTTAAAGAAATGGGCATCAAAGTGGAGTATTTGCACTCTGAGGTCAAAACGTTAGAACGGATTGAAATTATTCGCGAGTTGCGAAAAGGTACATTTGATGTGCTTGTCGGTATCAACCTACTTCGTGAAGGATTAGATATTCCAGAAGTATCCCTTGTCGCAATTCTTGATGCGGATAAAGAAGGATTTTTACGTTCTGAACGTTCATTAATTCAGACAATTGGACGAGCTGCTCGAAATTCTAATGGACACGTAATTATGTATGCAGATCGCATCACTGATTCAATGAAAAAGGCGATTGATGAAACGAAACGCCGTCGAACAATTCAAGAAGCATATAACAAAGAACATGGTATAACACCACAGACAATTCAGAAGAAAATACCAGACTTAATTCGAGCAACACAAGCTGCTGAACAGGAAGAAACATATGTTACAAAAGTAACAAAAGGTAAAAAATTAACAAAGGCAGAAATAGAAAAGTTAATTGCTTCATTAGAACAAGAAATGAAAGAAGCAGCAAAAGCACTTGATTTTGAACGTGCAGCCGAATTACGAGATACGATATTTGAATTGAAGGTAGAAGGGTGACCGAAATTGAAAAATACAGAAATAGTAGTGCAAGGTGCACGTTCGAATAATTTAAAAAATATTAATGTCACGATTCCTCGGGATAAACTCGTTGTCGTAACGGGTTTATCTGGTTCGGGGAAATCTTCTTTAGCATTTGATACGATTTATGCAGAAGGACAACGCCGCTATGTTGAGTCGTTGTCAGCATATGCAAGACAATTTTTAGGACAAATGGATAAGCCGGATGTTGATTTAATTGAAGGGTTATCACCGGCAATTTCCATTGACCAAAAAACCACGAGCCGAAACCCACGCTCTACGGTTGGGACAGTTACGGAAATTTATGATTATTTTCGTTTATTGTTTGCTCGAATTGGTAAACCAATTTGTCCAAATCATAATATTGAAATTACGTCACAAACCATTGAACAAATGGTGGATCGCTTATTAGAGTATCCGGAAAGAACTAAAATGCAATTACTTGCACCGATTGTCTCGGGTCGAAAAGGATCCCATGTGAAATTGTTAGAGGATTTGAAAAAGCAAGGCTATGTTCGTGTTCGTGTTGATGGCGAAATGAGAGATTTAGATGATTCAATTGAGCTAGATAAAAATAAAAAACATAACATCGAAGTCGTGATTGACCGAGTTGTCATTAAAGAAGGTATCGCATCTCGTTTAGCCGATTCTTTAGAAACAGCTTGTCGACTAGCTGATGGAAAAGTACTTGTTGATGTGATGGAGCATGAGGAACTGTTATTTAGTGAACACCATGCTTGTCCACATTGTGGATTTTCTATCGGTGAGTTAGAACCGCGCATGTTTTCATTTAACAGTCCATTTGGTGCTTGTCCTTCTTGTGATGGTCTAGGCACAAAACAAGAAGTGGACCTGGATTTACTCATTCCCGATTGGAACAAAACATTAGAAGAACATGCAATTGCTGCTTGGGAGCCAACAAGTTCACAATATTACCCATCACTTTTAAAAGCAGTTTGTGAACATTATGGAATACCAATGGATGTCCCTGTTTCCCAATTACCAAAAAGTCAAATGGATAAAATTTTATATGGATCAGGGACAGACTTAATTCATTTCTATTATGAAAATGATTTTGGTAGTGTCCATGATAAAAATATTGAATTTGAAGGTGTTGTTCGAAATATTGAACGACGATTCCGTGACTCCTCATCTGATTGGGTTCGGGAACAGATGGAAAAATATATGACCCAACAACCATGTCCATCATGTAAAGGATATCGTTTAAAACCTGAAACTTTAGCGGTAAAAGTAGAAGGTATACACATTGGGGAAGCAACAAAGCATTCGATTGCAGAAATGTACGAATTCTTTACGAATTTAACGTTATCTGAAAAGGATATGCAAATAGCGAGATTAATTATCCGAGAAATTACGGAACGACTCAGCTTTTTACTCAATGTAGGGCTCGATTATTTAACATTATCCCGATCTGCAGGAACACTTTCCGGTGGTGAAGCGCAACGTATTCGTTTGGCAACTCAAATCGGCTCTCGGTTAACAGGTGTATTATATATTTTGGATGAACCTTCTATTGGATTGCATCAGCGAGACAATGATCGTTTAATTGCAACGTTACAAAGTATGCGTGATTTAGGTAATACATTAATTGTTGTAGAGCATGATGAAGATACAATGATGGCTGCAGATTATTTAATCGATGTTGGGCCAGGAGCAGGTGTTCATGGTGGAGAAATTGTTGCAGCTGGAACGCCAGAAGAAGTAATGAACAATGACGCATCTATTACAGGGAAATATTTAAGCGGGAAAAAATTCATTCCACTCCCTGTAGAACGTAGAAAATCGGATGGACGTAAATTAACGATTAAAGGTGCAACGGAAAACAACTTAAAAAATGTAAAAGTTGATATACCGTTAGGACAATTTGTTGCTGTAACAGGTGTTTCAGGTTCAGGTAAATCAACGCTTATCAATGAAATTTTATATAAATCCCTCGCACAAAAATTAAATCGTGCGCGTACAAAACCGGGGACACATAAAGAAATAACTGGTATAGAACATTTGGATAAAGTGATTGATATTGACCAATCACCTATTGGGCGTACACCTCGTTCAAACCCAGCAACTTATACTGGTGTATTTGATGATATTCGAGATTTATATGCAACGACGAATGAAGCAAAAGTACGCGGCTATAAAAAAGGGCGCTTTAGCTTTAATACAAAGGGCGGCCGTTGTGAAGCTTGTCGAGGTGACGGCATCATCCGAATTGAGATGCACTTCTTACCAGATGTATATGTGCCTTGTGAAGTGTGTCATGGAAAACGTTATAATCGTGAAACACTGGAAGTCCGCTATAAAGAAAAAAATATCGCTGAACTACTGGATATGACGATTGAAGATGCTGTTGTATTCTTTGAAAATGTACCCAAAATTCAACGTAAACTTCAGACGATTGTTGATGTAGGACTTGGATATATGAAACTTGGACAACCAGCAACGACATTATCAGGTGGTGAAGCACAGCGCGTAAAGCTTGCTTCAGAATTGCATCGCAGATCTTCTGGTAAATCGTTCTATATTCTTGATGAGCCAACAACTGGGTTACATGCAGATGATATTGCACGACTTCTTAAAGTGTTGCAACGTTTAGTTGATAATGGAGATACTGTACTTGTTATCGAACATAATCTAGATGTTATTAAAACTGCCGATTATATTATCGATCTTGGTCCAGAAGGTGGCGATAAAGGTGGTACAATTATCGCTACTGGTACACCAGAAGAAATTGCAGAAAATGAAAATTCTCATACTGGTCGCTATTTGAAAACAATCTTAGAACGTGACAAAAAGCGAATGGAACAACTATTGGCTGAAGCCTCTAATAAATAAAACAGATACAAAATTTCATGAAACTTTTGCCCTCCCTTAGGCGTATAAATGGTATACACGTTTGAGGGAGGCTTTTTTAATGGAGAATGAACGTAAACGCATATTATCTTTAGTTGAAAATGGAACAATTACTGCAGAAGAAGCAATTGTTTTACTTGAGGCGTTAACTAAAGAAAAAGGATCCAAAGAGGCACAGACGATTGCACCAATATCATTTGAGAAAGAGTCTGAGTCAAAAGCATCACAACAAACAAGCAACGAGTCTAAATCAACTGGTTTTGAAGACTTATTCGGAAAATCCTTCAACAATAAAGAAGCGAATAAAAAAATGGATGAATTCTTTAACGATTTAAAAGAAGATTTATCCCATTTTAGTCACCGTGTTGTTAATTTAATGAACTCAACATTTACAAAATTAAAGGATATCGATTTAGAATTTCCATTTGGGGAGAAAGTACAATTCCAAAAAAATTATGCATTTAATGCTGAAGATATAAACGGTTTGGAACTAGAAATCCCGAATGGAAAAGTCGATATCGTAAAAGCAGATGATCAACAGTTTACAATTGATGCGCAAGTTAAAACATCTTTACAACATCATAGTGAAGAAAGAACAATTGCTGAATTTGAAGAAAAATTCATTAAACTTGTTGATGGAAAACTTACAATTTCTGTTCCAACTAAAATGTCTCATGTAGATGTTCGACTTGCGGTTCCAGAAAAACAATACGATATTATGATTTTACGTTTATTAAATGGATCTGTTTCTATTAATGATGTAAATTCTAAATTAATAAAGGCAAAATCTTATAATGGATCTGTAAAAATCGATCATGTTTCATTCCAACACGCAGATATTGAAACGGGTAATGGTGCAATTGAGCTTCGTAATAGTAAGGGTGAAGATTTAGAAGCTGAAACGGTGAATGGTCGTATTTATATCGATGGTGATGTGGAAGAAGTGGAAGCCGAATCGGTGAATGGTGCAGTAGTGGTAACGACACATTCCCAAACTGCTAGAAAAATTAAGGCCCAAACTGTCGCTGGCGCAGTGGAAATTTATGTTCCAAAATCCCTATCACTTGCAGGGCAAGTTACGACAAACTTCGGTAAAGCAGATGTTGGTTTGGCGGATGTTGTCACTCGTTCTGAAGAAGACCAATTCTTACTTAAAACGCTACATTTCGACAAAATTATTGAAAATGCAAATTTACTAAAACTAACAGGTGAATCACGTACAGGAAGCATCATTGTACGTTATATCGCTGAATAAATAGGATGAGCGAATCGTATCATACGGTTCGTTCTTTTTTTGTCTTTATACCTAGTATCAACAGAATTGTATACTGTTTTCAGAATTGTTTGTGTACCGGGTACATGGGTCAAATAATGAAAAGAAATTGTAATAAAAAGAGAATAAATGAATGTTATAATGGAAGGTGAGTTAAAAAATCTATTTATGTAGAACTTAGGTGGTTTATAAATGATTCAAATGAATAATGTCGTAAAGAAGTATCCGAATGGTGTTGTTGCGGCAAACGGTATTTCTATAGACATAAAACAGGGTGAGTTCGTATATGTCGTAGGGCCTAGTGGTGCTGGGAAATCTACTTTTATAAAACTTATGTATCGCGAAGAAAAACCAACTTCCGGTGATGTGATTATTGCTGGAACAAATCTATCTAAGCTTAAAAATAGACAAGTTCCATTTCTTAGAAGACAGTTAGGTGTCGTTTTCCAAGATTTCAAACTTCTTCCTCGTCTAACTGTGTATGAAAATGTCGCATTTGCTCTAGAAGTAATTGAAGAACATCCGAAAAAGATTCGTAATCGGGTAATGGAAGTGTTAGAACTTGTTGGACTTAAACATAAAGTTCGTATGTTTCCTAGTGAATTGTCTGGAGGCGAACAGCAACGTGTTTCAATAGCCCGTTCTATTGTGAATACACCAAAAGTGGTAATTGCTGATGAGCCAACAGGGAACCTTGATCCAGAAACATCATGGGAGATTATGAACATTTTTGAAGAAATTAATGCGCGTGGCACAACGATTGTAATGGCTACCCATAACCGTGAAATCGTGAATACAATCCGAAAACGGGTTATAGCCATTGAAGGCGGCATGATTGTCCGTGATATATTCGGAGGTGACTACGGATATGAAGGGTAGGACAATACAGCGACATTTTCGTGAAAGTTTAAGGTCAATAACTCGAAATGGTTGGATGACTTTTGCATCGATTAGTGCAGTCACAGTTACATTATTGTTGGTTGGAGTATTTACCATCATCATGATGAACTTAAATAAAGTTGCAGATGATATCGAAAATGATGTAGAAATTAAAGTTTTAATAGAAATAATTGATGATGCTGATAAGGCAAAAGCAGCAGAAGATAAATTAATGAAGGATATAAAAACTATATCTGGTGTAGAGGAAGTTGTTTATTCTTCGAAGGAACAAGAGTTAGACTTACTTATTGAAGATTTTGGTGAAGATTTAAGTTTATTTGAACAAAGTAACCCACTTCGTAACGTATTGTATGTGAAAGCAACAGAGCCACAGCAAACTGCTAAAGTCGCAGAAAAAATCGAAAAACTAGATAATACATATCAAGTTGTGTATGGAGAAGGTAAAGTAGAAAAATTGTTTAGTTTTTTAAATACAAGCCGAAATATAGGAATTGTTCTTATTTTGGGCTTATTATTTACAGCGATCTTCTTAATTTCCAATACAATTCGTATTACGATAATTGCGCGTAAAGAAGAAATTGAAATCATGAAACTTGTTGGGGCTACCAATGCCTTTGTTCGCATACCTTTTGTCATTGAGGGAATGTGGTTAGGAATTTTAGGTTCAATAATTCCAATGGCGGTTGTAACGATTGTTTATTATAAATTTTACAACATCGTACAGCCAAAACTTCAGGGAGAGTTACTACAATTAGTAGATTTAACACCACTACTTTATCAAGTAAATGTATTAATTTTAGTTTTAGGTATTTTCATAGGAATCTGGGGTAGTTTTATGTCTGTCCGTAGATTCTTAAAAATCTAGCAAAAGTAGTAGCTAAGTTGAAACAAAAGTTGAAGGGAGTCTTAGTTTGTGAAAAGCTTAAAAAAGAAGCCATTCCAAATATTCCTGGCAGTAGTTGCATTTTTCTTGTTCATACAAATGCCTATTTCGTATGCTACTAGTTTGTCAGAATTAAAAGATCAAAAATCGCAAGTTGAGAAACAAAAAAATTCATTAAGTAATCAGATCAAAAAGAAATCTACTGCAATCAGTTCAATAGAAGCAAAGCAAGAGGCGTTACTTGAGCAAATTTCAAAATTAGGCAGTGAGATTACAAAAACGAATGACCAAATTGCTGTTGTTACTGGTGAAATTAAACAAACAAATAGTGAAATTGAAAAATTACAGCAAGAGATTATTGCACTACAAGAAAAAATTGATCAACGTGACCAATTACTAAAAGAACGTGCCCGTGCAATTCAAGTAAATGGTTCAGTAAGTTATATCGATGTATTACTTGGAGCTAATAGTTTCGTAGATTTTATTGATCGTTTCTCTGCTGTTAATACATTAATGGAAGCCGATCGCCAAATTATGCGTGATCAAAAGTCAGACAAAGAAAAGCTTGAAGAGCAAAAATTATTGCTAGAAAATAAGAAAAAAGAATTAGAAACAAAGCAAGCAAAACTACAAAGTTTAAAAGAATCACTAAATGCACAAAAAGCTGAAAAAAATAAACTTGTAGATGAATTAGAAGCAGAACAAGAAAAACTAGCAAAAGAGAAAAAATTACTAGAAAAAGAATATTCTGAGGCGTTAGAAGTAAGTAAAGATCTTCAGGATAAAATTATTGCAGAACAAAAACGTATTTTAGAATTATCTCGTCAGAAGGATGGAGAAGGTACACTTCCTGTAGTTTCTTCGGGAGATTGGACAAAACCAACGAATGGTACATTAACGAGTGGTTACGGTTGGCGAAATCTAGGGTATGGACCAGAATTCCATTATGGTATTGACCTAGCTAATTCAACAGGTACTCCGATTGTTGCAGCTGCTGGTGGGGTAGTTGTGTATACAGGTCCACTTTCATCTTATGGGAATGTAGTAATTCTTACACATAATATGGATGGAGATATTTATACAACTGTTTACGCGCACTTAGATTCCTATAGTGTAAGTGTTGGACAAACGGTTGGTAAAGGGGTACAAATTGCAAGAATGGGTACTACAGGTCGTTCAACTGGACCACACTTACATTTCGAAGTTCATATTGGTACATGGCAAGGACAAGTACCTGGTAACGTAAACCCATTACGTTATATTCCACTATAAAATTAAATTGCAGGTTTAGTTATGGTAAATCCATCAACTAGCCTGCTTTTTTCATATCTAGATGTTAAGAAACCGTCATATAAGTGTTATGCACCTAATTTTATTTATGTTATCCTAATTGAAATAGGTGAATTTTTAGCTTTGGAGGGTGTAAGTTGAAAAAGAAAGCAATTGGACTTTCCGTTGTACTAATACTGGTTGTCATTATGGTTGGTACTTATATAAAAAAACAAATTGAAGCGAGTGAAGTCATCAATGATTACGCTTTAGGATATGAGATGGATTTAGATAAAGAAGGATTAGAAAAAGGTCAAATAGCACCGGATTTCACACTTCAAAATTTATCAGGTGAGAATTTAACATTATCAGATTTAAAAGGAAAAAAAGTTATCTTAAATTTCTGGGCAACTTGGTGTCCACCATGTAAAGAAGAAATGCCTCATCTTCAAAAGTATTATGAAAAATACGCCAAAAAAGATAATGTTGAAATCGTCGGTGTTAACTTAACCTATACTGATAGCAATGTGGACAACGTAAAGAAATTTGTAGAAAGTTATAAATTAAAATTCCCAATTCTTTTAATGGAGGATGAGGGCATTAATGAAATCTATCAAGTTTTAACTATTCCTTCAACCTTCATGATTGATTCTACAGGTCGTATTCAAAAACATATTGTAGGGCCATTAGATCAAGATGCATTAAGAGAGCATGTAAAAGAGTTAGATTAAACCAATAGAATAATTTACGAAAATATAAAATTCGGCTTTTTGTATGTGTTATCCTTTGCTGTTCTTTCATAAATTGAACGAGAGGAGGAAAATAAATGCGAAAAAGTCGAATTTTTTTATGCCTAGCCGCACTTTTTGTAATCATAATTAGTATTGTTGTTTGGCAAAGATGGGCTGCACCTTCTAAAGAAGAAACAAAAGTAAGTGATGTCCCTGTTATTGACCAAGCCTACTCGTTAATTACAGAAAAATCTGTGTACGGTACTAGTGAAGAACAGATTATAGAAGGCGCATTAAGAGGCATGACAAATGCAATTAAAGACCCTTATAGTACGTACTATACGGAAAAAGAAGCTGCATTACATAAGCAGTCATTAGCTGGACAAAGGGTTGGTATTGGAGTAGAAATAACGGAGAAAAACGGTAAATTTATTGTTGTTTCACCTGTGAAGTCATCGCCTGCTGAAAAAGCTGGAATTCGTCCATTTGATGAAATTGTTCAAGTGGATGATGAACGTCTTGAAGGAAAAACAATGGGAGAATTAATGCAATTAATCTCAGGTGAGGCTGGGGAAAAAGTTACTCTCGTAATTTATCGTCCAAGCACTGAAAGACATATAAAAGTAACAGTAGAACGTAAAGAAATTAATAATAAAACTGTCAACTCCAAAGTATTAAAAGTTGAAGACACTGAGATTGGTTATGTATCGATTTCCATGTTTGGTGAAAAAACAGCAGATGAATGGGTTGAGGCAACGAAAAAATTAATCAGTGAAGATGTAGAAGGATTAATTGTTGACTTGCGCGACAATCCAGGTGGTTATTTATATAGCGTAGCTGCTGTTGTTAGTAGTATTGAAAAAGAAAACGTCGTATTCGCTTATATGCAAAATGGAGCTGGAGCAATGGAACCATTAAAAACAGGGGACATTGAAGAAGAAAAGTTTTATTTAGAAAAAATGCGAAAGTTACCGATTGTTGTTCTTCAAAACGAAGGTAGTGCGTCAGCGAGTGAAGTAATGGTAGGAGCTGTTCAAAGTTGGGAACGTGCCCTTGTAGTAGGAGGTAAAAGTTTCGGTAAAGGAACTGTTCAAGAAACATGGGATTTAAAAAATGGTGGAGAATTAAAATTATCAACAAATAAATGGTTAACGCCAAATCGCGAATGGATTCATGGTAAAGGAATCAAAGCAGATGTTGAAGTGGAGCAACATCCACTATTCTCAATGGAAGTGATTCCTTTAAGTGGTGAATTTGCTGAAGGTGATTTCAATGAAGAAGTTGCCTACGTACAAAAAGTATTAAATGGACTAGGGTTTAATGTTGGACGAACTGATGGTTTCTACGATGAACAAACGGCAGATGCTGTTGCACTTTACCGCGAACGAAATGATTTAAGAAAAGGTCGCCATATGGATGATGCATTCTTTAGTAGCATTCGTGAACAAGTAACGAAATATAAAGAAGATATGGACAACGATGTTCAATTAAATATGGGATTAAGTGTGATGCTTCATCGTTTAGAGGGAGATATCTAATTCAATTTAAGTAGCTAGAAAATCTAGCTGCTTTTCTTTTTATTATAAATCTATGAAAAATTAGGTTAATAGCTACGAAAATAGCAGTTCCTTTGATACAATGGCAATAGTTAGTAGTAAACGGGCGGTGAAAATGTGATAACAGATATTTTAATAGAAATTGCATTGGCGATAGGGCGAATGTTTTTGAATCCGGTTCTTTATGTGTCCATCATTGTAGCAGTAATACTTGGCTATCAACGTGTGAAAAGGGAAAGGAAGTATTTCCATGTTCGAATTTTATGGGGATGGACCGAAGCAATTGGATTAATAAAGGATGGTTTGTTATTTGCCTTAATCATTTCAATCCTTTCTATTGCATTCGGATTAACAGTGCCTTTAGAATTGTTGTTTGTTTTAACAATAATTAGTTTAATCGCTCTCATCATTTATGTTTTTCATATCCTTTCACCGATTATTTTATTTGCCTTAAGTATCCTAGTGTTATGGGCTTTTGATTATCTAGGGTGGAAAATTAATTTATTTGGAATTGAAATCAATGGAATCACAATGAGTGAAGGAACTGTTGTAACAGCAACAATTTTAGCAGGTCTTTTAGTAGTAGCAGAGGGCTTATTAATCCGAAAAAAAGGCGCTCAAATCGCTTCACCTATTGTAGAAAATTCGAAGCGTGGTTTAAGAGGGGTGGCATTTACAAGCAAAAGAGCTTGGATTTTACCTATTTTCCTTGTCATACCTGGTAGTGTAATTGATGCTTATTTTCCGTGGTGGCCACAATTTTCTCTAGGTTCTACTCAATTTTCACTTATATTATTTCCTGTTGTCATTGGGTTTCAACAATTGACACGTAGCAAACTCCCAATTTATTTTTATCCAAAATTAGGGCGTGCAGTAATAATACTTGGTGAAATAGTGATTATTGGTGGATTAGTTGCATACTTTTTACCGTTTGTTGGGTTCCTAACACTAATTGTCGGTGCCATAATTAGAATTGGCATTTCATACATTTACTCAACTGGGCAACAAAAGGATGTATATGCGGTGTCTGCAAAATCTGGTGGTGTTATGATTGCAGGGATCCTGCCAAATTCCCCGGCTGAAAAAATGGGATTAGTTGTAGGGGAAATTATTCGAAAAGTAAATGGTGTCGAAGTGCAAACAGAGCGTCAGTTATATGAGGCTTTACAAGTGAACGCGGCCCATTGTCGACTTGAAGTTCTAAATCATGAGCGTGAAGTTCGTCTTGCTCAACACGTTGTTCATAATAATGACCACCATCAAATTGGTTTGTTAATAGCTGAATAAGAAATGCGATGTCGAAAGTCCGACATCGCATTTTTCTATTTAGAAAAAGTAACGCAAAATAGCCATAGAAACAACACCGACTACGACTGTTTTTGATAAGCTTTTTGTGATTACTGCCACGAATAAAGTTGGAACAAAGGCAGATAAATTTAACCAATCAAATGTAACAATAGCACCTTCCGCATTAAATAATGATTCGATTACGAGGGCACTTAAAATGCATACTGGGATATATTTTAACCAACGTAATACGACATCAGGTAACTCGATATTTCTTACTAAAATAAAAGGAATCACTCGTGGAAGCCATGTGACAAATGCACAACCAAGCATTAACAAAATCATTGGAACGGTTGTTGTCATTTTTCAGTCACCACCCCAACCGTTGCAACAATCACTGTTGCAATTAACACCGCTAAATGGCCCGGTACAAAATATAATAAGACATATAAAATGATTGCCAATAACGCGATGAGTTTTAAATAATGCATTAGCTTTGATTTACCTATATCCACTAAGTTTAAAACAAGTAGGGCACAGAACATTGCAATTAATGCAAAATCAAGTCCCCAACTTTCCGCATTTGGAATCCACTTCCCCATTAACCCGCCAATCGTACAAGAGGCAATCCATGTTAAATAGGCTGTAATATTTAAGCCGTCCATCCAGTTGCCACCGATATGCTTTTCTTTCATAAGTTTCGTAACAGTAACACCGAACGTCTCATCCGTTAATAAAGTCCCAAAACCAATATTACGTAATGGAGAGTACCTTGTTAAATTAGGCGCAACCGTTAATGACATCAAAAAGTGCCGTAAATTAACAATAAAGGTCGTTAGAATAATAACAGAAAAAGGTGCACCCGCTATATATAATCCACAAAAAATAAATTGAGCTGATCCTGCATAAACCAAGACAGATAATAAAAAAATCTCAAAGACAGATAAATTTGAAGTTATTGCTATAACCCCAAATGCTAACCCAATACTGATATAACCTAATAACGTAGGAATACAATCTTTAACTCCTTGTGAAAACGTATCAAGTGTATTTGTAGATTGATGAGTATTGACTTGAGTATTCAAATTCACTTTTGTCCTCCTATATAACTCTAAATATAGTAATTTAACAAAAAAACATTATGTAACGATATGAACCTTTTAAATTCTAAAAGCGTTCCTTTAGTGTAGTAGCCAAAATGTAAACATGTTGTCAATAGTTTAATAAATATTGAAAGGACTATGATACTATAATAAAATTATCAATAATATTTAGAAAATTGTTTATTATAGTATACAACTGTCTGATAAAATAAACAATAGGCTGGTGAACTTATGGAGCAAATGAGTCGAAATATCGGTTACCAATTAAAAAAAATACGCGTCCAGCGAAGTTTAAGTTTAGATGATGTTGCCAAAGCTACTAATGTAAGTAAAGCGCAGTTAGCTCAAATAGAAAAAGGTGAATCGAACCCAACTGTCTCCACTATATGGAAAATTGCATCAGGAATGAGAATTTCATTTTCCTCTCTTTTACAACCGCCAAGGGAACAATTTCAAAAATTCGATGAAAAAACATCTACAGTTGTATCAGAAGAAAATGGAAAATATCGTGTATATTCCATTATTCCGTATGACCCTGAAAGAGGCTGGGAATTCTATAAAATAGAGATGGATCCTGGTGTTATACATAGGAGTGAAGCACATTCAGATGGCGTAGAAGAAACGGTAACAGTCATCAATGGACAAGTTCTCGTGGAGGCTGGAGGAATGAAAGAACATTTAATAAAAGGAGAAACATTAGTGTTTTCTGCTTCACAGGAACATCAATACGTAAATCCAACAAATGAGATGACAACTTTACATTTAATTATTCAATATCGATAGAGGTGGTACTTGTGAGCGATTGGTTTACCGTTGAAAATATCGAAAGTTTAGCAGCTCAATATCGAACACTTGGACCGCTAATTGGCATTTTATTGCCTTTTATAGAAGCTTTCCTTCCATTTTTACCACTAGTAGTGATTGTAGTTGCAAATGCTAGTTCTTACGGGCTTTGGATAGGCTTTCTGTTGTCTTGGATAGGAACTGTTTTAGGATCTTATGTAGTGTTTCTACTCGTTCGAAAGTTCGGGAAACATCCAAGGCTTCGAAAATTTATCGGTAGAGAAAAGATACAGAAGCTTATTCAATGGGTGGATATGCGTGGTTTGAGTCCACTTTTTATTTTACTTTGTTTTCCTTTCACTCCTTCCGTATTAGTTAATATTGTTGCCGGTTTATCGCATATAAAAAAGAAGTATTATTTAATAGTCATTATGGCCGGTAAGTTTGTCATGATTGCCAGTATGAGTGTGTTAGGATACGACTTAAAGGCACTATTAACAGATCCGGTTAAATTGATTTTTGCAGGGGTAGGAATTTTCCTTCTCTGGTTTATTGGAAAGGCATTAGAAAAACGTCTTAATAAAAAAGTGGAACGAGATTTGAAAGATTCATCTAGTAATAAGAAAAATGTAAAAATGTCTATGAAGAAAGAGCGGTTACTATAAACTGCTCTTTTTCTACGATATATGGGAAATTATCTTTTACACTTAAAAAATACTATAATAAATAGGTGATATTATAATAGAAAAAGAGTATTATTGATAGAAATTTATAAGATAAGAACATTTGTTCTGTATATAATCTAAATTAATAGATAAGAAGGAGGAGCTATATGTCATTAAGAGTGATTAGTGGAAGAGCTGGGACAGGTAAAACCACACTTATTCATAAAGAAATTATTAATGAGTTAAAGCAACAACCCCTTGGCCCGCCAATTTATTTAATTGTCCCTGACCAAATGTCTTATCAAGCAGAGTATATGTTAACGAACAATTATGGCATCCAAGGAATTATACGAGCACAGGTTATGACGTTCAAACGTTTAGCTTGGTATATCCTACAAGAAACAGGTGGGATAGCAAAAGAGCAATTAGATAAAATTGGATACCGTATGTTAATTAGACGACTTCTTGCAGAAAATAAAGACAAATTTTCACTGTTTCGTCAAGCTGCAGATAAACGAGGATTTACTGAAGAAGTTGAACAATTGGTAAAAGAATTTAGCCAATATAACATAGATAGTGTAACTTTAAATGAAGCAATAAATAGGTTAGAAGAATCCAACGCTCCCCAAACATTAATTGCTAAAACAAAAGACTTACAAATTATCCTATCAAAGTTAGAGGAAAAACTAGGGGATAAGTATGTTGATAGTGATGGTTTTTATCCAATTTTACTCGAGCAATTACAAAATTCACAAAAACTAAAAGAAGCCCACATTTATATTGATGGTTTTACAGCATTTACTGTTCGCGAATTTGAAATTGTAAAGCAATTATTGGCATTAGCTAAACGAGTAACCATCGTACTTCCTTTCGAAAACGAACAAGATATGTATGATGACCAAGCTGTATTTTATCGACCAGCTGTCATGTACGATAAATTATTACAAGAAACTGCAAATTTCAAAGTTGAAATGGAGCCACGTGTTCATCTACATACATGTTATCGTTACAACAATAATGACTTACAACATATAGAACAGCAATTTCACGAGCCAGTGCCAACTCAAGTAAAGGCTGAAGGATTTGTAGAAATAATTGAAGGTGCAAATCGTCGAGCAGAGGTACACGCAATTGCCCGGGAAATATGTCGACTTGTGCGGGAAGATGGCGTTCGTTATAAAGAGATTGGGGTTATGTATCGACAAGCAGACCTTTACGACCCTCTCATTAATACAATTTTTAAACAGTACGACATTCCTGTTTTTACAAATGAAAAGAAATCGATGTTACACCACCCGTTAATTGAGTTTAGTCGTTCAATTTTAGAAATTGTTACATCCAATTGGCAATATGAACCGATTTTTCGAAGTGTAAAAACGGATTTATTTTTCCCATTAAACAGTAATTTGAAGGAAATGCGTGAAAAAGCAGACCTGCTAGAAAACTTTGTTATTGCACAAGGGATTTATGGGTATCGTTGGTTTGAAGATTCAAGATGGTTTTACAAAAAATATCGTGGACTTGAGTTTTTCTCTAAACATCAAACAGACGAAGAATTAAAAATGCAGCAAATCATTGATGAAATGAAATCAATTGTAAAAGAACCAATAGAAAAATTACAGCAGGAATTGAAGAATGCAAAAACTGGACGTGAAATCGCATCTGCGTTGTTTAACTGTATTGAAGAAATGCAAATATACGATAAGTTACAAGTGTTAAAGGATACTGAACTTGAAGAAAAAGAATTACATGGGGCAAGCGAACATGATCAGGCTTGGAATCGCTGGATCAATGTTCTTGATCAATTCGTCCTAATGTTCGGTGATCAAAAATTAATCGTTGAAGAAGCTGCACAAATTTTAGACGAAGGATATGATACACTTCAGTTTTCGAAAATTCCTCCTTCTGTTGATGAAGTAACTGTGGCGACTGTTGAATATTCAAGATTTGATAATAAGTCAGTCGTTTTTGTAATTGGTGTGAATGATGGAGTTTATCCAATGCGTATCGATTATGAAGGATTAATCACCGACACAGATCGTGGATGGTTTGAGGAAATTGATACTGAACTTTCGCCAACTACAAAGTTTAAATTGCTTCAAGAAGCTTTTTTAATTTATCGTGCATTTTCTTCACCTACAAATAGACTGTATGTCACATTTTCAAGTGCAGATGAAGAGAGTAAAGCATTACTTCCATCTCTTTATATAAACCGTCTGCATAAATTATTTGAGGTTAATGGAGTCAAAACGTTACCACATAAAAAGGTATTAATTGATCCAATTGAAGAATTGAATAAAAATAACGCTCTTTCTTATATACAACATCCTAGAACATCTTTAACTTTCTTAATGACGCAATTAAGACAAGCGCAATATTCGAATGAACTTTCATCTGAATGGGTGGCATTAAAGTCAGTTTATGAACAAGATCCATATTGGAAGCAAGAATTAGAAGTGGTCATGCGTCCATTAAGAAAGAAAAATATTGCAGAAAAACTAAAGCCAAACATAACAGAAGAATTATATGGTACTGAGTTAACTTCAAGTGTCTCACGAGTAGAGAAATTCTATCGTTGTCCTTTCTCACACTTTACTAGCTATGGATTAAAACTTGAGGAGCGCGCGGTTTATCGATTAGAAAACTTTGCTATCGGTGACCTTTTCCATGAAGCATTAAAATGGATTACGTTAGAGACAGATCGTTTAAACATCCATTGGAATCGTTTAACACGTGCTCAATGTACAGAACTTGCAAGACAAGCAGTAGAAAAAATTGTGCCAGTTTTTTCTCATCAAATTTTACTAAGTAGTGCCCGATATCGATACATTCAACGCAAATTAATTCGTATTGTGGAAAGAACGATGATGGCATTATCTCAACATGCAAAATCGTCATTTTTCAAACCGATTGCCATTGAGGCAGCATTTGGTCCAAATGAAAAACTACCGCCTTTAGAAATTAAATTAAATGGCGGCCGAAAAATGAATATTCGTGGACGAATTGACCGTATTGATGGAGCAAAAGTTGGAGATAAATCCTATTTACGAGTTATCGATTATAAATCATCAAGTCGCGATTTAGATTTAAATGAAGTATATCATGGTATTTCCTTACAATTAATAACCTATTTAGATGTTGCGGTTGAAAATGCAAACGTCTGGCTTGATGGAGAAGTGGACCCAGCAGGCGTTCTATATGTTCACGTTCATAACCCATTATTAAAGGGTGAAAAAGAGTTAGATGAAATTGCAATTGAAGTTGAACGGATGGAAAAATATAGAATGAAAGGCTTGCTTACTGAAAATCCAGACCCTCTGATTGCAATGGATGATAATTTAGAGTCAGGTGGAACATCGAAAATTATTCCAGTACAAATTAAAACAGATGGAGCAATTTCAGTTGCAAAGTCTAGGGTAGTAGCACCTGATGCAATGAATGAAATTAAACATTATGTTCGAACAAAACATAAAATTGCTGGTGAAGGGATTATGAGTGGGGAAGTAGGTATTCGACCATATCGATTAAAAGGTAGAACTGCTTGTGATTTCTGTAGTTTTAAATCAGTTTGTCAATTCGACCCTACTGACCAAGAGCAAGTTTACCATCAACTTCAAGCTGATAGCCGGGATAAAGTGGTATCTAAAATACGAGAGGAGTTGAAAAAAGATGGGTCTATCGATTCCGAATAAAGGACCAAATGTGACGTGGACTGATGAGCAGTGGAAAGCAATCTGGGCAACCGGTCAAGATACATTAGTTTCCGCAGCAGCGGGATCAGGGAAAACTGCGGTACTAATTAATCGAATGATTGAAAAGGTCATCTCAAAAGATAACCCGATTGATGTCGATGAATTACTTGTAGTGACGTTTACGAATGCATCAGCTGCTGAAATGCGCCATCGAATGGCAGAAGCATTGGAGAAAGAAATTGCAAAAGATCCACGGAATCAACATTTACGCCGTCAGTTAAGTCTAGTGAATAAAGCTCAAATTTCAACTCTTCATTCTTTCTGTTTATCAATTGTTCGGCAATATGCATATTTAATTGATATCGATCCTGGGTTCAAAATTGCGAATGAAGGGGAGTTAGCTTTACTTCGAGATGATATTTTAGCTGAAGTACTTGAAGAAGCCTATGACAAAGAGGACGAAACTAGTGTTAATGCGGTATATCGTTTAGTAGATAGTTTTACTTCTGACCGTGATGACCAAGCCATCGAAACATTAATTGAACGTCTGTATGAAATGTCTCGCGTTCATCCAAATCCGACAAATTGGCTACGTTCCTTACCAAAGCAATATACTTTGCCTGAACAAATTACAATAGATGAACTAGATTTTATTGGACCTTTAAAAAATTCTATTAAATTTAGTTTAGAAGAAGCCTTTGCACAAATTGAAGATTTTCGTCAATATACATTAAAGCCAGATGGACCATATACGTATGGTGAAACTGCGGAATTAGATTTTGCACTAATCAATGAAGCTGTAAGACGAATTAATCATGGTACATGGCAAGATTTATATGATTTCTTCTCTACCTTAAAATGGTCGACTTTATCTAGGAAAAAGTGTGATTGTGATCCTGAGTTGAAGGAAAAGGCTAAGAAAAAAAGGCAGCATGCTAAAGATATTATCGATGGTATTAAGAAGTCCTTTTTCTTAAGAAAACCTGAGCGACTATTACAAGAAATTCGTTTAATGGCGCCAATTATTGAAACATTGGTTGAATTAACAGAAGCGTTTAGTGAGAAATTTACAAATGCGAAGTTACAAAGGGGAATAGTTGATTTTTCTGATTTAGAGCACTATGCTTTAGAAATTTTAGCAGTTAAAGAAAATGACGTTTTAACACCTTCACCCGTTGCAACGGATTTCCGAAACCGATTTAAAGAAGTGCTTGTTGACGAATATCAAGATACGAACATGCTGCAAGAAACGATTTTACAACTCGTGAAAAATGGTAGTGAAGTCGATGGAAATTTATTTATGGTAGGCGATGTTAAACAATCCATATATCGTTTCCGTCTTGCAGAACCGATGTTATTTTTAAACAAATATACTTCCTTTGAAGAAGAGCCAATTACAAGTGGATTAAAAATTGATTTAAACGCCAATTTCCGAAGTCGTAAAGAAGTCCTTCACGGTACAAACTTTATTTTTGAACAGATTATGGGCGAAACCGTTGGAGAAATCAAATATGATGAAAAAGCGGGACTGAAGCCAGCAGCACCCTACAATGAGTTAGAAGCTCCCGTGGAATTAACCATTTTATATGATGATCAAGAGGAACAAGAAGATGAAAAGACGAGTTCAATAGAGTCTACTGAAGATGCGGCATTAGACGTGTTAATCGAAGAAGAGATGAAAAAGTCTCAACAAGAGGCTCGCTATATTATCAAACGAATCCGTGAACTGATGGATAGCGGTACGACCGTATATGATACAAAACAAAAAGATCCATCGAAGCGAGTTCGACCATTAGAATATCGAGATATTGTTATCTTAATGCGTTCTATGACTTGGTCAGGGGATTTAGTTGAGGAATTTAAAGCAGCTGGAATACCACTTTATGCAGAGTCTTCAAAGGGATATTTTGAAGCATTAGAAGTAATGGTAATGTTAAACGTTCTAAAAATCGTTGACAACCCATATCAAGATATTCCTTTAGCATCTGTTTTGAGGGCACCATTTATTGGATGTACAGAAAACGAACTTGCTACAATTCGTTTAGTTAACCGTAAAGTTCCATTCTACGAAGCGGTACAAATATTCGTTAATGAGGAAAAAAGCGGATTACAATCAAATACAGCAGAAAAACTTCAACGATTTTTACAACAATTAGATAATTGGAGAGACATGGCAAGAAGGGGTTCTCTAGCAGACTTGATTTGGCAGATTTATATGGATACCAATTATTATGAAATGGTTGGAGCAATGGGGAATGGTAAGCAACGCCAAGCCAATTTACGTACGCTTCATGACCGCGCATTAATGTATGAAAAAACATCTTTCCGAGGATTATTCCGATTTTTACGATTTATTGATCGAATGCGCTCACGTGGGGATGATTTAGGCGAAGCAAAATCAATTGGTGAAAAAGATGACGTTGTTCGATTAGTAACCATCCATTCATCGAAAGGGTTAGAATACCCAGTAGTTTTTGTTGCAGGACTTGGCAGAAGCTTTAACCAAAAGGAATATAGTGACCCTTATTTGTTTGACCAACAATTTGGACTTGCCGTAAAAGCTATTGACCCAGATGATCGAATTATGTATACTTCTCTTCCTTTTTTAGCAATGAAAGAGAAAAAGATTTTGGAAATGAAAGCTGAAGAAATGCGTATTTTGTATGTAGCCATGACCCGAGCAAAAGAACGTCTTATTTTGGTAGGATCAGTAAAGGATTGGGATAAAACTCGTGCATCTTGGGGTGAATATCAACAATTATCACCTGAAGAAATGATTCCAGATTATGTACGCGCGCGGGCAAAAAATTATCTTGATTGGATTGGACCTGCAATTGCAAGACATGCTTGCTTTGAAGAGTACAGTGATGAGCAATACTCACCGATTGAACATCCTTCAGAATGGAGGGTAAACCCAATTTGTAATCATTCGTTTACAAAAACGATTACAAAGGAACAAGTTGAAACACAAAATGATATTACAGAAGAAGTAGATGGGTCTATATTAAATGAAATAAAAGAACGTTTTAATGCCACGTATCCATTTAAAGACTCGATTACTAAAAAATCAAAAACAAGTGTTTCTGAAATTAAGCGTATTGAGAACTTACAGCGAGAAGAAGAACCAGAAACCTATACGCTTCAAAGTAAAGTAAATAATGCCTATAAACGTCCTTTGTTTGTACAAGAAAAAGCATTATCGCCGACTGAAATCGGTACTGTTGTTCATACAGTTATGCAACATATTCCGCAAGAGGGGCTAACTCAACATGATGACGTGATTAACTATTTACAAACATTAGTAAAAAAGAAACTACTAACAGAAGAAGAAGTAAATACGGTTGATCCAGAGAAAATTATTCGATTTTTCGCTACTACTATCGGGCAACGATTTAGTCATGCCAAGCAACTATATCGTGAATTACCATTTACATTGAGTATTGTAGATCAAGCAGGAGATTCGCAAATTGTACAGGGGATTATTGATTGCTTGTTTGAAGATGAGGATGGTAAATGGGTATTACTCGACTACAAAACTGATAAGATTTTGCCATCGTTTAGTGAAGAAAATGCCCTCAAAACTGAAATGGAAAAACGTTATAGTGTTCAATTACGTATTTATAGCCAAGCTGTTGAATCAGTGTTAAATCTTAAAGTTGATGAAAAAATATTGTATTTATACAATGCGCAAAAAGAGATTTGGTTGAACTAATTTAAAACAGTCTATTAATGTTCAATTAATAGACTGTTTTAATCTAAATGCAAAGTAAAATAGTGTAGAATAACAATAGAAATACTTATAGTACAAGATGTAGAAGAAAAGGGAGAACAGATGTGAATTTTCAACCAACAACCTTAAATGAGAGAATCGATTCTCTCGATATTTTGCGCGGATTTAGTTTACTAGGTATTCTACTTGTCAACATGTTTGCTTTCTATTTACCAATGCCTCATATATTAGATCTAAATTATTGGTTTACTGAAGCAATGGATATTATATGGCAACAAAACCTTGATATTTATGTACAAAGTAGTTTTTATCCATTATTTTCTATGCTTTTTGGATATGGTCTTGCGATGCAATTTATGAAATCTCAAGAAACAGGGGTTAATTTCTATAAATTTGCACCCAAAAGACTAGTCATCTTATTAATTCTTGGTTTACTCCATGCCTTTTTAATTTGGTGGGGAGATATTTTAGCAACCTATGCAGTATGTGGATTTTTCTTATTATTGTTTATCCGTTTTAGTGGTGGATGGTTATTAACTTTTGGATTAGTTATAAACGGATTTTTCCACTTCTTTATTTTAGCTATTTATTTCTTAACGGGGATTGCAAGTACGGAAGTGGAAAAGCCTGCATTAGATATAGAAATGATTAATAGTGCCATTACCGCTTATGGAGTTGGTAGTTGGACAGATGCATTTACCCAAAGACTAAGTGATCTATCTGTACAATTGGGTTTTGATATGTGGATTATGTCTTTGTTGACAATTTTACCTTACATGCTAATTGGTGCTGCATTTGCAAAATGGCGATTAATTGAGCGAGCAAAAGAGCTAAAAATCGTATGGATTATCATGGCGATTATTTTTGTCTCAGTGGGACTATTTGTTAAAAGTGCACCATATACATTTACTCGTACGTATTTATTAGATTATTTAAAAGTGTATGTAGGTGGTCCTCTATTATCAATTGGGTATATTTCGTTGATTGTAAGTATTTGTTTAATACCAATTGCTAATAAACTACTTAAACCAATTGCAAAAGCTGGTCGTATGTCTCTTACGTTATACATTATGCAATCCATTATTTGTACAATCTTATTCTATAATTTTGGTTTTAGTTTATATGGACAAGTCGATGTGCAAATGGGGACGGTTATCGCAATTAGTATTTATGTAGTACAAATTATCTTTGCGGAAATTTGGTTTATCAAATTTAGACAAGGTCCTCTAGAAATGGCAATAAAGCGTATAACTTACAAAAAAATATTGCCGGAAAAGTAAGCAATTTCGGAATATTTCATGTATGATGGTATAAAGTGAATAATCATTTTGTTGATCAATTCACCACATTGATGGTGAGAACAATTTAAACGTAGGAATTAAAGAAGGAGCCTTTATCTATGAAGATTTTATCTTTTAAGTTTAATGGAGAAGTAAAATTTGGTCCAAAAGTTAAAAAAGAAGAAGCTGTTTGGGATGTTGTTGCGATTCAAGAAGAGCTGAATGTTCTACCTTCTTTCCCTGCTAATATCATTGATGGGGTTGCGTTAGGTTTTGATTTTGTTGAAAAGATTCGTAAATTAGTAGAAGCAGCTAAAAATTCGGATAATGTTGAATCATTCAAACGCGCATTTACTGAAATCGAGTGGCTTTCACCAATTCCAAGAACTCCGAAAAACATTTTATGTATTGGTAAAAATTATGATGAACATGCAAAAGAAATGGGTGCTACTGCTGCTCCTACCGATTTAGTAGTATTTACAAAATCTCCTACATCAATTGCAGCAGACGGACAAGTATTACCAATTCATACAAGCGAAACAGACTCACTAGACTATGAAGGTGAATTAGCAGTTGTCATCGGAAAAGTTGGAAAAAATATTGCGAAAAATCAAGCTTTAGATTATATCTTTGGCTACACAATCGCAAACGATATTACAGCACGTGACTTACAAGACCGTCACAAACAATATTTCTTAGGTAAAAGTTTAGATGGATCTTGTCCATTAGGGCCATATGTTGTTACAAAAGATGAAATACCTAATCCTCAAAATTTAACGATTGTAACGAAGGTTAACGGTGCAATCCGTCAAAATGGTTCAACAAAAGATATGGTATTTTCAGTAGAGGAGTTAGTATCAATTCTTTCACAATATGTTACTTTAGAGCCTGGAGATGTTATTTTAACTGGTACTCCTGCAGGGGTTGGAAAAGGAATGACGCCACCAGTATATTTAAAAGCTGGAGATGAAGTGAAAATTTCAATTGAAGGAATTGGAACTTTATCAAATAAATTTGAATAAAAAACTACTAATCTATTTATAAATTTTATAAAGGTTTAAGATAGACTATTATATTTGAATCCCCACTCAGTACTATGGTAGGATAATGCTGTAAAAGAAAATTAAGGTGGGGAAAACATGGATTTCTTAACAAGTTCTACGCATTTACACATTACAACATGGGTAGTTGCACTTGTACTTTTCTTTGTGGGTGCTTTAGTATCAAAATCTAAAGGTATACACATGGCTTTACGTCTATTTTATATTTTAATTATCATTACTGGTGGCGCTCTATTTATTGAAGCGATGGACTATGGTATGGGTATGGATTACGGAATTAAATTCTTACTCGGTATTCTAGTAATCAGTATGATGGAAATGGTATTAACTCGCCAAAAGAAAAACAAGCCAACTACTGTATTTTGGATTTTATTTGCTATTTTCCTATTTGCAGTATTATTCTACGGATTTAAATTACCAATGGGTATGAATTTCTTAGCATAAAAGAAAAATCGCTGGGTACAGGACGTACTTTGCGATTTTTCTTTTTTTGTTTATAATTGTATGGATTAAGAGGCTTTACTCTTAGAAAGGACGAGAAACATGATACCTATCCTCATGCTAATATTCATACTTCTATTAATTGTTCTATTTATTGTTTTTGTTTTTATACAAAAAAATGGAGATAATCATTCTGTGGATGGGTTATTATCTCATGAACAAGTGGAACAACTTCAAGAAAGAATGAAACAAGAAAAGTAAAACATTACTTTGAATTATGTTGTCACTGATTTGTCTTATTTACATTAGAAATGTTTAATTCGTATAGAAATGATAGCCGTGTTTCTTTTTTTTTTGGTAAAATGTCGATGGTATGTTTAAAGGAGAGGGATAATTTGAAATTTAAAAAATGGATTTGTGCAACTGCTGCATCGATCTTGTTAGCTGCTACATTAAATACAACTTCCATTGCAAAAGCAGAGGTAACAAAATCAATTGCAGACGAAAGTATATATGATGTTTTAGTAGACCGTTATTTTAATGGTACTGGAGAAAACGATTACAAGGTTGATCCACTAGACCCATCAAAATTTGCTGGGGGAGACTTTAAAGGTATAGAACAACAATTATCTCTCATTTCTCAAATGGGCTTTTCAATTCTATCATTAGGTTCTGTTTTTGCTACTGAAACTTATAACGGGACGATGACGACTAGTTATTCTGAAATAGAACCACAATTTGGGACAAGCGAAGAGTTTACTTCCTTAATCAAAACATTGAATGAAAATAAAATAAAGGCGATGATTGATTTTCCTTTAACGAATGTTAGCGCCAATCACGAATGGGCAAAAGATCCATCAAAAGCTGATTGGATTGTTGGAAAGTCTGGTAATAAAATTCGATGGGATTTAAGAAATGTAGATGTGCAAGATGCTTTAATTGATAGTGTGGTTAATTTTATTTCTACATATAATATTGAAGGCGTTCGTTTAACGAATCTTGATATTGCAGATACAGCTTTTCTTAATAAAATGATTGAGGCAATCAAAAAAGTAAATAATGAAATTTACGTTATTTCTAATGAAGAAAGTGATGCAAATTTCGATGCGACTTTTTACGATGAAAATCATGAAACTTACCGTAACATTTATAAAAATGTTGACCAAGATTCTTCCAACCAATTAAAACATGTTGAGCCTTTTGCAAAAGGGGAAGGGTTACCAACGCAATTAATGATAGACAACTTAAACACAGATCGCTTTGTTTTGGATGTAGAAGCCTTTCCACCTACAAGACTTAAACTTTCAGTGGCTTCTACACTATTACTACCTGGTGTACCAGTTATGCAATATGGAACTGAGATTGCAATGAATGGTGAAGCTGGTCCAGAAGCTCACCAACTATATAATTTTAAAACAGATGATGAATTGGTGAACTATATTGCTAATATCCAAACATTACGAAACAAGTCTGAAACGTTGCGTCGTGGTGAGTTTAAATTAATTAAAAATGAAAATGGTTTTTTAGCATTCGAACGCTATTCGGATGATGAAAGATGGATTGTTGTAATAAATAATACTGGAAAAACAACGAGAGTTGATATTTCTGCTAACGACATTGGTGAAGATAAAGAACTACGCGGTATGTTAGAGAGTGATGTGATTCGTTCAAATGATGATGGCATTTATCCTATCGTATTAGATCGTGAAGTTGTTGAAGTTTTCCAGGTTATCGATAAAGTTGGTATTAATAAATTGTATATTGTTTTATTAGCTATTGTTTATGTTCTATTTATTTCGTTCATTGTTGCGATGATGAGACGTAGTAAACGAAAAAGAGCGTTAGAAAAATAAGATACAAGGGGCCGTCTAAAAAAGTTTTTTTAAGACGGCCACATTGCTTCTAGGATGGTGGCATTTTGATGCGACCATCGAAACTTAAGAGATATTTTTCGGAGTGTCCAAAAGGTTTTTACTTTTTGGACACTTTTTTTATTTCATGATTCCTGAGAGATTTTTAAACATAATCTTTTAACAATCATAAATAGAATCATGGAGAAATATACCTTTAGAAGAGAACAAGTTTCATACTGCATAGAGTTTTTTCATAAGATGAATGATTCGAATTTCAAAATGAGTTGGAAGGAGAATTCATTTGAAAAGCACCGGAGAAATATTAAAAATTAATGATTTACATATAGGGTTTAAGATTAATGATGAATTCTACGATGCGGTAGATGGCGTGTCGTTAACTTTAAAAAGAAATGAAATCCTTGCAATTGTTGGGGAATCAGGTTGTGGGAAAAGTACGTTGGCAACATCTATTATTGGTCTACACGATCCAAATAGTACCCGTGTTTATGGAGAGATATTATATAGAAATCAAAATCTTCTAACCTTGGGGGAAGACCAATTAAATGAAATTCGTGGTCCAGAAATCGGAATGATTTTTCAAGACCCCCTTTCATCTTTAAATCCACTCATGCGGATAGGAGATCAGATTGAGGAAGGGTTAATTTATCATACAAAACAAAATGCTGAAGAGCGAAAAAATAGAGTACAAGAGTTATTGCAACAAGTTGGCATACAAAACCCTGAACGTGTTGCAAGGCAATTCCCACATCAATTGTCAGGAGGGATGCGACAGCGCATTATTATTGCGATTGCCATTGCATGTAAACCTAAAATACTTATAGCTGATGAACCAACCACAGCCCTTGATGTGACAATTCAAGCGCAAATTTTAGATTTATTGCTAACGCTTCAACATGAAACAGGGGCTGGAATTATTCTTATTACCCATGATTTGGGAGTTGTAGCAGAAGTTGCTGATCGTGTAGCAGTTATGTATGCAGGTGAAATTATTGAAGAAGCGCCAGTAAAGGAATTATTCCTGCATCCTAAGCATCCTTATACTCGCTCATTGTTTCATTCCATTCCACAGATGAGTTCGTCATCAGAACGTTTAAATGTAATTCAAGGGATTGTTCCTTCCCTAATAAATTTACCTAGAGAGGGTTGTCGATTTGCATCCCGCATTCCTTGGATAAAAGCAGAAGCACATGAAAAGAATCCTCAAATTCATGAAGTGGCATCAGAACATTTTGTTCGTTGTACTTGCTATAAAGAATTTCACTTTAAAAAGGAGAGAAATTCATGAGCTTTATGGTAATTCAAGATTTAAAAGTTCATTATCCAGTTCGTGGTGGGATTTTTAATCAAGTAGTTGATACTATCCGTGCTGTGGATGGAATCTCAATGGAATTTGAAAGTGGAAAAGCATATGGACTTGTTGGAGAGTCGGGATGCGGAAAATCGACAACTGGAAGAGCAATTATTGGTTTGGAAAAGATTACTTCTGGTCGCGTGATTTATGAAGGTATCAATGTAACAAATAAAAGAACGAAGCGAAAATCTTCCTTCAATCGGGATGTACAAATGATTTTCCAAGATGCTCACTCAAGTTTAAATCCTCGAAAAAGAGTACGAGATATTATTGCAGAGCCAATTCAAAACTTTTTAAAACTATCATTAAAAGAAGAAGAGAGAAAGATAAGTGAATTACTTGAAATCGTAGGAATGCCAGAAGATGCAAAATATAAATATCCCCATGAATTCTCTGGTGGTCAAAAACAACGATTAGGAATTGCACGGGCGATCGCGACAAATCCGAAATTGATTATAGCTGATGAACCAGTTTCAGCATTGGATCTATCTGTACAGGCTCAAATATTAAATTTCATGAAGGATATTCAACGTGAATTTGGATTAAGTTATCTTTTTATTTCCCATGATCTCGGGGTCGTAAAGCATATGTGTGACTACATATCAATTATGTATAAAGGTCGTTTTGTGGAATCAGGAACAAAAAATGATATTTACAATAATCCACAACATATTTATACGAAACGACTACTTTCTGCAATACCACAAGTTACACCAATTGGTAGAGAAAGGCGGAAACGGGAGCGTATTAAAATAGAAAACTATTATCAAGAACAATATAAAAATTATTTTGATGAAAACGAGCGAGTGCTAGATTTAATACCTATCAGTAATACCCATCATGTAGCAGCTACTTTACCGATGCAGAAAGGGGGGATATGACATTGGGAAAAACAATCATACGGCGTTTTATTATTATAATTCCACAATTATTTGTCCTAAGTATCCTCGTCTTTTTCCTTGCAAAATTTATGCCGGGAGATCCGTTCACAGGCTTAATTACTCCTCAAACAGATCCGGCAAGGCTAGAAGAATTATCAGAAAAAGCAGGCTTAAATGATCCATGGCCAATACAATATGTTCGCTGGATTGGTAATGCATTACATGGGGAGTTTGGGATTAGTTACACATTTAAAAGGGATGTTGGGGATTTAATTGGTGAAAGGGCCTTAAATACTTTTTGGCTATCATTATTAAGTGTCACTCTACTGTATGCAATTGCAATTCCTTTAGGTATTTTAGCGGGGCGATATCAAAACTCCCGATTAGATAAAACAATTATTCTTTATAGTTTTATTACCTATGCAATTCCGACATTTGTATTATCACTGTTGTTTCTTTTTTTATTTGGCTACAAGCTTGAATGGTTTCCTACAAGTGGGAGTGTCGATATCGAATACAGTTCTGGTACTCTCCAATACTATTGGAGTAAATTCCACCATATTCTTTTGCCTGCTATTACCTATGCGATTCTCGGCACAACGGGAATTATTCAATTTTTACGTTCTGAAATTATCGATGCAAAAGGAATGGACTATGTTCGGACAGCCAGAAGTAAAGGCATTCCTATAAAGAAAGTTTATACAAAACATATTTTTCGTAATAGTTTATTACCTATCGCAGCATTTTTAGGGTTTACCATTACGGGATTATTAGGTGGCTCCATCTTTATTGAAACCATTTTTGGTTTTCCAGGAATGGGGCAACTGTTTGTCTCTTCCATTGCTTCTAGGGATTATAGCGTCATTACAGCACTCGTGATGTTATATGGTTTTTTAACATTATTAGGAAGCTTATTATCCGACATAATTATGAGTATTGTAGACCCGCGCATTCGAATCGAGTAGGGGGTTATAGGATGGCTAAAAGAAAACGCAAAAAATATACGAAAAACGCTCCGCCAACAGGTTTACAAGTCATCTTTCGAGAGTTTTTAAAAGATAGAGTGGCATTTTTTTCTTTTGTATCGCTTGTTATCGTGATTTGCGGAGTCTTTATATGGTCATACCTTTTTATTGACCAAGAAGCTTTAATGCGTATCAACTTACAAGACCGATACGCTGAACCAGGAGGAAAGTTTTTATTTGGAGCAGACCAAGGTGGAAAAGATATACTTGGGCAACTGATTGTTGGTGCTAAAAATTCTCTCTTCATAGCAATGGCAATTACAATAATAACTGGCATTTTTGGGGTTATTGTTGGGTTAATTTGTGGATACTTTGGAGGATGGATCGATAATCTTTTTATGCGAATAATTGATTTTTTCATTACCATTCCATCTTTAATGTTAATTATTGTTTTTGTTACAGTCGTTCCGAAGTATACGGTAGCTTCTTTTATCTTTATTATGAGCATGTTTTTATGGACAGGTACTGCGCGGCTCGTTCGCTCAAAGACATTAACTGAAAGTAGAAGAGATTATGTCCTTGCATCCAAAACACTTGGAACGAATGATTTTGTTATTATCTTCACGGGCATTTTACCAAATTTGAGTTCAATCATTATTGTAGAAATGACATTAAACTTCGCTGGAAATGTAGGGATTGAAACGGGGCTTTCTTATTTAGGATTTGGTCTTCCAATGTCTACTCCATCGCTTGGTACACTTGTTAGCCACGCGAATAATCCACTTGTATTGCAACAATATTGGTGGGTTTGGCTACCAGCATCTATCTTCATTTTGTTTATGATGTTGGCAATCAATTATGTTGGTCAAGCATTGCGTAGATCTGCGGATTCAAAACAGCGGTTAGGATAATAATAATACTAATTAACTTTGCCAGTAGATGTACTAGGGAGGAATATTATGAAAATTACTCGATGGATGTTACTTGCAACCATAATATTTGCCTTGTTCATTTTAACAGCCTTCAGCAAATCCGAAAAACAAATTGAAACTGCTGCACCAAGTTCAAATTCACCCTTTGCAACGGCAGTAACGAATGAAGGAAAGCCAATTGATGGAGGAGTCTTGCGGGTCGCCATGGTGAAAGATGAACCGTTTCAAGGGATTTTTTCTTGGGAGTTATATGAAGACGGTTATGATGCAGATTTGATGTCTTGGGCTTCAAATGCTCTTTTTGAAACGGATGAAAATTTCATGATTACTAATGAAGGAATTGCATCCTTATATGTTGATCAAAAAAATAATAAAGTAACAGTCACAATTCGTGAAGGTGTAAAATGGTCTGATGGTCAGCCGTTAAAGATTGAGGATGTCATCTTGCCTTACCATATTATCGGGCAAAAAGATTATCCTGGTGTGCGATACAATTCAGAATTCCAAAATATTATAGGTGCAAAAGAATATCATGAAGGAAAAGCTAAAACAATCTCTGGAATTAGGAAAGTGGATGATTTCACAATTGAAATCAGTTTTAAACAACTTTCCCCATCGATTTTTTATGGTGGTGATGGTTTATGGACATATGCTGCACCAAGTCATCAAATTGGGAATATTCCAGTTGATCAGTTGTTGCAATCAGATGCGGTTCGCAAAAATCCAGTTACTTTAGGCGCTTTTAAAGTAGAGAAAATTGTTCCAGGGGAATCCGTACAATATGTGAAGAATGAGCATTATTGGAAAGGTGAGCCAAAGCTTGATGGCGTCTTAGTAAAAGTGGTTCCTTCTAGTTCGGTATCTGTTGCAATTGGTACCGGTAAATATGATATTATCCAACATTTCAATGCTACGAAAATGCCGGAAATCGAAGGCTACGACAATATTACGATTTTGGGTCGACCTGAACTTTTTTATTCTTACCTTGGATTTAAAGTAGGGAAATATGATTATCAAAAAAATACTGTTGTAACGGATTTAGACGGTTCAAAAATGGGCGATGTGAACTTACGAAAAGCAATGGCCTATGCTTTAGACATCGAACAAGTATCTGAAGTGCTCTATAATGGTTTGAGGGTACGGGCAAATTCATTAATACCACCAGTTTTTGAATCGTTTTATGATAAGTCTTTAAAAGGTTATGTATATGATCCAGAAAAAGCAAAGGAAATTCTCGATAAGGCTGGTTATAAAGATGTGGATGGAGATGGCTTCCGCGAAGATCCAAAGGGAAAAAAGTTAGAAATTAAATTAGCTTCCATGTCAGGTGATTCCGTTCAGGAAGAAATCACAGCGTACTATTTGCAAAACTGGAGAGATGTTGGGTTAAATGTCACATTATCAACAGGGCGATTAATCGAATTTAACTCATTCTACGATATGGTAAAAGCTGATCATCCGGAAATCGATGTTTTCATGGGGGCATGGGGAACAGGAACAAACCCTTCACCATCTGGTTTGTATGGAGCATCAGATCAATATAATTTCAGTCGTTATACTTCTGATCTTTTAGAAAAGACAATTCAAAATATTGATTCTCCCTCTGCATTTGATAAATATTATCGTGCGAACCAATTTAAGATTTTCCAAAAACATATTGAAGAAGTTGCAACAACTGTGCCAATGCAATTCCGATATGAAATTTATCCGATCAATAAGCGTGTGAAAAATTACAGCATCGATTATAAAAATCCAACAGAACTGCATGAAATTGAATTAACGGCAAAAGAACCATTTAAATCTAAAAAGAAAAAATGATAGAACAAAAAACAGGCATTCGAAAGTGAGTGCCTGTTTTTATTGCCGTGTACTAGCTATTTTTGTTAAGTCGATACTTTTTGTAAACTACCTAAGCTGGTTTATGTTCAAGCCATCTTTTTAGTAATCTTTATCCGTAAAGAAAATAGCTATGGTACCAGGTCCAGCATGGGCACCAATAACAGCACCAACCATCGTCATTTCAAAGGATTTTGGTTGTAATTTTTCTTGGATTAAGGATTTCACTTCATTGGCAAATTCTAAATCGTCTCCGTGACTTATACCAACGACTTTATTTGAAAAATCGCCACCGCGCTCATGCATAATCTCAATAATTCGATTTATCGCTTTTTTGCGACCACGAACTTTTTCAAGGGGGATTAATTTACCATCTTCAACGTGTAAAATTGGTTTAATGCTTAATAATCCACCAATAAAAGCACTAGATTTTGAAACCCGTCCACCTGCAGCTAAGTAGTCCAAATTTTCAACAGTAAATAGGTGTGTCATGTGTTGAGCTAAATAATCAACTTTCTCGAAAACTTCTAAATATGGAACGCCCTCATCTCTTAATCTTACAGCTTCTTTTACAAGTAAACCGCATCCTAATGAGGCACATTTAGAGTCAATAATTTTAAGCTTTAAATCTGGATATTGCTCTCGAACTTGAGAAGCAATCATCACTGCTGTGTTATATGTACCTGATAAGTTAGATGAAAAGGCGATATATAATCCTTCTTCTTTACTTTTTGCTAGTTCTTCAAAGTGTTGTAAAAATAATTCCGGAGACGCTTGAGAAGTTTTAGGTACAACGCCTTGGCGCATTGCATCATAAACTTTTTTGGGGTCAATTTCTACTGTATCAAGGTATACAGAGTTGTTTAAATCTACTCTTAATGGGAAAATTTCTACGTTGTGTTGTTCAAAAAATTCTTTTGGCAAATCGCTGCCACTGTCTGCAAATATTTTCATATATACAGTACCTCCTTTAGACATGAGCACCTTAACTAACGTCATTCTATGGTGAGGGCTTTGGAAAGTTGAATTTCCAAGCTATAACTTTAATCGATCTATTAAAAAGTTAGCAATACCGTCCTCATTATTACTTGAAGCAGTGATCTCATTGGCAATATTTTTCAGTTGTGCTATACCATTCGACATTGCTACTCCAATTCCTGCATAATCAATCATTTCTAAATCATTATCTTCATCACCAAATGCGATAATGCGTTCTCTTGGAATGTTCATTTCCTTTGCAATTAGTGAAATACCAACTGCTTTACTTAAACCTTTTTTCACGATTTCAATAATATGAAATGGTGCTCCCCAACGTCTGTGTTCAATTAATTCTGCATGAACATCTTCTAAATGGTCACGAATAAGTTGTACTTTCTCTTCTTCTGCATGGATAAGTAAACTTGTCGGATCCTCGTTTAGGCTTCCTTTTAAATTTCCAATCGTTACACGCGGGTCACCCATTTTAAACATATCCATCATTGGGCTATTTTCCTGATGAATGAATACGTCATCCATCACTTCAGCAATCAAGTTTTCATATTGATATTTATCGACAGAATCCACAACATCGTAAACCACTCTTAAATCAACTGGTGTATGAACCGTTTGCCATGATTTATTTTTCGGATGATGGACAAGGGCACCATTAAAGTTAACAATTGGCGTAGTTAGCTTTAATTCGTTATAATACAACTGACTTGCACGAAATGGACGACCAGTTGCAATCATCACTTGATGACCTGCATCCATTGCTTTAAAGAGGGTATTCTTTGTCTTTTCTAAAATCTTTTGATTATCTGTTAATAGAGTACCATCTAAATCTAACACAATTAAATGTTGCTTCATAAAGGAATGCTCCTTTCTATCTTAATGATTTTATCCCAAATGGATAAATTTAGTCAAAAAATTGTTGTTGTAAGTCGTGAATAAGCGTTATTTTATTCTTTGCTTTACATGAATTCGATATACTTTAGGAGATGGTAAAAATGTATGTTCAAAATGATATGTGGAAAGAGATACCGTTATTACATGTTTATGATGAGGAAATGAATGAACATACACCAATCGTCATCTTTTTACACGGATTTCAAAGTGCAAAGGAACATAATTTACACTATGCATATCAACTTGTAAAAAAGGGGATTCGTGTCATTTTACCAGACGCGAAATTGCATGGTGATCGCTCGGAAAATTTATCTGAAGGAAAGATGAACTTACACTTTTGGGAAATCGTTTTACAATCAATTGAAGAGGTAGGCGTACTTTATAACGAATTACAGTCTCGAAATTTAGTGTCATCTGGAAAAATTGGTGTGGCAGGAACTTCCATGGGTGGTATTGTTACATCAGGCTGTTTAAAAAAATATGATTGGATTTCGACTGCAGTGATTTGTATGGGTGCTCCAGGATTTGTTGAATTATCGAATTATCAGCTTAATCAATTCGAACAACTTGGAGTAAAATTACCGATGACTTCTGAACAAAAGGAGCAACTTCAAGCATTATTAGCTGAATATGATATTACAAGAGAGCCTGAAAAATTTAATCAACGTCCAGTGCTATTTTGGCATGGCGAAAAAGATACAACGGTTCCTTTTAAAAATACATATCATTTTTATATGCAGTTACGTTCATACTATGTGCAAGAACCAGATCATTTAAAATTTATTGCATCGCCGAATAGTGGGCATAAGGTACCGCGAGAAGGTGTATTAGCTGTAACAGACTGGCTATCTCAATATTTGGCATAAAGGATTTACCTTTGATATGATAGAGTTAGCACTATAAGGAAAGGGGATAAAGTAAATATGGCAATTAGCGAAGATATGAAAGAAAGCATCCTTGGAGCTTTAGAAAACGTAATTGACCCTGAGCTAGGTATTGATATAGTTAACTTAGGTTTAGTATATGATGTAGATTTAAATGAAGAAGGTTTAGCTACAATCACTATGACGTTAACATCAATGGGCTGCCCATTAGGACCAGTGATTGTGGATCAAGTGAAAACGGCGTTAAGTGAGCTTCCAGAAGTAAAAGACAGTGAAGTAAACATCGTTTGGCAACCAGCTTGGTCAAAAGATATGATGTCACGTTATGCAAAAATGGCATTAGGAATTAGATAAAAAATGCTGGCTGTGAAGGAAAATTTTCTTCACAGCCTTTTGATTGCAACCATCCTCGTCACAGGATGACTTCTCAGACTCTATTGTTAATCTATCCTACAAATTGTAGATGGGCAATTTTCACAACATATAGCCTGCTTTAAATATCGAATATCCGTAATCGTAATAAATCCTTTATCCATGCTGATTATGCCTTGCTTTTTTAATTCATTCAACATCCGATTAATCATTTCACGACTTGTTGAACAAAGATTTGCGATGTCAGTATTTGTTAAATAATGATTTATGAATATTTTATCGTCTTTTTGCTCCCCATAAGTGTTTGCTAAACGAATTAATGTTGAGTACAATGCGCCTTTCTTACCGTGTAAAATAAGATCACGTAGGAGACTTTGATTTTTCAAATTTTCATTTTGTAACCACTTTAAATACTCTATCATTAATGCGGGTTTTTGCATTAATAACATTTCTAGTGAATCTTTATTTAAAGCTAATAATTCGGTATGGGAATTTGCTTTTGCAGTTGTTGATCTTATCGTAGATGTTGCACTAAATAATGGAAATTCCCCAATGATGCTGTGTTTACCACATATTCTAAAGGTAATTTCCTTCGCATCTTCCGTTTCCTTACTAATTCGAACGGAGCCTTCTTTAATCAGTAGAATGTCTGTGGCTTTCTCACCCTCACGATAAATATTACTTCCTTTTTCAACTTTAACTAATAAACCATGCTCTTCAAACAAATGAATTATTTCAATCGGCAATGTTTCTACCATGCCATCACTTCCTTTTATCCTTGGGGTGAATCTAAAATTTAAACATGTATTTTAAATACATGATAACATAATTTTTCCCGTATTCGTGAAAACTTTATAGTGTGAATTTTTGCATTTCCTATTAAAAAGTCCTATAATCATTTTAGTCAAAAAAGGTCAAAGTTGAAGGGGTGTAACAAATGCAATTTCAACAACAAGATAATCGAAAACCATTAGAACAATTTGGTCGCAACTTAATCGAAGAAGTCAAAAATGGCAAAATGGACCCAGTAATAGGAAGAGATGAAGAAATTCGTAATGTTATACGTATTTTATCAAGAAAAACTAAAAATAATCCAATACTAATTGGTGAACCGGGTGTTGGGAAAACAGCGATTGTTGAAGGTTTGGCCCAACGTATCGTTCGTAAAGACGTACCTGAGGGATTAAAAGATTGTATATTATATGAACTAGATATGAGTGCATTAATTGCTGGTGCAAGTTACCGTGGTCAATTTGAAGAAAGATTAAAAGGTGTACTTAAAGAAGTTAAAGAATCTGAAGGTCGTATTATTTTATTTATTGACGAAATTCATACAATTGTTGGTGCAGGTAAGACTGATGGCGCAATGGATGCAGGGAATATGTTAAAACCGATGTTAGCACGTGGAGAACTCCATTGTATTGGTGCCACAACCCTTGATGAATATCGTATGTATATTGAAAAAGATCCTGCTTTAGAACGTCGTTTCCAACAAGTAATGGTGCGCGAACCTTCTATTGAAGATACAGTTTCAATCTTACGCGGTCTTAAGGAACGTTTTGAGTTGCATCATGGAGTTCGTATACATGACCGCGCAATTATTGCATCTGCTGAACTTTCGAATCGATACATTACAGATCGATTTTTACCAGATAAAGCAATCGATCTAATCGATGAAGCTTGTGCGATGATTCGTACAGAGATTGACTCAATGCCCCAAGAGCTAGATATGGTAACAAGACGTGTTATGCAATTGGAAATTGAAGAACAAGCATTAACGAAAGAAAAAGATGAAGCTAGTAAAAAACGTCTTGAAGCATTGCGAAAAGAATTAGAAACCTTAAAACAAAATACGGACAAGATGCGAAAGCAATGGGAACAAGAAAAATCCGGTTTACAGGAAATTCAAAAGAAACGGGAACTTCTTGATAAATACCGCCGTGATTTAGAAGATGCAGAAAGTAAATATGATCTTAATAAAGCAGCGGAGTTACGTCATGGGAAAATTCCTGCTATTGAAAAAGAATTGTCTGCTTTAGAAGAAGAATTGAAAAAAGGATCTGAAATTCGTATTTTACGAGAAGAGGTAACTGCAGATGAAATAGCTTCCATTATTTCAAGATGGACTGGAATTCCGGTTACAAAGCTGGTTGAGGGCGAACGTGAAAAATTATTACGTTTAAAAGATACTCTCCATGAAAGAGTAGTTGGTCAGGATGAAGCTGTAAAATTAGTAACAGAGGCGGTATGGAGAGCACGTTCTGGCATTAAAGATCCAAACCGTCCAATTGGTTCTTTTATTTTCTTAGGTCCAACAGGGGTAGGGAAAACGGAATTAGCCAAGGCGTTAGCTGCACAACTTTTTGATTCAGAAGATCACTTTATTCGAATTGATATGAGTGAATATATGGAAAAACATAGTGTGTCTCGTCTTGTGGGAGCACCTCCTGGATATGTCGGTTACGAAGAAGGTGGTCAGCTAACTGAAGCGGTTCGCCGTAATCCATATTCTGTTGTATTACTTGACGAAATTGAAAAAGCGCATCCAGATGTGGCCAATATTTTATTGCAAATTTTAGACGATGGCCGCATTACGGATAGCCAAGGTCGACTTGTTAACTTTACGAACACTGTAGTGATTATGACGTCGAATATTGGATCTCATCATTTGTTAGAATCTAGTGTAAATGATGAAAAAACAACGGAAGACTTGGTTATGGCTGAACTTCGATTGCACTTTAAACCAGAATTATTAAATCGTGTAGATGATATAATCATGTTCCATGCGTTAACATCAAATCACTTTAATGCGATTGCATGGAAATATATCCAGCAGTTACAAAACCGTGTAGCAGAACAGGAAATCGAGTTAGACGTATCTGAAGAAGTCGTGTCATGGGTCGTAAAACATGGTATTGATCCACAATTTGGAGCAAGACCACTTAAACGATTTATCCAACGTAATGTAGAAACCGTTGTAGCCAAAGAGTTACTAAAAGGAGAAACACTACCGGGGGATAAATTGCATGTGTCGTTAGCAGAGGGACAATTAGTGGTTCAGAAAGTATAATAGAAGTTTTGGGACAGTAGTAGTTATGCTACTGTCTTTTTTTGTGGGGATGATTGGATATTAGGAGTTTTCTCAGCGATGAATACAAAAATACGGTCGAGAATCGGTAAAATCTGTCTTCATAACCCAGATGAATACAAAAATCCATGTGAGAATTGATAAAAAACGTCTTCATAGAATCCATGAATACAAAAATTCAGTCGAGAATCAGTAAAACCTGTCTTCATAACCCAGATGAATACAAAAATCCATGTGAGAATTGATAAAAAACGGCTTCATAGAATCGATGGATACAAAAATTCAGTCGAGAATCAGTAAAACCTGTCTTCATAACCAAGATGAATACAAAAATCCAGGTAAGAATTGATAAAAAATGTCTTCATAGAATCGATGAATACAAAAATGCGGCCAAGAATCGTAAAACCTGTTTTCATAACGCAGATTCTAGCTAGGCTTTATAAAAAATGTCTTCATTTCATTGATTTAAAAAAATTCCAAAAAGATCTGTTAAAAAAACTTTTTCATCATACATATAAAGGTATTTATTAACTATTTCACGAATTTAATAAAATGAAAAAGCACTCCCAAAATGGAAGTGCCTACATTACAAATTAATGATGTTCTGCATCTGGAGTTGGTTCGTTAGGGATAATTGCGCTAATAATAACAATTAGAATTAGGAATACCACAGATAGAACTAAGCTAGTAGTTAAGCTAAATGGTACATTCAAAATTGAACTTACTACATATGTTACCATTGTTACTAATAGGAATGACCATACAAATGACATAATATATTGCATCTAATTTCACCTCTACTATATCTTTTTAAAATAGTATATCTATATTCATCTTAAATATCATACCATAGTGAAACATTAAAGAACAACACACTTTTGAAACAATTCGTGAAAATAAGGTTGCAGTATAGAATAATTATGAGCTATAATTATGACCAAGTACTAAATGTAAGTCACAAATAAGGGGGATTTTCAGGATGAACGCAGGAATTATTGGGGTAGGCAAATATGTTCCAGAGCAAATTGTAACGAACTTCGATTTAGAGAAAAAAATAGATACAAGTGACGAATGGATTCGCACAAGAACTGGTATAGAAGAAAGAAGAATTGCCGCAGATCACGAAAACACATCTGATTTAGCTTATTTAGCTGCTCAAGATGCAATAAATAATGCAGGTATTTCAGCGGATGAAATTGGTTTAATTTTAGTTGCAACTGTAACTCCAGACCAAGCATTTCCAAGTGTTGCATGTCAATTACAAGAAAAATTAGGCGCAGTTAATGCGGCTGCTATGGATGTTGCTGCTGCTTGTGCTGGTTTTATCTATGCACTATCCACTGCGAAACAATTTATTGAAAGCAAAGCATATAAATACGTATTAGTAGTTGGTGCTGAAAAACTATCTAAAATTACGGATTGGTCAGACCGAAATACTGCTGTGTTATTTGGCGATGGTGCTTGTGCAGCTGTTCTTGGAGAAGTTTCTGAAGGCCGTGGAATTTTAGCCTTTGAATTAGGAGCAGATGGTACAGGTGGAAAACATTTATTTTTAGATGAAGCGGATCACATTGCCATGAACGGAAGAGAAGTATTCAAATTTGCTGTAAGACAAATGGGTGAATCTGCTGTTTCCGTGTTAGAAAAAGCAGGACTTACAAAACAAGATGTTGATTTCTTAATTCCTCATCAAGCTAACATTCGTATTATGGAAGCTTCTAGAGAACGCCTAGAATTACCAGAGGAAAAGTTATCAAAACGAATTCACAAATATGGAAATACTTCTTCAGCTTCTATCGGGATAGCTTTAAAAGACGAATTAGATGATGGTAAAATTAAAGATGATGATATACTAGTCTTAGTTGGTTTCGGAGGCGGCCTTACATGGGGTGCAGTCGTTATCAAATGGGGTAAATAATCAGTTATAATGAGAATAACAAGCTTAGAACCTAAGGGGGAAAAGAGAACTATGAAAAGAAGAGTAGTCATTACAGGTGTTGGAGCAGTTACACCTTTAGGTAATACAATTGAAGAAACTTGGCAAAATCTAATTGCTGGTAAATCTGGTGTAGGTCCTTTAACAAGGGTAGATGCTGAAAAATTCCCTGCAAAAGTGGCAGCAGAAGTAAAAGATTTTGATATTGAACAATATATTGATCGAAAAGAAGCACGTAAAATGGACCGCTTTACTCATTACGCTCTTGCTTCTTCAATTATGGCTGTAAAAGATGCTAACTTAGATATTACAGAAGAAATTGCACCAAAAGTCGGTGTTTGGATTGGTTCAGGTATTGGTGGAATGGAAACGTACGAAAAACAAATGGAAGTTTTCCAAGAACGTGGTGTACGTCGTGTTAGTCCATTCTTTGTACCAATGATGATTCCGAATATGGCTTCTGGTCAAGTTTCTATTCATTTAGGTGCAAAAGGAATCAATTCATGTTCCGTTACTGCTTGTGCATCAGGAACGAACTCAATCGGCGACGCATTTAAAGTAATTCAACGTGGTGATGCTGATGTAATGATTACAGGTGGAGCAGAAGCACCAATCGTAAATATGGCGGTAGCTGGTTTCTGTTCAAGTACTGCACTTTCTTTAAATCCGGATGCTCAAACGGCATCACGTCCATTCGATAAAAATCGTGATGGATTCGTTATTGCAGAAGGTGCAGGAGTTTTAGTACTTGAAGAATATGAATTTGCAAAAGCTCGTGGTGCAAAAATTTATGCAGAAGTCGTAGGTTATGGTTCTACAGGGGATGCATACCATATTACAGCACCTGCTCCAAATGGCGAAGGGGCAGCTCGTGCAATTCAACAAGCATTAGATGATGCAGAAGTTAATCCTACTGCAGTAGGTTATATTAATGCCCATGGAACAAGTACACCATATAATGATTTATTTGAAACAATGGCAGTAAAATCTGTCTTTGGCGAACATGCATATAAATTAGCAATGAGTTCGACAAAATCAATGACTGGTCACTTATTAGGTGCAGCTGGTGGGGTTGAAACAATCTTTACTGCTCTAGCATTAAAAGAAGGGATTTTACCTCCAACAATCAACCTAGAAACGCCAGATCCAGAATGTGACTTAGATTATATTCCAAACGAAGCACGTAAAGAATTTGTAGAATATGCAATGTCAAATTCACTCGGTTTTGGTGGACATAACGCAAGCTTATTATTAAGAAAAATCGACTAAATAATATGTCGATAATAAAATGCCTTTAGCGAAAAGCTAAAGGCATTTTTGTTTTCACTCTTGAATATTAAATTAGTAAAGGAGTGTTGGACATGTTTCGTTTTATGCTTTTTTTATTTAGTTATGGCATATGTGTAATATCCGTAGGCAATCTACTTTTATATTTAAATTACCGAACATTAGGGTATTCATGGTCAGCAGTATGGGCATTTATAGTTGGGACCCATGAGCTCTATTTAGCAATCGGATCAATCATCGTTTTGTTTATCTTGATTTTCGACCTAATCCCATCGCGTTTTCCATTCTTTTAACTGTTGCTGATGCAATTTCGTTTGCTTTTGCTGCACCTTCATCTAAGATTTTATCCAATTCACTAGAGTCAATTAATTCATTAAATCTTTCTTGGACAGGCGTTAAATGTTCGATTAGACTTGTTGCTACACCTTCTTTAAAGGCACCGTAGCCAAGCCCTTCATACTTTTTAACAAGAGTATCAATAGCGATTCCTGTAACAGCAGATTCAATTGTTAAAAGGTTTGAAACACCTGGTTTATTTTTTTCATCAAAAGCAACAATACCTTCTGAATCTGTTACTGCAGATTTAATTTTCTTTTCAATTTGTTTTGGCGTATCTAGGAAGCGAATTGTTGCTTTCGTATTTGGATCTGATTTACTCATTTTTTTCGTTGGTTCTTGTAATGATTTAATACGTGCACCAGCTTTTGGCAGCTGAATTTCTGGAATCACAAATACCTTACCATATCGTTTATTAAAACGTTCAGCTAAGTCACGTGTTAATTCGATATGTTGTTTTTGGTCGTCTCCAACAGGAACAATATTCGTATTATATAAAAGAATATCTGCAGCCATTAATGGTGGATAAGTTAATAAGCCAGCAGAAACAGACTCTTTCCCATCAGATTTATCTTTAAATTGTGTCATTCGTTCTAATTCACCAATGGAAGCGATACATTGTAACATCCAACCAGCCTGTGCATGGGCAGGAACCTCAGATTGAATAAATAAAATCGCCTTATTTGGGTCAATACCTGTTGCTAAGTATGTAGCAGCTAATGTTCGAATATTAGAACGTAATTCTTTTGGATCTTGAGGCACTGTAATTGCATGTTGGTCTACGATACAATAAATTGCTTTTCCCTCATCTTGTAGCGCTGGAAATTGCATAAAAGCTCCAATGTAATTTCCTAGTGTAACAACTCCAGTTGGTTGAACCCCTGAAAAAATAGTCTTCATTAAAAAATCCTCCTATTATATTCAAAATAAAAAACATCATGCGTCCTTACGAAAAAGTTCGTATAGGGACGAATGATGTTGAATCCGCGGTACCACCCAGCTTGTCTATTATATAGACCACTTAGCCTTCGTAACGTGAAGGAGACGAGCTTTACTACTACATCCGTTCATAAAGCCAACTCGAAAGTCCATTCCATTTGCCCCGTCTTCTGTTTGCACCAACCACAGATTCTCTAAACACGGAAGAACAAATGTACTACTCTTTGTCACTGTTTTTATAATTTTTCGCCAATACATATTTGTTAAATAATATATAAAAAATCTTTATTAATTGCAAATAATATTTCACTGCCTTTGAATGAAAAAGAAAGAGATTGGGTAACATTGTAACGTGATTAAGATAATTGTTATTTAAAAGTAACTTTTACATTTGTAAGCAGCTAAATAGTCATTTGCAAGTGCACTAGGAATTAAGCGTTAAATTTACAGAAATTTGCGATTATTTCTCGATTACTATTATCTAATTGAGAATAAAAAAAGCTATACTTGTATGTTTAAATTTTACAAAAGAAGGGTAAAGTAACCTGTTATATTAAAAGGATATAAATTATATTCCTAAAAGAGAAAAAATGAAAACAAAATCCCTTAACATAGCAAATATTTTATTAAATATGTTGTATTCAAATGCGATAGAATGTTGTATAATTAAGACGTTATTTTAAATTAAATTAATTCTAATCTAATAAAAAGTTGAGAATAGATTATTGACCAAAAGAAGGGAAGTGTCATAATGATCGTAACATTATTTACATCACCAAGTTGCACATCATGTCGAAAAGCTAAAGCTTGGTTAGAAGAACATGAAATTCCTTATAGAGAACGAAATATTTTTTCAGAACCGTTAACAATCGGTGAAATAAAAGAAATTTTACGCATGACAGAAGATGGTACAGATGAGATTATTTCTACACGTTCGAAAATTTTCCAAAAGTTAAATGTAGATGTTGAAAGCTTACCATTGCAACAATTGTACGAATTAATCCAAGAACATCCTGGATTATTACGTCGTCCAATTATTTTAGATGAAAAGCGCCTTCAAGTTGGTTACAATGAAGATGAAATTCGCCGCTTCTTGCCTAGAAAAGTTCGTGCATTCCAATTGTTAGAAGCGCAAAAAATGGTTAACTAAACCCGAATTTGTTTAAAAGCAATCGATAAAATCTATTTTACTTGGGTTTTATCGGTTTTTATTTTTGTTTAAAGTCATTAATTAGCGCTAATCATGATGTGTTTTTTTGAAAAGTTCGGTATGATGAATGACCAGTGAATAATAAAGAAGCAATCCAACATATAATAACTAATCTTAAAAATTTTTCACTTGATTTCAATAGTGTAGTCAACTACAATTTCAATATTCAAATAATTTTGTTTGTCCGATGTTTTTTTCTTTTCATTTTTATTAGGTAATCATACAATAGAGTTATAGAATAAAACATAAGTATATAAATAAAGAATGCTTTTATTCTAAATAATGTTGTTCACCTAAAGTGTTGGCGTAAACACTTTTGAATTGCAAGATTAATTCTTGCCAATCAAAACATACTAAGAACGCTTTCCTTGTTTTTCAACGAATGACTGTGAAGGGAGTTGAAGTCTAATGGACATCGAACGCGTAAATGAAAACACGATAAAACTTTTTATTACTTATCGTGATATTGAAGATCGCGGATATAGCCGTGAAGAAATATGGTATAACAGAGCAAAAGGTGAAGAACTTTTTTGGGATATGATTGGAGAAATCAATACAGAAGATTATTTTGATTTAGATGGTCCAATTTGGATTCATGTAAATGCTTCTGAACATGGACTTGAAGTCATTGTTACTCGTGCAAATATTAATGGTGATAGTGAATCCAACTCCTTGCTTTCAAGCTTCGAGGAGCATCGTGAAGCTGCCCAACATAATATAGATGAATCTATTTTTGACTCTTTTGATGAAGAAGACGGTGTTCATCATCAAGGAATTACAAATTTTTCAATTTATAAATTTAAAGACATAGATGAATTAATTCCGGTTGCAAAACGTCTTGTTCAATTTGGTTTACAATCATCTTTGTATAAATTTGAGAATTACTACTATGTTGCAATTGATTTCACAAATATTACTGAAAAAGAGGAACGTCTAAACATTCGTTCAATTATTAACGAGTATTTAGGTATTTCCAAATTAACTGTATTCCGTTTACAAGAATATGGTGAAACAATTATGGAAGAAGATTGCTTTGAAACGGTAATTAAATATTTCTCTTAAAGTATTAGAGGTGACCTTACAATAGGGCATCTCTTTTTTTTTATGCAAATTATTATTTTCAGATAATTCGAAATCTATGATTGAAATTTAAATCGATCCTTCTTACAATTGGTTCAAGGGAGGGAAAGTTATGTTAGTTGCTTATACAGATCAAAATAAAAGGTTTGTATTAAATTCAAGCATACCTCTTTCAACATTAAAACTACTTCGATTAACAACGAAATTTTATTGCCCACAATGTAAACAACAGCTTCAGTTAAAGTTAGGTCAACAAAAAATACCGCATTTTGCCCATATTAATAAAAGTAAATGTGCGAGTACTTTCTCTGAGGGTGAATCGACTCGACACCTGGAAGGGAAGGAACAGTTATATTTTCTTTTTAAATCTCTTAATTTAAATGTTCAATTAGAACCCTATTTATCTACTTTGAATCAAAGACCCGACTTACTAATCTATGCTAACAACGAGCAATTTGCCATTGAATTTCAATGTAGTCCAATTTCACTTGAAAAATTTACAGAACGAAATGCAGGTTATTCAAGTGCCTCCATTATTCCAATATGGATTCCTGTTACACCCTTTGAATTAGGTGATGGAATACATAAGATTTCAATAAGTAAACAACTTCAACAATTTATTCAATCCACCAAACACCATCAATATATTATGATGTATTGTCCATTTCTGCGACAGTTTATTTATCTTTCAAATATATTATTTGTCCATGGCAATACTTTTATTGCAAAAGTACAAGCATTACCTATTGAATATCAAAAATTCCCATTTTATTTACCTAAGAAGTTGTCACGTGAAGAATATGCCCGATATTTAATGTTTTATAATAAAGCGAAACATAACTACTTAAAATCGAGAGTATTAATAAGTAGGAAAGGTGTAAAGGATTTATTATTGCGTTGTATTTACGAGCTTCGATTAAATTTACACTCCCTACCATACTATATAGGTGTTCCTTTAAGAGGCAGTGAGGTGATAGAGCTATTTTCAATTGATTGGCAGCTGGCACTATTTTATTTTTTAAGGGTGTACCAAATCCCTGTGGAGGCTATTAATGATAAAATCATTACTCACTTTTTAGCATGGTCTAAAATAAATGGATCTATGGAAGCTATAAAAGTAGTCATGGATTATAGTGAGTTACTCAAGGACCTTTCTATTCAGAATCCAAATCAAAAAATTTCAAAGGACCAAGTGGACAACTATCTGTATAGTCAATTTCTTGCAATTAAAAGTTAATCTTGAGAAAATGAATGAGATACGAGAAATTCGAAATAAATGGTATCGGAGGCAATTTTTATGGCGAAAAAATTATTGAATCGTGAAGAAGTACCTGTTGAATTAACCTGGGATTTAGAAGTGATTTTTCCATCAGACGATGCGTGGGAAGAAGAATTTAAAGAAATCGAAAAGTTAATTCCAGAGAGTGAGAAATTTAAAGGGAAAGTAGTTGAAAGTGCGAAAAGTTTGTACGATACACTACAATTTAGTGATGAACTATCCAAACGCTTTGGAAAGCTTTATGTATACAGCCATTTAAAACACGATCAAGATACTACAAATAGTAAATACCAAGGGATGGATGCAAGAGTCCGTTCATTAGGTGCAAAATTATCAGCTGCCTGGTCATTTATTACTCCAGAGATTCTATCTATTGAAGAAGAAAAAATTCAAAGCTATTTAGATGAATTCGAACCCCTTCGATTATATACACAAATGTTAAAAGAATTAAATCTTAAACGTCCTCATGTCCTATCAGCTGAGCAAGAACAATTACTTGCACAGTTTTCAGAAGTAACATCTGCATCAAGCGGTACTTTCAGTGCGTTAAACAATGCAGACTTAGAGTTCCCTGTTATCAAAAATGATGAAGGGGAAGATGTACAATTAACTCATGGAAATTATATTACGTTTTTAGAAAGCGATAACCGCGAAGTACGTGAACAAGCATTTAAAGCGATGTATGCTACTTATGGTAAATTTAAAAATACGTTTGCCTCTACATTATCTGGAAATGTTAAATCACATAATGTAAGTGCTCGTATCCGTAAATTTAATTCAGCAAGACACCGCGCATTAAGTAACAATACGATACCTGAAAAAGTTTACGATCAATTAATTTCAACGATTCATGAGTTTTTACCTGTCCTACACCGTTACATTTCTCTTAGAAAGCAAGTATTAGGTGTGGAAGAACTTCATATGTATGATTTATTTACACCTCTTGTAAAAGAAGTGAAAATTGATATGCCATATGAAAAGGCAAAAGAAATTATGGTTAAAAGCTTTGCTCCATTAGGCGAAGAATATCAATCCATCGTTCAAAAAGGTTTAGATAGCCGTTGGGTAGATGTACAAGAAAACAAAGGAAAAAGAAGTGGTGCATACTCTTCAGGAACATATGGTACAAACCCATATGTATTGATGAACTGGCAAAATAACATTAATAATTTATTTACTTTAGCCCATGAATTTGGTCATAGTATGCACAGCTACTATACTCGCCAAAATCAGCCATATCCTTATGCAGATTACTCCATTTTCGTAGCTGAAGTAGCTTCAACTTGTAATGAAGAACTGTTATTTGACTACTTGTTAAAAACGACTGAAGATGAACAGCAAAAAATTTATTTATTAAATCATTGGTTAGACGGTTTCAGAAGTACAGTATTCCGTCAAACAATGTTTGCTGAGTTTGAGCATATTATTCATGAAAAAGATGCGAATGGTGAAGCACTAACTGCTGATGGACTAACAGAAATCTACTATGATTTAAATAAACAATATTTCGGTGATGAAATGACAGTTGATGAGGAAATTGGATTAGAATGGGCTCGAATTCCACATTTCTACTACAATTATTATGTTTATCAATATGCAACAGGTCAAAGTGCTGCCACAGCATTAAGTAAACAAATTTTAGAAGAAGGACAACCAGCAGTGGATCGTTATATTAATAATTTCTTAAAAGCTGGATGTTCGGACTTCCCAATTGAAGTATTAAAAGCTGCTGGGGTAGATATGGAATCTCCAACACCGATAAGAGAAGCATGTAAAGTATTTGAACAAAAACTAAGTGAACTTGAATCATTACTGCTTAAATAATTAAATTCAATTGAACTATGTGGAGGTTTCAGATGATCTTTACATAGTTCTTTTTATTTGATAGGCAATATAATTATATTCTAAAAATATTTTTATAATTCGAAATAATAATTTTTTGTATTGTATAACAGTTTTAAAAGTTATAGAAAACTAGTACAATGTGTTACAATTCCTTATATATCAATGTATATGAAAACGGTTACTATATGACGGATTTGTGAAATGTCCACAGTTTCATTGCATCAATTATTATTCTGTGATAAATTAAATACGTGAAATAAATCACATAACAAACATACACCCCTTTGTTTGAACGTGAACATTTCTCCCATCCCCTTTGTGAAAAGAGGCGTCAATTCTTGAAAAAGAATGTGGCGTCTCTTTTATTTCTTTATATAATGTCCAGATTGGAATGGAGTGTAGCAGACAGTATTCCCTTTTTCTTCGGCTCTAATATATTCCTTATCGAAATTGTCCACAAGGAATGAAAACAACTTTCTACACATAAAAAAAGAGGTTCTTAGTCAAATGTTGGGGTGATGTGTTCTTGCACGTCACCCTTGTTAACCTAAATGAACCCCGATTTCTTTATATAAATCATTTAATAAAATCTTTGCTTTAAAATGCTTAAAACTTCTAAAACCATAAGCATTTCGTTTCATTACCTTCGATTTATTATTAATGCCTTCTAGAAATCCATTTGAATACCTAAAACTAAAGCTATTCAAGATCTCTACTTGCCAATTCTTAAAAGTTTGAATCGCTTTTATGAATGCTGGAATCTTTGCTTCTTCTACCTTACGGTAAAAAGCTTCTAATCTCTTTTTAACTTCTGTTATATCATCAGTTGTTTTTGCCCAATCAAACCATTTACAATAGGCTTCCTTAAGTTCATAGGCTTTTCTCAATTCACTAGACATCCCTGTATAGCGTCTTAAATACCAGCGATTCTTCTCTGTTAACTTATCAAACCGTTTATATAAGACATGGCGCATTTTCTTACACTTTTTACGATCATAAGGATGCCATTCTTTCTGCACTTTACGACGTACTTCATCTAGTGCCCAATAAATATAACGAGAAAAATGGAATCGATCTGCTACGATAATGGGGCGATTTAATGCTTTTCTAACAGCTGCCTTAAAACTTGGATTCATATCCATTACCACTACTTCTACAGCTGCTCCATATTTCATTAAATAATCCTTAATCGTTTCTTTGCGTCGATTTGGTAAAATATCAATCGGTTCGTGTGTTTCAGCGTTCGCAATAATTAGTTGATAGGTCCCTGCATCGGTATCTCCCTTATATTCATCGATTGCAATACATTTCGGTAAATGTACTCCCTCTTTTAACTGTTCTTTTACAACATTTTTAAAGCGACGAATTACAGTTGAACTAGATGTTCCAAGGACTTCTGCAGTTTCCTTAAATGTCTTTGCTTTTACTGAACGAATTCCAACAACTTGGTTCCATTCTTTTGAGTAACGTTGATATTTATCCACGAAAGGGGATTTTTCTGAGAAGCGTTTTCCACATTCGCATACATAACGACGGCGTTTATAAAAAAGGATAGTTAATCTTTCAAACCATTTTAAATGCTTAATTTTTTGAACTCGATAATCATGAATTTTAGAGGTCATTCTCTTACAAACTGGACATTGATGTTCTTTCTTCGGAAGCGACACGTATAAAGCCACACGGTCTCCAATCTCCTCCATCTTATGAATTGTTACATCTTTTAATCCTGGTATATTCATGTTAAAATTCATATTGCACGTATCACCTTTCATAACTTGTTTCTCGTCAATTCAAGTATATCGAAATCGGTGGTTACGTGCTTTTTTATTGTCAAAAATTGTAGTAAAACCCCAACAAATATTATAGAACCAAAAAAGACAATTTCATTAAGAAATTGTCTACTAAATTATAAGTTTTATATACATAATAAAAATAAGTGCTAACGATTATTTTTTTCTCCAGAGGGTAATGTCCTCATTTGTTAAACGGTCTAGTTTTTGTTGTAACATACGTTTTTTTAGTTCACGTTCTGCTTCTTGCTCAGTGATAGAATATATTTCAGCAACATCAGCTGTTGTTAGTGAATGGAATCGATTAAATAACTCTTCAATTGTCGGTAGATTTTGGCAAGTCAGTGTATCATCTAGCATTTCTTGTAATATATGAACATACACATCATATGCATACATACCACTAACTTTTAGCCCTTCATCCTCTATACACTCATTAAAGAATACGATACTCGGTATTTCGTCTACTTCCATTTCGCGGGTAATGTGTAAATCACATTGAAAAGCGCGGGCTGCCTCTTTTGAACCGAAATCATTAATAAATTCATCAATGTCTAGATTTGTTTCCCTAGCTATATCAATTAAAACAGAGTAGGACGTTACATCCTTTGTATTTAATAAAGCATGTTCTTGTAATTTAAGTAAATAACGACTTGCAGCACGTTTTCCTTGTAATTCAGCTGCTTTAATCGCAATTGATGGGAGTGCAGGATGCGTAATATCCAGTTCGGCACCGGTCAAACAACCTTTAGTACGTCTTAAGCCATTTAACGAAACTAATTTTGTACTTAGCACATAGCGCCAAGTAAAATAATGATCGTACTGTAGCTGTAACTTTCTTAGCATAGTTTGCATCTTTAAAGCTTTTTTGCAAAGTGGATCTATAAAAATATATAATTCTATAGGCTTTGTAATGCTAGAAGGTGCGACGGGTTTCGATAATAATTGGACATTATTCACTCTAAATCCTCCTCATCTTCATTTGGCGAATTAATCATATGATGAGCAGTCATAACAAGTCGCTGATAGTATACTTCTCGAAATTTCCCTTCAAGACCAACCTCATCCATTGCTTCGCTCATACATTCAAGCCAAGCTTGTGCACGATCAGGTGTTATTTTAAAAGGCATATGACGAGCTTTCATCATCGGATGTCCGTGTTCCTCTGTATAAAGATTAGGTCCACCTAAATATTGAGTTTGGAATTGTATTTGTTTGCGTAATGTTTCTGTTAAATCTTCTGGAAAAATCGGAATTAACAATGGATGCTTCGCAACACGTTTATAAAAAGCGCGAAGGAGCTCAGAAAGTTTTTCAGCACCAATTTCCTCGTAAGGAATCGTATATTTTCGATTCATAGCTGCAACTCCTTTACTTCTTTTTTGAATACGTAATGAAATATCCGAATATTGCATACCATATTGTCGTTTTACTTTAACACAAAAGTACGATGTATTTATTCTATCAACGTATTGCCTTTTTCTCAAACAAATCGCATATTGGGTATTAAAACTTAAGCATTATAGTATTTTAGTACTTTATCTACATAGTTAACTGTTTCTTTAAATGGAGGAATCCCACCGTATTTCGAAACATTTCCAGGCCCTGCATTATAAGCAGCTAGAGCTAGTTCAATATTATTATTAAATTTATTTAGCATTTGGCTTAAATATTTCGTTCCACCCATTATATTTTGTTCTGCATCATGGGAATCTTGCACACCTAAAAATTTTGCGGTTCCAGGCATCAGTTGCATTAAGCCTGTTGCACCAGCAGAACTAACTGCATTTGGATTAAAATTCGACTCTTGTTTAATCACGGCTGCAATTAACTTTTCAGGTACACTATATTTTGCAGAAGCTTTAGAAATGAATTCTGAATATTTACTTGCTCCTGCAAGAACATCTCCATATCCAGATGTATTTAAATAATCTTTATTAATGTAATTATTAAAAACGTTATTACTGTTCGAACCAATTAATGCATCATAATATGAATCAGGTATGTAATTTGAAGTAGAATTTAAGTACATTGAAGATAGAGCGTTCTCGGTTGTATTTGCTTGTGTATAGTTTTCCAGAAGGTTTGAAGCGTTATTCGTTAAGGAAGATGTTGAAGACAACATCTCTTCCAGTAATTCTGTAAAAATAGAGTTGTTGTCTGTTAACGATTGAACGCTTGTTTGTGTATTGCCTATGGATTGGAGTGCTTGAATTTCAAGTAACATTTTCATTGATGAAATATCCAACTACGATCAACCTTTCAGTGCTTTCATAAAGCGTGCAATTTTTTTATCTGCAACTTGTCTTGTTATGCTGTGTTGTTGTAAAAATTCTAGGAAAATTACTTTTCCTTTGTTTTCGTTACTTGTTTCATATTCTACCTCATAATCGTCACACTGCAAATAGAAAGAATGGTCAAATACAAGGATTCCACCTTTGTATGCAATTTCCACTCTATCTGTTGTTAAAGTGCCAAATACTCTTAATTTCTCAATTGGGATATTTAATTCTAACAACTTCTCCTTTACTCGAGGGGCTAAAAATGCTTCACCTGCTAACATTAAATCCGCTTGTTCTCTCGTTAATTCATCCGTTGTTTCTAAATGAATATTTGTAGATTTTTTCTCTTTTAATGTACAAACTATTTTATTGCTTGTCTCTCGAATTCGAAGGCCACTAGATAATTCTTTAAGAGAAAAATTAGGTGTATCAAAATAATGATTTGTTTGTCGAATTATTTTTTCATTTGGTATTTGAAATGATATTAATAAATTTTCATACTGTTCTTTTGTTAATGTATTTTTAAACTCAATTTCTAATTCTTGACTCATATATATTTTCCTTTCTAATAAGAAGAATGTGTATTTTCCTTCATTCTTTTTCTCGAAATTGTACAGTGCTATGTTAAAATATGAAGGAATAGTGTTGAAGGGATGTAAGTTTAATGCGCAACATTTATAAAATCGACAATTATCAATATTTACATAATAACCATCACTTTAGTTTAAACGAAAATGATAAAGACATACAAATTGTTCCTGCTGGACATATGTTAGCAGACTCTGACAACCTTGCATTCATATATGTTGTCGAAGAAGGTGGAGAGTTTAGTTATTTACATTTTTCGAATGAACTATGGTCACATCTAGTAGATATTTTGAAATCTAATCAAAATCCATATGTAACGATAAATGGTGAAGCAATAGAATTAATCAATTTTACAGAAGAACTGGAAATGCTCATTTTCAATATCGAAGGAAACGACAACTATGGAAAAGAATTTGTCGATTCAGTCGAAGAAGCATTTAAGGAAATATTCCAAAATGACACGTTGTAATCTGTAAAACTTACGTGCTTATTAAATGATAAAGTTGCATGGTTCGATTCGCGATACGAAGATGCAACTACGATTTGTTCTTAAATGACAAATCGTGTTTTCTAAGGAGGAATTTTCTATGGGACAATGGGACATATTTTTAAGCCCATATAAACAGGCTGTGGATGAACTAAAAGTAAAATTAAAAGGAATGCGTTCGCAATTTGGAATTACTGGAACAACTTCTCCAATCGAGTTTGTTACAGGAAGAGTTAAACCGTTAGCAAGTATTTATGATAAAACCTTAGAAAAGGGAATACCCTTTGAACCTTCATATCAATTAACAAAAGAACTTCAAGATATTGCAGGTCTCCGCATCATGTGCCAATTTGTTGATGATATTTCAACAGTTGTAAACTTAATTCGTCAAAGAGATGATTTGAAAGTAATCGAGGAAAAGGATTATATTACACATAGTAAACCTAGTGGCTATCGTTCTTATCATATGATTGTGGAATACCCTGTTGAAACAATTAACGGGAAAATAGAAGTATTAGCAGAAATCCAAATTAGGACGCTTGCGATGAATTTTTGGGCTTCCATCGAACACTCCTTAAATTATAAATATAAAGGCTTGTTCCCTGAAGAAATAAAAAATCGACTCCAAAATGCTGCAGAAGCTGCGTTTAAATTAGATGAAGAAATGTCTTCAATTCGAAGTGAAATCCAGGAAGCACAAGTTTACTTTAGTGAAAATAAAGAAGCATCAACCCCAACGATTCGATCGACAAATGAGGAAAAGGAGCGTGAGTAATTTGAAATTTTCGATTCAGTCACGCAGAGATGCACAATCCAATGAATTAATGGGACTTGCCAAAACGTATTTACAGGATTTTGGCTTAATATTTGATGAAGAAGAACCAGAGATTGTTATATCGATTGGTGGAGATGGGACGCTTTTACATGCATTCCATCGCCATATTCATCGACTACACCAAGTAGCTTTTGTCGGAATTCATACTGGTCATTTAGGTTTCTATGCAGATTGGAAGCCATCAGAACTTGAAAAGCTCGTTTTATCGATTGCGAAAAAAGAATATAACGTGGTTGAGTACCCATTATTGGAAGTGCATGTTCAAACACACAACAATGAATCTAAAACATATTTAGCATTAAATGAGGCAACGATAAAATCTCCTGATGTTACATTAGTAATGGATGTAGAGTTAAATGGCAATCATTTTGAAAGATTCCGTGGTGATGGCCTATGTATTTCCACACCATCAGGTAGTACGGCTTATAATAAGGCACTAGGTGGCGCGATTATTCATCCGACATTACAAGCTTTTCAAATAACTGAAATGGCATCCATTAATAATCGAGTATTTAGAACGGTTGGCTCATCCTTAGTATTACCTGCACATCATAATTGTGCATTAATACCAGTGAGTAATCAGCAATTTACAATGACGATTGATCATAACCAATTTGTGCATAACGATTTGAAATCTGTAACGTTTAATGTTGCCAACGAAAGAGTACGCTTTGCTCGTTTCAGACCTTTTCCATTCTGGGAACGAGTACATGATTCCTTTGTTTCAAATGAATAGAGGCCACCATGGATACAAGATATAATCTACAGTTTAAGGCTACTCAAAATGGTCAATTATTACGGAATGCCATTAGTAATCAAGGAATTTCAAAGAAAGCTTTAACTTCAATTAAATTTAATGGTGGTACGATATTGGTGAATGGTATTGAAAAAAATGTACGCCATGTTTTAAATGAAGGGGACGAAATCACCATTATATTCCCACCTGAGGAAATAAGTGATGGTTTGATTGTTGAACAAGGGGATTTAAATATAATATTTGAAGACGAAGCTTTATTAATTATTGAAAAGCCTCCATTTATGAATACAATCCCATCTCGTGAACATCCTACTGGTAGTGTTGCAAACTTTGTTAGCGGGTATTTTCAACAGAAGGGGATTCATTCGACTGTTCATATAGTAACAAGGCTCGATCACAATACTTCAGGTCTTGTATGTATAGCAAAACATAGTCATATTCACCATTTAATGGGGCTACAACAAAAAAGAGGGCAAATTAATAAACAGTATGAAGCGATTGTTCATGGTCATGTTGATTTAGATGAACAACAAATTATTGCACCAATTGGCCGGAGTGAGACAAGCATTATTGAACGGGTTGTAAGAAGTGATGGTCAATATTCTCATACCGATGTAAAGGTATTAAAAAGAGGATACTCCAATAATGGAGAACCATTAACTCATGTCCGATTAAAACTTCATACCGGAAGAACTCACCAAATCCGAGTTCATATGGCTTATATTGGACATCCGCTTGTGGGTGATGATCTATATGGAGGAAGTAAAAGTTTATTAAATAGACAAGCTCTTCACTGTGTTTTACTAGAAATGGTGCATCCAATAACAATGGAAAAGTTATCTTTTTCAAGTGATTTACTTGAATCGTTGAAGAAACTTATGAATAATTAAAAGAGAGGTGTTCGAAAATGAATCGAACATCTTTTTATTTTCAAATCGCTCATTTGAAAATCTATGTTATATTAGAAAAATGATAATCTATCTAATTAATGGCTAGAACTTTTAAGAAAAAGAATCATATTTGTAAAAGTATTGTGAACTTAAAAAAAGGTATTTACCTGTATTGTATTTGCACATATGATGAAGTTTGAGAGGAGGGGACAAGTATGGTAGAACAACGTAAAAATAATCAAGAAACTCAATATGACGAAGAATTTTTACGACAATTATTACTAGATGAAGATATTGATTCGTTTCGTGAAAACTATTTAGCACTTCATCCGTACGATCAGGCACAATTTTATGAGAAGGTTGGACCTGACATACGTATCACCATCTATCAATTCTTGTCTCCTCGAGAAATGGCATTAATCTTTGAATCAATTGAATTAGAAGATGAAGAATATGAGCAATTCTTAAACGAGATGGACACATCTTACGCAGCAGAAATGCTTTCTTATATGTATACAGACGATGCCGTTGACGTGTTACATGAGCTTGATGAGGAACAACGGGAAAGTTTTCTTGAAATGATGGATAGTGAAACGGTTGAAGAAATAAACGAATTACTAGCCTACAAAGAGTATACTGCTGGGGCTATTATGACGACCGAGTATGTCTCGATTTTGGAAAATTCAACAGTCCGATCAGCAATGACTGTTCTTCGCAATGAAGCTCCAAATGCCGAAACGATTTATTATGTTTTCGTAGTGGATGACCAACACCACTTAACGGGAGTTATTTCATTACGTGATTTAATTATTTCAGAGGAAGATACGTTAATCCGCGACATTATGAATGAGCGAGTTGTATATGTTAAAGTATCCGATGATCAAGAAGAAGTTGCACAAATTATGAAAGATTATAACTTCTTAGCAATTCCAGTTGTCAATGAACAACATGAAATGCAAGGGATTATTACGGTCGATGATATTATTGACGTAATTGACGAAGAGGCTTCAGATGACTATTCCAAACTAGCAGGGGTATCGGATATTGATGATATTGATGGCGGTCCATTAAAAGCGGCAACGAAACGTTTACCTTGGCTTATTATATTACTATTTTTAGGGATGATTACGGCGACAATTATGGCACAATTTGAAGCCACATTAGATAAAGTCGCCTTACTCGCACTATTTATTCCATTAATTTCAGGAACTTCAGGGAATAGTGGGACACAAGCTTTAGCCGTTGCTGTTCGCGGTATAGCTACGGGTGAAATTCAAGAGAAAAGCAAATTTAAAATGTTGATGCGTGAAATTATGACAGGACTAATTACAGGTTTAATATGTGGTCTTGTTGTAATTGGTATTATTTTCTTCTGGAAGCATTCCCTTATTATAGGTTTATTAGTAGGAGCAGCAATTTGTTGTTCCATCCTTGTTGCAACGATCGCAGGTTCCTTTATTCCTTTGTTAATTCATAAGCTAGGAGTTGACCCAGCCGTAGCTTCCGGCCCATTTATTACAACTTTAAATGACGTAACGAGTATTTTAATTTATTTAGGATTAGCAACAACTTTTTTAGGACAAATAGGTTAAGTTAGGCAATATTCACGTATTTTAAGATTTTGCATATTTTATGAAAAAAAGGATGTGCAAAATGGAAGAACCGTTATTATTTATTCCAACTCCACCATTTTATTATATTGAGGTAGAAGAGGCAGAACCCCAGGATGTACTGGATGTGTCTATGGAGGAAAGTACTTCCGTTTATGAAATTGCTAGATCAGGTCGTGTAGTAAATCCTGTTATTGCTAGACAACTCAATTTCTTTTCCCAACCAATAAATAGCAATCGGATTTTACGATTTTATTTAAGTAATGGGGAATCAATCACTGGAAAGATTCAAGAAATAAATGGGAATATAGTGAAAATAAATAATAATGAAGACATTATCGAAATTGATGGAAATCAAATTGAGGTAATTACTACTTCAAGATAAAATATGAAACTGACAAAACCGCATTAGCGGTTTGTCAGTTTTTATTTTTGTTTATTTATGAGGAGTTAGATAATATCTCCATTTGCTCAAAGAATCTTTGTATTTCATTTGGAGCTAAATTTGCACGAATCTTTATGAAAAATTAACAAAGAAAAGAAGGACTAATCGCAATGATTAGTCCCTCCATTTTGTAAATTATCTTCTGCAGATATCTAAGTCAACGTCTGCGATACATTGGATAGCAACGAATGCTGCTAAATCTACAGTTAAGCAGCTGTCTGTTTTTTCGAAGTCTACAACATCTTCTAACTCATCTAAGTCTAGATTTCCATCATTGTTATTACCATGATTGTGACCGCCTTTGCCATCACCATTACCATTAAACACATCAACAACTTCACCATCTTCGTCAACTGGTGCTAAAACGCGTAATGTTGCACAGCAATCACCAAATACATCTTCTACACGGAAGAATGGTGAAAAATGGAACATTTCTTTATCCTTTTTGCCATCTTTTCCATCCTTACCATCTTTACCGTCTCTACCTCTACCATTTTTATTATTATTATCTTTTTCTTTGAAAAAAGCTTTGAATGGAGTACCGTCTTTATTTAATAGCATGAACACACGAGTATCTGCATTGTTACGAGAATGGTTTCTTAAACCTCCTAGTGGCTCTAAGAAGCAACTTGTTCCACACTCATCACATTCATGTCTTACTACATGGTTTTGTAGTTTTAAGATTGTTTTTACTACTTCACATACACAACCCTCATGATGTGAAGTGCCTTCAACATTATTTCTACCACAACCCATTATCTTTCACCTCACTTATTTTGACTTCAATCTACAATATGTCAAATTGAATTTAAAAAACGGGCGAATGTCCTTAGGCCGCATAATTAGGACAGTTTTTTTGTTGAAAAGTTTTGATATAGTTAGTTGTTCTAAAATTTGTGGTAGTTCAGCACAATTTTACTAAATTGATGAAGGTCTTCTTAATTGTTCTTTGATTTTTTTCATTAGTCTACATTCTTTTTGAAAAATCGGGAAAAAATAAAAATGGCTTAAAATAGTGCATTTGGTCGTTCTGAATAATTTTAAATAGACATGCTCATAATGGATAAAAAAAGGGGGTTTCATTTTGAAAAAAATAGCATGGACATTATTTTGCATTCCATTTTTTCTATTTGGATGCTCTGGTGAACAAACAGTTGAAGTTAACAATACTGTTAATAATGAAACCGATGTAGGCGTCAGGGAAGTGATTAATAACTCTAATGAAGTATACGCTGGTAATGCAATTTTTGTAGATAATCAACTATTAGTAGCAGTACAGGCGAAACCTTGGCTAGATTATAAAAAGAAAAAAATTGAAAAAAACTTAAAAAAACAAATTGAAGAGAAATTTCCTGATTTAGAAGTGTTTGTTTCAGCTGATTATAAATTATTTTGGGAAACACAAAAACTTCTTGAAGAAGAGGATGAAAAAAAGATTAGCGATGAAGTTGAAAAGCTAAAAGATCTTGCTAAGGAGGAAACATAGTGGACCAGCAACAATATCAACAAATAGAAGATAAAATTACACCACCTACCCCCTATTTAAAGAACATAATAAAAGCCTTCTTAATTGGTGGATTAATTTGTACGATAGGACATGCAATTACGTACTTTTATATTATCTTTTTTGATTTTACAGAAACTACAGTTGGTAATCCAACTGCCGCTACTATGGTTTTTCTTGCCATGCTTTTAACTGGGTTCGGGCTCTATCGTAAATTAGGACAAGTTGCTGGAGCAGGAAGTGCAGTACCTGTAACAGGTTTTGGTAACGCTGTCGTTTCAGCTGCAATCGAACATAAAACAGAAGGTCTTGTATTAGGTGTTGGTGGAAATATATTTAAACTTGCAGGATCTGTAATCGTGTTTGGTGTAGCTTCCGCATTTTTCGTAGCGTTAATTAAACTAATCTTAGTATCAATGGGCGTGGTAGAATGGTAATTTTATTTAATACAAAACCATCAATTATTGCATGTGGGTCAGTTGCGGGGCCATTAGAGAAAAAAAGTGTTTTTTATTCGTATTTTGATTCGGTAGTAGAAGATGAACGTTGGAATCAACAAACGAATGAACAAGGCCATGCAATGATGATTCAAGAAGCTTGCAACATTATTATGAAGAAAGCAAATATAACAAATAATTTAGATATCGATTATTTCCTTAGTGGTGATTTAGTTAATCAGATGACACCAACAAATTTCGCAGCGAGGGAACTAGCTATTTCATTTATCGGTATGTTTTCTGCCTGTGCAACCTCTGTATCATCATTGATTGTTGCTAGTCTGTTAACAGAACTAGGAGCATCAAAATATGCAATCGCTGGGTCATCCAGTCAGCATAATTCAATTGAACGCCAATTCCGTTATCCAATTGATTATGGTGGACAAAAGCCAGAAACTGCACAATGGACAGTTACTGCTGCAGGTTATGCATTAGTCGGAAAACATCAACCAAATTTTCCTTCCATTGTAGCTGGAACAATTGGGAAAGTAGTGGATTATGGTGAGGTGAATCCTTTCCATATGGGAGGAGCAATGGCACCTGCTGCATTTGATACGATTCAATCACATTTGAAAAAGCGTAATCAAAAGATTTCAGATTATGATGTCATTATGACCGGAGATTTAGGAAAAATTGGGTTGAAAATATTAAAAGCGATGTTTGCTCAAACTGGTGCAAAACAAGAAGAATTAGAAATATTCCGTGATGCGGGTGCTGAATTTTATGGAGAAGATAAAAGTTTCCAATCTGGGGCAAGTGGAGCAGGGTGCTCGGCAAGTGTTTATTATAGTTATATGGAACAGCAATTAAAAACTGGTCGGTATAAAAGGGTATTACTCTGTGCTACTGGTGCGCTCCTTTCTCCATTATCGTTTCAACAAGGGGAATCGATTCCTTGTACAGCACACGCAGTTGAAATTACGGTGGAATGAGGAGTATAGATGATTTTTATTGATTTTCTATTAGCTTTTGTAATAGGCGGGTTGATTTGCGTAATTGGCCAACTTTTAATGGATGTTGGAAAATTAACTCCCGCCCATACATTATCGACCTTAGTAGTTGCAGGATCCATTTTAGCAGGACTAGGTTGGTATGAGCCATTAATCGATTTAGCTGGAGCTGGTGCAACAATCCCAATTACATCATTCGGCAATGCATTAACATCTGGTGCAATTGCAGAGGCTGAAAAACATGGATGGGTTGGGGTATTAACAGGAATGTTTGAAGTTACGAGCTCAGGTATAAGTTCTGCAATTGTTTTTGGTTTTATTGCTGCATTAATTTTTAAACCTAAAGGAAAAGTGAACTAGGGCGTTTAACCCCTCCTTTCGACTGTATATGAGCATAATATACAGTCGAGAGGAGGGGATTTTTATGTGGGAACATAATGGTCAAGAAAGTCCTTTAATGTGTTACGGACACGATCAAGTTATGCCATATAATTACTGTGGTCACACTCAAGAAAGTCCAGCATATGATATGGGAAAGAACGTTTGTTGTGGAGGCAATAAATACAACGGATCGTTATTTGTATTAATTGTTGTGTTATTCATTTTATTGATAATCGTAGGAAGCTGCTTTAAGTAGGGAGGGAAAAAAATGCAGAACCCTTTTTTTAAACAAATAGAAAATAAAACTGGCGTAAACATGGAAGAAATTTTTGCTTTGGCAAATGCCATTCAATATGCTGATTTTAAAAATGAAAAGCAAGTTCGAAAAATCGTACAACGAGTAAGTAAATTAGCGAATAAGCCAATTTCTAAAGACTTAGAAAATCAAATCGTAAAGTCAATTATTCAAGAAGGTCAATCTTTAGATCTATCAAAAATTCAAAAAATGCTAGGATAAAAATATCGCCACTTTAGTACTCAGACCAATAAGAAGATTGGTTTCGACTAAAGTGGCGTCCTTTTTATATTATTTTTTCCATTGCTCGGTGAGGAATATTGGCATCTAAAAATTCAGGAGATGTTACTTTAAACCCTAGTTTTTCATAAAAAGGAACGGCATAACTTTGTGCATTTAACTTAAGTTTTTTCCAGCCCTGTTTAATAGCGTATTCCTCAACTTTTTGCATAATCAGAACACCTAGCTTTTTTCCTCGGTATTCTTTTAACACACAAACTCGTTCAACTTTGCCTACTTTACTGTCAATTTCACGTAATCTTGCAGCAGCGATTGTTTTGTCTTGATCAAGAACGATAAAATGAGTAGATATAGCATCATATTCATCTAATTCTAGATGTAAAGGAACCCCCTGCTCCATTACAAATACTTTTTTTCTTATTGCAAATGCTAGTTCTAAATCTTCCTTTGTTTTAACTACTTTAACTTCAAACACTTCATTACTCATCCCCAGTTAAGCGATATGTTTCATACGTTGTCCATGAACCATCTTCTAATTGGTATAGTAAATGGATTCGATCAATCGTTTCTTGTTCATTAATACCAATCATACGTAATTGACCAAATATATCGTCATGCTCTGTTTCAGTTAAATCTTGAGCAATCGTAATATGTGGAATAAATACATGTTTCGGTTTTCCGATATTTATTCGACTTTGAAGTTCTTGATGAAGGTTTTTCAACTGATCTGTCGGTTCAATTCTGAAAAAGATTACATTTGTCGTTGGGAAGAACGAACTGATACGAGATGCATGAATTTTTAACGGCGCAAAATTATCAGCAATTGATGCGATTTCTTTAGAGATCTTTTGAATTTCGATTTCATCAGCATCAAACGCTTCCTTTAATGTAATATGCGGCGTTATTTTTGTATAATGTGAGTCATATCGTTTTCGATAAGTGTTTGCCAAATCTTGTAATTTCTTAGATGGAAAAGCAACAATTCCATATTTCATCGTTCATTACCTCCCTAAATCTTCTTTTCGAATTTAATTATAGCAGATTAGAGAAAATTAGGCATTTTAACGAGCATTTTGTTAACTAAAGTTTTCGATTAATGCTCTTCTTAAATCTGGTTTCCAATATTTCCAAGTATGGTTACCGTTAAATTCTTCGTAAAAAGTATTATAGCCTTTTTCTAAAAGTAAATTATGAAGGTGTCTATTTGGTGTTAGAAAATCTTTAATTTTCTTATCAGTCGTTAATACTTTGTCTTCACCTGTGCCAATAACATGGTAAATCGATAAGGTATTGTTAACTGGAGTTTTTTCAACTAATTGTAGTACATGTTCATCAACATACGGTGATTGTAAAATGGCTTTTGAAAAAATGTTTGGATACTTTATTGCTGCAAGAAGTGATGCTGTTCCAGCCATAGAATCGCCAATTAAACCACGTGTCGAGCCAAGTTGGAATGTTGAAAACTCATTGTCTAAATATGGGATTAGTTCATGTGCTAAAAAGCGTAAATATGCTTCATGTTGCTCTCCAGTTGGAATATATTTTTTTCTTCTATCTTCAATATTTTTATAAGGTACACCGACGATTATTAGATTTTCGATTTCAAAGTCATCGATTAATTTATCTGCTAGGCGTGAGATTCCACCTAGTTGGAAATAATCTTTTCCATCTGATGCAATTAAGATGTTATATTTATTAAGAGGAGTATAATTTGCTGGTACATAAATCAGTAATTCCATTTCCTCTTGCAAAGAATTGCTAAAAAATGTAATATCTTTTACTTTTCCTTGATCCACGAGGGGACCTCCTATCATATCTTTGATGTATTAAAATTGTATCATATCCGTATTTCTACGTGTACTATGGTCGTAATAGTAGAAAAAACAGAAAGAATTTTATTTTGTCATTAAAAGAAATGGGGCTAAAAAATGGTAAAAAAACGAATTTCTTCAGAAGAAGTAGCAAAAGCCACGAAAGCAGCTTTAGAAAGACGTGGTGTCACAATTAATGATATTGCAGAGATCGTTTATGATATGCAAATACCATATAATGAGGGACTGACAATTGAGCATTGTATTAACTCAGTTGAAAGAGTCCTTCGTAAACGTGAAGTTCAGCATTCGGTTTTAGTTGGAATCGAATTAGATGAGTTAGCTGAGAAAAATTTATTATCGCAACCATTACAATCAATTATTGAATCTGATGAAGGATTATTTGGTGTAGATGAAACGCTTGCTCTTGGTTCGGTAATGACTTATGGAAGTATTGCTTTAACAACTTATGGGCATTTAGATAAGAATAAAGTTGGGATTATTAAAAAGTTAGATACGAAAGTTGGTAATGGGGTTCATACGTTTTTAGATGATTTGGTTGGAAGTATTGCTGCTTGTGCGGCTTCACGAATTGCACACCGTATGCGCGATCTTGAAGAAGAGGGCGAGACGTTTGCAGATATACCTCCACAAGATTTAGGGCCAAAGCCACCGAAAAATCAAGAAAGTGAATAATCCCGATGAAGAGCGCTATTTACGTTAGTGTAATAGTGCTCTTTTTATTTATTTTTATTATGGATACTAATAAAGTATTTTATTTTGTGAGCGGACGTTGCACGCAAGCCGCAAAGCCAACTTGTGTTGTCTTTACGACTTGTTTTTGGGGCCAACACGATGTTGGTCATGGTGACAATGCTACACGATGTAGCGTTTTTGTCACCTGCTTGTGTCATGTCCGCTCACTTGTTGTTTTACCTTCTAAACATTCTAGTATAAGTGCGCGGCTTACGGTGGTAGGCCGCGGCTACTTAAATAGAATGACCACTTTTTTGAATCAATGGGAATCGTTCTTTCGATTTCTCGTATCGGGATACTAAAAAGGATTTAACTTTTGTGAGCGGACGTTGCACACAAGCCGCAAAGCCAACTTGTGTTGTCTTTACGACTTGTTTTTGGGGCCAACACGATGTTGGTCATGGTGACAATGCCACACGATGTGGCGTTTTTGTCACCTGCTTGTGTAAGGTCCGCTCACTTTTTTGTTTTAGCCTCTAAACTTTCTAGTATAAGTGCGCGGCTTATGTGGTAGGCCAGATTCCTTAAAGAGAAAGGCCATTGAATTTAGCTAATAATGTGGTACCCAAGTCAAGGACAAACTAAAAAAAGAGTTTAAGCTATTAAGAGATGGTTTCTGTATTGTACAGGAGCCATCTTTTTTAGATTCCATTGATAACGATAATTGTTGTAGTAAACCATGTAGTGATCGATTTTAGCGCGTAACTCATCCAGTGTTTTGACCATGCTGAAATCAACTTCGTCTTTTAAGTGTCCGAAAAAGGATTCCTGTGGTGCGTTATCCCAACAGTTGCCTCGACGTGACATCGATTGACCAAGTTTATAGTGCTTTAAAAGCTTTTGGAATTTTGGACTTGTATAATGAACACCTTGATCTGAATGGATGAAGGCTTCTGGATGGAGCTTTACACGTTTATTGCGGAATAGTTTCTCAACAGTTTTTGTTGCGAGGTCCAGCGTAATACGATCTGATACATGATAAGCTAAAATTTCATTGGTAGACCCGTCTTTAATGGTCGACAAATAAGCCATTGTTCCGTTATAGGGAATATAGCTAATGTCTGTTAATAGGACTTTGCCTGGTACACCTTGCTTAAATTGGCGCTCTAGCTTATTTGGCACAACACGATGTTCTTTTGTTGCTTTCGCTATTTGTTTATACGGATTGGCTTTGCGGTGAGGGCAGACAATTCCATACTTTCGCATAATACGTTGGATTTTCTTGCGATTCATCACGATGCCAAAGTCGTGTTCAAGTGTCATTTTAATTGAACGTGACCCCTTCTTATAACCACGGCGATTGAAGGCTTTTAAGATCAAATCACGTGCTTCTCTATCCTTCAACTCTTTCGTTGCACGTGTCTCACTTGTCTTTAAATAGTTGTAATAACCAGAACGTGAGACGTTTAAAAGTGCGCAAAAATAAGTCACCATTCGTTTAAATGGAAACTGCTCTAGTGTATCGGAAATCAGTTGGAATACCTTATTTGTGCTTAATTTTTGACTGGTGTTTAGCAGCCTCCTTTCTGTCACTTCGAGCTTTTTTAGCATCTCTACTTGCCCTTCTAGTAGTTCAATACGTGCTGCTTGTCTTCCGAGAACTTCTGCCATCGTTAATTCACGCTTTATAGGTCTTCCGGAACTCGTTTTACGTGTATCGGTTAGCCCAATTAAACCATTTTTCTCATACGCTTTTCTCCAACGAGAGGAGGCTTGTTCAACACGTTTCATGCCTATTACTTCAATATCAAAACCGTATTCCTCAAAAATTCGCCGAGGTGTTTTGCCTGCTAAATATTCATCTATAAATTTACTTTTAAATGCATCTGCGTAAGTAATGGTACGTTCGCTTACCTTTAATACATGTGGATTCTTTTGTAGTTGTTCAATCTGTTCTGGTGAAAATAATTGTTTACTCATCGCTGTCTTCTGTCCGTCCTTATTCCTCTTGAAAGTCTAGTATATAAAAAATACCTGTGAATAGCACACTCTTTTTCAAGTGTCCTATCCACAGGTACCATATTATAATAATTATTTTTCGTTTATTTCTTCATAATGAAATACTAAAAGGACTTATTTTTGTGAGCGGAACTACACACTGCAGAGTTAGCAAATCTCCTCCGTTTAGTTAAATTTTGTTTTTTGACATGTAATTGTATGGTACTATTACTAAGGAAAAATGAAAGAATGAGGTAGTAAGATGAAAGCTTCTGATATAAAAACGATTATTACTAGTGGGACAGTTATTCTCGCAGTTGTGCTTTATTTATTGTTTAATAATTCGTCGAAAGAATCTGAGCAAATTAGTGATGAGTATAAAATCACGCCAGAACTTGCTGTGGAGGCTACTGGTAATGAGTTGATTGAAGCGCAGTATATTTCCATTAATGATGGCGATACATTTCGTGTAAAAGTGAATGGACAAGAAGAGCGAATTCGATTACTCATGATCGATACTCCGGAAATGAATTATGATAAAAAGGATCCTATGCCTTATGCAGAAGAAGCGAAAAGTTATACATTAAACTTATTAGAAAATGCGTCTAAAATTGAATTGCTTTATGATGTGGGACCTGAAACAGATAACTATGGTAGATTATTGACTTATGTTTTTGTAGATGATGTTCTTCTACAAGAGCTTCTACTAAAAGAAGGATATGCTGCTGTTCGATATATAAATGAGCCAAATAACACACTGGAAAAAGAATTTCGTGAAATTGAAGAAACTGCTAAAGCTAATAAATTAAATATTTGGGAACATGAAAATTACCTACAAAAAGATGGGTTCCATCCAGAGGTAATTCAAAACTAAAAAATAGAAGGACTGTCTTTCAAAATAGAAAAACAGTCCTTTTTCTTTACTTATACAATTTTTCTCATCCAGAATTCTTATTCGCTTTGATATTCATTGTCTTGTGGCAATTGTTCTTCTTCACTTAGGAATAAAAAGGATTCGTCCTCTAATTGATGTACTTTTTCTTCATTTAAACCAATTGACAAAGGTCCTGAAAAAATTTTTTCCCACCAAGTATCAGTCGAAATCATAAATAAATTGCCCCCTTATAACGTCTTTCGAATCTAATTTACAATCAATATTGACTTCAATAGCGTTGTAAAAAGGATTTTGAAAGACATTTAGTAGTAAATTGTACATAATTATTATGAACCGAAAAAAAAATATTATGTATAGATTGGGGGAAGAGAAATGATGAAATTTACTCAAGAAGAAGTAGAATTAAGGATAGAAGAACAAAGGAACTTCTTTTTTACAGGGTGTACAAAAAGTATTGATTTCAGAAAAAAACAACTAGAAAAATTAAAAGATAAAATAAAAAAGTATGAGAAAGACATTTTACATGCGTTGAATTTAGATTTGGGAAAAAGTGAATTTGAAGCTTATACAAATGAGGTTGGATTAGTTCTTAGTAGTATTGAATTGATGATTAAAAATATTGATGAATGGTCAACACCCGTTCAAGTGAAAACACCAATTCATTTTCAACCTGCAAAAAGCTTTATTGTAAGAGAACCGTATGGAGTAGTATTAATCATTGCCCCTTTCAATTATCCATTTCAACTGGTTATGGAGCCATTAATTGGTGCTTTAATTAGCGGTAATACAGCAATCGTAAAGCCTTCAGAAACAACGATTCACACGACTAACATTATTAAAAAAATAATCGGAGAAACTTTTGATACATGTTACGTTCGTGTGGTTGAGGGAGAGAAAGAAGAAGTTACTGCACTCATTCATTCTTCCTTTGATTATATTTTCTTTACAGGTAGTGTGTCTGTAGGAAAAGTTATTATGCGAGCTGCAGCTGAAAGATTAACGCCTATTACATTGGAACTTGGCGGTAAAAGTCCAACAATTGTTGATCAGACGGCTAATCTTGAAGTGGCAGCAAAAAGAATTGTTTGGGGGAAATTTACTAACACTGGTCAAACTTGTGTTGCTCCAGACTATTTATTAGTACATTCTTCAGTTTACGACAAGTTTGTTACTCTACTTAAAAATACTATTACACAGTTTTATGGTCGTAATATTCAACAAAGTAAGGATTATGGTCGAATTGTTAATAGACGACATTTCGATCGTTTACACAAGTTAATTGAGATAGAGCAAAAGAACATTACATTTGGTGGGAAAACAGACAGCAAAGATTTATTTATTGAACCAACAATTTTGGAAAATATCACATGGAATAATCCTATTATGGAGGACGAAATTTTTGGTCCAATTTTACCGATTATGGTTTATGATGATTTAAAGTTAGCGATTCATCAGATTCGGCAACTTCCCAAACCATTAGCTGGCTATTTCTTTTCTGAACATGAAAAGGCAATAGAGTACTTCCTACAAGAGTTGCCTTTTGGGGGAGGATGTATTAATGATACTGTTTCACATGTCGGAAACCCATTTTTACCTTTTGGTGGCGTAGGTCCTTCAGGTGTGAATGCTTATCATGGTAGAGCGAGTTTTGAAAACTTTACTCATGCAAAATCAGTTATGAAACGTTCTTCAAAATTAGCAACAAATATCGCATTTCCACCTTATAAACAAAAAATAAAATTAGTTCGTTCTATTTTAAAATAGTATCGACCGAGAAGTTTGTTTTCAAATTTCTCGGTCTTTCGAATTACATACATGTTCACTAGATTATGGTAAAAGAATAAAAATGATATATTTATTAAAAACTTATGGCTATTTTAGACATTTTTCTTTATTCAAGGGTGTCGATAATTGGCGAATTTTGATATGATTATTTTTATTCAGATTTCATTTATGAATGGATAAGTTGGGGGGCTTATTGATGAATGATGTATTTTATAAAGAAGATACCATAGATTTATTAGGCCGAATCGTAAACATTCCTAGTCCATCAGGATATACAAAGACAATCATAAAGTTTATTGGGGAGTATTTATCTGACCTAGGTATTGACTATAAAAAGACGAATAAAGGCGCTATTATTGCTACATTTATTGGAGAAGATAATGAATCCCATAGACTTTTAACTGCCCACGTGGATACATTAGGAGCTATGGTAAAAGAAGTAAAATCAAATGGTCGATTAAAGCTTGCAATGGTAGGTGGCTTTAATTGGAATGCGGTTGAAGGTGAATATTGTACAATCCATACTGCTTCTGGGAAAAAAAATCGCGGGACAATTTTAATGCATGAAACATCAGTTCATGTTTATGCGAAAGCAGGAGAAATCAAACGCGATGAGAAACATATTGAAGTACGGATTGACGAAAAAGTGAAAAACTCAGAAGATATAAGAAATATTGGAATTAATGTAGGGGATTTCGTATCTTTTGATCCACGTTTTGAAGTTACAGAATCTGGCTTTATTAAATCGCGACATTTAGATGATAAAGCAAGTACAACTCTATTATTGCAATTAATGAAATATATCAAAGTAAATAATATTAAGCTTCCTTATACAACACATTTCTATATTTCAAATAACGAAGAAATTGGCTATGGTGGAAATTCAAATATACCTGAGCAAGTTGTAGAATATATTGCGGTTGATATGGGTGCTATTGGTGATGGTCAAGCCACAGATGAATACACTGTGTCCATCTGTGCAAAGGATTCTAGTGGTCCATATCATTATGATTTAACAAGACATCTTGTAAATTTAGCCGAACAACATAAAATTGATTATAAATTAGATATTTATCCATATTACGGATCGGATGCATCTGCTGCAATTCGAGCTGGGTTTGATGTGAAGCACGCATTATTCGGTCCGGGCATTGAGTCGAGCCATGCATATGAACGAACACATATTGACTCACTTAAGGCAACTGCACAATTGTTATATGTCTATGTCACTTCAGCAATGGTTAAGGAGGATTAAGTGAGTATGTATACTGAAGAATTAATTAGCGTAATTCCTTATAAAGAAATAGTAGGGCAGTTACCAACAACAATAAAGGATATTTCAATCGATTCAAGAAGTGTTCAACCAAAAAGTATATTTATTTGTATTAAAGGATATACCGTAGATGGACATGACTATGCTCAAAAAGCAGTCGAGATGGGTGCTATCGTCATTGTAACGGAACGAAAATTACAATTAGAAGGTGAAGTTGCTCAAATCATTGTTCAAGATACGAATCGAGCATTGGGATTATTAGCAGCGAAATTTTTTGAATATCCATCAAATGATATCACAATGATTGGTGTTACAGGTACAAACGGAAAAACAAGCGTATCTGGCATAATTCATCATATGCTTATTGGTATGGGAGAAAAGTCAGCGGTTTCTGGTACAATCGGCTTTAATTTAAATGGCGTTTTATACGAATCAGCTAATACAACTAGCGATGCATTAAGTACACAACAAATGATTTTCCGTGCGAAAATGGAAGGTTGTCGTGCGATGGTGATGGAAGTTTCTTCTCACGGATTAGCATTAGGAAGATTAGCTGGAGTTGATTATGATGTGGCTGTATTTACAAATTTAACCCACGATCATCTTGATTTCCATGGTACAATGGAAAACTACGGAAATGCAAAAGGATTATTATTCTCACAACTTGGACAAGATCTAACGAAAAATAAATCAGTTATTTTAAATGCCGATGATCCATGGTCTGAAAAATATGCACAATTAACTCCATATCCAGTTTGGACATATGGTTTAAAAAATGATGCAAATTTCCGCGCAGAAAATTGTTGTTATGATGATAACATTACAACCTTCGACATGATAACACCTGAAGGGAAATTCCCTGTTTCTATGAAGTTAATTGGGGAATTTAATGTTTACAATATATTAGCTGCTACAGCGGTATTCTATTCAAGAGGCTTCGAATTGGAAGCAATCATTGAACAGATTGAAGATTTAAACCCTGTGCGCGGTCGTATGGAGAAAATTGTAACTGATTTACCGTTACAAATCTTTATTGATTATGCGCATACTCCAGATGCAATCGAAAAGGCAATCAATGCAGCACTACCATATAAAAAGCCGGACAAAAAAATCATCTTCCTTGTTGGGACTGGTGGTAACCGTGATAAATCAAAACGTCCAGCAATGGCTGAAAAAGCATCGAAAGCGGACTATGTTGTATTGACAACAGATGACCCACGTTATGAAGAATATGACAGTATTACTGGTGACTTAGAAAAAGGTATGCAACACGAAAATTATGCATGTATTGGTGACAGAGCAGAAGCTGTAAGACATGCAGTTTCGGTTGCAGAACCAGGAGATATTATTATCTTCGCTGGTAAAGGTCATGAAGATTATCAAATTATTGGTAACACGAAATATCCTCATAGTGATGCAGAAATCGCGATTGAGGCTGGACGATTAAAATTTGTGTAATTTTTGCTTCTTATCCCTCTCTAACTATAATAGAGAGGGTATTTTATTGGATAGAATGAAAAAAGGTTGTGTAATTTAGTTAAATTCTTATATGATAGGAAAGGTATTAATAAAGGAGACTTAAACTATGACTTCAAAAATAGAACAAGATATAACTTCACGTCGTACCTTCGCCATCATCTCCCACCCGGATGCTGGTAAAACGACGATTACTGAAAAATTACTTTTATTTGGTGGTGCCATTCGTGATGCTGGTACTGTAAAAGGGAAAAAAACAGGTAAATTTGCAACATCAGACTGGATGGAAATTGAAAAGCAACGTGGAATTTCTGTTACATCTTCTGTTATGCAATTTGATTATCAAGGTTTTCGTGTAAATATTTTAGATACACCTGGGCACCAAGATTTCTCTGAAGATACGTATCGTACTTTAATGGCTGTAGACAGCGCGGTAATGGTTATTGACGCTGCCAAAGGGATTGAGGCACAAACATTAAAACTATTTAAAGTTTGTCGTATGCGCGGTATTCCAATTTTTACTTTTATTAATAAGTTAGACCGACAAGGGAAAGAGCCGCTTGAATTAATCGAAGAACTTGAAGAAGTACTTGGAATTAATGCATACCCTATGAACTGGCCAATTGGTATGGGGAAAGAATTTTTAGGAATCTATGACCGTTATAACAAACGTATTGAACAGTTCCGTACAGAAGATTCAGAACGCTTTCTACCAATCGACGAGGATGGCGAATTAGCTGTGGACCATCCAATGAAAGTGACATCATACTATACACAAGCAATGGATGACATCATTCTTTTAAATGAAGCAGGTAATGAGTTTTCTGAGGATAAAATACGTCGTGGCGAATTAACTCCAGTATTTTTCGGTTCGGCTTTAACGAATTTCGGTGTTCAAACATTTTTAGAAACGTACTTACAATTTGCACCTGCACCACAACCACGTATTACAGAGGATGAGCAATTCATCGACCCAGTGGAACATAAAGATTTTTCTGGATTTATTTTCAAAATTCAAGCGAATATGAATCCAGCACACCGAGATCGTATTGCCTTTGTCCGTATTGTATCTGGTAAATTTGAGCGTGGAATGAATATAACATTATCACGTACAGGGAAATCCTTTAAAGTGTCTCAATCTACACAATTCTTAGCCGATGACCGTGAAACAGTTGACGAGGCTGTGGCAGGAGATATCATTGGTCTATACGATACAGGGACATATCAAATTGGAGACACAGTAGTCGGTGGTAAAAAGACCTTCCAATTTGAAAAATTACCGCAGTTTACACCAGAAATTTTCGTTAAAGTTTCTGCTAAAAATGTAATGAAATCAAAACAATTCCATAAAGGGATTTTACAATTAGTTCAAGAAGGTGCAATTCAATATTACAAAACATTGCACACAGAAGAAGTCATTCTGGGAGCAGTAGGACAACTTCAATTTGAAGTGTTCGAACATCGAATGAAAAATGAGTACAATGTAGAAGTTATCATGCAACCAATTGGCTCAAAAATTGCTCGTTGGATTGAAAATGAAGAAGATGTAAAAGAATCAATGTCTTCAACACGTTCAATGCTTGTAAAAGATCGTTTTGACAACCTTGTATTCTTATTTGAAAACGAATTTGCAATGCGCTGGTTCTCTGATAAAAATGAGAACATTAAACTTTATAGTTTGTTATAAGAGAAAACTTTTACGCGGCTTACAATTGTAAGCCGCATTTTTTTATGGGATAAATTTAGACCAGGCTTGTTTATAATAGTGAAAGTTTCAATCGGAAACTATTATTTCCTTATATCTTAGATGTATTTAATTTAGTAATGAGATAAAATGGAAACAAGTAACAGCTATATAAAAAATAGGCTGGGGGTCATAATATGGGGATTCATTTTTTCACTGGTTTTCCTGGATTTATTACAAGTCAACTTATTCGAAGTGTTTTTGAGAAGAAAGTTTCAGATTCTGTAATCGTATTAGTGTTATCAACGGAAATTGAAAAAGCACAAAAAGAAATGGAAGAAATACTTAGCCATTATCCTGGATGCACAATGGAGTTAGTAAAAGGGGATATTACGTTACCGAATCTTGATTTGGACCATGACATCTTGAAACGTATTGTGCCTGAGATTTCGGTCTTTTGGCATTTAGCCGCAATTTATGACTTAGCTGTACCAAGAGAAGTTGCTTGGAAAGTAAATGTTCATGGTACATCCATGGTAAATGACTTTGTTGTATCACTACCCAATCTTAACCGTTACATGTATTTTAGTACTGCTTATGTTGCAGGGACGAGGGAAGGGATATTGTTAGAGACGGAACTTGTTCGACCACCTCAATTTAAAAATTACTATGAAGAAACAAAATTTGAAGCAGAACTATTAGTCGAGGATCTAAAGAGAAAAGTCCCAACTACAATTATACGTCCTGGCATCGTTAGAGGACACTCGGTTACTGGTGAAACGATTAAATTTGATGGTCCTTATTTTTTCTTAAATATGATTGATCGTTTAAAAAGTTTACCCTTTATACCCTATTTAGGTCATTCTACTTCAACGATTAATGTAGTCCCTGTTGATTATATTGTTGATGCAGCAACATTTATTTGTACAGAGGAAAGTGCGATTAATAAAACACTACATTTAACCGATCCACAACCCCATCCAGTTCAAGAAGTGTTTCGTACTATGGTAAAGGAAATGACAGGTAAATATCCAAGGGGACGTTTTCCAATAGAAATTGCTCGATCTATGATGAAAATAAAAAATTTAAGAAAAATGCTAGGTGTTGAAATAGAAACATTAGATTACTTAACATGGAATGCAACCTTCGATAGTCGGCAAGCACAGGAAATTTTGATAAAGGGGAATATCACTTGTCCAGACTTCATCGCATCCATTCCATCAATGGTTAAATTTTATAATGAAAATAAAGGTAACAAACTTTACCAAATTGAAATAAAATAATATTGAAGATATTAGTGAATTTGTGTTATAATCAGGTTACAGAAAATCAAATATCCATTTGACTATTGTCAAAGGGGAGTAGCTTATAAGTATTGTGAGATACTTACTTCACATTCGTCATTACATGGTTTGTTCCATCGGGTGTGAGAGCATAATTTGCACGTATAATTATTGCTAAGCAAGACCTTTGCCTATTATTTAGGCAGAGGTCTTTTATTTTGCCTAAATTTGGAGATTTCTGTGTATTTTAAAATCCCATCAATATGGGCATAAAAAGACTAAGGAGGAACTATCTCGTGGAAGCAATATTATTGGAATATGCTTGGGTACTAGTCGTACTTGTTGTATTAGAAGGACTTTTAGCAGCCGATAACGCAGTCGTAATGGCAGTTATGGTAAAACACTTACCAGAAAATAAACAGAAAAAAGCGTTATTTTATGGATTAATTGGTGCATTTATTTTCCGCTTTGTTGCGTTATTCTTGATTACAGTTTTAGTGAACTATTGGGAAATTCAAGCGATTGGTGCTGCTTATCTATTATTTATCTCAATTAAACACATTTATGACTCGAAATTTAAGAAGTCAGAGGAAACAAAAGAAGATATTGAAGAACATACTCAAAAAGGAAAAGGATTTTGGGCGACTGTTGCTAAAGTTGAATTAGCAGACATCGCCTTTGCAGTAGACTCCATGTTAGCAGCTGTTGCGATTGCCGTAACGTTACCTGAAATGGGAGATTTCCATATTGGAGGTATTAATGCTGGACAATTCGCTGTGATGTTCTTGGGTGGTATTATCGGTATGGTTATCATGCGATTTGCTGCACAGTGGTTTGTAAAAATCTTAAACAAATATCCAGATTTAGAAACTGCAGCATTTTTAATTGTTGGATGGGTTGGTGTAAAATTAGTTGTATTAACATTATCACACGATAAAGTTGGAATTTTACCACATGAGTTTCCACATTCAACACCATGGAAATTAACATTCTGGATTGTATTGTTACTTATCGCTCTTGGTGGATATTTTATCAGTGTAGCGAAAAAGAAAAAGCAAGTTGTAGAAGAAAAATAAATGGTTTTTTAGAGGAGCACATTGCTGTTCCTCTTTTATTTTACTCTTGTTTTCCTTATACTAATAAAAAGTTCTATATTATGGATAAGAGGCGAAATATGTGACTCACAAGAAAAAACATAGTAGAGCAATCACGCCATTTCAATTATTGGTTTCATACTATTTTATCGCAATTGCGTCTTCGTTTTTATTATTAAGAATTCCAGCTGTTTACGAAGAGGGGAAAGAAGTTTCTTTAGTAGATAGTTTGTTTACGGCAGTTAGTGCGGTCAGTGTTACGGGATTATCTGTGTTTGACATTTCATCCACTTTAACACCTTTTGGAATGGTAGTCCTATTAGTTATATTGCAACTTGGAGCAATCGGAATTATGTCCTTGGGCACATTTCTTTGGCTAATAACAGGGAAAAGAATTGGGATGAGAGAAAGACAATTAATTATGATTGATTTTAATCAATCTCAAGTGTCTGGTGTTGTACAATTATTGAAAGAAATCGTGAAGCTCTTATTTATTATTGAGGCAGTCGGCGCATTAATTCTTTCCCTTCACTTCCACCAATATTTTGATACTTGGGGTGAAGCCATTAAACATGGGGTTTTTGCATCCATATCTGCAACAACTAACGGTGGATTTGATATCACTGGGGAAAGTCTACAACCGTTCCATACCGATTATTTCGTTCAATTTATTACAATGATTTTAATTGTGTTAGGAGCGATTGGGTTCCCAGTATTAATTGAAGTAAAAAATTTTTTATTTAGAAAAAAGGATACTTTTCGATTTTCGCTTTTTACTAAAATTACAGCATTAACTTATTTTGTTTTATTTATTGTTGGAACACTCGTTATAATTTTGGTGGAATCGTTCTTGTCTTTTAAAGGGATGACATGGTATGAAAAGCTATTTACAGCAATGTTTCATTCTATTTCTTCCCGATCTGGAGGCTTAACAACATATGATGTATCACAATTTAGTGAAGCCACAGATATTTTTTTAAGTTTTCTTATGTTTATCGGTTCTTCTCCAAGTTCTGTTGGAGGGGGAATAAGAACTACTACTTTTGCTATAGCAATTTTATTCCTTATAAACTTTGCAAACGGTAGGACAGAAATCCAAATATTTGGACGAGAAATCCATTTAAGTGATATTTTTCGCTCTTACGTTGTAATTATCCTTGCGTTTTTTATGGTTATGATTTCGACAATGGTGTTGTTAATAACAGAGCCATATGCAACAACTACACAAATTATTTTTGAAATTACTTCTGCCTTCGGTACTTGTGGTATGTCCCTAGGGATTACTGATAGCCTATCAACTGAAGGGAAGTTTGTTGTAATGATTTTAATGTTCATTGGTCGAGTAGGCCTAATTTCATTTTTATATACTTTGGGCGGTAAAGCAGAAAAACCACCTTATCGCTACCCGAAGGAACGTGTCATAATAGGATAAATTATGTTGATGTCTCATACATTTAAAAAGTATGAGACATTTTTAGTTTAATAAGTATTGTAAATATTATTTTATATATGTAATAACGTAAAAGTATTGCACGAATTATCTGAAAAAAGAGTGCGCTATTTATAATATTTTGTTTTAAAATGTGAATTATTGGGTATATAGTATTGATTTTAGAAATATCTTGAAATTAATGGTAAATAACAAATCAACAAAAAAAGGCGATAAAAAAGTCAAAAAAATATCTTTTTAGATTTAAAAGTACTAATTGGAATTGGATAAAAATTGAAAAATGATATTTTTTACCCATTTTTTTATAAAAAAAACTATGAAATAATTTTAATAATATTTTATATAGAGAATATTTTGAAAATGAAAAAATAAGTCATAATCAAATATTATAGATAATAGAATAAATGTAAAAGATTTGCGTGAAAAATAGAGAGAGAGTATTTTCCCAAATGGAAGGATTGGTGTAAAAAGAATGGTGAAAACTGTAAGTCCTATTTTTAGGAAATTGTTTCAAGCCGTCAAAGATCCAGTACTTATTTTAAATACTTCTTGTCAGATTGAGTCAATAAATGACTACGCAGCGCAATTACTTAATATAAATAATGTAACTAAACAACAACCATTACCAATGGACGAGCCATCAAAACTTCAATGGGCTTCGTTTGTAGATAAAATTCGAATGGATATGGGTGGTTTTTGCGTGTTGAATATTAAAACAAGTGAAAACCAATATAGAAAAATTAAATTAGCTGGTTATTATCATGAAAGAGAAAAATTAATTTTTGCACGAATATCATTAATCCATGAGGAAATATTCTCAATGATTAATGATGTCCCTCATGGAATGATTTTGACGGCTATTAGTGGTGAAATTATTGATTTGAACGACATAGCATCAAATTATATTGAGTGTGAAAAATGCGAGATTATTAATTGTCAGCATGAAAATATCTTTGACTATTTAATTGACTATAATTATAGTAAACTTCAATATTTTGCTAACTTGATGAATAACGGACGAGCATCCATTAACGTTTCCAAAACAAATCGTTTTGGTGAAGAAATGTTTTATAAGCTCGAAAGTAAATTCAATTATAAAATGAGCATGATTGTTACAACAATTACGGATGAGACAGAAAATGTTAAGTTAAAACAACAACTTGAGCAACAAAATTCGTTAAATGCTATTGGACAAATGGCTGCTAGCATTGCTCATGAAATCCGAAATCCAATGACTTCATTAAAAGGATTTATTGAGTTGTTGAAAATTAATTCTACAGAAGATGGTTACAAATATTTAAATGTAATGGATTCTGAAATCCACCGTATGGAAAAGATATTAAGTGAGTTCTTATACTTATCAAAACCAAAAGAACGTAGCTTTGAAAAATTATCAATCGTGCAAATAGTAGATGAAGTAATTGAATTGATGTTACCTCATGCAGTTCACCATAATGTAATTCTAAGAAATCATTATCATGATAATCAGAGTACGCTGATATTTGGAAATGATAATCGATTAAAGCAAATGCTTATTAATCTAGTAAAAAATGCAATAGAGGCAATGCCTAATGGTGGACAAATTACAATTACTTTAGAAAATAAAGATTCATATATTCAGCTATCTGTTAAGGATGAAGGTGCAGGTATTACGGAGTTAGAACAAAGTAATTTATTTAAACCCTTCTATACGACAAAGGAAACGGGAACTGGTTTAGGTCTAGCATTGGTAAAAAAAGTTGTAGAAGAACATAATGGGTCTATTTCCGTAGAAAGTACTGTTGGAATGGGGACAACCTTTATTATTAATCTTCCATTTTGTGAGCAAAATTTACAAACACAAGATGAAGAGGAACTAATCAACTATTGGACTAATAGAGAGTCCGTAAAAAAAATCCCAGTTGTATAATTTGATAAATGTATTTTTGACAAAGCTTTCTCTTAATCGATATAATGCATATATATCGATAAAGAGGATGAATTGTCATGTCAACGAATGAGATTAAGCAATCGCTAAAATTATATATCGTTTTGTCTCGAGCTAATAAAGCAATAAATGAAGTGACGAATCAATTTTTTCAACAACATGGATTAAATCCGACAGAATTTGCAGTTTTAGAGTTACTTTATCATAAAGGTCGTCAACCATTGCAACAAATTGGAAATAAAATTCTACTTGCTAGTGGTTCAATTACATATGTGATTGATAAACTTGAGAAGAGGGGATATTTAAACCGAGTATCATGTCCATCAGATAGACGCGTGACGTTTGCAGAAATTACCGAAGAAGGTTCTAAATTTATGTCAACGTTATTTCCGGAACATGAGCAAAACTTGCATGAATTATTAAGCGTCTTAACAGATGAAGAAAAAGAAACAGCAATTACCTTATTGAAAAAATTAGGATTATCAATTAAAGACTTGTCATATTAATAAAGAAAATGGGAGCATTTTTGTGCTTCTATTTTTTTTGTGGGATTTTTGGCTCAAATAGCGAATCCTCTTATACCTATTAATATAAAGCTTATTAATTTATCTTAGTTAGTGATCAGTTTAAAAAAATAAAAATAGGGGGTAGTTCAAAGTCAATTAGTAATTGACCTGATCTACCCCCTATTAATTTAAAGTTTTTATTTTGGTTGAATACTTAAGCCCATCTTAATAAATGCATCAGATAAATCGTATTTTGCATGGTCGTAAATTGTAAGGCGCACCAGAGAATCACCTTTTTCGTATACTACCATCAATACTTCTTCATCTTCAAAGTTCGTTTTAAAGGCTGCTGAATTAGTAAGTTTATTTTCATCATGATAAGTTTTGAAATCAAATGTTTCATACTCCTCATTGATAGCAGACATTGTTTCTTCCGTATTAGCAAGCAAATCATCGAAAGTTGTATCATTTACTGTAGCGTATTCAATTCGCATGAAGATTGAGTCATCTTTTTCGTAATATAATACATCTTTTCCTGGTTCTTCTGCAGTTAACGAAAATCCTTCTATTGTTTGAATTGTATATTTTTCACTGTCTACAGAAGTAGTTGATTCTGTTTGTTCTTCATTGTTTGATGTGTATGAAATTTCAGGTTTTACTTCTTCACTATCAGTTTGAGGTTCTTCTTGTTCCTCATTTGTTATTGGTGGTTCTTTTTCTTCAGCATTGTTGTTAATATCACTATCCGCGGTAATTGAATCACTTGAAGGTTCTGTAGTAGGCTCCTCGGCTGTATTACAAGCTGCAAGTATCACAATGGACAGAAATAACGTCATTAGTAATAATAAGTTATTTTTCATAAGTTACATCCTCCTTGTTGAATTAAACGTTTTTAGATGGTTAAAGTTTCATTTTTTGCAAAAAAATTATTAATTTAGTGGGATAACCAAAAATAATAATAAGATAAACACTTCATGAGCTACGATAATAAGTGGCATACTTTGCTTCCATTCATAAAGAAAGCCCCACATTAGCCCAGCAATTAATGCAACAATTGCTCCTAGCATAAATCCACTAATCGCTACAGAAAATGCAAATAAAATGCTAGTTATAATAACTGCTATAATTGGTGAGAACCATTTCTTTAATTGTTGCTGGACATATCCTCTCCAAAATAATTCTTCACCCACTACAATAATAAAAATTAGAAGTAAGTAATGCCATATATTGTTAGGGCCATAGCTATTAAGGAATTTTGTTATAGTTTTTAATAGACTTGTATCTACTTTCGAAATGATAAAATATCCAAGCCGAACAATAGCATACAAAATTGTCCCGTAACCAATACCCAAAATAAGATATTTCCAAGTAGGAAGTTCATCATTAAACTTTCCTGCAATTATGGCAATTGCCATACCTACTAATAAGGTAAATGTATAAAGGTACCAAAAGATTGCAGTTTCCTTAAATGTGAAAAATAACAGGATGTAGACGAAAACTATTGATAGAAGGAGTACTAAAGTTTGCTTTGAAAATTTCATAATCTGACCTCCTTCTATACATTTTAACAAAAAAAAAATCCCCTATCATCTTTTTGCGAATAATGGGGAATTTAATTTACTTACTTGAAGCTGAGAGTTAAACTATCTTCAACCTTTGTTGCCTAATTTTTTTCTATGATATTTAGGATACAACAAAAATCGAATTCTCTTAAAATTGACTTAATATTTTATATTTTTTATGGTTTACTACAGTTTTTTCTTCCATTTCTAAATCATGAAAATTATCCATAATTGTTAAGTCAACAATGACAGAGTTTTCATTAACTTTTTCGACTACCCCTTGTAGTCCTTCTTTGAACTCGACAATATTTCCAACCTCTGCTATTTTCATAAGAGTCAGCTCCTTATTGACTAATATTATGAAAGTTTGCATTATTTTCTTAAAAAAGTAAAGAGCTTTTTGAATAATTAATAAATTTTAACTATTTCTTAACAAGAAAGTAAGGTGTTTTATGATGGAAATGTATAAAAATATGATTGAACAATTAAAAAATGGGGAAATAAAAAGTTTAGAAATTAAAAAAGAGGAGTTTTTACAATTTAGAGAAGTACTAGTAAAGGATGAAATGTTTAAACATTTTCGTGGCGAGGCAAAACAAGGGGGAAATGTCGTATTTACCTTTCTTGAAAATCCGAGATCTTAATAGTTGTCGAACTTTGTCTAATGATTTTCCTTCTATAATGAATAAAAAACTCTATAATAGGAGGACATCATGAATTTTTTAGGAGGGGTTTTGTGGACAAAAACCTTTTAAAAAAACTTGAGCAAAAACGTCAAATGATGATTGAATCAGGAATGGTAAATGGACTTCAAAACCCAAAAACAATTCGTTTAAGTAAACAATTGGATCAGCTTATGAATCAATTTGAAGGTCAAACAAATAAAAAAGAAAATGAACAATCAGATAACCTATTACAATAGATCATATATTTCAGAAGGTTTGTTTAAGCAAAGGTAAAAAGTCTTTTAATATCCAACCGTCATTATCGATAAAAATTCAAAATAAAAAATTTAAAAATTTTGTTTTATTTTTTAATTAAAATGGACATATTAGATTTGAACACAGCAACATTCTCATTTCCCCCTTTTAGAGCAGAACTTAACGTTTCTGTTCTCTTTTTTTTTGCGAAAAATAATTACTTTATAAAAAAGTGTAATAATTCCAATTATTTATCTACATTTTTCCTGCTGTTTGTTAAACTACAAGTAAGCCGAAAATATTATTGAAGGAGAGATAATGATGAGTGAACAGAAAAAAATTGCCTTTATTGGGACAGGCGTTATGGGTTCAAGTATTGTAAAACATTTAATTCATGCTAATTATGATGTTTCGATATATACACGTACAAAATCGAAAGCACAAAGTTTAATAGAATTAGGAGCAAAGTGGGCTAGAACACCAAAGGAAGCTTCTGAAAATGCAGACGTTATTTTTACAATGGTTGGCTTTCCGAAAGATGTTGAAGAGGTTTATTGCAATCAAGATGGCATCTTTCAATCAGCTAAAAGTGGTTCCATCGTTATTGATATGACAACTTCAGAACCATCTTTAGCGAAAAAACTTTATGAATTAGCAAAAGAAAAGGGAATATCTAGCTTAGATGCTCCAGTATCTGGTGGGGACGTTGGTGCACAAAATGGTACGCTTTCCATTATGGTTGGTGGTGATAAAGAAGCATTTGAAGAAGTATTACCGATTCTACAAATCTTTGGAAAGAATATAGTATACCAAGGGGAGGCTGGTTCTGGTCAACATACGAAAATGTGCAATCAAATTTTAATCTCAACAAATATGATTGGCGTTTGTGAAGCTATTAGTTATGGTATTAAAGCTGGGTTAGACATTGAGAAGGTGTTTCAATCCATTTCTACTGGGGCGGCTGGTTCATGGTCCCTTAGCAATTTAGGACCGAGAATGGTAAAAGGTGATTTAGAACCTGGTTTTTATATTAAACATTTTATAAAAGATATGCGTATTGCTATTGATGAAGCAGAAAGAATGAATTTAAATTTACCGGGTTTAAAATTGTCGAAAGAACTTTATAATCAGCTACTAGAAAAAGGTTTTGGAGAAAAAGGAACGCAAGCTTTAATTAAATATTATGTTGAGTAAGGTAGGCGGCATGGTAGTGAGAATCTAAATTTAGGGGAGATACAATGGGTAAACATTTGAGCCGTAAGATCCCTGGACAAAGAAGCCAACTCGCTTTATATGTGTCTTTGCCGATTCTTTCCTGGGCATTTTATGATTTTGCCAATACGATTTTTTCTTCAAATATAAACACGGTGTTTTTTCCTTTTTATATGGATGAAGTTTTAGGTACGGATGAAGTAAGACAACAAGTTGCAAGTACATTTATTTCCTATGCAAATGCAATTGCTAGTTTCTTTTTAGTTGTTTTCTCACCGTTATTTGGGGTTTGGATAGATAATACTGGATATAAAAAGCGTTTTATAGTTTGGTTTGCTTCCATCTCAATTCTATTTACATTTATGATGGGGATTTTTGCGAGCCTCAATTTAAATTCCAATATTTCGGGTGTACCTTTAAGTTTATTTTTAGTGGTCATTAGTTTCGTCATAGCAAAATTTTTCTTTAATTCGAGTTTAGTATTTTACGATTCCATGATGGGGGACTTAGGAACAAAAGAGGAAATGCCCCTCATATCTGGTTTTGGTGTTGCAGTAGGTTATTTAGGTACAATATTTGGTCTACTTGTGTATCTAATGGTTAGTGATGGAAATTTCCATCGTGCTTTTATACCAACAGCTATTATGTATTTACTATTTTCATTGCCCTTATTTTTCTTTATAAAAGATCGTCCAATTCCAAAAGAAAATAGGAAATCGATTAAGTTTATTGATGGTTATAAGGAAATTGTTAACACTTTTAAAGAAATGAAAAAGTATAAGGCAATTTTCACCTTTATGATTGCGTATTTTTTCTTAAATGATGCTATTGCTACAACCATTGCTATGATGGCTGTTTATGCTACAGCAATTGTAGGATTTTCATCCGGGCAATTTATTATTTTATATTTAGTTAGTACGATTTCAACTGTTATTGGCTCATTAGCTTTTGGCTATATTACAAAAGCAATTGGCTCAAAACGTGCAGTATCAATTGTTTCCCTTCTAATGATTGTAGCATTAATTTTTGCAGTCTTTGCAACTGCTCAATGGATGTTTTGGATTGCGGGTAGTATGTTTGGTATTTCTCTTGGTTCCATGTGGGTTACTTCTCGAACGCTTATTATCGAATTATCACCTGAAGAGAAACGAGGTCAATTTTTTGGCTTATTTGCTTTCTCAGGAAAAGTATCCTCCATCATTGGACCGGCACTTTATGGAACTGTGACACTTTTGTTAAAAGATTATGGCACTTTAGCGAGCCGAGTTGCCTTAGGTTCACTGATAATCCTTACAATTATTGGACTTCTTGTACATCTACAAGTTAGACCTGAAACCCAAAATCGCTTATAGGAGAAAAGACTTCCCTATGATACAATCTAATTAGATTACTAGATACAGTAAGAATAGGGAAGGAGCGCCAAAACTATGGAACAAAAAGGGATTTTACTTGAAAGTGGTACAAATGAACTTGAAATAGTTGAATTTGAAGTGGCGAGTAATAAATTTGGAATTAATGTTATTAAAGTAAAAGAAATCATTCAACCAATTCCAGTTACATTTATCCCTCATGCACATCCACACGTTGAAGGGATTGTGCAGTTACGTGGAGAGGTATTACCTGTAGTTGATATGTTAAAAGTACTAGGCATTCCACATGCTCAATATAACGTTCAACAAAAGTACATTGTTGCAGAGTTTAATAAGCAAAAAGTGGTTTTCCATGTTGACAATGTAACGCAAATTCACCGAATCTCTTGGGATGATATTGAAAAACCATCAGATATGTATCAAGGAGGTTCTTCACAAGTAATTGGTGTAATTAAACAAAATAACTCGATGATTTTACTATTAGACTTTGAAAAAATTATGGTAGATATTAACCCGGATTCTGGTATTAGCATGGAGTCGGTTAAAAAACTTGGGAAACGTGAACGATCTGAAAAGAAAATTGTTTGTGCAGAAGACTCGCCATTATTGCGCAAACTTATTCATGACACATTGACTGAAGCAGGTTATGTTAACCTTGAATTCTTTGAAAATGGACGCGATGCATTAGATTATTTAGAAGGTTTATTAAATACCGGAAAACCAATTGAAGATCAAGTACAACTAGTTATTACGGATATTGAGATGCCAAAAATGGATGGCCACCATTTAACGAAAAAAATCAAATCTAACCCTGCATTAGAGAAATTACCAGTAATTATTTTCTCAAGTCTAATTACAGATGACCTGCGTCATAAAGGCGAGGAAGTAGGGGCAGAAGACCAAATTAGTAAGCCAGAAATTGCCGAGTTAATTCTAAAAGCAGATGAACTGATTTTATAACTTGTGTGCATTGGTATCCTAAATTTTATAAATTTTAACTTAAGGTCGGATACCCCTTTGGCAATCCGATCTTTTTTATTGATCAGGTAGGAAAAGGTATACTTAGTTTCCTTACAAATATTGCATAATTCCGGATTCATTTAACCATTCTTTACTTATAGATAGGGTTCAATATTATTGGTACCCCGAATAAATATAAAAAGAGAGTAGGGATCCCAAACGGAACAGTTAAAAATAGCGATAATAGATATCGGATCAAATACAATTCGTCTCGTACTTTATAAATACAATCCTAAAGAAGGGCTTAATGAATTTGGAAATATAAAAACTGTTGCAAGGTTAAGAACATATATTAATCCTAATGGAGAAATGTCAGAACAGGGCATAAATATTTTATTGGAAACATTAAAATCATATAAAAAGATTTTAGATGATTATGAAGTATCGGATATTTATGCTGCTGCAACTGCTGCTGTTCGACAAGCAACCAATAATACAGAAATTATTGATCGAATGAAAAAAGAGACTGGGATTACCATTAACTTGTTAAGTGAAGAACAAGAAGCTTTTTTTGGTTTTTTAGCAGTAGCTCATTCGATGGATACGCCATCAGCGGTAACAATTGATATTGGTGGTGGTTCTACTGAAATAACACTATTCGAAAATAAAACATTACAAAAATCAATAAGTTTTCCATTTGGTACCGTATCCCTTAAGCAAAAATTTGTTTCGGGCGATATTATAAATGACGAAGAAAAAAAATTATTACGTCAATATATAAAAAAGCAATTTGACAAATTAAATTGGATTAAAGATGTAAAATTACCGGTGATTGCGATTGGTGGAAGTGCCCGTAATCTAGCTCAAGTACATCAACATACAATAGACTATCCAATTTCAGGAATACATCAATATGAAATGAAATTTGATGATTTAGAAGTATTAAATACATTTTTAAGTAGAATGTCATTTGATCAGTTAAAACAACTAGACGGGCTTTCAACGGATCGAGCAGATATTATCGAAATTGCATTAGAGGTATTTAGAACATTAATGGGTGTGGTTGGAGCCAAGAAGTTTCAAATTAGTAAAAAGGGGTTACGAGAAGGGCTTATTATTCATCGTGTACTACAGAGTGATCCAAATAGCTTCAATAAGTTTAATGTTTTTGAAGAAAATGCAAAAAGAATAATGTACCAGTATGGTCGGTTTGAAGATGAATGTCTAATGTTAACTTCTTCTACAGAACAGTTATATTTGGAATGTTGCAAATTGAATCTTTTCACATTCAATGAAAAGCATCTAAGTTTACTAAAAAAAGCTGCACAAGTCTTTTCAATTGGGGAATATATAGAAAATGATTCATCTAATCAACACACGTTCTATCTATTAGCGAATCAATCCATTGCAGGGATGAGTCATAGAGATCGTGTTAAATTAGCATTGTTAGCCTCTTATAAAAATAAAGACTATTTCCGCCGTTTCTCAGCTCCGTTTTTAAATTGGTTTAATCGTGATGAACTTAAAGTTTTGAGAGAATATGGGGCGTTGTTAAAATTTGTCTATTCATTAAATGTTTCAAAGCGAAACTTAGTAAAATCAGTTCATTTAGAGCTAATCAACGATACAGTTCACATTAACATTGTAGCAAGTAAACATCCTATGGCGGAAATCTACCAATCTGAACGTCAAAAAAAACATATTGAACGTGTATTCAAAAAGCCTGTAATAATTCAATTTTTAAAAGAGGGTGAAATGGGATGACTACAGAAATACAGAGAGATTCTCAAGGGGAAAGGGAAAATGGAACAGTTACCACTTATGAGCAATTAATGCAAGAAATTGCTAAGCCAGAATATTATAATAACCGTGAATTAAGCTGGTTAGCATTTAATGAACGAGTGTTAGAAGAGGCTGAAGATCTAGAAAATCCATTACTTGAAAGATTAAAATTCTTAGCCATTTTTAGTTCAAACTTGGATGAATTTTTTATGGTACGTGTTGCAGGTTTACAAGATCAAGTACGAGCAGGTTTTAATAAACCAGAGAATAAATCTGGTTTAACCCCAAAAGAACAATTAACGAAAATAGCTGAGCGAACTCAATCTTTAGTAAGAAGACAAATGGAATTATTTCGTCATTTAGTTTATGAATTATTGCCTTTAGAAAACGTGAGAATCAAGGATTTTAAATCTTTAGATATTGTTCAAAAAAGGTTCATTGATGAATTCTTTGAAGAAACAATTTTTCCTGTTCTCACACCTGTTGCTGTGGATGCGTATAGACCGTTCCCAACGTTATTAGGTAGAACGTTAAATTTACTTGTAATGTTAGAAGAAACTAATACAGTAGAACAAAATGAAAAAGTGGCGATTGTACAAGTTCCATCTGTTTTAGAACGATTTATTGAACTGCCAAGCAATGAAGGCGAAAAGGAATTTGTATTATTGGAGGACGTCATTACAAGTCATATTGATCAATTGTTCTATGGTTATAAAGTAAAATCTACACAAGCTTTCCGTTTAACAAGAAATGCTGATTTAACAATTCACGAAGAAGGTGCACAAGATTTACTAGTTGAAATTGAAAAAGAGCTGAAGAAACGTAAATGGGGTGTCGGTAGTCGATTAGAAGTTCGCGATGGCGAAATGAGTGACGAAGTTCTGGATTATCTATTAGAAGAATTTGAAATTGAAGAGTCAGATGTATTTAAGATAGATGGTCCGTTAGATCTTACATTTTTATTTGGGTTTGTAAAGAAAATTTCTGTAGGTCTTGAACATTTAGAATATGAAAGTTTTATACCACAGCGCCCGAAAGATTTAGATTCAGATGAAGATATTTTTGAAAAAGCGTTAACGCAGGATATATTCTTCCATCATCCATATGAATCTTTTGAGCCTATTGTTGATTTTATTACAGATGCAGCAACGGATCCTACGGTACTTGCGATTAAACAAACATTATATCGCGTTAGTGGCAACTCACCAATTATCCATGCATTAAAACAAGCAGCAGAAAATGGGAAACAAGTAACTGTTCTTGTAGAATTAAAGGCAAGGTTCGATGAAGAAAATAACGTTCACTGGGCGAAAGAATTAGAACAAGCAGGTTGTTTAGTAATTTACGGCATGAATAATTTAAAAACCCATTCGAAAATTACATTAGTTGTTAGAAGAAATAATGGAAAAATTGAGCGTTTTGTTCACTTAGGTACGGGGAATTATAATGATGCAACAGCAAAAATTTACACGGATATGGGTATTATTACATCTAATAAGGAATTTGGCATCGATGCAACGAATTTCTTTAATTACTTAAGTGGGTATACTGAAAAGCCAGTTTTCCATCACTTAGTAGTTGCACCGTATGACATCCGTGATGAATTTGTTCGATTAATTGATGAAGAGATTCGAATGCATAAAGAATATGGAAATGGATTTATTCGTGCAAAAATGAACTCTTTAACGGATAAAGATTTAATGATGAAGCTATATGAAGCCTCAATAAATGGGGTAAAAGTTGAATTATTAATTCGTGGTATCTGTTGTATCCGACCAGGAATTCCTGGCATAAGTGAAAACATAACTGTGACAAGTATTGTAGGACGTTTTTTAGAACATTCTCGAATTTTTTGGTTCCATCATAATGGAGAAAATAAAGTATTTTTATCTTCAGCGGATATGATGACACGTAATATGGTGAAACGAGTTGAAATTTTATTCCCTATTTATTCTGATCAGATAAAGAAAAGAGTAATGCATATACTTTTAACCGAATTAAATGATACGGCAAAAGCACGTATCCAAGATTCATCTGGTAAGTATCATTATAAAAAAGAGCGTGATAGTTCAATGAAGTTAAATTCACAGGAATATTTCTTATTAGAAGCGGTGAGTACCGTTGTCGTAGAAGAGTAAATCGTTTATGATTTACGAAGGATAGTGTGGGAGGCGTCTGAAAAGTCATTGCGGGACGACTCCTACAAAAGTAATTTTTTCTAGGAGATATTTACCAAGTAGGGGAGAGGGTGTCCAAATAGTTTTGACTTTTTGGAACCCCCAATACTAGCTTATGTAAGTAATATAATGGGGGATAAAAATGATAAACTTTCCGATTGTGGAAATTGAAGAATATTTACATGAGATCATAAAACTAAACCCTTTTGAAGCAGTTGTCATTTTAAAACAAAAACAGGCACAAAAAGCATTTTCTGTTGAAATGATTAATTCAAAAGCATCAAATTTATCTCCCACTGCTTTTATAAAAGGGATGGATGCCAGACAATTTTTTCAATTGTTAGATTGGGAGCAGTTTTCTGAAATCATACAAAATCCAACTGGAGAAATCCAATACATATCAATTGATAATTTAAAAATGCTATCGATTTATGTTCAACCGATAGCGCATAAAGAAGATATTTATTATGCATTGATAATCAAAAAAGTTTTACATAACAATAGCCCATTTAGTTTAGTGTCTTTTCAAGATGTAACAACTGGGTTATTAAATCGACGTGCACTTAATGCTAGATGGTCTGAACAATATCGAGAATATAAAGACGATAAGAATATTGCTTTAATATTAATTGACTTAGATCGCTTTAAAAAATTTAATGAATCCCTGGGTAAACAAAAAGCAGATAATATGTTAAAACAAATCAGTGAACGTTTTAGTGAGTTGCAAAATGAAAACTATGAATTATTCCATTATAACGGTGATGAATTCCTTTTCCTCGTTCGGTATTATTTACGAGAAGAACTTGATTTATTAGGAAACCTAATTTTGGAAAAATTAAAAGATCCATTTATGATTGATGGACAAGAGTATTTTGTAACATGTTCAATTGGTATTTCAACAATTTTATCTGACCAAGGTAGAGATTTAGAAACACTTCTATTACAAGCTGAACAAGCTTTATTTTATGTAAAAAAACATGGCCGATCCCATTATCGATTTTATCGTGAGGAAATGAGTCATACATTCCAAAATGTAGTGTTAATGGAAGCTCATTTACGTAGGGCAATAGAATTTAACGAAATGAGTATTCATTTACAACCACAAATCGATTTTGAAACAAATGAAATTGACAGTTTTGAGGCATTAATTCGATGGAATAATCCGAAATTTGGTTTTGTACCACCTTCGCAATTTATTCCAATTGCAGAGTCTTCAGGATTAATTATACAAATTGGGGATTGGGTATTAGAGCAAGTATGTAAATACCAGCAACAATGGCGTGAAAAAGGATACAGACCTGTCCGAATTGCTGTGAATATTTCTCTTAAACAATTTAAACAGGAAGGCTTTGCAGAAAAAATTAAACAAATTTTAAACAAGTATGATGTGAATCCGAAGTTTATTGAGCTGGAAATTACAGAAAGCTCTATGGAAAATGCCGAGGAAACACAAGCAATTTTAAGAAGTTTAAAAGAATTAGGAGTCTACGTATCTGTGGATGATTTTGGAACAGGATACTCATCGTTGAGTTATTTAAAAAAATATCCCATTGATATTATTAAAATCGACCAATCGTTTATTGCTGATTTAAATAAAGATGAGAAAAATGAAGCAATTGTGAAAGCGATTATAGCACTCTCTGAAAATCTCGGAATGGATGTAATAGCTGAAGGTGTCGAAGAGAAGTCCCAGGAACTCTTCTTAAAACAACACCGCTGTAAAAAAGGTCAAGGTTACCTATATAATAAACCACTACCGGTACAAGACATAATTGAACAATATTTAGTGAAGTAACATGAACCAACAAATATTATTTTTATAGAATTTGTTGGTTCTATTTTTTGCTGAAAATTTTACATTATTCACAATATTTTCTGACAATTGAATGACAGTAGATTGAATATGCGGTAAAATGGATTCTGAATAGTCATTCATTTGAGGGGGTAGGGGATACAATGTTATTAAAAGGTGAAACAATCATTGTTACTGGCGGATCTAGTGGTATGGGTTTAGCAATGGCAAAGCAATTTGTTAGTGAAGGGGCTAATGTTGTTATTACAGGCCGAGATAATGATAGATTACAAAAAGCAAAAAGCGAGATCCTAGAAAAAGGTAGTACGATAGAAACATTTCAAATGGATGTTCGTGAAGTTGAACATGTACAAGCAATGGCTCAGTTTACAATTAATAAATTTGGTACGATTACAACTCTAGTAAATAATGCAGCAGGAAATTTTATTGTGCCAGCAGAAAAATTATCTCCTAACGGTTGGAAGGCAGTTATTGATATCGTATTAAACGGTACTTTTTATTGTTCTTCTGAAATAGGAAAGTACTGGATTGAAAATGGAATAAAAGGAAAAATTCTAAATATGGTTGCTACTTATGCTTGGGGTGCAGGTGCTGGAATCATCCATTCAGCTGCTGCAAAAGCAGGTGTTTTGTCATTAACTCGATCTCTCGCTGTTGAATGGGGACATCAATATGGGATTCGGGTTAATGCAATTGCACCAGGTCCGATCGATCGAACTGGTGGAGCAGAAAGATTGTGGCAATCGGAAGAACATACAAAACGAACAATTGAAGCAGTTCCATTAAAAAGACTAGGAACACCTGAAGAAATTGCAGATTTAGCTGCTTTTATTTTATCCCCTAAAGCTTCTTATATGAATGGAGAATGTGTCACTTTAGATGGAGGTCAGTGGTTAAATCAATACCCATTCTAGTTATTGATAACTTGTACATTGGAATAACAAAAGAATTGAGATGCATACTAATTACAACTCTAATGTAAAGGAGGTTGTAATGATGGGAATGTGGGTCATACCAGCATTAATAACAGGTATCATTTTAGTAGCAGTTTCGTATTATATGTCAGTTGGAGTTATGAAAAATGTTCGAAAACGAGCTGCAGCAACTGATACACCAATCAGTAAAGTGATACGTGATCACCCAATTGCAATGAACCCAATTATTATCATGTATGTTATCTTTGGTTTATTTACTGGAATAATGATCTTTTACTACTGGGCCGTTTATGGCTATTAGTATATGATATTTTAGAAAAATCATCCTTCTACTCCAAAATACTACCTTCTTATAATGGTCATTTGTGAACAATTTGTGATATCATATAAGTAACGTAGTGTCCTGTTCTGAATAGTTCGACAGAAAAAGGAGTAGAAGGCAATGATTTCAACAAGTAGAAAAGCGTTATTAGATACTCCAATTAGCGAGTTTATTATTTCATCTGAAAAAGTCGCTCATGTACAAATAGGGAATAGTGCTGAACATGCTTTATTAGTATTGACGAAAACCGGTTATTCATCAGTGCCAGTATTGGATATCAAGTTTCGATTACACGGGTTATTAAGTACGAAAATGATTACTGAGTCTATATTAGGTCTTGAGCGTATCGAATATGAAAAACTTGCAAATATAAAAGTAGATGATGTTATGGATCGAGGGGTAACGTATCTTAAAATAACAGATACATTCCAAAAAGCTCTTGATCTAGTTATTAACCATGCATTTTTGTGTGTTGTAGATCATGAAGGTACATTCGTTGGAATATTAACTCGTCGTGTCATTTTAAAACAATTAAAAAAGTACATTTATTCAGTAGATTAGTAGAGTCGACAAAATCCTTCCTTTGGATTTTGTCGATTTTTTCACTGGTATCATTATTTTAAAACTGAAGGGATGACTATTTTGAATACAACTGAAGCAGAAATAATAAAAATTTTATCTGAAGAAAAGAATATGAGAAAGGCTGCGGAACGACTTTTTTTAACACAACCAGCCCTTTCTCAACGCTTACAGACCATAGAAAAGGACTGGGGGGCGCAGCTTTTTATCAGATCTCAAAAAGGATTAACTCCGACCCCAGCAGGAGAATTAGTCATACAATACGCAATCGAAACAATAGTTCGGAAAGAAGAAGTTTTTGAAACAATTCAAGCATTAAATTCAAAAGTACATGGAACATTAAAAATAGCTTGTGCTTCAATAGTTGGTCAAAACTGGCTTCCTAAAGTATTGAAAGATTTTGTCACACAGTATCCAGATGCAAAGATATCCTTAATTACTGGTTGGAGTTCCGAAATCGTTAAAGCACTATATGAAGGAGAAGCTCATGTTGGAATTGTGCGCGGACAAGCTGAATGGAAAGGGAAAAAAGTACATCTGTTTCGCGATATGATGTATCTAGTTGATAAAGAAATAAAGCAACTTGATGAATTAATAACGACTGATCGACCATTTATTCAATTTAAAAGTGACTCGAGTTATTATCAAGAAATCCAACTTTGGTGGCAACGACATTTTTCTTCAAATCCAAAAAGACAAATATTTGTAGATCAAATTGAAACATGTAAACAAATGGCGTTGAATGGTATAGGCTATGCGATATTACCTTCCATCACTTTGAACGGTGAAGAAAAAGTAAATAAAATTCCGATTACAAATACTGAAAAAGATTTAGGATTAACTCGTGATACATGGTTAATTGGCTATGATTCTTCCTTTGAATTAAGACAAGTAGCAGCGTTTGTTGAAGTGGTAAAACAACACGCAAGCTGTTTGTACGATTATACGAAATAATAAATGCTGGTTAATTTAAATTAGCAAGTATATTCAGAAATTTTTACGTGCTAATTAATGAAAAATTTAGTACAATAATTTAATGTTATAAATCATTACATATATGGGGGAAATCATCGTGACAAAAAAATTAAATGCACAAGAAATTATTGAATTTATTGGTAATGCTAAAAAAGTAACACCTGTTAAAGTATATGTATCAGGTGAAGGGGTTGCGAATTTAAATTACGGAGAAAATACAAAAGTATTTGGTGAAAATAATAGCGCTGTAGTATTTGGTGAATGGAGTGTAATTGAAGCAGCTTTAAAAGAGCATGCTGATAAAATTGCTGATTACGTTGTTGAAAATGACCGCCGCAATTCAGGGGTACCTTTACTTGATACAAAACATATCAATGCACGTATTGAACCAGGTGCAATTATCCGCGATCAAGTTACAATTGGTGACAATGCAGTTATTATGATGGGAGCAATCATTAATATCGGTGCAGAAATCGGTGAAAAAACGATGATCGATATGGGTGCGGTATTAGGAGGTCGTGCGACAGTAGGTAAAAACTGTCATATTGGTGCAGGTACGGTTCTTGCTGGTGTTATTGAGCCACCTTCTGCAACACCAGTTATTATTGAGGACGATGTTGTAATCGGTGCAAACGCTGTTGTGTTAGAAGGTGTACGCGTTGGAAAAGGTGCAGTTGTTGCAGCAGGCGCAATTGTAATTAGTGATGTTGAACCATATACTGTTGTAGGTGGAGTACCAGCGCGCGTTTTAAAACAACTAGATGAAAAAACAAAATCAAAAACAGAAATTATGGACGCGTTAAGAAATATTTAAGAGGGTGATTTAGATTGGATTCACTCATCCAAATTAGACGAGATTTACATCAAATTCCTGAGTTAGGTTTTCAGGAGTTTAAGACACAAAAGTATTTATTAGATAAGATAGCTAAATTACCTCAACAATTTCTGGAAGTTACAACTTGGGAAACAGGGGTAGTTGTGAAAATCTCTGGTAGTAGCCCAGAAAAAACAATCGGTTGGCGTGCAGATATTGATGGATTGCCAATAATTGAGGAAACTGGATTACCATTTGCTTCAACACATGAAGATAATATGCATGCGTGTGGACATGATTGTCATATGACAATTGCTTTAGGTCTTGTGAAGGCATTTGCAGAAAATCAACCAAAGCATAATGTAATTGTCTATTTCCAACCAGCTGAAGAAGGACCAGGTGGAGCAGAACCGATGCTAAACTGGTTAAAACAAGAAAGACCAGATTTATTGCCAGACGAAATTTATGCATTGCATATCGCTCCAGAATATCCAGTTGGGACAGTTGCTACGAGAGCTGGACTTTTATTTGCCAACACATCTGAACTTTTTATTGACTTAAAAGGATTAGGTGGACATGCAGCATATCCACATAAAACAAGAGATATGACTGTTGCTGCGGCAAATTTAGTATTGCAATTGCAAACAATTATTAGTCGAAATGTAAATCCATTAGACAGTGCGGTTATTACAATTGGAAAATTAACGAGCGGTACCGTTCAAAATATTATTGCAGAAAACGCAAGATTAGAAGGAACGATTCGTACGTTAAGTGCAGATGCGATGAATGAAGTGAAGCGCAGAATAGAAGCTGTGTGTGCAGGTATCGAAGCTTCTTTCGAATGTTCTATTGATATTGATTATGGCGCTATGTACTATGAAGTAAATAATACAGAAACTTGTGCTAATAACTTATTATCCTTCGCAAAATCATTCGAAGGGTGTAATGCAGTAGAATGTCCACCTGCTATGACAGGTGAAGATTTTGGTTATTTTCTAAAGGAGATTCCTGGTGCATTATTCTGGGCTGGTGCAAATTGCGACCACGGATTACATCATGCAAAATTATCTCCTGATGAAAACTTATTAGCATTCAATGTGGATTTTGTAGAACAGTTTATTCGAAATATTTAAAGGAAGGACGACTCATGGTGTATCGTGAGTCGCCTTTTTATTTACTGTATCGTATACCCTCCATCTAATACTACAGCTTGTCCAGTCATTCCCTTTGTTTCTTCGCTTGCGAGAAAGACTGCTAAATTGGCAATTTCTTTTACATCGAGTAACCGTTTTTGAGGAATCAATGGATACAAGACCTCCTCTAAAACCTTCTCTAAAGGAACATTACGTGTATTTGCTAGATCTTGTAATTGGTTCCGTACAAGTGGTGTATCAACATAACCTGGGCATATTGCATTTACAGTGATGCCATCAGTAGCTGTTTCTAAAGCTGCAACCTTGGTTAATCCAATTACACCATGTTTTGCGGAATTATATGCAGCTTTTCCTGCAAATCCGACAAGGCCGTTAATCGAAGCGATATTAATGATTCTCCCAAACTTTTGTTTTTTCATAATAGGTAATACATGTTTAATAGCGATAAAAGGGGCAGTTAACATGACTTTCACCATTAATTCAAAACGTTCAGTTGGAAAATCCTCAATCATGGAAACGTGTTGAAAGCCTGCATTATTTATAAGTACATCGATACGTCCGAATGTATTCACTGTTCTAATAATAGTTGACTTTATTTCTTCTTCGTTTGTAACATCACATTTAATGCCAAGAGAATCTTCTCCTAAACCTTCAGCAGCCTTTTTTACTTTGTCCTTATCTATATCTGTTAAAACAACTTTATAGCCTCTTTGATAAAATTCTTTCCCGATTTCTAACCCAATACCTTGTCCAGCACCAGTAATTAGTACAACTTTATTTTGAATCATTGAATTACCCCCATATCAAAAAAATGTTTCCTTTTTTGTAGATATGATAGTAATTAGAGTTTTATTAAAACTACTGCAAAAGTAGACCAGATAAACTGTTAAGAATTCTACGAAAATAAAAAACTAGTGAAGGAAATAATAATTTTTCCCCACTAGTTAGATAGATAAATTTATTTCACCTCTGCATGCATTAGAGATGGTGCCTTTTTACGAGTCCATCCAAAAGCTAATGCATAGCATCCTAATAATATGAAGGTCCCGAAAATAAATGGAGAAGATAACTTCCATTCAAGTAAAATACCAGCTAATGCAGGACCGACCATATTTCCTAAACTCATATACGCGTTGTTCATACCAGCCGCAAAACCTTGATCCGCTCCTGCGAATTTCGATATTAATGTGTTTACAGCAGGTCGAATGAAGACTGTAGCAATTTGGAAGAGCGTAGAAATTAGTAAAATCATAAAGAAACCACTAACGTAAATCATTAGTAACATTGTAGCGGCAGCAACTACTAAGTTAACTAATATGACTTTCATTTCACCATATTTTTTAAATAATTTATTGATAATGAACATTTGAAGGATAACGCCAGAAAGTCCGCCAAGAGTAACTACGATGGCTATATCACTAGGTGAATAATCAAATTTAATTGTTAGGAACATTGATAAAGTCGCTTGGAAATTAGCAATCCCAAAACTAAAAGTAAATACAACAATTAATAAAATAAAATATGGTGTTTTTACAGAACGTACTAACTGGGAAATTAAGTTTTCTCTTGGCTGACTATTAGTATCTGAATTTTGGGGCTTTATGCTTGGTAATACAATGATTGATAGAATACCTGCGATGATGGCAACAATACCTGCTAAATAAAATGGGAAGTGTAAATTTACTTTTGATAAAAACCCACCTAAACCAGGTCCTATCATGAAACCTAAAGAAATAGCTGCGCCAATCATGCCCATACCTTTACCGCGTTCCTCAACAGTTGTAATGTCTGCAACATAAGCCATCACTGGAGGCATAATAAATGCCGCACCAAATCCACTTAGGAAACGTGCGAGAAATAAAATCCAAACTTCCGAAGCTAATCCAAAAAGGATTTGAGCAGTACCGTAAATGATTAATCCACCGACTATAAATAATTTTCGTCCATAACGGTCAGAGAGATCGCCTGATATTGGCGAAAATAAAAATTGTGCAAAAGCAAATATAGCAGTTAAAAATCCTAAAACTTGACCACCTACACCGAAAATTTCTAAATATGAGGGAAGTACAGGAATGATAATACCAATTCCCCCCATTGTAATAAACATATTAAACATTAAAAATAGTAATGCTATTTTTTTCTTCTTTTGTGACATTTCTGCCCACCTTTCCCTGATATCCCCTTATAGCGTGTATTCTATAGATTAACATAATAGAAAAAGTTAAACTAGAAAAAGATATTAAATACATAAGGGGGAAAATTCAGTAAAATGTCCAATATACTTTTATATTAAAAAGATTTACGCTAGTTTATAGTCTTATAAATACAAAAAATGGTTAGTTAGGAAGTGACTGAATGTTAGATCCGATAAAACAAAATAATAAATCGGTTTATCCGATTATTTTTCCGTTAAAATATGGAGCGATGAAATCAGTTAACTGTTATTTATATGATAATGGTTCTACATTAACGTTAATCGATGGGGGTATCAAAACCCCAGAGTTTATGGATTTTTTTAACGAATCTTTAAAACATTATCGATTATCGATAGAAGATATTGACCAAATTTTCTTAACTCACCATCATGACGATCATATTGGCGTTGTAAATACAATACTGTCTAAAAAACAGGTACCAATATATGCTCATAAAAAAGCAATTCCTCGACTACGTTTTGATAAAGTTTATTTACAGAATAAAATAGATTTCTTTAAAGATCTTTATGAAGAGTATGGGTGTTTACATTTATCAGAAAAACGTTTTGAAAAAATGAATCAAACACTTAAAAATCGAAATGAGTTAAAAATTAGAGGGGACATTTACCCTTTGCAAGAAGGCGATATGATTGAAGATTGTAAAGTCATCGAAGTGCCAGGACATTCGCCAGATTCCGTTATCTTTTATGATGAATCGGTAGGGTGGCAATTTCTAGGTGACTTAGTTTTAGAAAATATCTCTACTAACGCATTATTAGATTTTGATGACAATTTACAATTGCTCCCGACTGTAACACAATATGAATCTTCTCTAAGTAAATCTTTACCTTTATATACTAATTGGGTGTTTGCAGGTCATGAAAACATATTTCAACACCATGAAAAAGAGATTGAGAATAAATTTGAACGAATAAAAAAGAAAGAATCTAGAATTATTGAAGCTGTAGGTAATGGGTATCAAGTTACAGCCGATATTGCAGAAGCTCTATATGGAAAAAGGATTGAAAACTTATTTGTTTTTATTATATCTGAGATAATTGGATATTTGGAATACGCCATTAGTCGGGGGAAAATTGAAAAACGAATGATTAATGGTCAATGGCATTTTTCTGTAACAGGTTAATAAAATCGTGTTGCGGTAATATGGAGAATTGGTTTGAGCAGGAAAAGTGAAGAACAGTACAAAAAATAGGTGGTGTCCAAAGAGATTTTACACTTAGACACCACCTATGAGCATTAGCGAGCTGCCTCCGCTAGCTCCTCGACAACTTCAGAATCGCTTGCAAGGGAAAAAAGCGCCCTTTTAGCGATTCTTCCAGTTGTTGTCGGAGCTGAACGAGCGTTCTCCGCTTTTCTAATTTAAACTCATTTTAAATTTTATGAAGTATTCGTTATATTTACCCAGCCATTCGGGTCCTAGGTTTTCGTATACTTCTAGATGTTCTCGTACTTCTTCTGTAGGGTAGAAGCGTTCATCGTTAATTACTTCTGGGTCCATTAATTCCATAGCTGCTTTATTTGGTGTAGAGTATCCGACATAATCATTATTTTGTGCTGATACTTCTGCATCCAACATAAAGTTAATAAATGCATGTGCTCCGTCAATGTTTGCTGCTGTTTTTGGAATAACAAAGTTATCAAACCAAAGATTTGACCCTTCTTCAGGTACTGCAAAGTCTAAATCTTCATTTTCCCACATCATATCTTGAGCTTGCCCAGACCATGTAAGCGCCACTGCTGCTTCGTTATTGATCATTAATGGCGTAATTTCATCCCCAATAATCGCTTTTACATTAGGTGTTAATGTAACCAATTTATCCGTTGCTTTTCGAAGTAATTCTTCATCTTTTGCGTTTAATGATTCACCAATAGAGTTTAAGCCCATTCCCATCACTTCACGGGCACCATCTACTAAAAATACTTTATCTTTTAGGGAAGAATCCCATAAATCTTCCCAAGTTGTAAATGTTAAATGCTCTTCTATTAAATTAGGATTAAAAACAATCCCTACTGTACCCCAGAAGTAAGGGATGGAATATTTATTTTTTGGATCAAAGGCTAAATCCAAAAAGTATGGATCGATATTTTTTAAATTTGGTATCTTTGAATGATCTAAAGGAATTAATAAATCTTCTTCCATCATCTTCTGCACCATATATTCGGACGGAACGGCAACATCATAAGCAGAGCCGCCTTGTTGAACTTTTGTCATCATAGCTTCATTAGAATCAAACGTTTCATAAATTACTTTAATACCTGTTTCTTCAGTAAATTGATCAAGTAAATCAGGATCAATATACTCTCCCCAGTTGTATACAGTAAGAGTATCCTTACTACCTTTTGAGCCAGCAGATTCTAATCTGTTTGTTGCAAAGAAGAGAAGAGAACAAACGACAATAATGGCGATAGTAGCTTGAACTAAAGATTTCATCGTTGTACCCCCTCTTGGATGCGTTTTGCACGGTTGTTAAAGAAGTAATAACCGATTACAACTAACACAGTAACAAGGAACACGAGGCCAGAAATCGCATTGATTGTTAATGTAATTCCGGTACGTGCCATTGAATAGATTTCAACGGACAAAGTGGAAAAGCCATTTCCTGTTACAAAGAATGTTACGGCAAAATCATCTAAAGAATAAGTTAAAGCTAAAAAGAAACCAGCAAATATACCTGGTTGAATGTAAGGTAAGATGACTCTCGTTAATACGTCACGTTTAGATGCTCCTAAGTCTTTCGCAGCATCGATTAAAGACGTGTTCATTTCTAATAGCTTTGGTAGCACCATTAAAACAACAATTGGAATACTAAAAGCAACGTGGGAAACGACAACAGATGCAAACCCAAGCTTAACACCAATCATTGTAAATAAAATTAAAAAACTTGCTCCGATGACAACATCGGGACTTACGATTAATACATTGTTTAAAGAAAGTAGAACGTTTCGCATTTTCTTATCTTTTATTGAGACAATGCCTATCGCTCCTAACGTTCCAATAATCGTTGCAATTAAGCCAGATAAAAGAGCGACAATAACTGTATTGATAAGGATGACAATTAATCTTGTGTCGTCAAATACCGCTTTATAATGCTCTAAAGTAAAGGATTCAAAATTGTTCATGGATTCTCCACTATTAAAGGAGTAAAATATTAAATAGAAAATCGGCGCGTATAAAACAAGAAAAACAATGATGAGATATAACTTAGATGGTAATGATAGTTTTTTCATCGTACACGGCCTCCTTTCTTTTGACCTGTTAGGAACATGATAAGAACCATGCTAAGAATTAAGAAGACTGCAATCGTTGAGCCCATTCCCCAGTTTTGGGAAACTAAAAATTGTTGTTCGATAGCAGTACCTAATGTGATTACTTGGTTTCCAGCAATTAAACGAGTAATCATAAATAAAGATAAAGCTGGTATAAATGTCACTTGTATACCGGATTTTACTCCATCAATTGTTAAAGGAAAGATAACACGTCGGAATGTTGTAAAACCAGATGCACCTAGATCCCTAGCAGCATAAATAAGCGTTGGATTTAATTTATCTAATGAATTAAAAATCGGTATGATCATAAATGGAATAAAGATATACACTGAAACAAAGATAAAACTAAAATCAGTAAATAAAATTTGTTTCGGTTCAAGACCAAATATTTCAATGAAAGCATTGATTGGTCCATATAAACCAAAAATACCAATGAAAGCATAAGTTTTTAACAATAGGTTAATCCAGGATGGAATGATAATTAGCATTAACCATAACTGTTTATGTTTTGTTTTTGTTAAAAGATAAGCTGTTGGATAAGCAATAATTAACGTAAACAATGTGATTAAAAAGGCATACCAAAAACTTGTTATCGTCATTTTTAAATAAACCGGTGTGAAGAATGATTTATAATTGGCAAGGGTAAAATTGCCGCTTAAATCGAGCATTGAATAATAAACAACTAAGGCAATTGGTGCAATAACGAATAATGCAATCCAAATGATATAAGGAAATAATGCTCCTCTTTGTCTAGTCATTTTCTTCTTCTCCGTAAGATTCTAGTCGTTTATCAAATTCTTCTTCTGTTTCATTAAGACGCATAACATGAATTGCCTCTGGGTCAAAATCTAACCCAATTTGTTCACCTACATTTGCTTTTTTCAAAGAATGGACTAGCCATTCATTTCCATCTTTATCATAAGTAGAAAGTTCGTAATGCACACCACGGAAAAGTTGAGTATCAACGGTTACAACGAGTTTCCCTTTCTCAACAGTCGTGATTTCTAAATCTTCAGGTCTAATCACGATATCTACCTTTTCATTTGGTTTCATTCCTTGGTCAACACAATCAAATATTTTGCTAGTAAACTGAACTTTAAAATCTTCTAACATGACACCATCCACAATATTTGATTCACCAATGAAATCAGCCACAAAACGGTTAATAGGTTCGTCATAAATATCCACAGGAGTACCTGATTGTTGGATTTCTCCATCATTGATAACAAAAATTTCATCAGACATTGCAAGGGCTTCTTCTTGATCGTGAGTTACGAATACAAATGTTTTACCAAGTCGTTGTTGTAATTCTCGTAATTCATATTGCATTTCAGAACGTAATTTTAAATCGAGAGCAGATAATGGTTCGTCTAATAAAATTACCTCTGGATCATTTACAATCGCTCGAGCAATTGCCACCCGTTGACGTTGACCACCTGACATTTCGGAAATTTCACGGTTTCCAAAACCAGATAAGTTAACGAATTTCAATGCTTCCATTACACGTTCTTGTATTTCGCTTTCTTTTAACTTTTTAATTCGTAAACCAAAAGCAACATTCTCGAATACATTTAAATGGGGAAAAAGAGCATAATCTTGGAATACAGTATTTACTTGACGTTCGTTTGCAGGCACGTTATTTATCTTTTTATCGTTAAAATAAATATCCCCACTTGATGGAAGTGTGAACCCAGCAATCAAGCGAAGAATTGTTGTTTTTCCACAACCAGAAGGGCCAAGTAATGTATAAAATTTTCCCTTTTTTAATTCAAAATTAATATTATTTAAAACGACAGTTCCATCGTCATATGATTTAGACACATTTTCAAAACGAATAATTGTATCGTTCATGTTCTGTCCTCCTTTAACTATAGATAAGATTCAGTTGCCACTAAGAGCAGCTGAGTTACTCCTTTATTCGCATTTAAAATTTGATGATTTTGAGATGCTTCGTAATAAATAGCATTCCCAGTGCTGGCAATATATTCGTGATCCCCTAATATGACACGAATACGACCTTTAAGTACATAAATAAATGTTTCCGCTAAAGATGGAGGGAATTGTTTAAACTCTCCACCTTCTTCAAGGGTTAAAACTACAGGTTCCATTTCTTTTTCATTAGAAGTAGGAATTAACCACTGTAATTGATACTTTTTTTCTTCATCATAGTAAATCGTTTGATCACGATCTGTATAGACAACTTGTTGTTCTTCTAATGAATCATCAAAGAAATCTTTAGGCTTTGTTCCAAGTACTTCTAAAATGGAAAACAATGTTTCAATAGAGGGAGAGTTTAAATCTCGTTCTAATTGAGAAATATACCCCTTAGTTAAATCTGTTCGTTCACCTAATTCTTCTTGCGTTAATCCTTTTTTTATGCGTAATGCTTTTATTTTTGCACCAATTTGCATATCAATACTCTCCTAGTTTATTGTTAGTAAACTTTGAATGTGAAAAGTTTATAATAACATAACTTTGAGTTTACAAATAACGATACTATTATACATAATCTTCGTTGTAAATCAATAATTTTAATGAGAAATTGAAAATATGGAATAATTAATAAAAAGTAAGGTAATAATTAAATTTGACAAATTTTTGTCTTTTATAAAAATTCTTATTTAAGAGTCTGTCCAAATTATTGAAAAAAAATTTGTCGTTTGTTATCGTAAAAAGTGGGTAATATCCTAATTTAAGCATTTGATAATAATATTGGAGGGAATTTTAATGGCTGAACGTATGGTAGGAAAACAAGCACCTGCATTCTCAATGGAAGCAGTACTGCCTGACAAATCATTTGGTAAAGTATCTTTAGAAGAAAATATGAAAAACGATAAATGGACAGTATTATTCTTCTACCCAATGGACTTCACTTTTGTATGTCCAACAGAAATTACTGCTATGTCTGATCGTTATGACGAATTCGAAGATCTTGATGCAGAAGTAATCGGTGTGTCAACTGATACAATTCATACTCACTTAGCATGGATTAACACTGATCGTAATCAAAATGGTTTAGGTCAGTTAAAATACCCATTAGCTGCTGATACAAACCACACTGTTTCTAAAGAATATGGTGTGTTAATTGAAGAAGAAGGTATTGCTCTTCGTGGATTATTCATCATTAATCCAGAAGGTGAATTACAATATCAAACAGTATTCCACAACAATATCGGTCGTGATGTTGATGAAACATTACGTGTTTTACAAGCTCTTCAAACTGGTGGATTATGTCCAGCAAACTGGCGCCCAGGTCAAGCAACTCTATAATAAGGGTGTTATATCTAGTTTGAATTACAAGTAAATCCCCACATTTGTTCGTGGGGATTTTTTACTTATAAAAAGGGAGGATTAGAATTATGAAATTACGCTCACCAATGCCAGAATTAGAAGGCGCAACGAAATGGTTAAATGGTCAGGTAACAAGAGATGAATTAGTAGGAGAAAAACCTACGTTAATTCACTTCTGGTCTGTAAGCTGTTATTTATGTAAAGAAGCAATGCCAGATGTAAACAAATTCCGTGATCAATATAAAGATGAGTTAAATGTAATCGCAGTTCATATGCCACGTTCTGAAGAAGATACAGATTTAGAACAAATCGAAAAAGTGGCTGCACAATTCGATATTACACAACCAATTTTTGTAGATAATGAAATGAAATTAACTGATGCATTCGAAAATGAATATGTCCCTGCATATTATGTTTTTGATAAATCTGGCGTTTTACGTCACTTCCAAGCTGGAGGAAGCGGTATGAAAATGTTAGAAAAACGTGTAAATCGTGTGTTAGATGAAATGCGTAACGAACAAAACTAAGTAAAATTGAAAGCGTAAGGGTCCACCCCTTGCGTTTTTTTATGTTTTCTAATCTTATAGATTAAAGTCTTTAGCTCAACATGTTGGATAAAATAATACATAGACCAATAATTGCATAAAAGCAGTTAGTAAGTTAAAATAGTGCCATTAAAGTTTTGGTACGGAGGAAAAAATGAAAAAAGAATTTGTCGTAATAGGACTTGGCCGTTTTGGAGGCAGTATTGTAAAAGAACTAGTAAGACTTGGTGCAGATGTTTTAGCAATCGATTCAAATCAAGAGAGAGTTGACGAGTTTGCAAAAATTGCTACACAAGCAGTAATTGCAGATACAACAGATGAAGCAGCCATTAAATCATTAGGGATACGAAACTTTGAACATGTTATCATTGCCATTGGAGAGAATATCCAAAATAGTATTTTGACAACTCTCATATTAAAAGATTTAGGTGTAAAACAGATTACAGTAAAAGCACAAAATGATTATCACGCAAGAGTGCTAGAAAAAATAGGTGCTGATTTTGTCGTACATCCTGAGCGGGATATGGGTATCCGGATTGCTAACAATATGATGTCGAGTAATGTACTGGATTATTTGGAACTTTCCGATGAACATTCAATTATGGAAATTAAAGCGAATGATCGAATTGCAGGTCATTCATTAATTGATTTAGACATTCGTGCAAAATATGGAATCAATATTGTCGGTATTAAAAGAGGGGAAAATATTATTATTTCTCCAGCTGCTGATGAAAAAATCTTATTAGGAGATGTTTTATTAGTTATTGGGGCAGATGTTGATATCAATCGTTTTGTAAAAAAAGCAATGAGTTAAGTACAATAAGAAAGCCGCAATGTAGAACAATTAAATTCTACAATTGCGGCTTTTTATATTTTTTATTAGACTTCCATAATAATTGGAAGAATCATTGGGCGACGTTTTGTTTTCTCGAAAAGATATGGACCTAAAACATCAGTAATTTCATTTTTCAACTCTGTCCATTGAGTTGATTTCTCTTGAATCATTTCATTTAAATGAGTATTTAACATTTTTTGTGCTTCGCTAATTAATGTACCTGATTCACGCATATACACGAAACCGCGAGAAATGATATCTGGTCCGGCAACAATTTTTTGTTTTTTCATGTCTACACTAACTACGACAATAACTAAACCTTCTTCTGAAAGAATTCGTCGATCACGTAAAACAATGTTGCCGATATCCCCGATTCCACTACCATCAATATAGACATCTCCTGATGGTATACGGCCTGCGATATGAGCTTCGTTTGGACTTAATGCTAGAACATCTCCATTTTCCATGACAAATGTATTCTCTGGTAATACGTCACAATCTACTGCGAGATTTGTATGCATTTTTAACATGCGGTATTCACCATGAATTGGCATGAAAAACTTCGGTTTAATTAAACGTAACATTAGTTTTTGTTCTTCTTGAGAACCATGTCCAGAAGTATGGATATTATTTAAAGAACCATGAATAACTTCAGCACCAGCGCGGAATAAAAGGTTAATAATTTTATTAACACTCATTGTATTTCCAGGTATTGGTGAAGATGAGAATACTACTGTATCACCAGGCTGAATTTGAATTTGTCGATGCGTCCCATTGGCAATACGAGATAATGCAGCCATTGGTTCACCTTGAGAACCTGTACATAAAATCATTACTTCATTAGCTGGTAAACGATTAATCGTTTGAGCATCTACAAAGGTTTCTTTTGGTGCTGTAATGTATCCTAGCTCACGACCAATTGAAATTGCATTGTCCATAGAACGACCAAAAACAGCAATTTTTCTACCATATTGTGCGGCAGCATCGGTTACTTGTTGAAGACGGTGAATGTTTGATGCAAAAGTTGCAAAAATTATTCGTCCTTCAACTTTACGTAAAATATCATGGATACTTTCCCCAACTTTACGTTCAGACATTGTAAAGTTTGGTACTTCAGAATTTGTACTATCTGAAAGTAAGCAAAGTACTCCGTCACGTCCTATTTCTGCCATTTTCGTTAAATTGGCAGGCTCCCCTACAGGAGTAAAATCAAACTTAAAGTCTCCTGTATGTACAATGTTACCAGGAGGTGTTTTTACAACGATACCGAAAGCATCGGGAATACTATGTGTAGTACGGAAGAAGCTTACAGATGTTTTTCTAAATTTAATAACATCGCTTTCTTGAATTTCAATCAATTTAGTAGTTCGTAGTAAGCCATGTTCTTCTAGTTTATTTCTTAATAATCCTAGTGCAAGCTTACCCCCATATACAGGAATATTTACTTGACGTAATAAATAAGGAATTCCACCGATATGATCCTCATGTCCATGGGTAATAAATAGTCCTTTAATCTTATCAGCGTTACGTACTAAATAAGTGTAATCCGGAATAACATAATCGATTCCTAATAAATCGTCTTCCGGGAATTTAATTCCAGCATCAATCACGATGATTTCATCCTGGAATTGCACAGCATAAGTGTTTTTACCGATTTCGCCTAGTCCGCCAAGTGCGAAAACAGCTGCTTGATCATTTTTAACAAACTTCATAAAAGATTAAGCATTCTCCAAATGGAAGTTCGGGCTATTTTTTTCATACTCTAAATAGTTGCCCTCAAGTAGTTGAATATATTCAATACTAATTTTTCTGTCTTTTAAATATTGGCGGACTTCTCTTTCAGAAGATGCTTCTAAATAAAGACTTTTCGTATTTTCGCGAACTGGTACTTCATTAGCATTTTCTTGATAGTAAACTTTGTAAATCATGTTTTCTCTCCTTTAATTACGTACATTCTAGTGCATTCATTATCATTTTCCACTTAATGTGAAACTATTCCATATGATGCATTTCCTTTATATTATCATGCAAGTCCTTTAAAATAAAGAAAAGCCCTTCAAATTGAAGGGCTTAAGCAATTGATTTTTTTCCGAGGATGCCATTTAACCGTTTCAAAATTCTTTTTTTGAGGCGTTTTAACATGGCACATCACTCCTTAGTTAAATTATACGCATACTTTCTCTATATGTAAAGTATTTTCCATTTACATGTAAATATGCGCTGAAAGGAATTTATTAAATGAAAAATATTTTATTCTTTGATGTAGACGGAACGTTATATAACAGTGAGAAAAAAATACCTGATTCTGCGAAGAAGGCTATACAAAAAGCTAAAGAGAATGGTTATGAAATTGCAATAGCTACTGGTAGAGCTCCATTTATGATTGAATCATTACTTGAAGAATTAGAGATTAATACATATGTTACGTTTAATGGTCAGTATGTTGTATATAATGGTGAAGTAGTATTTACAGATAGTGTCGATAAAAATTACTTAGCTAAAATAATTGAATTTGGTAATGAACGAAATCATCCAGTAGTATTTATTGATGAGCGAGAAATGATTGCTTCAATTGATGGACATGATTTTATACAAAGTAGCTTAGACACATTAAAATACCCTTACCCAACAATCAATCCATTGTTCTATGAAGAAAATTCTGTTTATCAAACATTAATCTTTATGGAAGAGAAGGATGAACAACTTTATCAAAATACTTTTCCTGAAGTAAAGTTTGTACGATGGCATCAATTTTCTTGTGATATCTTACCGAAAGAAGGTTCAAAAGCACGAGGTATTATGAAGCTTTTAGAGAGAATGAACATCCCAATTGAAAATTCCTTTGCTTTTGGTGATGGGTTGAATGATATTGAAATGTTACAAGCAGTAGGAACGGGTGTTGCAATGGGGAATGGCCATGAATTAGCTAAAAAATCAGCAGACGTCATTGCAGGTCATGTGGATGATGATGGTTTGGCCAAAATAATGAAAGATTTAAACATTATCTAGCTTCTAATAATAGTTTATGCAGACTTGATATAGTTTTTTGGACTATATTTTTATCAATTTGTTCATAATTAAGGAGGTGCCTCTATATTTTGGGGCACCTCCTTCTATAATTTTATTCACCGTTTAGTGGGAATGAATCTGGTACTTCAGCGAAAGGATTGTCTTGATTTATATGATCATAAAACATTACACCATTTAAATGATCCAATTCATGTTGAAATGCAATGGCTGGTAATCCTTTTAATCGTAATTTTTTTTCTTCACCATCAATAGTAAAGAATTTTGCAGTAATTCTCGCGTATCGTGGGACATAACCAGGAACTTGACGGTCAACAGATAAGCAACCTTCCCCAGATGGTAAATATGTTTTTTCAACTGAATGACTAACGATTTTAGGATTAACTGCGACAAAACTTAATAATTCGCCATTATCATCTTCTAAATGAAGGGCAAACATTCTTTTTAAAGAATTTACTTGATTTGCAGCTAAACCAATACCAGGTCGTAATCCATATTTTTCAGCAGTTTCAGGGTTTTGACTATTTATTAAGTATTCGAGCATATCATTTGCAAGTTTACGGTCTTCAACTGTTAATGGGAATTTTACTTCCTCTGCACGAGTTCTTAAGGTTGGATGACCTTCACGTATTATATCTTCCATTAAAATCATAAATGAACTTCCTTTCAAAAAAGCTATGTAAGTTAAGTATACATAAAAACATCTTACTTCCTAAGCTTAAAAGTATCAAAAGTTTTTTACTTAGGAAAAGTTTAGGTGTATTAGTATATGTGAATTAAGAGAAAGGGAAACTAGATGTAATTATTATGTAGAGAAAACAAAAGGATTCCAGGCATTGAAATAATTGTTATAATACAGATTTCGGAGAAGAGTATAACAGTTTGTAATACAGTATGAATTTACGATTAGAAAAAAAGTGAAAAATAAACAGAAATCAATGATTGACCGATTGAATTTATTTTTATATACTCAATTTAACGAATTGTTGTACTAATAATTTTATAAAAAATTTTGATACAGAACTTAAGGAGAGGTGCTATATGGGAGAAAAGATAACAAAAGTATTTAATCCAGCTGAAACTTTAAATGAGATTGAAAATAAATTTGAGATGTTCCAAATTTTAAATGAAAAAGGTGAAGTAGTTAATCCAGAGGCATTACCTGATTTATCTGATGATGAATTAGTAGAATTAATGACACGTATGGTTTATACACGTATTCTTGATCAACGTTCAATTTCATTAAACCGTCAAGGTCGTCTAGGATTCTATGCTCCAACAGCTGGGCAAGAGGCATCACAATTAGCATCACACTTTGCATTGGAAAAAGATGATTGGATTTTACCAGGTTATCGTGATGTGCCACAAATTGTTTGGCATGGTTTACCATTATGGAAAGCATTTTTATTCAGCCGTGGACATTTCGTTGGAAATCAAATTCCTGAAGGTGTAAATGTTGTTCCACCACAAATTATTATCGGTGCACAATATGTTCAAACAGCAGGGGTTGCATTAGGACTTAAAAAACGCGGTTCAAAAACAGTTGCAATTACTTATACAGGTGACGGTGGTTCATCACAAGGTGACTTCTATGAAGGAATTAACTTTGCAGGAGCACAAAAAACACCAGCAATCTTTATTGTTCAAAATAACCAATATGCGATTTCAACACCACGTGAAGTTCAAACAGCAGCAAAAACAATTGCACAAAAAGGGATTGCAGCAGGAATTCCAAGTACATTAGTAGATGGAATGGATGCATTAGCAGTTTATGTTGCGACTAAAGATGCTCGTGATCGTGCTGTAAGAGGAGAAGGTCCATCATTAATTGAAACAATGTGTTACCGATATGGTCCACATACAATGTCTGGTGATGACCCAACACGTTACCGTACTTCAGATATTGATAATGAATGGGCAGCAAAAGACCCGATTGTTCGTTTCCGTATTTTCTTAGAAGGAAAAGGTTTATGGAATGAACAAAAAGAGACAGAAGTAATCGAGCGTGCAAAAGAAGAAATTAAAGAAGCTATCAAAAAAGCAGATGAAACTCCAAAACAAAAGGTAACAGACCTTATTTCAAATATGTTTGAGGAGCTGCCTCACAACCTAAAAGAACAATACGAAATCTACAAAGCAAAGGAGTCGAAATAACCTATGGCACAAATGACGATGATTCAAGCAATTACTGATGCGCTTCGCTGCGAATTAAAAAATGATGATAACGTTTTAGTATTCGGTGAAGACGTTGGTGTAAACGGCGGGGTATTCCGTGCAACGGAAGGACTTCAAAAAGAATTTGGTGTAGATCGAGTATTCGATACACCATTAGCGGAATCTGGAATCGGCGGTTTAGCAGTAGGTTTATGTTTAACTGGTTTCCGTCCAGTACCTGAAATTCAATTTTTCGGCTTCGTATATGAAGTAATGGATTCAATTAGTGGTCAATTAGCACGTTATCGTTATCGTACAGGTAACACGTTTAACATGCCGGTTACAATTCGCTCACCATTTGGTGGTGGTGTACATACACCAGAAATGCACTCTGACAGTTTAGAAGGATTAATGGCTCAACAACCAGGTTTAAAAGTTGTTATTCCATCGACTCCATATGATGCAAAAGGTTTATTAATTTCATCAATTCGTGACAATGATCCAGTTGTATTCTTAGAGCATTTAAAATTATACCGTTCATTCCGTGAAGAAGTACCAGAGGAATCTTATACAATTCCACTTGGTAAAGCGGATGTAAAACGTGAAGGTACAGATTTATCTATCTTTGCTTATGGATTAATGGTTCATGAAAGTTTAAGAGCGGCTGAAGAACTTGCAAAAGAAGGATACTCAGTAGAGGTTGTGGATTTACGTACGATTTCACCACTTGATATCGATACTATTGTCGCTTCTGTAGAAAAAACAAACCGTGCGATTGTTGTTCAAGAAGCACAAAAGCAAGCTGGTATTGCTGCAAATGTTGTAGCTGAAATTAATGAAAGAGCAATTTTAAGTTTGGAAGCACCAGTTTTACGTGTGGCTGCACCAGATACAATTTATCCATTCCCACAAGCGGAAAATATTTGGTTACCAAACTATAAAGATATTATAGAGACAGCAAAAAAAGTTCTTACATTCTAATTAGTTATAGGGAAGGGTGAAATATATGGCGTTTGAATTCCGCATGCCTGATATTGGGGAAGGTATCCATGAAGGTGAAATTGTTAAGTGGTTTGTAAAAGCAGGGGATAAAGTACAAGAAGATGATGTATTGTGCGAAATCCAAAATGACAAAGCAGTAGTTGAAATTCCATCTCCTGTTGAAGGTACGGTAGAAGAAGTATTAGTAGCTGAAGGAACGGTTGCAGTTGTTGGAGACGTATTAATTCGCTTAGATGCGCCAGGTTATGAAAACATGCAATTAAAAGGTGATATGCATGCTGAAGAAAATAACACTTCTGTAACTGCAGCACAAGTTCAAGCTACAAATGAAGATGGCGGACCTGTCGAAAAAGCACCTGTGCAAGGTGATTCTGGTGAGGTACCAAATGTTGCTGCCCCAGTAGCAAATTCTTCAGTTGGAGCTCCAGAAAATTCATCAAATAAACGTATTATCGCGATGCCATCTGTTCGTAAGTTTGCTAGAGATAATGATGTAGATATTAGCTTCGTAAATGGTACTGGTAAAAATGGTCGTATCTTAAAAGAAGATATTGAAAACTTCATGAAGGGTGGAGCAGCTCCTGTTCAAGCTTCAGAACAAGTAGAAGTTGAACAAGCTGTTGGAACTGTTGAAGAAACAAATGCTACAACAATTCCAGTTAACTTAGAAGGTGAATTCCCAGAAACTCGTGAGAAAATTTCTGGAATTCGTAAAGCAATTGCTAAAGCGATGGTTCACTCTAAACAAACTGCGCCTCACGTAACATTAATGGACGAAGTAGATGTAACGGAATTAGTAGCACATCGTAAAAAATTCAAAGATATTGCTGCTGAAAAGGGTATTAAATTAACTTATTTACCTTATGTAGTGAAAGCATTAGTATCAACTTTACGTGAATATCCAGAATTTGCTCGTTCTTTCGATGATGCGACAAATGAAATTATTCAAAAACACTACTATAATATTGGTATAGCTGCAGATACTGAAAAAGGATTACTTGTTCCGGTAGTAAAACATGCAGATCGAAAATCTGTTTTCAATATTTCAGCTGAAATTAATGAGCTAGCAACAAAAGCTCGTGAAGGAAAATTATCACCAGCAGAAATGAAGGGTGGCACAATGTCGATTACAAATATTGGTTCTGCAGGTGGTCAGTGGTTCACGCCAGTTATTAACCATCCAGAAGTAGCTATTTTAGGTATTGGTCGAATTTCTGAAAAACCAATAATAAAAAATGGTGAAATTGTAGCGGCACCTGTGTTAGCATTATCATTGAGCTTTGATCATCGAATGATCGACGGTGCAACAGCGCAAAATGCTTTAAATTATTTAAAACGTTTGCTAAGTGAGCCGGAACTTTTATTAATGGAGGCGTAATAATAATGGTAGTTGGAGATTTTGCAATTGAAATTGATACTTTAGTTGTGGGTGCAGGCCCTGGTGGGTATGTAGCAGCTATTCGTGCAGCTCAAACTGGACAAAAAGTTACAATCGTTGAAAAAGATGTAGTAGGTGGCGTTTGTTTAAACGTTGGATGTATCCCATCTAAAGCTTTAATTTCAGTTGGACACCGTTTTGAACAAGCTAAACACTCAGAAGATATGGGTGTTATCGCTTCTGACGTAAAACTTAATTTTGATAAAGTACAAGAATTTAAAAACGGTGTAGTGAAAAAATTAACTGGTGGAGTAGAAGGACTTCTTAAAGGGAATAAAGTTGAAATCGTAAAAGGTGAAGCATATTTCGTTGATGCTAACACTGTACGCGTTATTAACGGTGACTCTGCTCAAACATATACATTTAAAAATGCGATTTTAGCAACTGGTTCACGTCCTGTTGAAATTCCAACATTTAAATTCTCTAAACGTGTATTAAACTCTACAGGTGCATTAAACTTAACTGAATTACCAGGTAAGTTAGTTGTTATCGGTGGAGGTTATATTGGAACTGAGTTAGGTTCTGCATTTGCTAACTTCGGTAGTGAAGTAACTATCATTGAAGGCGGAAAAGATATTTTAGCTGGCTTCGAAAAACAAATGACTCAAATCGTGAAAAAAGGCCTTAAGAAAAAAGGTGTTACAATTGAAGTTGGTGCTTCAGCTAAAGGCGTTGAAGAAACAGAAACTGGTGTAGTTGTTACTTATGAAGTAAAAGGCGAAGAGAAAAAAGTAGAAGCTGATTATGTATTAGTAACAGTAGGTCGTAAACCAAATACAGATGAACTTGGTTTAGAACAAATCGGTATCGAATTCGCTGAACGTGGTTTAATCAAAGTTGATAAACAATGCCGTACAAATATTCCAAACATCTATGCAATTGGTGATATTGTTGCTGGTCCTCAACTTGCGCATAAAGCTTCATATGAAGGTAAAGTTGCTGCAGAAGCAATCGCTGGTGAAAAATCAGTAGTTGATTACTTAGCTATCCCAGCTGTATGCTTCACTGATCCAGAAATGGCTACAGTAGGTTACAGCGAAGAACAAGCAAAAGCTGAAGGGTTAGAAGTATCTGTTGCAAAATTCCCATTCGCAGCAAATGGACGTGCATTAGCATTAAACCAAACAGAAGGTTTTGTAAAACTAGTTGCACGTAAAGAAGATGGATTACTAGTAGGTGCACAAATTATCGGTGCTGGCGCTTCTGACATGATTTCAGAATTATGTTTAGCAATTGAAGGCGGAATGACAGCAGAAGATATCGCTCTTACTATCCACCCTCACCCAACATTAGGTGAAATCACTATGGAAACTGCTGAAGTATTACTTGGCAATCCAATCCATATCATTTCTAAATAATTTAATTAATAGCACGCAAATTTTACGCATTAGCGCAAAGTTTGCGTGTTTTTTATTTGGAAATATTAATTTGACTACTTGAATCTACTACACTTTAAACAAAAACATGTTTTAATAGACAGTATTTTTGACTAGGCGTACAATATCGTAAAGGGGAGGTGACTGGCAAATTGGGGGAACCTAGTGCCATAATATATGCAAATTATTCGGACGATTGTTCAAATACTTATTTTATACGTTTTTTATTATATGGGCGTTTTTGTTATTGAAGTCACACACTTGCCATTGCCACCGAGTATAGTTGGATTATTAATTTTAGTAGTTTGCTTACAGTTAAAATGGATAAAGGTGGAGTATATTCAAGATGGAGCAGGTTTTTTAATTGGATTTATGACATTATTTTTTATTCCATCAATGCTAGGAATAATCGATTATCCTGAGTTACTTTCTGTTAAAGGTTCGATTTTAATAGGAGCTGTAATTATTAGTACGTTGTTTACAATATTAATAACGGGTATTCTTAGTCAAAAAATAGGGAAGAAAGAAATGGCGATGAAAGAGGAAAATGTGAGGGGGGAAGATACTCTTGAAAGCAATCATCTTCATCATTAGTACAGTGGTTATCTTCTATCTAATGAGTTTATTACATAAAAAGTATAGTTATCCATATTTATTACCGATATTAACATCTACGATTATACTAATCCCATTATTACTTATTCTAGATATACCATATGCAGAATATATGGAGGGTGGACAGTATATACAACATCTTCTAGGACCTGCAGTTGTTAGTTTAGCGTATCCTTTATATAATCAAAGGCATTTAATTGGTAAATATAAATATACGATTTTATCAGGTATCTTGATAGCAATGATTAGCGGGTTAATTAGTGTGTTTTTAATTTCACTATTATTTAAACTTGAAGATTCATATATTTTAACGGCATTACCAAAATCATTAACAACTCCGGTTGCTATGCAAGTAAGTGAAACAATTAATGGAATCCCGCCTCTTACAGCGGTGCTAGTTATGATTGCAGGGTTTGTAGGAGCGTTATTGGGGCCATTTATGTATAAGCTTGGGAAAATAACTTCTCCGATTAGTAGAGGCATTTCCATGGGGAGTGCGAGTCATGGAGTCGGAATTTCAAAGTTAAAAGACTATGGAGAAGAGGATTTATCAATCGGATCACTTTCAATGGGGTTAAGTGCAGTTGTAGGTGCTGTCATTTGTCCTGTATTCGTTTGGATATTCTTTTAGGGGAATGGATCGGTTTAGTGGGAGTTGAGCTGTGACGTGTGTTATTTGTTGTTCTTATGTGTTTAGCTTTTAGACAACTTCCAAATCGTCATACAAGGTCAGAAAGTGCATTATTTCCGTTTTCTGTCACGGCTGAACGAACGCGCTCCGCTTTTCTGGATGTCTAGCTCCGCGCGTTAGCCGTTCGGAAACTTCGACTTCCTCCTGCGTGTGTAACCACACTTGTCAGAAGTCTCCAGTTTCTGTCACGGCTAAACGAACGCGCACCGCTTTTCTGGATGTCTAGCTCCGCGCGTTAGCCGTTCGGAAACTTCGACTTCCTCCTGCGTGTGTAACCACACTTGTCAGAAGTCTCCAGTTTCTGTCACGGCTGAACGAACGCGCTCCGCTTTTCTAGATGTCTAGCTCCGCGCGTTAGCCGTTCGGAAACTTCGACTTCCTCCTGCGTGTGTAACCACACTTAACAGAAGTCTCCAGTTTCTGTCACGGCTAAACGAACGCGCACCGCTTTTCTGATGTCTAGTTGCGAACGCTAGCTCCTCGACAACTTCAGAGCTTCCTGCGAGGGCAAAAAGCGCTCTCTTGTCAGCCCTTCCAGTTGTTGTCGGAGCTGGACGAGCGTTCTCCGCTTTTCTTGATGTCTAGCTGCGGCGGCTAGCTGCTCGAAAACTTTAACTCCCTCCTACGCAGCGGGCTGCTTGTCGAGAGTCTCCAGTTTTTTTCGCAGCTGTTCTAGCCGCCTCCGCTTTTCTGATGTCTAGCTCCGCGTGTTAGCTCTTCGGCAACTTCAGAATCGCCTTCGAGGGCAAAAAGCGCCCTCGAAGGCGATTCCTCCAGTTGCTTTCAGAGCTGAACGAACGCGCTCCGCTTTTCTAATTAAAAAGCATTCTAGTTCTTATTTACTAGAATGCTTTATATTTTGATATATGAATTTGATTGGTTTTGTTTAGTCATTAGTATATTGGTTTTCGTTCTTTTATGACACGAATTGTTTTTAAAGACTGGTCTTCAGGGCCTTGTACTGGTAGACCTGCTTCGATATTCATTTTGATATAGTCGATATTCCCTTGATCTATAATTTCCCCGGGAATGAAAATTGGAATTCCTGGAGGATAAACCATAATAAATTCTGCGCAAATATACCCGGCTGCTTCATCGAATGGTATGACTTCTGTACTAGCGTAAAAAGCATCTCTTGGAGACATTGCTAGTGCAGGAATTTCAGGTACATTTACATTTGTTTCTTTCACTGCAGCTTCTGATTCGAAGGCAAGAGACATTCGTTGTAGTGCATTTACCAGTAGATTAATTTCCTTTTTCGTATCACCTAATGTGATTAAACAAAGGATGTTATAAAGGTCTGATAATTCTACTTCGATATTTGCATTGTGCCGTAACCACTCTTCTGCTTGGTGACCAGTAATACCAAGGTCTTTTACACTGATTAGAAGCTTTGTTGGATCCATATCATAAGTTGCTGAGGAATGAAGTTTTTCTCTTCCTGCCACTTTTAAATGTGGAATCTTGTTAATTCGCTTTCTTGCGTCTTTTGCAAGGCGAATGGCATTATCTATTAAATCATATCCATGTACAGCTAATTGACGTCTTGCAGTATCTAGAGACGCTAATAATGGATAGGATGTTGAAGTTGTCGTTAACATAGATAAAACAGATTGGGCACGGTTTACAGAAACTAAGCCTTCACGTACATTCAAAACAGAACTTCCTGTTAGAGAACCACCTAGTTTATGTACGCTCGTTGCAGCCATATCTGCTCCTGCTTCCATTGCTGAAATTGGCATTTCATCATGGAACTTAATATGAACCCCATGTGCCTCATCAACAATAACAGGTATGTTGTGTGAATGGACAATATCTACAATTTGTTTTAAATCTGTAGCAAAACCAAAATAAGTTGGATTAATGACAAGCATTGCCTTTGCATCTGGGTAAGTTTTTAAAGCTTTTTCTACAGATTCTACAGAAATCCCATGAGCAATTCCATATTCTTCATCAACTTCAGGATGAATGAAAATAGGAATAGCACCAGCAAGAACTATTGCAGACATTGTTGATTTATGAACATTCCGTGGTACCAAAATTTTATCACCTGGACCAACGACGGTTAAAATCATCGCCATTATAGCGCCACTAGTACCTTGAACGGAAAAGAATGTATGATCAGCACCAAAGGCTTCAGCTGCTAAATCTTGAGCATGCTTAATCGCGCCTTTTGGAGAGTGTAAGTCGTCTAGTGGAGCAATATTTATTAAATCAATTGATAAAACGTTGTCGCCGACGAACTCACGAAATGCAGGATCCATTCCTTGTCCTTTTTTATGTCCAGGAATATGAAATTGAATAGGATGTCGATTTCGATGTTTGAGTAATACGTCGAACAAAGGAGTCTCTAACTGTGACAACGCAGGTACCACCTCACTTATTTGGAAATTTGAAAACAAAATGAATTATAGCACCTATTGAAGTTTATTACTACATTAAATTAAAGGAAATTTTCTTAAATTAGCGAAAGAAATTAATAGATTCAAAAAAGGGGATGAAATTATGGAATGGAATACAAAAGTAACAGAACTTTTAAATATTAAATACCCAATCATACAGGGTGGGTTAGCATATTTAGCTTACTCAGATTTAGCTTCTGCAGTTTCTAACGCTGGAGGATTAGGGCAGATTACTGCTATGACTTTGAAAACACCAGAGCTTTTAAGAACAGAAATAAAAAAGGTGAGGGAAAAGACAGACAAACCCTTTGGTGTAAACTTTGCGATTGGTTTATATGGTAAAGGGTATGAAGAAATGTTAGACGTAGTAATTGAAGAAAATGTACCGGTTGTTTCAATAACAGGGGGTAACCCAGCACCTGTTATTGATAGGCTGAAGGGAACGAACATAAAAAAGCTTGTTTTAGTAGCGGCAAAGAGACAAGCACAAAAAGCAGAAAGTCTAGGTGCAGATGCGGTTATGGTTGTCGGTCAAGAAGGTGGGGGACATATTGGAAAAGATGATGTCGGCACGATGGTTCTTGTACCGCAAGTAGTAGACAGTGTCTCGATTCCTGTTATTGCTTCGGGAGGAATTGGAGATGGGCGTGGATGGATGGCTGCACATGCACTAGGAGCAGATGGAATCGAAATGGGTACACGCTTTATTGCAACAAAAGAATGTGTTCATGCTTCAGAAGCATATAAAAATGCTTTGATTAATAGCACAGAATTAGATACAACCGTTATTAAACGCTCATTAGGTACTCCAGGACGAGTATTACGTAATGAATTTGCAGAAAAAATATTAGAAATTGAAGAAATATCACCAAATTATGATGCATTAAAAGATTATATAAGTGGTACAGCTAATAAAAAATATATTTATGATGGCGATGAAACTTCAGGCTATGGATGGGCTGGGCAAGTAACGGGAATGATTAATGATATACCTTCTGTTGAAGAGTTGATTAATCGAATGGTTGCAGAAGCGAAAGAAATAAGGATAAAATGGGGTTAGTAAATAAAGGAGCGTAAGTTAAATAATGGAATATTCATATCCGATATTACCAGATTGGTCTACACAAGAAATTGTGGATGTTATTAAATTTTTTGAAGGCATAGAAAATGCTTATGAAAAGGGCATAAAACGAGAAGATATGCTGGCAAGGTATAGACGTTTTAAAGAAATTGTTCCTTCTAAAAGTGAGGAAAGAACGCTATTCCGTGAATTTGAAGAAGTAAGTGGTTATGTCAGCTATCAAGTAATTAAAAAAACAAAAGAATTGGAAAATAGCCAAATCGTTCAAATGAGATAATAATAAAAAAATCGTTTTGCAATGAAAATGCCAGTGCAAAACGATTTTTTATTTACTTTAATAGGAATATTTATTTGTCAAGAATTATTATTAAATAAAAATTGAAAAAACAATAAATTAACAGTAGAAATATGTAATGTTTGGTTGTATTTTGTGCATATTAATTATACAACACACAACTTGGTAGTAAATATTTGAAGCATTACCAAATTGCAAATAATAAATATGCAAAGAAATACAACTAATTTTATAATTTCAACGGTTATTTACCAGTCACTGTTTTATAAATAGGTAATAGCGTTTCAAACGTTTCTTCTGCAAGTAGTAAAAAAGTATCAGATGAAAGCTTAATAGCTTCTTCACGAGGGATGTGACGCCCAACTAGAAATTCTGCTTTTTTAACGTTTCGTAATCGATTTAGCAACTGTTCAAGTTGCCCATCACGCCCAGTTTTTAAAGAAATTGCGTCTTGTGACATATGATCGCCCGAAAGTATAAAATCATCGGGTAGTTCATCAAAAATAGTTATATTCTCTAATAATCGTTCTGCCATTTGAGATTTTTGGGGTACTTCGTAAATAATTGCAAAAATTATGAATAAATGTGTATTCCATAGCCCAATTTGAAAATGAGGAAGCGATTTATATCCACGCTTATATGGAGCAAATGCAACCCAAGAATCTTTAGGTGGATTTACAGTTCTTCTAGCATGTTTAGCAATATGCGGAAAGAATTCATCACCAGTATTCACACTAAAGAAATTTGAAAATTTTTCTCCTAGTATTTGAAATTTTGGTCGAACAATTGTCGATAATGCTTCCATACGTTGTTCTAAGCCGTCTATTTCAAAAACTCCAAAGTCTTTATTAGTCCAGTTTATTGTAGTCATTCAATTTCGCTCCTGTCTTTAGTTTTTATGTTTATTTTAACGGTTTTTTGGGAAAAATTTTGTAACAAACCATTCATGAGACAAAAATTTTTAAAAATGAAAGGGAAGTGAATCATTATGAAACAGATGATTAAAATTATACGTAAAGTTGATATTGAAAAGCAATATGAACAGGTTTTACGTTTAGAACTGGACTATGAACTCGCTTCGTTATATGCTGCAATGCAAGAAAAAGATGAAAAAGAAATGGAAAAGAGTAAAAAACGTCTGAAAGAAATTCAGGATGAATTAGACGGTCTCCACGCATATGTATAAAATTTTCACAATTATTTAAAAAATCACTTGCTCCGATATCGGTTAGCAAGTGATTTTTGTTATAATCTAATAAAAGGTTAACTTTAAACAACTGAAATTTGAATAAAGTGGATCAACGTTTGTTAGTTAAGGTGGGGGAGTAATGGATTTAAAACATGTAGATAAATTTGCAAAGGAAATGATTTTTGAGGCAGGTAGAAGAATTCGTCAATCGTTTTCCTATGATTTAAAAATTGAAACTAAATCTGGAGCAAATGATTTAGTAACAAATGTTGATCGAGAAACAGAACTATTCTTTATTGAAAGTATTAAAGCATTCGATGCAACGCATAAAGTTTTAGGTGAAGAAGGAATGGGTGAGAAAGTTCATTCCCTTGAAGGTCCAGTATGGATTATCGACCCAATCGATGGGACGATGAATTTTGTTAAGCAGCATCGACATTTTTTTATAACAATTGGTTTTTATGTTGATGGCGTAGGAAAGTTAGGTTACATTTTTGATGTGATGAGGGAAGATTTATTTTGTGCAATAGCTGGTGAAGGCGCATGGTATAACGGGTCTCCATTAAGAAAATTACAACCTTTAACAATTGATGAAGCTGTCATAGGTATAAATGCTAGTTGGGTGACACCAAATAAACATATAAATCACGAGAAAATTATTGAATTAGTTCGTACCGTTAGAGGAACACGTTCGTATGGTTCTGCAGCAATGGAGATTGCTTTTGTAGTTAGTGGAAAATTAGATGCATACATATCTATGCGATTAGCACCTTGGGATATCGGTGGGGGAATTGTAATAGCTAAAGAAGTAGGCGCTATTGCAACAAATTTAAATGGACAAGATTGTGATTTATTAAATTCAGATACGTTTATTATCGCAAATCCATACATTCACCATAAAATTGTTGAAGATTATATAGAAGAAAAATAATAAATAAATCCGCAGTTGCTTTGTGAAAGCGACTGCGGATAATTTTATGAATTATAAGAGTAACTTGTGGAATGATAAGCATACAAGTTCATTCTTCCAAAAAAATTTGGGGATTCTACAATAAACCCTGATCCCTGAATTTACGCTTCATTTTAAAGCCTGTCATCATAACAACACATAACGCAACAATTCCTATTAGTATAGCAACAATTGATTTAATGGCAATTGCATACCCGATTGAAACCATTGATAACATTGCAGCTAATGCAAAGATGAACATAACCATTTTTGCTTTATTCATGAGATGGTGCCTCCTTTATATATGTCGAAAAATCATAAACTTTTACGATTATTGTTGAATTGTAAATATATGAAAAAGACATTAGTCTCTTCTTGTGCTATAATAACACAGTTAATCTTATGAAAAAAGAATATGGAGTGGAATAATGACAAAGTTACGCGAAGATTTACGAAATATCGCAATTATCGCCCACGTTGACCATGGGAAAACGACATTAGTTGACCAATTGTTAAAACAATCAGGTACTTTTCGTTCAAATGAACATGTAGAAGAACGTGCAATGGATTCAAATGATATAGAACGTGAACGCGGGATTACAATCCTTGCGAAAAATACAGCTGTAAATTACAACGGTACACGTATCAACATCTTAGATACACCTGGACATGCTGACTTCGGTGGAGAAGTTGAACGTATTTTAAAAATGGTTGATGGTGTTTTATTAGTCGTTGACGCATATGAAGGTTGTATGCCTCAAACTCGTTTCGTATTGAAAAAAGCACTAGAGCAAAAGTTAACACCAATTGTTGTTGTAAACAAAGTGGATAAAGACTCAGCTCGTCCTGAAGAAGTAGTTGACGAAGTTCTTGATTTATTAATTGAATTAGGTGCAGACGAAGACCAATTAGAATTCCCAGTTGTTTATGCTTCTGGTGTAAATGGTACGGCATCACTTGATCCAGATCCATCTAAACAAGAAGAAAATATGCAATGTCTATTCGAAAAAATTATTGAAGCAATTCCAGCACCACAAGATACACGTGAAGAGCCATTACAATTCCAAGTGGCATTACTTGATTACAATGACTTCGTTGGTCGTATCGGTATTGGACGTGTATTCCGCGGTAAAATTCATGTAGGGCAACAAGTAGCATTAATGAAACTTGATGGATCTGTGAAAAACTTCCGTGTTACGAAATTATTTGGTTTCTTCGGTTTAAAACGTGAAGAAATTCAAGAAGCATACTCAGGTGATTTAGTTGCAGTATCTGGTATGGAAGAAATCAATGTTGGTGAAACAGTTTGTCCAGTTGACCATCAAGAAGCATTAACTCCTTTACGTATTGATGAACCTACATTACAAATGACATTCTTAGTAAATAATTCACCTTTTGCTGGTCGTGAAGGGAAATGGATTACTTCTAGAAAAATTGAAGAACGTCTTCGCGCACAATTGCAAACAGACGTTTCATTACGTGTAGATGATACTGATTCTCCAGATGCTTGGATTGTATCTGGTCGTGGAGAACTTCATTTATCTATTTTAATCGAAAACATGCGTCGTGAAGGTTACGAATTACAAGTATCAAAACCACAAGTTATTATTCGTGAAATCGATGGTGTAAAATGCGAACCAATTGAGCGTGTACAAATCGATGTACCAGAAGAATCAGTTGGATCTGTTATTGAATCTTTAGGTAACCGTAAAGGTGAAATGTTAGACATGATCAACGAAGGTAATGGACAAGTTCGTTTAATCTTTATGGTTCCTGCACGTGGTTTAATTGGGTATACAACAGAATTCATGTCATTAACAAAAGGTTTCGGTATTATTAACCATACTTTCGATTCTTATCAACCTGTAGTAGCAGGTCGAGTTGGTGGACGTCACCAAGGTGCTTTAGTATCGATGGAAACTGGTAAAGCTTCTACTTATGGTATGATGCAAATTGAAGACCGTGGTACACTATTTGTTGAGCCAGGTACTGAAATTTATGAAGGTATGATCGTTGGTGAAAATAACCGTGATAACGATATTACGGTAAATATTACAAAAACGAAGCAAAAAACTAACGTACGTTCAGCAACAAAAGACCAAACAACGGTTATTAAACGTCCACGAATTTTAACGCTGGAAGAAGCTCTTGAGTTCTTAGATGACGATGAGTATTTAGAAGTAACTCCAGAATCAATTCGTTTACGTAAACAAATTTTAGATAAAAATGAACGTGAAAAAATGGCTAAGAAAAAGAAATACGCTGAACAGTAATTGCAAGAGTTTTTGTGGGGAAATGATGAAAGGTGTTGTGGAAGATGAACTTGTATAGCACATTAAACTTTATTCTAGCATCTGTACCTACAAACACGAAGGAAAATGAACTTGTATTCGGGCGAATGGCAGGTATCACTCGATATTTATACGAAAATTTACCAAGCTACGAGGCTGCGGGCTATGTTGTGTTTTTTTTAGTGTTTGTTTTATCTGCAATTGTTTATAAACTAGGTTTTGCCAAAAATGATTTAACACTAGTAAAAAATATTATTATTTATATTTTCCTATTTGTAGGATGTATTGTCTTAACATTTTTAGCTTTATTCCTTCCAATGATAGAAGGGCTAATCGTTGCTGCATTAATCTTAATTATTTATAAAACAAGATTATGGCGAGAAAAACGAGAAGAAAAAAGCGCTAGCTAATGATTAACCGATCTCATTTATTTGAGGTCGGTTTTTTTGTGTATTTAAAACTTCTGAACTAATATATATCCTATTTGTTACTTAGACTCTGAAACAGACGCCTCCGCTTTTCTGATGTCCAGCGACGAACGCTAGCTCCTCGACAACTTCAGAATTGCCTTAAAGGGCAAAAAGCGCCCTTTTGACGATTCCTCCAGTTGTTGTCGGAGCTGGGCGAGCGTTCTCCGCTTTTCTAGGTTGTCCAGTTCCGGCGGCTAGGCTCTCGCGACGCTTCAACTTCTCCTACGAAGGCAAAGGGCGCCTTCTTGTCGAAGTTTCCAGCGCGTGTCGAGCCTGTACGAGCCGCCTCCGCTTTTCTAGATGTCTAGCTCCGCGCATTAGCCGTTCGGAAACTTCGACTCCTTCTTGCCCATGTAAGCATGCTTCTTCAGAAGTCTCCAGTTTCTTTCACGGCTGAACGAACGCGCTCCGCTTTTCTGATGTCCAGCTGCGAACGCTAGCTCCTCAACAACTTCAGAATCGCCTTCAAGGGCAAAAAGCGCCCTTTTGACGATTCCTCCAGTTGTTGTCGGAGCTGGTCGAGCGTTCTCCGCTTTTCTAAGTTGTCCAGTTCCGGCGGCTAGGCTCTCGCGACGCTTCAACTTCTCCTACGAAGGCAAAGAGCGCCTTCTTGTCGAAGTTTCCAGCGCGTGTCGAGCCTGTACGAGCCGCCTCAGCTTTTCTAGATGTCTAGCTCCGCGTATTAGCCGTTCGGAAACTTCGACTCCTTCTTGCGCATGTAAGCATGCTTCTTCAGAAGTCTCCAGTTTCTTTCACGGCTGAACGAACGCGCTCCGCTTTTCTGATGTCCAGCTGCGAACGCTAGCTCCTCAACAACTTCAGAATCGCCTTCAAGGGCAAAAAGCGCCCTTTTGACGATTCCTCCAGTTGTTGTCGGAGCTGGTCGAGCGTTCTCCGCTTTTCTAGTTGTCTAGCTCCGCGCGTTAGCCGTTCGGAAACTTCGACTTCCTCCTGCGTGTGCGAGCACACTTGTCAGAAGTCTCCAGTTTTTTCACGGCTGAACGAACGCGCTCCGCTTTTCTGATGTCCAGCTGCGAACGCTAGCTCCTCGACAACTTCAGAATCGCCTTCAAGGGCAAAAAGCGCCCTTTTGACGATTCCTCCAGTTGTTGTCGGAGCTGGGCGAGCGTTCTCCGCTTTTCTAGGTATTCACACATTTTTTTACATGTGCATACTCTACTCTAGATGAAAAAAGTACGAATTAAGGAGGATAGGAATGAAGAAGTGGGTGAAGTCTAGTTTTTTATTGGTATTGGCTTGTTTTAGTGTGATTTTACTTGCTGCATGTAGTGATAAAGAGGAGCTTCAAGATGTAAAAGTTGGTGAGGTAACTCGTTCAATTTTCTATGCCCCTCAATATGTAGCAATTACACAAGGCTTCTTTGAGGAAGAAGGCTTAAATGTTGAATTGTCTACGATTGCTGGTGGGGATAAAACGATGACGGCGCTTCTTTCAGATGGCATAGATATTGCCCTTGTTGGTTCTGAAACATCTATTTATGTTTCTGCCCAAGGTGCAAATGACCCGATAAAGAACTTTGCTCAGTTAACACAAACAGATGGAACGTTCTTAGTTTCCCGCGAAAAAATTGATAATTTCACTTGGGATATGTTAAAAGGTTCCACATTCCTTGGTCAACGAAAAGGCGGAATGCCGCAAATGGCTGGTGAATTTGTTCTAAAAAAACATGGAATTAATCCACAAGAAGACTTAGAACTAATACAAAATATTGATTTTGCTAATATTTCGACTGCCTTTGCTTCAGGAACAGGAGATTATGTGCAGTTATTCGAACCAACAGCTAGTATTTTTGAAAAAGAAGGTATAGGACATATTATTGCATCATTTGGAGAAGAATCCGGCCATGTACCTTATACAGTATTTATGGCGAAAGATAGTTATATAAAAGAGAATGATGAAGTGATTGAGAAGTTCACACGAGCTATCCACAAAGCACAAGATTTTGTCTATGAAAAATCTGCTGAAGAAGTAGCAGAAGCCATTGCACCTTTCTTTGAAGATACGGATATTGAATTAATTGCAACGGTTGTTGAAAGATATCGTTCTCAGGAATCTTATGCAAAAGACCCAATTTTAGATGAAGAAGAGTGGAACAACTTACAAGATATTATGGATGAAGCAGGAGAACTACCAAAACGTATGGATTACGATGAATTAGTAAATACATCTTTTGCAGAGAAGGTTTCAAAATAAATGGACTTTCTAACTGTTAGCAACGTACACCATACGTATTTCTCAAAAGAAGCAGCAACAGAAGCTTTACAAGATATTAATTTATCAATTAGAAAAGGTGAATTTGTTTCATTTATTGGACCAAGTGGATGTGGAAAAACAACGCTACTTTCAATCATTGCTGGTTTGTTTGAGCCAACATTAGGTACGGTTAAAATTGAGGGGCAGGATGTTTTCGGAAATGATGAGCTATCAATTGGTTACATGCTTCAACAGGATTACCTTTTTCCATGGAAAACTATAGAGGAAAATATAACTTTGGGATTAAAGCTTGTTAAGAAAGAGAAAGAAAATCCATCAATTGCTTCAAAGTTATTAAAAGACGTTGGATTACCACCCGTTGAAAAAAAATATCCTAGAGAATTGTCGGGCGGTATGAGACAACGGGTTGCGTTGGCAAGGACTCTTGCCGTTGATCCAAAGATTTTATTACTTGATGAACCGTTCTCTGCACTTGATTATCAATCAAAATTAAAATTAGAAGATTTAGTATCTGAAATGTTGAAAGAATATAACAAAACAGCTATTTTAGTAACCCATGATATTGGGGAGGCGATAGCTATGAGCGATCGTATTTTCTTGTTTTCTCCAAGACCCGGAAGATTATATAGAACGTTTGAAGTACCAGATGAACTAAGAGTTTTAACTCCTTTTGAAGCTCGTGGACATTCGACTTATTCATCGCTTTTCCAGCTTATTTGGAAGGAGCTAGAAAGCCTTGAATAATAATAAATTACATCAACAATTTATTCAGTCACTTGTCAGAGAAAAAAGATGGGTTCGATTTTATCAATTAATAATTTTAATTGCATTTTTCTCAATATGGGAAATTGCTTCAAGTAATCGATGGATTGACCCTTTAATTTTCAGTTCACCTTCAAAAGTGTATTCTTTATTTATTAAAAATATTTCTGATGGTACTTTATTTACACACATAAGCTATACATTATTTGAAACAGTGCTAGGTTTTATTATCGGTACTTTGCTTGGAACAATTTTGGCTGCAATCCTTTGGTGGTCGCCGTTTTTATCAAAGGTACTCGATCCATATTTGGTAATATTAAATGCAATGCCTAAAGTAGCATTAGGTCCGATATTAATTGTTGCCATTGGTCCCGGTTTGGGGTCAATCATTACAATGGGTGCCATCATATCTGTAATTATTTCAACAATCGTAATATATACATCTTTTAAAAACGTAGATGCCAACTACTTGAAAGTGTTACAAACGTTTAATGCTACGCGCCTACAAATGTTTAAAGAAGCCATTTTACCTGCATCTTTCCCAACAATCATTTCAACATTAAAGGTTAATGTAGGGTTATCCTGGGTTGGGGTAATCGTAGGAGAGTTTCTTGTTTCATCAAAAGGGCTTGGTTATTTAATCATTTATGGTTTCCAAGTATTTAACTTCAATTTAGTATTAATGTCACTACTGATCATAGCGGTATTTGCAACCATTATGTATCAATTAGTTGAGTTACTGGAGAAAAAATTAATAAAAAACGAATAAGATAAGAAAATCCTTGAACTTTTATTTAAAAAGTTCAAGGATTTTTATGTTTATGCGACTTTAAAAATCTTCATCAATCGGTGAAGATGTTCGAAACAATCGAAAATTTCCAGTAGCTAAACGCTGTTCGGTTTTTATTGTGATTCTTTCTCGACATGGTTCACACATATATGTATGAATTGGACGATTTCGAAGTTTTTTTGCTAATGGAGAGTTGTCATCTAAATCATTTACTGTATCACATATGACACATTTTACTCGCATCCAAACTCCTCCAATCTATTCAACTCGAATAGCAGCTACATTTTTAATTGGATTTTCAACATTAGAGCCATCAGCGAAAAGTACGTGGACTGGCCCTCCATCAGTAATAGGTTTACCATCTTGACTATATTTAAAAATAAGGGTATTTGCTTCTTCAATTGAGAAAGCATGTTCCTTACCATCTTTTAGTTCTAAGACAACACGCTCTGCATCTGCCTTAATTTCAGCATTTTTTAAAAAGTGTTTAATCTCCATGCCGAATGTACCTGTTTTCATTCCTTGGCGATCGAATTTACGCTCTGTTTTTAACGTTGGAGGGAATGTAGCCCCTTCCATAATTTCACGTGACCAGTGAGCTCCAGCCTTTTTTAAGTAATCTAGATCTTCATCAACCTCTTCTTTTTGGCTGGTAAAATATGTGTTTAAATCTAATCGGCGGTCATCAAAAATCCATACAGTAGGATCGATTGTAATAGAATATTTAACTAATCCTTTAATAGGTATAATATTTTCCATTTTATTGCTCCCCCTAATCTATATACAAAATATAGTATACCGCTTATTGTTATATTTAATAAAGAAATATAATCAAGTTTGGTGTTTTCAAATGTATAGACTTGCAATTTTAATCACTAAAAGATAAACTTTACTAAGATAGAATAGAAGAAATTCAAATGATGGGGGCGTCCTCATGGATACGAAAAATCAAGCTTCCTACCAGGAAAAAGCTTTAGAGTTACTGTTATCGGATGCAGATAAAATTGCACGTTTAATAAAAGTACAAATGGATCATTTAACAATGCCATCTTGTCCTTTATATGAAGAAGTATTAGATACTCAAATGTTTGGCTTGTCACGGGAAATCGATTTTGCTGTAAAATTAGGTTTACTTGACCGTGAACGTGGGAAAGAGATTCTTGATACGTTAGAGAAAGAACTTTCTTTGTTACATGAAGCATACACAAACAAATAATAAAAAACTCAAACGCGTATGGCGATTTGAGTTTTTTTTCTAAAATGGAGTTTTTAAAATGAGAAAATATTTAGCCTATTATGTAAGAAATTTTGATTACCCGTTATTTTTCACTTATGTATTTTTATGTATTTTTGGATTAGTAATGATTTATAGTGCGAGTATAATCGTTAGTTTTAATGAAGATGGTACAGCAGATTATTACTTCCGAAAACAATTAACAAATCTAATAGTAGCTTCTATTTTCTTTATTGCGGGTGCATTTTTCCCATATAAACATTTTAGTAGTAAAAATTTAATGAAGACTCTACTCTTTGTTACCTTGTTCTTATTCATTTGGTTATTGATTGATGGTTACGAAGCAGGTGGTGCTAGAAGTTGGATTAATGTGTTTGGTATCACAATGTTTCAGCCTTCTGAATTTGCTAAACTTTTCATTATTATCTATTTTGCAGGTGCCTTTTACCGTAAAAGTTTAAATAATCCAATGGAAAACCTAGAACCAAATAACATTGTATATCCAATAATCGTATGGCTAATAATTGTCTCATTTATCGCTACTGAAACCGATTTAGGAGCAATGATTATTATTTCTGGAATTGCGGTTGCAGTTATTGCGGCGAGTGGTATACACATTAAAAAATTTATGAAGTTTCTATCAGTACTTGTTTTTTTTGGAGCAGCAATCATAGGAGCTGCGATATTGATTAAGGGTGATGATTTTTTAACACCAAACCGAATTGGTAGGATTAAGGCATTTTTAAATCCTTTTGAATATGAGACTGGTTCAAGTTACCAAATTGTTAATGGGTATATTGCAATTGGATCAGGTGGACTTGAAGGTGTGGGTTTAGGACAATCCATCCAAAAGTTGGGCTATTTACCAGAACCTCAAAATGACTTTATTATGGCAATCATTGCTGAGGAATTAGGTATATTAGGTGTCATTATTGTTTTAGGTGGCTTAGGATTTATTGTTTTCAGAGGATTAATGATTGCTCTTAAAACAAAGGATCCTCTTGCTAGAATGCTAGCTTCAGGAATTGCTAGTTGGATTGCAATTCAAACGTTTGTAAACATAGGGGGATTATCGGGACTTATCCCGTTAACCGGTGTTACGCTTCCTTTTATTAGTTATGGCGGAACATCTATATTATTTTTATCCATTGCTATGGGAATATTAATCAATATTTCTATGTATGTAAAACTAGAGCAGAGGAAAATCAAGGGGGACTAGTGTTGAGAAAGATTCGTAAGATTTTAGTGGCAAACCGCGGTGAAATTGCGATTCGTCTTTTCCGCGCATGTAATGAATTGAAGCTTCAAACTGTAGCGATTTATTCAAGGGAAGATCAAGCATCTTTCCATCGCTACAAAGCTGATGAAGCCTATATCGTAGGTGTTGGTAAAAAACCAATCGATGCCTATTTAGATATTGAGGGAATTATTCAGATTGCGAAACAAGCAAAAGTAGATGCAATTCACCCAGGTTACGGGTTCTTATCTGAAAACGTTGAATTTGCTCGACGTTGTGAAGAAGAAGGCATTATCTTTATCGGACCAAATTCAGCACATTTAGATATGTTTGGGGATAAAGTAAAAGCCCGTGAACAAGCAATTGCAGCGAATATACCAGTTATTCCTGGTAGTGACGGGCCTGTTGCATCTTTAGAAGAAGTGGCTCAATTTGGTGAAAAAGTTGGCTATCCTCTAATGATCAAAGCGGCTCTTGGTGGTGGCGGTCGTGGCATGAGACTTGTCCATTCTGAAGAAGAGTTAGCTTCAGCTTATGAGCGTGCTAAATCTGAGGCAAAAGCGGCATTTGGCTCCGATGAAGTTTACGTAGAAAAAGCAATTATTAAACCAAAACATATTGAAGTACAAATTTTAGGGGATGCTTCAGGTAATATCGTTCACCTTTATGAACGTGATTGCTCGATTCAAAGAAGACATCAAAAGGTAGTTGAAATCGCACCATCGAATTCGATTTCAGAAGATTTGCGCAATCGCATTTGTCAAGCTGCTGTACAACTGATGCAAAATGTAAGTTATGTAAATGCTGGAACAGTAGAATTTTTAGTATCTGGTAATGAATTCTACTTTATCGAAGTAAATCCGAGAATTCAGGTAGAACATACTATTACAGAAATGATTACAGGAATTGATATTGTTCATGCACAAATTAAAATCGCAGAAGGTCACGAACTTCACTCCGAAGAAGTAGGCATTCCAGAACAAAGTAAGATTCCTTTATTTGGGTATGCCATTCAATCCCGTGTGACGACAGAAGACCCAGCAAATAACTTTATGCCAGATACAGGGAAACTTATGGTATACCGTTCTAGTGGCGGATTTGGTGTCCGTCTAGATGCAGGTAATGGTTTCCAAGGGGCTGTTGTGACACCTCACTATGATTCATTACTTGTAAAAATTTCAACATGGGGGATGACGTTCCGTGAAGCGGCAGCAAAAATGGATCGAAACTTACGTGAATTCCGTATTCGTGGTGTAAAAACGAACATCCCATTTTTAGAAAACGTAGTATTACATGAGAAATTTATTAAAGGTGATTTTGATACAAGCTTCATTGATTCAACACCAGAACTATTTAATTTCCCTGTACGTAAAGACAGAGGAACAAAACTATTAAACTATATTGGTAATGTCACATTAAATGGCTTCCCAGGTGTTGAAAAGAGAGTCAAACCAATTCTAGTTCAACCAAATAAACCGAAATTTGATTTAAATACTGAAATTCCAGCTGGTACAAAACAAATTTTAGATGCGCGTGGAGCAGATGGTTTAGTTGAATGGATTAAGGCACAAGACGATGTGTTATTAACAGATACAACGTTCCGTGATGCGCATCAATCATTACTGGCAACTCGTGTTCGTTCTCAAGATATGTTCCAAATTGCAGATTACAATGCAAGAATGTTACATGATTTCTTCTCTTTTGAGTTATGGGGTGGGGCAACATTTGATGTAGCGTACCGATTCTTAAAAGAAGACCCTTGGGCAAGACTTGAGAAACTGCGTGAACAAATGCCAAATGTATTGTTCCAAATGTTATTACGTGGTGCAAATGCAGTGGGATATAAAAACTATCCGGACAATTTAATCCGTGAATTTATTAAAGAATCTGCACAATCTGGAATCGATGTGTTCAGAATTTTCGATAGTTTGAACTGGATTAAAGGTATGGAAGTTGCCATTGATGAAGTTCGCCAAACAGGAAAAATTGCAGAAGCGGCAATCTGTTATACTGGTGATATTTTAGATGATTCCCGCGCGAAATATACTGTTCAATACTACAAAGATATGGCGAAAGAGTTAGAAGCAAGTGGTGCGCATATTTTAGCGATAAAAGATATGGCAGGTCTTTTAAAACCAGAAGCTGCGTACAGACTTGTTTCAGAATTAAAAGAAGCAACAAATCTACCAATACATTTGCATACACATGATACAAGTGGCAACGGAATTTATACGTATGCCAAAGCAATTGAAGCAGGTGTTGATATTATTGATACTGCGTTAGGATCAATGTCAGGTTTAACATCACAGCCAAGTGCGAACTCATTATATTACGCAATGAGTGGCAATAAACGACAAGTAAGAGCGGATATTGATGCGCTAGAACAGCTATCATACTACTGGGAAGATGTTCGTAAATTCTATAGTGATTTTGAAAGTGGCATGAAGAGTCCACATTCTGAAATTTATGTTCACGAAATGCCAGGAGGACAATATAGTAACCTTCAACAACAAGCAAAAGCGGTTGGTTTAGGAGATCGCTGGGATGAAGTGAAGAAAATGTACTCTACGGTAAATATGTTATTTGGAGATATTGTTAAAGTAACTCCATCTTCTAAAGTAGTAGGGGACATGGCATTATTCATGGTGCAAAATGACCTAAATGAAGAAAATATTTACACACGTGGACAAAACATTGACTTCCCTGATTCAGTCGTTGAATTATTCCAAGGTTACTTAGGTCAAATTCCTGGTGGATTCCCACAAGAGCTACAAAAAGTTATCTTAAAAGATCGTGAAGCGATTACGGTTCGCCCTGGTGAATTACTAGAACCAGTGAATTTTGAAGAACTAGAACAAACATTACAAGAAAAATTTGGACGACCAGTGTCAAAACAAGATGTCCTTGCTTATGCACTATATCCAAAAGTAGTTGAAGAATATATGCAAGCTACTGAATCTTTCGGGGACATTTCAGTTTTAGATACACCGACATTCTTATATGGATTAAAACTAGGCGAAGAAATCGAAGTGGAGATTGAAAAAGGAAAAACATTAATTGTGAAGCTCGTGTCTATCGGAGAACCTCAACATGACGGTACACGTGTCATCTACTTCGAATTTAATGGTCAATCTCGTGAAATCGTTATTCAAGATTTAACAGTAGAAGTTGACGGAAACATTGCCTTAAAAGCAGATCCAAGTAATCCAAATCAAATAGGTGCAACAATGCCAGGTACTGTATTAAAAGTGGTCGTTTCAAAAGGTAGTCCAGTAAAACGTGGAGATTACTTATTAATTACGGAAGCAATGAAAATGGAAACAACTGTACAAGCTCCAAAAGATGGCGTGGTTAAAGAAGTTTATGCTTCGGCAGGCGATGCTATTTCAACTGGTGATTTATTAATAGAGTTAGAGTAATAAAAAAGGGAAGTGGTAAAAACCACTTCCCTTTTAATTATTTAAGTCGTTTTTTCTGATTTAATCCACTACGATAATTCAGCATAATCATGTAACAGAATAAACCAAATAATAAAGTAATGAATAATGAGTGTAATAGAGAAACAAATAGATTAAGTTTAGTAAAGATACTTAACATACCTGTTAGCGATTGTAAAATGATAATAATGAAGGAGATAATCCATCCCCAATAGATGACACGTTGATTTTTATAATGTTTGATTGCATGAATCATAATGTATGTAATCCATACAAATATTAAAAGAACTGCAAAACGATGTCCCATTTGAACCCATTCGTACATATTGCTTGGTAGTGAAGATGCTTTTTCAAAGTTACAGAGCGGCCAATCAGGGCAAACTAAACTTGATTGCGTATGTCTTACTAAAGCACCTGAATAAACAACTATGTATGAATATAGCGTTACACCAACAGTATGCCATTTTAACTTATTACCAACAAAAACCTTATCAGCATCAAATTTTCTATCAACTTCAAATACAATCATTGATAATAATAAAACTGATGCAAAGGAGATTAACGAAATACCGAAATGTAGTGCAAGGATAAAGTCACCTTGACCCCATAATACTTGTGCAGCACCAATTAATGCTTGTGCAATTAAGAAGAAGATTGCTAAAAAGCCTAGAAATTTCACTTCGCGCATATGTCCTAGAGTACGCCATGTCCAAATCACTAAAATTAAAACTAGTATAGACACTGACCCAGTTACAAAACGATGTGAAAATTCAATTAATACCTCAGTTGTAATTTCTTTTGGAATAAGAGAACCATTACAATCTGGCCAGTTACGACCACATCCCATACCACTGTCGGTTTTTGTAACGAGAGCTCCTCCTAAAAGTATAAATAACATCCCTAAGGTTGTAGCTAAAGCAATTAATTTTAATAGTATACTTTGCTTTTGTTGCATAATGTTAGCCACCTACTTTTTATGTATAGAACGTATTATCTGTTCTAGCTTTTATTATGATAGCGAATAAAAAGTTAAAAGACAACTTCAAACAGGATAAGGGTTCCAAGTGCCTTTAGTTTTTCACAAATTGTTCATAAATTCGTACTTTTACTTTCACAAATCTTTTTGGAAAATGCTTTACTATATATATGTTCTTCTATAATTAGCTAACAGTGTGCAATTTCAGCAAACTTCATCGAAATTTTACTTATATGTCTAGAAATCATGGACAAATTTCGATATAGTTATTGTTAGCGGAATATGCTTACAAAAATGAAAGGGACGAGTAATAAATGGGCGAGCTATAAAATCGCATAATATTGTCAGCTATCTTAATACTTCGAAAGACTTTCATGCACTTATAAAGATTGGGATTGTAAATTTGAAATTATTTACTGCCTTTGCAACAGACTTAAAATGTTGATAAACGGTTTGATTTTTATTTTACAATAACTCGATTTGATAATTAGTACATTGCTCGGTGCAGCGTTCATTATCTGTGAATCTGGTGCAATGAGTAACATCGATCAAGATATTGATCAAAATTAATAATCAAATGAAGTATGCTGATAATATTACAAATGATTAAGCTACGTACCATTGGAAATTCTCTTTTCCAACATTGTAAGTGAAATTTTGTTTTTTTACGGCAACATTAATTGCCTGCATGTGAGGACTTTACAATAGGTAATAAAATTCTATATTCAATACGGTTTAAAAAGAAGTTAGTATTTATTAGCTGGAATTCTATTACATCTTTAACTATTTTTATTAGTAGTGAGTTTTCTTTGTATTGTTATTTGATAGCAACCACAATATTCAAAAAGCTTTTGCTATTTAATAATACATAGAATATCGTGGACTAAAATTACCAATGCTACTACTTGTATAAAAAAGTTTGATTAAATAAGATGTATTTACAGATTAGGTCTTCTAGAGATGATAACTATCTAAATATCGAACTGGTATATGATCAAATTTTTTTCTGTATTGAATGTAGGAAAGTTACTAATTGAAGTTCATAATTTTAACACAAAGTTCAGTATTAAAAGATGGTACTATTAATGTGTTAGATGTGGAATTCTCTTACAAATGAGAAAACACATTGAACTTACACGAAGAAGTCCTAGTTACACATGTAAATACAACAAAGAAAGAGGGGTTTTATTAAGCTATGATGAAAGGGCTAAAAAAATGGCGTCTGTTTTCGCTATTAGCGGGATTAACAGTATTCCTTTCTGCCTGCACAGGTGAAGATTATATATCTACACTAAAACCAGCAGGTGAAGTCGGAGAAGACCAGTATGATTTACTTATTTTCTCTATTTCAATTATGACGTTAGTTGTAGTAGTAGTTTCATTCCTTTATTTATACGCTTTTACTAAGTTCCGCCGTTCAAAATTAGGCGACAAACACATGCCAAAACAAGTAGAAGGAAGTCACACTCTAGAAGTAATTTGGGCAGTGATTCCAATCATCTTATTATTAATTTTAGCAGTACCAACAATCCTTTCTACTTATAAATTTGCTGACGTAAAAGCAATGGATGAAGTTGATGAAGAAGGAAACAAAACTGCTTTAACAGTTAATGTTACGGCAAAATTATATTGGTGGGAATTTGAATATCCAGAGCAAGGAATTGTAACTGCACAAGAACTTGTTGTTCCTACAAATGAAAAAGTTTACTTTAACTTAAAAGCTGCTGATGTTAAGCACTCATTCTGGATTCCAGCAGTCGGCGGTAAAATGGATAACAACGTAGAAAACGTTAACAAATTCTGGTTAGAGTTTGGTAAAGAATCTGAAGGATTAAAAGATGGGGTATTCTATGGTAAATGTGCTGAGTTATGTGGACCTTCTCACGCATTAATGGACTTCAAAGTTAAAACTGTTGATCGTGCAGAATTTGACCAATGGGTTGCAGCTATGCAAGCTACTGAAGGACAAACTGCATCTGTTGATTCAACTGATTTAGGTGAAGCTACATTTGCTCAAAGTTGTTTAGGATGTCACGCTGTTTCAGGTGTAGGTACTACTGGTGCAATGGGTCCAAACTTAACAACATTTGGAGATCGTAACCGTGTAGCTGGTGTTTTAGAACATAGCAAAGAAAGTTTAGAAAACTGGATTTCAGATCCTGAAGCAATCAAACCAGGAAACTTAATGACTGGTAAATACTCTGAATTATCTCCTGAAGAGATCAGTGCAGTTGCAGACTATATTATGAGTTTATCTGTCGAAAAATAATTTGAACTTTAGAAACACTTGAAGGAGGTTAAAGTTGTGAGCTCTGTCGCAGTCTCAAAGAAAAAGGGCTTTGGAGCAGTTTTATGGGATTATTTAACAACTGTTGACCATAAAAAACTAGGCGTTATGTATTTATTCGCAGGGGTTTTATTCTTTGCTATCGCTGGTTTTGAAGCGCTTTTAATGCGTATTCAATTAATGGTTCCAAACAATGATTTTATTTCTGCTGGCCTTTTTAATGAATTATTAACAATGCATGGTACAACAATGCTATTCTTAGCAGCGACGCCATTGCTATTTGGATTTATGAACGCGATTGTACCATTACAAATTGGTGCACGTGACGTTGCATTCCCATTCCTAAACTCATTAGGATTTTGGTTGTTCTTCCTAGGTGCTTTATTTTTACACTTATCATTCTTTATGGGTGGAGCACCTGATGCAGGTTGGACTTCTTATGCATCATTATCTTTATATTCACCTGGTCATGGTATTGACTTCTATGTATTAGGTTTACAAATTTCTGGTGCTGGTACATTAATCTCTGGTATTAACTTCATTGTAACGATTATTACAATGCGTGCACCTGGTATGACGTTCATGCGTATGCCATTATTTACTTGGACTACTTTAATTTCAAGTTCATTAATTTTATTCGCATTCCCTCCACTAACTGTAGGTTTATTCTTCATGTTAGTTGACCGTATGTTCGGAGCAAACTTCTTCGACCATACAATGGGTGGTAACACAATTATTTGGGAACACTTATTCTGGATCTTCGGACACCCAGAAGTTTATATCTTAGTATTACCTGCATTCGGATTATTCTCTGAAATTATTCCGGTATTTGCTCGTAAACGTTTATTCGGATACTCTTCAATGGTATTCGCTACAATTTTAATCGGTTTCTTAGGTTTCATGGTTTGGGCTCACCACATGTTTACTGTAGGTATGGGACCAACTGCTAACGCAATTTTCGCGATTGCTACAATGGCAATTGCTGTACCAACTGGTATGAAAGTATTTAACTGGATCCTAACTATTTGGGGTGGATCTATTAAAGTTACAGTGCCAATGATTTACGCTCTTGGTTTTATTCCATCATTCGTAGCTGGTGGGGTAACAGGGGTAATGATGGCCACTGCACCACTTGACTATCAATTACACGATTCTTACTTTATCGTAGCTCACTTCCACTACGTAATCGTTGGTGGTATCGTAACAGCTATCTTTGCGTCAATGCATTACTATTGGCCAATCATGTTCAACCGTACTTTAAATGAGAAGTTAGGATTTGTTACTTTCTGGGTATTCTTTATTGGATTCCATTTAACATTCTTCTTACAACATTTCTTAGGTTTAATGGGTATGCCACGTCGCGTATTCACTTTCCAAGCAGACCAAGGTTGGGATTTATTTAACTATATCTCATCTATCGGTGCGATTATGATGGCTATCGGTGTTGTTTTATTAGTAATTAACGTATTACTATCTGTTAAAACTCCACCAGTTAACAGAAGAGATTACTGGGGCGATGGACGTTCTCTAGAATGGTCTATCCAATTACCAGTACCATTTTACAACTTTAAACAAACTCCACTAGTACGTGGATTTGACCCTTGTTGGTTAGAAAAACAAGAAGGTAACAAAGAAATGATGACATATGCTGAGCCACTTGGTGACATTCATATGCCGAACAACTCAATCTTACCTTTAATTATGTCAATTGGTTTATTCATTGCAGCATTCGGTGCACTTTATCATCCAGACGGTGTTTCTTGGTCAGTACCTGTAATTGTTATTGGTTTAGGTATTACAGTATTAGCTATGATTACACGTTCTGTAAAAGACGATCATGGTTTCCATGTACATGTTGAAGAGGTTATTGCTACTGAAGAGCATCTTTATGGAAAAGGGGGTAACAAATAATGGAAGAAACTAAATTCACCCCACAAACTTGGCCAAATCATGCTGAGCAAGCAACAGCTGAAGGGAAAAATAAATTCGTTGGTATTTGGATTTTCATCTGTAGCGATATCGTTTTATTTGCCAGCGTATTTGCAACTTACCTTTCTTTACGTAACCAAGGTCCAGCTGGTATGGAATTCTCAACTCAATCATTATTTGAATTACCACTAGCATTTGTTATGACAATGTTACTTTTAACATCATCATTAACTTCTGTTTATGCAATGTATCATATGAAGAACTATAATGCTAAAGGCGTAATTACATGGATGGCAATTACTGTATTATTAGGTCTTGGCTTCCTTGGTCTTGAAATTTATGAGTTCAGACACTATGTACACATTGGTTTTGGTTATACTCAATCTGCATTCTCATCTGCGTTCTTTACTTTAGTTGGTACGCACGGATTGCACGTTATCATTGGTTTAGTATGGATTACATGTTTAATCTTCCGTAATGCTAAACGTGGATTAAGCTTATACAATGCTCCAAAATTCTACGCAGCGTCAATTTATTGGCACTTTATCGACGTAGTTTGGGTATTCATCTTCACTGTAGTATACTTAATGGGGGTGTTAGGATAATATGGGACATCATAATGAAGTACAAGCAAAGTCACAAGCTCAATATGAATATGACCGTCATCACAATGCGGTACATATGAAAAAGCAAGTTGTCAATTTTGCTATCATGATTTTCTTAACATTTCTAGCATTTGCAGTAGTAGTAGCAGATTTTTCTCCATATTTAATTAAACCATTTATTCTGTTACTAGCTGGTATTCAAGTTGTACTACAACTTTATTCTTTCATGCACATGGATGACAAAAATGGTCACCATATCGGAGTAATTTCTACTTACGTATGGTCAGGTGCAATGATTATTTTCCCAGTATTCTTAGCATTTGTTACTGTTATTTGGTGGTAAGAATTGCTCGAACACGCTTCTGATTGTTTTCAGAAGCGTGTTTTTTTATAGAAATGAATTAACAATGATATATCATGAAAATTTGTTTTAATTGTCATAGATCGTCCATTGATGTTAATATGTAAGCGTTCTATAATGAGACTAATGAAATAAAGGAGCGCTAGACGATGCCGTTAAGTATATTTGGTTTTCAAGCACTATGGAGCCCTTATTTAATTGGGGTAATCATTTTTTTAACTGTCGTTTACTTTTTAGTTACTGTAGTTTGGAGAAAAGATTTTAAAGTTAGTGAACCTTTAAAGCGTAGTGAGGCAATTTATTTTGTACTCGCAATGATATTAATTTACGTTATTAAAGGCTCGCCAATCGATTTAATGTCTCATATTATGTTCACATACCATATGGTACAAATGGCTTTTCTACTGCTATTAATTCCTATGCTACTTATTAAAGGGATTCCTTGGTGGGTTTGGAAGGTTGTAGTTGAAGCGCCGGTTGTTCGAAAAGTATTTAAGATTTTTGCAAAGCCAGTAGTTGCGATTTTTGTATTTGCTTTAATGTTCTCTATTTATCATATACCACTTGTATTTGATACGATTAAACTAGATGAAACATTACATGGATTATTTACATTTGTTTTATTCCTTTCAGCTTTCTTTATGAACTGGCCGTTAATTCACGATGTTAAAGGGCAACCACAGATGAAAGGGCTATATAAAATCGGTTATATTATTGCAAATGCTATCGTAATTACGCCAGCTTGTGCGTTAATTATTTTTAATCCTGACCCAATGTATGCAACTTATACAGACGGGGAAACATGGTTAAAAGCAATGGAACTTTGTGTACCAATTTCAACGTTATCCGGGTTAACATTATCTGGTCCAGAAATTTTTAACAGTATGAGCCCAATCCGTGACCAACAAATGGGTGGCGTACTAATGAAAATTATCCAGGAAATAATTTTTGCTGTCGTTTTATATAAAGTATTTATTCGTTGGTGGAGAGAAGAAAAGTCAAACGAAGATACAATTACAGAGAATGCATTAAAAGAATTCCAAGCAAGAAAACAAAGTCAGCAATATTAAAGGAGCGTCTCGAATGAGACGCTCCTTTAATATTGCGACGAGGATGGTGAAAACCACCGCAGTAGCACATCTTCTGAAACAAAGATGGTAACTTCAGAAACATTTTAAAAGCAGCGCAGCTCCATTTTTTTGTAAACTAGATATTGTAGGAGAAAAGGTATTAAATAATAAAAAAGAATGTAGATAAAGTTAAAAATAACGTTTATCTACATTCAATGAGTATATCTATGTAATACTCTATCAATCTAGTATTCAATAAGCCTATTATGCTTTTACTGTTTTCTTTGAAGCTTCTTCTGCTGTAAATCCTAAATCTGCGAATTGTTTTTTAGCGCTTGCTAAAATTTGTTCACATTCTTTTACTAAATGTTTAGGGAATACTTCATCCTCGTATTCTACTCCGTGTGGATAATAGTATTTACCAATAGCAGGTTTACCAATTGTTAAAACTGCACTTTTATTACCAACATCACCAGAGATAGCGCTGCAGAATACGCGTAAATAATAGCGACCTTCTTTTAAATCGAAACGTTTATCGAAAGTCATGCGATCGTAGTCCCATGCACCGTGGCATTCTAAACCGTTTTTTTCCATAACGCTTACAAGAACTTCTTGTGGAGCAGTTATATTTTCAAGAGTTTTGTTATCGAAATACATTTATATATCCTCCTTTAGAAAAATCGTACTTAAAGTATAGGCTCAATGTTTATAATAGAGCAAAATAACCTTAGTTGCAATGGCAACATTGTGTCAACAAATATATAATAAGATATAATTACCATAAAAACGAAAGGATAGAAATGACATGAAAACTCTGTTTCGAATATTAATTGTCCTTTCATTTCTAGCAATTATTTTCCATTATTCATCAAATTCCAGTGATTATGAACCGTTAGAGGGACCAAATTCCTCTTCGCAAATTATTCCAAAAACGAAAAGTGACGACTTAAAAGTTCTTCAAGATGCTTTGCCAAGACCTGATGCAGGGCTATCTACTTTAATAGGAAAAAAAAGTAATATACTAGTAGAAAAGTATGGGGAACCTAGCAGATATGATTCATCGCCGTATGGTTATGATTGGTGGATATATAATAGTATTCCAGAACAGTTTGTCATGTTTGGTGTGAATAATAATTTAATTACACAAGTTTATACCAGTGGGGAGGATGTCGATGTATCGCCATATAAAATAGGACAAACTTTAGCTGATATTTATAGAATGACAATAGTAAATTCTGAAGTTGTAGCAAATATTGAAGATAGTATTTATACGTTTACTTTAAGCGAAGAAGATATGAACACGCGAATACTAACAAAATTTGATAATATATTTGCTCAATTATATATTGATAGTGAAAGAGGAGTTTTAAGTGGAATTCGGTTTACAGATAGTAAAACATTAGTCATGCATCGTCCTTATGAAATGTCTTTTGTCGGAGAACTTCTCTCACCACCCAATCCAACTTCATTTTTAATAGAAGAAAGTAATTTGTCAGGTGCAAATCAGTTGTTTGATTTGTTAAACGTTTTTCGAGTTCAAAATAATATATCGCCAATTGAACAGGATGTACAAGTTTCAGAATTAGCAATGCAACATAGTGAAGATATGTATACTCAAAATTATTTATCCCATGACTCGCCAACAAAAGGTTCGTTGAAGGATCGCTTAGATGAAGCGAATATTATATATAAAGAGACGGAAGAAAATATTGCAACTGCTTATTTTGATTCGATTGAAGCGGCACATGGATGGTTAAATTCAAGTAACCATCGTGAGTATATGTTAGATGATCGGTTTACTCATGTAGGTTCGGGTGTATTTATAAATTATTATACGCAAATTTTTTTGCAAAAACCTGATGAGGAAATAATTGAATAGAAGATTCATTGATAACACTTTGGACTTGTCCAAGGTGTTTTTATTTTTGCATTTTCCTCCAAATGTTGAAAAAAGAGTTCTTAAGCAATAGAATCAAACATTTGTATAAAAACTATTTATTTTTCCCTATAAAACTTTTTAAAAAAGCCGGCACGTTTTAGTGTCACGAATGGAGCCTAGGCATAATATAGGGAAAAGGAGTGACAACTTGCAACTAGCAGAACTATTAAAAGATTGGCCGTGTACTGTGAAGGGTGGTTCAATACGAGTAGAAGTGCTCGGAATAGAGGACTATGCGCAAGGAGTAAAAAAAGGTGATTTATTTGTAATTCGAAAAGGTAAAAATTCAGATGGATTAAAATATATCGATATAGCAATTGAAAATGGAGCTGTTGGTGTAGTCATTGAAGATGAAAAGTTGCTTGATTCGTTAAAATTATCAGTGCCAGTTATCTGGGTTCCGAACAGTTTAAAATTTATGTCTTTCGCTGCGGCGAAATTGAATCATTTCCCTGCAGATGCGATGCAGATTATTGCGATAACAGGGACAAATGGAAAAACAACAGTAAGTCACTTTATTGGTCAACTACTACATGCACTACATAAAAACGTAATTGTTATTGGAACGAATGGCATTTACATTAATGGTATGGAAGTTAAATTAGATTATGAAAATTTAACAACTTTACAACCAAAGCATTTACACAAAATATTAAAAATTGCTATTAATCGTGGAGTGCAATATGCTGTGTTAGAAGCCTCATCGATGGGATTAGCAAAACACCGTCTAGATGATTGTTCAATCGATGTAGGAGTATTTTTAAACTTAGCAGAGGACCATATAGAAGATCATGGTTCTTATGAAAAGTATAAGTCTGCTAAACAATTACTATCTTCATTGTCGAGTCAACTCGTTTTAAACGGGGATGATTCTTTCTGCCGTACTGTAGGATTACAGGCAAAAAAGAAAAAGGCTTATTTTGGTTTAGGAAATCGAGTTGACTACCAATTACAAATGTTAGCAGAAGGGCAAAATATTACAACTTGTTGTTTGCAAAGCAATAAAGGCCAAAAAGTATTTACTGTACCATTTGTTGGGGATCATCATTTACAAAATACGATTGCAGCAATAAGTACTGTTAGTGAACTTGGTTTTCCAATCGAAGCAATTTGTGATGCGGTAGAAAAGTTATATTTACCAAAAGGTAGATTAGAAGAGGTGAAAAATGACCTCGGTTTATCAATTTATATCGATTATGCACATACAGAAGCCGCTTTAAGAGCTGTTTTACAAACTTTAAAGAAAACAGTTAAAGGTGATCTTATCACTGTTTTTAGTTGTGGTGGAGATCGTGATAAGCATAAGCGAAAGAAAATGGGTGCTGTTGCCTCAAGATATGCAAATCTCATTTATTTAACGATGGATAATCCAAGAAGTGAGGATCCAGAAGTGATTAATGAACAAATTGCATCAGGGTTTACTCCAAATCAACAATATGAAGTAATTCTTGACCGAGCAAAAGCAATTGAAACTGCAATCCGTTCGGCAAAAGAAGGAGACACAATTTTAATCGCTGGTAAAGGCCATGAAAAAACTCAAACGATTGGAACAAAGCAATACGAGTTTTCTGATTTTGAATGTGTACGATTAATTTTAGAACAGATCGCAATTGATCGTGTAGAATAGATTAAGAGCAATCACTCAAGTATTCCCAATACAAACATTGCGTAATTTCTGCTATGATGTTATTAGATTGGAGGAAGTAATGATGATAATGACATCAGAATGGGCCTTCATTATAGATGAAGCTGATCAATTAAGTGCAATGATCCTTTCTTCTGAGCAAGCACAAAAGTACCGAGATGCTTATAGAGAAGTATATGGTGATGAGGAGTTAGTACAACAGATTAATGCCTTCACAAAAATGAAAGAACAGTATGAAGATGTACAACGATTTGGGAAGTACCATCCTGATTATCATACAATAATGAAAAAAATACGTGAGCAAAAACGAGCTTTAGACTTAAATGAGCGAATCGCAAATTTTAAAATTGCTGAAAACGAATATCAAGATTTACTAGATGAAGTTAGTTTAATAATCGGTAAGTCGGTGTCAGAAGCAGTAAAAGTACCTGTGAGTAATCCATTTTTCTCATCGGGTTCATCTTGCGGTTCTGGTTGTGGTAGTGGCGGCAGTTGCTCATGTTCAGCATAAAAGAAGGCGAAAATGGGTTTTTCCCACTTTCGCCTTTATTTTTCTTGTTCCATATATTCTTGTATACATTCGATTGCAATATCTGGGCGGTCTGTAACGATACCTTTTGCACCAATTTCAAGTAAATGATGTATTGTATTCACATCATTTATTGTCCAGTAATGAACTGGGATATTCAACTTCCCTAAAAAGGCAATGAATCTTGCTGAATCTAATGAGACTACGCCATGTTTTATTGGAATTTGGAAAACATCCACTTTCGGATGGTATAAATGTCCAAATTGACTCGTGAAAGCAGTAAACGCTTTTCGTACATCATTTTCTCCAGCGCCTAATGCTACTCGGTTTTGTGCATACAAATTAAAGCGGTCCACTTGTTCACTAAAGAAGCTTGTTACGACAATTCGATTTTCAGCGTTATATTCTTCAATTAATCTCCATAATTTAGAAGGCATTAAGCTTCCTTCATACGTATCTGGTCCATCTTTTATATCGATATTTATATAAGTATTTGGATATGTTTCAAGGAGTTCTCTTAAAGTTACGACTTCAACTTTTTCTTCTTTATAAGGAAAATTACCTTCTAAATCTTGAAAGTTATACCCAAAATTTAATTGTTTTAATTCATCTAAATTTAATTCTCTTACAAAACCTACTCCATCACTTGTTCGGTCAACTGTTTCGTCATGAAATACAATGATTTCTTCATCCTTTGTTAAACGGATGTCTACTTCAAATCCGTCAACGCCTAAAGAAAAAGATTTTTCAAATGCAGGCATTGTATGTTCAGGTGCTAAATGAGAACCACCACGGTGTGCTAAAACAATCGGTTGATTCGTTTGTAATACTTCTTTATCATCACGTCTTTGTGGCTTTGATACTGCTTTACTACCAGCCCATGCTGCGGCGCTAGCAGCAGCGATTGCAAGCGCTACTTTTGTTTTTTTACCCATTTTGATCCTCCTTATATGGAACGTAACTATGTCTAAGTGGCATTTCTCATTTCATCACAATTAATAAATTTATTCACCATACTCTATAATAATGATTATAACGGAAAATCTTACCTCATGTCAGCTAAACTCTGTTGCTATCAAAAATAACTCTATGGTATGCTTTTATGTAAGAAATGAGGGAATACAAATGCAGGAACGACAAGGAATTATTGTTTACGTCCACCAATTAAAACATGCTAAAAGTTTAAGAAAATACGGACATGTACATTATATTTCACGAAAATTAAAATATGTTTTAATTTATTGTAATCGGGATGAAATAGAGTCAACAATAAATAAAATACAACGCCTTCCTTTTGTGAAAGACGTTGTTGAATCGTATCGCCCGTTCTTAAAAACTGAATTTGAAAATGCAAAACCAGATAAGGCAAAAGAGTATGATTATAAAATAGGTTTATAAGAAGTTGAAATTATTGTTTTGGTGGAATAAAGTGATTCATTCGTAAGATTCCGATTAAATGTTGATAATATAAAGTTGTTTCGGAATAGAAAGAAGAATGTTTAACTTCCATTGGAATGGCTTTTTTACCAATCTCTTGTAATGCATTTTCAAAAATCGTAAGTCTTTGGGAAGGTTTTTCTGGATTATAAGGAATACCTTCACGACATATGTAAATAGGCATAAACTTACCTTCCCCTGCTGCTTTAAACGTAACGGCAATTGAAGCTACTTGTTTATCCCCTATATTCGAAATGAAAATAAATGCATTATGGAATCTTTTTTCGTTTGTTTTGACGAGCTCACAAAGTTCAAAAACATCTCCATAACCTTGTCCAAGTTCTATAAATTGTTGTATCAAAATTTCACACATCCTTTCTACACAATAGTATCATGATGCAGGAGGTAAGGCACATGAAATATGCTTTAAGTTTCTTTACAGTACTTATTTTAGTCATAAGTGGCATGCTCTTTTTCCAATATCAAGTATATTCAGATAAAGTCGAGACACGTGAGGATCATTTCACTTATACACAAGAAATTGAAATTACATATCGAAATGATAGCTTAGACATTCGTCACCATTTTAAAAATTTGCCAAATCAAGTGATTGATATTCAGTGGCCAAAACTAGCAGTAAATCCTGATTGTTTTATAGAAGCAGAAAATACTTGTAAACGCTTAAGCGAGGATAAAACTAAGTTTGAAATCGGAGAAAACCATAGTCAGTCGTTGTCTTATATCATACCATTAAATAATGGTATAAAATCTAACCAATTATTAAAGGATATATTTGTTTCCTTAAAACTTGGCGAAGTTTCTTATTCAACTGTACATATTTCAACGGAAAAAGATGTTAAAGGACAATGGATAACTGGTTTACCTGAAGTTGGTCAACAAACATTATCCCTTGTAAACTATTCAATGTTCGGTGGAAAAGGCCCTGTTTCTGAATTGTATTATAATGCAAATAATTTAATTCAACAGGATCCAATTGATAATGTTTCAATTTACTCTAAAAAACCACTAACTAAAGATTTTACTACTAAGTTAAAGGAATTGAATTTTTTAAACGAGAATCATATTGTGCTTGTGGAAGGGGAGAATGTTTCAAAACTTCAAGGAAAACGAATTTTATTTTTGAAGGATTTTACAACGAATGTTTTATATCGTCAAGTAATTCTTTCACAAGTAAAAGCGCAATTTAAATTTAATGAAAGTCCAATTTGGTTATATGAAACGGTGGCGTCATTTTTAGCTGGTACTACAATAGGTGGAGAGAAATCGACAGAAATTGTAAATACATTAACACATCAAATGACAGACACACAATTAGCAAACTGGCTTCAAAGATTAAACGATTTAAAAGGTAAAGAAATATCCACAAAAATATTAGATGAAGCGTTATCTGAAGTATTTGGTATCCATACTAATTATCTAAGTATGAACGAATCTACGAATGAAGTTTTTCCATTCTTATTTAATGATAATCGAGAAATTTTAGTAAATTCACATTTGCAAAAAGATATTAATGTGATTTTTAAAGATGGTCAGATTTTGTATTCTGCTGATGCTTTATTAAAACATTTAGGTTACGAGGCAAGTAACGGCGAGAATGGTTATTATGTTCATAGCAAAGAACGTAATTTCCGATTCCCTGAAAATCATGGTTTCTATGTTTATAACGAAAGAAGATACAATACAGTATCCAATCCTATCGTTCGAGTTGCAGGAATTAACTACATAGAAGAAACATGGTTGCAAAAATTATTTACAGTAGAAATAATGAAAAAAGATGATTCAATAACAATAAAAACTACTACAACACAACAATAGAAGGTTTGGTGATGACATGAGAGTTGTAGCAGGTGAAAGAAAAGGTATGCCTTTAAAAGCAATCACTGGTACTACTACAAGACCAACAACAGATAAAGTAAAAGAATCGATATTTAACATAATTGGTCCTTTTTTTGAAGGTGGAATTGTATTAGACCTTTTTGCTGGTAGCGGGGGATTAGGGATTGAAACATTAAGTAGAGGTGCAAGTCGCGGAATTTTTGTTGAAAAGGATGGACGTGCATACCAAACTTTATTGGAAAATATTAAAAAATGCCGTTATGAAGAGATTGCTGAAACGTATAAAACCGATGCCAACCGAGCTGTTAAAGGCTTACTTAAAAGAGATATACAAATTAATTACTTGTTTATGGATCCGCCATACGCCAAAGTTGAATATTACGACCTCATTTTAACTTTAATAGAGGCGAATAAGTTAACAGATGATGCTATTATCGTTTGTGAACATGCGAAAGAAGTTGACTTACCTAAAGAATACGGTGAATTTACTTTAACTAGACAAGAAAATTACGGGGGAACAATTATCTCTATATATCGCAAAATATATGGATAAAGGAAGAGGGAGAAACTTTTGTCAGACAAAATTGCAGTAGTACCAGGGAGTTTTGATCCAATCACTAACGGTCATTTAGATATTATTAAAAGAGCTGCAGATGTATTTGATATTGTCTATGTAGCTGTTCTTAATAATTCTTCAAAAACACCACTATTTTCAATAGACGAAAGAATAGAGTTAATTCAAAGTGTAACGAAGGATATTCCAAATCTTCGTATTGAAAGTTCTTCAGGTTTACTTATTGATTATGCTCGTTCTAAAAATGCGAAAGCGATTGTTCGTGGGTTAAGAGCGATTTCTGACTTTGAATATGAGATGCAAATTACTTCCATGAACCGTTTTTTAGATGAATCTATCGAAACGTTCTTTATTATGACAAAAAATCAACATTCATTCTTAAGTTCAAGTATTGTGAAAGAAGTAGCCCGATACGGTGGAGCTGTCACTGGCCTTGTTCCAACCTTAGTCGAAGAAGCGCTTCAAAAAAAATTTATGAATAAATAAAAAAATGGACAAAATCATAAAATGTGATTTTGTCCATTTTTTTAAATGAAAATTAAACAGTATAATAATGGAATTAGCAAGGCATAAAATAATCGCATTATTGTGTATGGCTTTAGCGAAAGTTGTTCACTTTTTGCAATAACAGCAACTTGCATATGAATACTTAAACTTTGAGTTGTTAAGAAGAGGGCTAGGATAACTGGTAATAGTGATGGTTGTCCACTAAATAATTCATTACCAATTTTTAAGCCGTTTGTCATTTCAAGCATTGCTGCTATTGTGAGCATAATCCCATTATGTATTTCTGGAAAAAAGCTTTTCAATGAATGAATGACAACTGTATAAATTGTTGTAAAGAAAATAATTGTCGATCCCACAACTAAAACAGTAGGGATGCTATCTTTAATGCTACTAGTAAATGGGTTTGGTTGTTTAGTAGATTTGACTTCTGTAAAGGTTAGCGATTCATTCTGTCCTTGTCCAAAATAAAAATAAAAACATCCAAGGATGATTAGTGAAAAAACATGGTATAAGATTAAATACTGCCAACTAAATGTCGTATCATTTAATAAATCATTTCCAACAAATCCAAGTACGAATAGAGGGCTTGGACTATGACAAATACTTAAGAGGATGTTCGCTTCTTTTAAGGAGATTTGTTTGCTTTTTTTCAAATACGTAATAGTAGCTGCTCCTGTAGGAAAGCCTCCTAATGCGCTAATTCCATATGTTTTTAAATATAATTGAAATCGTGATAAAGAGTTGTTCGTATTAGGTGTTAAACGTATAAACCATTGGGTCAGAATTAAATAAGGCAATAAATATGGAAATAATGCCTCCATAAATAAATCAATGCCCAAATCTGTACCTTGATGGGCTACCCCAGGGAATAGCAACAATAAACAAATTAAAGTGATACAAATTAATAAATATACTAGTGGAATAAGCATCATCTCTTTTCAAATTTTTGTTTTCCAAATCCTCTAATGCTAAACTAATATATGCGATAATTTAAATTTTTAGTCTATTAATTTGTTACATCTGGAGGTGCAATAAATATTGAAAAAGGCACTATTCACTGTAGTGATTCCGTTATTGATTGTATTTTTCTTAGCTTTTTATAAACTCGACTATTATATTATGAAACCTGGTAGTGCCTATGATGTTAGCCAGTTTGTAACTGTTGATGGAGGAGATCAAGACGACAGCGGATCTCTTAGCCTCATGACAGTTGCAATGGCTCCAGCAACACCTCTTACCTTTGTGATTGCGTATTTTCGAGAGTTTGAAGAAATAATGGAAATGGAAGAAGTTCGTCAAGAAGAAGAAGATGAAGAAGAATATAGTGTTAGACAATTTAAGCTCATGACCGATTCCCAATTTAATGCTCTTTTCGTTGCGTTTAAGAAAGCGAATTTACCTTATACAATTGAATACAATGGAATCACAGTATTAAACGTACTATCAGGTGGGGCAGCAGATGGTAAGTTACGACCTGGTGATGAAATTGTAGAGATAGATGGCAAATTAATTAATCGAACTGAAGAATTAACTAAAATTTTAAGTAAGAAAACCCTTAATGAAGAAGTAAAACTAGTCATAAATCGAAATGAAGAATTATTAGATAAAACACTTACTTTAAAAGAAATACCGGGAGAAGAACACAACCGGGTTGGAATTGGGATTACATATTCAGAAAGTAAGTCTATTAAAACAGACCCTTTAGTGAATGTGAATGCAGAAAATATTGGGGGCCCATCAGCTGGCTTAATGTTTACACTAGAAATTTTAAATCAATTACTTGATGAAGATTTATCTAAAGGATATAACATTGCAGGCACAGGAGAGATGCATGAAGATGGAACGGTTGGTAGAATTGGCGGGATTGAAAAGAAAGTAGTCGCTGCCCATGAAGATGGAATGGAAATCTTTTTTGCCCCAGATGATGAAATAACAGAGAATATGAAAAAGTTGAATCCAAATATAAAAACAAACTATGAGGCTGCTGTTGAAACGGCCAAAAAAATAAAAACGGATATGCAAATTGTTCCTGTAAAAAATATTGATGATGCTCTTAACTATTTACGAAACTTATCACCAAAAGAAACAAAATAAGCTTCAAAAAAGCGAGCTAGTGAACAGAATTTAGTTCACTAACTCGCTTTTAGTTTATATCTAATTGGAGCCTTATCTATAAGCGAATAGGCGGTGTTTGGTAATCTCCATTAGGTTCATGCTGACTAATTAAACTTAAACCTTGTGCGTACATTTCTGTTGCGCGGAGGTCCAATTGTAACATAGGGTCTTTTGTTGAGGCAACTCGACTTATTAAAGGTAATTTAAAGCTCTTTTTGTTTTCAGATAAATATTTTTGGCCAGCACTGGTCATACCTAATAAGCGAATATAAGATGGTTTTGAAAATTGGTGTAAGGTCTCTTTTGTAATGCCAGTATAAATATGTGTAATCATGCGTTGTAGCCTTGTCCATGTATAACGCTTTGATTTTAAGTTTGTCATGAATTGAGAGAATGAAGTACTCTTTCTAGCCGCTTTAATTAGCGCATGTTCGATACCTTCTGTAACATCTGCATATTGAGTAAGCTGTTCAGGAGTATTTCGTAAAATGGCATATCGTAATAAAGGCCATAATGTATCCCAATTAATAAATTGATTATGTGATTTACACCATGCATTTAATTGAGTAAACGTTGTTGTTGGTACGAATTTTTTTATTTCATCTAAATTTAAAGTTTCAAATAGTGATTTTCGTATACCTGTAGCGCTAGCGATGGATAAATCAGTATTAATTAAATCATGATAACCTGCTTGTATTCGTTGTATCGTTACAGGTTTTATAGTTAAGTTCAATCGATCAGCTGCTTCAATATAATGATAACCCAGTATATTATTCGGTTGTGCCAAGTCAATATAGTCGTTTTCTTCTAGCTTTTTTAGTTTTTCGTATGCCATATATAAACTTTGGGGATAACTAAGCCCAGTTGATACAAATTGTTTGATAAGGGCGTTATATTCCTCGTTGTGTTTTTTTAATAAAGAAAGGGTATTTAAGAACGGCTGAATAGTCCCTTGCTCACTGCCAAATGCAAAGGATTCACATTGTATGGCGTCTAAAAGTTGTGTAGCTCCCTCTGCAAAGTGAGTAGCGTTTCCCGTTGAAAAAACGTATGGAAGTTCAATAACGATGTCAATTCCACTAGAGAGTGCCATTTTAGCGCGGTGCCATTTATCAACTAGTGCGGGTTCTCCGCGTTGTAAAAATTGTCCACTCATTACGGCAATAGCAATGTCTGCACCTGTCTCATTTTTTGATTCAGTAATATGGTAATGATGTCCATTGTGAAATGGATTATATTCTACGATTACACCAACTGCTTTCATTGATACACCCCATAGGTTTAAATGTTATTTTTGATATCTTTATTGGGTAACGAAATTATAGCATAATCTACCCATATGTTTTGTAACACAATACTTATACTGTCACATTTCAAAGTGAATCATATCGGTGAAATTTTTGCTCAAAAGATGTTCTATTTATAAAAATTATAATGTTTAATTAGTATAGTGACAAGAAAATATCTTGACATCTAAAAATACACATTATATAATCAACATTGTTGTCTCGAGGTGATTAATGAATGAAGTGGTCAATTCATCAATTATCGAAGTATCGCCAAAATGGGATGCCGATAGATGCAGAAGTACAATTGGATGATGTAAAGAAACGAAATAGCGATATTCGTCATATTTCACCTGTTCATGTTAAAGGACACTGTACTTTCGGTGCATCACAAATGACTTGTCAGTTTACGCTGACGGCAACATTAACACTTCCTTGTGCCCGCACATGGGAAGATGTTGAATATCCAATTAAAGTCGATGCAGTTGAAATTTTCAGCTGGATAGATCCTGAACTTCGTGGTAATGACGATGAAGAAGATATTCATTATATTGATGGAGAAGTAATCGACTTAAAACCAGTTTTAGAAGAACTTGTGCTTTTAGAAATTCCGATGCAAGTATTTAAAGAAAATACTGAAGGACAAGTACAAGGTGGAAAAGGCTGGAGTTATTCAACAGAAGAAGATGTTGCACGTCAAAACGAAAATGACGAACCAAAAGTGGATCCAAGACTTGCTGCTTTAGCAAAGTATTTTGATCAAACAGATGAATAGATAATCTGTAAGGAGGTGCCAATAATGGCTGTACCATTTAGAAGAACTTCTAAAACTGCAAAAAGAAAGCGTCGTACGCATTTCAAATTATCTGTACCTGGTATGGTAGCTTGCCCAAACTGTGGAGAAGCAACTTTAGCTCACCACGTATGTAAAGCATGTGGACACTACAAAGGTAAAGAAGTAGTTAGTAAATAATTCAGTATTTACTAGTTGAGGCTATTAGAGAGGCCATGGCTCTCTAATAGCCTTTTATTATTTTTTAAAGGAAAATTTTTTCAGGTCACTTGTCAAATATAAATAAGTCCTTTACTATTTAAATCAAGATAGTTCATTATGTTAAAATAGCAATCATAAAGGGGATGTTAAGATTGGCTTATAAAATTTCTAATAATGATGGGGTACTAACATTTACAATTGATCGGGAAGAAAAAAGAAATGCTGTAAATGACGAGGTAATGGAAGGCTTAAAAGAAGTTATTACTTACATAAAAGAGCATGAAGATGTACGTTTTTTAGTTGTTACAGGTGCAGGTGAAAAAGCTTTCTGTTCAGGTGGAGATTTATCAGAGTTTCATAGTTTACATACGGAAGAACAAGCATTTGGCATGTTGAGTAAGATGGGAAACATTCTATATGATTTAGCAACGCTTCGTGTACCAACAATTGCTTTAATTAATGGAGCAGCAGTTGGTGGTGGTTGCGAAATTGCTACAGCTTGTGATTTTAGATTAGTGGCTTCTCATGCAAAATGTGGTTTTATTCAAGGTACTTTAGCTATAACAAGTGGATGGGGTGGAGGAACATATCTTTTTGAAAGAGGTTTACGACACGACCGAGCATTAAAAATGTTAGTAGATGCAAAAGTATATGATGCACAACTTTTACATGAAATTGGTTGGGCTATGCGGGTTTTTGAAGGCTCTAAAGAACAAGCTCTAGAAGAATTTATTGCTAATATGAGAAAAATTCATCCATCTGTTCATCAAGCATATAAAGAAATTGAATTACGTAAATGGAAAGAAAGAAATATCTATGATCGTGTAATGGAAGAAATAAGACTATGTGCAAAACTATGGGAAAGCGATGCGCATAACGAAGCTGTACAAGCTTTCTTAAATAAATCCAATTCTAAATAATTTGAACTGATTAACGTCTCTATATGAGGCGTTTTTTTAATTAGTAGAGTTCTGTAAAAGATTTACTTAAAATCTTACGAATGCTTCTTGATTGCTGTTTTACTTTGTAATGATACTAATTTTTATAGTTATTTGTGAAAATTACTTTTATTTTTTTAAAGCTAGAAAGAACTTTATTAGTCACAACTTACTTTTTCTATTGAATGCTTCTATTTATTCTATTTGACAGCATATAGTAGTAAAAAATGTGAGGTGATAATCATGGATGGAAAAAGACGTAAAGATCAATGGACAGCCGAAGACGATGAAAAATTAGCAGAAATCGTTATTCAAGCTGTTCAAAATGGAAAAACCCAATTAGAAGCTTTTGCAGAAGCGGCAACCGTATTAAATCGTACTAAACAAGCATGTGGTTTTCGTTGGAATAAAACTTTGCGTCAGCAATATGGCCAAATGTTAAATAGTGTTAGGAAACGACCAAAGCAATTAATGAGAAGTCATTTAAAACTAGCATTAAATAGCTTTGATGAATTAACAGAAGCTTACAATGAGTTAGAAATTAAATATAGAGAGTTACAAACAGAACATGAAAAAATCTTAAAATGGCTACAACAAGGGTCAAGTTTTTTTGAACATCAAAAATAAACAAAAATACTAAGAAATTAATTTTTTAAAGGGGAGTCATAGATGGCAGAATTACGATCCCAAATGGCCGGTACAGTATTTGAAGTATTAGTAAAAGAAGGTCAACAAGTAAGTAAGGGCCAAACGGTTATTATTATTGAATCTATGAAAATGGAAATTCCTTTTGAAGCAGAAGACGATGGTGTTGTAACGAAAGTACATGTTGCTGAAGGAGATTTCGTAAACGAAGATGATGTTTTAATCACTTTTTCATAATGGACATAGCCAATACAAAGAGGAGAGTATGGCATGAAACTCTATAACGAAAAATTATCGGAAAATATCGAAAAAATATTAGCTGGTGGATCGGAGAAATATCACAATCAATTAAAGGAGAAAAATAAATTATTTGTTCGAGATAGATTAAATCTCCTTTTTGATGATGGTGAATATGAAGAAGATGGTCGTTTTGCAAATTGTGTAGAGAAGGATTTGCCAGCAGATGGTGTAGTTTGTGCGATTGGGAAAATTGAAGGTCAAACAGTGTGTGTTATGGCAAATGATTCGACAATCAAAGCAGGGTCTTGGGGAAAAAGAACGGTTGAAAAAATTATTCGTATCCAAGAAACCGCTGAAAAACTACAAGTTCCACTATTGTACTTAGTCGATTCTGCAGGTGCACGTATTACAGATCAACTAGAAATGTTTCCTGGAAGACGTGGTGCAGGTCGAATATTCCATAATCAAGTAAAATTAAGTGGAATGATTCCACAAATTTGTTTATTATTTGGCCCATCCGCGGCAGGGGGAGCATATATACCAGCGTTTTGTGATATCGTCATAATGGTTGAAAACAATGCATCGATGTATTTAGGGTCGCCTCGTATGGCTGAGAAAGTAATTGGCGAAAAAGTATCGTTAGAGGAAATGGGCGGCGCAAAAATGCATTGTACAATTAGTGGATGTGGAGATCTTTTAGTACAAACAGAGCAACAAGCAATAGAAAGTGCTAGAAAATACTTATCCTATTTTGGTGCGAACTTTAGTGAAAAGCCAAAGATAATAGAAAGTAAACCACCTGTTGCAGGGCGTACTTTGGAAGAAATCATTCCGGAAAATCAAAATGTACCTTTTGATATGTATGAATTAATCGATCAACTGATTGATGAGGATAGTTTTTTTGAAATAAAAAAATTATTTGCCCCAGAATTAATAACAGGACTTGCAAGAATATCTGGAAGAACAGTAGGCATAATTGCCAATCAACCGAAAGTAAAAGGTGGAGTATTATTCGTTGACTCCGCAGATAAAGCCGCAAAATTTATTCAATTATGTGATGCTTACTCCATCCCTTTATTGTTTTTAGCGGATGTTCCAGGTTTTATGATTGGAACAAAAGTAGAACGAGCGGGCATTATTCGACATGGTGCGAAATTTATATCAGCTATGAGCAGTGCAACGGTCCCGAAAATTTCTGTCATCGTCAGAAAAGCATATGGTGCAGGGTTATACGCGATGTGTGGTCCTGCATTTGAACCAGATGTATGTATTGCGTTACCAACAGCTCAAATTGCTGTTATGGGTCCAGAAGCAGCAGTAAATGCAGTCTATTCTAAAAAAATAGAGGAAATAAAAGATGTAAAAGAAAGAATGAAATTTGTAAAAGAAAAAATTGATGAGTATAAAGAAGAGATTGATATATATAAGCTAGCTTCAGAAATGGTGATAGATGATATTATTGCACCGTCCGAACTTCGTGAAACCTTAACAGATCGGTTACATTATTACTCAAGCAAACAAATTACATTCCCTTATCGAAAACATCCGGTATTTCCAGTATAATATAAAGAAATTAAAAACAGGGGCTGTCCAGTAAGTGGAACTTTACTGAACAGCCTTCTTCTCATACAGTAAATATTAAAGACAAAGCTTGGCTCTTGCGGTAGTAGAATAAATTATCACTATCCTCGTTATTAAGGGAGTGTCTCAAAATAAGTTTCAGACACTCCCTTTACTTTCATGTATAAAATAAGTGGGTGATTATATGAAGATTACAATTATTGGAGCAGGTTCTGTTGGAATGTTAGTTGCTAGTTTTCTATCGGAGTCTTTTCATGATATATCACTTATTGTTCGATCAAATGAACAAACAACAGCCCTACATGAACATGGTTTAGTTCGGGAAAACTTGGATGGAACAATTAGTAAGACTAAAGTTAATATCAAATCTCATCTTACACCACTATCAGAAGATACGTTAATTATTGTGGCGGTAAAGTATAACCAATTACAAAATATTTATAAAATACTAGAAACACAACATAAAAACATTCCAATTTTATTTTTACAAAATGGTTTGGCTCATTACGAGGAAGCATTATGTTTACCACAAGAAACGATTCTCTTTGGTTCTTGTCAATTTGGAGCGGAAAAAATCAATCAATATACGGTAGCTCATCGAGGAATTGGTGTGTTAAAACTTGCGATGGGAAGAGGGAAAGAAAAAATATTACATACCCTTTCTGAATTGAAAATACAAAATTTCCCTACTGAATATATAGAGAATGCGGAGCAAATGTTATTTGAAAAGGCATTACTGAATTGCTTTATTAATCCATTAACCACATTATTAATGGTGAAGAATGGGGAATTGGTAGAGAATGTACACTCATTAAAATTACTAGAGGATCTTTATAACGAATTAATGGATGCCTTCCCAGAAGAAAGGGAACGTTTTCAGTTTGCAGATGTAAAAAAACTATGTATCCAAACCGCATCAAATACCTCTTCTATGTTAGCAGATCGAATACATAATCGTCAGACTGAAGTGAAAACAATTGTTGGTGCAGTTATTAAAAAGGCGCAGGTTAGGGGAAAATCTTTACCAATATTATCAACACTATATCATCTATTACTTGCGGTGGAGGAGAGCGGTGAGAAAATGTGAAAATATTATTCCAATACGTAATTAGTACCATCATTCTATTCCCAATTATTCTATTTTTTATATCATTTTTTATTTGCCGAAAAAGAAAAAAGAGTAAATCAAAATCATTTGGCTATTCGTCAGATGTAACAACTTTTGTACTCTTTTTTTCAGTCCCACTGTCAATTAAAAGTCTATGGGAAGTGAATTTGAGTATACTTATTATTAGTATTGCTATAATAATTGCAATTATATTTACATACATAGATTGGAGAACAAAAAAGGAAATAGAAGTATTGCCGTTATTTAAAAAGGTATGGCGCTTATTCTTTATCCTTTTAACTCTTTGTTATTTTATTGTCTGGATTGTAGGGCTAGTTCAAAGTATTATTAACTATGTCAATTAATAAGCATTTTCTTTTGAAGAAAGCTTTTTAAGCATTACAATAAATGAAGTGTATATAAAAATATTTTTTAAATAGAACATCTTTTGTGAACTGTTTATAAAAGTAGAGGAGATTTTTTATGAAACTGGAACAAATTGAAATACCAGTTACCAATCAATTATTAAATGATTATTGGTCACATTGGGAAAAGCTTAACTCCTTTTTTCAATACGAATATAACGATTATTCCTTTAAGAGTCGATACGAGTATTTAAAAAATAGACATTACAACAGTGTGGAATTAAGTAATGTTATTCGATCGTATATGGAGCCTTATGGTATTTCACAAAAACAAGAAGAAAATTTACAAAGTTTACATAATGGTGCAGTTGCAATAGTAGGTGGCCAACAAGCGGGAATTTTAACGGGTCCATTATATTCTGTTCACAAGGCGATATCTGTTATCTTGTTAGCAAAACAACAGAGTGAAAAATTAGGAGAAAAAATTGTCCCACTTTTCTGGATTGCTGGAGAAGATCATGATATTGAGGAAATTAATCATACGTACACAATTGTGAACGAAACTCCAAAGAAAAAAGTGTATGACGTAAGATCTCGTAAAAAAACAATGGCATCTGCGACAGTTATACAAAAAGAACAATTAAAAGAGTTAATTGAAATAATTTTTGAAAATTATGGTGAAACAGAGTATACAAATGATTTGTTGAATATGCTTCAAAAACATGTGGAACAAAGCTCGACGTTTACGCAATTCTTTACATATACAATGAATGAATTGTTTAAAAACGAAGGGTTATTAATGATTGATGCTGCGTTTACACCGTTTCGTAAATATGAATCATCATTTTTTGAGAAAATCATCAATCACAATGAAGAAATTGCAAAACTAGTGGTTGAAAAAGAGGCACTATTAAATGCTGCTGGATATGGTACGCCTATTAATGCAGGTATTGATAATGCTAACCTTTTTTATGTCCATGAGGGTGAACGATTTTTATTAGAGAGAAAGAATGGGCAATATCAAGATGCGAATGGATTATATAAATTTACAGAAAATCATTTGTTAGATATTGCATCAACTTCACCTGAATGTTTAAGTAATAACGTAGTGACTAGGCCATTAATGCAAGAAATGACAATCCCTGTTTTAGCATTTGTCGGTGGTCCAGGTGAGCTTGCATACTGGGCAACGTTAAAAGATGCTTTTCATTGCCTTGACTTACAAATGCCAATTTTAGCACCGAGGTTAAATATCACCATTGTAACAAGAAAAGTAGAGCAATTATTGATAAACATCGATTTAACTATTCCTCAAATAATCAATGGAAAAGTAACTGAAATGAAAGAACAATTTATAGAGCGTGTTCAAGATATTGATGCAAAAGAACAGATTGCAAAAATATATGAGATACTAGATGCTCAATATAAAGAACTGGGTTCGTATTTAAGTTCACAATCAATTAACTTAGATGTCATCATAGAAAAGAATAAACAATATCACCAAATGCAGTTACAATATTTAGGTAAAAAGATAGACCAAGAAGTTTTAATTAAACATGATAAAACACTTCGTCAATTTAATACCATTAATGCTGAAATTTATCCGAATGAAACATTGCAAGAACGAGTATATAACCCATTCCAATATTTAAATATTTATGGTCCTACATTAATTAAAGAACTATGTGGATTACCAATGTCGATTTCGAATAACCATTTTGTAGTATATTTGTAATATAATTTTTATCATTTTCGAGTTATCTCAAATGAGATAACTCTTTTTTTGTGTCTATTAACTTAGGAGTAAAAACTTAAAAAAGTACTATTTACACAAATTATAAAAGTTTAATTACAATCTATTTAAAAGTGTGGAGGAAAGTGGGGGAATGTGGTACATTATTTATTAAAGTGGGGTGAGTAGCATGTTCATGGGGGAATATCAACATTCCGTTGATACAAAAGGACGTCTCATTATACCTTCAAAGTTCCGAGAATCATTAGGAAGTACATTCGTAATAACTCGTGGACTTGATAACTGTCTTTTTGGCTATCCTATGGATGAATGGCGAAAACTCGAAGAAAAATTAAAAGAACTGCCTATGACGAAAAAGGATGCTCGTGCATTTGCGAGGTTTTTCTTTTCAGGGGCAACAGAGGTTGAAATAGATAAACAAGGACGAATTAATATCCCAGCTAGCCTAGCAACTTACGCAAAGCTTGAAAAGGAATGTGTGGTGTTAGGTGTTTCGAATAAAATTGAAATTTGGGCTAAAAGTGCTTGGGAATCTTATTTCAACGAAGCTGAAGAATCATTTAATGAAATTGCAGAAAATTTAATTGGATTTGACTTCTAGAAAACGCAAAAGGAGCAAGGTTTATGTTCGATCATACAACCGTATTACTGAAAGAAACTGTTGATGGATTGAACATCAATCCAAAAGGAATTTATGTTGATTGTACTCTAGGCGGGGCAGGACATAGTGAATATTTAGTTCAACAATTATCCTCAGAAGGTCGTTTAATTTGTTTCGACCAGGATATGACAGCTATAAACAATGCAAAAATACGCCTACAACCATACTTAGACAAAGTAACGTTCGTACATTCAAACTTCCGATATATAAAGCAAGAATTGCAGCAATTAAATATACCAAAAATCGATGGCATTCTCTATGACCTAGGTGTTTCTTCACCTCAACTGGATACCCCAGAGCGCGGATTTAGTTACCACCATGATGCACCTCTAGATATGCGTATGGATCAAACAGCAGACTTAACTGCTTATCATGTTGTAAATGAATGGTCCTATGAAGATTTAGTTCGTATCTTTTTCCGCTACGGTGAAGAAAAATTCTCAAAACAAGTTGCAAGAAAAATTGAAGAAGCAAGAAAACATGCTCCTATTGAAACGACTGGACAACTTGTTGAACTAATTAAAGAAGGAATTCCCGCACCCGCAAGACGTAAAGGGGGGCACCCAGCAAAAAGAATTTTCCAAGCAATACGCATTGCCGTTAATGATGAACTTGGTGCTGCTGAGGATTCATTAGTGGATGCAATCGAAATGTTAAAAGTTGGAGGACGCATAAGCGTTATTACTTTCCATTCATTAGAGGATCGTTTAACGAAGACAATTTTTAAAGAGGCATCCTCTCTTCCAGATTTACCACCTGGTTTACCAGTAGTTCCTGATGAATTTAAACCGGTTTTAAAGCTTGTATCGAAAAAACCGATTCTCCCTTCAGAAGAGGAACTTACATTAAATAATCGTTCAAGATCAGCAAAACTTAGAATTGCTGAGAAAATATTTGATAAAGGACGTGGGTAAATGGCAGTTCGTGTTAGACAACATTCATATATCCAGCAGCCTGTCGCACCACCACAGCAGCAGCCCTCTAAGAAACAAAAAGTTCAAAAATCCAAAAAAATAATTACACTAAAAGAAAGACTTTTATATATTGCTTTTGTCGTAGTTGTTGCTTTTCTAGCGGTTTCAATTTTACACAAACAAAGCACAATTCAACAAACAACATATGACATACAAAAAATTGAAAAACAAATTGCTGAGATAGAGAAACAAAATGTTGATTTAAAAGTTCAAGTTAGTGAATTATCAACGTATGAGCGAATTTGGGAAAAAGCAAAAGCACTCGGTTTAACTCTTAACGAGAACAATGTAAAGGTAGTGCCGGGAGAATGAGTAAAAAGAAATTTCGATTCCAATGGGGAGCCTTTCTAATGTTATTACTTTATGGAGGGCTCTTTTTTGCATTATTTATTCGTATTTTTTTCATTCAGGCAACAGGTGTAGTAGATGGTCAAAAATTAGAGGTGAAAGCTGCGGCTCTTTATGAGAAAGAAGCGGTATTATCGGCAGAACGTGGAAAGATTCTTGACCGTAATGGAAATATTATTGCGGAAGACACACTAAGTTATCGATTAATAGCAGTTGTAAACCCAAAAGCCACAACTAATCCTGAGGATCCAAAACACGTACAAGATCCAGATTATACGGCAAAAGTGCTATCTAAATACATTGCAATGGATGAATCTGAAATCTATAAAATTTTAACTAGAAAATTAAGTGATGGAAGACAGCCGTACCAGGTTGAATTTGGAGTGGCGGGTCGTAGTATTAGTCATGAACTGATGAATGAAATTGATAAAGAGAAGCTTCCTGGAATTATATTTGCTAGTGATAAAAAACGTTATTATCCAAACGGTGCATTTGCTTCTCACTTAGTTGGTTTTGCACAAAAAGAAGAACAAGAAGATGGTTCTTATAAAACTGTGGGGAAAATGGGGCTAGAATCAATTTATAATAAAGAACTTACAGGTACAGATGGAAAAATGAAATACGAGAGTGATATTTTTGGATATCTATTACCGAATAGCGAAAAAATGATTCAGCCTGCTGTAGATGGAAGTAATATCTATTTAACTTTAGATAAAACAATTCAAAATTTTTTAGAAGAATCAATGTCTAAGGTTTATAAACAATATTCTCCCGAGTCCATGGTAGCTGTTGTAGCAAATCCAAAAACCGGAGAAATATTAGCAATGTCTCAACGACCAACCTTTGATCCGGACACACGTGAAGGTTTAGAAAATAACTGGTTAAATGATGTAATTGAAGATGTGATTGAGCCAGGTTCTACAATGAAGACCTTTACATTGGCTACAGCTATTGAAACCGGAAACTGGCATCCGAATGCTGAATTCCAATCAGGGAGCTACACAATCTTAGATAGAACAATTCGAGATCATAATAATGTCGGTTGGGGGAGAATTAGTTATTTACAAGGTTTCCAGCGATCAGCTAATACAGCGATGGCACATTTATTACAAATGATTGGCGATGAAACTTTTATCAATTATATGAAAAAGTTTGGTTTCGGTGAAAAAACAGGCATTGATTTACCTGGAGAAGCAACGGGAACATTATTAACAACGTACCCAATCAATCGTGTAACCACTTCCTTTGGTCAAGGGTCTACGGTAACACCGATTCAACTAGTACAAGCTATGACAGCTGTAGCAAACGATGGCAAGATGATGCAGCCATATGTAATTGATAGAATAGTAGATTCTGAAAATGAAAAAACAATAAAGAAACATGAACCAAAAACGAAAGGTCAGCCAATTTCAGCAGCAACCGCTAAGCAAGTTCGTGAAATATTAGCTTCAACGATTACTTCTGAAGTCGGTACTGCTCAAAGATTTAAAGTAGAGGGCTATGAGGTTGGAGGAAAAACTGGTACTGCACAAATTGCTAAACCAGGTGGCGGTTATTACTATGGAAAAAATAATTATTTATATTCTTTCTTAGGACTAGCGCCAATAGATGATCCTCAACTAATTGTTTATGTAGCAGTAAAGCGCCCAAAATTAGCACCAACAGAAGTTGGATCTGAACCAGTAGCGGCAATCTTTACATCTGTAGTACAAAATAGCTTGAAATATTTAAATATTAAACCGGAAGATGCTGCAAAAGTTCAAACAGTAGCGATGGGTGACTATATTGGGAAAAATTCAGATAGTATTCAAGTTGAATTACAGAATGAAGGATTAACGCCAATAATTATCGGTGAAGGTGGTACGATAACAGACCAGTATCCTGACAAAAATCTAGCGATTACTAAAGGTAGTTTAATATTTTTAAAGACAGATGGTGAGATATCCTTACCATCATTTGAAAACTGGTCATTACGAAATGTACTAGTATATAAAATGATGTCAGGGTTACCAATTGAAATTGTTGGGGATGGTTATGTAGAAAGTCAAAGCGTATCGGCAAATACGGTTGTTTACGATTCTTCTCCGATTGTAGTTAAACTTAAAACACCAAAAGAAATGTATACAGTTCCAGAAAAAGAAACAGAAGAGACTGAAGAAGAAGGCGAGATAATACCACAAGATTAATAAGGAAATAGAATAGATGTCCACTTCAAATCATACTTTGTTAAAAACGAGGTGTGAAGATAAAATGAAGTGGATTTCTACCATTTCAAAAAGTCGCTTGAAATTAATTATTTATGGGTTTATTCTTTTTGGGATTGCAGTTGTCATAAGGCTATTTTATGTACAGGTGATTCAGCACGATAAATTAACAGAATTAGCGAAAGAAAATTGGGATCGTGAAATTCCATTTGCAGCTGAACGTGGTGAAATTGTAGATAGGAATGGGAATGTATTGGTAACAAATAAACTTGCTCCAACCCTCTATTTTATGCCTGCACAAAATGATAATATTGAACTTGCTGCAAAACAGATTGCTTCAGTGTTAAAAATTGATGAAAAAAAACTTTTCGAAAAAATGAATACAAGGGATTATCTTGTGAAATTGGCACCTGAAGCAAAAAATATTACGTATGAACAAGCCGTCCAAATTCAAGGATTGAAAATAGATGGCCTATATACAGGAGTAGATTATGTTCGACATTATCCCTACGGCAACTTATTATCAAGATTTATTGGTTTTACAGGTTACGATACACAGGGACTAGCTGGTATTGAGTACCAATACGATAAATTACTAACTTCTAAAGATGCTGCTATTCGTCTTTTCACGGATGCAAAGGGTAATTCACTTCCACATGTGGACGATGAATGGCGAGAAGGAGATCAAGGTGCAACGGTAGAATTGACGATTGATTTAGATGTTCAACAGGTGGTAGAACGGGAATTAGCTCAGGCCATGGAAAAATATGATGCTGATCAAGCATTAGCAATTGCTATGAATGTCAATACTGGAGAAATATTAGCATTATCTTCTTACCCTACATATGACCCTTCGAATTTTGAAGATGTAGATTCTTCAATTTACAATCGAAACTTACCAGTATGGATGACATATGAGCCAGGGTCTACCTTTAAGATCATCACATTAAGTGCAGCTCTTGAAGAAGGGGTAGTGGATTTAGAAAAGGATACATTCCATGATAAAGGGTACACAATTGTAGAAGGAGCAAGACTTCGTTGTTGGAAACGAGAAGGTCATGGTACTGAAACGTTTTTACAAGTTGTGGAGAATTCATGTAACCCAGGATTTATTGAATTAGGTCAACGTGTAGGACCAACAAAGCTTCAACAATATATTAGAAACTTTGGATTTGGTGAACCAACAGGATCAAATATTGCTGGTGAAGCTTCGGGGATTTTATTCTCAAAAGAAGCATACGGCCCTGTTGAACATGCAACCACCTCCTTTGGTCAAGGGATTTCTGTAACACCAATACAGCAAGTACAGGCAGTCGCTGCGGCTGTAAATGGTGGGAAATTATATACTCCATATGTTGTTTCAAAAGTTTATGATTCGGAAACTGGTAAAGTTTTAGTGGAGAATAAACCGGAACTAAAGCGTACTGTAATTAGCGAGGAAACTTCTAAAAAGGTACGAGAAGCATTGGAATCCGTTGTAGCGAATGGTTCTGGACGTGCTGCTTTCCGTGATGGTTTACGAATTGGTGGTAAGACAGGTACTGCACAAAAAGTAGAAAACGGCCGCTACAAAGATGGTGATTACATTGTATCCTTTATTGGATTTGCACCTGCCAATAATCCGGAAGTAGTCGTTTATGTTGCTGTTGATAACCCTAAAGGATCTTTAATTTTTGGTAGTACGATTGCAGCTCCAATTGTTGGACAAATTATTGAAGATATTGCTCCTAAAATTGGGTTAGAAGTAAATCGAGAAGGTCAACTTGAAAAACAATATCGATGGGGAGATCCGATAACTGAACGAGTACCAAATTTAATTGGATATGAAAAAAAGGACATTATGAAATTACAATATCCATTTAAAATTGAAATACATGGTGATGGAAATGTCGTTACTGCCCAGTTACCTGAGCCTGAAAACATCCTTGAACAAGATGGTACAATTCATTTGTATTTAGATAATAACTAGTTCATTTAGTTCTTAATTAATAGTAAATTACTTATGATGATTTATTAAGAACAAGACTTTAAAGGAGATTTAACATGACAATTTTAACAACAATAACCATTCTAGCAATATCTTTTATCGCTTCTGTGGTTTTAGCACCAATAGCAATTCCAATTCTACGTAGATTGAAGTTTGGACAGAGTATCCGCGAAGAAGGCCCGCAGTCGCATATGAAAAAAGCTGGAACACCAACGATGGGTGGTATTATCTTTCTAATATCTATCATTGCTACGACGGTAATTGTTGGGAATATTTATAACTTGTTTACAACTCAGTCAGTTGTAATGATACTTGTATTAGCAGGCTTTGGGTTAATCGGGTTTTTAGACGATGGAATCAAAGTTATTTTTAAACGTAATCTTGGGTTAACTTCTATCCAAAAGTTAATTGGCCAAATTATTATTTCAATTGCTGCTTTCCTATTATTACGTTTAGGGACATTTGATACATCAATAAGTATCCCTTTTACAGATATCTCTATTGATTTTGGGATTTTATATGTAGGTTTTTTAATTTTCTGGTTAGTTGGTTTTTCTAATGCTGTCAACTTAACGGATGGATTAGATGGCTTAGTTGCTGGTACTGCATCTATTGCATTTACCGCTTTTGGGGTCATCGCGTTATTTAATGAACAGCATGACGTTGCACTATTTACTTTTGCAGTAACAGGTGCATTGTTAGGTTTCTTAATTTTCAATGCGAACCCTGCAAAAGTATTTATGGGTGATACAGGGTCCCTTGCTTTAGGGGGATCTCTAGCACTTGTATCTGTAATAGTGAAAGAAGAATTATTACTTTTATTGATTGGGTTAGTTTTTGTGATTGAAACACTTTCGGTTATTTTACAAGTAGGCAGTTATAAATTGCGTAAAAAACGCATATTCAAAATGAGTCCGATACATCACCATTTTGAGTTATCTGGGTGGTCCGAACGTAAAGTAGTTGGAGTATTTTGGTCCACAGCATTAGTTGTCGCATTAATTGCAGTATTAACGGAGGCCTTAATATGATTCAAATTTCAAATTTCCAACATAAAAAAGTTTTAGTACTCGGATTAGCAAAAAGTGGTGTTGCTGCATCAGAGCTCCTACATCAGTTAGGAGCTTTCGTTACGGTGAATGATTCAAAGCCATTTGATGAAAATCCTCAAGCACAGGAACTCCTGAAAAAGGGGATAACTGTTATTTGTGGTAGACATCCAGAAGATTTATTAGATGAAGGATTTGAATTAATTGTAAAAAATCCAGGGATTCCTTATTCAAATCCGATTATTGTGGATGCAATCAATCGAGGATTACCTGTAATTACTGAAGTGGAACTTGCTTATTTAATAAGTGAAGCGCCAATTATTGGAATAACAGGAACAAATGGAAAAACGACTACGACAACTTTAATTTTTGAAATGTTAAATAACGGTCAAAAACAACCCTTAATCGCTGGTAATATTGGAACAGTTGCATGTGGAGTCGCTGCAGAAGCGAAAAAAGAAAATGTCATTGTGACAGAACTCTCTTCATTCCAGTTAATGGGAACAATTGAGTTTAAACCAAATATCGCAATTTTAACAAATTTATATGATGCGCATTTGGACTACCATGGTACTTTCGAGGAATATGCAGAAGCGAAATTTAATATTACAAAAAATCAGGATGAAAACGATTGGCTCATTTATAATACAAGTCAGGAAGTCGTAAAGAAGTTTGCTGATCGATCAAAGGCTCAGAAAGTTCCATTTAGCTCAAATGGTCGTACTGAAGAGGGTATTAGTGCAGATGAAGAAACAATTTATTGGATGGGAAAACCATACTTAAGTCGTTTGAACATTGCTTTACCTGGGAAACATAACTTAGAAAATGCTTTAGCAGCAATAGCCGCTTGTATCCTATATGGTTGTGATAAATCGGCGATTGAAGAAGTATTAAAAACATTTACAGGTGTTCGACACCGTACACAATTTGTCCGTGAATGGAATGGACGTAAATTTTATAATGATTCAAAAGCAACGAACTGTTTGGCGACAAAGGTGGCATTAAATGCTTTCCAACAGCCAATTATTTTAATTGCTGGAGGACTTGATCGTGGCCATTCCTTTGAAGAGCTCCGAGATTCTATGCAATATGTAAAGGCTGTTGTGGCATATGGGCAAACAGGGGAACGTTTTATTGAATTTGCAAAGTCTTGTGGTATTGAGCAAACAATCCTTGCCCAAGATGTTGAAGATGCTGTTGTAAAAGCAGTTCCACTTTCAGAAAGTGGAGAAGTGATATTATTATCACCTGCATGTGCAAGTTGGGACCAATATAAAAGTTTTGAAGTTCGCGGAGATTTGTTTATTAATGCGGTTATGAATCTTTAAGATTTGTGCTTAGTACAATGTTCAATTGTATCTAAGCACAAATATAGCTATATGAAAAGTTCTTACGAAAGGATGCCTTCACTGAAGTTTACCTATAAAAGGCTTTTTATTATATCAGCATTTCTTTTGTCACTAATGGGAATTCTCTTTATTTATTCAGCGGGTACATATTGGAGTTCAATTCATTATGAAGGACAAATGCCGTTCTATTTGAAGCAACTAATTTATTTAATTTTAGCCATTGCAGTATTTCTTACAGTTGCCAATATGCCTACATTTACAATGGAAAAGACTTGGATTACTCTATATGTATTTTCGTTAATTTTATTGGTTTTAGTACTTGTACCTGGTATTGGTTTGGTGCGTAATGGTTCTCAAAGTTGGATTGGGTTAGGTCCATTAACCATTCAACCAGCAGAATTAGCTAAAATAACAACATTGATGTATTTAAGTTTTCTATTAGGCAAGGTAAAAAATGACGAACGAGTTGTACAAATAAAACATTTTTTAATCATCATTCTTCCATGTGCATTAATTATGTTACAACCTGACTTTGGTTCAGTATTCATTTTAGTTGTTTCGGCATTTATCTTATTGTTTATTGCTAGATACCCAATTAAGCTATATGTCGGGTTTATTGTGATGGGAGTAATTGGCTTAATTGCTTTAATTGCTTCTGCTCCTTATCGATTAAAACGTATTGAAGCTTTTATCAATCCATGGGAAGATCCGTTAGGAAGTGGTTTCCAAGCAGTACAATCATTACTTGCGATAGGTCCTGCTGGATTACTTGGGCATGGGTTTCAAGAGAGCCGTCAAAAATTCCTGTATCTACCAGAACCACAGAACGACTTTATTTTTTCCATTATTTTAGAGGAAATTGGTTTTTTAGGTGGTTGTGTTGTATTAGTGCTTTTTGGTTTATTTATTTATTCTGGTTGTGGACTTGCACTGCAATCATTAAAAAGTTCAGATTTTTATGCGATATCTGCTTTGGTGGGCATGGTCGGGTTCCAAGCTTGTTTAAATATTGGCGTAGTAATTGGATTAATACCTGTAACCGGAGTAACACTACCATTTATTAGCTACGGTGGAACATCTTTGATGATTATATGGTTTGTGGTAGCGATTGTTGTTGGATTTGCTAATCGAACCAATTCTGTATAAAAGGAGGTAGTGTCAAAACTTCTATGAAAAATTGAAAAACACAAGGTATTGGGCGATAAGTACTCTCCGAACGAGGGGACAATCGCTCTTGACAAACATTCCGAAAAGGTTGCGCCCATATTTTTGAGGGCGAAGGGGAAAAAGTAGGCACACCAAATAACCCTCGCCAAATACCAATTTTAACCTTTTCTCCATTCGGTTTGTCAAGAGTTCGCTACGCCGATTGTCATTCGTATGTAGTTATTTGAGGGCTCTGCTAAAAAAAGTAGGCTGCGGTTATTTCGTTAACTCCAATTGGGCCAGTTCAATCAGTTTTGTCCAACGTGCTGGCATATGTGGCATCTGGTCCAACTCTGGAATCATGACCGGCACACGCTTTTCCAGCTTTGCATGCGGTCGAAGGAAATTAAAATAGGCCACAAACATCGTCACAAACGATACCGAGCCAGCTTCGGAACCAAAGCCTGTTGTCGCACGGTAATGCCCTTTAAATGTCCGGTTTAGACGTTCGATAATTTGTTTCAACCAACGATATTCGGCTGACACTGGATCTTCGTTCGTTAAGCCTATCACTTGTGTCACATCAAACCAAATGTCATGTTGTGCGAAAAAGTGTTGTGCTAATAAGTAAATGGGGTTGCCATCCACGATTAAATTCAGGTTTTCGGGAATCTCCTTGAACTTTTGTAAAACATCATCGATTGCTTTAATGGCAGACAATGTATCGCGATTAGGCGAAACACGGTAAGAGAGAATAACTTTTTTCGCCGCATCAAAGAAAAAGAATAAGTAATGCCATTTCCCATTAACCCGAATATACGTTTCGTCGCCACAAAATTGATCGGACAGTTCATAAGGATAACCATCAACGAAGGGCTTCATCAAGATGGAGACACTGTTCACGTAATTTAATATCGTTTGATGTGAAATGGAAACATTATGTATGTCTTGCATAATCGCTGCTGTTTTCCGTGCTGAAATACCGTAATTCACATGGTATGTCAAAATCAATCCAAGTGTATGGGATGACGTATGAATCCGTGATAAATCTACACGTGGTTTTACTGGTGATGCTGGAGATAAAGGTTGATAATCAAACAAAAATTCACGATAAATATAACGCACTTTAAACGCCTGTGGATCTTGTTTAAATCGGGTCTTTTCTTCCTTACTCATTCGACCTATATTGGATAAATAATAGGAACACTGATTACTTTTACACTTCCAAATGTGAAAATCTTTTCGCTCTTTAATTTTCTCTAAGGTCTTCATACAGTGGGGGCAACGAAGAATAGCCTCTTTCTGATAGCGACTTTTTTGATTAAATAAGCAATCACATACCTTACATTGATATTGTCCTTTTGCACCATTATTCGCATACAAATACGAGGAAGGTGCACCACACTTAGGACAACAGAGGTTTTCAGGTACTTTTGATTTGGACTTGGCGTGTCGTCTTACAGGCTTTAATTCTTTGCCATGTTCATGGAAGTAGGCGATTAGTAAATCCTGAAAGGATGCTTTTTCAGGTTGATACAGAATGGGTAACTTATCAACTTGTAACTTGCGGTATTCTTTATTAATTGGCTGTTCAGGACGCACACTTCCAACAGCCTTACCAAATATTATCACCATTAATATTTTAATTATTTTTTCTTGGTACTTGATAAATTCAATTAAATACGCTAATAATTGAGGGTACAAACTTGTCACTTCCTTTTTGGGTAGTTTTGTGTGTGGTAACCTCAACTAACACCAAAATCCAGGGGGTGGCAAGTTTTTTTGCGTAAAAGACTATAAAACCAACGATTATTAGCGATTTATATATATAAGTTTTGACAATACGTAAAAGGAAGGGGGAGTAAAAATATGGATAAAGTAATTGATATTGAAGATCGCATACCAACATTAAGAGAAAAGAGAAGAAAAAGAACAAACTTTAAATTTATGATATTAATCATTCTGTTTTTCCTCACTTTATTTTTACTCCTTTATTTCCAATCACCATACAGTGAAATAAATAAAATTAAAATTACTGGGTCCAATCTTGTTGAAGACAAAGACTATATAAAACAATCTCAACTACAAATTGGAGACTCAATGTGGGGGTTTAATGTTGGTGATGTTGAAGAAAGAATAGCGAAGCAATATTGGGTTAAAGATGTGGAAGTAAAAAGAAAATGGTTAACCACTGTAGAAATAAAAGTTAATGAATGGCAAAAGGTTGCTTATATTTCTCTTGATAATGAATTCTATCCAATGTTAGAAAATGGTGATGTATTCAAAGAATTGAATACATTGGAACCCATCGATGCACCATTATTTTTACAATTTGACGATGAAAAATTAAGGAAAAGGCTATTGAAGGAATTGGCAAAATTAGATTCCACTGTTCTTGCCTTAATATCTCAAATTAATTCTACTCCATCTAGTGCAGATCCGTATTCAATCACACTATACATGAATGATGGTTACGAAGTGCGTGCCGAAATAACAACTTTAGCAGAGAAGTTAAACTTTTACCCATCAATCGTTGCTCAAATCGAAAATTCATCAGATTATAGTAAAGGCATTATTGATATCGAGGTAGGTTCTTACTATAAATCATTTAACGATGAATATACACAATTGGATATTAATTTTGAAGAAATGGATGCACAAGAACAGGAAGTGTTAGTCGATGAAGAAGCGCAATTACAATAGCAAATTTACGAAAAAACAGTTCATCGTACTAATTGTATGTATAAGCACAGGATTTATGATTGGTTATTCCTATAATCTTGCAAAAGATGAAGTGAAAATGAATTCGAATTACCTTGAGCAAGAAGAATCCTATAGAGAAGAGTTAATTTCCCAGCAAGAAAGAAATAAAGAACTTACGGAAGAACTTATTGCTTTACAAACGAAGAGAAGAGAATATGAAAAAGACTTTGCAGAAAATGAAGAAGATTATGAGCATTTGCTTAAAGAGGCTGAAAATTTACGCTTATTACTAGGAGAAATTCCTGCGCATGGTGAAGGAATACGTGTCACTTTAAAAGATGGAGAATATAATCCAAATTCAACAAATCCCAATGAATATATCGTTCATGAAAGTCATGTTTTCAACGTCATAAATGAATTAAAAGTATCCGGAGCAGAAGCAATTTCAATTAATGGACAAAGACTTAAATCGAATTCATACATCAGATGTAATGGACCCGTTATTACAATAGATGGTAAACAATATCCTGCTCCATTTATTATTGAAGCAGTTGGCGATCGAGAAACGTTAATTTCTGCTCTAAAAATTACTGGTGGAGTTTTTGACCAATTACTGAACGATCGAATTGTTGTAACAATTGAAGAGAATGATTATATTCAAATGCCTTCAATAAATGATGAGTAGAACACCTCCTTTATTCAACGGACAAGCCCATAAAATAACAGATATAGGAGGGATTTGTAATTGAATAAAAGAATAGTTATTAGAATAACAATTGTATCATTTATTGTAGGGCTAATGATTGCAGTTCAATATAATACGATTCAAAATCCAGCAGAAAGAGATACAAGAGACCTTTGGGAAATACGTCAGGAACTATCGGAAGAAAAAAAACGGCATTCAGAATTATTATCAGAAATAGTTTCTTTAAAATCTATTGTTAATGAATACGAAAATGATGACAAAGACAACCAGGCGCAAATATTAAAGAATACAGTAGAGGACTTAAAAATTAGAGCAGGTCTTGAAGCTGTATCGGGTCCAGGAGTAATTTTAAAAATTGAACCAGCAATGGAATTAGTTGCGTTAGGATTAGAAGTAGAGTCTATTCCGCCTGATTTATTAATTCGATTAGTTAATGAAATTTATCGATACCACGGTATTTACATTGAAATTGATGGGCAAAGACTTGTTCATACATCTGCTATTCGGGATATTAATGGTAAGACTACTATAAACGGATTTGCCATTAACAAATCAAATGTAGAAATTCGCGTCATTACTGAAAGCTATGAAAAAGCAGAAAAACTTTATGGTTATTTATATGCTTCTACATTTAGCGATGATTTTTATCTTGATAACTTACATTTAATAATTAACAAACCAGTTACAAAATTAACAATTCAAGAGTATGACGGAAAATTATCAAATACATTTTTGGTTGAAAACAATAAAGGGGAATAAAAATGTGGTTACCATTTTTAGGTTTACTTTTAGGACTAGCGTTAGGCTTACTTACAGATATTCAAATTCCTGTAGTATATGAAAATTATCTATCCATTGCTGTGTTAGCTGCTCTTGATACAATTTTTGGTGGAATTAGAGCGAATTTGCAACAAGTATATGATGATAAAGTTTTTCTTTCAGGATTTTTCTTCAACATTGCATTAGCTGCGGGTTTAGCCTTTTTAGGTGTACATCTAGGAGTTGACCTTTATTTAGCTGCAATTTTTGCATTTGGTGTACGATTATTTCAAAATATTGCAGTTATTCGACGAATTTTGATAACAAAATGGGAAGAGAGACATATAAAAAAGGGTAAAAATACAGTATAATAGCTATAAAATTATATAGTATACATGAATTTACTTAGACAATAGCTAGGAATTACAATAGAATAAAAAATAGGAGCAATCGAAGGAGGTGCGGTAGGTGAATCATCAAGATATTTATATTTCTCTAGATATTGGTTCATCTTCTATTAAAGTTCTGATAGGAGATATTACAAATAATCAACTACATGTAATCGGCGTTGGTAACGTAAAGTCTAATGGCATACGTAAAGGTGCTATTGTCGATATCGATGCAACAGTGCAAGCTATTAGAAAAGCTGTCGATCAAGCAGAACGAATGACAGGTATTAAAATAGATGAGGTTATACTTGGTATACCCGCAAATCAAACTACTCTTCAACCAGTTAAGGGTGTTGTCGCTGTAAATAGTGAGAACAGAGAAATTACTGATGAAGATTTAGAAAGAGTTATTGAATCCGCACAAGTTATGTCGATTCCACCAGAACGCGAATTAGTAAATTTAATCCCACGCCAATTTATCGTTGATAACTTAGACGAAATTAAAGATCCTCGTGGTATGATTGGGATTCGCCTAGAAATGGATGCTACAATGATTACAACGTCTAAAACATTAGTTCATAATGTGTTGCGTTGTGTAGAACGTGCTGGCTTACAAATAAGAGAAATTTATTTACAACCATTAGCTGCAGGTTTCTTTGCCTTGACTGAAGATGAAAAAAATCAAGGTACAGCATTTATTGATTTAGGTGGCGGTTCCACAACTATTGCAGTTTTTGAAGATGGATTATTAACACGAACAGGAGTTATCCCTGTTGGTGGAGAACATATAACTAAGGATTTATCAATAGTATTAAAAACCCCTACTGAACAAGCAGAATCAATAAAAAAACAATTTGGACATGCTTTTTATGATGAGGCTTCAGATGATGAAATCTTTGAAGTCCCTGTTTCTGGAACAGATGTGACAGAACAATATAGTCAGAAGTTCATTTCAGAAATAATTGGTGTTCGATTGGAAGAAATGTTTGAACTTGTATTAGACGAACTTGCTAGATTAGGGGTACGTGATTTACCAGGTGGAGTAGTACTTACAGGTGGGGTTGCACAGTTAGAAGGTATCGCACAACTTGCACGTCAAGTTATGCAAACACGTGTAAGAATTTATACTCCTGATTATATCGGTGTACGTGAACCAGCATTTACAACTGCAGTTGGCTTAATAAGATATGCACATTCTGAGGATGAATTTTACGGTAGAAGCCCGAAACAAACACCTGTTTATGCATCAATTGGAGCAGGTTCCACTCCTCCTAAGAAACAAACGAATACTTCTGAAAAAGAAAACAATTCTAATAAACCAAGTGTAATAAACAGAGCGAAAAAACTATTTGATAAGTTTTTTGAATAACTATTTGAAAGACTAGTGTAGCAGGAGGAGAAACTATGTTAGAATTCGATACGAGTATAGATCAGATGGCCAATATCAAAGTAATTGGTGTTGGCGGTGGCGGTAATAATGCGGTAAATAGAATGATTGAACACGGCGTTCAAGGAGTAGATTTTATCGCAGTTAATACTGATGCCCAAGCTTTAAATCTATCAAAAGCAGAATATAAATTACAGATTGGTAATAAATTAACACGTGGACTTGGTGCAGGTGCAAACCCTGAAGTAGGTAAAAAAGCTGCAGAAGAAAGTCGTGAGCAAATTGAAGAAGTTTTACGTGGTGCAGACATGGTGTTCGTAACTGCTGGTATGGGTGGTGGAACTGGTACAGGTGCAGCACCAGTCATCGCTTCAATTGCACGTGACTTAGGCGCTTTAACAGTTGGTGTTGTAACACGCCCATTCTCTTTTGAAGGACGTAAACGCCAAACACAAGCAATTGGTGGTATCTCGGCGATGAAAGAGTCTGTTGACACACTAATTGTTATACCAAATGATAAATTACTTCAAATCGTTGATAAAAGTACACCTATGCTTGAAGCATTCCGTGAAGCAGATAACGTATTACGCCAAGGGGTTCAAGGTATTTCCGACTTAATCGCAACTCCTGGATTAATTAACTTAGACTTTGCAGACGTGAAAACAATTATGTCTGACAAAGGTTCAGCCTTAATGGGTATCGGTATTGCTACAGGTGAAAATCGAGCTACTGAAGCTGCCAAAAAAGCGATTTCAAGTCCACTTCTTGAAACTTCAATTGATGGAGCAAAAGGCGTAATTATGAATATTACAGGTGGTTCAAACTTAAGTTTATTTGAAGTACAGGAAGCAGCAGACATCGTTGCATCTGCATCAGATGAAGAAGTGAATATGATTTTCGGTTCTGTTATCAATGAGAATTTAAATGATGAAATTATTGTAACAGTAATTGCTACTGGTTTCTCAGACGATATCATTTCACAACAACAACGTCAACAATCTTCACGCCCAATAGGTGGTGGACTTCGTGGTGGCCAACAAGCAGCGCCACAGCAACCACAATCATCTATTCGTGAAAGAGTACAAGAACCTGTACAACAACAACCAGAACCAACTCGTCAAGTACAGCAACAGCAAGATGATTTATTAGATATTCCTACATTTTTACGCAATAGACGTAATCGTGGATAAAAAGTATTCGACAAAAAGAGGCATCTCATCGAAAAAGATGGGATGGCTTTTTTTATTGTTAAAATTTAGTAGATATTAATCTTAATCCAATCTCAATGTCTAGAACTTTAAATGTTAACAAAGTAAGGAGTATATTTATTCCTGTTTATTCCGATAAAATGTTTTCTATACAAGTTTTTCATTCTAATAGTTTGTAACTATATGTCAAAAAAGTTAGATTTGCAGAAAATAGTGTCAAAATTATTTTTAGTATAACTACAATGGTTTGACATTTTCCTCGTGATGCTAGTGTTAATCTTTTAATAGGAGGACGCCAAAATGATTGGAGAATTACTCGTACTATACAATACGTTGTTTAATTATTTTTTATTAAAGTTTACGCAAGAAATAACGGGATTGTATGTAAAGAGGAGTAGATTGCTTCTAAGTGCGTTTTGTAGTGGATTAATAGCATCGATTTTTTATAAGTCATTATTAGGTGCTTTGCTTAGTTTTATTGTATTAATTGGGCTCGCGTTTTCTTTTCGCATCCAATCGTTGTTAAAGCAAGGAACTGTTCTTTTTATCACTACGTTTTTCCTCGGCGGCGTTTTAACAAGCATATTACCCTTTTTACTCAATCAATCCAAACTAACATTTTTTGTTCTTTCAACTGCAGTCGCTTTTCTTAGTTTAACAACGATACACTCCAAATGGAGAAAAATGATGCAAGCAAAAATTCAGCATTCATTTGTAGTGGATTGTGAGCTTGAAATTTTTAAACAAAAATATTGCTTAAAAGGTTTCATTGATACTGGGAATGAGTGTATAGAACCTTTAAGTGGGAAGCCGGTACATTTTCTCTCATATAATGCAATAGCAAATGAAATACCAAAAGAAATTAATGAAGCGCTATTAGCTTGGGATGAAAATAACCCTTACCAGTTAACAATGTTTCCTTCGTTCATTTATCCGAAAATTCGAATATTATCTTTATCTACGGTTCAAAAAGAGAGGTCGACAGTGTTGGCTTTTCGTTTTGATCGACTAAAGATAAAAGGAACTACGGATAAAGAAATTTTTGAACAATATGTTGTTTTGACTAGGCATGATGCGAGATATCCACAAAATGCACAGATGATTCTTCACGTTTTAGCGTTGTGAAATTCGAGCATAAAGGGGGAAAATGATTGTTTAATAAATTAATCGACCTATTTAGAAAAATCTGGAGTAAGTTTCGTACTAAAGGAACATACTATATAGGAGGGCACGATTCATTGCCAGTACCATTGACACGAGAAGAAGAAATGACAGTTATTGAAGCCTTTATGAATGGTGATTTGAGAGCTAGGGATACATTAATTGAAAGAAATTTACGTCTAGTTGTATATATTGCAAGACGTTTTGATAATACTGGAACACCAATTGAAGATTTAATTAGCATTGGATCAATCGGACTTATTAAAGCTATTGAAACATTTAATACAGAAAAAAATATTAAACTTGCCACTTATGCTTCACGTTGTATCGAAAATGAGATTTTAATGCATTTACGTAAAACAAGCCGTATGAAAGGCGAAGTTTCATTAGACGAGCCGTTGAACTCTGATCCGGATGGTAACGAACTTTTACTTTCTGATATTCTAGGTACAGAAGAGCAAATTATTATGAATGATGTAGAAAAGAAAATTGAAAGAGCTACAATGTTTAATGCAATTAACGGCTTAAGTGAACGTGAACGATATATAATGGAGTGTCGATTTGGTCTAAATGGTAAACAAGAAATGACCCAAAAAGAAGTAGCAGACCATTTAGGCATCTCTCAATCCTACATCTCTCGACTAGAAAAGAAAATCATTTTAGATTTACGAGAGCATTTAAATCAACCGATTTCATAAGTTACTGGATGAAATTGGACGAGTAAAATGTGCATATTCTTCTTTTTTCCGGACAAACTGAAAAAACAGTTCAGAGATAAAAAACTAGTTCGGAGGAAAAGAAGATGGTTCGTACTAAAGTAGAACTTTGTGGTGTAGATACTGCTTCTTTGCCAGTTCTAAAACATGAAGAGATGAGAGAGCTGTTCGTTCGCCTACAATCTGGAGAAGAGTGGGTAAGAGATGAACTAGTCATTTGCAACTTACGTCTAGTATTAAGTATTGTCGGTAGATTTTCTTACCGAGGTGAACAAGCCGATGATTTATTCCAAGTTGGTTGTATTGGATTATTAAAGGCTATTGACCACTTTGATTTAAAGCATAATGTTCGATTTTCAACATATGCTGTTCCAATGATTATAGGTGAGATTAGAAGGCATTTACGAGACCATCATGCTTTACGTGTCTCTAGATCCTTACGAGACATTGCTTACAAAGCAATGCAAGCAAAGGAAAAGTTTATCTCAGAAAATTTATATGAACCAACCATTGAACAGTTGGCAGAAGCTATTGAGATGAAAAAGGAAGATGTATTATACGCACTTGATGCAATCCAAGATCCTCTTTCATTGCAAGAGCCAATCTATTCTGATGGTGGAGATGCCGTATATATTATGGACCAATTAAAAGATGATGATGTGTCAGAAGATCAATGGGTTGCATACGTTAGTGTGAAGGAAAGTATGCAAAAGCTTGATGAAAGACAACAAATGATTCTTTCCAAACGATTCTATTACGGTGAAACACAAACTGAAATTGCAAAATCACTCGGTATTTCTCAAGCTCAAATTTCAAGGCTAGAGAAAAACGCCATTGAGACTATGCAAAAAGATTATAAGTTAGGTTAAGTATTGTAGCGCACTATAAAAGGTGCGCTTTTATTTATTTTTAAAAATTAAAAGCAATATTTCATAAAAAAATTAATATATTTTTAAGAAGGAACAATTTATTGAAAACGAATCGAACTAATTACTTTAAAAACATAATAGTATCGACCTAATTATAAAAAGAAGGGAGATTAATTTGCGATTTTCTGCTGTACAACAAAAAGAAATTATTGAGGCTGGTAATGGCCGATTTGTTGGATATATTATCGATGCAGAGGTGGACGAAAATACAGGTTCTATCACTGCTTTTCTCGTTGCTGAACCAAAAAAGTTTATGTCATTCTTACAAAATGATGAACATGTGAGAAAAGTCCTGATTAGTGATATACTGGTAATAGGCAAAGATGTAATATTAGTAAAAGAGATTTCTTAATAGGTCATGCTATTCATTGAAAATTACTATACAGCTTGATACAATTAAGGAAACTATTGATGTAAAGTTGGGTTTAAAGTGACAAAGATAAGTGATAATTTAGAAATTATTCAAAATAAAATAGAAACTGCAAAAAAGAAAGCTCAAATGACTCAGGATGTAGAGATAATTGCGGTAACAAAGCAAGTTACAGTTGCAAGAACAACTGAAGCCCTAGAAGCTGGACTACTTCATTTAGGTGAAAATCGTCCAGAAGGATTATTGACTAAAAAGGGCGAAATTAATAATAAAGCCATTTGGCATTATATTGGTTCTTTACAAACTAGAAAAGTAAAACAAGTAATTAATGAAATTGATTATCTTCATTCACTAGATCGTATGAGTTTAGCTGAAGAAATTAATAAACGAGCGGAAAAACCAATAAACTGTTTCGTTCAAGCAAATGTCTCAGGGGAAGAGTCAAAACATGGGTTGAGTACAGAAGAAGTAATTCCATTTATACAATCGTTAGCTCAGTACGATAAAATTCATGTTGTGGGCCTTATGACAATGGCACCTAATACTGAAGATGAAGCCGTTATAAGAAAAGTATTTCGTGATTTGAAAAACTTACAGACACAAGTAATAGAATTAGGGTTAGACTATGCTCCTTGTAAAGAACTTTCAATGGGGATGTCAAATGACTATGAAATTGCGGTAGAAGAAGGTGCGACGTTTGTAAGAATTGGAACAGCTCTTGTTGGATAGAAAAGAGGGGATACTAGATGAGTATGAAAAACAAAATAAAAAATTTCTTTTACCTTGAAGAAGAAGATGAAGAAGTGCAAGAAATTGCAACATCAAGTAAACCAGTAAGTATCACCAAAGAGCAACCTATTGTAAAATCACGCCCTAAAAAAGAACGTAAACTTATTGAAGTGGAACAGAATTCTCACTTAAATGTTGTTAGTTTACAAACTGCAAATTCTATAAAACAATCAAAGGTTGTTATCGTTGAGCCTAGAGTGTATGCAGAAGCTCAAGACATATCTGACCATTTAAAAAATAAGCGTGCTACTATCGTTAATTTACAAAGAATCGATCGTGAAGCAGGTGTGCGTATTATAGATTTTTTAAGTGGTACTGTTTATGCCTTAGGAGGAGATATTCAACGAATTGGTACGGATATTTTCCTATGTACTCCAGATAATGTTGAGGTATCCGGTGAGGTTTCGAACTATCTGTACGACGATATACAATAGATTAGCGAGGTTAACAATTTAATGCTTTATTATTCCATAATAAATTTCATTGCGGCAGCATTTACAATTTATCAATTTATGATAATTATCTATATCTTTATGTCATGGGTTCCAAATATTCGAAATTCAACAGTTGGAGAGTATTTAGGAAAACTTGTTGAACCTTATTTAGGAATTTTTAGAAAATTTATTCCACCTATTGGTATGATTGATATTTCACCAATTGTAGCCCTTTTATTACTACGTTATATACAAATGGGCTTATTAATTGTAGTTGAGAAAGTATATTTTATGTTTGCATAGGTTTTCGTTCAAATCCCTACTAATTTTGTTGTGGGGATTTTCTTTTATTATTTTTTCAACTGAACATACTATTGTTTATAAGGTGGAGTGAATTAATGGAACATTTAATCCAACATTTTCGAAAAGATGAACAACCCTTTATTGAAAAAGTAATTGGCTGGCAAAGAGAAGTAGAAGATCGTTTTGCACCAAAATTAACAGATTATTTAGATCCCCGCGAGCGCTTCATTGTTAACTCGGTTATAGGGCAAAGTAATGAAATAAAAATCGTAGCAGATGGTGGTTTTCTTGATGCTGAAAGACAACGTATGTTAATCGCTCCTAATTACTTTGAACCAACAAAAGAGGATTTTCAAATCTCCATTTTTTCTGTGAACTATCCTTCAAAATTTGTTAATTTAAAACATCCTGATATCTTAGGTGCATTATTATCAATAGGTTTAAATCGTGGGAAATTCGGGGATATCCATATTGATGGTGATACCATCCAGATTTCAGTAGCACAAGAAATAGAAGAATATGTCGCGATGAATTTAACGAGTATCGGTAAGGCAAAAGTACAACTAGAAAAAGTAGATGAAGAGTCGAAATTAATTAAAATGGTTCAAGAATGGGTAAGTAAATCATATACTATTTCGTCGATGAGATTAGATACTGTTCTTGCATCAATTTTTAATGTTTCAAGACAAAAATCCCAGAATCTAATTAATGCTGACAAAGTAAAGGTTAATTGGACAATAATTGATGATACTTCATTTGAACTTCAAGAAGGGGATATCGTATCAGTCCGAGGTTTAGGAAGAGTAAAAATCCTTATGACAGAAGGTAGGACGAAAAAGGATAAAATTCGACTTCAAATAGGTCGTTTAGAGCAAAAATAGCAGATTACAGTGAAAACTTACGAAAACTTGATGTCAAGGAACAGTTAGCGAGTTATAATAGTTTTATATATTTAAAAGAGAGAAGGAGTGTTGACCAATGCCATTATCACCTCTTGATATACATAATAAGGAGTTTACTCGGGGTTTTCGCGGTTATGCGGAAGATGAAGTAAATGAATTTTTGGATCAGATTATAAAAGATTATGAGATCATTTTGCGTGAAAAAAAGGAACTTGAAGAAAAAGTAAAGTCAATGACGGAGCAAATGAATCGCTACAACATTTTAGAGGAAACACTACAAAAATCAATTATTGTTGCTCAAGAGGCTGCAGAAGAAGTTCGTCGTAATTCACAACAAGAAGCAAAATTAATCATAAAAGAAGCCGAAAAAAATGCTGATCGAATTGTTAATGATGCATTGGGTAAAGCACGTAAAATTGCCATAGAGATAGATGAATTAAAGAAACAATCAAAAGTATTCCGTAACCGCTTCAAAATGTTAGTAGAAGCCCAATTAGATTTATTAAATACAGATGATTGGGAGCACTTAATGGAATATGATATCGGTTTAACGGACATTCAAAATCATGTACGAAACGATCAGGGCAATGTTGAACTATCGAAAGAAGAATTAGATAATCTTTTATAATTAATTCTTGTATGTTGAAGTTTCGTGTGAAATAAGAAAAAGGGAGAGTTTAACAAACCGCCCCATTTTCTTTTTTACTTGACTCATTTTATCTATTTCCATATACTGATACACGAGTATAAAAATTTGTATATTTAATTAGCATTGACGGAGACAGTACTTATTGAAGGTGGACTAAGCGATTCGAGGATGGTGCAAGCTCGAACGAAACTATCAAAAAGGAAAATCACTCCGGAGCTAAATCGCTGAAAAAGTGATGAATCAGTTTAAGTAAGCGATTTCGTATTTCACGACGTTACAGTGTCTAAGAGGCAAGTTAATTTTTTTAACTTGTAAATTAGGGTGGTACCACGAGTAAAAGTTTCTCGTCCCTTTGAGGGATGAGAAACTTTTTTTATTTCTCTTAAATTACCACATTATGTTTTTCAACCTGAACACTTATACATTTAGGAGGATTTTTTAATGGTAGAGTATAAAGATACGTTATTAATGCCAAAAACAGATTTCCCAATGCGCGGAAATTTACCAGCAAATGAACCAAAAATGCAAGAAAAATGGGATGCAATGGACATCAATAAACTTGTAAATGAACGTACAAAAGATCGTCCTCATTTTGTTTTACATGATGGCCCTCCATATGCAAATGGAGATATCCATATTGGTCACGCATTAAATAAAGTAATTAAAGATATGATTAACCGTCATCGTTCAATGACAGGTTACCATGTACCATATATTCCAGGCTGGGATACTCATGGTTTACCGATTGAGCAAGCATTAACTAATAAAGGTGTTAAGCGTAAAGAATTAACGATTGCTGAATTTCGTGAGCTTTGTGAAAAGTATGCTTACGAACAAATTGAAAATCAAATGGCTCAATTCAAACGTTTAGGTGTACGTGGAGATTGGGAAAATCCATATATTACGTTAAAACCTGAGTTTGAATCACGCCAAATTGAAGTATTTGGGAAAATGGCGGAAAAAGGCTATATTTACAAAGGTTTAAAACCAGTTTATTGGTCTCCATCTTCTGAATCTGCATTAGCAGAAGCTGAAATCGAATATAAAGATATTAAATCTCCGTCTATTTATGTAAGTTTTGAAATTAAAGATGCAAAAGGTGTCGTACCAGAAGATGCAAAGTTTATTATTTGGACGACAACACCATGGACAATTCCAGCAAACTTAGGGATTTCTTTAAATCCTGAAATTACGTATGTAGTCGTAGCTGTTGGCGATAAAAAATTCATTATTGCTAAAGATTTATTAAAATCTGTTTCTGAGACGCTAGAGTGGGAAAACCCAGAGGTAATTCAAGAAGTTCAAGGTCAAGAGTTAGAATATGTTGTTGCAAAACACCCTATTTATGATCGTGATTCTTTAGTGATGGTTGGTGATCATGTAACAACAGAAGCTGGTACAGGATGTGTTCATACAGCACCAGGTCACGGAGAAGATGACTTCATGGTAGGTAAAAGATATGGTCTTGAAGTTCTTAGCCCAGTAAATGACCAAGGTTGCTACACACATGAAGCACCAGGATTTGAAGGTATTTTCTATGATGATGCAAATAAAGTCATCACTGAAAAATTAAAAGAAGTAGGCGCATTAGAAAAATTATCATTCTTTACGCACTCATATCCACATGACTGGCGTACGAAAAAGCCAGTAATTTATCGTGCAACGCCACAATGGTTCTGTTCTGTTGAGGCATTCCGCGATCAATTATTAGAAGCGGTGGAAAATACAACATTTACTCCAGCATGGGGTGAAACTCGTCTTTACAATATGATTCGTGACCGTGGTGATTGGTGTATTTCAAGACAACGTGCATGGGGTGTACCAATTCCAGTATTCTATGCTGAGAATGGTGAAGAAATTATTACACCTGAAACAATTGCACATGTGTCTCAATTGTTCCGCGAACATGGTTCAAATATCTGGTTCCAACGTGAAGCAAAAGATTTATTACCTGAAGGATTTACTCATCCAGGTAGTCCAAATGGCAAATTCACAAAAGAAAATGACATTATGGACGTTTGGTTTGACTCAGGTTCATCTCACCAAGGTGTACTTGTTGAACGTGGTATGAAATATCCAGCAGACCTTTATCTTGAAGGTTCTGACCAACATCGTGGATGGTTTAACTCATCATTAATCACTTCTGTGGCGATTAATGGTTATGCTCCTTATAAAGGATTATTAACACACGGATTCGTACTTGATGGCGAAGGACGTAAAATGAGTAAATCTTTAGGAAATGTTATCATTCCTGAAAAAGTAATGAACCAATACGGTGCTGACATTTTACGCTTATGGGTAGCATCTGTGGATTATACAGGTGACGTGCGAATTAGTATGGATATGTTAAAACAAATTTCAGAAGTATATCGTAAAATCCGAAACACGCTTCGTTTCTTACACGGTAACATTTCTGACTTTAACCCAGCAACGGATCGTGTAGCTTATGAAGATTTAAACGAAATGGATCAATATATGTACATGCGCTTGCAAGATGTATTAAAAGCAGTGCGTAATGCTTACGATCGATATGAGTTTGCATCTGTATATCACACAATTAATAACTTTGTTGCAGTTGAATTATCCGCATTATACTTAGACGTTGCGAAGGACGTTGTTTATATTGAAGCAGTAGACAGCAAAAATCGCCGTGCTATGCAAACAGTGATGTATGATACTCTGCAAACATTATTAAAAGTGTTAACACCAATTTTACCGCATACTACAGATGAACTATGGTCTTACTTAAACGAAGAAGCAGTTTCTGTTCAATTAACAGACTTCCCTGAAGTAGATGAACGTGAAAACTTCCCACAATTACGTGCGAAATGGGAACGTTTAATTGAAGTTCGTGACGAAGTATTAAAAGCGTTAGAAGAAGCTCGTAACGCAAAAACAATTGGTAAATCTCTTGAAGCTAAGGTAACAATTTATGCAGATCAAGATGTTTTAGATTTACTAAATGAAGATGCAAAACAATTTGCACAAAGCTGTATCGTTTCTCAATTAGTTATTGCTGGTTCAAAAGATAGTGCCCCTAGCGATGCGCTTGTTCTAGAAAAAACTGCTATTTTAATCGAAAAAGCAGATGGTGAAAAATGTGAACGCTGCTGGTCTTACTCAGAATCAGTAGGGCAAAATGAAAATCACCCAACACTTTGCGGACGTTGTTCAGAAGTTGTAGATAAATACTACGTATAATGAAATGTTTAAAACTGTACCAAAAGCTTATGCTTTCGGTACAGTTTTTTTATTATATTAGGGAAAGATTCTGTAAGTTGATCCTAGTGCTCATGAGGGGTTATTACTTGTTTTTTCTTGCCGTCTTAGTAGTAGGAGAAGAAAAAATATTATACGTTGTTAAATCGAATTTTTAAGATTGCATTCCGATTTTTGATAGTGCAGTAGGAGATTATTTAACTTTGATTTATTTAGTTTCTTATCATGCAAACGATATGATTTAATTTATTATTCAAATTAAAAATTTACTTGTTACCCCCAAAAATATTCGCTTATAAGTTTTTTTAAAATCCAAAGAAAAGTAGACATTGTCTGTTTTTAATGTGGTACCCAAGTCAAGGACAAACTAAAAAAAGAGTTTAAGCTATTAAGAGATGGTTTCTGTATTGTACAGGAGCCATCTTTTTTAGATTCCATTGATAACGATAATTGTTGTAGTAAACCATGTAGTGATCGATTTTAGCGCGTAACTCATCCAGTGTTTTGACCATGCTGAAATCAACTTCGTCTTTTAAGTGTCCGAAAAAGGATTCCTGTGGTGCGTTATCCCAACAGTTGCCTCGACGTGACATCGATTGACCAAGTTTATAGTGCTTTAAAAGCTTTTGGAATTTTGGACTTGTATAATGAACACCTTGATCTGAATGGATGAAGGCTTCTGGATGGAGCTTTACACGTTTATTGCGGAATAGTTTCTCAACAGTTTTTGTTGCGAGGTCCAGCGTAATACGATCTGATACATGATAAGCTAAAATTTCATTGGTAGACCCGTCTTTAATGGTCGACAAATAAGCCATTGTTCCGTTATAGGGAATATAGCTAATGTCTGTTAATAGGACTTTGCCTGGTACACCTTGCTTAAATTGGCGCTCTAGCTTATTTGGCACAACACGATGTTCTTTTGTTGCTTTCGCTATTTGTTTATACGGATTGGCTTTGCGGTGAGGGCAGACAATTCCATACTTTCGCATAATACGTTGGATTTTCTTGCGATTCATCACGATGCCAAAGTCGTGTTCAAGTGTCATTTTAATTGAACGTGACCCCTTCTTATAACCACGGCGATTGAAGGCTTTTAAGATCAAATCACGTGCTTCTCTATCCTTCAACTCTTTCGTTGCACGTGTCTCACTTGTCTTTAAATAGTTGTAATAACCAGAACGTGAGACGTTTAAAAGTGCGCAAAAATAAGTCACCATTCGTTTAAATGGAAACTGCTCTAGTGTATCGGAAATCAGTTGGAATACCTTATTTGTGCTTAATTTTTGACTGGTGTTTAGCAGCCTCCTTTCTGTCACTTCGAGCTTTTTTAGCATCTCTACTTGCCCTTCTAGTAGTTCAATACGTGCTGCTTGTCTTCCGAGAACTTCTGCCATCGTTAATTCACGCTTTATAGGTCTTCCGGAACTCGTTTTACGTGTATCGGTTAGCCCAATTAAACCATTTTTCTCATACGCTTTTCTCCAACGAGAGGAGGCTTGTTCAACACGTTTCATGCCTATTACTTCAATATCAAAACCGTATTCCTCAAAAATTCGCCGAGGTGTTTTGCCTGCTAAATATTCATCTATAAATTTACTTTTAAATGCATCTGCGTAAGTAATGGTACGTTCGCTTACCTTTAATACATGTGGATTCTTTTGTAGTTGTTCAATCTGTTCTGGTGAAAATAATTGTTTACTCATCGCTGTCTTCTGTCCGTCCTTATTCCTCTTGAAAGTCTAGTATATAAAAAATACCTGTGAATAGCACACTCTTTTTCAAGTGTCCTATCCACAGGTACCATATTATTTCTTTGGATTTTTTATTTTTACGATGAAATGGTTTCTGCAGAAAATGTTAACAATCCACAAAAATGAATTAAAAGAATGTGTAATGTTGTGAAATGTTGTGGAATATATTGAACTACAAAATATGGAGTTGATGAAAAAATGTCATTTTCATTTGAAGAAAGAAAAAAAGTAATTTTAGATCTACTGGATTTAAATGGAAAAGTAAAAGTGAGTGATGCTGAATCTCTATTAAATGTATCAGGTGAAACTATTCGAAGAGATATGGAACGGTTAGAGAAGGAGGGATATTTACACAAAGTTTATGGTGGTGCAGTAAAAGTAAAAAATCGATTTGAACAAAATTTTGAGCAAAAAGTGATGATCAATCATCTAGAAAAAAGGCTAATATGTAAGGCGGCAGCTAGCATCGTTGAAGATGGTGATGTCATTTTTATTGGCTATGGTTCAACAGCATACGAAATGGTGCGGTTTTTAACGGATAAGAGAAATGTAACGATCATTACGAATTCGCTTCCTGTATTTCTATTAGCAACAGAATGTTTTTCAGGGAAAATTCTTTTTTCAGGAGGTGAATATGAAAAAGAACAAAAATTCACAGGTGGACCTTTGGCAGAATCCTTTTTTAACCAATTAAAAGCATCGAAAGCTTTCATTGCAGCTGGGGGAATTTCATTAAATGACGGAGTTACGGATTATGAAATTCCTGGAGCTAGTATCTCTAGAAAGATGATAGAACGTGCTGATAATGTGATTATTTTAGGAGACCATACAAAATTTGGGGTTTCAACTTTCGTGAAAATTTGTGATTTAAAAGAAGCTTCTATGATTATTACAGATAAAAATTGTTCAACTCAATGGCAAGAAAAATTATCTGAGTTACAAATTGATCTCTTAATTGCGAGTGAAAAATATGAAAATCTCATCATATAAGGGTGGCGAAGTAAATGAACTTTTTTGAAAACAAAAAGGATATATTACAAAAATCAATTGAGTGGTGGAACCCAGGAAAAACAAAGCAATGGCAGAAAGACGGGATTGACCTCGTTATTGGAAAAAGAGAAGGGTATTATTTCTATGATATGGATGGGAAAAAATTAATGAATGTCCATTTAAATGGAGGAACTTATAACTTAGGACACCGAAATCCAGAATTAATTGAAACATTAATTGAAGCAACGAATTATTTTGATATCGGAAATCATCATTTCCCATCGATTACAAGAGCGCAATTAGCTGAACAATTGGCTAAATGTACACCTGAGGGATTAAAATATACGATATTTTCAAGTGGTGGTAGTGAAGCAATTGATGTGGCATTGAAGTGCGCGCGGTATGCTACGAAAAGGAAAAAATTTATTTCCATAAAAAATGGTTATCATGGCCATACAGGTTTGGCCGTATCATTAGGTAATGAACGATATTCGAAATTATTCCTTAGTGAAGGTGACTCTAATGAATTTGTTCATGTACCATTTAACGATTTAACTGCTATGGAACGAGAACTTTCAAAAGGGGACGTAGCTGCAGTTATTATTGAAACTATTCCAGCGACATATGGATTCCCATTACCGTTTCCAAATTATTTAGCAACTGTCAAAGAAATGTGTGAACGTTACGGAACGGTGTATATAGCGGATGAAGTACAAACAGGATTAATGCGCACAGGGAAACTTTGGGGAATAGAGCATTATAATGTAAAACCAGATATTTTAGTTACAGCAAAAGGTCTAGGTGGAGGAATATATCCGATTGCAGCAACAGTAGTAAATGAACGTGCTGGTGGCTGGATGAATGAAGATGGACTAGCACATATTTCTACATTTGGTGGTGCTGAACTAGGTTGTATTGTTGCGAGTAAAGTATTAGAAATATCCCAACGTCCACAAGTGATTAAGAATGTGGATTATGTAGCTAGATATTTAAGAGCAGGGTTAGAACGTATTCAACAACAATATCCGGATTTCTTTGTTGGTATAAGACAACTAGGCGTAGTAATGGGACTTGAATTTGAACATCCAGAGGGAGCTAAATATGTGATGAGTAGTCTTTATAAACACGGGGTATGGGCGATTTATTCAATGCTTGACACTAGAGTTTTACAATTTAAACCAGGTTTATTGTGCAATAAGGAATATTGTGATGAACTACTCGAAAAATGTGAAGCAGGTATAAAGGAAGCAAGTCAACAAATCAAATATAGTTTTACACGTTAAAGTTGCAAATGGGGATAGAAACTATAACAGGGAGGATGTTTCTATGGAACAAATGAATAATTCAACTTTAGATAGAAATCTTCAAATCTTTCATGATGTAGCAAAAAAATCTACAAAAAGATATCACTTTTTAAATAATGCTCAAATAAAAATGCTCGACTATTCAGAGAATGCTACTTATCTAATTCAAAAAGAACATGAGAAATATATATTACGTGTTAACCGTCCAAATTATCATCGTAAAGAAGAAATAGAAGCGGAAATTAACTGGTTGTTAACATTACATGATGAATCAGAAATAGAAGTATCGTTGCCGATCAAAGCGGATGATGCTACTTTTGTAAACGCTGTCGAAATAGATGGCACAACATATTATAGTTCTTTATTTACATTTGTTAATGGTAAAGCACCTGATGAAAATAAAGAAGAAGATTTAGTAAAGCAGTTTGAAATGATCGGTAAAATTTCAGCGACATTTCATAAATATATGATTGATAACCATGAGAAATATAAAAATTATAAACGAATGACTTGGGATTACGAAACAATACTCGGTGAAAATCCTAAATGGGGAAGATGGCAAGATGGCAGAGGAATGACACCGGAAAGAATTGCTTTATATAATCGAGCATCAAATACAATTAAACGAAAGTTAGAACAATTTGGGAAGGATAAGACGAGATTTGGTCTTATTCATTCGGATTTACGTTTAGCAAATCTATTAATCGATGGTAAGAAAATTAGAGTAATTGATTTTGATGATTGTGGATTTTCTTGGTACCTTCATGATTTGGGCTCATCATTAAGTTTTATTGAACATAAGCCATATGTAAATAATCTGGTTCAATCTTGGTTAACGGGTTATACATCGATAAGGTCACTTACACAAGAGGAAATCGAAATGATTCCAACATTTATCTTAATGCGACGATTACAGTTAATTTCTTGGATTGGAAGTCGTGATAATGATACCTCTAGATATTATGGTGAAGACTATACAATTCAAAGTGATTCCCTCGTGTTAGATTATTTAGCGAAGTTTGAAAATTAATTAGCTATTAAAAGGAGGGTAAAGGTTATATGTCATCTAAAAAAGAGACAGTAACGCTAAAGAAAGCTTTAACACCTATTCATTTGTGGACAATTGGTGTTGGAATTGTGATTTCCGGTAACTATTTTGGTTGGAATTTTGGTCTTCTTGAATCAGGTTATCTGGGAATGGTTATTGCTACAGTTGTAATGGCAATTATGTATTTAACAATGACATTAGGAATTGCAGAATTGTCAACTGCGTTACCTTATGCAGGTGGACCCTATTCCTTTGCAAGAAGGGCAATGGGGAAATACTTCGGTTTTATTACCGGTGTTGGTGTCGTTTTACAATATGTAATTGCAGCACCAATCATTGCAATTGGAATTGGTGGGTATATTAGCTTTTTATTTCCTTCTGTTTCAACAGTAATGGCAGCAGCCATCATGTATATATTATTTATGATTATCCATATTATTGGAATTAAAGAATATGCCACAATCGAAATGATATTAGTATTTATCGCTTTAGGACTATTGGTTTTAATGTATTTCGTCGGGTTGCCACAAATTCAGCTAGATAATTTATTCCCAGATGACTATGCTTTAATTCCTGGTGGATTTGCAGGAGTATGGTCTGCACTACCATTTGCAATGTGGCTATTTTTAGCAATTGAAATGTTACCGATGTTGTCAGAAGAAACTCGAGATGTACAGAAAGATATGCCAAAAGGGCTTATTTCGGGAATGATTACATTATTAATTTTATCTTTATTGACAACAACTGTAGCAATAGGTTTAGCAGGTATTGATATTATGGCAGTGGCTGAAGATCCACTACCTGCAGCATTAGCAGCTACTTTTGGTGATACTTATTGGTTAGCTCAAATTTTAGCATCCATCGGTTTAGTTGGTTTAATTGCAAGTTTTTCAGGAGTAATATTAGCTTACTCTCGTCAAGTTTATGCATTGTCCAGAGCTGGCTACTTACCTAGCTTTTTATCCTTAATGCATAAAAAACGTCAAACTCCATATATGGCCATTATTTTACCAGGTTTTGTTGGGTTACTTTTAGTTATTTTATTTAATCCAGATGATTTAATCTTAGTTTCTACTTTTGGTGCCTTAGTATCGTATATTACGATGAATTTATCAGTGCTAATTTTAAGAAAAAAAGAACCGAACTTAAATAGAACATTTAATACTCCACTCTATCCATTCACTCCAATTATTTCACTTGTATTCGCAATCATTGCAATTTTCGCTAGTTTCTTTGCAAATATAACGTTCTTTTTTGTATGTATAATCATCTTTGCAATCGCCAGTCTTTATTACTATGTTTGGGCGAGACATCGTATCAATGAAGATGCACCGGAAGAACGCTTTATTAAAGAAAATAATTCTTCAACTATCTCACCAGAAAATAAATAAACCAAATTTCATAGGAGTAAAAATATGCAAAATGACAGATGGGTATTTTTCGATAAAGACGGAACGCTAATCGATTTATTCAGTATCTGGATACCTTGGAGCAAGTTTGTTTATTTCTATATTACAAATTCATTGGAACAATCATTCTCGCTGTCTGAAAGAGAATTTATTATCAAACTAGGTGTCAATGAAGATGAAATTTCAATCGATATTACAAGCCCATTAGCGATTGGAAGTATACTTGAATCTCAAATTATTGTGGCATTTATCCTTTATGAGAATGGAATTGGATGGGATAAAGCAATGACAATCGCAAAAGAAGGTATTACTTTTGCAAATGAACAAAAAAAGTTTTTAGAAGTAAAAGCTTTACCTGGTGTATATGATCTTTTGGAAGAGTTAAAAAAACATGGAGTAAAGATGGGTGTTATTACAGCAGATGTAACATCTAATGCAACCTATATGTTGGAAAAAGTAAAACTAAGTCACTACTTTGAATTTATTTATGGAAGTGACTTAGTGGAAAATAGCAAACCATCACCTGATTTAGCCTTCCTAGCATCAGAAAGGCATCAAATTGATTTATCAAAGGTATTGATGATTGGTGATTCCAATGCAGATATGAGTTTTGCAAAAAATGCAGGATTAGCACAGGCTATTTGCATTAATTCCACTGGTCAAACTAATTTGAGTATTTTCCCAGAGGCTGATGTAATCATAGAAAAATATGATCAGCAATTAGTTGATAGAATTTTAGAAAGTGAGGGATAGGATGGACCAGCAATTGATTGCTAAAATTACAGAACTTGTTATCTCAAAATTAACTGACGAAATTAACAGTGAGCAAAACATAAAAAATTGTGGCTTAACAGATAGCGAATTACAAGATTGGCAAGCGAATAATTTATTGAGAAATGATAAAGTAGGTCAATTTTCATCCACTCAAACATATAATTTACAGACACTTTCTATAGAAGAATTGAATGATTGGCAATCTCTAAATGTTTATCATTTTTCTTCAAATGAAATAAAAGGATCAGATAATAGTAACTTAATAAAATTTAAAAAGTTCAACTAAAGAGGTGAGCACGTGCTAACAGATATCGATTTAGTCTCAATACAAGAAGTACGGATCGCCATCGAAGAAGCAAGGCTTGCTCAAAAGCAATTTCAAACATTTACTCAGCAACAAGTCGATCAAATAGTGGAAGCCATAGCACATGCGAGCTACCAAAAGGCGGAACAATTAGCCGTACTTGCAGTGTCAGAAACAAAAATGGGCATTATTGAGCATAAAAAAATTAAAAATGAACTCGCCTCGAAAGGTGTATTTGAATCCATTATAGATAAAAAAACAGTTGGTATTTTAAATGAAGATTATTCAAAAAGGATTGTAGAAATTGCCTATCCATTTGGTGTCATTGCAGCGGTGACACCTGTAACTAATCCAACTGCTACAGCTATTTTTAAAACAATGATTGCACTTAAAACAAAAAATGCCATTGTAGTTAGTCCGCATCCAACAGCTGCTCAAAGCACAATTGAAGCATTAAAAATTTGTAAGGAAGCCGCTATTAAAGCTGGTGCTCCGAAAGGACTTATTGGCTGGGTAAGTCATCCGACGTTAAAGGCCACAGAAGAATTAATGCGACATCAGGACGTTAATCTCATATTAGCTACAGGTGGTGCGGGGCTTGTGAAGGCAGCGTATTCGTCTGGAAAGCCTGCTTATGGTGTAGGTCCTGGTAATGTACCTGTATATATTGATCCATCATCAAACGTGCAATTGGCAGTGAAAAAAATTGTTGAAAGTAAATCATTCGATAACAGTACCATTTGTGCTACAGAACAAGCGATAGTGGTTCATCAAGAGATAAAAAAATCTGTTATGGATGAATTAGTTTTTCAGGGTGTATACGTGCTAAATGAAGAAGAAAAGAGAAAAGTTGAGTTAGTGATAAGCCCGGTTCCTCGACAATTGAATGGGGAAATCGTAGGGAAATCAGCGAAGCATATAGCAAAATTAGCAGGGATTGATGTACCGGATCATATTCGCATTTTGCTTGCAGAAGAGACTGAGATTGGTAAAAATTATCCATTTTCTATAGAGAAACTATCACCAATTTTAGGGTTATATACTGCAACTAATGCACAAGAAGCAATATCTATTTGCCAGAAACTTTTAGATATTGGTGGAAGAGGCCATAGTTTCTCCATTCATGCAAATGATGATGCTCTTGTTAGAGAATTTTCAATTCAAATGCCAGTATCGCGTGTTGTTGTAAACACGCATGCTGCTCTAGGTGCCCCTGGTGGATCTACTTCTCTTATACCATCTTTTACACTTGGGTGTGGTTCCTACGGGGGGAATATTACGAGTGATAATATTACGGTTGATCATTTAATCAATATCAAACGGATTGCATATGAAACAAAACCTGTTATAATCCCACAACCAACACATAGGTTAAAGGAAACAAGAATTGATAGGAATTCAGATGTTGTCGAAACAATTGATTCAAAGTTGGTTACAAGAGTAGTAGAAGAAGTTTTAAAAAAATTGAATAGTTAGAGGAGGAATTTTAGATGAGTGTTGAAATTAATGGTGCTTTAGGAATGATTGAAACGCGCGGATTAATTGGCTCAATTGAGGCAGCAGATGCGATGGTAAAAGCAGCCAATGTAAATATTGTTGGTAAAGTACATGTTGGAGGCGGAATTGTCACGGTATTAGTAACAGGGGATGTAGGAGCAGTAAAGGCTGCAACAGATGCAGGTTCAGAAGCAGCGAGACGCGTAGGAGAGTTACTATCTGTTCATGTGATTCCTCGCCCGCACTCAGAGTTACTTGCCATTCTACCAAAATAATTGTTGAAAGGAAGTTTAGGTGAACAGATGTCATTTTGATGATGGAAAAGTAGATATTCCAATCGCAGTATCAGCGCGTCATTGTCATCTAAGCGAGAAAGACTTTCATTGTTTATTTGGAGACGATTGTAAACTGGAAAAATGGAAAGATTTATCCCAACCTGGCGAATTTGCATCACATCAACTGATTACAATACAAGGGCCAAAAGGAAAAATCGAAAGTGTTCGAGTATTAGGACCATTTCGTAAAGAAACACAAATAGAGATTAGTCAAACGGATTCAATTAAGCTTGGTGTCACACCACAGATTCGATTATCCGGACAATTAGATGACTCATCTCCAATTACTTTAATTGGTCCAAAGGGTGTATTGCATAAAGAAAAAGGACTGATTATTGCACAAGCCCATATTCATATGTCACCTGATGATGCCAAACAATTTCAAGTTTATGATGGTGATATCGTTAGAGTGGAAGTGAACACTAGCAGACCTATACAATTTCTAAATGTAGTAGTACGTGTTTCGGAAAACTATGTGCTCGAAATGCATATTGATACAGATGAAGCAAATGCAGCAGCCTTTACTCCGAACATAAAGGGCAAACTTCTTAAATTGGTGTGATGTAAATGGATTATACACAATTAGAAACAATTGTTTCACAAATTGTTAAAAGAATAGTAGAAAACCATAGAATCTACGAAAAAAATATATTGGTTGTTCATCCAAATACATCATCAGCAATAAAAAAAATAGAACGGCTAAAAATATTGTTTCATGTTGATGAGTGGCAAGGGGAAGTAGTTGATGAACTAATCAATTATTATGACTTCATTTTATTTTTAGAGGTTGATCAACAATTTATTGTAAATAGTGCGCAAGGGATTATTTATTCACCTGAGACAAAATTACTTTCTCAATTAATCCTACGAGAAATTACACCAGTGCTTGTTCCGAATGATGAGTTTTTAACATTGGTTATTCAAAGCTCATCCAATAATCCTTATATAAAGATGTTACAAGGATATGTGAAGAATCTACAACAGTATGGCTGTACAATTTGTGAATTTACAAATGTGAAAAATTTTATCCATCCAAAACAGGTTATAAGTGAAAAAAATAAGTTAATTACTGAATCAACTATTAAAGAATATCAAAATTCTGTTTTATCAATTTCAAACAATACGATTATTACTCCCCTTGCTATAGATGCGGCCAAACAAAAGGGGATTACGATTAAGTATGAATAAGAAATTTTCTTCCTAGCAAGATGTGATAGATGCCGATGCCAATTCTTTGGAGTGAAATCAATGAAACAAGCTATTGGAATTATTGAAACGAAAGGTCTTGCTATTTCAATCGTTGTTGCAGACCAGATGTTAAAAGCGGCCAATGTACACATTGTAAGACAAGAAACCATTGATTTGGCTTATGTAACAATTGCAATTGAAGGTGATTTAGTAGCTGTCCGAGAAGCAATTCAAGTTGGTTTAGAAATAGCAAAACAATCGAAGAAATTTATTTCTTATAATATCCTTTCGCGTCCTGAGAAATCCGTTGTGAAGTTAGTTCAGGAAATTTCGAGAAAACCAAAACATTAATAAGGATGGTACTTTATGAAAGTAGATTTAAAGGGCAAAGTCGCTATTGTAACTGGTGGAAGTAAAGGGATAGGAAAAGGAATTGCAACCGTATTTGCACAGCAAGGAGCACATGTGGTAATTGCTGCAAGAGGACTTGAATCTGCACAATATGTAGCGAATGAGTTAAACCAACAAGGTTATTCAGCTTCCGCGATTTCTGTTGATGTTGAAAACTATGAATCTGTTGAAAGAATGGCAAAAAGTGTTGCACAAGACCAGGGTTCAATTGATATTCTTTGCTCAAATGCAGGCATTTTTCCATCAGTAAAATTAGAGAACATGACAGTAGCGGATTGGGACCATGTCATGAACGTGAACACAAGAGGGACAATGTTTTCGGTAAAAGCATGTCTTCCTTATCTGAAAGAAGCCGAAAATGGTCGAGTTATTATTACATCTTCCATTACGGGACCTATTACAGGATATGCTGGTTGGACACATTATGGTGCCAGTAAAGCTGCACAACTTGGCTTTATGAGAACAGCGGCATTAGAATTAGCTCCATTTAATATTACCATTAATGCCGTGATGCCGGGTAATATCGCAACAGAAGGCTTAGAAGGGTTAGGAGAAGAGTATTTAAAAAAAATGGCAAGTGCCATTCCTTTTAAAAGATTAGGGAAAGTGGAAGATATCGGTTATGCAGCATTGTTCTTAAGTAGCAAAGAAGCGGGATTCATTACTGGACAAACAATTGTAGTCGATGGCGGTCAAACATTACCTGAAGATGCTGAAGCATTCTAGCCAAATGTTCAGAGTCTTACGCTATGGAGTAGGTAAGGCTTAATTGTAATTAGATCGTTTTAGGAAGGTGGCAATTCGATGAATCAACTACAAATTAAAAAGATTGTAGACGAGATGGTCTCTCAATTCGCAGCCCCTAAAAATGTGACATCGAATTCAGAATTTACTGACGGAATTCCCATTGCTGTTTCCGCTCGCCATATTCATTTGCAGCAAGAACATGTTGAAATTTTGTTCGGTAGAGACGCGGTACTAACCAAATATAAAAACTTGTCGCAGCCTAACCAATTTGCAGCAAATGAAACGTTAACAATTGTAGGTCCAAAAGGGTGTATTCAAAAAGTCCGTGTTCTTGGCCCAACAAGAAAACTAACACAAGTGGAAGTTAGTTTTACAGATGCACTAAAACTAGGCATTAATCCACCATTACGAGAATCAGGAGATATTGAGGGATCTGCTAGTTGTACATTAGTTCGACCAAAGGGAAGTATTTATTTAAAAGAAGGCGTTATATTAGCTCAAGCACATATTCATATGTCACCTCTTGATGCACAAAACTTCAATGTAAAAGATGGTGAATTTGTTTCAATTGGTGTGAAACAAGATCGACCTGTTATGTTTCAACAAGTAAAAATTAGGGTTTCTGATAAATATCGATTAGAAATGCATATCGATACTGATGAGGCGAATGCGGGATTAATACAACAAGGGACTATCGGTAAACTATATAAAAATGATTGCTCTGAAAATATTGATAGTGAGTACAAATTATCAACACAATTATCTTTTCCAGATCAAAGAGTAATTACAGCATACGATATCCAGAACGTGAAAGGAACAAGTATACGGATTCATTCAAAGACAATAGTTACTGACAGAGCAAGAGAAATTGCAAAACAATTAGGGATTACCATTTTGTATGACGAAGAATGATATAGTCCTTAAGTTGAAACTAATCGTCTTGAACAATCGGAAACTGTGATCGTTTTGGTGATTGGCGAGGGCGAAGATATCATCATCACATTTGGTAGTTTTGCTAGTTCGTGATTGCAAAATGCAAAGAATTATCCTATTGATGCGTTAATTGTAGGTATTATTGGTTCGTCTATAATAGAGCGGAGTGATAAACGGTGAATCAGGCAATCGGCATGATTGAAACAATTGGATTGGTTGGCTCAATTGAAGCAGCAGACGCCATGTTAAAAGCATCAAACATCACATTAGTAAAACCTGAATAAAAATTGATGGTGGAATTGTTACCGTGATTATTCAAGGAGATATTGGAGCTGTTCAAGCAGCGATTGAAACGGGAGAAGCGACAGCGAGAAAAATCGGTAAAGTACTATCTGTACATGTTATTGCAAGAACCGATGAAGGTATTCAAAATACCTTTTTAGTAAATGAAACATTGAATAATCCATAATTACTGGTGTTGGTGAGGGGGTATATTATGGGATTTAAAAGAAAAAAATTGCAATTATTGGTGCAGGACATACTGGAACGACAATCGCTTTAATGGCCGCTCAAAAGGAATTAGGCGATATTGTGTTATTAGATATGTTAGATATGGAGAATCCTACAAAAGGAAAAGCGTTAGACATTTATGAAATGAGTCCAATACAAAAGTTTAATGTAAAAGTGATAGGAACTTCTAATTATTCACTTATAAAAGATGCAGATCTTGTCATAATAACAGCAGGTATTGCAAGAAAACCTGGTATGAGTAGAGAGGACTTAGTATATACCAATGCTAAAATCATTCAATTCGTCAGCGAAAAAATAAAAGAATATGCACCAAACAGTTATGTCATTGTATTAAGTAATCCTGTTGATGCAATGACTTATATTTGTTTGAAGACAACAGGTTTTCGACCAAATCGAGTTATCGGACAATCAGGCATATTAGATACGGCAAGATTTAATACGTTTATCGCAGAAGAATTAAATATATCAGTTGAAGATATTTCGAGTTTTGTTTTAGGTGGTCATGGAGATGAAATGGTTCCTCTTGTTCGGTATACGTATATAGGTGGAATTCCAATCGAGAAGATTCTTACAAAAGAGCGAATTCAAGCATTGGTCGACCGAACACGAAAAGGCGGAGGAGAAATTGTTGAATTACTTGGAAATGGAAGTGCGTATTATGCACCAGCTGCTTCGATTATCGTTATGTTGGAAGCTATATTAGGAGATCAGAAACGAATCCTACCAGCCATTGCATACTTAAACGGTTATTACGGATACAAAGATATTTGTATTGGTGTACCCGTTGTATTAGGTGGGGAAGGGATTGAAAATATAATCGAACTCCAATTAACCGAAGAAGAGAGAATAGCATTTGAATTATCTGCTCAATCTGTTGAAGGAACAATTGCTCTAATAAGATAATCACGAATATTTCTCTATTTGTTAATCGATCATTTATTGGATAAGCCCAATAAATGATCGATTTTTTATTTGAATATCAAAATAATGTAAGTACCTCTTATTTTCATCATTTAGGATTTGGTTAATTTTTTTGACGTAAAGATTTATAAAAATTTGATCATATTTTGAGGGTTTGTAACTACTTGCGACCATTTGGGGCGTCCGACTCAAATAAAAATCAAGTCTAAAGATGAGATTCTTATAATAATTTTATACATAAATTGGAATAGTTTAATGAGTTCTCTTTTTCATTACGACACTCCATATGTTAGAATAGGAAAGATTATAACAAACGGGGGAATACTGTGTATAAGTATTATGGTTTAGCAGCAATTGTTTTGTTAATTGATCAATGGACTAAATGGTTGATTGTTAAAAATATGGAAATTGGTGATCGGATTACCGTTTTGGATCCTTGGTTTGCCATCCTTTCTCATCGGAATCGTGGTGCGGCTTGGGGTATGTTACAAGGACAAATGTGGATTTTCACCATCGTTACACTTGTTGTAATTGGTGGAATCATTTACTACTTCCATAAAGAAGCAAAGGGAAAACCGTTCTTTGCCAGTAGTTTAATGGTTTTACTAGGGGGAGCTCTAGGGAATTTTATTGATCGTATTTTCCGTGGAGAAGTAGTAGATTTTATCGATGTGCTAATTCCGATAATTAATTATGATTTTCCGATTTTTAACATTGCAGATGCTGCACTAACAATTTCAGTAGTTATGTTAATTTTAGTCATACTAAAAGAAGATCGTGAAGGAAAGAAAAAGGTGAAAAAATGACAGTTGTAACAATTACAATTGAAACAGAAAATGCAGGGGAACGTATAGACAAGGCGTTATCTGTAATTAACGAAGAGTGGTCTCGTTCTCAAATTGCAAGTTGGATAGCTGATGGTATTGTAAAAGTTAATGGAGAAGTGCCAAAAGCAAAATATAAAGTAAAAGAAGGCGACATAGTCGAAATTGATGTGCCGGAACCAGAACCTCTAGAAGTAATTCCAGAAGATTTGGATCTTGAAATTGTCTATGAAGATGCAGATGTAATCGTAGTAAATAAGCCTAAAGGAATGGTTGTTCACCCTGCGCCTGGACATATGACAGGAACTTTAGTTAATGGCTTAATGTACCATTGTAAGGATCTATCTGGAATAAATGGTGTATTAAGACCAGGAATTGTCCATCGAATCGATAAAGATACTTCTGGCTTACTTATGGTTGCAAAAAATGACCACGCCCATCATTCACTTGTAGAACAATTGGTGAATAAAACAGTAACACGTAAGTATACTGCATTAGTTCATGGCCATATTGCCCATGATAAAGGGACAATTGATGCACCGATTGGAAGAGATCCAAAAGATCGTCAGAAACAAGCTGTTGTCGATAATGGGAAGCATGCGGTAACTCATTTTCATGTGAAAGAAAGAATCGGGAAGTATACATTGGTGGAATGTCGACTTGAAACAGGTCGTACACACCAAATTCGTGTGCATATGAATTACATCGGTTTTCCTTTAGTGGGAGATCCAAAATATGGACCAAAGAAAACAATTGATTTTGGTGGACAAGTGCTACATGCTGGTGTTCTTGGTTTTAACCATCCAACGAGTAATGAATACTTAGAGTTTGAAGTGCCATTACCTGACGATTTTCGACAATTGCTTGAACAATTAAGAACGGAAGAAATTTAAAAAAATTATTTTATTAAAACAGTGTTGACTTGAGTTATAGATAAGACTATACTGACAACAGTGAATAAAACCTACTGTGATAGGGAATAGTAAAAAAATTAAATATTCACCTTTAATGGCAGTCCAGAGAGGCTGAGAAGGTATAAGATGAATTGTAACGGAGTTTTCATGCGTTTCTAACATAGGCTTATTGTGTCCTTTGCACGATAAAACGCTTATTTAGGTATGCCTATGAAATGAAAACACGACCAAACATGCTTTTTCAACTTGTATATCCCAACCTCTTAAGCTGGTGCTTAGGAGGTTTTTTATTTTGAAAAAGTTATACCTCATGGGACTGTGAACAAAACAATAAATATTCAGGGGAGGAGGAAATGGTATGTCGAATATTACCGAATTATTAGATGGACCTTCAATGAATCGTGCTCTAACAAGAATCGCTCATGAAATCATTGAACGTAATAAAGGGATTGATGAATGTATTTTAGTTGGTATTAAAACTCGAGGGGCATTCTTAGCAAAGCGTCTAGCAGAAAAAATCGAAAGAATTGAAGGCAAACCAATCCGTACAGGGGAACTTGATATTACATTGTATCGTGATGACTTATCTTCAAAAAACGATAATGATGAAGCACTTGTACAACAAGTAGATATCGACTACGTAGTAACAAATCAAAAAATCGTATTAGTTGATGATGTTCTTTATACAGGTAGAACAGTAAGAGCTGGTTTAGACGCAGTCATGGATTTAGGAAGGCCATCGCAAATTCAACTAGCAGTATTAGTAGACCGGGGTCATCGAGAATTACCAATTAGAGCTGATTATGTTGGGAAGAACATTCCAACAGCAGGAACAGAAAGAATTGTTGTTCGCTTACAAGAAGTAGATGGCGAAGATAATGTTACATTACACAAAATAGATTAATTCATCAGATGAGAGAGGAAAATAAATATGTCCAAAGCGATTTTAGACATTAACGATAAACCTACCACAGGACAGTTGATTACATTAAGTTTCCAACACATGTTTGCAATGTTTGGTTCAACAATATTAGTACCTCAATTAGTAGGATTAAGTCCTGCAATCGCACTTTTAACAAGTGGACTAGCAACAATTGTTTTCTTGTTAATTACACAATTTAAAGTACCAGCTTATTTAGGTTCATCCTTCGCCTTTATCGCGCCAATACTTTTAGCAGCTGGCGGCTTAAACGAAAATGGTCAAAGTGTAAACCCTGGTAATGCAATGATTGGTGCAATGGCAGTCGGATTAGTATACGGAATTGTTTCCTTATTAATTTGGAAAACAGGTTACAAATGGTTAATGAGTCTATTACCACCGATTGTTGTAGCTCCAGTTATTATGGTTATTGGATTAGGGTTAGCAGGAACAGCCGTTAATATGGCAATGAATGTAAATGGTGAATATAGCTTCTTACATTTCACAGCTGCATTAGTTACATTATTTGCAGCAATTATCTTTAATGTATATTTTAAAAATGTTTTAAGTACAATGCCTATTCTTTTAGGGTTAATTGTTGGGTACATATATTCTGCTATCGTTGGGATTGTCGATTTTACACCAGTTAAAGAAGCATCTTGGTTTGCTTTCCCTGACTTCTTAATTCCAGGTGTACATTACGAATTTAAAGTAACATCAGCAATCTTATTAGCGATGGTGCCAATCGTAATCGTAACAATCTCAGAACATATTGGGCATCAATTAGTATTAGGTAAAGTAGTAAATCGTAACTATGTGAAAGACCCAGGTTTACATAGATCGTTACTTGGTGATGGATTAGGAACACTTGTTAGTGCTTTTATTGGTGGACCGCCAAAAACAACATATGGTGAAAATATTGGGGTTTTAGCAATCACAAGAGTTTTCTCGGTGTATGTAATTTTAGGTGCAGCAGTACTTGCCATCTTATTTTCCTTCTTTGGAAAAGCAATGGCATTAGTTCAAACAATTCCAACTGCAGTACTTGGTGGTATTTCAATACTACTATTCGGGATTATTGCTTCAAGTGGACTAAGAATGCTTGTTGAAAACAACATTGATTTCGGTAACAACCGCAACATGGTTATCTCATCTGTAATTTTAGTTATCGGTATTGGTGGTGCAGCTTTAAGATTTACTGACAGCTTTGCAATCGAAGGTATGGCTTTAGCTGCAATTGTTGGTGTATTATTAAACCTTCTATTACCAGGAAGAGATAAAGAAGTGAAAGATATTGAATAAAATAATATAACCTTTTAAAAGTTGTCCAGAGAGGCAAAAAAGGGGAAATATGACAGCCGTACGTTGACGTACTAATTTTGTCATACCTCCTAAAGCCTCGTGATAGTCACGAGGCATTTTTCATAAATAGCGAATGCTTTTCTTACAAGGAGGAAGAGACAATGAGAAATTTACTTTCAATGGAACATTTAACAAATGACCAAGTAATGAAGATTATTGAACGAGCAGCTCAATTTGAAGCTGGTGAACAAAGTGTTTTAAATCGAACTTATCATGTTGCAAACTTATTTTTCGAGCCAAGTACAAGGACGAAAACAAGTTTTGAAATGGCAGAAAGAAAAGTAGGTTGTACAGTGATTCCTTTTGATGCAGGATTTTCAAGTGCATTAAAAGGTGAGACAATGTACGATACTGTGAAGACATTAGAAATGATTGGGATGGATGCTGTAGTTATTCGTGCGAAGGAGGATGAATACTACAACGAACTTCTTGAGGGAATTAATGTAGCAGTTATTAATGCCGGTGATGGAGCAGGACAACACCCGTCGCAAAGTTTGTTAGATTTATACACAATCTATAAAGAGTTCGGATCATTTGAAGGATTAAATGTTACGATTGTCGGTGACATCTCACATAGTCGCGTTGCAAAATCAAATGCTACGGCGTTAAGAAAACTTGGTGTAAATGTTCGTTTCCTATGTCCACCAGAATGGGCAGGAGATTTTGAGGCACATCATTCTTGGGATGGGCTGTTAGAAGACAGTGATGTCGTGATGTTACTACGTATTCAGCATGAACGACATATTGTAAATAAAAGTTTCTCAAAAGAAAGTTATCACGAACAATATGGTTTAACTTTCGAGCGTGAAGCAAAAATGAAGAAAAATGCAATCATAATGCACCCAGCACCTGTTAACCGTGATGTAGAAATTGCATCGGAACTAGTAGAGTGCGAACGTTCAAGAATATTTAGTCAAGTTCGAAATGGTGTTTTTGTAAGAATGGCTATCATTGAAACGATTTTGAAAGGAAGATAAACATGATGAAATATTTGAAAAATGTCAAAATACTGAATGAAAACAGTGAATTAATTGAATCATCAGTAACAATAGAAGATGGAAAAATCGTTGCAATTGGAGCTGAACTTCCAGAAGGTGCAGAAGTGATTGACGGAAAAGGCAATCTATTAGCACCAGGTTTTGTAGATTTACATGTACATTTACGTGAACCTGGTTTCGAACATAAAGAAACGATTGCAACTGGTTCAGGTTCAGCAGCAAAGGGTGGTTTCACAACAATTTGTGCAATGCCGAATACGAAACCTGTACCAGATTCAGCAGAAAATATGAAATTAATCAAAGGATTAATAAAAGAAAGTGCAGTTGTACGTGTATTACCGTACGGATCTTTAACGGTAGCCGAAGCTGGTGAAGAACGTACAAATATTCAAGAATTAAAAGAACTTGGTGCAGTAGCCTTTTCAGATGATGGAGTAGGAATTCAACTAGCTTCAACAATGTATGAGCAAATGAAAGATGCAGCTAAAATAGATGCAGTAGTCGTTGCTCACTGTGAAGATAATTCTTTAATCTATGATGGTGTAATGCACGAAGGAAAACGAAATAAAGAACTTGGATTACCAGGTATCCCATCAATTTGTGAATCGGTTCAAATTGCGCGCGATGTATTACTAGCTGAAGCAGCAGGAGCTCGCTACCATGTATGTCACGTATCAACAAAAGAATCTGTACGAGCAGTTAGAGATGCAAAAGCTGCAGGAATCCGCGTTACCGCTGAAGTTTGTCCACACCATTTATTATTAGAAGAAATGGATATTCCAAGTGATGATGCAAATTGGAAAATGAATCCACCATTACGTGCAAGTGATGACAAAGATTCATTACACCAAGCATTACTAGATGGAACAATTGATTGTATCGCAACAGACCATGCACCACACACTGTAGAAGAAAAATGTTGTGGTATGGTAGGAGCACCATTTGGTATTGTCGGATTTGAAACAGCTTTCCCACTATTATACACACAATTTGTAGAAACAGGGAAATGGACTTTAAAGCAATTAGTTGACTGGATGAGTGTAAAACCTGCAAAAATTTTCGATTTACCGTATGGAACAATCGAAGTGGGTGCATCAGCTGATTTAGTATTAATTGATTTGAATAAAGAACAAACAGTAAATGCTGAAGAATTTGTTTCGAAAGGTCGTAACACACCATTCAATGGTTGGACAGCAAAAGGATGGCCAGTAATGACAATATTTGAAGGCAACATCGTCTATGAGGAGGCACAATAATGAAGAAAAGACAATTAATTTTAGAAGACGGTACAGTATTTAATGGAATAGCATTTGGTAGTGAGCGTGCATCACAAGGTGAGGTTGTATTTACTACAGGTATGACTGGTTATCAAGAAACACTTTCAGACCCTTCATTCTATGGACAAATTGTAACATTTACATATCCATTGATTGGTAACTACGGTATTAACCGTGATGATTTTGAATCCATCACACCAGCAATTCGTGGAATGGTTTGTCGTGAATTAGCAAAAGAACCATCTAACTTCCGTTCAGACCTTTCATTAAATGACTATCTAATTTCACAAGATATTCCTGGTATCGAAGGAATTGATACACGTAAATTAACAAGAATTATTCGTTCAAAAGGTGCTGTAAAAGCGATTCTTACTGCAGCAGATGAAGAAGTAAATGTTGAAGAAGTAGTAGAAAAGTTAGTTGCAACGCCACTTATTACAAATCACGTAAAAGAAGTATCACCGAAAGCGGCATATCCAAGCCCAGGACGTGGAAAACGCGTTGTTCTGATCGACTTCGGTATGAAGCACGGAATTTTACGTGAACTTAATAAACGTGATTGTGATGTACTGGTTGTACCTTACAATACATCAGCGGAACAAATTTTAGCTTGGCATCCAGATGGCATTATGCTTTCAAATGGACCTGGGGACCCAACAGATGTTGCAGAAGGAATTGAAACAATTCGCAATTTAGTAGGAAAAGTGCCAATCTTCGGTATTTGCTTAGGACACCAATTATTTGCGTTAGCTTGTGGTGCAAAAAGCTTTAAATTACCTTTTGGACACCGTGGAGGAAATCACCCAGTTAAAGATTTACGTACAGGCCGTACTGAATTAACATCACAAAACCATGGCTATGCAATTGATGCAGATTCATTAGAAGGTACAGATTTAGAAGTAACACATGTCGCATTAAATGACGGTACTGTAGAAGGGTTACGTCATAAAAAATATCCAATATTTACAGTGCAATATCACCCAGAAGCTTCACCTGGGCCAGAAGATTCAAATCACTTATTTGATGAATTTATTGAATTAATGGAAGTAGAAGCAGGGAAGGAGAAACAACATGCCTAAACGTACAGATATAGAAACTATTTTAGTAATCGGATCAGGTCCTATCATCATTGGACAAGCAGCAGAATTTGACTATGCAGGTACACAAGCTTGTCTTTCATTAAAAGAAGAAGGTTACCGAGTAATTTTAATCAACTCAAACCCTGCAACAATTATGACGGACACAGAAATTGCAGATAAAGTATACATCGAGCCAATTTCATTAGAATTTGTTTCTCGTATTTTACGTAAAGAACGTCCAGATGCAATCCTTCCAACATTAGGTGGTCAAACAGGATTAAACATGGCAATTGAGTTACAAGAATCTGGGATTTTAGATGAATTAGGAATTGAAATTTTAGGTACAAAACTTGATGCCATCCATAAAGCTGAAGACCGTGATTTATTCCGTAATTTAATGTATGAATTAGGAGCACCAGTTCCTGAATCAGACATTATTCATACTATTGAAGAAGCGAAAAATTTCGTAGCTAAAATTGGTTACCCAGTAATCGTACGTCCTGCATTCACTTTAGGAGGTACTGGTGGCGGTATTTGTAATAACGAACAAGAATTAGAAGAAATCGTTGCTAGTGGATTAAAGTATAGTCCTGTAACACAATGTTTATTAGAGAAATCAATCGCTGGTTATAAAGAGATTGAATATGAAGTAATGCGTGACTCAAAGGATAATGCCATCGTGGTTTGTAACATGGAAAACTTTGATCCAGTTGGTATCCATACAGGGGATTCAATTGTAGTAGCACCATCTCAAACTTTATCAGACCGTGAATATCAAATGTTACGTAACATCTCATTAGATATTATCCGTGCACTTAAAATTGAAGGTGGATGTAACGTACAATTAGCACTTGACCCACATAGCTTTAACTATTATGTAATCGAAGTAAACCCACGTGTATCACGTTCATCTGCCCTTGCTTCAAAAGCAACAGGATATCCGATCGCAAAATTAGCGGCTAAAATCGCAGTAGGTTTAACTTTAGATGAAATTAAAAACCCAGTAACTGGTTCAACATTTGCAGACTTCGAGCCAGCTCTTGACTACATCGTGGCGAAAATTCCACGTTGGCCATTCGATAAATTTGAATCAGCAAAACGTAACCTTGGAACACAAATGAAGGCGACTGGGGAAGTTATGGCTTTAGGTCGTACGTTTGAAGAAGCAATTTTAAAAGCAGTTCGTTCATTAGAAACTGGTCATATTCATATCGAATTAAAACACGCAGAAGATAATTCAGATAACTGGATTGAAAAACGAATTAAAAAAGCTGGTGATGAACGTTTATTCTTCATCGCTGAAGCATTACGTCGTGGCGTGACAATTGAACAAATCCACGAATGGTCTGAAATTGACTTATGGTTCTTAAATAAACTTCAAAACATTATCAAAATGGAAGATACATTAGCTCAAAATGTTAATGATATGGAAGTTCTACACCAAGCAAAACGTATGGGCTTTGCGGACCAAAAAATTGCGGAACTTTGGAATACAACAGCACAAGAAATTTACGAAACACGTAAAGCACATGGTATTGTACCAGTATATAAAATGGTTGATACATGTGCTGCTGAATTCGAATCTGCAACACCATACTTCTACGGTACGTATGAAGAAGAAAACGAGTCAATCGTTTCTGATAAACCATCTGTTATTGTACTTGGCTCTGGTCCAATCCGTATTGGACAAGGTGTTGAGTTCGACTATGCAACAGTTCACTCAGTATGGGCAATCCAAGAAGCTGGTTATGAAGCGATTATCATTAACTCAAATCCAGAAACAGTTTCAACTGACTTCTCAATTTCAGATAAGCTTTACTTTGAACCACTAACAATTGAAGATGTTATGCACATTATTGATTTAGAAAAACCAATAGGCGTTGTAGTTCAATTTGGTGGTCAAACAGCAATTAACTTAGCAGATAAATTAGCAGCTAATGGTGTGAAAATTCTAGGAACAAGCTTAGAAGATATCGACCGTGCAGAAAACCGTGATAAATTTGAACAGGCTTTACACGAATTAGATATTCCACAACCAGCTGGTGAGACTGCAGTATCTGCTGAAGAAGCATTAGAAATTGGTAAACGATTAGGCTTCCCAGTATTAGTTCGTCCTTCTTATGTACTTGGTGGACGTGCAATGGAAATTGTTTATAATGAGCAAGAATTAAAACACTATATGGAAAATGCAGTAGAAGCATCACCAGATCATCCAGTTTTAGTTGACCGTTATTTAACTGGTCAAGAAATTGAAGTAGATGCAATTTGTGACGGTGAAAATGTGTTAATCCCAGGTATTATGGAACATGTTGAGCGCGCGGGTGTTCACTCTGGTGACTCTATCTCTGTATACCCACCACAAAAATTAACTGAAGAACAAAAAGCAACTTTAGTAGATTACACAACTCGTTTAGCAAGAGGCTTAAACATTGTGGGATTAATGAATATTCAATATGTACTTTCACAAGGTCAAATTTACGTAATTGAAGTAAACCCACGTTCAAGTCGTACTGTACCATTCCTAAGTAAAATTACGAATATTCCTATGGCAAATATTGCAACGAAAGCTATTCTAGGACAATCGATTGTTGAACAAGGATACCCAACAGGTCTTGCAAAAGAACAAAAAGGTGTATTTGTTAAAGTACCAGTATTCAGTTTTGCAAAATTACGCCGTGTGGATATTACATTAGGACCTGAAATGAAATCAACTGGTGAAGTAATGGGTAAAGATGCAACATTCGAAAAAGCGTTATACAAAGGCTTTGTTGCAGCTGGAATGGAAATTAAAACTCACGGAACAGTATTGTTTACTGTATCTGATAAAGATAAAGAAGAAGCAATTGGATTGGCAAAACGTTTCAATACAGTTGGCTATCGTGTGATGGCAACAGAAGGAACTGCAAAAGCTTTCGCAGAAGCAGGCATCGAAACTGATATCGTTGAGAAAATCGGCTCAAAAGGAAAAACATTATTAGATGTAATCCAAAATGGCGAAGCTCAACTTGTTGTGAATACATTAACAAAAGGTAAACAACCAGCTCGTGATGGATTCCGTATTCGTCGTGAATCTGTAGAAAATGGTGTACCATGTTTAACATCACTTGATACTGCAGAAGCAATGTTAGAAGTAATTGAGTCTATGACATTTACGGCAGAAGAGATGCCAAAAGCGGAGGTATTTCACTAATGATTCAACAAGAACGAATGATTGTCGTTCGTCAAAGTGAAATTGCTCATCATATTTTTGAACTTACATTACAAGGTCAAATTGTTCAGGAAATGAATCCTGGACAATTTGTCCACATCCGTGTGTCTGATTCATTTGAGCCACTCCTTAGACGACCAATCAGTATAGCAAATATCGACAAAGAAGCAGGGGAAGTTACAGTTATTTATCGTGCAGAAGGTAGAGGAACGTCGATTTTATCAACAAAACAAGTTGGTGATGAGGTAGATGTTCTTGGTCCAATCGGTAATGGGTTCCCAGTTGAAGCCACTCCAGAAAAAGGTACTGCTTTACTAGTTGGTGGGGGGATTGGTGTACCACCGCTATATGAATTATCTAAACAATTAAATGCTCGTGGTGTACGAACAATACATGTTTTTGGTTTTGCAACTGAAAATGTAACGTTTTATGAAGATCAGTTCTCTACATTAGGTGATACTCATTTTGTGACAGTTGATGGAACAAAGGGAACAAAAGGTTTTGTAACAGATTTATTAGAAGAACTAAATCCTGAGTTCGATGTGTTTTATAGCTGTGGACCACTACCAATGCTACGTGCATTAGAAAATTTCTATCCAGACAAACCTGGATACCTTTCTTTTGAAGAGCGAATGGGTTGTGGCATTGGTGCATGTTTTGCTTGTATTTGTAAAACAACTGAACAACAAGAAAAAGACTATGTAAAAGTTTGCTCAGATGGACCAGTATTCCCGAAAGGAGTGGTACAACTATGAGTAAATTAAATATTCAACTTCCAGGTCTTGAATTGAAAAATCCAATTATGCCTGCATCTGGCTGTTTTGGATTTGGTCGTGAGTATGCACAGCTTTATGATTTATCTAAGCTTGGTGCAATTATGATTAAAGCAACAACAGTTGAAAAACGTTTAGGAAATCCAACTCCACGTGTTGCGGAAACTCCGGCTGGTATGTTAAATGCAATTGGATTACAAAATCCTGGTTTAGATAAAGTAATGAGTGAAGAGCTTCCATGGTTAGAACGTTATGATGTACCAATTATCGCCAATGTTGCTGGTACTTTAACGGAAGATTATGTTGAAGTTGCACGCCGTATTTCAACTGCACCTAACGTGAAGGCTCTTGAATTAAATATTTCCTGTCCAAATGTAAAACATGGAGGAATTACTTTTGGTACAGACCCAGTCATTGCTCGCGAATTAGTGGAAGCAGTAAAGGCAGTTTCAAAGGTGCCTGTTTATGTGAAATTGTCACCAAACGTAACAAATATCGTAGAAATTGCTCAAGCTGTTGAAATTGGTGGAGCAGATGGTATTACGATGATCAATACGCTAGTAGGAATGCGTTTAGATGAACGCACAGGAAAACCAGTCATTGCAAATGGTACAGGTGGTCTTTCTGGTCCTGCAGTGAAACCAGTTGCGATTCGTATGGTATATGAAGTGTATAAGGTGGTAGAAATTCCTATTATTGGGATGGGTGGCGTAACAAATGCTCAAGATGTTATCGATTTTATGTCGGCAGGAGCATCTGCAGTAGCGGTTGGAACTGCAAACTTTGTGGATCATTTTGTTTGTCCAAACATTATTGAAGAATTACCGGCAAAATTAGAAGCTTTAGGTGTTACTCATATTAAAGAAATTATTGGAAGGAGCCACCGTTAAATGAACAATAAACCGATCATTGCACTAGATTTTCCTAGTGAAGTGGAAGTATTCAATTTTCTAAACAAATTTAGCGAACCGTTATTCGTTAAAATTGGCATGGAGCTTTATATGCAGGAAGGTCCTGACATTGTTCGCAAAGTAAAAGAGCAAGGTCACGATATTTTCTTAGATTTAAAACTTCATGACATTCCGAATACTGTAAAATCTGCAATGAAGGGGTTAGCAAAGTTAGGTGTTGACTTAGTAAATGTTCATGCAGCAGGTGGTATTAATATGATGGAGGGTGCTCTTGAAGGGCTAGAAGCAGGAACGCTAGCAGGGAAAAAAAGAGCGGCATTAATTGCTGTTACCCAATTAACGTCGACAACGGAACAACAAATGCAAAATGAACAAAAAATCAATTTATCGTTGCTTGATTCCGTCTTACATTATGCAAGTATTACGAAACAAGCAGGGTTAGATGGGGTAGTTTGTTCTGTCCATGAAGCAGGAGCGATTCGAGAAGTTTGTGGAGAAGAGTTTCTACGAGTAACACCTGGAATCCGCTTAACAGGTGGAGAAACTCACGATCAAAAGCGAATCGCAACACCTGATGGAGCAAGAAAAGATGGTTCTTCATTAATCGTAGTAGGACGCGCGATTACAAATGCAGAGGATCCAGTAGCAGCTTATAAAATAGTACGTGAATTATGGGAGGAACAATAAGATGTCATTACAAAAAGAAATCGCATTAGGAATGTTACAAGTAGGTGCAGTAGAATTAAACCCAACAGATTTATTTACATGGGCATCAGGCATTAAATCGCCAATATATTGCGATACACGCTTAACAATTTCAGATGTGAAAATTCGTAAACAAATTGCAAATGGCTTAGCACAAAATATTAAAAAATTCTTCCCAGAAACAGAAGTTGTTGCTGGTACAGCGACTGCTGGTATTCCGCACGCCGCATGGGTTTCTGATATTTTAGAATTACCAATGGTATATGTACGTTCAAAAGCAAAAGGACATGGACGTGGCAACCAAATTGAGGGAAAATATAAAGAAGGTCAAAAAGTAGTAGTTGTTGAGGATATCGTATCAACGGGTGGCTCTTCAATTACTGCTGTAGAAGCTTTACGTGCAGCTGGTTGTGAAGTAGTTGGCGTTGTGTGTGTCTATACATATAACCTACCAAGAGCAGAACAAGCATTTGAAGAAGCAGGCGTTAAATACGTAAGCTTAACAAATTTTGATTTCTTAGTAGAAGCTGCAACAGAATCAGGCGCAATTGACGAAAAACACATCCCATTCCTAAAAGAGTGGCACGCGAAACTTAAAGCGGGAGAATTGTAATTCTTTAATTAGCTAAATTATGTAGCGTAGAGGTAAGTTTATATAAATGAGAGCTGTGACGAAAGCGAAGCGATAGTCGCACTGCGGACTTAAAAGCGGTGAATTTATAATTTCTTAAGTAAGAACTTTTTAGCGCGGTTGTTAGCATATTCTAAACTAGAGCTGTGGCGAAAGCGTAGCGACAGCCACACCGCGAAACTAATATATTAGAATCTATATGAATAATTAATTTCCTTAAAGTATTAAGACGTAAGAGTGATTTAATAATCATTCTTACGTTTTTCATATTTCAAATTTTAAGAGGCTAGATAATACTATTGATAGGTAGAATAAAAAGATGTCTTAGTAGCGTTTATTACTACTAGACATCTTTTTTACTTAAACTTTAAATTTCTGGTTCTATAATATTTGTTGGGGTTTTACTACAATTTTTGACAATAAAAAAGCACGTAACCACCGATTTCGATATACTTGAATTGACGAGAAACAAGTTATGAAAGGTGATACGTGCAATATGAATTTTAACATGAATATACCAGGATTAAAAGATGTAACAATTCATAAGATGGAGGAGATTGGAGACCGTGTGGCTTTATACGTGTCGCTTCCGAAGAAAGAACATCAATGTCCAGTTTGTAAGAGAATGACCTCTAAAATTCATGATTATCGAGTTCAAAAAATTAAGCATTTAAAATGGTTTGAAAGATTAACTATCCTTTTTTATAAACGCCGTCGTTATGTATGCGAATGTGGAAAACGCTTCTCAGAAAAATCCCCTTTCGTGGATAAATATCAACGTTACTCAAAAGAATGGAACCAAGTTGTTGGAATTCGTTCAGTAAAAGCAAAGACATTTAAGGAAACTGCAGAAGTCCTTGGAACATCTAGTTCAACTGTAATTCGTCGCTTTAAAAATGTTGTAAAAGAACAGTTAAAAGAGGGAGTACATTTACCGAAATGTATTGCAATCGATGAATATAAGGGAGATACCGATGCAGGGACCTATCAACTAATTATTGCGAACGCTGAAACACACGAACCGATTGATATTTTACCAAATCGACGCAAAGAAACGATTAAGGATTATTTAATGAAATATGGAGCAGCTGTAGAAGTAGTGGTAATGGATATGAATCCAAGTTTTAAGGCAGCTGTTAGAAAAGCATTAAATCGCCCCATTATCGTAGCAGATCGATTCCATTTTTCTCGTTATATTTATTGGGCACTAGATGAAGTACGTCGTAAAGTGCAGAAAGAATGGCATCCTTATGATCGTAAAAAGTGTAAGAAAATGCGCCATGTCTTATATAAACGGTTTGATAAGTTAACAGAGAAGAATCGCTGGTATTTAAGACGCTATACAGGGATGTCTAGTGAATTGAGAAAAGCCTATGAACTTAAGGAAGCCTATTGTAAATGGTTTGATTGGGCAAAAACAACTGATGATATAACAGAAGTTAAAAAGAGATTAGAAGCTTTTTACCGTAAGGTAGAAGAAGCAAAGATTCCAGCATTCATAAAAGCGATTCAAACTTTTAAGAATTGGCAAGTAGAGATCTTGAATAGCTTTAGTTTTAGGTATTCAAATGGATTTCTAGAAGGCATTAATAATAAATCGAAGGTAATGAAACGAAATGCTTATGGTTTTAGAAGTTTTAAGCATTTTAAAGCAAAGATTTTATTAAATGATTTATATAAAGAAATCGGGGTTCATTTAGGTTAACAAGGGTGACGTGCAAGAACACATCACCCCAACATTTGACTAAGAACCAAATTTCTTAATAAGTTCCTGTAATTCAATGGATTTATCCGCCAAATCAACTGCAACATCGTTTACACCTACCATTGTAGCAGTTTGTTCTTGTACTGCTGCTGCAAGCATTTGAACATTATCAGAAGCACTAGTTGAACCATTTGAAATTTCTACAATGGATGCTGCTACTTGTTCTGCACTTGCAGAGATTTGTTGAGAAGCAGCAGAAATATCGCTAATTTGATCATTCATGGAGTGAATTGCATCTTGGATTGTATTAAAAGCAATGCCTGATTCAGTAATAATCTCGACACCTTCGCTTACTGAGGATAAGGAATTTGAAACTGCCTTTTCTACATTTTCAGTATCTGCTTTAATAATATTTGTTAATTCAACTATTTTACTAGCTGAAACTTTTGATTCCTCAGCTAATTTCCTTACTTCATCTGCTACAACCGCAAAACCTTTACCATGTTCACCCGCTCTTGCAGCTTCAATAGCGGCATTTAACGCAAGTAAGTTAGTTTGATCTGTGATGTTTGTAATTACTTGAGTAATATTCCCGATTTCTTCGGATTGTTTACTAAGTTTTTGCACTAAATCATTTACTAATGTTGTTGAATCTTTAATAACTTTCATTTGACTTTGTGCTTTTTCAACAGTTTTACTACCATTTAATGCAGTTGTTGCTGATTCTTCAGCATTTTGATTTAATGCTTGAGTTGATTCTGCTATTCTTTGAATACCTGCTGCTGTTTCATCCATTGCTTTAGCACTTTCATTTGAAGCAGATGCAGAAGTAGCAGCAGTTTCTGCAGTTTCGCTTATTCGGTATGCTATATCTTCTGAAGTTGCTGTCATTTCCTCTGTACTAGCAGATAATTCTTCTGCAGCCATTGTTAAATGTTCTGCATTCGATTGTACATTCTTTATTAATACATGTAGATTGGTTTTCATTTTATTAAAAGCAAGAGAAAGTTGTCCAATTTCATCTTTGGAACGAGTTTTCATATCTTCATGAGTTAAGTCACCTTCTGCAATAAGATTTGCAGCTTCAACGACTTTTACTAAAGGATTAGTTATTGCTCTACGTACATAGATAAGAATAATAATCGCAATAATCGTTGCTAAAATAATTGCAGAAATCGTAATTGTTTGAGTTAAAGAAACCGTACTTTTCGCACTAGCTGTAACTTTATCCAATTCTTCAAGTTGATAACTTAAAATCTTTTCTGCATTTTCTAAAATCCCAACATTTGATTTTTCTGCGTCTACATTAATTACTTCAAATGCTCTTTCTTCATCACCAGCATTATAGTATTGCCACATTGTTTCTACATCGGCATTAAATTGATTATTATTTTTAATAATTTCATCTGTGTATTCTTTTAGTTCATTCGTATTTGCTACATTTGAAAGTTCCTGAATTTTATCATCTAAATACTTTTGATAATATTCAAGATTTTCACGAGTTTTTTGAGTGTTATCAATCGCAACTTCACGAACATAGATTCCCTGCATTGCAAGACCGAATTTAATCTCCTCAGCTAATTCTACTTGATATACTTGTTCATCAATTGCTTTTTCCACTTTTTTATTAATATTATGTATTTGATTCAGGATGATACTTAGTGAAGCGATAATTACAACTATAATAGTTACAAAACCAATTCCAATTTTCTTCCCTATCGACATATTTCCACTCCTGATTGGATTATCAAATTTCCTATATTTAGTTAGGATGTAACTACTTTATTCCTATTTATTAGTACGGTCAATAGTGATTTTTTGAATTGAAAGAAAATTTGTTATTTTTCAAGGATTTATACTAAATTACGAGTAACTAATGGCTTTAATTGAAAAATAAAGAAAAAACGCCCAAAAAAGGACGTTTTACTAATTTATTTCTTTAATTTTAATACGATATCTTCATCAGGAGTAACAAATAGTGTCTTCTGTTCAAAATAGATAACGAAACCAGGTTTTGAGCCGTTAGGTTTTTTCACATGACGAATTTCCGTATAATCTACAGGGACAGAAGAGGAATCTCGTGCCTTACTAAAATATGCACTTAATGTTGCTGCTTCAAATAATGTCGTTTCATCTGGATGATTTGAATGAATAACAACATGGGAACCAGGAATATCCTTTGTATGTAGCCAAATGTCGAATCTATTAGCCAACTTAAAGGTTAAATAATCATTTTGCTTATTATTTTTCCCAACTGATATTTGAATACCAGTAGAAGAAATATATTGTTCTGGTGAAGGTTTTTTCGGTTTCTTTTTCTTTTTGCTTGCTCGCATGCGTAGGTAGCCTTGTTCAGCAAGTTCCTCACGAATTTCTTCAATGTCCGCTGGGGAAGCTTGTTCTACTTGCGCCATTAACATTTCAAAATAACGAATATCATTTTTGGTTTTTTCAATTTGTTCATTTACCATGATTAATGCATTTTTCGCTTTATTATATTTCGTGTAATAGCTTTGTGCATTTTCAACAGGCGTTTTTCGTTCACTTAAAGGAATTGTTATTTGTTCAGAAGTTTCACTGTAATAATTAATAACAGTTACTTCTTTCATTCCTTTTTCAAATTGGTAAAGGTTTGCCATTAACAATTCACCGTATAATTGATATTTGTCTAGTTTTGATGCGTTTTCTAAATCTTTTTGAAGTTTTTTTAATTTTAATTTAAGTTTATTAATTTCATTTTGTAGCCAATTTTCAAGGTCACCCGCTTGTTGTTTAACGCGATCTCGTTCAGCTCTTGCATAAAATACACGGTCTAAAAGACTACTTAAGTTTTCAAAGGTAGTTTCTTGACCTGTCAAATGAGTGAGCTTGGTTGGAGAAAAATAACTTTTCGAATCTACTTCACAATAAGATGGATAGGCGCTCGTTAAAGTTTCATTAATAAATGTCCTAAATACTTCTACTAAATTTCCATCTTTCATTCGATGCAATAGTTCTGTAGCATGGATTGGTGAAAAACCTTTAAACGCTGATACAACTTCTTTTGGTGTTCTTTCTTCAGAGAAAAATTGTATAATATCTGCATCAGAAATTTCTAATGGATTTAGTTTATCCTGCGGTGGTGGACCAATGTATGTTTGACCCGGCAAAACAGTTCTATAACTATTTATTGATGGTGGAAGGTGTTTTAAACTATCGATAATTTTGTTTGTTTCACTATCAATTAAAATGATATTACTATGACGGCCCATTATTTCAATGGTAAGTTTACGAGTAACAGAGTCTCCAATTTCATTTTTACTTTCAATTTCTAACGTAATCATCCGTTCAAAAGGTTCAAATTGAATTCCTGAAATAAAACCACCTTCTACATGTTTACGTAATAACATACAGAACATTGGTGGTTCTGAAGGGTTATCAATGGAGTGTTCGGTTAAATGAACTCGGGCGTATGATGGGTGAATAGAACTTAGTAGCCTAACATTTTCCCCGTTTGCACGTATATGCAGTACAATTTCTAAGGCGTTTGGCTGGTGAATTTTTGTAATTCTACCGGTTACAAGTTTTTGTAACTCATTTGCCATTGCATATGTAAATAATCCATCAAAAGCCATGTGTATTCCTCTTTTCTAAAATCAATTCCGATATGATGTTATAATTTCTTTTTGTTAATTGTTATTACGAATGACTATACTTAAAGTACTAATTTTTATTATTGTAGATTCTAATTCTTTATATTAAGGAAGAAGTTATTGTATTTTCTTCATACAATAACTATCTTATCTTAATTATACTACACATTTTTTTAGTTGCCCTCCAAATTAACTTTTATGTGCTTCATAGGTAATAAGTTGAAAAATTTGTGTTATAATCGAAAATAGTATGCAAAGAAAGGTGTGACGAACCTTGGTACGAAGTATGACTGGTTTTGGCAGGGGTGTCACAACGACAGAAAACTATCAACTAACTGTTGAAATTCGTTCAGTTAACCATAGATTCCTCGAAATATATACGAAATTCCCAAAAGAATGGTCAGAAGTTGAGATGGGAACAAAAAAACTCTTGTCTCAATATGTACATCGTGGGAAGTTAGATGTCACAGTGAATCTAAAATCAATAGGAAACGATGCTGAAACTTTTCAAATTAATTGGCCACTTATAGAAAGCTATAAAAAGGCAAAAAATCAGCTTATTGAAGTGTTGCCCATTGAAGAAAAGTGGACAATGGATGAAATATTTTCACTTGAAAATGCTCTTATTTATGAAAAACAAGAAATTTTACCTGAAGAATTACAGCGTTCGATTGAAAATGCAGTTATCGAAGCTGCAACACATTTAATTGAAATGCGAGAAAAAGAAGGGCAGCAATTAAAGCAAACACTTCTTCAATATAAAGACGAAATGATGTTACAAGTGGAGTTTATCCGAAGTCATTCTCAAACTGCTGTAGAAAAATATCGTGAAAAGTTAATAGATAGAATTAAGCAAATTGCTAGTGGAGAATTGGTTGAGGAACGAATTCTTGCGGAAGTTGCAATATTTGCAGAGCGTGTGGATATTTCGGAAGAGCTCGATCGCCTTAGTAGTCATTTTAGACAACTTGAAGGAACCCTAGAGGAATCTAATTCTATAGGAAGAAAGTTAGACTTCTTATTGCAAGAGATGCATCGAGAAATTAATACAATCGGTTCAAAAAACCAATCATCGGAAGTCTCTGTTGCTGTAGTTCAAGCAAAAACTATCTTAGAAAAAATGCGTGAACAAGTACAAAATATAGAATAAACTAATATCAAAAATTATCATTGACTCGTTTTACGAGTTAATAAAGTAAAAAGCTTACTTTAATCAGGTGTAGTTGTGTTACTATTAATTAACAAAAAATATTGTTTAATAGCAGTAAGTGAGGGAGAAGTAGAGAACAATGAGAAAAGAAAGAGGTTTGTTAATTGTTCTATCAGGCCCATCTGGTGTCGGTAAAGGAACAGTACGCAAAGAGCTTTTTTCAAAGGCCGGCACAAATTATGAATATTCCATTTCTATGACAACACGTGCGCCTAGGGAAGGCGAAGTAGATGGTGTGGATTATTTTTTTAAAACTCGAGAAGAATTTGAAGCGCTAATTAAAGAAGGCGGATTATTAGAACATGCTGAATTTGTAGGAAACTATTACGGTACACCTCTTGCATATGTAAATCAAACACTAGATGCTGGCCGTGATGTTTTTTTAGAAATTGAAGTGCAAGGTGCTGCTCAAATTCGCGAGAAAGCACCAGAAGCTTTATTTATTTTCTTAGCTCCACCTAGTATTTCGGAATTACAAAAACGTTTAGTAGGTCGAGGTACAGAAACGGAAGAGATTATTAAAAAGAGAATTGAAACTGCTCGTGCAGAACTTGAAATGATGAGTTTGTATGACTACGTTGTTGAAAATGATGAAATTCAAAATGCGTGTGACAAAATTAATGCTATAATCGTTGCTGAACATTGCAGACGTGAACGCGTTGAAAAACAATATTTGTCTATGTTGAGAGGAGAATAAATTATTATGTTATACCCATCTATCGATGCTTTAAAAAGTAAAATTGACTCAAAATATTCTTTAGTGAGCCTTGCTGCTAAACGTGCTCGCCAAATGCAAGAACAAGGTGACGAAAAACTACAAGTTTATGTTTCACACAAACCTGTAGGAAGAGCATTAGAAGAAGTTGCTGTCGGTGTACTGAAGAAAGAAAAGCAAGATGAATCAACTGTATACGAAGATGAAGTTTAATCTTTCGTAAAATGCGGTATGTTTTATTAGTTTATATTTGTTGATATGACAAAATTTGTAGCTCCCGGAGAATTTTTCTTTGGGAGCTTGTCATTTGAAAGGATGAATTCATCATGAAAAAAAATATTTTACTATGTGTTTCTGGAGGAATTGCTGTATATAAAGCAGTTGCCCTCGTGAGTAAATTATCTCAAGCAAATTTTAATGTAAAAGTAATGATGACGGAATCAGCACGCAAATTTGTAACGCCTTTAAGTTTTCAAGTGATGTCAAAAAATGATGTTTATTACGATACATTCGATGAAAAAGATTCGAGTGTCATTGCACATATCGATCTTGCTGATTGGGCAGATTTAATCCTCATTGCCCCTGCAACAGCAAATGTAATCGGTAAACTAGCAAACGGGATTGCCGACGATATGATCACAACTACATGTCTTGCTGCTACTTGTCCGGTTTGGTTAGCACCTGCAATGAATGTACATATGTATGATCACCCTGCAGTAAAAAGAAATATTGCCCAATTAGCGGAAGACGGTTGTTCTTTTATTGAACCTTCAGAAGGATTTTTAGCATGTGGCTATGTAGGGAAAGGTCGTTTAGAGGAACCAGAAAAAATTACGCAAATCGTGGAGAATTACTTTAAAGAGGAAGCGAATGCACAATGACAATTTCCGTTGCAGAAGTGATTGTCGATGTGGCAGCTTATCCTGTAGATCGGTCCTTTGATTATTTAATACCAGACGAGATGGTTTCGTTAATTGAGTTAGGAAGCCGTGTGAAAGTTCAATTTGGTCCTCGAAATGTGTTAGGATTTGTTGTTGCATTAAAAGAAGAGACAGATATTCCAAGCGAAAAAATTAAACCTATTTCACAGCTTCTTGATATTGAACCTGTTTTAACAAGTGAAATGCTACAACTTGCGAAATGGTTAAAACATGAAACGATATGTTTTGAGATAGATGCATTACAAGTTATGTTACCTTCCGCATTACGGGCAAAATACGAAAAATTCATTTCTCTTGAAACGGATATCGACAACTTACCAGAAGTACTTAAACCTTTTTTTAGTCAAACTTCTAAGGTGAACTATAAAGATTTTGAGAAAAATAATTTATTGCATCCTTTAAAAACGGCGCTAAAACAAAAGTTAGTTGTGTTAGAAAATGTGGTGAAACAAAAAGGACAAATAAAGGAGGTTCGGAAAGTACAAATTGCAGATAACGCTGAGATTTTAAGAGACATCTCAAATCAAATTTCGAATCGAGCTAAAAAGCAAAAAGTACTTATTGAATGGATGATACAACACGTTGGGGAAACAATGGATCCTGATACTCTTTACAAAGAAACGAATACTTCTTCAGCAGTGTTACAAGCATTAATAGAACTTGGGGCTGCGAAATTTATTCAAGAAGAAGTCTATCGAGATCCGTTTTCAAAAGAAGTGGGTCATACCAAGTCGTTAAATTTAACGGAAGAACAATCCACAGCCCTTCAAAAAATTACTACTGCAATGGAAAATCAACAAACAGAGACCTTTTTACTCCACGGAATTACTGGTAGTGGGAAAACCGAAGTATATTTGCAGGCAATTTCTAAGTGTTTAAATGAAGGAAAAGAAGCAATTGTATTGGTTCCGGAAATTTCTCTTACACCTCAAATGACGGAACGATTTCGCTCAAGATTTGGTGAACTTGTCGCTGTTATGCATAGTGGCTTATCTGTTGGAGAGAAATATGATGAATGGCGAAAAGTACATCAAGGTAAAGTAAAAGTCGTTGTTGGGGCAAGGTCTGCTATTTTCGCTCCTTTTGAAAATGTAGGTATTATCATTTTGGATGAGGAACATGAATCAACCTATAAACAAGAAGATAACCCAAGATATCATGCGCGGGATGTTGCGATTTGGCGTGGAGAATACCATAAGTGTCCGGTAATTTTAGGTAGTGCAACGCCATCTTTAGAGTCTTATGCGCGGGCAAAGAAAAATGTCTATTCACTTCTTACCTTAAAAGAAAGGGCGATGAAACAAGCCTTACCTACTGTCCACATTGTTGATTTAAGGGAAGAATTGAAAAAAGGGAATCGTTCGATGTTTTCACAAGAATTATTAGAATCCATCGAAAGTCGATTAAATAAAAAAGAACAAACTGTATTATTTTTAAATCGTCGTGGCTACTCTTCCTTTGTTCTTTGTCGGGATTGTGGGACTGTATTGCAATGCCAAAACTGTGATATTTCATTAACTTACCACCGTTCAAATGAAAAGTGTAAATGTCATTACTGTGGCTATGAAATATATGTACCGAAGACATGTCCACAATGCCAAAGTGAGCATATAAGATTTTTTGGTACCGGAACACAAAAAGTTGAAGAAGAATTGTACAAGTTTTTCCCACATGCACGAGTATTAAGAATGGATGTTGACACAACAAAAACAAAGGGTTCCCATGAACAAATATTAGAAGCTTTTGGTGAAGGAAAGGCAGATATTTTGTTAGGTACCCAAATGATTGCAAAAGGTCTAGATTATCCAAACATAACTTTAGTAGGGGTTCTTAGTGCGGATACATCACTACATTTACCGGACTTCCGCTCAGCTGAAAAAACCTTTCAACTATTAACACAGGTAAGTGGTCGCGCTGGTAGGCATGAGAAAAAAGGTGAAGTAGTTATTCAAACCTATACACCGGAACATTATGCGATTGAATTATCTAAAGACCAGTTTTATGAACCTTTTTATGAACGCGAAATGATGATGCGTCATCAAGCAGGATATCCTCCATATTACTATTTAGCATTAGTTCAAGTCTCCCATGAAGATGTAATGATGGCTGCAGATTATGCTCAAAAATGTGTGGAGTGGTTACGATCAAATCTTTCGTTTAACGTATCGATTATCGGTCCTACTGCAGCTGGCATTAGTCGCCTCCAAAATAGATATCGATATCAATGTTTGATAAAATACAAAATAGCACCTGAGTTGATTCCAACACTAATGCAACTTATTAAACTTTATCGTTCAGAATGGATTAAAAAAGGCTTATTGTTATCCATCGATTTAGATCCAACAATGATTTAATTTGAAGTTGGAACGATATAAAGTTCCAACTCCTTTAATTTATTATAGAAGTGTAGAAAGAGGTAAAAAATTATGGCAATTAAAGATGTAGTAAAATACCCTGCAAAGGTACTAACGGAAAAATGTAAAGAAGTTACGGAAATTAATGAAGAGATTATTACACTTCTTGATGATTTATACGACACAATGGTTGAACATGATGGTGTTGGAATTGCAGCTCCTCAAATTAATGTACCATTACGAGTTGCAATAGTAGAAATCGGTGAAGAACGTGACATTTTAGAAATGATTAATCCTACAGTAATCGAAACAGATGGTGCTGAAGTTGATATAGAAGGATGTCTAAGTTTCCCAAATCTTTTTGGAGAAGTAGAAAGACCTACATACGTAAAAATTGAAGCATGTGACCGAGAAGGCCGCGTATATGAACTAGAAGCGGGTGGTTTCGATGCCCGTGCAATACTTCATGAAATTGATCATTTAGACGGCGTATTATTTAATTCAAAATTAATTCGAGTAGTAACAGAAGAAGAATTAGCTGAAATGTACGGTGAAGAGGAGGAATAATCTTGACGAAAATAGTTTTTATGGGCACACCTGATTTTAGTGTACCAATTTTAAGAATGATACATGAAGAAGGTTATGTAGTAGCAGCAGTAGTTACTCAGCCAGACCGTCCAGTTGGGCGTAAAAGAGTTTTAACTCCTCCTCCTGTAAAAGAAGAAGCGATGAAATTAGGTCTACCAGTTTTACAACCAGAAAAATTAAGAGATTCTCAAGAATTACAAGAAATCATTGCACTTAAACCAGACTTAATTGTGACAGCTGCATATGGTCAAATTTTGCCGAAAAATTTACTCGACACACCTCCTTTAGGTTGTGTGAATGTTCATGCTTCACTATTACCAAAATATCGTGGTGGTGCACCAATTCATCAAGCGATTATTGATGGAGAAGAAAAAACAGGTGTAACGATTATGTATATGGCAGAAAAATTAGATGCAGGAGATATTATTTCCCAACGAGAAATCACAATTGAAGATTCAGATAATACGGGTATCCTGTTTGATAAATTAAGCGTTTTAGGAAGAGATTTATTAAAGGATACACTTCCATTAATTATTAATGGAACCAATGAACGAATTGAACAAGATCACTCAAAAGCAACTTTTGCCCATAATATTTCACGTGAACAAGAAAGAATTGATTGGTCAAAAGATGCGAGAGTGGTATTTAACCAAATACGTGGTCTTTCTCCTTGGCCGGTAGCTTATACGACTCTTAATGGCGAAAATATCAAAATATGGTCAGCAAAAATGGGGAATACTTCATCTAAAGAACAAGCTGGCAAAGTCGTAAAAATCCATAAAGAAAGTTTTGAAATTGTGGCTGGAAATGGTGAAACAGTTGAAATTCTCGAATTGCAGCCTGCAGGAAAGAAACGAATGACTTCAGAGGATTATTTGCGCGGCACAGGAATGAAATTATCGATAGGGGACCAATTTGAATGACAAAAAAGAAAGCGACTATTTGGGATGGTAATGTGAGAGATGCAGCTTTAACTATACTTTTAGCTGTAGATAAGAACCAAGCCTATAGTAATTTACTATTAAACCAAACAATCAATAAGTATAAAATTGATTCAAAGGATAGAGCCTTACTAACTGAAATTACTTATGGTACTTTACAGCATAAGTACACTCTTGATTATTACTTAGAACCATTTATTCGTGGAAAACTAGATCTTTGGGTAAGATGGCTACTGCGCCTTTCTGTATATCAGATTGTTTACTTAGATCGTGTTCCAGACCATGCAGCTGTCAATGAAGCGGTAGAAATCGCTAAAAGAAGAGGACATAAAGGGATTTCTTCAACAGTAAATGGCATTTTACGCTCAATACTTCGTCAAGGTACGCCATCTATCGAAGAAATTAAGGACCCAATTAAACGTTTAGCCATTGAAACAAGTCATCCAGAATGGTTAGTTGAACGATTTATTGATTCTTATGGATTAGAGAAAACAACTGAAATGTTACATGAAAATAATGTTCCACCTACTCAAACCGTACGAGTAAATAAAACAAAGGCATCAGTAGAAGAAGTACTTCAACTATTAGAGAATGAAGGGATTACTGCAAAACAAAGTAGTGTGATTCCTGAATGTATACACTTGGTTAATGGGCAAGCTTCTAGAACGAATGCGTTTAAAGAAGGATACATTACAATTCAAGATGAAAGCTCAATGATGCCAGCCAATGTTTTAAATCCACAAAAAGGTTGGCGTATTCTCGATATGTGTGCTGCACCTGGTGGTAAAACAACACATATCGCAGAGAAGATGGATAATGAAGGTTCAATTTTAGCGACCGACTTACATCCACATAAGCTGGATTTAGTTGATGCAACATGTAAACGTTTAGGGTTAGATATTATCCAAACAGCACCGATTGATGGGCGAAAAGCAGCAGAATATTTACAACACGAATCCTTCGATGCAGTTTTAGTGGATGCACCTTGTTCAGGTCTTGGTGTTATGCGTCGAAAACCAGATATTAAATATACAAAACGAGAAGAAGATTTTGAAAGTCTGCATAACATTCAACTAGCGTTATTAGATAATGCTGTAAAAGTATTAAAGCCAGGTGGACGACTTGTTTATAGTACATGCACAGTGAATACTAGTGAAAACGAAGAAACTGTTCAAGTGTTTTTAGCGTCTCATCCAGAGATGAAATTAGTTGAAATCGAAAATTTACCGGAACAACTTTTACAACGTGGACAGCATGGCATGATCCAAGTATTTCCTCAAGACTTTGGAAGTGATGGATTTTTTGTAGCAGCTTTTCAAAAAACTACTTAGATAAACAAAAGGAGAATCCAATTAAAAATGGATGAAAATAAATTTAACGAACGTATTCAAGACTTAGTAGAAGAGGCTGAACAAAAGCCCCGTCGTCGTGAGAAAAAGGAAAAACCTCAACTAAAAGAATCAATTTATTCTTTACGATTAGATCAATTACAACAATGGTTAAAAGACAATGGGGAAAAAGCATTTAGAGCTACCCAAATCTACGAATGGTTATACGAAAAACGAGTAAAAACCTTCGATGAAATGTCAAACCTGTCAAAATCGTTACGTGAAAAATTAGAAGCGAATTTTGCATTAACAACACTTTCAACAATTATTAAGCAAGAATCAAAAGATGGAACAATTAAATTTCTGTTCCAATTACAAGATGGATACTCTATTGAAACCGTGTTAATGCGTCATGATTATGGAAATTCTGTTTGTGTAACAACGCAGGTAGGTTGTCGAATTGGTTGTACGTTTTGTGCATCAACTTTAGGTGGATTAAAACGTCACTTATTAGCAGGTGAAATTGTTGAACAAGTAGTAAAAGTTCAACAAGCCTTGGATGAAGTGAATGAGCGAGTTTCACATATCGTAATTATGGGTATTGGTGAACCATTTGATAATTACGATGCAATGATGAATTTCTTAAAAGTAATTAATGACGATAAAGGTTTAAATATTGGTGCACGTCACATAACTGTTTCAACTTCAGGAATTATACCAAAGATATATCAATTCGCTGATGAACAATTACAAATTAATTTTGCCCTATCTTTACACGCACCGAATCAAGAATTACGTCAAAAATTAATGCCAATTGCTCGTGCATATAAGTTAGAAGAATTAATGGAGGCCATTCGATATTACACAAATAAAACAGGTAGACGAGTAAGTTTTGAGTATGGTTTATTTGGTGGAGAAAATGATTCGGTTGAACATGCAGAAGAATTGTCAAAATTAATTAAAGGAATTAAATGCCATGTTAACTTAATTCCTGTAAACTATGTACCAGAAAGAGATTATGTAAGAACACCAAGAAATCAAATTTTTGCCTTTGAAAAAACTTTAAAGAAAAATGGGATTAACGTAACAATTCGTCGTGAACATGGTTCAGATATAGATGCTGCTTGCGGACAATTAAGAGCGAAAGAGAGAGCGCAAGAGACGAGGTGACAACTGTGAAATATACAGTCGAAAGTGATATAGGGCGCAAACGTAAAGTAAATGAAGATCGGGTTGCTTTTTTCGAGCGCCCTGATCATTTAAAGCTGGCTATCTTAGCTGATGGAATGGGTGGTCATAATGCAGGCGATGTTGCAAGCGAAATGGCCATCAAAGAGATGGAAAAAAGTTTTTTGCAAATTAAAGCAGAAGACATAAATTCCTCAGAAGCAAAAAAACGCTGGCTTTATGAAGTTATCTCAGAACTAAATACAAAAATTTACAATCATTCTTTATCACATGAAAGCTGTAAGGGAATGGGTTCTACATTAATTGCTGTTTTAATAGATGGTAATAATTGTTTTATTGCCCATATTGGTGATAGCAGAGTGTATTATTTTACACCTGAAGCTGTTACTCTTGTGACAAGAGACCATTCCTTTGTCAATATTTTAGTTGATTACGGTGAAATTAGTGAAGAAGAAGCAGAAAATCATCCACAAAAAAACTTTATCGTAAAATCACTAGGAACAGAAAGCACGATAGAACCAGATTTTTATGAACTGATGTTGGAAAATCCATCCTATGTTTTAATTTGTTCTGACGGTCTAAGTAATAAACTTTCCACAGATGAGATGGCAGCAATTTTAACCTTGCCAATGTCATTAAAGGAAAAAGGAAAAAAACTTGTTCAGTTAGCAAATGAATCAGGTGGAGAAGACAACATTTCTGTCATTTTATTATCCTTAGGTGATGAGGAGGTGTAACGATGTTAATTGGTAAACGAATAAATGATCGATATAAAATTTTGCAACTAATTGGTGGCGGAGGAATGTCTAACGTCTATCTAGCTCATGATATTATCTTAAATCGAGAAGTTGCTGTAAAAATTTTACGTTATGATGCATCCAATGAGGAAGAATTTCACCGCCGTTTCCAAAGGGAAGCATTATCTGCAACGAGTCTCCTTCATCCGAATATTGTAAGTATTTATGATGTTGGTGAAGATGGAGATATGCATTATATTGTCATGGAATATGTGAAAGGCAAAACGTTAAAGCAATACATAAATGAGTTTTCGCCTTTGTCGCCTTCCCGTAGTGTGCAGATTATGAAACAGTTAACTTCTGCAATTGCCCATGCCCATGAAAATCAAATTATTCATCGAGACATTAAGCCACAAAATATTTTAATGGACCAAGATGGAAATATTAAAGTAACGGATTTTGGAATTGCAACGTCATTAAGTGCCACTAGTTATACAAAGACGAATTCAGTAATTGGTACGGTACATTACTTATCTCCCGAGCAAGCAAGGGGAGGCTCAGCTACAAAAAAATCAGATATCTATGCTTTAGGGATAGTTCTCTATGAATTACTAACAGGAGAATTACCTTTTTCGGGAGAGTCTGCTGTGTCCATTGCATTAAAACATTTGCAAACAGAAACTCCTTCCTTACGTGCTTTTGATGCATCAATACCGCAAAGTCTAGAAAATGTCGTTTTAAAAGCAACAGCTAAAAACCCAGATCATCGTTACGCTTCTGTTGAAGAAATGGGAGAAGACTTACGAACGGTTTTATCACCAGATCGTCTAAATGAACTGAAATTTACTCCTCCAATTGATGATGATGAAACGAAAGCAATTCCAATTATAAAAGAGCGTATGCCATTAACGGAAATTGCGAATACCAAAGTATTGTCACATGAGATAAAGGAGAAAGAACCTGTAGTTGATGAAGTAAAAACGAAGTCAAAAAATAAATCAAAGACGAAAACGAAGCCCAAAAAGAAAAATAATAAAGGGAAAATCGTTAGCATTATTCTAGCTATTATTGCAATTATAACTCTTTCCGCATTTTTAGTAATCAATTTAATCACTCCTTCTAAATTTGAAATTCCAGATGTTTCAAATCTAGATGTTGAAGAGGCAACGAAGAAGTTAGAAGATGCAGGCTTTGTTGTTGGTGATATAAGGGAGAAAAACTCAGATGAAATTGAAGAGGGACTCATCATTGAAACAAATCCTAAAGCAGGCTTAACTCGTGTTAAAGGTACTGAAATTAATTTAATTCAAAGTATCGGTAGTGAAAAGATTGAGATGAGTGATTATGTAGGTCAGTCAATTAACCAAGTGACTTCTATACTTGAGAATGCTGAATTTGCAGATTACGAAATTACTGAAATTTATTCTCCTGAAGCAGCAGGTACTATCCTTGAACAGGAACCTAAAGCTGGGGAAGAAGTTAATCCAAAGGAAACAATTGTTAAATTAACGATAAGTAAAGGAAAGAATTTTGTAACAGTTTCAAATTTAATTGGTTATAATGAAGCTGCATTAAAAGAATTTGAACGTACTTCAGGGTTAAAAGTAAAAGTGAAAAATACTGTACATCATGATACTGCACAAGCGGGAACAGTTATTTCACAAAATCCAGCACCAAATGCCAAAATAGAAGCTGGTGGAACAATAGAAGTTGATATTTCAAAGGGCCCAGCAGCAAAACAATCAAAAGTATATTATAAAGATATTGTTATTCCGTATGAACCAATAAATCTAGGGGAAGAACAAAAAATTCGCATATTTATTCAAGATAAAAACCAATCAATGGGAGAACCGACTGATGAATTCACAATTACAGAAGACCGTAAGTATCGAATTTCATTAGAAATTGAAGAAGGCTCTAAAGCGGTTTATCGAATTGAACGAGATTCCATTAATATCGTAGAAGAAACAATCCCATATGAGACTGTAAACTAGGGGTGAAAGGATGGCGCAAGGCCAAATTCGTAAAGCTTTAAGTGGATATTATTATGTTGAGCAAAACGGAGAACTAATTCAATGTCGCGGACGAGGGGTTTTTCGCAATCGCGGAGAATCTCCCCTTGTCGGTGATTTTGTTGATTTTACTAAAGAAGGTGACTCGGATGGAGTGATTGTGAAAATCCATCCAAGAAAAAATGAATTAGTTCGCCCACCTATTGCGAATATTGATCAAGCCTTACTTGTGTTTTCAGTAAAGGAACCTGATTTTAATACGATTTTATTAGATCGCTTCTTGGTTGTATTAGAATCATTTCAAGTAACTCCAATTATTGTGTTAACAAAAACGGATTTATTGACTGAAACAGATCAAGAAACGATTCAAACGTATATCCAACAATACAAATCAATTGGATATGAAATCATTGAAACTTATAAAAATGACCCAACATTATTAGATAGATTACAACCTGTTTTAGAAGGAAAAACATCTGTATTGGCAGGTCAATCTGGTGTAGGGAAATCTACATTATTAAATACACTCTTACCAAACTTAAATTTACAAACAGGGGTTATTTCACAAAGTCTTGGTCGAGGAAAGCATACGACACGCCACGTGGAACTGATTGAAGTAAATAATGGGTTATTAGCAGATACACCAGGGTTTAGTTCCTTCGATTTCGACACAATTGCGAAAGAAGAACTAACATTATGCTTCCCTGAATTTTCCGAATTAAGGGAAGGTTGTAAATTTCGAGGGTGTTTACACATAAAAGAACCGAAATGTGCAATTAAAGATGCCTTAGAAACAGGGGACATCCAGCCACATCGTTACGAACATTACCAACAATTTTTACAAGAAATAATTGATCGAAAGCCGAGGTACTAACAATGATTAAAATTGCACCATCGATCCTAGCAGCAAATTTTGCAAAACTAGGACAGGAAGTAAAAGAAGTAGAAGAAGCAGGGGCAGAGCTTATTCATATTGATGTAATGGATGGACATTTTGTTCCTAATATTACAATGGGACCAATCGTAGTGGAGGCATTACGTCCACTTACGACATTACCACTTGATGTTCATTTAATGATTGAAAATCCTGATAGCTATATTGAACAATTTGCAAAAGCAGGAGCAGATTATATTTCTGTTCACGTCGAAGCATGTAGACACTTACACCGTACAATTCAATTAATTCGTTCATATAATATAAAGCCTGGTGTTGTATTAAATCCTCATACTCCAATTGAATTGATTCAACACATTTTAGAAGATGTTGATTTTGTTTTATTCATGACAGTAAACCCTGGTTTTGGGGGTCAAAAATTCATCTCATCTGTTGTGCCTAAAATTGAAGCACTATCTAGAATCATTAAAGAGCGTGGGTTAAACATTGAAATTGAAATTGATGGTGGCATAAACGCAGAAACAATTGTTCCGTGTGCAAAAGCAGGTGCGAACATTTTTGTTGCTGGATCAGCTATCTATAATCAAGAAGATCGTGCTACTGCCTTACAACAAATTAAAGCTGCTGGCGAGGCAGCATTAGTGTAATGTCAATCGTAGTCATTTGCTCGGGCGGCCCCTACGAAGATATTTATCCATTAGAACGTTTTAAAAGCATTGAGGATGTAGTATTCATTGGCGCTGATTACGGATCTATACATTTATTAGATGCTGGAATCATCCCGACAGAAATCCTTGGTGATTTTGATTCATTATCTGATGAAGATTGGGCACGTGTTACAAAAGTAGTGAGACATATTGATAAGGCAAAAGCAGAAAAAGACGAAACGGATACTGACCTAGCTTTATTAAGAGCGATTGCTTATCAACCTACTGAAATTTATTTAACAGGGGTTACTGGAGGGCGTCTTGACCATTTTGAAGCGGCAATACGTTCAATTTATAGATTACAATTGGAAAATCCTCATATTGTAATAAAAATTATAAACTCCCATAATGAAATTCGCATACTATTGCCTGGCAAACATAATATATTACGAGATGAAAAGTTTCGATATATTTCGTTTTTTGCTTTTGAAAAAACAGTAGAAGATGTAACATTACGTGGGGTAAAATACGAGACTACAAATGAAACAATTGAAATTGGAACTTCTAGATTCACAAGTAATGAATTGATTCTCGAGCAGGGGTATATCTCTTTTTCATCAGGCATATGTTTAATGATAAGAAGCAGTGATTAAAAAGGAGGGCCCAATTTTGCGAGTTTATACATTTCAGTTACCTAAGTTTGTTAGTAGCCTTACACGTAGTTGCATCAATTTATTTACCGGCGGCGGAAAGAAGAAAAAACGCAAGGAATAATAATATTTTTTATTCGTTATTTTATTACGCCGGTCATTTTTATTGGATGCACAAACTAAAACTTTCAGCTGAAGAAGGAGGCGTCTCATATTATTTTGAGACGCCTCCTTCTTAATATTTGATATATTCCTTTTTTCTAAGATAATCCTAGTAACTTTATGTGACTCTCTATGAAGTTGTGAATTATTTTTGAAATATGAAAGAAATTTTGTATAACTTTTTTGCCGCAAAGTTGTATTGTATTTATATAAATCTTTTTACTTTAAAACAAGTTGTGATCAGGGCAAATTAATATACTTGCTTCACTTCATAATAAAATGATACTTTGTCAAATTAAGTGCAACAGTTCTTCCTGAAACGCCTCGTATGCAGTTTTCCAACCAAGACATTTTCTTGGTCGATTGTTGATAAGTTTAAGTGCTTGTTCCATCTCTTTTTCCGTTACGTGATCAAAGTTTGTTTTCTTTGGGAAGAACTCACGTAAAAGACCATTCGCATTTTCGTTACTGCCACGTTGCCATGATGAATAAGCGTCCGCGAAATAAACTTGGATATTTAAGTCTTTTTCGAGTACGTTGTAACAGCTAAATTCTTTTCCGCGGTCAGTCGTAGCCGTTAATATTGAGCCATTTGGTAGTTCTTGATATAACCATTTAACGGCTGCCTCCATTGCTTGAGCAGAACGGTTTGGAATAAGTACAGCTTTATACCAGCGAGTTTTGCGTTCAATAAAGGTAGCGACACAGCCCTTTGCTTGGCCACGTCCAGAAACAACAGTATCCAGTTCCCAATGACCGAATGTTTCACGTTTACGTACATACTTAGGGCGTTTGGAGATTGGTGTACCAATATTGAATCGACCTCTTGTTTCACGCGGTTTTTGGCGTTTCCCTTTTTGACGAAGTGTGGAAAGAGGCACCTCTAATAAACCGTTGTAAATCCAACGATAGATACTTTTAAAACTTAGCTTTCCTGGATATAAGCGTCCGACAATCTGTTCAGGTGACCACCCAATTTTTTCTGAACAACTTCTTTTAACTTAGGTGTTAGTTTAGACTTAGCTCCACACTTCGATTTATTACTATGATATCGAGCTTGAGCCTCTTCAGGAGAACAATTTAGATGTCGTCGTAACTCTCTTGAAATTGTAGATGGACTTCTCTTGAGAAATTCTGCAATTTGTCGAATAGAATAACCTAACTCAAAGTAAGTTTCTATTTTTGAACGTTCAGATATAGTAAGATGAGTATAGCTCATAACGATTCCTCCTTTGATGTTTGTGTGGTAACTAACATTTTATACGAGGTCGTTGTGGGCTTCTTCTATTTTGACTTACAGGTGTTGCACTTAATATTACAATCCGTCAAATAAAAAGGTTCTTAGTCAAATGTTGGGGTGATGTGTTCTTGCACGTCACCCTTGTTAACCTAAATGAACCCCGATTTCTTTATATAAATCATTTAATAAAATCTTTGCTTTAAAATGCTTAAAACTTCTAAAACCATAAGCATTTCGTTTCATTACCTTCGATTTATTATTAATGCCTTCTAGAAATCCATTTGAATACCTAAAACTAAAGCTATTCAAGATCTCTACTTGCCAATTCTTAAAAGTTTGAATCGCTTTTATGAATGCTGGAATCTTTGCTTCTTCTACCTTACGGTAAAAAGCTTCTAATCTCTTTTTAACTTCTGTTATATCATCAGTTGTTTTTGCCCAATCAAACCATTTACAATAGGCTTCCTTAAGTTCATAGGCTTTTCTCAATTCACTAGACATCCCTGTATAGCGTCTTAAATACCAGCGATTCTTCTCTGTTAACTTATCAAACCGTTTATATAAGACATGGCGCATTTTCTTACACTTTTTACGATCATAAGGATGCCATTCTTTCTGCACTTTACGACGTACTTCATCTAGTGCCCAATAAATATAACGAGAAAAATGGAATCGATCTGCTACGATAATGGGGCGATTTAATGCTTTTCTAACAGCTGCCTTAAAACTTGGATTCATATCCATTACCACTACTTCTACAGCTGCTCCATATTTCATTAAATAATCCTTAATCGTTTCTTTGCGTCGATTTGGTAAAATATCAATCGGTTCGTGTGTTTCAGCGTTCGCAATAATTAGTTGATAGGTCCCTGCATCGGTATCTCCCTTATATTCATCGATTGCAATACATTTCGGTAAATGTACTCCCTCTTTTAACTGTTCTTTTACAACATTTTTAAAGCGACGAATTACAGTTGAACTAGATGTTCCAAGGACTTCTGCAGTTTCCTTAAATGTCTTTGCTTTTACTGAACGAATTCCAACAACTTGGTTCCATTCTTTTGAGTAACGTTGATATTTATCCACGAAAGGGGATTTTTCTGAGAAGCGTTTTCCACATTCGCATACATAACGACGGCGTTTATAAAAAAGGATAGTTAATCTTTCAAACCATTTTAAATGCTTAATTTTTTGAACTCGATAATCATGAATTTTAGAGGTCATTCTCTTACAAACTGGACATTGATGTTCTTTCTTCGGAAGCGACACGTATAAAGCCACACGGTCTCCAATCTCCTCCATCTTATGAATTGTTACATCTTTTAATCCTGGTATATTCATGTTAAAATTCATATTGCACGTATCACCTTTCATAACTTGTTTCTCGTCAATTCAAGTATATCGAAATCGGTGGTTACGTGCTTTTTTATTGTCAAAAATTGTAGTAAAACCCCAACAAATATTATAGAACCATAAAATAAAAAAACATCGACTTTTACATGATGTAAAAATCGATGTTTTTTAATGGTATTGAGTCGTATTAAACGCGTTCAACTTTACCAGATTTTAAAGCACGAGCAGATACCCATACACGTTTTGGTTTACCGTTAACTAAGATACGAACTTTTTGTAAGTTAGCACCCCAAGTACGTTTGTTAGCGTTCATAGCGTGTGAACGGCTATTGCCTGAACGAGCTTTACGACCAGTTACTGCACATTGTTTAGGCATGTATATTCCCTCCTTACAGATGAATCTGAAAGCTTGTTTTTCAGTTCGTTATTTCACATACTTTAATAATTTAACATAGCTCGTGATTCTATGCAACAATTTTCGCATAACCTTTCAAGAAAAAATACTTTACACAACAAAAAATATATTTCGTTATTTTTACATTAAATATGATACCAATAAAATTAACAATACTTGCATAATGATGTTAATCAAATGCACAATAAGTAGACGAATACCAACGTTTTCTTTTATAATCAATTTTTGTGTAGTACAATATAGATTAGTTTAGTCTCTAAGTTTGTCGTTAAAATCGAGATACATGTTTGTTACAGTAGCGGATAACTACAGAACTTTTTATCCCAAATTAGCCAAGGAGGCAAAAATTTATGTCACTAGAAATTAAAAATGATTTTGGCCAAATTGATATTGCAAATGATGTAATTGCTCAAATTGCTGGTGGAGCGGCAATCGAATGTTACGGAGTTGTCGGTATGGCATCAAAACATCAAATTCGTGATGGATTAACAGACATTCTACGAAAAGAGAACTTCGCAAAGGGCGTAATTATTCGTCAAAATGGACAAGACCTTAATATCGATATGTATATCATTGTAAGCTATGGAACAAAAATTTCGGAAGTAGCTTATCAGGTCCAATCAAAAGTGAAATACACTATAAATAAAACATTAGGTATGAGCGTAAATTCAGTTAACATATTTGTTCAAGGCGTTCGTGTTATGAATGTGTAAGAGGAGGATTTAAATCGGATGAAGTCACTAGACGGAATCAAATTTGCTGAAATGGTGCAGATGGGAGCTCACCATCTATCGCAAAATGCAAGTTACGTTGATTCATTAAATGTATTCCCTGTACCAGATGGAGATACTGGAACGAATATGAACCTTTCCATGACTTCCGGTGCAAAGGAAACGCAAAGTAATGCAGATCAACATATCGGGAAAACTGCCCAAAGCTTATCTAAAGGATTATTAATGGGGGCACGAGGAAATTCAGGTGTTATCTTGTCTCAACTATTCCGTGGTTTTGGGAAATTCATTGAAAAAGAACAAGAGATTGATGCACAAAAATTCGCTGGTGCATTCCAAGCTGGGGTTGATACGGCTTATAAGGCAGTTATGAAACCGGTTGAAGGTACAATTTTAACTGTTGCCCGTGAAGCTGCTGCAAAAGCTGTGGAAGCTGCACAAACGGAAACAAGCATTATTTCTGTGATGGAAGTTGTCGTTAAGGAAGCGAAAAATTCCTTAGACCGAACTCCTGAATTACTCCCTGTATTAAAAGAAGTTGGGGTAGTCGATAGTGGTGGACAAGGCTTACTATTCATCTACGAAGGTTTCCTTGCCTCTTTAAAAGGTGAAGCATTACCAGAAAAAAATACAGCTTCATTAGATGATCTAATTAGTGCGGAACATCATCGTGCTCAAGATTTCATGAGTACAGAAGATATTGTATTTGGATATTGTACTGAAATTATGGTTCGTTTTGAAGAAGGCAAAGAACCATTTGATGAAGCAAAATTCAGAGAAGAACTAAATGTTATGGGAGATTCCCTATTAGTTGTTTCTGATGATGAAATTGCAAAAGTACATATCCATTCTGAAACACCTGGTGCTGTACTTACTGCAGGTCAAAAATATGGTAGCCTAATTAAAATTAAAGTAGACAATATGCGTGAACAACATTCAGCAATTGTAAATGATGATTCTAATCAATCTACTTCAAACACTTCTAACAAAGTTGAAAAACATCCGTATGCTGTTGTAACCATTGCAATGGGGGAAGGTGTTGCAAACTTATTACGTAGCATTGGTGCTTCATATGTGATTGAAGGCGGACAAACGATGAATCCATCTACTGAAGATATCGTGAAGGCAGTAAAAGCTATTAATGCTGAACGAGTGTTAATCTTGCCGAATAATAAAAATATCGTTATGGCTGCGGAACAAGCGGTTGAATTATTAGATATCGAAGCAGCAGTAGTTCCTACGAAAACAATTCCTCAAGGGATGGCGGCAATTTTAGCCTTTAATCCAGAAGCATCTGTTGAGGAAAATAAAACAAATATGACGAACGCATTCTCACATGTGAAAACTGGTCAAGTAACATATGCAGTTCGCGATACATCGATTGATGGTGTAGAAATTCACAAAGATGATTATATGGCACTAGCTGAAGGTAAAATCGTACTTTCTACGCCGAATAAAATGGATGCGGCTCAAAAAGTAGTCTCTCACCTTGTAGATGAAGATACTGAGATCATCACGGTACTTTATGGTGAAGATGCTTCAGAAAAGGAAGCAGAAGAGCTATCACAATTTATTGAGGAAAATTATCCAGATGCTGAAGTTGAAATAGTAGAGGGTAAACAATCACTATATCCATTTATCTTATCAATTGAATAAAACTTTAAGACAGTACTTGTGTATTTAATTACATGTACTGTCTTTATTTTTTGAATTCTATTTATTTTGATTGTTAAAGAATGTTCATGTTAAACTAGGCTTACAATGTACTATAATGATAATTTCGTAAAATATTTTTTAAAGGAGAGAGTAGGTTGAAATTTACTTCAGTTTTTGACATTATCGGACCCGTTATGATTGGCCCCTCTTCTTCACATACAGCAGGTGCGGCACGAATTGGACGAGTTGCACGAGATTTATTCGGACGTACGCCTAAATGGGCAAAAATCCATCTTTATGGTTCTTTTGCGGAAACTTATAAAGGTCATGGAACAGATGTGGCGATTATTGGTGGGTTATTAGATTTTGATACGTTTGACGAACGAATAAAAACATCTTTTGAACATGCAAAGAAAATAGGATTATCCTTTGAATTTATTGCAGAAACAGCAAACAAAGAGCATCCTAATACGGCACGAATTGTTTTGGGAGATGACACTGGTGAAATGTCTATTGAAGGGATTTCCATCGGTGGAGGGAAAATTGAGGTAAGTGAAGTAAACGGTTTCAAATTACGTTTAACAGGTGGAATGCCTGCTTTACTCGTTGTACATGATGACCGTGCAGGATGTATTGCGAATGTTGCGAACTGTTTAGCAATGCATAATATAAATATTGGTCATATGGAAGTTTCTCGAATTGAACGTGGATTGACTGCTTTAATGGTTATTGAAGTCGATCAAAATATTGATGAGAAAGTGATTCAACAAATTTCTTTAATTCCTAATATTACAAAGGTATCTAAAATAAACAATTAAGGAGTGGGCGAATTGGACGTATTATTTCATAATGTACGAGAATTAGTAGAATTGGCGGATAAAGAAAATAAGCTCATCTCTGAAATCATGATCGAGCAAGAAATGAAAATTAGTGGTCGGTCAAGACAAGAAATATTTGAACAAATGGATAAAAATTTAACTGTGATGGAGCAAGCAGTTGAACGGGGACTAAAAGGGGTTCGTTCTGTATCAGGACTTACTGGTGGTGATGCGGTTTTACTACAGAATTATATTGCGACAGGAAATAGTTTATCCGGTGATTTACTTTTAGATGCAGTTAGTAAAGCTGTGGCAACAAATGAAGTAAATGCTGCAATGGGTACAATTTGTGCAACGCCAACAGCTGGTTCTGCTGGTGTTGTACCAGGCACACTTTTCGCAGTGAAAAATAAATTAAACCCAACACGTGAACAAATGATTCGTTATCTATTTACTGCAGGTGCCTTTGGTTTTATCGTGGCAAACAATGCATCTATTTCTGGTGCAGCTGGGGGATGCCAAGCGGAGGTCGGTTCTGCTGCTGGTATGGCGGCAGCATCCATTGTTGAAATGGCTGGAGGGACACCTGCTCAATGTGCTGAAGCGTTTGCAATTACTTTAAAAAATATGCTCGGCTTAGTTTGTGATCCTGTAGCAGGACTTGTTGAAGTACCTTGTGTGAAACGAAATGCAATGGGTGCTGCAAATGCTCTTGTTGCTGCAGATATGGCATTAGCAGGAATTTCAAGTCGTATCCCTTGTGATGAAGTAATTGGTGCAATGTTTAGAATTGGCCAGACAATGAATCCAAATTTAAAAGAAACAGCTCGCGGTGGTTTGGCGGCTACTCCGACAGGTAAGGAAATTGCTGCTAAGATTTTTGGGAGTGCAGTAAATTGACAATTAAAGAGTTTGAAGCAGTAACTGAACTAAAAGGGATTGGAAAAGAAACAGCAGAACATTTAGCAGAGATGGGAATATTTACAGTTCAAGATTTAATTTGGACATTTCCTTTTCGTCACGAAGATCAACGACTAAAGGATTTAGCTGAAACACCTCATAATGAAAAAGTGACAGTGGAAGCAAGAGTTGAAAGTGTGCCTTCTGTTCTCTACCTTGGAAAAAATAAAACGAGAATACAAGTAACAGTACTTGCTGGAAGACATTTAGTGAAAGTTGTTTTTTTTAATCAAGCGTATTTACGAACGAAATTAACTCCAGGTTCAATTATTACGGTTTCAGGTAAATGGGATCGAGGTAGACAAGTTATCAATGGTACGTCTATTCATTTTGGTCCAAAAACAGATCAGACAGATTTTGAACCGGTCTATAGTTTGCGTGGATCACTTCGTCAAAATAGATTTAGAAAGTATATGCGTCAAGCGTTAGATGTAGCGGGAGAGAACTTAGCGGAGACTCTCCCTTTGCATTTAATACAGAAATATAAACTACCTTCACTTTTAGAAGCATTAGAAGGCGTTCATTTCCCTAAAGATGCAGAGCATGCAAAACAAGCTAGAAGACGATTTGTTTATGAAGAATTATTGCATTTTCAGTTGAGGATTCAAGCATTGCGTAAAGCTCGTAAAAGTGATGAACAAGGTACGATAATACAATATGATCTTAAGAAATTAAAAAAGTTTATAAGTACAATTCCATTTGAATTAACAAATGCTCAGAAAAGGGTTGTAAATGACATTTGTAAAGATTTGAAAGAACCTCATCGAATGAATCGACTGTTACAAGGAGATGTAGGGTCAGGTAAAACAATTGTAGCAGCTATCGGACTTTATGCAGCGGTAACAGCTGGCTTTCAAGGCGCTTTAATGGCACCGACCGAAATTTTAGCGGAACAACATGCAGAAAGTTTGAAAAGTTGGTTTGATCCGATTGGAGTTCGTGTCGCTCTACTTTCGGGTTCTACAAAAAGTAAAGAACGAAAAGTCATTTTAGAGCAATTACATAATGGGGAAATAGAAATTTTAATTGGTACCCATGCGTTAATTCAACCTGATGTTGTCTTTTCGAACTTAGGATTTGTTATTACCGATGAACAACATCGATTTGGAGTAGAGCAAAGACGTATATTAAGGGACAAGGGAATTAATCCTGATGTTCTTTTTATGACAGCAACTCCAATACCGAGAACATTGGCTATAACGGCATTTGGTGAAATGGATGTTTCGATTATTGATGAATTGCCAGCAGGTAGAAAGCAAATCGAAACACACTGGCTAAAAAAGGAACAATTGAATTCAGCTATCTCGAAAATGGAAATAGAACTTAGACAAGGAAGACAAGCATATGTAATATGTCCTTTAATTGAGGAATCTGATAAATTAGACGTTCAAAATGCTGTTGAAGTGTATGAGCAGCTTGCAACCATATTCCACGGAAGATATAAAGTCGGACTAATGCATGGGCGATTACATCCTGATGAGAAGGAGCAAGTGATGCGTGCCTATTCTGAAGGAGAAATTCATGTATTAGTGTCAACGACAGTCGTCGAAGTAGGGGTAAACGTTCCAAATGCATCATACATGTTAATATACGATGCGGATCGATTTGGACTAGCTCAGTTACATCAATTGCGCGGCCGAGTTGGACGAGGACAACACCAGTCTTATTGCGTATTATTAGCCGATCCAAAATCTGATGAAGGAAAAGAGCGGATGATGTCTATGACTCAAACGAATGATGGCTTCCGTTTAGCTGAAAAAGATTTGGAATTACGAGGACCAGGCGACTTTTTCGGTAAAAAGCAAAGTGGTCTCCCTGAATTTAAAATGGCAGATTTAGTACATGACTATAGAACACTAGAAGTTGCTCGACAAGATGCCGAAAAAATAATCTATGATAAGAACTTCTGGGAAAATGAAGAGTATAGATCTTTAAGAGAAATGTTAGAAGAATCAGGAGTACTCTCAGGCGAAAGAATGGATTAACTTAAAATGGACGTAACTTTATGTTGCGTTCTTTTTTTTGGAAATGTATACTGGTATTAGTACCAAGTGCTAAAAAATTCGGAAGTAGGTGACGATTGAATGAAAAGGACGAAAAAAGAAAGGCAACGTCTTCTAACAGAAACAATTGCAGAAAATCCATTCGTCACTGATGAACAACTAGCTTCCCAATTTAATGTTAGTGTACAAACGATTCGCCTTGACCGAATGGAATTAGCCATTCCGGAATTACGCGAAAGAATTAAAGATGTTGCTGCAAAAAATTATGAAAATGAAGTTAAATCTCTACCAATAGATGAAGTAATTGGTGAAATTATTGATATCGAATTAGATAATCGTGCAATTTCTATTTTTGACGTTGGCCAAGAGCATGTTTTCCAACGTAATGGGATTGCTAGGGGGCATCATTTATTTGCACAAGCAAACTCTCTTGCTGTTGCTGTAATTGATGACGAACTTGCCTTAACAGTAAAAGCGAATGTTTCCTTTATTAGACCTGTAAAAGCAGGGGATAGAGTAATTACAAAAGCAATTGTTCGTGGTCAAGATGATGAAAAAAATAGAACGTATATAGATGTCATATCAACTGTCAATAATGATAAAGTGTTTAAAGGTGAATTTGAGATGTATCGCACGAAAGGTAGTGTACAATAATGAAATTAGCAATTGATGGCATGGGTGGAGACAATGCGCCTAAAGCGGTAGTAGAAGGTGTACTACTTGCATTAGACGAATTTCCAAATATCGAAATACAACTCTATGGAAATCAACGAGTATTACAGCCATTGTTAAAAGAACATAGCCGTCTACAAGTAATTCATTGTGAAGAAGTAGTCGAAGCAGAGGATGATCCAGCTCGTGCAGTACGTCGGAAAAAAGATTCTTCAATGGCCCGTATGTTAGAAGCGGTCAATGAAGGGCGTGCAGATGCTTGTTTATCTGCAGGAAATACGGGAGCATTGATGGCTGGCGGTTTATTCAAAGTTGGACGTATAGAAGGTGTTTCACGTCCAGCATTAGCTACAACTTTACCAACAATTGATGGTAAAGGATTTTTAATGCTTGATCTTGGTGCAAATGCTGACGCAAAGCCAGAAAATCTTGTGCAATATGCAATTATGGGAAATATTTATGCCAAAAAAGTACGTGGTATTGATAATCCACGTATCGGTTTATTAAATATTGGAACGGAAGAAAAGAAAGGTAATGACCTTACAAAGTCTGTTTTCGGTTTATTAAAAGAAGCAGATCTAAACTTTGTTGGGAATGTAGAAGCCAGAGATTTATTAGATAATGTTGCTGATGTTGTTGTAACAGATGGATTTACAGGTAATATGGTTCTAAAAACAATCGAAGGAACTGCTGGAGCATTAATGTCCATGATAAAAGATGTGTTCATGGCTTCAGGGAAAACGAAAATTGGAGCACTATTAGTAAAAGGCGAAATGAAAGGTTTAAAGTCAAAACTAGACTATTCTGAACATGGAGGAGCTGCATTATTTGGTCTCCAAGCACCTGTTGTAAAAGCACATGGTTCTTCCAATGCAAGGGCGATTTATAATGCGATTCGCCAGGCATCAATCATGGTTGAACATAATGTTACAGATGTGATTAAAACAACAATTGCTGATAATCCAGTTCAACAATAAGGGATATTGAAAAGGGGATAGACATGACGAAAATTGCATTTATTTTTCCGGGGCAAGGTTCTCAACAAGTAGGTATGGGGGCAGAGTTTGTCCAAAATGATGTAAATAGTAAAACATTTTATGATAAAGCTGATGATGTTTTAGGTTTTTCTCTTTCAAAATTAATGCTTGAGGGTCCTCAAGAAGAATTAACGTTAACTTACAATGCACAACCAGCGTTATTAACTACTGGGGTAATGGTAGCAGCAAAATTAAAAGAAGCGGGCATCGTACCGGATTTTACTGCCGGACATTCTTTAGGTGAATATAGTGCGTTAGTTGCTTCTAATTCCATTTCATTTGAAGATGCGGTTCAAATCGTTCATAAACGTGGTCTATATATGGATGAAGCTGTGCCTGCTGGACAAGGTGCAATGGCAGCTATTTTAGGAATGCCTGCTGATGCATTAAAAGAAGTTACAGATAAAGTAACAAATGAAGGCGATGTTGTTCAGATTGCAAACTTAAATTGTCCTGGACAAATCGTAATTTCTGGAACAAAAGCAGGAGTTGAAAAGGCTTGCGTCGAAGCAAAACAAGCAGGAGCAAAACGAGCAATACCTCTAGTTGTTAGTGGCCCATTCCATTCAGAATTAATGCGAGCAGCATCAGAAAAATTAGGTGATGCATTAAAGAACATTGAAATTTCACAACCAGACATTCCGGTTATCGGAAATGTATGGGCAAAAGAAATTGAAGATGTATCTGCTATTCAACATGAACTTGTTGAACAAGTTTATTCACCAGTTCAATGGGAAAATTCTGTCCGTTATATGATTGAGCAAGGTGTTACAACATTTATTGAATGCGGTCCAGGTAAAGTTCTATCAGGATTAGTAAAGAAAATTGACCGTTCAGTTAGCACTTATTGTGTATTTGACGAAACTTCATTAAATGAAGTGATCGAAGCATTAAGGGGTGAATAATTTGGGGAAATTAGATGGTAAAACTGCAGTCGTAACGGGAGCCTCTAGAGGGATTGGACGTGCAATTGCTTTAGAGTTAGCTAGAGAAGGTGCAAATGTTGTCGTAAACTATAGCGGAAGTGAAGGAAAAGCACTAGAAGTTGTAGAAGAAATAAAAACAATTGGTACAAATGCCATCGCTGTTCAAGGTAATGTTGGTGACGCTGATGCTGTACAAAATTTAATGTCTGCTGCGATCGAACAATTCGGTTCTATAGACATCTTAGTAAACAATGCTGGAATTACAAGAGATAATCTCTTAATGCGTATGAAGGAAGAAGAATGGGACGATGTAATTAACACGAACTTAAAAGGTGTTTTCCTTTGTACAAAAGCTGTGACACGTCAAATGATGAAACAACGAGCTGGACGTATTATTAATATTTCATCAATTGTTGGAACTATAGGTAATGCTGGACAAGCAAACTATGTTGCAGCCAAAGCGGGTGTGATTGGTTTAACAAAAACGACTGCAAGAGAACTTGCGTCGCGAAATATATTAGTAAATGCCATCGCTCCTGGATTTATTACGACAGAAATGACAGATGCCTTACCAGAGGATGTTAAAGGTGCGATGTTAGCCCAAATTCCACTAGGAACATTAGGACAACCAGAACATATTGCGAAAGCAGTCGTATTCTTATCATCAGATGATTCTAGTTATATGACTGGACAAACATTGCATATTGATGGCGGAATGTATATGTAATCCTTTAAAAAATATTATTTATTGAATAATATTGCTGTCAATCTTTGAACAATTATGTTTTTTATGTATACTATTGAGGGGAGGTGACCATCTTGGCTACAGTATTAGAGCGTGTAACAAAAGTAGTAGTTGACCGTTTAGGTGTTGACGAAAGCGAAGTGAAAGTTGAAGCTTCATTCCGTGAAGATTTAGGAGCAGACTCATTAGATGTTGTTGAATTAGTAATGGAACTAGAAGATGAGTTTGATATGGAAATTTCTGATGAAGATGCTGAAAAAATCGGAACTGTTGGCGATGCTATCAGTTATATTGAAAGTAAATTAGGCTAATCTTTTATAAGAGGCACATTGGCATTTGAAAAAATACCAAGAAGTGCCTCTTTTCATATTACAGTATTTTTAATTTGGAAAGAAAAGTTGAATTTCTACAGTTGAACAAGGTAAACTAAACGGTAGAATCTATTAGGAAGGCAGATTGTTCATGACAATAAGAAAAAAAGGTAACATTCAAAAAGTGGGTGTTTTACCAGAGAAAGTAAAACATCAATTTGAATTTTTACAAGAGGAATTAAATATATATTTTCGTAATAAAACATTGTTATACCAAGCATTTACCCATTCATCTTATGTGAATGAGCATCGTCGAAAACTATTTACCGACAACGAACGACTAGAATTTTTAGGAGACGCAGTACTTGAACTTTCTGTATCTAAATATCTTTTTGAAAGATATCCACATATGAGTGAGGGAGAATTAACAAAGTTACGTGCATCAATTGTATGTGAACCTTCTCTCGTTATTTTTGCTAATGAATTAAATTTCGGCAAATATGTTTTGTTAGGTAAGGGTGAGGAACTTACAGGTGGTCGTGAGCGTCCAGCACTACTTGCAGACGTGTTTGAATCATTCATTGGTGCTCTATATTTAGATCAAGGTTTAGAGGTTGTCGTTTCCTTCTTAGAAAGAATTGTGTTCCCTAAAGTAGAAGTCGGTGCTTTTTCGCATGTGATGGATTTTAAAAGTCAACTACAAGAAATGGTTCAACAATCAAACAATGGCGTATTACATTATGAAATTGTAGATGAAAAAGGACCTGCACATAATCGTACTTTTGTTTCTCGCGTATTATTAAACGATCAAGAACTAGGGATTGGTCGAGGTAAATCGAAAAAAGAGGCTGAACAACAAGCTGCCCAAAATGCAATGATTACACTAAATCAGTCCGCGATTAAGGAGGAATAATATGTTCCTTAAACGACTTGAAGTAATAGGCTTTAAATCGTTTGCAGATCGGATTGGAATAGATTTTGTACCTGGTGTAACGGCTGTTGTCGGCCCCAATGGTAGTGGGAAGAGTAATGTAACGGATGCGATTCGTTGGGTTTTAGGAGAACAATCCGCAAAAAGTTTGCGTGGCTCTAAAATGGAGGACGTCATCTTTGCTGGAAGTGAATCTCGAAAACCGCTAAACTTTGCGGAAGTAACATTAGTTTTAGATAATGAAGACGAAAAAATATCGATACCCTTTTCTGAAATAAGTGTAACAAGACGAGTATATCGTTCGGGCGATAGTGAATATTTACTTAATAATCAGCAATGTCGCCTCAAAGATATTACAGATTTATTTTTAGATTCGGGATTAGGTAAAGAAGCATTTTCGATTATTTCGCAAGGCCGTGTTGATGAAATTTTAAATAGCCGCCCAGATGACCGTAGAACCATTTTTGAAGAAGCGGCAGGGGTATTAAAATATAAAATTCGTAAGAAAAAAGCAGAGCATAAACTAGTCGAAACAGATGAAAATTTACATCGTGTTTTAGATATTTTACATGAATTAGATAGTCGTCTCGAACCTTTAAAAATTCAAGCATCTGCTGCAAAAGATTATGTCAAAATGACCGAAGAGCTAAGAGAATTTGATATAGCTTTAATTGTTAACGATTTAACAAATTATAGTGAGAATTTAAGGCAAGTTAATTCTGAATTTGCACACTTGCAACAAACTGAACAACAACATCATTTGGAAATTAATAAGATTGAAGCGCTAGTATCTGACATTCGTGACCAATTAAAGAAACTTGATAGTGACCTGGACAATGCTCAAGAACAACTTGTAGAAGCTAGTTCTGAGGTAGAACGTTGGGATGGTCGAAAAGCTTTAATGAAAGAAAAACGTTTAAATGCACAAAAGCAATTAAATCAACTTCAACTTTCTTTAAAGCAAGCTCAAGAAGAACAGGTTGAACTTGCAACCAACGAGGAACAGAATAAACAACTATTTGCTGAAAAACAAAAAGAAATTCAAACACTTAAAAGTGAACTTAAGCAATTAGAGCTAACTTTAAATTCATCAGCACTTGAAATTGAACAAGAAATTGAGCAATCGAAAAATAAATATATCGATTTATTAAATGAAGAAGCGACAGTCAAAAATGAATTGAAGCATATTGATCAACAACTAACTCAATATCAAGAAACGACTGAGCGGATGAATGACCGTTCCTCAGAGATGGTTAAAAAATTAGAAATTGTCGTAGAAACAAAGAAAAAGCTTCAATTAATTTTACTAGATATTGAAAGCAAATTAAAAGACCGCTTAGAGCAACATGAAATACTTCAAATGAAGTTGAAGTCAAAAACAGATTCATTTGAAGAGAAACAAAAGATGTTGTATCAAGCTTATCAGCACCAACAGCAACTAAAAAGTCGTAAAGATACTTTAGCTGAATTAGAAGCTGATTTTTCAGGTTTCTTTCAAGGGGTTAAGGATATTCTACATGCCCGTGATCGAGGCGAGTTATTAGGAATTGAAGGTGCCGTTGCAGAATTAATCCAAGTTGAAGGAAAATATTCAAAAGCAATTGAAACAGCTCTTGGGGCAGCATCTCAGCATATTGTTACAGAAACAGAACAACATGCACAAAAAGCAATTGGGTGGTTAAAAGTAAAACGTGCTGGACGAGCTACTTTTTTACCGAAAACAGTTATGAAATCACGCTTACTCCAACCTCATCAATATGCATCAGTCAAAAGTCACCCTGCATTTATTAGCCTTGCAGTTGATTTAGTAAGTTTTGAGGATTCGAATCAAACCATTGCTGAAAATTTATTAGGAAATGTGCTAGTTGCTTCAAATCTTGAAGGAGCTAGTGAAATTGCTAGAAGTTGTGGATACAGATATCGAGTTGTAACTCTTGATGGTGATATAGTGAATGCTGGTGGTTCTTTAACAGGGGGCGCTTCGAAGCAACAATCATCATTGTTTACTCGTAAAGCTGAACTTGATGATTTAACAATTAAACTTCAACAAATGGAAGCTTCCATAGTCCAAGCAGAAAAAACGTTGTCTATTGAAAAGGAAAGCATCTCCACCCTACGAGAACAACTAGAGATTATTAAGCTAGAAGGTGAAGCCCTTCGAAAAGAGGAGTTAGAACACCGCTCAAAAATTGTTGAATTAGAAGTAGAGGAAAAGAGCCTACAAGCGACAGTTAATGTTGCAACTTCCGAACAATCCTCCGTAACATCAAGAAAAACTACACTGTTACAGCAAAAGGAGCAATCGGAAAGTCGACTTCAACAATTAAAGCTTGAACTTTATGAACTAAATGATAAAGTTGAACAATTGACTAAATTAAAAGTACAAACGGAAACAGAAAAAGATAGTTTACGTGAACAGTCGGCTTCAAAACGTGCAGAACTTGCAGTAGTTCAAGAGCAATTGAGTCAAATTCAAATTGCTACAGCAGATATTGCTTTAAAACGTACAAAAGCAAAGCAACAAGTTGATTCAATTCTTCAAGAAATTCAATGGATTGAAAATAGTGAATTAAATAGTCCATCTGAAGAAGAGATTGAAAAAACGATGATAGAATGGACAAAACGAAAAGAAGAATTAACAAATAAAATTCTAACTAGTAGAGAAGCCCGTTCGAATCATCAGCTAAAGTTGTCAAAGCTTGAAGATGAATTAAAAGAACTACAACGAATTCATAAAGGCTTTTTAGAAAGTCTACGCTCCATTGAAGTGAGTAAAAGTCGAATAGAGTATGAAATGAATCGTCTACATGTACAGTTAGATGAGCAATATGAACTTGATTTCGAAGAGGCTCAAGAAATAGCAGTAGATATAACTGATGTGGAACAATTAAGACGTAAAGTAAAACTTCTAAAACAATCTATAGAAGAACTCGGTCCAGTTAATCTTACAGCGATAGATGAATATGAACGTGTATTGGAAAGACATACGTTTTTATCAGAACAGCGCAATGATTTACTGGAAGCACAGCAAACTTTACATGAGGCAATTAAAGAAATGGATGAAGAGATGTCAATTCGATTTGGTGAAACGTTCTCCATGATTCAATCGCAATTTAAAGTTGTTTTCCGTGAGTTATTCGGTGGAGGACAAGCTGATTTAGTATTGCTGGATCCTGATAATCTTTTAGAGACAGGTATCGAAATTGTTGCGCAACCACCTGGTAAAAAACTTCAAAGTTTAAGTTTATTGTCAGGGGGAGAAAGAGCATTAACGGCAATCGCTTTGTTATTTGCCATACTAAATACACGCCCTGTTCCTTTCGTTATTTTGGATGAGGTGGAAGCTGCACTGGATGAAGCAAACGTTCAACGTTACAGTGAATATTTAAGAAAATTAAGTAATGATACACAATTTATTGTCATCACTCATCGAAAAGGAACGATGGAAGGGGCAGATGTTTTATACGGTATCACGATGCAAGAGTCTGGGGTTTCAAAACTTGTGTCAGTAAAACTTGAAGAAGAAGCCCTTCTTAGCAGATAGGTAATCGTATAGAACTGGTGTATATTCTGTTTAATATCAAAGGAGCGAGAATTATGAGCTTTTTTAAACGTTTAAAAGAAAAACTAATTGGTGGTAGCTCGGAGGAAGAAAAGGTTCAGGAAACGGACCTGACGAACGAAGCTGAATCTGATGCGGATTTAGAAGATGCTAAGCAAGATCAAGTAACAGAACCGGTAGAGGAAATTGTAGAAGAAGTAGTTGAAGAAGTAGAGCAACCACAAGAGGAATCTACAGCCCTTTCCACAGATGTTGAAGAGACAATGCCAGAACCTGTTGTTGAAAAGAAACCATCAGCTTGGTCAATCACACAAAAATTCAAAATGGGCTTAGCGAAAACACGAGATTCTTTCACTTCAAAGGTAAACGATTTAGTTGCTCGTTATCGTAAAGTTGACGAAGATTTCTTTGAAGAGTTAGAAGAAGTATTATTACAAGCTGACGTTGGATTTGAAACTGTGATGGAACTAATGGACAAATTACGTTTTGAAGTACAACGAAAAAACATAAAAGACACAGAAGGCATTCAAGCAATAATTTCAGAAAAGCTTGTTGAAATTTACGAAGCAGGCGAAGAAAATATTGCAGAGTTAAATATGCAACCAGATGGCGAGTTAACGGTTATTCTTTTTGTAGGGGTAAATGGTGTTGGTAAAACTACTACAATTGGTAAATTAGCACACCGTCTGAAATCTCAAGGTAAATCAGTAGTACTTGCTGCGGGTGATACATTCCGTGCAGGTGCAATTGATCAACTTCAAGTATGGGGAGACCGTGTAGGTTGTGAAGTTATTAAGCAATCAGAAGGTTCCGATCCAGCAGCAGTAATCTATGATGCAATTGCTGCAGCGAAAAAACGCGGAGCTGATGTATTAATTTGTGATACTGCGGGACGTTTACAAAATAAAGTGAATTTAATGAAAGAATTAGAAAAAGTACATCGTGTAATATCTCGTGAAATTCCAAATGCCCCCCATGAAGTATTGCTAGCACTTGATGCAACAACGGGTCAAAATGCACTTGTTCAAGCACAGACATTTAAAGAAGCAACAAATGTAACGGGTATTGTCTTAACGAAACTAGATGGTACTGCAAAAGGTGGTATTGTACTAGCAATTCGTAACAAACTTCATATTCCAGTAAAATTTGTTGGACTTGGTGAAAAAATGGACGACTTGCAACCATTTGATGCTGAACGTTATGTTTATGGATTATTCGCAGAAGGCTTAGAAAAAGAACTTAAGAATATAGAAGATTAAAAAATAAGCTACTTCAGTATGTAAAATAATACTGAAGTAGTTTTTATTTTGAAGTGATTATAATAGTTTAGTATATAATTTTGATTTTCCAGCAAAATTTTGGTGAATTTAAAAGGCATTTTGTTGATATTGTATATTTATAGTCTGATAGTAACCATCTCTCAGTTTGTGATTGGACATTCTGGATAAAAAGCTAAGCATATATACTAGTTATTGCGCTGCTTTTTCCTAAAAAAACAGTTGATGCACTCACTATTGAGGTAATTTTGGTCTCCAATTATCAAAGGCGAGTAAACGAAATGAGTCTTGACATAGTTATTGGACAAGGAAATTCCCTTGACAGACACTAGGGAAAGCATATATGATACAGTAGACTAATTATGATTGGAGAGATATTGATGCTACTTGAAAAAACAACACGCATGAACTTTCTCTTCGACTTTTATCAAGCATTATTAACAGATAAACAACGTAGTTATATGGAACTTTATTACTTAGATGATCTTTCTCTAGGGGAAATTGCAGAAAGTTATAAAGTTTCACGCCAAGCTGTATACGATAATATTCGTCGTACAGAGTCGATGCTTGAGGAATATGAAGATAAATTAAAGCTATTTGAAAAATTCGGGCAACGTCAGCAAATCCTTGAAAAATTGACTGAAGCAATCAAAGATGAATCTTCAACTATGGAAGAACGTCTTGCTTTGATTTCACAATTAAAGGAAACGGATTAGGAGGCTAGACATGGCATTTGAAGGATTAGCGGAACGACTCCAAAATACAATCCAAAAGATTAAAGGTAAAGGAAAAGTTTCCGAACAAGATGTAAAAGAAATGATGCGAGAAGTGCGACTTGCATTAATCGAAGCCGACGTTAACTTAAAAGTTGTAAAAGACTTTGTTAAAAAAGTAAGTGAACGTGCAGTTGGCGTAGAGGTAATGAAAAGTTTAACACCAGGCCAACAGGTTATTAAAATTGTGCAAGACGAATTAGTTGCATTAATGGGTGGAGAACAAAGCCCAATCAATTTCAATAACAAACCACCTACAGTCATCATGATGGTTGGTTTACAAGGTGCTGGTAAAACAACGACTACAGGGAAATTAGCGAATGTTTTACGGAAGAAATACAATCGTAAGCCGTTGCTTGTTGCAGCCGATGTTTACCGCCCTGCAGCCATTCAACAATTGCAAACTTTAGGGAAACAATTATCGATTCCTGTTTTTGCATTAGGGAATGATGTTTCACCAGTGGAAATTGCTCGTCAAGCCCTTGAACAAGCGAAAGAAGAACATCATGATGTAGTGATTATCGATACAGCTGGTCGACTTCATATTGACGAACAATTGATGGATGAACTAAAAAATATTAAAGCGCTAAAAGAACCAGATGAAGTATTTTTAGTAGTCGATGCAATGACAGGGCAAGATGCTGTTAATGTAGCGCAAAGCTTCAATGAAACTGTTGGCATCACGGGTGTTGTACTAACAAAATTAGATGGTGATACTCGTGGTGGTGCTGCATTATCAATTCGTGCTGTAACGGATAAGCCAATTAAATATGTTGGTATGGGTGAAAAAATGGATGCGTTAGAACCTTTCCACCCAGATCGAATGGCTTCCCGTATTTTAGGTATGGGTGATGTTCTTTCGCTTATTGAAAAAGCGCAAGCGAATGTGGACATGGAAAAGGCGAAAGAGCTGGAAGAAAAATTCATGTCGCAAAGCTTTACATTTGATGACTTTGTAGAACAATTACAAGCATTGAAAAAAATGGGACCTCTTGACGAATTATTAAAGATGCTTCCTGGTGCCAATAAAATTAAAGGGTTAGATAATGTAAAAGTGGATGAGAAACAAATGGGGCGTATTGAAGCAATTATTTATTCAATGACACCTGCTGAAAAAACGAATCCAGAAATTATTAATTCTAGCCGTAAAAAGCGTATTGCAACTGGATCAGGGACAACGATTCAAGAAGTAAACAGATTACTAAAGCAATTTGAAGATATGAAAAAAATGATGAAGCAAATGACAGGTATGGCCCAAGGAAAAGGTAAGAAAAAAATGAAATTACCTGGGCTAGATTCATTGTTTAAATAACATTTTTATGTTAAATTATTAGGTGTTAAGAAAAAACACTTTACAAACAACAAGAAACTTGATAATATTCTATCTTGTGTGAAACTTATTCGGAGGTGCAAATAAACATGGCAGTAAAAATTCGTTTAAAACGTATGGGAGCTAAAAAATCTCCTTTCTATCGTATCGTTGTAGCTGACTCTCGTTCACCACGTGACGGACGTCAAATCGAAACAGTAGGTACTTACAACCCACTAACTACACCAGCTACTTTAACAATCGATGAAGAGAAAGCTCTTCAATGGTTAGCTAATGGTGCAAAACCATCTGATACTGTACGTAACCTTTTCTCAGAAAAAGGTATCATGGAAAAATTCCACAACCAAAAATTCAGTAAATAATCGGAGGTGCCACTATGCAGTTGCTGATTGAAACAATCGTAAAACCACTAGTCGATTTTCCTGAAGAAGTTCGTATTGAGACGGACGAAAATTCAAGTCGAATTGTTTATAAACTTTCTGTACATCCACAAGATCGAGGAAAAGTAATAGGCAAACAAGGGCGCGTTGCTAAAGCGATTCGTACAATTGTTTACTCAGCTGCTGGTGGTCACCATAAGAAAAAGACGTACGTCGATATATTGGATTAATAGAAAAGTGGAAGGCGCTTGCTTAGGCAAATTAGCTTAAAGCTTTTCAAACTAGAAGGGGACCTATAATAGGCTTTCCCTTCTTTTTTATTACTCATTTTAGTATGATTATGTCAATCAATTATTTTGACTTTTACAAAGGTGGATTTTATATGGAATGGTTTAATGTAGGTAGAATTGTAAATACACATGGGATACGTGGAGAAGTACGTGTACTTTCATCAACGGATTTTGAAGAAATACGCTTTGCACCCGGAAGTAAATTAGCAGTATTTAAAAAAGATGAGAAAAAACCAATTTGGGTAACTGTAGAAAGCTCAAGAAAACATAAAAACTTTATTTTACTTACCTTTGAAGGATACAATAATATTAATTTAGTTGAGCCGTTTAAAGAAGGTATGCTAAAAGTTACAAAAGATCAACTAGAAGATGATGAACTTGAAGAAAACGAATATTACTACTTCGAAATTATTGGCTGTGAAGTGTTTTCTGAAGTAGGGGATCTTATTGGTACGGTAAGTGACATCTTAGAAACCGGTGCCAATGATGTATGGGAAATAAAAGCATCTAATGGCAAAAAACACTATATCCCTTATATTGAGGATGTTGTTAAAAACATTGATGTGGAAGAGAAAAAAATTACGATTCACGTCATGGAAGGATTATTGTAATGAATATTCATGTTTTAAGTTTATTTCCGGATATGTTTACTGGTGTATTTGGATCCTCTATTTTAAAAAAAGCTCAAGAAAAAGAATTAGTCACATTAAACGTCTCAGATATTCGAGATTTTAGTGATAATAAACATAAACAAGTAGACGATTATCCATATGGTGGTGGAGCTGGTATGGTATTAAAACCAGAGCCAATGTTCCAAGCTGTTGAACAAATCACTCAAGGGCGAAAACCGAGAATTATTCTAATGTGTCCACAAGGCGAACGATTCACTCAGAAAAAAGCAGAAGAACTTGCGAAAGAAGAAGAGTTAATTTTTTTATGTGGTCATTATGAAGGATATGATGAACGCATACGCGAATTTTTAGTGACGGATGAGATCTCGATTGGTGATTTTGTTTTAACTGGTGGTGAGTTACCAGCTATGACGGTTATTGATGCTGTAGTTCGACTCTTACCAGGTGTTTTAGGACAAGAAGATTCTCATATCCATGATTCTTTTTCAACAGGTTTATTAGAACATCCACATTATACTCGTCCAGCTGATTTTAGAGGGATGAAAGTACCTGAAGTATTAACGTCTGGTAACCATGGTAAAATTGAAGAATGGCGTGAAGAACAATCGATAAAGCGTACATTTGAGAGAAGACCAGACCTATTTGAACACATTGAATTAACCAAAAGGCAACAGAGCTTTCTTGATAAATTAAAGAATGAAAATAACTTGCAAAAACCAAAGTAATTATGATATTATACATTCTGTGCTTCTATGTGAAGCGCTCATATTACGGTGTTCCGCTGTAGCCAAATAATGACTATAAGAGCATCTGTTAAGAGGAGAGAAAATTATGTCAAACATTATCGCAGAAATTACAAAAGAACAACTTCGTACAGATTTACCAACTTTCCGTCCTGGTGATACTGTAAAAGTACACGTGAAAGTTGTAGAGGGTACTCGTGAGCGTATCCAAGTATTCGAAGGTGTTGTAATTAAACGTCGTGGTGGCGGTATTAGCGAAACATTCACAGTTCGTAAAGTATCTTACGGTGTTGGTGTTGAACGTACATTCCCTGTACACACTCCAAAAATCGCTAAGTTAGAAGTTACTCGTCGTGGTAAAGTACGTCGTGCTAAACTTTACTATTTACGTAACCTACGTGGTAAAGCAGCTCGTATTAAAGAAATTCGATAATCGATTTAGAATGGGGGCTTGTAAGGCAAGCTCCCTTTCTTTTTGAAGATTTATAAGCATAAACTTTTTTGAATATTATCTAATATATCGCTAAAATTTGAGCATATGCTCCTTTTTCATTAATATGATTATTAAGGGGGGATTTTTTTCTTATGGAAAAAGCTAAGAAAGAGAAAAATGAATTATGGGAATGGATTAAAGCACTTCTAATAGCATTTGGAATCGCAGTTATAATTCGATACTTTTTATTTACCCCAATTGTAGTTGATGGTGATTCAATGATGCCCACTTTAGTTGATGGGGATCGTATGATTGTTAATAAAATTGGCTATACAATAGGAGAGCCTAAACGGTTTGATATTGTTGTTTTCCACGCTCCAGAAGGAAAAGATTATATTAAACGTGTAATAGGGCTTCCAGGTGACTATATTGAGTATAAAGATGATCAATTATATATAAATGGTAAACCTTATGATGAACCATATCTAGATCAATATAAATCAGAATTAACTGAGGGTACCCTTACTCAAGATTTTACATTACAGGATGTTGATCCGACTTTAGAAGTCATTCCAGAGGGCTATGTTTTTGTAATGGGGGATAACCGCCGTTACAGTAAGGACAGCCGTCATATCGGGATTGTAAGTGAAGAAAAAATTATTGGTAGTACAAGTATTGTATTTTGGCCATTTGATGAAATAAAAATTGTAAAATAAAACGTAGCATTTTAAGGGGAGGTTTTCATAATCTCCTTTTCTTTTTGCAACAACAAGGAGGAAGTTTCAATGACTATACAATGGTTTCCAGGACATATGGCAAAAGCTAGAAGGGAAGTTTCTGAGAAATTAAAACTTGTTGACATTATATTCGAATTAATTGATGCACGATTGCCTTTGTCTTCAAGAAATCCAATGATTGACGAAGTAATACATCAAAAACCGAGATTATTAATATTAAATAAGGCGGATATGGCAGATGAATCTGAAACACGTAAATGGGTAGACTATTTTGCGGAAAAAGGACAAACTGCCATTGCTATCAACTCATTAGAGGGTAAAGGTCTGCAAAAAGTAACAAAAGCCGCTCAAGAGATTCTTGCTCCAAAATGGGAACGCATGAAGTTAAAAGGTATGAAACCACGTGCTATTCGTGCAATGATTGTAGGAATACCGAATGTAGGGAAATCAACGTTAATTAATCGTCTTGCTAAGAAGAATATTGCAAAGACAGGGAATACTCCAGGTGTAACAAAATCACAACAATGGATTAAAGTTGGGAAAGACATAGAATTGCTAGATACACCAGGAATTCTTTGGCCAAAATTTGAGGACCAAGAAGTTGGTTTAAAACTAGCTCTTACAGGTGCTATAAAAGATACAATCATTAATATGGAAGACTTAGCTGTATACGGATTAAAGTTTCTATCACTCCATTATCCACAGCGAATGGAAGAACGTTATGGAATTTCTTTTGTTCATGAGAATTTAGTTGAAACCTTTGATCTTATTGGTGAAAAAAGAAAAGTTTATGGACCAGGTGGAGAAATAGATTATGAACAAGTTGCTTTAATTATCGTGAGAGATATCAGAAATCAAAACTTTGGTAAATTAACTTTTGACATTGTTGATGAACAAATTGAAAAAGAATCTTTATAATATATTTTTGGGTACCATGTAATAGGAAAGTGGTGCCCTTTTTTGCATCAAAAATACATAGTACATTTAAATAGCCGATAAAAAGAATAGTAAGTTTAGGGAAGTGTAATAGATGGTAAAAACAATAAAAGAAATTACAAATGCTTTAAATATGGCTACAGAGTATGAAAGTTGGATGGACGAAGTAAAAGCAGATTCTCGTGCTGGAGTCCAGAAAGCATTTCAACAATGGGAAAAGAGAAGAGCCAAACAACGGATTGTGATGGAAGATCATGAGCAAAAATTAAAATTCGACCAGTCATTTTTACCTTTTGAAGAAGCATTGCTTGCCGGTGCAGATGAAGCTGGGAGAGGACCATTAGCTGGACCTGTTGTAACAGCAGCTGTCATATTACCAAAGGATTGTAAAGAATTGGTCGGTATTAATGACTCGAAACAATTAACTCGTAAAGCGAGAGAAAATTTTGCAAAAATAATTAAAGACTATGCAATTGCTTATTCAATCCATTTTCAAAGCGTTGAAGTAATCGATGAGATTAACATATATGAAGCGACAAAACAATCGATGAAAAGTTGTATTGAATCTTTAAGTGTTCGTCCGAATTTTTGTATTATAGATGCACTAGAGTTAGATATTTCTATACCACAAAAGTCTATTATTAAAGGTGATGCAAAAAGCTTAACTATTGCTGCAGCCTCTATCTTAGCCAAATGTGCCCGGGATGAATTTATGGATCGATTACACGAACAATACCCTATGTATGGGTTTGATAAAAATGCAGGTTATGGAACAAAGCAACATCTTGATGCTTTACAACAATTCGGACCAATAGCAGAACATCGCAAAAGTTTTGAACCAATAAAATCAATGATGAATAAGAAGGAGGAATTACTCCTATGACATCCACATCCTTTAATCCTATTCAATCACAACAAGCAACACTACAGTCAAATCAACCTTTAACATTAAAGCAAGGACAGGTTTTTCATGGTACAGTAAAAAAACTTTATCCCGACCAGATGGCTGAAATTCAAGTGGGAAGTCATAAATTATATGCTAAGCTAGAAACACCCTTAAAAGCAGGAGATTCGCATTTTTTTCAAGTAACAAACATGAACCCCCAAGCTGAATTAAAAGTTGTTACAGGGCCAATGCAACAAGCACAAACCACTCAACAATTAAATCAATTGCTAGAATCAATGAATTTGCCGAAAACTGCGGAGATGCAAAAAATATTAGCGTATTTTGTAAAAAATCAACTACCAATTAATAAAGAAACTATAGTACAAACAGAAGCTTTTTTAAAAAATATTCCCGACAATGCAATGAAACAAGAGGCATTGGCAATTATTCAAAAGATGGTTGAAACAAAAATGCCATTCACGAAGGAAATTTTTAATGGATTGTTAAATGGGGCTAAAACAAGTGGATTTACTGGAGAATTATTAAATTTATCTAAACTATTAAACGATGATTCAACAATTTTACCTCAAATGAAATCAAATATTCTTGCTTCATTACAAAGGATTGCACAACCTTTTGAAAGTGAATCAAGTGGAATGATTTTATCGAAGGCAGTACAGGTATTAATGGACAAAAATGCAAATCAACAAAGTCGTGATGATGCTCTTAATCTCTTAAAAGAAGCAAATATATTACCCAAAGATGCAAATGTGAATAATTGGTTATCACAATCGTTTCAAAAAATAGTAGAGAATAAAGGTTTAGAAAATGCTCAGTTAAATGAATTAAGTCGATTGCTATCAACAGCAAAAGTAGAAGAAATCCCGAATATTCTTCAACAGATAAAATCTATAGAGGGTAACGGAAATCATAAACAAAAAATTCTTCAATTAATTAACGAATTTGAAAATGTACCGAAGAATGACACTTCAATACAACAGTTTGTTAAACAACTACAAGGCCAATTAGGAAATTCGACTGCTTTTCTTAAAGAAGTTTCTAGTGACATTGTACACGCGATTGCAAATGCAAACGTAGAAAGTATTCCGAAAATGCTAACTGATTTAAAAACATGGCTACAAGATCAACCACTATCAGCAAACCATAAAGAGCAACTACATCAATTATTAAATAGATTTGAAGTATTGCCTAAAACACCACAAACGATTGAGCTTTTTGTGAAGCAACTGCATGAGCAATTAATAAAAGCATTTTCAGAGAGTATTAATAAGTTTGAACTAAGTGAACCCGGGTATTCTAAAAATGATAATTTACTCTTCCTGTTAAAACCAGAATCTCAAATGAATGTAAATACTACATTTTCTCACTTACTAAAAACTGCAAATGAATCACAAGAGCCATTTATACAACAAATTGTTGCTCAAGTAGATGATGAAATACGTTCTTCAATTGATGGGAAATCAATGGAGCATGCGGTAAAAACGATATTAAAAAGCTTAGGGTTAAGTTATGAAGCATTATTAAATACTAAATCTCAGAATTTACAAGATCAAATCCATTCATTAAAACCACAGTTGTTATCATTAATTCAAGATTCGGCAGTTTCTGCAACAGTAAAAGAAGCGGCAGAAGGTATTTTATCAAGGTTGAATGGAATGCAGTTACATTCAGTCGAAAATGGCCATCAACATCAAATTGTGACGCAAATTCCACTACATTTCTTCGGAAAAAATACAGATGCAACAGTTCAGTGGAATGGTAGAATGGGCAAAGATGGTAAGATTAGTTCGGATTTTGTAAGAATTTTATTTTATTTAAATATGGAAGCTTTAAAGGAAACAATGGTAGATATGCAGGTTCAAAATCGAATTGTAACTATCAATGTATTTAATGAAGATCCTTATTTAGAAAACTATGCTAAACATCTTAAAGAAGCGTTGAAAAACGGACTATTAGAAAGAGATTATCATCTTTCTGGTTTATTTTTTAAGCAATTTGAAAAAGTAGTTCCTCAAAAAGCAGAAATGATAAATAAAGTGAAAGATAATCATAAATCGCAAAGTGGAGTTGATATCCGCATATGAGCGATAAAAAGTATATTCGAAAAGAAGCAATTGCACTATCGTATAATCAAGAAAAATCGAATAGTCCAAGAGTTGTTGCTAAGGGAAAAGGAAAAATAGCAGACAACATTTTAGAACAAGCAACGCTTCATAATGTGCCTATTTATGAAGATAGAAACTTAGTTGAGTTATTGGGAAATTTAGATTTAAATGAGTCAATACCCGAAGAATTATATCAAGCTGTTGCAGAAGTATTCGCCTTTATTTATAGATTAGATCGCAGTTACAGTACAGAAAATTCTAAAAAATAGTATTGTATAACAATTAAATAAATAGAGGTTTTTCTATTAAAACTAGATAAAATTGTCATAATACAATGAAAAAAATGATTTTATAACAATTATAGACTTTGTCAGAATATTTGTTTAGAATATAATGTGTTAATAAAATAATTTCCGAATGCTGATTGGAGGATGTATTTCATGAATATCCATGAATACCAAGGTAAGGAAATCTTGAGAAAGTATGGCGTAGCTGTACCAAATGGTAGAGTTGCATTTTCACCAGAAGAAGCTGTAAAGGTAGCAAAAGAATTAGGTTCTAATGTTACTGTAGTGAAAGCTCAAATCCACGCAGGTGGACGCGGTAAAGCTGGTGGTGTAAAAATTGCCAAAAATCTTGAAGAAGTTCGAACTTACGCAAAAGAATTGTTAGGGAAAATACTAGTAACACATCAAACAGGTCCAGAAGGTAAAGAAGTAAAACGCCTTTACATAGAAGAAGGATCAGATATTGAAAAAGAATATTATTTAAGTTTCATTCTAGATAGAGCAACATCTAGAGTAACATTAATGGGTTCAGAAGAAGGCGGAATGGATATTGAGGAGGTTGCAGAAAAAACTCCTGAAAAAATCTTTAAAGAAGTAATTGACCCAGTTACAGGACTATTACCATTCCAAGCACGTCGTATGGCTTTTAATATGAATATTCCATCAAAACTAGTAAATAAAGCTGCAAAATTGATGCTAGGTTTATATGAAGCATTTATTGATAAAGATGCATCAATTTTAGAAATCAATCCTTTAGTTGTAACGGGTAATGGTGAAGTTATGGCGCTTGATGCGAAGTTTAATTTTGATTCAAATGCCCTTTATCGTCACAAAGATATTATTGAATTAAGAGACTTTGATGAAGAAGATCCAAAAGAAATTGAAGCATCGAAATACGACTTAAGTTATATCTCTTTAGATGGCAATATTGGTTGTATGGTTAATGGTGCTGGTCTTGCAATGGCAACTATGGACACAATTAGTTACTATGGTGGACAACCTGCTAACTTCCTAGACGTTGGAGGCGGTGCAACAACTGAAAAAGTAACAGAAGCATTTAAAATCATTTTATCTGATCCACAAGTTAAAGGAATTTTCGTCAACATTTTCGGTGGAATTATGAAATGTGACGTAATTGCTGAAGGTGTTATTGCAGCAGCGAAACAAGTTGGGTTAGAAGTGCCTCTAGTTGTACGTTTAGAAGGTACAAATGTAGAACGTGGTAAAGAATTATTAAATGCATCTGGATTAAATATTGTTGCAGCAGATTCAATGGCAGATGGTGCCGAAAAAATAGTGAGACTTGTAGGCTAAGGAAGGCGGAGGACATTTCATGAGTGTTTATATTAATGCAGATACAAAGGTAATTGTACAGGGTATTACAGGTGAAACAGCCCTTTTCCATACAAAACAAATGCTAGAATACGGTACAAAAATTGTTGCTGGTGTAACACCTGGTAAAGGTGGACAAGTGATTGAAGGTGTACCGGTGTTTAATACAGTGCAAGAAGCAGTGCAAGAAACAGGAGCTAATGTTTCTGTTATCTATGTTCCAGCTCCATTTGCAGCAGATGCGATTATTGAAGCTGTAGACGCTGAACTAGATCTTACAATTTGTATTACTGAGCATATTCCGGTTTTAGATATGGTTAAAGTAAAACGTTATATGGAAGGTAAGAAAACACGATTAGTTGGTCCTAACTGTCCAGGAGTAATTACTGCTGATGAATGTAAAATTGGTATCATGCCTGGTTATATCCATAAAAAAGGGCATGTTGGAGTAGTGTCACGCTCTGGAACTCTTACTTATGAAGCAGTACATCAATTAACACAAGCTGGTATCGGACAATCTACTGCAGTAGGGATTGGTGGAGACCCTGTAAATGGTACAAACTTTATCGATGTATTAAAGGAATTTAATAATGACCCAGAAACTTATGCTGTAGTAATGATTGGGGAAATTGGTGGTACAGCGGAAGAAGAAGCAGCAGAATGGATTAAAGCAAATATGACAAAACCTGTCGTAGGCTTTATCGGTGGACAAACAGCACCTCCTGGAAAACGAATGGGACATGCTGGAGCGATTATTTCTGGTGGTAAAGGTACTGCTAAAGAAAAAATTAAAGCAATGAATGAAGCAGGAATTGAAGTTGCTGAAACACCTTCAGTTATTGGTGAAACATTAATTAAAGTTATAAAAGAAAAAGGTCTATACGAAAAATGTAAGACACATTAAAATAAAGGTGTGACGCTTCTTTGCGTTACACTTTTTTTATTCAATGCGGTCACGTCTCGTTTTACATTTCTTCTATAAAATATGAGGGGTGATGAAGTTGGATTATTTAAAAGAAATACTTACTCTCCATTACGTTTATCCTCTCACTTTTAAAAAATTCCAAAAACTACAACAGCATATTGGTTCTATCAATAATTTAATCAATGTATCATCGACAAAATTGTCCAGTAGTCTATCAATTTCAACAAAAAATGCAGAAAAAATTTTATTTCAATATAAAAGAATCCTAAATACGAATTTGATAGAGGCATATAATTCTGCTAATATACATGCAATTCCTTTTTATCATGAATATTATCCCAAACAATTAAAAGAATTAATTGATCCCCCGACGGTTTTATATGCAAAAGGGGATATTTCGTTATTAACTAGACCTTTGAAAATAGCTGTTATTGGTTCTAGGAAGGCTACCGACTATTCTAAAATTGCAATGGATTATATCATTCCGGCTCTTGTAGATAATGATGCAATAATTGTTAGTGGATTAGCAAAAGGTGCGGACAGTTTTGCTCATCATGCAACGCTAAAATATGGTGGTAGAACGATTGCTATATTAGGACACGGCTTTTTTCATATTTACCCTAAAGAAAATCAACGTCTTGCTGAAGAAATTGCAAGAAATCATTTGTTGTTAACAGAATATCCACCCTATGTTGGTGTTCAAAAATGGCATTTTCCTAACAGAAATCGTATTATTAGCGGTATTAGTAGTGCTATCGTGGTAACGGAAGCTTCTTTAAAAAGTGGAACACTAATCACAACTGAACATGCATTAGAACATGGAAAAGATGTTTTTGTAGTTCCTGGTCCAATCCATTCAGTACTTTCAAAGGGAACCAATAGTCTACTAAAGGAAGGTGCAATCCCTATATGGGATGGTCATCAAATTCTTGATGAATTAAATTTATTTTTACGCGGATAAAATAATAAAACATTGATTTTATAAGAACAAATTCGAAACAGTTTAGCTTAGGTTAAGGGAAAAATCGTAATTTCTTAAGGTAAATATTGAAAAAAAGTTGCATTATCCTAAAAACTGTTATACATTTTGCAACAGGTATTTATTTTACTATTGAAGAGAATTTAATTTATTAAATATAATAATTTACCTCTACAAGGGGGAAGTATAGATGGCAGATTACTTAGTGATTGTAGAATCACCAGCAAAAGCAAAAACAATTGAAAGATATCTAGGAAAAAAATATAAAGTAAAAGCTTCGATTGGTCACGTACGAGATTTACCTCGTAGCCAAACAGGGATTGATACAGAAAACAATTACCAACCAAAGTATATTACGATTCGTGGAAAAGGCCCTGTTTTACAAGAATTAAAAACAGCTGCAAAAAAGGCGAAAAAAGTTTATCTCGCAGCCGACCCCGATCGCGAAGGAGAAGCAATTGCTTGGCATTTAGCGACTGCATTAAATATTGATATCAATTCAGAATGTCGTGTTGTATTTAATGAAATTACTAAAGATGCGATACTAGATTCTTTTAAAAATCCTCGTCCAATTAATATGAATTTAGTAGATGCCCAACAAGCGCGTAGAATTTTAGATAGACTTGTTGGTTATAATATTAGCCCGATATTATGGAAAAAAGTAAAAAAAGGATTGTCAGCAGGGCGTGTACAATCAGTTGCACTACGTTTAATTATCGATCGTGAGGAAGAAATAAAAAATTTCGTTCCTGAAGAATATTGGACGATTAAAGGATTATTCGAAAAGGGAAAAAAACAATTTGATACACTGTTCTATGGTGTAGGGAAAGAAAAATTAAAACTTTCAAATGAAGAACAGGTAAAATCCATTTTAAGTGACATTAAAGGGGATGAATTTGTTGTTACAAATGTCGTGAAAAAAGAAAGAAAACGTAATGCAGCACCTGCATTTACAACTTCATCCCTACAACAGGAAGCAGCAAGAAAATTAAATTTCCGTGCGAAAAAAACAATGATGTTAGCCCAACAATTATATGAAGGTATTGATATTGGGAAAAAAGAAGGTACAGTTGGGTTAATTACCTATATGCGAACAGACTCAACTCGTATTTCTGAAACTGCAAAAGCAGAAGCAGTTGACTATATAAATAATAAATATGGTAAAGAATATTTAGTTAGCGAAGAGAAGAAGACTAAAAAGTCAACAAATGCACAAGATGCCCACGAGGCGATTCGTCCAACGAGTGTTATGCGTACTCCAGATGAGTTAAAAGAAGTTTTAAGTCGAGACCAACTTCGCTTATATCGCTTAATTTGGGAACGCTTTATTGCAAGTCAGATGGCCCCAGCTATTTTAGATACTGTAACAGTCGATTTAAATAATGGGGAAGTACAATTCCGTGCAAATGGCTCCCATGTAAAATTTCCTGGTTTCATGAAATTGTATATTGAAGGTACTGATGATCAAACGGAAGAAACGACAAAACTACTCCCAGAAATGGAAGTCGGGGATATTGTTAAATCAGTTGAAATTGAACCGAATCAGCATTTTACACAACCACCTCCACGCTATACGGAAGCACGTTTAGTAAAAGAGTTGGAAGAATTAGGGATTGGTCGACCATCTACTTATGCACCAACACTTGATGTTATTCAAAAACGAGGCTATGTACAATTGGATACAAAAAGGTTTGTGCCTACTGAGTTAGGGGAAATTGTGCACCAGTTTATGATGGAGTTTTTCCCTGAAATTATTAATATTGAATTCACAGCAAAGATGGAACAAGATTTGGATAAAATCGAAGAAGCTCAAATTAACTGGGTGAAGATTATCGATGAGTTTTATAAGGACTTTGAAAAACATGTAAAACATGCTGATGAAGTAATGGAAAAAATAGAAATAAAAGACGAGCCAGCTGGTGAGGATTGTGAAAAATGTGGTTCACCAATGGTATATAAGCTGGGTAGATATGGTAAATTTATGGCGTGTTCCAATTTTCCAGATTGTCGCAATACAAAAGCTATTATGAAACTAATTGGTGTAAAATGTCCAAGTTGTGAAACTGGTGAAATAGTAGAACGGAAAAGTAAAACAAAACGAACATTTTATGGTTGTAATACTTACCCAGAGTGTGATTTTGTATCTTGGGATAAGCCGATTAGTAGACCTTGTCCGAAATGTAATGCATTATTAATAGAGAAGAAAATTAAAAAAGGTGTTCAAATTCAATGTACAAAATGTGACTATGAGGAAGCACCAACACAATGATTTAGAAAGATGGTATTGATAAATGGCAGAACAAATTGTTAATGTAATTGGTGCAGGACTTGCGGGTAGTGAAGCTGCTTGGCAAATTGCGAAACGAGGCGTGAAAGTAAGGCTTTATGAAATGCGTCCAGTAAAACAAACACCTGCACATCATACAGATAAATTTGCTGAGTTAGTATGTTCTAATTCATTACGAGCAAATTCTTTAACTAATGCAGTCGGTGTTATTAAAGAAGAGATGCGTATTTTAGATTCAGTAATAATTAAAGCAGCTGACAATGCATCAGTTCCTGCTGGTGGTGCACTTGCAGTAGATCGTCATGAATTTGCAGGTTATGTTACGGAAACTGTAAAGAACCATCCGCTTGTTGAAGTTATTAATGAGGAAGTAACAGAAATTCCTGAAGGGATTACTGTCATTGCAACAGGGCCACTGACTTCTCCAGCATTAGCAGATAAAATTAAAAATCTTACAGGTCAAGAATATTTATATTTCTATGATGCTGCGGCTCCAATCGTTGAAAAAGACAGTATTAATATGGATAAAGTTTATTTAAAATCTCGTTATGATAAAGGAGAAGCTGCATATTTAAACTGTCCGATGACAAAAGAAGAGTTTGATGCATTCCGTGAAGCATTAATCACTGCAGAATGTGCTCCTTTAAAAGAATTTGAAAAAGAGAAGTATTTTGAAGGATGTATGCCAATTGAAGTGATGGCATCGCGCGGCGAAAAGACAATGTTGTTTGGACCGATGAAGCCGGTTGGATTAGAAGATCCAAAAACTGGTAAGCGTCCATATGCTGTAGTTCAATTGCGCCAAGACGATGCAGCTGGTACACTATATAATATTGTAGGCTTCCAAACTCATTTAAAATGGGGAGAGCAAAAACGTGTATTTTCCATGATTCCAGGTCTTGAAAATGTAGAAATTGTGCGATATGGTGTTATGCATCGTAACACATTTATTAATTCACCTACTGTATTAACTAAAACATATCAATTAAGAGCAAATTCAAATATTTTCTTTGCAGGACAAATGACTGGTGTTGAAGGATATGTAGAATCTGCTGGAAGTGGATTGATTGCTGGTGTTAATGCTGCGAGGTTAGCTTTAGGACAAGAACCGATTGAGTTTCCGGTTGAGACAGCACTTGGCAGTATGGCACGTTATATTACAGAGGCTGATTCGAAAAACTTCCAACCGATGAATGTGAATTTTGGTATTTTCCCAGAACTAGGTGAAAGAATTAGATCTAAGCAAGAACGTGCAGAGCGCCATGCTGAACGTGCTTTAACAACAATTCGAAATTTTGTGAATACTCGTGCAATTTAATTGATTAAGTCCTCATAAATTGTTATAATTTATGAGGCTTTTTCTTTGTTATTTAACCTAAATCGAAAGTTAGATAATAATCTATTTTTTTAGTCACGAAATTGTTAATTATATACCCAATAATGACAAAAAATACGACTAAATGCTTGCGATATTTTTAAAATAGGATTAGTGTCGATATGGATGTTTTTTAATTGGTTAAGCAACAAGTAAATGCATTACAGACAAACTTCAAATTACAAGTAGTACATGGGGCATAGGAGGTGTATTACGTTGCAAGTTGAATCGAAAATTGTTCTTGATCAATTTATTCGTTATATACAACTAGAAAGAAACTTCTCTGTCCATACTGTTCGGGAATATGAATTTGATATAACAGAATTTCTGTCATTTTTAGTTTCAGAAGGGATAACAGATTTAAAAGAAGTTGAATATCTCCATGCTAGAAACTATGTCACCAAATTATATGATAATAAATTGGCTAGAACATCTATCTCCAGAAAAATTTCATCAATAAGGTCATTTTTCAGATTTTTGAATCGAGAGTTTGATATCAATGATGCAGCATTCCGATCTCTTTACCATCCGAAAAAAGAGAAACGCCTTCCGCATTTCTTTTACGAAGAAGAGCTTTCGCAACTATTTGAAAAAAATTTGGGAGAAGATTCTAAATCTATTCGTAATATAGCTTTACTAGAATTACTGTATGCCACTGGAATACGTGTTAGTGAATGTACATCCATTGAGCTGGAGGATATTGATTTTCAATATTCTATTATTCGAGTAATGGGTAAAGGTCGAAAAGAAAGAATTATTCCATTTGGACAATTTGCCCATGAAGCATTACTAAAATATATTGAAGATGTTCGTCCTAAATTGATAAAAAATAACAATCATCGCAAATTATTTGTAAATATGCGTGGGGGAGAGCTAACTACGCGAGGTGTAAGTTATATTTTAGAAGAAATGATAAATAAAGCTGCGATGAATACAAAAATTTATCCTCATATGTTAAGGCATACATTTGCAACACATCTATTAAACAATGGAGCAGATATTCGAACTGTTCAAGAATTATTAGGGCATGCGAGTCTATCTTCTACACAAAAGTACACACATGTTACGAAAGAACACCTTCGAAATACTTATATAAATGCGCATCCTAGGGCTTAATTTGAGGAGGGAAATTAATGGAACAATTTCATGCAACGACCATCTTTGCAATTCATCATAATGGGAAATGCGCTATGGCTGGAGATGGTCAAGTTACACTCGGAAACTCTGTGGTGATGAAGCATACGGCAAGAAAAGTAAGACGTTTGTTTAACGGGAAAGTATTAGCAGGATTTGCTGGTTCAGTAGCTGATGCATTTACGTTATTTGAAATGTTTGAATCGAAATTGAATGAGTTTGGTGGGAATTTACAAAGAGCTGCTGTAGAGGTTGCTAAACAGTGGCGCGGTGATAAGATGTTGCGACAACTTGAAGCACTATTGCTAGTAATGGATCAATCGACTCTATTATTAGTATCCGGTACAGGGGAAGTAATTGAGCCGGACGATGGTATATTAGCAATTGGATCTGGCGGTAACTATGCATTAGCTGCTGGTCGTGCATTAAAACAACATTCTAGTCAACTATCTGCTAGTGAGATTGCAAAAGCAGCATTAACGATTGCAGCAGATATTTGTGTGTATACAAACCATAATATTATCGTGGAGGCGCTTGAAGAATGACACAATTAAATTTAACGCCTAGACAAATAACTGAACAGTTAAATCGATACATTGTTGGACAAAATAATGCAAAGCGTGCTGTCGCAATTGCATTGCGTAATAGATATCGCCGTTCACTTTTAAGTGAGGAATTGAAAAACGAAATTATTCCAAAGAATATCCTTATGATTGGGCCAACTGGGGTCGGTAAAACAGAAATTGCCCGTCGTATTGCAAAGCTTACCAATGCTCCATTTATTAAGGTCGAGGCAACAAAATTCACAGAAGTAGGGTATGTAGGTAGAGATGTAGAGTCGATGGTTCGTGATTTAGTTGAAGCATCTAGAAGACTTGTGAAAGATGAAATGACTGAAGCCGTTAAAGAGCAGGCAGAACAAAATGCGAATGAAGCTCTTGTAAAGCTTCTTGTGCCTTCAAAAATCAAATCTAAAATGACTCAAAATCCTTTTGAAATGCTGTTTGGCGGTCAAAAAAATGATAAGCAAGATGATGATTCAAATCGCGAGGAAGTTGAAATTCGCTCTAGACGTTCACAAGTTGCTCAAGATTTGAAAATGGGGAAACTTGAAGACGAGTGGGTAACAGTAGAAGTAACAGAGCAAAACACTCCATTCATGGAACTAATGCCTGGAATGGGGATGGACCTTGGTTCTTCTGGTATGTCTGATATGCTATCAAATTTAATGCCTAAAAAAGTAAAAAAACGCAAAATGAAAGTGAAAGATGCACGTCGCGTTTTAACAATTGAAGAAGCTAACAAATTAATTGACTCAGATGAATTGGCAGCTGAAGCAATTCGACGCGCTGAACAATCAGGAATCATTTTTATTGATGAAATTGATAAAATTGCTAGTCGTAACAGCGCATCAGCAGATGTTTCACGAGAAGGTGTACAAAGAGATATTTTACCGATCGTTGAAGGTTCCACTGTTACTACGAAATATGGACCTGTAAAAACTGACTTTATGCTATTTATCGCAGCGGGTGCTTTTCATATGTCAAAGCCGAGCGATTTAATCCCAGAATTACAGGGAAGATTCCCAATTCGTGTTGAGTTAGATAAATTAACAAAAGACGATTTTGTGCGCATCTTGAAAGAACCGGATCAATCATTAATATTGCAATATAAAGCTTTATTAGAAACTGAAGGAGTAACGATAAACTTTACAGATGAAGCAATTGATCGACTAGCAGAAATTGCTACTGAAGTAAATCGTGAAACAGATAATATTGGTGCTAGAAGACTTCATACTATTTTAGAGCGCTTACTTGAGGAACTTTCTTTTGAAGCTTCTGAAATAGCACCAGCGCATATTGAAATTACACCGTCATATGTTGACAAAAAACTTGGCGAAATATCAAAAAACAAAGATTTATCACAATTTATTCTATAAATTGAGCAAATTACTTACAAATAATTGTTGAAACCTTTAGAATATTAAGTAAATTAACATAGCCTTATTAGGAGGATTTTTTGAAAATGAATTTATTATCGAAAACACGAAAGATTAACTCAATGCTACAAGCATCAGCAGGTAAACCAGTAAACTTTAAAGAAATGGCAGATACACTTGGTGATATTATAGATAGCAACGTTTTTATTGTAAGCCGTAAAGGGAAATTACTAGGTATTTCAATTCATCAAAAAATTGAAAACCCTCGTATGAATAAAATGTTTGAAGAACGTCAATTCCCAGAAGATTATACACAACATTTATTTGACATTACTGAAACTTCACCAAACATTGATATCGATAGTGAACATACAATTTTCCCTATCGAAAATAAAGATTTATTTAAAAATGGTTTAACGACAATTGTCCCGATTATCGGTGGTGGAGAACGCTTAGGTACATTAATTTTAGGTCGCCTATCTGAAAAATTTGAAGATGAAGATTTAATTTTAGCTGAATATGGTGCAACTGTAGTAGGTATGGAAATATTACGTGAAAAATCAGAAGAAATTGAAGAAGAGGCACGTAGTAAAGCTGTTGTTCAAATGGCAATCAATTCTTTATCATACAGTGAATTAGAAGCGATTGAACATATTTTTGAAGAACTAGATGGTAATGAAGGGTTACTAGTTGCATCAAAAATTGCAGATCGAGTAGGAATTACACGTTCAGTAATCGTAAACGCATTACGTAAATTAGAATCTGCTGGAGTAATTGAATCTCGTTCCCTAGGAATGAAAGGTACTTATATCAAAGTATTAAATGATAAGTTTTTAACAGCACTTGCTGAAATAAAAATGAAATAATTGAAAAGTAAAGTATTTTAAAATAGGTTCCATCGACATATGAAGATGGTACCTATTTTTTTGTTTGTTGAATAAAAATACATAAATTACTAATTTCGTGATACTTTTATCTTGTAAGTTCTTTTTAATATAGTTTTCCTCATGAAAAACCTGTCGAAATAGGAGAATAGATAAAGAAATTGTGACTAAAATGAATCTGCACCATATAAAAATTGGTAACAATAGACTACTAAAAAAGGCTAAAAGTAGATAGACACTGCACGTTAACATACTTTAAAATTAAATTATTATTTGAAATAAAATGTTATAAAAATTTAATATGTAGAGGTGAATGGTTTGAACTTATTTAGTGGAACAATCAGTAACCTAGAAAATGGACTAAATTATGCTTCATTAAAAAATAAAACGATTGCTCAAAACATAGCAAATGTAGATACACCGAATTATAAGGCGAAAGATGTAAGCTTTCAGAAAATGCTGGAAGAGGAAAAATTGAAAAGTTTAAAAGCCAATAAAACGGACATCAGGCATTATGAATTTTCTATTCAACAAAAAACGCCTGGTGTATTTAGTTATGAGAATTTTAAATATCGCAGTAATGGTAATGGTGTTGATATGGATGCAGAGCAAGCGAGTTTAGCAGAAAATACAATTTACTATAATGCATTGGTTGAACGTATTTCTGGTAAATTCAATACTCTTAATACAGTTATTAAAGGAGGAAAATAAGAATGTCTATTTTCTCTAGTATGAATACAACTGCATCTGCTCTAACAGCACAACGATTACGAATGGATGTAATCTCATCAAATATTGCAAATATTGATACAACAAGAGCTAGACAAGTGAATGGGGAATGGGAACCATATAGAAGAAAATCAGTAACACTAACTGAGGATAATGGTCAATTTTCTAGTTTTCTTAATAAAGCAATGAACAAGAAAGAAAATGCTGGGAATGGTGTGAAAGTAACATCAATCCGTGAAGATAATCAAACACCATTTAAACTTGTTTATAACCCGACACATCCAGATGCAAATGAAGATGGGTATGTAGAAATGCCAAATGTGGATGTCTTAACAGAGATGGTTGATTTAATCTCTGCAACACGATCTTATGAAGCGAATGTGACTGTATTTAATGCAAGTAAATCAATGTTAACAAAAGCGCTAGAAATAGGAAAATAAATTACATAGAAAGGATGAATTATTGTGGCGGTAAATCCAGTATCTTTAATGATGCCTAATCAAATCGTAAACGAGCCAAACAAAATTTCAACTCAATCGACTCCATACGAAGCACAACAATCTTTTGCTGACACTTTAAAAAATGCGATTTCCTCTGTTAACGAACAACAAATTAATTCAGATAAATTAACAGAAAAGCTTATTAATGGTGAAGATGTGCAGTTACATGAAGTGATGATTCAATCACAAAAAGCAAGTATTACGTTGAATGCAACAATGGAAGTTCGAAATAAAGTGATAGAAGCATACCAAGAAATAATGCGCATGAGTGTATAACTAACGGTTTGGCACAACTATAAAGTGTTGTGTATCCACTATAATCGGGGGACACATAATGAATGAAAGATTAACAAAAGTGAAAACGGACTCTATGAATTTTTGGAAGAGTCGAACAAAAGGCCAAAAAGGGGCAATGATAGGAACGTTGATAGGGGTAATTGCTCTTGCTGGTATACTTACATATTTTTTAACTAGAACTACTATGGTGCCACTTTTTACCGAATTATCTGCAAAAGAAGCAGGCGAAATTGCTGAAGTATTAAGTGCACAAGGTGTTACATATGAACTTGCTCCAGGTGGAACAAATATATTAGTGCCTGAAGAACAAGTAGATTCTTTAAAAATATCCCTTGCATCACAAGGTTATCCACAATCAGGAGAGATAAATAACTCATTTTTCACATCAAATGCTGGGTTTGGTATGACAGATAATGAATTTAATGTAATTAAATTAGCAGCAACTCAAACTGAATTAGCAAACCTAATTAAAACAATTGATGGCGTCAAAAATGCAAATGTAATGATAACGATGCCTGAACAAGGTGTTTTTATTAATGATGCAGCACAAGAAGCAAGCGCAGCAATAATCTTAGACACTGAACCGGGTCATAAGTTTACGGACGAACAAATTAAAACTTTATATAATCTCGTTTCTAAAAGTATTCCAAATTTAAGTACTGAAAATATAGTGATTTCTAATCAATACTCAGAATACTACGATCTTGAATCTGCATCATCTAATTCTAATTCAATTGATTCGGTAGATGGTCAAATGCAAGTTAAGAAATCCATTGAGCGTGATCTTCAACGTCAAGTACAACAAATGTTAGGTACGATGATGGGTAAAGATAAAGTCGTTGTATCTGTAACGACAGATATTGATTTCAAACAGGAAAATCGTGAAGAAAATTTAGTTGAGCCAGTAAATACTGAAAATATGGAAGGTATCGAAATTAGTGCTCAACGAATTACAGAAACATACACAGGTACAGATGCTGCAACAGGAACACCAGAAGCAGAGAATGTTACGGATAATTTCATTGATTATCAACAAGGTGCAAATGGTGATGGCGAATTTGAACGTGTGGAGGAAACTGTAAATAAAGATGTAAACCGCATTAAAAGGAATATAGAAGAAAGCCCTTATAAAATCCGTGATATTGGTATTCAGGTAATGGTTGAACCGCCAGTAGCAGATGATCCTACTTCGTTATCAGAAGATGTACAAACAGATATTGAACGAATTTTAGGGACAATTGTGAGAACATCTATCGATAAAGAAGCAGCGGGACAATTAACAGAAGAACAGGTTAACGAAAAAATCGTTGTATCGGTTGTACCGTTTTATGGAAATGATGTAGCAACTCCTGAAGAAAAGCCTGTTGTACCATGGTGGATTTGGGTAGTTGGAGGAATACTGCTTGCAGTAATTCTATTACTAGTATTCTTTATTATTCGTTCAAATAGAAGCAAAGAAAAAGAAGAAGAATTTGCTATCATTGAAGAACAAGAAGAACTGTTTGTTGATGATATTAATGATGAAAAAGAGACAGAAAATACTGTGCGACGTAAACAGCTTGAAAAAATGGCTAGAGAAAAGCCAGAAGACTTTGCAAAACTATTGCGAAGTTGGATTACTGAAGATTAATGGGGGGTTCGAAAGTGTCCAAGAAAGAAAAAGAATTGACAGGAAAACAAAAGGCAGCATTACTGTTAATTTCACTAGGACCTGAAGTTTCAGCTTCCGTATATAAACATTTAAATGAAGAAGAAATTGAACGTCTTACGTTAGAAATTTCAAGTGTAAAAAAAGTAGAGCCAAATATAAAAGAGGACATTATCGAAGAATTTCATAATATCGCCCTTGCTCAAGACTATATTTCACAAGGTGGGATTGGGTATGCAAAAACGGTACTTGAAAAAGCATTGGGGCAAGAACAAGCACAAGCAATTATTAATCGTTTAACTTCATCGTTACAGGTGCGACCTTTTGATTTTGCTCGAAAAGCAGACCCTGCTCAAATATTTAACTTTATTCAAAATGAACACCCACAAACAATTGCTCTAATATTATCTTATTTGGATCCTAGTCAAGCAGGAGTAATTTTATCTTCACTTCCACAAGAGGTCCAAGCTGATATAGCAAAACGTATCGCAGTAATGGATTCTACTTCACCTGAGGTAATTAGTGAGATTGAGTCTGTACTTGAAAGAAAACTTTCATCTACAGTAACTCAAGATTACACTGAAACAGGTGGCGTTGATGCAGTAGTTGAAGTGTTAAATGGTGTTGATCGTCAAACTGAGAAGACAATTCTTGACGCTCTTGAAATTCAAGATCCGGAACTTGCAGAAGAGATTAAAAAACGAATGTTTGTATTCGAAGACATTGTTACTTTGGACAACCGCTCAATTCAGCGTGTTATTCGTGATTGCGAAAACGAAGACTTATTACTTTCAATGAAAGTAAGTAGTGAAGAAGTTAAGGAAATTATATTTAGAAATATGTCGCAACGTATGGCTGATACATTTAAAGAAGAAATGGAAATTATGGGACCAGTTCGCTTACGTGATGTTGAAGAAGCCCAATCAAGAATTGTGGCAGTTATTCGCCGCTTAGAAGATGCTGGTGAAATCATTATTGCACGTGGCGGAGGGGATGACGTCATTGTCTAGAATTATCCGCTCAAGCTATGCAAAACAATTAGAAGACGATAAAAAAGTTGAAATTCAATTAAAAAATTTATTTACGCAACAATTTAGTGGTGACGAATGCGATGAACCTGAAGAACAAGCTATTACAAGAGAAGATATCTATGCTGAACGTGATCGAATTTTGGTAGAAGCGCATCGTGAAATAGAGGAACAAAAGGTCGAATTTGAAAAATACCGCAATGAACAACTAGAGATGATAGAACAATTAAAACAATTATGGGAAGAGGAAAAGCTAGTTCTTGAGCAACAAGCATATGATACAGGTTTCCAGCAAGGCTATGAAGAAGGCATAAAGAAAGCTAATGCTGATATGGCTGAAAGTTTAAAGACTGCCAACGAAGTTATTGAAACCTCAAAACAAAATGCTGCAGCTTATATAGAAGAACAAGAACGAGTAATTCTTGAACTTTCATTAACTGCTGCTGAAAGAATAATAGGTGCAACATTAGACCGAAATGATGAATTGTTTGTTTCTATTGTGAAGAGAGGATTAAAAGAAGCTAGAGAAATGAAAGAAATTAAAATCTATGTTTCTCCTCAATATCATAATGTAGTTTCGAACAATCGTGCTGAATTAGTCGAAATGTTTCCAACAAATGTACCGTTATTAATTTTCGTTAATGAAGATTTAAGTTCTACCGAATGTTATATTGAAACAAATCATGGACGAATTGTTGTTTCGATTGATGAACAGTTAAATGAATTGCGATTAAAGCTAAATGAACTATTAAATAGTAAGGACTGATCAAATGAAAGCGACTCAATTAATTGATAAAATCCCGCAAATCGAAACATTGAAAAAATATGGTAAAGTCAATCGAGTAGTAGGCTTAATGATTGAGTCGCAAGGTCCTGAAAGTTCCATTGGTGATGTTTGTAAAATTCATGTTAATTCCCCGAAAAATGGTCACCAAGAGATTCTTGCTGAAGTGGTAGGCTTTAACAATGAATATGTCGTATTAATGCCATTTACTTCTATTAGAGAAATATCAATTGGTTGTCTAGTAGAAGGAACTGGTAAACCATTAGAAGTAAAGGTTGGACCTGAGTTAATAGGTAAAGTATTAGATTCAATGGGGAATCCATTTGATGGTTCTTCTTTACCAAGAGGTTTAGTCACGGTTCAAACAGAGAAAGAGCCACCGAATCCATTAAAAAGACCACCAATTAATGAACAACTTGAAGTTGGTGTAAAAGCGATTGACGGAATGCTCACAGTAGGAAATGGCCAACGTGTTGGAATCTTTGCTGGATCGGGTGTAGGGAAAAGTACATTACTCGGAATGATTGCACGTAATACAAAAGCAGATCTTAACGTAATCGCCTTAATTGGTGAGCGTGGACGTGAAGTATTAGAATTTATTCAGCGAGATTTGGGACCAGAAGGATTAAGTCGCTCAATAGTAGTAGCAGCTACAGGTGATCAACCTGCATTAATGCGTATAAAAGGTGCTTTCACTGCAACTGCAATTGCTGAGTATTTCCGTGATCGTGGTTTAAATGTAATGTTAATGATGGACTCTGTCACTCGTGTTGCGATGGCTCAACGAGAAATTGGATTAGCAACAGGAGAACCACCAGCACAAAAAGGATATACTCCATCTGTATTTGCTATATTACCGAGATTGTTGGAACGGACCGGAACAAGTACGAAAGGTTCAATTACAGCATTCTATACAGTTTTAGTAGATGGTGACGATATGAATGAACCTATTGCAGATGCAGTTCGAGGTATCTTAGATGGCCATATTGTGTTAGACCGGACACTTGCAAATAAAGGACAATATCCTGCGATTAATGTGCTAAAAAGTGTAAGTCGTTTAATGAATCATATATCAACACCAGAGCACGTAAAAGCTGCACAAAAACTTCGAGAGTTGTATTACACTTATTCAAAATCTGAGGATTTAATCAATATTGGTGCATATAAGAGAGGGACGTCAAAGGAAATAGATGAGGCAATTCAATTTGAACCTCTAATAACAAATTTCTTAAAACAAGGATTTAAAGATAAAGTCTCATTACAAGATACTGTTAATGAATTAATTGCATTATCAAATGGTGGTGGAAAATAATGGTTCAATATACATATCGTTTTGAAAAAATCCTGACAATTCGTGAGCAAGAGAAACAAGAAACAGAAATAGCCTATAAAGAATCTGTTCGTGACTTTGAGGAAGTGGCAACTAGGCTTTATGAAGCATTAAAGAAAAAAGAAGATTTAATAGATTATCAAAATGAACGATTATCTATCGGTGCTACAATTGACGAAATTCATCATTTTTCTTCTTTTATTAATAGTCTTGAAAAATCTATTGTCGAATTGCAAACAAAGGTGATGCAAGCTAGAACAAAAATGAATTGGTACGAACAGAAAATGATAGAAAAAAACATAGAAGTGCGCAAGTTTGAAAAAATGAAAGAAAAAGATTACCAAATATTTAAAGAAGAACAAGAACGAAGTGAAATGTTGTATTTAGACGAGCTCTCTTCACTGATGTATAACAAAAAAGAATTCAGGTGATTTGATGGCGAAAAATCGAATAAAAGAACAATTGAAAATTGAAGAAATAAAAGAAGAAAAATCACCGGGAATATTTCAAAAACTATTTTATTTAGTTTTAATTCCATTACTTTTCGTGGTGGCTATTTTACTAGTAATAGCTTCATTTACAAATTTTAATGTATTTGAAAAAGCCTCTGAATTAACTAATTCATTACCTTTTGCTTCTGATAAAAAAAGTGAGGAACCTTCTTTAGATTTCGATGAAAAGATTGTAGAACTTGAAGCTGAAATTAAAGAAAAAGAAGCAGAGATTGACCAATTAAAATCGCAATTGGATAAAGCTAATTTAGAAGCTGAAAATAACTTAGCAAAACAACAACAATTACAAAATCAAATTGAGTCTCTTGAAAAGCAACAAAGTGAATCAAAGAAAGAATTCAATGAAATTTTATCAACATTTAAGCAAATGTCTGCAAAAACAGCTGCTCCGATTATCATGGAAATGAGTGATGATAAAGCTATAAAAATATTATCAAATATGGATCCAGAAACTTTATCTGCAATACTCTCCAAAATGGAACCTAAAGAAGCTGCTCGCTATACCGAGTTGATTTCACAGTAATATGAAAAGGAGGTGAAAAAATGAACGTCGGAATTTTGCAATTATCGAATATTAGTACAAATGCGCAATCATCAACCATTTCAAAGCAACCATCTAATAGCGATAATTTTGGTGATATCTTTAGTCAGATTGCTAACAAGGAAGAGGTTCTTCAAAAAAATCCTGCGAATGAGGAATTTGTAAATCTTGAAAAATTAGAAGATTTACTAAATTCATCTACTATTGAGGAAGTTCTCAGTAAGCTAGATATTTCTTATCAAGATGGTATGGTTTTTAACGAAACTTTAATTAGTGATGAAATGAACTCTAATAATCTTGAAAAATTATTAGAAGAAATAGGTCAAGATAAAGGGTTACATAGAAAAAGCGTATCCGAAAATATTGAAACATTAGAAATTAATGAAATGTTGAATATTGATAATCTTTTAAATGTTTTACAAATCAATTATGAGGAAATTATAAATGCTTTTGAGGAACTATTTGGTGCAGATCAAATTATATTAAGCGAAGTTTGGGATTTAATTCATATTGTTGATAATCAACCGCAAGAATTGACAAGTAATAGTTTTATTAAAGGCTTAAATGGGGATCAAAATTTATCTCCACAAACGGTTCAACAAATATTGCATGTTTTAAAAGTAATTGAAACAGTTGGTTCTAATTCTAATCTATCAATAGAACAACAAAATCAAATAGTAAAGTTGAAAGAAATACTTCAAGTAATTTCTAAAGATTTAGAAGTGAAAAATAATCAAAATAAAAACAATAATGATAATAATTTATTCTTTAATAAAGTTATAAATTCTACTATTAATATTGTAAAACAAAATGAAGTGTTATTTAGTCAAAATCAAACCAAAAGCAATACTGAAAAGATGATTATAACTTCAACTGTTCAACAGATGGAAGTAACTAATGAACAAAATGAAGAAAATACAAGTAATGTTATAACACCATCATCATCAACTATGATAAGTTCTAAAACTTTTACAATCACATTACCAGTTGAAAAGTCCGCTCAATCGGATGCATTTGTAAAAGAGTTTCAAAGTTTATTAAACCGAACACAATTGTCTAACTCACAAGGTACAATGAAGCTTTTAGTTAAGCTTTATCCTGAAAATTTAGGATCAATTCGTATTGAAATTTTACAGAAAGATGGAGTACTAACTGCGAGGTTATTAGCTTCAACATCTCAAGCGAAAGAGTTATTAGATAGTCAAATACAACAATTAAAAACAACTTTTGCTCAACAAAATATTCAAATGGACCGCATTGATATTGCTCAAAGTTTACAGGAAATTGACCGAAACTTACGGGATCAAAATCTATTTGGTAACATGTTTAAGCAACAACAATCAGAACAAGAAGATGATGATGAACAAGAAGAAAATACACAAGATGATTCCATGTCCTTCGAGGATTATTTGTTAAATGAGGAGGTGTAATAATGACAAGCACTAATGCTACTAATGAAACTACTAGTATTTCTAATGATTATTATTTATCAAATTATAAAAAGAAAGAGAAAAAAACTGGGACAAGTGAGCTTGGCAAAGATGCCTTTTTACAAATTTTAATAACACAGCTACAAAATCAAGATCCAACACAACCAATGGATGATAAAGAATTTATTTCACAGATGGCTCAATTCTCTTCTTTAGAACAGATGCAAAATATGACAACAGCAATGGAGAAATTGTTAGAGTCTCAACAACAAACACAATTAATGAATTACACTACTTTTATTGGTAAAGATGTAAAATGGCATGAGCTTACTGATAAAGTGGATGAAAAAGGTAAACCAATCGTAAATGAAGGTACTGGAAAAGTAAAAGAATTGAAGTTTGTTGATGGTGAACCAGTATTTATACTTGAAGACGGAAAGGAAATTAAAACAGGGAATATATCATCCGTACTAGATGGTTCAACTTCATCAAGTGATATAACAACTGAAAATCCACTTGTGACTGCAAGTAAGTTAATAGGGCAGAAAGTAGAATACGAATTAAATGGAAAGATAATACAAGGTGTTATTGAATCTGTTAAAACAAATAACGCTCTAATAGAGTATATACTGAGTGATGGATTAACAACATTAACGAAAGATCAATTTACATTAGTCAGTGAATAAGGTTGGTGAATACACATGCATAGAATAGGAATTCAGCACGTGCCATTTCAACCTAAAGCAATACAAACAAAGGTTCAACCTAATCAATTAGATTTAACTATAAAACAATCATTTGCAGAACAATTGCAAAACGCAACAAATGATCTCAAATTAAAGATTAGTAAACACGCAAATGAAAGATTACTTGAGCGAAATATCACTATCTCAGAGCAGGAATGGCATAAGGTAACGGATAAGGTAAATGAAGCTCGTTCTAAAGGAGTCAATCAACCGTTAGTCTTGATGGATCAAGTAGCGTTGATTATTAGTGCCAAAAATTCAACAGTAATTACAGCGATGGAACGCACTGAGGCTAAAGAGCAAATTTTCACAAATATTGATGGCACCATTGTGCTATAGGCAGGACCATTTTGGATGCCTAGTGTTGCGGAATGAATGAAGTAACACGTAATTACAATAAAATTTAAATAGTGAAGGGAGAACATAACATGTTACGTTCAATGTACTCAAGTATTTCAGGCTTAAAAAACCATCAAACAAAATTAGATGTAATCGGGAACAATATTTCAAACGTAAATACTTATGGTTATAAGAAAAGTCGTGTAGCATTCAAGGACTTGGTTTCTCAATCAGTTACAGGGGCTACTGCTGCTACTGCAACTCAAGGTGGGGTAAACCCAAAACAGGTTGGTTTAGGTTCTCAAATGGCAGCGATCGATATTATTCATAGTACTGGTTCTTTACAAACTACAGCTAGAACACTAGACTTGGCAATTAATGGAGATGGATTCTTTGTTGTAGCTGACTCGATAGGAGCTCCAAACGAAGGAGTAATTGAGGATCCAGGATTTACAAATATGTTATATACTCGTGCCGGAAACTGTTATATGGATGCAAATGGGTATTTAGTAAACGGTGATGGTAAATATCTGGTAGGGCATGCAAACGATGTTGTATCTATTAACGATGATGAATCAATACCTGGAAGTGAAGTTGATGCACATAAAGCGGCAAGTGCATTAGCTGGAATTAATGGAAATCTCTTCGGTGATGATGGTATAGATGTTGAAAATGACATAGGTCCAATTAGAATTCCTACAACAGCTCAAAGTATGAGTATTGGTCAAGATGGTACTATTACATATGTTGACTATAAAGGTGATTTACAATATGCAGGTCAACTGATTCTGGCGAAATTCCCAAATACTGGGGGTCTGGAAAAGGTAGGTAGTAACTACTATCAACAAACATCAAACTCTGGTGCGCCTTATGCTCAAGTTGCGAAAGCTGGAGGAATTGGTACAGTAGAATCCGGTTTCTTAGAAATGTCTAATGTTGACCTTTCAGAAGAGTTTACTGAAATGATTGTTGCTCAACGTGGTTTCCAAGCCAACTCTCGTATTATTTCAACATCTGACCAAATATTAGAAGAACTTGTAAATTTAAAACGTTAATTTTATTATTAGTGTAGTGTAATCGATTAATAAATTCATTGTAAAGGAGGGTCGGGCCGGCTCTCGTTGATTTGACCCGGCCCTATTTCAATGATTGAGTTAACACGTTTAAATGGTAAAACATTCTCGTTAAACGCATTATACATAGAAACAGTCGAATCCTTTCCAGACACAACGATCACTTTAACGAATGGTCGAAAGTTTATTGTGTTAGAGAGTGAAGAAGAAGTACGTAAAAAGGTAGCTCTTTTTTATAAAAGTATACATGTTTTGTCAAACCCGCACATTCGAGGTGATCAAAATGAAGAAGAATAAACTATTAACTATTATGCTTATTATTTTAATTACCATTACACTAATAGGCGTTGTCATTTTTGTACTAATAACACAGTTTAATAAACAAGATTCATCTCTTAATCCAACAATCGATGAAATTATTGAAGCTTCGGTGGATGTTCCGGAAATTACAACTAATTTAGCAGATAATAATTTTGTTAAACTTACTTTAAAAATTCAAACAGATAGTAAAAATGCTGCAGAAGAGTTAACAAAACGTGATTTCCAAACAAATAATATTGTAATCCAAGAACTTTCTGAAATGACAGAAGAAGATTTACAAGGAAAGCAAGGAAAGATTTTATTTGAATCAACAATCAAATCGAAATTAAATGAATTGATGCAAGAGGGTGAAGTACAACAAGTTTACATAACCTCCTACATCATTCAATAAACGAAACATCTTGAAATGGGAGGTGGGCAAATGGCTGGAGATGTTTTGTCCCAATCCGAAATTGATGCGCTGCTTTCAGCGATATCAACAGGGGAAATGTCAGCAGATGACATGAAAAAGGAAGATGAAACGAGGAAAGTAAAAGTTTATGACTTTAAGCGTGCTCTTCGCTTTTCAAAGGATCAAATCCGAAGTTTGACCCGAATACACGAGAATTTTGCTAGATTACTAACAACATTTTTCTCAGCACAACTAAGGACTTATGTGCAGATAACGGTCGCATCAGTAGATCAAATTCCTTTTGAAGAGTTTGTACGGTCAATACCAAATATGACATTAATAAATGTATTTGAAGTACCGCCGTTAGATGGTAATATTTTAATGGAGATTAATCCTAATATCGCATACTCAATGTTAGACCGATTAATGGGTGGTAGTGGAGCAAGTTATAATAATGTTGATAATTTAACAGAAATTGAACAAAAAATTATGACGAATTTGTTTGAAAGGTCCTTTGATAATCTTAGAGAAGCATGGGATACAATTGCTGAGATCGATCCGATGTTAGTAGAACTAGAAGTTAATCCTCAATTTTTACAAATGATTTCACCAAATGAAACAGTTGTAGTTATTTCATTGAATACAATAATTGGTGATACAACTGGTATGATTAATATTTGTATACCTCATGTTGTATTAGAGCCTATTATTCATAATTTATCAGTTCAATATTGGATGCAATCAAATACAAAAGAAGCAACACCTGAACAATCAAAAGCATTAGAAACAAAAGTAAAACAAGCACAATTGCCATTAATAGCAGAACTTGGAACGACTGATATTACAATTGAAGATTTCCTTTATTTATCTGTAGGGGATGTCATTCAATTAGACCAAAAAATTGATGATCCACTTATTTTAAGAATTGGTGGCTTACCTAAGTTTACCGTTCAACCTGGAAAACGTAACAAAAAAATGGCAATCCAGATTATCGACCCTTTGAAAGGAGGAGACGAAGATGAGTGATGATATACTCTCCCAAGAAGAAATTGAAGCTCTATTAAGGGGCGAGACGTTGGATGATAAAATCAACCAATTAGAAAATGATTCAAAAAACGATGATGAACCACGAGTAGAAGATTATCTTGATCCTATGGAACAAGATGCTTTAGGTGAGGTAGGTAATATTTCTTTTGGTAGTTCAGCAACTGCCCTTTCTGCGCTTTTAGGTCAGAAAGTAGATATTACAACACCTGTAGTCTCAATGATTAATCGAAATAAATTAGAAGAGGAATTTCCACAACCATATGTTGCTATACAAGTTGAATATACAACTGGTTTATCAGGTGTGAATTTACTTGTAATTAAGCAATCTGATGCAGCGATTATTGCGGATTTAATGCTCGGTGGAGACGGTTTAAATCCAAATCCTGATCTCGGTGAAATTCATCTTAGTGCAGTCCAAGAAGCGATGAATCAGATGATGGGTTCAGCAGCTACTTCAATGTCAACAATTTTCAATAAAAAAGTAGATATTTCACCACCTTCAATTGATTTATTAAATATTTCTCAGAATGAAGGAAAAGAAAGTATTCCTGATGATGATTTATTAGTAAAAGTATCTTTTAGACTGAAGATTGGCGAATTAATTGACTCAACAATTATGCAATTATTACCATTAGGGTTTGCGAAAAAAATTGTTAAGTCATTACTTGGAGAGCCGGAAGAGACTCCACAACCTCCAGCTCAATCAGTCTCACCTAGTCAACCAGTAGTTGAACCACCGATACAACAAACCGTTCAACAACAACCAATGCAGCAACCTGTACAACAGCCTATACAGCAACCGGTATATCAACAACAGGCTGCAACAACGTATGCGGAACCACCAATATTTGCAATGCCGCAATATCAGACACCGCCACCACCTGTTAATGTGCAACAGGCTCAATTTGCTTCCTTTGAGTCAACTAATATTTCTCAATCAGAAGCACGAAATTTAAATATGTTACTTGATATACCATTGCAGGTAACTGTAGAGCTAGGCAGAACTAAACATTCAGTAAAAGAGATTTTACAACTAGCATCAGGTTCTATAATAGAATTGGATAAACTTGCCGGCGAACCAGTTGATATTTTAGTAAATAGTCGACTGATTGCAAAGGGTGAGGTTGTTGTAATCGATGAAAATTTTGGTGTTCGTATTACCGATATTATCAGTAAAGCTGAACGTTTAAATAATTTACAATAGTATTTAATTGGGGGAATCTACCATGTCGAGAAGAATTTTAATAGTAGACGATGCTGCTTTTATGCGCATGATGATTAAAGATATACTTACAAAAAATGGTTACGATGTTGTAGGAGAAGCTGCAGATGGGTTACAAGCTGTGGAAAAATACAGTGAATTACGACCTGATTTAGTGACAATGGATATTACAATGCCTGAAATGGATGGTATTGCAGCGTTAAAAGCTATTAAATCTACTGACCCTAGCGCTACTGTTATTATGTGTTCTGCAATGGGACAACAAGCAATGGTGATTGATGCAATTCAAGCTGGAGCTAAAGATTTTATCGTAAAACCATTCCAAGCTGACCGAGTAATTGAAGCTATTCAAAAAGCATTAGGTTGATAAAATGAAAATTAAAAAATTTGCAAGGTTTCGGTTTATTATTGCTTGTTTGGTTGCGCTTCTTTGCATTGCACCTATGAAATTTGTTAATGCAACTTCAAATAATAACCAAATGATCTCGAATGAGTGTTTGGAGAATCCGAGTGATTGCGAAGATATCCAACCTGCTGCTGACAGTGAACAATCGGCAGCGGTTGGATTAAATATGTGGGATTATATAAAAATGTTGTTTTCCCTATTATTCGTGTTAGCACTTCTAATCATTGTTTTAAAGTTTCTAAATAAAAGAAGTAGTAGCTATCAACAGAATCGTCTTGTGCGAAATATAGGTGGAATTACAGTTGGATCTCAAAAATCTGTACAAATTCTTCATGTCGGAGATACATTATATATTGTAGGCGTTGGAGAAAATGTTCAATTATTAAAAGAAGTTAATAATCCAGATGAAGTCCAACAATTGCTTGAACAGTACAATGATAACCAAGCTTCTGTAAATACTACTCCTTATATATTTGATGTATTTAAAAAATTCAGTTCAAAAACATCAGTAGTGGAGAAAAATGAAAGTAAAACAGAATTTGGAGAAATGCTAAATAAAAGAATTTCGGATATAAAAAATGACAGAAAAAATGAATTGGAAAAATGGAAAGAAAAGGAGAGGGATAATTAATGGAAGATTTTATCTCACTCTTTTCTCAAAATGATTCTACCAATGTTTCCACTTCTGTTAAGTTACTTTTATTATTAACAGTACTTTCATTGGCACCAAGTATTTTAATTCTAATGACATGCTTTGCAAGAATTGTTATCGTTTTGTCTTTTACAAGGACAGCTCTTGCAACAAATCAGATGCCTCCAAATCAGGTTATTATTGGACTAGCTTTATTTTTAACTTTTTTTATTATGGCACCAACTTTTCAACAGGTAAATGAAAAAGCTTTACAACCACTATTCGATGAGGAAATAGGTTTAGAGGAAGCGTATGATCGGGCAGCAAAACCATTTAAAGAATTTATGGCACAACATACGAGACAAAAGGATTTAGAGTTATTTATCAATTACAACCAAGCCGAAAGACCGGCATCAATAGAAGAAATTCCATTAACAATGCTTGTACCTGCTTTTGCATTAAGCGAAATTAAAACAGCCTTCCAAATGGGATTTATGATTTTTATTCCATTCTTAGTAATTGATATGGTTGTTGCAAGTGTACTAATGTCGATGGGTATGATGATGTTGCCTCCAGTAATGGTGTCTTTACCGTTTAAAATATTATTATTTGTATTAGTTGATGGATGGTATTTAGTAATAAAATCATTACTTCAAAGTTTTTAGGGGATGATACAAAATGAGCCAAGAAATGGTTATTTCAATCGCAGAAAGAGCAGTTTGGATTGTTCTGATTGTTTCAGGGCCATTACTACTTGTTGCTCTTGTAACAGGTCTTTTAGTCAGTATATTTCAAGCAACGACTTCCATTCAAGAACAAACATTGGCATTTGTACCGAAAATAATCGCAGTTTTTGTTGCGCTTATCTTTTTCGCGCCGTTTATGATTTCACAATTGATTGATTATGTATCAGATATTCTAAGTAATTTGACTCGGTTTATCGGGTGATTAAATGGCTGAACTTATTCCAAAAGCATCTGTTTTATTATTGATTTTAGTTAGAGTTTCTGCATTTTTTGTATCAATCCCATTATTTTCATATCGTACCATACCGCCGCAATTGAAGATAGCATTAGCGTTTATACTGTCTTGGATAATGTATTACTCATTAGATGTAGATGCTATTCCAATTGATGGAAATTACATATTGCTAGTTTTAAAAGAATTAATTATTGGATTAATGATTGGTATTGCAGCTAATATTGTTTTTTCAGCAGTGCAAATAGCTGGAGGATTTATTGACTTTGAAATGGGTTTTGCAATGGCTAATATTATTGATCCTCAAACTGGAGCACAGACACCCTTAATGGGACAATTTTTTAACTTTTTACTGTTATTTGTTTTGCTAGCTACAAATGGACACCACTTAATTTTAGATGGTATTTTTTATAGTTATGAATTTTTGCCCATGAATCAATTTTTTCCTATGTTCGGTGATGCCGACACTGTAGAATTTATTATTAAATTATTTGGTACAGTGTTTGCGATTGCCTTTCAAATGTCAGCTCCAATAGTTGCTACTTTGTTTTTAGTAACTCTCGCATTAGGTATTACAGCAAAAACAGTTCCTCAATTAAATATATTTGTTATAGGTTTTCCGGTTAAAATAGCGATTGGCTTCTTGGTTTTAATTATTTCTATGGGTGTAATGATTGAAGTAATGGAAAAATTGATTGAACTCACGATTTTAGCAATGAGAGATTTAATGCAATTATTGGGTGGTGCTTAATATGAAGTTACTTCTACCACTTGATCTCCAATTTTTCTCTGGGGAAAAGACAGAAAAAGCGACACCCAAAAAGAGAACAGATGCTAGAAAAAAGGGACAAGTATTAAAAAGTCAGGATGTTTCAGCAGCATTAGTTCTTTTAGCTCTCTTTATGTTTTTATTTTTATTTGCACCAATTATACAAGAAGTATTGTTCACTTTTTTAATCCAAGCATTTCAAAAGAATATTTTAATTGAAACTTTAACTCCTGATACTGTAATGACCATGTATACAGATTCACTTAAAGAGATGGCAAAAATGATATTGCCCATTATGTTATTAGCTGTTGTTGCTGGTGTAGGAGCTAACTTTATGCAATTTGGGTTTCTTTTTACAACAGAAACAATGAAAATTGATTTGAAGAAAATGGACCCAATAAAGGGTATAAAAAAAATAATTTCAGTCCGAGCGATTGTAAATTTACTAAAATCTTTATTGAAGATTACATTTATTGGTACTGTTACAACTGTGGTTGTATGGACGAATATTGAGGAAGTTCTTTCGCTTTCATTCCAAAGCCCATGGGATACACTAACAACAGTTGCAAAATTAGTAGGTATTATGGGAATTGCCGCATCACTTACGCTAGTATTTATCGCACTTTTGGATTACATATATGAAAAGTATGAGTATGAAAAACAATTAAAGATGTCAAAACAAGACATTAAAGATGAATACAAAAATTCTGAAGGTGACCCGAAAATAAAAGGGAAGATTAAGCAAAAGCAACGTGAGATGGCCATGAGGCGGATGATGCAGGAAATTCCTAATGCAGACGTTGTAATAACGAACCCAACTCACTATGCAATTGCATTGAAATATGATGATCAAAGTATGGAAGCACCAACTGTTGTTGCAAAGGGAACAGATTTTATTGCCCAAAAAATAAAATTAATTGCAAAAGAAAATGATATTGTGATGGTTGAAAATCGACCGTTAGCAAGAGCGATGTATGATCAAGTCGAAATTGGTCAACAAGTTCCAGAAGAATTTTTTAAAGCGGTAGCAGAAATTTTAGCTTATGTATATCGCATTAAACGTAAAATTTAGACCATTAGTAGGAGGGGAAACATGAAAATTCGAGATTTAGGGGTTTTAGCCGCAGTAATTATGATTGTGGCGATGCTCATTATCCCTCTACCGACATGGTTACTAAGCTTTTTAATTATTATTAATATTACATTGTCACTAATTGTTTTATTAGTATCAATGAATATGAGAGAAGCTCTTGACTTTGCCATCTTCCCTTCAGTCATTCTTTTACTCACATTATTTCGCCTAGGTTTGAGTATTTCTACGACTCGTGCCATTCTAGCAAACGGTAATGCAGGGGATGTTGTAGAAACTTTTGGGGAATTTGTTACAGGTGGCAACATTTTAGTCGGATTAGTTATTTTCATGTTATTAGTAATTATTAACTTTATAGTTATTACAAAAGGTTCAGAACGTGTAGCTGAAGTTGCAGCTCGATTTACTTTAGATGCAATGCCGGGTAAGCAAATGAGTATCGATGCGGATTTAAATGCGGGCATGATTTCAGAAAAGGAAGCACGAGAACGACGTGAAAAGGTATCCAAGGAATCTGATTTTTATGGAGCAATGGATGGTGCTACTAAATTCGTTAAAGGTGATGCCATTGCTTCAATTATCATGGTATTTATTAATCTATTATTTGGTATCATCATTGGGATGTTACAACTTGGGTATGAAATGGCTGATGCAGCTACGCATTTCTCTAAGTTAACAGTTGGTGATGGTTTAGTTGCTCAAATTCCAGCATTATTAGTATCTACTGCTACTGGTTTAGTTGTTACTAGAGCAGCTTCTGATGGTAATTTAGGTGAAGATATAACGAGACAACTATTTGCCCAAGCAAAGTTATTGTATATTGCTGGCGGAACAATCTTTTTATTAGGTTTATTTACACCAATTCCTGATTGGATAACAATTCCTATTGCATTAGTATTAGTCGGTGGTGCATTTATGACAAGCCGCAAAAAAGACGAAGATCCTGAAGAATTACTTGAAATTGAAGAAGAAGTGGCAACTGACACAATGAAGAGCCCAGAAAATGTTGTAAATTTATTAAATGTTGATCCAATAGAATTTGAATTTGGTTATGGTTTAATCCCTCTTGTTGATGCTGCCCAAGGTGGAGATTTATTAGATCGTGTTGTAATGATACGCCGTCAATTAGCATTAGAGCTTGGATTAGTTATACCTGTCGTTAGAATTAGAGATAATATCCAACTTCAACCAAATGAATATCGTATAAAGATTAAAGGGAACGAAATGGCTCGTGGGGAACTGTTACTTGATCATTACTTAGCAATGAGCCCTGGTGACGATGATTCAATAGATGGAATTGATACAATTGAACCTTCTTTCGGATTACCTGCAAAATGGATAACAGAAAGAGCAAAAGAAGAAGCAGAAATGCTTGGTTATACGGTAGTTGACCCACCAAGTGTTGTATCAACTCATTTAACAGAAATAATTCGAGCAAATGCTCACGAACTATTAGGACGTCAAGAAACAAAACAATTAATTGATCATTTACGGGAAAGTTATCCTATTTTAGTTGATGAACTAACACCAACACCACTTTCAATTGGTGAAATACAAAAAGTTTTAACAAGACTACTTAAAGAAAATGTCTCTATTCGAAACTTACCAATTATCTTTGAAACATTAGCGGATTATTCAAAACTAACTAGTGATCCAGAAATTCTTACTGAATATGTAAGACAAGCTTTAGCAAGACAAATTACATCACAATATGTTTCAGGAGGACCTTCATTAAAAGTGATTACGATTCCTGGTAAGTTGGAAAAGATAATAGCAGACAGTGTACAACAAACCGACCATGGAAATTACTTAGCAATGGATCCTCAAGATTCACAATCCGTATTAGAGGCAATTGCTAAAGAAGTTGAGAGAGTATCATTTATGGAACAATCGCCAATTATACTTTGCTCACCTGGAATCCGTATGTATTTAAGACAATTAACAGAACGTTATTTCCCGCAAATACCAATTTTATCCTATAATGAATTAGATGCTAATGTTGAAATTCAAAGTGTTGGGGTGGTGAATGTAGAATGAAGATGAAAAAATATGTAGCTCCTTCCATTTCAGAGGCTATGAAACAAATTCGTACAGAACTTGGTGATGATGCAGTTATCATTAATTCGAAAGTCGTTGTAACAAAAAAATTTTTCGGATTAATTAAACACAAAAATTTTGAAGTACTTGCAGGTGTAGACAGTGTGGAGTCAGTTAATTTGCCTTCACACTTACCTGACATGCAGCATCGAAACGTATCCAATTCAGAAATGGATACTGTTTCAGAAAAAGAGATGCAAAATACTGATTTAAAACTAACAACTGAATTAAAAAGCGAAATAGCTGATCTAAAGTCAATATTACAATCAATACAAAAGCAAACAACTCATTCAGACATTCCTGAAGAAATTTTGCCTATGATTGACTTTTTAAAACGTCAAGAGCTGAACGAAGAGCTTATCACAGCAATAAGTGATGAGCTTTTTGTGTATTATAAAAAAGCTGAAAATATCAATATTGACGAAATTAAAAGTATTACAAAAGATGTCTTGAAAAAATATCTAACACAATTGCCTATTGGTGGGTTATCGTTTGAAAAAAAATATATAAATGTTTTAGGTCCTACAGGGGTAGGTAAGACAACAACAATAGCCAAAATAGCAGCACGGTCTGTATTAGAAAAGAAGAAAAAGATTGGTTTCATTACTACTGATACATATCGAATTGCAGCGATTGAACAATTGAAAACTTATGCGAACCTTTTACATGCCCCTGTTGAAATCGTTTATAACGCAAATGATTATAAGACTGCTATTGAGAAAATGGAAAATTTAGATTTAGTTTTCATTGATACAGCTGGGAGAAATTATAAAGAAGCAAAGTATGTTAATGACTTGAAAAAAATAATAAATTTTGATGATGATGTTGAATCATATTTAGTACTATCTTTAACTTCTAAAGAACAGGATATGGAAGCAATAATTCAACAATTTCATGAATTTCCCATTGGAAAATTCATTTTTACAAAGATTGATGAAACAAATTCTATTGGCACCATGTATAATTTAATGATTAAATATAATAAAGGACTTGCTTACTATACAAATGGACAAGAAGTACCAGAAGATATAGAAGAGGCAAATATAGACAAATTGATTGAATTGTTCTTTCAAGGAGAATTTCAATGAGAGATCAAGCTGAAAAACTAAGAATGAAAATGCTACAAAGCCAAGGATCGTTAGGTAGGTCTATTGCCGTTGTTAGTGGAAAAGGAGGCGTTGGAAAGAGCAACTTTTCAACGAATTTCGCTATTAACTTAAGCCTACAAGGAAAAAAAGTAGTTATTTTAGATATGGATATTGGGATGGGAAATGTTCATATTCTTATAGGAAAAACTACTCAATTTAGTTTTAAGGATTATTTAATGGGTGAAGCCACTTTAAATGAAGTAATGTACGAAGGACCTAGTAATTTGAAATACATTCCTGGAGGTTCTGGACTTTCTTCAGTTATGGAATGGACAAAGCAAATGTTTGATTCATTAATCATTGCATTTGAAGAATTACAGAAATCCTTTGATTATATTTTATTTGATATGGGTGCAGGTGCAGCAAATTGGTCTCTAGATCTACTTACATCTATAGATGAAATTATTGTCATCTCGACTGCTGAACCAACAGCAATTACAGATGCATATTCGATGATGAAATTTATACACTTAAAAGATCAAAGTAAAAAGTTCTACTTATTATGTAACAGAGCATATTCAAAAGAAGAAGGTCAAGAAACGTTACAGCGGCTAGAGAATACTATGGCAAAATTTCTTAACAAGGAAGTAACGATTTTAGGTTCATTACCTGAAGACCCAGTTGTAAGGAAAGCCGTACGTGAACAAGTTCCTTTTTCAATTGCATATCCTGATTCACCTATAGCGAAAACACTAAAAGAAATTGTTATTCAATTTATTAATAATGATGAAATAAAAGTGATTCATGCTCCTGTTCAATCGAATTCATTTTTATCCAAATTACGGAGTATTTTTTCGAAAGGGCGTGTTTAATTGGGATTCTCAAATAAAAGCAAGCTTTTAATAGTAGATGACTCTGCTTTTATGAGAAAGCTTATTAGTGACTTTTTTGATGGGAATTTAAAAATTGAAGTGGTTGGAACAGCAAGAAATGGTGTAGATGCAATCAACAAAATTCAACAGCTTAAACCTGATGTTGTAACAATGGATGTTGAGATGCCCGAAATGAATGGCTTGGATGCATTAAAAGTAATTATGGAAAAATGTCCGGTACCTGTCATAATGCTTTCAAGTACTACGATTAACGGAGCTAAAAATACATTGAATGCAATGGAAAATGGGGCTGTTGATTTTGTTGCAAAACCTAGTGGTACAATTTCTCTTGATTTACATAAAATCAAGGAAGAGTTAGTACATAAAGTTGAACATGCAGCCCATGTTTCTGTTGCAAAACTAAAAAAGCCAATTGGTCACAAAAATATTTCTACTAAGTTTGCAAATGATATTATTAAAAAAAGAGAAATAACTCCTATGAAAAACTCAACAACTACTAAAAACTATAAGATTGCAAAAGAAGTTAATGCCTCTACAAGAAAAAATCAATGGAGTAATAATTCTAAAAAAATTGTCTTAATTGGGACTTCAACAGGCGGTCCAAGAGCTTTACAGGAAGTTATTACAAAACTCCCAAAATCAATAAATGCACCTATTTTAATTGTTCAACATATGCCGCCGGGATTTACGAAATCACTTGCAGAACGTTTAAATCAACTAAGTAATATAGAGGTAAAAGAGGCAGAACATGGGGATGTATTAATAAATGGAAAAGCGTACATTGCACCCGGGGGAAGTCATTTGAAAATTAAAAAACTGAATTCTCAGTTTCAAATAATACTAGACCAAAATGAGCCTCCTCGATCTGGCCATCGACCTGCAGTTGATGTCATGTTCGAAAATGTTAGTCAATTTAGTGAATTTGATAAAATCGCTGTGATTATGACCGGTATGGGATATGACGGTTCAAAAGGATTAATTGAATTAAAACAAAAAGGAAATACCATCGCTATTGCGGAGTCAGCTGACACTTGTATCGTATATGGAATGCCTAAAGCCGCTGTTGAAACTCAACTTGTAGATGAGATAGTAGATGTTGACGACATAGCGCAAACAATTATGAAATATTTGCCTTAAAAGGAGTGTTGTCGTATGGAAGTGAACCAATACTTAGAAATGTTCATTGAGGAAAGTAAAGAACATTTACAAAGCTGCAGTGATAATTTACTTGAACTTGAAAAAAATCCCAATGATTTAGGGATTGTAAATGAAATATTTAGGTCTGCCCATACGTTAAAAGGAATGTCTGCAACAATGGGATATGAGGATTTAGCAGACTTAACTCATAAGATGGAAAATGTACTAGACGCTATCCGTAATGAAAAAATACATGTAACACCTGAAATTTTAGATATCGTGTTTGAATCCGTTGACCATCTTGAAGAAATGGTAATGGATATTGCTGATGGTGGAGATGGAAAAAAAGATGTATCAAAAACTGTAGAAAAATTAAAACGCATTGAATCTGGAGAATCTATTCAAACAGTAGTTAATGAAGTGACGACTGCAGCTCAAGAAGTAGCGGTTTCTGATGTTGCAACAGTAGTTTCAAATTTAGATTACGATGATTTTGAAAAAACAGTTCTACTTCAATCAACAGAACAAGGCTTTAATGCTTTTGAAATTTCTGTAACTTTACGTGATGATTGCTTATTGAAAGCTGCTCGTGTTTATATGGTTTTTGATATATTAGAGAAAAATGGAGATGTTGTGAAGGCGTCTCCACCAGTAGAGAGATTAGAAGAAGAACAATTTGATCAGACATTCCAAATTGCTTATATAACTAAAACTACTGCAGAAGAACTTAGAAGTAAGATAGTGAAAGTTTCTGAGATTGCAAATGTCACAGTTACACCAATTTTAAAGGAATTGTTAATACAATCAACAACTGAAGAAACTGTCAAACCTATTTCAGCTGCAATAGAACCAGTTCAACATTCAATTACACCTAAAATTGAAGAAAAATCAGTAGAGGATTCAGCTAAAAAATCAACTCCAGCTTCGTCATCATCTTCTTCAAAACAAAATACTCATGCAGCAAGTAAAACAATTCGAGTTAGTATTGATCGATTAGATATTTTAATGAACCTTTTTGAAGAACTTGTAATTGATCGAGGAAGACTTCAATCTATTGCATCTGAAGTAAACCATGGTGAATTAAATGAAACTGTTGAGAGAATGAGTCGTACAATGGGCGATCTTCAAAATATCGTCTTAACAATGCGAATGATTCCTATCGAAACAGTATTTAATCGCTTCCCAAAAATGGTTCGAACATTATCAAGAGACTTAAAGAAAAAAATAAACCTCGAAATCATTGGGGCTGAAACTGAGCTTGACCGTACAGTAATCGATGAAATTGGGGATCCACTTGTTCATTTAATTCGTAACTCAGTTGACCACGGTATTGAAAGTCCGGAAGTTCGTCGAGCAAACGGTAAACCTGAGGAAGGTAATGTCATATTACGTGCATATCACAGTGGAAACTATGTGTTTATCGAAATTGAAGATGATGGTGCTGGTATTAACCGCGATAAAGTATTGAAAAAAGCTATTTCAAAAGGCATTGTAACGAAAGAATCGGCGTTATCTTTATCTGATAAGCAAATCAATGAGCTAATATTAGCATCTGGTTTCTCTACAGCTGACGTAGTTTCAGATATTTCTGGTCGTGGTGTAGGTCTAGATGTTGTAAAAACAACGATTGAATCATTAGGTGGAAGTATTTCAATTGATTCAACAGAAGGTGTAGGATCAATTTTCTCTATTCAATTACCATTAACATTAACAATTATTTCTGTAATGTTAGTAGAAATTGAGCAAGAAATTTATGCAATACCTCTATCATCAATTATTGAAACTTCTATTATTAAAAATACTGATATTTTAAACGCACACAATCAAAAAGTGATAGATTTCCGTGGAAAAGTTGTTCCGTTAATATTCTTAGAGGAAATTTTTGAAGTGCCTAGAAAACAACCTATTGATGATGAATTCCATTCAGTAGTTATTGTTCGTAAAGGTGAAAAACTTGCTGGATTAGTTGTAGATTCATTTATTGGGCAACAAGAAATTGTACTTAAATCACTAGGAAATTATTTAACAAATATTTTTGCAATTTCCGGAGCAACGATTTTAGGAAATGGTAAAGTGGCACTTATTGTTGATTGTAATGCGTTAATGAAGTAATAAAGGTGAATGGAAGAGGTGTAGTGGATGAACGCGCTTGAACAAGAATATTTAAAGGTAATTGTTTTTCAATTAGCCGACAAAGAATATGCAATTCCTGTTTCCAATGTTCAAGGAATTGAAAAGTTAATGCATATTACACGTGTACCTAAAACAGCAAAATACGTTAAAGGTGTTATTAATTTACGTGGAGTAGTTACACCAATTATTGATTTACGGGAGCGTTTCAGTATTCCAATTTCAGAAAATGAAGAATCAACAAGAATAATAATTATTACTCTAGATGAGATGGAAGTTGGATTTGTTGTAGATTCTGCAAATGATGTAATTGATATTCCTGTAAATTCTATTGAACAACAGCCAGAAGTTGTCGGGTCAAACGAAGAAGATTTTATTTCAGGAGTTGCAAAATTAGATAACCGATTATTAATATTATTGCATTTAGATAAAGTCTTAAATCCAGCAGACTAAACAACTTTATGGAGATTGATTAAAGTAGGGATAAATTAATGAATCAAGGTCAAAAAATTACTTCGTTACATCTAGATGTACTAAAAGAAATTGGAAATATAGGTGCTGCTCATGCTGCCACAGCACTTTCAGATTTATTGAATAAAAAAATTGATATGCGAGTTCCAAAGGTGGAAATGGTTTCATTTAATGACATGATGGAATTTGCTGGTGGTGCTGAAAAAGCAGTTGTTGGTATTTTTCTCCGGATTGAAGGGGACGCAGAAGGTAGCATGTTCTTTATTTTACCAATCGAGCAGGCAAATCAGTTTATACGTCGACTAATTTGTGATGATTCATTCAGCCTTAGAGATAGCCAAATTTCCGAAATAGGACTTTCCGCAATGCAAGAGATGGGGAATATCCTATCTGGTTCATACTTATCAGCCTTGTCTGATTTTACAGGTTTAAAAATTTATCCTACTGTTCCAGGCTTAAGCGTTGATATGTTTGGAGCTATTATTAGTATTGGTTTAATTGAAATCTCGCAAGTTAGTGATCATGTTATCGTAATAAATACATCCATTTTTGAAGACGGTATGGAAGATTCAAATGAATTAAAGGGTCATTTCTTTTTATTGCCTGACCCTGATTCGTTTGAAACTATATTTAAAGCTCTGGGAGTATCGTAGAGATGGTACCGTTTATCAGTAACAATGTTATTAAAGTTGGAATTGCACAAATGGATGTAGTAAAAATACCCAACACAATTCGCACTTCGGGATTAGGGTCTTGTGTAGGGGTCGTTTTATATGATGAAATGAAAAAAATTGCTGGTATGGTGCATGTCATGTTACCAGATTCTAGTTTAGGAAGAACGGATTCGATAAATGCTGCCAAGTTTGCTGATACAGGTATTAAAGGATTAATCGACCTGCTAAAACTTGAAGGTGTACAAGTATTTAGATTAAAGGCAAAAATTGCTGGTGGGGCTCAAATGTTTAAATTTGCATCAGATAAGGATTCAATGCGAATTGGACCACGTAATGTTGAAGCAGTGAAAAATGAACTTCAAAGAAATGGAATACCTCTTGTAGCTGAAGATACAGGAGGCAGTAGTGGTAGAACAATTGAATTTGATCCAGAAACTTGCAAACTAAGTATTCGAACAGTGAATCAAGGAGTGTGTGTAATATGATGTTTGGTTCAATATTTTATAATTGTTGGGCTTCCTTAATTGCATTTTCTATCTATTTCTTTGTAACTCTATTAAACTCATATTCACCAACACATATTTTGATAGGTTCATTTATCGTTGCTATTGTTATTTTTATTATGATGTTCCCTGTTCGATATTTCTTATTTTACATTACTTATACTCCTGAAGAAGGGATTTTTGAAGAGTTTCAAGAAGAGCTTAATAAAATCCAAGAACAAAATAGTGAAAATATAGACAGTTTGGACAATACAACAATAGTAGAATTTAGTGATGAAAGTTCAGAAGAAATTGCAAAAGTTGTACGAACAATGATGAATCAAGATATACCTGTACAAAATTAAAAGAGCTGAAATAACAGCTCTTTTTTTTTATATTTTTCACGCTTCTTAATTCTACTAAGAGCCAATGAAGATTAGAATGTTACAATTTTTTAACTTATAGTTCTCCATTTTTTCTAATAATCATAAAAATGTGATACTAGATTACTACAATTATGAAAATATAGGATTCTTAGGGAAATTATTTAGTCTTATAGAAGCGTGTGTTTTTTTTACCAGATTTGATATAATAAATTGGTAGAAAATCGCTAAAAGTGAGGGGGATTTAGATGGTACAACTAAAGCTAGATGATGAGCAAAAACTTTGGAATAGCTGGATAAATAATCGAGATCCTCATGCGGGAGATTTACTGATAAAAAAGTATAAACCGCTTGTAACATATCATGTTCAACGTATTGGTGTAGGCCTTCCTAAAAATGTTTCCCGTGATGATTTGCTGAGCCTAGGTATGATGGGGCTTTTTGATGCATTAAATAAATTTGACATAAATCGTGATTTAAAATTTGATACATATGCTTCTTTCCGTGTCCGTGGAGCGATTATAGACGGATTAAGAAAGGAAGATTGGTTACCACGATCAGCTCGGGAAAAATCAAAAAAATTAGAAGCACAAATAGAGTTGCTAGAACAAAAACTAATGCGACACGCAACGCCAGAAGAACTTGCAGAACATATGAATTTACCAGTTGAAGAAATTTATCAAACCGTTCAAGAACATTTCTTTTCAAATGTTTTATCAATCAATGAACAACAGGATCAAGAAGAGGTAGAAGGCAAAGCTTTTGTAATTAGAGATGATCAAACGAAAACTCCTGAACAAGTAGCAATCCATTCTGAATTAATCGATGATCTTGCAGAAAATATTAAGAAACTCAACGACAAGGAACAACTTGTACTAAGTTTATTTTACACAGAAGAAATGACCCTTACTGAAATTGGTGAGCTACTGGAATTATCTACTTCACGAATATCACAGATTCACTCAAAGGCGTTATTGAAACTAAGGAAACTTCTTTCAAATGAAATGTTAAATACATAGGGAGGAATTTCATGAGTTTAAAAGGGGTTGAATTACAAATTGCAATACCTAAAACTTTTGATGCAGGTAAGGTTCAAGAACAACATCAGCAAAATGTCATTCAACAACAACATAATGCGAATGAAGCACTAAAGAAAGAAATTGAAAAAAAACAATTTACTGTTTTAGATACGGAAAAAACAGATCAAATAACTGATGAGGAGAATGGTAGTAATCATAATGATGATGGGAATGGGAAGAACAAGAAACATTCAAAAGAGAAAGAACCAAAAGCCCAACATCCTTATAAAGGAAATTTTATTGATTTTAGCGGATAGGAGAAAAGAATGTTTTTTTTAATTATCATACTCATCATTTCACAACTTATCTCATTTTATTTAATAATTTTATTAAATGCAAAAATTGCAAAATTTAAAGATTTAGAGGTAAGACAAGAACAGTTGATTAGAGAAATGGATGATGCGATTAGTGTTTATTTAATTGAAATGCGTGAAGAAAATGATCGCTTAATTAAAGAATTATCAAAAGTAAACCAAGAAGAACCATCATCAAAAAACTCCAATTTTGAAATGAAAGAAAGTTTGGAGCATTCTAATTCAATTGATATCATTTCTACACCATCTAAAGATGTATTAGTGCAACCTAAAACAATATTACCCAATATAGCAAAGAAAGCATATCAACAACAAAAAAATATTGATTCTACCCATCAAAAAGAAACTATAAAACAGGATACTATTGCAGATACCTTTGAAAATAAAGTGCTAGAGCTATATAAAACAGGTAAAACAATTGAGGAAATTGCAAAGGAAACAAACAAAGGAAAAACTGAAATAGAACTGTTATTAAAATTCCATTCATAAAAATTGTTGCAGTGAATAAAGTTGTATGTTATATTATCAATTGGTGTTAATTACACACGCATTTTGATGCAGTAAGTGGTGCTTTTTGATTAAAAAGTAGCTTGTTGCAAATGAAAAATGCGGAGGAAAATAACCAAACTATTAGGAGGAAAAATTCATGTCAGTAATTTCAATGAAACAATTACTTGAAGCTGGTGTACACTTTGGACACCAAACTCGCCGTTGGAACCCAAAAATGAAAAAATACATTTTTGTTGAGCGTAACGGTATCTACATTATCGATTTACAAAAAACAGTTAAAAAATTAGAGGAAGCTTATGACTTCATGCGCCAAGTTGGACAAGATGGCGGTAAAGTACTTTTCGTTGGTACTAAAAAACAAGCTCAAGAAGCTATCCAAGAAGAAGCAGAACGTTCTGGTAACTACTATATCAACCAACGTTGGTTAGGTGGTACTTTAACAAACTTCGGTACTATCCAAAAACGTGTTGCTCGTATGAAAGAAATCGAAAGAATGGAAGAAGACGGTACTTTTGAAGTCCTTCCTAAAAAAGAAGTTATTCAACTTAAAAAAGAACACGAACGTCTTGTTAAATTCTTAGGCGGTATTCGTGATATGACTGATATTCCTGATGTTATGTTCGTGGTTGACCCACGTAAAGAGCGTATCGCTGTTGCTGAAGCACGTAAATTAAATATTCCTATCGTAGGTATTGTTGATACAAACTGTGATCCAGATGAAATCGACTACGTAATCCCTGCAAACGACGATGCTATCCGCGCTGTTAAATTATTAACTGCAAAAATGGCTGATGCTCTTATTGAGTCAAAACAAGGTGAATCTGAAGCTCCAGCTGAAGAAGTAGTAGTTGCTGAGTAATTCACTACTAGAAACTTGGCTTTACGCCTAAGTTTCTTATGATAAGCCTTAGCTGCAATAAGCATCTTAGGAAGTATTAAACTTCTTTAGATGCCTACAAAAGGTGATAAGTGGATGAAACCCTTATCACCTTTTTTTAAAGTAATAAACTAGAAATATTTGCTAATACTATATTTAATCTTTATCTAACTCAAGGAGGATACTTCAAATGGCAATTACTGCACAATTAGTAAAAGAACTACGTGAAAAAACTGGCGCAGGTATGATGGACTGCAAAAAAGCTTTAGTAGAAACTGACGGTAACATCGAAGCTGCTATCGATTTATTACGTGAAAAAGGTCTTTCTTCAGCTGCTAAAAAAGCTGACCGTATCGCTGCTGAAGGTACTACTTATATCTTATCAGAAGGTAATGAAGCAGTTATTCTTGAAGTAAACGCTGAAACTGACTTCGTTGCTAAAAATGATAAATTCCAAACATTAGTTTCTGAATTAGCTCAACAAATTTTAGCTGCTAAACCAGAATCTGTAGAAGCTGCATTAGAAGTTAAAAATGCAGAAGGTGTAAAAATTGCTGACCAAATTTCTACAGCAGTTGCTACAATCGGAGAAAAAATTACTCTTCGTCGTTTCGAAATCAAAACTAAAAACGACAGCGATGCATTTGGTTCTTACCTACACATGGGCGGAAGAATTGGTGTATTAGTAGTTCTTGAAGGTTCTACTGATGAAGCTGCTGCTAAAGATGTTGCTATGCACATCGCTGCAATTAATCCTAAATATGTTTCACGTGATGAAGTTTCTGAAGAAGAAATCGCTCACGAACGTAAAATTTTAACAGAGCAAGCATTAAACGAAGGAAAACCTGAAAATATCGTTGCAAAAATGGTAGAAGGTCGTCTTGGTAAATACTTCGAAGAAATTTGCTTATTAGACCAAACTTTCGTTAAAAATTCTGACCAAAAAGTTCGTGATTTCGTAAAAACAACTGGCGGAAACGTAACATCATTCGTTCGTTATGCTGTTGGTGAAGGTATCGAAAAACGTGAAGATAACTTCGCTGAAGAAGTAATGAACCAAGTTAAAGGTAACTAATCCAATCTAATATTGTGTTTTAGCACAAAAGAAATAGGGAGCACATTTTACGTGTTCCCTATTTTTCAAGATATTGTTAGATTTTGGTCGAATTTTAAATTAGAGTTAACGGAGGTTTCCTATGAGTGTGCCACAATATAAACGAGTAGTAATTAAAATTAGCGGTGAAGCATTAGCAGGTGAAGCAGGCTTTGGTTTATCACCAAAAATAATCAAATCTGTTGCTGAAGATATTAAAGAAGTAGTTGAATTAGGTGTAGAAGTTGCAGTAGTTGTTGGCGGCGGTAATATATGGAGAGGTAAGGTCGGAAGCGAAATGGGTATGGACCGTGCTTCTGCTGATTATATGGGTATGCTTGCAACAGTTATGAACTCATTAGCATTACAAGATTCGTTAGAGAAACTAAACATAGAAACGCGCGTACAATCTTCTATCGTTATGACACAAGTTGCAGAACCTTATATTCGTCGAAAAGCTGTACGTCATTTAGAAAAGAAACGTGTTGTCATTTTTGCTGCAGGTACTGGAAACCCATTCTTCTCAACTGACACAACAGCTGCTTTACGTGCTGCTGAAATTGATGCGGACGCAATTTTAATGGCAAAAAATAATGTAGATGGTGTATATTCTGCTGATCCTAAAACAGATAGTACTGCTGTTAAGTATGACACACTCACATATTTAGAGGTAATTCAACAAGGATTACAAGTAATGGATTCCACAGCATCCACATTATGTATGGACAACGACATACCTTTAATAGTATTCTCTATTATGGATAAAGGAAATATTAAACGCGCCGTACTAGGTGATAAAATTGGTACAGTGGTTAGGAGGAATGTTTAATGCCTAAACAAGTATTAGCACAAGCAAAAGAAAAAATGGAAAAATCAATTGCTGCATTTAGTCGTGAATTAGCTTCAATTCGAGCAGGTCGTGCAAACGCATCACTTTTAGATCGCATTTCAGTTGATTACTACGGAGCTCCTACTCCAATCAATCAATTGGCTGGTGTTGCTACTCCAGAAGCACGTTTACTTGTAATTACACCTTATGATAAATCAATTTTAGGTGAAATCGAAAAAGCAATTATGAAATCAGATATCGGAATTACACCAACGAACGATGGTAATGTGATTCGTCTAGCGATTCCAGCATTAACTGAGGAACGCCGTAAAGAACTTGTAAAAGTTGTTAAAAAAGAAGCAGAAGATGCGAAAATTGCAGTTCGTAATGTTCGTCGTGATGCTAATGATGATTTGAAAAAATTAGAGAAAAATGGCGAAATTACAGAAGATGATTTACGTGGCTATGGCGACGATATTCAGAAATTGACAGACGATTACATTGTAAAAGTTGATCAATTAACTAAAGAAAAAGAAAAAGAAATTTTGTCAGTATAAATTCTTAATAGGATAAATCTCTCTAAACCTTTTTAGGTGTAGAGCAGGACATAAAGTGAACAATTTTTAGATGAGGACGTCCTTTCTATTAGGACGTCTTTTTCTTGGTTAAGAAAACGAATCAAATGTCACAATATCAAATTTGTAAAAAGTATAAAATGAACCATAACTTTAAATATTTGTTTTGTTATACAAGTTTTAAATTTTTCATACATATAAACCAATTCGTACATTTTTACGTAATGTTTTATAAGAAAAAAGCGACACAAACATTTGTTTTTGATATGATTATTAAGAATACGTCCAAAATGTTGGCAGGTGGGGGAATAGAATGCTCAAAAATATATTTGGAAAGTCCAAAAAAGAAAAGAAATCTTTGAAGGAACAACAAAATCTTTCTAATAATGACTTAATCCCATCTCATATCGCAATCATTATGGACGGAAATGGACGTTGGGCTAAAAAAAGAGCGCTACCTAGAGTTGCTGGGCACCATGAAGGTATGAAAACCGTTCGTAAAATTGCTCGATGCGCAGATGATTTAGGGATTAAAGTGTTAACACTTTACGCGTTTTCAACGGAGAACTGGAAACGTCCTAAATCCGAGGTAGACTATCTTATGGGGTTACCTGAAAAGTTTTTAAAATCATTTATGCCGGAAATAATGGAACGAAATATTCGAGTGCAAATGATGGGTGAAAAAGGGGCATTACCTACAAGTACCCAAACAGTTTTAAATGAAGCGATGGAAAGAACGAAAAATAACAGTGGATTAATTTTAAATTTTGCTATGAATTATGGTAGTCGAGCTGAAATAGTACGTGCAATGAAGGATATAATGGTAGAAGTGAGTAAGGGAAATCTAAATGTCGACTCAATAGATGAAAGTACTATTACTAATTATTTAATGACATCGCAGTTACCTGAACCAGATTTGCTTATTCGTACTAGTGGTGAAGTTCGACTTAGTAATTTTATGTTATGGCAACTCGCCTATACGGAGTTTTGGTTTACTGATACGCTTTGGCCTGATTTTAATGAGGAAACTCTAATGGAAGCAATTCACGCCTTTCAAAAGCGTAATCGTCGCTACGGTGGGTTGAAAGGGGAAGAAATTAATTGAAGCAACGTATTATCACAGCAATTATAGCTGCAGCATTATTTATACCATTTGTAATTTATGGTAACTTACCTTTTACAATTTTAGTTTATGTTATTGCAGCTGTTGGTTTATATGAACTTTTAAGGATGAAGGAAATTCCGATTGTATCCATACCAGGCATTATTGGCCTTCTGACTGTATTTTCAATTTTATTACCTGAAAAATACACAATTAAATTAATGGATTTGACATCATATTCTAAATTAGAGTTTTTAATGATTGCTGTTGTACTACTATTAATTTACACAGTTGTTGTAAAAAATCATTTTACATTTGATGAAGTAGGGTTTATTTTACTTAGTGCTCTATATGTTGGAATAGGTTTTTATTATTTAATTGAGACACGTAATGCAGGATTACAATTCATTATATTTGCGTTACTTATTGTATGGACTACAGATTCAGGAGCGTATTTTATTGGTCGTAAATTAGGCAAAAAGAAACTATGGCCTGAAATCTCTCCAAATAAAACAATCGAAGGGTTTTTAGGTGGTATTATTGCAGCTGTTGTATTTGCTTGTGCCATGCAGTTTATCTATCCATTAACTGATTCTTGGATTGCATTAATTGTTATTACGATTTTTGCCTCAATATTTGGTCAGTTAGGCGACTTAGTAGAGTCTGCAATTAAAAGACATTATGATGTAAAAGATTCAGGAAAAATATTACCTGGACACGGTGGAATACTAGATCGCTTTGATAGCTTAATCTTTGTACTACCATTGTTGCATTTTTTACAATTTGTATAAATAATTACTGCACGAATGTCAGTGTTGAAAGGAAGAAAGATTTTGAAAAAAATTAGCCTTTTAGGTGCAACAGGTTCGATTGGATGGCAAACATTTGATATTTTATGTAGTCACCCAGATGAGTTCAAACTTGTTGCATTTTCTGCTGGGAAAAACATCGAAAAAACACGTTCAATTATTAATCGTTTAAATCCAGAACTAGTATCTGTTCAGGATGAAGTAGATGCGAGAACATTACAAAAAGAGTTTCCACAAATACATTTCACTTATGGATCAAAGGGATTAGTAGAAGTAGCTACTCATCCAGAATCACAAGTGTTGGTTAATGCGGTCTTAGGTAGTGTAGGTTTAGAATCAACCCTTGCAGCAATTCGTATGGGAAAAACAATAGCGATTGCGAATAAAGAGACTTTAGTTACAGCAGGTCACCTTGTAATGGCAGAGGCTAAAAAATATAATGTACCAATTTTGCCTGTTGATAGTGAGCACTCAGCTATTTTCCAATCAATGAATGGTGAAAATCCGAAACAAGTTGAACGTATTATATTAACTGCATCAGGGGGTTCATTCCGAGACAAAACACGTGAAGAACTTAAAAATGTAACAGTAAAAGATGCATTAAACCATCCAAATTGGTCGATGGGGGCTAAAATTACAATTGATTCTGCAACAATGATGAATAAAGGGCTAGAAGTTATCGAAGCCCACGTTTTGTTCGATCTTCCATTTGAAAAAATTGACGTTTTATTACATAGAGAAAGTATTATTCACTCATTAGTTGAGTATCATGATACAAGTGTGATTGCTCAGCTTGGTACACCAGATATGCGTGTTCCAATTCAATACGCTTTAAGTTATCCAGACCGTTTACCTTTAGTAGGTGGAAAAAGATTAAATTTAGCTGAAATTGGACAATTGCATTTTAGAGAAGTTGATTTTGACCGTTACCGTGCATTAAAGCTTGCTTTTGATGCTGGACGAGCAGGAGGTACAATCTTAACTGCTATGAATGCGGCCAATGAAGCTGCTGTCGCGTTATTTTTACAAGAGAAAATAACATTCTTACAGATAGACGAAATGATAGAACAAATTATGAATGACCATCATAATATCTTACAACCAGATTTAGAAACGATTTTACATGTAGATAGAGAAACAAGAAAAACAGTAGAAAGCATGGTAAAATAGATAGAGTGAGCATAGAATATGTAAACTTGCTCTTTAAAGGTGGGATAGTATGCAAACCGTTATAGCATTTATCATCGTTTTTGGATCACTAGTATTTTTCCATGAACTCGGTCACTTTATATTTGCCAAACGAGCGGGAATATTAGTACGAGAGTTTGCAATAGGAATGGGTCCAAAAATCTTTGGAATGATGAAGGGTGAAACGATGTATACCATTCGTTTATTACCCATTGGTGGTTATGTACGAATGGCTGGAGAAGATGTAGATAAAATTGAACTTCAGCCAGGGTATCGTGTTGGCCTGATATTAAATAGAGATAATGTTGCAGAAAAAATCTATTTGAATCAAAAAGTTCAAAATCCCAATGTTTTATTTTTAGAAGTTGAACGTTCAGATTTAGAAGATGGTTTATGGATAGAAGGTTATGATGAAGAGGATAATTTAGTGAGAATTGATGTTTCAAGAGAAGCGATTATTGTTGAAAATGGAACTGAAACAATTATTGCCCCACTTGATCGTCAATTTAATTCTAAAACTGTTGGGCAAAGGGCAATGGCCATTTTTGCCGGACCTTTATTTAATTTCATCCTTGCATTTGTTATTTTTATTGCTCTTGCACTTTTAACAGGAATCCCAATTTCAGATCCTGTTATCAAAAATGTGGTTGATGGATCTCCTGCTGAAGTGGCAGGATTACAAGATGGTGACGTCGTTAAAGAAATTAATGGTAAATCAGTTTCGAGTTGGGATGATTTAGTTGGTATTGTCCAACAAAATCCAGGAAAAGCTTTGTCATTTGAAATTGATCGAGATGGACAAGCTAAAGAACTGAAAATAACTCCGAAACCATTTGAAACAGAAGATGGACAAACTATTGGCCAAATTGGTGTTTATAGTCCGATTAAAGATGCGAATATACTAGACGCCATTGTGTTTGGTGCTAAACAAACTGTAGAATTTTCAACATTAATCTTTACATTGTTATACGATTTAATCGTTGTTAATTTTGACATTGATGCACTTTCAGGTCCAGTGGGAATCTATAAGGCAACAGAAGAAGTTGCTCAGTATGGAATCTACAATTTAATGAATTGGGCTGCAGTATTAAGTATTAATCTTGGAATTATGAACTTATTACCATTGCCTGCATTAGATGGTGGCCGACTATTATTCTTCGGTATCGAAGCATTACGAGGAAAACCTGTTGATCGACAAAAAGAAGGACTTGTACACTTTGTCGGTATTGTATTGCTTATGATTTTAATGGTCATTGTAACTTGGAAAGATATTAAGCTGTTCTTCTTCTAATTAGCACGAATCTATAACTAAACCTTATTCATTTATGGTAAAATCCAAATGAATAAGGTTTATCTTTTTTATCAACATATATAAAATAAACATTTTCCATTTACGAGTGTTATGCATAATTCTTAAGAGCTAATGGGTGTAAATAAGTGAGGAAAAAAGGTGGAGCACTTATGAAACAAAGTTTAACGCTAATTCCAACCATGCGTGAAGTACCATCCGACATTGAAGTGAAATCCTATAAAATGTTACTTCGTGCAGGGTTTTTAAAACCAAGTACATATGGGGTATATTCGTACTTACCTTTAGCTAAACGGTTGCTCACAAAAATCGAAAATATTGTTCGAGAGGAGATTGAAGCTTTAGGGGCGATTGAAATCTCCCTGTCAACACTTCAATCCCATGACATTTGGGAACTATCTGAAAGAATCCATCATTTTAAAGATGAGTTATTCACATTAACGGACAAAGATAAACGTGATCTTTTACTTGCACCATCCCACGAGGAAGTAGTAACAATGTTAATTCGTGATGAAATTAAAACATATAAAAAATTACCATTGATTCTATATCAAATTCAAATGGCATATCGTGACGAAAAAAAATCACGAACTGGTTTATTAAGAAGTCGTGAATTTTATATAAATGATATATATTCCTTCCATGAGAATGAAGAAAGTTTAAGTGCAACCTATGAGCGAATTTTACAAGCTTATACAAATATTTTAAATCGATTAAGATTAAACTACCACATTGTAGATGCTGATTCAGGAATTAAAGGAGAAATTCAATCACAGGAATTTATTATCCCTTCTGAGTTTGGTGATACCATTATTGTAAAATCAAATGAATCAAATTACGTAGCAAATATTGAAGTTGCAAAAGTGACTCAAAATACGGATGAGATAAAAGAAGTACAGAAATCATTAGAAAAAGTTTCTACACCTGAAGTAAAAACTATTAAAGATCTTTGTTTATACTTTAATATCTCACCTGAAAGTTGTATTAAAACGCTTGTATATGTAATAGATGATGAGTTTGTTGTTGTTTTAGTGCGGGGAGATCATCAAGTAAATGAATTTAAATTAAAAAAAGTTCATAATGCAACATTTTTGCGCTTAGCAACTGAAGAGGAAATTATTAAGCTTCTTGATTGTTCACCAGGTTCAATTGGCCCAATCAAGCTTCCAATTAACATAAAAGTGTATGCAGATTTTGCAATCCAAACATTAAACAATGCAGTTACAGGAGCAAATGAAGAAGGCTATCATTATATGAATGTAAACCCAGAGCGTGATTTTGCCATTAATACCTACGCAGATTTACGATATATTAAAGAAGGTGAAATTTCACCAGACGGGGTTGGAATTACACAATATATATATGGACATGAAATTGGACGTGTAATAAAATTAGGAACATTCTTTTCAGAAAAGTTTAATGCGAACTTTGTTGATGAAAATGATAATTCAAATCCAATTTTAATGGGGAGCTACCAATTAGGTGTTTCTAGGTTACTTGCTATTTTGGCTGAAAAATACCAAGATGATAATGGTTTTGTGTGGCCAACCCATTTATCTCCATATGATATTCATCTAATTCCGATTAACCGCGAAGATGAAGTTCAATGGAACTTATCAACTGAGCTATACAATATTTTAAGTTCATATCATTTTGATGTACTCTTTGACGATCGACATGAAAGTCCGGGGGTAAAGTTTACAGATGCGGATTTAATTGGTCTTCCAGTAAGAGTCATGATTGGCAAAAGAGCGAACGAAGGTATTGTAGAAGTTAAAATACGTTCGACAGGTGAAACTTTCGAATGGGCAAAAGAAGAATTGATTGACCGATTAAATGAATTCTTCCGAACGAATTCATATAACTAAACTTTCAGGAAGTACAACCTTGTACTTCCTTTCTATAATTATTTAAAAAGAAGAGGTGAGTTTCTTGTCAGAAGTTAAAGAAGCTAGAGATAGATTTTTAACCTTATTACAACAATTACAATTAACGGAAGACGTCTATATGTCCTATTTTGAACATGGAGAACTCACTCGACTCACTGTTCATCAGAAAAAGAGAAATTGGTGTTTCCACATTAAACTCGAAAATATATTACCTTTTCAACTTTATCAACTTTTTCGAACTAGATTAAATGAACAATTCTCTCATATAGCGCAAGTGCAGTTTAAAATTGAAGCACGAAATCCAGTAATCAATGAACAGTTAGTTACTGATTATTGGTTAACATCCCTTGAACACTTAGATGCTTCTCCACCGATAAAGGAACGATTATTTTCTCAAATTCCTACATGGAACGGTAATAAATTAATTGTGACATGTATGTTAGAAATGGAACAGTTAACGTTGAAATCAAAATATACGCAAAAGATTTCTGAAGCTTTTCAAAGTGTTGGGTTTCCTCCTCTGTCTGTTGATGTTCAATTAATAGAGGCAACAGATGAAATGAAAGAAGCTCAAGCCTTATATATGGAACAAAGACAATTAGAAGAGGAAGCACTTGCTAGACAAGCAATGGAAGATTTCCAAAATAGAGAACAAGTTAAAAATGATACACCTGAAGCTGTACCAACTGGGCCGTTCCAACTTGGTCAACATATTAAAGATACTGAAATTCGAGAAATTCGAAGTATTATTGAAGAAGAGCGTCGTGTAGTCATTGAAGGTTATGTGTTTGCGGTTGAAATAAAAGAATTAAAGAGTGGTCGTTCATTATTAGAACTTAAAATGACAGATTATACCGATTCCATTTTAGTTAAAATGTTTTCTAGGGATAAAGAAGATCCTGAAATGATGAATAAATTGAAAAAGGGTATGTGGATTAAAGTTCGTGGATCTGTTCAAAACGATACATTTGTTCGTGACTTAGTAATTATGGCGAATGATATTAACGAGATTCATAAGGAGTCGAGAAAGGATTTAGCACCAGAAGGAGAAAAACGAGTTGAGCTACATCTTCATACTCCAATGAGTCAAATGGATGCAGTTACTCCTGTTGATCAGCTGGTTGGCCAAGCTGCAAAATGGGGGCACCCTGCCATCGCTATTACTGATCATGCAGTAGCACAGGCATTCCCAGAAGCATATTCTGCTGGGAAAAAACATGGCATTAAAATTATTTATGGTGTGGAAGCAAACTTAGTGGATGATGGGTCACCCATTGCTTATGCCGAACAGCATATTAATTTAGATGATGCGACATTTGTTGTATTTGACGTTGAGACAACTGGTCTTTCAACTGCATACGATACAATCATCGAGCTTGCAGCAGTAAAAATTAAAGAGGGAAAAGTTATTGAACGATTCGAACGATTTGCTAACCCTCATAGACCTTTATCTGCGAAAATTATCGAATTAACACATATTACAGATGATATGCTTCGAGATGCACCAGAAGTGGATCAAGTTGTAACAGAGTTTAAAGAATTTATCGGAGACGCTATTGTAGTAGCCCACAATGCATCTTTTGATATTGGCTTCTTATATACGGCATATGAAAAAGCGGGCATTACAGGCGTTGTACACCCTGTTATCGATACGTTAGAATTGTCTCGTTTTTTAAATCCTACGTTGAAAAGTCATCGTTTAAATACGCTTTGTAAACGTTATGGTATTGAATTAACTCAACATCACCGCGCTATCTATGATACAGAAGCAACCGGTGAATTAATGCTACATTTACTGAAGGATGCAAAAGAACAAGGAATTCATTATCATGATGAATTTAATAAGCAGATTAATAAAAATGAAAGTTACAAACAATCTCGTCCATATCACTGTACAATTTTAGCTACTGATAATGATGGATTGAAAAATTTATTTAAGCTTATTTCTATTGCCCATACACAAACGTATTACCGGGTTCCGAGAATTCGACGATCCGATTTAATTAATCTTCGAAAAGGATTGATTATCGGTTCTGGTTGTAGTAATGGTGAGCTTTTTGAAACGATGATGAACAAATCACCAGAAGAAGCGGAAAAAGTAGCAGAGTTTTATGATTACATTGAAGTTCAACCAAAGCCGGTTTACTCCCAATTAATTGAAGGTGGAGTCATTCATGATGAATGGAACTTAGAAGATATTATTCGTAAATTAGTGAAACTAGGCAAAAAAATGGGGAAACCTGTTGTTGCAACTGGTAACGTCCATTATTTACATGAAACTGATTCTGTATTTAGACAAATTTTAGTTGGTTCTCAAGGTGGGGCCAATTCATTAAATCGCTATAAATTGCCTGCTGTTCATTTCCGTACAACAGATGAAATGTTAAAGGAGTTTGATTTTTTAGGACCAGATCTGGCAAAAGAGATCGTCGTAACAAACACTCAAAAAATTGCGGATATGGTTGGCGATGTTAAACCGATTAAAGATGAATTGTATACACCTAAAATTGAAGGTTCGGATGAAGAGGTAACTAATTTAACCTACGAAATGGCACATAAAATCTATGGTGAAGAATTACCTGAAATTGTGAAGGCCAGAATTGAAAAAGAATTAAAATCTATTTTAGGTAATGGTTTTGGAGTTATTTATTTAATTTCTGCTAAACTCGTAAAAAAATCATTATCAGATGGTTATTTAGTAGGTTCTCGTGGATCTGTTGGTTCATCCCTTGTGGCAACGTTTATGGAAATTACCGAAGTAAATCCATTGCCACCGCACTATATTTGTCCAAACTGTAAAAATGCGGAGTTCTTTGATGATGGTTCAGTTGGTAGTGGTTTTGACTTGCCAAATAAAGAGTGTCCGAAATGTGGTGCGCAATATAAGAAAGATGGACAAGATATCCCGTTTGAGACTTTCTTAGGATTTAAAGGAGATAAAGTACCAGATATTGATTTAAACTTTTCTGGGGAATACCAACCCCATGCCCATAACTATACAAAAGTGTTGTTTGGTGAAGATTATGTGTATCGTGCAGGAACGATTGGTACGGTTGCAGAGAAAACAGCATATGGTTATGTAAAAGGGTATGGAACAGATAACAATATTACATATCGTGGGGCTGAAGTTGATCGACTTGTACAAGGATGTACAGGGGTAAAAAGAACAACAGGACAGCACCCGGGTGGTATTATTGTTGTTCCAGATTATATGGATATTTACGATTTCACCCCGGTTCAATATCCAGCTGATGCCCAGGATGCGGAGTGGAGAACAACTCATTTTGATTTCCATTCTATCCACGATAATGTATTAAAACTTGATATACTAGGGCACGATGATCCGACAGTGATTAGGATGTTACAGGATTTATCAGGTATTGATCCGAAAACTGTCCCAACAGATGATCCAGAGGTAATGAAAATTTTCTCTACACCGAAGTCATTAGGTGTTACAGAAGAACAAATTGGTTGTAAAACGGGAACATTAGGGATACCGGAATTCGGAACTCGTTTTGTTCGCCAAATGTTAGAAGAAACAAAGCCTTCAACATTTAGTGAACTTGTACAAATTTCTGGACTTTCACACGGTACAGACGTATGGCTTGGAAATGCACAGGAACTGATTAATAGTGGAACTTGTGTATTATCTGAAGTAATCGGTTGTCGTGATGATATTATGGTTTATTTAATCTATCAAGGATTAGAGCCAAGTTTTGCCTTCAAAATTATGGAATCTGTTCGTAAGGGGAAAGGCTTAACAGAAGAAATGGAAGCTGAAATGCGTGCACAAAAAGTTCCTGAATGGTACATTGATTCATGTAAAAAAATCAAGTACATGTTCCCGAAAGCCCATGCAGCTGCATATGTTTTAATGGCAGTACGTATAGCTTGGTTTAAAGTGCATCATCCTATCTTATATTACGCTGCTTACTTTACTGTTCGTGCAAGTGACTTTGATCTAATAGCAATGACACAAGGTTCTGCGGTGATTCGTTCACGAATTGATGAGATTAACGCAAAAGGGCTAGAAGCATCGAAAAAGGAAAAAGACTTATTAACGGTTCTAGAACTAGCTCTAGAAATGTGTGAGCGTGGAATGAGCTTTAAGAAAGTGGATCTTTACCGTTCTAAAGCGAGTGAATTTATAATTGATGGAAATTCATTGATTCCTCCATTTGATGCAATCCCTGGACTTGGTACAAACGTTGCCAAAGCAATCGTTGCAGCAAGAGAGGAAAAAGAATTTTTATCGAAGGAAGATTTACAACAGCGCGGTAGGGTTTCTAAAACAATTATTGAATATTTAGATACGCTTGGTTGTTTAGATGGACTTCCAGATGCTAACCAACTCTCATTATTCTAAGTTTTGTAAATGTCAATTAAGACACAAAATAGTGTAAATTTGCATTTAATAAAAGTTTATGCTATTGTTATTGTAATAATTTGTTGATAGTTTTTACAGCAAAGAGTGGGTTATTTTCCCGCTCTTTTCTGTTTGTAAGATTATCCAAATTATCCCACTGAACTGTGTTCAAATTTTAATTTCACCATTTATGGTGGAATTTTGCGTTTATAGGGGATAGTAAAGTTAGAAGCTAATATTGCATATTTGCAGCATGCTTGCAACATTCAATTTTAATAAGCGCCAAATTACGTTGGGAGGATACTATGAGTAAAGTAACGTCAGTAATTGAAGAGCTTGTTACACCTATTTTAGAAGAGCTAAAACTTGAATTAGTCGACATAGAATTTTTGAAAGAAGGTCGTAACTGGTTCCTTCGAGTATATATCGATACACCTGAAGGCGGAATAGATATCGACCAGTGTGCTATAGTTAGTGAGCGTTTAAGTGTCGTTTTGGATGAAAAAGACCCTATCGAGCAAAACTATTATTTAGAAGTGTCTTCTCCTGGTGCAGAACGACCGTTAAAGAAAGAATCTGATTTTGAAAAAGCAGTTGGTAAATTTATTTATGTAAAAACATACGAGCCAATAAAAGATATGAAAGAATTCCAAGGCTATCTAAAAGCATATAATGAACATGATATAGAGCTAGAAGTTCGTATAAAAACACGTAAAATTAATATTACAATTGAAAAAGAAAAAATCGCAAAAGCACGACTTGCCATCGATTTTTCTTCATAACGCATATATTTAGGAGTGAAAACAAAATGAGTAGTGATTTACTTGATGCTTTAACTGCTCTAGAGCAGCAAAAAGGAATTTCTAGAGAGGTACTAGTTGAAGCAATCGAAGCGGCTTTAGTAACAGCTTATAAACGAAACTTTAATCAAGCACAGAATGTTCGTGTTGATTTAAATTTAGAGAATGGCTCAATGATCGTTTATTCACGTAAAGATGTTGTAGAAGAAGTTGAAGATGATCGCCTTCAAATCTCTGTTGAAGACGCTAAAGAAATTAATCCTGCCTATGAAGTTGGGGATGTATTAGAACAAGAAGTTACTCCTCGTAATTTCGGCCGAATCGCTGCACAAACGGCGAAACAAGTGGTTACACAAAGAGTACGTGAAGCAGAACGCGGACTAATCTTTGAGGAATTTGTAGACCGTACTGATGATATCGTAAATGGTATTATCGAACGCCAAGATTCTAGAAACATTTATATTAGTTTAGGTAAAGTAGAAGCTGCATTACCAGTAAATGAACAAATTCAAGGCGAAGTTTATAAACCACAATCAAGAATTCGTGTATATATTACAAAAGTAGAACGTACTACTCGCGGACCGCAAGTGATTGTTTCTCGTACACATCCAGGTCTACTTCGTCGTTTATTCGAAATGGAAGTGCCGGAAATTTATGAAGGCATTGTTGAAATTAAATCCATTGCTCGTGAAGCTGGGGACCGCTCTAAGATTTCTGTTTATGCTCATAACGAAGAAGTTGATGCTGTTGGTGCTTGTGTCGGAGCAAAAGGCGCACGCGTACAAACAATCGTAAACGAACTAAATGGTGAAAAAATTGATATCGTAGAATGGTCAGAAGATCCTGTTGTTTTTGTTGCCAACGCTTTAAGTCCTTCTAAAGTTTTAGATGTACAAGTAAATGAAGAAGAAAAGTCTACAACTGTTGTAGTGCCAGACTACCAACTATCCCTCGCAATTGGAAAACGCGGTCAGAATGCAAGACTTGCTGCGAAATTAACAGGTTGGAAAATTGATATTAAAAGTGAAACTGATGCTCGTGAGTTAGGTATTTATCCTTCCGAATCAAGCAGACTCATTCAAGCACAAGAAGATAACAATGATTCTTTATATGATGAAGATGTAGAATACGATCTATATCAAGACGATGAGGAATAAAAACGATATACGCTATAGATTTTTGTTTTATGAGGGAAGGTGAAGTTCTCATGGCTACTCAAAGAAAGGTACCATTACGAAAATGTGTCGTAACTGGAGAAAGCTTGCCTAAAAAATCAATGATACGAATCGTTCGCTCTAAAGAAGGTGAAGTATCAGTCGATCAAACAGGGAAAAAATCAGGTCGTGGTGCTTATATTTCAAAGTCTGAAGAAACTGTAGAATTAGCAAGAAAGAAAAATATATTAGAGCGCCATTTAGAAGTTAAAATACCAGACGAAATCTATGATGAAATTATTAAATTGATTCGTAGGGAGTCTATTTTATGAGTCAAAAAGTGCTCCAATTACTAGGTCTCGCTGCAAGAGCAAGAAAAATAATTTCTGGCGAAGAGTTAGTTGTAAAAGAAATACGTAACAATAATGCAAAACTTGTATTGTTAGCTAATGACGCCGCTCATAATTCAAGTAAGAAAATTCAAGATAAGTGTACGTTTTACAACGTTGAGTATCATGTCTTTGGTGATCGTTACCAGCTCGGAAATGCTATTGGCAAAGAAGCACGTGTCGTTATCGCAATTACAGATAGCGGGTTTGCGAGAAAGATGTCTAATCTACTCAACGAAATATAATCGGGGGTGAGCAGATGACCAAAATCAGAGTTCATGAATATGCAAGAAAAGTAAATAAATCGAGTAAAGAAGTTATCGAAGAACTGAATAAATTAAATATTAATGTAACAAACCATATGTCTATGCTAGAAGGTGATGCAGTTTCGAAATTAGATACTGTATTTAATTCTAATACTAATGCAGGTAATGCAAAGACTACTCAAAAAGTTGCTACAAATGTAGCACCAAAGCCAAAAAATACATCGAAAGAACAACAAATGACTAAACAAAAAAAACCTACAAATAACTCAAATAACGAAAATAAACAATCTACTCAAGGATCGAATAAGAAAGTGAGCCAAAATAATAAAAATATGGATCAAAATAAAAAAGGTGGATTTAACCAACGTAAAAAACCAGGAATTCATGGTGGGAAAAGACGTCATCCGAAAACTCACCAACCAACAATTCCTGCAACACCGAAAGAACTACCAGAAAAAATTACATTTTATGAATCTTTAACAGTTGCAGAACTTGCCAAAAAACTTCATCGCGAACCATCTGAAATCATTAAGAAGTTATTTATGCTTGGTGTTATGGCAACAATTAACCAAGAATTAGATAAAGATGCAATTGAACTAATTTGTGCAGATTACGGTGTTGAAGTTGAAGAAGAAGTACGTGTAGATATAACAGATCTAGATGTTTACTTCGAACAGTCTGCAGAAGTTAGTGAAGACGAATTAGAAGAACGTCCACCAGTTGTAACTATTATGGGACACGTAGACCATGGTAAAACAACTTTACTTGACTCAATCCGTCATACAAAAGTTACTGCTGGTGAAGCAGGTGGGATTACACAACATATCGGTGCATACCAAGTTGTTGTAAATGATAAGAAGATTACTTTCTTAGATACACCAGGGCATGCTGCATTTACAACAATGCGTGCGCGCGGGGCAAGTATTACAGATATAGCAATTATTGTTGTAGCTGCAGATGATGGTGTTATGCCACAAACTGTTGAGGCTATCAACCATGCTAAAGCCGCTGAAGTTCCAATAATCGTTGCAGTTAATAAAATGGATAAACCATCAGCAAACCCTGATCGTGTAATGCAAGAGCTAACGGAACATGGATTAGTTCCAGAGGACTGGGGCGGAGATACAATTTTTGTTCCAATTTCTGCTTTAAAAGGTGAAGGTATTGATACGCTATTAGAGATGATACTATTAGTGTCTGAAGTAGCAGAATTAAAAGCAAGTCCTAAGCGTTCAGCTATTGGTACTGTAATTGAAGCGCAACTTGATAAAGGTAGAGGTTCAGTTGCAACATTACTAGTTCAAGATGGTACTTTACGTATTGGAGATCCAATTGTTGTTGGCCATGCGTATGGACGTGTCCGCGCAATGGTGAATGATATTGGTCGTCGTGTTAAAGAAGCGGGTCCAGCTACTCCGGTTGAGATTACGGGAATTAATGAAGTACCTCAAGCGGGCGATCGTTTCGTTGTATTTGAAGATGAAAAAACAGCTCGTTCTGTTGGTGAATCACGTGCAATGACAGCGATTCAAGCAAGCCGTTCAGAAAAACAACGTGTTACATTAGATAACTTATTTGAGCAAATGTCTCAAGGTGACGTAAAAGAATTAAACTTAATCGTTAAAGCAGATGTTCAAGGTACTGTAGAAGCAATGGCTGCATCTTTAATGAAAATCGATGTAGAAGGCGTTAACGTTAAAATTATCCACACTGGTGCAGGTGCAATTACAGAATCAGATATATCATTAGCTGCTGCATCGAATGCAATCGTTATTGGATTTAACGTACGACCAGATGCTAATGCAAAACGTGCTGCAGAAGAAGAAGGCGTAGATATACGTCTACACCGTATTATTTATAAAGTAATTGAAGAAATTGAAGCTGCTATGAAAGGTATGCTTGATCCAGAGTATGAAGAAAAAATTATTGGTCAAGCGGAAGTTCGTCAAACAATTAAAGTATCTAAAGTTGGTACAATTGCTGGTTCTTATGTAACAGAAGGAAAAATTACACGTGATTCTGGTGTTCGTGTAATCCGTGATGGTATCGTTGTATTCGAAGGTGAATTAGATTCACTAAAACGATTCAAGGATGACGCGAAAGAAGTGGCGAAAGGGTACGAATGTGGTATGACGATTAAAAACTTCAACGACATTAAAGAAGGCGACATTATTGAAGCCTTCATTATGGAAGAAATTAAACGATAGTGATTGTTTACGTAGAAGTGGAATATCAAATACCCGATGCCCATTCGTTAAAAGAAAAACGTGCAGTTCTCCAGCGAATGATTACTCGTACAAAACAAAAATTTAATGTTTCAATTGCAGAAATAGATCATCAAAATGTTTGGCAAAGAACAAGATTAGCGCTTGCTGTTGTGTCTTCCTCAAAGGCAAGCGCAGATCGAGAAATCAATAATGCCCTTCATTATTTACAATCGAATCCTGCTTGGGAACAACTAGAAGTTTGGCGCGATTATTTATAATAATAGTGTGGCAAATTTAATAATAATTGTTTAACGAGTTTTCATCATCTTAGTAAAGAGGTGACTCATTTATGTCATTACGTTCAAATCGTATCGCAGAACAAATGAAAAAAGAGCTTGGTGACATCATTACTCGTAAGTTAAAAGACCCTCGTGTAGGATTTGTAACAGTTACGGATGTAGATGTTACTGGCGATCTTCAACAAGCTACAGTGTATATTTCATCTCTCGGAAGTGATCGCGAACGTGAAGATACACTAAAAGCATTAATGAAAGCATCAGGATTCATTCGTACTGAAATCGGACAACGTATACGTTTGCGCCGCACGCCTGAAATTACATTTGAGTATGACTCATCTGTTGAGTACGGAAATAAAATCGATGCGCTACTACGTTCACTTCATAACGATTAGTCGTTAGTTATTGGGCGAAAAAATATTATTTAGAAGAGGTCTACATCTGCATACTATAAGTGCAATGTAGACTTTTTCTATTTCATCTAAAGGAGAACTAACATGAATGGTATCTTACCTCTTTGGAAAGAAAAAGGCATGACTAGTCATGATTGTGTTTTTAAATTAAGAAAAATATTAAGAACGAAAAAAGTTGGACATACTGGAACACTCGATCCGCAAGTTGAAGGTGTTTTACCGATTTGTATTGGACAAGCGACAAGAATTGCAGAATATTTAACAGATGCAGGGAAAACTTACGAAGCAGTAGTGTCGATAGGTAGAACAACAGAAACAGAAGATGCAGAAGGGGAAACAGTTGAGCAGGATATTTCGTACAAAAAAGTAACGAAACAGCAGCTCTTAGATGCTCTTGCTACATTAACAGGTGTTATTGAGCAGACTCCTCCAATGTATTCAGCAGTAAAAGTAAATGGAAAAAGACTATATGAATATGCACTCAAAGGTGAGACAGTAGAAAGACCATCTCGAAAAGTAACAATTTATTCATTGGAGTTACTTAGTGATGAAGAGGTTTATGAAGGAAATGAAATCACTTTTCGTATTCGAATAGCTTGTAGCAAAGGGACTTATATTCGTACATTAGCAGTGCAAATTGGTGAGCAATTAGGCTACCCAGCTCATATGGCATCGCTAGTTCGTACAGCATCTGGTACATTTTCTGCTAAGAATTGTGTTACATTAAAACAAGTAGAAGAAGCTGTAAATGAGGATAAAATCAATGAAATCATTTTACCAATTGAATATGCACTGTCCTCTTATCCATTTATTGAAATTACACAATCTATTGAAAAACAAATTTTGAATGGACAAATACTTCCTATACATGCATTATTAAAAGAAAATGATAAAATTGTTTTTAGTAAGGGTGATAAGGCTTTAGCGGTCTATGTTCCCCATCCATCGAAAGAAGGACTAATGAAGCCTGAAAAAATGTTCCCGGAACTATCATAAGGAGGCAATTCACTTGAATGTTGAACATTTAAGATACCCACATCAATTAGATCCAAATGACCAAACAGCTGCCTACTCTTTAGCAGTTGGATTTTTTGATGGAGTTCACAAAGGGCACCAAGCTGTAATTAAAAATGCAATTGAAAAAGCACAAGAATTAAATATTGAAAGTGCTGTAATGACTTTCGATCCTCATCCATCCATCGTCCTAGGTGGTAGAAAAGAAAAAGTATTTTATATTACACCACTTCAACAAAAAATAGATCTTTTACGTAAAATGGGTTTACAAAATGTTTTTGTTGTACACTTTACATCGGATTTTGCGAAACTTTCACCAGAAGAGTTTATCCAATATTTTATTCGTGATTTAAATGTAAAACATGTGTCAGCAGGTTTTGATTTTACTTTTGGTCAATTTGGCAAAGGTAATATGGAAATGATGAAGCAACTAAGTAATGGTGATTACGGTGTATCCGTAATTAATAAACAAGCGGATGAAGAAGAAAAAATTAGTTCAACAAGAATCCGTCAATATTTACAAGATGGTGATATGGAAAGTGCTGCTAGATTGTTAGGTAGAGCATTTAAAGTACCAGGTATTGTTGTACATGGAGACAAACGTGGACGTACGATTGGATTCCCAACAGCGAATATTCAACCTTCTGAAGGTTCCTTTATTCCAGGCACAGGTGTATATGCAGTGCGCATTAAAATTCAAGATAAATGGTATGACGGGGTTTGTAATGTGGGCTACAAACCTACTTTCAAAAACCCGAACGATAAACAATTATCTATCGAAGTTCATATTTTAGATTTTAATAAAAATATTTATGGTGAAGAAGTGGTTGTTGGTTGGTACAAGCGTATTCGTAGTGAACAAAAATTTGATGGGATAGAAACATTAAAAGCTCAAATCGAAAAAGATAAAAATGAGGCAATTCAATACTTTTTAAACCTATCGTAAAAGTTGCTTGATTACATAAAGTATGGTACTATTCTTTAAGTGCTATATGCATATAATTCCTTAGCTCGGCTTTTCGAATCTCCAACGATTGCTGTGCTAACGGTGTTAAAACTATTTTTTAGGAGGTCCATTTCACATGGCAATTACAAAAGAACGTAAAAACGAAATTATCGCTGAGTTCCGTACTCACGAAGGAGATACTGGTTCTCCAGAAGTACAAATCGCAGTATTAACTGCTGAAATCAATGCATTAAACGATCACTTAAGCACTCATAAAAAAGACTTCCACTCTCAACGTGGTCTTCTTAAAAAAGTAGGTCGTCGTCGTCACTTATTAAAATACTTACGTGACACTGACGTACAACGCTACCGTGAATTAATCCAACGTCTTGGATTACGTCGATAATAAAGAAAAGCGGAGAACGCTCGCCCAGCTCTTGACGGCACTGGAGACATCCGACAAGCGTGTTTACACGCGTAGGAGGATGTTGAAGTGTCCGAAAGAGCTAGCGTTCGTAGATAGACAATAGAAAAGCGGAAGCGGCTCGTTTAGGCTCGACACGCGCTGGAGACTCCGACAAGAAGGCGCTTTTTGCCTTCGTAGAAGGAGTCGAAGCGACGCGAGAGCCTAGCCGCTGCAGCTGGACAATAGAAAAGCGGAAGCGGCTCGTTTAGGCTCGACACGCGCTGGAGACTCCGACAAGAAGGCGCTTTTTGCCTTCGTAGAAGGAGTCGAAGCGACGCGAGAGCCTAGCCGCTGCAGCTGGACAATTGAAAAGCGTACGAACAGACAGTAAAAAGCGGGATTTATCCCGCTTTTTATTTATGCAAAAACGATAGTAAAAATTAAATTTCTTGGCAATACTTTCAATGATAAATTCTAATTTTAAAAGTAGAGTTGTTAATAAAAATTTGTACATAAAAAAGGTCAAATAGAGACTATTTTTATCAAAGAACTGGTTAACCTAAATAATTTGTAAAAATTATACGAATTAGCCATAATTATATTGAAAATATTTAGCATAGAAAGTGCTTTTTTGATACACTAACTATGATATATAAATCGTGACGTAGTGTGTTTCAAAGAGAAAGGGGTTCATTTAATGACCGAAAAAAAAGTCTTTTCATATGAATGGGCTGGCCGTACCTTAACTGTTGAAGTTGGTCAGCTAGCTAAACAAGCAAACGGAGCAACATTAGTACGCTATGGTGAATCCGCTGTACTTGCAACTGCAACAATGTCAAAAACACCAAAGGCTCTTGACTTCTTCCCATTAACAGTAAACTATGAAGAACGTCTTTATGCTGCCGGAAAAATTCCAGGTGGATTTATTAAACGTGAAGGTCGACCATCCGAACATGCGATTTTAGTATCTCGTTTAATTGACCGTCCAATTCGTCCAATGTTCCCAGATGGCTTCCGTAACGAAGTACAAGTAATCTCAATGGTTATGTCATCAGATCCAGATTGCCCAACAGATATGGCAGCGATGTTTGGTTCTTCATTAGCATTAGCAATTTCAGATATTCCTTTCAACGGGCCAATCGCTGGTGTACACGTAGGTTATATCGATGGCGAGTTCGTTATCAATCCTACAGTAGAACAATCGGAAAAAAGTACGGTTCACCTTTCAGTGGCAGGGAACAAAGATGCAATCAACATGGTAGAAGCAGGGGCTCTAGAAGTACCGGAAGAAATCATGCTTGAAGCAATTATGTTCGGTCATGAAGAAATTAAAAAATTAATCGCATTCCAAGAACAAATTGTAGCTGAAGTAGGTAAAGAAAAAATTGCTGTAGAACTATTTGAGTTAGATGCAGAAATTACTGCACAAGTAAAAGCAATGTGTGAAGAAGATATGAATGCTGCAATTCAAACTGTTGAAAAACACGCAAGAGAAGATGCAATTAATGCAGTAAAAGAACGTGTGGTTCTTGCTTACGAAGAACTAGAAGCAGATGAAGAAACTTTAAAACAAGTTAAAACAATTTTAGATAAAATGGTAAAAGATGAAGTTCGTCGTCTGATTACAGAAGAAAAAATTCGACCAGATGGACGTAAAGTTGATGAAATTCGTCCTCTTTCTTCTGAAGTTGGGTTATTGCAACGTGCTCATGGTTCAGGTCTATTTACTCGTGGACAAACACAAGCACTATCAATTTGTACTTTAGGTCCATTAGGAGACGTACAAATTATCGATGGACTAGGTCTAGAAGAGTCAAAACGTTTTATGCACCATTACAACTTCCCACAATTCTCTGTGGGTGAAACAGGACCAATGCGCGGACCAGGACGCCGTGAAATTGGACATGGTGCATTAGGTGAACGTGCACTATTAGCAGTTATTCCAGATGAATCAGAATTCCCATATGCAATTCGTTGTGTATCAGAAGTATTAGAATCAAATGGTTCAACTTCACAAGCTTCGATTTGCGCTAGTACTTTAGCGATGATGGATGCAGGTGTACCAATTAAAGCTCCAGTTGCTGGTATTGCAATGGGTCTTGTTAAAAAAGGTGAACACTATACAATTTTAACGGACATTCAAGGAATGGAAGATCATCTTGGAGATATGGACTTTAAAGTAGCAGGTACTGCAAAAGGTGTTACTGCACTTCAAATGGATATTAAAATTGATGGTCTATCACGCAACATTTTAGAAGAAGCACTACAACAAGCAAAAGTTGGTCGTATGGTCATTTTAGAATCAATGCTTGCAACACTTGACCAACCACGTAAACATTTATCAAAATACGCACCAAAAATTGAAGTAATTCATATCAATCCAGATAAAATTCGTGATGTAATTGGTTCAGGTGGTAAGACAATCAATAAAATTATTGATGAAACAGGCGTAAAAATTGATACAGAGCAAGATGGTACAATTTATATTTCTTCAGCAAATGAAGCAATGAACAAACGTGCAAAAGAAATTATCGAATCAATCGTACGTGAAGCAAAAGTCGGCGAATACTACATGGCTACTGTAAAACGTATTGAAAAGTTCGGTGCATTCTGTGAAATCTTCCCAGGTAAAGATGGTTTATTACACATCTCTGAAATCCAAGAAGAACGCACAAATAAAGTTGAAGACGTATTAAAAATTGGCGATCAACTTTTAGTAAAATGTATCGAGATTGATAACCAAGGTCGCGTTAACTTATCACGTAAAGTAGTCATCAAAGAAGAAAAAGAGCGCGCAGCACAAGCTCAAGAATAATAGAAACAAAAAAGTACAACATCAAATGTGAAGTTGTACTTTTTCTAATTTTATAACTCTTGTCGTAATGCATTGATTACTTGGATTTTTGTAGCTTTTCGTGCTGGTCGCCATCCCGAAAAAATAGCTACAAGTATACTAATACTACCAGCGATGATGATTAAACTAAATGGTATTATTGAAAACGTAATGTCATGTTCCATGATACTTTCATCCGACAATGCGTAGGAGACTATATGTGGTAAGATGGCATTGGCTAAAAAGCTGATGAAATAGGAAACACCAATTGCTAAAATCGTACCTAAAATTCCGATAAACGTACTTTCCATTAAAAATAATCGTTGGATTAAGTTTGGAGAAGCACCGATTGCTTTAAGAACACCAATTTCTCGTGTTCTTTCTGTTACAGCCATCGTCATCGTATTAAAGATTCCGATAGAGGCAATTAAAATGGCGATTGTTCCAATGAAAACTAGACCAAGTTTAAAAATAAGGAAAAATAAATCCAATTCTTCTAATTGCTCCACTTGGGAATACACTTGATAATTATTTTCTTTTAATATATCTAAAACAGGTAGTACATGCTCTAAGCTATCAACATAAATGAGTGTAGTAGAGGATGTAGTAATAGAAGGATACGCATTTTTTAATGTATCACTAAACATAATAGACGAATCAATATACCAATCATAAGAAGGTTTTTTCAAAATACCAACGATTGTATAAGGTTTAGGTTCACTATATTCTTCAGTAGCATCATCAACAAATTGAAGTTCCACAGTTTTGTTTAAAATTTCCCCTTTATACCCTTCTTCTGATCCATCATAGTAGCTTCCTTGTTCTTGCGCAGCCTTTGATTTTCGTTCAATCTCAGCGTTATCTGTTTCATTTAATAAACTTTGAGCATAATGATAACCGACAACGATTTCATTTTCCGCTTCAGGTAAGCGTCCTTCACTCAAATTTGTTGGAAGTTTCTTTTGAGCAGCCATATCAATGAATACACCGTTAGAATCTCCTTCTCGGTCTTCAAATTTTGAGTGAATATACCCATTAATACTTTCCTTTTTTAATACAACATTGACATGCTCTATTTTTTCAATAAAAGTCTTATCTTCATCTGATAATGTTTCATTGCCCCATAATTCAATTTGGGTAATTTGTTCTTGATTCAATATTTCGTTTCTCATCGTTTCTTGTATCCCAAAACCAATAGAGGCAAGGACAATTAGAAAGGAACAGCCAATCATCGTTGCAAGAACGGTCATTGTGACACGGAGTTTATTTTTTTTCATATGTTGCAATACGAATAATATTTGGTCTTTAAAAAGCATATTTTGTACCTCCTACAAGAAATCCATCACTCATACGCAGTTTACGATTTGCAATGGATGCCACTTCTTCGTCATGTGTAATAATGACAAAAGTGATTCCTTCATTTTTATTTAATTGTTGAATTAATAACAAGATGTCTTGTTCAGTTTGTGAGTCTAGGCTTCCTGTTGGTTCATCTGCTAAAATAATAGGAGGATTGGTAATCATTGCTCTTGCGATAGCAACGCGTTGTTGTTGTCCTCCTGAAAGTTCATTTGGATAGTGATCTTCTACTTCCATTAATCCAACCTTTTTAAGAATTTCTTGTACTTTCTTTTTTCGAACAGGTTGTCTAATTCCTTTTAACTTTAGAGGGAGTTCAATATTTTCAAATACTGTTTGTCCCGGTAATAGCTGGAAGTTTTGAAAGACGAAACCGAAATGATTCATTCGAAAAGCTGCACTTTCTTTTTCAGAAAAATGGGCAATTTCCGTATTATTTATTATGATTGATCCTGAGTCTGCTTTTAGGAAACCAGCAAGGATTTGGAGTAATGTAGATTTTCCAGATCCACTTTTACCAACGATGGCTACGATTTCTTTGGATTCAATATTAAAATTTATCCCTTTTAATACTTCAACTCGGTTTTCTTTTCCTTTTTTACCGATTGTAAAAGTATGTTTTAATGAATCTACTTTTATCATAATGTCATTCCTTTTTTATGTGATAGCTAAATTGTAGGAAATAAATCTGAAGAAAGTAGAAGTGTAAAAGTGAAGAAATTCTTAAGAATTGAATAAAACGAATTTAATATTTTCTTCAAAGTTGATGATTGTAAAAGATTAGCATATGATTATGAAATGTAATTTCAATAGGTAGGTGTGGATATTATTGGTGAATGTTTATACATGTAAAAATGGTGTTCGAATTGTATCTGAGCATATCCCCCATGTTCGTTCTATATCTGTTGGGATTTGGGTAGGGGCTGGATCGCGATTTGAATTGCCAGAAGAAAATGGGATTACTCATTTTATTGAGCACATGCTTTTTAAAGGAACAAATACAAGAACAGCAAGACAAATTGCTGAAGAGTTTGATCGTATCGGTGGAGAGGTAAATGCTTTTACATCAAAGGAAAACACTTGTTATTATGCAAAAGTGTTAGATCATCATGGTCCATTAGCCATCTCGATACTAGCAGATATGTTCTTTAACTCTACATTCACAAAAACAGAATTAGAAAAAGAGCGTCAAGTCGTATTAGAAGAAATTTTAATGAGTGAAGATGCACCTGATGATGATGTACATGAAGTATTATGGCGAGTAATGTATCCGAACGATGCTTTGGGATTACCGATATTAGGGACAAGTGAAACACTCTCAACATTTACGGATGACACGATAAGAAATTATATGGATAAACACTACTATCCGGAAAATATTGTGATTTCAGTTGCTGGAAATATTACAAAGGAGCTTCTTCTATATATTGAGAAGCTTTTTAGTGAAATGAAACGTTCCCCTAAGGCTGAAGAATCGATTTTAACATATCCAACTTTTCATTCAGGAAGAATGGTCAAAGAACGAGATGTGGAACAATCTCATTTAGCTATGTCTTATCCAGCAGTTGGCGCTAAAGATCCAGATTTATATAGTTTTATTGCCTTAAACAATATAATAGGTGGAAATATGTCATCAAGACTGTTCCAAGAGGTACGAGAAGATTTGGGGCTTGCATATACAATCTATTCCTACCAATCCTGTTATCAAGATATTGGTGCGTTTACGATTTACAGCAGTACGAATAATCAGCAATTGCAATTGTTGCAAAATACGATTGACCAATCATTAAACAAAGTACGAAAAGAAGGTATAACTGAAACCGAACTCCTGAATGCAAAAGAACAGTTAAAAGGAAGCTTTGTCCTTGGGCTGGAAAGTACTAATTCACGTATGAGCCGTAATGGTCGTAATGAACTGAATACAAAACGGCATAAAACAATGGATGAAATCATAGCAGATATTGATGCTGTATCAATGGAAAAAGTGAATTACATGATTGAAACCATTTTAGGTACTAATCCTGCTATTTCGATAATTGGTCAAGGAGTAAAATAAAAAACTAAAGTTTAACTAAATAAAAATAGTGCCAGCACGTGTTGAATTAAGTTAATCGTGTTGGCACAAGCCTTTTTAAAATTCCTTTGTCTCATATAATTTTACGGATAGTAAATAGGATATAGTTAAGATAATTAATGCAAAAATTGGACTAACATAGCTCATCCTTTGTAAAGTTTCTACGGATGGTAATGTAGGGAGTGCGATTATATCTAATACAAATTTTAGACCGTAACTAAGTGAAAATACGAGGATGAATAACACAATTCGGGCCTTTTGTGTGCCAAATTTAATAAAAGTCGGAATTATAAAAGATAACAAAATAATGCTTAAAGATACAACTAAACAAATGATTGAGAATAATTCATTCATCTTGAAAGAGTCCGTAACATAATTAGAATATACAACAAAAGGACAAACAAGTAATAAGATACCCACAGTAAGAAGTAAACTTAGAATGTATTTACTTTTAACAATTTCTGATTTTCTAAACGGAAGAGTATTGGCAAACTTATCCCAACCACTCATTTCATCAAATGTAAAAATTGAAGTAATTTGTATTGTTCCGAATATTAAAGTAATGGCTAAAAGAATCATTGCATCTTCAAAATAAAATGACATGCCAATAACAATCAGTACGATGAAAAAGATCCATTTTATTTGGGACTTCATTGAGAAGAAGTCCTTTAATAATAAAGCTTTCATTATACACGTACTCCTTTCACAAAAAACAGCATTATCTCCTCAATAGTAGGTTGGTCTAATTGAAAAGCTGAACTAACTTCATTTCGTTTAACTAGTATCTCTACTCCATAGGCAGATTCTCTTGAACGGATTTTAGCATTAGTTGGTAACTCTAAAGATTGTTCCTTCGAACCCTTCCAAATACCAAGCTCATATAATAAAACATCTTTATTTTCACTAAATAATATTTTACCTTCATGAATAAATGTAATATAATCAGCAATTTTTTCTAAATCACTCGTAATATGCGATGAAAACAAAATACTATGTTTTTCGTCTTGCATAAATTCTAAAAATAAATCGAGTATTTCATCTCGTACAATAGGATCAAGACCACTTGTTGGTTCGTCTAAAATAAGTAGTTTGGGATGATGGGCTAATGCGATGATAATGGATAATTTCATTTTCATTCCTCGAGAAAGTTCTTTGATGGGTTTATTGATTGTGACCTTTAATTGTTTGAGTAAATCGAAGTAATAGGATGTATCCCAGTTTACGTAAGTCTCTTGTAGAAATTTATTAATTTGCTGAGCGGTTAGCGTATCTGGAAAATGAATATCATCAAATACGACCCCAATTTGTTCTTTTATCGTTAAATTGTTGTCCTTTATATTTGAACCGAATATTTTTATCGTTCCTGCATCTTTTTTTAGCAAACTTAAAATACATTTAATAGTTGTAGTTTTTCCTGCACCATTTTCACCAACGAATCCCATAATTGTTCCCGTAGGTAAAGAAAAGGATATATCGTTTAGTTGAAATTGATTAAACTTTTTTCTTAAATTTGACACTTCAATTGCATAAGTCATTCCATTTCCTCCTCTACAAGTAAAGTTACTAATTCTAACAATTCATTTTTCATCATCCCTGCAGTTTTTGCAGTTTGTATTGCATGTTGTAGATGAGTTTCAATTTGCCGCAGTAGTTCCTCCCTTAAAAAATCTTGATTACGTTCAGCAACAAAGCTACCTTTTCCTGCAACCGTTTCAATAAAACCATCTCGTTCTAAATCTGTATAGGCTCTTTTCGTCGTCATGACACTAATTTTTAAATCTTTTGCTAAGCTTCTAATAGAAGGAAGAGCATCACCTGATTTTAGATCACCTGATAAGATTGCTTGTTTAATTTGCTGAGTGATTTGTTCATATATTGGTTTTTCACTTGCATTACTTAAACGGATTTGCATCGTTGCACCACCTATATAACTGTATATATACAATATATACAGTTATAACAGATTGTGTCAATAGTGAATTATAGGCACCTTCATTTCTTACTTTGCATATAGTATCAATAAGCTCATGGAGGAGGGAGACAATGCTGCTATCGGAGCTTGCGGAAAAAGAACTGATTGAAATGGAAAATGGTGTGAGATATGGTTATCTATCAGAAACGGAATGTTTATTTGATCCAAAGACAGGTAAAATTTATGGATTTGAATTAGATAATCAATCTAGTAAAATGCCTTTCCAAAAGAAAAAAACCACTTCACCATTATTTATTCCGTGGGAAGAGATTCATCTTATTGGAGAGGATCGTATATTGTTCCGCAAAACATCAACAAGTAGAAGGCAGTTTGACAAATGAAAAATGAAAAATGGTTAGTAATTGGAACAGATGCAAGGATGAAGGTTCTAGCAAAACAGTTAAGTAACGGACATCGAACAGTTTATTTTAAAAATTTTAGCGAGTGGGATGAGGAACTAAACAAAACTGTTTTAGATTTTCATCCTCATTTTGTTGTGCTACCGATTCACCCTCTACCAATTAAAGTTCCAATCGTTCTGGGCCTATCCAATGCAGTTGTTTTCTCAGGAAAACTAAATGACGAATGGCGACACATTTTAAAAGAAAATGAAGTTCATTATTATCTAGAAGATGAAGGATTTATTTGGCATAATGCGGCATTAACAGCAGAAGGCTTTGTGTCACATTTTTATAATACAAAACGTGCAATACAAGGGAAAAAGTTTATTGTGACAGGATTTGGTCGAGTAGCGAAAATGGTTGCTCATATTTTAAAAAGTATTGGGGCTGAAGTGTGTATTGCGGTGAGATCAAATGTACAGCTCAATGAAGCAAAAGCATTTCGTTACGAAACTGTCGATTTATTAGATGTAGGAGAGATAAAAGGAGATTACCTTATAAATACAATTCCTGCAAAGTGGTTAGATGAAGAATTTAACAAAAGAATAACGATGAAAATTTTCGATTTAGCCTCCTTTCCAGGGTGTTTACAAGATCAAGTTCAAAGAAATCAATATGAATTGTTACCTGCACTTCCAGGAAAGTTTTTCCCTGAAGACGCAGGAAACGTATTATATGAATCAATTGTTGAACAGTTAAGGAGGAGAAATGTTGCTACAAGGTAAAAGAATTGGTCTAGGGATAACAGCATCACATTGTACTTATGAGGATGTTGTACCAAAAATAGAGAATCTGCGTAAAGCAGGTGCTACCGTAGTACCAATTATTACGCATTCAGTTTTAACAGCAGCAACACGTTTTGGTACTGGAGAAGAATGGATTAAAAAAATAGAAGCTTTATCAGGTGAAAAAGTTGTTTCATCTATTGTTGAAGCAGAACCATTTGGACCAAAAAATCCATTAGATTGCATGGTTATTGCACCAATGACAGGGAATTCTATCAGTAAGTTTGCCAATGCGGCAACAGATAGTCCTGTTTTAATGGCTGCTAAAGCAACATTGCGAAATGGTTCACCTGTAGTTTTAGGTATTTCTACAAATGATGCACTTGGTTTAAATGGTGTAAATATAATGAGATTATTAAATTCAAAAAATATTTATTTCATTCCGTTCGGTCAAGATGATCCTTATAACAAACCAAACTCTTTGATTTCTGATTTCACAAAAATGGTGGAAACAGTAGAACATGCTATTTATCACAAAAAACAATTACAACCATTATTTATACAATATTTGAAATAATCAAATTTTCTAACACAAACTATTATTTTTATGATACAATCAACACCATTATGTTACTAGTTTTTGAGGAGAGATGAGTAGAATGGCTAAAGAATTATCAGTTGCTATTGTTGGTGCAACAGGCGCTGTTGGAAGCAAAATGAAAGAACAACTAATTAAAAGAAATTTCCCGATTAAAAATATAAAATTTTTAGCTTCAGCAAGATCAGCTGGAAAAGATATCGAATTTAATGGTCAAACGTACAAAATCGAAGAAGCAACACCAGAGGCATTTGAAGGTGTAGATGTTGCATTATTCTCTGCTGGTGGTTCTGTGTCAGCTAAATTAGCTCCGGAAGCTGCAAAACGTGGTGCAGTTGTTATTGATAATACTAGTCACTTCCGTATGCACGAAGAAGTACCTCTTGTAGTGCCAGAAGTTAACAGAGAAGACTTAAAGAAACATAAAGGGATCATTGCAAATCCAAACTGTTCTACTATCCAAATGGTAGCAGCACTACAACCAATTCGTGAAAAATTTGGATTGACTCGTGTTATCGTTTCAACATATCAAGCAGTATCTGGTTCTGGTGTTTCTGCAATCGAAGAACTACGTGAACAAAGCGCACAATGGGATGCTGGTAAAAATGTAGAAGCTAATATTTTACCTGCGAAATCAGATAAAAAGCATTATCCAATCGCACGTAATGTCATTCCGCAAATCGATGTATTTACGGACAATGGCTTTACATACGAAGAAATGAAAATGATTAACGAAACGAAAAAAATCATGCACATGCCAGAACTACCTGTAGCTGCGACTTGTGTCCGTGTACCAGTTGTTTCTGGACATTCTGAATCAGTTTATATTGAAGTTGAGCAAGATGCTAGCGTTCAAGATATTTTTGATGTGTTAAGAAATGCTCCTGGTATTGTTTTACAAGATGATATTACTTCACAAGATTATCCAATGCCTTTATTTGTTGAAGGGGAAGACCCAGTTTACGTTGGGCGTATTCGTCAAGACCTTGCAAACAAAAAAGGATTCCACCTATGGATTGTTGCAGACAACTTATTAAAAGGTGCTGCACTAAACTCAATTCAAATTGCTGAAGCCATGTTGGAGGATAATCTACTCTAAGGGGTGTTATTGATTGGACTTAGGTAGAATTGCTACTGCCATGGTTACCCCATTTGATGAAAATGGTAATATTAATTATGAAGTAGCAGAGGGAATAATTGAATATTTAATTCAAAATGGTACAGATACAATTGTTGTATGTGGGACGACAGGTGAAACCCCAACATTATCAATTCAGGAAAAAAGGGACTTTATTGATTTTACAATTAAAAAAGTAAATAAACGAATTCCAGTAATTGCTGGTGTTGGAGTGAACGATACAGCATACACAATTGAAGCAACTAAAGTGGTTGAGTCATTTGGGGCTGATGGCATTATGGTTGTTGCTCCATTTTATAATAAGCCAAATCAGCGCGGTATTTATGCGCACTTTGAGGCAATCTCAAAGGTAACGAATTTACCAATCGTGGTATATAACGTACCAGGTCGAACAGGTGTAAATATTGCAGCTGAAACGACGATTACTTTAAGCAAAATACCGAATATTCGTATTGTGAAAGAAGCATGTGGTAATTTAGATCAAATGACAGAAATATTAGCAAATGTTTCTGATGATACATTTATCTATAGTGGAGATGACTCGTTAACACTACCTCTAATTGCGATTGGAGGGCGTGGAGTTATTTCTGTAGCATCTCATGTTGTTGGCAATGAAATGCAAGCAATGATTCGCGCTTTTGAAGAAGGTCATCATAAGAAAGCAGCAGCAATCCATCAAGCGTTATTACCATTAATAAAACAATTATTCGCAAACCCTAATCCAGTTCCAGTTAAATACGCAATGAGTAAAGTAGGATTTAATGTAGAAAAGGTAAGACTTCCATTAGTTGAATTGACAGACGAAGATAAAGCAGCGTTTGATCAAGTATGGAACACATTCCAAGAAAAAATGAAAAAGTTAAACATAAATTCCTAAACATTTAGACTGTATATAAACTCATAGCATTGAGTTTATATACAGTCTTTTTTCATTGCTGCTAAGTAAAACTTGGTAGCTATTGTTTACTGAGAATAAAACAAGAGATTAATAGCGAATTCTCCATATCTGGTAGCTATTATTAAAATTTACGCTTTTTTATTTGTGCTTCATTACTGGACACCGTATAATGAATTTAAGTGGTTGTGCGTTCGGGATATTTTAGGAGGAAATCAAGTGACGAAAACAAAAAATGAAGTAATCCGTGTAATCCCCCTTGGCGGAGTGGGAGAAATCGGAAAATCTATGTACGTAATTGAAATAGATGACGAACTATTTGTCGTTGATAGTGGTTTGATGTTTCCAGAAGATGAAATGCTTGGAATCGATATTGTCATTCCGGATATTACTTACTTAGAAGAAAATAAAGAGCGTGTTAAAGGTATTTTCTTAACTCATGGACACGAAGACGCAATTGGTTCAATATCATATTTACTACAAAAAATTAAAGCACCAGTCTATGGATCGAAGTTAACAATTGCATTGGCTAAGGAACATATTAAAGACTTACCAGTGCCACACCCAGTTAAATTTTTCGAAGTGACGAACAAAAGTCGAATGAACTTCAACTCTACGTATGTGACATTCTTCCATGTGACACATAGCATTCCTGATTCTCTAGGAATTGTATTCCATACTTCAGAAGGTGCTATCGTGCATACTGGAGAGTTTAAATTTGACCAATCTGCAAAAGGAAAGTACAAACCTGATTTAGCAAAAATGGCACAAATCGGTGAAGAGGGTGTATTTATTTTACTTTCTGAATCGACAGAAGCAGAGCGACCAGGATATACAACAAGTGAAACGGTAATTGAAGAAAAGTTAGCAAAATACTTCTATTCAGCACCTGCACGAATTATTGTTGCAGTTTACGCATCGAATTTTATCCGAATTCAACAAGTATTTAACCAAGCACAAGATTCGAATCGCAAAATCGCAGTGATTGGAAAAAGTTTAGAAAAAGTAATCGATATAGGTGTAAAACTTGGTTATTTAACAATCGATGAATCCACTCTAATTCCTGTTAGTGAAATTCAAAAATATAATGATGAAGAATTAATCATTATTATTACGAGTAACCAAGGTGAACCTTTAGAAGCGTTAGATAAGATTGTTCGAAAACAACATCGCGACATTCGAATTAAAGAAACAGACACTGTGCTAATCACTTTCACTCCTTCACCGGGGATGGAAATTCAGATGGCAAGTGCAATGAACAATCTTGCTAAACTGGGTGCTACGGTTTTAACATCGGATAAAAAAGTTCATGTATCAGGTCATGGTAGTCAAGAAGACTTGAAAATGATGTTAAACCTAATGAAACCAAAATACTTTATCCCAATACAAGGCGAATATAGAATGTTAATCGCTCATTCTAAGTTAGCACAAGCAACGGGATTACAAAAATCACAAATTTTTATTGCCGATAAAGGTGATATTGTAGAATACAAAAATGGCAAAATGCGTATGAGCGGCCGTGTACAAGCCGGTAATGTACTTATTGATGGTATCGGTGTTGGAGATGTCGGAAACATTGTATTACGTGATCGTAAATTACTTTCACAAGATGGCATTTTCATAGTTGTTGTAACTTTGAACCGAGCCCAAAAGAAAATAGCATCTGGCCCAGAAATTTTATCTCGCGGATTTGTTTATGTGCGTGAGTCCGAACAGTTAATACTAGAAGCAACTGACCTCGCACGTGGTGTTATTGAAAAGTATGTAGATAAAGATACATTCGAGTGGACAAACATTAAACAAGAAATCCGTGATACGCTTAACGCTTACTTATTCCAAAAAACAAAGCGCCGCCCAATGATTATCCCAATTATTATGGAATATTAAGCACAAAAGTTTTAAAACAGGTTGTCGACAAAAAAATAGTTTAAAACTTGAAGGATTAATCGTCATCAACCGAGAAGGATTTTCTTAGCCGAATTAACGGTAAAGGAAATCCTTTTTTTCGCTAAAATATATGATAGTTTAGTTGTAATAGAAAAGTAGGTGAAAAAAGTGGCACAGAAAAAGCCGAGTACAAAAGCAAAAACAGGACTTCATCCGTTAGCTTATGAAATTATTGGCCTATTATTAATTGCCTTTGCAATTATCGTATTTTTTGAATATGGAGTTGTAGGTCGCACAATTCAGACAATATCGATGTTTCTTTTTGGAAACCTATATATTGCAGTTCCATTTTTTGCAGTATTCACTGCAGTATTATTAATGGTCCAAAGAAAAGGGATTTCCTTTAAAGATCGAGTTGTACAGGGATCTATTTTAATTCTATTAAGCTTATCGATATTTGGACATAGTGTATTATTTGAAGAATTATATAAAAGCAACAAACTACTAACAGATTCCGTTTTGAGGGAAACTTGGCGATTACTTATTGAAATGGATGGCATCGAAAATCGTAGTAGTGCATTAGGTGGTGGTATGATTGGTGCACTATTTTTTAGCATGTTCCATATTTTGTTTGATTCTGCAGGAGCAAAAATTGCTGCATGGTTTATATTATTTATTGGTATCATTTTAATTACTGGAAAAGCATTTGTTCCTTTAATAATAGAAAAAGCACCAAAAATTAAAAAAAGTTTCCCTAGAAGAAGAAAAAGAAGTAAAAGATCCGTAGTAAAAGACGAAAAACCAAAACGGCGAAGAAAGGCTAAAGAGAAATCAATAGCAGATGAAATAGCGATGACTACGGATGAAAAAGTCCCAATTAATCAACCCTCACATTATTTTGAAGAAGAAGAGCAAATAGAAGAACCGATCATACAGGCATTTACACGTAATATCCATAAGGAACAACCAAAACAAGAAAAAGTAAATGTTGAAGAAGTACCTGAAGAAAGCAGGGAAGACATTGAAAAATTTGATAAATCCCTTCAACAAGCTGTAGAAGTAAATGTTGAAAACATAAATTATCGATTACCATCGATGAACTTGTTAGAACTTCCTCCCTCCCATGATCAAAGTGGTGAATATTCCATTATTCAATCTAATGCGAAAAAGCTTGAACAAACTTTTTATAGTTTTGGTGTAAAAGCGAAAGTAACTCAAGTTCATCTAGGTCCAGCTGTTACAAAGTATGAAGTAATGCCTGATATTGGGGTAAAGGTGAGTAAAATCGTAAGTCTTCAAGACGATTTAGCATTAGCCCTTGCAGCGAAGGATATTCGGATGGAAGCACCGATTCCAGGTAAGTCAGCAATCGGTATTGAAGTACCAAATAGCGAGATTGCCATGGTTACGTTAAGGGAGGTACTGGAGGCAAAAGAAAATAATAAGCCAAATTCAAAATTATTAATTGGATTTGGTCGAGATATTACTGGGCAAGCAATTTTATCTGAACTTGATAAAATGCCCCATCTACTTGTAGCTGGTTCTACAGGAAGTGGGAAAAGTGTTTGTATTAATGGAATTATCTTATCCATTTTAATGCGTGCAGCTCCCCATGAAGTAAAAATGATGTTAATCGATCCAAAAATGGTTGAATTAAATGTATATAACGGAATTCCACATTTATTAGCACCTGTAGTAACGGATGCAAGAAAAGCGTCACAAGCATTGCAAAAAGTAGTTTCTGAAATGGAACGCAGATATGATTTGTTTTCCCATACAGGTACTCGAAATATTAAAGGATACAACGACCATATAGAACAGATTAATAGAACTCAAAATGAAAAACAGCCAAAATTACCTTATATCGTTGTTATTATTGACGAGTTAGCAGATTTGATGATGGTAGCTTCCCATGATGTAGAAGATTCGATTACTCGATTAGCGCAAATGGCACGTGCAGCAGGTATTCACCTAATAATCGCAACACAAAGACCATCAGTGGATGTAATTACTGGAGTTATTAAAGCAAACATTCCTTCACGTATTGCTTTTGCAGTATCATCTACAGTCGATTCGCGCACAATATTAGATATGGGTGGTGCTGAACGATTATTAGGGAGAGGTGATATGTTATTTTTACCAGCGGGTTCTTCAAAGCCAATTCGTGTCCAAGGATCGTTTGTTTCAGATGCTGAAGTAGAGGCAGTTGTTGATTTTGTAATTGAACAACAAAAAGCTCAATATGATGAAACTATGATTCCAACAGACGAACCAGATAAAACTTTTGAAGATGAAACTGATGAATTATATGACGAAGCTGTACAACTTGTAGTTGAGATGCAGACCGCTTCCGTTTCGATGTTACAGCGTCGTTTTAGAATTGGTTATTCAAGAGCAGCACGTATTGTCGATCAGATGGAAATGAGGGGAGTAGTTGGTCCACCAGATGGTAGTAGACCTCGACAAGTACTTATTACAAAAGCAGGAGTCGAAAATGGATAGCCTTTAATAATAGCATATTAATGTCAAAAAACGTTAATAATCTACTTTTATTAAAGAATAATTGTATGCAAATCTATTTCCTTTAATGAATAAAAATGGTATAGTATGAACGATTAGTAGGAATGTTCAACATCAGATGTCTGATCTTTTGTTGTGGTGGTGATGAAATGTCAATAAAAGCAGACCATCGTCATTTATACCTACAAGTAATTGATCGTTTAAAATCGGATATAGAAAAAGGAATATATAAAGAAAATGAAAAACTTCCTTCCGAATTTATACTTTCAAAAGAACTTGGGGTAAGTCGTGCAACATTACGTGAAGCGCTAAGATTATTAGAAGAAGAGAATGTTATCGTTCGCCGCCATGGAGTTGGAACATTCGTAAATCCAAAACCTGTCTTTTCTTCAGGTATTGAACAATTATCGAGTATTTCATCCATGATTGAAAAAGCTGGGATGACACCAGGAACAATTTTCATTAAGGCAACTGAAGACACTCCAACAGAAGATGATTTAGAACGCTTTGGCTGTGACGCAAATGACTTGGTAATTACAATTGAACGAGTAAGAACAGCTAATGATGAACCTGTAGTCTACTGTGTGGACAAGGTATTGGCTAAACATCTTCCAGAAGATTTCGTTCAGAAAAAAGAAGTATCCATTTTCTCGTCGCTTGAACAATCTGGTGACATTCACGTGGCCTATGCTGTAACTTACATTGATCCAATTGGATATCATGAACAAGTATCACCTATATTAAACTGCGGTCGAGAAACAGCATTACTTGTATTAAAACAACTACATTATGATGATAATGATTGTGTTGTTCTCTACTCTAAGAATTACTTCCGGGCTGATAAGTTCAGTTTCCATGTAATTCGTAAAAGAGTGTAGAGCAAGGTTCAAAAATTCCTGCTAATTACAAAATCTTGGGGGGTTATCTCATGAAGAAACGTAAATTTGCCTTTGCGTTATCAGGGTTATTAGCACTTGGTACAATCCTTGGCGCATGTGGTACAAAAGATGAAACAGAAGAAAAAGATACGAACACTGGTACTGAAGAAACTGCTGAAAACTTCTCTGTTGCAATGGTAACAGATACTGGTGGGGTAGATGACAGATCATTCAACCAATCAACTTGGGAAGGTATCCAAGCATTTGGTGAAGAAAATGGCCTTGAAAAAGGCGATGGTGGTATTGATTATTTAGAATCAAAATCAGAATCTGATTATGTAACAAACTTAAATAACTTAATTCGTCGTGACTTTGATTTAGTATTTGCAGTAGGTTTCGCATTACATGATGCAGTTGATGAAATTGCTGGTCAAAAACCAGAAGCAAAAATCGCTATTATTGACGAAGTTGTTGATGGTAGAGATAACGTAGCATCAATTATGTTCCGTGCAAACGAAGCTTCATACTTAGCAGGTGTAGCTGCAGCTCTTGAAACAAAAACAAACAAAATTGGTTTCATCGGTGGTATGGAAGGTGCTATCATTGGTGGATTCCAAGCTGGTTTCGAAGCTGGTGTAGCAGCAATTAATCCAGATATCAAAGTTGATGTAAAATATGCAGAGTCTTTCACTGATGCAGCAAAAGGTCAACAAATTGCAAAAAGCATGTATGATTCAGGTGTAGATATTATCTTCCACGCTGCTGGTGGTGTAGGTAACGGTTTATTTACAGAAGCAAAAGAACGTAAACAAAAAGATCCTAATGCAAATATTTGGGCTATCGGTGTAGACCGTGACCAATATGATGAAGGTAAAGTTGATGATAATACAAACATCGTATTAACATCTGTATTAAAACGCGTTGACGTTGCAGCTCAAGAAGTTGCAAAATTAGCTAAAGAAGGTAACTTCCCTGGTGGACAAACAATCACTTATGGTTTAAAAGATCAAGGTGTAGACTTAGCTGATTCTCGCGGTGCTATTTCTGAAGAAAACTTAGCAAAAATTGAAGAATATAAACAACAAATTATTGATGGAACAATTAAAGTTCCAGAACAACCTGAGAAATAATTTTAGGTTTTCATGAAGGCTAGCCTAGCTAGTCTTCATGTTCTTTTAATGTTTAGAAACTTAAAAACGTTAACAGATGAAAGGTTTTAAAATTACATAAATTTACTAATAACGATTGAAACCTTTCTTGTGTTAATATACAAGTCTACTAGTTTAAAAAATATAAGTGTCCAAGGGAGTGAACACATTGGAATATGTGATTGAGATGCTTGGAATCCGCAAACAATTTGGGGATTTTGTAGCAAATGACAACATCACCCTTCAACTTAAAAAAGGCGAAATTCATGCACTACTTGGCGAAAATGGTGCAGGGAAATCGACGTTGATGAATGTACTCTTTGGGTTATATCAACCGGAAGCAGGAACAATTAAAGTTCACGGTAAAGAAGTTAAAATAACTGACCCAAATGTTGCAAATAAACTTGGAATTGGTATGGTACATCAACACTTTATGCTAGTTGAAAATTTTACGGTGACGGAAAACATTATTCTAGGTGCGGAGCCAACGAAAATGGCGACGATTAATATTAAAGATGCATCAAAAAAAGTTCAAGAACTATCTGAAAAATATGGCTTGAATGTAGATGCCAATGCAAAAATAGAGGATATTTCTGTTGGGATGCAGCAACGTGTGGAAATTTTGAAAACGCTTTATCGAGGTGCTGACATATTAATCTTCGATGAACCGACTGCATCACTAACGCCTCAGGAAATTACAGAATTAATTCAAATTATGAAACGTCTAATTGAAGAAGGTAAATCCATTATTTTAATTACTCATAAATTAAAAGAAATCATGGATGTTTCTGACCGAGTAACGGTAATCCGTAAAGGGAAAGGAATTGGCACTGTTATAACAGCAGAAACAAATCCAAATCAACTAGCGGAATTAATGGTTGGACGTCAAGTAGTATTTAAAACAGAGAAAAAAGAGGCACAACCAAAAGATGTTGTTCTACAAATTGATAAATTAGTTGTTGCCGATAACCGTGGAATCGATAAAGTCAAAGGATTAAATTTATCGGTACGTGCAGGTGAAATCGTAGGGATTGCAGGGATTGATGGAAACGGTCAATCTGAACTTATCGAAGCAATTACTGGTCTTAGAAAAGTAAAAGAAGGAAAAATTACTCTAAACGGCCAAGATATTACAGGTTTAAAACCACGTAAAATTACTGAGTCAGGTCTTGGACATATCCCTCAAGACCGTCATAAACATGGACTTGTATTAGATTTTCCTATTGGACATAACATTGCTTTACAAACATACTACCAAGCGCCGATTTCAAAAAATGGTGTAATTAATTACAAAAAAGTAAGCGAGATTGCTCGTAAGATAATTGAAGAATATGACGTTCGTACTGGACATGGCGAATCTTCAATTGCACGTTCACTATCTGGTGGTAACCAGCAAAAGGCTATTATTGGGCGTGAAATTAATAGAAATCCAGATTTATTAATTGCAGCTCTACCTACTCGCGGACTTGATGTAGGTGCCATTGAATTTATTCATAAACGTTTAATTGAACAACGTGACAAAGGAAAAGCTGTATTACTTATTTCCTTTGAACTTGATGAAGTAATGAATGTTTCTGACCGAATCGCTGTAATTTATGATGGTTCAATAATTGATACAGTGTTCCCAAATGAAACAAATGAACAAGAACTAGGTTTATTAATGGCAGGTCAATCGCTACAAGAAAACGGAAATAAAGTAGGTGGCGAAAATGAATAAACGACTAATTAATATTCTTGTTCCACTAATTTCAATTGTACTCGGGTTAATTATAGGTGCGATTGTAATGGCTGCAAGTGGATTTAATCCAATTGATGGCTATGCGGCATTGTGGAACGGTATTTTTATGGATTCTTATACACTTGGTGAAACTGTTCGTCAGATTACGCCATATGTGTTCTCAGGTTTAGCGGTTGCCTTTGCTTTTAGAACAGGGCTTTTCAACATCGGGGTTGAAGGTCAGCTTATTATGGGGTGGTTGGCTGCTGCCTATGTAGGACAGGCTTTTGAACTACCTGCAATCATTCACTTACCATTAGCATTGATCGCAGCTGCTGTTGCGGGTGCATTATGGGCATTTATTCCAGGTTTATTAAAAGCGAAATTACAAGTGCACGAAGTAATTGTAACGATTATGTTGAACTATACTGCATTACATGTGGCAAATGCATTGATTGACGTTATTTCTGGTGGTGGAGAACGTACTGAAAAAATTCATGCAACGGCATCTCTACGCTCTGAATTCTTTCAATCCATTACAGATTACTCTCGTTTACACTGGGGATTCGTCCTTGCATTAATTGCTGTAATGGTTATGTGGTTTATATTAGAAAAAACTACGCGCGGGTATGAACTAAAAGCAGTAGGATTTAATAAACACGCTTCACAATATGCTGGAATGAACGTTAGTAAAAATATCATTCTTGCAATGGTTATTTCAGGTGCCTTTGCTGGTCTCGGTGGGGCAATGGAAGCATTAGGAACGTTTGAAAATATGACAAAGTTACATGCAAGTACAGGTATCGGTTTTGATGGAATTGCGGTAGCCTTACTTGGGGCTAATCAACCATTTGGAGTACTTCTTGGTGCAATCCTATTCGGTTCACTAAAATATGGTGGATTAAATATGCCTAGTGAAGCAGGAGTCCCTACAGAAATCGTTTCGATTGTTATTGCATTAATTATTTTCTTTGTAGCTTCAGGCTATGTTATTCGATTGGCGCTTGAACGTCTTAGTAAGAGAAAGGAGGTAAAATAACATGAGCTTTTTAGAAGTGTTATATTTTATCATTCCTTCTGCAATTTTCTACGCGGCGCCATTAATTATGACAGCTATTGGTGGGGTATTCACTGAACGATCAGGTGTTGTAAACATTGGTCTTGAAGGCATTATGATTGTTGGAGCAGCAAGTAGTATTATTTTCAATCTTACATTTGCAGACCAATTCGGCGATGCAACACCGTGGATTGGATTAATCGTAGCCATGTTATTCGGAATTTTATTATCTGCAATTTTAGCTGTTGCAGCGGTATCTTTACGAGCAGATCAAACAGTATCTGGTGTAGCCTTAAATATGTTAGGGTTAGCTGGAGCAGTATTTACTGTTAAAATGATTTACGATAAAGGTCAAACAGATTCAATTACAGAACGTTTTTCACGTTTCGATATTCCACTTTTAAGTGATATCCCTGTTATCGGAAAAATGTTCTTTGTAGACGTTTATGCAACATCTATTTTAGCCGTTGCTGTAGCAATCATTGCATGGTTCATCATAACAAAAACACCATTTGGATTGAGATTACGTGCAGTAGGTGAACACCCAATGGCTGCTGATACAATGGGTGTCAACGTAACAAAAATGAGATATATGGCTGTACTTATTTCCGGAGCATTAGGTGGAATTGGTGGAGCAATTTATGCACAAGCGATTGCAGGTAACTTTGGTGCTTCAACAATTAGTGGACAAGGTTTCATGGCAATTGCAGCGATGATTTTTGGTAAATGGCATCCAATTGGTGCACTTGGGGCAGCACTGTTCTTTGGTTTTGCTCAAGCATTAAGTGTTGTGGGTTCGTCCATTCCTTATATTAAGGATGTACCAGATGTATTTTTACACATCCTACCGTATGTATTAACAATCTTGGCTCTAGCAGGATTTATAGGTAAAGCGAACGCACCAAAAGCAAGTGGTGTACCATATATAAAAGGAAAAAGATAATTTTCCTAAAAAGATCACTTCTCACACATGTGGAAGTGGTCTTTTTTATTGTGCATGAATTAAACAACTGTTGTAGGGCAAAATATAGGATGAATTATTAAATTTTTCACATAATGAGAAACAAATTGGATTATTTTTGCATAAACACCAATTATACATGTATAGTAAGTATAGTTACTTCTAAAGATTGATGTCAGGAGGAATTTTTTTGTTTCTAACAACAAAGATAGCGGAAGGTGTAAATCTTCATATAAGACAAACTACCCAATTTAAGACAGTTAATTTTTCAATAAAATGGAGAGCCCCATTAACGGAGGAAACTGCAGCAGCACGAGCAGTTTTGTCAAACGTATTACACCATAGTAATGGAAAATATAAAAAATCAGCGCAGTTTCGTAGTTATTTAGACGATTTATATGGAACTGTTTTGTATTTTGATGCTTCCAAGCGTGGTAATGAACATACGGTATTATTAAATATTGAAACAGTCAACGATCAATATTTAGCTAATAGTAATGTATTAAACGATGTTCTAGATTTATTAAAGACAGTTGTTTTCGAACCAAATTTTGAAAATGAGAAATTTGTATCATCTATTGTAGAACGTGAAAAAGAGATGATTATTCAACGTATTCAATCGATTTTTGATGACAAAACCCGTTATGCTCAAACTCGCTTGGCACAAATTATCCGACCAAATCATCCTGCTTCAATTTCCGCAAATGGAACGATTGAAACAGTTAAGAAAGTAACTCCAGAATCCTTAACGGATAGTTATTATTCAATGATTAACGAAGACCAAGTTGATATCTATGTAGTAGGAGATATTGATGTAGAGGAAGTACAAAACAAGTTAATTCAAGTTTTACAATTTAAAGACCGTACACCAAAAAAACTAGAGCAACAAAATCAAGAGTCAAAACCAGAAAAAGAATATACAAAAGAACAACAAGATATGAAACAAGGTAAACTTCATATTGGTTTTAGTACGCCAGTCTTGTTTGGCGATGAAGACTTCCCTAAAATGCAAATTTTCAATGGTGTATTTGGGGGTTATGCACATTCAAAATTATTTATGAATGTTCGTGAGCGTGAAAGTTTAGCTTATTATGCATCTAGTTCTTATTCAGCGCAATATGGCTTAGTATATGTAGTATCTGGTATTGAACCCGCTAATGAAAAGAAAGCAACAGATGTTATTTTTGAGCAATTAGATGCTATCAAAAATGGAGAAATTACAGATTTAGAACTAAATCAAACAAAAGCTATGTTAACAAATCAACTGAAAGAAGCCCTTGATTTAGCGAGAGGTCAAATTGATATTTATGATCAATATAAAAATTTAGGAGAAACATTCTCTGTTGATAAATGGAAAGAACGATGGGCAAAAGTTACAAAGAAAGACGTGCAAAAAATGGCATCACAAGTAAAACTAGAAGCAATTTATTTCTTATGTGGAAAGGAGGCTTAAGCCGTGAAAGCAATTGAATTCAATCAATTAGATGAAACGTTATATTATAAAAAATTATCAAACGGTTTAGATGTATATATTTTACCGAAAAAAGGATTTTCAAAAACTTTTGTGACATTTACAACGAAATACGGTTCTATTGATCGTACTTTTGTACCAATCGGTGAAAATGAATCAATTACAGTACCAGATGGAATTGCACACTTTTTAGAACATAAAATGTTTGAAAAAGAAGATGGGGATGTCTTCCAACAATTTAGTGAAGCTGGTGCATCAGCCAACGCCTTTACTTCCTTTACTCGTACAGCTTATTTATTCTCTGCAACGGATAATATTTATAAAAGTACTGAAACATTATTAAACTTTGTTCAAGAACCTTATTTTACTGAAGAAACAGTAAATAAAGAAAAAGGGATTATAGGTCAAGAAATAACGATGTACGATGACCAACCGGATTGGCGTCTATATTTCGGTGCAATCGAAAATATGTACCATACACATCCAGTAAAAATTGATATTGCAGGGACAATCGAATCAATTGATAAAATCACTGCCGAGCATTTATATACATGCTATAACACGTTTTATCACCCATCGAACATGTTATTATTTGTAGTTGGTGCAATTGATCCTACTGAAATGATGGCATTTATAGAAGATAACCAAAATAAAAAAGAATTCCCTGAACCAACACCAATTGAACGTCATTTTGAAGATGAACCATTAGATGTTGCTGTTAAAGAACGCGAACTGAAAATGGATGTTCAAAAACCAAAAGTATATGTTGGCTTAAAGGCTAAAGAAACAGATTTAAGCGGGGAAGAAATGTTAAAACATGAACTTTCTGTCCAAATCGCTTTAGAGTGTCTATTTGGTCGTGCATCTGATTTCTATACAGAAGTATATGAAAACGGTTTGATAGATGAATCTTTTGCCTATGATTTCTCATTAGAAAAGGGATATGGATTTGCTTTAATCGGTTCAGATTCAACAAGTCCAGATGAATTAGCACAGCGTATTAAAGAAGAAATCAATAATGCAGAACAATTATTATCTTCAGAAGCCATTGAAAGAGTAAAACGTAAAAAAATTGGTTATTTCTTAAGAGCATTAAACTCGATGGAATTTATTGCAAACCAATTTACGAGATATAAATTTAATGATATGAATTTGTTTGATGCAGTTCCAGTTATCGAGACAATTACTGAAGAAGATGTCAAAAATGCATTCAAAACAATCCAGGGTGAGTCACAACAAACAGTATTTAAAATCTTACCTTCAAGTGAGAAAGAAGCTTAAAATGAAGAAGTTTGCCCTTGTAATAGGTGCTTCAGGTGCAATAGGTAGTGCAATAGTTAAGCGACTAGCAGATAGAGGTTGGTCGCTCTATTTACATTTCAATTACAATCGTACTAAGGTAAATGAATTGCAAATGGAATTGTCCGAAAAATATAAAGACCAAGAGTTTCTAGTGGTACAATCAGACTTTTCATTAAATAACGCAGCTGAACTATTAGCTTCTCAACTTTATTCACTTCAAGCAATTGTCTTTGCTGGTGGCCATGCATATTATGGACTTATAGAAGACACACCTGTAGAAGAAATGGATAAATTATGGAAAGTACATGTGCAAAACCCAATGCGTTTACTTGCATTAGTATCGAGTAAATTGAGAGCGAATAAAGTAAGTTATGTACTATTTATTGGTTCTATTTGGGGTGAGGCAGGTGCAGCTTTTGAAACAGTTTACAGTGCTGTAAAAGGTGCACAACATGCTTTCGTAAAATCCTATGCTAAAGAAGTCGCCTACAATCATATACTTGTTAATGCGATAGCACCTGGATTAATTGAAACTAAGATGAACGCACATTTATCAGAAGATGAACAACTACAATTACAGGACGATATTCCATTGGGAAGACCTGGTAGTATTGAAGATGTTGCAAATTTAGTTGCTTTTTATCTAAGTGGTGAAGCGGATTATATAACTGGACAAATTATTCGAATTAATGGTGGATGGTACATATAATCTCCGAAGCTGCACATAATAAAGTGCAAAGGAGGAGATTACAATGTTATTAGAAAACTGGGAAAAATGGACATCATTTTTAGGTCAACAAGTTGAAGAAGCAAAAGAACACGGAATGAGTAAAAAAGTGATTGAAAAAACTGCTGTTCAAATTGGTGACTACTTAGCTAAAAATGTTGATCCAAAAAATGAACAAGAGCGAGTACTTTCCGATTTATGGGGAGTAGCAGATAGCGAAGAAAAACATGCGCTTGCTAACTGTGTAATTAAACTTGTACAAAAAAATCGTGTACAATAAACACAGCTTTCGAAAGGCGTCCGATACTTTTGCAAATTAGCAACAGTTAAGGACGCTTATTACAATTTTTTCATAAGGAGGCTAGTCCTCCTTTTTCTTCTATCAATCTTTCTGAAATACAATTATTCATCATTTTTCGACAAAGAAATTTCCTTTTTCTCGTTTTTTAACGTCTTTTATTTCCGTTTTAATAAAATTTTATAAAATGGAAGAAAATCGCATGTTTCTAACTTTTCAATACATATAAAATCCGCTATGATGAAACTTATAAAAGAAATAATCGTTTCGTTTATGGAGGGCGGTTTCATGGGAGAATGGTATTTTGAATATGAGATTCAAGTAAATCGTCCAGGTTTATTAGGAGATATTGCATCTTTACTCGGTATGTTGCGTGTAAATATTGTTTCAATTAATGGTATTGATGAAGATCGTCGTGGAATGCTATTAAAAGCGGAGAAGCAAGAATCAATTGAACGGTTCATGTCAATTGTTTCAACGATGGACAATATTCATGTAACAAAATTTCGGGAGCCAAAAGTCAGGGATCGACTAGCTGTTATGCATGGTAAATATATTACAAGGGATGCGGACGAAAAAAACACCTTCCGTTTTGTTCGTGATGAACTCGGAATATTAGTCGATTTCATGGCAGAATTATTTAAAAAGGAAGGGAATAAATTAATTGGTATCCGTGGTATGCCTCGAGTAGGCAAAACGGAATCTGTTGTTGCTGCCAGTGTATGTGCCAATAAAAAGTGGATTTTCTTATCATCAACAATGATTAAACAAACCGTCCGTAATCAATTAATAGGTGATGAATTTAATCAAAACAATCTATTTATACTAGATGGTGCAGTTACAAGAAGAACAACAGACGAACGTCATCAACAACTTGTTAGGGAAATAATGCGATTACCTGCCACAAAAGTTGTAGAGCATCCTGATTTGTTTGTCCAACACTCAGAATATAAACTTGAAGATTTCGATTACATTATTGAACTACGTCACCATCCAGACGAAGTGATTACGTATGAGATAATTGAGAAAAATGAGATGATGTCACAGAATGACCAATTTGGTGGTTTTGGTGGATTTAATTTTTAGTAATTTAGAAAGAAGTAGGTGTTATTGTTGACAGAACTCGGTACTCGCCTTAAAGAAGCGAGGTTATCAAAAGGATACAGTTTGGATGACTTACAAGAGATTACAAAAATTCAAAAACGATATCTTGTAGGTATAGAAGAAGGTAATTACTCGATTATGCCTGGATCATTTTACGTACGGGCATTTATTAAGCAATATGCAGAAGCAGTAGGTTTAGATGCAGATGAAATTTTAGCAGAATTTAAAAAAGATCTCCCGAATCAACCAACAGAAGAGGTTGCTCAATCGATTTCACAAAGTCCTACGCGTAGAAAGCTTAATACAAGGTCAACAAATCGTTTATTAGAAACAATGCCAAAAATTATTGTGGCTTTATTTATTGTTGTGATTATTTTGGCTATTTGGTTTTTAAATCAACAAAAAGTTTCCAATACACCGGATGATTTAGAAGATGATGTTTCCGAAGTGGAATATGATAAATCACCTACTCCTACGAAACCTGTTGAAGAAGAAACAGATAAAGAAGACAACGAAGTGACAGAAGAGCCTGTTGAAGAAGAGGAAGAGGAACCGGTTGTAACCCAAACGATTACTCCAGGTGAAGTAAGTGGCGAAACAACGAATTATACTTTAACAGGAACAGATACAATGAAAATTCGAATTGAAGTCTCAGGTGAAACTTGGGTAGGAATTCGAAATGCTAACGGTGATGAGCAAGTGGATGCCCGTGTATATCAAGCAGGTGAAGTTGTAGAGCATGACTCAACAACAAATGCCTATGCACGTATTCGACTTGGAAATTCGAAAGCCGCAAAAGTATTTGTAAATGATGAAGAACTTAAGTACGTTCAAGATATTACTACACAAAATATAATTATTACATTACAACAAGAACAGTAGTCATCTCTAAGATGGCTATTTTCTTTCGAATGAAAGGTGTTAAAAAATGAATTTACCGAATAAGATTACAATCTCTAGAATATGTTTAATACCATTATTTGTGATTGTAATACTATTTGATTTTAATTGGGGTTCTATGGAGTTATTAGGTGCAGAAATGCCTGTCAATCACTTTGTTGCGGCGATGATTTTTATCATTGCCTCAACAACGGATTGGGTGGATGGTCACTTTGCGCGGAAATATAACTTAGTTACAACTTTAGGGAAATTTCTTGATCCATTAGCAGATAAATTACTTGTAAGTGCAGCATTTATCGTACTTGTTGAATTAGGTATGGCTCCTTCTTGGATTATCATCATTATTTTAAGTAGAGAATTTGCTGTTACTGGCTTACGAGCAATTTTAGCTGGTGAAGGTGAAATTGTGGCAGCAAGTCAATTAGGTAAAATCAAAACATGGGCACAAATTGTCGCGATTTCTGCTTTGTTATTACACAATATTATTTTTGAACTACTAAACATCCCATTTGATATGATTGCCCTTTATGTTGCATTAATTTTTACTATTTGGTCAGGTTGGGAATATTTTTATTTAAATCGTCGTGTGTTTGTCAACTCTAAATAAGCGAGGTTAGTGTATGAATGCAGAAATCATAGCAGTAGGCTCAGAGTTACTTTTAGGACAAATCGCCAATACCAATGCAAAATTTATCTCTAATCAATTGTCTGAATTAGGGATAAATGTGTATTATCATACGGTTGTAGGGGATAATGCAAATCGATTAAAGTCGGCAATTGAGATAGCTGAATCAAGGGCTAATTTAATCATCTTTTCAGGTGGGCTTGGACCGACTAAAGATGATTTAACTAAGGAAACCATAGCAAATCATTTAGGTGTTTCGTTAACCTTTGACGAAACTGCTTTAAACTATATTGAACAATTTTTTGCTAAAATAAATCGTCCAATGACAGAGAATAATCGAAAACAAGCGCTGATTCTTGATGGTAGCGAAGTGTTAGCAAACCATCATGGCATGGCTCCAGGTATGCTACTAGAAAAAAATAACCATACATATATCTTACTACCTGGACCACCAAAAGAGCTTGAACCAATGTTTCAATATGAAGCAAAGCCAAAACTAGTAGCTAGACTTAATGGTGAAAGTGTGATCATGTCTCATGTTTTACGATTTTACGGAATTGGTGAGGCAGAACTAGAACATAAAGTACAACATATTTTAGATACTCAAACAAACCCTACAATAGCTCCCCTTGCTTCTGATGGAGAAGTTACATTAAGAATTACTGCAAAGTCAAACTCAGAGCAAGTAGCGAAGGATTTGATTAAAGCTAAGGAAGACGAGATATTAGCAATTGTAGGAGAGTTTCACTATGGAAATAATGATGATTCATTAGCATCAAAATTAGTAGAAATGCTCTTGCATAATAAACTGACGATATCCGCTGCAGAAAGCTTAACTGCTGGGTTATTCCAATCTGAATTAGCTGAAATTTCAGGAGTAAGCGGTACTTTAGTTGGTGGTGTTGTTACATACACTGAAAATGCAAAGATTAACCAACTGGGTATCGAAAAATCTTTATTAGATCAATATGGCATTGTTAGCCAAGAGTGTGCGGCGGAAATGGCTGTAAAGGTGAGAGAAAAATTCGGAACAGATATTGGTGTCGGATTAACTGGTGCAGCAGGTCCTGAACCTCATGACGGTCAACCTGCAGGAACGATTTGGATTGGTTTTAGTATTAAAGGTTATGAACCGGTAACACGTCAATTAAAACTGTCAGGAATGCGTAATACAAATCGTTTAAGAGCTGTCAAATTAGCATTTAGTTATTTAATGCGTCTATTAGCTGAAAAGGGTTACGAAAAAAAATAACTGGTAACACCTCTTATTTTCTATTTCCTGAAGAAGAATAGATTGCCAGTTTATATTCGCCTTTATTTATAGTATTACTTCTAAAATTTGAGTTATAATAAATAGCTCAAATTTTTATTTTGGCTAAAAATCGAAAATATGTTCGCTTTTTTCTTGAAACTTGTCTCAAAAAGAAGTATAGTAGAGACATAAGAAAAAGAGAGAGAAATTATAAACGTGTTCTATAAGGAGGAAATCTTTTGAGTGATCGTAAAGCTGCCTTAGATATGGCGTTAAAACAAATTGAAAAACAATTCGGTAAAGGTTCTATTATGAAGCTTGGAGAGCAATCTGACCGTCAAATTTCAACTGTTTCAAGTGGTTCGTTAGCACTTGATGCAGCACTAGGCGTAGGTGGTTATCCACGTGGACGTATTATTGAAATATATGGACCAGAGTCTTCTGGTAAAACAACAGTTGCGCTACATGCAATTGCAGAAGTACAAGCAAAGGGTGGGCAAGCTGCTTTTATCGATGCCGAACATGCACTTGATCCTGTCTATGCACAAAAATTAGGTGTTAATATAGATGAACTTTTACTTTCACAACCAGATACAGGGGAGCAAGCATTAGAAATCGCTGAAGCTCTAGTTCGTAGTGGAGCTATCGATATTATTGTAATTGACTCTGTTGCTGCCCTTGTACCAAAAGCTGAAATTGAAGGTGAGATGGGTGACTCTCATATGGGGTTACAAGCTCGCTTAATGTCTCAAGCGTTACGTAAATTATCTGGTATTATTAATAAATCAAACACATTAGCCATTTTCATTAACCAAGTACGTGAAAAAATTGGTGTAATGTTTGGAAACCCTGAAACAACAACTGGTGGACGAGCACTTAAATTCTATGCTTCTGTACGTCTTGAAGTTCGTCGTGCTGAAACAATCAAACAAGGCACTGAAATGGTCGGTAACAAAACAAAAATTAAAGTTGTTAAAAATAAAGTTGCGCCACCATTCCGTACTGCAGAAATTGATATTATGTTTGGTGAAGGGATTTCAAAAGAGGGAGAAATTGTTGATTTAGGTGTTGAACTTGATATCATCCAAAAAAGTGGTTCTTGGTATGCATACGGGGACGAACGTATTGGACAAGGTCGCGAAAATGCAAAACAATTCTTAAAGGCAAATCCTGAAATTCGTGAGCAAATTTCTAATAAAATCCGTGAATCATATGGTTTAGCGGCTGCATCATACACAATTGGAGCTCATGATGAAGATGAAGACATGGATGAAGAATTAGCATTGCTTTTAGAAGATGAATAATAATTCTACGTTTACTCTTAAAGTTTTTACTTTGGAGTAAACGTTTTTTTCTATAGATGAGTTTACTAGTATTTGCTTAAATAAAGGGATGTTGGATGCAAATAGAGTTGAATAGAAATAATACCCAATATTGAATAGATTTCACATTATTTGCCTAAAATAATTAATAGGTAAAATCCTGTTTTAAGTGGATAAAAAACATATAAAATATTATGTATAAAAAACTTCTTAAGTAGTGGGAATCCTTGACATACCTAGTATTGAACTATACAATAAAAGTTGTATAATTTCTAAATTATGAAATGAAATAGGCAGTATGTTGAAAAAATTACTAAAAAGTCAATGTATGAGCCGACTGAAAATGAAACGAATATAGCAAGAGGAGGTGTTCGAATGATTGAAATTATTATCTCCGCTTTGCTTGGACTCATCGTCGGTGCCGCTGTTATCTATTTCTATATGAAAAAAGTGAATGAATCAAAAGTAAATGGTGCGAAACACGCAAGCGAACTCATCATAGATGAAGCTAAGCGTGAGGCGGAAGCGCTTAAAAAAGAAGCACTACTTGAAGCAAAAGATGAAACTCACAAAATTCGAACTGAAGCAGAAAAAGACATCCGTGAACGCCGGGCAGAGCTTCAGAAACAAGAAAACCGGTTATTGCAAAGAGAAGAAAATCTTGATCGCAAGGATGATGCTCTGAATAAGAGAGAATCAGGCTTAGAGCGAAAAGAAGAAGCTCTAACTGAAAGACAACAGCATATTGAACAGATGGAAAGTAAAGTGGAAGAGCTAGTACGCGAACAAACGTTAGAGCTTGAACGAATTGCAGCCCTAACACGAGAAGCTGCGAAAGATATCATTTTAAAACAAGTTGAGAATGAACTTTCGACAGATATTGCAATGATGACAAAAGAAGCTGAAACTCGTGCTAAAGAAGAATCTGACAAAAAAGCTCGTGAAATTCTGTCACTGGCACTACAACGTTTTGCAGCTGACCATGTTGCAGAAACAACTGTATCAGTTGTAAATTTACCGAATGACGAAATGAAGGGCCGTATTATTGGTCGTGAAGGTCGAAACATTCGAACACTGGAAACACTGACGGGAATCGATTTAATTATAGACGATACACCAGAAGCTGTTATCTTATCTGGATTTGATCCAATTCGCCGTGAGACAGCACGTTTAGCTCTTGAAAAATTAGTGCAAGATGGACGAATTCATCCAGCACGTATTGAAGAAATGGTTGAAAAGTCACGTCGAGAAATGGACGAGCAAATCCGTGAAACAGGTGAACAAACTACTTTCGAAGTGGGAATTCACAATTTACACCCAGACTTAATGAAGATTTTAGGTCGTATGAAATATCGTACAAGCTATGGACAAAATGTCTTAAAGCACTCCATAGAAGTAGCTCATTTATCTGGACTTCTTGCAGCAGAGCTAGGTGAAGATGTAACTTTAGCGAAACGTGCAGGATTACTCCATGATATTGGTAAAGCAATTGACCATGAAGTAGAGGGAAGTCACGTAGAAATTGGTGTAGAACTTGCTACGAAATACAAAGAACATCCAGTTGTAATTAATAGTATTGCATCACACCATGGTGATACTGAACCAACATCTGTAATTGCTGTAATTGTTGCGGCTGCAGATGCACTTTCAGCAGCTAGACCAGGAGCTCGAAGTGAAACGCTTGAAAATTATATTCGTCGTTTAGAAAAACTAGAGGAAATTTCTGAAAGCTATGATGGTGTTGAAAAATCATACGCTATTCAAGCTGGACGTGAAATCCGCATTATCGTACAGCCAGATAAAGTGGACGATTTAGCCTCTCATCGTTTGGCTAGAGATATTCGAAAACGAATTGAAGAAGAACTTGACTATCCAGGCCATATAAAAGTAACAGTTATTCGTGAAACTCGTGCGGTTGAGTACGCGAAATAACATTTATAAAGGCCTTTATGTAATTATAATACCCCCCTTATGACAATTGTCATAAGGGGGTTTTCTATTTCTTTTTGTAAATAATACATTGATTCTTTTTTACTAATAGTTCTATTTTTTGTCCTTTAACATTATGTTAAATGTAGAACATTATAATGGGGGAAAGAGTCGGTGATTGATTTACATAGCCATTTATTATGGAATGTAGACGATGGTCCCACAACAATGGAGCAAACTATAAAAATGTTAAATCGTGCTGTAGAAGAAGGAATTACTGAAATAATCGCCACATCCCATTACCAACATCCACTTTATTCAGTTGATTTTAGTGAAGTACATCAAAAAGTAAGTATTCTCCAATTAGAACTTCTAAAGAACAATATACCCTTAACAATCCATCAAGGCCATGAAGTTAGGCTATCCACTAATATCCTAAGTCAATATAAACAACTAAGCATTCATTCGTTAGCAGGATCAGATTATATGTTAATCGAACTTCCTTCAAATTCTGTGCCGTATTATACATCACATATTATACAAGAGTTAACTTTTGCAGGCATTATTCCAATTATTGCCCATCCTGAGAGAAATAGGGCAATTTATGCAAATCCTAGACTTCTAGAAGAGCTAATAAGAATGGGGGCTTTCACACAGATTACAGCAGGAAGTTTAGCAGGTAACTATGGGCGTAAGATTCAAAAGTTTTCATTAAAACTACTTGAAGCAAATTTAATTCATACGTACGGGTCAGATGCACATAACTTAACCACCCGACCATTTCTTTTTAAAGAAGGATTAAAGGTTTTAGAAAATAGGCGATTAGCTAGCTATGTACAACTACTTCTTGAGAATAATAGGTGCGTCATTAAGAACAAGCCGCTAACTGTTTTTGAACCAGAAAGTGTAAAAAAAAATAAATGGTTTTTTTACAATCAATTTTAATAAACTTGAACATAATTATTTTTATTTGAAGCACAATAAGTTAATAATATGATGATTGGTGATTAAAGTGAATCAGCGAAAAGGGTTAGTCATGCGTGAAATTCGAATGGATGAGATGGCTCAATCCATTGAATTATTAAATTATGTATTTCAAATGTCATTATCTATAAAAAAAGATCGCAAATTTGTTAGTGAAAAGAGTAGACAGTTTCATGTCGGGCATGCTTTAGGGTGGTTTGATGGTAATCAACTGGTTTCCCAAATTTTAAGTTTACCCTTTCAAGTAAATGTATTTGGTGAATGTTATGAAATGGGGGGGATTACCGCAATTGGTACGTATCCTGAATACTCCAAGAAGGGATTAATGGATCAACTAATTAAAGAAACTTTGATAATAATGCGACAAGAAGGACGTTATATTTCATATTTATTTCCCTTTTCAATTCCTTATTATCGGAAAAAGGGATGGGAAATAATATGTGATATTGTAGAGTTTCAAGTAAAAGATACACAATTTCCACACTACGCTGAAGTATCAGGAAAAATGCGAAGAGTGGAAACATTAAGCGAAGAAGTAATTGGTGTATATGAGCGATATGCATCAAGGACCCATGGAGCAATGATTCGTAATTCAATTGCTTGGAATGAAAAATTCCATGAAGATTATTGGGAAGAAAAATTTGTCGATACCGATGTACAGTTGCAGGCAGCAGTATATTATGATGAAAATGATGTTCCTCAAGGCTATCTGTTTTATCGAATTATGGAAGAAAACTTTTACATTGATGAAATTGTGTATTTACAAGAAGAAGCGCGGAAAGGATTATGGAATTTCGTTTCTGCCCATAAATCAATGGTATATAATGCATACGGAAAAACAGCAGGAAATGAGCCAGTTGCGTTTTTATTAGAGGATAGTGAGATTATACAAAAAGTCTCTCCATATTTTATGGCACGTATCGTGGATGTTGAAAAATTCCTTGAACGATTTCCTTTTGATGAGCCTAATTTCCACATTCAATTAAAAATAACAGATCGGTTAGCAGCGTGGAATAATGGAATATATGAAATTACATCAAATGATTGGAAAGTTAAAGTGAAAAAAATCGATGAAGGTAATGAGAAACCAGATATTTTGGTTTTGATGTCGATTCAAACATTAACTACGATGATATTAGGATATAAACGACCAAAATATCTTGAAAAAATTGAACGATTAATAGGTAAAAGTGAAATAATTATGGTGTTAGAGGACATCATTCCAGTTGGGATTCCTACATTTATCGATTACTTTTAAGGTTGTCAAAAATTTAATAAGGTAATTAGAAGGCATTTCTAAAAGTCTTGATATAAGACTTTTAGAGATGCTTTCTTTTTGATTGGTTATAGGTAATTATACTCATAATTCAGGTAAGGTAAATCACTTATTTTATTAATTTGATGAATATTTATTTCGTCAAGATAATTATTTTGAAAAAATAAGGCTTTTTTGATGTAAAAGATGATAAAATAGTAATTTTTTGATATCTCTGTGCATTATAATAGTTATAATAATTTTTTGATTTATTTAGGTATTCGGAAACGGTGGTTATCAATTTATTATTGGTGTGGAAATTAATCAGTATGTAGGGGTGATGTAATTTGAAAGTCTTTACCGGTGTGTATTACGAAAAATTTATTAAAAGACTAATTGATTTGTTCATTTCATTTACTGCTATTGTATTGCTAAGTCCGATTTTTTTACTAGTTTTAATTTTGGTAAAGATGAAACTAGGAAGTCCAATTATATTTAAACAACTAAGACCAGGAAAAAATGAGGAAATCTTTACTTTATATAAATTTCGAACAATGACCAATGAACGGGATGCATCGGGTGAATTGCTTCCCGAAACGATAAGATTAACAAAGTTTGGCCGTTTTTTAAGATCGACTAGTTTAGACGAATTGCCACAACTATTTAATGTACTGAAGGGTGACATGTCCCTAATTGGACCTAGACCACTATTAGTTCATTACTTAAAATTATACAATGATCATCAAAAAAGGCGGCATGAAGTAAGGCCAGGTGTAACAGGGCTTGCACAAGTGAAGGGTAGGAATTATTTATCGTGGGAAGAGAAATTTGATTTAGACGTAAAGTATGTTGAAAATATGAATCTGTTAAATGATATTAAGATTTTGTTACTAACTTTGAAAAAAGTAATCAAACGGGAAGATATATATGAAGATCCAAATAAAATCATGGAGGACTTTGAGGGAAACAAATTTCATGAGATTTTAAATGATTATGTTAACGAAGGAAGTGTATAATTGCTTTCAATTATTAAAATCAATGAAAAAGAAAAGTGGAATGAAATTGTTAGAAGTTTTGATAATTACGATATTTATTATTTATCGAATTATGTAGAAGCATTTCAACTACATGGAGATGGAGAACCACTACTTTTTTACTTTGAACATAACAATATGAAAGCAATAAATGTGGTAATGAAACGTGATATTTCAAAGGATAATAGGTTTATAGATACTCTTCCTTCGAATACGTTTTTTGATTTAGCTACTCCTTATGGTTTTGGAGGATTTTTGTTAGAGGGAAATATTTCAGAAGAAAATATAAATGTTCTAGATGAAGTATATAATGCGATTTGCCAAAAAGAAGGGATTATATCAGAGGTTGTCCGTTTTCATCCAGTTCTAAGAAACTATCAATCTTTAAACCAAATGTATGATATATCATCACTTAGTAAGACAATAACAATTGAAATGGATTCAATCGAACAAGTACAAAAAAATATTGCCAAAAGCAATAAATATAAGATAAGAAAACCTAAAAAAAGTGGAGTGGAAATATATAGCGATTGGAATTACAATCTAATGGAGGAATTTATCGCTTTATATAATTCAACAATGAAAAATAATGATGCTACAGACTATTATTTTTTTAATAAAGATTTTTATATGAATGTGTTAGAAGAATTAGAAAATCATGCGAATATTTTTTATGCTACTTATGAAAATCGAAAAATCGCTATGGCAATTATCCTCCGTTCAAATAATCAACTTCATTATCATCTATCTGCATTAGATCGAGATTTTGGACATTTGAGACCTATGAATCTTCTAATCTATGAAGCCGCTTGCTGGGGTCTAGAGCAAGGGTATAATACATTTCATCTTGGTGGTGGTTTAGGAAGCCGAGAGGATAGTCTTTATGAATTTAAAAGAAGTTTTAATCAAAATTCATCTACTGTTTTTAAATTAGGAAAAAAAGTTTTCTTAAAAGATGAATATGAACAACTTTTAGATATACGAAAAAATAAGTTTTCACAACAAGAATTAAAGAAGAACTATTTTCCGGAATATCGATCATAAAAAATGGGCTGCTCAACAAAGTTAAAGTAAAGAAGCCCGGAAAAATTTGTGAATTCAAAAAGTAATGTTACTCATATAGAACATCCATAAATATTTTACCTTGCCTACAATAAACAAAATAATAATTATCTTCTTGATATACTTTTCCAAATTTTATATTTGATGTTATTGGCTCTTTCACATAATCGTTAACACGCCATTTTATGATAGTTCCTGGTATATCTGAAAAATCATACGCATTAAGCCAATTCTGAGTTCCTCGTAGTAAATGCCATATTCTTTCGATGTCCCAATTCTCCCAATCTACTATACTCTTAAATTCATCTGGTGTAATTTGCCGTGCACGTACAGTTGGACTATTCTCTGGTTGCTTTATTCGGGGGGCATATCCATTTTCTATCGCATTTATGGCTTTTAATAATAATTTTACACCTGTTTTTGATTCTAGTTCTTCAATTAATTCTTCCTGCGTACATCCAAATGGTATACGGCAACTTTCCTGATAAATAATATCGCCTGTATCTTCACCCTCATCTATATAATGTACGGTCGAACCTTGGTTTAAATCCATATCATAAAAAATCCAAAAGTATGGATAGGGACCCCTATATTTTGGAAGGAGAGTTGGGTGTAAATTAATACATCCCTTTTTGGGAATATCAATAATATTTTTCTTTAATAATTCTGACATCCCATTTACAACTATTAAATCAGGTTCCAGACTCTTCACCCAATTCTCTAACTCTGCGTTGCAACCTTTGTTCATAAAATAATACGGTAAATTGTGTTCTTCACAAAATTCTTTTAAATTCGTTTTTTGCCTTGCAGGATTCTTAGATTTTGATTCTATTACGCCAATGACGTTTACATGAGATTCGACAATCGAAGTGAACACTTTATTAACACTCATAGTAATAAAAAGTACTCTTAAATTTGTATGAGAATGCAAATATTTACTCCCTTCTTCTTATAGTACAAGCTATTCGACAATGACATTTACTAGTTTATGAATTAACGAAAGCTTCGTATTCATTTCATCCAGAGAAGAAAATTTGAATAATGCAATTCCTAATTTGTTATTCGCTCCATATAGAGGGGAAATATTATCTCCTTCTTTTACTAAAATTTCATATTCTACAATATTACTTTTGATTTCTTCATGGATATGAACTCCTTTGAATGTTCCACCTTTATTACTTGTAAATAGGTAAGTGGAAACGAATGCATCAGGTTCAATCATTTTTAGATCACCACAATCTTCACCTAATGCTGCTTTTATTGTATATTCAATTAAATCAATTTTTGTCGCACAACATATTGCCTCAGGGTTCCAATCTCCACCATTTCGTGCGGTAAGTTCAATTAAATAGACATTTTCTTCTGCATCTATTTTAATATCAAAATTATATGGGCCATCTTTCATATTTAGAAGAGTGAGTGCTCGTTGTATTTCATTATGAATTTTTGACTGGATATGTTTGGGCATATGACATGGCCATGTTGTAACGATTGGGACAAAGGGATTTGGAGATGTAGGAGTTGGAAAGTATTCATTTGAAAAAGCACGAAAAACTAATTGACCATTTATTGAAAAACCATCGCCACCGATATGTGAGCCATAAGTTTCAATAAATTCTTCAATTATAAATTTCTTTACTTTTGAAAAATGTAGGGCATTGGCCACCTTATTTGGAAGTTCCTCAAATGAGTAGATTTTTGATACACCTCGACTACCAGAAGAATCAACAGGTTTAATCATAACGGGCATATTAAAATGGTGAAAATCCTCATAAGCTTCCTCCAAAGAATTATATCCTCTTGCTTTAGGTGTTGAAAAACCATTTTCCATTAAAAATTTCCGAAATAATTCTTTGTTAGTGAGTATTTTTACAGATTCATATGGATGTGTTGGTAAACCTAGCTGTTCAGCTACATAAGCAGCTATTGTCACATTTGTATCAGATGCATAGGGAATAATACCATCAATATTTAGTGTCTTTGCTAAAGTAAGAACTGCTTCTTTATCTGTTGTACTAACATTATAGTATTCGTGAGCAATTTCCTTTCCAGGAGGATTTGGATGTTCATCACAAATGATGACATGGTATCCTAGTTCTTTTGCTTTATTTATCGCAGGGATTAGAATATGTGCACCGCCAAGAATGAGCAATTTTTTCAAAACAACACCTCAATTTCGCATAATATTGAATCGGTAATATTAAATTACGTAGCATGCAGTGTATTTATAACTATTAACCTAAATTAATGGTTCAATATTCAAGAAGGAGATTATTATATTCATAATAATTTTTAGTTCTAAGATTCAATATAAATAATATATTGTTAACTAGAAGGTAAGACATTGTTCCCACTATACTTAGGGATTATGTATAACAGATAATAAGAAGAGGTGTAACTTGTGAATCATACACTACGGTACTCCATCTTTTTTTTAATTGACTCAACAATGATCCTCTGCGCCATATTTATAAGTTATTGGCTTGTTAATCCCATTTCAATACCAGATTCAATTATAATAATTAGCTTCCTTATACTATTAATTGTTCACCATATTATGGCACATTTTTTCCAACTATATAATCGAATATGGAGTGTCGCGTCAGTCAAAGAGTTATTAGTGATTGGGTTATCCGTCTCGATATGTGTGTCTGCTGCAAGTATTATTCAACTGTTTATCCAACAAATAATTTATGTGAAAGTGATGATCATTACTTGGTTACTTCAAGTTGTACTAATTGGAGGATCTCGTTTTCTATTAAGAGTTTTCTATGATTACCGCAAATTTAAGAACACACAAATAGATTTGAAAAGAGTTTTGATTGTAGGTGCAGGTGAAGCAGGTACGTTACTTATTCGTAGTTTAAAAAGAAACCCAATTCCGGAATATTATGTAGCAGGAATTGTAGATGATAACCCAAATAAACAAAATTTAAGCTTAATGGGTGTAAAAGTTTGTGGGTTTACTAAGGATATCCCAGAAATTGTGAAAGAATTGCAGATAGATATGATTATCTTAGCAATTCCTTCACTAGGGAAAAAAGATATGAAAACAATATATAACTATTGTGCAAAAACAAAGGCAAAAATAAAAACAATGCCAAAAATAGAAGAGATTATGTTAGGCAAAGTAAAAGTAAATGATGTACGAGAAGTAAAAATAGAACATCTACTAGGTCGTGAAGAAATTCAACTTGATTTAGAGGTGCTTTCAAATAAGTTATTAGACAAAGTGATCCTAGTTACCGGAGCAGGAGGATCAATAGGTTCTGAAATTTGTAGACAAGTAGCTCAATTTAGTCCTAGGCAAATCTTACTATTAGGGCATGGAGAAAATTCAATTTACAATATACATTTCGAAATGATTGAAAATCCTTGTAATAAAAATATCGAAGTGATTCCTATTATTGCAGATATACAGGATAGAGAACGAATATTTGAAGTTGTTCAGAAATATAGACCAGATGTAATTTATCACGCAGCTGCCCATAAGCATGTTCCATTAATGGAAGAGAACCCACAAGAAGCAATTAAAAATAATGTCTTTGGAACCAAAAATGTTGCTGATGCTGCTCATCTGTTTAATGTGTCTAATTTTGTAATGATATCAACGGATAAGGCGGTTAAACCGACAAGTGTGATGGGATCAACGAAGAGAATCGCAGAAATGATTATCCAGAACTTAGCAATAAAAAGTTCTACAAATTTTACAGCAGTTCGGTTTGGGAATGTATTAGATTCACGTGGAAGTGTGGTTCCTAGGTTTAAATCACAAATTTTAGCTGGTGGGCCTGTAACCGTTACACATCCAGAAATGACTCGATATTTTATGACCATTCCAGAAGCATCACGACTTGTCATTCAGGCAGGTGCTCTTGCGCATGGTGGGGAAGTATTTGTTCTTGATATGGGCGAACCAATCAGAATTGTTGATCTTGCTGAAAATTTAATTAAATTATGCGGGTATTCAGTAGAGTCTATTGGTATTAAATATACAGGAATTCGTCCAGGAGAGAAATTACATGAAGAATTGCTAAATGAAGAAGAAATTCAAGAAATGCATATATATCCTAAGATACACATAGGAAAAGCAACACCGATAGAAGAAAAACAACTTCTCTATTATTTAGATGAACTCAATTGTCAAGATTTCCATCAATTAAAGAGCAAAGTGATAGAGATTGCTAATAAACAGTACAGTAACAAAAGTACTCACATTGTAAATCCTTGAAATGTAATGAAAGAAAGGGGGATTATGTGACAAACTTTGAAGGGCAAACATCAGTTAAAGCTATAAATCAAGAACGAATTTTCTTGGCATCTCCTCACATGAGTGATGAAGAATTTGAACGACAATATATCCAAGAAGCCTTTGACACAAATTGGATAGCTCCTTTAGGCTCGAATGTCAACGCATTTGAAAGTGAGTTTGCCTCAAAGATAGGAGTAAAATCGGCTGCTGCTCTTTCATCTGGTACGGCAGCAATTCACCTTGCGTTAAAAGCAATTGGGATAAAAAAGGGAGATATTGTATTTTGCCCTTCGCTTACGTTTGCAGCAACTGCAAACCCTATTATCTATGAAAATGCAATACCCGTTTTTATAGATAGTGATGAGAACACTTGGAACATGTGTCCGTTTGCCTTAGAAGAAGCGTTTCAAAAATATCCAAACGTTAAAGCAATCATTGTGGTTCATCTTTATGGTTTAGCAGCAAACATGGATCAAATAATGAAAATCGCCAAGAAAAAAAATGTACGAGTTATAGAAGATGCAGCGGAAAGTTTAGGAACTCTTTATAAAGGACAACAAACGGGAACAATTGGTGATATTGGAGTCTTTTCCTTCAATGGGAACAAAATTATCACTACTTCTGGTGGTGGTATGTTAGTTTCGAATCAAAAAGAACACATAGAGAAAGTGAAGTTTTGGGCCACTCAGGCAAAAGATCCAGCGAGATATTATCAGCACAGTGAGCTTGGTTATAATTATCGGATGAGTAATGTGTTAGCTGGGATTGGGAGAGGCCAATTAAAAGTTCTAAACGAGCGAATCGAAAAAAAGAAAGCAATATTTGAATTTTATAAAAGTGCATTAAGTGAATTAGAAGGAATTAACTTTATGCCAATCAATAAATGGAATGAACCAAACCATTGGTTATCATGTATAACATTACATGGGAAGATTAAACCAATTGATGTAATAGAAGCCCTAGAAAAGGAGAATATTGAGTCAAGGCATATATGGAAGCCGTTGCATTTACAGCCATTCTTTCAAAACTATGATTTTATTGGCAAAGGTGTATCAATAAAATTGTTTGAAAGCGGTGTTTGTTTACCTTCTGATACAAAAATGACAGATATTGATATGTGTAGAGTAGTAAATGTGGTTAAAAAATTGTGGGGTGAACACCAAATTTGAAAATGAATGTTTGGATTTTCAATCATTATGCAACAGCTATGTTCGTTGATCAAGGTGGTAGACATTATTCTTTTGCAAAATATTTAAAAGAATTTGAGACTCAATCGACCATATTCTGTGCTTCTACAATTCATAATACAGATGGAATTATTGAGATGGGAGAAAATATTTATAAAACTGACGAAGTGGACAATATCCCGTTTGTATTTTTAAAAACACCCAGATATAAAGGAAACGGTAAACAACGATTAAAGAATATGATTTCCTTTTATCGCAATCTGTTATTAGTAGCAGAAGAATACGCGGAAAAGCGTGGAAAGCCTGATTCTATTTTGGCTTCTAGTGTGCATCCACTTACTTTAGTTGCTGGTATAAAAATTGCTAAAAAGTTCGGTATACCTTGTATTTGTGAGGTACGAGATTTATGGCCAGAATCGCTAGTTGCATATGGAATATTAAATAAGAATCATATTTTAACAAAACTATTATATAAAGGTGAAAAATGGATTTATAAGCATGCAGATAAACTAATTTTTACATTTGAAGGTGGCAAAGACTATATTATTGAAAGGGGCTGGGATAAGGATAGTGGAGGACCGGTTAACCTAGCAAAAGTTAATTATATTAATAATGGAGTAGACCTTGATTCGTTTCATGAGAACAGCGAAAAATATAAAATAGAAGACTCAGATTTATCGAATGATCATCTTTTTAAAGTGGTTTATGCAGGCTCTATTCGAAAAGCAAATAATGTTCAAAAGATAATCAACATTGCAGAAATTATACAAAAAAAGAAGAATGATAGAATTATTTTTTTAATATATGGTGATGGAACTGAAAGAGAATCATTACAGAAATACTGTAGGGAGAATGGTATCAATAATATTAAATTTAAAGGTGTAATTTCTAAAAAGAACATACCTTATGTCCTAAAAAAATCCGACTTAAATGTTGTGCAGCTTTTCGAAAAAAATGACCTAAAAAAATACGGAACTAGTATGAATAAGCTATTTGAATATTTTGCTAGTGGCAAACCGACTATTTCGGATTGCAAATATGGATATGACTTAATAAAAAAATACAATTGTGGACTCGTTACTGACAATGCAACTCCAGAACAAATAGCTGAAAATATCATTCAGTTCTCCCAAATTTCACAGGAAGATTACGAAACATATTCAAGAAACGCATTGAAAGCCGCGCAAGATTTTGATTTTAAAGTGTTAACCAAAAGACTAGACCAAATTATTCGAAAATAGAGGGTCAGAATATGAGAATTTTGATGGAAAAATTATTAAACAAATCGGCAGTTCTTGGCGTAATTGGCTTAGGGTATGTAGGCCTTCCCCTTGCAGTTGAAAAAGCAAAAGCGGGTTACCGAACAATTGGATTTGATATACAAGAATCAAAAGTGAACATGGTGAATTCTGGTATAAATTATATTGGAGATGTTGTAAACGAAGATCTTGAGGAAATCATAAAATCCGGTAGACTTCAAGCTACCACTAATTTTGATCAAGTAGCGAATGCGGATTGTATTTGTATTTGTGTTCCTACTCCATTAGACAGTTATAAGCAACCTGATTTAAGTTTTGTAAAAGCCTCTGCAGAAAACATCGTCCCATTTTTACATGAGGAGATGTTAATCATTCTAGAATCCACTACATATCCTGGAACAACTGAAGAATTAATAAAACCAATTTTAGAATCATCTGGCTTAGTCTGTGGGAAAGATTTTTATCTTGCTTTCTCTCCAGAACGGGTAGATCCAGGTAACCTCTATTATAAGACAAAAAATACCCCTAAAGTTGTTGGTGGTGTTACGCCAACATGTACAGATGTGGCTGCAACTTTATATGAAATTATTTTAGAAGCACCAATTCATCGTGTTTCCTCACCGGCTGTTGCAGAAATGGAAAAGATTTTAGAAAACACGTATCGAAATGTAAATATCGGTCTAATAAATGAATTAGCAATTTTGAGTAATAAAATGAATATCAATATATGGGAAGTCATTGAAGCTGCAAAATCAAAACCATATGGATTTCAAGCTTTCTACCCTGGTCCGGGGTTGGGAGGACACTGTATACCATTAGATCCGTATTATTTATCTTGGAAAGCTCGTGAATATGGATTTCATACTTCGATGATTGAAGCTTCTATGATGATAAATGATCGGATGCCTGAATATTGTGTTGAACGTGCAAGTAGAATACTAAATCAGTATAAAAAATCGTTAAATGGTTCTGAAATATTAATGCTAGGAATCGCCTATAAACAAGATATTGATGACTATAGGGAAAGTCCTGCAATTAAGGTAATTGATGAATTAGAAAAAGAGGGGGCAATCGTTAAATATTTTGATCCATTTGTCCCAGAATTTCCGAAGAGTGGAAGAGTCATAAAGGGAGAGACTGAATTAACGAAAGTGTTAATAGAGCAGGCAGATCTAGTCATTGTGACAACGGCTCATACGAACGTAGACTACTCCTTTGTACAACAACATGCGAAAGTAATTTTTGATACAAAAAATGCACTAGTTGATGTATCAAGCAGAGAGAATATAGAACTTTTATAGGAGGAGGTATACGATGTACCAAAAGGGGGTTTAAACTATTTTCTTCATGAAAGTAGTTACGTAGACGCCAATGTCTCAATTGGTAAGGGGTCAAAAATATGGCATTTTTGCCACATTCAAAGTGGTGCAGTAATTGGTGAAAATTGTACGCTTGGTCAAAATGTGAATGTAGGGAACAATGTCATAATTGGCAATGGTGTAAAAATACAAAATAATGTATCTGTATATGAAGGTGTTGAATTAGAGGACTATGTTTTCTGTGGACCTTCAATTGTATTTACAAATGATTTAACTCCGAGAAGTCAATATCCAAAAGGTTCAAAAGGCTATATAAGAACATTAGTGAAATTTGGTGCAACAATTGGAGCAAACGCGACAATTATTTGTGGCAACACCATTGGACGTTATGCCATGATTGCATCTGGTGCAGTTGTAACGAAGGATGTCCCAGATTATGCATTGATGGCTGGGGTACCAGCAAGACAAATTGGATGGGTTTGTGAATGTGGAAGAGGATTAAAAGAAACGTTAACTTGCTCTGAATGTAATAGGGCCTATCAATTAATAAATGGAAAATTAGAAAAAAGTGATGGGTAAGGGGATAATTAATTGAAAGGGGAACAAAATGGAGTTTTCCACTGAAGGATATATAAAATTATTAAATTTATTAATAGATAAAGGATATAACTTTTGTTTTTATGACGAAATCGATGAAGATAAAAAAACAGTTATTCTTCGACACGATGTTGATTACACCATTGATAATGCCCTTAGCATGGCAAAAGTTGAACATAATCTTGGTGTGAAATCTACCTATTTCTTCTTACTAACAACAGATTTTTACAATCTTTACTCCAGAAATGCTACTGAAAAACTACAAAAAATTTTATCCTTAGGTCATGGAATAGGGCTTCATTTCGATGAAAAAAGATATGATGTATACACTGTTGATGATGTAAAACAGTATGTACAAAAAGAAATAACCCTTCTTAGTGAATTATTGAATAGGGAAGTAAATGTAGTTTCTATGCATCGACCTTCTAAACTCATCTTAAACAACGATATTCAATTTGATAATATAATAAACTCTTATTCTTCAAAGTTTTTCAATGAAATAAAATACATTTCGGACTCCCGTATGTACTGGCGTGAAGACCCTATTCAAACAATTAACTCTGATTCTTACTATCAATTACATGTATTGACCCATCCATTCTGGTTTTTTACAGAAGGAAAAACAATGAAAGAAAAATTAGAAACATTTATTAGGCATGCAATGGAAAATCGCTACGATAATATAAACGATAATTTTAGACAGTTGGAGGAAGTATTGCCTAAAAGTGATTATTTTGAATGGATCTAACCTTATTAAAATAGGGGTTGAAAAATGACAAACTTAACATATGCGATTATCGGATGTGGGAGAATTTCACCCAATCATATTAACGCTGCTATCAATAATCATCTTGAAGTAGTAGCAATCTGTGATTTAGATGTTTGGAAGATGGATCAAACGATAGAGAAATTTGCATTAGGTGAAAAGGTAAAAAAATATAAAAATTATAAAGAAATGATAGAAGTTGAACAGCCTAATTTAGTAGCGATTTGTACAGAAAGTGGGAAACATGGTCAAATTGCCCTCGATTGTATTGAAGCTGGTTGTCATTTAATAATTGAAAAACCTATTGCACTTTCTTTAGAAGAAGCGGATTGCATCATAAAAAAAGCGGAAGTAAATAATGTTAAGGTCAGTGCTTGCCATCAAAATCGTTTTAATTTATCCGTACAAAAATTAAGAGAAGCAGTTGAGAAAAATCGATTCGGTAACCTTCTTTATGGAACGGCTCACATTCGGTGGAATAGAGGAGAATCGTATTATAAACAAGCATCCTGGAGAGGAACCTGGGAACAAGATGGTGGGGCTCTAATGAACCAATGTATTCATAATATCGATCTCTTACGATGGATGATGGGGGAAAAAGTCGTTGAAGTAGTTGGTATGGTGGACAATTTACTTCATGATTATATTCAAGCTGAAGATTTTGGTGTCGCTTTAGTTCGTTTTGCGAATGGAAGTTATGGAATCATTGAAGGAACGACCAATGTTTACCCTACTAATTTAGAAGAAACTCTCTATATATTTGGAGAACGGGGTACTGCTAAACTCGGTGGAAAGTCCGTTAATAGAATAGAAGAGTGGCTATTTGCAGATGAGCTTGAAGATCCATCGAAGGTAAAAGAAGTTTATGCAGAAAATCCTTCCGATGTATACGGATTTGGTCATACTCCGCTTTACTCAGATGTAATCAATGCTATCAAAGAGGATAGGGAACCATATGTAACGGCAAAGCATGGAAGAGACGCATTAGAGCTCGTACTTGCCATTTACAAAGCATCCTTTGAAAAAAAAGGTGTTAAGCTTCCTCTACTGCGCGGAAGTACGTTAGACTTTATTTAATAATAGAATGAAGGGAATGGCTTATGGCAGACCTTGAAAAATATAGGCGTTTTAGTGAAATGGAAACGAAGATGCCTTTATTTTCAAAGGGTTGGTGGATGGATACAGTTTGTTTAAATGAGTGGGACGTTATATTAATAGAGGAAAATGGGAAAATAATTGCTTCATTACCTTTTTATAAACAAATACAAAATGGTCAATTAACGATTCAGAAGGCACCACTTACTCAAACGAATGGCATTTGGATCTATTACCCACCTAATCAAAAATATGAAAAAAGGCTTTCATATGAGAAAAAAATAATGAATGAAGTAATTGATGAAATTGAAAAATTAAATATCAAAAAATATCAACAGTACTTTCATTATTCAATCACCAATTGGCTACCTTTTTACTGGAGAGGTTTTTCACAAACAACACGATACACATATGTTATAGAAAATAATTTAGATTTAGATGAGATTTATAAAAATTTCAATTCAAATGTTCGTAAATTAATTCGTAAAGCGAAGAAAAAGGTCGTTGTTAAAGAAAATCTTGATATTTATCAATTTTACACTTTAAATCAAATGACCTATGAGAGACAAAATTTAAAGACGCCATACACTCTAGATATCGTATTAAGAATCCACAAAGAATGCTTGGAACGGAATGCGGGAAAGATTTTATACTGTATAGATCAGCAAAATAATATACATTCCGCAGCTTATTTTGTTTGGGATGATGAGTCTGTGTATTATCTAATGTCTGGTTCAGACCCTGCTTTTCGTAGTTCCCAATCCTTAACATTGTTATTGTACGAAGGAATAAAATTGGCAAATAACATGGGGAAAAAATTTGACTTTGAGGGAAGTATGAAAGAAAACATCGAACACCATTTCAGACAATTTGGTGCCAAACAAATTCCTTATCATAATATTTATAAAACTTTTTAATAGGGAAATGGAGTGGACCATTGAAATTTCAATTTAGAGATTTACAAGCTCAATATAACGCTTATAAAACTGAGATTGACTCAGCAATCCAACGAGTGTTATCTGATGGTCAATTTATAGAAGGAAAAGAAGTTCGTGAATTGGAACACCAACTTGCAAAATTTATAGGAGTTAAACATTGTATCACATGTGCTAATGGGACAGAAGCGATGACCATTGTATTAAAGGCATGGAATATAGGTGAAGGAGATGCTGTTTTTGTTCCGAATTTCACCTTCTTTTCAACTGCTGAAGTTGTAGCTTTTTGCGGGGCGACTCCAATTTTTGTAGATGTCTGTAGGGATACTTTTAATATGGATTCGCAAAAGTTAGAAGAAGCGATTTTGAGTGTTTTATCGGAAGGGAAATTAACACCAAAAGTAGTCATCCCTGTAGATTTATTTGGATTGCCAGCAGATCATCAAAACATCGATAAAATTGCAAAGAAATATAATTTATTAATTTTGGAAGATGGTGCGCAAGGCATTGGTGGTAGCATCAATGGTAAGATGGCGTGTAGTTTTGGTGATGCTGCAACAACCTCCTTCTTTCCAGCTAAACCACTTGGCTGCTACGGCGATGGAGGAGCCATATTTACAAACAATGATGAACTTGCCATTATAGTACATTCCTTAAAGGTACATGGAAGAGGGGAAGACAAGTATGATAATATTCGCATCGGTGTAAACTCAAGACTCGACACCATCCAAGCAGCTATTTTACAAGTGAAATTAAAAGCTTTTATAATAGATGAATTAGAAAAGGTAAATCAAATTGCTTTCTATTATCATGAGAAATTAAATAATTATGTTGAAGTTCCTACAATTCCTAAGGGCTACTATTCTAGCTATGCTCAGTACACTTTAAAATTAAAATCCTTGGAGAAAAGGGACGGTTTACATAATTCACTTAAAAATTTTGGAATTCCAAGTATGATTTATTATAAAAAGCCTTTACATCAACAGAAAGCTTTTTCTAATTTGCTTGTAGATGATGAAAATTTATCAGTATCCATTGAGCTTTCAAATTGTTCACTTTCTTTACCGATGCATCCGTATATGAATGAGTGGGATGTGGAACAGATATCTAAAGTAGTGATAGATTATTTAACAAAATGAATGGTATGAATGAACAAAATTGGAGAGTGAATATCATTAAAAAAGTTTGCCATTTAACAAGTGTTCATCCAAGATATGATATTCGAATTTTCCAAAAGGAATGTAAATCGTTAGCTCGCCATGGATTTGATGTTACTTTAATTGTCAACGACGATATAGAAGATGAGACAATAGATGGGGTAAAAATTGCATCAACTAAATTTAAACCGAAAAACCGATTATTACGTATGTTGTTATCGAATAAAAAGATATTAAAAAAAGCATTAGAAGTGGATGCAGAAATTTATCATCTTCACGATCCAGAATTATTGCCCATAGGTAATAAATTAAAACGGCTAGGGAAAAAAGTAATATTTGATTCCCATGAAAATTATTTTCTTACAATACTAGATAAAACTTATATTCCGAAGTTATTCCGAAGCTTTGTCGCGAATATTTATAAATTATACGAAGCATACTCCGCAAAAAAAATAGATGCCGTGATTATTCCTTGTACTTTTAATAATAAAAATCCCTTTGAAAAAAGTGCAAATAAGACAGTTGTTCTTGATAATGTACCAATATTGAATGAATTATATTCTCAATTCGATGATGAAAAAACATATACGAATCGTACAATATGTCATGTAGGCTTATTAAACGAATATAGAGGTGTTACACATAATATTCGAGCAGCAGCAAAGGTTAAGGCGACACTTTTATTAGCAGGAAAGTTTTTTTCTGAAAACTATTATAAAAAACTATGTGAGATGCCCGAATTCAAATATGTTGAATATAAGGGTTATGTCGATCGAAATGGAGTATTGGAAATTTATAAGAAAAGTACAATTGGACTTTGTACAGTTTTAAACCATGAAGAACCTATTAAAATGGATAATTTTAATACAAAAATCTATGAATATATGTCAATGGGTTTACCAGTCATTCTAACAGATTCACCATATGCTAGGAGAATACTAGATCAGTATAATTTTGGCCTCGCAGTAGACCCAAGTAATCAGGAAGAACTATGCGATTCGATTAATTTTCTTTTGGACAATCCGAATATTGCAAAGGAAATGGGTAGAAATGGACGATTGGCTATAAAAGAGCGATTCAATTGGAGTATTGAAGAACAAAAACTCATTTCTTTGTATAAAGAGTTGTAAACATATGGTGAGAGACTTCTAATCTTCTGTATTTAGATAAGATGGAAAAGAGGATCCTATGGATGGTACAGTAGAGAAAAAACATAGTGTGAATGAGGAAATAGCTGATCTAAAAATAAGTATCGTGATTATTTCTTCAACCGTTGTACTTCCGATTCAATTTTTAATATTATTCTCCTTAAATCTATACGAAACCTCTATAGGAAACGCGATACAACTTTTTTCAAAAGGGATTGTGGCAGTTTTATTTCTTTTTACGCTCCCCATCATATTGAAAAAAAATATGATGAAGTTAATAGTCGTCTATTTTCTTGGTACTTTCATCTTTTTTCTTCAATTTATCATTTTTCCAGAAAATCGTAATTATTTAATCGAGCTTATTTTTCCGCTTTTCTTCATGTGTTTACCAGTATTTATTTATACAGTTACGTTAAAAAATTGGGCTGTATTAAAAAAGGTAATGGAACAAGCGAGTATCATTATTTTTATTGCTTGTGCCATTATGGGCATACAAGTAATTTTAGGTACTGCATCAATAGGAACTTATAGTATGACATTCTCTTATTACCTTCTGCTACCAGTGGTAATATCGCTAAATGAGCTTATTGAGCGATTTCGTTTACTTCCTTTTATTATTACAATGTTGTCTATTTTACTAATCTTATTAATTGGTTCAAGAGGTCCCTTACTATGTATTGCAGTATTTATCATATTAAAATTGATTAGACCCGGTGTCAGTATAGCAACTTCAAAAATGAGGATTTTTTCATATTTCACCCTCATCATGTTAATTTTGTTTTTTTGTATTAATTATAAAAATATCATTCTAGTAATAAATTATAACCTTTTGAAATTTGGATTTTATAGTCGGAGTATAAATCTTTTCCTTTCCAATGAAATTTATTTAAGTGGCCGTGATGAAATCTATGAAATGATTGTGCAGAATATTGTTAATAATCCTTTTCTAGGTATTGGAATAGCTGGGGATAGGAGAGTTGCAGATGGTGTATATGCTCATAATATCATGATCGAATTTTTTGCAAATTTTGGCGTAATTATTGGGACAATATTAATCACAGCATTACTTTTTAAAATGACTAAATTATTATTTTCAAAGGATATAAATGTTTATAATATGATGATTCTTTGGATCTCAATGGGCTTTATTGAATTATTGGTGAGTGGAAGTTATTTAACACATATTCCATTTTGGATTTTACTAGGATTGATTATAAATAAAACCATTTTACAAAAATCTTGAATGTTTCATAGTAAATATAATCTAATGGGAGTATTTATGGATGAGTAAAAAAAAGTTTTTGCTCGATACAGTTTTTAATATTATAGGGACGGCTATTCCAATTATTATATTACAATTATATACTCTTCCTAAAATTGGAGATAAGTTTGGAGAAGAGCAGTACGGAATAGTCATAACATTCATCAGTCTTTTTACAGTATTAAGTTTTCCTTTTGGGAATGTATTAAACAATATTAGACTATTATTAAACCGCAAATATGAAGAAAACAATTATAGTGGAGATTTTAATATACTATTATTATATAGTATGGGCATAAGTGCCATTTTGGTAGCCTTTTGCACGTTTTTTTATGAAGGTAACTTGTTAATTACAAGCATTCTTTTAATGATACTAATTACATCATTAAATTTAATTAGAGAATATTATGTTGTAAGTTTTCGAATTGTCATTAATTATAAAAAAATATTAATCAATAATATTATCTTAGCTGCTGGCTATGTAGTAGGGACAATACTATTTCAATATACTGGTGCTTGGCAAACAATATATATCTTAGGTTTTGGATGTAGCTTACTTTATATTATTAAAAATTCAACTCTTTGGAAAGAACCTTTTGAGAAAACTATCTTATTTAAGTCTACAACATATAAAAGTTCGGTATTACTGGGTTCATCACTGTTATCCAATGTACTATCTTATGCCGATAAACTCCTACTTTTCCCCTTATTAGGACCAGTATCCGTATCCATTTACTATACCTCTACAATTGTAGGTAAAATCATTTCCATGATCATTAATCCTATTAACGGTGTAATTTTAAGCTATTTGTCAAAAATGGAAAAAATCCAGCTCAAAATATTTCTATCTATAATATTAGTGACGAGTTTTATTGGATTAATTGGATATTTTTTTACCGTCTTTATAAGCCCTTTTGTTTTAAACTTTTTATATCCAAGTTGGGCTGAGGAATCATTGAAATACATTTATATTACCTCTGCTACTGCTATTGTGGAGTTAATGATTTCAGTAATTAATCCTTTTATACTAAAGTTTAATAATATCAATTGGCAATTTGTAATTAATGGAACTAATATAATTGTCTATCTAGTGAGTACAATTGTTTTGTACAATTTTTATGGTCTTGCAGGTTTTTGTATGGGAATTCTAGTTTCTAGTACCTATCAATTTATATTAATGATAAGTATATTTTTATATGAACATAGAAGAGCATTAAATGCTCATTTGTAATTAAATGTTAGGCTTTGGAGGTAGTGTCAAAACTTCTATGAAAAATTGAAAAACACAAGGTATTGGGCGATAAGTACTCTCCGAACGAGGGGACAATCGCTCTTGACAAACATTCCGAAAAGGTTGCGCCCATATTTTTGAGGGCGAAGGGGAAAAAGTAGGCACACCAAATAACCCTCGCCAAATACCAATTTTAACCTTTTCTCCATTCGGTTTGTCAAGAGTTCGCTACGCCGATTGTCATTCGTATGTAGTTATTTGAGGGCTCTGCTAAAAAAAGTAGGCTGCGGTTATTTCGTTAACTCCAATTGGGCCAGTTCAATCAGTTTTGTCCAACGTGCTGGCATATGTGGCATCTGGTCCAACTCTGGAATCATGACCGGCACACGCTTTTCCAGCTTTGCATGCGGTCGAAGGAAATTAAAATAGGCCACAAACATCGTCACAAACGATACCGAGCCAGCTTCGGAACCAAAGCCTGTTGTCGCACGGTAATGCCCTTTAAATGTCCGGTTTAGACGTTCGATAATTTGTTTCAACCAACGATATTCGGCTGACACTGGATCTTCGTTCGTTAAGCCTATCACTTGTGTCACATCAAACCAAATGTCATGTTGTGCGAAAAAGTGTTGTGCTAATAAGTAAATGGGGTTGCCATCCACGATTAAATTCAGGTTTTCGGGAATCTCCTTGAACTTTTGTAAAACATCATCGATTGCTTTAATGGCAGACAATGTATCGCGATTAGGCGAAACACGGTAAGAGAGAATAACTTTTTTCGCCGCATCAAAGAAAAAGAATAAGTAATGCCATTTCCCATTAACCCGAATATACGTTTCGTCGCCACAAAATTGATCGGACAGTTCATAAGGATAACCATCAACGAAGGGCTTCATCAAGATGGAGACACTGTTCACGTAATTTAATATCGTTTGATGTGAAATGGAAACATTATGTATGTCTTGCATAATCGCTGCTGTTTTCCGTGCTGAAATACCGTAATTCACATGGTATGTCAAAATCAATCCAAGTGTATGGGATGACGTATGAATCCGTGATAAATCTACACGTGGTTTTACTGGTGATGCTGGAGATAAAGGTTGATAATCAAACAAAAATTCACGATAAATATAACGCACTTTAAACGCCTGTGGATCTTGTTTAAATCGGGTCTTTTCTTCCTTACTCATTCGACCTATATTGGATAAATAATAGGAACACTGATTACTTTTACACTTCCAAATGTGAAAATCTTTTCGCTCTTTAATTTTCTCTAAGGTCTTCATACAGTGGGGGCAACGAAGAATAGCCTCTTTCTGATAGCGACTTTTTTGATTAAATAAGCAATCACATACCTTACATTGATATTGTCCTTTTGCACCATTATTCGCATACAAATACGAGGAAGGTGCACCACACTTAGGACAACAGAGGTTTTCAGGTACTTTTGATTTGGACTTGGCGTGTCGTCTTACAGGCTTTAATTCTTTGCCATGTTCATGGAAGTAGGCGATTAGTAAATCCTGAAAGGATGCTTTTTCAGGTTGATACAGAATGGGTAACTTATCAACTTGTAACTTGCGGTATTCTTTATTAATTGGCTGTTCAGGACGCACACTTCCAACAGCCTTACCAAATATTATCACCATTAATATTTTAATTATTTTTTCTTGGTACTTGATAAATTCAATTAAATACGCTAATAATTGAGGGTACAAACTTGTCACTTCCTTTTTGGGTAGTTGTGTGGTGTGGTAACCTCAACTAACACCAAAATCCAGGGGGTGGCAAGTTTTTTTGCGTAAAAGACTATAAAACCAACGATTATTAGCGATTTATATATATAAGTTTTGACAATACGGCTTTGGAACAGGGGGGACAAAATGCAAACTCCAATTAATTATCAAAAATTAAAAAGGGCAATAATTAAATATACTGTTTCTACTATCAGTATAACGATTCTTTGTGTAAGCATTGCTCTTGTATATAGTTTCTATATTGCAAAACCAATGTATGAAGCAGAAACGCAATTATTAATCAATCAAAAAAATGTGAATCAAGAGGTTAATTTCTATCAGGCGATAGAAACTGATTTACAATTAATAAATACGTACACGGTCATTATCCAAAGCCCAGTTATACTACAGCAAGTAATTAAAGACTTAAATTTGAACATAACAGAAGAAGAATTAACTAATAAAATTACTGTACACAATGTGAGTGAATCGAAGGTAATAACGATCAAAGTGAGGGATAAGAGTCATTATCAAGCAGTTCAAATCGCTAATTCAATTGGAAAAGTAGTTAAAGAGGAAGTTCCGAACTTAATGAGCATTGATAACATTAATATTTTATCCCTTGCAAAATATCAAGATACCCCAATTCCAATTTCGCCTAACATACCTCTAAATATAGCAATTGCCATTACGTTTGGCATATTTCTTGGAGTCGGTATTGCCTTTTTAAGAGAATATTTCGATACATCGATAAAAAATGAGAAGGAACTAGAAGAATTGTTGGAATTACCAATAATAGGTGTTGTTAGTTCAATTCCTGAAAAAACTTAATTACAATTAATTATGTAAGTTTCACTAGGAAAGGATGGAAAGAATTCTAAAAAAGAAAAAAAAAATATCTCGAATGCCAATGTCAAGAAAACTTATAACAATTAGTGAACCAAAGTCAATATTTTCAGAGCAGTTTCGAACAATTCGTTCTAACCTTATGTTTACTTTACCTGAAAAGAATTTCTATTCAATTCTAGTAACTTCATCAATCCCTGCTGAGGGAAAATCAACCATTGTAGCAAATATTGGTGTTGTCTTTGCTCAAGAAGGAAAAAAAGTATTAATTGTAGATGCGGACATGCGAAGACCGACATTACATTATACATTTGATTTTTTTAATGTGCATGGCCTTTCAAATGTTTTATCAAGGACAGCAAAGTACGATGAAGTATTAAATGAAACGCATGTAAAAGGGTTATATGTTTTGCCATCTGGTCCTATCCCTCCTAACCCTTCAGAATTATTAACTTCGAAATATTTGGATGAATTTATAAAGGATATGTCAAGATATTTCGATATTGTTCTATTTGATGCACCGCCGATTTTACCAGTTACAGATGCACAAATGTTATCAAAAAAGTGTGATGGAACAATACTAGTTGTTGACTCTATAAATACAGAACGAGAAGAAGTACTTAAAGCCAAATCCATTCTTCAAGCAAGTCATGCAAATATTTTAGGTGCAATTTTAAATAACACTGAATTATCTAAATCGGAATATCAATATTATTATTAAAAAGTTGGGGCTATCAGTTTAGATAGCCCCATTCACTTTGATTATTGATGCAGCAAAATGGTAAAATAAAAGTGTTATTATAGAAAGTAGGTCGTACGATGAAAGTATTGTTTATTGGTGATATTGTTGGTTCAATCGGGAGAGATGCTGTAGAAAAATATTTACCGCGCTTAAAGAAAAAATATGCTCCTGATGTTGTGATTGCAAACGGAGAAAATGCTGCAGCTGGACGTGGCATAACTAGAAAAATTTATCAACAGTTATTACAAGTAGGTGTTGATGTGATCACAATGGGAAATCATACTTGGGATAATAAAGATATATTTGACTTTATTGATGATGCAGATTATTTAATTCGTCCTGCAAACTTTTCGAAGGAAGCACCTGGAAAGGGCATGGTTCAAATTTCGAAAAACGGTGTGACATTATCGGTAATTAATTTACACGGTCGTGTCTTTTTACCGCCCCATGAAGATCCATTTGCAGTTGCAGATGATTTAGTAGAGGAAGCAAGAAAAACATCTCCATTAATTTTTGTTGATTTTCATGCGGAAGTAACGAGTGAGAAAATTGCCCTTGGTTGGCATTTAGATGGACGAGTATCAGCATTAGTTGGAACACATACCCACGTACAAACGGCAGATGCACGCATTTATCCAGGAGGAACAGCGTATATTACAGATGTTGGGATGACTGGACCATATGATGAAGTATTAGGAATGACAAAAGAAAGCGTTATTTATAAATTCCAAACAAATATGCCATCACGTTTTGAAGTACCAAAAGCAGGGCGTGACGTGTTGAGCGGTTTCTTTGTTGAAATTGATGATAAGACAGGTAAAGCAAAACACTGTGAACGCGTATATATTAATGAAGATTATCCGTTTCAAGGTTAATGGATCTACAGCTTTTTCAAAAGTTTCATAATAATAAAAAAACATTTCCAAATTCAGTTACATTAGATTCTATTTTCCACTTTAGCAACATAAAATGTGTTACGGACACTAAGTTGAAGTCCTTTGAATGAACGCCAAACAATTCAATTGCTTCATTCAACATTTATTAAAGCTATATGGGGAGGAATAAATGTGGATTCATTAAAAGTATCGTCTCGCTCTAATCCAAATTCTGTCGCAGGTGCGCTTGTTGCGGTGATCAGGGAGCAAGGATATGCGGAAATGCAAGCTGTAGGTGCAGGTGCTTTAAATCAAGCAGTAAAGGCAGTTGCGATTGCGCGAGGTTTTGTCGCACCAAGTGGTACCGACTTAATTTGCGCACCTGCATTTGCTGATATTACAATTGCAGGGGAAGATCGTACGGCATTGAAGTTGGTTGTTGAAAAGAGAAATCGTTAGTTAAAAATTTAAACCAGAAAGCTCTTGTTAATTAGCTTATGTCTAATTAGCAAGAGCTTTTTCAATTTGTTAGTATGTTCTATATTTTAATGAAGAAAGCTAAATTGACGGAAATGTACAACATGTGATAACTGTCATTCCGTCAAAGGTCTGATTTTCATGTAAATGTTGTAAATTGGATAGTTAATGAAAAAAGTTCGTGTTAAACTATGATAGGAAAAAATATAAAAAATAGTTTCGTTTAAGGAGTTGTTAAAATGTTACATCAGCTTTCATGGAAAGTCGGTGGGCAGCAAGGGGAAGGGATCGAGAGTACCGGAGAAATTTTCTCAATGGCTATGAATCGTTTAGGATATCACCTATACGGTTACCGTCATTTCTCTTCACGTATTAAGGGTGGCCATACGAATAATAAAATTACAGTAAGACCTACAGAAGTCCGTTCTATTGCAGACGATTTAGATATATTAGTTGCATTTGACCAAGAAACAATTGAAGTAAATTATAAAGAGTTAACCGAAAAATCAATTATATTAGCGGATGCGAAATTTGAACCTGTGAAACCAGAAGACTCAAAAGCACCATTATTTGTTGTTCCTTTTACAGAGATTGCAACCGAACTTGGTACATCTCTAATGAAAAACATGGTGGCAATTGGTGCAACTTCTGCGCTTCTAAACTTAGAAACGTCAGTATTCCAAGGTGTTGTAGAAGAAATCTTTGGCCGTAAAGGAGAAGAAGTCGTTCAAAAAAATATGGACGCAATCCAAAAGGGTTACGATGCAATGAGTGAACTTTTAGGAGATCGTGTTGGTGAATGGGAGTTAGCACCAGCTGATGGAAAACGCCGTATGTTCATGATTGGGAACGATGCTGTTGCGTTAGGTGCAATTGCAGCGGGATCACGTTTTATGGCAGCATACCCAATTACTCCAGCATCTGAAATTATGGAATATATGATTAAAAAACTTCCAAAATTAGGTGGAGCAGTTATTCAAACGGAAGATGAAATTGCAGCTGCAACAATGGCTATCGGAGCAAACTATGGTGGTGTACGTGCCTTCACAGCATCAGCTGGCCCTGGTCTTTCATTAATGATGGAAGCGATTGGTCTATCTGGTATGACAGAACAACCATTAGTTATTTTTGATACGCAACGTGGTGGTCCATCTACTGGTTTACCTACAAAGCAAGAACAATCCGATTTAATGGCAATGCTTTATGGTACACACGGGGAAATTCCAAAAGTGGTTATTGCGCCTTCTACATTAGAAGAAGCATTCTTTGATACAATTCAAGCATTTAATATTGCAGAAGAATTACAACTTCCTGTAATTGTAATTACGGATCTACAACTTGCGTTAGGAAAACAAACAACAGATCCATTTGATTATAGTAAAATTCAAGTTCGCCGTGGTAAACTTGTTGATCGAGAAATCGAACCAAACGACAACAAAGATTATTTCAAACGATATGAAAATACTGAAGATGGTATTTCACCTCGCGTCTTCCCAGGTACACCAAATGGTATTCACCATGTAACTGGTGTTGAGCACGATGAAACAGGTAAACCAAGTGAAGCAGCTGGTAACCGTAATACACAAATGGACAAGCGTTTCCGCAAATTAGAAAACTTGAATTTTGATACACCTATTTACGTAAATGCTCCTCATGAAGAAGCAGACGTATTACTTGTTGGTTTTAACTCAACACGTGGTGCAATTGAAGAAGCTCAAGAACGTCTTAACGAAGAAGGTTTAAAAGTAAACCATGCACATGCTCGACTAATTTTCCCATTCCCATCAAGTGAAATGGCTCCATTAGTTGCAAGTGCAAAAAAAGTAATTGTCGTTGAAAACAATAAAACTGGCCAACTTGCAAACATTATGAAAATGAATGTTGGCGGTCACGATAAAATTGTTAGTCTCACAAAATACGACGGTACACCGTTCTTACCAGGTGAGCTCAAAACTAAAGTAAAGGAGTTGCTTGACTAATGGCAACATTTAAAGATTTTCGTAACTCAGTGAAACCTAACTGGTGTCCTGGCTGCGGTGACTTTTCTGTTCAAGCAGCTATTCAACGTGCTGCAGCAAATGTCGGTATTGAACCACATGAGCTTGCAGTTGTTGCTGGTATCGGTTGTTCTGGTCGTATTGCAGGTTACATTAACTCATACGGATTCCATGGTATTCATGGCCGCGCATTACCGATAGCACAAGGTTTAAAAATGGCAAACCGAGATTTAAACGTAATCGCTTCAGGTGGAGACGGAGACGGTTTTGCAATTGGTATGGCGCATACAGTCCATGCCATCCGTCGCAATATCGATATTACGTACGTTGTAATGGATAACCAAATTTACGGTTTAACAAAAGGTCAAACATCACCACGTTCTGCAAAAGGATTTATTACAAAATCAACACCTGAAGGAGCAATCGAACCTTCATTAAAACCTTTAGAAGTGGCATTATCATCAGGTGCAACATTTGTAGCACAAGGATTCTCTACTGATATTAAAGAATTAACAGCATTAATCGAAGCAGGTATTCAACACAAAGGCTTCTCTTTCATCAACGTATTTAGCCCATGTGTAACATACAATAAAGTGAACACATATGAATGGTTTAAAGAGCATTTAACAAAACTATCTGATATTGAAGGTTATGACTCTTCAAACAGAGAATTAGCAATGCAAACAGTAATGGAAAAAGAAGGTTTAGTAACTGGTATTATTTATCAAGATACTGAAACAAAATCGTACCAAGAAAAAATTCCAGGGTTTGCAGATGCGCCATTGAATAGCTTAGATATGAATTTAAGTGAAGATCAATTTAATCAATTAGTTAAAGAATTTATGTAGTATTGGGCTGTGCAGAAAATTTTCTGTACAGCCTTTTCCATGCAATTAACATATTGCTTCTGCGGTGGTAGGAAGAATCTAAAATGCCTTTTTAGACTCTTCCTTTTTTACATAAATTTTACAAATAATCTACATCAACTTTATAGTACTAATCTATGCTCGAACTACAAATATTGTGGGGGTCGAGTACATGCGTTTGAAACGCTATATAAAGGTGAATGACCGATTACTAGTTTTAATGATAGTTTGTATCTTATCAAATTGCATACTTGCTATTTTTAGCATGGATTATTTAAGAAAGATGGAAAATAACACTGAGAGAATGTATGAAGAAAAGGTTTTAGCTGTAAATACAATTTCAAACATTGAAGAAAGTGTCTATCAGGGTAACTTCCATGAAGCAAGGGAAATTCAAAATAACTTACCCAATTTTGATAAGAAAATGGAGTTTTACAGTAAACAATTAAATACCACTTTAACTGACCAGAACTTAAAAGAATCATTAAATATTTTGAAAGAAACAAAACAATATGTCGTTGATCGGGCTAATAGTCAATTGAATACATATCAGAAAGATATTGCATTTGGTTATAAATTATTAACTGGTGTTTCACTTTTTATTAGTTTAGTCATTATCTACTTTAATTTAGGGGCAACACGTGCTGTGAAAATTCCAACAAGGCAACTTAAATCATTATTGAAAAAAGCAGAACAAGGAGATTTTACGAGTGTTGCTACTTATGATTCAAAGGATGAACTTGGAGAAGTAATGCTTAGCTTTAATCAGATGGCGACAGAAGTGAAAGAGTTGTTAAAAATTGTTCAACAAAGTGCTGCTTCGGTTGATGAAGCAAACGAACAACTCCAACGTGCATCAGAAAAAACAACGGAAGCCTCTATACATATTTCCCAAGATGCTACGAGTTTAACGAAATCAACAATTCGTTCAACCGAGCAACTAGATGTAAATACAATCTCGATACAAGAAATTGCTTCTGGTGTTGAAACCATTACCCAGCAAATTGAATACATTGAAAGAAATATTCATCAAACGGTAAACGAGGCAAATGCAGGTGTTCACTATGTAACAATGAACATGGAACAAATGCAAAAGATAGAACATGCAGTAACACTAACGAATGAAATGATGTTAGTTTTAGCGAACCACTCCAATAAAATTGAACAAGTCATTGAAATAATTAATTCAATTGCTGAACAAACCAAACTTCTTGCTTTAAATGCGGCAATTGAAGCAGCAAGAGCTGGTGAATCTGGAAAAGGATTTAGTGTAGTAGCAGGGGAAGTTCGAAAACTCTCTGAGCAATCAGTTGATTCAACGAGGGTTATTGAAGAAATCGTTAAACTTATTCAAAAGGATATGAAAGAATCCGTACACTTTATGGCTAGTGCTATTGAATCAGTTCAATCAGGTATTGAAATCACAAATCAAACTGCTGCTAAGTTTCAACAGATTGTTTCTGCAGTAAATGAGGTAGGTCCTCACATTGGTGAAGTATCCGCAACGATACATTCCATTACTACAAACACGAAAGAAGTTGCAAATAACTCAGTGCAATTAAGAGATATGGCAAAACAAAATGCCCTTCGCATTGAAAAAGTATCGAACTCAACTAATGAACAATTAAACGCAACTCGAAAAATGCATAGCGAAATTCAAAGGATAGCAAAAAATATTCGCTCGTTAACGAACTCTATTAAGAAATTTAAAGTATGAAATGATGAATTTCTAGCTTTTTCTAGTTTCCTATTTTATCCCTCTCGCCTTTCAGTAGAATGTAAGGTAGGAGGGATTTTTTTGACCGTAATTGTACGAAAACTACCATCGAAAATAGTAGTATTGGATGCGTTACTTCGAAGGGTACCTTTAGAAAAAAGAGAGTATATAGAGAATCTATTAAAACGCGCGGAGATTGGTTACTTAGGAGAATTAAGGTAGATACTATTTGGAAAGAACTAGATTTGCCAATGAAGTTTTTACTTTTTCATAATTATGAAATTCCTCATTATCAAATTGACACATTGTTCGTTTGTCCTCATTTCGTTCTTATTCTTGAAATAAAAAATGTGGCAGGATACATTTGGTATGAGCCGGAAAAACATCAATTTTTACGGAAAAGAAAATCGGGAGAAATTGAAAGCTTCCAAAGCCCCTTTGATCAGGTCAAAAGAAATGTAGAAAAAATGGAACGTATTATAAAATATCTAGGGATAAATATTCCGATTCATAAAGCTGTTGTAATAGTTGAACCAACTACAGTAATTGGAAATATGCATGGAGAAATTTCAATTTTCCATGCAATTGGTTTGCGCACAGAGGTGAAAAGGCTATTATTAAAATATAGTAAGCAGAATTTAGGAATTGTACAATTTGAAACGTTAAAAGAGAATCTTCTCAAATTGTATCAACCTAGTAAGTATAAACCTAAATTTGAAATTCCCCCTATAAGAAAGGGTGCCTTATGTAACTGCGGAAAAGTGATGGCTTACAAAAGAGGTTTTATTTGTACCTGTGGCAACAAGTCGAAAGAAGCATTATACCAAGGGTTGCATGAATATCGTGTATTAATCAGTGAAAGGATTACAAATCGTGAATTTAGAGATTTTTTCTTTATCGAAAGTCACGATGCAGCTAATAAAATTCTAAAAAGATTAGATTTTCAATATACAGGGAGCACTAGAAACAGGGCTTATCTTATTCCAAAAGATGTTTGGCGGGATTTGGCGGGATTATATAAATTTTTGGCGGAATTTTAAACATATTTGGCGGAATTAATTCAAAAAATGGCGGAATTACACAAAACGAGGTCACTCAATTGAACAAAATAATCAATTTTCTCGAAATCAAACAACAAAAAACGAACGAGCAACTTAATAAAATATTTAGCAAAGCAAATACATTAAAAGATCCTTACCAAATTGATAAATTGGTAGAAGAAAAATCCCTCGCAGTACAGGATCATAAATTATTTTTGGGGTTTCTTAAATATCTAGAAGAAAAGCAAATTGAGCCAAAAACAATTTTTAACCAAGTACTTACCTTACCAAAACATCAATTTGAAGACCAATACCAAATGAATTGGCAATCGGTTGTGCAGCTTTGTTTTACTTTCCTTGCAATTTTGAAAGAAAATGATTACAAACAATATGAACAGTTCATCAAATTATAACAACTTTTATTGTTCTTTCTACCTATTATTCGTTATAATATTAAAATGGGATTCGAATGTACGAAACCAATCTTGAAAGGAGTTTCTGGATTTCAATGAATGAGGAACAACGACTAGCTAGTCAACAAGTGAAACAACCAAAACCTGAAAAAGATTATAGCAGTTATTTTGAACGAGTAGTTACAGCAGCTCCTTCTTTAAAAGATGCGAAAAAGCGCGGTAAAGAAGAAGTAAAATATCATAAAGATTTCGCAATTGATGAAGAATTCTTAGGAATGGGTCAAGGGCGTAAATTTTATATACGTACGTACGGTTGTCAAATGAATGAACACGATTCTGAAGTAATGGCAGGGATTTTAACACAATTAGGATATGAACCAACTCATTTAATCGAAGAAGCGGATGTTGTATTGTTAAATACATGTGCAATCCGTGAGAATGCGGAAAATAAAGTATTTGGTGAACTTGGTTTCCTAGTTAAATATAAACGTCAAAACCCTGAAATGTTAATTGGTGTTTGTGGCTGTATGTCACAAGAAGAATCGGTTGTTAATAAAATCTTAACAACATACCAACATGTAGACATGGTATTCGGTACACACAATATCCACCGTTTACCACATATTTTAAAAGAAGCCTACATGTCTAAAGAAATGGTTATTGAAGTTTGGTCAAAAGAAGGGGACGTAATTGAAAACCTTCCAAAACAACGTAATGGTGCGATTAAAGCTTGGGTAAACATTATGTACGGTTGCGATAAATTCTGTACATACTGTATCGTTCCATATACTCGTGGTAAAGAGCGTAGTCGTCGTCCTGATGAAATTATTCAAGAAGTACGTGAATTAGCAGCACAGGGCTACCAAGAAATTATGCTTTTAGGTCAAAACGTAAATGCATACGGGAAAGACTTTACAGATATGGAATACCGACTTGGAGATTTAATGGACGAGCTACGTAAAATTGATATTCCTCGTATTCGTTTCACAACAAGTCACCCACGTGATTTCGATGATCACTTAATTGAAGTGTTGGCGAAAAAAGGAAACCTAGTGGAACATATTCATTTACCAGTTCAATCTGGATCAAATGACATTTTAAAAATTATGGCGCGTAAATATACACGCGAACATTTCTTAGATTTAGTGAGAAAAATTAAACAAGCAATTCCAGATGTTGCATTAACAACTGACATCATCGTAGGTTATCCAAACGAAACGGAAGAACAATTCCAAGAAACAATTGATTTATACCGTGAAGTTGGATTTGAAACGGCCTTCACTTATATCTATTCCCCACGTGAAGGAACACCTGCTGCAAAAATGAAAGATAACGTTCCATTAGAAGTGAAAAGAGAACGTCTTCAACGATTAAATGCAGTTGTGGAGGAATTCTCATCAGCGGCATTAAAAAAATACGAAGGCCAAATTGTCGAAGTATTAGTTGAAGGTAGCAGTAAAAAACGTGATGATGTATTAGCCGGTTATACGCGTAGAAATAAATTAGTGAACTTTACAGGACCGCTTGATTTAGTTGGTCAAATTGTGAAAGTAAAAATACTCGAGGCGAAATCTTATTCACTGCGTGGTGAGTTTGTAGAAATCGTTAAACGACATGAGGTGGAAGTATAATGACAACAAAGCTTTATACAAAAGACGAAATCGTGGCAAAAGCAAAAGAAATTGCACACATGATTGCAAATACAGAAGAAGTTGAATTTTTCAAAAAAGCAGAAGCACAAATTAACGAAAATCAAATGGTACGTGAAAAAATCGCTTCTCTAAAAACTTTACAAAAACAAGCTGTGAACTTCCAACATCTTGGTAAAGAAAAGGCAGTAAAATTGGTTGAAGAAAAAATCGCAAAAATTGAAGAAGAAATCGATGCTGTACCGATTGTACAAGAATTTAAACAATCTCAATCAGATGTAAATAATTTATTACAACTTGTATCAAATGCCATTGCAAACACAGTAACAAATGAAATCATTGAATCAACTGGCGGCGACCTATTAAAAGGTGAAACAGGTTCAAAAATTAAAAACAGCCAACCTGGAAGCTGCTCATAATAAGTAAAAACCTCCTACATATTGTAGGAGGTTTATTTTTTGGTTAAATGAAAACCCCCTGCTATGCAGGGGGTTCCAAAAAGCTTTTAGCTATGGACAAAAAAAATACTCCAATCGTACAATAATATATGGTCTGGTCAACCAATTATGTACGAAAGGAGATCCATATGGATAATAAAAGTTTAGCACATACAACATGGAATTGTAAGTATCACATTGTGTTCGCACCTAAATATAGAAGACGAATTATTTATGGTCGAATTAAAGCAGATATCGGTAAAATATTACGGCAGTTATGTGAGCGAAAGGGCGTGGAAATTATTGAAGCAACAGCATGTCCTGATCATATACATATGTTAGTAAGTATTCCACCAAAGTTAAGTGTCTCTAGTTTTGTAGGGTATTTAAAAGGGAAAAGTAGTCTCATGATATTCGATCGACATGCAAATTTAAAATACAGATATGGGAATCGAAAATTTTGGTGTCGAGGGTATTATGTCGATACAGTAGGAAGAAATAAAAAAGCGATTCAAGAATATATCAAAAATCAGTTGCAAGAAGATATTCTGGAAGATCAAATGACCATGAAAGAATTCATTGACCCATTCACAGGAGAAGAAATAAATCGAAGCAAAAAATAAAATAGCCGCTTTAGCGGTAGTCGGAAACGTAGTGCGGTTGGCAGACCATTCAGCGCGTCTTTAGACGTGGGCCAGTAACCCAGCGTTTCACGCGCAGAGAAAACCACCAGTTCGACTGGTGGTTTTTATTTTTTGTGTTCCCCACGAATAACTCTACTCATTACTATAGAAGGTTCTTTAATTTTCCCCTTATTTAACTCCCATATCGACTGACAGTTTCATAATTAGATTTTTCATTTTTTAGGAACACAATTTGCCCAACAGTAATACTATAAGTGGGAAGTCAGAAAGAACTCGGTTAGTGAACATCAAACTTAACAAAAAAATTCAAATCCAGGACATTTCACCAATTAGGCACTAGCCGCATACTATAGTTCGACTAGATAGTAAAGGAGGAAAAGCGTTGAAACGTTTGCGTCAAATTGTGACAAAAGCGGTTGTCGCGAAAGGTAAGAAAAGAACAGAGAGCAGTGAGGTACTGCGTCCTTCAAATGTTCCAACGAGCATTTTAGGTTGTTGGGTAATTAATCACCACTATAGTGCAAAAAAAGTGGGGAAATATGTTGAGGTATCAGGTAAATTCGATGTAAACGTATGGTACGCGTATAATAATCATTCAAGAACAGCAGTTCATACAGAAACTGTTCATTACAAAGATCGTATTAAATTACACTACCGTGATGAAGAAATTATTGAAACAAATGATTGCCATGTACGTGTATTACAACAACCGAATTGCGTAGAAGCAATCATTACACAAAATGGTGAATGCTTCAACATTGTGATTGAACGCGACTTCTTAGTTGAAGTTATCGGTGAAACAAAAGTAGTTGTTTCTGTACATCCAATTGAGTTTGAAGAAGAATGGAGATTTGATGACAATGACGATGATGAAAGCTCATCATCAAGCTCTAGCTCAAGTTCCAGTTCAAGTTCTTCTGAAGCAATTAACTTTGGCAAAGGAAAATTCGGTCATATAAGCGACGAATCGTCATCATTTCATCGATAATAAAGTGAGAGCGCCATCTACTAAGTATTTAGTAGATTAATAGGCGCTCTTCTTTTTTCTTATACTTTTTACTTTTCAAATTTGTGTGAAACTCTAATATAACATCAATTTTTGTTATAATGAAAAGTATTAAGTAGTTTAGAGAGGAACAACAAAATGACGACATACACACCAATGATGCAACAATATTTAACAATAAAATCTGAATATGAAGATGCATTTCTTTTCTATAGACTAGGCGACTTTTATGAGTTGTTTTTCGAGGATGCCGTAAACGCATCACAAATATTAGAGATTACGTTAACAAGTAGAGATGCAGGGAGTAAAGACCGTGTCCCAATGTGTGGTGTGCCGCATCATTCTGCCCAAAATTACATCGAAACCCTTGTATCGAAGGGGTACAAAGTGGCAATTTGTGAGCAAACAGAAGATCCGAAGCAATCTAAAGGGGTCGTAAAAAGAGAAGTTGTTCAACTCATTACACCGGGTACTTTAATGGAAGGGAAAACAATTGATGGGAAGTCCAACCATTATATAGCAAGTGCAGAGCAACTAACAAAGGAAACTTTCTCCCTAGCCTATTTAGACGTATCAACGGGTGAATCAAAAACGACGATTGTTGAAGGGGGAATTAAGTCACTGCTTCAACAATTAATCTCATTAAATATTCGAGAATTAGTCGTAACTGAACAACTACAAATCTTATTAGAAGAACCAGCAAAAAATTTAAGCTTAGTTCTATCCCTTGAAAAAGAAGAAATGCCAATCGAGAAGTCCGGGAAATATATTGAACAGTTGCCTGAAAATTTACAAGGTGTTGCAAAAAGTTTATTACAATATGTAGAACGAACACAGATGCGTTCTCTTTCTCATATCCAACCCTTTACATATACCGAAACTAAGCAATTGTTACGGATCGACTCTAATTCAAAACGTAATCTTGAATTACTTCAATCCATTCGTGGAGGGGACCAAAAAGGAACACTTCTTTGGCTACTAGATGAAACTGTAACAGCAATGGGTGGTCGTAAATTAAAGCAAATGCTACACCAACCATTAGCAAACCGAAAGTTGATTGAAGAGCGCTTATCCATCGTAACGGATTTATTAGATGAGTTTTTTGTGCGGGACGAATTACAAGAATTATTAAAGAAAGTATATGATTTGGAGCGTTTAGCAGGACGTGTTGCCTTTGGGAATGTTGGAGGACGTGATTTAGCACAGTTGCGGGAATCCCTTCGTCAGGTTCCACATATAAAAGAGCAGTTATTACAAAGTGGAAAAGAAACATTAATACAGTTGGGTAACTCATTGGATGAATGTAATGAAATTGAAGAGTTGCTATCCCGTGCGATTACAGATCACCCCCCAATTGCCATTAAAGAAGGCGATGTAATTCGTGACGGTTATAATGAAAAATTAGATGAACTGCGCTATGCGGCACGAAACGGAAAAGATTGGATTGCCCAACTAGAGCAAAAAGAAAGAGAATTAACGGGCATTAAAAATTTGAAAATCGGCTATAACCGAGTGTTCGGTTATTTTATTGAAATTACAAAATCCAACATTGCAAATGCAGATTTAACACGTTATGAACGAAAACAAACACTAGCAAACGCAGAACGCTATATTACAGCGGAATTAAAACAAAAAGAAGCCATTATTTTAAATGCAGAAGAACAAAGCTTAGCATTAGAATATGATCTTTTTGTGGAACTTCGTGAACAATTAAAAGAATTTATTCCACGTGTACAAGCTTTAGCATCGAAAATAAGTGAACTCGATGTGTTTATAAGTTTTGCAGTTGTTTCGGAAAAATATCGTTTCACGAAGCCAACCTTCCATGAGGGAAGAGCGCTTAAAATAATTAACGGGCGTCATCCTGTTGTTGAAAAAATGCTAAATAAACAGATGTATGTACCTAACGATTGTGTTTTAACAGAAGATAAAAATATGATGTTAATTACAGGGCCAAACATGTCTGGTAAAAGTACTTTCATGCGCCAAGTGGCATTAATTGTTGTACTTGCCCAAATCGGATGTTATGTCCCTGCAGAAGAAGCAGAACTTCCGATTATTGATCAAATCTTCACTCGTATTGGTGCAGCAGATGACTTAGTTGCGGGGCAATCGACTTTCATGGTGGAAATGTTAGAATCGCAAAATGCCATCACAAACGCAACGGAGAAAAGTCTATTGTTATTTGATGAAATTGGACGAGGCACATCTACATACGATGGAATGGCTTTAGCCCAATCAATGATGGAGTATATTCACAATAAAATTGGTGCAAATACATTGTTCTCTACCCATTATCATGAGTTAACTGCTTTAGAACAGCAATTACCAAAGTTGAAAAACGTTCATGTTAGTGCGACTGAAAAAGATGGGAAAGTTGTGTTCCTTCATAAAGTTCGGGAAGGTGCAGCGGATAAAAGCTATGGTGTGCATGTAGCGAAATTAGCTGAAATGCCTGATGAAATTATTGAACGAGCTCAAACCCTATTAAATCAATTCGAGTCTAAAGAAATAGAAGTGGCTTCAACTAATGTGGAAGCAGATGAACTTCAACTATCATTATTTGAAGAAGTACAGCAACCAAGTGAGCTATCAAATATAGAATTGGAAGTACTTGAAAAATTGGAGAAAATGAACATTATGGGCACTTCTCCAATCCAAGCAATTAATATACTTTATGAACTACAACAAGCACTTTTGAGTAAAAAATAGGGGATTGCTGTTTTTTGTCAGCATTCCCTGGGAAATAATTCGACAAAATTAAAAGGAGGTATTACCATGGGGAAAATTCAAATTATGGATGAATGGTTATCGAATAAAATTGCGGCTGGTGAAGTGGTGGAGCGACCATCTTCTGTTGTGAAAGAGTTAGTCGAGAATGCCATTGATGCTGGAAGTACATCCATAGAAGTTTTTCTTGAAGAAGCAGGGTTAACCTCCATACAAGTTACAGATAATGGAAGTGGGATGGATGAAGAAGATGCATTAAAATCCTTCTCCCGCCACGCAACATCTAAAATTTCCAATGAACATGATTTATTCCGTATTCGAACACTCGGATTCCGTGGTGAAGCATTGGCATCAATTGCTTCGGTTTCAAAGGTTGTGCTAAAAACTTCAGATGGCCAACATTCAGGTGTAGAAATCGAATTAGACGGTGGCCATGTAGTGTCGATGAAACCGACAGCTTTTCGAAAAGGAACAGATATTACAGTGTCCCAACTTTTTTTCAATACACCAGCAAGATTAAAATATTTAAAAACCATTCAAACCGAACTTGGGCATTCTATTGACTATATGAATAGATTAGCATTAAGTAATCCAGATATTGCGTTTAAATTAGTACATAATGGTGGAACACTTCTACTAACGAATGGTAGAGGAAATGTTCAACAAGTAATTGCAGCAATCTATGGAGTTCAAAATGCTAAAAAAATGATTTCCTTTAGTGCTGAGTCACAAGATTATAAGATACATGGCTATGCAAGTTTACCTGAAGTAACGCGAGCATCAAAGAATTATATGTCAATTTTTGTAAACGGACGTTATGTGAAACATTATCTTCTACAAAAGGCAATAGTCGATGCCTATCACACATATTTGCCAATTGAACGATATCCAATCGTTGTGATGTATATCGAAGGCGATCCATACTTAACGGATGTGAATGTTCACCCGGCAAAATTGCAAATTCGATTAAGTAAAGAACAGGAATTATTACCGTTAGTAGAAGATGCAGTTCGTAAGGCTATTCGTTCAGCAATACATGTTCCTTTGGCAGAAAAAAAGGAAAAACCAGTGAAAGTGCCAAGTGAACAAATGAATATTTGGAAACCAGCACCAACGTTTAATCAAACGAAAATGAATGAGATTGTGGAAAAGTTGAATGACTCTATAGTGAAAGAACCAACTGTAGAAGAATTCCCTATTAATGAGGTTGTTTCTGAAGAGCCAGAGCCAACACCAATAATAATTGAAGAAGAACCTGTACCTATGCCTGTGGAAGAGAAAAAAGAACCTTTCCCACAACTAGAGATTGTTGGGCAAATTCACGGGACTTATATTGTTGCACAAATGGAAGATGGATTTTATTTAATTGATCAACATGCAGCACAAGAACGAATAAAATATGAATATTTCCGTGAAAAAGTAGGCGATGTTAATCCTAATGAACGCCAATCTTTATTGTTGCCGTTAACGTTCCATTATGCTGCCGATGAAGCATTAATTCTAAAAGAGAATTTGCATTCATTGGAAGAAGTGGGCGTATTTTTAGAAGACTTTGGGCAATCTTCATTTGTAGTGAGGGAACATCCGACATGGTTTCCAAAAGGCTTTGAACAGGAAATTATTGAAGAATTAATAGAACAAGTTTTGAAAACGAAAAAAACAGATGTGAAAAAATTACGAGAAGAAGCAGCCATTATGATGAGTTGTAAAAAATCGATTAAAGCAAATCACTATTTAACAAAAGAACAAATGGTTGCATTGCTCGATGATTTAAAGAAAGCAGACAATCCTTTCACCTGCCCTCATGGAAGACCGGTCATGATTCACTTTTCTTCTTATGAAGTAGAAAAAATGTTTAAACGTGTAATGTAGATTTACCTATTTGAAATAAAAGGGGTAATCGTTATGTTTTCATATAAAGAAAGGTCTACTATTCTTAATACTTTGAATCACTATTCCTTTGATGTCCTTGTCATTGGTGGGGGAATAACGGGTGCTGGTATTGCGTTAGATGCCGCGTCCCGTGGTTTATCCGTTGCATTGGTTGACATGCAAGATTTTGCAGCTGGAACATCAAGCCGTTCAACCAAATTGATTCACGGTGGGCTTCGATATTTAAAACAATTTGAAATTGGCCTTGTTGCAGAAGTTGGGCGAGAACGGGAAATTGTATATGAAAATGCCGTTCATGTAACAAAGCCTGAGTGGATGTTGCTTCCTTTATATAAAAAAGGAACTTTAGGGAAGTTTACAACTCGTGCTGCTCTTACCCTTTATGATCGACTTGCACGAGTGCGTCCAAATGAGCGAAGAAAAATGCTTAATAAAAAGGAAACACTTCAAAAAGTACCCATTCTAAAAGAAGACGGTTTATTAGGTGCAGGTTATTATGTTGAATATAAAACGGATGATGCCCGCTTAACATTGGAAGTGATTAAAAAGGCACTAGAGTTTAAAGCGGTTTGTATTAACTATGCTCGAGTTAATGGCTTTGAATATAAAAAGAAAAAAATTGTTGCAGCAAACGTGCGTGATGAAATTTCAGGAATATCCATCACTATACATGCTCATCAGATTGTTAATGCAACTGGTCCGTGGGTGGATGATGTTAGGAAAATGGATAAAGTGCATAACAACAAACAAGTTCGCCATACAAAGGGCATTCATATTGTTTTTGATCAATCAAAACTTCCATTACAACAGGCCGTTTATTTTGATACAGAGGATGGTCGAATGGCATTTGCCATTCCAAGAGGTGGGAAAACTTATGTTGGTACTACTGACACGTTCTATGATGATGACCCAATTCAGCCAGTTGCAAGTGCAGAAGATGTTACCTACTTATTAAATGCTACCCGATTCATTTTCCCTAAAATTAATATAACGGAAAAGGACATTGAATCTTCTTGGGCAGGCATTCGACCACTTATCTTTGAAAAGGGGAAAAATCCGTCTGAAATTTCTCGTAAAGATGAAATTTGGTCCTCTCCTAGTGGGCTTGTCACGATAGCAGGAGGGAAGCTTACTGGGTATCGACAAATGGCTGAAACAATTGTAGATGAAATTATAAAAAAACATAAATTTAAACATGCCCAAAAGAGCAACACGAAGTTTTTACCTTTATCTGGCGCTAAGGGATTAAATTCTATCAACTTTCATGACTTTGTTGCAAACAAAGCGAAAGAGGGAGAGCAACTAGGAATTTCATATAATGAATCGAAACAATTAGTAGAGAAATATGGAACGAATGTAGTTGATGTTTTTCATTTTATTCGCAAAGGAAATGAAACGAATCTGCCAAATCCCTTATACGCAGAGCTTTTATATTCCATCTATTTTGAAATGGCTTTGACGCCAAGTGATTTTTTCATACGACGAACAGGATATCTTTATTTCGATATGGAATTAGTAAAAAAATACAAAGATGAAGTTATCGAAGTGATGAGTAATACAATCGGCTATTCAGAAAGTGAGAAAATATTCTATCAAATGCAGTTGGAACAATTTATTGATGAAGCAACAATATAAAGGTGCGTGATAGGGTTGAAAAAACTAACAAAAGTGGTCTCAATGAGTGATGGACATGAAATTTTTGTACGGATTTATGAACCATCCAGCAATCCCATTGGAAATTTTCACATTTTGCATGGGATGTCAGAACATGGTGGTCGGTATGATGCTTTCGCTATGAATTTATGTGAGCAAGGTTATATTGTCATTGTTCACGATCATCGTGGACATGGTAAAACAGCGGAACTGAATGGAAGACTTGGTTTTTTTGCTGACCAAGATGGTTTTGAACGAGTGGTGCAAGACGTTTATGAGCTTGTTCAAAACTTTCGTCTCTATTCAGAAAATGAAACTGTACTATTTGGACATAGTATGGGTTCCTTTATTGCCCGTCGTTATATACAACTCTATAATGACATTGATAAATGCATCTTATGTGGAACCGGAAATACAACATTTGCACACAGAATAGGTAATACTCTTGCTAGAACACTTTGTTTAGTTCAAGGTCCAACAACCCTTAGTTCAATCATGAGCGAATTGAGCTTTGGTAGTTTTAATAAAAACATCGCTAATGTTAAAACGGCTTTTGATTGGTTGTGTACGAATGAAGAAGAAGTTGAAACGTATATAAAAGATCCAAACTGTGGATTTGTCCCAGCGAATCGTTTTTTTGTTGATTTAACAGACGGCTTGCTTTTAATCAATCAACAATCTGAATTAGAAAACATTCGAAAAAACTTACCCATCCTTTTAATAAGTGGGAGTGAAGATCCTGTTGGCAATCGAGGTGCTGGTGTCTTCAAAGTTGCCAATCAATATAAAAAAATCGGTTTATCTAATGTAGTTGTATATCTTTTTGAAGGTATGCGCCATGAAATTTTAAAAGAAAAAAATAAAGAGCATGTGTTTCATGTGGTGTCACGGTGGTTAAAAAATGAAGGAAAAAGAAATTGAAGTTGTAGCTATAGTTGGTCCTACAGCTTCAGGAAAAACAGCATTAAGTATTAAGATGGCAAAAGAATTTAATGGGGAAATAATTAACGGAGACTCCATGCAAATTTATAAAGGGCTTGATATTGGTACTGCAAAAGTAACTAAAGAAGAAATGGAAGGGATTCAGCACCATTTGCTTGATTTCAAAGAGCCAACAGAAAGTTTTTCTGTAGCCGAATATCAAACCCTAGTACGTGCGAAAATTCGTGAAATTCAACAACGTAACAAGCTGCCAATTATCGTTGGTGGCACAGGTTTGTATGTACAAGCGGTATTGTATGATTTTCAATTCACAAAAGAAGATGTAGACGAAGAAGCGCGGAAAAAATATTATGATGAGTTAGCAAAGATTGGTCCAGAAGCAATGCATGAACGATTGGCAAAGCTCGATCCAGAAACGGCAAGCACCATTCATCCAAATAATACTCGCCGTGTCATACGGGCACTCGAGTTAGTAGAATTACATGGGGTATCAAAGGCAACTGAGGAACTAAATCGAGGAAATGTCCCACTTTACAATCATCTCATCATTGGAATGGATATGGATCGGGAAAAACTTTACGAACGAATTAATTTAAGAGTGGATTTGATGATGGAAAAAGGCTTACTACAAGAAGTAAAGTCATTATGGGATAGAAATATTCGTAACGTACAATCGGTTCAAGCGATTGGTTATAAGGAACTATATGCATATTTTGATGGACTTTTGTCGTTGGAGGATGCCATTGAACAGCTAAAACAAAACTCGCGCAGATATGCAAAAAGACAACTAACCTACTTCCGAAATAAAATGGATGTGCAGTGGATTGGGAATGACTGGGCGAAAATTGAAGCGTTTTCAAAAAATTTTATAAATCAAGAAGGAAATTAATTTCCTTTTGCCGAATACTTCCAATATAAGAAAAAAAGATATAGAAGAGGTGTGTACGGCATGAAATCAATCAATTTACAAGATACGTTTCTTAACAACCTACGCAAAAACAATCTATTCGTTACTGTCTTTTTATTAAATGGTTTTCAGCTGAAAGGGTTAGTAAAATCATATGATAATTTTACAGTACTAATAGAATCTGATGGTAAACAGCACCTTATTTACAAACACGCAATTTCAACGTTCGTCCCTTCTAAACATGTTTCACTAAGTTCGGAAGATGAAGTAAATCAATAAACAATTAATCGGCGAAGTGATAAATACTAGCCGATTTTTTCTTTTTTCTCTATAATTACAGTGTATATCAAATTTGGAGGTTCTGTTAAATGAAAACAATGTCAACGGAAGAACTAATTAACCTGTTAGATGCAAATGAAGATTTAAATATAGTAGATGTACGTGAAGATAATGAAGTGGAAGAAGGAATGATTCCTGGAGCAATTCATATCCCACTTGGACAAATTCCTGAACGTGCAAATGAACTTGATTCATCGAAAGAATATATTCTTGTTTGTCGAGGCGGAGTTCGCAGCGAAAAAGCTTGCCAATATTTAGAGTCTCAAGGCTTCCAAGTAGTTAACTTAGAAGGCGGCATGATGGCTTACGATGGAGAATTAGAATTTAAATAAAATACATGAGGACTGGTAATTCATTATAATTATCAGTTCTTTTATTTTATAGGGGGACAACTGATGTTAATGATGATGTTTCTTGTCGTACCAGCAATAGGGGTATTATGGTTTTTAAATTTCACTACTTTTTTAAAACATTTAAAGGATGGGAAAAGCACCCATAATCAAAATGTTTTAGGAGGAGCCTTAACGTTTATTTTTCTATGTGCTCTAATGTTTTGCTTCGTTGGAACCCATTAAACGTCCTTGTCTAAAAAATAGTTGAAATGCCTATAGGAATTGTTAAGATGGTAGAGGACGATAAATAAGGGAGTAATTATACATGACATTTATTTCAAATATAAAAGAAGAAACGATTCAACTTGCAAATCAAGTTGAAGAAAAAATTAAGCCTTATCTTGCAAAAGTTGACGAAATGGCATTTTTCAATCAACAGAAAGTATTAGCTGCATTTCGTAAACATCAAGTAAGTGATTTTCATTTACATCCATCAACAGGGTACGGGTATGACGATGAAGGCCGTGATAATTTAGAACGTGTCTATGCGGAAACCTTTGGAGCAGAAGCAGCGATTGTTCGTAGCCAAATCATTTCTGGTACCCACGCTATTACACTTAGCTTATTTGGTGTATTACGTCCTGGTGACGAGCTAGTATACATAACTGGTAAGCCTTATGATACCCTTCAATCGATAGTGGACGGTGGAGAAAAGGATACTGGATCATTAAAAGATTTTGGTATTAGCTATCAACATGTTGATTTAATTGATGATCGAGAAATTAATTGGGATGGTGTTCAAGCTGCAATTTCCGATAAAACGAAAATGGTAGCTATCCAACGTTCAAAAGGCTATGCAACAAGACCTTCATTTACGATTGATGAGATTCGCCTAATGTGTGAAAAAATTCGTGAAATCAAGCAGGACGTTGTAATTTTCGTGGATAACTGTTACGGGGAATTTGTTGAAGCGATTGAACCAACAGAAGTAGGGGCAGATTTAATGGCAGGTTCTCTTATTAAAAATCCAGGTGGGGGTTTAGCCAAAATTGGAGGCTATATTGCAGGTCGTGCTGACTTAGTAGAAAAATGTGCTTATCGTATGACGTCACCGGGAATTGGTGCTGAAGCGGGTGCTTCTTTAAATACATTAGCTGATTTTTACCAAGGATTTTTCTTAGCACCTCATGTAGTGGCACAAAGCTTAAAAGGGGCAATCTTTACATCCGCAATGCTAGAAGAAGTAGGAATGCAAACGTTCCCTCATTACACTGCGAAACGTACGGACCTTATTCAATCGGTTTCCTTCCAAACAGCAGAGCAAATGGTAGCGTTTTGTCAGGAAATCCAAGCAGCCTCCCCAATTAATGCACATTTTGCACCGGTTCCTGCCTATATGCCAGGATATGAAGATGACGTCATTATGGCAGCGGGAACATTTGTACAAGGGTCTAGTATTGAATTAACAGCAGACGGTCCAATTCGTCCGCCATTTACTGCCTATGTACAAGGTGGATTAACCTATGAACATGTGAAATTTGCTATTTGTAGAGCGGTGCAGAAAATTCGAGAAGCTTAAAAGCAAATAAGTTTCAGTTAAAAGCAGATAGCTCTTTTAGAAAAGCAAATAAGTCTCAATCAAAAGCAAATAAATTTAGCAATAACGAGGTTCACACATGCTAACATTAGATAATATTAAGAACTATGGAGAATATATTGCCGTTGAAGCACCACACCCTCTTCGAACATTTAGCTCGGCCATGCACAACCCTGGCTATGGGGAATATCAGTACTTTATTAATCGGACGGTAGACATTAGTTATAACCCTTTAGATGCCCACGAAGAAATGAAGCAATTTATTCAAACTAGTGGTTATTCGTTACATCAAACGGTAGCAATGATGACGGCTGTTGATATGAAGTTTGCATTTATGGACTTTTATGAGGATGGCGATACGTCCCTTGTCGTCCTCGTTACTACGGGTCTTGGGAATGCGGTAGATATTACCCGCTCCCACGAATACGCCCATCCCCCGAGAGTTGGTACGATTAATACCTTCATTTTCATAAATGGTCATTTAACGGATGAAGCACTTATTCAGGCGATGTGTGGTGCAGTCGAAGTGAAAACAAAAATCCTTTCAGAACACGATATTCGAGATCCACAATCAGGGACAATTGCAACGGGTACGTCAACAGATAGTATATGTATCGCCTCAACGCAAACAGGGGAAAGACATGAATTTGGTGGTTCCATCACAAAACTAGGTAAACTAATTGGAAAAGGATTGTATAACACAATGAATCGTTCTGTAGAAAGTTTTCTGGAATATAAAAAGGGGAATCGATAAATGCATATTATCGCTGTGATTTTTGGACAACTTCTAGATTTAATCATTGGAGATCCTCCAAAAATGCCTCACCCTATCAAATGGATTGGTTCATTCATTGCACTACTTTCGAAAAAATTAAATAGTGGAAGATTTCGTATTGTAAAAGGTGCCTTTACCGCATTGTTTGTTATTGGAGTCGTAACGGGTATTACTTTTACAATTGTAACGCTATCCTACAAAATTAATATATTTGTCGGTCTGTTTATAGAAATGATATTAATTGCCATTGGTCTTGCCCAAAAAAGTTTAAAAGAGGCTGCAATTATTGTTTATGATGCGTTAGATAAATCTGATTTAGATGAAGCTCGCTTGAAGTTGTCTTGGATCGTAGGACGTGATACAGAGCATTTAGAGGAACCTGAAATTGTGCGTGGCGTTGTGGAAACAGTGTCGGAAAATACAAGTGATGGGGTCACGGCTCCACTGTTTTATGCCATTTTATTTGGAGCTACTGGTTTATGGGCGTATAAAGCCATTAATACTCTAGATTCAATGATTGGCTATAAAAATGAAAAGTATATGGAATTTGGGAAAGTAGCTGCAAGACTGGACGATATTGCGAACTTTATCCCAAGTCGAATCACAGGATTTTTATTGTTATTCACAAAAAATAAAACGAAACGAAATTTTATGGAACGATTTAAACACTGGTTAGTGGATGCAAAAAAACATCCAAGCCCTAATAGTGGTTATTTAGAGGCGGCTACTGCTTACCAATTAGGCATTCAACTAGGCGGATTCAATACATATAAGGGAATTACGTCATTCCGTGCCCATATGGGAGTACCAGAGCAAACATTACAAAAAGAACATATAAAAGATGCGATTACTCAAATGTTTATTGTATCCTGGTTATTTTTGATCATCGTAGGAGGTGTTTATGTTGCAATTTCCTTCCCATGGAGCGAATTATGAACAATTGTATAAAAATTTCAATTTGGACATGCCAGAGATTGTTTACGATTTAAGTGAAAATGTAAACTTTTTAGGTTATCCGAAACAAATTGAAAACTTATGGCAACAATTACTTCCAAAAATCACAGCTTATCCAAATCCATTAGCAGAACCGCTTCGAACGATAATAGCAGTGAAACATAAAGTTTCACCTGAATGTATTTTAGTTGGGAATGGAGGGGCAGAGTTACTAACTTTTTATGCTCAACTATATAAGGGCAAAAAAGTGATACTTATCCACCCAACTTTTTCAGAATACAAAATGACACTCGAAGCTGCTGGTGCAGAAATTGTAAATGTTACAGTGAATGACCTTGTAAATTATGAATTACCTTTAGATGAAATAAAATGTCATATGAAGGATGCGGATTGCCTTTATTTATGCAATCCAAATAATCCAACAGGAGCATTAATTCAAAAGAATGCAATTTTAGAGTTAATTGAGCATGGTGAAAGTGTCGTTTGTTCTCTTTTAATTGACGAAGCATTTATGGATTGGACAAATGAAAAACATTCTGCAATTGAACTTGTGACATCTCATGAAAATGTAACAGTAGTCAGATCGATGACGAAAATGTATGGAATAGCGGGAATACGCCTTGGTTATTTAATTGGCCAACCAGACTTAGTAAGTACTATGCGAAACCGTTTGCCCCACTGGAATGTAAATAATTTAGCCATTTCCATTGGAGCTGAATGTTTAAAAGATGAAGACTTTCGATTACAAAGTATAAACGAACATCTCGCTATCAAAAACGAAATCATCCATTTCTTAAAGTCATATCATTGCGCTGTTACGAACAGTAGGGCTAACTTTTTATGCTTCCAATTGCAAAATCCAGAAGAAACCGAAAACTTCTATTTCCATTGTTTAAAACAAGGGATTGTTCTTCGACATACGAACAATTATGAAGGTATGAACGGGAAATGGCTTCGAATCGGTATGAAAAATCTTAAGGCAATGGATAAATTTAAAGAAGTTTTGGCGGATTGGCATGAGTAAAGTGGAATTGTATTTTGTTCGGCATGGAGAAACAGAGTGGAATAAAGAAGGGCGCCTTCAAGGATGGTTAAATTCGAGTTTAACAGACTATGGTAGGGAACAAGTAAAAGCATTACAACACGAATTACAGCAGTTAACATTTGATGCTGTTTATTCAAGCCCACTACAAAGAGCGGTGGAGACGGCGGAAATTTTAGTTGGTGACACTACGCATATCAAACTCGATGACCGATTAAAAGAAATTCATCTTGGGAGCTGGCAAGGACGGAAAATTAAAGATATTTGGGATGAAGATTATGATCGTTATTTTGCTTATTGTAACGAACCTCAATGTTACACTCCAGATAGTGGTGAATCTTTTTTGCAAGTGAGTGCGCGGATGACCGAACTACTTACGGATTGTCTCAATCAATATAAAAGCGGGAAAATTTTATTGATTACCCATGGTGTTGCTATTCGTGCTTTACTGATGAGTGTGCTTGCACTGGATTGTAATCAAATATGGGATTTTGAAGAAATTGAGGGTGCGAGTGTTACGAAGCTAGTTGCTGAAAATAACACAATAACGGTTCAATATATCGGGAAAATCATTAATAACCACAACTTCATTGAAATATAGTAATTAATAAATCTATAAAGATTGGGGTTGTGTATGAGGCAAATAAGTAGAAATCGGAACTACGACCTCATATTGAAACATTTTGCTGTAATGTGGATTCTAACTGTACTTGGTGCTCTAATTGCAATTGCTTTACCAATGTGGATTGTCGTTACTTTATCCATTGTTTGTATTGGTCTGTTGGTTTTGATTTACTTATTGAAACTTGCAAATGTTATTTTGTATTATTTGATTCCATTTTTCATGGGTATCTTTCATTTCTTAATCATCACATTGCTCATTGATTGGCTTGGAAAAGCATTGGTTTTATCTGTATTTATTGGAACCGTTCTTATCTTTTTATTACTTGCCTTTTTAGGGTTAAAATTAATTGCTGAGATTTCTGATACTGCAATTTATGCAATTTCAGTTGCCATTGTTTTTGTTGTCTTTGCATTTATTTATATTTTTATTCCAATTAGTAGTCATGTGATTCTAGTGTTAGCTGGATTGTTTGTATTATTATTTGCTATTTATACAGTCTATGATTTAAATAATATTCGCAAAAGTTTTGCTAGAGACAATGAAGTAATTGGTGTTGCACTAGGATTATATTTAAATTTCTTAAATGTGTTTTTCAATATCGTAGAGGTTACGAAAAAAAGAAGATAGTTTTAAGACGGGAGATTGTTCACTAGTCTCCTGTTTTTTTCGTTCAATTCTAAATTTTAGTCGATTTCTATTAAATTTTGTTATTAATGTTAGTTTTCCTAACATAACATTGACATTATAACTAACCGAGCGTATTATAAGACAAAGGGAGGTGAATTAAATGAGTGAAAAGAAAAAATCTAGTGAATTAAGAAGATCTATGCCACTATTACCAATCGGTACAGTTATGCAATTAACCGAACTTTCCGCTCGACAAATTCGCTATTATGAAGAACACGATTTAATTCAGCCCCATAGATCTGATGGGAATCGAAGAATGTTTTCTTTAAATGATGTCGATACTTTACTTGAGATAAAAGATATGCTTGAACAAGGCATTAACATGGCAGGTATTAAAAAATTATTTGATATGAAAAAGAATGCTGCGGTTCAATCCGTGCAAGCTGAAAAAGAAATTTCTGATTCAGAATTACGTCGAATTTTGCGTGAAGAAATGCGAAATGCAAATCGTCACCAAAAATCAACGTTACGTCAAGGGGATTTATCGCGTTTTTATCAATAAGACGCGTAAATTACAAATTTTTCGTTAGGTAAAAAAGTAGGAGTGTGGAATACTGTGGGTAAATACACAAAAGACGACATAAAACGTCTTGTAGAAGAAAAAGAAGTAAAATACATTCGATTACAATTTACAGACATTTTAGGAACAATTAAAAATGTAGAAATTCCCGTAAGTCAATTAGATAAAGCATTAGACAATAAAATGATGTTTGATGGTTCTTCAATTGAAGGATTTGTTCGTATTGAAGAATCTGACATGTACTTATATCCTGATCTTGATACTTTTATGGTATTCCCATGGACTACTGGAAATGGTAAAGTTGCTCGTTTTATCTGTGATATTTATACAGCACAAGGTGAACCATTCGCAGGGGATCCTCGTAACAATTTAAAACGTGTATTAAAAGGTATGGAAGAACTAGGCTTTACTCATTTCAACCTTGGTCCAGAGCCAGAATTCTTCTTATTTAAATTAGATGATAAAGGTGAACCAACGCTAGAAGTTAATGACCATGGTGGTTATTTCGACTTAGCACCAACAGACCTTGGTGAAAACTGCCGTCGTGATATCGTGTTAGAACTTGAAGAAATGGGCTTTGAAATTGAAGCTTCTCACCATGAAGTAGCACCTGGTCAACACGAAATCGACTTTAAATATGCGAACGTAGTTGAAGCTTGTGACAACATCCAAACGTTCAAATTAGTAGTAAAAACAATTGCTCGTAAACACGGTTTACACGCAACATTCATGCCAAAACCATTATTTGGTGAAGCAGGATCTGGTATGCACTGTAACGTTTCTTTATTCAAAGGAAATGAAAATGCATTCTACGATAAAGATGCTGAATTAGGTTTATCAGAAACAGCGATGCAATTCATGGCAGGAGTTTTAAGACACGTACAAGGGTTCACGGCAATTACAAACCCAACAATCAACTCTTATAAACGTTTAGTTCCTGGTTATGAAGCACCATGTTACGTAGCTTGGTCTGCTCAAAACCGTTCACCTTTAATTCGTGTCCCATCTGCACGTGGTTTATCAACACGTATTGAAGTGCGTTCAGTTGACCCAGCTGCAAACCCATACTTAGCTTTAGCGGTTATTTTAGAGTCTGGTTTAGAAGGAATTCGTGAAGGTTTAACACCACCACCAGCTATTAACCGTAACATCTATATCATGAGTGAAGAAGAACGAAAAGCAAACGGAATCGATAACTTACCAGCAGCTCTTGACGATGCATTAGTTGCTCTTGAAAAAGATGAAGTGGTAAAAGCTGCACTAGGTGAGCACATCTACGCAAACTTCAAAGAAGCAAAAGAAATCGAATTCGAAATGTTCCGTACAACAGTACACCCTTGGGAACGTGAGCAGTACTTAAAAATGTACTAATTGTTTTATGTACCCGGTACACAAACAATTCTGACAATTGTATACAATTTAAAAAGCATTGGAGTTTGAACTGCACCCCAATTGTTAGACACAATCTAACAATTGGAGGTGTAGTTTTTTTATGACTAAATTTACTAGTGATATCAAGTTAGCTATAGTTCAGGGGTTTAATCCACATATGATTTCACAAAAAGAATATGCGTCACAGGTGGGTGTTACAAGAGCACAATTTCAATTTTGGTTGAAGTTATATGAATTGCATGGTGAAGAAGCGTTTAAGAATTTCTATACAAATTATCCCGTACCATTTAAACTAGATGTACTTAATTATATGGTTCAATCTGGCGCATCACTAATGGATACAGCAGCTCTTTTTAAAATTCCTAGTTATACGATGGTGTATAATTGGCAAAGACAAATGGAGTACGGTGGCTTAGATGCCCTTGAGCCAAAATCAAAGGGGCGTCCATCCATGAAAAATGAAACAAGTAAACACCCAAAACAAACACCAGTAGAAGGTTCACCTGAAGCACTTCAAGCAGAAATCAATCGTCTACGTATGGAAAACGAGTATTTAAAAAAGTTGAACGCCTTAGTTCAAGCCAAGGAAAAATCACCAAAGAAGACAAAGTAAAGGTCATCTATGAATTAAGGCATAAATACTCGGTGAAGGCGCTTGTGGCATTCGCACAAATTCCACGTAGCACGTACTATGATTTAGTAAAGAAGATGAATCGAGCAGATCCAGATGCCGAGTTGAAAGCTGAAATTCAAGCAATCTATAACGAACACGAGGGCCGTTATGGGTATCGTCGTATTCGAGATGAGTTGGCGAATCGTAGTCAGAAAGTGAATCATAAAAAGGTTCAACGTATTATGAAAGAACTTGGTTTAAAATGCGTCGTGCGAATGAAAAAGTATAAGTCTTATAAAGGGGCGGTTGGCAAAATCGCACCTAATAGTTTAGACCGCAATTTTACAGCAGAAGTACCGAACGAGAAGTGGGTAACGGATATTACGGAGTTTAAGTTGTTTGGCGAGAAGCTATATTTATCACCTGTTTTAGACTTGTTTAACGGAGAGATTATTACCTATACGATTGGCTCTAGACCAACGTATTCATTGGTTGCCGAAATGTTAGAAAAGGCTTTAGAAAGATTGCCAGCAGAACATCAGCTACTCATGCATTCGGATCAAGGCTGGCATTATCAAATGAAACAATATCGCCACACCCTAGAATCGAGAGGGATTGTGCAAAGTATGTCACGTAAAGGAAACTGTTATGACAACTCGGTGATGGAAAATTTCTTCGGAATCATGAAATCTGAATTTCTTTACTTAAAAGAATTTGAAAGTGTCGAGCAGTTTAAATTGGAACTTGAAAACTATATAACGTATTACAACACGAAACGTATTAAGGCAAAATTGAAAGGCATGAGTCCGATTCAATATCGAACTCATGCCCAAACCGCTGCCTAAATGAAATAACCGTGTCTAACTTTTAGGGGTCACTTCAGTTTATGAATTACTCCAATGCTTTTTCATTTATTTCTTCCATGTTAATACGTTTGATAGTTCAGTAATGAGGGAGCCGTTTTCTTTATCAAAGATTTGTACAAGCACTCGTGATAAATTATCGTAACTTTCATGAGGTTGTAATTTTAATAAAATATAAACGTCACCTTCGTTATGCTTTTCAAAAGTCATGGTCGTCTTATCAATTTCAGGTTCGCTGTACCCAATAGATTGAATGGCTTCTGCACGTTCCTCAAATGTATAGGATTCTGCTGCAACAAAGGCTTCACTTAATTCCTCTTGAGCAATTTCAGATGCCGCTGCAATTTCTTCCTCTGAAAATTTCTTCGCTTTGTCTGAAACATCATAAAATATCGTAAGTGCACCACCGATTAATAACAAGATAATTAGAGTGATGGATGTAATTTTTACTTTGGACATGAAGATACACCTTCTTAGTACGTAATCGAAACAATTCTCAATTACAATGTACTTCAATCTCCGTAATAAAACTATAATTTTACGAAAATCTACCGATTATTTACTAATGGTTGTCACAATTTATATAGATTATTTCGTATTTTTCTGAAGGAGGAAAATCGACAGTAATGGGAGGTTGTATAAACAAGAAACACTTGTACACTCGGCTTGTAGATTAAAGTAGTCGAATCCGCAATTAAAATATGCACTACCAATTGAGATTAAAAAAATAGTTCTTTAAGATGATTCGATCTTTCAGAGGGAATGATTATTGCTGATGTTTAAGCTTCTGTTTCAAAAAAGTGATATCAAAAGGAAATTACAGCACATTAAGAATAATAGTATTATTAATTAAATCATAGATTATTTAATCAGATCCTTCTTTCCACCTATAGCTCCATGTGTATTTTTTAATCCATATTTACCATCATCAATATTAATAATTGAGATGTAATGAGTAAATAGTTATTAATATTTTATATGAATAACTTAAGTATTTTTTTGAAAAAAGTTGTAATATAAGTAAATAGTATATTTTTAATAGAATAAACTGGCATATTGATTTAGGAGGAAAAAACGTTGATAAACAATGAAAAGGGGATTTCATTAATAGAAGTCATTGCATCTTTAGTAATATTATCTTTTATTTTAATATCATTCGTAAGTTTTTTTCCTCAAATGGGTAAAACGAATAAAAGTAATGAAGATAAACAACAAGCTATAAGTATTGCTAAAACTGAATTAATATATTGGAAAGATTATTTTGAATTTAATGGACCGGAATTTAAAAGTTTTATCTCAACCCCGTCAAATTCTTTTTCATTTATTCAAACTACTGACGAAATCGATTCGACGGAAAAAGAAACAAAAATCATAATTAGTACAAAACCTCGGTCAACATATTCTAAACCTGTTTCAAATTATAGTTATGATTTAGTAATAAATACAACAAATGATTTAGAAAATGGTACAACAAATGCTTATCAAATTATTATCAAAATGTATAAAAATGAAACAATTCCTTTAACTGAAACATATGGTTATGTATTTATTAATTATTGATGGGGATGAAAGTAATGATAAATAATGAAAAAGGTATAACATTGATGGAGGTATTAGCTACATTAGTTCTACTTTCAATTATTGGATTAATAGCATGGAATGTTTTCTTTCAAGGCACTAAATATTCGAATATCGAACTAAAGAAAACTCAGATGCAACAAGAAGTAAATTATATTAATTCAAAATTAACGGATATACATATTAGAAATGAAACTTATCAGATTGATATTGCACCAGATTCTTGTAGTTTTTCTGTCTTGTATGGTGGGAGTATAGATGAATTTAAACATAGAGGTTATTGTATAAATATTGAAAGTTATAATTCCCCAACACTGTTAGATAATCCAATCAATCAAAAAGATATTGATTTAAAATTAAAAATCTCTGATAAAAGTAATTTAGACAATTACATTGAAGTAGATATTTTTTTGCATAAGTTGTAAGGAGGGTAATTATGAAGAAGTACTTTTATAATGATGAGGGCTATTCCCTATTAATAGTATTATTGATTATATCTATATTTACTATACTTATATTATCTTTTATAAGAATCTCTGCATCTACAACAAAGCAAAATATCATAGTAGAAGATAATTTTAAATCAGCTGCATTAGCTGAAATGGGCGTAGAATTTTATACAACTGCTATTGAAAATGAGTTAGAGAAATTAAGTTCAGTTGCAGAAAATGCTTATAATACTTATATTGCGAATGTTTCGAAAATAAGGGAAGTTACTCAAACTGATATAAAAAATGCAATTGATGAAGGTATTAAAGCAGCTTTTAATTCACTTAAATCAAAATTAGAAAGCGATTTAATACAATATCAAAACAAGATAGATATTGGCTCTAATTATGGTCAATTCTCCATAACTCCGGATCCATCTTTAATTACCTTTGATATTGTTAATAAAATAGCAGAAATAAAATTTGTAAGTACAGGTATACAAAATAATGTAGAAGAATCAATCGAATCTACTATTACTATAAACTTTGGAACAATGAATAGGACGTCATCGCATGATGAATTGATATCAGATCCAGATCCAAACAATAAATATTCAGTATGTATACCTAGTAGTTCAAAAAATAATCATGAGGGTTATTCAAATATTAGTTGTAAATTTGATGGTGAAAGAACTTTTACAAAACAAACTAGTATCTCATATTCAACTATTAAAATTACCGGAAGTGCAAAATTCCCTAATAAAATAGGGATTTCAAACTCTACGTTGTATGTAAGCGGTGATTTCTCAGATGGTAATGGAAATGATGCTATTATTAAATCTAATATTTTTGTTGGTAAAAATGCGGTGTTTGGAAATCTTAATAATTCAAAAGATGTAATTATTGTAGTAATGGGAAATGCTACAATTGGTAATATACAAGGTTCTGCGAGTAATGTAAAAATATGTGTTCATGGAACTGTAACAGGAGGAAGCAGTAATAATAGTGGTGTGAAGATTTATGACAAAAATAATAATCCAGAAGCATTCGAAGAAAATGGTGCTTGCATAGGTAATTCTAGTGGTGACTTAATCTGGGATGTTCCGTTCTTTGATAAAAACTATTCGTATAATTATGTAAAGCAAAATTAAACGATAAAAGATGGCACAATTTATAAAATTGTAGCTATCTTTTTTATTTAAATATTACGAAAATGTTACAATTAGAATTTTAGTTTTTGGGTTATAGTCATGAAAATATATCGTTTAATAGTGGAAGTTATAGTAATATAAAGATAGATTCCGTTAACATAAATATAAAAAATGTCACAAATCAATCATATTATATCTATATTTTAGGTATAAAGTTTTATATATAATAATTTGATATATTGTATGATATATTTATGGTAATTTTGAATTATTGGTAAAATAATCAAAAAATATTACAGGATTCTTACAAAATTAAAGAGGTGAGTAAACTGGTTATTCGTAAAAAAATCACAGTTTTAATTGCACTTATAGCTATATTTATTTATATTATTTCACCTTTAAATGTTTTCCATAAACATACTGTCTCTGCAGACGAAAAAGCACCTACGGGATCAACAATTGGTGGAGCCGAAGTTAGTGGTCTCAAAAATGAAGAAATTCAAAAAGTTGTAATGGATGCTATTCAGAGTTGGAAAACAGAACCAGTAACTATCTATGGTGGTGGAAAAGAACTATCTATTGACACAAACGAACTTCAATTCAATGTAGATTCAACAATCACTCAATATAAAGCAATGACAGACAAACCGTGGTATGACTTCTGGTCAAAAGAGAAGATTGTACACTTACCATTAGAAGTCACAATTTCAGAGGATGCCATGAATACTATAGAAAATGTATCTATTTGGGATAGTGAAGAAACAATTAATAGAGTTTTAGGACAAGCTTCCTATTTAAAGGAACATAATATAGAAGCTGAAGTTACAGACCTATCAATTATTGAAAATGATCGATTATCCCTTTCAATGGAGAAAATTCCGGAAGGGGCATTGGGAATATCTTATTTAGCTCAAGCAATTAATGAAACTGTCATCAATTCGAATGAAACTTTTTCATTGTTAGAAACCCTTGGTGAAAATAGTGAGATCTCAAACAAAATAGGTCTAAATTTCCTAGCATCAGTACTTTATAACAGTGTATTACAAACAAGTTTTAATATTCTTGAACGTCATTCACAGAACGAAATTCCCAATTATTTAGTACCTGGAATCGAAGCAGCAGTGAATAAGCTTGAAAATAAAGATTTACGATTTGCTAATACGACAGAATCACCTGCTCTTATTAAAGCGAGTATTGAAAATGAAATGTTAAAACTTGAAATGTACTCTAGTTTGAAAGAAAGTGAAGTCACTGTCCAAGTTAATCAGGATGAAATCATTATGCCAAGAATTATAAATCGATTCTCAACAGATTTACCTACTGGACAAGCAAAAATCATACAAGAAGGTAAGAATGGTGTAAGAATTTCGGTCTGTCGAACTATTGAAAAAAATGGTAATATCGTAGAAGAACAAATTAGTCGTGACTATTATCCTCCGACAAATCAAATTGTTCTAAAATCTTCAAGACAAGTACTAGAATCTGATTCAGAAAATCCGCTAACAGACGATGATTTGAATCTCGATTTAAATGGAGATGGATTACCTGACTTAGACAATTATCTGCCAAGTAACCCATCTGATTTAGTTCCGAATGACTTACCAAAAGATGAAGATGAATTACCACCAGGTAGCTATTATGATAAAGGTGGAAATTTAGTCACTCCATAGAGAGGAGAACAGTAGATGAAACCTTCTTCACGTAAACGCCTAGGGGATTTGCTTGTAGATGCTGGTGCGATTACGAGTGAGCAACTAGACTATGCCCTTACAACAAAAAGTAGGGAAGAAAAAATTGGGGATTTCCTCATTAAACAAAAAATTATTACAGAGCAACAATTAATAGAAGTTTTAGAGTTTCAATTAGGCATTCCACACGTACACTTAAATCAGTTTACGATTGACCCTGAATTATTACATTTAGTTCCTGCAGAGTTAGCAAAACGAGCAATGGTCATGCCGATTCGTCGAGATCGAAATAAACTATTTATTGCCATGGCTGACCCTATGGACTACTTCGCTATTGAAGAAGTACGTATGGCAACTGGATGTCAAATTGAGACCAGTATTGCTGCAAAAGATGATTTATATCGAACAATTACGAAATATTATGACCTCCAAGAATCCATGGAAGCTGCACTTTCTGATATTGGTCTGGCAGCAACAACTGCTGATGCACCACCACAACAAGAGATGACTGACGAGGATTCACCAATTGTCCGATTAGTAAACCAAATCATTGCAAATGGTGTTGCTCAAAAAGCGAGTGATATTCACTTTGACCCGCATGAAAACGAATTTAAAGTTCGATATCGAATTGATGGAATATTACGAACAGAGCGATCTTTACCAAAACATATGCAAAATATGATGACAGCCCGTGTGAAAATTATGGGGGATTTAAACATTACCGATAACCGTACACCCCAAGACGGACGTATTCGAACAACTGTAAACTTTAAGCCAATTGATATTCGTCTTTCAACATTACCAACGATATACGGTGAAAAAATCGTAATGCGTATACTTGATGTAACAAATGCAGCAAATGATATAACAAAACTCGGATTTACAAGAAAAAATGAAAATTTATTCCGTGATATGATTGCACGTCCTAATGGAATTGTATTAATTACTGGTCCAACAGGTTCAGGTAAATCATCAACTTTATATGCTGCTCTGTCAAATTTAAATAATGAAGATGTTAATATTATTACTGTTGAAGATCCTGTTGAATATCAATTAATTGGTGTAAACCAAATCCAAGTAAATGAAGATGTAGGGTTAACCTTTGCTTCAGGTTTACGTTCAATCTTGCGTCAAGACCCTGATATTATCATGATTGGGGAGATACGTGACTTGGAGACGGCTGAAATTGCAGTACGTGCTTCATTAACTGGTCACTTAGTGTTAAGTACACTGCATACAAATAGTGCAGTTGAATCGATTGCCCGCTTAAGAGATATGGGTATTGAACCATTATTAATTTCATCATCACTCGTTGGGGTAGTAGCACAACGTTTAGTGCGAAGAATTTGTCGAGACTGTGCTGAAACGACTGAAGCAACTGAACGGGAAAAAGAAATTTTTGCAGATAATGGATTACATGTAACGACATTGAAAAAGGGACGAGGTTGTCCTTCTTGTAATCAAACTGGTTATAAAGGCCGCTTAGCAATTCACGAAGTATTACCTGTTGATCGCAATATAAAAGATTTGATTTTAAATAACGGTAGTACGGCACAATTGCAAGATTATATGAATAAAGAAGGATACAATACTTTATTAGTAGATGGCCTACTTAAAGTTATAGATGGTTTAACAACAACTGAGGAAGTAGTTCGAGTAGCTACAACAGAATAGGGAGTTTTTCTATGAGTATATTATCAATTCGCGATTTACTAATGCGTGCATATACAGAGAAAGCATCAGACTTACATTTAACTGTTGGGGTTCCTCCAATTTATCGTCGAAATGGTAAGCTCGAGCAATATGGTAATGAAATTTTAACACCTGAAATTTTGCATGATATGGTATATGACATTATACCTGAGCATAAAGTTGCGGAGTATGAGAGTCATGGGGAAACAGATTTTAATTTTTCCTTAGATGACTTATGTCGATTCCGTGTAAATGCATTTCACCAAAAAAATTCTAGTGCTTTAGTACTACGACTGATATCATCTAAAATACCGACAATCGAGTCATTGCATATGCCGGATGTACTTTATAAACTGATGGAGAAACCTCAAGGATTAATTTTAGTAACAGGTCCAACAGGGTCAGGTAAATCAACGACTCTTGCGGCAATGATAGATTATGTGAATGAATCAAAAGCAAAACATATTATTACGCTTGAGGATCCAATTGAGTATTTACATAGCCATAAACAATCTATTGTCAATCAACGAGAAATTGGTGTAGATACTGAATCTTTTGCAACAGGTTTACGTGCTGCATTACGACAAGATCCAGACATTATTTTAGTTGGTGAGATGCGGGATTTAGAAACGATTTCAACAGCAATTACTGCTGCTGAAACGGGACACCTCGTATTAGGGACATTACATACATCAAGTGCACCAACATCCATTGACCGAATTATTGACGTGTTCCCACCGCATCAACAAGGGCAAATACGTGTACAACTTGCAAACGTTCTACAAGGAATTATTTCACAACGATTGTTCCCACTAAAAGATAATAGTGGTCGTGTTGCTGCAACTGAAATTTTAGTAAGTGTACCAGCCATTTCGAACTTAATTCGTACTGAAAAAGTTCATCAAATCCCAAGTGTTATGCAAACGAGCAGAGCTATGGGAATGCATACTTTGGAAAGTTCCATTCAAACTCTAGTCTCTACTGGTAAGGTTTCATTAGAAGAAGCAAGACCATACATGAATGTTGGTGAATATAGTTGACGGTTTACAAATATACCGGTCGAACAAAACAAGGTGCACAAAAAAAGGGAACCGTTGATGCACCTACAAAAAAGGCAGCCATTGCAAAACTGCGTGAACAAGGCATTAATCCACGTCAACTCGAGGAATCAAAAAGCCTACTGCATGCTGAAATCAAGCTAGGAGCTAGCGGAAAAGTTAAAAACGAGGACTTCGTTATCTATTGTCGTCAATTTGCAACGCTAATTCGAGCTGGGATTTCCATAGTTGAAGCTACAAAAATATTAGCTGAACAAACAACAAGTAAAGCATTGAAAAAAGTTTTGTATGAAGTTGAAGAAGATGTACGAGCTGGAACACCTTTTTCAAAAGCAGCAAGTAAACACCCAAAGGCTTTCCCTCAACTTTTCGCGAACATGATTAGTTCCGGGGAAGCAACCGGGAATATGGACGATACATTAGAACGCCTTGCCAACATGTTTGAAAAACAATTTAAGTTAAAAAAGAAAGTACAATCTGCATTAACGTATCCAGCGATTTTACTTTTCATTACATTTATAGTTGTGTTTTTCTTATTAATTTTTATTGTACCTACTTTTGTAACGAGCTTCGAAGAAATGGATGCAGAACTACCACTTATTACAGTTTATACGGTTGCATTTAGTAACTTTCTACAAAACTATTGGTGGATAGTGGTATCTATCATTTTAGGTATAGTTTTAGGGTTTCAACTCTTTTATAAGAAAAATAGTCAATTTAATTATAGTATAAACTTAATTTTACTCAAAATGCCAATATTCGGCAAGTTATTGCAAAAATCCGCAATTGCTCGAATGACAAGAACACTTTCTTCTTTATTTAGTAGTGCTGTTCCAATTTTAAATGCATTAACAATAGTAGAAAGAGTGGTTGGTAACCCAGTAATTGGAAAAGTAATTATAGAAGCAAAAACGAGTCTAGAAAAGGGACAATCTTTATCAGGACCTTTTGAGAAAAGTTGGTTGTTTCCACCACTAGTTTCATCCATGACAAAAATTGGTGAATCAACTGGTTCATTGGATTTAATGTTAGAAAAAGTAGCTGATTTCTACGAAGAGGAAGTTGATCGAGCGGTAGATACTTTAAAGTCTTTAATTGAACCGTTAATGATTCTCTTTTTAGCTGGTGTAGTAGGACTAATAGTAGCTGCGATAATGTTGCCTATGTTTAGTTTATATGAACAGATGTAGAGTCTATAAGAAATAGATTTGACAATTTGCAAGGAGGTGAAATGTATGCAACAAAAGTTTGTGCATGAAAAAATAGAAATAAATAATAGAATGAAAAATTTAGGAGGAAAAGGTATGTTTAAAGAAATGAAAAAACGTGTAAATAATCAAAAAGGTTTGACTTTGATTGAATTGCTAGCGGTAGTTGTAATCCTAGCTATTGTAGCTGCAATTGCAGTACCAGCGATTGGTAATATAATTAATAATTCTCGTGATAAGGCAATACTTGCAGAAGCTTCGAATGTACTTTCAGCTGCAAAATTGGCTCATATTGATAATAAATGTACAACTGCAAGTGGAACAACTACATGTAATAAAGCTGCTATTACTCCATATCTAGATGGTGTTACATTAGATGATAATGATAAAGCAGTATTAACTGATGATATTTGGGAGGTAACATATAAAAAATTAGAAAAAATTGTTGGTGATGATTATAAGTCAAATATAACAACAAACACTGTAAAAGAAGCAGACTTAAATACAAACCTTGGAAACTAATAATACTATTATAATGTTATTATAGTTTTTGTCACTTTTCCTGAATTATATAAATAATATTCAGGAAAAGCATAGAAAAACTATTTAATAGTTAAGGAGGTCCTTCGCATGTTCAACTCAAAGAAAAAATCACATATATCCATCGAACTTCGAGATTACATCATACGTGCACTTGTGGTAAAGGGGCCAGACTTTGAACATTCACAGCTTTTTGAAATTCCATTAAAAAATGGAACGATTGTGGAATCTATCATTGAAGATGAAATGGCGTTGTTTGATATATTTAAAAAATATACATCAAAATGGGGCGGCAAAAAGCAAAATGTCCGCCTTTTTGTGCCGGATACGTCTGTTCTTTTAAAAACATTCGAACACCCTGAAGATGTAGATTCTGATAAACTATTAGAGTATGTGCAAATGGAGTTAGGAGAATCAATACGAGTGCCCTTTGAAGATCCATTAGTGGACGTTTATGACCATGTACCTCACGATGGACAAGCTGTTATTTTTGCGGCACCTTCTGATGAAATTTCTAAACTTACATCATTATTTCTAGATATTAAAATGGAGCCTGAAGTAGCGGATATTCGTTCTCTTTGTAATTTACGAATATTAGACAAGATTGGCTATTTAGATGAGGAACGAACATATTTAGTTGCTGATTGGTCCATTAATGAACTTTCCATTTGTATTTATTCACTAGGACAAGTGGAGTTTTTGCGTTTCCAAACCATTGAAACTGACTTACATAAATGGGCTTCCACTGTTGAATCTGAACAAGAAGTTCAATTCTCGTTACAAGGTGACCCACAAAGTTATTTAATGCAAGTGATGGATGAGGTACTTGAACTTGATCGTATGATGAACTTCTTCCGTTACTCTTTACATAAGGGTGAAAAGGGTGTTGACGAAATCATTGTCATGGGGGATAATCCGTTTTTAGAACAGATTACGGAAACATTAAACAATAACTTAGTGGTCCCTTCAAAAATGGTTACTGATGAAGTGATTGCGAAACATTTTCCTAATTTTAAAGGGAAACATGCTGCATTATTAGGCCTCGCCCTTAAGGAGGTTCACCCATGATTCCAGATATAAACCTTTTGCCCAAGTTAGAACGGCGACCAAATAACACAAAATTACTCTATATTTTATTAGCGATTATCGCCTTACTTATATTTAGTCTTTTAGTTTGGCAATATTTTAGTGCAAGAAGCTCATTAGTATCGATTGTAAATGAAGAACAAGCTCTTATTGCTCAACGAGATCAACTTCAATCCCAGCTAAACGTTTACAACGATTCGAAATCCAATATCAGTTTAGAGCAATCTGTACAATTTCTAGATCAAATTTCTTATCAAGTTTCACCGTTAATAAAAGAAATTTTGAATTTACAACCGAATAACTCTTTCTTAAGAACATTCGAATTTGCAGAAAAAAGTGTGACAGTTTGGATCGATTTTGAAACGATGAATGATATATCCAACTATGTAACTCGTTTAAATAACAGTGATTATTTTTTAGATGTGCAAGTTTCCACTATATCGAACTTTGAATTAGTAGTAGAATCTGGAGACACAGTGGAAAGCACTACTAACTTTAATGAACAACCACGATATACAACGAATTTAACTTTAGTTATAGATGAAACCTATTTATCTACTGGAGGTGAAGAGTGATGAAACTTTTCTCCGGTAATAAAAATTCAAGTCTATTATTAGTTATTGCTTTGCTGGCAGCATTATTGTTTGCCTTTTATTACTATGTAGTATTGCCAAAAAAGGAAGAGCTGAACTCAACACAAAACACTATTTCGAGTACACGGACTGAAATTAGGTCAATGCAAGAACAAATTGCAAAATTAGAAAATGAACAAGCCATAGAAACGAATATTTTTTCGCTTCGCAAGAGATTACCGCAAAGTCGTGAAATTGATCAGTTACTATTAAATATTGAAGAAATCGAGTATGTTTCTGGGACAAGGGTATTAAATATCAATTTTAACAATTACGATTCTCTTGTGTCTGAATCAATGAAGCAGGAACAAACAGCACCTGAAGAAAATACAAAGGGTGAAGAAGAGGAAGGAGAAGAGGAAGGAGAAGAGAAAGAAACACCTATCTCCTCAATTGACATTTCAACATTACCTAGTGAATTAAAACTCATTACTTTCGTTCTGGATGTTGAAGCTCCTGATTACAATAGTTTGTTAACATTTATCGAGGAAATTGAAAATTTAGAACGAATTATGCACATCGATGCGTTAAATTTTGAATTACCAGGGGAAGAAAGTGTTATCCAAAATGAAGAGGCAACAGTAACGGTTTCTGTACAAGTAACAACGTTTTATCATGAAGGTACTGAATAATTGAAACAGGTATGAGTAAGGAGCGTTTTCCATGGACATTGTATATGCTATTTTTGCGTTATTATTTGGACTAATTTTTGGTTCATTTTTTAACGTAGTTGGTTTGAGGGTTCCAAAGAAAGAATCAATTGTAACCCCACCATCCCATTGCACATCTTGTCAGCGTAGATTAACAGCACTAGACTTAATACCTGTTTTTTCATACATATTTTTAGGTGGGAAATGCCGTAGCTGTGGCGTAAAAATATCACCAATTTATTTATTAACGGAACTTATCACAGGCATTTTATTTGGTTTTTCTGTCTGGCAATTAGGAATCACGATTGAAACTGCAGTTGCTTTATTCTTCATTTCGTTATTAATGATTATTGTAGTATCGGATATCACATATATGTTAATTCCTGATAAAATTCTATTATTCTTTTTACCATTTTTAGTTTTTGGAAGAATTTTATCACCTTTAGACAATTGGTGGGATAGTTTACTAGGAGCAGTAGTTGGGTTTGGTATTCTCCTATTAATTGCTGTCATTTCGAAAGGCGGAATGGGTGGGGGAGATATTAAACTCTTCTTCCTTATTGGGTTAGTATTAGGTACTGCCAATACTTTAATTACACTATTTCTAGCTTCTGTTATAGGTATGATTGTTGGAATTATTGTATTAAAGGGGCGCGGTCATGGAAGAAAAACGCCAGTGCCTTTTGGTCCATCCATTGCACTTGCTGCAATAATTGTCTATTTCTATGGAGAAGACATGTTAGATTGGTATATGGGTTTATTTTAGGAGGTGTCCAAAAAGTAATAATTTTTTGGACACCTCTTTTCTTTCTTGATAAATATCTCTTATGAATTATTGCTCCTGCGGTAGTCGAAATAAATTTCCACTATCCTCGTCGCAAAGGAGTTGTCTCAAAATGACTTTTCAGACAACTCCTTTTCTTACGATTAGTCAAGTATATTTAAGTTATTTCTTTTATTTTAATGAATTAGTTTTAGAAGGGAGGGGTACCCCTCCCTTCTAAAACTAATTTTTTCATGCCGAAAAAACCTAACGATTTTTATTTTTTTCGAAAGGTCTATATGATATAGTTGTATTACGTTTTATTACGATTTCTGAGCTGGTAGTGCGGACTCATAATCGTATAGGATTCCTCGTGTTAATAACTGAAAGGTCACTTTCAAAAATTTATTAACACAAGCTATCATCGCAACCTTATGAGGCTTTCTCTGAGGTTGCTTTTTTAATTTATAATAGTAATCCGCAAAATGATTGGGTTTTTCTTTTAACATAAGCATCCCTTGTATCATGAAATATAAAATTTTTCGCAAATGTTTATTCCCACGCTTATTGATTCGGTCCCGATATTGTGTGTTGCCAGATTGATAACGCATAATATCAATTCCTGCGTATGCATTTAATTGTTTCGCATTTTTAAAACGGCGAATATCACCGATTTCACCTATCAGACGACAAGCGGTTGAATCGCCCACACCAGGAATAGAACGTAATACAAGATATTCTTGACGTTCTTTTGATAACGTCTTCATCTGTTGGACAAGCGCTTCTTTTTTATCTTTCAATTCTGCAATCCGTATGGCGTAATCCTTTACTTGATCACATCGAACATCTGTCGGTTTAATGGCTGGATAACTATTTTGCGCTGCTTCGATTAGCTCAATTGCTTTTTTCTCTGCACGAGTAAGTGAAAGGTTCTTTTTTGTATTTGCCTTTAAATGATTTTTAATTACTGTTTTTGAATGGGCTAATACAAGTGCTGGATGTGGATACAGCTGCACGATATTTAAGAATAAAGCAGAACTTGGTGTAATGAGTTTTTCAAGCTCTGGGAAGCTCATATGCAAAATCGCATGCATCCGACTTTTAAGTAAAATTATTTCTTCATCCACTTCATCGTAATAACGTGTGAGAGCTCGCATCTGTTCATAATAATCCTCTTGAACGTATGTCGTTTCACGCTCCATTTTAAAGTGTGTTTTCGCTAATTCGTGTGCATCACTTACATCCGTCTTATGACGTCGCATTTTTGCCATTTGTAGGTTCGCTTCAAGCGGGTTCATCCGACTATATGTATAACCATGATTTTTTAAAAATGCTTCTACCGATTTCGAATAGACACCAGTTGCTTCAAAGACAATTTCAGGTGCTTGTCCATCAAACTTCGTTATTTCTTCAATACGATTATGTAATCGTTCAAAATCAACTCGGGTATGATTTAGTTCACCTTCATATTCACATTGTCGATATTGATTATACATAACTACCGAACTTTTCCCTTTACTCACATCTAACGCAATGACATGATTCATCATTCTATTCTCCTTTTTAGCCAATCATAGAAGTCCTCACATTGCCTTATCGATTCCACTTTCTTATACACGATCTCTTGGACCCAACATACTAAACTGATTCATATAAGGATGTGAAGTTAGCCGGTTTTTTTTACGGACTCTCATACGGTCCCTGGAGCTGTTCGACTTTCCTTCACTTCTACTATAAAAAAATAGTAGCACAAACCATGGCCTTGGTTTGTACTACTAATGTTAGTATGTTTTTATTGTCAGGAATGATTTATAGCCCCCTTCGAATAGTTTATAGTGGAGGTGGTTTTGTGAAGCCAATCATCGGAATTACAATGACAACGAGTGATGGAAAGTATTGTATTAACTCTCCTTATGTTAAATCGGTCATAGATGCTGGTGGGATTCCATTTTGTATTCCTTTTGGTGTTGAAAAAGATGTCAGGCAAGTAATCGATTCAATTGATGGCCTATTGTTAACAGGTGGGGTCGATATACATCCTCACTATTTTCAAGAAGAGCCACATCCCAAACTCGGTGAAGTAATGTTAGAGCGGGACAAAGTAGAAATTGCTCTTGCTCATGCGGCGTTAAATCATAAGCTACCTGTTTTTGCAATTTGCCGAGGCATTCAACTATTAAATGTAGCACTAGGTGGAACATTATATCAAGATATTAATGCTCAGTACGAAGCTGAGCCATTATTGCACAAACAAAATGCATTAAGACATGAACTTGCTCATTTTATAGAAATTTCGAATGGAACGAGATTGCATAATATTTTAGGAAAAGATCGTATTGCAGTAAATTCTCTTCATCATCAGGCAGTTAAGGATGTTCCTGCATTATTCCAAATTTCTGCTAGAGCTAGCGATGGCATTATCGAAGCAATGGAATTAAATGACTATCCGTTTTGTATAGCTGTTCAATGGCACCCAGAGGAAATGGCTGCAAAAGGGGAGGAGCATTCTTCAAAATTGTTTAAGGCATTTGTTGAAGCATGTTTGGAACAAGGTGTAACTTAAAAAAAGTGAACAATAGGGAGTGCTAAACGCACAAGTTCAGGGTTAAGTGCACGAGAGAGAATACTAAACGCACAAGCCATACTTATTAAAATAAGAAATTCAGCTCCACAAAAAATGGTTGTCCTTCAGTCTAGTTATGACTAAAGTGACAACCATTATTATTGAATATTGCGGTATAAGCCAACAACTTTACCTAAAATCGTAACTTGGTTTACTAAAATCGGATCCATACTTGAGTTTTCTGGTTGTAATCTAAAATGTGTTTTTTCTTTAAAGAAACGTTTTACCGTAGCTTCGTCATCTTCAGTCATAGCTACAACAATATCCCCATTGTCGGCTGTTGAGGTTTGTTTAACAATGACATAATCTCCGTCTAATATACCTGCTTCTATCATGGACTCTCCCATTATCTCAAGCATAAATAGATTTTCTTCACCCGTTCCATATGTATCTGGTAGAGGGAAGTATTCTTCTATATTTTCAATTGCTGTAATTGGTAAACCTGCAGTAACTTTCCCAACTAGAGGAACATGGATTACGGATTGTTTTTGAACAGTGTCACTTTCATTTTCTAATATTTCAATTGCACGTGGTTTCGTAGGGTCTCGGCGAATTAGACCTTTACTTTCTAAACGTGCTAGATGGCCGTGTACAGTGGAACTCGATGCAAGACCTACTGCTTCTCCAATTTCTCGAACAGATGGTGGATATCCCTTCGTACGTACTTCCTCTTTAATAAAAGCTAGTATCTCTTCTTGTCTTTTTGATAATTTTTTCAACTTTCTCACCTCTTTAAGTGAATATCTATCTCTATTAATTACATATAGTATAGCAGTGAAAGATTGGAAATGCAAACATAGGTTCGAAAATGTTATTGACAAAAACATGTGTTCGTATTAAATTAGGAACATAGATTCCGAACAAACATTCGATTAGGGGTTGATAGTATGAATTGGTTACAGAAAAATAATTACATCGTTGTACTATTTATTGCATTTGTTGTAATAGTAGGCATTTTATTAATAACAGATAACGGGAAAACAACATACGAACAAATAGAAATTCAACATGGTGATACACTTTGGACTTTAGCAGAACATTATCGTGGAGATATGAAGCCACAAGAATGGATTAATCTTGTACAATTGGAAAACCACTTAAACAATGAGATAATTATTGCTGGACAAGTTATCACTATCCCAATTGCTGAAGATAGTCATTACATTGCCCAAAATAAAATGAATGAGGATTCTCATTCAATAGAGGTAGCGAGTAAAGATCAATGAATAAAAGTGCAGTAATTTACACAAGAGTGAGTACAGAAAAAAATACACAGGAAACTTCTCTCAAAAGACAACAAGAAGAATTATCCCGTTATGCTGAACAAATGGGTTATCGAGTTCTAGCAACTTATCAAGATCAACAGAGTGGCTACGATGTAGAGAGAGAAGGCCTATTAGATATGATGGACTATATAAAAGAGCACAATATTTCTGCATTGTTTATACAGGATGAAACCCGTTTAGGACGAGGAAATGCAAGAATGGCAATTCTACACTTACTTCAAAAAAGTGGAACAACTGTATACTCATTAAATAATGCTGGTCCACTAACATTAAACGAAATGGATACAATGCTTCTTGAAATATTGGCTATTGTGGAGGAATATCAACGAAAGATCCATAATGCGAAGATTAAAAGAGGGATGAAACGAGCTGTTGAAAATGGCTATCGTCCTGAGTTGAATATAAAAAATCGTCAAAATCACGAAGGTCGTGAAAGAATTGATGTGCCTATTGAAGAAATAGTGAATTTGCGGGAAAAGGGACTTACTTTCCAAGAAATCGCTTCTACATTAAGAGGATTAGGGTTTCAGGTTAGTAAGGCAACAGTTCATCGAAGATACACTGAATATATAGAAGGACTTGGAGACTAGAATTTGTGCTTCAAGTGTTGCAATCTTTTAAGAAATGCATATATATAAATTACTTGGGGTTGGTTCATAAAGAACTGGCCCCATTTTTTGTCTCATTACCTTAAAACTATCACTAAACATCGCAACAATTTTCCCATGAATGCAATGTCAATTTCATTTTCTGCTTTGATTCACCTCAACAAAAAATCGCGTAAAATCCCATATACAATGAAAATTTCATAAAGAAAAATTTCCGTAGGCGAAAGTGATTATATAAAATACATTTTTATCCTATAAAGTTATTAAATCCATAAAAAATTAATGATAAAGGACAAAAATTATTGTAAAATTCATATATATTAACTTTTAATTCCATTAAATGGAGGAAATTGGAAATGACTACAAATGTAGCTGAGATTCGTTCAAAGGAACAAACAATCTTTAATTTCACTGGAAACAAAGTTAAAACAGAGGACAGAGTAATTGATGTATTGGCGAAATACGAAGAACCGTTAGTTGTTGTATTAGGTTCTGTATTAAATGATGAAGAATGCGACAGACTCATCGAATTATCAAAGAATCGCCTTCAACGTTCCAAAATTGGAGTAGAAAAAATCGTTAGTGATATCCGAACAAGTAGTGGATCATTTCTTACGGACGTTAATGATGAAATTGTGTCAAAAATTGAAAAAAGAGTTTCTTCTATCGTGGGTATCCCTGCAGAGCATGCGGAAGGTTTGCATATTTTAAACTATAAACCTGGGCAAGAATATAAAGAGCATTTTGATTATTTCGCAGCAACAAGTAAATCAGCAAGCAATAATCGCATTTGTACGGTTGTATTATATTTAAGTGATGTGGAAGATGGTGGAGAGACGTATTTCCCAAAACTTGGCCTAAAAGTGTACCCTAAAAAAGGAATGGCTGTATACTTTGAATACTTCTACAACGATCAAACATTAAATGAATTAACATTACATGGCGGCGCTCCAGTCGTTACAGGCGAAAAATGGATCGCAACGCAATGGTTTAGAAGAAAGAAACTTGATTAATTCACAATATACATAAACTAATGTGAGTTTTTTTCTATCTCAATCATCCTATAATCTACGAAATTTAATGATTCCCCTTCTACATGATAGAAGCAGAATTGGAAAACAAAATGTTTACCAATTCCGCTTATTTTTTTACTTACTAGAAGACAGCACCTGCTTACAACTCTTCATCAAAATTTCCCCAAAGACTCTTAAAAATATATGGTTTAATCTATTTATATAAGAAAGAAACCTTATTAAATAGCGACTTTTTATAAAATTAATGCCCAATTTGTTAAGGTTTATTACTTGCGCTCCCAGTCTTTTTTACTTACCTTTTAAGTAGTGAAGATTGAAAGGTGAGAGAAATATGTTATCCAAAGAAAAAATCGAACGAATTAATGCACTATCTAAAAAAGCAAAGTCTGGAACATTAACTGAAGAAGAAGCAAAAGAACGCACACTTCTTCGTAAGGAATATTTAGAATCCTTCCGTAACTCATTTAGAAATACAATCGAAAATGTGCAAGTGTATGATTCGAATGGCAATGAAGTAACGCCAGAAAAAATAAAAAATATCCAAAAGAATAAATTGAATTAATAGAGTAAAAACTTTAAAACAGTGCGTGGCTATACATTGACATAGCTGCATTGTTTAATGATGTAGCACAATTCAAAAAAAGTATGTCATAAATCCGAAAATGTCTGTAAATAGGATTGTTTTCTTACACAATCTTGTCTAAACTGTAAAAGTATACACATTAGCACGAGAAAGGATGTCAAATAATGGCACAAAACGCGGATCTATTAGCAATTAACGCTATCCGAACATTATCTATTGATGCAATTGAGAAAGCTAATTCGGGCCATCCAGGTTTACCAATGGGTGCAGCTCCAATGGCATACACTTTATGGACGAAACAATTACGTCACAACCCACAAAATCCAAACTGGTATAACCGCGATCGCTTCGTTCTTTCGGCTGGTCATGGTTCTATGTTACTTTATAGCTTATTACATTTAGGCGGATATGGTTTAGATATGGAAGAAATTAAAAACTTCCGTCAATGGGGCTCTAAAACTCCAGGACATCCTGAATATGGCCATACAGTAGGTGTTGAAGCGACAACAGGACCACTTGGACAAGGTATTGCAATGACTGTTGGTATGGCTATGGCTGAAAAACATTTAGCTGCTACATATAACAAACCAGGTCATGAAATTGTAGATCACTACACATTTGCACTTTGTGGTGATGGGGACTTAATGGAAGGTGTAGCTGCAGAGGCAATCTCTTTAGCTGGACATTTACAATTAGAAAAATTAATCGTGTTATACGATTCAAATGATATTTCTTTAGACGGCGATTTAGCAAAATCATTCTCAGAAAACATCCAAAAACGTTTTGAGTCTTATGGTTGGAACTATCTTCATGTTGCAGATGGTAATGATATTGATGCAATTAATGCAGCAATTGAGCAAGCAAAACAATCAAAAGGCAAACCAACTTTAATTGAAGTAAAAACAGTTATTGGTTACGGTTCACCAAACAAATCTGGTAAATCAGATTCGCACGGTGCTCCACTTGGCGCAGATGAAGTTGTTTTAACTAAAACAACATATGGTTGGGAACATGAACCATTCCAAATTCCAGAAGAAGTTTACACAACGTTTAAAGAAGCTGCTGAAAAACAAGGTGCTCAATCAGAGGCAGATTGGAATGCGAAATTTGAAAGTTACAAAGCTGAATATCCTGAGTTAGCTGAGCAATTTATTAAAGCAATGAATAATGAATTACCAGCAGACTTTGATGCAGAAGTACCAGTATATGAAGCAGGAAAATCAGTTGCAACACGTTCTTCATCAGGTGAAGTGATTAACGCATTAGCGAAAAAAGTACCTTCATTCTTTGGAGGAAGTGCTGACCTTGCTGGATCAAACAAAACAACTATGAAGGGTGAAGGCGATTTCTCACCTGAAACTCCAGAAGGCCGTAACATTTGGTTTGGTGTTCGTGAATTTGCAATGGGTGCTGCATTAAACGGTATGGCACTACATGGTGGTTTAAACGTATTCGGTGGTACATTCTTCGTATTCTCGGATTATGTACGTCCAGCAGTTCGTTTATCTGCATTAATGGGTCTACCTGTAACTTATGTATTTACTCATGATTCAATCGCTGTAGGGGAAGATGGTCCGACGCACGAACCAATCGAACATTTAGCATCTTTACGTGCAATGCCAAATCTTTCAGTTATTCGTCCAGCTGATGCAAACGAATCTGCAGAAGCTTGGAAATTAGCAATTCAATCTAAAAATGTTCCAACTGTGCTAGTTCTTTCTCGTCAAAACTTACCAGTATTAAAAAATTCAGCACAACTAGCAAAAGATGGAGTTGCAAAAGGTGCATATGTAGTTTCACCAGCTACAAAAGAAACGCCAGATGCAATCCTAATTGCAACAGGTTCAGAAGTTTCTCTTGCTGTTGAAGCGCAATCGAAATTACGTGCTGAAGGAATTGATGCATCTGTAGTTTCAATGCCATCAATGGATCGTTTCGAACAACAATCTGCTGAATATAAAGAATCTGTTCTTCCAAAAGCTGTGACAAAACGTCTTGCTATTGAAATGGGTTCTTCATTCGGTTGGCATAAATATACAGGCTTTGAAGGAGACGTTTTAGCAATCGATCAATTCGGTGCAAGTGCTCCTGGAGAAGTTGTAATGGAAAAATACGGTTTCACAGTAGACAATGTTGTTTCTAAAGTAAAAGCTTTATAAAAAAAAGGGAGGTCTGAAAATTCATTTTGAGACCTCCATTTTGCGCCGAGGATGGTGGCATCTTGATGCGACCACCGCAGAAGCAATAATTCCTAAGTGAAGAAAAATGTGCCCAAGAAGTAATTACTTCTTGGGCACATATTTTTTCTATACTTTTCCTTTTTCATTCAATAAATATTTTAATTGACGAGGTGTGATTTTTAACGAATCAGCTGTCTTTTTTCGGTCTCCAACATGATTCTTTAGGGATTTTAAAACAAATGAACGTCCAACTTGTTTTTCTAATTCTTTTACTGAATAAAGCACATCATCTAATTGAATGTCTTTATTTTTATCCCACATCGTTAAAATATTTCTTGTCCAACTCGATAAGTAGGACTCTAAATCATCTTCACTATATTGTATTTCTGGTTGTTGTCCTGTATTTTGCAGTATTTTCTCTGGTAAATAGGTTGGTGTAATGATGGTTTCATCTTCGTCCATTAAAGCTACTGCGCGTTTAACAATATTAAATAGTTCCCGGACATTTCCTGGCCACTCATAATTTCGCATAATGTTTAAACATTCTTGTGAAAAGGACAAATGACTAGCATTTACCTTTTTCAAAAAGAATTTTAGATATAATTCAAGATCTTCCCGGCGCTTTCTTAAAGGAGGAAGGTTTAGTTTTACAACATCTAATCGATATAACAAGTCTTCCCGAAATGTTTTTTCTTCTACTGACTTTGCTAAATCTCTGTTCGTTGCTGCGATGATTCGTGTGTTTGTTTTTCGAACGGATTCGCCACCTACACGATAATATTCACCGGTTTCTAATACTCGTAACAACTGTACTTGGATTCCTAAACTTGCCTCTCCAATCTCATCTAAGAAAAGTGTTCCATTATTAGCAATTTCAAAAATCCCTTTTTTCAACTTTACTGCACCTGTAAATGCGCCTTTTTCGTGTCCAAATAACTCACTTTCTAGTAAAGTCTCTGGGATGGCACCACAGTTGATTCGGATAAACGGTTGATTGTAGCGTAAACTCACATTATGAATAAAATTGGCAAGTACCTCTTTACCTGTACCTGTTTCGCCTTCTATTAATATATTGATATTTTTCTTGGCAATTTTTTCGGCAAGTTTGGCTAATTCATTCATTTCTTTATTTTTTCCAATAATAAACCCAAGTTTAGAAGCTAATTGATTTGTCTCTTCTTGGTTGGCAATTGGCTCTAAATTTAAATGTTTGTCCAATGTTTTTTCTAATTGATCTAAATCATCAAAAGGTTTTTCAATATAGTCATTCGCGCCATTTTTCAGTGCTTCCACGGCTGTTTTGACGGTGCTATAACCAGTCATAATAATTGCTTTACAATTTGGTTGTGAATTTTTTAGCAGTTTTAATAATTCAATTCCATTTGAATCAGGTAGTTTTAAATCAATTAAAGCTAGGTCAAAATTAAATTCTGATATTAAGGTAGTAAAATCATTTTTATTTGTTGCAACACTTACTTGTAATGCTTTCTCCTCCAATAAATGTCTAAAGAAATTTCCAACTTCAATTTCATCGTCCATAATTAAAATATGTTTCAATTTATGAACACAACCTCTCTATTGGCATTTCGCTGGTAATTTTATTCTGAATTCGCTACCTTCCATGTAAGTACTATCGATTTCAATGAAACCATTATGTTTTTCTGCAATTCCTAAACTAACAGATAGACCGAGTCCTGTACCTTTCCCAGGTTCTTTTGTTGTGAAAAATGGATTAAACACATCTTGTTGTTGATGGTGAGGAATTCCACAGCCATTATCCTTTATAGAAAGTACAACCCATTTTTTTTCGTTTTCTATTACTTCTTTCGATTCGATGAGAATAACTTTTTCTTCAGTATCTTTTTCTTCAAGAGCGTCTTTTGCATTAATGAGCAGGTTTAAAATGATCTGCCCGATTTGTTGGATATTTCCTTGGACACAATGAAGATTCTTCGGCAAATCTTTTTTTATTGTTATGTTGAGCTTATTAAATTGATCCCCAATAATATCTAACACTTGTTCCACTGCTTCGTTTATGCAGAAATCTTCAAAACTATACTCGTCTTGGCGTGAGAATGTGAGTAAATTTTGGATAATGTTTTTGCACCTTTTTCCACACACATAAATATCTGATAGCAATTTATTGGTTCGCTCATCAGATTTTCCAACACGTAATAATAATTGGGAGTTTCCTAATATAGCAGTTAATGGGTTGTTTAACTCATGTGCAATTCCTGCTGCAATTTCTCCAATCGCTGCAAGTTTACCAGATTGAATGAGTTGGGCTTCCATTTTTCGTTTTTCTGTAATATCAATAATGTAAATGATATAAGAATAGATTTGATAATTTTTGTTAGTAATTGGATATGCCCGTAATTCAAACAAATGTTGCTTATAATGAAACTCTTGATAATAATTTTCTTCTATAATCGCTAAATCGGAAAGTTCAAGCAGATTTTGCAAGTTTTGACCGATAATATATGAATCAAAAAATTTATTGGCTGAATTATTACACTTTAAAATGGTGCCATTTGTATCAGTTACAAAAATCAAATCTGATACAGCACGAAATGTTTCTTCCCACTCCTTTTTTGAATCCAAAACTTTCTGATACAGCTTTACATTTTCAATACAAACCGCAATTTGATTTGAAAGCTGTTGGAAAAATGATAAATCAGACTCACTAAAGTGGTTTAATTCCTTACTCCCAATGCTTAATACTCCAATGACCGCTTTTTTACTAACTAGAGGTATGATTAGGATGCTTTTTATTCCTAACGAATGATAAGCAGTTTCTTCTTCATAGGTTAGCGACTCACTTTCTAGCTTAAATAAAACCTTTTCAAGAGATAGGATAGAATTCCAATAAAGGGAGTTTTCCTTTTGAAATTGATGTCCAATTGGAAAGTGAATGGAGTCTATTGGATAGACATTTGATAAAAAAAGCTCATTATTTTCATAAAGTGCTAAACTTATTCGATCGATGGCGATAAATGCTTTTATTTTCTCAAATATATTACTTAACATTTCATCAATGGACATTTCAATATTAATACTTTGGGTTACTTCATTGATGACTTCTAACTGCATGTTTTTCTTTTTTAATTCTTCGACCATTACTTTTAATTCACTGTAATAGCTCTTTTTTGAGGATTGGATGCCTGTTAATTTACCGATTAACGATTCTCGCTCTTTTAATACCAAATTTACCAGGCCTTTCCAAATAGTTGTTCAATGTCATCGATGGTCACGTCTCTTGGGTTCGTTAACATACATGCATCATGCAAAGCTGTATAACTCATTTCAGTTATCTCGGAATCTTTCACTTCTAATTCAGAAAGTTTTTGTGGTGCACCGATATCTTCAATTAATTCATTTACTAGTTTAATAGCGATTTTACCTGCTTCCATCTTCGAAATATTCGGGTCTTTAAGTCCAAGTAAGTAGGCAATATCCGCAAATTTTTCTGGATTGGCTAATAAGTTAAATTCCATTACATGGGGAAGAAGAATAGAGTTAATATCACCATGTAAGACTGGATATCTGCCACCAACTGCATGACTCATAGCATGAACAGCCCCTAAAATCGCGTTTGAGAAGGCAATTCCAGCTTGAAGACTTGCCATTGCCATATGCGTTTTTGCTTCCTTATTGTATTTAGATGCTACTGATGAGCGTAAATATTGACCTACTAGAGAGATTGCATTTTTTGCGTGAACATCTGTTAATGGGGTTGCAGCTAAACTAATGTACGATTCAATTCCATGGGTTAATACATCTATGCCTGTAGAAATTGTCAGTTGTGTACTTTTAGTAACAAGTGTTTCAGGGTCAACAATTGCGATATCAGGAATTAATGACTTTGAGATAATTGTCATTTTTTTTCGTTCTTCTGAATTTAGGATAATCGAAAACTGTGAAACTTCTGATCCAGAACCTGCTGTCGTTGGAACCATGATTTGAGGGGGAAGGGGGTGTTTAATTTTATCAACACCTTCATAATCACGAATATGTCCTTCATTTGTAGAAAGTAATGCAATTGCTTTTGCAGCGTCAATTGTACTTCCACCACCAACGCCTATCACTGCATCGCAATGATTTTCTAAATAAATTTCTCTACCTTTTTCGACTTCGTAATCTTTTGGATTAACAGTAATATCCGTGAAGGTTGTATATTTTAATCCCGCTTCTTTACAGTTTTCAACGACTTTATCGAGCCAGCCTGCTTCTGCTATACCCTCATCACTGACAATCAAAACATTAGAAGCACCTAATCGTAGACAACAATCGCCAATTTGCGAGAGAGTATAATTGCCGAAGATGATTTCTGGTAATACAAATTTATGAACGTTCATATGTACCTCCTAAAAAATCTTATATAGTTTTAATTCAATAGAAGTGAGTTTTTCCCTTTTTTCCAAAATAAAAAGGTTGTCCAAATCGACAACAATTCGACTTGAACAACCTTGGTAAGTGCTATTATTCGAGAGTTAAAACAATGCGACCGTTAATTTTTCCTTCTTCCATACGTTTGAATACTTCGTTAATATTTTCAAGTTCAGTAGTTTCAATCATTGCACGTACTTTACCACGTACAGCAAAATCAATAGCTTCTTGCATATCTTTTCTTGTTCCAACAATTGAACCTTTTACAGTTACACCATTTAATACAGTGTCGAAAATTGGAATTGGTAGTTCATCATTTGGTAACCCAACTACAACAAGTGTTCCGCCACGTTTAACTGATTGGTAAGCTTGTTCAAATGCTTTTTTGCTCACGGCAACACTTACTGCTGCATGAACGCCACCAACTTTTTCTTTGATTGTTGCTACTGGATCTTCTTTTAGACCGTTAATTGCGATATCAGCACCTAGTTCAAGGGCTAATTTTGATTTGTCATCGCTAATATCTACAGCAACAACATTTAATCCCATTGCTTTAGCATATTGTAGCGCAATGTGACCAAGACCACCGATACCATAAATTGCTACCCATTCACCTGGTTTTGCACCGGAAACTTTTAATGCTTTATAAGTTGTTACACCTGCACATAAAATTGGTGCAATTTGTACTGGGTCAGCTTCTTTTGGAATACGAGCAACATAGTCAGCTGGTGCTTTACAATATTCTGCATATCCACCATCTACAGAATATCCACCATTTAATTGATCTTCACAAAGTGTTTCTTGTCCAGATAAACAGTATTCACATTCACCACAAGCAGAATATAACCAAGGAATTCCAACACGATCTCCTACTTTAATAGAAGAAACATCATTAGCAACTTCAACAACAATACCAACGCCTTCATGACCAGGGATTAACGGTAATTTTGGTTTTACTGGCCAGTCACCGTGTGCTGCATGTAAATCAGTATGACATACGCCACAAGCTTCAATCTTAACTAAAACCTCTCCACTTTCTAACGTTGGTTTTTCAACCTCTTTGATTTCTAAAGATTTTTTAAACTCATTTACAACTGCTGCTTTCATTAAAATTCCTCCCCTTTCTGGTTATACTTTTATATAAGCAAAACCGATGCCAACTATTAAACCTGTAAAAAAGGCGTATTTTAGTAGATTTTTAGCTCGGAATGGCCAAAATTTTGGCCGTTTTGAACAATAAAATGTTCGTCTATGATTTCTGATTGATTGAAGATGCTGTTGGTTTGGATAAATGCTAAGGGTATCAATAAAAACGTCAATGGAAGTAAGTTTTAGTGATGAAGCTGAAGAAAAATTGATTTTGAGAGTTATATTGAATGGAGGAGGAGGGGGGATTGGCAATCAGTGTAATATGAAGTTCAGTTGTATGTAATCTATCATGAGATTTGACGTGCTCTTTGATATGAAGGTCACTAGAATCAATATTCGTATGAGATTTGACGTTCAACCAGGCAATGAAGGTCACTAGAATCGATATTCGTATGAGATTTGACGTTCATCTCAATTAAGACTGTCACTACAAATCGTAATTTACCTTTTATCACAGCAATTAAGTACACACTAGAATCCACTCTTATTTACTTTTCATACATCCAATCTCTCAAAATAACCCTAAACCTTATTTAAAAATAAAATTGACGAATGAACTCGAAAAAGTATCACTAAAGTCCTTTATTGAATAAATATTCAGATTGTATAATTTTCCATAATATGAGAAAATACCCTTTCTATAGTACTGCCAAATATGTACGATTAATAGTAAGAAGCTTAAAAAAGGTGGTGCACTTACTTGAGATTTTCTATTAAGAAAAAAATGTGGATGGGTTTTAGCTCAATTTTATTCTTGTTAATTGCAGTTACTATTTTAGCGATTGTCGGTCTATTTGATTTAACGAATCGATATAAAGAAATACTAGAGATCGATATGCAGAAGATTGCAAAGATTACCGAAATCGAACAAAGTCAAAGAATTATAGGTGCTACATTGTTGGAGTATGTGACTTTTGAAGATCCTGAATCCTTGGATATTATTAATTCTACAATCGAGGAGCGACTAACTGCTATTGATGCGGTATTTGCACTGGGAATCGATGACCAATCAGCTGCGTTAATTGAAACGTTTAAGATGAATTCTGAAGAATATTTTGCTACGAATGATAAATTAATAGAACAAGTTCAAAGAGGTAGATTAAATGAAGCCACTTTTATTGAATCAAAAATATTGAATGAAAAGTTAATAGGCACTTTAGATGAATTAAAAGTAATTTTTGAGAACGATATTCTTGTGTCACAAACAAATTTGGAATCTTTCCGAAAAGCAGCGAATACAGGATTTACTATTGTTACAATTATTAGTATATTACTAGGCATATTAATTTCATCATTCATAAGTAAAATGATTGCGTCACCAATTTTAAAAGTTACCAAAGCCCTTGAAGAAGTAGCGAATGGAAATTTCTTAATTGAACCTATAAAAATAAAAAATAACGATGAAACTGGTACAATGGCCGAAACCTTCAATAAGATGTTAGCTGATATACGAAATGTTGTGACAAATGTTCGTTCTTCGTCTATTCAGCTTGCAACAAACGCTGAACAGTTATCTTCAACTGCTGAGGAAACATTAGCATCTTCTCAAATGGTTTCATCATCAGCCGAGCAACAAATGTTAACAAGTGAAGAACAATCGAATTTGATGCATTCAGCTGTACAAGCTATTGCTGAGTTAAATGACGCGGTTTCACAAATAGCTTCTGATAATGAATTAATGCTAGGTTCGGCAAATGGAGTTCAAAAATTAGTTAAGTCAGGATCTGCTGTTGTAACGGATGTAGTTCATCACATGAATAATATTCATGATGCCTTTAGTGAAACTTCAAATATTATGAAAAAGGTAGAAAGGCAATCCAACGAAATTCAAAGGATTACATCTTTAATTACAGAGATTTCAGATCAAACAAATTTACTTGCACTTAATGCAGCCATTGAAGCAGCTCGTGCAGGGGAATATGGTAAAGGGTTTGCGGTAGTTGCTGAAGAAGTTCGTAAGTTAGCAGAGCAATCGAAAAATTCCGCAATAGAAATTACATCTATGGTTCAACAAATTCAGTCCGCAAGTAGTGAAGCTGTTAAAGTTATTGCAGTTGGTGGAGATAAAGTAGATCAAGGATTGAGTAAAACAAGTGATTCTCTTGAGGTGTTTAATCAAATTGAAACAAGTGTAGGGGATGTAGTAGTTCGTGTAGAATCTGTGTCAACAGCGATTGAACAAATTCACGGGATGGCGGAAACGGTATTAGATAACGTCCATCAGATTCAGAATCTTGCGAATAATGGGGTACAACTTTCAACAGAAACGAGTGCAGCATCAAAACAACAAATCGCAGCAAATGAAGAGATATCTTCAAGTGCAGAATTTTTAGCGGAATTAGCTGAAAGACTTCAAGTAGAAGTGGAGCAATTTAAAATATAAAAATAAAACGGGTATTCATGTCAATTCGTGAATGCCCGTAAATTGTTCTATTTGACCAATCCATTTTGAAAAGCATAAACAACCGCTTGTGTACGATCTTGTACTTCAAGTTTTGCTAAAATATTGCTCACATGAGTTTTTACTGTTTTTAATGCAATAAATAATTCATCGGCAATTTCTTGATTTGTTTTGCCTTGAGCTATTAATAGGAGAATTTCGGATTCCCGATCTGTTAATTGGTCATGTAACGCGGTTGCCGTACCACTTCTCATTTTTGAAATCATCTTTGTTGTTACTTCTGGTTCGAGTACAGTTTCGCCTTTCATCGTTTTCCGAATGGCTTCTGCAATTTGTTTTGCATTAGATGTTTTCAAAATATAACTGATTGCACCAGCTTCTAAAGCAGGATACACTTTATCATCATCTAGAAAACTAGTAACCATCATTATTTTTGCTTCTGGCCATTTTTGTATAATCTGTGCTGTGGCTTCGGCTCCTGTCATTACTGGCATCACGTTATCCATTAGAATAATATCAGGTCTTAATTGTAAAGCAAGTTCAACGGCTTTAGCGCCATTTTCTGCTTCTCCCACAACCGTCATGTCTGGCTGCGCGGAAAGATAAGCAGATACTCCGATTCGAACCATTTCATGATCATCTGCTATTAATACATTTATCAAACTATCACCTCATTTATTTTGATAGGGGGCTAATTATTCAGACTCCGTTGCATTGACTTCCATATCTAGCTCTTCGGATTCAATATTTGTTTTTAACGGTACCTTGACTTCAACAATCGTTCCAACATCTGGTACAGAAACGATTTTGTACGTACAACCAATTTCTACAGCGCGTTCTGCAATGTTTTTCAGACCATAAGAAGTAGATTTATCTTCTTCCATATTGAATCCTTGCCCATTATCTTGAATACGCAAAATACCGAAGTTGTCCCTTGCCACTAACAGCAATTCCACTTCAGTTGCTTTGGAATGGCGTAACGTGTTGGAAAGTGCTTCCTGAGCGATTCGGAATAAATGATCCTCTTCAGCCTTCGTTAATGCAACTTCTTCTATTTTATAAACAATATTAAAGTAAACTTTTTGTTGCAATTCAACAATTAATTCAGTTAATCCTTGAGCAAGGGTATTGTTTCGTAATGCAATTGGTCTTAAATGTAGCAGTAAAGCGCGCATTTCGAGTTGTGCTTGTTGAACAATTTTCTCCACTTGCTGTAATGTATGTTTGGAATTCCCTAATTCTTCCTCTTGTTCAGTTACGGCAGAAAGTAACATGGAGGCTGCAAAAAGTTGTTGTGAGACAGAATCGTGTAATTCACGTGCTAGTCGTTGGCGTTCAGCAATGATTCGTTCTTGAATGACTTTATCGTTGGCTTCTGCTTTTTCGTTCGTTAATCGTTGTAAGCTTTTTCGTTGAGTATCAATTAGTTCATTTGCTTGTAGTAAGGCCTTTTTCAATGCGTGGGAGACATTTTTCTTCTTTAATGAAAAATCAGGTTCCGCCACTTGCTTTACATATCGAGTTGCTGCAGATTCTCTTGATCTTGCGACGGAGCTCATCCAAAGACTAATAACAATACTTAAGAAACTAATAAAAGTAAAGATGATTGCGATATAAGGTAATTGTTCAAAATTCTTTTCCCATAAAATGTCCCAATTTTTTTCGTTTGGTTCTCCGAAAAATAAAAAGCAGAAGAAAAATGTCATGCCAGTTAATAGAAAGAAAAGTGTGATAGTACGAAAGAAGAATGAAATCATTTACGAATCACCTCCACATCGCCAAGCCATGTTGCCACATGTATGACTAGTTTACGTTTTGCATCTTCTGGGTTTCCATCTTCAAACACTAACTGTTCATTAATTAATCGTTTTTTTCCTTTTCCAAGTAGTTTTGCTTCGCCTAAAATCGTTGAAAATTGTAGGCGGAACGGTATTTCATAAGGAACAATAATCGTCACTTTCCCAATGGATTGACGAATGGATATAACGGATGTTCCGGCAGGTAAAATTGTTTCTGTCGTATCAATTGTAATATCCCCGATAAAACGCTGAATTTGTACATCTTGCCATTTATAATTATCAACTGGAGGTGCAGTTGATCCAATCAGTTCATTCGTTTCGATAGACTTTACTTGAAAATCGTTTGTATCAACCGTTACATATTTTTGTTCTTTTGTAGCATGTTTATATAGCAAATAAATGAGTATGCCAACAATGAGCAAACGTAAACTCCATACTGTAAGAACTGCAATAAATAAGAAGAAACATCCTAGCCAAAAATAGCTTCTTTTATTTTTCGAAAAACTGTAATAGAGTAGTAGTGCTCCAACAATAAGTAAAAAGGCGCCACCATTATTAAAAATTGTGAGCTCGACGAACACAATTAATAATACGATTATTGTAATGAATGTAAGTTGATCTGTACTAAATCTGCTCAAAATGGTCCCTCCTTTTTACATTATTACATAGGTAGGGCTGTGTAGTAAGACACAGCCCTTTTCATTACTTTATTAATAAAATGTTAGAAAATATTGCTCCTGCGGTGGTCGCAATAAAAATTGCCACCATCCTCGTCGCAATTTATCTGTGACGAAAGCAAAGCGCCAGTCACAAAGGAGGCGTCTCAAAATGACTTTTCAGACGCCTCCTTGACAATTATAATTATATCATGTTCGAATTACTTTTGTTCTGTCATTTCTAGTGCTTTTGTCTTTTCTAGTTGTGCTAAACGTGCTTCAAGTTGAGTACGTTCGTAATCTTTTTCAATGTTGTTTGCAAGATTATCGATGTATGAAGATAGCTCGTTAAAATCCATTTCATCATTTGATTTTAAAACATTATCCATTTTATGGTGAGCACGAGTAACATTTTCTTTACCCATTAGTTGTAATTGACGAACTTTCATATCTTTAATTTTGTGCTTCATTGTCTCAAATTTGCGTTCTAAAGAAATAAATTCTTCATCCGCTTTTTCAAGACTTGTAGCTAAAGTAACTTGGCGAGTTTTGTAAGCTTCCACTTCTTGTGTTGCGAATAGAATTAAATCTTCTTCGCCATTTGCTTGGGCAAGTTGAAGTTGATTTGAACGCTTTTCTAACATTTCTGTTGTTTCTTTTAATTCTTTTTCTAACTGCTCTTTTAATTGTGCCTGACGTGTTAGTAATTTACCAGTTTGTTCTGTTTGTTTTTCTGCTTCACGGATATATTGATTTAACATTGCGATTGGATTTTTACGTTCCTTTTTATCAAACATTTCGTGTAAATCTGCCTCAATTGTATACTTAAATCTTTTTAATAAACCCATCATTTTTACCTCTCCCTTATTTTGTAAGTTTTGCCCATTCGTTTTCAAAGTTTGTGAATGGATCATCTTCTTTAATTGTTACATTGCTAAAAGAAACTTCCTCATTGTTCCATTTTTTATATAGAACATAAATTACCGCTAAAGCACCAAGACCAATTAACGCTGGAATATTTGAAATTGCTGAGAATACACCGATTAACCCTAGTACTACATAGAAGATTTTCGAAATAGTTGATTTCGATTTTACATAGTAGTGCATACCAGCAAAGACTAACAATGCTGAAAAAGCAAATCCAAGTAATGGCCCCGTTAGACTAAGTGCAACAATAGCAGCAATTCCTCCAGCAAGTAAGATAAGTAATTTTTTCATTTTTTCTAGCTCCTTTCGTTATGTCTCTATGTTATCTCTCCTGCCAATTTCTTAAAACGGACTGGAATTGCATTTTCAACTAGGTCTAGAGGCTGAGAGGAACTAGGACAACAATACGAAAAGTTAGTTTCCCTCTTATTTGACAAAAATAGAAATGAAATCATGACACTCTTTGACAAAAAATTCAGATTTCTTCTTATATAATGAGTTTAAAGAGAGGAGGACGCATATGAGAAAATATTCGATTTTTAATATAAAAAAACAATATCAATCTTTTGTGTTTGGTAGAGAAAGATTGCTTCTAGAAATGGTATCATCAAAAGGGCAAGCTCTCGAGTCCTCTGTTAGTAAGCAGCTAAGTTTTATCTGCGAACCAATAGAAGGAAGTTTAGAACAAAGTGTTATATATGAACATTTAAAAAAGAGCTTTCCAAATATAAAAAGGGAAGATGATTATTTTATATTTGAACACCAATTTAAAGGTGGCCTAAAACTAAAATTATGTACTTACCATATAGAAGCAATTTGCGAAGGCTCACGGATGTTGGATCTAGATTTGTTTCATTCTTTAAGTCAAATGAATGATTCCTTTATTGCCTTTAACAAAGAAGAAGCGGAATGTGGTTGGTTAAAACCAGTTAAGCATGTTTCTTACTAGATTGAGTTTGTCGAAAAAATAGAAAAAACAAGTGAAAAGCTAGTATCCATAAAATTTATAGTGTATAATCCTTCATGGAGAGTTATCTCGATGTATTCGTAAGTGGAGGAGGTAGGCACAAATGGCTACATGGATTTGGATTATTATCGTTATTATCGCACTAGCTGGAGGAACAGCACTTGGTTTCTATTTAGCGCGTCAATATATGATGAAATATTTAAAAGAAAACCCACCAATTAATGAACAAATGATTCGTGTCATGATGGCTCAAATGGGACGTAAACCATCTGAGAAACAAGTTCGTCAAATGATGGCACAAATGAACAAATTCCAAGATAAATAATCGCAAAACAAACAACAACAGTCTTCATTTGAATGAACTGTTGTTTTTATTTTGTTTTAAAATGGATGATGATGGTTGATGGTGATTTAAATGGGTAGGAATCTTGCTGAATTGTTATTTGTACATCTGAGAACCGATTCTAAGTGGGGGGGCAATTATAATTTATATCTATCTATGTAAGAGAGAAGGAAAGAATATTCATTTTATGATATGTAAACTCTGAATGAATACAAAAATTGATGAAGATCTCAGCAGAAAATGTATTCATCCCCACAATGAATACAAAAATTGATGAGGATTACAGCAGAAAATGTATTCATCCCCTCAATGAATACAAAAATTGATGAAGATCTCAGCAGAAAATGTATTCATCCCCACAATGAATACAAAAATTATAAATGTCAACGTTAATATGTACATTTATGCTTGTTTAAGGGTGTACAAAATTACTCGTTTACTGGTTCGAGGTGTTGCTTAAGACGGTACGAATCACCAGTAATAGTTACGACACTTGCGTGATGTAAAATGCGATCTAAAATCGCATTTGCTAACTTCGGCTCTGGGAAAATTTCTTCCCATGATTTGAAGTTCACATTGGTTGTAAAAATCGTACTTTTCTTTTCATAACGTGCATCGATGAGTTGGAAGAATAGCTTCGCGTCCTCCGGATCGATTGGTAAATAACCGATTTCATCAATGATTAATAATTTATACTTTGTATAATGTTTCAAACGGCTTTCTAGACGATTTTCAATGCGCGCTTTTTTCAAGTTTTGAATTAAATCATGACACTTAATGAAATAGGTACTTGTCCTTTTTTTCGCTGCTGTAATGCCGATTGCCGTAGCTAAGTGGGTTTTACCCACACCACTTGGACCAAGAAATACAATGTTTTCGTTTTCTTGAATAAAACGTAAGCTCTGAAAATCACGTAATTGTTGCTGATTGACACTTGGTTGAAATTCAAAATCAAAATCTTTCATTTCCTTTAGATGTGGAAAGGCTGCGACCTTCACCATTGCGTGAATCATGTTTTGCTCACGTACATCTACCTCATAATTCGTTAATTTAATGAGCGTATCAATAAATGAAAGTTCATTCTTGATACTGAAGTCAATGACTTCACTTAAATGAAGCCCCATTTCCTTGAGTTTTAAATACTCCAAGTTTTGCAGGAGATGCTGATAGTTTGTGTTTGTAAACTGATTCATTTATAGATGTCTCCGATCGCTGCTAAATTTCGCTTGGCTAAATCATTAATATCTGGATAGTTTGGCATCGCTTTCGACAGTGTCTCACGATAGTGAGCCTCTTGATAATTGAGTTTTGCGTCACTAATTTTATGTTGCGCTATGAGTTCCATGTTATAATGAATCCATAATCGGTCATCATATACTTGTAAACTTACTTTCTTTCCTTGATACGCTGGTGGTACAGAGTATTGATTGGACTTGTAAGAAATCATGTTAGATGCATTGACTTTCACAAGTGTATGGTTGATTTTGAAGGAATCTCTTACTCGTTCAGTTGGTAGCTGGAGTAAGTGATTCTTTTCTTTTTGAAATTCAAGTAATGGAATCTTATTTGTCCCTTGATGAACTTCACGGTTCACACGATTACACAATTGTTCGATATAAATGTGTAGCTCTTCCATATTCAATTGCCCTTGATAAGCATGAATTTCATCAAGTAGCTTCATCGTTGTTTCAACTTTTCCCTTTGTCTTCGGACGTCCTGCGATACAAGGTCTCACTTTGAAACCAAAATCTTGCGCAAATTGGGCAAACTTCACATTCACTTTTCCTTTGGAAAATTCGGTTCTCGCTTCATCCATGACCGTTTTCATATTGTCTGTAACCAGTTCTTCAGGCACCCCACCCATTTTTTCAAACGTTTCCGTAAGGAAAGAAAATAGCACAGCTTGCGACTTTGAAATACTCATATAAAAGAATCGCATACGTGAATGGCTCAAAATTAAAACAGCTACGTTAATTTCTACTTGTTCACCATCTTTTGTTTCGTACAAAATACTTTCTTTCCAATCTAACTGTGCCTGTTTACCTGGACGTGTTTCGAAACGAATACCACTGTTTTTCATACTTGGAATCCGTTCATCTTTATCGAAATAAGCTTGGAATTCCGGTGTATTCGCAATATAAGTGCGGAACGTTGATTGAGCACAACCTAAGCCATGATTATCTTTTAAATACTGCCAAAGATTACGACGATAATAAAACACCTGCTTCGAATCCTCTGATAATAAACTTGCGATTATTGGATAAAACGCATCGATTTTAGATGGTTTGTTACGCTTCTTTTTGGGAACGAAACCGTTTAGATATTTGTCGATGGTACGACGATCTACACCCATGTCCCTTGCTAATTTACTTTTATTAATTTTCATTTTTAAATGCTCCATTATTTGTTTATATGCTGCTAAATCTGTAAGACTTTTCAGTTCGAATGTTGTCTCTACGTTTAATTGAATATACATTTCCAATCACCTCTAGATCAGTATGTATACCCCGAGCATTTTTGTACATTGTTATTCAAGCGGGAATGTACATATTTAAATTAGCATTTGTAAAAATTGATGAGGATTACAGCGGAAAATGTATTCATCCCCACAATGAATACAAAAATTGATGAAGATCTCAGCAGAAAATGTATTCATCCCCACAATGAATACAAAAATTGATGAGGATTACAGCGGAAAATGTATTCATCCCCTCAATGAATATAAAAATTGATGATGGAATGTCAACACTAAACTGGACAAAAATTATGTGGGCTGTAGCTTGAATTCCATCGGCGTTAAATAGCCTAAAGTTCCGTGAATACGGATGTTGTTAAACCAGTGTACGTAATCATCAAGTTCAAGAGCGAGCTGTTCAAGGGAAGCGAAGTGGACTTGGTTTGCGAATTCGGTTTTAAATACCTTAAATGTCGCTTCGGCCACGGCGTTATCGTAAGGGCAACCCTTCATGCTTAATGAACGCTGAATGCCAAACGTTTCGAGTGCTTCTGAAATCAATTGGTTATCGAATTCTTTTCCTCGATCGGTATGAAACATTTGTACATCATTCAGATTGGCTTGGACGCTTGCGAGTGCTTTATAGACAAGGTCTGCTGTTTTATTTTCACCTGCACTATGTCCAATAATTTCTCGATTGAAAAGGTCGACAAATAAGCATACATAGTGCCATTTTTTGCCGACACGGACGTATGTTAAATCGCTCACTACGACAGCTAACTCCTCAACCTGATTGAATTCACGTTGTAATTCGTTTTTAATGGGTGCTTCATTGCTGCTCGATTTATGCGGCTTAAATTGTGCCACTGTGTAGTTTGAAACGAGTCCCATTTCGCTCATCAAACGACCAATTCGACGTCTTGAAACTTGTTTTGGCTCGGCCAATTTCGTCAGTTCTTTTTTGATTTTACGTGTGCCATAGTTATTACGGCTGGCTTTGAAAATGCGTTCAATATCCTTAGAAAGTGCCGCATCTTCCGCTTTTCTTGCACGCTCACCAGAAAGGTCCGCATGGTAATAATACGTACTTCTTTTAATATCGAGGACGGCACACATTGCTGATACCGAATACTTGTGAGCGTTATTACGAATCACATTTATTTTCGTCCCATGATCAGCGCCGCTTGCTTTAAAATGTCGTTTTCCATTAGTAAGCGTTGATTTTCTTTGCGTAAGCGGTCAAGCTCTGTTTCTTCTTCTGTTCGATTATCTTTTGCAGCGAAAGAGCCAGTTGCTTGATGATTTTTGATCCATTTATCCAAAGCTGAAGCCGTTAGATCATACTCTCGTACAATATCTGCACGAGACTTTCCGTTTTCATAAAGCTTCACCATTTGCAGTTTAAATTCAGGTGTAAATGTTCGACGTTGACGTGTCATAAAAGCACGCTCCCTTAAGTTAGTAGTCTAAGTTTACAACCCCTCATTTATTCTGTCTAACTTAGTGTAGCCTATCCATGAAGATCTCAGCAGAAAATGTATTCATCCCCTCAATGAATACAAAAATTGATGAGGATTACAGCAGAAAATGTATTCATCCCCTCAATGAATACAAAAATTGATGAAGATCTCAGCAGAAAATGTATTCATCCCCACAATGAATACAAAAATTGATGAGGATTACAGCGGAAAATGTATTCATCCCCACAATGAATACAAAAATTGATGAAGATCTCAGCAGAAAATGTATTCATCCCCACAATGAATACAAAAATTGATGAGGATTACAGCGGAAAATGTATTCATCCCCACAATGAATACAAAATTTGAAGAAGATTACAGCAGAAAATGTATTCATCCCCTCAATGAATATAAATTTTGATGGGGATTTCAGAAAAAAATAGTATTCAAATTATCGATAGATATAAATTGTGGAAAATCAGCAGAAAGTTTTATTCATATATACAACAAAAAAGAGTGCTACACATCACGATGAGCACTCCTTACTATGATATTTCCTTTTCCAACTCTTTGACGAGTACATAATTTTGTAAAAACTCCGATACAACCTCTTCATATTCTTGTGGGTTTTGATTAAAGCTTTGGGCATGAGCACCTTTTTCAAAAAGCTTTAACATTTTCGGTTCGCTTTTTTCTTCGTACATTTCTTTTGTCATGTACGGTAAGATAAAATCATCTTCCATGCTATGAATAAACAACATTGGAGCTTGGATACTTTTTACTGCTTCTTTTGGTGTAATGCTTTTTAATGAATAACCGTCCCGCAATCTTAAGAAAAAGTCTGCTAAATGAATTGGCAGTTTTGTTCGTAAAATGGTTTCCTTTTTCACAATTTGAGCAATCAGTTCGGAAAAATTAGAGAAACCACAATCTGCTATATAAAAGTCTGCACCATCTTCAACTAATCCCGCATATAAAATCATACTTGCTGCACCCATTGATTCACCGTGAATACCAAGTATCGCATCATTACCAATAAGAGTTTTTACAGTTTTTACAACAGCTGCAAGATCGAACTTTTCATAATATCCATAGCTTGTTGTCTTTCCACCTGATTCACCATGTCGGCGATGATCAAATACAAAAGAATTGAATCCTAGACGTTCAAACATACGTGCATATCGAACGGAATTAATTTTATTTTCCGTTACACCGTGACAGATAATAATGGTATTGTTTGTATTAATGGGTTTAAAGAAAATCCCTTTTATTGGATATCCGTTTGGAGAATCAATGCTTAATTCTTCTTTCGGACAATTGTTAAACCAATTTTCATCAAAACGTTGTGCTTTTAATTCACGATCGTAAATGAAATGATCATCTTTCTTTTTTATATACATTAAACGATTCGTCACCATAAATCCAAAACCAGTAGTGATAGCAGAGAGAGTAGTAATAATACTAGATAGCCATAATACTTTTTTTCGTTTCATTAAAAACACCTCGATTCCTACATAGTATTGAATATTCCTATTCACTTCATACGAGTGTATTAATACATGAATGGTTATTATTATTTTACGCAAATATACTTTAATAGGTTCTTTATATTAGAGAGTTCTTTCGTGAAATTTGGCTAAAAAATGTTAAACTAAAAGTGACTTTATTTTGAGTAGGTGAAGAAAATGGCAAAGAAACAAAAACAAACGGTTAATAAAGATGATTCTGTAACATTAAAAGATCAACTAAATGCTGATGTGTTAGCAAAATTAAAAGCTGCGAAACAAAGCCTAGTTGCAGAAGAGCAAGCAAAAGAAGAAGAGCGTCAAGCAAAACTAGCATTTGAACGAAAACAACGTGAGAAAAATATGAGCTTTGAAGAGTTATTAGAAAAGTACGGAGACAAAGGTTCGAAATTTTAATTGTTTGCAAATATTCCCGTCAAATTGAACGATAATTCTGCCAAAATAGTGAATTATCCCGCCAAACTACGGGAAAATTCCGCCAAAATCAAAAATAATCCCGTCAAAAGAAAAAAGCGCTAAGTAATCAAGATTACTTAGCGCTTTTTCTCATTCCATAAGTAAACAACAATAGTATAAACCAAACTGGTGTAAGTAATAATGCAGATCTCGTATCCTCAGAAATAAACATAATAACTAAAATTGCTAAAAATAATAGCAATACAACATAATTGATAAATGGTGTTAATGGAGCTTTAAACGTTGATTTTTTATGTAAATCAGGTCGTTTTCTTGTATAACGTATATGTGATATTAAAATAATAGCCCATACCCAAATAAAACAAATGGCACTAATTGTTGTTACAACACTGAATGCAGAATCTGGAATCACATAACTTAATAATCCACCAATTGATACAACAACCGTTGAAACTAGAAGAGCGTTGCTTGGTACAGAGTTTCCATTTAATTTACCTAAAGATTTTGCACCTTGGTTATTTTTACTTAAGTTGAACATAATTCTACTCGTTGAAAATAGTCCGCTATTACATGCAGAAGCTGCAGAAGTGAGAACAACGAAATTGATAATCCCAGCTGCTACTGGAATTCCGACTAAACTAAATACTTGTACAAAAGGACTGTTTTCTGCACTTAGACTTGTCCAAGGATTTATACATAAAATGACAAAGATGGCTCCAATGTAAAATAACAAAATACGCATTGGAATTTTGTTAATGGCAGATGGGATGTTCTTCTTTGGATCAGAAGTTTCAGCTGCGGACACACCAACAATTTCAACTCCTACAAAGGAAAATACAACCATTTGGAAGGCGAATAAAAATCCAGTAATGCCATTCGGGAAGAGACCACCGTGTGACCAAAGATTACTTACTGAAACAGTACCGGTGTTTGTTTCAAAGCCAATAACTAACATGACAATTCCCACAACAATTAAAGCAACAATTGTTATTACTTTAATGATTGCAAACCAAAATTCTAATTCACCAAATAATTTTACAGTCAGTAGATTGAAAAATAGTAGAATAACTAAACATACAAGGGCTGGAATCCATTGCGGAATGTCAAACCAATATTGTACGTACATTCCGACAGCAATAATATCGGCCATTGCTGTCATAATCCAGCAAAACCAATAAGTCCATCCTGTAACATATCCTGCCCAAGGACCGATATAATCAACGGCAAAATCATTAAACGATTGATAGCGAGTGTTCGATAATAATAGTTCTCCTAATGCTCTCATGACAAAAAATAATGCAATACCAATAATTAAATAAACGAAAATAATTGAAGGACCAGCTTTTTCAATGGCTGCCCCAGAACCTAAAAATAAGCCTGTCCCAATTGTCCCACCTATTGCGATTAATTGGACATGACGATTTTTTAAGTCACGTTTTAATTCTTGCTGTGCCACAAGAATGCCTCCTTTTTATTACCATATTCCATAGAAAATAAAAAAATGAGATAGGATATCCCATCTCATTAGACATAAAAAATAACAAATAAAATATATAAAAATAGTAAAACAAAATAGTATTACTTCTTATACTTGTTACTTTTCTGTCCTTTTGCCTGAGATTGTGAACCCTTCGGCGACGCAAATGCGTTCTCTCCAGAAATTGCTCCGGCTATAGTTACCCCATAGCGTTCATCGCGGTTATTTAATTTACTTCCAAATGTTGTGTTCAATAATATCAATCTATTTTGTTTATTTCAATGCTATATAACTAGAAATACGACATGGACATATGAATTTTAATATATTTATGTAGAAAATTGCTGTGTGATATAGCTAGAATGAGGATAAAAAAGTTTTGAAAAATACAAAAAACTCCCCATCAGAGGGGGAGCAAATTATTTTTCTTCACTAGTTTTAAACAAATATCTAATTGAATAAATGACTTTAAATAGAAATAAGAAAGTAATGGCACCTGCTGTATCTAATAATACATCTTGAAAAATTCCAGTTCTTCCTGCGACAAAAGTTTGGCGAAATTCGTCTAGGGAAGCAACTAAAAATGTTGAAGCAATTGCATAAATAATCGCGAGTTTTAACTTGAACTTGCGATAGAATAAATAGAACAATAATCCGACAAATCCATAACCGACAAAATGTAGTCCTTTTCTTACTAAAAATTCAATAAAGTAATAATAGCCACGAGTTTCAACTGAAATCGTTCTACCCCAATAATAAAATTCGAATTTACTTAGAAAATCATAGAATGGCTCGTCCTTCAACAAAACTTGCAAAGATGGTACAATCGTTTGCTGTTCATAAGACATACTGGAAACCATAAATAATACGATTAGGACTGAAATGATGAGGAAAATATACTTTTTCATCTGTGATCGGTATAAACATCTTTCTTTGTAATTTGATCAATGTAGGATAAGTCTGTTATACCTTGTGCTTTTTCGTATGCCTTGATATTTTGTTCAAGTTGTTCTTTATTGCGGGCTCCTATTACTGTTGATGCAACTACAGGATGTTTCAAATTAAACGCAAATGCAAGAGCATGTATATCTTCGTAATGAGATTCTAAAGATTGGATAACTTGTTGTAGTTCTTCACTAGAATAACTCATATAATTTTGTATTCTATTTTTCCAATCACTTGTAAGAATGCCTTTCGCAATGGAACCTCTTGTCACGACTGAGGTACCTGCAGAAGCAATTTGTTCAAACCATTCCTCAGCGCGGCGATCTAATATGTTATATTGCATCATATTTGAAATGGCATTACTGTTCTTCAAAAATGATGTAAACACATTTGGACGTATAGAAGATATACCATATTCGCGAATATACCCTTGATCCTTTAGTCGTTCAAATGTTTCAATAATGTCATCCCAGGGGTCGTTAATTGTTCCGCCGTGTAATTGATAAACATCAATATAATCTGTTTTTAATCGACGTAAGCTTTCCTTTAATCCGTTTTCAATGTGAGAAGGGGAAGGATCCCAACTCCATCCATTTTCTCCTGTATTCCATCTGTTTCCAACCTTTGTAGCAAGTACAATTTCATTACGGTGTGGTTTTAAAAGTTCACCGACAATTTCTTCGTTCATCCCATGATCATACAGGTCTGCCGTATCAAAATAATTAATACCATAATCAATGGCAGAATAGATCACTGGTTTCGCATCTTCAATAGTAGTTGGTAAAGACATACAACCTAAACTTAATTCGGTGATTTCAATAGAGCTATTCCCAAGAGCTCTTTTTTTCATTTATTACACGCCTTTCTGCCATACAAATTTCTAACTACAATGGTACAATGAATGTAATGAACACGACAAGCGAGGAATCTTAATGAAAAAATTTGAAGAGAAAACGATAAGTTCTAATCAAATCTTTAATGGGAAAGTAATCTCATTAAAAGTTGATGATGTTCTACTTCCAAATGGTAATCAATCTAAACGAGAAATCGTAAATCATCCAGGGGCAGTGGCGGTTATTGCAATTACGGATGAAGGAAAATTAATTCTTGTCGAACAATACAGGAAAGCATTGGAAAGATCGATTATCGAAATTCCTGCGGGGAAACTTGAACCAGGAGAAGCACCTGAAGTCACTGCACGAAGAGAACTAGAAGAAGAAACAGGGTACGGCTGTCACAAATTAAGTTATCTTCAAACCTTTGCAACATCGCCTGGATTTGCGGATGAAGTAATACACCTTTTTGTAGCGGAGCAATTATTTGAAATTGTAGAAAAGGCAGAGCTTGATGAAGACGAATTTGTTGAACTAATGCAAGTATCTGTAGAAGAAGCAGAAGAAATGGTGAAAGACGGTCGCATTTATGATGCAAAAACAGCGTTTGCAGTGCTTTGGATGAAATTAAATAAATCATAACTTGCCTTAAGCAATAGGCAAGTTTTTTTAGTTTATAAACTCTTAAAAAAGTAAATTTGATAGAATGGATTGAAAATTGGAGGGTATATTGATAGAGGACGAGCATAAGATGGTAACAACGAAAGGAGAATGCTTATGTATCGTTCCACTCTAGTAATCCAATTTGCAGTGATTCTAGCAATTAGCTTTGTAAGCGGTGTCGTTTGTTTTCAGTTATTTCCCCTGGACAAGGCAATGGAGTTAATTAAATATATAGATCCGAGAGTTTTGGAATTAGAAAAAATCACCATATGGAATACAGTTTTTCCCCTTATACCTTGGATAGTCCTAGTATTATTTTTCACGACTCATCCTTATTTTCATGTGTTAGCACGTTTTGTCGTAGCAGTTAAAGCTACTTTTTTTGGATTTAGTTCTGTATTTCTATTAACTCAACAAGAATCACTATTAGTTTATAGTGTATGGTGGTTTCCTTTTCAATTTCTTTATTGCATTCTACTTTTCCTTCTTTGTTCCGTATATGCATCAAAGAAAGTTGGCAATAACCGAAAATTTTTCTTCTCCCAAAGGCTTTTTGTTACACTAATTATTGCAATATCCATTATTTGTATCGGTGAAAATTTAGTCATTACTTATATTATTCCAAGCTAATGACATGAAAGCTTTGAAGTTTTTATTAATAAAGTATCCCTCTCTTGTAATAGCTTTCACTCATTTGGTATAATGAGATGAGTTTAGGAGGGCGTCTTATGGAAAGCCGTATTGATCGAATAAAAAAGCAATTACATAGTGCTGGCTACAAACTGACGCCGCAGCGTGAAGCGACAGTTGCAGTGCTATTAGAACATGAAGAAGACCATTTAAGTGCAGAGGACGTTTACTTACTTGTAAAAGATAAAGCACCAGAAATCGGTCTTGCGACAGTATACCGTACATTAGAATTATTAACAGAATTAAAGATTGTTGACAAAATTAACTTCGGTGATGGCGTGTCCCGTTATGATTTACGACAAGAAGGGGCAAAGCATTTCCACCACCATCTTGTTTGTATCGAATGTGGTGCTGTTGACGAAATTCAAGAAGACTTACTAGATGACGTTGAAGTTATCGTAGAAAAACGTTGGAACTTTATAATTAAAGACCACCGATTAACATTCCACGGAATTTGTCATCGTTGCCATGACCAACAAAATGAAGAAAAATAATTAAAAGGTGTACCTAAGATAGTGACTTAAGTACACCTTTTCACTTTTAATCTAACTTTGTTTTTGAAACAGTTTTTGTATCCTCAATGTTTGCGATTTTTAGAACACCATCAACTAACTGAAAGACATATCGTTTTTCCCGCTCATAATGCCAAGTACCTTCATCCAACGAATAGAATTTGAAAATCTGCATACCTATCATTATTTATTTCCTTTTCACAAGATGAGCAAATGGAAAGTTATCTTCTCCATCAATTGCTGGGGAACTGCATTCTATAATTCATCAGAATCTGTGGCGATTTTTCCACAATTGTGGCTAGAACGCATAAATTAGAACCTCCCCATAATATCTTTAATACTAATGTATTGTTACTTATTTTCAGTAATAACTATATTGATGGGGATTTTTGTTAAATTTAAGGGGGAATTCAGGTTGGTTAGAGCAAGTTACGAAAAGGAATTAGATATTCATGACATTAAAAAACGATTACTTGAAACAAACGAACAACGATTAGAATTAATTGTGAAGCTTGGGGAAATAACAAACAGTGTTCTAAGGAAAAGTGATGCAGAATTAACATTACTAAATCAATTTACGGATCAATTATTAAACTTAGATTTAGAGATTTACCAGCTTCTTTGTAAAATAGATAGTGTCACATCAAAATGTAAAGATTGCCCTAATTGTCACCTGTAAATAGTACTTCCCCTAGTGCCTATTGCGCTAGGGGATTTTTTTGTTTTTAGACATTACATGGTAGAATAAATAAAAAGTAGCAAATAGAAATGGGGCCTGTCCAAATGAGAAATTTTACAGATCCACTAAACGATTATCTTCACTTTTTGCAAGTTGAACGACAATTATCAACTAACACACTATCTTCCTATCGACGAGATTTAGAGAATTATATAAATCATTTAAATAAAGAACAGGGACTATCAAGTTTAAATCACGTAGAAAGAACACATATATTAATCCATTTAGAAAACTTACGGAATCAGGGAATTTCTGCACGTACAATAGCTCGTCACATTTCCTCAATCCGCTCATTTCATCAATTTTTATTACGCGAAAAAGTGACAGAGCAAGACCCGACTGTACACTTAGAAATGCCTCAAATTGAACAAAAACTACCAAAAGTTTTATCCATCCAAGAAATTGATGCTTTAATTTCTACACCAAACCGTGATAAACCACAAGGCATTAGAGATGTAGCAATGCTCGAAATTTTATACGGTACAGGGATGCGTATAAGTGAATGTATTGGACTAAACCTAGAGGATGTCCATTTAACGATGGGATTTGTTCGCGTTTACGGAAAAGGGGGAAAAGAAAGAATTGTGCCTCTTGGAAAAGGTGCAATTCGAGCGTGTGATCAATATCTACAAATTGCGCGGAATAAATTGCAAGGTAAATATCCAAAAACCGATGCATTTTTTATAAATCAGCGAGGAAAACGTTTAACTCGACAAGGTTGTTGGAAACTCTTAAAAGAGCATGCAACAAATGCAAATATCAAAAAAGAAATTACACCCCATACTTTGAGACATAGCTTTGCCACGCATTTAATCGAAAATGGTGCGGATTTGCGAGCAGTGCAAGAAATGTTAGGACATGCAGACATCTCAACAACTCAAATTTATACACATATTAGTAAGACGAGATTATCCGAAGTGTATAAGCAATTTCATCCGAGAGCTTAAGATAATGCATAAAAAATATTGTCTGTCGGATGTCTGACCTTTATTTCTTTTGCCAAATTAGGTAATATAAACGTTGTAAGAGGAGGACGAAATGATGAAACCCTTTAAAAAAATACATGTAGTAGTAATGGATTCAGTAGGCATTGGAGAAGCGCCTGATGCAGCAAACTTTGGAGATGAAGGTTCAGACACATTAGGTCATATTGCAGAAAAAATGAACGGTTTAACAATGCCGAATATGGAATCTCTTGGTTTATCGAATATTCGTGAATTAAAAGGAATTGCAAAAGCTGAGCAACCAAAAGCGTTTTACGGCATGATGCAAGAAGCGTCTGTCGGGAAAGATACAATGACGGGGCATTGGGAGATTATGGGTCTAAATATCGACAAACCGTTTAAAGTGTACCCTGAAGGATTCCCTCAAGAATTAATCCAAAAGTTAGAAGAAAAAATCGGTCGAAAAGTAATTGGGAATAAACCTGCAAGTGGTACTGCTATTATTGATGAACTAGGTAAAGAACATATGGAAACAGGTGCTATTATCGTCTATACATCTGCAGATCCAGTGTTACAAATTGCAGCCCACGAAGAAATTGTTCCTTTAGATGAACTATATAAAATATGTGAAATTGCTCGTGAACTAACGTTAGACCCTGAATTTTTAGTGGGTCGTGTAATTGCACGTCCATTTATCGGAACGCCTGGTAACTTTACACGAACATCCAATCGTCACGACTATGCCTTAAAACCATTTGGACGAACAACGATGAATGAATTAAAGGATGCAGGACTTGACGTAATTGCTATTGGTAAAATTTCTGATATTTTCAACGGTGAAGGCATAACAGATGCAATCCGAACAAAAAATAATGATGATGGAATGGATAAATTTGCTGAAGTGGTAAAACAAGATTTCCACGGAATCAGCTTCTTAAATTTAGTTGATTTTGATGCGAACTTTGGCCATCGTCGTGATCCAATGGGATACGGAGAAGCTTTAGAGGAATTTGACCGCCGTTTACCAGAAGTGTTAACGGCATTAAATGAGGATGATTTATTAATTATTACAGCTGACCATGGAAACGACCCAACATTCCCAGGTACAGACCATACACGTGAATTTGTTCCGTTAATTGTTTATTCACCAAGATTTGAACAAGGCACAGAATTACCTTTACGTAAAACATTTGCTGATATTGCTGCGACGATTGCAGAAAACTTTAATGTAGCTGCACCACAATTTGGCACAAGTTTTTTATCGAATTTGAAGTAGGGGGTTAAAGCCGTGAGAATGGTTGATATTATTGAAAAAAAGCGTAATGGGGAAGAGCTAACTACTGAAGAAATTCGTTTCTTTGTTGATGGTTATACAGATGGTTCGATTCCTGACTATCAAGTAAGTAGTTTAATGATGGCAATTTATTTCCAAGATATGAATGAGCGTGAGAGAGCTGATTTAACAATGGCGATGGTTGAATCAGGCGACCAAATCGATTTATCTGGAATTGAAGGAATTAAAGTGGATAAACATTCCACTGGCGGAGTAGGGGATACAACAACTCTTTCCCTTGCAGCAATGGTTGCAGCAGTGGGCGTTCCTGTAGCCAAAATGAGCGGACGTGGATTAGGGCATACAGGTGGAACCATCGATAAATTAGAGTCTATTAAAGGGTTTCATGTTGAACTTTCCAATGAACAATTTATGAAACAGGTAAATGAAATTGGAACGGCGGTAATAGGGCAAAGTGGAAATTTAACACCAGCTGACAAAAAATTGTATGCTTTACGTGATGTAACCGGTACAGTACCAAGCATTCCTTTAATTGCGAGTTCAATTATGTCGAAGAAAATTGCTGCAGGTGCAGATGCCATTGTTTTAGACGTGAAAACAGGCGACGGTGCATTCATGAAAACTTACGAAGATGCAAAAGCTTTAGCCCAAGCAATGGTACAAATTGGGAATAATGTAGGTAGAAAAACAATGGCCATTATTTCTGATATGAGTCAACCCCTTGGCTTTGCTATTGGGAATGCCCTTGAAGTAAAAGAAGCGATTGATACATTAAAAGGTAACGGTCCGAAAGATTTAATGGAATTATGCTATACACTTGGATCGCAAATGATTGTACTCGGTAATAAAGCCAAATCATTAGAAGAAGCTAGAGTACTACTTGAAGAAGTAGTTCAGAACGGAAAAGCTTTAGACGTATTTAAGAAGTTTATTACTGCTCAAGGTGGAGATGCATCGGTTGTTGATGATCCATCTCTTTTACCTCAAGCGAAATTCCAAATTGAACTTCCGGCTAAACAATCAGGATACGTTGAAAAAATTGAAGCAGATGATGTTGGTGTAGCAGCGATGTTACTCGGTGCAGGTCGCGCTACTAAAGAGTCAACAATCGATTTAGCAGTTGGATTAGTACTTCATAAAAAAGTAGGGGATTCTGTCAAGGATGGGGAATCTCTTGTTACAATCCATTCGAACAAAGAAGATATTCCAGAAGTAATTGAGAAATTGTATAAACATATTATTATTTCAAATGAACCTGTCGAAGCCCCAACATTAATAAAAGATATCATTAAAAAATAACTGGTCAATAATATCTTTCGATGGTATTATGAGGACAATTATTACTTAATGATAATAAAAGTTAGTAGCATACTTGCTACTAATTTTTTCTTTCTATTTTCCAAAAATATGTTAGAATATGAATAATTTAACCTATATTCACTTCCGAGATATTTTTTGCCTGAAAGAGAAATTTTGTGTGAAATTCTATTAAAAGAAGGGATAACATGAGTAAGTTTTGGACAGGGAGATTTGAGGGGTATTCATTTGATCATTTTAAGAAGGATTTATTATCTGGAACAATTGTAGGGATTGTCGCAATTCCATTAGCAATGTCCTTTGCAATTGCTTCAGGTGTAAAGCCCGAGTACGGAATTTATACCGCAGTCATCGCGGGGATTTTAATTTCACTATTAGGTGGGTCAAAATATCAAATTGGGGGTCCTACTGGTGCCTTTGTTCCAATTCTATTAGGAATCGTTATTTCTTATGGATACGAGAATTTATTAATCGCAGGATTGATGGCTGGCGTCATGCTCGTATTGATGGGAGTCTTCAAACTAGGGGTATTAATTAAATATATACCTAGACCAGTAACAATCGGATTTACAGCTGGTATTGCTGTCATCATATTTACCGGTCAAATTTCTAATTTCTTAGGTCTAAAAGGGATTGAGCAACACGAACGTTTTATCGATAATATGAAAGAGATTACTAGTCACTTAAATACTATGAGTATTTATAGTATTTTAGTTGCTGCGATTTGTTTCGTTATTATGTTATTAACACCAAAAGTATTACCAAAAGTTCCGGGAGCATTAGTAGGAATTATTGTTTCTTCTGTTGTAACTGCACTATTTTTCAGTGGTCAAGTTGCGACAATTGGTTCTACTTATGGAGCAATTCCAAATTCATTACCGTCCTTTGGAATTCCGGAAATTACTTTAGATAGAATACAAATGTTGATTGGACCTGCATTTGTTATTGCCATGCTTGGTGGTATTGAATCGTTATTATCTGCAGTTGTAGCAGATGGTATGACAAACAGTAAACATAATAGTAATCGAGAGTTAATCGGGCAAGGGATTGCAAATATCGTGACACCATTCTTTGGAGGTATACCTGCTACTGGAGCAATTGCTCGAACAGCAACAAACATTAAATCCGGTGCTACTTCACCAATGTCTGGTGTTATTCATGGGGTGTTCGTTTTATTAACGTTACTTGTTTTTGCACCTCTTGCAACACATATTCCATTAGCAGCTTTAGCACCAGTATTAATGATGGTTGCTTGGAATATGAGTGAGCGAAAACATTTTGCTCATATATTAAAATTAAAATCTGGGGATTCATTAGTTTTAGTAATTACGTTCCTTTTAACTGTATTTACAAGTTTAACTGTTGCTGTTGAAGTTGGTCTACTACTAGCGATTATTCTATTTGCAAAACGTATGAGTGAAATGTTAGTTGTTTCGAAAGTTTTACCAGATCATGAAAGCAGTAATGGGAAAGTATTACCTCATGTTGTAAGTCCAAACCATGATTGTCCACAAGTGAGTATTTACACAGTGGAAGGGCCGTTATTCTTCGGGGCTGCTCAAACCTTTGAGCAATCAATCTTGTCTTCTATTAATGCGAAACCTAAAGTACTTATTTTACGATTAAGAAAAGTGCCTTTCATTGATACAACGGGAGAGGAATATTTCAGAAATATTATTACTGATTTTAAAAGTCACGGGGGAACGTTGTTAGTAACTGAAGTTCGTCCATCTTTAAAACTTGCAATGGATCAAAGTGGTTTAACGAATGAAATTGGTGAGCAAAACTTCTTTGTTCATACAGGAGATGCAATCAATTGCGCATTAGGTTGTATAAACAGAAGCGCTTGTCTTGGATGTAAACATTTCGCCTTTAAAGAATGTGCTGAATTAGCCAGTTCAAAAAAACCCGTTAAACCAAAAGAAGTTGAAACAACTCTAGTCTAACAAATAAGGAGAATTTGAGTGTACTCAAATTCTCCTTTCTAATATTCCTTAACTTCTTATTAATTCTTGCTTCCATTTATAAACCCGATCTCCAAAAAGTTGATCAATACTCCAATCTGTTTTCTCTTCAATATCTATTGAACAATCGGATAATTCTATATAATATTTACCTTTAATGTTTTCAATCGTGAGTTGAATACCACTTTCTAAAAAAGTTTTCTTTAGTCTGTAAATGGTTGTGTATAGATTTTGTTCTGCCTTTTTCATTTCGATACTAGGCCATAGCTTCTCGATAATTTGCCATTTTTCTATGCCATTTTTTCGATGTAGGACCATTAAAGAAAATAATTCTTCAACTTTTACAGTAGTTCATTTTAAACGAATTTCTTTATCGTTCTGGAAAACTTTTATATGTCCAAGGAGTTCGATTTTTAATGAATTATCACTTTGCATCATTTGATAACTCTTCTTGTCAATCAATCTTTGTATTGCTTCAAGAACATCTTCTTCGTCGGATGGTTTTAATATGTAGTGTATCGCGTAAAGTTTAAAAGCTTCTACGGCGTATTGATTATAAGCTGTAACATAAACAATTTCTAAATTCGGAAATTTATTTAACAATTTCGTACCGAGTTCAATTCCATTCATTCCTGGCATTTCGATATCAAGAAAAGCTACATCTGGCTTAATCACTGGAATTTCATTTAATGCATCGATGGGTCTGATAAATTCCTCAACAACGTTTACTAAATTCGAATGTTCTAATTGCATTTTCAAAAAATTTGAGACTAATTTTTCATCATCAACTATTACAGCTTTTAACACTTAACTAAACTCCTTTTTAATTAATTGGGACTTCAAATTGTACCTTAGTCCATAATCCCAATTCACTTTCAATTGTTAATTGTGTCTGATAAAACTTTTCCAATCGTTTATTAATATTGGAAATACCTATGCCTTGCTTAGTTGTTTTATCATTTTTTATGTTTGATATTTTTTCTGGAGTTAACCCAATCCCATTATCAATAACCGCAATCTTTAAATGTGTGTCATTTTTATTGATAGACACTGTAATAATTCCACCTTCATCTATTGGACGTATACCATGAAGGATGGCATTTTCTACTAGAGGTTGGATCGACAGAGGGAGTATAGACTCCTGTAAAACTTCTTCATCCACTTCAAACACGACTTGTAATTTCTCATCGAAGCGTGCTTGTTCAATGGCGATATAAGAGTTTAATAGTTTCAATTCTCTTTCAACCGTAATAAAAACATCTTTGGCGTTAAATTCAAAGGAATGTCTTAGAAAATTACTGAAATGTGATAATAATTGAGCAGCCTTTTTTCCATCTGTATAACATAACGACATAACGCTCGTTAATGTGTTGAAGAAAAAGTGGGGCTTTATTTGGGCTACCAAATAAGCTTGTTCGGTTACGTCTAACTCGTTGGATAAGTAATCATTCTTTTTATAAGATAAGTTTACTTGAATTGATAACAAAATTGCTAGAGCGATTCCGTATAATAGGACGTTATAAAATCCAAGTCTTAAGCTTTGGATATATCCTAAACTATATAAAAGCAAGTCGATATTATAAACATTAATATTTATTATGCTAAAAAGTATTATTGAATGATTTCCGGAAAGTGTATATTGTCTATTCTTAAAATAGTAGTACAAGCATCTTACTATTACATATAGATATGTAACAGCGTTGATTAGTATAAATATCGGAACAAAACGATGAAAAAAATTCAAAGGACTAAATACAATCAATAAGATATATAAAGAGTAAAGTGTAATTAAGGGATATCTAACCCAAGGAACAAGTATTCTTTTATCATACTGTGAAATGATAAATATAAAGGAAATTGTTGCTAAAAAAATAGAAATATCTTTTATTTTAAACATTGCTTCGAAGGATAAATCTGGAAGAATGAATAGAATCGTTCGTTCACTTAAACAAAAATTAATAACTGCGAAAAAAATACATGATAGTGCAAATGAAAGAATGAAAAATTCCTTCCTACGATATCTTTCAACAAATAGATATAAAAGAATATAAAGCAAACCAATCGTCATTAAAATTGTAATAACAGATACTTCTGAAAAGACTTTCTGATAATGGAATTTAATTAATTGTTTTTGTTCGCCAAAAAATAACGAGTTTGCAATCCCTGCACTATTATAGGAGAAATCGGAAACTTGAATAACTAAGTCGATCGTATCTGTGTCTGTTTGGAAGAAAAGTAATTGTGGATTATTTCCTTCTATATAACTCTCTTTATTATCAGAGGTAACGCCTTCCTCACTGATTAACTCCCCGTTTATGTATATCTTACTCGCACTTCGTATGTTCTGCTTTTTTATTCCTAAAATTTTGTTTAGAGGGACATTTTGAATTTGTAATCGATACGTACCAATTCCCTGTTCTTCTCCCTTTGTCCAAGCGCCAGGCACATTGAGTAAAGTTGCATTTGTGATAGAACCATCTGAGAAATCTAGTGGATCATACAACTCCCCCTCGTAAAATTCCCATTCACCATCGAGGGGAATAATTTTTTCTTCATAAAAGTTACTGTCGTTCAAATCGAGAATCCCTTTTTGTGCAAAGGATATGTTTTCTTTATTATCTAGTAGAAATAGAGGTACAAATAATAGCATCACGCCAATGAGTAAGAATATTATCTTATGTACTTTCAAATAAATACCTCCGATAGTATAAAATAACGACCTTTTATTAGTAATTTTATTATAAATTTGAATAGGTACTAAGTCTATATAGGGAAAAGTTATATTTAGAAAAGCGATTTGAAACCAATATTTTAGCAAAGAGAAGGATTAAGGGCTTTTAAATTTTTAAAAAGTTTTTTAAAAAAACTAATTCGAATCCTTGTAAGGGTTTTGTAAGAAAGATGTAATAGACACGCAAAATCTTGATGTTTCATAATCTATTTATTAGTAATTTTAAGTCTATGAGATTATGCTCAAAAAGGAAGGTACATGTATGGGAATAAATCCTACTGATGCACAAATTTCTATAGCAAATCTTTGCGAAGAAACTGTTTACATTTTAATTGTACCTTTTAAAGAATGGGATTGGGGTGATAGAGGTTTTACGATAAACTCTTCAGATGATGAATCGAAATCCTATATCAATTCTTTAAGTAGTTTAATTGCAAAACTTCATTTACACTCTATGCAAAAAGCTAGTGAAGGTGAGCATAATCAAAAGAAGTTAAAAGAAATAAATAGAGAAGTTGTCACATTCCTAAATAAAGAGGCAATTATCATACCAGCGGGTCAATTTAAGAAGATTACGAGTGATAAGGGGAGAAATTCGTTAAGAACCTTTGCACTATCTGGTTGGGGTTCTTTATTTGGTGTTTCTGATCTAACATTATTTATAATTTCAGCTACTTTAAGACGCCAAGCCGTTATACAGACAAATTATAACGATTCCTGGGTGGTAGAGCCCCATGAGATTGGAAAAGCCAAATCTAGTTCTATTTGGGATATCGACAGAAGAAGTGAATCCTATAAATTTTAATATCTTGTAAAATAGAAGGTTTCTCAAAAAAATGAGATACCTTTTTTATTTAATAGAATTAGAAAAAATTAACTTGTATTATCGATGATTTATACCTCTGTTAACCCCATCTATTCGAATTGTTCCTCACCAATAAAAGTTACATCAAAAAATTGAATACTTCCCACAACATTTGTCTAGATTGTTTATTATGTGAAAAATTATACAACCTTGTACCATAAGTTGGGGAGAAAACCATTTTTATGTTTAAATTATCCCTTTCATTCCCATACTAACTTTTAGTAATGCCTCCGAGAATTGTTGTACTGTGTTTCCAATTGCGGAATTAATGCTGTTTGTTCAGAATGCGTAAGTCTCTAATGCTATTGATGTGTCTTATATTACTCACACTTTTGCCTAAACTTTTGTAGGTCTGCTTTTTCCACAAAAAACCTTTGATAATAGACTTTCTGTCGTATTTTCACTAGTTTCAGCGAATTAGTTCTACTATTGTCAGCTGAAAAGGATTTTGACCAAATGTTGTGGAATTAAGCGCATAAGAGGAGGCGAACTAACAAAATGAACTATGAAATGGACATGCATTTAAATGACATAGCAGTAATCAGGCTATATGGTGAACTTGATCATCATGAAGCAGAAAAAATACGTAGTCAGATTTCAAAAACAATTTTACAAGGAAATTTAAACACAATTATCTGGAACTTAGAGAGATTAAACTTTATGGATAGTTCTGGAATTGGTTTAATATTAGGTCGCATGAGAGAGCTTAGCGCGGTGAATGGACAAACAATCATTTTAAACCCGTCAAATACAATGAAAAAAATATTCCAGTTTTCTGGTCTCGCTTCATACATGATGGATGGTACGGAGGCAGATGCAATTTTACACGCAAGGGGGATTGTGAATGGATAACGAAATGACTCTTTCATTTGTAGCAATTAGTGAAAATGAAAGTCTTGCGAGGATGGCAATTACTAGTTTTGTGGCACAGCTTGACCCAACAATTGATGAACTTTCAGAATTTAAAACAATTGTTTCAGAAGCTGTTTCAAATGCAATTATTCATGGTTATGACGAAGACGGTAAAGGGATCGTCACTGTACATGCAGTTCGAGATGGAGATGTCATAAGTGTCGCTGTAAAAGACAATGGAAAAGGGATTTTTGATGTGAAACGTGCAATGGAGCCGTTATTTACTTCGAAAGCTGAGATGGAACGTTCGGGTATGGGCTTTACAATTATGGAAAGCTTTGCGGATGATTTGCAAGTTGAATCTGAACCGAATGTTGGTACAGTTGTTACCTTCTCAAAAAAATTTTACTCGGTAAAAATGCCTCAAATTTCTTAAATGAATAACAATATATCGAGCTTTCAAAAAAATTCTGGACGCAAATACAGTCGTATTTGATAGAAGTGAGGGGGATGAGGACAATCGAACAGCCGTCCAATGTTTTGTTGACACAGGAAGAAATGCGGGAGCTTATTGGAAAAGCTCAGTCTGGTGATATCGAAGCAAGGAAACAAATGATTGAAGGAAATACGCGGCTCGTTTGGTCCATTGTTCAACGCTTTGCATCTCGTGGGGTAGAATTAGAAGATTTATTTCAGATAGGTTGTATCGGTCTGATGAAATCTGTTGATAAATTTGATTTATCCTATGACGTAAAATTTTCTACTTATGCTGTCCCGATGATAATTGGAGAAATACAACGTTTCTTGCGTGATGACGGCATGGTGAAAGTCAGTCGATCAATTAGGGAATTGAATTATAAAATACGACATGCAACCGATGAATTTTTAAAAACAAACGAAAAGCCACCATCAATTTCTGAGCTTGCAGATATCCTTGGTGTAACACAGGATGAAGTGCTCGTTGCAACGGATGCTATGCGAGACCCAGCATCACTTCACGAGCAATTGTTTGAGTCTGAAGGCGATTCCATTACATTAATGGATCAAATGAAAGATGAAAAGTCTGAATTGCCGTTTCAATACATTCCATTAAAAGAAGTTTTAACAAAGCTAGACAAACGTGAACAGGCGATTATTTATTTAAGGTACTACTTAGATCTGACCCAAACAGACATTGCCGAACGTTTGGGTATATCGCAAGTTCAAGTTTCACGTTTAGAAAAGAAAATTTTAGCGCAACTTAAGTCATGGATGGAAACAAACACATCACGAACTACTAAAAAGACGGTGAATAAATGACAAACAAGATTTTCACATCTATAGACGATGCAAAAGAATTTTTATACAGCAAGTTTGGAAAAGACGAGTCATTTGATGTTTGTATTAAAGATTTACACGTGTATAGCTTACCTATCTTATGTGTATACATAAGTGGATTGGTAGACGGAAACACGATAACTGAACAATTGACTCCTCTTTTTCATGATTATGGGAAAACCGATGAATGGGAAAAAGAAATTGAAGATGAAGACAAATATTTTGATGATCACTTTAATTTCTATGGAAAATCGGAACCGAAAGACCGAGATGAATTTTTACTTGGTGTTTTGAGTGGACAAGTTGGAATCATTACAAAAAGTGGTTTTGGATATGTTTTAGAGCTTCGAAGCTATCCAGGTCGTCAACCGGATGAACCAGATAACGAGAAAGTTATTCGTGGTTCTCGCGATGGATTTGCAGAGAATATTATGTTAAATACTGCATTAATCCGAAGACGAATTCGAACAGCAGATTTACGCTTCGAGCTCCATAAAGTTACTGCAATTGGTCAAACAGATGTAGCAATCGCTTATATCAATGGTTTGACTAACGAAAAGAATTTGAAGTGGTTGAAAAAAAGATTATCTGAAATTAACCATGATGGTTTAACCATGTCTGACAAATCTTTAGAAGAATGGCTGTTTAAACAAAAATTCCATCCATTGCCATTTGTAAGGTATTCGGAAAGACCTGATATCGTTTCGGCGCATTTATTAGAAGGCCACATTGCAATAATTGTGGATACTTCGCCTTCAGTAATAATTGTGCCTATTTCTATGTTTCATCTACTTCAGCATGCTGAGGAATATCGGCAATCGCCTTTTATTGGAACCACTATGCGATTTCTACGGTATTTCGCAGCATTCTTTACATTAACGCTGCTACCAATTTGGTATCTATTAGCCACCCATGAGGAATTTTTACCTGCAGCATTAGATTTTATTGGTGCAAAGGAAAAGTCTTCAATACCTTTATTTTTGCAAATAATTATTGCTCATTTAGGACTAGAATATTTACGTATTGCAGCGATTCATACACCAACACCTTTATCTACTGCAATGGGATTAGTAGCAGGTATTATCATTGGGCAAATTGCAATTGATGTTGGGTTATTCTCTCCTGAGGTCATATTGTATACAGCAGTAACTGCTATCTTCTCTTTCTCAATCCCAACTTTTGAACTGAGTGTGGCGTTAAAATACTTCCAATTCTTCATTTTAATAATGACCGCCTTGGCAGGGGTAAATGGTTTCTTTATTTCGATATTTATTTTATTCTCGTATTTATGCTCTCTAAAACCAATGAAAGTTCCATATTTATGGCCGCTAATACCGTTCTTTCCAAAGGCGTTTTCGAGAGTCTTTATTCGTTTCCCAATGGCAGACGATGCAATCAGACCGTATATTGTTGGGGCAAAACAACGAGATCGTTCATAAATCTTGCGTTGCGTTAGCCTTATTCATGTGATAAAGTTCCCTCATAAGGTAATTTTCTATAACGAAAAAATTTTTTCGTTTGTTACGGAGGGAACATTATGCATTTATACGGTACACAAAACATAAATGAAAATGGTCATCTAACGATTGGTGGAGTCGATGCAGTTGAATTAGCAAATTCATACGGTACTCCACTTTTCGTTTATGATTTAGAATTAGTTAGAAAACGTGCACGCGGATTTATCGGAACATTCCAAAAGTTAGGCGTAAAAGCGGAAGTGGCCTACGCTTCAAAAGCTTTCTCATGTGTAGCTATGTATCAAGTAGCTCAAGAAGAAAATCTTTCTCTTGATGTTGTATCTGGTGGGGAATTATACACTGCTATTAAATCTGGTTTTCCAGCAGAGAGAATTCACTTTCACGGCAATAATAAATCATATGCTGAATTAGAATTAGCATTCGATACAAAAATTGGTTGTATTGTAGTAGATAATTTTTATGAAATTGCATTATTAAAAGAAATTTCTGAAGCAAAACAACAACCAATGCGTATTTTATTACGTGTTACACCAGGTGTTGAAGCGCATACGCATGACTTTATTACAACAGGTCAAGCTGATTCAAAATTTGGCTTTGACTTAAATAATGGACAAGCTGATGAAGCATTCCAAAAGGTAACGGATCATGAATATCTTCAATTATTAGGTTTACACTGCCATATCGGTTCACAAATTTTTGAAACAGATGGCTTTAGCTTAGCTGCTGAAAAGTTAATGCAAAAAATTGGTGAGTGGAAAGAAAAATACAACTTCGAATGTACTGTATTAAACCTAGGTGGAGGATTTGGTATCCGTTATACAGAAGAAGATCGTCCGCTTGAACCACAAGTATATGTAGAAGAAATGATTAAAACAGTTCAATCCCACTGTGCACAATTAAATTTAACAATGCCAGAGATTTGGATTGAGCCAGGTCGTTCCCTTGTAGGAGATGCTGGTACTTCTCTATATACAATTGGCTCACGTAAAACGGTTCCTGATATTCGCGAATACATTGCAGTTGACGGTGGTATGAGTGACAATATTCGTCCTGCTCTTTATGATGCAAAGTATGAAGCGGTTATTGCTAATAAAGCAAATGAAGAAAAAAATAGTACATATACTGTTGCAGGGAAATTATGTGAATCTGGGGATAAATTGATCGTGGATGCTTCTTTACAATCTGCTGAACCAGGCGACATTTTAGCGATTTTCTGTACAGGTGCATATGGTTATTCAATGGCTTCGAACTATAATCGTGTTCCTCGCCCAGCAGTTGTATTTGTTGAAGGTGGTCATCATCAATTAGCAATTAAACGAGAGTCTTATGAAGACATTGTGCAAAATGATCTCCCTCTTACACTTCAAAAAGGTGAGTAACGCATGAAAAGAATATCAAAATGGTGGTTGTTAGGAATTCTATTAGTTTTTAGTATTGCCTGGGCTTTATTTTATCTATATGTGATTATTCCAAACGCACCGAGAGAAGAAGAAAATACATTAGGTTTGGTATTTATTGGTAATATAGTTGCATCCTTTGCTAAAATCGTGTAGGATATGAGTTGTTGTACGATAGAAAATGAGGGATTGTTATACAATGTTAATTCGCTATAAAAAACCTTTAGAAAAAATAGCAATGGGTCTACTTTCGTTAATGCCACAAGAAAAAGACGTTAAACGATTAATGGAAACGATTCAAGCCTATGATCAAGAAGATGATTGGTATTTATACTTATGGAAAAAAGACGAAGAGTATATTGGAATCGTTGGCATTCTTGACGAAGGCGATACAGCTACAATACAACATATTACCGTAGTACCTTCATATCGTGGTGAAGGTGTAGCAATTGCGATGCTAAAAGAACTTTTAAAGACAAGCCAATTTAAAACTTTAAAAGCAAATGATGATACAAGACCTTTTATAGAAAAATGTTTACCTATATTAGAAGAGGCAGACGCATAATTTACGTCGGCCTCTTCTTATTTTTCTTATTTAATTGACGTTCTTCCAATTTCTTATTGCGTGCAATAAGAATATCTGAACGATCGCGGAGCATATGTTTATGAAGAAGATAATTTAATGGTACTGTGGGAAGTTCAGATATTTTCTGATGAACTAAAGCAGATAATTCATTATTTTTGATAATAATTTGAAATGGAGTAAATTCATCTCCCTTTTTAATTAACGTTATACTATTCTCGCAATCGTTATACAATTGGTTAAAATGGATAAAATCAAAAAATGGTGAAGCTTGATTGGTAGAAAAGTTATGCAATGCTTTTTCTAATATTTTCATAGCTCCATTTCTATTATTTCGTCGCCAATGATACATGCCTGTAGCTAATTGGACATATCCTACCAATGGGTGATTTTTGTCACCAGGAGCAACTTCCTTCCAGTATTCTTCCAACACTTCATGGCATTCAAAATAATCCTGGTTCCCATTAAAATAAGTGCAAAAATCGACAAACAATCTATGAAACAATGGATGCATTCAAACCCTCTTTCCTCTATACTAAAATTTGAACAAAATGCATGGGCACTTAATTTGGACAACTGTTTACAGATTAGACTCATGCATAGTAACAACAACATACGTCAGGTGGTTACATATGTATGAAGTAAAATTAGAAGCCTTTACAGGACCTCTTGATTTATTATTACATTTAATTAACCGTTTGGAAATTGATATTTACGATATCCCGATGGCAGAATTAACAGCACAATACATAGATCATATCCATGCAATGAAAGTGTTAGAGCTAAATGAAGCAAGTGAATACCTCGTAATGGCAGCTACACTTTTAGCAATTAAAAGTAGAATGCTTCTTCCGATTCATGAAGGTGAAATGGAGGATGCTGAATTTGAAGTGGATGGACCAGATCCACGTGAAGAGCTTGTAACAAAATTAATTGAATATAAAAAATATAAAGAAGCAGCAGTAGAATTAAAACAATTAGAAGAAGAGCGGGCACAAGTGTTCACTCGACCACCTACAGACTTATCAGCTTTTATGCCCGATGAACAATTAGCACTTTTTGATGCAAATGTTAATGTATATGATATGTTAAGCGCATTTCAAAAGTTATTACGTCGGAAGCAATTAAAAAAGCCGTTATCTACTAGAGTTACAAGGCAAGAAATATCAGTAAAAGATCAAATGATGGCGGTCATTGGTTCTTTAAAATTAAACGGTGGTAAAACCTATTTTTCAAAACTCTTTCCCTATGAAGATAAAGCAACAATTATCGTAACTTTTTTATCATTATTAGAGCTAATGAAACGTCAGGTTGTTTTGGTAGAACAACAAAATAATTTCGAAGATTTAACCGTTACATTACAAAAGGAGGCAACTCTTGATGAACTTGAACAACTTGATGAGCAAAATTGAGGCGCTTCTTTTCGTAGTTGGTGATGACGGGCTATCAATAAAACAACTTTCTCAATTACTAGAAGTCGAAACAATGGAAATTGAAGCAGCATTAAGTGAGCTTGAAACAAATTATAATGAACATGCAGAGCGTGGAATTACATTAAAAAAATTAGCTGGTACTTATCAAATTACAACGAAACCGGAGTTAGCTGATAGTATCAAAAAACTTGTAGAAAATCCTAATAGTAACGTATTAACAACCGCATCATTAGAAGTTTTAGCAATCATTGCGTACAAGCAACCTATTACAAGAGCTGAGATTGAAGATTTGCGTGGTGTAAAAAGTGAACGTCCCATCCAAACTCTTGTTTCAAGAGCATTGGTGCAGGAAGTTGGACGAGCTGAAGGGACAGGGCGTGCTATCCTTTATGGGACAACAAAGGAATTTTTAAATTATTTCGGATTAAAAGATATTAAAGAACTCCCTCCATTACCTGAAGGAGATCTCGTTGATCAGGAAGAGGAAACCGACTTATTTATGACGAAGTTCCAAGAAGCTTTCAATGAAGAGTAATTTGTCAAAGGAGTGGCTTGTTGAAAAGGTTTGCTAAAGTGTTTATTGCGAGCATTTGTTCATTCTTCATTTTTTTCTCTGTAGCAGAAGCAGCAAGTGCATCATATGCAGTGATAGATGCGGATACTGGCCGATTATTATTCGGTAGTAATGTTCATGAAAAAAAGCCGATTGCAAGTTTAACAAAGATGTGGACTGCACTTATAGCGATTGAAAATAACGATCTTAAAGAAGAAGTTGAAATTTCTAGACAAGCAGCATTGAGTGAGGGATCCTCTATCTACCTTGAACCAGGGGATAAGGTAACGATAGAAGAGCTGCTATATGGACTTATGTTGCGTTCTGGAAATGATGCTGCTTACGCCCTAGCAGAGCACACTGGAGGATCAATCGAAGGCTTTGCTGATTTGATGAATGAGAAGGCACGTCTTTACGGATTAAATAATACGTACTTTACAAATCCATCTGGTTTACACAATGACCTTCATCTATCGTCTGCCTATGATACGGCGCAAATGTTACGAATCGCTATGCAAAACGATACATTTAAAAAGATATCTTCCACAATTAATTATAAAAGCCCTTCTAAAAACGGTGTCACATGGCAAAATAAACATAAACTACTAAGACAACAAGTTGGAGCAGTTTCAGGGAAAACGGGCTTCACGAAAATTGCGGGTAGAACATTAGCAACTTATTTTGAGAAAGGTGAAGAAAAGGTTATTGTAGTTACGTTAGGTGAATCAAATGATTGGCAAGTACATACATCGCTTGCAAATAAGGTGTTTTCAGAATATGACTATGTAACAGTTGCGGATAAAGGTGAGTACAAAGCAACCGAAGACAAAATAGTTGAACTTAAGAAGCCGATTAAATTATTGCTAAACAATGAAGAAGAAAAGAAATTACAAAATGTTCTACATCTTTCTCGAAAGCAAAATGAATTTGGCATTTGGCATGTTATGTTAAATAATGAGAGTATTTATGTAACGAAGGTAAATCTAAAGTAATCCAAAATTGGATTAAGTTAGGAACTTTAGTATTAAATAAATCGTTATAAGATTAAAAACAGACTGCTTATTTGGCAGTCTTATTTTATTGTTTTAGGGAAAATAATACGTGATAAATGGAATAATAGAAATAAGTTATTTTCCTTTAATAATGCGACAGAATATGACATAATTTTTAGCAGTATATGACCGACTAACAAAATGGAAGACAAAAGGTGAGGAAACATGGAAAGATTGCAGAAAGTAATTGCCTATGCAGGTATTGCATCTAGAAGAAAAGCGGAGAGCTTAATTTTAGAAGGTAAAGTAAAAGTAAACGGAAAAGTCGTAAAGGAGCTAGGCACGAAAGTTTCCAATTCTGACACAATTGAGGTAAATGGTGTAAAACTTGAAAAAGAAGATAAAGTATACTTCTTATTATACAAACCAAGAGGCGTAATCTCAGCCGTAACTGATGATAAGGGTAGAAAAACGGTTACGGATATCTTTAAGAAACATGTTCATGAACGTATTTTCCCAGTAGGAAGATTAGATTATGATACATCTGGTTTATTGTTATTAACGAATGATGGGGAATTTGCTTATCAAATGACACACCCAAAATTCAAAATTGATAAAACGTATATTGCGCGAGTAAAAGGTGTTCCGACAATTGAAGGCCTCAAAAAACTTCAAAGAGGCATTAAACTTGAAGATGGTAAAACTGCTCCTGCAAAAGTAAGTATGACTTCATTTGATCTAAAAGCAGGAAAAGCAATATGTGAAATTACCATCCATGAAGGAAAAAATCGACAAGTCCGTCGTATGTTTGAGGCGATCGGTACACCAGTTGTTAAATTAAAACGTGAACGCTTTGCTTTCTTAGATTTAACAGGTCTAAACCCAGGTGAGTATCGACAACTTACAAAACATGAGGTTAAGTTGCTTCGTGTCTTAGCTGAGACAGGAAAAATTGATTAACACTAGGGAAGTAGTGGAAAGGTTCATAAATCATTCATAAACAGAAAAAATTTAAAAAGTGATTTTTGCTATAATGGAGAAGATTGTATTAAGTAACGGGGAGGTAATCGGCTATGGATAAAAAGAAAAAACGTTCAATTACTCGCGGTGTCATCCTTGTTGTTTTATTAGCTGCAATAGTTTATACAGTATATAGCTCGGCAACAAAGGACAAAGTAAAACTTCTCCAAGTTGGCGATAAAGCACCAGATTTTGAACTTATCGATTTATACGATAGCAATATTAAACATCGTCTGTCCGACTATGAAGGAAAAGGAATCTTTTTAAATTTCTGGGGTACATGGTGTGAGCCATGTAAAAAAGAAATGCCAGCGATGTCTAATCAATACGCAATTTATAAAGATCAAGGAGTAGAAGTTTTAGCAGTTAATATCGCGCAAACAGAATTTGAAGTAAAAAACTTTATTGAAGGTTTAGGTGTACATTTTCCTGTTGCAATCGATGAAACGAGAGATGTAATGACTGAATATACGATTGATCTTCTACCAGCAACGATCTTAATCAATCCTGAAGGGGAAGTTGAAAAAATTATCACTGGTGAAATGAATGAACAACAAATAGCTTCATACATGGAATCCATTAAGCCAGAACAGGAGTAATTTAAGATGGAAAAAATTATTTGTGCTTGTGGACATGAAAACCCATTTGGAACCAAGTTATGTGAAAAATGTGGACGACCATTAACCGAAGAAGTGAAAAATCAAAAAGTTTTGGACATGCGCTACGATGGAATTGCTATTCGATCCAAAACACGAAACAAATCAATTGTAGATAAAATTTGGAACTTCTTTTCTAGTGTAAAAGTAGGGGTTTCCCTTATTTTTATTAATTTAGTAGCGGCTTCAATTGGAACAATCTTTCCTCAGGAGTTTTATGTAAATGTAGCAACCGAGGCCGAAAGAGAAATTTACTATGAAGAAACATATGGATCCCTTGGTAAATTGTACTATACATTGGGATTATCGGATGTTTATAGTTCATGGTGGTTCCAAATTTTAGTAGGACTTTTGGGGATTTCAATCATTATTGCAAGTTTAGATAGAGGAATTCCGCTTCATCGTTCTTTAAAAAATCAACGTGTAAAACGCCACGAAAGTTTTATGAAACGTCAACGTGTCGTAGCAGAAGGCCCAGTTACTGCTGGAGACTCTGCGAAAACTCTTGATTTAGTAGAAGAACAAATGAAAAAATTAAAATATAATGTTCGTCGTGAAGGCAATGCGATTTTAGCTGAACGTGGACGATTTGCGCGTTATGGCCCATACATAAACCATGTAGGTCTAATTGTTTTCTTACTTGGTGTCATGTTAAGACTATTGCCAGGATTCTATGTTGACGAATCGATGTGGGTCCGTGAAGGTGATATTCGAACAATACCAGGTATGGATGGTTACTTTATTGAAAATGAAAAGTTTATATTAGAACTTCATGATAATGAAAAAACGGAAGCACAAATTCAACAAGGTGTGAATGCGGTTGCAAAGAATTACCAAACGAACGTAAAATTATATAAACAGCCGGATGATGCTCTTCCAGGTCAAACAGACAATCTAGAATTAGTAAAAGAATATTCAATTCGAGTGAATCACCCACTAAAACATGAAGGTTATTCACTTTATCAAATGGATTTCCGTTTAAATGAATTAAAAGGTATGAATTTCGCTCTTACAAAGAAAGAAACTGGTGAAGAATTAGGGGATGTAAGTATTGATTTAACAAACCCTCAAAAAGAGTATGTCATTGATGATCAAACAAAAGTGGAATTATTAGGTTATTATCCAGACTTTAGTGGGTTTAAAAATGGTGAACCACAAACGGCAACATCTAACCCTAATAATCCAGCATTTATTTTCAAAATGACAACACCAGAAAAACCAGATGGGGAAGTAAGTTTTGTGGCAATTAAAGAAACGGTTGAACCAAATGGTGACAATGTATACAAAATGTCATTCAAGGGTATAGAAACACGAAATATGTCTGGGTTAACGGTTCATAAAGACAGAACAATTCCTATTTTAATCGTTGGTGGAATCATCTTCATGTTAGGTGTTGCAATCGGATCTTATTGGAATCACCGTCGAATTTGGGTTGAACAATTACAAGACGGTACAATTCGACTTGCAGCACATACAAATAAAAACTGGTTTAGTATAAAGAAAGATTTAACTGCAATTACAGAAGTTGCACATTTACCTCAATTTATTGACCAAGTTGAAAAAGAAAATAATGAAGACGGGCAAAAAGAAAAGGAAGGTGACAGCACCTTATGAGTTTGATTGATTTAAGCGGTAACTTACTATTTATCGCGTTCTTAGCTTATTTAATTGGGACATTATTGTTCGGTGGTGCAATTAAAAGTAATAAACCCGATGGAGCAGCGAAACGTGCGGATAGATGGGGTAAAATTGCAATCATTGTTACCATTATCGGTTTCCTTGCACAATTAGGGTACTTTATTACACGATGGATGTATACGGGACATGCTCCTGTAAGTAATATGTTCGAATTTACAACTGCATTCGGTATGTTTATCGTTGGTGCATTTATTTTAATTTATTATATGTACCGATTAACTGCACTTGGCTTAGTCGCATTACCGATTGCTTTATTAATTATTGCATACGCAGCGATGTTCCCGAGAGATGTAACACCTCTTGTTCCATCATTACAAAGTTATTGGTTAACAATTCACGTAATTACAGCTGCACTTGGACAATCTATTTTAGCGATTAGTGCAGTAGCGGGGTTAATTTATTTATTAAAAGCAGTAGATCCAAAAGTAAAAACAAAAGGTCGTTTTTGGTTAGAGGCAGTACTATATTTTGCTGTTCTTGTTGTTGGCTTTATTGTTGTAACTGTTATTTTCAGAAGCATGGGTTACGAAGCGGTATTTAATTATGTTGATAAAAATGGTGCTCAACATGAAATTATCTATAACGTACCAGCTGTGTTTGGTATGAACGAATATGTATTATTAACAGATGATGTTATGGAACCAATTGCAGAAATGCCTCCTGTTATTAATGCAAAAAAATTAACAGTTGTATTCTGGTCATTTATCGTAGGTTCAATTATTTATTTACTATTCAGATTAATTTCACGTAGAAGAATTTTAGATTTGCTACATCCATTAGTACGTAAAGTTAATTTGAACTTACTAGATGAAATTGGTTACCGTTCTGTATTAATTGGTTTCCCTGTATTTAGTTTAGGTGCACTAGTTTTTGCGATGATTTGGGCACAAGAAGCATGGGGTAGATTCTGGGGATGGGATCCGAAAGAAGTATGGGCTCTTATTACTTGGTTATTCTATGCAGCGTTCTTGCATTTACGTCTTTCAAAAGGATGGGAAGGGAAGAAGAGTGCTTGGCTTGCGTTAATCGGCTTTGCAATCATCCTCTTCAACCTAATTGTCGTGAATCTAGTAATTGCAGGTCTACATTCTTATGCATAATAATTAATATTTTTGAAGGTTCTTCTCTATCTTGGGAAGAACTTTCTTTATATGTATTACCCGTTAATGTAAGTTTTACTATATCATCTTTTATTTTTCGACATGAAATTGTACAATAATATTAGAGAAAGAATGAGAGGGGTAAAACCTATGTCTGAAAATATATCTGTATTAGTAGTTGATGATGAAGACCGTATTCGTCGCCTATTAAAAATGTATCTTGAACGCGAAGGCTATCAAGTAGAAGAGGCGGAAAATGGCGAAATTGCACTCTCGAAAGCTTTAGAAAATGATTACCATTGTATATTATTAGATATTATGATGCCTGAGAAAGACGGGCTTCAAGTTTGTGCAGAATTGCGTGAAAAGAAAACAACACCAATTATCCTTTTAACGGCAAAAGGTGAAGAGGCAAATCGTGTACAAGGTTTTGAACTAGGTGCAGATGATTATATCGTAAAACCATTTAGCCCACGTGAAGTTGTACTTCGTGTGAAGGCTATTTTAAGACGTTCTTCTGCATTCTCACCGGTGTCAAGTCCATCTTCATCAAAGGATTTAGTTGTATTTCCACACTTAACGATTGACCATGATGCTCATCGTGTAACAGCAGATGGAACAGAAGTAAACTTAACTCCTAAGGAATATGAGCTTTTATACTTCTTAGCGAAATCACCAGATAAAGTATTTGACCGTGAGCAACTATTAAAAGAAGTTTGGCATTATGATTTCTTTGGTGACTTACGAACAGTTGATACACATGTAAAACGTCTACGTGAAAAATTAAATCGTGTGTCAGAAAATGCTGCAAAAATGATCGTGACGGTTTGGGGCGTAGGTTATAAATTCGAGGTTATCAATGAATAGAATATGGAGAAGTATTGTCGGGAAGCTATGGATTACCATATTGCTTCTCGTTTCATTTGTATTATTCGTCTTCACAATTTTAATGTTAGAGTTTCTTGAAAATTACCATAAAGAAAAGGCAGAACAATCATTAAATCAAACCGCCTCAACCATTGCCAGTATAGTTGATAAGTATAACTTAGAACATTTAGCAGATGAAATCATTGAAGAAATGTTGCCAGAAGATACAAATGCACTTTTAGTATCCCCAGATCATCTGGTTGTTTCCGCTTTTCAAACAGGAATTAATAAAGTAGAAATTCAAGAAAGTATTGTAAATAGTAAAGATTTTAATAAAATATACGAATCGAATAAACCGATTATAAAAGAAATGATACTTCCATCTCAAATTGAAGACGACAAGATGGAATCGTATTTTGTGCTTAGCTACCCGTTAAAAAGTGAAGATGCTTTACATGGGGCAATCTTTATCTACCAAAACCCAACTGCTTTGCATAAAACTTCACAAAAAACAACGAAAATTGTCTTTCTTTCAGCATTTATCGCGTTTGTTTTAACAACATTCTTTGCATTTTTCCTATCTTCCCGTATTACGTGGCCATTACGTAAAATGCGTGAACACGCCTTTGAATTGGCAAAAGGGAAATTTGATGCAACGTTACCAACAACTCAAAATGATGAAATTGGACAACTCGCAATGGCATTTAATCAAATGGGGAGACAATTAAAACATCATTTAGAGGTTATTAATCAGGAGAAAGAACAATTAGCAAGTGTCTTAACTTCGATGACGGATAGTGTAATCACCTTTAACCGTGATCGTACGATTTTATTAAGCAATCCACCAGCGGATCGATTATTACAAAAATGGTTCCTGCGAAAAAAATCGCAAGGTGATAGTCCAATTCCAATTGAAATTTATGAGATGCTAGAGCATGTTTTAGATTTTGAAGACAAATTAGAAGAAGATATTGAAATGGATGGTTCTTATTACCGAATAACGATAAGCCCATTAAAAAATAGTCAACAATCCATTCGTGGAGCCATTGCTGTAATACGAGATATGACGGAACAATTGCGTTTGGAAAAACTGCGATCAGACTTTATCGCAAACGTTTCTCACGAGCTTCGAACACCGATTGCCATGTTACAGGGCTATTCAGAGGCACTATTGGATGATGTCGTGACAGAAGAAGAAGAACGCAATGAAATGATTCGTATCATTTACGATGAATCCCAACGAATGGGGCGCCTTGTAAAAGACTTACTGGATTTAGCACGCATGGAATCTGGACATACAACGCTTTATAAAGAAGATGTCTCTGCTGTCCATGTCCTTGAGCGTATTACTCAAAAATTTGCTCAAGTTGCAAAAGAAAAACACGTTAATCTGAAATTCAAAAGCTCTTTATCAGAGGATGTTATGATCAGTCTTGATGAAGACCGAATTGAACAAGTACTGACAAATCTAATTGACAATGCTATTCGACACACACCTGAAAATGGAAGTGTGACAGTCTCCTTGGATCAAGAATTCTCTTATGCAAAAATTCAAGTGGCAGACACTGGTGAAGGCATTCCACAAGAAGATTTATCCTTTGTCTTTGAGCGTTTCTATAAAGCAGATAAAGCACGTACTCGCTCAAAAGGCGGAACAGGATTGGGCCTTGCTATAGCAAAAAATATAGTAGAAGCACATAAAGGAAATATTAAAGTCGATAGTACAGTTGGCGTTGGCACAACCTTCACTTTCCATTTACCATTATAAGTAGGGGAAACTTTCCTCTGCTTTTTTTTGTTGGTTTAGAAACACACCAATAGTAGATTTATTAAAGAAGTTTTGGAATAATAGATAAATGTGTGGGATTATTAGACAAAATTGGGTTAATAATAGAAAAAATGAACAATTAATAGAAAGTCTGCAAATTCCAATAAAAATAGACGCTTTTTTGAATGATGTAACCTTTTTTATTCAAACTCGACAAATATAAAGAACGGGGGTGGTATGGATTGAAGAAATCCATTTTCCATTCGTTATACGATCGCTATCATCAAGATGTCTTTCAATTTTTAATATACTTAGTGAAAGATCGTGGAGTTGCAGAGGATTTGTCCCACGAAGTATATGTACGGGTTTTGAAATCCTATGAACGATTTGAAGGAAGAAGTTCCGAAAAGACTTGGCTTTTTGCCATAGCGAAAAATGTAGCCATCGATTATTTCCGAAAAAATGCAGTTCGTTCATCTCGTAATTTTGATGCATTTAACTGGGAAACGGAACAGCTTGTTTCACCGACAAAATCGCCTGAAGCATTAATTGAATTAAACGATGATATGCAGCAATTACTCGAAGCTTTAGAAAAATGTACAGGGGATCAAAAGATGGTTATAATCATGCGATATTTTCAAGAATTATCTATTGCAGAAACAGCAGCGATATTAAATTGGACTGAAGGGAAAGTCAAAACTACCCAACATCGAGCGATTAAGAACCTACGAGATTTATTAACAACATCTGGTAAAAAGGAGGCAAATCATTATGAGTCATGAAAAATGGGACGATGAAAAAATCGAACAAGTGCTTTCAAATGTACCAAAAATTCATGATCATCGTTCAAAAGATGATGTGCTTCAACGATTAATAGATGATGGAGTTTTTGACGAAGAAGAAACAAAAATTGTTAAAAAGAAAAAACGGAATTGGATCCCGATTACAATATCTGCCGCCGCACTTATTTTATTTGCAATTTTAGTACCTTCATTTATGAAAGAGCTAAATCAAACATCAGAAGTATCGGAAGAGAGTATGAAAATGGAATCTACAGAAGATACGGGCCAAATGGAACAAGAGTCTGCAACAGAATTAGCAGAAAATCGAACAATGATGACGATGGATGCCGTTAATCTAAGCACAGCTGTCTATCCAGATGAAATCGAAGGAAAAACAATTTTCCAATTAGGATTAGCAAGTGATGCAGCTGATAGTGTTCCGGTAACGGTACTAATCCCAAATGAACGGATTATGGAGGATTTCGGCAAAATTAAGCCTACCGGTGTTGACCTTTATAATCAATACGCACCACTATTTGATGAAAGTGCGATTGGTTTTAGTGAGTATCATCCCTATGTTGGAAAAATATCAGAACAAAATCAACAAGTTGTTCATACATTACCAAAGAATCCGCCATATGATTCCGGATCAGCAGGACCAGCTACGTATGAAGCTTCCCTTATTGATACATTCAGTTACTACTATGATGAAGCAATTACGTTAGATGAAACAGGTTCACCTTTTGTATTTAGTGAAGTTGGAATGCCAAATAAACCAATACAGTTAAAGAACCAATATAATTATTACAGACATACACAAGCAGACGGATCAGAATATTTAGCACCAAATTTTCGTTTAACTTTTAGCACTATAGAAGAAGCCATTTCAGCAATGAAAGAGGAGGATAATGATATTTATCAATCTGTCATTATCGAAGGGGTTGATTTTAAAATTTCAGTTGAAGGTGACATTGTGACAGTTGCATTTACTGATCAACTAGATTTAATGAATTACGATCAACAAGATGCTATGCAAATGATAGAAGGTATTTTATTAACAGCGGCTAACTTCAATATGCAAGTACAATTTAATAACATTGTACAGACGGGATGGCAGGGTTTTAATTTTAGTGAACCACTACCTATGCCAATAGCTGCAAACGAAGTATCTTATGAACTAGTTCTACAATAAATCGAATTATTCAGTAAATTCAATAAACTATTTTACTCCTATTTACAATACTTCTTTTCCGAGATATAATAGTACCATAAAACAAATTTAATATTTGATTCATCTTCGGGGCAGGGTGTAATTCCCGACCGGCGGTAATAGAAAACGCAACTTCCGACCATTAACTTGGAGGATTTTGCAGATGTTTTCTTCAGCCCGCGAGCTTTTTTATAAAGCAGGATTTGGTGCGATTCCAAAGCCGACAGTATAGTCTGGATGGGAGAAGGTGAAGGTACGGTCTTTATTCGATTCGTTTTGAATTGGAAAAAACTGTACGCTAAAAGTATGCAAATATATTGTTGCACATACTTTTATTTGAGTTGCCAATTTTCGTGTTGGTAATCTCTTCTTTCGCGTACGATTTTTTACCACTTCATGTCAATGTGCCTATTTTCTCCCTTATGCTCATTTTACATAAGGGATTTTTACATTGAGAAACGAATTTTGGTGACTGTCCTTTCTTCTTGCGAGTTGAATCAGCAAAGAGGAGAGATTGCGATGAAACATCAAAAACTTAAGTTACGTTCATTCGTAACGATTGCTATGTTAAGTAGTATTTCATTTATTTTAATGCTTTTAAATTTCCCGCTACCATGGTTCCCGGTGTTCCTGCAAATTGACTTTAGTGATGTACCGGCGTTAATTGCAGCCATTACAATGGGTCCATTAGCTGGTACTTTAGTAGAATTATTTAAAAACATTCTGGATTGGATTTTCTCGGGAGCACCTACTGGAGTTCCAGTTGGACATATGGCAAATTTCGTAACGGGAATCTTATTCATTTTACCTGTATATTACATCTATAAAAAATTACCTACAATTAAAGGTTTAACATTTGGTTTAGTAGTTGGTACAATCACGATGTCTGTAGGAATGAGCTTATTAAATTATGTTGCCTTCTTACCAATGTACTCTTATTTCCTTGGTTGGGGCAGTTTCGATATGAAAGAAACGATTGTATTAGGTATTTTACCGTTTAATATAGTAAAAGGAATTATGTTATTAGTGATTGTTATTGTGTTATTCCGTACGATGAGAGTGTGGATCGGAAATCAACGAGCACAATATCTTCTATAACAATATTAAAAATCAACGGGGTGGTGTCGTCCCGTTGATTTTTTTTGTGAAATGGCGATGTAAGATTTTCAGATTTAAAAAGGGTACAAAACGTGTCATAAGGATTTTGAGCCGTTTGATAAGCATTTACGCTTATTGAACGGCTTTTTTAATACAATAATCAATCGAAATTATTGAACATTTGATGGCAAATGTATCTAATAACTGGATAATAATTATCGAAAAAACATATGTTATTTTTCCTAACATCACATTGCAAAGAGACATAACATATATTAATATAAAAACATGAAAGGGAGGAGATACTAATGAGTCGAGAGTTTCGAAGAGCCATGCCGTTACTCCCTATAAGCATGGTAATGAAATTAACGGAGTTGAGTGCGCGGCAAATTCGCTACTACGAGGAACATAAACTTATAGAACCGGCAAAATCAGAAGGTAATAGAAGGATGTTTTCGTTAAATGATGTCGATGCACTGTTAGAAATTCGAGACCTCCTCAACCAAGGAATTAACATAGCTGGGGTCAAGAAGGTATTTGACATGAGAAGTACTGGTGGTGTCAAAACAGCTGACAAAGTATCGATTTCGGATGCACAACTTCGTTCAATATTGCGTGAGGAAATACAACAAGCGCAAATATTGGAAAAGGTTTCTTTAAGAAATGGGGATTTACCTCGCATTAAGGATGAATTTTAATTAATTAGGAGAGTGGATGTAATGGCTAAGTACACAAAAGAGCAAATTAAACAAATCGTAAGTGAAAAAGAAGTTAAGTATATTCGTCTACAATTCACGGATATCTTAGGAACAATTAAAAACGTTGAAATTCCAGTAAGTCAATTAGATAAAGCGTTAGACAATAAAATGATGTTTGATGGATCATCAATCGAAGGATTTGTACGTATCGAAGAATCAGATATGTATTTAAAACCAGATTTAGATACTTTTGTAATCTTCCCATGGACAAATGAAAAAGGTAAAGTAGCACGTTTCATTTGTGACATTGCAAACCCAGATGGCACACCATTTGCTGGTGACCCACGTTCAAACTTAAAACGCATCTTAGCTAACATGGAAGAGTTAGGCTTCACTAGCTTTAACTTAGGGCCAGAACCAGAATTCTTCTTATTCAAACTAGATGAAAAAGGGAACCCTACTTTAGAGTTAAATGATGATGGTGGTTATTTCGACTTAGCACCAACAGACCTTGGTGAAAATTGCCGTCGTGACATCGTGTTAGAATTAGAAGAAATGGGCTTTGAAATTGAAGCATCTCACCACGAAGTAGCACCTGGACAACACGAAATTGACTTTAAATATGCAAATGCAGTTGAAGCGTGTGATAACATTCAAACGTTTAAACTAGTAGTAAAAACAATTGCACGTAAACACGGCTTACATGCAACATTTATGCCAAAACCATTATTTGGTGTGAATGGTTCAGGAATGCACGCAAACCTTTCTCTATTCAGCGGTGATAAAAACGTATTCTTTGATGAAACTGCTAATTTACAATTATCAGATACAGCTCGTCAATTTATGGCTGGTATCATTAAACATGCTAAAGGATTCACAGCAGTTACAAATCCATTAGTAAACTCATATAAACGTTTAGTACCTGGCTATGAAGCACCTTGTTACATCGCATGGTCAGCTCAAAACCGTTCACCTTTAATTCGTATCCCAGCATCTCGTGGTCTTTCAACTCGTATTGAGTTACGTTCTGTAGACCCAGCTGCAAACCCATACTTAGCATTAGCTGTATTATTAGAAGCTGGTTTAGATGGAGTTCGTAACGGTTTAACACCACCAGCACCAGTTGACCGTAATATTTATGTAATGAATTCTTCTGAACTAAAAGAAAATGGTATCGAAAGCTTACCAGGTTCTCTATTAGAAGCATTAGCAGAATTAGAGAAAGATGAAGTAATCAAAGCTGCTCTTGGAGAACATATCTATTCTAACTTTAAAGAAGCAAAAGAAATTGAGTATGATATGTTTAGAACTGCTGTTCACCCTTGGGAGCGCGAACAATATATTAGAATGTATTAATATTTTCAAAGAGACATCCTTAGTGGTGTCTCTTTTTTCATAGACTCATATTTTCTTCATAAACTATAAAAGAAAAGGAGAGAAATATGGGTAAAAAAATATTATCGATTAGTTTATTACTAGTAATCTGTTTTGCGCTTATCTATTCTATATATTCACATATAAATGAAAGGCAAATAACGGAATCGGAATATATGGATGAAGAATTGTTTATGAAATTATTACAAGAGCCTCCAAATGAACAGGATCAAGAACAGATAGAAAATCAACAAGTGGAATTACGTTACATTGATGAGGAAATATATGTTGAGGAGGGTGATCATGACCATATTCATTCTCATGAAGAAAGTGAACCAGATGTCATTGCAGCAAAGGGCAAAGCGATTAATTTTAATTTAACAACATTAGATGGGGAAAAGGTTAAGTTAAGTGATTACCTAGGTAAAAAAGTATTGATTAATTTTTGGGCAACATGGTGTCCGCCTTGTGAAGATGAAATGCCTCATATAGAGGAATATTATGAAAAATATGCTGAGAAACATAATGTAGTCATACTCGGAATAAATACAACAGACCTCGAGAGTAACGTGAAATCGGTACAAAAATTTGTACAAGACCACGAAGTTACTTTTCCAATACTGTTAGATGAAGAGGGGGAAGTTTCAACGAAATATGAAATTTTAACCCTCCCAACAAGTTTCATAATTGATGAGAATGGAAATTTGGTGGAACAGATTATTGGACCCGTTACGGATGAAATGCTTGTAGAGAAGTTCGGGTAAACAATAAAAAGGAGGTGTCCAAAAAGTAATAATTTAATGTGGTACCCAAGTCAAGGACAAACTAAAAAAAGAGTTTAAGCTATTAAGAGATGGTTTCTGTATTGTACAGGAGCCATCTTTTTTAGATTCCATTGATAACGATAATTGTTGTAGTAAACCATGTAGTGATCGATTTTAGCGCGTAACTCATCCAGTGTTTTGACCATGCTGAAATCAACTTCGTCTTTTAAGTGTCCGAAAAAGGATTCCTGTGGTGCGTTATCCCAACAGTTGCCTCGACGTGACATCGATTGACCAAGTTTATAGTGCTTTAAAAGCTTTTGGAATTTTGGACTTGTATAATGAACACCTTGATCTGAATGGATGAAGGCTTCTGGATGGAGCTTTACACGTTTATTGCGGAATAGTTTCTCAACAGTTTTTGTTGCGAGGTCCAGCGTAATACGATCTGATACATGATAAGCTAAAATTTCATTGGTAGACCCGTCTTTAATGGTCGACAAATAAGCCATTGTTCCGTTATAGGGAATATAGCTAATGTCTGTTAATAGGACTTTGCCTGGTACACCTTGCTTAAATTGGCGCTCTAGCTTATTTGGCACAACACGATGTTCTTTTGTTGCTTTCGCTATTTGTTTATACGGATTGGCTTTGCGGTGAGGGCAGACAATTCCATACTTTCGCATAATACGTTGGATTTTCTTGCGATTCATCACGATGCCAAAGTCGTGTTCAAGTGTCATTTTAATTGAACGTGACCCCTTCTTATAACCACGGCGATTGAAGGCTTTTAAGATCAAATCACGTGCTTCTCTATCCTTCAACTCTTTCGTTGCACGTGTCTCACTTGTCTTTAAATAGTTGTAATAACCAGAACGTGAGACGTTTAAAAGTGCGCAAAAATAAGTCACCATTCGTTTAAATGGAAACTGCTCTAGTGTATCGGAAATCAGTTGGAATACCTTATTTGTGCTTAATTTTTGACTGGTGTTTAGCAGCCTCCTTTCTGTCACTTCGAGCTTTTTTAGCATCTCTACTTGCCCTTCTAGTAGTTCAATACGTGCTGCTTGTCTTCCGAGAACTTCTGCCATCGTTAATTCACGCTTTATAGGTCTTCCGGAACTCGTTTTACGTGTATCGGTTAGCCCAATTAAACCATTTTTCTCATACGCTTTTCTCCAACGAGAGGAGGCTTGTTCAACACGTTTCATGCCTATTACTTCAATATCAAAACCGTATTCCTCAAAAATTCGCCGAGGTGTTTTGCCTGCTAAATATTCATCTATAAATTTACTTTTAAATGCATCTGCGTAAGTAATGGTACGTTCGCTTACCTTTAATACATGTGGATTCTTTTGTAGTTGTTCAATCTGTTCTGGTGAAAATAATTGTTTACTCATCGCTGTCTTCTGTCCGTCCTTATTCCTCTTGAAAGTCTAGTATATAAAAAATACCTGTGAATAGCACACTCTTTTTCAAGTGTCCTATCCACAGGTACCATATTAATTTTTGGACACCTCTTTTCTTTCTTGATAAATATCTCTTATGAATTATTGTTCCTGCGGTGGTTGTCACCATCCTCGTCACAAAGGAGTTGTCTCAAAATGAATTTTCAGACAACTCCTTCATTTTTTATCCCATAATATTGTAACCACAATCTACATAAATTGTTTCACCTGTAACACCACGAGATAGGCTACTTAACATAACAATTGTCATATCTGCAACTTCTTCTTGGTTTGTGTTGCGTTTTAATGGTGAATTTTCTTCGATTTGACGAAGAATGGTATTAAAGCTTGGTACACCTTTTGCAGCTAATGTACGAATTGCACCAGCAGAAATTGCATTAACTCGAATATTCTCAGCACCTAAATCAGAAGCTAAGTAACGCATAGCTGCTTCAAGTGCAGCTTTGGCAACACCCATTACGTTATAACCTTCAAGAACGCGTTCAGCACCTAAGTAACTCATTGTTACAATCGAACCGCCCTCTGTCATGTATGGACGAGCTGCATTTGCAACTGCTACTAAAGAATAAGCACTTGTATCTTGTGCAAAGGCATAACCTTCACGAGTCGTTTCAACAAATCGATTTTTTAAATCTTCTGCGTGGGCAAAAGCAACGGAATGTACAATTCCGTGAATGACACCAAATTGTTCTCCAATTTGTGAGAATGCTTGTTGAATGCTTTCGTCACTATTTACATCACATTCGACGACAGCAGTTTTATATTCTGTATAATCTCCTAATACTTTTTCAATTTTACTTTTTGAACGTTCTTTTCGGTATGTGAAAATGACGTTTGCTCCTACTTCTAAAAGACGCTTTGCTACTCCCCAAGCAATACTACGTTCATTTGCAACGCCCATTACGACAATGTTTTTATCTTTTAATTGTAAAATGTCCATGTCATTCGCCCCTTTTATATCAGTTATTAGTACCAACTACTAAACAAAAGTTTAACAGTAATTCCTGTAAAAATCAATCTTAATAGAAAACTGCGAAAGTTGTTTTTTGGGTGGTTGGCAAATAACTTGAGTAGAACGACAAATAATTGTTGTGGAAAGGCAAATAACCTTTCTGGAAGAGCAAATAGTTATTGAATCCAGGCAAATAAATTTCGGTAATACATCATACTTCATCAGTTTAAATAAGATTTTTCAAGGTGCACTTTTAAGTAGAAATTCATTTTTCTAATTTTGCAAATTTCCCTTGAAATTATGTACAGTGTTTTCAAGGAGGCGGAAAAATGATTTCGATAGAAAGAAAATATCCAAAGAAATTACTTATACTCGAATCTATACTCAGAAGACTACCTCAAGATAATCCTGTGTACGAAAAATATTTAAGACAATACAAAATTGCTAAACATGGATATGAGGGCGAACTTCGAGTTGATAGAGAATGGAAGGAAATACAATTAGAATTGAAACATTTTTTATTACATAGTTATCAAAAGATAAATGATTATGGCACCACACATCAGATTGACACGATATTTTTATCATGTCAGTTTATTTTGTTATTAGAGATAAAAAATATTAGTGGTACTCTTGTATTTGATGAAGATAAACATCAATTTCTTCGTACGCAAGTAGATAATACAATAGAGAGTTTTTATAATCCAATTGATCAAATTGAAAGGCATACAATACTCATTAAAACTATAATGAATAAAATGGATTTGTGCATACCAATTGAAACAGCTATTGTGATTGCTAATCCTGCAACAATTATTGGTGTTAAACCGAGGGATACTTTGATTTTTCATGTAAGTGGCTTGCGTTCAAAAGTAAATAAATTAATCTTAAAATATCCTAAACCCCGAATTACTTTAGAGCAATTGGTAAGCTTCAAAGAAACTTTGCTTGAAATGTATTGTGATGTTGAATTGTTACCCAAGTTTGAGAAAAGTAATCTAGTAAAAGGAGCAATTTGTTCAAATTGCAATTCAAGTGTTCCTATGAAATATACACGGGGTGTTTTTTGTTGTAACCGATGTAATTTTACTAGTAGAAATGCTATTTTTGAAAGTCTTCATGATTATCGTCTATTATTCGATGAGTGGATTACAAATAATAGGGTGCGTCAATTTTTTGGCATAGAGTCCATTTATTCTGCTAATAAATTGTTGAAAAGAGCGAACTTAGTATCGTACGGAAATAATCGAGGAAGAAAATACCTTATACCAAATGATATTTTGGAGAAAAGTAAATAACTTAAATTAACAAGCAAATAAGTCAACCATAAAAGCAAATAACTCATGTGAAAAAGCAAATAAAAACCCCGTTACTTAAGAACGGGGAATTAAAAAATACATTATTCAAATTTTAGTGGATCGCCATCAAATGATTCATCAGATACTTTGATAGAATCTGTTGGGCAACCTTCAAATGCGTCTTGCATGTCTTCTAATAGATCTTCTGGAACTTCTGCTGTTCCCATGTTATCATCTAAAATAACGAAGGCAATACCTTCATCATCGTAATCGTAAATGTCTGGGGCAGCTGCACCACAAGCGCCGCAAGCAATACATGTATCTTTATCAACAATTGTATATTTTGGCATTTCTTTCTCTCCTTTTTTGACCTGCTACATCAAAGCTTCTTTTTTATTCTAAATCTGTTTAAACTACTTTTCAACATAATACTACGAAATTGGAGGATTTGATATTGATTTTTCAACAAATTATTTGGCAAATTTTCCACAAATTAAAAGAAGAACGGACGATTTCAGCGCCATTCCATTTGCTGCGTGGTAAACGTTCAGGTCAAACAATTCAAGATGTTGGAATTTTTCACCTACATCAATATTTTGGTATTTTACCGAAACTATCTCGACAAAAATATGATGAAGAGATTAATAAATTAATTGATCAGGGCTTTATTACCGTTTTTGAAAATGGCGATTATACATTAGCAAATAACTTTATCAGTGACAACTTGTTACCCTTTGATGGCTGGCATTATCGAGGAAATGAACATCTATTTTTTGCGCGGCTCTCATTAATTGTTCAAAGTCTTTCCCATAAAGAAGCGGGTGTGATGGCATTTATCCCAATACAAAAAGACCCACAAGTTCAAAAATGGGTAAGAAATTTTCTTATTTCGAATGAATATCAAGGGGGGACACTTCAACAGCAATTATTGAATGAAATACTAATCAGTCTTGAAGAAGCTGAGGCTGATCCAATTGCAAAAGAGGTTTTAATAAAACGTTTTGCAGGTTATAAAATCCCGGGTTACACATGGCAGCAATTAAGTATTTACGAAAATAAAGATGAGATGGATATCCAATTGCTTTATATTTCTTGTTTACATACTTGGTTAAATATTATTACATTGAATGAAAAAGACTTTCCATTATTACATAAGATAGCCGAAGATATACGGATTCATATTCCTTTAAGTGACTCTGCTTTTCAGACAGCACAACTTTTCAAAGAAGGGCACTCGCTAGAGAATATTAGCCAATACCGAAGATTAAAAATGAGTACGATAGAAGACCATATTGTGGAATTAGCAATGAATGATCCACATTTTTCAATTAACCAATTTATTTCTAATGAAGAAATGGAGCAAGTATTAACAGCAGTAGAAGATTATGATACAAGAAAGTTGAAAGTATTGCGTGAAATTTTGCCAAATCTATCTTACTTTCAAATTAGATTAGTGCTTGCAAGGGGGGATACGACTAGTGCAACTTGAATCCATATTACAACAACGATTTGGTTATTCCTCTTTCAGATCTGGACAAAAAGAAGTGATAGAACAAATCTTTAACGGAAAAGACGTAATCGCCTTATTGCCTACTGGAATGGGAAAATCATTATGCTACCAATTACCAGGGTATGTACTAAAAAAGACCGTACTCGTAATTTCTCCTCTATTATCATTGATGCAAGATCAAGTGGACCAAATGAAATTATTTGGAGAAAAGAGAGTAATTGCACTTAACTCATTTTTAAATAAGGAAGAAAAAAATCGGGTAATTAATGGGCTAGAGCAGTACCGATTTATTTTTATTTCCCCTGAAATGCTTGCTCAAAGGCAAGTGCAACAAAAATTAAATCGTATAGAATTGTCTCTAATAGTAGTGGATGAAGCCCATTGCATATCACAATGGGGATTTGATTTTCGACCAGATTATTTAAGGATTGGAGAAATGTTCGGAACCTCAAGATCACCAATACTTGCTTTAACTGCAACTGCTACAAATAAAGTGTTAGAAGATATTGAGCTATATTTAAATATGAAAGAACCGTTTAAATACATACATTCTGTAGACCGACCGAATATTCATCTCAGTAAAATGTCTTTTTCGAATCGGGAAGAGAAATTGGAATGGTTATTTCAACATGTGTCCAATACTGCGGGACCAGGGATTATCTATACTCAATCTCGTTCAAAAACACATAGTATAAGTGAAACATTATTGCAAAATGGTATTTCAGCTGCAAGTTATCATGGGGGAATGGACCTTTTAGATAGACAATTTATCCAGCAACAATTTATTGAAGGAACATTGGATTGGATAGTTGCAACGAATGCTTTTGGGATGGGGATACATAAACAAGATGTAAGGCAAATCATCCACGAATCAATTCCAAGTAATATGGCCAATTATATGCAAGAAATTGGACGAGCCGGTCGTGATGGGAATGATGCCGTTGCAATTTTACTTTATTCAGAACATGATGAAGAGCTTGCGAAATTTGTAGGAATAGATGATTTGCCACTGGAACAACATGTTGATATTTTTGAGGAGTATCAGAGAAATGGCCAAGATGCTACACAAATGCTAAAACAAGGAGAAATTTCAGAGACAGCATTCCGAGTGTTAAATTATTGGATGGAACAAAAAACTCCAAACGAAGTAAAAACAATTTTTCAAAATATGAAGATTGAAAAGATGCAAAAAGTTGAAGAAGTGATGAAACTTATAACTTCAGATACTTGTATGAGAGAAACGTTAGTTCACTATTTTGGACAAACTTTAAATGACAAGCCAGAGCAATGTTGTATCAATTGTGGTCTTGATTTAGCACAGTTATTAATAGCAAAAGAAGAAAAAAATCTATCTTCTTTTTCTATGACTTGGCAAGAAAGAATTACAAATTTATTAACAAAAAAATCATAAACTTTGTTTAGTTTTCATGAATTGTCGACAAAAATCTATTAAAATATCAATTACCATCATTTACTTTTTCATGAAATTTCGTCATAATTATATAAGAAGTTACTATTTACACGAATATTATTGATACAATTCGGGTTTGAGAATTTTTACTGTTTGTTTTTGCGGGCTTAGATTGTTGGAGGTGGTATTTGTGAGTAAGGAAGATTATCGAGAAAAAATTGAAGAACATCGTCAATTAATCGAAATTGAAGAGAAAAACTCAAGAATGTCTCGTACACGCCGGAAAGTAAAAAAGAAAAAACGTAAAAACCCATTAATGTCTATTCTATTATTTATATTTATTGTTATCCCAGTGATGGTATTAGTTTATGTTACTTTCCTTTATAAACCAGGTGAACAGGAAGTTGCCAAAGTTGATAATGGCGGTTCTATCGTTGAGGTTCAAAAGAATGATTCACTCGCTTCGGGTGGTAAGGAAGATAAAAAGCCAGCCATTGAAGAGAATGAAGATAAAGAAGAAAGCAAAAAACAAACTGATAAAGAAAAAGAAAATGCTAAAACTGAAGATGCAAAACAAGCAGAACTTGAGGCAGCTAAAAAAGCTGAACAAGAAAAACAAAAAGCGTTAGCGAAAGAGAAAGAATTAGCGAAGCAAAAAGAGTTAGCAAAACAAAAAGAGATTGAAAAACAAAAAGAGATTGAAAAACAAAAAGAGATTGAAAAACAAAAAGAACTTGAAAAGCAAAAACAACAGGAACAGCAAAAAGCGTCTCAGCAAAGAGTACATACGGTTCAATCTAATGAAAATCTATTTAGAATCGCGCTGAAATATTATAACGATCCAAGTGGTGTTGAGAAAATTAAGGCTGCCAATGGGTTAGGTTCAGATAGCATTTCAGTAGGACAAACATTAATTATTCCGGAATAGTGTAAATATTTTCTTTTAAACATAAAATAAATTACAATGATTTCATTCGTTTGTGTGAATGAACCGGTTGAAGACGAAGGTTATTCAAAAAGCCTCGTCTTTTTGTTTTGGAACGGAGGAAATTTATGATTGTTCTACTTTTATTTCTTGTCGTTTGCTTAGGATTCCTTTTATACATGTTCAAGCAAGCGTTCGAAAATCATGTGTTGTATCATGAACTTCAATTATCATCCGGTAAGGAAGAACAAGTCACACTTTTTTTTATATCAGATATACATGTACGAAAAATTAACAGTAAGATGATTAAAAGCATTAACAAAAAGATTGATGCAGTCATTGTTGGAGGCGATTTTGCCGATAAACGTACACCCATTACTCGGATAAAAGAAAATATTGAATTACTTAAAACGTTGGGGCCAGTTTTTTTTGTGTGGGGAAATAACGATCGTGAAGTTGGGGAGGAAACTTTACGCCAAATTTTTGATGAAAAGGAAGTCCAAATTATTGAAAATGATGCGGTAAAGCTCCCTAATATTACAAATCGTTGTTGGCTAAGCGCGGTTGATGATACTTCATCAAGAAATGTACGGATTCATGACGCTTTAAAAAAATGTTCAAATGACGAGCTTGTTATATTTATTTCCCATAATCCAGAACAATTTGTGAAAGTAAAACAAGAAGAAAATATTAAGTTGAAGTTGGGTGGTCATTTTCATGGAGGGCAAATTCGATTTGGTCCCTTTGGAATGCATCAGCCTGGGTCTTTCAAAATAGAAAAAGGTGTGGCCACTTTAATTAGTAATGGGTATGGAACAACAATGATACCATTAAGACTTGGTGCAAAACCCCAGTGTCACATAATTGACTTAAATATTATGTAGTGAAAAAAGCCAATTTCCTATTATCTAGCTGTATAATTGATTTTGTGTAGTCGTTTTTAAGGAGATGTAATTATATATGCAAACTGTAGATGCAATTATTGTTGGTGGAGGTCCATGTGGTCTTTCTGCTGCAATTGAACTACAAAATATTGGTCTAAAACCTATCGTTATTGAAAAGGGGAATGTTGTGAATGCCCTTTACAATTATCCAACACATCAAACCTTTTTTAGTACTAGTGAAAAATTAGCGATTGGTGATGTACCATTTATTATCGAAGAACGTAAACCTAGAAGAAACCAAGCGCTTGTTTATTATCGAGAAGTTGTAAAAATGAAAAATATCCAAGTAAATCGTTTTGAAAAGGTAGAATCCGTTGTAAAAAAACAGGATGGAGCATTTGAAGTTCAAACTGATAAAGCAATTTATTCAACGCCGTACGTGATTGTGGCAACTGGTTATTATGATCAACCAAACTATATGAATATTCCTGGTGAAGATTTACCAAAAGTATATCATTATTTTAAAGAGGCACATCCTTTCTTTGATACTGATGTATTAGTAATTGGTGGCAAGAATTCAGCAGTTGATGCAGCCCTTGAGTTAAATAAAGCTGGAGCGCGCGTAACAGTTGTTTATCGTGGTAGTGAGTATTCTCCAAGCATCAAACCATGGATTCTACCAGAGTTTGTAGCCCTTGTACGTAATGAAGAAATCACGATGCATTTTAATTCCCATGTGAAAGAAATTCGTGAAAAAGAAGTGGTTGTTGAAATAAACGGTGAAGAATCCACTATTAAAAATGACTTTGTTTTTGCGATGACAGGTTACCATCCAGATCATGGTTTTATCCGTGCTATGGGTGTAAACATTGATGAAGAAACGGGAAGACCAACATATGATCTGGAAACAATGGAAACTAATGTAGAAAATTTATATATTGCAGGTGTCCTAGCAGCAGGAAACAATGCCAATGAAATTTTTATTGAGAATGGGAAATTCCATGGTGGATTCATCGCCGCAGATATTTTAAAGAAAATGAAATAATGGTTGTATATGGAGATAATCTCAGGTATGGGGTTATCTCTTTTTATTATCAAGTCTATGAAGGTCACTAGAATCACATTCAAGCAGATTTTGGCTTTCATCAATTCCAAGAAGTTTGCACTATAAAATCACTCTATCCAAGCATCCTAACAAAAAATCGACACGCCTCAACGTGCCGATTTTTCTTCAACATCAATTAAAAAACTCTTTTAAATCTAAACTTTCATTTTGTTGATTTAAGCCAATTAATAATTTAAGTCGTGCTTTTTGGCCACTAATTCCTGTTGCAAAAATAACACCTAAATCTTCTAAACTTTTCCCACCGCCGACATAGCCATATACACCTTCTGCAATTCCATTAAAACAACGGGAAACAAAGATGACAGGTAATCCCGCATCCAACAACTTTTTAATCGCTGGTACAACATCTGGAGGGATGTTTCCTTGACCTAATCCTTCTATCACTACGCCATCATAGTTACAATGTAAAATGGATTCGACTAAATCGCCTTCCATCCCAGCATATGCTTTTAATAACGCTACACGTTTTTCAATAGATTGAACTTCAACGTATCTTCTTCTTATTGGTGTTTGATGGAAATGGACCATTTTCTTTGTGATTAATCCAATAGGCCCGTATTGCGGACTTTGGAAAGTATTTACCGATGAGGTCGATGTTTTTGTACAATTAAATGCCTGATGCACCTCATCATTCATTACAACCAGCACGCCTTTTTCCCTCGCATCTGGATGGATTGCCACTCGGACTGCCTCAACTAAATTGTAGACCCCGTCTGCTCCTAATTCATTCGAAGAGCGCATAGCTCCCGTTAATACAATAGGAAAGTCAAAACGAGTCGTTAAATCTAAAAAATAGGCAGTTTCTTCTAAAGTATCTGTACCATGGGTAATGACAATTCCATCCACTTCATGTTGCTTTACAAACTCAACGATTTCGTTACGTAATATTAACATTTCCTTAGGCGTAATATGAGGGGATGGTAAATTGAATATTTCTTTTTCCGTAATTTTCGCCAATTTTGAAAGGTCATTACTAATTCCGAGGATGGCATTTCTCTCATTCGGGAGTACTGCTCCGGTTTGGTCATTTAAATTCATTGAGATGGTGCCACCTGTATGAAGCAATAATATATGTTTCATCGCTATAATTTCTCCTTAAACAATCAATTTATAAGGTAATTAATGTTATAATATCATTAATCTCTAACGAAAGGAGCGTATTCAAATTGATTTTACTCTTTTCTGCTGCTGTTGCTCCAGGATTAGCATTATTTAGCTACTTTTATTTACGTAACCAAATGGCAACAGAGCCGAGAAAAACATTATTTCAAGCATTTTTATTTGGTGCGCTCATTACGTTCCCGATTATGTTTATTCAATATGTGTTAAAAGAAGAGGCAACAATTACAAACCGTTATTTAACCGAAGTACTCGTATCTAGCGGGTTAGAAGAGTTCTTTAAATGGCTTGTTATCTTGTTAGTAATCTTTCGGCATATTGAATTTGATGACCCCTATGACGGAATACTCTATGGGGCAAGTGTTTCTTTAGGATTTGCAACAGTTGAAAATGTATTATATTTATTATCTTTCGGTATTGATACAGCAATTTTAAGAGCAATCTTACCGGTATCTAGCCACGCACTATTTGGTGTTGTGATGGGCTATTATTTTGGTAAGAGTAAGTTTGCAAAAAATGATAAAGAACGGGAATATTTATTCTTATCTATTTTTGCTCCGCTTATATTACATGTTACGTATAATTCCATTTTAAGATTTGAAGGATATTGGGTTTATTTAATAGCTCCATTTATGTTTTATTTATGGTGGTTAGCACTACGGAAAGTGAAATTAGCCCACCAACATTTAGTGCAACATTTATATGAACAAAAATATCAATAAACAACTTTTATTTCTTCACTATTTATCGTGAAGAAAATAAAAGTTGTTTTTTTTCTTGAATTTTAGGAAGTCTCTCTAAATTAAAAACGTATAAAAGTTTTTGAATTTTACATGCTATGAGAAAGGAGTGAAATAAATGGTAAGAAGTATCTTTATGACAATCATTTTAACACTTGGTACTTTTGCTATTGTGAAACCAAGCGAAACAAGTGCATTTTCAAGTCAACTTATTGAACGAGGATCATTTGGAGATGATGTAATTGAATTACAGGCGAGGTTACAGTGGTTAGGGTATTACAATGGGAGAATTGATGGGATTTTTGGTTATGGTACTTACTGGGCCGTCCGTAATTTCCAAAAAGAATTTGGTCTTGATATAGATGGTGTAGTTGGTAGTTCAACGAAAAAGAATTTAGTGAATTCTACTGAGTATCATGAAGATTGGGTAAAACAACAAATTGATAGAGGAAATCAATTTACTCACTATGGTGGAACACCACTTTCTCAACAAGTAAAAGGTGGAGGTGGCGGTAGCGGTCAATCCAAAAGTTCGGATATGCAGTTACCAGTTAAGTATTCTGAACGAGACCTTCAACTAATGGCAAATGCAGTTTATGGTGAAGCGCGTGGTGAACCATATGAAGGTCAAGTTGCAGTAGCCGCAGTTATTCTAAATCGACTTGAATCGCCTGATTTCCCAAATACAATTTCAGATATCATCTTCCAACCAGGTGCCTTCACTGCAGTAGCAGATGGTCAGATTTGGTTGACGCCAAATGAACGTGCAAAACAAGCTGTATTGGATGCAATGAATGGGTGGGATCCAACTGAAAATGCTCTCTATTATTTCAATCCTCAAACAGCAACAAGTAAATGGATTTGGTCTAGACCACAAATTAAACAAATCGGTGATCATATATTCTGCTATTAAAGGAGGGAGAACATGAAAAGCGCAATATACTTACTATCCATCGCAGTTTTAGCTTTAGGTTTGTACTCTTATGAAGTAAGGCAAGAAAATACCAACTTACAACAAACAGTACATGCACAATATACAAATGCTCTTACAAATGCATCGGAAAGATTAACGAACCTTCAAGAAGCAATATCTCAATCTTTACTTTTCCAAGACCAAGTAGCATTAGAGGCTCAACTCGATAATATTTGGAGAATGAGTAATGAGTTTCGTTCATCGATTAGTAGTTTACCTTTAAGTACAGAAGTAGCGAACGATTGGTTACGGTATGTTGGAAATATTGGAGAAGAAGCAAAGTATGTTGCAGACAATGGTGATTTTGAAGAATGGCATAAAAAAATGGGTAAAATAAATGAGAATTTAAAAGCATTGTCTGATGAATGGACAGTGGCAACGACTAGATTTTATGAAAATGATGGAGATTTTAAAAAATGGGCTTCCGTTGCTACACAAGAAACAAAGGAATCACCATTTAAAAATGTTTCTGCAAATTTAAAATCCTACACAGAAACAGATTTTCCTTTAACAGCTAGTGAATCGGATTGGAAAAAGAAACAAGAGTTACAAAACTTAACAGATAAAGAATTAACGAAGGAACAAGCAATTGATAAGTTAGAGTTGCTTATCCCTGGAATTAAAGATGCTACGTATACAGTTACAAAGAGTAAAGAGACTGCTCCATACCCGTTCTATCATATTCAATTTGTAAAAGGAAGTAGAATTGGGTATGCAGATATTACTGTAAAGGGGGGGCACATATTATCCTTCTTATCTGAGCGACCTGTTCAAGAGCATACGGGAATTACTCAACAACAAATTAAGGATCGAGTATATCAGTTTTTAGGTAGAGCAGGTTATAAAGATTTACAACTAGTAGAAATGCGTGAAAACCATGAAGCATGGCATATCTCTTTAGCAAGAGTAGTAGGGAAAGATAAAGCCCTAGTATATCCTGATGGTGTTCAATTAAAGGTATCTAAAGACAGTGGTGAGCTGCTTGGCTTTAATGCAATGGAATACGTTCAGAAGGAAACTGTTGATGAAAGCCAACCAGTAAACCCTATCGATTGGGAGACGTTCTTCCGTCCAGGTACAATTGTTGAAGAAGAAAGATTGATTTATACAGAAAACGATGCATTCCAATTAAGAAAATGCTATGAGGTAATTGCACGTTTCGACAATAAATTAAATGAAACATTTAGAGTAGTAGTGGATACAGATAACCACGATGTAATCAAAGTTGAATATATGCCATAATTTTGAAAAAAACCTAGAACCTCCTAGAAAAATCACTCGTTTCGTGCAATAATTATATTATCTTATTGTGCGAGGCGAGGAATATGAAACTAAAAATCGGGACTTCATTAATCTTAGAAGCGACTAACACAGACAAAGATGTTGATAAGTTACGCTGTAGGGTTGTCGAACAGGTTGACAATGTAATTTATATTGATTATCCAGTTAATACAATTACAAATAAAACCGCTTTTTTAGTGGATGGTGCCCAATTCCGAGCGACATTTACAACGGAAGATAAAGTTAGCTATGCATTTAATACTGAAGTGATAGGAAGAAGAAAATGGCACATTCCTACAATCATGCTTTTGTGTCCTCCCGTTGAGGAATTTGAAAAAATGCAACGCCGTCAATATGTTCGCATACGTACTGCTGCTGATGTTGCTGTCGAATACAATAATATCTTCTATCAATATGTTACAGAAGATATTAGTGCAGGTGGTATGGCTCTTAAATTAACATCTGCTCCACCCTTTGAAGCTGGTGAGCGAATCCATACAACCATTGTCCTTCCATATAACAATGGGGATATAAAATATGTAAAAACAGATGCAAATGTTATACGAATTTTTGAAAAAAATAATCAAACATTAGCCTCACTTCAATTCACTGATACAGACGATATAGACAAGCAATATATTGTTCGTTTTTGCTTTGAACGCCAACTTGCAATGCGTCGAGTAGAAGCGCAAAAAATATGAATTTAAAAAGCCCTATTTTCATAATAGTGGCTTTTTTTGTAGACAAGAAAGATACGATTTCCGTAAACGAATGGGAAAGCATAGAGAAAGAAAATTTATTACTTCCGGTCGGAGCTACGTAAATCAAAAAATCTTCCCATTATGGTACAATGTTGTAGGAAAGTAGGGATTTTATGGCTAAAAAAATTCAAATTGCAATCGATGGTCCTGCTGGGGCTGGGAAAAGTACAATTGCCAAAATTGTTGCTGAAGAATTAGGCTTTACTTATATCGATACAGGGGCAATGTATCGAGCAGTAACGTATAAAGCAATGAAAGAAAACATAGGATTAAGTGATGAAAAATCTTTAGAAAAAATGTTAATGAATACTTCAATTGTATTAAAGCCATCTCCAAATGGACAACTTGTCTTTTTAGATGGGGAGGATGTTTCTCAACAAATTCGTTCGAATGAAGTAACTGCAAATGTTAGTGAAGTGGCAGCACATCCAATTATCCGTGAAATCCTTGTAGCTAAGCAACAAGAGTTAGCAGCTAATGGAGGAATTGTCATGGATGGACGAGACATTGGTACCCACGTTTTGAAAGACGCTGAATTGAAAATTTTTATGTCTGCATCTGTAGAAGAACGTGCGAAAAGACGCTTCATTGATAATGAAAAACGAGGGATTCCTTCATCGATTGAAAGTTTAAAAGAAGAAATTGCAAAACGAGATAAACTGGATAGTGAAAGAGAAGCCTCTCCTTTAATTCAAGCTGAAGACGCAATCTATCTTGATACAACTCATTTAAATATAGAAGAAGCTGCTAATGAAATTTTAAAACTTGCAAATGAAATTATGGGATAGACTTACTTTTATAGGAAATAGTTATATATTTGTTTATATCAGAGGAAAATTTTTGTTTTTATAAACAATTTCGAATAAAATAGAAATTGGAAGATGCGAAGGAGGGTTACATATGTCTGAAGAAATGAACTTAGGATCAAACCAAGAATTTCGTGAAGGAGATATTGTGAAAGGTGTTGCTGCACAAGTAGATGATAAAGCAGTAACCGTATCTATTGAAGGTGCACCTTTTGATGGTATTGTGCCGATAAGCGAACTTTCAAGCTTGCATATCGAAAAAGCTTCTGATGTAGTATCAGTTGGTGACAAGTTAGAGTTAATGATTACTAAAGTGGAAGAAGAAAACTTTGTCTTATCTAAACGCAAAGTGGATGCATTAAAAGCTTGGGATAAACTCGAGGCACAGTTTGCATCAGGTGAAATTTTTGAAGCGGAAGTAAAAGATGTTGTGAAAGGTGGCCTAGTTGTTGATTTAGGCGTACGTGGCTTCGTTCCTGCATCACTAGTAGAAGATTATTTTGTAGAGGACTTCGAAGATTATAAAGGCAAAACATTAACATTTAAAATTACTGAACTTGATAAAGAAAAAGGTAGATTAATTCTTTCTCACCGTGCTGTTTTAGAAGAACAAAAAGCTTCTAAAAAGAAACAAGTAATTGAAAATATTAAGGCAGGAGACGTTCTTGATGGTACAGTTCAACGTTTAGTACCATTTGGAGCTTTCGTAGATATCGGTGGCATTGATGGATTAGTACACATCTCGCAAGTTTCCCATGAACATGTGACTGATGTAAGTACTGTACTTTCAGAAGGGCAACCTGTAAAAGTGAAAGTATTATCTGTTGATCCAGCTAACGAACGAATTTCTTTATCAATTAAAGATACATTACCTGGACCTTGGGCGAATGTTGAAGACAAAGTATCAAAAGGTTCTGTATTAACTGGTACAATTAAGCGACTAGTATCATTTGGTGCTTTTGTTGAAGTATTCCCAGGTGTTGAAGGATTAGTTCATATTTCTCAAATTTCACATAAACATATCAATACACCTCATGAAGTATTAAAAGAAGGTCAAGAAGTTGAGGTAAAAGTATTAGATGTAAATGCGAATGAGAAACGACTTTCTTTAAGTATTAAAGATCTTCAAGAAAATCCTGCAAAAGAAGAAGTAATTGATTACGAACTTCCAGAAGAAACAACAGGTTTTTCATTTAGCGATGTTATTGGAGATCAATTAAAACGTTTTTCTGAAAAATAATATTTAAACACGTAATGAAGTTCATTACGGGGCTGTAGTTGACGTATTCTAGTTGGCTACAGTTTTTTATTTTTATTGAAATTGTCGCTCTACAGATCCCTCTTAATCAATGAATTTCCTCCAAGTCACAATCCAGTCCTTCTGAATGTTCGATTCAAGATTCATAGAAACCAATAGTATACCTAATATGAAATGACTTAATATTGCCACGTTTATATATCCAAATAAATGTGAAAAAATGATATTGGCAATAATTTCGTGTATAATACAAAAGATAAGAATTTGGAAGGATGAAGTACAGATGACAAAACCAGTAATCGCCATCGTAGGTCGTCCGAACGTTGGAAAATCAACAATATTTAATCGTATTGTTGGAGAACGCGTATCAATCGTGGAAGATATTCCAGGTGTAACACGTGACCGCATCTACAGTTCGGCAGATTGGTTAACCCATGAATTTAACATTATTGATACAGGCGGGATTGAAATTGGTGATGAGCCATTTTTAGATCAAATTCGCCAGCAAGCAGAAATTGCAATCGATGAAGCAGATGTCATTATTTTTATGACAAATGGTCGTGAAGGTGTAACGTTAGCAGATGAACAGGTTGCTAAAATTTTATATAAAACGAAAAAACCTGTTGTCCTAGCTGTAAATAAAATTGATAACCCTGATATGAGAGAATTGATGTATGATTTCTATTCCCTTGGGTTTGGAGAACCTTTCCCAATTTCAGGGTCCCACGGTTTAGGACTAGGGGATTTACTTGATGAATGTGCGAAACATTTCCCGAAAGAAGACGAAGAACAATATCCGGACGATACAATCAAATTTAGTTTAATCGGCCGTCCAAATGTAGGGAAATCATCCCTTGTAAATGCCTTTTTAGGACAAGAACGCGTTATCGTAAGTGACGTAGCAGGTACTACTCGCGATGCGATTGATACACCGTATTCATATAATGGACAAGAATATGTGATTATTGATACAGCGGGTATGCGTAAAAAGGGGAAGGTGTACGAATCTACAGAAAAATATTCTGTTTTACGTGCATTAAGAGCAATTGAACGCTCCGATGTTGTGTTAGTTGTTTTAAATGGTGAAGAAGGTATTCAAGAACAAGATAAGAAAATTGCTGGATATGCCCATGAAGCAGGTAAAGCGGTAATCATTGTTGTAAATAAATGGGATGCAGTAGAAAAAGATGAAAAAACAATGAATCATTATACACAACAAATCCGTGAACATTTCTTATTCTTACACTATGCGCCGATTATTTTTGTTTCGGCAAAAACGAAACAACGTGTACATCAAATTTTAGATATCGTACAACGTGTAAGTGAAAACCACGCAATGCGTATTCAATCTTCTATTTTAAATGAAGTCATTGAAGATGCAGTTGCACGTAATCCAGCTCCAGCTGATAAAGGTCGTCGTTTACGTATTTACTACACAACACAAGTAGCTGTAAAGCCACCAACATTCGTTACATTTGTAAATGACCCTGAATTAATGCATTTCTCTTACGAACGTTTCTTAGAAAATCGTATCCGCGAAACGTTTGACTTTGAAGGTACGCCAATTCGTTTAATCGCACGTGCTCGTGAGTAACGAAATGAAGGGGGAATTGAAATGGAAAATGTAACGGTGTTAGGTGCTGGTTCTTGGGGAACTGCTCTTGCCATTGTTTTAGCTGAAAATGGACATCATACGCTTTTATGGACACATCGAGAAGAACAAGCAGTTGAAATTAATGAACACCATACAAACCAAAAATACTTGCCAGAAACAAACCTTCCTAACAATTTAGTTGCAACAAGTCACTTAGAAAAAGCGATTGACCATAGTGATGTTGTGGTAGTCGCTGTACCGACAAAAGCAATCCGTGAAGTTTGTGAAAAGATGATGACGTTTCTAAATAAAAAAGTTTTATTTGTTCATGTCTCTAAAGGGATTGAACCAAATTCATTAATGCGTATTTCGGAAATGTTGCAAGAGTCACTATCGGCTGATGTCATTGAAGAAATTGTGGTTTTATCAGGCCCAAGTCATGCCGAGGAAGTAGTTTTACATCACCCGACAACCATCACAGCAGCAAGTAAAAATTTATCTGCTGCTGAAAAAGTTCAAGATTTATTTATGAACCAATATTTCCGTGTTTATACAACGGATGATGTTGTGGGAGTGGAACTTGGCGGTGCATTAAAGAATGTTATTGCATTAGCTGCTGGGATTTCAGATGGGTTAAATTACGGTGATAATGCAAAAGCAGCCCTCATTACACGTGGTTTAGCTGAAATCACTCGTTTAGGTGTAAAAATGGGTGGTAATCCTTTTACATTTTCAGGTTTAACTGGAATGGGCGATTTAATTGTTACATGTACAAGTGTTCATTCCCGAAACTGGCGTGCTGGAAACATGCTTGGTAAAGGGATGAAATTAGAGCAAGTGCTTGATCAAATGGGAATGGTAGTTGAAGGCGTAAGAACAACCAAGGCCGCTTATCAGCTTTCTCAAGAGTATCAAGTTCCTATGCCGATTACTACTGCTCTCTATGACGTGTTATTTAATGATAAAGAGCCAAAAATCGCAGTGGACGAGTTAATGATTCGCACGAAAAAACGTGAAATAAACGATTTACAATAACAAGTGATAATTGTGGAGGTATGCAAGATTGTACCTCCTATTATTTTGATACTAATTTTTTGAATACATAAAGTTTATCGAAAGGTGGTTTTCGTCAATGGATTATTTAATGCTTGCTTCAGCAAGAGGACCACTTGCAAGTATGCATGCCCTTGATGTGATGTGGGTTTCCTTTTATTCCATTGGTGCCATGTTAATATCCGTGTTAATCGTTACAGCAGCGCGGAAATGGGTGAATAGTGGAGTATTATCATTTATTATTAGACTTTTTGCGTTTGGCTTATTTTCAGTAGGAACAATTTTAATGCTACTCGTTGTTCTTACATGGCCAAATTAATAAAAAGAGGTGGAATATCTATGAGTAGAAAATGGAGCATGTTTTTAATGCTCATCGTTGCTTCTGTATTACTTTCAGCGTGTATGTACCCGGAAGAAGAAAAGGCTGGGGCAAACATTCCATATGAAGACCAATTAGCTGACGTTCAAAGCGCAGTTGAAAAATACCAAGCTGATACAGGTGTATTACCGATTCAAGACAGAGATATGGATACGGATATTTATATTAAGTACCCAATCGATTTCTCAAAATTAGTTCCGAAATATATGGCAAAACCACCAACGAATTCTTACGAAAAAGGTGGAATATTCCAATATGTTATTTGGGATGCTGAGAATAATCCAACTGTAAAATTAGTAGATTTACGTTTGGCGGAAACGATTCGTGATTTAAATATACGTTTTACAACAACAACATACCCGACTTATAAAGAACCAATTACAAATTATATCTATACAATTGATTTTAAAAAAGTTGGTTATAAAGAAGATGTAACGGTACCAAGTCCATATTCAAACAATCAACTTCCGTTAATCGTGACTACGGCCGGTAAAGTATATGTAGACTATTCAATGGATTTAAATCAATTTATTATGGACAATAACTTAACGCCTAAGCCAGGTGAAGATATTCGAAATCTATTAGTTGAGGCTTATCCGGTTCTTCCTGCTTATTCATTACCTTATACTGTCGATGAAAATAATGAACCTGTTTTTATGTATGAACCTACTAAAAAATAAACATGAACTAAAGCGTTTTCTACTAAGGTAGAGGCGCTTTTTTTACTGTCCAATCCGTAAAACTCAAGATGAGTCTCTCCCTTTTTAAAAGAAAAAATTTTTCTCTTAGTCTTATTATTGTTAGAGACACATATACATTAAGAGAAATCTTATTATTTACTACTTAGTTTTTGTCCATTGGCATTTCATATTTGATGATTTACACACATAAACTTAATTACGTAAAGGAGGAGCTACAATAGGCGAAGAAATCTTTCATCAAATAGCAGAGCGTACGAATGGGGATGTATACATTGGTGTTGTAGGGCCTGTGAGGGTGGGTAAGTCTACGTTAGTGAAGAAAATGATGGAGTCAATTGTACTCCCGAACATCACAAGTGAAGAAGACCGCAAAAGAGCACTGGACGAGCTGCCACAAAGTTCACCTGGTCCTGTTATAATGACAGCTGAACCTAAATTTGTTCCTGCACAAGGAACTGAAATTACAATTGGGGAAAGTGAAATTCCTTTCCGCATTCGTTTCGCAGATTGTGTTGGGTATATTATCGATGGGGTTAAAGGGTATGAAGATGAAAATGGTCCAAAATATGTTCACACACCTTGGCATAATGAAGCGATTCCATTCCAAGAAGCTGCAAAGATTGGAACTGATAAAGTAATTCGTGATCATGCGAACATCGGAATCGTTGTAACAACAGATGGTACTGTAAATGGTATTCATCGCGTAGCTGCTGAAGTGGCAGAGGAACAGATTGTGGATCAATTAAAGGAAATTGGAAAACCGTTTGTCATTGTATTAAACTGTCAAATGCCAAGCCATAGTAATACACAAGCATTGCGCAACCAGTTGCTAGAAAAATACAATGTACCAGTTATTCCAGTAGCAGTTGATCAAATGAATGCGAAGGATATGGAATACATTCTTCAAGAGGCACTTTATGAATTCCCGATTGAAGACATTGAAGTTGAAAAACCAGATTGGCTTGATGTGTTAGATTCTACACATCCATTAAACTTAACTTTAACAGATGCTGTAAGTAATGTATTAAATTCAGTAACAAAAATACGAGACGTTTCCCAAGCAGCAAACGAGCTTCGTGAAATTGATTTTGTTGAAGAAAGTGAAATCGAGCGAGTAGATGCTGGTCTTGGTGTTGCCACTGTCCGCGTTACATTAAAACCAGAAATTTATAAAGCGGTGTGTAATGAATGGCTTGACTCTCCGATTGACACGAAAAAAGACTGGCTGTTATTCATTAAAGAAGCAGCTGAAGCAAAACAAGCGCATAAACGTTTCCGTGAGGCTATTGAGGAAGCTAGTGAGCATGGCTATGGTGTTACTCTACCGACTATGGAAGAGTTCGAACCAAGTGAGCCAGAAATTATTAAACAAAACAACTTCTATGGTGTTCGAATGAAAGCATCGGCACCGTCCTACCACATTATTCGTGTGGATATGGAAACAGAGTTTGCTCCATTAATAGGTACAGAGTTTTATAGCCAACAGTTATTAAAAGATTTACAATATGCTTATAAACATGATCGTGAGCAACTATGGCAAACGCAACTCTTTGGTACAACTTTGCATGAGGTACTAAAAGAAGGGATTCGTTATAAAATGAATGCTGTACCTCTTAATGCGAAGAAAAGAATGCGTCAAACGATCGAAAGAATGGTTAATGAAGGTGAACGTGGTTTAGTAACTTTCATTATCTAAAATTGTATAAATTAACAAATTTTAGGTTAATCTAATAACAGGAACTTTTCATTTTTCGGGTGAAAAGTCCTGTTATTTGTTTTTTGTATGAAAAAATACATTTTTATAGCGAAAAACATGGACAAATACAGTTGCACCAAGGATTTCTATATGTTACTCTTTTTACATGATTTAGCTTCTACCCTTTGAGAGGAGGTGAATGGTGTGAATAAAACAGAATTAGTAAACTCTGTTGCTGAAGCTGCAGGTCTTTCTAAGAAAGACGCTTCTAAAGCAGTTGAAGCTGTATTTGATACAATTCAAGATGCTCTTGCAAAGGGTGACAAAGTACAATTAATCGGTTTTGGTAACTTCGAGGTACGTGAACGTGCAGCTCGTAAAGGACGTAATCCACAATCAGGTGAAGAGATCGAGATAGCTGCAAGTAAAGTACCTGCTTTTAAACCAGGTAAAGCTCTTAAAGATGCTGTAAAATAATTCAGTATTCGCAGTTACATAGGGCAGTCGTCATGGACAAGCATGATGACTGCTCTTTTTAAATGTTATTAGATTTAGGACTTACATAATAAATACATAGTCATCAGAACAAATTATTTACATAACAATTGATTTGAATTTTTCTATTAACTTAATAACCCCTTTTTGCGAATATAGAAGGGATATGCTACGATTCATTTTGACGATCATTGCATCATAGGTTTAGGAGGATATATTAATGTCGAATGTCGATTTAAATAAAATAGAAGAAGCTGTAAAAATGATTTTAGAAGCTGTTGGAGAAGATGTTAATCGTGAAGGATTATTAGATACACCATCACGCGTGGCAAAAATGTATGAGGAAATGTTTAGTGGCTTAAACGAAGATCCAAGAGAATATTTCAGCACAGTATTTAATGAAAATCATGATGAATTAGTACTAGTAAAAGATATCCCATTTTATTCAATGTGTGAACATCATTTAGTCCCTTTTTACGGTAAAGCCCATGTTGCTTATCTACCTAAGGAAGGAAAAGTAGCTGGTTTAAGTAAGCTTGGAAGATGCCTTGAATCCGTTGCACGTAGACCACAACTTCAAGAACGTATCACAGCAACGGTTGCAGATTCAATTATGGAAATGTTAGATCCATATGGTGTGTATGTTGTTGTAGAAGCAGAACACATGTGTATGACAATGCGCGGATTAAAAAAACCTGGTTCTAAAACAGTAACATCTGCGGCGCGTGGTGTTTACGAAACAGACGATGTTTTACGACGCGAAGTGATTTCATTTATTCAAATGTCTTAAAACTAGCTTTTGATTATGTTATGATGTACAAGAATATATTTAATGAGGAGAAAAGAATATGACAAATCCTGATTATATTATTATCGAAGCTGAAGAGGATGGCGTTCACGTTATCGGTTTAACTAGAGGAACAGATACGAAATTCCATCACTCTGAAAAATTAGATGCTGGCGAAGTCATGATAGCACAATTTACAGAGCATACTTCAGCAATGAAAATTCGAGGAAAAGCTAAAATTATTTCGGCTCACGGTATTGTAGAAAGTGGTTCGAAAAAATAATTATTTTATGACCAAGTTTTGATGCAATTGTACTGTTCAATTGCACTTAAAGTAGAATGGAGTAATATCTATGGATGCAACATACATTCAAGAGTCAATCGAACAATTAAAAACAAACATTTTCATGCATGTTCGTCATAGAACATTACTGCAATATACTGGAGAACCAGTTTTAGATGAAAATCAATTGTTTTATTTGTTAATGCCATTTTTAAATGGAGAAAAATGGAATGAACAAATTCATAAAAGTGCGATTACAGTTGGAATTGTACATGCCTCACTTTCTGAGCATGATAAAATAGATGAAACGAATGCAACAAGTAAAGAGCAACAATTAACAGTTCTCTCTGGTGACTATTATAGTGGTCGTTATTACGAGATTTTAGCTCAAGCTGGCAATATACCGCTGATAAAACAGTTATCGGAAGGTATAGCAATTCGTTGTGAGCATCAAATTAAAGTATATGAAGTTAATTCATTAACTTTAGACAATTGGTACGAATCAATCTCAGTAGTAAAAACAGAGCTAATCAAACGTTTCTATCAAGTTTATGGATTTGAACAATATAGTACATTTATGCATACTAGCCTACTATTGATTCAATTACAAAAAGAACTCCGCAATTTACAACATGGGAATAAGTCTTTGATACTAGAGAAAATGGTAGAAAGTGCAGCAAAAGAAGGGCAACCTCTTGAGTTATTGTTACAGCAAAAAATAGATGTGCTAAATGATTTACTCCATGAATATCTTCGTTCGTCTATCATTAAGGACGAATTAAAGTTATACATAGAGCAACAAATTAGTAGTTGATGTGTAGAAAGGTTCTGAAAAAATGGCTAAATCAAAAGAAGAACACGTACACGAAGTTTTTGAAAGCATTTCCGAAAATTACGATAAAATGAATTCGGTGATAAGTTTTCAACTGCACGTAAAATGGCGTGAAGATACAATGAAAAGAATGAACGTAAAACCTGGTTCAAAATGTTTAGATGTTTGTTGTGGAACAGCAGATTGGACTATTGCTTTAGCACAAGCTACAGGTGAAAAAGGGGTAGTAAAAGGACTTGACTTTAGTAAAAATATGCTAAAAGTTGGAGAAAAGAAAGTTCAGCCATACCCTCAAATTGAGTTAATTCATGGAAATGCAATGGAGCTTCCATTTGAAGATAATACATTTGACTATGTCACAATCGGTTTTGGATTACGTAACGTGCCAGATTATATGCAAGTTTTACGTGAGATGAACCGTGTGTTAAAACCTGGTGGAATGGCGGTTTGTTTAGAAACAAGTCAATCTGAAATTCCAATCTATCGACAACTATTTCGTTTTTACTTTAAATATATCATGCCATTATTTGGTAAGCTAATTGCGAAAAGTTATAGAGAATATTCTTGGTTACAAGAATCTGCAAAAGATTTTCCGGGTATGAGAAAATTAGCGAAAATGTTTGAGGAAGCAGGTTTCCAAAAAGTAAGTTATAAAGGGTATAGTGGTGGCGCTGCGGCTATGCATATGGGCTTTAAAAAAGAAAACTAGGGGGAGAAGGTTTCACGCGTGGAAAAGATGAAGTTAAAATTGCTATATTCCGATTTAAAAGCGGATATAGACATCATCGAAAAAGAATTAGAAATAGCGTTAAACTCGTCTTCGCAATTGATAAATGATGCCTCTCTCCATCTACTACAAGCGGGCGGTAAGCGAATTCGCCCTGTTTTTGTTTTAATTAGTGCAAAATTTGGGCAATATAATATTGATCAAGTCAAAAATATTGCTGTACCGCTTGAATTAATTCATTCAGCGTCTCTAGTACATGATGATGTAATAGATGATTCTGATTTGAGAAGGGGAAGACATACTGTAAAAGCGCAATGGAATAATCGAGTTGCCATGTATACTGGTGACTTTATTTTTGCCCGGGCTTTGGAGTATGTCACATCGATCGAAAACCCACGTGTCCATCAAATTTTAGCCAAAACAATGGTTGAAATTTGTAATGGCGAAGTGATTCAAATAGAAGATAAGTTTCGTAGTAATCAAAACATTAAAGATTATTTCCGACGTATTAAACGAAAAACAGCTTTACTTATCGAATCTAGTTGTGAACTAGGTGCTGTAGTTAGTGGCTTGGATGATAAAAATGTGAGGCATTTAAAACAATTTGGCTATTTTGTTGGAATGAGTTATCAAATTGTTGATGATATTTTAGATTTTACTGCCACGGATAAAGAACTAGGTAAGCCTGCTGGAAGTGATTTATTACAGGGAAATATTACCTTGCCAATATTATTATTAAAGGATCATCCAACTATCTCAAGATTTATTGAGTTGGCAGCAAACGGGGAAGTTACTGAACAACAACGACTTGAAATGCTTTCAATCGTTCGTAAATCAGATGCAATTAAACAATCGATAAATGTTAGTAATCATTATTTGCGTAAAGCTTTGAAAGAAGTTGACGCATTGCCAAATCATCCTATGAAGAAAAAATTAAGAGACATCGCTTTATTTATTGGAAAACGAAAATTTTAATAAATTATGATGGCGTAAATTGTAAATAGTTGATGAATGAATGTTATTCTGGTAATATTTATCGGTAGGTGTAATACCTTATTCAAACTTAAGGAGTGTATATAGAAATGGCAATCGAAAGAACATTTTTAATGATTAAACCAGACGGAGTAAAACGTCAAGTAATCGGAGACATCGTAGACCGCTTTGAACGTCGCGGTTTTGAATTAAAAGGTGCTAAACTTATGGTAGCAACACGCGAAATCGCTGAAGCACACTATGCAGAACATGCTGACAAACCATTCTTTGGTGAATTAGTTGACTTCATCACTTCAGGTCCAGTATTTGCTATGGTATGGGAAGGCGAAAGCGTAATTTCATTAGCTCGTATCATGATGGGTGCTACAAAACCATCTGAATCACAACCTGGTACAATCCGTGGTGACTATGCAGTAACAATCTCTGAAAACGTAATCCATGGTTCAGATTCACCAGCTTCTGCTGAACGTGAAATCAGCTTATGGTTCGCTGGAGAATTAGTTTAATTTTCATTTTCATACAACAACGAGTAGCTATTACGAAAAGTGGTAGTTACTTTTTTTTTGGAAACTTTTAATGAATTCGTACGTATTAAGGAAAAAGGGGGATTCATATGGCAGATTACGTAATATTAGTTTTAGGTATCGTTTCCATTTCTTCATTAATTTCGATTGCTGGAATTGTATCCGCTCATATTAATAAACAGTCAAAACTGAAGTTAGAAGTGTTAAAACAAGAAATCGAGTTAGAAAAAATTCGTAAGGAAAGCTATATTATTGAAACGGAAAAATTACGATTAGAAATCGAACAAACAAGACTTCAATTATCTCTAGATTCACCTACCATTCAATCATCCTCTCAGCATTTTATAGATGATAAAACAAATTAAATTTATATGAAATCTCTCGAAATGATTTATTTAAGATTTCGTAATTTTCAGCTATAATAACATTAGGACAATGCTCTGTAACATATAATGGATGTTGCAATCGAGGGGAAAGATGGAGAATGTCAGATTATGTACAGTTTATCGAAGGTATAAAAAGAAAAACGGGAATTGACCTCGCCCTTTACAAAGAAGCACAGATGAAGCGACGTTTAACATCGCTGTATGAGAAAAAAGGGTATCGAAATTTTATTGAGTTTTTACACGCACTTGAAAAAGATAGAGATTTATTAAATGAATTTCTAGATCGTATGACGATTAACGTATCAGAATTTTATAGAAACGGGAAGCGATGGGAAGTATTGCAAAACAAAATTTTCCCTTTACTTCTTCAATCAAATAAAAGACTGAAAATTTGGAGTGCTGCATGTTCTACAGGGGAAGAACCGTATACTATTGCAATGGTTTTATCCCATCATGTGCCACTTTCCCAAGTTCAAGTGTTGGCAACAGATATCGATGAAAATGTCATTCAAAAAGCAAAACTTGGCCTTTATCCTGATCGATCTTTAGCTGAAGTGCCAGTTGATGTGAAAAACAAATATTTTAATAAAGAAGGTCAGTTTTATAAAGTAAAAGATGAAATTAAAAGAACAGTAACATTTAAAAAACATAATTTGTTAAACGATCGCTATGAATCGAATTGTGATTTAATTGTTTGCCGAAATGTGATGATTTACTTTACTGAAGAAGCAAAGGATCAAATCTATCATAATTTTAGTAACTCCTTGCGATCGGGTGGTATTTTATTTGTTGGTTCAACAGAACAAATCTTCAATCCTGCACGATATGGGTTCGAAGTGGAAGATACATTTTTCTATAGGAAAAAATAGACGAGAAAATACATTTAAATGTACTGACGCTTTTCGTTTACAAACGGGAAGCGTATTTTTTTAAATTCGTCTTTATACCTTAATTTTCTAGAATTTCAGAATATTCGATACTATATTGAATTACTTATCAAAAGACACTGTTTTTTAGGCTATAATATATGTTATGATAAAAAATACATACTTTAGCGAGTTGAAGGGAGAAAGTGTTTTATGCGTTACCTAACAGCAGGAGAGTCTCACGGACCTCAACTAACAACAATCATTGAGGGATTGCCGTCTCTTTTACCAATAAGTGCAGAAAAAATAAACTATGATTTAAAACGTCGTCAAGGTGGACATGGCCGTGGAAGACGTATGCAAATTGAAACGGACACTGTAGAGATTGTAGGAGGTGTTCGTCACGGGAAAACACTTGGTTCTCCAGTAGCATTGGTTGTTACAAATGATGATTGGAAACATTGGACAAAAATTATGGGTGCAGAACCACTTCCAGAAAATGTGGACCCAAATGAAATTAAACGTCAAATTTCTCGTCCACGACCTGGACATGCTGATTTAGTAGGTGGTATGAAGTATGGTCACCGTGATTTACGTAATGTACTAGAACGTTCAAGTGCACGTGAAACAACTGTACGTGTTGCGGTAGGTTCTGTAGCAAAAGCTTTACTAAATGAATTAGGTATTTCTGTAGTTGCTCATGTAACAGAAATTGCAGGTATCAAAGCAGATACTTCAAAGGTTGAAGGTAAATCAGCTGATGAAATTCGTGCAATTGTAGAAGAAGATCCATGTTATTGTGTGGACCCAGAGGCTTCAGAAAAAATGGTGCAAATGATTGACGATACAAAAAAAGCAGGAGATTCTATTGGTGGTGTAGTAGAAGTAATAGTAGAAGGACTTCCTGCAGGTATCGGCTCTTATGTTCATTACGACCGTAAATTAGATGGTCGTCTTGCTCAAGCAATGTTATCAATTAATGCTTTTAAAGGTGTAGAGTTCGGAATTGGATTTGAAATGGCTCGTCGTAAAGGGTCTGAAGTTCATGATGAAATATTATGGGATGAAGAAAACGGCTATACACGCGCGACTAACCGTTTAGGTGGATTAGAAGGTGGTATGTCTACTGGTATGCCAATTGTTGTACGTGGTGTAATGAAGCCAATCCCTACTCTATATAAACCATTACAAAGCGTAGATATTGAAACAAAAGAACCGTTTAAAGCAAGTGTAGAACGTTCTGATAGTTGTGCAGTTCCAGCTGCTTCCATTGTTGCGGAAAATGTCATTGCATGGGAGATTGCCAATGCAATTGTTGAACAATATCATAGTGATCAACTTCCTCAATTAAAAGCACAAATCGATGCAATGCGCGAGTACGCAAAGGGGTACTAAAAATGAGAATTCCTGTAAATACAGCATCACATCAATATGAAGTTGTCATTGGAAATGATATTTTAAAATCTGCCGTTCTTTCTTTTGAAGATAAGTTGCAAAAAGCTGACCAATTAGTCGTTTTTACGGATAAAAACGTATGGGAAGCACAAGGGGAGTATTTTAAGCAAAATTTCCCTTATGACTTTAAAGTATTCATTATGCCAGCAGGTGAAGAATGTAAAGGGTTTGAAAATTTCCAAAACTCTCATACATTCTTAATTGAAAACAATTGTACCCGTAAAAGTTTCCTTTTTGCCTTTGGTGGTGGCGCAGTTGGAGATTTAACTGGATTTGTCGCAGCTACTTTCATGCGCGGTATTCCATTTATACAAATTCCAACAACGATTTTAGCTCATGATTCAGCAGTTGGTGGTAAAACAGCGATTAATCATCCACTTGGTAAAAATTTAATCGGCGCTTTCTATCAACCTGAAGGAGTAGTTTATGATACAAATCTTCTACATTCTTTAAGTGAACGTGAGATTCGTTCAGGAATGGCTGAAGTGATTAAACATGCTCTCATTTCCAATGAAAATTGGTTGAAAGAGTTAATGAATACTCCTTCTATTACTGGAATTGATAATGATCAATTAGCCCTTCATTTAAAGGCCGGTATTGAAGTGAAAGCTGATATCGTTTCTAAAGACGAGACAGAACAATCTGTCCGAAAATTCTTGAACTTAGGGCATACGTATGGTCATGCAATTGAAGCTGCAGCAGGTTACGGAGGTTTAGCTCATGGTGAAGCTGTAGTCATTGGTATTGTTTATGCATTACTTTTAAGTGAACGATATGGTCAAATTAATAGACAATTTACAAAAGAATTTTTACAGTTCGCTCATCAAAATGGATATCCATTTGAGAAGCTTGAAGAATTCTCATTTGAAACGCTGGAGCAGTATTTAGTAAAGGATAAAAAGGTAGAATACGGGGAATTACAATTTGTGTTACTAAACAAAATTGGCGAACCATTTATTCAACCAATCGAACTATCAGAATGTAAAGAAGTAGATCGTGAATATCGTTCTCTTCTAATGGAGGTAAGTAAATGATACGCGGTGTAAGAGGGGCTACAACAGTAGAAGAGGATAAACCAGAATTAATATATAATGAAATTACTAGATTAGTATTACAAATTGTGGAGGAAAATAATATCCAACCTGAAGATATCGCTTCAGTACTGATTTCCACTACACCAGATATTACATCTGCCTTTCCTGCAAAAGCAGTCCGTTCTATCGAAGGTTGGCAATATGTACCAACTATGTGTACCCACGAAATGAGTGTTCCTGGGGCACTACCATTGTGTATTCGAGTATTAATGCACGTGAATACACAAGTTCATCAAAAAGATATTCAACATATCTATTTAAACAATGCAGTTAGTTTACGACCTGACTTAGTCAAATAGCGGTTTAGGAGGAGAAATTTATTATGAAATGGAAACAACAACTTTTTGGCATGAAAGCATATCAGCCAGGTAAGCCAATTGAAGAAGTAAAAAGAGAATTTGGTTTAGATGAAGTAGTAAAATTAGCTTCTAATGAAAATCCATATGGTTTTTCTCCTAAAGTGAAAGCATTTTTAGAAACAGATTCAACAAATCATGCAATTTACCCTGATGGTTATGCTCAAGAATTACGTACAGCGGTAGCAAAACACCTTGGTGTAAAAGAGACTGAACTTTTATTCGGTAATGGTTCGGATGATTTAATCGCGATTTTAACTCGCGCTTTACTATACCCTGGTGTAAATACTGTAATGGCAGACCCATCTTTTTCTCAATACAGCCATAACGCTGAGATTGAAGGAGCAGAAGTACGAAAAGTTCCAACAAAAGATGGAAAACATGATTTACAGGCAATGCTAGCTGCAATTGATGAAAACACTTCAATCGTTTGGGTATGTAACCCAAATAACCCAACAGGAACAATTGTAAGTGATGATGAATTACAAAATTTCTTAAAGCAAGTGCCATCTGATGTGTTAGTAGTTCTTGATGAAGCTTACTTTGAATATATCAATGCACCAGAATTTAAAGATACATTACATTATGTGAAAGAGTATCCTAATGTAATCATCATGCGTACATTCTCTAAAGCATATGGTTTAGCATCATTCCGTGTTGGATATGCCTATGCACAAGAAGATGTAATTGCGAAACTTGATCCAGTACGTGGACCATTTAACAATACAGTTTTAAGTCAAAAAATTGCAGTTGTTGCTCTTGAAGATCAACAATTTATTCAAGAATGTCGCACGAAAAATGAAAATGGCAAAAAACAATTCGTTGAGTTTTGTAATAAACACGGCTTAAACTACTATCCTTCTCAAACAAACTTTATTTTATTTGAAGTAAAAGCGGATAGTGACGTTGTGTTCCAAGAGATGATGAAACGTGGATTTATTATTAGAAGTGGTAACGCACTTGGCACTCCTGGATATATCCGTGTAACGTTTGGAACAGAAGAGCAAAACAGCAAGTTTTTAACATTACTTGAAGAAGTGTTAACAGAACAAGGAGTATTTGCATGACACAGAATGTCTTTGTCATAGGTTTAGGTTTAATCGGGGGGTCCATTGCAATGGCCTGTCAAAAGGCCCCCCATACTAAAGTTTACGGGTATGATGTAAGTCAACAAACCCGTGAACTTGCAAAATCTTTGCACGTTGTAAATGAAGTGGTTGATGAAATTATTGAAGGTGCAAAAATTGCAGATATCATCATCTTTGGAACACCAGTAAACGCAACATTAGAATGGTTAGAGGAATTAAAAGACTGGCCATTGAAAGAAAATGTCATTGTTACGGATACTGGTAGTACAAAAGGGTTAATTATGGCAAAAGGAAAAGAACTCCAAGAATGTGGTATTACATTTATTGGGGGACACCCAATGGCAGGTTCGCATAAAAGTGGAGTAAAAGCTGCAAAACCACACCTATTCGAAAATGCATATTACATGTTAACTCCTTTAAAAAATGAAAATGAAGAGAAAGTTCAAGAACTTGAACAGCTCTTAAAATATACGTTAGCGAAAATTGTGAAAGTGGATGCGCAAGAGCATGATCATATGACAGCGGTTGTTAGTCATTTTCCACACATTGTTGCAGCATCACTTGTTCATCAATTGGACGCGGAGCAAAGACATTATCCGATGACAACGTTACTAGCTGCTGGAGGTTTCCGTGATATTACACGTATTGCTTCATCCAATCCATACATGTGGAGAGATATCGTGTTGCAAAACCGCCAAGAGCTAATTAGTCAATTAGATTTATGGTTAGATGAAATGGACCGTGTGAAAAACATCCTTTTAAGCAATGAGCAAGATTCCATTGAAGAATATTTTGCAATTGCGAAACAAGTGCGAGATGATTTACCAATTACTACAGGTGCATTTTATACTACGTACGACTTGTATGTTGATATTCCGGATTACCCAGGGGTTATTTCTGAGGTTACAGGCTATTTAGCAGAAGAACATATCAGTATTACGAATCTTCGAGTTGTTGAAGCACGTGAAGACATTTTCGGTATCTTGGTAATTAGTTTCCAAACTGCTGAAGACCGAGAAAAAGCTGAAAAATGTATTAGTAAAAGAACAAATTTTGAGATATTTGCATCTTAATTACTGAAAGGGGTACTTAAATGTCTTCTACAAAAATTTTAGACTACACAAACCCACAATTGAACGGAACTATAATCGTACCAGGAGATAAGTCAATTTCTCATCGCTCTATTATGTTCGGAGCAATTGCCAAAGGGAAAACAACCGTTAGCGGATTTCTTCTTGGAGAAGATTGTTTAAGTACAATAGATTGTTTTCGTAAACTAGGAGTAGATATTACAGTCGAAGGTACAAATGTTACCATTCAAAGTGATGGAATGGATAATTGGCAAGAACCCAAAGAAGTTTTATATACTGGAAATTCCGGTACTACTACAAGATTAATGTTAGGAATCTTGTCTGGTACAAAATTACATACAGTGATGACAGGAGATGCTTCCATCGCGAAACGTCCTATGCGTCGAGTAGCAGATCCGCTTCGATTAATGGGTGCACAAATAGCTGGTAGAGAGAATGGTCAATATACTCCGTTAGCTATTCAAGGTACTCAACTAAAAGCGATTGACTATACAATGTCAGTTGCAAGTGCACAAGTAAAATCTGCAATTATTCTTGCGGGGTTACGTGCAGAAGGAACAACGATAGTTCGAGAAAAGGAAGTATCTCGTGACCATACAGAACGAATGTTGAGACAATTTGGTGCACAAATTACAGTAGAAGATGGTGTCGTCTATTTTGAGGGTGGGCAACAGTTAAAAGCTACCCATGTTAATGTACCAGGGGATATTTCGTCAGCTGCATTCTTCTTAGTTGCTGGTGCTATCGTACCTAACAGTAACATTGTGATGAAAAATGTTGGGGTAAACCCAACTCGTGCAGGAATCATCGAAGTCCTTGAAAATATGGGTGCTTCAATGAAAGTGGAAGTAGAAGATGAAACAGCAGCAGAACCAACTGCAACGATTACAATTGAAACGTCAAACCTAAAGGCTACTACTATTGAAGGGGACATCATTCCTCGCTTAATTGATGAAATTCCAATTCTTGCGTTACTTGCAACACAAGCAGAAGGAAAGACAATTATTCGTGATGCGGAAGAATTAAAAGTTAAAGAAACAGACCGTATTACAGCAGTAGTGAATGAACTGAAAAAATTGGGTGCAAATATCGAAGCAACAGATGATGGTATGATTATTCATGGCCCAACAAAACTTCATGGTGGAAAACTACAATCTTATGGAGATCATCGCATCGGCATGATGGGAGCAATTGCTGCGTTAATAACAAACGAACCGGTAGAGATTGATGATACGGATTGTATTGCTGTTTCTTATCCGACATTTTTTGATCATGTAAACAGTCTTTTAAATAAATAATTTTTCTGTAAAAAATTTGGTCTTTGCCGCTTTCTGGCAAGGCCTTTTTCTTGTTTCTTAAGTTTTCGTCATGTAGCATATAATTACTAAAGGAAAAAAAGGTGAGCGATTTTGACAAATACAACGACTGAAATGTTACAAGCTATTCAAAATGGTGATTTACAACAAATTAATAATTCATTAGAGTCTTTCCTAATCAATGAACAACCAGAAGTTCAATATGAATTTGCAGATTTATTTATGCAATATGGCTATTTGAATGAAGCAGATCGTGTATTTGAACATTTACAATTTTTATATCCAAATAATGTCCAACTTACAATAGACAGAGCTTCTGTATTAATTGAATTAGGTGAAGAAGACGAGGCATTGAGTCTACTAATGGAGGTAGATTCAGAAGCGCCAGAATATCCGCAAAGCTTGCTACTACTTGCTGATTATTACCAAATGCAAGGATTATATGAAGTTGCTGAACAACGAATTAATGAAGCATTAGAAATTTTGCCTACTGAGCCATTATTACAGTTTGCAAAAGCAGAACTGCTATTCGAAACAGGTCGCTTTACTGAAGCGGTACGTATATATGAAGAATTACATGAAAAAGAAAAATCAATTGCGGGTGTTACATTAGCAACACGCTTAGCAGAAGTATACCGAGCTGGAGGAAGCTATGAAACTGCTCTCGATTATTATATGGAAGCCCTTGAAGAAACAGTAACTCCCGATTTATTATTCGGATCTGCCTACTCAGCCTTCCAATCTGAAAAATTTGAAATGGCTATTAAGCAATTAGAAGATTTAAAGGCATTAGATCCTGATTATTTTAGTGGTTATTTACTACTAGCTGAAAGTTATGCGATGGTAGAAGATAATAAAAATGCATATAAAGTAATATTAGAAGGAATTAAACGTGACGAATATGAAAAATCATTTTACTTGTTTGCAGGTAAAATCGCTCTGAAAAATGGATTAGTAAAAGAAGCAATAGACCATTTACAACAGGCAATTGCTTTAGATCCTGAATATATGGAAGCGTTAATTGTTTTAATGTCGATATATGCCAATGAAGAACGCTATGATGATGTCATTGATTTATATGAAAGTTTAAAAGGCGAAGATTTTGATTGGAGTGCTTTATACCCATTAGTTGCAGATGCATATCATCAAGAAGAAAATATGTTGTGCGCATACGAAATTTACAAGCAAGCATATAATGAGTTTAAAGAGGATTCGTCGTTTTTAAGTAAATATTGTTATTTCTTGATAGAGGATGGAAAACGACACGAGGCTCGGAGTATTGTTGAACAGTTGATTACGTTGCAGCCTAGCGATCAGCAGTGGTTAGATTTGCTTTATACTCTTGAATAAAAGGAGGGATAGCTAAATGACTTCTTCCGTTCCGATTCTTGACAAGAAAACTTTTGTTCGTTGGTTTCTTAAGAATTTCCAATTAAAAAGGCGAGAGTGTGTGTGGATCTTAAATTATTTGTTAAGCAATGATAATTTACTTGAAAATATCCATTTCGTTGAAGAAGCGCATTATTGTCCAAGGGCAATTGTTATGTCATCTGTAGATTCTAGTGGAGTACCATTCCGATTTTATAAAGGGAATATAATGACTAGCGATGCAGAAAAGTCATTTCATGATTTAAGACTACATCCTAATGAAAGTATGTATATTCAACTTAATTTTCCTAATATACCACCAAGTCAGCAATATTTAGCGGTGTTAGAGGAAAACCCATACATGCCAAAATATCTTCATATTAATGAGAAAGATCGTTTAATAGCTGAAGAGATGTTAAATAATAGTCTGTTAGCATTCCAAAAAGAAAAATTGTTAAAAGAAATCGATGAAGCTTTAGATCAAGGCGATAAAGAGAGATTTTACCAGCTATCCGACTTACTTCAAGCATTGAAACAAACATCTAAAAACGTTTAACCTCAGGATCAGTCGATCAATTCGACTGAAATTGAGGTTATTTTTTTGAATACATACAAATGTCTAATTTTGTATGTTATGCTAAAGTAGTGAATGGACAAGAAGTTATTGTAAATACATAGTTTGATTAAATCCAATTAACTAGTTTTAAAACGAATTTTATTGGGGAATAGTAAATATTGTGTCAGTGGAGGTTGAAGAATGTATTTTAATGTAAAGGATGTGCAGCAATTTGAAGCACAAAAGGATTTTATCGATACGGCGATTGTTCCATTGCTGTCTTTAGATTTCCAAGAGCAATCTATTAAACAAAGCAGTTCAGCAGCTGAGTACTTAATGTCCCTAACAGCATTTATTGAACAACAATTTAAAGGAAGATTAATGCTTGTCCCGCCGTTTTCTTACACAGAACAAACAAAAAGTGGGCTATTTGTTCCTCTATTAAAAGAGGAGTTGCATAATGCAGGTTTTAAACATGTAATCTTCGTAACTTGTGATCATTCTTGGACAAGCCTACAAGACCAAATAGATGTAATTTGGCTACCTGCGATTCCATTAGAATCAATGGATAAAGAGGTGAAGAAAAAGGTATTAGAAGATCAGTTAAAACAGGTAATTCCTATCCTTTCTTCCAAATGGTCTCAGAGTTAGGAGATTGTTTCATTGTTTCATTAAATGTTCACAAACTTGTCCAATCAATAACAATGCAATATTGACCAACCTATTTTATTGATATATCATAGATATGTCCTAGTAATTACTATTTGTAAAAGTATGTCCGTTGGGGCTGACCTTTTAGTTAGAGGGGGGAAAAGAATGAGTAACAATCGAGTTTCAAGACGCCAATTCTTAAACTACACTTTAACAGGTGTTGGAGGATTCATGGCTGCTGGTATGTTAATGCCGATGATTCGTTTTGCAATTGACCCAGCTTTACAAACTAAAGCTGAAGGGGATTTTGTACAAACAAGCCAAAAAATTGATGAAATCACAGAAGAACCAATTAAAGTTGACTTTACATTTGAACAAGTTGATGCTTGGTACAAATCTGATGTTACAGAAGCTGCTTGGGTTTATAGAGATGGTGATGCTATTATCGCCCTTTCACCAGTATGTAAGCATTTAGGTTGTACTGTTAACTGGGCTGGGGATTCTGCTCACCCAGATCAATACTTCTGTGCATGTCATGGTGGACGATATGAGAAAACTGGTAAAAACGTACCAGGTACACCACCAACTGGTCCATTAGATGAATATGAAGTAGCAGAAAAAGATGGTTTTTTAATGCTTGGGAAGAAAATTCCAAATACTTTAGGTTAATAGTTAGGGGGTAGACAATTGTGCTAAATAAAATTTATGATTGGGTCGATGAACGATTAGATATCACTCCAATTTGGCGTGATATTGCCGACCACGAAGTGCCAGAGCACGTTAACCCTGCACATCACTTTTCAGCATTCGTTTACTGTTTCGGTGGTTTAACATTCTTCATTACAGTAATTCAGATTTTATCCGGTATGTTCTTAACAATGTATTACGTGCCAGACGTAGAGAATGCTTGGAAATCAGTTTATTATTTACAAAACGAAGTAGCTTTTGGTGAAATCGTACGTGGTATGCACCACTGGGGGGCTTCATTAGTTATCGTAATGATGTTCTTACATACGCTTCGTGTATTCTTCACAGGTTCATACAAGAAACCTCGTGAGTTAAACTGGATTGTAGGCGTTGGGATTTTTTGTGTAATGTTAGGTTTAGGTTTCACAGGATATTTACTTCCTTGGGACATGAAAGCGGTATTCGCTACTAAAGTAGGTATTCAAATTGCGGCTTCTGTACCATTTATTGGTGAGCTTATTAAAATTTTACTTGCCGGTGATGCAGAGATCCTTGGTGCTCAAACGTTAACACGTTTCTTCGCAATTCATGTATTCTTCTTACCAGCTGTGTTATTCGCTTTACTTGCAGTACACTTTATTATGATTCGCCGTCAAGGTATTTCAGGACCGCTATGATTTAGCGTGTTTTTTATGATTTATTAAAGGAGGGGACACTATGCATCGCGGAAAAGGGATGAAATTCGTAGGTGATTCGCGCGTTAAAATGAATGACCGTATGCCGAATATTCCGAAAGATTATTCCGAGTATCCAGGTAAAACTGAAGCTTTTTGGCCTGATTTCTTATTAAAAGAATGGATGGTTGGTGCGGTTTTCTTAATTGGATATTTACTATTAACTGTCGCTCATCCTTCACCACTTGAAGGTCCGGCAGATCCTACAAATGCTTCATATATTCCATTACCAGACTGGTACTTCTTATTCTTGTACCAATTATTAAAATATACTTATGTATCTGGTCCATATAACGTAATTGGTGCTGTTATTATTCCAGGTTTAGCAGTTGCGGCATTAGCACTTGCGCCATTCTTAGATAAAGGACCAGAACGTCGTCCATCTAAACGCCCATTACCAACAGCATTTATGTTATTAACACTTGCATCAATGGTATACTTAACTTGGGAATCTGTAGCACACCACGATTGGGAAGCTGCAAAAGCACAAGGTGTTATTACAGATAAAGATTTAGGATTATTACCAGATGTTGAAATTGATGAAACATCACCTGGTTATGAGATTTTCCAATCACAAGCTTCATGTATCGGCTGTCACGGTGGTGACTTAGCAGGTGGTACAGGTGCTCCTATGTTATTAGGTAACGAATTAACTGCAGAAGAGGTTGCAGAAGTTATTAAAAATGGTCGTGGAGCAATGCCAGCTGGAGTATTTGAAGGTACAGATGAAGAACTTCAAATTTTAGCTGAATTCATTGCAAGCTTAAAAGAAAAAGAATAATCTATACTTAAACAAGAGAGTCAGGCAACTGGCTCTCTTCTATTCTTTTAAGAATATTTCTATATTTATTACATATGCTAATTTAATCGAACATAATACATAAAACTTTTATTTTTTTAAAGGAGTAAACAGTATGATGTCTTTTTTGGCTCGAGCTTGGTATCTTTTAACGCACCGATCATTTTTAACACTATTATTTATAATAAATTTTCTTGGTACTGTTTATGGGTATTATTGGTATAAATGGCAGTTAGCTGTAACAGAACCACAGTTTTTAATCTTTGTACCTGATAGTCCGACAGCAAGTTTATTTTTTTGTATCGCAATCATCGGCTGGATTATAGGAAAAAACTTTAAGTTAATTGAAGCATTAGCTTTAATCACATTAGTAAAATATGGTCTTTGGGCTGTTGTAATGAATTTATTAACATTGGTTGAAAACGGGGCGATTGGACCTGCTGGCTGGATGTTAGTTGCTTCTCATTTTTTAATGGCAGTAGAGGCGATTTTGTATTTTGGAAAATACCGATTTGGCACTATACACATTATAATAGCAGCAATTTGGACATTGCATAATGATGTAATAGATTATGTATATGGTCAAATGCCGACATACCGTAGTATCGAAAAATATGCACATCATATAGGCTATTTCACATTTTGGCTTTCAATTGCGTGCATTCTACTAGCATATCTTGTTTATAATAAGCGTGAATATTTGCACAAACTATAATAATTCATTAAAATTATTATTATATTAGATAGTAAAGAGAGGGAGATAGTAAATTGACAACCGGAATGTATATTATTTACTTTCTGATTATTTTAATTTTGCCGATTTATGCCCAAATTAAAGTCAAAAGAACGTATAATAAATTTTCAGATGTTGCGGCAGCAAAAGGTTTGACAGGTGCACAAGTAGCACGAATGATATTAGATCAACATGGGTTATTTGATGTACGAGTAGTACCAACACAAGGCGTATTATCAGATCACTATAACCCTGCAACGAAAACAGTTGCACTTTCTGAGGCGAATTATTATAATGCTTCAATTGCAGGAACAGCGGTAGCAGCTCACGAAGTTGGTCATGCGATTCAGCATAAAGAAGCTTATTCATTCTTAACATTACGTTCAAAATTAGTTCCAGTAGCAAATATTTCATCAAATGCTTCATGGATTTTTGTTATGATCGGTATTTTTGCTTCTAGTACAGGCTTTTTATTATTAGGTATTCTATTACTAGCGGCGGGAGTATTATTCCAAATTGTAACTTTACCAGTAGAATTCGATGCATCAAGAAGAGCGATGAATGAAGTTGTTCAGCTAGGAATTATTTCAAATAACGAAGAGCGCAGTGCAAAAAAAGTATTAAATGCAGCAGCAATGACATACGTTGCAGCAGCAGCAGTAGCTGTACTTGAACTATTACGTTTAATTCTAATCTACACAAACATGAGCTCAGACGATTAGAAAAGCGGAGAACGCTCGCTCAGCCGTGAAAGAAACTGGAGACTTCTGACAAGTGTGCTCACACACGCAGAAGGAAGTCGAAGTTTCCGAACGGCTAACACGCGTAGCTAGACAATAAGAAAAGCGGAAGCGGCTCGCACAGGCTCGTCCATGCTTTTCTTATTAATACATACAAAAAACTGATCCTATTTTGGGATCAGTTTTTTATTTTGCAGGAAGGTTAAAAAATATTTTTTTATCAAGAATACTAACTTACCCCTTCAATTAATATGATGTTAAAAATGAACAATTTTATGACAGTTCAATATCACTAACAAGGGGTGGAGAAATGAATCTTAGCTTTTCAAAAATGCTCTTGTTTGGGTTTTTCATCGTTCTGATGCTGGTGTTTTTTGCAGTGTATTCCATTGTCTTAACGAATAACATTATGGATGAGTATTATAATGACACCGTTCAATATGAAAGATATAAAATCGAATAATAGTAATATATTATCTTAAAAAATTGAGTATAGTTAGAATGTTTTTTCATGTTTTTGAATAAAGAAAAAGTACAACTATTAATCAGTTGTACTTTTTTACTTTAAACCACTTTAATCAATTTTAAATCCTTCACCAACAACATCCTTCACTTCAATAATGGATACGAAAGCTTTCGGGTCGATATGATGGATCATAGATTTTAAACGAACAATTTCTCTACGACCTACGATACAATATAAAACATCCTTAGATTGCTTTGTATAATGGCCGTAAGCATGGAATACGGTTACCCCACGTTCCATTTGTTCTGTGATATATGTTGCAATTTCTTCAGATTGATTCGAAATAATTAGCGCAGCCTTTGCAGAATATGCTCCCTCTTGCACCATGTCAATCACTCTTGCACCGACAAATACAGCAACTAACGTATACATCATTGAGCGTGCATCTAAGAATGTAAGCAATGAAGCTAAAAGAACGGTAACATCAAATAAAAACATTGTGCGGCCCATACTCCAGCCTAAGTATTTATTTGCAACACGGGCAATAATATCTACACCACCAGTTGTCCCACCAAAACGGAAAATAATTCCTAGACCGATCCCAACAAACACCCCTGCAAATAATGAAGCTAAAAATAGATCATGTTGCAAGTTTAATTCAATCTCATAGTGTTGAAAAATTCTTAGAAAAATGGAAACGGAAACTGTTCCAATAATTGTATAGATAAATTCTCGTCTAGGAAACTGTTTCCAACCAATAATGAACATAGGAATATTTAAAATAATATTTAAGATTGCGGGATCCCAATTCAAAGTAAAATACAAGATAAGGGTAATTCCACTAAATCCACCTTCACCTAGCTCATTTTGCATATTAAAATGAACAAAGCCAAAACCTAATATTGCTGCACCGAAAATTATTCCTAAAATATTGCGAATTTTTAAATCCTTCAACAAAAAGCCCCCATTTCATGCTGAAAAAATCTTTCTATTTTAGCGACTGTGCTGTACGATTTATTATGTTGTAATTTTCATCTTTTGACAACTCTAGACTAAATTATATACGATAATATAGGAGTGGGAAAAATGTCAAACGAGTTAACGCTGAACCAATTACAGGAAAAAGTCGATCGATATATAGGACAATATAAAGAAGGGTATTTTCCGCCTTTTGAATTAATGGCTAGGTTAACTGAAGAGATAGGGGAATTATCGCGAGAAGTACAACATGTCTATGGTCAAAAGAAGAAAAAACAATCCGAAAGTATTAATAGTATTGAGGAAGAATTAGGAGATTTATTCTTTGTAATAGTTTGTTTTGCAAATTCTCAAGGTATCCGCTTAGATGAAACATTATTAAAAGTAATTAATAAGTACGAAACGAGAGATAAAGATCGTTGGACACGAAAGGACGAGTAATATGACAATACGAGTAGCAATCGCAGGCGCGAGAGGTAAAATGGGTTCAGAAGCTGTAAAAACGGTATGTAAACATGAGGGAATGGTCTTAGTGGCTGCATTAGACTACAAACATGTAGGGGAAAGTCTTTCACAGCTTGAAATGTTTCCTCCAAATTTAGATGTACCGATTTATACAAACTTAAGTCAATTAATTACTGAGACTAACCCAGATGTATTAATTGATTTGACAAATCCTCATTCGGTTTATGAACATACGAAAGAAGCCATGTTACATAATGTTCGCACTGTAGTTGGTACTACTGGTTTTACAGATGAACAACTTGAAGAATTAAGTTTGTTAGCAAGAGAGAAAAAATGTGGTTGTATTATTGCACCAAACTTTGCAATTGGCGCTATTTTAATGATGAAATTTGCAAAAGAAGCTGCAAAATACTTACCACATGTTGAAATTATAGAATTGCATCATGATAGAAAACTGGATGCTCCTTCAGGTACAGGTAAGAAAACGGCTCAAATGATTGCTGAAGTTCGTGAAGCAAGTAAACAAGGCCATCCAAATGAGATTGAAACGATGATGGGGGCAAGAGGTGCCGACTTTGAAGGCATGCGTATACACTCAGTTCGCTTACCTGGTCTAGTTGCACACCAAGAAGTCATTTTTGGTGGTGACGGTCAAATGCTTACAATTCGCCATGACTCATTTAATCGTGAATCATTTATGAGTGGTGTAGTATTCTGTGTTGAAACTGTTATGACTATGGAAGAATTAGTTTACGGATTAGAAAACATCCTATAAGAAATGGAATGGTTGAAATGAAAATCGCATTAATAGCCCATGACCGAAAAAAAGACAGTTTAGTTGAATTTGCAATCGCCTATAAAAATATACTACAACAACACCAACTTTTTGCTACAGGTACAACAGGACAACGTATTCAAGAAGAAGTTGGCCTTCAGGTGACACGATTTCGTTCAGGTCCATTAGGTGGAGATCAACAAATCGGTGCAATGATTGCAAATAATGATATGGATATGGTGTTTTTCTTCCGAGATCCATTAACTGCACAACCACATGAACCAGATGTTACGGCATTAGTCCGTCTATGTGATGTGTATCATATTCCACTAGCTACAAATATGGGAACTGCTGAAATTCTGTTAAAAGGTTTACAAGAAGGTTTTGTAGATTGGAGATTAATCCAAGAAAGAAGGAAAGAATAGCTTTTTTTAAATCTTCTGACGGGTGTGCGCTTATATTTTGGCAACAACAAAATTGAGTGAAACTTCAAAGAGTAGAGTTTCTTTCCCACTTATATAAGTGGGAGACTACTACCCGATAATACGGGGAAAAGAAGTTATAATTACATTTATTTGATTAATTTAAATCGTTATATTGCTTAAAACAATAAATGAAGTAAATTATTAAATATTTTGTAGAGAAGGGATGAACGTCGGATGAAAAAATTAAAAATTGGTATTACATGCTATCCAACAGTAGGGGGTTCTGGTGTACTTGCAACAGAATTAGGGAAAATGCTTGCAGAACGAGGTCATGAAATTCATTTTATCACCTCGAGTGTACCATTCCGTCTAAATAAATTATATCCGAACGTATTTTTCCACGAAGTACAAGTTAATAATTACTCAGTGTTTCAATACCCGCCGTACGATTTAGCATTAGCAAGTAAAATGGCAGATGTTATTCGAGATGAAAAACTTGACGTATTACATGTACATTATGCGATCCCACATGCAGTTTGTGCAGTTCTTGCTCGTGATATGTGTGGAGAAAATATTGGAATTGTCACAACTTTACACGGAACAGATATTTCAATTTTAGGGCAAGATTCCAACCTTGCTCAAGCAATTAAGTATGGTATAGAAAAATCAGACATCGTCACAACAGTATCAAATTCTTTAAAAGAGCAAACTTATGAAATCATTGGGACAACGAAAGAAATTGAAACGGTCTATAATTTTGTAGATGAATCCGTATTTAAACCAATCGTTGATACGAATTTAAAAGAGCAACTTGGTATTGCCGAAGATGAGCGTGTGCTAATTCACGTTTCCAATTTCCGTAAAATTAAGAATTTACCGGATGTAGTGGAGACCTTCTTAAAGGTTCGAGAAGAAATGCCGGCGAAACTATTATTAGTTGGTGATGGACCGGAAAAGCAACGTGTGTTAGAACAAATACATTCTTCACCATTTAAAGACGATATTTTATTTTTAGGGAAGCAAGAAAATATAGCGGAATTATTTAGTATAAGTGATTTAAAATTATTACTTTCTGAAACGGAATCATTTGGGTTAGTTCTACTAGAAGCGTTAGCTTGTGGAGTTCCAGGAATTGGTACGAATGTTGGTGGTATTCCTGAAGTAATCGATCACGGTGTAAACGGCTTTGTCGTAAATCTTGGAGATGTGGATGAAGCAGCACAATATGCGATTGAATTATTAAAAGATGAAGAAAAATTAATCTGCTTCCGTCAAGCAGCTATTAATACAGTACAAACAAAATTCCTTGCGAAACCAATTATAGATCACTACGAACAATTATATGAGCGATTGGTGGCATTACGCGTATGAAGATAAGTGAAGATTGGGACTTTGCCATTAGAGTCATCGAAAAAATTGAAAATGCCGGATTTGAAGCGGTCATTGTCGGTGGTGCTGTTAGAGACCACTTGTTAGGAATAAAAGGTAATGATGTCGATGTAGCAACAAATGCTTTACCTAGTGAAGTAAAACGAATCTTTTCCACCACTGTCGATATTGGCATTGAACATGGCACTGTGCTAGTACTTGATGAAGGTCAACCAGTAGAAGTAACAACATATCGTACGGAAAGCGATTATAGTGATTATCGTCGGCCAGAACAAGTAATATTTGTTCGTACATTGGATAAGGATTTACAAAGACGTGATTTTACCATCAATGCAATGGCCATGACAAAAGATGGTCAAATTATTGATTTATTTGGTGGACAGCAAGATATTGAAAATGGTGTCATCCGTTCTGTAGGCGATGCAACCGTAAGATTCCGAGAAGATGCATTACGCATGCTTCGGGCAATTCGATTTAGTGCGCAATTGGATTTCACAATAGAGGAAAAAACATTAAAAGCGATACAACAAGATTGCGATCTAATAGAATTTATTGCCCATGAAAGAATAGCAATGGAATTGTCGAAGTTGTGGAAAGGCAAGAATGTGTATGGTGGCATTCAAGCTTTAGGTGAAAGTCATTTAGATAAATATTTAATTGGTAACTATAAAGCTAACGAACAGCATTGGGAAAAGTTCCATACAACAAAATCAGAAGTTGGTTGGGCATACCTTTGTCTATTAAATCGTGAAGAAATTCAAGATATTTTTGATTTTTACCGACTTTCAAATAAAGACAAAACGTTTATTCGTAATGTCATGAATGCATACAATAGCTTGTTAAAAGAATGGTCTATTATGGATTACTTTACGAATGATTTAACGATTTTAGAAACTGCCTATGATTTTGCAATTTGGCAACGACAAAACATTCCTTTTGAGAAAACAGAAATAAAACGAGTGAAGGAAAATTTAAATATTCAATCAGTAGATGAACTCGCAATTAATGGGAACCACTTAATAGAATGGACTTCTAAAAAACGGGGACCATGGATCAAAGTAGGATTAGATGCAGCAATCATAGCTGTACTGAATGGTTACGTAAAAAATGACGAACAGACGTTGAAGGAATGGTATTTAAATGAATTTACCAATGAAGGATGAAATATTAAAACGTTTTCTACTTGCAAAGGATACGCCAATTTCTGGTCAATCTCTAGCAGATGAACTGGGTATTTCTCGTACTGCAGTTTGGAAACATTTGCAAACTTTACAAGAGGAAGGCTATGTTTTTGAAACAATTAAGAAAAAGGGCTATGTATTAAAAGGTAAACCCGATAAGGTAGACCCAGCGCGGATTACCTCTTTCCTTACGACACAACGCTTTGGGCGAAATATTCAATACTTAGATGAAGTGACATCAACACAAAGCGTTGCTCACGAGTTAGCTAGAGAAGGCGTACAAGATGGGACCGTTGTGATTGCCGAAACGCAAACAATGGGGAAAGGTAGAATGGCCCGGCCTTGGGAATCTACAAAAGGAAAGGGCGTTTGGATGACGGTGGTTATTCGTCCAGATGTACCACCATCTCAAGCTCCACAATTTACTTTAGTGGCAGCAGTCGCGATTGTTAATGCAATTAAATCAGTGTGTAAAAACTTTACGCCAACGATTAAATGGCCAAACGATATCTTAATCAATGGGCGGAAATGTACAGGAATTTTAACGGAAATGCTTGCTGAAATGGATCGTGTGGAAGCATTATTAATTGGCATCGGTATTAATGCAAATCAACAGATGGAAGATTTTCCACCTGAGCTTCAAACGATTGCAACATCATTATCGATAGAAGAGCAAGCTGAAATTAATCGTCCACAACTAGTGGCAGAGTTACTAAATTATTTAGAACTTTATAGTGATCTATATATTAAGGAAGGTTTTAAACCAATCAAAGCGTTATGGGAAGAATCTTCTGGCACAATTGGAAAGCAAATAAAGGCGACTACTTTAAGAGAAGTAATCGAAGGAAAAGCAATTGGCATCACTGAAGAGGGTGTCCTTGAAATTCAGTTAGACAATGGCGAAATCAAGGGTGTTTACTCTGCGGATATTGAGATTATGTAATTTTAGCGAGGATCTTTGATTTTTTAAGATTATAGTTGTTTGAAATTTTAACTTCTACCGGTCTTTGAATGGTAGAAGTTTTTGATTTTTTTGGAGCTACTCTAGTATTGGTGAACGAGCCGCCTCCGCATTTCTAGATGTCTAGCTGCGAACGCTAGCTCTTCGACAACTTCGGGGCAGTCTGCAAGGGCAAAGAGCGCCCTTTTGCCAGCCCCTCCAGTTGTTGTCAGAGCTGAGCGAGCGTTCTTCGCATTTCTAATTGTCTAGCTGCAGCGGCTAGGCTCTCGCGACGCTTCAACTTCTCCTACGAAGGCAAAGAACGCCTTCTAGTCGAAGTCTCCAGCGCGTGTCGAGCCTGAGCGAGCCGCCTCCGCATTTCTAATTGTCTAGCTGCGAACGCTAGCTCTTCGACAACTTCGGGGCAGTCTGCAAGGGCAAAGAGCGCCCTTTTGCCAGCCCCTCCAGTTGTAGTCAGAGCTGAGCGAGCGTTCTTCGCATTTCTAATTGTCTAGCTGCGGCGGCTAGGCTCTCGCGACGCTTCAACTTCTCCTACGAAGGCAAAGAGCGCCTTCTCGTCGAAGTCTCCAGCGCGTGTCGAGCCTGAGCGAGCCGCCTCCGCATTTCTAATTGTCTAGCTGCGAACGCTAGCTCTTCGACAACTTCGGGGCAGTCTGCAAGGGCAAAGAGCGCCCTTTTGCCAACCCCTCCAGTTGTTGTCAGAGCTGAGCGAGCGTTCTCCGCATTTCTTGCTAGAAAGTACTCTATTTTTCTAAAATACTATACGTTTTCTTCAAAAATTGTTATAGTTGTTTATGGACAGTATCGGATGAACTGTACCTTCATGCAGTAACTTTTTTACAAAAAAGATCTGCCCTGATCAATTAGACAGGGACGGAAGAAAACGTTGCGTTAAAATCTTTATTTTGTATGACGCTACCCTTCTGTCCATTTTGTGATAGAAGGGTATTTTTAATGTTTTCTTCTTACGATAAGGAGGAGAAAATAGTGAAAAGTACAACAGATTTTATAAAGATGAAAGAAAGGCAAGAAAAAATCGTGATGATTACTGCCTACGATTATCCTGCTGCGAAGTTTTCTGAAGAGGCAGAGGTGGATATGATTTTAGTAGGAGATTCACTGGGCATGGTAGTGTTAGGCTATGATTCTACTATGCCAGTTACAGTGGAAGATATGATTCATCACTCAAAGGCAGTACGTCGCGGAGCAAAGGATACATTTATCGTTGTTGATATGCCATTCGGTTCTTACCATGGTGATGTAAATGAAACGTTAAAAACTGCAGTAAGAATGATGCAAGAAACGGGAGCCAATGCCTTAAAAGTAGAAGGTGCTGGAGAAGTACTAGAAGTTATTAAAAAACTTACAACTGCTGGCATTCCTGTCGTTGCTCATTTAGGATTACAACCACAACAATCGGGTGTACTAGGTGGTTATAAGGTTCAAGGTAAAACAGCTGAACAAGCTGAACAATTAATAAAAGAAGCAAAAGAAGTAGAAGCTGCAGGGGCATGTGCAGTTGTTTTAGAGTGTATTCCCCATCAACTGACAGCAGCTGTAACTGCTCAATTAACGATCCCAACAATCGGAATAGGTGCAGGTCCAGATGCGGATGGGCAAGTCCTTGTATTCCATGATTTATTACGCTATGGAAATCATCACATACCGAAGTTCGTTGAAAGTTTCTCATTTGTAGGTGACGAGGTAGATCGCGGAATTCGAGCATATACGAAAGCTGTAAAATGCAAAGCTTTCCCGACACTACGTCACAGCTTTACAATGAAGGAAGAGGAATTAACGCAAATTTATGGGGGCATCAAATAAAATGCAAGTCGTTACAACAATCCAAGAACTTAAATCAATCGTAAAAAATATAAAACAACATGGAAAAACAATCGGACTCGTGCCTACAATGGGTTATTTACATGAAGGGCATTTAACTTTAGCAAGTACATCAAAAAGCGAAAATGACTTCACTGTGATGAGTATTTTTGTTAATCCAACTCAATTTGGTCCAAGTGAAGATTTTGAATCATATCCTCGTGATTTAGAACGAGATACAAAGTTAGCTGAGTCTGTCGGAGTCGATGTAATCTTTGCACCATCCGTTGAGGAAATGTATCCAACAAATGGTGGAATTGCAATACGCGCGGGAAGACAATCGGAAATTTTGTGTGGTGCATCAAGACCTGGTCACTTTGATGGAGTACTTCAAGTCGTAACGAAATTATTCCATTTGGCAGAACCTACGAGAGCATATTTCGGTCAAAAAGATGCTCAACAAGTAGCGATTATTCAAACATTAGTGAGAGATTTTAATTTCCCATTAGAAATTCGAACTGTTCCGATTGTTCGAGAAGAAGATGGTCTTGCAAAATCTTCTCGAAATGTTTATTTATCTGAAGAAGATCGCCGACAAGCACCAGCGATTTACGAAGCATTACAAATCGCAAAGGAACATTTTTTATCCAGTGCGAATGTTGAAGAATCGATTCAATTAGCAGAAAACCATATAAATGAAAAAACATCTGGTAAGATTGATTATTTACAATTACTTTCTTATCCAGATTTAGCTGAAATCAAAAATGATACAGAACAGTTTTTACTCGCGACTGCCGTATATATTGGAAAAACTAGATTAATAGATAACATAATATTTTCAAAATAAGGGGTAACGAATATGCTTAGAATGATGATGAATAGCAAAATCCACCGTGCACAAGTGACTCAAGCAGATTTGAACTATGTTGGTTCAATCACAATTGACCAAGATATTCTTGATGCAGTGGGGATGCTACCAAATGAAAAAGTACACATAGTGAACAATAATAATGGAGCACGTTTTGAAACTTATATAATTGCTGGTGAACGTGGCAGTGGTGTAATTTGTGTTAATGGTGCAGCAGCAAGACTAGTTCAAAAAGGTGACATCGTTATTATTATTTCTTACGTGTATGTGGACAACAATGAAGCTGCAAATCATAAGCCAACCGTTGCCATTATGGGTGAAAACAACACAATTAAAGAAATGATTAGCTACGAACCTGAAGCAACAGTACTATAACTTGAAAATGTTAACATAAGTGAGGCATTCTATTGATTATTCAATAGAATGCCTTATTTTTATGTAAAAAATGTAAAACAAGATTGATTTTGTCAGTCGTACAATGCTATCGTTTGGAGTGAGGTGACGTTCATGAAGAAATTTGACTTAACGGTAATCGGTGCTGGAGCTGGTGGATATGTCGCAGCAATCCATGCAGCAAAAAGTGGATTAAAGGTTGCCATTATTGAAAAAGGAAAAGTTGGGGGAGCATGTTTTAATCTGGGATGCATTCCTTCTAAAATCATGCTTGAACATAGTAAAGTGGTACAAAAAATTCGTGAATCTGCACAATGGGGTATTACTGTACCTTCTATAGATGTTGATTTTCCTAAGTTAATGAGTCGAAAAGAAAAAATTATCCAACAGCTACTTGATGATATTCATGTGTTTATTCAAAACGCGACGATTACCTTTATCACGGGAGAAGCAAAAGTTACAAGTGATGGCAACATTACTGTAAATGGTGAACAAATCAAAACCGATCACATTATCCTTGCAACAGGTAGTAAGCCTTTTGTTCCGCCATTTAAAGGATTAGAAAATGCTAAATATCATACAACGGATACAATTTTTAATATCCGAGAGTTACCAAAGCAATTAACGATTATTGGTGGAGGCGTCATTGCAGTTGAGATGGCCTTTAGTTTAGCACCACTTGGAACAAAGGTAACCATCTTAAATCATAGTAAAGATATTTTACAAACGGAAGAGCCGGAAGCACGACCAATTATTCGTCAAAAATTGCATGATCTTGGTGTTGAACTAGTTTTAGATTTCGAATTCCAAGAAATCCGAGAAAATGAAGTGATAACATCAAGAGGTAATTATCCTTTTGAACAATTATTGTTTGCAACAGGAAGAAGACCAAATCTTGAAGTAGTAAGCGACTTAAATCTTGAGATGGATGGGCACTTTATTAAAGTGAATGATGAATATCAAACAAGTATTCCAAACATTTATGCAATCGGGGATATTATTGGAGGTTATCAATTGGCCCATGCAGCAAGTGCAGAAGGAATTCATGCAGTTGAAGCAATTCTAGGTAATCATCCAAAACCAATTGACCCAAATGCAATTCCTCGTTGTGTCTACACAAATCCAGAGATTGCTACATTTGGATTGTTAGAAGATGAAGTAGAAGAAGAGTGTATCGTTACGAAATTACCGTTCAAAACAAATCCTAAGGCGTTGATGGAAGGAAATGATGTTGGATTTATCAAGTTTATTGCATCAAAGGATCGCCACGACATTTTAGGAGCTTGTGTAGTGGGGGATGGAGCAACAGAAATACTCAATTCCATGTTGTCTGTCAAAGTCGCTGGCGGAAATGCAGATGACCTATCAAAAATCATCTTCCCACACCCTACAGTTAGTGAACACATCGGAGACGCAGCAAGAGCGGTATTCTGGAAAGCAATTCATAGTTAAAGTAGGCGTTTAAAAACGCCTACTTTTGCGACGAGGATTGTGTAACAACCGCAGGAGCAAATTCACGTGGGTAGAGAAAACTACTGTAAAGAGGCAAATTCCCTGCGCCGAGGATGGTGTCATTTTAATGCGACCACCGCAGAAGCAATATGTTCTACGACGAGGATGTGTAAACACCGCAGAAGCAATATGTTCTACGACGAGGATGTGTAAACACCGCAGAAGCAATATGTTCTACGACGAGGATGTGTAAACACCGCAGGAGCAATAAACCCTGCGACGAAGATGGTGAAAACCATCGCAGGAGCAATAATATCTGCGCCGAGGATTGTGTAACAACCGCAGGAGCAAATTTTCTTTGAAAAGGATGGTGTCATTTTAATGCGACCACCGCAGAAGCAATATGTTCTGCGACGAGGATGTGTAAACACCGCAGGAGCAATAATCCCTGCGACAAAGATGGTGAAAACCATCGCAGGAGCAATAATATCTGCGACGAGGATTGTGTAACAACCGCAGGAGCAAATTTTCTTTGAAAAGGATGGTGGCATTTTAATGCGACCACCGCAGAAGCAATACTTATATAAGTAAAGAAGGTATCCAAAGAGTTTTAACTTTTTGGATACCTTCGCTTATTTTTATAATACAAACTTTTTTGTTGCAGTTTTCAAATCGTTCGCTAATTCTTCCAATCCATTCATCATGTCAACAATTTTTTCCAATTCATTATGTTGTCCTGCAGCACTTGCAGTAACTTCTTCGGCACTTGCTGCAGATTGTTCAGATATCGCGACAACTTGTTGCATTCCTAATACAGTACTTTCTTTTTCCTCTAACATTGCTTTTAATCGATCAGTAAATTGCATGATGCGTTGTTCGATTTGAGAAGCATGATTTAATTGTTCTTTAAAAGCAACTTCTGTACTTGTCACGGAACCTCTTTGTGAGTTCAATAAACTACTACTTTTTTGAACTATACGGGAAGTTTGTTCGGCTTGTTGTAAAATGGAAGCGACGATATGTTGAACATGTTCTGTTTCACTTTGAGATTGCTCCGCTAATTTTCTTACTTCTTCTGCAACAACAGCAAAGCCTCTTCCGTGCTCACCTGCACGAGCTGCTTCAATGGATGCATTTAATGCTAATAAATTTGTTTGTGCTGTGATAGCTTGAATTGATTCCATGACTTTGTTAATGTTTTGGATTCTTTCACCCAATGTGTTCATTTGTACATCTAAATCTTCATTAACAGTCGATACATCGTTTGTTTGTTGTCGTAAGTTTTCTATTTCTTTCATTCCAAGACGGGCTTGATTGCTTGATTCTTGAATACTTACTAACATCTCATTTGAAATAACAGAAAGTTCATCAATTTTATCTCCTAATAAGGACAATTGACAATTTGATTGGTCAATTTCTGCTGATTGAACTTGTGAACCTTTTGCAATCTCTTCAATTGCTTTTGCAATTTCTTCACTACTTTGGGACATTTCTTCCATTGAACGATTCATCTGAACCGATTTTTCTAATATTAGGTCAGATGCTTTACTTACATTCCCTACAACCGTATGCATCTGTTCTCGCATATGATTGAACGCAAAACCTACTGAACCAATCTCATCATTATTTAAGCGGCTATTATCCACTTCGACTGTTAATTTCCCGGCAGCTGCCTCTTCTAAAGCAAGTTTAACCTTTTGTAAAGGCTTTAAATTTCTTGCGATAAATAGGTATGTTAACACAGCAAGAATAATGGACATGAGAATGGCAGCCCATATTGTGATATTTACGATTGAATTAAAGGTTTCGAGAATAGTTGATTTTGGAATAACCGTTTGGATGATCCATTTTGCTTCATTTTGGTCGATTTGTATAGGCGTAAAGAGTGAGAAGGCATCTTTGTTATTTAAAGCAGTATCTTTAGAATAAAAAGTTACCGTTTCACCAGATTGAATTTTTTGTGATTGTGTGTCCCATTCAGAAATTAAATCAGATATAGGTTGATTTTTTACATTTACATTTGAACTATCTGAAATAATGGTACCAGCAGGAGTGATGACACGTTGAAGGCCAGTTTCTGGAACATTTTTTGCAATTAGTTCATCAAAGAAGTCTAGGGTGAAATCTGCTAATGCAACTCCGAAAAATTGATTATTTACTATAATCGGAATCGTAGCGGTTACCATAGAGACCGTTCCATCTTTTAATTCATAGTCATATGGTTCAGTAATATAGGGTAATTGTTTTTCTTTCGGTGTTTTAAACCAGTCTTCTTCAGCAACACCTTCGATAGGCATGTTCGTAATATTATTTTCCTCTCTATATGTATACTGAGCAAAAAGATTAGAATTTTTAAGTATACTATCATCCGTCAAATCGATGTCTTTTAAATTGGCTGCATCCAAAATAATAGATACACCTAGAAAGTTTTCGTTGGAGCTTAACACTTTTTGTTGCAAATCGATTATTTGGGTAGGGTTTAACTGATTTTGAGCATATAAAGATGAAATAACATCCGATTCGGTTTTTAAAACACTAATTGTTTTTTCAAAAACTTGTTGAATTTCTTTTGATGTGGTATTACTTACAGCTTGGATATTCTCCTCACTTTGTTTTAAACTATTTCGGTAAATGATAACAGTAGAAACAGTACTATAAATCGCAAATAGTAAAACAAAGATACTAATGGTTAGTAATGATAGCTTTAACACAAGATTTTTCTGTTTTTTCATAAGGTCTCACCTACATATACATGATCTGCATAACATTTCTCTAATCAGTACAACGAAGAATTATGGTAAAAAATGTTATAATATGTTGAATATAGCACCGAATATTACTCTTGTGTTAATTAATTTTGAAATGTCAAAAAATTGTTTCAATTTAGGGCTCTGTAAATTCCACTTGTTTTTCTAAGATAATTAATATAATATATTTAGTAGGTGCCAAACCTAGTAAAGTTTATACTTTACAACTAAAGCGCTCGCATACGGCACGGATTGCCGGAGTGCTTTATTTTTATGAGCAGGGAGATGAGCCCCTGCTCTTTTTATATGAGAAAAATTTGCGTCGGTTTTAATTATAGAACAGGCGCTTTTTTGTGTTTAAGTAATGGAAATTTTACATAAAAATCAAATTTAATTATTGGGGGTAAAGCATGACCAGAGATATTTAAGTATGATAAAATCCCTTTATAATTAATTTAAATGTGAGTTGAGAAAAATGATGGAAAGTCAAAAATTTGCAATTGTTGATTTGGAAACAACAGGGCATTCACCATCCTCTGGAGATCGAATGATACAAATTGCAATCGTCATTATGAAAGATTGGTGTATTGAGAAGACTTTTACATCATTCATTCATCCAGGTAAACCAATTCCAATATTTATACAAGATTTAACAAATATTACAGATGCCGATGTGGCGAATGCTTTACCTTTTGAAGACCATGCAAATGAAATTTACGAACTATTACAAGAGGCAATTTTCGTTGCTCATAATACTGATTTTGATTTATCTTTTTTGCAATCTGAATTCATGCGTGCAGGCTTACCAAAATGGAGAGGGAAAAAAATTGATACTGTCGAACTATCAAAAATTTTATTCCCTACTTCGTTAAGTTATAAATTAGGGGATTTGGCTGCGGATTTGGACATTCCTTTAGATAATGCTCATCGCGCGGATGATGATGCAAAGGCTTGTGCTTACCTCCTAAAAAAATGTTGGGAAGAGCTTTTATCCCTTCCATTAACGACAGTTGAGCAATTGCATAAAAAGTCTTTTCAACTCAAGACAAATATTTCTCAATTGTTATTTGAAGCACTGCAAATCAAACGAAAATCCGTAGAACAAGAAAAAGAAATTATCTATTATAATCAATTGGCTTTAAAGAAACGACCAGTGAAGACAAAAGACTGCGAAAAACCCATACAATTCCCAAAAACGGTTGATGAAAAAATGGTGTTATTCCAACAACGAATCCCATCCTTTGAAGAACGTCCAGGACAATTTCAAATGATGGATGCCATTTGGGAACATTTGAATAATAAATCTGAACTTATGATTGAAGCTTCAACAGGTATCGGAAAAACGATTGGATATCTATTGCCTTCAGTTATCTATGCAAAACAAAACAATAAAAAAGTATGTATTAGCACATATACCACACATTTATTAGAGCAGCTTTTAGCTAGTGAATTACCGAAAGTGGAAAAAATACTCGGTTGTAATGTCAACGTGACCCTTTTGAAAGGAAAACAAAATTATGTGGATGTGGCGAAATTTGAGCAACTACTGAATTTACGAGATTTATCCTATGATGAGACATTAACAATCCTTCAAGTGTTAGTTTGGCTTTCAAAGACAACAACAGGAGATTTAACGGAACTAAATGTTTCGGGTGGCGGTCAGTTATTTATTGATAAAATTCGTAAAAATAATGAGAGCTCAAAGCAGCAACAAACCTTTGATTATTACGATCGTGCAATCCAAGAAAGTGAACAAGCGGATTTAATTATTACGAATCATGCTATGTTGTTGGCAGATATAGTACGTAATGAACCAATATTTGATAGTATTGATGGATGGATTATTGATGAAGCCCATCAATTTATACAAGCGGCTGTTAATCGAGATGAAACGATTTTCACCTTTACCAATTGGAAATATGTTTTTGGACAAATTGGATTATCAACAGATGAGCAGTTATTTTCCAAATTTCAAGCAGTTGCTTTAAAAAATCAACTTGTTCCGATACAACTTTTCCATCAACTGGAACGGAAATATATGAGGTTAGTGAACTTATTTGATAAAGCAATGCAAGAAATTGTTTTTCAAATGAAAGGCTTTAAACCTAAAGGTAAAGGGGAAACCAAGCAATCCGCATTTTTATCTGAACTAGTACTCGATCAAGGATTAATGAAAAGCGTTTCCCATGCTATGCAAAATTGGATTGAACTTGCCGAAAGAATTGTTGAGATTTTTAAAGGAGATATAGAACAAGTTCCCAAGCAGCACAAAATCGTAGTAGAGCAGTGGGAATATTGGATTCGAGAATACAAAATCAAAGTTGCAGAATGGGATGAAGTATTCCTACAGCAAAGTACAGAATACTCGTCATGGATTGAAATTGATGTACGTAATCTACCAGGTAGTATTCGGGTTATCAAGAAACCAATTGATATTACTAATACAATCCAGCACTTATTAAACCCAATTCGGGAGAAAGCTGCTATTATTTGGACATCTGGTTCGCTCTCAGTTCCAAATAATGAACGATTTATTGCAGATCAATTAGGGATAAATAGAAGTGTGCCTTTATTAACACTTCAAGCGCCAACTCAATATTACAAAGGTGCTCAAGCATATATCGTGACAGACATGCCAGATATTCAAGCCGTTTCCCAGACAGACTTTATTGAATCGGTTGCACTAGCAATCACTAGAATCGTTCGTGCTACAAATGGACGTTGCTTTGTTTTATTTACATCTCAAGACATGTTAAGGAAAACCGTTGAACTTATTCAAGAAAGTGAACTGTTACACGATTATATGTTGTTTGCTCAAGGGGTAACGAATGGAAGTCGAATGAGGTTATTAAAAGCCTTCCAAAAGTTTAGTCATTCTGTATTATTTGGGACAAACAGCTTTTGGGAAGGAGTAGACGTACCGGGAGAAACCTTATCTTCGGTAATCGTTGTACGTTTACCATTCTCTTCTCCGGACGAGCCTACCTTCAAAGCAAAATCGTTGTTAATTCAACAACAAGGACGGAATGCCTTTACGGAATTATCATTGCCAGAAGCAATATTACGTTTTAAACAAGGGTTTGGACGACTAATCCGATCTTCCCAAGATAAGGGTGTTTTTATTGTCCTTGACCGACGAATTGAATCAAAGTCATATGGAGTAGAATTTTTAAAATCATTACCGAAAATTTCTATTCAAAAACTACCTCTACAAGATATGGTTTTAGAGGTTGAACATTGGTATAATAACAAAGATGAGGAAAGAAAGCAGGTTGACGAAAATGATAAGTAAGAAACAAACGAATATGAAGGTGATTCGATGAAAAACTGGATAATTTTCATTTCGGTTTTTTTACTTTCATTGATCCTGGCCATTTCAATCTTCGTAATATGGAAAGCCGATACACCATTTAATAAAATTGAGAAGCAAGCAGAGGAATTAGCAATCTCTTCTGGAAAGCTTACAAAAGTGTCTGATAGCTACGTTTACAATGGTAATAAACCGTATGTTACTATTTTCGGGGAAGATGAAAATGGTAAAGAAAAAGCATTATTTGTTCCGGTCAGCTTAGAAGAGAACTCGATTCAGGAAGTATTTTTGCAAGACGGTATTACTAAGGAACAAGCTTTATCGGTCTTAAATAATGAAGAGAAAGTAAAAGAAATCCTCCATACGAAATTAGGCTATGAGGAAGTCGGTCCAGTTTGGGAAATCACCTATATGAACGAGTCCGAAAAACTAAATTACGTCTACATTGTTTTTGAAGATGGAGAATGGTGGAAACGCATTTTGAATTTATAAGGGGAAGATGAAACAATGAAAAATCTACTAGCCAAACGTGTAAAAACATTAACACCATCAACAACATTAGCGATTACTGCAAAAGCAAAAGCGTTAAAAGACCAAGGCATTGATGTAATTGGTCTTGGTGCAGGTGAACCAGATTTTAATACACCACAAAACATTCTGGATGCTGCTTTAGATTCAATGAATAAAGGATTAACAAAATATACTCCATCAGGCGGACTTCCTGTATTAAAACAGGCAATTATCGATAAATTAGTACGTGATAATCAATTAGAGTATAAACAAAATGAAATCATCGTTGGTATCGGTGCGAAACATGTGCTTTATACTTTATTCCAAGTAATTTTAGATGAAGGCGATGAAGTAATTATCCCGATTCCTTACTGGGTATCATATCCTGAGCAAGTAAAACTAGCTGGCGGTGTACCTGTGTATGTAGAAAGTGATGCTTCTCAAAACTTCAAAATTACAGCAGCTCAATTACGCGAAGCAATTACTGACAAAACAAAAGCAGTGATTATCAACTCTCCAAGTAACCCATCTGGAATGGTTTATACACGTGAAGAACTTGCTGAAATCGCTGCGGTTGCAGTTGAACACGATATTTTAATCGTATCAGATGAAATTTATGAAAAGCTTTTATACAATGGAGTAGAACATTTTTCTATTGCTCAACTTTCTGAAGAAGTGAAAGCTCGTACAATTGTCGTAAACGGTGTGGCAAAATCCCACTCTATGACAGGATGGCGTATTGGTTATGCAGCTGGGGATGCAAACATTATTAAAGCAATGACTGACTTAGCATCTCATTCAACATCAAACCCTACGACAACTGCTCAATATGCAACAGTTGAAGCATATAATGGACCACAAGATTCTGTTGAAGAAATGCGTCAAGCATTTGAATCTCGTTTAGAAGTAATCTATCCAAAACTTAGTGCAATTCCTGGGTTTAAAGTGTTAAAACCTCAAGGTGCTTTCTATCTATTACCAGATGTTTCAGAAGCAGCTGCTAAAACTGGATATGATTCAGTAGACGAATTCGCTACAGCTTTACTTACTGAAGCAAATGTTGCAGTAATACCAGGTTCAGGCTTTGGTGTTCCATCGACTATTCGTTTAAGTTATGCAACTTCTTTAGAATTATTAGAAGAAGCGGTTAAACGAATGGACAACTTTGTAAGAACAAAATGGCAAGACTAATTTTAAAGAAACTATAAAGAGTTCTTAATGTATTGGCGCTTGGTTTGCTTTTTCTATAAAACAATTCCAACGCGCCTTTACCTTTTTAGAAGATTCATCGTTGTATTCCTTATGTTTATTGCATAGAAGGGATTATATTACATAGTGGTCAAGTTGGACTAGACAGCGCCTGAATCTGGACAATACTAATATTGTTGGAGGAACAATATGAAAAAAATTATGATTAAAGACATGCCATCATCTATTGGCGAAACAGTAAAAATAGGTGTTTGGCTAGCAAACAAGCGTTCAAGTGGAAAAATTGCATTCTTACAATTACGTGATGGTTCTGGTTTTGTACAGGGCGTAATCGTTAAAGAAGAAGTAGGGGAAGAACTATTTGCAACTGCAAAAGGTTTGACACAAGAAACATCGATGTATGTAACAGGTGTTGTAAAGGAAGATACACGTTCTAGCTTTGGTTGTGAATTAGCTATTACGGACATTGAAGTGATTCATGCTGCAGTGGATTATCCAATTACACCAAAAGAACATGGTGTCGAATTCTTAATGGATAATCGTCATTTATGGCTACGTTCTCGTAAACAACATGCCATTATGAAAATTCGCAATGAAGTCATTCGTGCTACTTATGAATTTTTCAACAATAACGGGTTTGTAAAGATTGACCCTCCGATTTTAACAGGTTCAGCACCAGAAGGAACTTCAGAGCTTTTCCACACAAAATATTTTGATGAAGATGCTTATCTTTCACAATCTGGTCAGTTATACATGGAAGCTGCTGCAATGGCATTAGGGAAAGTATTCTCCTTTGGGCCAACCTTCCGTGCAGAAAAATCAAAAACACGTCGTCATTTAATTGAGTTTTGGATGATTGAACCAGAAATGGCTTTCGTTGAATTTGAAGAAAATTTAGAAGTACAAGAACAATACGTTTCGTATATCGTTCAATCGGTATTACAAAATTGCAAAATGGAATTAGAGCGTCTTGGCCGAGATACATCGAAGCTTGAAAATATCAAAGCGCCATTCCCACGTATTACGTATGATGATGCGATTAAATTCTTACACGAAAAAGGATTTACGGATATCAATTGGGGAGACGACTTCGGTGCACCTCACGAAACAGCAATCGCCGAGCATTATGATAAACCAGTATTTATTACATGCTACCCAACTGGAATTAAACCGTTCTATATGCAACCTCATCCAGAAAGAGAAGATGTTGTATTATGCGCGGACTTAATCGCTCCAGAAGGTTATGGTGAGATTATCGGTGGTTCAGAACGTATCCATGACTTCGAACTTCTTAAACAACGTATCCAAGAACATAACTTAGATGAAGAAGCTTATGCATGGTATTTAGATTTACGTAAACAAGGTTCAGTTCCACACTCTGGATTCGGCTTAGGTTTAGAAAGAACTGTTGCGTGGATCAGTGGTGCAGAACACGTACGTGAATGTATCCCATTCCCTCGTTTATTAAATCGACTTTATCCATAAAATAAAACTTTAAAAAGCGTCCGTTTATACGGGCGTTTTCCTTTAAATAGGAATTTATTTTCAGAGAGCTGAACCTACTTAGGGAATTTTGGAAGTACTTGTTTTTCTGATGCTGATGAAGGTTATATTCTAGTGAAAATCCGGTCAAATTGGTCTTCATAAGTGTAATGAGGGACAATACTTAGCGGGAATTCGATGGAATAGTCTTGATAAGGTTGATGAAAACCAAAACTGAAAGAAAATTTGTTTAAAATGGTCTTCATAAGCGTAATGAAGGACAAAACTGAAAGAAAATCCGTTTGGAATGGTCTTCATAAGGCAGATGAAGGACAAAACTGACTGAAAATCCGTTTGAAATGGACTTCATAAGGTTGATGAAGGACAAAGCTGAACGAAAATCCATGTGAAATGGTCTTCATAAGGTAGATGAAGGACAAAACTGACTGAAAATCCCTTTGGAATGGTCTTCATAGGGCAGATGAAGGATAAAACTGAATGAAAATTTGCTTGGAATGGTCTTCATAAGGCGGATGAAGGACAAAACTGACTGAAAACCCGTTTGAAATGGACTTCATAAGGTTGATGAAGGACAAAACTGAGCGAAAAACCAGTAGAAATGGTCTTCATAAGGCAGATAAAGGACAAAACTGAACGAAAATCTGTTTATAATGGTCTTCATAAGGCGGATGAAGGACAAAACTGAATGAAAACCCGTTTGAAATGGACTTCATAAGGTAGATGAAGGACAAAACTGATTGAAAATCCGGTTGAAATGGTCTTCATAAGGTAGATGAAGGACAAAACTGAATGAAAACCCGTTTGAAATGGTCTTCATAAGGTTGATGAAGGACAAAACTGAGCGGAAAACCAGTAGAAATGGTCTTCATAAGGCGGATGAAGGATAAAACTGAACGAAAATCCATTCAAAATGGTATTCATAAGCATGATGAAACACAAATTAAACAATAAATCTATCGAACTTGTTTTTATCAGTATTTTGAAATCAGTTCTCAACCCAAAACCCGTAATAGATGAATTTTCTCAAAAGAAAGGAGTCTTATTATGAATGCAAAAAATCAACGACTCCGTATGTGGTCAGAGCAAGTGCATGTAAACGTACCTCAACTTTTTTTTCAACACTATAAGGCATTAAAAATACCTGATGACGAAGCACTTCTTCTACTCCATCTGCTTGCTTTTCATACAGAGCAAAATGATTTCCCTACTCCTGCTGATCTGTCGGAAAGGCTCCATTTTAACGAAAATGATATAACTCTAAAATTACAAAGATTAATTCAAAAAGGGTTTTTAGAAATAACTCAAGGCATTGATGCACACGGTAAATTGTATGAGAAATATTCGATATATCCATTATGGGAAAGAATTTTAGATTATATTGAAACGTCTACTAGAAATCAAGAACAAGAGGAAGAAAAGAACGAAGAGGGAGCTATTTTTTCTCTTTTTGAACAGGAATTTGGACGATTGCTATCACCAATGGAAATCGAAACAATTTCCATGTGGATCGATGTAGACCGCCATTCACCAAGTATTATTAAAGCAGCTTTAAAAGAAGCTGTTTTAGCTGGTAAAATATCATTACGATATATCGATCGTATTTTATTTGAATGGAAAAAGAAAAATATTACTTCTGTAAAGCAAGTAGAAAAACATACGGAACAATTCCATCAAAAAACAACTACAGTACAACCAAAACCACAAGCAGAACCAATACAGAAAAAAGTACCTTTCTATAACTGGTTAGAAGAAAGGGAATAAATTTGAAACAGGGGTGAGATCAATGCTTACAAAAAAACAATGGGAACATTGCTTAGAAGAAATGGACAAGATGTTTCCGGATGCACATTGTGAGCTTGTACACGATAACCCGTTTGAGTTAACAATTGCAACACTATTGTCAGCACAATGTACTGATGTTCTCGTTAACAAAGTAACGAAAGATTTATTTAAAAAATATAAAACACCAGAAGATTATCTAGCAGTATCATTGGAAGAATTGCAAAATGATATTCGTTCCATTGGACTATATCGCAATAAAGCTAAAAATATTCAAGCTTTATGTGAAAAGCTCATCAAAGAATTTAATGGTGAAATTCCTCAGACTCGCGAACAGTTAGTCACTTTACCGGGAGTAGGTCGTAAAACTGCAAATGTCGTTTTATCTGTAGCCTTTGACATACCAGCACTAGCAGTCGACACCCATGTTGAACGAGTGTCAAAACGGCTTGGCTTATGTCGGTTAAAAGACACAGTTCTTGAAGTAGAAGAGACGATTATGAAAAAGACGCCAATTGAAAAATGGTCGAAAACTCATCATCAATTAATCTTCTTTGGTCGATATCATTGTAAAGCTCAAAACCCTCAATGCGGCGAATGTCCTCTTCTTGATCTTTGTAGGGAAGGTCAAAAAAGGCTGAAAAGAGGTTTGGTGAAACAATGATACTAGTGAATAAACAAGCTATCCAAAAAGAAAAAGTGGACCCATATTTTGAACAATGGGAACAATTAAGTACATTAATTCATGAAGCGCATTCTGAACGGAATAATCAAGCAAGGCCATTAATGGAGCAGGGAATTGCTCTCTTTGAAAAATGTGTCCTTGATTGTTCAGAAACCCATGAAAAGACGATGAAAGAAAACGAGCAATATGAAGTGTTACCGATCAACGGAATGGAGCGCATATTATTTATTAAAGCTCGACCTGCTCAATATGCATGTTATCGACAATTAGATGAGCTGTTTAAAGAATTGAAAAAACGTCTTGCTCGTCTTCGAATCAAATAAGAAAAGGGATTATCATTGGTGTAATGATAATCCCTTTTTTACGTATTTAGCTTAATTCAAACCGCTTCCGCTTTTCGAATCTATTCAGTTTCCGGAGCGGTTGGATTTGTTGGTGGTACTACTTCACCTTGATTTTCACCTGGTCCAAACCAATCTTCAAAATCATCATCTTCATTATTTCCATTACCTTGGCCATTTCCATGACCATTGTTTCCGCCGTTATTATTGTTTCCACCGTTATTATTGTTACCGTTGTTGCCATTACCGTTTCCGTTTCCATTATTGCCGTTGTTGAAGTCATCACCAAATTCTCCTTCAGGTGTTTCAACTTCTGGCACTTCAACTGCTTGATCAACATAGATTGATACGGAAGCAGGGTCACTACGTAAGTCACCGGAAACCGCTACAACAGAGAATGTGTAGTTTTTACCTGGTTCGATATTTGACAATGTGATTTGATTACCCGTAATTGTATCAACAACAACTGGTGCGCCATTATCAACTGCCATCGAAACTTCAAAGCTCACATCTGACGGAGCATTTTCATCATCAGATTCTGGAAGTGAATATTCCCAAGTTAAATCTACTAAACCGCCACCGTCATTATAATTCGCTTTTAAATTTGTTGGCGCATTTAAAGTTTGTGCTTCATATTCCTCAGAAACTTGTGTTGGTTCTGTACCTTTCACAAATAATTCTGTTTGGCGTAATTCAGCTGGCGTAAATTCACTCGCTAATTTTAATGGATTTGACCCAACTTCAATTGTTGCTTCGACTACTGAACTTGGTTTTGTAAAGTTCGGTGTTTCTACATTCGCTGAAATTTGAGACATAATCGACTTAAATAATGTTTGTGGTAATCGACGCTCATCCCACGTTGTAATAGGTTCTGAGTAATTCGAGTAACCACTCCAAATCGCGATTGAATAATTTGTCGTATAACCCGCAAACCAAGAATCTGGAACGGCACTACTTGGTAAATTAAATTGTTCGAAATCTTTCGTATCATAGTTTGTTGTACCAGTCTTACCAGCAATATCAAGTCCTGAAACAGCGGCAGCAGTACCAGATGCGTTTCGTTTGCTACTCACAACATCTCGTAAAATGTCTGTTACCATATAGGCAGTATAGTCATTCATTGCAACTACTGGTTCAGTTTTATAAGATTTCTTAGAACCATCACGGAATACGATTTCTTTGATTGATTTCGGTTTATTATAAATCCCGTTATTTCCAAAGGCAGCGTAAGAAGCTGACATTTGGACTGGAGTTAATCGAATATTACCTCCACCAATCGCATCGGATTCGTAAACATTTTCTACATCGATACCTAGTTTAGATATGAATTGTTTTGCAGTATCCGTACCAACTTCTTGTAAAGCTTTTACAGCTGGTACGTTTCGAGAAGTATATAAAGCTTCGCGAATTGTCATTGCACCTAAATATTTATTATCCCAGTTTGAAATTATTTTGTCAGAACCAGTATAGGACATTCTTTCATCAACAATTGTTTGACCAGTTGACCATTTTAAGTTTTCAATTGCTGGTCCATAATCTAAAAGTGGCTTAATTGTCGAACCAGGTGAACGTTTCTTTAAGTCGTATGCATAGTTAAATCCACGTTCTGCACCATAATTTCGTCCACCACCAATTGCACGAATTTCCCCAGTTTTTGTATCAATTACTGAAACACCTGATTGGATTGTTTCAGTAGGGAAGTTACTTGGGTTGTTCATAACGTCTTCTACTACTGATTGTGCATTCGGATCTAATGTTGTATAAACTTTAACCCCTTCAGAAAGTGCATCGCCGTCACCATTTGCTTCGATTTCACTTAACACTACATCTAAAAATGCATCATATTTTGTACCAGCAATTGCTTGGCGTTCTTCTTCTGGAAGTAATCGAGAAGTGACATCTATTTTCTTTGCCTCTTCCGCTTCTTTTTCAGAAATTTTGTCGTGTAAAACCATCAAATCGAGTACTAGGTCACGACGTTGTTGAGCGCGTTCTGGGTTACGGAACGGATTGTAATTGTTTGGACTTTGAGGCATACCAGCTAAAAGTGCCATTTCGTCCAATTCAAGTTCATCTAATTCCTTACCGAAGAAGTGTTTTGAAGCTGTTGCAATACCGTGTATGCGTCCAGACATTAAGATTTTATTAAAGTACATTTCAAAAATTTCTTCTTTAGAATATTGCTGTTCAAGTTGAATAGCTAACCATGCTTCTTGTGCTTTACGTTTTAACGTTTTACCGTTATCGAAGAATGAGTTTTTAATAACCTGTTGGGTAATTGTACTACCACCTTGTGCACCAAATCCATGACGGAAGTTGGCTAAAACGGCACTAGCAGTACGCCAAACATCGATACCAAAATGTTTAAAGAAGCGTGAATCTTCTGTTGCTAAAACGGCATCTACTAAACCTTGTGGAATTTCATCATAGGTTACATATTTACGATCGATTGTACCGGTCGTTGCAAAGAGTTCACCATTAATATCGTAGAATTCTGATGATACTGGGTCTTTTAATGCTTCTTCATCTAAATCGGGTGCAGAACTTGCATAAACAGCAAATAAACCTACACCACCTAGAAACCCTACTACACCAACGATGACTACAATCATTAAAATCCTTTTAATCCATGTCATAATAGGCTTTTTTTGTGCTTTTTTTTGTTTTTCGCGTTGACGTTTTAATTCTTCACGCGTACGACGTTTCTCTGTCAAGATAATCTCCTCACTTTAACAAACTATCATTCTTCGTTTGCTATTAAATTTGGTATTACGGATAAATAATCAATTCTTGGGTTGTAACCTGGTGTTATTTCAAAGGTTTCAGTTTCAAAGACTTTTAGTGGAATTGATTTACGACCACCTTGCTCCATTGTTGTCCACGCTTCACATAGAATGTCGAAAGGAACGACAAAATATCGATCCAAAGACGAAAAGCGTACAATCATAAAGGCGATTCCTTTTTGATTTGTCACTTGTTTCATATGCGTTACTTGGTGTTGGTGAATATTTTTTAATGGAAAAGAGGTTTTATTCTCCGTTTCCTTCGCCTCAAAATCAATATAATAACCATTCCAAACGCCATTATAATCCGTGGTTGATGGTGTTCTGAAATAAGCTTCCCGAATAACCGCAGCACTCCTTGATGGATACTCTACTTTAACGATTTGTACGGGAACAGGTTTCTTATGGATAATGGCTTTTTGTTGATTGAGATAATAGATATTTGTTTCATTTATTTCATCTTCAAGGGTTTTCCCCCGGTTACTAAAAGATAGGTCTTTCTCCTTTTTCACTACATTCTTTTCATTTGTAATTTCATTAGTTCTTGGCCTAAATCGCTTGCCGTTCGGATAATTAAACACCATGAAATCACCTCTTGAAAATGATATTTTACCATTTGACTATATCATAGAATTATAGCGAAAATTTTCTTGTTTTAGCATCCTATGTCTAGTTTTGACAAGTCGAAAGGAGTTTAACAATTAATAGTGAATTTTACAGTCAAGGGAGGAATGACAATGAATCGAATTCAAAAGCTTATTTCGCAAATTGACTGTGTTGATCAAATGATGACGGCTAAAATTGATAATGAACGTGCTTTCATTCACGACCAAATTTTTTCTCGTCTCGGTACCACTTATCAAAAAATAAGCTTAGCAGAAAAGCAATTCCATGTAAAGAATGCGTGTTCCCCTATTACTAGTGAAATAGTTTAATTTTTGATAAACTAAAATCTATAATATATTTCTTAAGAGGTCGTTTATCATGCAACTTATTGAACAAACTAAATTGTTATTACTTGAGTGTGATGCGTCGAAGGATCGTTTCTTTAAACAACGTGAACTTGACGCTTCTCCTCAATTTTTTGAAGAAGTAAAACCCCATGCAGATGAAATCCAACTCCTATTAAAAGATTGGAAACAAAATGCAATGGATTGGATAAAAGAAAAGAATCCAAGATATATACACAAAATGCAAATTGACAATGTAGAAGATGCAATGAATCAATTCGTAGTGCAATCCTTTTATAAGGAAACAAGTAAAAAACGTTTTCTTCAATCTGTTCAATCTGTTCATTATACATTATCTTTCTTTTTACGATATTTAATGGAGGATAGCGATTATGCTAAATAAAAAAAGAACAATTGATGAACTTTTAAAAGAATGGATGCACGATGAAGAATTAAAACAGAATATCTTGCATTGGCAAACGTTAGAAGGGCAGGAAGCGAAATTTGCACCTTTCCCTGAAAACCTTCATCCTTCTATCCAAAAAGCATTAAAAGTAAGGGGAATCTCTCAATTATATACGCACCAAAGAGAAGCCTTTGACTTTGCAACAAACAATCAATCATTTACTGCTGTTACTCCTACTGCCTCTGGAAAATCACTTTGTTACCATTTACCTGTCCTTCAAAAAATACTAGAAGATCCTTCAAGTCGTGCCATTTACTTATTTCCTACAAAAGCGTTAGCGCAGGATCAAAAAGCAGATTTGAATGATCTAATCGAGTTAATGGGAGAAGAGGTACTGAGCTATACCTATGATGGAGACACAGCACCTGGAATTAGACAAAAAATCCGAAAAGCTGGACATATTATCATGACAAATCCAGATATGTTACATTCGGGAATTTTACCGCACCATACAAAATGGGTTTCTCTTTTTGAAAATTTAAAGTATATCGTGATCGATGAATTACATACATATAAAGGGGTATTTGGTAGTCACGTTGCCCACGTAATTAGAAGATTAAAAAGAATTTGTGAATTTTATGGAAGTAACCCGATATTTATTTGCACATCTGCCACAATTAAAAATCCAAAAGAGCTGGCAGAGAGCTTAACGAATACAAAACATGAACTCATTGCGAATTCAGGTGCCCCTGTAGGGAAGAAAACTTTTTTGTTTTATAATCCTCCAATCGTTCACCCTACATTTGGTGTTCGACGAAGTAGTATACTCGAAGTTCGAGATTTAGCTACAAGACTCTATGAAGCAGGTATTCAATCTATTGTTTTTGCAAAATCTCGTGTTCGTGTGGAGATGCTTGTTACCTATTTAAAGAGTTTAACGAAAAAGAAAATCCAAGATGAGTCAATCCGCGGTTATCGAGGTGGCTATTTACCTACTGAGAGAAGGGCCATTGAGAAGGGCTTAAGAAATGGTGATATCCAAATTGTTGTTAGTACAAATGCACTAGAATTAGGTGTTGATATTGGGCAATTGCAAGCTTGTATCATGACGGGATATCCTGGTAATATAGCTAGTGCATGGCAACAAGCAGGTCGCGCGGGTAGAAGACAGGATTCCGCCTTAATTATATATGTAGCGAATTCTACCGCCCTCGATCAATATGTTGTGAATAATCCAAACTATTTACTTGGAAGTTCACCAGAAGAGGCGCTAATTAATCCTGAAAATATTTTAATATTAATGGACCATTTAAAATGTGCTGCCTTTGAGTTGCCCTTTGCTACAACAGATAGTTACGGAGAATTTGAAATACAACAATTATTAGAGTTTTTAGAAGAAGAAGGCGTAGTCATTAAAACGAGCAGTCAGTGGTATTGGATGAGTGAACGATTCCCAGCCCATGAAATAAGTCTGCGTTCAGCATCTCAAGAAAATGTAGTCATTATCGATCAGTCCATTCCTGCTGGTACAAAAGTGATCGGGGAAATGGATACGTATAGTGCAATGACTTTATTACATGAAGAAGCCATCTATTTACATCAAGGAACGCAATTTCAAGTTGAAAAATTGGATTGGGAAGAAAAGAAAGCCTATGTGAGAGAAGTAGATGTCGATTATTTCACAGATGCGAATCTAGCAGTCGAATTAAAAGTCCTAAATGAGGATAAAAGGGTAGATTACGAATCTGCTAGTGTTAGCTATGGCGATATTAGTTTACTAGCTATTCCAACGATATTTAAAAAAATACGTTTCCAAACACACGAAAATATCGGCTCTGGGAAAATCTATATTCCACCATTAGAAATGCATACGAATGCAACATGGATGTCCTTTGAACTACCCGAAAACTGGTCAGAAGAAATGTTAACCGACGCTTTAACAGGTGCTGCTTATGCAATTGGTTCATTTATCCCGCTATTTATTCAATGTGATCGCAATGATTTATCAGTCGTGCCACAAGTAAAAGCGGTTCATAATGATAAACCAACGCTTTTTATTTATGACAGTTATCCTGGTGGCATTGGTTTAAGTGAAAGAGTATATGATATTTTACAGCCAATTCTTGAACAAACGATTGAACATGTAAAACAATGCCCATGTAATTCAGGCTGCCCATCTTGTATTGGAGCACAAGACAGTTTAAACGAAAGTAAAGGTAAAGTGTTAAAAGTATTGTCAATTTTATTACGTGAAATGATGTGATTTAGAGATGTCATATGAAAATAAAATGATGCAGCTTAAACAAATGCTTGGGAAAAAACAAGAGAAAAAGGTGGAAAAGCCTTCCTTTACAAAACCTGATAAACCTTGGTATGTCGAAGAGTGGAAAAAAGAAGGGCTAGAAGTTATTGAAAATGATTTTGGGATGTTATTTAAAAGGCAAGTAGAGTATCCCCAAGATTATTTACATGGTTCATATCAATTAAAAATGTTTTTTGAAGCTATTAAGAAATGGCAAACGTCAGCGATTGAACATCCATTTTCAATTGATTATGACGAGACAGTTGTGTTTTTCGATACAGAAACAACTGGGCTAAAAGGTGTTGGAACAAATATCTTTTTATTAGGTTTTTTAGAAGTATTAGAAAATAAATTTCTTTTAACACAATATGTTTTAGCAGATCCATCCCACGAGGCTGCTTTTTTATTCGAATCCAGATTATGGCAGCGAAGTAAAACGATCGTAACATATAATGGCAAAAGTTTTGATTGGCCACAATTAGAAACAAGATGGACATTAAATCAACAAATATTGCCAAAGTTAAAAAACATGCGACAAATTGATTTATTACATAGCACAAAACGCATATGGAAAAATAATTTGGAAAGAATGAAGTTAACACAGGTAGAAGAAACAAAACTTGGATTTAAACGAAATGGAGATATCCCAGGTTTTCTTGTTCCAATTATTTATACAGATGCGGTAAAAACTGGTAATGCTAGTAGCCTTATGAAGGTGTTAACCCATAATGAATGGGATTTACTTTCACTAATTACGCTCTATATCCATTCAACAAATCTTCTACTTGAAAGTCATTCACAAGATACTGCTACTACCTACACGAATATTGGAAAGTGGTATGGAGATTTAAAGATTACTGAGCAAAGTGAAACGGTTTTACGTACTGTAACAAATACCTTTCATGAACAAGATGTAGGATTAGCGCATTTTTATTTGGCAGTACAGCAAAAAAAACGAAAAGAATATGATGAAGCAACAAAATCATTTCAAAAGGCTTTAATGACGATTGGGAATAAAGAAAAGTTAAAAGCTTTAGAGCATTTAGCTATCATTTATGAACATCAGTATAAAGATTATAGTAAGGCATTTGACTATACTTTAAAGGGAATTGAAATGATTCAGAATAATGATTCAAAAGCAAGAAAATTACTAGATTGGACAAAACGTCTAAATAGGTTGAAAAATAAAATGGAAAGGGAAATAAATAATTAATACAATTTCCCAGGAAACCGCAAATTTAGACAATTTTCAACTTGGTCAATTTACACAATTTTTAATAGTTTCTAACAATCCTTTTTATATTTGACATATGATATAATTGAAAATAAGGTACGTATTTGCATGGAAGGGCGATGTGAATGGAAATTAAATTAAGTTCTAAGATCATATTAGAAAAAGAATTTAAAAAATCGATGAAAGGTTACAATGTTGACCAAGTCGATCAATTTTTAGATCAAATTATGGAAGATTATGACGCATTCGAAAAAGTTGTGGAAGAATTGCGTGCTGAAAATAAACGTTTAAAAGAAGAACTAGAAAATACAGCAAGTCGAAGAACACAAGTCCAACAACCAGTGACGAGCAATACAAACTTTGATATTTTAAAACGCCTATCAAACCTTGAAAAAGAAGTGTTTGGTAGTAAACTTTTTGAATAAACATCGATTAGGTATTGTTTTTGTACTTAACTTTTAGTATAATAGCTTTTGTCATAGTCATTCAGGTAATCGCTGCAACTCTTTGAAGTTGTAGAGGAAAGTCCATGCTCACACGGATCTGCGATGACCGTAGTGTTCGTGCTTACTGAAAAAATAAGGTAAGGCAAGCAATTGCTTGACGGCGGAAGGATAACCTAAGTCGTAAGATATGGTTAACACTTCCTGAAAGTGCCACAGTGACGTAGCTTCAATGGAAACATTGAAGGTGGAACGAGGTAAACCCCACGAGTGAGAAACCCAAATTATGGTAGGGGCACTCTCCTGAAGGAACTGAACGGATGGAGGGACGCTAAATTTTAGCGTAGATAGATGATTACTGCCCGGTTCGTACGAGGTTGAGGCCGTTTGAGTACTCGGGAACAAAACATGGCTTACGAATCACTATGATAAAAAACATATTAACCTCATGAATAATAACTAAAAAGGACAAAAAATGTCCATTTAACAAACATACTTTTCTCCAATGCGAGATAGTATGTAATACATAAGGGCATTTTGCTCAAGATGATAGGCTCTCCATCACTTTGGAGAGCCTTTCTTTTAGCAAGAATAGGGAGAAATAATATGAGGAAAGCTTTAAGTATGTTGAAAAAACTAAGTGAAAATGGAAACTTAGTTAATTCTTATCAAGTTTTCACGAAGATTTTCGAGAATGTATATGAAGGTATTATGGTAACCGATGCAGAAAAAAATATCATCATTGTAAATCCAGCCTTTGAAATTGTAACAGGATACAAATTTAAAGAAGTTGTAGGAAAAAATCCAACACTTTTACAATCTGGAGTTCATGATCGCTCATTTTACCTGAATATGTGGAAAAGTTTAGCTGATCATGATATTTGGCAAGGTGAAATCTGGAATCGCCGAAAAACCGGTGAAATTTATCCAGAATGGTTAACAATACTTAAAATTAAAGACGAAAATGGGAATGTAACGAATTATTGTGGGATTTTCACTGATTTATCTGAACGTAAAACGGTTGAAAATGAGCTGAAAAAACGTGCATTAACTGATTCACTTACAGATGTAAATAATCGTTTCGCTTTTCTTGAAAAAATGAATACCCTCCTCTTAGAATCTTCAAACACTGTTCAACATGCTGTCTTTTTCTTAGACTTAGATCGATTTAAGCAAGTTAATGATACACTAGGTCATTCCATTGGTGACTTACTTCTCGTTGAAGTGGCAAAGCGAATTAAACGCTTATTAAAGCATAAAGATATTATCGCGAGGTACGGTGGTGACGAATTTGTTATTACTTTAACAAATATCCATCATCCTAGAGAGGCTGCCAAGTTTGCAGAGGAAGTTATCCGTGAAGTAGAACAGCCAATCATGATAAATAATCAAGAATTATTCGTTTCAACAAGTATAGGAATAAGTATTTATCCGCATGATGGTGTTACAACGGAAGAATTAGTGAATCGTGCAGATAAGGCGATGTATTTTTCAAAACAAAACGGGCGTAATCGATTTTCATTCTACTTTGAAGAATTGAATACTGATAACGAACGTTTAATTGCGCTTGATACAGAAATTCGAAAAGCGATTGAACATCGTGATTTTGAATTATATTATCAACCAAAAGTGGATAGTAAAAAGAACAAAATTATTGGGGTAGAAGCCCTTGTGCGTTGGAAAAATGAAAAATTGGGGTTTGTTTCACCGGGAGAATTTATCCCATATGCGGAAGAAACGGGTTTAATTATTCCAATTAGTGAAATCATTTTGGAAAAGGCATGTGAAGAATTAGCCGTACTTAGAATGGCTGGATATTCAAATTTAACCATTTCCATTAATATTTCCAGTATTCACTTCCAACAACAAAATTTCTTAGAATCCATTCAAAGGATTTTAGAGAAATATAATACATCTGCCCAAAATTTTGAAATCGAAGTGACAGAGCGGACTGTAATGAATAGCGAAGAAGAAACGATTCGCAAATTAGTACGTTTGAAACAACTTGGTTTTAAATTATCAATTGATGATTTTGGAACTGGTTATTCTTCCTTAAGTTACTTAGTGCGTTTCCCATTAGATTATTTAAAAATCGACCGTAGTTTTATCCATCATATAGTGACCTTAGATGATAAACAAGCGGTAGTAGACGCAATTATCCAAATGGCACATCGATTAAAAATGGAAGTTATCGCAGAGGGTGTTGAAAGTATTCAACAAATTAATATTTTGCGAGATATGGGCTGTGATTATATTCAAGGATATTTCTATAGTAAACCAATTCCTATGGATGAGTTAATTGAATTTTTACAACTCTGGGAATATGAACATCAAGGAGAAATTGAATGATGGCAAAATTTAAATTAGTAGCAACCGCTGCAATGGGACTTGAATCAATTGTAGCGCAAGAAGTACAAGATTTAGGTTATGAAACGAAAGTAGAAAATGGAAAAGTTTACTTTGAAGGCGATGAAACAGCAATTGCAAGATGTAATCTTTGGTTACGTGTTGCAGATCGCGTAAAAATCGTTGTAGGAGAATTTCCTGCTGAAACATTTGATCAATTATTTGAGAATACAAAAGCATTAAATTGGGAACAATATTTACCAGTCGATGCTAATTTTCCTGTTTCTGGTAAATCTGTAAAATCAAAGTTATTTAGTGTTCCAGACTGTCAAGCAATCGTTAAAAAAGCAATCGTTGAGAAAATGAAGCTTCATTATAAACGTCTTGGTTTCTTAGATGAATCTGGAGCAACGTATAAAATCGAAGTGTCCATTTTAAAAGATGTAGCAACATTAACTATCGATACTTCAGGTGCAGGTTTACATAAGCGTGGTTACAGGCAGAACCAGGGGGAAGCTCCTTTAAAAGAAACACTTGCAGCAGCATTAGTGAAAATTTCTAGATGGAGCCCAACACGTCCTTTTGTTGATCTGTTCTGTGGTTCAGGTACCATCCCACTAGAAGCTGCGATGATTGGACAAAACATTGCACCGGGTTACAATCGTGAATTTATTTCAGAAGAGTGGCCATGGATGAAAGCTAAAATTTGGGACGATGCTCGCAATGAAGCGGATGATCTTGCAAAATATGACCAACCACTTGAAATTATTGGTTCCGATATCGATCATCGTATGGTCCAAATTGCTCAAGAAAATGCCCTGGAAGCTGGGTTTGCAGATTTAATTACGTTTAAACAAATGCAAGCAACTGACTTTACAACGAAGTTAACTGATGGTGTAATTATTTCGAACCCACCTTATGGAGAACGTATTGGAGAAAAAGAGGAAATCGAGCAAGTGATCAAACAATTAGGGGATATTATGAAAAACTATCCTACTTGGTCGGTTTATATGCTTTCTTCGATGGAAAACTTTGAGCAGCTATATGGTAGAAAAGCTACGAAGAAACGAAAATTATTTAACGGGTTTATTCGCACAGACCTTTACCAATATTGGGGTCAAAAATCGAAACGTGACTAATAGATGTTGAATAATATATTTTAACGGAAGGAGAACGGTCTCCTTCCGTTTCAATGTCTTCTTATAAAGAGAAAAGTTAGCGTGTTGTCTAGCCAAAGTCATGAATAGAATGACTTATTGTAGGCATAGAGATAGGAGAAAAATAATGAGACAGTCTTTACCGTTTGAATTATCTAGAGATAAAAACTTTTTTGATTCATTAGGCGATTGGATGGGTGACGTCCTTTATGACGAGTTGCCCGAAAAAGGATTTGAATGTCGTGATGAACAAATTTTCATGGCATACCAGATTGAACAGGCGTTAAAAGAAAAAAATGTCCTTTTTGCTGAAGCAGGAGTAGGAACAGGAAAAACGATTGCCTATCTTTTACCTGCCATCTCGTATGCACGTTATACAGGGCGACCTGCATTAATCGCATGTGCAGATGAAACATTAATCGACCAGCTTGTAAAAGAAGGCGGCGATATTTATAAGTTAACTGAACATTTAGGTTTAACCATCGATGTTCGTCTTGCGAAATCTCGTGATCAATATTTATGTTTAAAACGTTTTGAAGAAGCTGAAAAAGTTGTAACGGACGAATGGATTGACGATATTGCCATGTCTATTCCAGATGGTGTGTATGCACAAGGTTCGATGATTTCGATAGAACCCTATGGCGCAAGAAGTGACTACTCAACGGTTAGTGATGAAGATTGGCAAAAGGTAAATTACAATGCCATTATGCAATGTTCTGTATGTGATATGCGCAATCGTTGTGGTCAAACATTACATCGTGCACACTACCGTAAATCAACAGATTTAATTATTTGCTCTCAAGACTTTTTAATGGAGCATTTAGCAACAAAAGAATCTCGTGAACGAGAAGGACAATTACCACTTTTACCAGAAGTGTCGATGATTGTACTGGATGAAGGGCATTTACTTGAATATGCAGCTCAAAAAGCAATGACTGTAAAAGTTCAGGGCCATACGATTGTGACTTTATTAGAGCGATTAATGGTGGATGGTGTAAGAGAAAAAACTCTATACACGATGGAAAAATTACAAGATGATCATGAATTATTCTTTGATCAACTTCGTGACGATGTGGTGCCATCGGAAGAAGATCGTAAAGCAATTAAAAAATCTGCTCGATTAATTGCCCTTGGGAAACAATGTATTCAAGATGTAGAACAATTGCTAGAAGAATTTGTGTTTGAATCGGAATTATATATGATTCCAGAATACGAATTAAATATGGCTGAGGAATTTTTAGAGCAATATCAAGCTGCAATGAGAATTTTTGTTGCTCAAGGTGATGCAGTCGATTGGTTAGAAGATACGGACGGGGAAGAAACATTAGTTATAATGCCACGACTCATTACGGAAGTTCTTCAAGAGAAACTGTTCTCGAAAAAAACACCAATCGTCTTTTCATCTGCAACATTATCAGTTAAAAAAGATTTTTCATATATCGCTTATAGTTTAGGCATTAAAAAGTACCAATCCTTCAGTGTACCATCTCCATTTGACTATGATGAAGTGATGAAAATCTATTTACATGAAATAGACCAAAAGGATAAAGTCGCAAAAGTTGAACAGCTTTTAAAAGACAACAAACAAACGTTAATTTTATTTAAATCAAAACAAGCGATGCTACAGTTTAAATCAAAATTATCAATGATGGCAAGACTTACTGTTGCATTTGAAGGTGATCGCGAACTTTCTGCTATCGTTCGTGATTTCCAAGAAGGCACAATTAAAACATTATGTTCTTATCATTTATGGGAAGGGTTAGACTTACCAGAAGAAGCGCTGACTCGAGTTGTTATTTATGATTTACCATTCCCGCCGAAAGATCCACTATTCGAGGCAAAAAGAGCATTTTCTGAAAATCCATTTGAAGAAGTAGAATTACCGTTCATGCAGCTACGTCTGCAACAAGGTATTGGTCGTTTAATTCGAACTTCAAATGACTTCGGAGATATCCATATTTTATTAAATGAAGAGGATCAAAAGGTGAAAAATTCATTTATTGACATTTTACCAGTAGATCCAATGTAAATATTGAGGGCTGACGTTTTAAGAGAAAAAAATCTTAAGCGTCAGCCCTTTTTTGACAAATTAATACAGATAAGTATGATAAAATGATTTGAATATTATGAATAATGAAAGGGGGTTTTCGTTTTGAACCATGTATTACTCTCAAAACTTATCCCGCCAGATCCATCTATTCATTATTTACACAGAAGTCGTTTGCTGAAAAAACTATCAAAAAGTGTCCATGTCAAATTAACCGTTGTACACAGTGGAGCAGGCTTTGGAAAAACATCAGCCCTTGCCCAATTAATGACCACTCAAAATCAGCGCTTCTCTTGGTATCAGGTAACGGAAGATGATGATGACATTTTGCCTTTTTTAAGGCATTTATTTTATAGTATTCAACGGGTGAATCCTTCCTTTGGGAAAGAAATTGAAGAATGGGATCATTTTTCTAGCTTTCCGAAAGTAGAAGATTTGAACAAACTATATCGTACCTTTATTAATGAATTTTGTAAGATAGAAGAACCTTTATTTGTGATTATTGATGATTTTCATCTAGTAAATCATGTGTTTCAAATCAATTATATTATGGATAAAATCATCGAACATTTACCACCACACATTCATTTTATCGTGGCATCGCGAATTTATCCAAATTGGAAATGCATTTTGCCATTACGAATGAATGCTAATTTAGTAGAGTGTAAAGAGGAAGACTTTGTTTTTTCGGCAGAAGAAGTGGAAATCTTATTTGAAGATTTTTTTGATCGAAAACTATCAAAAGAAGAAGTCAATAATATTCTAACTTTGACTGAGGGATGGCCGATTGTCATTTTGCTATTAGCAATGCAATCAACAGAAAGCACCCTACCCATTCAAGAGATTGCTAAGTTTTCTTTACAAGACTTCTTTTCCTACTTATCAGAAGAGGTATTTGAAAATTTAAATGATGCACAACAGGAAGCATTATTAAAATATAGTATTTTCCAAACGTTTTCCTTACAGCTCATTGAAACGTTTTACAATAAAGAAATGGCCACGCAATTAAAGGAACTTGTAAAATATCATGCATTTATACAGCCCCTAGTTGGTTTTCAGGAGTTTCGTTTTCATGCGCTTTTTAAGCAATTTCTTGAGGTGAAATTCCAGGAAAAAGATTATGAACAATGGACAGAACTACAAAAGCAGGCAACAAACTATTTTTCCCATCAAAAAGACCCTGTAAATGCGTTATATCATGCATTCAAATCTAATGATGAAGAGCTCATTGCAAATACATTAATGTCTTTTGCAACAACCTTTATCCGTGCAGGTCAGTTTGATTATTTTTTAGAAAGAGTGAAGGAACTAGGGGAAGATACGAGAAAGCATTTTTATCCGTTATATTTTTTCGAAGGCGAGTGCCAGCGATATCGGGCGCAATATGAAAAAGCAAAAAAAGCCTATGAAAAATGTATGAAATTTGCAACTGAGCAACAAGATCGTTTTTATATTTTAAAGGCAAATGCTGGAATTGCCCATATTTATTTAGATACGATTCAGCCTGCTTTTGCACAAAAATATTTAATGAATGCATTGCATCTTGTTGACACGGTAGAAATGGATACGGAAGAACTTCACTTATTGCAACGTCAATATGCTGAAAACCTAGTGAATTTAGGTAGAGCTGGGGAAGCGGAAGAATGGGTTCTTTCAAAAGGACTTCCTGAACAAGTGTTAGCCCAAGGAAATTTAGACGTTCGAATTTTGCTAAGGCAAGGTAAACTGGCTCAAGCAAGGAAACTCATTCAACAAAGGGAAAATGAACATAATTATTCATTAGATGCCCATCGTGAATCCGATGTGTTACATGCTTTAATCCTATCTTTACTAGGAGAAAATGAAGAGGCATTACGCTGTTCCATAAATACAATTCATAATAGTTTGCAAGATTATTCCCAGTTTTCATTGGCGGTAGCCTATTTACGAAAAGGACATGCAACTTGGGTATTAAATCCCTTGCTTTTAGAAGAAGCTGAAACTTGTTATTTAAAAGCAATTGAAATAATGGACGAGATTCATGTTTCAAGGGCAAAAGCAGAATCTTATTTAGGTTTAGCGATCGTAAAGATAAAACAAGGTGTTCTTCATGAGGCATTATCTTTTGTAAAAATAGGTTTGTATGAAACAGAAAAAGCGCAGGATCAATGGGTAACCGCACTATTACTTACAGCTTCTACGATTATTCATTTAGAGAATAATAATTTAGGAGAAGCGAAGAAATGCGCGGAGAAGGCAAAAAAATTATTTGAGATAAGTCCTGATTATTACGGGATGATGGTGACTAATTTTTGGCTTTCCTACATTGCTTATAAAAATGGTGATACTCAAGAATTTATGCAATGCTTCGAATCATTTGCTTCGTTATGTAGTGAACATAATTTTTACTTCTTTTTAAATAAACGAACTTTATTCGGTCCAGAACGATTCTTAAGTTTTTGGGAGACGGTGAGTTATGCTTTACAAACGAAGCCGAATGACCAAAACATTCAACAAATTGCACAATTTCTCCAATTACATCCAGATAGTTTAATTCCAAAGCATACTTTTGCCTTGCGTGTTTTGGGACCATTTACAATGAAGCGAGATGGATTGGAAATAGTAGATAAAGAGTGGAAACGGGAAAAAGCGAAGGAATTGTTCTTATATTTATATTTTCATCGAAATCGCTTTGTGGCAAAGGAAGAGATAATGCATACGTTATGGCCAAATAGTGATGAACAATCCATGAACCGCGATTTTAAAGTGGCCTACAATGCTTGTTTAAAAGTGCTACAGCCAGATCGTTTAGCTCGTGATGATAGTCCATATATTTTAAGAAAGCAATCAATGTATAAATTACATCCTGTTATAGCATTTTCCTCGGATATGGAATTTTTCGAGAAGTTTGCGAAGTTAGGATTAAATGAAAAAAACACGCATTTTGCATTGGAGTTACTCTTAAAGGCATACAGCATGTACAAAGGACCAGTATTAGAAGATTTATCGTCTTTCCAATGGGTAGAAGGGAAAAGAGCTGAATTTCATAAACTTGTTATTTTGGTAAATGAAAAGATTGCTCAAATTTATGCGGAGCTAGAAGATTATCAATCGACAATAGAATGGGCAGAGAAACTACTTCAACTTGATAGCACGTGGGAAGAGGGCTATCGATTGCTTATGTTAGCCTACTACCATCAAAATAACCGTCCTCAAGCAGTTCGATGGTATGAGAAATGTGTGGAAGTGTTGGAGGAAGAATTAAACATCGAGCCAATGGAAACGACAATCCAAGTGTACGAAATGATTTCACGCTAATGCAGACAGAATCTATGAGGGTTCTGTTTGCGTTGGTGTTTTTTTCTTGTTACAGTTCGCTTCTTGAGATTTATTCTAATAGAAATTCAAATGAGAGTCGTTTGTAGTGAGAGGACTAAGCACACAAGCCGCAGAGCCAACTAGTAGTTGTCTCTACGCCTTGTCTTAGGGGCCAACACGATGTTGGTCATGGTGACAATGCCACACGATGTGGCGTTTTTGTCACCTGCTTGTTGCAATGTCCTCTCACATCTAGGTACGCCTTCTAATAAATTCTCGATATATTGCGCGGCTTACAGTGGTAGGCCGCGTATCCTCAATGTAGGTATTCTACTGAAATAGTTGAAAAAGAAGGAACTTAGATTGGTGACATCAAGTTGGTTTATTTTTCTCAAATAATACTGCAAGTTCTATCGAAGCCGAGAATCTTTAAGAGCAGCGTTTTTTCTACATCATAACTTGCATAATACACGATATTAATTTTTTCACTTCCACAATAACTAATTCATTTCTTTTCAATTCATCAATTAGGATGCTTTTCGTGAACAGATGCTTAGCTTTTTCTAATATAAATGCTATGAAAAGCAGCATACGATTGAAATGCAGTAATATCAATGGTTTAGAGCATTTTTAGAAAAATACATAATTAAAGCAATTTAAAATGATGAATTACGATACAATAAAAAATAGCAAAATAATGATTAGTTATTAATGTTAATGCAGTGTTATTTTTCATAAATTCGTTGTAGCTTAATTAGTAATATAAGTAATATTCTGGTATATTCATTTATATCAAAATAAGGAGTAGTATATTTATGAGCTACAAAAATTTATTTGATGAAAATAAGCAACGACAAGCAATGGAAAAGATCTTGGGTAATACGGTTTTAGATTCATTGAAACAACAACAGCAGTTAATGGAGAAGGTATTGGGCAATCCTGTATATAAAGAACAACAGCAGTTAATGGAGAAGGTATTGGGCAATCCTGTATATAAAGAACAACAGCAGTTAATGGAGAAAGTATTGGGCAGCCCTATATATAAAGAACAACAGCAGTTAATGGAGAAGGTATTGGGCAGTCCTGTATATAAAGAACAACAGAAGTTAATGGAGAAGGTATTGGGAAGTTCTGTATATAAAGAACAACAGCAGTTAATGGAGAAGGTATTGGGCAGTTCTGTATATAAAGAACAACAGAAGTTAAAGGAAATGATTTTAGGCAGTTCTGTATATAAAGAACAACAGAAGTTAAAGGAAATGATTTTGGGAAGTTCTGTATATAAACAGCAACAGCAGTTAAATGAAAAATATAGTAGAAATTCAGTTTTAGATAAATTAAAACAGCAACAACAAGCAATGGAAAAGGTTTTGGGAAGTTCTGTATATAAACAGCTACAAGAGTTAATGGAAAAGGTTAGTGTTGGTAAATTCCAATTCGGTGAAAGTCTAGTAGTTGTCGATACAACATTTTCGACTATTTACAATGAAATTGAAGATAATCAAAATACTGATGAATCAACAGATGAAGTTGTATCGTGGCTTTCAAATTATATTACAATTTGGAAACAATTGGTTGATAAGTTGCAATTGGGATATAATGTACTTGATACAAAAATTGTTAATAATATTTTGTTTCAAGTATTATCGGTCGTAAGTTCCATTATAACTATAGTATTGTGTTTTAGTGATGATACCCCTGAAATTCATATTCATAATGAATATGAAGAAATTGAAGTAAAAACAGAATCTTCAGATAATAAAACTGATATTTACATTGAACATAAAAAAAGCCCAAAAGATGATGTTGATTATAAAGATGATTGGTATTCAGGAGGAGAAAGAACATAGTTTAATATATTAATAAGTTTACGATTCAATTCTGTTAAAATTGAGTCGTTTTTTTATATTTAAAAGACAAGGTGTAGGTTCTTGATGATGAATATGAAAATTGTGATGAATTTAAGAAGTTAATTTGGTGAATATAATATGCGTGATACTCAATTCATGCGGGTAGTAAATTTGGATAAGTTGGTTATAAAAAGGGTTACTCTAAAGGTGCTTCTGTAGTTAATGCTCTTTCTTCTGTATATTTGCATAATACAAATAAGCGGATTATAAAAAACTAATTTTTGAGTCTATGAAAATAGCAAGTAATAGTATGAACTTTGTTTTAACCCATTTTTTGTTGACGTGACAGAAGCAATCTTGCAATTAGAAAGCGCGGCCTACTACTGTAAGCCGCGTAACAAATTAGAAGTTTTAGAAAGTGGAACAATTGTGAGAGGACCTTAACACAAGCACAAAGACAAGCTGTAGAGACAACAACAAGTTGGCTCTGCGGCTTGTGTGCTGAGTCCTCTCACATAACAACACTCAATTTTGAATCTTTATTAGATCGAACTGCTTTTATAAATATAAACCAAATTTTTTTTGCACCTGTTGCTACGCTTTCGGCGCAGAAAAAATCGATATCCTATCCGGGGTTTTTTGCACCTGCCGCTTCGCTTTCGGTGCAGCAAAAAAGAAGCTGTCTCTATACAGCTTCTTTTTTGTGTAACCAATTTGTAACTCCTATTTAGTATCTTATATTCAAAGCAATGTAAGCGCTTTATAAAAGGATAGGGGGTAATCGGATGAAGAAGTTTTGGTCATTATTTTTCATCATGGGATTAGTCGTACTGATGTTGGTAGCTTGTAGTAGTGATGAACAATCGGCAACGAAGGACTCGGATGAAACGGTTACAACAGGGGGAGAGGCAGAGGGGACTGAAGCCACAACAGAGGGCGGCACAATCAAAGTCGGTGTTTTAGCCTCATTAACAGGCGCACTTGAATCTTATGGAAAACAAACGCAAAAGGGATTTGAACTTGGTTTAGAATATGCAACGGATGGCACGATGGAAGTCGCAGGTAAGAAAATCGAAGTCATTTGGGAAGATACTGAAACAAAACCGGAAGTAGCGGTTCAGAAAGCTACAAAACTATTAGAAGATGATGGTGTTGACTTCTTAGTTGGTTCTTCCAGCTCAGGCGATACATTAGCTGTACTACCACTTGCGGAAGAATACGAAAAAATTATGATCGTTGAACCAGCAGTAGCGGACAGTATTACAGGTTCCGAATTTAATCCATACATTTTCCGTACAGCACGTAACTCTTCACAAGATGCGTATGCAGCAGCTGCAGCCATTGCTGGCGATGGTGTGAAAATTGCAACCTTTGCACCGGACTACTCATTTGGTTGGGATGGTGTTGCGGCATTTAAAACAGCTGCAGAAAAATTAGGAGCTGAAATTGTCGTGGAGGAATATGCAGATCCAGCAGCAACGGATTTCACATCAAACTTACAAAAAATTATTGAAGCAAAACCTGATTATTTATTTGTTGTTTGGGCAGGGGCAAACTCGCCTTGGAATCAAATTGCGGACATGAAGCTACAAGAAAACGGTATCAAAATTTCTACTGGTGCACCAGACATTGTCGCGTTACAAATGATGGGTCCTCTAGTGGGAATGGAAGGGTTCTCGGTTTACTATCACACACTACCACAAAATCCAGTAAATGATTGGTTAGTAGAAGAACATAAAAAACGTCATAACGGTGAAGTACCTGACCTGTTCACACCAGGTGGTTTCTCAGCAGCTATTGCCATTGTGGAAGCTTTAGAAAAATCTGGTGGGGATGCGGATGGCAATACACTAATTCCGTTAATGGAAGGGATGTCCTTTGAAACGCCAAAAGGAACAATGACTTTCCGTAAAGAAGATCACCAAGCATTACAAACAATGTATTCAATTCGTTTAGAAAAAGTAGATGGTGTGGATTATCCAGTACCTGTGTTAATTCGTGAATTATCACCGGAAGAAACAGAGCCACCAATCTTAAATTAATCAAATAGAGAACAGATCATTCATTTGATCTGTTTCTCTTAAAATCTTTTCAATTTAGAAGATTTTAAGAGGGACAGATTTGAAGGGGGAGGAGTAACACATGGAACCAATTATTCGAACTGAAAACTTATCCATTCAATTTGGTGGTCATAAAGCAGTTGATAAAGTGAACTTTGAAATGCCTGAAAAACACTTTAAATCCATCATTGGGCCAAATGGTGCGGGGAAAACGACTTTTTTCAATTTAATAAGCGGTGAACTGAAACCAACTGAAGGGGATGTGTTTTTTAAAGGGCAATCCATTGCAAAATTATCTTCCATTGAACGGACGCGAATCGGATTGGGACGTTCCTTTCAAATTACAAATGTTTTTCCGAACTTAACGGTTTTAGAAAATGTTCGCCTTGCTGTTCAATCAAAAGAAAAGGTTCGATTCCACTTCTTAAAACATTATTTACATTATAAAAAGATTACAGAAAAAGCTGTGGAACTGTTAGATCAAGTATTGTTATCGAATAAAATCCATGCCATTGCAAGTCAATTGTCCCATGGAGAAAAACGAAAATTGGAAATTGCCATGCTACTCGCCCTTGATACAGAAGTATTATTACTTGATGAGCCTACAGCTGGAATGTCCTTAGAAGAAGTACCTGCAATTTTAGAAGTGATTAAATCCATTAAAGAACAAGGGAATAAAACCATTCTACTAATCGAACACAAGATGGATATGATTTTAGATTTATCCGATTCTATCATGGTGCTTTTTAATGGCAAGCTCCTTGCTGATGGGACGCCAACTGAAATTATGAATAATACAACCGTTCAAAATGCATATTTAGGGGGACTTTACGATGGAGAACTTGTTGAAACTTCATAATATCCATACTCATATAGGTCAATATCACATTTTACAAGGGATTGACTTTGAAGCGAAGGAAGGGGAAGTCTCTGTTTTACTTGGTCGAAACGGTGCGGGGAAAACGACTACTTTAAAAACAATTATGGGGTTAACCCCTGCATCCAGTGGTGCGGTTCATTATTTAAATCAAGATATTACTAAAAAACCAACCTATGATATAGCCAATTTAGGGATTGGATATGTCCCTGAAAATCAAGGAATCTTTGGCCAATTAACGGTAGAGGAAAATTTAAAAGTAGCGATTAGAAAAGAAACGCCTGAAATAATGGAAAAGCAAGAATATGTGTTAAATCTTTTCCCTGACTTGAAAAAGTTTTGGAAAAAAGCAGGGGGAAATTTATCGGGTGGGCAAAAACAAATGCTTGCGATGGCGAGGGCATTTGTAAATGATAGCAAATTGCTGTTAATCGATGAGCCTTCAAAAGGATTAGCGCCGATCGTGATAGAAAAGGTTATGGAAGCGATTGTGGAGATGAAAAAACAAACAACCATTGTCCTTGTCGAACAAAACTTCTTAATGGCAAGCAATATTGGCGACATATACACTCTCATTGATGATGGCAGAACGGTTCGGAGTGGGGAAATGAGTGAGTTAATTCAAAACGATGAACTAAAACAAAAATATTTAGGTATCGGCTAGGGGGAAATGGGATGGATTTATTAATTAGTCTCGTTATAAATGGCCTAGCAACTGGAATGTTAATTTTCCTTCTTGCTGCCGGTTTAACATTAATATTTGGTTTGATGGATGTGTTGAATTTCGCACATGGTGGTCTCTTCGTTTGGGGAGCTTATACAGGTGTAGTTACCTATGCCTATACAGAAAGTTTTCTCATTGGTATTGTAGTTTCCATTCTTACCGGAATCATTTTAGGGTTCATTATGGAAAAATTAATTATTACACCGGTATATGGCAATCACGTTCAACAAATTTTAATTACCCTCGGATTTATGCTAGTCCTACAAGAGATGATTAAAGTAGCATTTGGACCGAATGCCATTCCTGTGACTGTGCCAAGTTATTTAGCAGGCAGTTGGGAAATCGGTGAAGTCATTGTCATTAAGTACCGAGTATTTATCATTGTCGTTGGTTTTATTATTTTTGGTATCTTCCATTATATTTTAACTCGTACGAAAATCGGGCTTATCGTACGTGCAGGAGTAATTAATAAAGAAATGGTTCAAGCATTGGGCATTAATATTAAACGAGTATTTTTATTTGTTTTCATGACGGGTGCCTCCCTTGCTGCATTAGGTGGAATGTTGATGGCTCCATATTCAGGTTCGATTTATGCAGAGATGGGGATGGAATTTGCCATTTTAGGATTTATCGTTGTGGTTATCGGTGGAATGGGAAGTTTTTCAGGATCGTTGCTTGCTGCCATTTTAGTAGGGTTAGCAGGTAGTTTCATGGCTTACTATGTTCCATATTTATCCTTAGCAGTAAACATGATTCTTATGGCTATTGTACTCATCTTCCGTCCACAAGGTCTATTTTCAATGATTAGGAGGGAAAGTACATGAATCAACCGGCATTATTATCGAAGCAAAATATCATTTTTGCCATACTTCTAGTTGTTTTAGTGGCTTTCCCTTTTGTTGCAGATTCTAGAACGTTAACGATTTTATTAACGCAAATCTTTATTTTTGGCATATTGGCGATGAGCTATGACATTTTACTAGGTTACACAGGAATTGTTTCCTTTGGCCATGCTATGTTCTTTGGAATCGGTGCCTATTCAACAGCGATCATGTTAAAGGAAATTCAGCCAACGATTCCTGTATTTATCGGCTCCATTGTCGTTGGAATGGTTTTAGCAGGGATTCTAAGTTTCTTTGTTGGATTGTTAACTTTACGATTAAAAAGCCATTTCTTTGCAATGTTAACACTAGCAATCTCTGGGCTACTACTAGTGGTTGCAGAAAAATGGCGTAGTGTAACGAAAGGAAATGACGGGTTTACTTTTAGAGCACCAGATGTGTTTAAAGATCGTATCGTCTTTTATTTTTGTGTTCTTGCTTGTCTTGTAATTGTTTTTCTCATACTGCGAAGATTTGTGAATTCACCATTAGGGCGTGTACTCATTGCCATTCGGGAAAACGAACAACGTACAAGATCACTTGGTTTTAAAACATTACACTACAAAGTGATTTCTTCAATTGTGGCTGGTGTGATTGCTAGTTTAGCAGGGTCACTTTATGCGATTTCATTACGCTTTGTCAATACGAGTATGATGACGATGGATATTACCCTTGATGCATTACTGATGACCATCATCGGAGGAGTTGGCACATTAGTTGGTCCATTAGTCGGTTCTGTTGTTATTGAATTTGCACAACATTACTTGTCCGGATTAGCAAGGGATTATCCAATTTTTGAACGATGGATTATTTTCTTTGGAATCATCTACATTTTGGCGGTTGTGTTCTTCCCAAAAGGTATTGTAGGTTCCATCCTAACAAAAATTTCAAAATGGAAGCAGCGTGATCAAGTCCCTTTACCTGAATCGAAGGAGCGATCGAAATGAACGTAGGAATTATCGGATTAGGAGTTTATTTACCAGACAAACGCATGACTAGTGAAGAAATTGCTCGACTTGCCAATATCCCAGTTCATATCGTCCAAACAAAGATGGGTATTGAAGAAAAAACGATTGCAGGTGAAGACGATCATACTGTGCAAATGGCCATATGTGCTGCAAAAGAGGCGATTCAAAACGCCAATATTAATCCAAAAGCAATCGATGTGGTTATTTATTTTGGAGAGGAGCATAAAGAATATCCGCTTTGGACTGCAGGAATCAAAATCCAAGAAGAAATCGGGGCTACGAATGCTTGGGCTTTTGATACCCAGTTGCGATGCGGAACTGCAATACTAGCGATAAAATTAGCGAAAAGTTTAATGGCTTCAGATGAAGATATAAACACGGTCCTTCTCGCAGGGGGCTATCGTAATCACGATTTAATCGATTTTAACAACCCAAGAACGCGATTTATGTTTAATTTAGGTGCTGGTGGAGGCGCACTTATTTTGCAAAAAGGGGCAATGGAGAATATTGTGTATGAATCGGATTTAATTACAGATGGCTCTTTTTCAGAAGATGTGTTGATTCCAGTTGGAGGGACAAAACAGCCTTTAACACCACTTTTACTTGAACAAGGATTATATCGTTTTGACGTAACCGACCCAGAAGGCATGAAAACAAGGCTTGAACAGAGATCCCTAGATAATTTTATTAAAGTTATTCGAAATTCTTTAATGAAAAGCGGCTTTAAAGAGGAAGACTTATCCTATTTAGCCATGCTTCATATGAAAAAATCTGCCCATGATTATGTGTTAAAAGTATTCGATTTAAAAGAAGAAAACTCAATTTATTTATCGAAGTACGGCCATATTGGTCAAATTGATCAGTTACTATCTCTAAAACTAGCATTAGATGAGGGCAAAATTAAAGAAGGAGATATCGTAACATTAGTTAGTGCAGGAATTGGGTATGCATGGGGTGCAACAACTATCCAATGGGGGAAACGAAAGGAGACAGAGGCATGGGTGAATTAAAATATGTTGAATTACCAAATGGTGAAACTCTTTCTTACCGTGAGCGAATCGGGGGAGAAGAACTTTGTATTTTTGTTCATGGTAATATGACTTCTTCAAAACATTGGGATGTATTAATAGAAAATTTCGATCCTCGCTATACGATTATTGCTCCAGATTTGCGCGGCTTTGGAGCGTCTACTTATAAAAATAGAATTACCCATATGCGGGATTTTAGTGATGACTTAAAAAGTTTCGTGGATTCATTAGGATTAAAAGACTTTAGTTTACTAGGTTGGTCCACTGGTGGAGCAGTAGCGATGCAGTTTTGTGCTGACTACCCAGGACTATGCAATAAATTAATGCTACTTGCATCCGCATCTACACGGGGGTATCCATTTTATCAAACAAATGAAGACGGCACTCAAAGTACAATTCGACTAAAGACAATTGCTGAAATCGAAAACGACATTGGCAAAACAATTCCAATGCAAGGTTTATACGATACAAAAAATCGAGATGGCTTAAAGGCAGTTTGGAACGCTGTCATCTATACTCATAACCAACCAGATGAACAAAAATATGAAGAGTATGTTGATGATATGCTGACGCAACGAAATTTAGCGGATGTGTACCATGTCTTAAATACCTTCAACATTAGTCATCACGACAATGAAGCAGCAAAAGGTACTGGTGAAATTGATAAAATTCTAATTCCAGTACTTATTCTCTATGGCGAAAGAGATTATGTTGTGCCAGGTAATATGACAGAGGAATTAATTGAAGATTTCGGTGAGAAGGCGAAAGTTGTAAAGCTAGTAAACTGTGGCCATTCTCCATTATTAGACGATTTAGACCAGCTGAAAAATGCGATTGAACAATTTTTGAAAGATTGAGGTGGGCATTTTGCGATTAAAAGATAAAGTAGCAATTATTACAGGTGGAGCAAATGGAATCGGTAAAGCTGCAGCAGAAGTGTTTCTAAATGAAGGGACAAAAGTAGTGATTGCTGATTATGATGCAGAAAGTGGCAAACAAGTAGAATCCCAATTTCTTGAACAGGGGTTTGATGTGACATTTCTTCAAGTGAATGTGGCGGACCTAGCAAGTGTTAAAACGATGGTTCAACAAGTACTATCAAAATATTCAAAGATTGATATTTTAATCAATAACGCAGGAATTACGCGAGATGCTATGCTCGTGAAAATGACAGAAGAAGATTTTAATCGAGTGTTAGATGTCAATTTAAAAGGGGTATTCAACTGTACCCAAGCAGTTGTGCCTTATATGATTGAAAAAGGTTATGGCAAGATAATCAATACATCCTCAGTTAGTGGGGTCTATGGCAATGTTGGTCAAACGAACTATGCGGCGACAAAAGCGGCGGTTGTAGGGATGACAAAAACTTGGGCAAAGGAATTTGGTAGAAAAGGCATTAATGTCAATGCTGTTGCACCAGGCTTTACGAGGACAAATATGGTTGAAAAGATGCCAGAAAAAGTCTTGAATCATATGGAATCCATTGTTTCATTACAACGTTTAGGAGAACCCAAGGATATTGCCAATGCCTATTTATTTTTAGCATCGGACGAATCAAGTTATATTACAGGTCATGTATTACATGTTGATGGCGGAATAATGATGTGATGATAGGAGGGTGTTTGAAATGCTTAATAGCGAGTCTTGGATCTTAAAAAGAGCTAGTTTAACACCTTTCAAAATTGCATTAATCGATATCCAAACAAATAGGCAGTGGACTTATAAAGAGTTAGCAAATGAAACCTTAAAATGGCTTAATGTTTTGCAGAAAAAGGGACTATCAAAGGGAAGTCGTGTGGCACTTATTGCAGAAAATAGTATCGACTTCTTCCCGATACTTTTTGCTTGCGGATTGGGCGGCTTCATCTTTGTTCCCTTAAATTGGCGACTCGCTGAAAAAGAATTAATTCATATAATTGAAGATTGTACACCATCATTACTATTAACAGATCACAAATTTGAACAATTGGGGAAACGTATTTTTCAACATACTTTTACTTTACAGTGCAGCGAAGAAAAAGCTGACTATCAATCTACAAGTATGAGCGGTAGCGATCCATGGTTAATGATATACACTGGGGGAACAACCGGGAAACCTAAAGGCGTTGTCCTTTCCTTTGATGCAGTGAACTGTAATGCATTAAACACGATTGTAAGTTGGGGACTTGAACCTTCAGATTGTACGTTAAACTATATGCCTCTATTTCATACAGGTGGAATCAACGCTCTTGCATTGCCAATTTTAATGGTGGGTGGCACAGTTGTAATCGGCAATAAGTTCAACCCAGAAGAAGCAATTCGTGCTGTGAATGATTACAAGACAACGATTTCTCTATTCGTACCGACAATGTATCAAGGCATGGTGGATACGGATTATTTCAAAGAGTCCACTTTTCCCACAGTAAAAGTATTTTTATCCGGTGGGGCACCCTGTCCTAAAACTATTTACGACCATTTTGCCAAAAAGGGACTTCAATTTAAAGAAGGCTATGGCCTGACAGAAGCTGGACCTAACAACTTTTACATTTCACCGGAGCTCGCAGCCAAGAAAAAAGGATCCGTTGGGAAAAGTATGCTATTTAATTCCGTTCAGATACGAAACGAGGAAGGCGCAATTTGTAAAGTAAATGAAGTAGGGGAGTTATACCTTCAAGGAAAACATGTCTTCACAAAATATTGGAACAATGAAAAAGAAACAGCGAAGAGTTTGGACAATGGCTGGTTAAAAACAGGCGATTTAGCAAAAATGGATGAAGATGGCGACATTTACATTGTTGGTCGTAAAAAAGACATGATCATCACTGGAGGGGAAAATGTTTACCCTCAAGAAGTGGAACAATGCATCATTACCCATCCCCAAGTGAAAGAAGTAGCAGTAGTAGGTATACCCGATAAAAAATGGGGTGAAATCGTCACAGCATTCATTGTAAGTAAAAATCCTTCACCTGAAATGAAAGATGACATCCTAGCACTATGTAGAACACAACTAGGAGTATACAAAGTACCCAAACAAATCGACTTCGTGGAAGAACTACCAAAAACCCACGTAGGCAAAATCGACAAAAAACAACTAATAGAGCGATCTGTATAAGCAGATCGTTTTTATTTTAATAAAAATAAATTGATATATTTTTAGTGATAAGAAAGATATTAAAGAACAACTTACTTCACCTCAAAAAGATAGAATTTTATATTAGAAGACGCGGCCAACCATCTATGCCGCGCAATAAATCTAGAAGTTTTGGAAGGTGTAAAAAAAATAGTGAGCGGACCTAACACAAACACCTAAACAAGCTGTAGAGGCAACTACAAGTGGCTCTGCGGCTTGTGGGCCAAATCCGCTTACAACTCACTAAAATTTTATAAAAGTAAAAAAGGAATAACTTGAATCTAATTTTTTGTTTGTAATAAAGAGATATCTAAATAAGAAGACGTGGCCAACCACAGTAAGCCGCGTAGTAAATCTTGAAGTTTTAGAAGGTGTAAAAAATAGTGAGCGGACTTCTATCACAAGCAGGTGACAAAAACGCCACATCGTGTGGCATTGTCACCATGACCAACATCGTGTTGGCACCAAAGACAAGTCGTAGAGACAACACAAGTTGGCTCTGCGGCTTGTGTACTAAGTCCGCTCACAAAACAACAAAACTAAATTAAAAGTACAAATATTTACTAACCCAATCTAATTTTTTTCATAATAATTAGAGAGATTTCTAGATAAGAAGACGCGGCCTACCACTTTAAGCCTTGCAATATAATAATAGCTTTAGATGGTAGCATAAATAGTGAGCGGACTTCTACCACAAGCAGGTGACAAAAACGCCACATCGTGTGGCATTGTCACCATGACCAACATCGTGTTGGCCCCAAAGACAAGTCGTAGAGTCAACACAAGTTGGCTCTGCGGCTTGTGTGCTAAGTCCGCTCACAAAACAACAAAACTAAATTAAAAGTACAAATATTTACTAACCCAATCTAATTATTTTTTCATATTAATTATAGCGATTTCTAGATAAGTAGACGCGGCCTACCACTGTAAGCCGCGCAAATTATCTAGAAGTTTTAGAAAGTGGAATTAAAAGTGAGCGGACCTTTACACAAGCAGGTGACAAAAACGCCACATCGTGTGGCATTGTCACCATGACCAACATCGTGTTGGCCCCAAAGAGAAGTCGTAGAGACAACACAAGTTGGCTCTGCGGCTTGTGTACTAAAGTCCGCTCACATAAACAAAACTTAATTAAAATCTCAATCAAAACAACTAAATTTCCTTTGTTTACTTATCTATAAGATGTATCCAATAAGTATCTTTTAAAATGGGAAAATTTATTGAAAAAAGATGTGTCATATCCTAAAATTGAATTTGTATTGCTTAATTGGTACCTACCAAAAGGAAACAAAAAACCTCCCCAAACGAATCTATTAATTCGTTCAGGAAGGCTACTATTACCAGAACTTATAACCAGTTGACCCAAGCGGAGAATTATTAATAATATCAAAGATTGGGAATGTGTAAGCAATTAGAATTAGGGCTACCAAGATTACACCCCATAATTTAAAGTTTTCTAGAATCGCTGGTGTTCTCTCAGCACCTTGTGAAAGTTCTGCAAGAGGGAACTCTTCTTCTCCTTTTGGTGCAAACCAAATTAAGTTAATCACGATACCAATAATTAATATAATCGCAATGAATAATACTGTTCCACCAACTGCTTGCGCAATTTGGTATGGAATCCATTCTGCTGCTTGTTCAGAGCCACCATAAGTTGAGTATTCAGAACGACGAGGAGCACCGAATAAACCAGCAATATGCATTGCACCAGACATAATGAACATACCAATCGTCCACATAATACCAGATGTTACAGCTAAATCGTTCATCTTTTTAGTTAAAACACGTCCTGTTAAATGTGGAATTAACCAGTAAGCTGCACCGAAATATGTTAATACTACTGTTGTTGCAATTGCTAAGTGGAAATGTCCTGTTACCCAAATTGTATTATGGATTAGTTCGTTCATTTGGTATGAAGCATTTACAACTCCCCCTGCACCACCAGGGATAAATGCAGCCATACCGATAAATGGTAATAAGAAACGGCTATCTTTCCAAGGTAATTTTTTGAACCAGCCAAATATACCTTTTCCACCAAGTTCGCGACCACGAATTTCAAATGTAGCAAACATAGAGAATGCAGTTAATAGGGATGGTACAATTACAAAGAATGTTAAAACAACTTGTAAGAATTTCCAGAATCCATCAATCCCTGGTTCAGTTAATTGATGGTGAACACCAACTGGGATTGAGAATAGTAAGAATAACATAAACGCTAGACGAGCTAGTGAATCAGAGAAAATTTTCGCGCCAATGACTTTAGGTACTACTGTATACCAAATCATGTATGCTGGTAATAACCAGAAGTAAACAAGTGCGTGACCAAAATACCAGAATAATGTACGAGATAGTAGAACATCGACACGTTCAACAAGGCCTAAAGACCAAGGTAATAATTGGAATAATACTTCAGCTGCTACGCCTAGTGTGCAGACAAACCACATTAGATTGTTTACAACAACCATAAATGATAATAGTGGAGATGTTTGACCTTTATTTTCCTTACGCCATTGGATATAACGTAAACCTTGTGCTAATGCGACTGTCCATGAACCTACTACGACTAATGCTAAACCTAAATAAAAGATCCAGTGTGCTTGTAATGGGGCATAGAAAGTATATAAAACAGATGCTTCATTTAATAAGACCATTGTTGCTGAAGCGGCAGTACCGATTGTCATAATCCAGAAGCCAGCCCAACCAATCGTACGTTGTTTATTAGAAAGTGCTCCAGATGTGCGGCTGATTGCTGCAGTTTGGAAGCCTAGAATAAAGTATGTTGTTAAAATAAGTCCTAATAATACACCGTGTACAGTTAAGATTTGATAATAGTTAATTCCTGCAGGGAGTTTAAATTGACCAGAGCGTACAAATACTTGTAATAAACCGGCAAAACCACCTAAAAATAATGCGATAAATGCTACAACAATATGGGCTAATGCAAGTTTTGCGTCTCGACGATCAACTTGAACAAATTTTTCTTTGAAAGTTTCTTTACTACCGTTTTTCTTTGTTATTTCTTTAGTGACTGTTGCTGTTGTCATTTGCGTCCACCACCTTAAGTGTAGAATACATCATTGCGTGACCTGTACCGCAATATTCGTTACATACGATTACATATTCACCGGCTTTATCAACCGTTGTGATTTTTTCCGATACATAACCAGGTTCTAACATGAAGTTAATATTTGTTCCTGCAACCTCAAAGCCATGAACTACGTCTTTTGTTGTAGCGATAAATCGTACCTTTGAACCAACAGGAACTTCAATTTCCATTGGGTTATAACTAAATGCCGAAGCAACTAAAACAACTTCGTAATCCCAATCTTTACCTTCAACTTTGTGTACGCCAGGGTTATCAAAAGGTGCAATTTCATCTACCTTTTCATAATTAATCGTCCATTTTGAGTTATTTGGATGCGTACCGCCATGAAAAGCGCTCACACCAACAATAACTAGAAACGCAATCAGCATGGCTGCGCCAAATGTTAGCCACCATTTTTCATACTTGTGTATGTGCATGTTGATGATCCTCCTTAAATATCATTCTTCTAAAATCGATCCATAAATAAATTGAAACAAAGTGCCCAAAGAATAATGATAGAAATTCCTACGCCAAATGTAGCGTAAAGAGTTCCTTTTAAATTATCGTTGGACTTATTGTGTTTCCCCATGAAGCTCCCTCCTAAATTAGAGAAATATTATTTCACGAACTCATCATATTAAAAAATTTTTTCTCGTGATGTGAAAAAAATCACACTTTGGATATCCAAATGTGAATTTAATGTGAAAGGTAAATATTATAAATAAATAACAAAAAACACACTATTACCAGATAATAGTGTGTTAAAGTAGCTATTTTAGGAAAATATTAATCTATCTCTACTCATCGATCGTAAAAAGAATCGTTAGGGCTCCAGCATTTTCTATTGTTGTAGGGAGTCTAAAGCATTTTTCGAAACCGAATAATTTTGTATGACCAACCATGACAGTAGGAGGTGTTATATCAATATTTAATTCTCCCGTTCCTACATGCGTACATAAATTCCCTGCGAACATGTTCCCAAATTCCCCAGTAAATGATTCTAACATTTCACCTTCTAGAGGCATTCCAAACATTTGAGCTCCAATTGCACTAAATGCATCGGAAGTACTATCAAGAATAACTCTCCCTTTAATATCCCCTAATAAACCAATTAAAACGCCCATTTCCTTCTGTATGTATGGTTCTGACAAAATGGATGGTGCATGAAAGTTAATATTTGAAGGAAGAATGGTTTTTAATGAGTGCATAGACCCATTCAAGATTGTTTGAATATGTTTCGAATTATTCATTTTATACACCCTTTTTTATGCTTTTTTTCATATTACCATTTACTTAGCATATTCGTATACAAAAAATATTAAAATGAACTTGACGATATTCTGACTTTTTTCATATAATGGATGAAAATGATTCTCATTAACGAAAAAAGAGGTGTAGAATAATGGTTTATGCTTTTGTAGGTGCAACATTAGTCATTTATGCAGGAATCGGTACTTATGTTTGGAAAAGAACAATTAAATCATAACCCCACTTATAATGACACTACACCGATATAGCTTCTACTCAATCCCCATTGTATTAATCCTATTATACAAATATAAAATTTATTTCCCTTTTATTCTTATTTTTTAGCCGATTTGACTACTAAACATGGTAGTATATAATTGTGACAATAATGAGACAAAAGGGGTATAGTTTTTAATGAGTTCTTTTGATGAAAAATTACAGCAACTATTACAGCAATCCGCTGTTCAATACATAATTTATAAAAACAATGAAGACACAGAACGAATGGAGAAACTTCATTTATTTGCACGAAAACTTTTACAAAAAGAATATGTAATTGGTTTTGCTGGACACTTTTCTGCAGGGAAGTCGAGTATGATCAATGCCCTATCTGGGGAAGACATACTAGCAGCTAGTCCAATTCCAACAAGTGCAAACATTGTAAAAGTACATAAATCTGAAGAAGACTTTGCAATAGTTTATATGCATCATGATAAGCCGGTAAAATTTGAGGCAGGATATGATTTTAAAACGGTAAAAGAGCTTAGTAAAAATGGGCAACTTGTTTCTCAAATTGAAATTGGCCATCAAGCTTCATCTCTTCCATACGGTGTAACAGTGATGGATACGCCAGGTGTGGATTCAACAGATGACGCCCATGCGATGTCAACAGAATCGGCACTTCATATTGCGGATGTCGTATTTTATACAATGGACTACAACCATGTGCAATCAGAGCTTAACTTCCAATTTACAAAACAATTAATGAAATATAACCCAAATGTGTATTTAATTGTTAACCAAATTGATAAACATAAAGAACAAGAGTTATCTTTTGAACAATTTAAACAATCTGTTCACCAATCCTTTGCAGCGTGGGGAGTAGAACCAAAAGGAGTCTTCTTTACATCTTTAAGAGACTTTGATCACCCTCACAATGACTTTACAACAGTGAAGAAAATTGTTATGGACTCAATGAACGATTGGCAGGAACAATTAGTCCTTACTGCTGAAAATACACTAAAGAAATTACAAAGTGAACATTTGGCGTTTTTAGAGGAAGAGAAAAATAATTTATTTGCTGAATATGAAAATATTCTAAGTGATGACGAATGGGAAAATCGTCAAGACATTCTAGACCAATACGAAAAATTAAAATTACAAACAAACCTATTCTCCATGGAAAACTGGGAAGAGTCCTTTAAAGAAAAGCGTAAAGAGCTATTAGCAAATGCTGCAATTATCCCAGCAGATTTCCGTGAAAAATTACGACTGTATCTTGAAAGTAAACAACCAGGATTTAAAGTGGGCGGTTTATTCACTGCGAAAAAGAAAACGGAAGAAGAAAAAAATCGCCGTATTCAAGACGTGTATGACCAATACAAAACGATCTTACAATCTCAAATTATCGGGCATTTGAAAAATTTAATGAAGCAATCTTTAAGAGATGTAGGTGTTTTAAAGGATGAAAATGCTGCTCAAATCGATGCAATGCAATTTGATGTTCCATTTTCTCTTATTGAAGATCAAGTGAAAGCAGATTCACTAGCAACGGGGGATGCGCTTCTAAACTTTGCAAACCGTGTAGCAGAAGCCACAAAACGTTATTTTGTTGATGCAACAGATGAATGGAAAGCAAGTCAAAAATCGGTTTTAGAAAATGCAGCAACTACTTTATCTGCACCTGTAATGGCAAAGTTAAATGCTTTATCAGGCAAAGTGACAGCAATTAAATCAATCATGACGTTAGATGAAAGAAAACAAATTGCTGAAAAAGAGATTACTTTAACAACAAAAGATGTTCGCAATGCAGCAAAAGCTCAAGAGAAAAACTGGCATAACGATTTTGAACAATCACTAAAAGAAATTCGTTTATTTGACCCGGCAATGCTAGCTCCAAAAGAAGAAAAAGTAGAAGAAACTTTCGAAGAGCAACAAACGACTAATTCCTTCAACGTGAAGGGCGATGAAGTAATTCAAGCAGCTATTCGTACTGCAAATGCAGTAAATAAAGTAAATGGCTTTGAAGAAGTTGCAAGCTTCTTAATGAAGAAGGTAGAACGTCTTCAACAAAAAGATTTCACAATTGCCTTATTTGGAGCGTTCAGTGCCGGAAAATCAAGTTTCTCTAATGCGTTAATGGGTTCAAAAGTATTACCTGTTTCACCAAACCCAACGACTGCTGCAATTAATAAAATACGCCCTGTTACAGATGAACATCCTCACGAAACTGCGGACGTTCAATTAAAAACAGCAGAACAATTATTAGAGGACATTAAATTTTCTTATGAAGCAATTGGATTAACGATTAATTCTCTACAAGAAGCATATACACGTGCTGAAGAGGGACTTAAAGTTCAATTAACCGATGAGCGTTTAAATGTTCATAAATCATTTATTCGTGCCTTTGCACAAGGGTTCCCAACATTTGAATCGAAACTTGGGGAAACGTTACGTGTTAACCGTGAAGAGTTCGAAAAATTTGTTGCGGAAGAAAATCGTTCATGTTTTGTAGACAATATTGATTTCTACTATGATAGTCCATTAACAAGAATGGGTGTTACATTAGTTGACACACCAGGGGCAGACTCAATTAATGCTCGTCATACAGGGGTTGCCTTTGACTATATCCGTAATGCAGATGCAATTTTATTCATTACGTATTACAATCATGCCTTTGCAAAAGCTGACCGTGAATTCTTAATTCAATTAGGTCGTGTAAAAGATGCCTTTGAATTGGATAAAATGTTCTTCGTTGTAAATGCGATTGACTTAGCTTCTACGAAAGAAGAAGAGGAAGAAGTAAAAAGCTATGTACGTAATGAATTACAACGCTTCGGAATTCGCTTCCCGAAACTTTACGGGGTATCAAGTTTATTAGCCCTTCGCGAAAAAGTGGAACAACAAGAGCACAATTCTGGTATGCATGATTTTGAACAAGCTTTCCATCATTTCTTAAATGAAGAATTAACATCGATTGCGATTCAAGCGTTACACGAAGAAGTGGAAAAAACACATAACCGATTCTCAGACCTAATTACTCAAACAGAAGAAAACTTAAAACGTAAAGATGAGCGTTTAGAAGAACTTGCGAAATTAGAGCAACATGTTCGAAATACGTATAGTACAACTTCAACTCATATGGTTGAAAGTGACCTAAAACAAGAACTGGATGAATTATTGTATTACTTAATGCAACGTGTGTATTATCGTTATCCTGACTTCTTCAGAGAAAGCTATAATCCATCAACATTTGCGTCTATGCCAGTTCAAAATGCGTTAGAAACAGCTTTAAAAGAAACGTTAAATGCATTGAAATTTGACTTTGCCCAAGAGTTACGTGTAACGAACTTCCGTTTAGTTCAGTTTATTCAAAAGAAAATGATTGAACGTTTCAAAGATGAAGTACGTGGATTAAAAGAGTTAAATAACAGCTTCTCATTTATTGCTTATGAGCCAGATGAGCCGGATTTATTAAGTTTTGATGGTCCATTTGAAGACTTTAATAAATATGCAACAGTGAAATCTCATTTCAAAAATGCAAAAGCCTTCTTTGAGAAGAATGAGAAAGAGAACTTAAAAGCTGCTTTAGAAGATATCACTAAGCCAGACGCTCAAAGCTATTTAGAGAAGGAAAAAGAGGAATTGTTGAAATGGGCAACGAACTTTATTCAAAACGAAGCAAATCGTTTAAATGAGCACATTTCAAATCAAGCAATGAACCAAATCGAAACAGAAAGACTATTACTTCAAGAAGAAAGCAGATTAGAAACTTGGAAATCTATTTATGCAGACTTACAAAAAACGGGGGTATAGTGTTTGGGGAACGTATTTGTTGAAGCAACCGAAGTAAAATCTGGTCGATTTATTGATACTCGTTTTAATTTACAAGACCAAGAGTGGGGACTAAAAGAGTATCAAAACGCGCATATTGAAGGTAGTATTTATTGGGATTTAGAAAAGGATTTATCCGATTTATCGAGCACAGAAGGCAGACACCCAATGCCTTCTAAAGCTCAATTACAACAATTGTTCGAGCAATCTGGTTTAAGTTACGAAGATACGATTTATGTGTATGATCAAGGTGGGGCACCTTTTGCAGCCCGTGCTTGGTGGATGTTAAAATACGCGAACTTCCCAAAGGTTTATATCGTAAATGGCGGAATAGATGCTTTGAAGGATGCAGGTTTTAACGTTACAAACGAAATACCTAAGTTCAATCCAACAACATTAAATATTGATTGGAACGAAGGAATTTATGTAAATCGCCAATACGTGAAAAATGTTGTAGATGGTGTGGAGCATGCAAAACTGTTAGATGCTCGTGCAGCTATTCGTTATCGAGGAGAAATGGAACCTATTGATAAAGTAGCCGGACATATTCCGAATGCGATTAATTACGATTGGGAACAGTTAAAAGAGGGTCCTTCAATACGATTCAAAGATGAGTTATTAAATGTTGTACAAAAAAACGAGGATATCGTCGTGTATTGTGGTTCAGGCGTTACTGCATCACCATTATATGCAATCCTAGCCGATGCTGGTTATGACAATTTAAAGCTGTATGTCGGCAGCTTTAGTGATTGGATTAATCATTATGATGTGGACACTGGAGATAATAAATAAGTGAAAAAATGAAACGTATAACGTCAAATTATACGTTTCATTTAATTTTCGCATATGAATGAATAGTCATTCATTAAATGAAGGGGGGAGTAGATAGATGATGATAAAGAAAAGTATTGATTTTGGCAATATCAATGGCATCAGTTACGCTAATGGAAAAGTGACGTTTAATAAAGTATCCATGAATGTTTATTGTTACGTAGTCGATGGAATGTTAGTCGATACGGGTCCGAGGTCACTTATGAAAGAATTAACACCATTTTTATTAGGGCAAGATTATGAGCAAGTGGTTATTACACATCATCATGAAGATCATACTGGATGCGCCTCTATCATTGAACAGCAGAGGTCTGTACCAATTTATATTCATCAAATGTCTGTAGAAGAATGCAAGAAGCCTGCCCATTATCCGATGTATCGAAAACTGTTTTGGGGTAAACGAAAACCGTTTCATGCTAGAGGGTTGGATTCAACGATTTCCTCGCGCACTTCCACTTGGGATGTGATTGAAACACCAGGGCATGCAGAAGACCATATCGTTTTACTAAATCAACAGACAGGGCAGCTTTTTACAGGAGATTTGTTTGTTCAACCAAAAACAAAACTAATTTTAAGAAATGAAAGCATTCCAACAATCCTGCGTTCTATTGAAAAGGTTCTAACCTATGATTTTAATGAAATGTATTGCTGTCATGCTGGTTTTGTTAAAAATGGAAGGGAAATGTTACAACGAAAGCGAGACTATCTATTAAACCTTCAGGGGCAAGTGCTTCGTTTATATGAAGAGGGCTATAATCCACGCCAAATTCATGAAGCATTATTTAAACGAAAATATCCCATTACAAAGATTTCTTTTGGAGAATGGGATTCCTTGCATATGGTAACGTCCATTTTAACGGAATTGGCCATAAAAAAATAAAAAATTTTCTTCTATTGTGTAACCTTTTTTCTCGTGCCTCGACTAATTTTACGAAAACAGAGAGAGGAGTGACATAATTGAAGAAAACATTATCGATATTACTTTGTTCCGCAATTGCAGGCACGATGGTTTCTCCCGTTGCAGGAGCAAATGAATTAGAACCAGTCCCTGTAGTGGATCAAAAGGAAGAAGTGCAGCAAATGAACTTCTATACAATTACTGGTACCATCACAAAAATTGCTGAAGAATCAAAAGGGACTTTCTTTGCAAGTGTCAAAACAGACGAAGAGGAGTTTGGATTCTATTTTAATAATCAAACTTTAGTTTTTGATAATACTGGTAAAGAAGTAAAACTTGAAGAGGGTATGGAATTTACAGGGTATGTGGATTCATCTAAGCCAATGATGATGATTTACCCACCACGCTATTCAACAGATGTGGTGATTGTTCATACTGATGAACCTGGCACAGTAGAACTTCAACAATTTGATGAAAATTTACTTAATAAAAAGCAAGATTTAATCATTCATTTATCAAAAGAAACTGTGATGGAGAATCTCTCTAAAAAACTAGTTTCAAAAGATGAAATTATTAATAAAGAAGTTCTCATATTCTATGAAGTGGTACTAGAAAGCTATCCAGCCCAAACAGGTCCAAAAAGAGTCATTTTGCTAGAACGTGAACAAACGGCTGTTGATAAAGCGTTAAAAATTGCAGAAACTGATTTTTATGATGTGAATGGGGAAACAATGATTCCTTTACGACTTGTAGCGGAAACTTTAGGGTTCAAAGTTGAGTCGACAGGAAAAGGAGCAATTGTTTCAAAAGGCAATCTATCCTTTACGATTACGCGCGGTTCCACAACCTATGGATACAACAAAGCCTTAAGATACTTTAAAGAAGCACCTGAATTATTAGAGGAAAAGAAAACGTACGTACCAATCGAATTTTTACACCTATTAATCGAGCACACTGAAAAATAATAATATATATTGGCTACCAACCAAAAACGGCTATTTACACAAATTGTGTAGATAGCTTTTTATTTTTCTAAAAAGGGGATATTAGATAATTTAAATATCTATGGAATTAATAGCAGAATTATCATTTTAATAGAAAATTTGGTATGAAATTAGAAAAATACATCTTTTATTAGAAAGTATCTAGCCGTTAGAAAATAAATTACTGACCCTTATTTTTCCAATTCCTTCTAAAAATATTTTTCATTTCTATTATTCGATCGAAAAAAAAGTGAACTTTTTTTGAAAATTTTTTCAGAAATTTTAAAAAAGTTTGTGAAAAACTTCTTATTTTCTCTACTAAAGCAAAACGTGTAATTCTTCACAGAGAACCCCCTGATATATATGGTGTAGAAAAATGAAAGTGTTTACACGAATTATTCCGATATAATTATTTTTGGTAAAAAAACCTTTTGTGAATATTTGCACAATTATTAAAAAACGCGCAAATTCAACGAAAATGGAGATTTTATAAAGAAAAATTAGCAAAATTCCGTTGACTTTAACGCAATAAAGCACTATGATACAAAAATATAAGAATTATTGGTTGGATAAAGAAGGGATGGATGAAAATGGATTTAATGAAAAAAGCAATCGAAATGCATAGTGAATATAGAGGGAAACTGGAAATTAATTATAAAATACCAGTAGTAGATTCATATGATTTAAGTTTAGCTTATTCACCTGGGGTAGCTGCACCATGTATTGAGATTGAAAATAATCGTTCAAGGGTTTATGACTATACAATTAAAGGGAATTTTGTAGCAGTTGTAACAGATGGCACAGCAGTTTTAGGTTTAGGGGATATTGGCCCTGAAGCAGCGTTACCAGTAATGGAGGGGAAAGCACTTTTATTAAAACGTTTTGCAAATGTGGATGCTGTTCCAGTTTGTTTAGATACAAAAGATGTGGATGAAATTGTACGTACTGTTAAAGCGATTAGCCCTACGTATGGTGCAATTAATCTAGAAGATATTTCAGCACCACGTTGCTTTGAAATTGAAGATCGTTTAAGAAGAGAATGTAATATTCCAATTTTCCATGATGATCAACATGGAACTGCAATCGTTGTAGGGGCTGGACTACAAAATGCACTTAAAATAGTTGATAAACAAAAAGAAAATGTAAAAATCGTAATTAACGGTGCCGGTGCTGCAGGTATTGCGATTGTAAGACTTTTACTTCAAATCGGTTATAAAAACATTGTAATGTGTGATTCAACTGGGGTTATTTATCAAGGTAGAACAGAAGGAATGAACCCTATTAAAGAAAATATTGCGTATATTACAAACCCGAACCGTATTAAAGGTAGCTTATCAGAAGCGCTAGTAGGAGCAGATATTTTCATCGGTGTATCTGTTGCAAACTTACTAACAGAAGAGCATATTAAATCAATGAGTTCAGATCCTATTGTTTTCGCATTAGCAAATCCAAATCCAGAGATTACGTTTGAAAATGCAAAAGCATGGGGGGTACGAGTAATTGGGACTGGCCGTTCTGACTATCCAAACCAAGTAAATAATCTATTAGCGTTCCCTGGTATTTTTAGAGGGGCATTAGATGTTCGTGCTACTGATATCAATGAAAGTATGAAATTAGCAGCGGTAGAAGCAATTGCTTCCCTTGTAACAGATGAAGAGTTACATGAAGATTATGTAATTCCGAAATCTTTAGATGAACGTGTTGCACCTGCTGTAGCAAAAGCGGTAGGAAGTGCAGCAATTGAAACTGGGGTTTCAGATTTATTCCAACAACCGTTAAAAGTTGAAGCAGGAGTTTAAAAATAAGCACTCCAACAGCCCACAATTGAGGCTGTTGGAGATTTATTTAATTTTCAAGTTGTGTAGTTAGTTCTTCTAATTGGTCGACTAATGAACTGATAAATTGGATTGTACTTCGAAGTGGTTGATCTGTTGTCACATCAACACCTGCCATTTGAGCAAGTTCTACAGGTGTTTTTGTACCACCGGCTTTTAATACATTAATCCAATCGTTTACAGCAGGTGTGCCTTCTTTTAAAATACGTTGAGAGACTTCTGTTGCAATTGTTAATCCGGCTGAATAAGTGTATGGATATAAGCCCATATAATAGTGAGGTTGACGCATCCACGTTAATTCGGCGCCTTCTGTAATTTCAACTGCATCTCCCCAGAAATCAACCAATACATCGCGTTTCAACTTATTTAAAATCGAAGCATTGACACTTCCACCATCATCAATGATTTCGTAAACTTTACGTTGGTAAGCGGCCTCTAATAAATGGGTAACGAAATTATGATAGTACGTTCGAGCAATGATTGTAGAGATTACCCAGCGTTTGAACCTTGCATCATTTGAATTTGAAAGTAAGTGATTGGCCATAAGCATTTCATTCATCGTTGAAGGTGCTTCAATAAAGTATAAGGAAGGACGGGCATTAAAAATGTTTTGTTCTGCATTGGCAAGGTAAAAATGCCCAGCATGCCCAAGTTCGTGGGCTAAAACAAACACTTCATTCATGCGAGAAGTCCAAGAAATTAATACATAAGGGTGATAACCATATGGGCTTGAACAAAAGGCTCCTGTGGATTTTCCGATATTTTGGGCAAAATCAATCCATCTTTCGTCAAATGCACGGTCTAGCATAGCTTGATAGTCTTTACCTAAGACAGACAAACCATCCTTCATATATTGACGAGATTCTTCTATTGAAATTTTTGGCTCATATGAAGGATCTAATGGTATTTTCAAATCAGCAAACGTCATTTTTTCTAATCCATGACTTTTTTGAAGAAGTTTCGCATACTTCCGCATAATCGGGGCTAATTCACTTGTAATCAGGTCAATTTGGCGGTCATAAAGCTCTTTATCAACTTGCTGGTCAAAAAGCAATGAATCAAAAATAGAATTAAAGCCGCGTAAGTCAGACTCTGTTTTTTCGATTTTTAAGTGGGTATCGTAGGTTTTTGCCGTTGTATGCTGATAGTCACGGAGTTTGTTAGAAAATGCGGTAAATGCCGCTCTCCGAATGTCTGTATCCGTTTCAAGCTCCCAATCTCCTTCGAAAGAGTTGTAGCTTAGTGGATAGCTTTTGCCGTTCACTTCAAAGTTTTCGAATTTCATATCAACTAGTTTGGTTGTGTTGTAAAGTTCATATGGAGCTTCAAAAATTGATCCGAAAGCAGCTAACGTTTTTTCAACTTCAGGATGTAATTGATAAGGTTTTTTGCGTATTAATTTATCGATGTAGTGAGAAAAATCTTGGGACTTATTTTTTGTTTCTGTAAGTGTTTCTTCATCTAATTGTAAAAATTCAGAAGTAATAAATGATAGTTGCGCACTGATTTTTGAGTAAAGTTGGCCAACCTTTGCAGCACGCATTTGGGCTGTGTCATTTGTTTGATCCACGCTTAAAGAAAGCTGCGAATAGTTACCGATTGGCACAAGCTTTTCGGACAAGTTTTTGTATAAGGTAATTACTTCTACAGCAACTGTTGAATTTGTGATTTTCCCTTTAAATTTTGCTTCAATCGCTGTAGCTTCCTCTGATACCTCTTGTAAAGCCTCTTCAAACTGTTGTTCATTTTCAAATAAATCAGTTAAATCCCAAGTTTCTTCTAGTTTTACTTCGCTACGTTTTAACATATTGCTCCTCCCTTTCCCCTTAAAATTATTACGGAACTCGAAATAATTGTACCATATTTTTCTTTTAAGAGACAACGAGAACAAGAGAGGGGAGACCGAATATTTAACTAGAATCATTACGGAAATAAAAAATCACCTGAATTGCTAGGTGATTTTTTTATTGGTTAAATGAAAACCCCCTGCTATGCAGGGGGTTCCAAAAAGCTTTTAGCTATGGACAAAAAAAATACTCCAATCGTACAATAATATATGGTCTGGTCAACCAATTATGTACGAAAGGAGATCCATATGGATAATAAAAGTTTAGCACATACAACATGGAATTGTAAGTATCACATTGTGTTCGCACCTAAATATAGAAGACGAATTATTTATGGTCGAATTAAAGCAGATATCGGTAAAATATTACGGCAGTTATGTGAGCGAAAGGGCGTGGAAATTATTGAAGCAACAGCATGTCCTGATCATATACATATGTTAGTAAGTATTCCACCAAAGTTAAGTGTCTCTAGTTTTGTAGGGTATTTAAAAGGGAAAAGTAGTCTCATGATATTCGATCGACATGCAAATTTAAAATACAGATATGGGAATCGAAAATTTTGGTGTCGAGGGTATTATGTCGATACAGTAGGAAGAAATAAAAAAGCGATTCAAGAATATATCAAAAATCAGTTGCAAGAAGATATTCTAGAAGATCAAATGACCATGAAAGAATTCATTGACCCATTCACAGGAGAAGAAATAAATCGAAGCAAAAAATAAAATAGCCGCTTTAGCGGTAGTCGGAAACGTAGTGCGGTTGGCAGACCATTCAGCGCGTCTTTAGACGTGGGCCAGTAACCCAGCGTTTCACGCGCAAAAAACCACCAGTTCGACTGGTGGTTTTTATTACATTTCTTTAAGTGCATTATTCATTCAATATTCATTTTCAACAGAAATCAAAGAAAATCATTTAATGCACAATAGCTTTTTTAAGATTATAAAGGATTTAAAAATGTTTATTAGTAGAGTTACCTTTTGACACAAGCTTTTCGGTTAAGTTTCTATATACTGTAATTAACAACCATAGTAATTGTTAAATTTGTAAATTTCCCATTAATTCGAAGCTACTTCTAATATCAAATGTAATATGTTATTCATTTTTTATGTATCGATTATATCTCAAGATTCTTCTAGTTTTACTTCTCCTTAACCTTTGTTCTTAAATTATCTCTTCAGAAATTTGAAATAAATGTTCCGTATTTTCATTAAATGCGCAACAATGAAGGGGAATGTAAAAAAATTCCAATAAAAAAACAACCGAATTACAAGAATTCGGTTGTATATTATTCCCCTTTATTATATCGAACAATGTATTATCTTTGGATATATAGAGCGAGCGTTCTCCGCTTTTCTAATGTCTAGCTCCGCGCGTTAGCCGTTCGGAAACTTCAACTTCCTCCTGCGTGTTCAAGAACACTTGTCAGAAGTCTCCAGTTTCTGTCACGGCTGAACGAACGCGCTCCGCTTTTCTAGATTGTCTAGCTGCGAACGCTAGCTCTTTCGGACACTTCAACTTCCTCCGGCGCGTGTAAACACGCTAGTCGGAAGTCTCCAGTGCCTTCAAGAGCTAGGCGAGCGTTCTCCGCTTTTCTAATTAGTACACACCTTCAGTAAGCATACCGTTAGCTACTTTTACGAAGCCAGCGATGTTTGAACCTACTACTAAGTTACCTGGGTAACCATATTTTTCAGCTGCTTCTTTACTGTTTGTGTAGATAGATTTCATGATGTTGTTTAATTTTTCGTCTACTTCTTGGAATGACCAGTAGTTACGGCCAGAGTTTTGAGCCATTTCTAATGCAGATACTGCTACACCACCAGCGTTTGCAGCTTTTGCTGGACCGAAGTATACGTCGTTTTCTAAGAATAAGTTAATTGCTTCAAGGTTTGAAGGCATGTTTGCACCTTCTGCAACGAATTTCACGCCATTAGCGATTAATGTACGAGCAGAATCGCCATCGATTTCGTTTTGAGTTGCACATGGTAATGCGATATCACATGGAATTGTCCAGATACCTGTGCATCCTTCTGTATATGTTGCACTTGGACGATAATCTACGTATGTTTTGATACGATCGCCTTTAACTTCTTTAATTTCTTTAACTAGTTTTAAATCAATACCTTCTGGGTCATAAATATATCCGTTAGAATCAGAACATGATACAACTTTTGCCCCAAAGTGTTGTAATTTTTCGATTGCATAGATTGCAACGTTACCAGAACCAGATACAACAACTGTTTTATTTAAGAATGATTCTTTTTTCTCTAATAACATTTGTTCTACAAAGTATACTAATCCGTAACCAGTTGCTTCTTTACGTGCTAGGGAACCGCCGTATCCTGGAGTTTTACCAGTTAATACGCCTGCTTCGTAAGCGCCACGGATGCGTTTATATTGGCCATATAAATAACCGATTTCTCTTCCGCCAACACCGATATCACCTGCAGGAACATCGACATCTGGACCAATGTGACGATATAGTTCTGTCATGAACGCTTGGCAGAAGCGCATAATTTCTGAATTTGATTTACCTTTTGGATTGAAGTCAGATCCACCTTTACCACCACCGATTGGTTGACCTGTTAAAGAGTTTTTGAAGATTTGTTCAAATGCTAAGAATTTCATAATTGATTCGTTTACTGTTGGGTGGAAACGTAAACCGCCTTTGTAAGGACCAACTACATTATTAAATTGAACGCGGTAACCACGGTTTACTTGTACTTGGTTGTTATCGTCTTGCCATGCTACACGGAATGAAACAATACGATCAGGTTCTACGATACGAGATAAAATATTATTTTCAATATATTCAGGATGTTGTTCAAAAACAGGTACTAAAGAAAGGAAAATTTCTTCCACAGCTTGTAAGAATTCTGCTTGATGTCCGTTTTTTGCTTTAACCTGTGCGAATACTGAATCTATATACTCTTGTGCTGCTGTTTTATTGTCGATGAATTGTGTCGTCATTGTGTGACCCCCTAAATTTGTTGATGAATGTATAGTATTATGATTTTTCGAACAATTCAATAAAAGATTTTGGTGACAAACCGATGTAACCTGTGTAATGGTTGAAAAAATATTATACAAATATAATAATTTAAAGGGATTATTTTCTGGAGGTGGAAACGATTTTACAGCTATTAATTGATGCAGATGCATGTCCAGTTATTGATTTGGCGCTATTTGTTTCATCTGATTATGAGATTAAACCGTTCTTGTTTTGCGATACTTCCCATCGTATAGAAAGGGAGAATGCAATAACAATTATCGTTCCAAAAGGACCCGATTCCGTTGATTTTAAGCTAGTGAATGCGGTTACAAAGTATGATATTGTTATAACACAGGATTATGGATTAGCTGCCATGTGTTTGGCAAAAGGTGCCTTTGTCATTGATCAAAATGGAAGAGAAATGACAGCAGACAACATAGACCAATTGCTCGCATTTCGTTTTGAAAGCGCAAAATTTAGAAAAGCAGGTGGACGCACTAAAGGACCGAAAAAACGAACGGAAAAAAATAATATTGCCTTCGAAAGGAATTTTCGACAAATTTGTGAACGAGCAATTTTAGCAAAAAAAAGGGGTGAAATGAGTGATTGAACGAGAAGAATCAATCTCAAAATTAGATGAAATCCATCTAATAAATGAAATAAAGAACTTAAAATCAGTATTATGGATAAATCCGAATAGAAAACCCATACCTAATCAAGAACAATTCTCATTTCAACAAATGCATGAAGCAAATGAACGATTGAATCGTCTTTCTTCATATATAAAAGTAGCTTTTCCTGAAACCGAAAAATTAAAAGGAATAATTGAATCTCCTCTAAAAGAAATTCCTCAGATGAAAAAGCTCATTGAAGGGCGTAGAGGTTTTAAGATACCCGGAAGATTAATCTTAAAATGCGATCATTCCTTACCGATTTCAGGGTCGATCAAAGCCCGGGGAGGAATTTATGAAGTTTTGAAATTTGCTGAAACAATCGCAATGGAGCATGGATTACTTACAATAGAAGATAATTATGCAAAGTTAGCTGATGAAAGCTGCAAAAAACTATTCAGCGAATACCAAATAGCAGTTGGTTCAACGGGCAATTTAGGTTTAAGTATAGGCATTATTAGTGCAAAACTCGGTTTCCAAGTTACCGTCCATATGTCACATGATGCAAAGGCATGGAAAAAGCAACTTCTTCGTGATAAAGGAGTAACTGTGATAGAATACGAATCTGATTATAGTAAGGCGGTAGAACAAGGACGTAAACAAGCTCAACAAAATCCGAAATGTCATTTTGTAGATGATGAAAATTCAGTTGATTTATTTGCTGGCTATTCCGTTGCTACATTACGGCTAGAAAAACAGTTACAAGATCAAGACATACTAGTAGATGCAAATCATCCGTTATTTGTGTATATCCCCTGTGGTGTAGGTGGAGCTCCAGGTGGAATTGCTTTTGGACTAAAAATGATTTTTGGTGAGAATGTCCATATTTTCTTCGGGGAACCGCTACAATCGCCATGTATGTTACTTGGATTGATGACAGGATTACATGATGGAATATCGGTGAATGATATAGGATTAAACAACAAAACGGAAGCTGATGGACTTGCAGTTGGGAGAGCTTCAAAATTTGTAGGTAAAATAATGGAGCCTGTTTTAAGTGGTTGTTATACAGTAGATGATAGTTTTCTGTTCCGGAGTTTAAAAGGGATGTATGAGCAGGAGAATATTTTCATGGAACCATCAGCCCACGCTGGTGTATTCGGTCCAATCCAACTAATAAGTGAAGGAAAGCAGTATTTAGAAGAGAATGGTTTAACATCGAAAATGGAAAATGCCACACATCTCATTTGGTCTACAGGTGGAGATATGGTTCCATTTGAGGAACGAAAGATTTATTTAGAGAAGAATGTATAAGGAGTGCCCTAAAGTATTAAGGACACTCCCCGGAGTAGGTGCGATTAATTTTAGCGCATCTACTTTTTTTAATCGATTTGTACTTCTTCGACTGTTTGTTCAACTTCTTCACGAGACATTTTTTCTTTGCCATCTTTTAACGCTTTTAATGTTTTGTGAGCAAGGGCTAAAGGTAAACGACAGAATAATAAAATCGAACGTTTATTAACATCCTTCATATATCTATCGGCTTTTTCTAAATTTTCTTCTGCATATCCAAATAAATCTGAACGTGTCCAGCCTTCTGGCACAAAGCTTACGCCTCGTTCTTCCATATCTTCTTGTTGATTACGAAGAATGTTCACTAATTGTAACCCTCGACCATAGCCAATTGCTAAATCTCTATCTGTTTTCACGCCTGCAAACTGTTCCCATAATTGAGAGAGCATGACTCCAACAAGTCCAGCAACATAGTATGTGTAGTCATCCAAATCTTCTTTTGTTTTGACTTGGAAGTTCGCTAATGCCCATTTCCCCATACCCTCTGCCATTTCACTTGTTGAATTTTTTACAATTTCCACTGCCTCTTTTGGAATAAGACGAATCCAGTCACCCAAACGAAGCGTTACTTCAGGCATATACTCTTTTACAGGAGCAAGAATTTGTAAATATTTTTCCTCATCAAATGTTGGTTCCAGTATCAGTTTACTAACTTCAGTTAAAATCGAATGTTTCAGTTCATTTGTCACGGCTGGATTTTCATTATCTTCAATTTCATCAATTGCACGCATCATTAAATAAGCAGTGGCTACTGCTGTTTTAAGTTCTTTTTGTAAAAAAGTTATCGGTATATAAAAAGTTCGGCTCGTTGCTTTTAAGACTCTCATTGCATCTTTCAGGAGTTCTTTGTTATTCATTTTGGTAATTCCTTTCGTTCATTACATACATATATCAATACTATCGTACCTCAATTTGAAGGAAATTAAAAATAGAATCTGAAAGAATGTTCAAAATCAGTTCTAGCGCGGGTCGATTCTTTCATTTATTATTTCTCAAAAAACTATTTTCATAATATATTCGTGTTATTCTATTGCATATTCGATACAATATGAGAATAATAGATTTTACACACATAAACTTATGTTAGAAAGCAAAGGTGGAATAATGGTTCGCAAACACAGTTTTATTTTTATCGATGTTGAAGCGACATTAATTCGTGGCAAACAATATATTATTGAAATTGGTGCCGTTAAATGGTTGCCAAACGGAGACCAACAATTTTTTTCGCAGCTCATTCAACCATATAAATTTAAAAAATTAAATTCACATATACAAAAGTTAACAGGGATCACGACAGAACAACTGCTATGCGCAAAGTCTTTTCAAACAGTTATTCAAGACTTTATAAAGTGGTGTAGTGATGATTCAATCCTTGTGACGTTTGGAGAGTTTGACCGAAAAGTATTGGAAGATGAATTAAATCGCAATCATATAGATGCTAGTTTCTTGTATCCAATTATCGATTTTCAACAGAAATATATGATAGAAAACCAAATTAAAGAGCAGCCTAGCTTAGCTGGTTTAATGGAAAAACTTCAAATTGAAATGGAAACACAACACCGAGCATTAGCAGATGCCATTAGTTTGTTTGAAATTTTCAAAGCATCAAATGGGCAAACAATAATTGAAAAACAACAAACCAACGAATTTAGCATGGTCTTTAGTGAGCTTCAACAATTAGATGAGACATTTGATTTGAATATCACTTATATTTCTGGAAAAGTGTCATCGTTGAATCTTCAAGTAGATGAAATTAAAATCTTGAACAAACAACTAGATTTTGATATTTATGAAGAAGAAAAAACGGACGAACAAGGCGAAACACAAGTTTTACAAAAAATAATTATTAATCCGAATGAAGAAGTTAAATTGTTTTTAACCAATATTATAGAAGATATTAAAAATAGAGTATTAATTACTCGTAGTGGATTAAAGTCACTATCGAAAATTAATCGCTTGCATCATTGCACGTTTCCTAAAACAGAAGTAATGACTTTACAATACTTGCTTAAAGATAATGAAGACATAAATGAATTCACATTTAGAAACTTATCCACTCAATCAATTGAGCGAAAACTATATCAATTAATTAGAAAACACGAGAAACGAATAATACAAGAATTCGAAAAACGAAATTTATTTACGAAAGAACCAGTAAAAATTTCTTAACTTAGATTTTCTTCCTTTTTACTAAAAATTATTGCACTAGTATTTTAAGAAAGTTAAAGTTTAGAAAGGGAGTAGAAAAAAGGAGAACGTGTATGCAAAATGTAATTGGAATAGACGCCGGGGGAACATTAACAAAAGTCGTATATATAAATGAAAACAATGACTTAGAATATAAAATTTTCCCCTCCAATGATTTTTCGAAAGTGAAGGATTGGATTGAAGCAAATCCTTTTATTGAAGAGATTGGATTAACGGGTGGACGAACGCAACAACTGTTAGAAGTTTTAAATACGATGAAATCGATTCAATATTTAGTTGAATTTGAAGCAACAATCAAAGGTGTCCAATATTTATTAGAAAAAGATGGACATGCTATTGAGCGAAGCATTATTACAAATATCGGTACAGGTACTTCCATTCATTATATGGAAGGAAAAAATCACTTCCGTGTTGGTGGAACGGGTGTTGGTGGCGGAACATTAACAGGTTTATCTACTATAATGACAGGAATTTCGAACTTTAATGAAATTACAACAAGAGCATCTCAGGGAAATCGAGATTCTATCGATTTATTTGTGAAAGACATTTTCCAAGGAATGGAACCACCAATTGAAGGGCATTTAACCGCAAGTAATTTCGGAAAAGTAAACATAACGAAAAAGAAAGAACATGAAGAAAATGACTTACTTGCAACGGTACAAGCCCTTGTCGGCGAAGTGATTACAACGCTAAGTATTCAATTTGCCGAAGAAAAGAAAACCGAAGCAATTGTATACATAGGGTCAACATTACAAAACAATGACCACTTAAAAAAGGTAATTGGGAATTACACAAAATTAAAGAAACACAACCCAATCTTTTTGCCAAATTGCGGTTTTACGGGTGCAATTGGTGCGTTGCTAAATAAGGTAGAATCCAAATAAAATTTATGAGCATATAAAGGTTCTTTATATGCTTTTTTTTGTGAATTTTTATTGGAAGGATTGCTCAAGTTAAATTTAAGATGTGCGGTTGAGTAGGGAGTTATTCAATAATGAATTAGTGGATGTTACTTCGGAAATCGTCTTTATAAGTTGGATGAATGCAAAAATCAGAGGAAATTTGAATAAAAACTGTCTTCATAAGGTGGATGAATGCAAAAATCAGAGGAAATTTGAATGAAAACTGTCTTCATAAGGTGGATGAATGCAAAAATCAGAGGAAATTTGAATGAAAACTGTCTTCATAAGTTGGATGAAGACGAAAATCTCAGGAATTTTAAAGGAAAAATGTCTTCATCCCCCTGATGAATACAAAAATCTGAAGAAATCTGAAGGGAAACTATCTTCATGAGCCCGATGAATACCAAAATTACATTCGAATTTAGAAAAAATCGTCTTCATAACTTGGATGAATGCAAAACATAAAGAAATTAGAATAAAAACTGTCGTCATCCCGCCGATGAAAATCGAATACCAGCATAAAATACTATTCAAAAGCCGATAAAGAAAAATAATTACCCCCACTTTCCCTTTTACATTTTAACGCTTTTCTGCATAGCATATAAATATAAACAAGGATATTATCTGGGGTTACAATTGGTTGATGTTATGATGAAGCTCTCTAAAAAACTCGCCTCATAACAAAAGAGGCGAGCATCTTAGGAAGTTTTTCCTTTTAATATAGCTTCCCTTGCAAGGGCATCTGCAGCTTTATTTTGGTTATCGGGAATCCATTTAATAAAAAATAAATCAAATTGTTCTGTTAGACGAATCGCTTGTTGCAATAGTGGCTGATAAAGCTCATTTTTCACATATTGCTTTTCTACAGATGCAACGACTATTTTTGAATCGGAACGAACGGATACAAGGGAAGATCCAAGTTTTTTTGCTTCCTCCAACCCTCGAATTAATGCGGTAAATTCGGCAATATGATTATTTGTTTCTCCTATGTATTCACTGATTTTTATTAGTTGGCCTTCACCCTTAATAAAAATGCCAATTCCACTCGGACCGGGGTTGCCTGCACTTGCACCATCAATATAAACTTCTAACATAAATATCCCTTCTTTTTTTGAAATATTTGATTGAAATTTACCCATATTATATCTTATTGTGAGAAAATAAAATATAAATGCGAGCACTTCCAATGAGTGCACTTTACAAAATAAAAAATTTAATAGTAGAATAGTGAAACACGAAAGAGGGGGAGTTGCGTGAACAAAAGTACTGTTATTAAAGATATAGATGAACTAACGGATACGTATTGTAATGATTGCCCTATAAAAAAGGATTTACGCAATAAAATTGGTAAATCAAATGCACATCGTTTTTGTATCGAACAATGTTCAGTCGGGGAAAAACTTCAATTTTTAGGGCAAGAATTAATGAAAATATACGAAAAATAATGCCTTGATATATAAAAAGCGGTGAAAAACAAATTTTGTTTTTCGCCGCTTATTTTTATACCGGAACTGCTACGTATTGTAATAGTTCTTGGTAATATTTGTTTAAAGAAGAAGCTGAAACATTGAAACTTTCCGCAATCTCTTTTACTGTATATGTTGTTTCTAAAATGTTGCGTTCTTGAGCAAATCGAATTGAACCAGCTGCGATTGCCGCCGCTTTTCTTGCTTTTGGTTTTTTCTCTACTAAATAATCCTCTAATGTCTCCACTAAGCCATTTGATTCAAGATTACGTTCTTGTAGGAATTGTTTTGTTAAATCTACAACTTCAATTTCGAAGGATGTATATTCTTCACCTGTATAGCCAAATTCAACTAAATGCTGCCAGAAGTTCAGGTGATTTTCCTTTAAGAACACAGCAACCGATTGTTTTGAAGAATCGAAACCTTTTGCAAAGTTTTCGAATACTTGTTTATAGTTTTCTGGGTAGAAAATTAATGTTGAAACTGCTAAATAACAATGTTCTTCTGTCGCGCTTTCTGGCAAGATAAAGGCAAATACTTGCATACCTTCTGGCACTGGACGATTTGATTCGCGACGGATACGAATTTGCTGTTTAGTTAATGTACAAGTTGCGAATAAATATTGATTTTCCACTTTATCCACTTGACCGATAAATAGTCTTGGTTCGTCCCAAAGGTTTAGTAGTTCAATAATTCCAGGTCGGATTGCCTTTTTCTTCACACGTTTTAAGTAGTTTGCCCATATATCGTGGCGTTGGTGGAAGAAAAAGTCGTCAAGTGCAACAGCTTCAATTAACTCTCTTTGTAAGTGATTTTTTAAATGAGGCAGCCATTTGTTGACCGCTTCAATATATTCCTTTATATCGCTTCTTTCAGGATATACATTATAAAACGTTTGAAGAATTTGTTCGATCTCTTCAAACATTAATATTTCTTTCATTGTATCTTGTTTATTATTTTCACAACACTTTTTATATTTTTTTCCACTACCGCACGGGCATAAATCATTTCTTCCTACCATATTTAGTGCACTTCCTTTCAAGAATTCTAGTTCCATTAGATTTAGATATTCTGCAATAATCATAATATCGATTTTGAGTGTAGATGAAAAATGATAATTTATTTAGAAATTTTAGAATAATGGGACGTACTAATATTTATATGACTGAATCTATCAGAATATACCAAAAAAATAGATTTTAAATCTATTAATAGATTTGGGTCATATTCAATAATTTTATTATCTAATTAAATAAAAATTTATTGTAAAACGATAAATTATGTGGTAAATTCAAAATGAAAAAACATTAGTGAGGTGCTAAAATATGAAAAGAGGAACAACACTCTTTCTAAAAATTGCAGTAATTTTAATGGGTCTGCCAATATTATCCATATGTATATTTATTGTTCCGGAAGTTGGTTTATTTGGAGCTGAATTATATCCTGAGTTTACATTTATTAAATATTTAATTTGGCTTGTGATGTATGGAGCAGCAATTCCTTACTATCTAGCCCTATACCAATCAATGAAACTTCTTACTTACATTGACCACAACTTTGCATTTTCTCAATTCTCTGTCGATGCATTGAAGAATATTAAATTTTGTGCAATAGCAATTAGTGCAATTTATGTTGTAGGTTTACCATTGTTTTATTTAATTGCAGAACGTGACGATGCGCCAGGACTAATTTTAATTAACATGGTTTTAATTTTGGCTTCAATGGTTGTTGGAGTGTTTGCAGCGGTTTTACAAAGACTTTTACAAGAGGCAATTAATATAAAAGAAGAAAATGATTTAACGGTCTAGAGGTGAAATCAATGGCGATTATTATAAATATAGATGTTATGTTAGCAAAACGAAAAATGAGTGTAACAGAGCTATCAGAAAAAGTAGGAATTACAATGGCCAACCTCTCTATTTTAAAGAATGGCAAGGCAAAAGCGATTCGAATTTCTACTTTAGATGCCATTTGTAAAGCTTTAGATTGTCAGCCTGGGGATATTTTAGAGTATCGAATGGATGAGGATTAGGGGGGAGTATATTGCGAAGTCTCAAACAACTCTTCTATTTTGGATGGCAACAGGCATTATCTTGTTTATTTCCCGTTGTGATTTTTGCCTCCCTTGCCATTACCAAATACATTCCACTTCCATTTCTTCCACGATATGATTGGCTACTGATTATCTTCCTTTTGATACAGTGGTGGATGGTGCGTTCAGGAATTGAAACACGAGATGAATTAAAGGTCATTACATTGTTTCATATTATTGGTCTTGCCCTTGAAATATTTAAAGTCCACATGGGGTCTTGGTCTTATCCAGAGGACGGTTATACAAAAGTTTTTGGTGTTCCATTATATAGCGGTTTTATGTATGCAAGTGTTGCAAGTTACCTTTGCCAAGCGTGGCGAAGAATACAAGTTGAACTGTTCAATTGGCCTTCATTTTTCATTGTCGTGCCATTAGCAGCTGCTATTTATTTAAACTTTTTCACACACCATTTTTGGATCGATATTCGTTGGTGGTTATCAGCTCTTGTAATCATCGTCTTTTGGAAATCTTACGTCACATATGTCGTGAACGGAAAGTCGTACCGAATGCCATTAGTACTTTCCTTTGTATTGATTGGATTTTTTATTTGGGTTGCAGAAAATATCGCCACATTTTTCGGTGCTTGGCAATATCCCAATCAAACAGAAGCATGGAGTCTTGTGCATTTAGGTAAAGTAAGTTCATGGCTATTATTAGTTATTGTTAGCTTTTTAATAGTTGCAACATTAAAACTAGTCAAGAAGCGGGATTTACATCATATTGAATATGGTGTTTCTCCCTTAATAAAAGAAACGTAAATAAAAAAGCCCGGAAATTAAATTCCGGGTTTGATTTCATCTTACATTAAATCCATGACACGTCTGCCTCGCTTTTCTTAAAAAGAATCGCTTTCTCAGTACAGATGGTTCCTTCCGAGTTCAATCTTCCTTACTCATCGGGTTAACCCTCCCAAATCACAGATTAGAAGTGAAATCTCTAATAGTATAGACGATTTTGAAATTTCTAAACATTGTTTTTTCTAAAAAAAACATCTTTTTGTAGCTTTTTTGCTCATTTTAAACTAAAATTCAAGAAGTATATTGTTATCTCCAGATTTATAATAGAAATCATTCTGAGGTAATAATATTAAAATAATATATAGATGTTTTGTCTATTATTAGGGAAAGTATTTTTAAACATCAGGAGGGAATTGTCAAATGAGTAACGGAATTTTCAAAATACCGACACCTAAGAACGAACCTGGATATACATATGCACCAGGTACAAAAGAAAGAGAAACACTAAAAGCAGAATTAAACCGTCAATCAAATATTGTAGTAGATATCCCTGTAATTATTAATGGCGAAAATATAAAAACAGATACAGTAAAACAAGTAGTTATGCCACATAATCATCAACATGTTTTAGCAAACTATTCAGAAGCGGGCGAAGCAGAATTACGTGCTGCAGTTGAAGCGGCAATGGCTGCAAAAGAATCTTGGGCAAATATGCCATGGGAACACCGCGCAGCAATTTTCTTAAAAGCAGCTGATTTAATTTCTGGTCCATACCGTGATCTTATGAATGCTGCAACAATGTTAGGTCAATCAAAAACTGTAATTCAAGCTGAAATTGACTCTGCACAAGAATTAGCAGACTTCTTACGTTTCGGTGTAGATTATGCAAACCAAGTGTATCAAATCCAACCAGATAGCATGAAAAATGTTTGGAATCGTTTAGATTACCGTCCATTAGATGGTTTCGTATTAGCGATTTCACCATTTAACTTCACAGCAATCGGTGGTAACTTACCATCTGCACCTGCTATGATGGGGAACGTTGTAGTTTGGAAACCTGCGACAACTTCAATTCTTGCAAACTATTACTTCATGCGTATTTTAGAAGAAGCTGGATTACCAAAAGGTGTTATTAACTTTGTACCATCACGTGGTTCTCAAGTTTCTGAAATCGTATTAACAGACCCACGTATGGCTGGATTCCACTTCACTGGTTCAACAGCTACATTCCAAACAATTTGGAAAAACGTTGGAGAAAACATTGCAAACTATCAATCTTACCCACGTTTAGTAGGTGAAACTGGTGGTAAAGACTTTGTATTTGCACACGAAACAGCTCAAGTTGATAAAGTAGTATCTAACCTTGTTCGTGGTGCTTTTGAATACCAAGGTCAAAAATGTTCAGCTGCTTCTCGTGCTTACATTCCTGCAAGCATTTGGGAAGATGTAAAAGCTGGTTTATTAGAACAAACAGCAAAACTTAAAGTTGGGGATGTTCGTGACTTCCGTAACTTCATGGGTGCTGTTATTGATAAAGCTGCATTTGACTCAATTACAAGTTATATTGAGTATGCTAGAGAAGCAGAAGATGCAGAAATTATCGCTGGTGGTACGTATGATGATTCAGTTGGATATTTCATTCAACCTACAATCATCGTTACGTCAAATCCAAACTTTAAAACAATGGTAGAAGAAATCTTCGGACCAGTATTAACAATCTATGTTTATGAAAATGAAAAATTAGAAGAAACATTAGATTCAGTAGATAGTGCTTCTATGTACGCATTAACAGGTGCCATCTTCGCACAAGATCGTACAGCGATTATGCACTTAGAAAACCGTTTATCAGGCGCTGCTGGTAACTTCTATATCAATGATAAACCAACAGGTGCGATGATTAACCAACAACCATTTGGTGGTTCTCGTGGTTCTGGTACAAACGATAAAGCTGGTTCAGTATTTAACATGATTCGTTGGACAACTCCACGTGTCATTAAAGAAAACTTCGCGCCAACAACAGATATCGCTTATCCATTCATGGACGAAGAATAATTTATTTATTAAAGAGGTCGAGACTTACTGTTTCGACCTCTTTTTATATTGCACATGAAAGGAATCACGAAAGTAAATTAATCGCATACCCTATAACATCAATATAGTTTTTGTTTCATAGTATATTTTTGGGGTGAGAAGATGCCAAGAGTAAAATATCGTGATGCAGATATCGATTTAGTAGCAAGAATGATGAGGGCGGAAGCGGAAGGCGAAGGAAATCAAGGGATGTTGTATGTAGGAAACGTCATTGTGAACCGTGCCATTGCAGACTGTTTGGACTTTAGAGACGTTAGAACGATTGAAGACGTGATTTATCAGGTTCAAGGAGGGAATTACTCCTTTGAAGCCGTTCAAAAGGGGAATTTATTCTATAACAGAGCGAGACCGAACGAACAAAAATTAGCACGGCAAGTGTTAGATTATTGGAGACAACTACCAGGAAAATATTCTCTATGGTACTTTAACCCATACGCACCATGTCCTCCAACTTGGTATGGTCAACCATTTGCGGGACAATTTAAAAACCATTGTTATTATGAACCAGCTGCAGGAACTTGTGAGAGTGTCTACAGATAAACAATAAATATAAAGCTAGCCATCTACCTTTTCGAAACGTGTACGATGGCTAGCTTTTTTCGGTTATATTTCTGTTTTAATCCACTCGATGGCAATGCTTCTTAATTCGATTGACTCTTCTTCATAAAGATAAAGATGTTTTTTTAAATCAATTTCACGAAGTTTTGAAGGGACAGGCATATGTAAATCTCGACGAAGCCCATCTTGGATAGCAATTTTCATACAATCTCTTGCTATTGAGATAATATCGTCTTCAGTATGACTGCTTGAAGATGCTAGGTTAAAACCAGCATCCATCAGGTCAGGTATTCGTATGTAAACGGGAAAATCCCCTTCTTCTGTAGTTTGGTCTTCTACTGCAAAAATCACTGGATATTCATAAATTTTTATCATTTGTTTCACCTCCGTTACAATAATAATATAAAAATGATATTTTAGGGGCTAGCAATTTAAGGAGAGTAATCCTTATTTATTTAAATCTCTTTTTTTGTGTGAATAATTACATAACTTATGACCATATATTCCTATGTTGAAGGTAATAGAGAGGGAGGTTTCCATTTGAAAAAAATAGTCTTAGTAATTTTACTTCTGTTTGGTTTTACCTTTGTATACGCAGAAGATGCCGTGACTGCAGCAGGAACAACGGAAATGTATGTCAATGCTAAAAACGACATCATCCTACGAGCAGAACCGAAACAAAATGCAGAACAACTAGGGACGATTAAAAATCACTCAAAAGTAACAGTACTTTCTTCATCAAATGGTTGGTCTTATATAAAAAGTGGGAAGTTAGAAGGGTATGTTTATTCCGTTGCGCTTACAACTAAAAATCCAAAGGCGACAAATGGTACGGTAACCGGTGGACTTGTGCCAAGCGAAGGTTTAATCCTCACATATAATCCGTCCTTTTTAGATGATGCAAAAGAATCCTTTATAGTAAAAAAAGATGGAGAGTACACACATCTCTATAATCCAAAAAGCTCGTTATATCCGGATCTTCCAAATTACACATATATTGAAACGAAAGATCGTTTTTTAATTGGAGTTGCAAGTTCGGATTTTATTTTTATCAATGTTCCGTTACCACTAAAACAAGGTAGTCATGTAAAACAACCAATCATGTATCACGAAGAATTAGATGTGTTAGTAGAAAGCACAACGAAAACGATAAAAGTAAAAGCAGGAACGTTTAATAATGTAGTGATTTTAAAATATGCGGATGGTTCAAGGGAATATTTAGCAAGGGGAATTGGCATTATAAAAAGTACAACGGGTGATGGAAAAATTATTACGGAGTTAGTATCTGTGAAACAATCGAAATAGTTTATGTTGGACTGTTAATATACACATTGATTAACAGTCCAATTTTTTAAATAATATTGTATCCTTCTTTATCTTTTAAAAGTGTAACAAAAACTTCTGATGCTTTTGTTTGAAATTTTGTGGATGGCGTAACAAGTGAAAATTTACGGATAATAGGGAATCCTCGGATTTTTAAAATTGCTAGCTTTTCAAGTTTCAACTCTTTGTGAATGGCCCAGTGTGATAAAAGGGATACGCCAAGCCCTGCCTCTACGGATTCTTTAATAATCTGTGTACTTCCGAACTCCATCATATCTTTGGGACTAAATTGAAATTTCTCAAACATTCCGTCCGTTGCTTCTCTTGTCCCTGAACCCTTTTCTCGGACAATCCACGTCTCGTTTTGTAAATCTGGTAGTGTTAAATCCTTATGCATAGCGAAAGGGTGTTTACCAGAGACGATGATAGACATGAAATCCTCCGCAATATCCTCAACATGGAGCTTTTTACTTTTGATTTCTCCTTCGACAATGCCTACATCAATTTGATTGTTCGTCATCAGTTCTTCAATCTCATACGTATTACCAATAGTGATGGTTGGTTTGATTAAAGGGAATTGTTCTCGTAGTCTTGCAATAATATGTGGTAGGACATACTCACCAAATGTATAACTTGCCCCAATCGAAAGCTCTCCAGTTGCAGTATTTGTTAGGTCATCTACTAAATTCCTCATTTTCGTATAAAGACCAAGAATCTCTTTTGCATGATGATAAACAATTTCCCCCGCTTTATTTAAGTGGACATACTTATTACTCCGATTTAAAAGTTTCGTTCCAACACTGCGTTCAAGCATTTGAATATGTTGGCTGACAGCAGGCTGAGTCATGTGTAAGGTTTCCGCTGCTCTGGAGAAATTTTGCTTCTCTACAACTGTGACAAAAACGAGTAGTTGCTGATCCATTTTTTACGTCCTTTCAACTATAATCATTTACTTATCATAATGATTATTATAATTTATTTTCCTTATGATAAAAACAAGCATATGATGAATTAAGAAAATATAAGGACGTGAACAAATTGCATCATGAGGAGACAGAAGAATATGTAAGGAAATCAGAAACCTTTACAAAAAATTTATTATGGTTAGCAGGGATTTTCTTCACTTTCGCAATCGCGATTTTGGGATTTGTTATGGCAAAAGTACCCGGATTAGCTTACATTGGACCGTTAGCAATTGCGATTATTATTGCTGTAATATATCGACAATTATTTGGTTATCCAGAAATGATTCGTTCAGGAATCCAATATTCATCAAAAAAATTATTACGTTATGCCATTATTTTATATGGGCTCAAATTAAATATGGAAGTCGTTTTCCATCAAGGAATGGGATTACTTGTAAGAGATATTGGAACTATTATCTTTTCTATTTTGTTAACGATGTGGTTAGCTAAAAAATTGAAAGCCGATTTTTCATTATCTTTACTGCTAGGAATCGGAACGGGGATATGCGGTGCAGCAGCAATTGCCGCCGTTTCACCCATATTGAAGGCAAAGGAAGAGGATACTGCAATAGGGGCAGGAATTATCGCCCTTGTTGGGACAGTATTTTCCATTGGGTATATTCTTTTAAAACCCTTTTTAGATCTGACGGATATCCAGTATGGGATTTGGTCGGGAATCAGCTTACATGAAATAGCCCATGTTGCGTTAGCTTCAGCACCAGCCGGACAGGATGCTTTAGCAGTCGCACTTTTAGCAAAACTAGGACGAGTTTTCCTTCTTGTTCCATTATGTTTTATCCTGATTATTTGGATGAAACGTACAGGGAAAGCCCAATCTGATATGAAAATCGAGTTTCCGTGGTTTTTAATTGGATTTTTGGTGATGAGCTTGTTTGGGAGCTATGTGTTGGGGGAATGGATAATCGTTCATGAAAGTGTCTTAAATAATCTATCCAATATTACGACCTTATTACTAACAATGGCAATGGTGGGGCTGGGGTTAAATGTAAACCTAAAAGAATTGCGTTCAAAAGCATTACGTCCATTCATCGCTATGCTTATTACATCGATACTGTTATCCTTGATTACATTTTTAACTTTATAATGGACCAAATAAACTAGATGATAGATTTTTTACCTTACATGTTAGCAATATATGAATGAAATTAATGAAATTTTTGTGAAAGTCAGTTAAACTTGTTCTATGAATAGATATAGATACGGGTGATGGTGTGAAAAAGTTAAGTGGCAAAAAAGTATTGATCACAAGTGGTGGAACATTAGAAAAATGGGATCGTGTGCGCGGTCATACGAATTTATCTAAAGGTACAATGGGGTGTTACTTAGCAGAATCTGCCCTTGCAAATGGAGCGGAAGTCATTTATTTACATGGCTATTTTGCAACACTTCCAACGAACGCAAAATCTATGAGAACGATTATGTTTGAAGGTATAGAAGATTTAGGTGAAAAAATTAAATCTATCGTACAAACGGAACATATCGATTTTGTTATTATGGCAGCAGCAGGTTCCGATTGGATTATTGATAAAGTATATGACCAGTCAGGAAATCTGATCGAGGAAAAGGGAAAAATGCCGTCTGATGAACCCCCAATAATTCACTTTAAAAAAGCGCCAAAAGTGTTAGGGCAAATTAAAGAATGGGCACCAGATACAACGTTAATTGGCTTTAAATTAGAAGCGACAGATGATGTGGACTATTTAATCCATCGTGCAAAACTACGCATGGAAACATCTAATGCTACATATATGGTTGCAAATAGCTCAAATTCTTTATATGGTGTGCATGAGCCGCATTATATCGTGTCATCTACTGGAGAAGTGGAAAGAGTAGAAGGAAAAGAAGAAACAGCAAAAGTATTAGTTGAATTATTAGGTACGACACTGGACTAGGATTCCCTAGTCTTTTTGTTTTGTTTGGGTTTAAATTACCAAGAAGAGGATATAATACTAACGGTTTTTAATATTAGAGTAAGGGTGATTGTAATGGTGAAAGTCGGTATTATTAGTGGTAGTTTACGTAAAGAATCGTATTCCAAAAAAATTGGCGAAAATGTAGCACAACTTTTCCCACAAGATTATGAAACTCAATTTATCGATATCGGTAATCTTCCTTTGTACAATGAAGATATTGATAATGAAAATACTTCTCCTGAAGAATATACAACATTCCGAAACACGTTAAAGGAAATGGATGCAATTTTATTTATAACGCCTGAATATAATCGTTCCATTCCTGGTGCGTTAAAAAATGCAATTGATGTGGGTTCAAGACCTTATGGACAAAGCGCATGGAATGGAAAGCCTGCCGCGATTATCAGTCAATCTATGGGGAATTTAAGTGGCTTTGGAGCAAACCATCATTTGCGTCAATGTCTAGTGTTCCTAAATATGCCAATTTTACAACAGCCGGAAGCATACATTGCCAACTCCAGCACACTTTTTGATGACAATGGGAAATTCAAAGAGGAAAAAACGACTCAATTCCTACAAGTATTTGTCGATGCATTTGTTGATTTAATTAATCGCTATAACCGTTAAACATTCAGAGCTTTTTTCAGAGATATTCTGAAGAAGGCTCTTTATTTATTTTCTGGCAAAACTTTACTTCATAAATCTATTCATAATAAACTGAATTTAGAGGTGATTTACTAAGGAGGAAGTTAAAGAAAGTAGTAATGGAACAGCCAAAAGAATGGAATAAGATATTTTGCTTTAATAAAATACCTAATTTCTAAGAAACACCTTTAACACTTTCTTGGGTTAGGGGGTGTTTTATTTATACTTTCTAATATTTCCCTGTATAATAGGGTACAAAATCATTTGGTAAGAAAAGAGAGGTTTCAACATGTCAATTGCAAGCGTAAAAGAACATTTCAAAAAATATAATCGAGAACAAGATATTTTAGAATTTAATCAATCCAGTGCAACAGTGGATCAAGCGGCAAATGCGTTAAATGTGATTCCAGCGAAAATTGCGAAAACATTATCTTTTAAAGATAAAGAAGGAAATGCATTCTTAGTAGTTACAGCAGGTGACTCAAAAATTGATAATAAAAAATTTAAAGAACAATTTGGAACAAAGCCAAAAATGTTAAGTGCAGAAGAAGTGGTAGAACAAACAGGCCATATCATTGGAGGCGTTTGCCCATTTGGACTAGCAAATCCGTTAGATATTTTCTTAGATGTGTCGATGAAACGATTCGAAACCGTATACCCGGCTTGTGGAAGTGCGAACTCGGCAATCGAATTAACATGCGCAGAATTATTGGAATATTCAGGCGCTAATGCTTGGGTCGATGTAAGTAAAGATTGGGATGAATCGCTACAGGAATCTGCGGAGGATTCAGCATGTACGAACTAGATCACATTGTTCATTTTGTGGACAAGCCTGAAGATTTAGTAGATGAAACAAAGAAAATGGGCCTACATACCGTGCTTGGTGGGAAGCACGAAATGTGGGGTACATATAATTCGTTATGTTATTTTGGGTTTACTTACATTGAGTTTATCGGCGTTTTTGACGAAGCATTGCTAGAAAAATCTGCAGCCATTCCACATACGTTGCATGAATCCTATAAAAAACGTCACTATAAAAATGGATTCACGAGATTAGCATTTCGCACTTCGACAATAGAAGAGGATGCAGTGCGACTTTTAAAGGAAGGTTATGAAGTGGATGGACCACAACATTTTTCTAGAGTTCGTCCAGATGGCTCCATTGTGAAGTGGCAATTATTGCACTTTGGAAAAAAAGATGTAGAAGTGGATTTTCCGTTTTTAATCCAGTGGGAAGGAACCGATGAAGAACGGTTTGATGAGTTGGTGAAACTCGGTACGATTGTTGAGCATCCATTGGGGGACTTAAAGATTAAGGAAATTACTTATTCGGTAAAAGATGAATCTGTTGCTCAAGATTGGGCACGGGTTTTTGGTCTTGAAAAGGTAGAAAATAAAAACGCGATTACACTTTTTCTTCCAAATTGTCATATTACGTTTAAAAAATCGGATGAAAATGAAATTGCTGATGTATTGATTGCAGGGGCTAAGGTTGAGAAGGATGTAGTAATTGAAGAGGCAACATATAAAATTCGCCAATAAGGATGTGTACCAAACAATGGATAGTATCATATTTGATTTAGATGGTACCATTTGGGATTCCGTTGATACCATAGTTGATGCGTGGAATAGTAGTATACAGAAATGCCTTGCTGGAAAGATGCAATTAACACGGGTTGATCTAGAAGGTGTAATGGGGTTACAAGCCGATGACATAAGTAAAAAATTGTTCCCAACTTTAGATGAAGAGTTACGTAAAAAAGTAATGGACGAGTGTTTTAATGCGGATGGCGAGTATATCAAAAAACAAGGTGGTCAACTTTATCCGAATGTGAAGGAAGTGTTGAGCCGATTATCGAAAAAATACAAACTATTTATTGTCAGTAACTGTCAAGAAGGATACATTGAAGCGTTCTATGAATACCATCAGCTTGAAAAATACTTTTTAGATTTTGAAAATGCAGGTAGAACCGGTCTTTCAAAGGGTGAAAATATCAAATTACTTATGGAACGGAACAACCTACAATCTTCGGTTTACGTTGGAGATACTGCTGGGGATTTAAAAGCTGCGCGATTTGCAGGAATTCCATTTGTTTATGCAGAATACGGTTTCGGGACTGTAATTGAATATGATTATGTAATTGAACGATTTGATAAGCTTTTGGAGATTTTCTAACTGTATTTTATTTCCACTAGTTTACCTCCCTGTAAATCTTTATAGTTTTAATATAATAGTTTACAGGGGGACTAAAAAATGGTTTTGAAACGTTACATATCGTTTGTTTTCGTTACTGTATTTGTTGTTAGTTTAATGATGCCTCAAATAAGTGCTAAAGCGAGGGCTGTGGAATTTTCTGATGTCTCGAAAGATCAACCCTATGCCAGTGCAGTTTCGCAACTTACTGAGCGGAAAATAATTGGGGGATATCCTGATGGTACGTTTAAACCTGAAGCTTCGATTACTCGGGGACAAGCCGCAGCTATTATTGCGAAATTATTAAATTTGGATACGAAAATTGTAAAAAATCCAAAGTTTAAAGATGTTTCTCCCAAAACGGGAAATTATGGAGCCATTGCAACGGTAGTAGAAAAAGGGATTTTTCGTGGTTATGCAGATGGACGATTTGGACCGCATGATCAAATTACCCGTGCGCAAATGTCTTCTATTTTGATAAAAGCTTTCAAGTTTAATACGTTAACTTATATGCAATCTACCCCATTTAAAGATATTGATCGATTGAGTAGTCATCAAGAATCAGTCTATACACTTTATAAATTAGGCATTGCATTTGGTACATCTGAAACAACATTTAGTCCGAATAAACCAATTACTAGAGGGGAAGCAGCAATCTTCATCACAAAAGCTGAAAAAGTTCGCTCTGAAACGATTGAGTATTATGCTAAAGATTTTGGTTGGTCGAATTTTGGATATGTTGTTTACAGTAATCCTTATGAACCTGAACAAAATGAAGAACAGGTTGTGCAAATCCTTCAAAACAAAAAAGCTTCGAGTCATATTCAAATTGTCCCAATAAAAGAAGGAACGCAAAAGCTTGGACTTTCAGGGCGTTTGAAAAATGATTCTAATACCTTAGAAAGCAAAAAATATTATGTGAGTGTAACGAAGGAAAATGAACGATTTACCATTCATTTTGATGAGACGAAGGACGTTCTACCGACAAATGTTCGTTTAAATGTAGAGAAGGATCCAATTAAAAATGTGACGTTATCGACGATGGATGGAACGGTTATTGAAGAGTCAGCTAAGTTTAAAACATGTAAAGAATATTTAGGCTTCAATCAAATTTGCTTATTGTTAAATAACCCAGGTGAATACATTGCAACCGTTGAATATGCGAACAACACAAAAATTCGCTATGGGGTCAAGGCAACTGAAAAGCCGGCTCATTTTTACCTAGATACCTATTCAATTGTGGAAAATCCAGTTGTAACACTAGATTTAAGTAAATATGAAGGCGATTTTAGTGAATATAAAATGGATGAGAAAACAGCGAACATTGTGAACATAACACGAGAAGGTAATTCCAATAAGTTTTCTATTGAAGGATTATCGGAAGGATATGTATTTGTAGATTTTCCGAAAAGTAGAAAAGAAATATTGGGATTGAGAATTCAAGTGTATAATATAGGCTCAATACTCAATGTGCGAGTGGAACCTTACACTTATTCTGAACAATTTTATTAAAATGAAGACAATCCTTTCTTGCATCAAGGAGGGATTGTCTTTTTCTTATTAGGTTTTCACAGGGGAATTGACTTATGTTGTGGTAATGAAGGTCACTAGAACAGAATTTCACAAGAGATTTGACCTTCATCGGGGTGATGAAGGTCACTAGAAAGGATTTACATATGGGATTTGACCTTCATCAGGGTAATGAAGGTCACTAGAAAGGATTTACACATGGGATTTGACCTTCATCAGGGTAATGAAGGTCACTGGAACAGGATTTCACAAGAGAATTGACCTTCATCCCAGTGATGAATGTCACTAGTTTGAGTTTATTTAAGGACTAACTCAGAATAAAGTTTAGTTCTTTAATCTAGTTTTAAGTTCGTCTCTACCTCAGAAAAAATAAAATGAGTAACCGTAGCAGCAAACGGATTTACAGTGTCGATAAATTCCTCTGCTTTAGAAAAACTCTCAAATTGCATTTTTAGCATATAACAGGCATTTCCCGCAACTCTATAACAAAATTCCACATTTGGGAGACTTTCTATAAAATTTTTAAACTTCTTATAATCCCCATTTTTTACAGTAGCTTCGATGATACATTGGATAGGTAAGCCGATTTTTTCATAATCAATTTCCAAAGTATATTTTTTAATAATGCCAAAAGACTCCATTTGCCGAACTCGTTCAGTGACAGAAGGGGAGGACAGATGAACTCTTCTACCTAGTTCACTCATCGACAAACGACTATTATTAGATAACTCAACAAGTATTTTTTTATCAATATCATCAATTTTCATTTTTAAAGAAAATCCTCTCTTTTACGTTAATTATCAAAATCATTTCACCAAAAAACATTTCAAATTTAATGTGAAATTCAGAATCCGTATTTTATATTTAATGTAACAAGGAGGAGTTGCATATGGCAAGAATCAAACAATCAAATTTTGGAGGAACACCTTTTCAAAAACTATTAGGTCACAATCAAGAAGTGATGACGTCATGGGCAGAGTTAGGGGATGAGTTAGAAAAAGATGGATGTTTATCAGCTACATTAAAGGAACAAGTTAGAAGAACATTGGCACAAGGGAATGGATGCGAGTATTGCAAAGCAAAAGGGAAGCCAGATCCTCTCAATTTTGATGAAAAAACATCTGTTGCAGTGGGTTTTGCCGAGGCTTTTTTAAAATATGAAAAAGGAATTGTTCCAGATTCAGTATTTCAAATACTACACAACTATTTCACAGAGGATGAAATAAGTGAGCTTTGCGCGTTTATTTGCTTTACTACCGCACAACAATATTTTGGAGCATTAATGAAATTAGAAGCGAATGAATTTTAATTTTTCATGCCTTTTCACTTTACATGCAACCAATTAGTTGCGTATAATCGGCTTATGGAATGGGAAAAAGACGCAATTTTTAAAGGACTTGCAGACGAGAATCGACGGCTAATATTAGATGAACTTTCAGAAAGTAACGAAATGACATTGTATGAACTGAATGCTCGTCTAATTATGAAGCACAATCTTTCCATTTCACGACAGGGTATAGCAAAACATCTTACATTATTGGAAGATGCAGGGCTCGTCCTTTCAAAAAAAGAGGGAAAATATCGAGTGCTACAATTCAACAAGGAGCCGCTAAAAAATTTGTTGGATAAATGGTTAGAGTAAGTTGTGCATCACAAATTGTAAAGGAGAAAAAATTAAATGAAAATTATTGTAACTAGCATTTTCGTAGACGATCAAGAAAAGGCATTGAATTTTTATTGTGACACATTAGGATTTATTAAAAAGCATGATGTTCCTGCTGGTGAATTTCGATGGATTGCTTTAGTTTCACCAGAAAATGAACAAGGAACGGAACTAATCCTTGAGCCAAACAATCATCCAGCTGCAAAGGAATATCAACAAAAATTATTTGCTGATGGTATCCCGGTAACGATGTTTGGCGTAGAAGATATTCAAGCAGAATATGAACGTTTACTGGATAAAGGCGTGAAGTTTACAATGAAGCCAACATCAATGGGCAATGTAACGGTTGCCGTGTTTGACGACACATGTGGTAACCATATTCAAATCATCCAGCAGTAATATTTGATGTACCCAGTAAAAGGTAGTCGATCGTTGTCTAAATTTTTCAACAGCAATTGAATTACGCAAAAATAAGAAATAGAAAAAGGCAATCGTGATGAAAAATCATGATTGCCTTTTCTAAATTTTATGAATTAGAAATACTTAAAAATCGATCCATCGCATTATCCATCTCGTTTACAAGACGGAAACCTCCATCAATGATTAAAGTAGCACCTGTAATAAACGAGGCTTCATCTGAGCATAAAAATGCAGCAGCAGCGGCTACATCAGAAGGGGAACCAATCTTACCTAGTGGAGTTGCTTTTGCTAATTCCTCCTCAGCCATTGATAAAATGCCACTAGTCAAGGCAGAGCGAATAACCCCAGGCTTTAATGCATTCACAGTGATACCATATGGTGCTAAATCTTTAGCCGCCGTTTCTGTTAAACCTAAAAGGGCATACTTAGCAGCTGCATAATGACCATATCCACGTAGCGATGTTTCAGATGCAAGTGAGGACATATTAATAATGCGACCAGAACCATTTTTTTTCATGTAAGGAACGGCACATTTTAAACAATAAAATGAACCATTAACATGAATATCAAGCAAGTTTGTCCATTCTGCATTCGGAATCTGCTCAATTGAACTTGGTTGACCAGGTATGCCTGCATTATTAATTAAGATGTCCAGTTTCCCAGTATCATTCGCAACTTTTTGGAATGTAGCTTCCACTTGCTCAGGATTCCTTACATCAAGAGGTAAATACTTTGCTTTTCCATTATTCCTTTTAATGATATTTACAGTTTCTTGCCCACTAGCTTCTGTAATATCTGTTACGTAAACGAATGCACCTTGTGAAGCTAACTTTTCTGAAATCGCTCTCCCAATCCCACTTCCTGCTCCAGTAACTACGGCAACTTTGTTTAACAAATTCATATTAGTCTCACTCCTTATTTGATATTGCTATATCATAAGGAATGTAACTTACTCATTACTTACTTTTTATGGTTAATAAACTTTCAATTTCAGATTGTATTGGAATTCCAAGTTCAACTTCTATATATTGTATTGCTTTATTAGCTATTTGATGTGCTTTGTTTCGTTGACCGGTTTTTAATAGGCTTTTGATATAGTTTAAATAAAATTGTTCTTCAAACGGATCAACTTGAATCATTTTTTCATAAATCTGATAGCTCTGTTCTAGCTTTCCATTACCCTCTGATTCTTTAACTAGGTTTTTTAGTACATCAAGATAATCGGATTTTAGTTCATCTCTTTTATCAATTAGGAAATCTTCATATGGGTATTCTTCAAGTAAATCCCCTGAATATAGTTGAATGTAAGTCTCAAGGGAAGTGTTCGTATTGATTGGGTCATCCAATAAATCGTTCAGTTTTTTGAAATCGCAATCTATATTTTCATAAACAAAATAGTAATGAGAACCGTCATATTTAATATATTTAGAATCCCTTCCTTTCTTTAGGTTAGGTTCTAACTCCTTGCGAAGATAGGAAAGGGCTACATTAAAATAGTTAGAAGCAATTTCTTCTTCTTCATCCGGAAAAAGTCTTCCAATAATTTCTTCCTTCGACCAGCGTCTTTTGTATTGTGTAGCCAAAAGAAAAAGTAGTTTTTTACTAGATTTTCTCGATATTTTAATTTTCTTCCTTCCAACTTTGATTTCAAATGAACCAAGTAATTTTAATGTTAGTTTTTCGTCAATGTCAGGTTCTATTTTAGGTTCGTAAAAAGTAATCCATTCATAATCATATTTTTTTACAGTCTTTTTAATATCATCGAGAATTTTTTGTGCTTCTTCATTTTTGTTGAATTCTCGTAAAATATCAACAAGATGAAGACGTACAATACAGTTGTGATGCCGAAATGATTTAAACAATTCTTCAGCCTTTTTTATATATTGTTCGGCCAACTCAAATTGTTGGTTATCTTTATACCAAAGTGCTAATTCTGTATAAGCCCAACCTAAATCAGTTTCAATCTGATATTTTTCAGCATGCTTAACGGCTTTCTCTACCCATTGAAAGGACTTGTCCAGTTGATTTGTCTTTCTATAATACTTGCTAATTGTACAGTAAGGGTAAATAACAGCTGCATCATCACATTTTAACGATACATCAATCGATTCCATAGCAAAGCGTTTACCTAAATGAATATCTCCCTCATCTACCATAATTTCAGAAAGGTTCCAAAGTGAATGCATTTGAGTATGATCATAGCCATCTTTTTCTGCTAAGAGGAGTGCTTTCTTAGCGAGAGAAATTGATTTTTCTTTATTTTTAATAAATCGATACATTTGTGCTAGCATACTTGTGTTTAAAGCGATCATTGGAGGATAATTTATTTGTTTAGCTAGATTTAAACTATTGTTGTAATCTATGATTGCCTTTTTTAGTTCACCTTTATAAAAATAAATCGTGGCTAATCGATGATAGATATTTAAAGTAATAGCTGGGTTAACATTTTCGAATTTTTTTAATAATAGTAACAGAGGGTCGATTAATCGTTCAGATAACTTTACAGGTATGCATCGAAATATTAAGAGGCTAGTCATTGATAAATCTAAGCTAGGTGAAATACTTTCTAACCAACCATCTATTAATTGTAGGAAATGCTCTGGTTCATATCGGTCTATCATTAAATTCATTATTTCTGCTGTCTTTTGTGCATTACCAGATGCAAGGGAGTGGGATAGGGCGTTGAAAAATTGATATTTTTTCAAAAAGGTTAGGGATACTTGTCCATGAAATGCTTGAATTCTTTCTTCTCCCAACTCGATTAATGCCTTTTTATATAAATAACGTCTAAAAAGTTCGTGTAATCTTGGGGTTCCATTTGCATCATAAATCATAATAACTCCTTTATCTTCTAGTTCATGAATTGCTTCGTGAACAGATAAGTTAGGAAAGACTTCAATGAAAATTTCCTTATCTATGGTTCTACATAAAGAGCAGTAATAAAGAAATTCATGTAAATGATGAGGTAGTTCTTCTATTATTTCATTCGTGATGTATTGATATATATCATCACCTGTTTTGATATTATTCCAAAATTGTTCCCGATCAATAGAAGGCAATTCTTTAACCGCTTCGTAATATAGTGCAATACCAGCAGCCCATCCTTCCGTCTCTTGAAGCGTTCTCTCTATCTCAAAATCACTTATTTGCAATTGATAGATGGAGTGAAATAGATATTTTATGTCCTCCTTATTGAATGCAAGGTCTTCTGAATTTATAGATAGTAATTTCCCCTGCATTTTCCACTTGCTTTGCGTTATCTTGTTTGGTAAACGCTTTCCTAAGAAAACACAAGTAACATGATTCGGCAATCTATCAATAAATGAATTTAATAAAGCGAAGTGATGATTTTCAAACTGAATATGTTCACAGCCCTCTAAAATAAGCCAATACGGGTCTTTTTTCTTTAAAAGTATATTTATTACTTCGTCTAGTAGTTGATTAATAGGTAATGTCTCAAATTGATTTTGTTGTATGGATTCTAAGTGCATTATTATAGTTGAGAGGAATTCTTGAATTGTTGTTAAGGGTGATTGCAGAGTAAACCAGGTGTAATGAATATTATTGTGTTTAAGATAACTAGAAATCAAAGTTCGTTTTCCAAAACCATTACCAGCTGTTAATGTAATTAGTTTCTTTGAATGAAAGCTATCTAGTTTTAAAAATAGATCTTTCCGAACTAAAAGGTTGTTTTCATTAATTTCTATAGTAGATATCATCATGATTCTAACACTTCCTTTATTAGAAAATAATGAATATTGATTAATTTTAACTTAACTTCCTTATATTAACAATAAATTTAAAGTGTTTGTAAGTTGTTTTGTAAGTTGCTAGTAAGTGGTGTTCTGTATGATGTAAATGTAGTTAACTTCAAACAATTAGGAGGAATGTAGAATGTCTAACGAACAAGGTCTTTCAAAGAAGTATAATCCATTATACTGGATGAAAAATCCTGGTAATACCCCTAAAGGAAAAAAACGTGATTTTATAAATCCTGATTGGATTCCGTGGACTGATTGGCTGATGCCGGGAACTTATTTTAAGCTTTTATCCTGTGATCTTGTTTCAGGTAATTTTACAATTCTACTAAAAATTGATCCGGGTATAAAAGCAGCTACACATTGGCATCTTCATAATTCTGAAGCTTATATTATTGAAGGTGGTTTTTATTATGAAGATGGTGATGATAAAGGATATCCGGGTTATTACACTTGCGAACAAGCAGGTCATATACATGAACCATTTGCAGCACCTGAAGGCTGTACAATGTTAGCTGTCTCATATGGTCCAATTGCAGGTTATGATGATGATGGTAATCTTGCACTTATAGCAGATGCACGATTACATTATTATATGGCAAGGGAAAATAATGCAATCGAGTATACAACAGTTATTGACTATACGGATGGTACTACAGAAATGCATGAGTATAAGTAAGTTAAATTGTTATGTACATCCCCTTTTTAAAGTCACCCAATTTTGGGTGGCTTATTTTATTTGAATGGGTACTTGCATTGCTTTCTAAGATCAGAACTCATTCAAACCACGAAATATGATACTCCTATAGAGATACCGTGAAATTGTATGAATATGGAATATAAGAAAAATCAAACCTACTATAATTTTATGAAAGATTTAGAGTCGGATACAATCATTCTGATGAAAAATCAAATTTGATGAAGTTTACAATTACCGATTGAAATAAAATATTTGATTCGTAAAAATTCGCATCTTCACGTTTTGTTTAGGTGCTGTTTTTCTAAAAATCTTTCAACTAACTGACAATATTAATACTTTACTTAGATAGTTTTTTCTTGATCATACAATTTCCTTCGTTTCCCCAACAGTTTATTATCCCCTTATTTTTCCACATCTACATTTCTAAAGGAACATACTACTAAATGGTATTTCGAAAAACATTCTAAATTTTTACTCTAGTAATATTATAAAAAATATTCAAAATTTTTCATTTACAATATTAGGGATTATGGTAAAATCGAAAATAATTACAGTAATACAGTAATTATTCTTCTCGTAATAGAAAGGAATTAAGCTATGGAAGAAATTTTTCAAAAAATTAAGCAATTGCGATTTGAGCAAGGAATGACTTTAAAGGAGTTAAGTGAAAAGACAGACCTATCTGTTAGTTTTTTATCTCAAATAGAACGAGGGACATCATCACTAGCTATTACATCATTAAAAAAAATTGCTGACGCTTTTGGAGTAAAAATGCTTCATTTCTTCGAAGAGAGCGAAAATCTAAATTATGCAGTAAAAAAGCAAGATCAAAAATCCTTTAAAATAGAAAGTTCGGATTCAACTTATGTAAGGTTAAGTAATAAATTTGCAGATAGAAAAATAGAGCCTTTATTGGTAACAATCAAGCCGCATCAAAAGGAAAAAGAGCCGGTAAAACACCCTGGAGAAGAGTTTTATTACGTTCTAAAAGGTGCAGTATTATTCACAGTTGATAATACCGAATACTATTTGCGAGAAGGGGATGCCATTCATTTCCCATCAACCCTACCACATATATGGGAGAATCCACTCGACCAGGAAACTCTATTACTGTCTGTCATTACTCCAGTTATTTTTAACTAAAATTTAAAAATCAATTATTAACAATACAGCGAAAAAGGTGAGGCAATGACATTACTAAAAGTAGAGGATTTGACGATTCAATTCAAATCGCGACAGGGTGTTGTCAAAGCAGTAGATAATTTAAGCTTTGAATTAGCAAAAGGTATTTCACTAGGAATCGTAGGTGAAAGTGGTAGCGGTAAGAGTGTCACATCATTAGCTATTATGAGACTTTTGCAAAATGCAAACACTGAAATAACTGGAAAGATAGATTTTGAGGGTGTAGATTTATTAAAACTATCGCCTGATGAAATGAGGAAAATAAGAGGTAATTCTGTGTCCATGATATTTCAAGAGCCGATGACATCTTTGAATCCACTACATACTTGTGGTAAGCAAATCATGGAGCCTATCCTAATTCATCAAAAAGGGATAAGTAAACAAGAGGCAAAAAAACGCGCAATTGAGTTATTACGTTTGGTAGGAATCCCTTCACCTGAGCAAAGGTTCCATGAATATCCACATCAAATGTCTGGTGGGATGCGACAAAGAATCATGATTGCGATTGCGTTAGCTTGTGATACAAAACTATTAATTGCTGATGAGCCTACTACTGCACTAGATGTAACGATTCAAGCTCAAATACTCGATTTAATGAGCAAACTGAAAAAGCAACGAGATATGAGTATTATTATGATCACCCATGACTTAGGTGTTGTAAAAGAAATGTGTGAGAATGTAGTCGTGATGTATACTGGCCAAATCGTTGAAAAGAGTCCTACTGACCTTGTATTTAAGGATCCACTTCACCCATATACAAAGGGTTTACTAAATGCAATTCCTAAAATCTCTAGTAAAGTTGAAAGACTTGAGGCGATTCCTGGTACAGTACCAGATGCGTTGAGAATGCCAACTGGTTGTAGTTTTCATCCTCGTTGTAAGTATGCTACGGAACGTTGCAAAGCAGAAAAGCCTCCATTATATAAACGAGAAGATGGTCGTGAAGTAAGATGTTTTATTTATGACGCAGGAGAAAAGGGTGATGATGGAAATGTCACAAACGAATATAAAGAGTACAGCAACTCTATCAATCCAAAGTGAAGTTGAAAATATTTTAGAAGTTTCCCATTTGAAAAAGACGTTTCAAATTAAAAGCCCTGATGGAAAAAAGGGATTACTTAAGGCAGTAGATGATGTATCTTTTACGATAAAAAAGGGAGAAACATTTAGTCTTGTAGGTGAAAGTGGATGTGGAAAAAGTACGTTAGGTAGGACTTTGCTTGGTCTATATCCGCCTGACCGCGGTTCTAAAATATTGTTTAATAACGAGGACATTACGAATATTTCGAAGACGAACCGGAAAAATTTTGCCAGAAAGGCGCAATTGATTTTCCAAGATCCATCTGCTTGCTTAAATCCCCGCAGAACGATTAAGCAAATTTTAATGGAACCTTTCAAAATTCACAAAATTAAAAATGGGGAAGCGAAAATTACAGAACTAATGGACATGGTTGGGCTACCAAGTCGTTTTTTAGATAGATATCCTCATGAGATGTCTGGAGGTCAGAAACAAAGGGTAGGAATTGCAAGAGCACTGGCACTAGATCCAGAACTGGTCGTCTGTGATGAACCCGTTTCGGCTTTAGATGTATCAATCCAAGCACAGGTTATTAATTTACTAGAAGACCTTCAAAAACAATTAAATCTTACTTATCTATTTATCTCGCACGATTTAAGTGTTGTTCACCATATTAGTGACCGAGTGGCAGTAATGTATCTAGGTAAAATTGTTGAGCTGGCAACTCGTGATGAACTATATGAAAATACGCAACATCCATATACAAAGGCGCTCCTTTCATCGATTCCAGATGTTAGCGGTGAAGTTAGAGAGAAAATTATTTTGACAGGGGATGTTCCAAGTCCATCGAATCCACCATCTGGATGTAGATTTCACACAAGATGCCCTGCAGTAATGGATATTTGCAGAACAAAAGAGCCAGAGTTCAAACAAACAAATAGTAACCACTTTGTTGCATGTCATTTGTGTACAAAGTGATTCTATAAAAATATAAAAAAAGGGGTCTTTGCTAATGAAAAAGATAATTTTACTGGCAATTACATTGTTAGTGAGCTTATCACTAATAGCATGTAGTGAAAAAGAAGAAAGTGGACAAACGACATCATCTTCATCTTCATCAAATGGTAGTCAAGATACAATCGTTATTGGGGTTGCATCTGACTGGAAAACACTTGATCCAGCCCGTGCATATGAAGTGTTCGGGAATTTTTATTTCTATGCAACATATGAGAACTTATATATGTTAGAAGGTTCAGAACTTATACCAAAACCAGCCCTTGCAAAGGAATATTCTGTTGATGAATCTGGACTTGTGTATACTTTCAAACTGGTTGAGGGACGTAAATTTGCAAGTGGAAATCCTATTACTGCAAATGATGTTGTATTTAGTTTTAACCGTACAATGAATATTAAAGATAATGCATCTGCTCTAGCAGAAGGCGTTGAAAAAGTAGAAGCACCAGATGAAAATACGGTTGTTGTGACGTTAAAGGAACAAGATGCTTCATTCCTATCTAAACTAACAAGTAATGCTTTCGCGGTTGTAGATAGCCAGGTTGTGAAGGAACAAGGTGGTACCGATGCAGAAGATGCAAGTACAACGGATACTGCAACAGCTTATCTTGATGGGACATCAGCAGGTAGTGGTCCATATGTATTAACGAAGTGGACTCAAAATACAGAAATGGTACTTGAAAAGAATCCAAATTATCCAGGCACTGTGAATGCAAGCAAAATTATTATCAAAGAAATTCCAGATCCAAACACACAAATTCAAGCACTAGAAAAAGGTGAAATTGACGTTGCTTTAAGTGTTGGTCCTGACCAAGTAAAAACAATTAAAGATGGTGGAAACGCAAAAGTTGTATCTTCTCCAACTTCAACGATTTCATTCTTACTAATGAACAATAGTCCTGAGATTGGAAAGGAAATGTCAGATCCACTTGTTCAGCAAGCGGTACGCTATGCACTTGACTATGAAGGCTTTAAACAATTAGCAGGTGATGGCGCACTACTACCAATGTCATTTGTTCAAGATGGCTTTGTAGGTGCTCAATCAAGAGCAGATAACTATCAAAACATTGAAAAAGCAAAAGAATTAATGAAGGAAGCTGGTTTTGAAAATGGCTTCACAGTACCTTTAATTGCAGCTAACTATGATTCTGAGGGACTTTCATGGGTAACGATTGCTGAAAAAGTAAAAGAAGATTTATCTAAGATTAATATTAATGTAGAAATTCAAACGGGTGATGTTGGCGTTGTCATCGAAGACTATCGTAATGGTAAAACACCATTCCTAGTAATGCACTGGTCACCAGATTACTATGATCTAAGCAATCAATTAGCATTTATTCCTGGAGATATTGTAGGAACACGTGCAAACTGGGATCCTTCAGCAAATCCAGAATTAGTAGCTTTAGCTGAACAAGCAAAAGTAGAAATTGATGAAGCAAAGCGTGCAGAACTTTCAGGTAAAATGCAAGAAATCATTGCAGAGAATAGTCCTTATGCATTTTTAGTACAACACCCGAAATCATTTGCAGTTAGCGCTAACCTTGAAGGTGTTGCTTATAATGATTTATTTAAGCTAAGTTTAAAAGATTTAAAGCTTTCAAAATGATGATGTAAATGTCCAAAAAGCTATCTGTGGGCAGTCAATTGCCTACGGGTAGCTAGTTTATGAGTATCGACTTGTGAGTTGTTTTTAGTTGGGAGTGTGATCTTAAATTGCTTAGGTTTATAGGTAGACGTCTAATCTTTCTACTTTTCTTATTATTTGGTGTGGCACTGTTCGTGTTTATTCTTTCGCATTTAGTGCCAAGTGATCCGGTTGCTGCGAATTTGAGCCAAAGTGCAATGAATAATCCCGAAATTGTTGCTGCTTTCAAAGAGAAGTGGGGGCTCGATAAGTCGCTATTTAGTCAATTTATACTGTACTTCCAACACTTATTGACTGGTGATTTGGGTACCTCAATTCGAACTGGCAGACCAGTGATGGAGGACTTAATGCAGTTCTTCCCAGCAACCCTGGAATTATCGATAGTGGCTATGGTTATTGCCTTAGTGCTTGGAATTCTTTTTGGAGTAATCTCTGCTATTTTTCGAAATAAGCCTGTTGATCATATCATTCGTACGCTTTCTATTAGTGGGGTTTCTGTACCGAGCTTTTGGTTTGCATTAATTATGCTCAATATTTTCTCTTCTGTTATTGGTATTACACCAGGTCCTGGCCGGATAGATGCGAGATCAACAACTCCAGAAGGGGGAACTGGACTATTATTATTAGATTCTCTTTTAAATGGAGATTTTCAACTGTTAGGTGATGTCGCGATGCACTTGATTTTGCCTGCAACGGTGTTAGGATTCTTTACAATGGGACTAATCGCTAGGCAAACACGATCGAATTTACTTGAAGTGATGTCTATGGACTATATTCGTACAGCGAGATCAAAGGGATTAAAAGAATCCGGCATTATCGTTGGACATGCAATCTCCAATTCCTTAATTCCTGTCATTACAGTCGCTGGTATTGGTTTCTGTAATCTTTTAGGCGGTATGGTGCTTGTTGAGAATATCTTTGCGTGGCCAGGAATCGGTCAATATGCATATCTTTCAGCAGTTTCACTAGACTTCCCAGCAATATGTGGAGTTTCACTTTTAATAGCATTTATTTATGTAGTCATTAATCTATTGATTGATATCTTATATGGAATTATTGATCCGAGAGTGAGGTATAGATGATGAGAACATTTAAATCTTTTATCACTCAAAAAGGATTTCTATTTAAACTCGGACTAATTATTTGCGCATTATGGTTTATCGTTGTGATATTTGCACCGTTAATCGCAACACATAGTACTACTGCACAAGATCTGTCGATTCGATATGAGCCTCCTAGTTTATCTCATTTATTTGGGACCGACGAATTGGGGCGTGATGTATTCTCAAGGGTTATGTATGGCTCGAGAATTTCTTTAACAGCCGGAATCATCACAGTTATTTGTGCCTTATCTATTGGTATTCTCTTTGGTGGGATAGCAGGATATAAGGGTGGGAAAGTCGACGAAATCATGATGCGTTTCTCAGAACTGATTATGGCGTTTCCACCTCTAATTTTGGCGATGGTCATTGCTGCGGCACTTGGACCGAGTATCTTAAACTCAGTAATAGCGATGGCTATTATTTGGTGGCCAAACTATGCGAGGTTGATGCGATCGATGGTTATATCCTTAAAAGAAAGCGAGTATGTGACGGCCTCCCGGGTTATGGGTGCTTCGCATATACGGGTTTTATTTTTAGAAATTTTACCTAATAGTTTTGGTCCATTACTCGTAATGGCAACGCTTGATCTTGGAAATGCAATATTGATGTTTTCAGGGCTCAGCTTCCTTGGTCTAGGAACACAACCCCCAACACCTGAATGGGGTTCAATGGTATCGGATGGTGCGAAAGTTATTCAAAATTGGTGGGTTTCAACCTTCCCTGGCTTAGCTATTTTCTCGATTTCTATAGCAGCTAACTTCGTAGGTGATGGTCTACGAGACTTTCTAGATCCTAAACTTCAAAAAGAATAGGTGGGAAATGAATGGAAAAAATCAACATAAATCAAGTAGATCCAACTGGTATGCCTCTTTATGAAATGAAGAAACTCTTCACAAAAAAGGGAGATTTTAAAGAAGTGAGCATGAGTGTTATTTCTCTTACACCTGGTGAAAGAGTTCCAGCTGAAGGGATGAGTTGTCATGAGGAAGATGAGTTCTCGTATATTTTCAGCGGGGAAATCGAAACCTACTGTAATGGTAAATATAGTGTGGAAAAAGCTGGAGATGCAACATTGATTCCAGCGGGTGAAGAGCATTGGTGCATTAATAAAACAAACGAACCATGTATGCTCGTTTGTTTTATGGTAAAAAAAGCTGATTCTTAATCTAATACTTATTAAAACATCTGCAGATATAATTTTGTAGGTGTTTTTTATTTTTCTATAATATTGGTATATTGCATAAATTTGTATACACTTTTGATATATTGATGTATACAGAGGTGGAAGTTAGTATATTTAGGGGAAATGCAATGGCTAGAAAGGCTATGAACCGCAAATTAGTGAGCGCGGAGTAAAGTTATCGGGTGGTTAAAAGCAACGAATTTTCATTGCTCGTGCATTGCTGAAAAATCCAAACTTAACTCTATTGGATCAAGCAACGGCAACCCTTGATACAAAATCTGAAAAACTGATTCAGGAGACACAAGTTCATGTGTCTTTTTTATTTTTTGAAGGAAATTTTTCCATCATTATCGAAGTAATTTTCGAAATCAAGAAAGGAGAGCCCAAAATGGAGTACCGGATGGAAACAATTGATTTTGATATTAAAATTATCGGTAAGGGAATAGTTGTACAAACGGCCGAAAGTTTTAAAACAATTTCCACTATTTGGGAAAATGCTGAAAAGGATGGATATTTGCAACAATTAATTAATTTGTCATGGAAAGAACGGAAATGCACCCTTGAAGGCATATTAGGTGTTTGTGGTAATGAAGCCGCGATTAAGGAAGGTGAATTTACTTACTTTATGGGAGTTCGTTCTGATGGGGAAGTGCCAAGTGAGTTAGGAATTATCCATATCTCGCATAATTTATGGGCTGTTTTTCCAAATGTAAGTAATGCCTGGGAACGTTTATATATTGATTGGCTTCCGAATTCAGGATATGAACTTGCGAAAATCCCATGCATTGAATGTTATTATCCACCAAACCATGAACCTAGTAACGAATTATGGGTACCCGTAATTGTAAAATAAGTATATAAAAAAGGCCAATTTTCAAATTTGGCCTTTTAGCATTTATTCAAACTTCAAAAGGTAACTTTGGAGAAATAAACTGAAGAAATTGACGAACTGCCGGTGAAGGGCGTTTCTTTTTCTTGGAAATTAAACCTAAATTCCATGGTAGTGTTGGATTTTCAATATGAACCGATTTGATAATTGTTTGGTCGACTTTATTTTCCATAGGTTTTGGGAAAATGGAAATCCCTAAGTTTTCTCCAATCATTCCACTAATGAAATCCCATTCCAAACTTTCGTATGCAATTTCTGGACGAAAACCAGCTCGTAAACATTCTTGCACAATAAGCTCCTGAAATAACTTTTGTTTAAACAATATGAAGGTTTCGTTTTGCAAATCTTTCAAATCTACTTTTTCCCTCTGTGCCAAAGGATGGGTATGATGAACGAAGAGAATCAATTCATTCGAAACAAAAGGTATCGCATCGAGTACCTTTTCATCCACTGGTAACATCACAACGCCAAGATCCAGCGTTCCATCTGTCACTTCTTGTTGCACCGTTTTTGAATCAGCTTCAAATATTTTGATTTTAATATCGGGATATAAACTATTAAATTCCTTAATGATTTTCGGGAAAAATAAAGAACCAATAACTGGTGGTATACCGATTTTGATTTTTCCCTTTTTTAAATTCATTAAATCGTAAAGGTGAATCGATAAATCATCGAGGGATTCCATAATTTTTTCGCCTTCTGCAAAAACGATTTCTCCTGCGTCCGTTAGTTCAATATTCTTTGCGGAACGATCGATTAGTTCTACCTTCAATTCTTCTTCCAAACTTTTGACGACTTTACTTAATGTTGACTGCGATAAGTGCAAGGATTTAGAGGCTTTCGTAAAACTCTTATATTTTGCCACCTCGATAAAGTAGGTAAGCTGTCGTATATCCATCCATTCTATCTCCAATCTTTGAAGAATCTTCAATTTTAAGTGTACATGAAATATATTATAAATTTCCCTTCATCATATTATGAAAAAAAGGAATACAAAACATGAATTTTATATATTTTACGAATGTGTGAAAGTTACGTTATAGTATGTTTGCAAGACAAATTCGATATTAGAAGGAACAATGGTAAGGCGAAATTAAGCGCTTCCAATTAAGTTAATTTGTCGTAGAGTAGAAAATTCCAAAAGGCAGAAGTGGCAGAAACTTTGGTAGCGTATCTAATATCATCTTGAATTCAAGAATAATGAATTCGAAATATCCGAAACAACAAGAAATAAAGAGGTGATAGAAAATGGATATATTAGGAATATTCGGAATATTGTTAGGGATATTAACAATCATTCTATTTATCGTAAAAAAATTCAATATTATTGTTGCAGCTCCAATTGCGACAATTGTTGTGTTGCTATTTAATGATGTAAATATTTTAGAAACTGTTTTTGGTAAAGAAAATTCTTATATGTCTGCCCTTGCTGGGTTCGTGGCATCAAACTTCGCGATATTCTTATTAGGTTCGATATTAGCAAAATATATGGATAAAAGCGGGGCAACGATATCGATTGCCAATAAAGTGTTGTCGGTAGTGGGAACGAAAAATCCGTACAATGCGTTAGTAGCGTTATTCATAATTTCTGCACTTCTTACTTATGGAGGAATTAATGTATTCGTTATTATCTTCGCATTAGTTCCGATGGCAAAACCAATCTTCCAACAATTAAATATCTCTTGGAAATTGGTCATCATCCCCGTATTTGGTGGTACATCCACATTTACAATGACCATGTTACCAGGGGCGCCTTCCTTACACAATGTTGTGCCATCCACAGCTTTAGGTACAACATTAACTGCTGCGCCATTCATCGGAATTGTTACTTCCATCGCGGCAATTATTTTCTTATTAGTTTTTATGAAAATGATGCTGTCGAGAAGTTTACGTAAAAAGGAAACATTTGAAGCAGAGCATTCTGTTGAACATAGTGAAGATGCAATGAAACGCGATCTTCCACCTTTCTTAATCAGTTTACTTCCGATTATTGTATTATTAGCAATTATCTTATGTTTCAGTTCTGTAAGCAATATCATTATTGTCGCTTTAATTGTGGCAGTTGGTTTAAGTGCAATCTTATTCCGAAAACAACTTGATCAGCAAAAAGAAGTATTGAATCAAGGAGCAAATGAATCGGTTACTTCAACGATTACAACGGGTAGTACGATTGCATTTGGTAGCATTGCAACGGGTGTTCCTGCCTTTAAAGGTGTCTTCCAATTGATTCAATCGATTCCTGGACCTCCCGTACTGTCATTAATGATTGGGACAGGTTTAATCGGTGGTATTACGGCATCCGCTGTAGGTGCAATCGGTATTTCTGTAGCGAACTTTGCTCCATATTATTTGGATTTAGGGTTAGATCCTGAAACGGTTCACCGTGCAATTGCCATTGGTTCTGGAGCATTATCAATTGTTCCTTATTCAGGTTTCTTAATTATCTTTAACAAGATTACTGGTTTAACAATGAAAGATACATTTAAAAATGGATTTATTAGTATAAGTGTTACGCACTGGGTCGCAATGGCTGTAGTCGTAATTTTAACTCTAGTAGGTTTAGCTTAAAAATATTAAACATTTGGAGGAATAAATATGAGTAAAAAAATTGGATTTATCGGATTAGGTACTATGGGATTCCCTATGGCGGCGAATTTAAAGAAAGCTGGTTTTGAAGTAATCGGTTTTGATGCTTGGAAAGGTGTTTATGAAAAAGCAGAAGCTGCAGGATTTACAATGGTTGATACAGTGAAAGAAGTAGCAGAGCTAGCGGACGAAGCAATTATTTCTATGGTTCGTGACTATGCACAAAACGTGGACGTTATCTTTGGTGAAAACGGCATCCTTACTGGGGAAAATACGGACGGAAAAACGGTCATCGTCATGAGTACTCTATCTCCAGATGCGATGAACGAATTAGGTGCAAGAGTGGAAGCTGAAAGTGGATTAAAACTAATCAGTGCTGCTGTTTCTGGCGGTGCATCAGGCGCACAAGCTGGTACTTTATCTATCATGACTTCAGGGGATGAAACAATCGTAAAATCTTTCGCTCCATACTTTGATGCGATGGGTTCTCACACATTCTACTATGGACCAGAAGCGGGGAATAGCCAAGTAGCAAAATTAGTGAACAACATGATTTTAGGAATTAACATGAATGCAGTTGCAGAAGGATTAAAACTTGGGGAACATTACGGCTTACCTGAAGAAGAAATTTTAAATCTATTAAAAGTAAGTACGGGCGACAGCTGGGTAGTACGAAACTGGAGCGATGTATCTGAATGGACTGCAGACACAGCTTTAGCAGTATTACTAAAAGACTTAATCGCTACGTACAATGAAGGGGTAAAACTTAATATTCCAATGCCATTCAACGCACTATCTTCTACTCAATTGTTTAATTCTATGGGAAAAGAGAAAAAATAAGATTGGTTGGTTAGCCATAAAGGAAAGTGTTCTGTGTAGCGCAGAATGCTTTCTTTTTTTAAAAAATTGAAAGAAGGAATTTTCTAAATTGTATTGACAAAATAATAGAATTCGTTAAAATAAAAAAACAATTAAAAATACTTGTATATAACAAAGGCTATGAAAAGAACTAGTATCAATTATTTTTACGAACAGAAAGTTACCGGTTGCTGAGAGGTGCATGTAAAACGATTGTGAATTCATCTTGGAGCTATGTACCGAAAGGTTTTTTCTAAGTAGGCTACATCGGTAAGCACCCGTAATCATGTGCTTGAGTATCGTCATATGACTGTACTTTTTGAGGTAAGTAATGTGAATTACTTATAAATTTAAGGTGGTAGCACGAGTTGAATCGTCCTTTTGGTGAATCCAAAAGGGCGTTTTTTTTTATTCCTTTGTTGAACAAGTAATTTTAAATAGAAAGGTATGAGGTGTAAGGGGAAATGAGAGAAAATCATCAAGATTCACAACTTAGACGTGGTTTAAGTAACAGACACATGCAATTAATTGCCCTTGGTGGGTCCATTGGAGTCGGTTTATTCTACGGATCGAGTTCAACGATTCAAATGGCAGGACCATCGATTTTATTCGCTTATTTAATTGGCGGAATAGTCATTTTCACAATTATGAGAGCGTTAGGTGAAATGGCTGTAGCTGAACCAGTATCAGGTTCCTTTAGTACATATGCAAATAAATATTTAGGGAACTTTGCAGGATTCTTATCTGGGTGGACATATTGGTTCATGTGGATTGTCGTTGGTATGGCGGAATTAACAGTAGTCGGTGTTTATATTAACTATTGGTTCCCAGATATCCCGCAATGGATAACAGCACTTGTGGTCCTTGTCGTTCTGACGCTTGTTAATTTTGCAAATGTAAAAGCTTATGGTGAATTTGAATTCTGGTTTGCAATGATTAAAGTCGTAGCCATTATCGGAATGATTGTCCTTGGATTAGCCATTATTTTATTTGGAGTTGGTAATCAAGGCGAAGCAATCGGTTTTTCTAATCTTTGGTCTCATGGTGGCTTCATGCCAAATGGCTTCAACGGTATATTAATGTCTTTAGTATTAGTTATGTTTTCATTCGGTGGCGTTGAATTAGTTGGTATTTCTGCAGGAGAAGCGAAAAACCCTGAAAAGACGATTCCGAAAGCGATTAATAATATTGTATGGCGTATATTAATTTTCTATATTGGTGCATTAGGGGTTATGATGGCGATATACCCTTGGAATGAAGTGGGGGCAGAAGGTAGTCCATTCGTTCAAATTTTCGATTATGTTGGTATCCCTGCAGCAGCACATATTATAAATTTTGTTGTCCTAACAGCAGCAATGTCTGCATTTAATAGTGGTTTATACGGCTCCGGAAGAATGTTGTACAATTTATCTTTACAGAATAATGGGCCAAAATATTTCAATACCGTTAGCAAAAACGGAAGTCCACAGAGGGGTATTTTGTTTTCTTCGCTAATGTTATTAATTGGCGTTGTTTTAAATTATGTTGTACCAGAAAAAGTATTTATATATATTTCTGCGGTTGCGACGGTTGCGGTTATAACAAGTTGGATGATTATTTTGCTCACACAATTGAGATTCAGAAAATTCAAATCAAATGAGGAAATTGCAAAGTTAGAATTCAAAATCCCACTTTATCCAATTTCTACGTATATCGCTATCGTATTTTTACTAATGGTAGTCGTGTTAATGGCATTTATTCCAGATATGCGTGTTGCTCTATATGTAGCACCAGTTTGGTTCTTAATCTTGTATATTGGATATAAAGTTATAAAAAAATAGATAAAGAAAGTGTTCTGTGTCATGCAGAATGCTTTCTTTTTTATATGGATTATTGGGGATTACGGTAATATAATGAAGTGAAAAAAATCTATAGGAATGATTTTTATGAAGAGGTGGCAACTATCAATCTTAAATTCATTATGTAATTGTGAGTAAAGTGGATTGGGATGGAAAGGGAAGAGCCCTTGATATTTGGAAATGAAAAAGAGCTGTACAATCAATTAAAGATGTATGGTGTTAAAGAGTTGAAAAGCCATAAAATTCAAGAAGTCATTAACTTACCAAATCTACTATTAAATAAAAAAGTGATTATATTGAACGAAAAATTGTAATTTTTGTTTAATAAATACATTTAATGGGTATTACATATAATAATTGGTTAGCTATTAGAAAAAAGTGTTCTGTATGATGCAGAATGCTTTCTTTTTGTTTTTAAGCATACCCCGGATAGTTTAGCTACCAGTCGTCCAGCATTGTACCTTCATTTAGTTTTGAGAAAAATTTAAAAATGGACAATGTGTTGAATTTTGTTTATTAAATCAGTTGCATATGCCTTTTAAACTATTAATTGTGATGAACAAGGTGTTCGATTCTAGGAGGAAGCAATAATGAACAAAAAAGCAAAATTAGTGATGGTATTTGCAGCGGCAGTTGTACTAACTATAATAGGGTAATCATTTATTTTAGATGAAGCTGTGAAAGGGAAGCGGCTCGGGGTCAAAATCGCCTTTTTCGCAGGTCTTTTAAGTGTAGGTTTACCTTTTCAAAACTGGTTTCGTATAGAAGTAATTTTCGCAATGAGCAAAACGTTTATTATTCCAAGTGTGATTGTAATGGTCGCAAGTGTTGTATTAATGACAATTGTCTATGGAGTAATTTATGAGAAATTTCGCGTACCGTATTTAGAAGAAATACATGTTGCATAGATATATCAGGAATGAATTTCAATAGTGGAATTCATTCTTTTTTAGAAAGGATAGGGGGAAAAATTCATTAATACATTATCCATTATTGTTGCGATTTTGTTCGTGTCCATTGCAGTTTTTCAAGTGTTGCTTTCGTTAGGTCTTCCTTTTGGTGAATATGCAATGGGAGGATCTTATAAGATTTTACCTAAAAGATTACGAATTGTTAGTGTTGTAAATGCATTAATATTATTATTGATGGGCTTTGTTTGTCTGCAACATACTCATACCTTGATTGATATAGATTTGCCCACAAGTAGTTTCATATGGTTTATTTCCATTTTACTCGGCATAAATACCATCGCCAATCTATTATCTCGAAGTAAGAAAGAGAGATTGGTGATGACACCATTATCAGGTCTTACATTCCTATTGTGTTTAATTATTGCTTTATTATAAAGTAGGAGGTGTCCAAAAAGTAATATGGTACCTGTGGATAGGACACTTGAAAAAGAGTGTGCTATTCACAGGTATTTTTTATATACTAGACTTTCAAGAGGAATAAGGACGGACAGAAGACAGCGATGAGTAAACAATTATTTTCACCAGAACAGATTGAACAACTACAAAAGAATCCACATGTATTAAAGGTAAGCGAACGTACCATTACTTACGCAGATGCATTTAAAAGTAAATTTATAGATGAATATTTAGCAGGCAAAACACCTCGGCGAATTTTTGAGGAATACGGTTTTGATATTGAAGTAATAGGCATGAAACGTGTTGAACAAGCCTCCTCTCGTTGGAGAAAAGCGTATGAGAAAAATGGTTTAATTGGGCTAACCGATACACGTAAAACGAGTTCCGGAAGACCTATAAAGCGTGAATTAACGATGGCAGAAGTTCTCGGAAGACAAGCAGCACGTATTGAACTACTAGAAGGGCAAGTAGAGATGCTAAAAAAGCTCGAAGTGACAGAAAGGAGGCTGCTAAACACCAGTCAAAAATTAAGCACAAATAAGGTATTCCAACTGATTTCCGATACACTAGAGCAGTTTCCATTTAAACGAATGGTGACTTATTTTTGCGCACTTTTAAACGTCTCACGTTCTGGTTATTACAACTATTTAAAGACAAGTGAGACACGTGCAACGAAAGAGTTGAAGGATAGAGAAGCACGTGATTTGATCTTAAAAGCCTTCAATCGCCGTGGTTATAAGAAGGGGTCACGTTCAATTAAAATGACACTTGAACACGACTTTGGCATCGTGATGAATCGCAAGAAAATCCAACGTATTATGCGAAAGTATGGAATTGTCTGCCCTCACCGCAAAGCCAATCCGTATAAACAAATAGCGAAAGCAACAAAAGAACATCGTGTTGTGCCAAATAAGCTAGAGCGCCAATTTAAGCAAGGTGTACCAGGCAAAGTCCTATTAACAGACATTAGCTATATTCCCTATAACGGAACAATGGCTTATTTGTCGACCATTAAAGACGGGTCTACCAATGAAATTTTAGCTTATCATGTATCAGATCGTATTACGCTGGACCTCGCAACAAAAACTGTTGAGAAACTATTCCGCAATAAACGTGTAAAGCTCCATCCAGAAGCCTTCATCCATTCAGATCAAGGTGTTCATTATACAAGTCCAAAATTCCAAAAGCTTTTAAAGCACTATAAACTTGGTCAATCGATGTCACGTCGAGGCAACTGTTGGGATAACGCACCACAGGAATCCTTTTTCGGACACTTAAAAGACGAAGTTGATTTCAGCATGGTCAAAACACTGGATGAGTTACGCGCTAAAATCGATCACTACATGGTTTACTACAACAATTATCGTTATCAATGGAATCTAAAAAAGATGGCTCCTGTACAATACAGAAACCATCTCTTAATAGCTTAAACTCTTTTTTTAGTTTGTCCTTGACTTGGGTACCACATTAAAGTAATAATTTTTTGGACACCTCTTTTCTTTCTTGATAAATATCTCTTATGAATTATTGTTCCTGCGGTGGTTGTCACCATCCTCGTCACAAAGGAGCTGTCTCAAAATGACTTTGAACTGCTCCCCGTCAATTAGACAGTGTAAATAATAAAAATGATTTAAGCGGCTTGAGACCTAAATTCTAAAGGACTTAAGCCGTTTAATCTTTTTTGGTAACGTTTATTGTTATAAAAATCTATGTAAACTTCAATTGCTTTTTTTAATTCGTTATACGTTTTAAACTTTTTTAAATAATACATTTCACATTTCAACTTGCCCCAGAAGCTTTCAATCGGACTATTATCGATACAATGTCCCACACGTGACATACTATGGCTCATTTTAGCTGTTTCTAAAATGGTTTTAAATTTCCTTGATGTATATTGATAACCTCGATCACTATGTATTAACGGTGCTTCACCTGGATTTAACTGTCGAATAGCTGCTTTTACATTTTGAAATACAAGTGGATTATTGTTCGATTTTCCAATAGTGATGTCGACAATTGAACCATCATATAAATCAAGGATGGCGCTTAAATATGCTTTTTGTCCGTCCCCGTATTTGAATTCTGTGACATCTGTACACCATTTTTGATTTGGCTTTTCCGCCTTAAATTCTCGATTTAAAATGTTTTCTGCCACATGGTCTGCAGGAGACTTTTTATATCTTTTCCGCTTACGACGAATAACCGCCTGTATACCAAATAAACGCATTAATCGATAAATACGCTTCTCATTTACTACTGGTTGATTGTTAATAGTTCTTTCTCGATTCAATGTAAGAGTTATGCGGCGATAGCCATAAATACCATTCACTTGGCTATGTAGAAGGCGAATCGATTCTAATAATTCTTCATTCTCTAATTGTCGCTTAGATGGTTTACGGTTTCTCCATTTATAAAAGGCGGCACGCTTAATTTCGGCAACCTCACACAATAAGACAATCGATATTTGTTCTTCTTGATGAACCGCTTCAATGGCTTCATAACATTGTTGTGATCGATATTGTGTTAACGATGCCTCCTCTCCAGCTCCTCTAACTTTTTTAGTAATAAATTCTCCGCACGTAACCGTTCATTTTCACGTTCTATTTGTTTAATTTTTAGTTGTAATTTCTCTGATTCTGTTCGTTCTTCTTCCGATTTTTTTCGTCCACGTCGGTCCTCTAAAGAATGTTCACCAGAAACTTCATATTTTTTCACCCATTGATACACCTGTTGATAAGAAACTTGGTACTTCGTTGCGATTTCTTGATAATTCTTTCCGTTCATTAAACATTCTTGTGCGATTTGAATTTTTTCTTCTACAGTTTTGCGTCCTTTGGTCATAGTTTGGCTCATTCCTTTACCTGAATCTTTTAATTTACTATGACCAGTATACTTTTTTACCCACTTCATTAAAATCGTTCTGCCGGAAATCTGGTGTTGCATCATCAATTCATACAAGGAATAGTCACCAGTTAAATAATCATTGACTGCGAGCAGTTTCTGTTCCTTTGTATATTGACGTTGTGGAAAATGATCATCAAATACGCATTCTCCAAAAACTTCAAATTTTAAACACCATTCTTTAATGGTACTTTTATGAATTTTAAATTGCGCTCCTAGCTGTTCAAAAGAATAATTTCCCGCCATATATAAACGGATGATTGATAACATCACTTCTTTAGGATACTTATAAAATCCCATACAAAATGCCCCCAATTAGGTAAGATGATTTTTTTAATTCATCTGTCTACCTAATTGGGAGCATATCACTTTTCAGACAACTCTTTTTTTGCACTATTGTTGGTTTCCTACAAGTTTATCATTTATATTCATATTGTTTTTTCTAACATTTCGATGATAGAAAGCAAAGTAAATGACCATCGCAATAAATGCTACTATTGCCGATGATACATACATGACACGATAATCGCTATATGAAGCTAATGCTCCTAGTATGTAAGTACCTAAACCATAACCGAGATCAGCCAATAAGAAAAATGTTGATGTCGCTGCTCCACTTCGATTAATTGGTACTTGATTTACAACGGTATTTTGTAAGCAAGGTGTCAATATACCATAACTAAAGCCCATGATGACGCCAGCGCTTAATACTTCAAAATTAGAATTTGCTTGGCTTAAAAGTAGCATCCCTATTCCAAATGCAAGCATAGAAGGATAGAAAAAATAATGGACAGGAAATTTATCAAACAATCTTGACATAAATGGTCGGAAGGCGACAATCATGATGGCATACAGTACAAAGAAAATGCTAGCCACTTTTGCAAGGTTGATTTCCTTTGTATAGGAAGCTAAAAAACCAGATAGTGAGCTATATGAAAAAAATAAACAAAAGGACACAAGGGAAATAGGAATTGCCTTCTTTTCAATGATATTTTTAAATTCAAATTTAGTAGGCGTAGTTGGTTCATCTAATTTCGGGAGCTCAATTAATTTCATTAAAAGAAGTGCAATGGCTGATAAAATGACAACTGCAATTAAAACAATATAAATATTTTCATCCTTCCATAAAAATAAACCAAAGGAAGGTCCTACTACCATGGCTAAACTAATAAACATACTAAAATAACCAATGCCTTCTCCTCTACGTTTAGCAGGTAAAATACTGATCACCGTTGTATTGGTAACAGTCGATGCAATGGCATAACTCATGCCATGAATAAAACGTATGATGAGAAATAAAACCAGACCATTTTTTACACCGAAATAGACGATACACATGATGAAGAAAATGGAAAATCCAATCATCCCCATCTTTTTTTGCCCAAATCGGTCTACGAGTGCACCAGAGAAGATTCGTGCAAACACGCTTCCTAACACATAAACGGAAATGATTAATCCCATTTGTTTTTCATCGCCATTTAGTCCTACCTGAACATATAAGGGTAATGTTGTAGCAAGCATATAAAACATTAGACCAATTAAAAAATTGCTACCACATAAATATAAAAAGTTCTTATTCCATATCGAGTCATTCAAAATAATGTACCCTCCAATAATTAACATTAGGTTATTATATATTGAAGAATTTCTAATGTATAATTAATAATTATGAAGATTTAAATAAGTTTTTCTTATGTAAAAGGGGAGTAATATGAACTTTGAACAACTACTCTATATAAAAAATGTTTTAGAACATAAATCGATTACCATTGCAGCACAAAAGTTATTTGTGAGTCAATCAGCGATTAGTCAAGCAATCACAGCCCTTGAAAAGGAACTGCAAATCAAACTATTTCAACGTTCAAGACAAGGGACGATCCCGACTGAGGATGGTAAATGGATGCTGCCGAAACTCATGGAAATATATCAAAAAACAGTGGATATAAAGCAAGAAGTGAAAAACAGACAGAGTGATTTGTTTGGAAATCTTGTAATAGCGACTGTTCCAGGGGTATTTATGACGATATTACCGAAAACCTTCGCAAAATTTAAAAACATCCATCCAAGGATTAATTACAAAATTTTCGAATCAGATAATCCTAAAGTGATTGAACGCGTTTTAAATAAGGAAGTGGACTTAGGTTTTATCGCAAAGTCAGATGAAATAAATGAAGAGATTCTACATGTTCGTACTCTACCAATTTCAAGCAACTACTATTTAATAGTAAATACACATTCTCCATATGCATTATTTCAACAAATCTCACTAAAAGATTTAGACAATACTTCTTTTATCGTGTATGGCTATGAATATTTTGCGAATTTAATGCACCGCTTTTCAGAAAGAGAACCACACATTTTATTTTCATCATACAATTCTGAGGTGATCAAAAAGTCTGTTATAGAAGGATTAGGTGTTAGTATTTTATCGGATTTAATGTTAAAAGATGATCCATACATTGCAGGGGGACAATTAAAGGCGATAAAACTAACTGATTCTCCATTTGATACACCGGTTACGTATAGCTTAATTTACCGTAAGGACTGTCCGAACAAAATGATAGTGGAAAAATTGATTTCGTTTTTGAAGGTAGAATGATATTAATATAATGATTTTGGGATTATCTCAAAAATATTAGATAGTGCTTTTTTCATGTATTTTCACTTAAAACTACAGTGTAATTTGTTATATCTTTGTATTATATGCTATTTTTAACCAACCTGTAATAAGTATGTAATAATTTTTTGATACTATGTATCTCGTAGACAAAATATAAAATATTACATAGATATAGAGGTTTAAGTAGATTATGAAAAAATTAACTAAAGTATTAGCATCAATAACTTTAAGTGCATCACTATTATTTACAACGGTATCCGGTGCATCAGCAGCAACATATACGGTAAAAAGTAATGATACATTATCAGGCATCGCAAGACAATACGGAACTACGTATACAGAAATTATGAAATTAAATGGATTAACTTCAACAAAAATTAAAGTTGGTCAAAAATTACAGGTGAATGGGTCTACTGCTGCTTCTTCATCCACACAATTGGTGAATATTGCGAAGAACTATCTAGGTGTACCTTATGTATTCGGTGGAACATCAACATCAGGTTTTGACTGCTCTGGATTTGTATATTATGTATTTAAAAACGCAGGAAAATCTGTTAGTCGCACATCAGCAGCAGGTTACTATTACATGGCGAAAAAAGTAACGACTCCAAAAGTGGGGGATTTAGTATTCTTCAGTAATACATATAAAGCAGGTATTTCTCACGTAGGTATCTATATTGGAAATGGGAAAATGATTAATGCGAGTGGAAAAAGCGTAAACATCGCTTCGATTCAATCAGGTTACTGGAAATCACATTTAACTAGTTATGGACGTATCTAGGGGATAAAAGGGGATTGTTCCCGTGAATATAGCAAAGGTAGAAAAAGGGGAATTGTGGATAAACAATTCCTCTTTTGTTTTTCATCGTTGTTCGCGGATTTTTTTCATTAGGAACGATATTAGAACAAGCACACATCCTACACCAAACATACCATACTCACCTAATTCGATTGCGCGGCCAAATGCTGGCATCTTGTTGGCAAGTAGAGCAATCGCTATGGAACCTATCATAAATGTTAGCCCTGTAAAGACATAGAATTTCTTGGACTTTGATGGATTAAAGGAATCTTCCTTTAGCATTTTCATGAATATCCAAATCACCAACGCTAACAAAGCCATGAACGCACCGATAATGAACAAGGCATTTCCTGCATAGATGGTTTTTGACTGTCCCATAAAAATATCCATTATTCCAATTACAACCGTAAAGCTAGCCAATAACGTGGTCATTAACTCTACACCAAATACAAAGATATTTCGGAAAGGTTCAGTCGGTAGATTCTCTACGACATCATCCGCCAGTTCTTTCGGATTTTTTCCAAACACCTCTTCTGCTGATTTTCCTTCTTCCTGTGCTAACAATAAATGATCCACAATCTCTAGTAACACTTCTTCTGTCGCACGCTCATCCTTAAATAAATGAGATCGTATATACGTTAGAAAATTTTCATAATAGGTTACATTTTCTTCATTTAGTAATTTTCGCTTTTTATTATTTTCTGCTATGAGTGTTTTAATTGGTTTCTTCATTTTGATTCCCCCCTAATAACACCGTAATCGGTTGCGCAATGGCAGCCCATTGTTCCTTAATTTCTTGTAAAGCTTCTTTCCCAAGTGGCGTAATTTCATAATATTTGCGGTCTGGACCAGCAGGAGATGGGCGCATTTCTCCTTTTATATAGCCATTCTTCTGCAAGCGTAGTAACACCGGATAAATCGTTCCTTCGCTAACATCCTTAAGTCCTGCTTGCTGTAGCTTTTGAGATAATACATACCCATACACAACCTCTTTTTCAATAACTGATAACACACAACCATCTAAAATCCCCTTTAATAATTGCGTACGAATGGACATTTAAACACTCCCTTGTAATACAAGATAGCAACCTAAAAATATTACTACCTTGTAAAACAAAGTAGCCTTTGTTAATACTATATTGCATTACCAAATAGTTGTCAAAGTTAAAGCTGTGTTTCATAATCATAAATTCATTTGTGGAAAATTAAGTTGTTATGCAAAAAGGGAAATTAGTAGCAGTTTTTTTTGTTGTCTCTCATTATATGCAAAGAATTTAAGGCGCATAGTGAAGAAGGGTGGTGAAGGAAAAGAAAGATTTTATAAGAATCACTACGAATTCGATTGTTAATAATATATTAATGTTTTACCGTGCGGATTGAAATTTGTTCTTAGTTAAACAATGTGATATAATTGAATAATAATTGATGAGCGAACGCATTTTAATTTTTTCTGTACGTGGTCAGAGGAAATTAAAATGCTTTTTTTTTCTTCATCGAATGAGTTTGGACGGTTATACACGGTTAAAAGTAAAAGAAAATAGCTAAACTGAGCTATTCGAATGGAGGAAAATAAATAATGAATTTAATTGATAAAAAAGTTACACATAAGCAATTTGGTGAAGGTGTAATTGTTTCAATAACTGATTTTAGTGTGAAGGTGCAATTTAGTGTGGAAGAAAAAAAGTTTATGTATCCAGAAGGTTTTTCTAAATACTTAACATTGCATGATAAGACGGAAGCAAAAGTTTTACATGAAATTCTACAAGTAAAAGAGGTTGAAAAAAAAGCTGCTGAGCTACTTAAAGAGCAGGATATTTTGAAACATCGAAAAAAACAAAAACAACAATTAGAATACGATAAGTTAACTAATAATCATAAGTTACATCCAGAATCTCAAGTTGTTTTTTGGTGTGACGAAGAAGAGAGCCATAGAGTGTTTGAAAAAGGTCAAGTTTTTGTTGGTGAGGTTAAAAGCGGTGTCAATAAAGGCAAACCAGTAAAAATGAATCGCGTACATGAAAATAGCGCAGTTTTATTAACAAGCAAAGAACCTGGTACTCAGGAAGAGGATCGCCTTATTCATGGAGTGTTTATGGTGAAAAAAGGTTATATCGGGAAGTTAAATGAAAGCGGGTTTATTCCAGCGCATTCTAATTATAACATCCAATTGTCAGAGGAAGAATCGAAGCAAATGCCTTTTTGGAAATACTATAAAAATAAAAAATCACCTAATAAAATTTCTTGGAATACTGGAAAATATAAATATTTTGATAATGAATGGATGGCTCAAATTATCTTAGATATTTACTCAATTAAAAAAGATCCAATGGAAAAACAAATGGTCCAACAATTTTTATTCCATTTTTGTAAAATGAATAATATTTCAGTGGACGATATAACACTTCCGAAAGGTATATTAACTTTAAATAAGTAATGGTCGAATTAAAGCTAGTCAAAGAAAACGGGGTTGGGACAAAACTAAAAAGACACTATTTTTCTAACTTGAAAAATGGTGTCTTTTTGATCTGAAGAACGTTGATTTCCATTCCGTGTGGACGCTTTCCGCGGGCATGGCCTCAACTAATTTTTGCCGACAATGGCCGGCAAAAATGGATTTTCGGCTCATGCTATTCCCGCAGGAAGCTGTGCTCTGTAGCGAAAGGCGAATGCCGTCAGCTACACTCAGCCACACTCCATTCCAATCAACTTTTTCTAAATAGCAGATTTTCATCACTATATTTCTAAATAAATTTTAAAAACCACCTTTTGTTCCAAACTCGTTTCTCATTTTCTAATTCTATTATAAAAACATCTTCTCTAATTCAAGTGGCTCGATATATTCTCCGTCTTTGTAAGCACGCATGTTGCCGCCTGAAATTTCGTCGATTAGAACGATTTGTTTGTCCTCTCCAACTCGTCCGAATTCGAATTTGATGTCGTATAGTTCGATACCTTTTTTCGCAAGTTCTTCTTTTACGACATTTCCGATTTGTTGAGTCAGTGATTTTAGTTGTTGGTATTCAGCTTTAGTTAAGATGCCTAGCATATCTAATGCGTCTTCGCTAATTGGTGGGTCTTCGCGTAAGTCGTCTTTTAATGTTACTTCCACGAATGCGTCAAGAGGTTGTCCTTCTTTTGCATATAATCCATAGCGGCGTAAGAAGCTTCCTACTGCACGGTAACGGCAAATGACTTCAAGACCTTTCCCAAACACTTCGGCAGGCTTAACTGTCATAGTCGCGTCTTCGATATTTGCATCAATATAATGCGTTGGAATGCCTTTTTCATTTAAAATTTCAAAAAAGTATTTTGTTAAACGTAATCCTGCGCGGCCAGCACCTTCTAATGTTAACCCAACTGAGTTTGCGCCTGGATCAAACACGCCATCCACACCTGTTACATCATCTTTGAATTGTAATAAATAATTACCATCTTCTAATTTGTATACATTTTTCGTTTTACCTGTATATTTAAGTTCCATTTTCATTCTCCTTACATGTTATGTTACATCCATTATTATAATATAAAGTTGGCAGTTGATGTCGGAAAATTCGAACTAACTAGAAAACTCCCTAAAAAAGTAGGATTCTAGTGATTTATGTCGAATGATAAAGGAGAGGAGGTATTTACCTTGAATTTCTTTAGTTCATTGTTGGTTTTATTCTGTTTTCTATTTGTATTAGCACCTGTATCGTTCATGTTTTTATTAGCTGGTCAACTGCACTATATTCCGCTAATTTTAGTCGTTGCTGTGATTCTTTATCTATTAATAGTTTTCAATATTTATAAATTCTTCAAAACGAAAAAACGGAAAATGGTATTTGGGATTGTCAGTGGAGTGGCGCTGGCCATTGCTTGCATTTCACCAATAAAACAATTGTATTTAAATTCAATTCCTACTGTTGATGCAGAAGTGGACATTTATCAATATCGCCCATTTTCTGAAGAATCCATTGTGGTGGAGCTAGAGGAAGAAGCTACGTTGAAGCTTACGGAAGATTTGCCAAAAATTGATGGAGCAACAGCGTTATACCCGCTCTATTCAGCCATTGTGCAAGCAACTTATCCGGAAAAGGATTATTACCCATACGATAGTGAAGTGATGGTCAATACAACACCGGATGCCTATGATAATTTAATCAAAGGCAAGGTGGATATGATTTTTGCAGCGGGTCCATCTGATTCGCAACAAAACTATGCGAAGCGTTTAGGGAAGGAACTGAAACTTACGTAAATTGGAAGAGAAGCATTTGTTTTCTTTGTGAATCAGAAAAATAAAGTGGATGGATTAACTCTAGATCAGATTAAAGGGATATATTCTGGTGAGATTACGAATTGGAAGGATGTTGGCGGAAATAATGACGAAATCCGTGCATTCCAACGTCCTGAAGAAAGTGGCTCTCAAACGGCATTACAAAAGTTAATGGGGGATACGCCAATTAAAGAGGCTCCTACAGAACAAATTGCTACTGGGATGGGAGAGATCATTCGTGAAGTATCTCAATATAAAAATTTTAAAAATGCTATTGGGTATACCTTTAGATATTACTCAAATGAAATGGTGAAAAATGATCAAATTAAATTGTTGGAGGTAAACGGGGTAGCACCGACAAAAGAAAATATTCGAAATGATAGTTACCCGATATCTTCGGAGTTTTATATTGTCACAGCTGGCTCGACAAACCCGAATGTTGAAAAATTGATTGATTGGGTATTATCTGAGCAAGGTCAACAATTAGTAGAAAAAGTTGGATATGTACCATTAGAACCCTAATTTTTTAGGGTTTTTTTATTCGCCCATAAATTGTTGGAAAGCGCCCATAAACCCATTAAAACCGCCCATAAAACCTCAATAAAAAAAACCAGCCCAAGATCGACTGGTACCCTTACCTTATAGTTTAATGACGTTTAAAGCTTGGGGACCGCGATTTCCTTCCACGATATCAAATGTTACATCTTGTCCCTCTTCTAACGTTCGAAATCCTTCTTCCTTTATGCCAGTGAAGTGAACGAAAACGTCCTCACCATTGGAGCATTCAATAAAGCCGTAACCCTTTTCATTATTGAACCACTTTACTTTGCCTTGGTGCATAGAGTCGTTCTCCCCCTTAGAAATAGTTAATGGCAACATTAAGAAAATTATGATTATTACGAATAAAATATACATGATTCCAAGATAGGTGTCAACATTTCGACATTTTTCGAAAAATATGAAAGGTTTTCCTGTTAAATGGTAAGCTAACATATAGAATGAACATATGAAAGTAGGTTAGTACGTTATGACTGTGTCAAAACCATTATCAGACTTACAAATTGCAACATCCGCAAAAATGAAGCCGATTACTGAAATTGCGGAGGCTGCGAATATTCCCCTTGAAGCAATTGAACCGTACGGAAAATATAAAGCAAAAATTAACACAAACCTCATTCAAGGTACACCATCTGGAAAAGTTGTGTTAGTAACAGCAACAAGCCCAACACCTGCAGGAGAAGGAAAATCTACTGTAACAGTTGGTTTAGCAGACGCATTAAAACAGCTAAATCAAAACGTGATGGTGGCATTACGTGAGCCGTCATTAGGTCCAGTAATGGGTATCAAAGGTGGAGCAACTGGTGGTGGATATGCGCAAGTTGTGCCAATGGAAGATATCAATTTGCACTTCACTGGCGACCTACACGCGATTACTACGGCGAACAATGCATTAGCAGCGTTTATCGATAACCATATTCATCAAGGAAATGTACTTCAAATTGACCCACGACGTATTATTTGGAAACGTGCATTAGATATGAATGACCGCGCTTTACGTAAAGTAGTCGTTGGCCTTGGTGGACCTGGTCAAGGTATTCCGCGAGAAGATGGCTTTGACATTACCGTGGCATCTGAAATTATGGCGGTGTTCTGCTTAGCAACAAGTCTCGAAAATTTAAAAGAGCGTTTGGGAAATATCGTTATAGGATATACGTATGCAAAGGAGCCCGTTTTTGTGCGTGATTTAGGTGTGGAAGGTGCATTAACTTTATTATTAAAAGATGCATTCCAACCAAACCTTGTGCAAACATTAGAAGGAACACCTGCGATTATCCATGGTGGGCCATTTGCAAACATTGCCCATGGTTGTAACTCCATAGTTGCAACACAAACAGCTCGTAAGTTAGCGGATATCGTCATTACAGAAGCTGGTTTTGGGGCAGATCTTGGAGCAGAAAAGTTTATGAACATTAAAGCGCGACAAGGCGAATTTGCACCAAGCGCGGTAATTGTTGTAACAACTATTCGTGCTTTGAAAATGCATGGTGGGGTAGCAAAATCCCAATTATCAGAAGAAAATGTAGAAGCAGTTCAAAATGGGTTACCAAATTTAGCGAAGCATGTGGATACAGTTCGTGCATTTGGCGTGGAGCCAATCGTATCTCTAAACCGTTTTATTACCGATACTGAGGAAGAACTAGCTGTTGTGTTAAATTGGGCAAAATCAATAAACCTTCGCATCGCTCGCACAAATGTATGGGAAGAGGGAGGAAAAGGTGGTCTAGAATTAGCACGGGAAGTTTTAGAAGTACTAGACCAACCGAATAATTTTTCTCCAATTTATGAGATTTCTGATTCCATTGAACAAAAAATCACTGCCATTGTGCAAAAAGTGTATGGTGGAATTGGTGTACAATTTACAGATGAGGCAAAAAAACAAATGGCACAAATCGAATCATTTGGATGGGATATGTTACCGGTTTGTATGGCGAAAACACAATATTCTTTGTCGGATCAACCGAAATTATTAGGCCGTCCAATAGGGTTCACAATTACTGTTCGTGAAATTATCCCGAAACTCGGTGCTGGATTCCTAGTTTGTTTAACAGGAGATATTATGACAATGCCAGGACTTCCTAAAACACCTGCTGCACTTCGCATGGATGTTGATGAAAATGGGGAAGCAGTAGGGCTATTCTAGTAAAAACAAAACATCTTAACGAGACCAAATCGTTAAGATGTTTTTTATTGATAATAGATTTGTTTTTTTCTTCCAAAAAAATGATAATAAAAAATAGGGAGGGAAAATGATATGAAGAAGCCGATGATAGGTGTTTTACCCTTATATGATTCTGAAAAAGAAAGTTACTGGATGTTGCCTGGATACATGAAAGGGATTGAGGATGCAGGTGGAATCCCGATTATGTTGCCGTTAACAACGGATGAGGAGATTATCTTAAGATTAGCAGAATCCTTTGATGGATTTTTATTTACAGGTGGTCAAGATATCAATCCAGCGTTATACGGTGAAGAAAAAGAAGAGTTATGTGGGGAACTGTGTAGTGAACGAGATATGATGGAGACCATTCTTTTTAAAAGAGTACTAGAATTAGATAAACCTGCATTTGGTATTTGTCGTGGTCTGCAAGTATTTAACGTGTTGTTAGGAGGAACATTATATCAAGATATTCCAACTCAGGTTAGTCAAAGTCAGATTCAACATAAACAAAACCCACCATATACAGAACCTATTCACAGTGTGTATATAAGAGAAGGGTCCATGCTACATAAAATTCTCCAAATAGATTCTATGAAAGTAAATAGTTATCACCATCAGGGGATAAAAACTATTTCTGAACAGCTAGTCCCTATGGCAACTGCTGATGATGGATTGATAGAGGCAGTTTCGATGCCAAATAAAAAATTCGTATTAGCCGTTCAATGGCATCCGGAGTTCAACTATAAATTAGACGATAATAACTTTAGGTTGTTTTTAGAATTCATAAGAGCGTGTCAATAATTGAACAATAGGATAGGTACCACTTGTGCATCTATCCTTTTCTTATAGTTTAAACTGATTCATCCATCGATTTAGTTGTGAGTTAATAAAATAACATTACGGCATCACCTTCCTTTAACATTATGAATTAACAATGCTAATTGAAAGCTTTGTTTAAAGTTCAGAAAATATACTATTTTTTTAAAAAAAGAATAATTTTTTTAAGTATAGCTTAATCTCGCTAATTGTGACATACTGTAAAAAGTTTGTGTCATTGTGGAACCGATTACACATTTGATACGTTTTGTGTAACCGGTACCACAATGATAAAAATGATGAAATGAGAGAGAAAAAATGGCGAACATTAGTGATGTGGCAAAGCTAGCGAATGTATCTGTCGCAACGGTCTCGAGATACTTAAATAACAGTGGATATGTTGGGAAGAAGTCTCGGGCTCAGATTGAAGAAGCAATTAAACAATTAAATTATACTCCGAGCGAAGTGGCACGTACGTTAACAACGAAACAATCGGATTTGATTGGTTTAATCATCCCGGATATTAACAACCCCTTTTTCCCGGAGTTGGCTCGAGCAGTTGAAGATACTGCTTTTCGTCATGGTTATACGGTCATACTGTGTAATTCCGATGAAGATATAGAGAAAGAACAACATTATATTAAAGCACTATCTAAGAAATATGTTGCGGGTCTAATTCTAACAACGATATTAGATCAAGATAACTATAGCAATAATTTGTCCATACCAATTGTTGCGCTTGACCGTCCGTTAAACGTCAATATCCCAACAGTTACAACTGATAACGAAAAGGGTGCAAAAATTGGAACACAATATTTAATCGAAAATGGTGTCTCAAATATTCTTTGCATTAGTGGACCGAAATCAGTTACGTCTACAAATTTACGATTAAAAGGATTTTTCAAAGCTGTAGAAGGTAATAATGTTGAAATACATATGGTTGAAAGTAAGCATGATTTCCAAACGGCTGAACAATTAACTTACGAAACCTTACAAGCACATCCTGAAATTGACGGTATCTTTGCCTTTAGTGATGCCTCTGCAATCGGTGCATTAAAAGCGGCCCACCGTTTAGGATTGAAAGTTCCAGAACAGCTTCAAATAGTTGGTTTTGATGGAATTCAAATGGGAAAAGTGGTAACGCCAAGTTTAACAACAGTGGCGCAAGATATTTATAAGCTTGGAGAACGAGCAACTCAGATTTTAATCGAGCAAATTGAAGGAAAATCAACTAACAGCTTCAGTGAACAGATTGAACCACAATTGCTCATACGTGAAACAACAAAAGAGAGGGGTCCATTATGATTACAGTAATCGGAAGTATCAATATGGATATCGTCGTTAAGACAGACATCTTCCCGAAACAAGGTGAAACGGTATTAGGAAATTTATTCACAACTATCCCAGGTGGCAAAGGAGCAAATCAAGCTGTGGCAGCAGCAAGACTTGGAAGCCCAGTACAAATGATTGGTGCTGTAGGGGAAGACAGTTTCGGTAAGGAATTATATAGCAATTTAAAAAATGAAAACATCGATGTGGAGGCCATTGCAAAAACAACTAATTCTACTGGGATAGCAAATATATTACTGCACGATAGTGATAATCGAATTATCGTTGTTCCAGGGGCAAACTTTGATGTCACAAAAGAAGTAGTTGATGCGAACTTAGAGCGTATTAAAAAAAGTTCACTTGTTATGATACAGCTTGAAATTCCTGTTGAAACGATTGAATACGTATTAGATCTTTGTCAGCAGTTGAACATCCCAGTCCTTCTAAATCCAGCACCTGCTGGGAACTTCAAAAAAGAATGGATCGAAAAAGTAACGTATTTAACGCCAAATGAAACGGAATGTGAGTACTTATTTGGAGCCGATGTGGAAGCGATTTTAAGCAAATACCCAAATAAAATGATTGTTACTTTAGGTGGGGATGGTGCTGCTTTCCATAATGGCGAGAAGATCGTAAAAATTACTGGCTATAAAACAACACCAGTCGATACAACGGGTGCAGGGGATACATTTAATGGAGCCTTTGCCCATGCGATTATTAGTGGTTATTCAATCGATAAAGCCGTGCAGTTTGCCAATATCGCAGCTTCTCTTTCTGTAGAAAAGTTTGGAGCGCAAGGTGGCATGCCATCGAATGAAGCTGTTTTGGCACGTATGGAGGAATTGAAATGAAAAAGCACGGAATCTTAAATCGCGAATTAGCAGGACACTTTGCGAAATTAGGTCATACTGATCAAATCGTTATTGCGGATTGCGGTTTGCCAATCCCAGATGGTGTACCGTGTATCGACTTATCTTATAAATTAGGGGAACCGGGATTTATCACAATTTTAAACGTTGTGTTAGATGATTTAGTAGTAGAATCGGCAATTGTTGCAGAAGAAGTGAAGCAAGTGAATGAAAAGGTTTCTAATGAACTGACGAGTCTTTTGCCGGAAATTACTTATGTAACACACGAACAATTTAAACTACAAACAAAAAATGCAAAATTAATTATCCGAACAGGTGAAATATCACCTTATGCAAATGTGATTTTACAATGCGGCGTTATATTTTAAAAAACTTCTAAAGAGTGGGTGAACCTATGATTGAAATGAGAGGGATATCAAAATCCTTTAGTGGCAATGCCGTGTTAAAAGATGTGCAATTCGACTTAGCCAATGGTGAAATTCATGCTTTGATGGGTGAAAACGGTGCCGGTAAATCCACAATGATGAAAATTTTAAGCGGCATTTATACGAAGGACCAAGGTGAAATTAAAGTTGATGGCCAAGTTGTCAATTTTAAATCTCCAAAAGATGCTGAAAAACTTGGAATCATCGTAATCCATCAAGAATTAAACATTTTACCGGATTTGACTGTTGCACAAAATCTATTTTTGGGAAAAGAGCTTACATACGGTAAAACGGGTATTTTAAAAACGAAGCAAATGGAAAAAGAAGCAGCAGAACTTCTTAAAAAACTTGGGTTAGATGTGAATCCTCGTACTCGTACAGGTGATTTATCTGTAGGGAAACAACAAATTATTGAAATTACGAAGGCTATTGCAAGTGACGCAAAATATATTGTCATGGACGAACCAACTGCCGCGCTGACAGATCGTGAAATTGAAACATTATTTAAAACAATACGCGAGTTAAAAGCAAAAGGCATTTCCTTTGTGTATATCTCACATCGTATGGAAGAAATTTTTGCAATTTGTGATCGCATTACGATTTTACGAGATGGTCAATACGTAGGTGTTCGAAAAATTCCTAAAACTACTTTTGATGAAATTGTAGCGATGATGGTTGGTCGTGAATTAGGGGAGCGTTTCCCAGAGCGCAACTGTCCAATTGGCGAAACGAAATTAGAAGTTCGTAATTTAACGGTAAACGGTGTATTCAAAGATGTATCTTTCTCTGTTCGCAAAGGGGAAGTGCTTGGTGTTGCTGGTTTGATGGGTGCTGGACGTACAGAAGTTGCCCAAACTATTTTCGGCTACAGAAAAGCTAATAGTGGTGAAATTCTTATCGATGGCAAACCAGTTTCTATTAAATCTCCAATTGATGCGATGAAACACAGAATCGGTTTTGTAACGGAAGATCGCAAGACACAAGGATTAGTATTAGACTTTTCGATTCAAGAAAATATCTCGTTAGCGAACCTTGAAAAATGTTCATCTTCCGGCATTATGAACAAACAAAAAGAATTATCCATGGTTCATCAATATATTGAAGATTTGAAAATCCGTACTTCAGGGCCAGAACAAAGTGCAAAATCATTAAGTGGTGGGAATCAGCAAAAGGTTGTCATTGCAAAATGGTTAGGTACAAATCCTGAAATTTTGATTTTAGATGAACCAACGCGCGGTGTTGATATCGGTGCGAAAAAAGAAATTTATCATATTATTAACAAATTAGCAGAATCAGGTGTTGCGATTATCGTGATCTCTTCTGAATTGCCTGAAGTCATCGGTATTTCAGATCGAGTGATTGTCATGCGAGAAGGATTGTTAACTGGAGAAGTAACGAAAGAACAGATGACACAAGAAAACATCATGCATTTTGCAACAGGAGGAGAGTAACTTGTCGAATCAAAATAAAGAGTGGTTATCTAAGCTTGGCCCACTATTTGGGTTAATCTTACTAATCATCGTGGTATCTATATTAAATCCAAGCTTCTTATCAATTGCCAATATTTTTAACGTACTACGACAAGTTTCGATTAGTGCAATTATCGCATTTGGTATGACGTTTGTAATTTTAACGGGCGGAATTGACTTATCCGTTGGGTCGACCCTTGCCTTAACAGGTGCTGTTGCTGCAAGTTTATTAGCAGGTGGTATGGATCCATTCTTAACAATGGGAATTGCTCTATTATTAGGTTTAATTTTAGGTATGGTGAATGGTGTCATCATTACAAAAGGGAAAGTCGCACCATTTATCGCGACTCTTGCTACGATGACAATTTATCGTGGTTTAACATTAGTGTATACAGAAGGACGTCCAATTTCTGGATTAGGTGATCATTATTCATTCCAATTGTTCGGGAAAGGGTACTTTTTAGGTTTCCCAGTTCCAGTTGTAACAATGGTCATTGCGTTTATTATTCTTTGGTTTATTTTACAAAAAACAACTTTTGGCCGCCGCGTGTATGCTGTTGGTGGTAATGAAGAAGCTGCAAAATTATCAGGTATCAATGCAGACCGCGTGAAAATTGCCGTTTACGCAATTACTGGTTTTTTAGCAGCATTATCTGCACTGATTTTAACTTCACGTTTAAACTCTGCCCAACCAACAGCAGGGGAATCATATGAGTTAGATGCCATTGCTGCTGTTGTATTAGGTGGGACAAGCTTAAACGGTGGTAAAGGTTGGATCTTTGGTACGTTAATTGGTGCATTAATTATCGGTGTTTTAAATAATGGTATGAACTTAATCGGAGTTTCTTCATTCTGGCAACAAGTTGTAAAGGGTATCGTAATTTTACTAGCTGTCTTAATGGACCGAAAGAAATCAGCATAAGGAGCACAACTATGAAAAAGTTTCATTTTTTACTTTTAGCCGTTGTATCGATTATTTTGGCCGCATGTTCTATGGAATCGCCATTTTTAGAAAATGCCAATGAAGGCACAACTGGTGAAACCTATAAAATTGGATTTTCTATTTCAACTTTAAATAATCCTTTCTTTGTAACCTTGAGTGAAGGGGCAAAGGAAAATGCATCAAATGAAGGTGCGGAAATTTCTATTATTGATGCTCAAGATGATGCATCAAAACAAGCAGCCGATGTGGAAGACTTAATTCAACAAGGTGTAGATTTAATCTTGATCAATCCAGTCGATTCTTCAGCGATTGGTTCTGCCGTTGAATCAGCAAACGCAGCAGGAATCCCTGTTATTACAGTTGACCGTTCAACAGAAAGCGGTGAAGTAGTAGCACATATCGCTTCAGATAACGTTGCTGGTGGTGTATTAGCTGGTGAATATTTACTAGAACAAGTAGGAGAAGGCGCAAAAGTAGCGATGCTTGAAGGGATTGCTGGATCTTCTGCGGCGCGCGACCGTGGAGAAGGTTTCTTAAAAGCTGTTGACGGCAAAGTGGAGTTAGTATCAAGCTTAACAGCGAATTTTGACCGCGGTGAAGGGTTAACGGTAATGGAAAATATGTTACAAGCAAACCCTGGTATTGAAGCGGTATTTGCACAAAACGATGAAATGGCTTTAGGGGCACTTGAAGCAATTAAAGCTGCAAACAAAAAAATCGTGGTGATCGGGTTTGATGCTACAGACGATGCACTAGCGAAAATCGAAGCAGGTGAAATGGCGGCATCCGTTGCCCAAAAACCTGAAGAAATCGGAAAAGCTGCCATCGAAACGGCAGTGAAATACTTAAACGGTGAAACAGTTGAAGAGTTCGTACCGGTTGATTTAGAGTTAGTGAAGAAATAATTAAAGTGAGAAAGAGATTGCATTGGGCAATCTCTTTTTTTGATTTGAGGAGACGAAAAAAAGAGACACCAATTCGGAATTGTGTCTCACTGTTTCTATATTTTTTAATAGCTTCGTTTAAATTCAATTCGAGCTTTTTTCTTCGGTTCGCTCGTAAAAAGCTTGTCCAATGCGAGTAATCGACTACCTGCCACTAATAAGTAAGAGGCCATCGCAATTAACGCAACATTAAACTCATATCCATTTAAAAAGCCAGCTTCCAACTTCACTTTCATAATGGCGCCAACCATAACCGCGATGAGTAAGGCAGAAACAAAACGCACGGAAAAACCAATAATTAAGAAGAACCCACCAAGAAGCTCGATGCCCCCAACTCCATATGCAACATATTGGGCATATGGAATTCCGTACTCTGCAAATCTCGTGACGGTCTCATTAATGCCTTCTTGAAACTTCGTTAACCCATGGACAAAAAAGATAACCCCCAAAACAACCCGAATAATTAATGCCCCAATTTCATATTTAGCCAGAATACTTTCTCCTCTCACAATATTTCTTTTTTACTATCTTATTTCGGCTAGTCCCAATATAATACTATCTATCAAAAGAAGATTTCGTGAAATTTTGCGGTGAAACGTGTATTGTATTGTTCAGGAGTTGATACTGATGGAAAATTTGATACAACAAGTAAAAGCGATTTATGACCAGTTCGATGCAAGTCATGATTTTCAACATATTGAACGGGTGCTACAAAATGCGGAAAGTATTTTAGAGGCTGAGCCGGATGCGGATAAGGAAATTGTTCGAATCGCCGTATTGTTGCATGATGTGAGCGATAAAAAGTATACAGATAGTAAAGAAGCAGAAGAACGTTTGTTGAACTCTATAAATTTATCTGATGAAAAAAAACAGCATATTCGTGAAGTTATTGCCAGCGTCTCGTTTAATGGGGGCAATGAACTTCCAGCAAAAACGTTAGAAGCCAAAATCGTCCGAGATGCCGATCGTCTTGATGCAATTGGCGCAGTCGGCATTGCCCGCACCTTTGCCTATGGGGGAGCAAAAGGCCGCAAACTGTATGATGACGAAGAAGTAGCAAGAATGTCGATGACGGAAGAAGAATATCGTTCGAAAAATACCTCATCTGTTACTCACTTTTATGAGAAGTTATTATTGTTGAAAGATAAAATGACTACGGAAAAAGGGAAGCAAATGGCTGAGGGACGTCATGCGTTTATGGTGACGTTTTTGGAGCAGTTGCAGAATGAGAAGGAAGGGAAAGCGTAAGTAGAGACCATTCTCGTGCTAAGTGGACGAAAAGGGGTGCTATATGGACGAAAGCTAATGCTATCTGGACGAAACGGAATGCTATGCGGACGAAAGTAAATTTTATCTTGACGATACCTAATTCTGTGCGAGTAAATTAATGAAAGGGGGAAATCAAATGAACTACTTTCCAATCATGTTAAATATTGATCATAAAAAAGTTGTGGTTGTAGGTGGTGGGCAGGTGGCAAGACAGAAAATCCAAGCGCTCCTACCTACAAAAGCCAAAATTACGGTTGTTAGCCCAACTGTAACTGATGAAATTGAAACTTATGTATATGAAGGTAAAGTCAAATGGATAAATCGTTACTTTGAACCAACTGATTTAGAGGGCGCAACATTAATTTTTGCAGTAACGGATCAAAAAGAAGTAAATGATGCAGTTGAACAAGCTACGCAACCTTGGCAATTGTTAAGCCGTGCAGATGCAAAAGGACGCGTGGATTTTATAAACCCAGCTGTTGTACGTAGAGGGGACCTTACGTTAACTGTTGCTACGTCTGGTGCCCATCCCGGATTAACTCGTAAATTAAAAGAAGACCTTGCCGAGCAATTTGATGAAACGTACAGCGATTATATAGAATTTTTAAAAAAGGCAAGACGCGAAATTATTGAAACAGTATCAGATAAACAGAAAAAACGAGAACTGATTGCATCCCTTTTAGATCCACAGTTAGAACAGTGGGCAAAAGAGCAGAACTGGGAAAAGTGTAATGAGTATTTACATAAAATGATGGAAAATCAAGACAAGGTTTGATGCCTTGTCTTTTTTATTGTTAATGTGCACAAGACGAGATGCTAAATGCACAAAATCAGCTTTCAAGTGCACAAGTTGTCAAGTTAGGTGCACAAGAAGTGATTTCAAATGCACAAGATGGTACTTTATCCGCACAAGAGCGAGTGGGCGAAACGTGGTCTTATCTGGACGAAACGTGATGCCTAGTCGACGAAGCAAACTCTATCTGGACAAAACGTAATGACGAGTGGACGAAATGAAACTTTATCCAGACGAAACTCGATTCAGAGTAAATTAAGATAAACGCACAAAACCTGTTTTCAAATGCACAAGTTATCAGATTAAGTGAACGAGATGTGATTCCAAATGCACAAGATGGTACTTTATCCGCACAAGAGCGAGTGGGCGAAACGTGGTGTTATGTGGACGAAGACACTTGCTATCTGGACGAAACGCGATGACTAGTGGACGAAAGCAATAGCTATCCGGACGAAACCCAATCCCAAGTGGACGAAAGCAATAGCTATCCGGACGAAACCCAATCCCAAATGGACGAAAGCAATGGCTAACCGGACGAAACCCGATACCAAGTGGCCAAAACCAATCCGAACCGATCGAAATTCCACACCTTGAGCATCAAGCAAGTTAGTTTAATGCTTTCTCTTCTATTATTCGATATAATTAAATAAAAGTAGAATTTTCTAAGTGAAAGAGAAGAGATGTTATGAGTCATTTAATCGTATCGAATTTAACGAAAACAGTTGGCGATAAAACGCTATTTAAAGATATTGAATTTACTATTTATGAAGGGGAACGCGTGGGGTTAATCGGGATTAACGGTACGGGAAAATCGACATTATTATCGATTTTAGCAGGTACGCAAGACGCGGATTCTATCACTCTTGATCACCCGAATAAATACCGCATTGCCTATTTACCGCAAGAGCCTCAATTCCAAGAGGGCGAAACGGTATTACAAGCGGTGTTCTCTGGGGATTCACCGATTTTACAATTAAACCGAAAATATGAAGATACTGTTACAAAACTAGCTCAAAATCCACAATCTGAAGCATTGCAAAACGAATTGTTCCGCTTGCAACAACAAATGGACAATGAAAAAGCATGGGATGTCAATGCATTGGCTAAACAAGCATTAACGAAGCTCGGCATTGATATGTACGATCAAATCGTTACAAATTTATCAGGTGGCCAGCAAAAACGTGTAGCTTTAGCGAAAGTTTTAATTGAACCAGCTGACCTTTATTTACTTGACGAGCCGACCAACCATTTAGATGTGCAATCGACAGAATGGTTACAGGAAATGGTGTTGCGATTAAAAGGCGCTGTTATTTTCATTACCCATGACCGTTATTTTTTAGATGAATTATCAACGCATATTTATGAATTGGCGGATCAAACATTGTATCGCCATACAGGAAACTATGCAGACTATTTAGAATCCCGCGCAATTCGTGAAGAAATGCATGCCGCAACCCAAGCAAAATTACGAAACCGTTACCGTTCTGAATTGAAATGGATTCGCCGTGGTGCAAAAGCCCGAACTACAAAGCAAAAAGCGAGAATTGACCGTTTTGAAGATTTGGATTCAAAAATTGAACGCGGATCAAATGATGCAAATCTTGAAATGAACCTTGCTACAACTCGTCTTGGGAAAAAAGTTATTGAAGGGGAACATTTAACGAAAGCTTTTGGAGAACGAACCATTGTAAGTGACTTCAACTTCTTACTTCAACAAGGCGACCGTATCGGTATTATTGGTGCAAATGGTTACGGGAAATCGACATTACTGAATATGTTGGCAGGGGAACTTGAGCCTGACGCTGGGGAAGTAATCGTTGGGTCAACGGTAAAACGCGCTCACTTTAAGCAAGTGCTCCCACCGATGAACGAAAATGAACGAATGATTGAATATATACGAGAAGCTTCAAACGACATAACGGATGCAGAAGGAGTGCGTTATTCAGCAGCCCAAATGCTAGAACGTTTCTTATTCCCATTACATACCCATGGAACACCAATTGGTAAATTATCTGGTGGGGAGCGTAAACGACTTCATTTATTGCGTTTATTAATGGAGCAGCCGAACGTTTTACTATTGGACGAGCCGACCAACGATTTAGATATCGAAACATTAGGAGTACTGGAAGACTTTATTGAGCATTTCCCTGGCGTTGTCATTACCATTTCCCACGATCGTTTCTTCCTTGATCGTATCGCGAAAAAGCTTTGGATTTTAGATGGCAAAGGAAATGTGGAAGAAAGTTTAGATATTTATAGTGACTATCTAGTAAAACAATCTGCCCTACAAAAAGAAGAAGCAAAAGAAGTGAAAGTGGAAAAACCAAAGCCACAGAAGCCAAAAACTGAAAAGAAAAAGCTTTCCTTTAAAGAACAAAAAGAATGGGAAACGATTTCTGATACTATCGCGCAAGTAGAAGAAGACATTACAACGACAGAAGAAGAAATTGCAACAGCAGGCAGTGACTATACAAAATTACAAGCGTTAACGGAGAAGCTTGATCAATTAAATCAGGAATACGAACGTTTAATTGAAAGATGGTCGTATTTAGATGAAATTGTAAATGGATAAGGAGAGAAAAGCATGAAAATCATAACAATCGAACCAACACCGAGTCCGAATTCCATGAAGGTGGTAGTGGATGAGGAGCTACCCTTTGGTAAAAGTTTTAACTATACAAAAGAAAATGCTTCCGAGGCACCAGAACAAATTCAAGCAATATTAGCTATTGATGGGGTAAAAGGCGTTTATCGCGTTGCAGACTTTTTAGCAATTGAACGTAATGCAAAATATAATTGGGAAACGATTTTATCTAGTGTTCGCGTAGCGCTAGGGGAAGAAGCTTCTGAAGTTGCGCAAGGTGAGCAAGCGGTTGACCATTATGGTGAAGTGTTTGTACATGTCCAAATGTTCCGAGGAATCCCATTGCAAATCAAAGTGTTTGATTCGTCTTCAGAACACCGCATTTCAACGGGTGACCGTTTTGTGAAAGCATTTGAAAATGTTCAAATAAGTAAATTCGATGATAACTATATCCTTGAACGTAAATGGGTTGATTTTGGTGTACGTTATGGCGATAAAGAAGAAATTGCGCAAAATGTATACAGTGAAATTGAGGCTACATATCCTGAAAGTCGACTTGCTGAAATTATAGAAGCTGCAAATACGAAAAATACGGTAACAGTTGAGCGTGAAAAAGTAACGTTAGAGCAATTTGAAGCAGCAGAAGACTGGCAAAAACGTTACCAGCTGCTTGATCAAATGCCAGATCCAGAAGTAGAAGACTTACCATTATTACAAAAAGCCCTTGAAGATGAGCAAATGTCCATTCGTCGATTAGCAACTGTTTATTTAGGCATGATTGAGGATGTGGCAGTTGTTCCAGCGTTAAGTCGCGCATTAAAGGATAAAAGTGCCGCAGTAAGAAGAACAGCTGGTGATTGCATGAGCGATTTAGGCCTTGTCGAGTTTGAACCAGCGATGATCGAAGCGTTAAAAGATAAAAATAAACTCGTACGTTGGCGCGCGGCTATGTATTTATACGAGTCCGGAACAGAAAACAGTTTATCAGCCTTACATGAAGCGGAAAATGATCCAGAATTTGAAGTAAAACTCCAAGTCAAAATGGCCATTGCCCGCATTGAACAAGGTGAAGAAGCAAAAGGCTCGGTATGGAAGCAAATGACGGAAACGAGTACACAAAATTCTAAACAATAAGGGGAGAATTTTTATTCCCATTGATACTAGTCTTTGATAATATAGATGCAACATGAATCGATGAAAGGCTGGTGTCTAATTGGAAGAACTGTTAAAGCAATTGTTGACGGAAATTCAAGGTTTCAAGGCAGAAGTCTCAAACCGATTTGATCAGGTGGATAATCGGTTTAATCAAGTTGAAGAAAGATTTGATGAAGTAGATAGTCAATTTAATCAAGTTGAAGAAAGATTTGATATGGTAGATAATCAATTTAGTCAAGTGGATGAAAGATTTGATGAGATAGATAATCGATTTAGTCAAGTTGAAGAAAGATTTAATGAAGTAGATAATCGATTTAGTCAAGTTGATAAAAGGTTTGATGAGGTAGACAATCGGTTAATTCAGATGGACATGCGTTTAGGCAACCTTGAAAATGGTCAGGAAGAATTGAAACAACTAATCAAACATAATACTACCTTAATGACTGAGAACCTAACGAATATTCGAAGAGATTTTCGAGAGAGAATTCAAGACACGGAAGCTGATGTGAACTTGTTATTTAAAGAGGTTGAAGAAAATAAAAGAAAAATCAACCAAATTGATGAACGAATCAAATACTAATGAATAAAGGAGGTGTCCAAAAAGTAATAATTTTTTGGACACCTCTTTTCTTTCTTGATAAATATCTCTTATGAATTATTGTTCCTGCGGTGGTTGTCACCATCCTCGTCACAGTAAAAATGCTCCTGCGGTAGTCGAAATAAATTTCCACTATCCTCGTCGCAAAGGAGTTGTCTCAAAATGACTTTTCAGACAACTCCTTTGCTTCTTTCTTCGGTTTTACAATCGTCAATATAATCCCACCAAACACGAGTAGGATCCCAATACTTTGGAATATAGAAGGGCTAAAGTCTAATAAAATCGTGTCTAATAGAATTGCCACGACTGGGTCCACAAAAGTCAATACGGAAACAACAATGGTTGGCAAGTTCCGGATGCTATCAAAGAATAAATAATACACAAAACCAGTATGGATAACACCTGTCCCAATTATGTATAGCCAATTGGTTGTGGTTAACCCTTGAAAAACAGAAAAATTACATAATGGCAATAACATCAGTATACCTACTATGGTTTGTAAAAAAGTTGTCGCATAAGGGGATAGACTATGTAACGTTTTACTTGTAAACATGGTTAATGCGTAACAAATCGCTGAAAGCAACGCCCATACAAATCCAGAATCGATAAATTGATCAATCGATTGAAAATTTTCGATTCCCACAATAAATATACTTCCGATAAAACAAATCGCAATCGCCATCACACCACGAATTGTGAGACGTTCTTTTAAAAATAAAGTCCCCAATATTAAAACAAAAATCGGTGCTAGATTATAAATGGAGATAGTAATCGAAATTGCCATTTCTTCAAAGGCTTTAAATAAAAACACCCAGTTTAATACGAGGAATACGCCACAAAGTAGTGTTTGGAGAACTTCTTTTTTGTTCCATGCTTCTGTTTTATGTCCCCCTGTAAAGTACCACATTAATCCTAAAAAGAGAGTGGCACAAATGCATCGAACAAATACGAGTTCTAGCGCGGGAATTCCTGTATTAATCGTGAAAAATCCTATGGAGCCGAATATGGCCATGGATACCGTTAGTTTAATCATCGCCGAAACATTCATTTTTGTACCTACCTTATATCTTTCTTATCTTAATATACCAAAATATTAGAAAGTTTTTTGAATTTTATGAGCGAAATCAAAAAAAGTGACCCAACAACGTGAGCCACCTTCCATCAATTATTTAGAAACAACCATATTTAAAAACTGATCTCGATCCTCTTCAGATTGTTGAACACCATCAAGCAACAATGCGCCAACTTTATAGCCCTTTTGATTATCTTCCACGACAAATTGTAAATTTACGTCATTTACATCGCCATCAACAGGGCATGCCCCTTTGAACTCTACCACATTATGATTCTTCTGAGTTCTGAAAAATACCCATTTTCCTTCTTCACAATAATTCGAAAATGCTTTTTCCAACGTTGGTTCACCTGTGTCGGTAACAGAAGTTTCTTTTATATATGATATGTATTCATTATCTGTAATTTCTTTTTGCGGACCGTAGAAATACCAAAAAACCGCAATGATTATGATTGGTACAATCCATAAAATTGTTCGCTTTGAAACATTCTGCATAATTACTCCCCCTTACCCTTTGTAAAAATATTATATCAATCATAATACTATTTTTCTATAAAATGTTGAATTTTACTGCAACAATACAAATATTTCATTTGTTTTAAGAAAAATAGAAATACTGAAAAAGTATCTACCATTTTTACAAACGACACAAATCTCTATATACTTTAGGAAGGAAAAAGGGGGGTTCTTCATTTGAAAAGAGCATTATTAATCGCTGAAAAACCGTCTCTCATGCGCGATATTCAAAAAGTATATAAAACAATGAAATTACCCTATGAGATAGATTTTGCTTCATTTGTCGGACATGTCGTGGAATTGAAAGAACCACATGAATATAAAAAAGAGTGGAAAAAATGGGATTTATCTTTGCTGCCCATGATGCCAGAACGTTACGAGTTTCGAGTGAAAAAGACGTCTTATAAAGTGTATAAAGAACTTGAGCAAATACTTAAAACAAACCGTTATGACTTCATAATCAACGCTTGTGATGCTGGGATGGAAGGGGAAAATATTTTTTATTCCTTTTATAAACGAGTTGGATGCAAAATTCCAGTAAAGCGATTTTGGACTTCCCAAACGACAGACCCTGCCATTCGCAAAGCTCTTACGGATTTAATTGATGAACAAGATCCTTTAATTCGAAATCTGCGTAATGCAGCGATGTATCGAGCGGTATTTGATTGGTTAATTGGGTTGAACTTAACAAGAGCCGCTACGATAAAAGGTGGACGAATTATTAAAATTGGCCGAGTAATGACTCCAACATTAGCCATTGTCGTAAAACGAGAATTAGAAATTCGTAACTTTATACCACAAAACTATTTTCAAATAGAACTAGATTTAGGGAAATTTAAAGCGCTATGGTTTGACCCAAAAACAAATGAAAATAAAATACCAACGTTGCAACAATCCGAGGAGATTCAAACAACTTTGGCGTATACTGCAACGGTAGTCGATTTAAAAACGGAACGAAAAACGATGTATGCGCCATCGCTTCATTCCTTACTTGAATTGCAAAAGGAAGCGAATAAATTTTACGGTTTCACTTCATCAGAAACGTTAAAAATTGCGCAAACTTTATATGAAAAGAAACTGATCACCTATCCAAGAACGGAATCAAAACATTTACCGACCAACCTTGCAAACACCATCGAAGGGCATATTCAGGCGCTTGCCAGTTTGCCAGATTATAAGGAAATTGCTTCAAAATTATTAAATGACAAACAAAAACTCAATTCGATTAAGCGATCCAAAAAATATGTGGACGATAAAAAATTAACGGATCATCATGCCATTACAGTGACGGATGTTCCAATTGGACGAAAAAAACTTTCAACGAATGAACTGAAAATCTATCATTTAATTGCAAAGAGGTTGTTAGCGATTTTTATGCCGCCCTATGTTATTGATAAAACAGCCGCCATTTTAAAATCGAACACGCAATACTTTAAGGCTACTGGAAATATTGTCATCGATAAAGGCTATACCATTCTCTATGAAACTTTTAAGAAAAAACAAGAACAGCCACTGCCAACTTTAGTAGTAAATCAAACATTGCCAATCGTGCAATCAGATATTTTATCGAAAATGACAGAACCACCTGCACGTTATACGGATAGTACGTTGTTAGATGCAATGTTTCATGCTGGGCAATTTGTAGACAATCCCGAGCTGCAAAAGATATTAAAAGATGCTGAAGGGATTGGCACATCTGCTACTCGAGCAGAAATTATTGAAAAGTTGATTTCCATTGGCATGATTGCGAGGGAAGGGAAAAGTTTTGTTGCGACTCAGTTTGGCATCGATGTCATTATGAGTGTGAAGCAACATGATATTGTTTCGCCTGTACTGACGGCGGTTTGGAGTAAGAAGTTGAAAGATATTGTGGACGGCAATTTAAGCTCAGGTCAATTTTATCGCAATATGTTGCAGTATGTGCAAGAAACGACTGCGCGGTTTATCCAATTAGAAATGAACGTAGCTGAAAAACAAGTTGTGACGATAGGGAAATGTATCGAATGTGGACAACCTGTAGTCGAAGGGTTTAAAGGGTATGCTTGTACAAACAAAGCATGCAAATTCTTCATTAGTAAAACGATCATGAAGGGGAAAATTACCGCTACTGATGCCAAAAAACTCATTTCGGGTAAAGAAACGAGAGAAATCCGTTTTACTTGGAAAAGTGGGAAAAAGGGAAAAGCGAAATTAAAACTAGTTGGTGGAAAGATTGAGTTCGTTTTTTCAAATAAGCAATCGTAATCCCGAAGATTGGTTCTAAAAACCGCAAAAAATTAATAAATAGAATAGGTAGATTTTCGATTAAAAGCAATCGTTATTATTCCATTATTATAATATTTTGAAAATTGTTTCTACCTATACTTATATTAATGAAGTAAAAAAGAAAATCATTTTATAGAATGTTAGAAAATTTGCAGTCCGTCATAAATATTACATTAATTTCTATCTTGCGTATAGGAAATCTTGTTATATAATTAGCTTACGAAATAGGAAGTATGCATCTTTTTTAATACTTTTCGTGTACATCTGACTAAGGTGTACACTGTTTTATTTGGTTCATTTTTTACTATGGCTGAAATAGGCAAACATGCTACCGTCAAATTGAAATGTACATATAATAAAGTGATTTGTAAACATGCGTATTTCACTGACGAGTTGGTTATACTTTCCGCTTATAGCCTTAGTACTTTTACTAATATTATTGATATGAAAGTTAAGCGAATCTAGGAAGTATCGTCTATAACCGCATTTTGGTAAAAATATTGTCTTTTTAGATAAATAGACTTGACGTGTGTTTATAAAATTTGTACACTGTGAACAATCAAATGTTTTTTCGGAAAATACAATTAAATTTGAATAGTAAGGATTTGGTGAAATGATAGTATGTAAATTTGGTGGTACATCCGTTGCAAGCGCCGAACAAATAAAAAAAGTTGCAAACATTGTAAAATCTAATCCTGATAGAAAGATTGTTGCAGTTTCTGCACCAGGTAAACGTTACAGCGAAGATATTAAAGTAACGGATCTGTTAATTGATTTAGCAAATAGTGCATTAAACAATGGGGATGTAGCAGGCAAGCTTGCAAACGTAGTAAACCGTTATAAAGATATTACTGATGAGCTTGGTCTTGATCAAACAATTTGTGATGTTATTGCAAAAGATTTGCAAGAACGTGTCAACTCAGATAAATCAAATAAAGTATTATTCATTGATAATTTAAAAGCGAGTGGAGAAGATAATAACGCAAAATTGATTGCGGCTTATTTCAACTCTATTGGCATGAAAGCGAAATATGTAAGTCCAAAAGATGGGCTAGTTGTTAACGATCTACCAGAACGAACAATGGCTCTACCTGAAGCTTATGAAAACTTAAAAGATTTAGGTAAAGGTGATGAAATCGTAGTATTCCCAGGTTTCTTCGGTTATACAAAATCGGGAACTTTAAGAACGTTTGACCGTGGTGGTTCTGATATCACTGGTTCGATTTTAGCTGCTGCAGTAAAAGCAGACCTTTACGAAAACTTTACGGATGTAGACTGTGTATTTTCAGCAAATCCAACAGTAGTTAATGATCCAGTGGGGATTACTGAACTTACGTATCGTGAAATGCGCGAATTATCATATTCAGGATTCTCTGTATTCCATGACGAAGCATTAATGCCTGTATATCGTCTTGGAATTCCTGTAACAATTAAAAATACAAACAATCCTTCTGCACCAGGTACAAAAATCGTACCAACTCGTCCATTAAATGGTCGTCCTGTAACTGGTATTTCTGCAGATAGTGGATTCTCGATTCTTTATGTATCGAAATATTTAATGAACCGCGAAATCGGCTTTGGTCGTAAGCTTCTTCAAATTATTGAAGAAGAACACATTTCATACGAACATACGCCATCTGGTTTAGATGATATTTCTGTTATCATTCGTTCAAACCAACTTACACCGGAAGCTGAAGATCGTATTATCAAACGCGTAAAAGATGAGTTACATGCGGACGATGTACACTTCCGACACGGATTTACATTAATTGTAATCGTTGGTGAAGGTATGCGAAACAATACAGGTCTTGCTGCACGCGCAACTTCTGCAATTTCAAGAACTGGTGCAAATATCGAAATGATCAACCAAGGTTCTTCAGAAGTAAGCTTAGTCTTTGGGGTAATGCAACATAGCGAAAACCAAATTTTACGTGCCCTTTATGAAGAGTTTTTTGCTCCGATAACTGTGTAATAGCGTACCCGGTACACAAACAATTCTGACAATTTTATACAATTTGAAAAGGTTCTACATGGATTTTTCCTGTAGAACCTTTTATTTTTTTCAAATTGGTGAACGAAGTGGGGAGAAATTAATATTAAAACTGTAAAACTTATGGAAAAGTAGTTTACTTGACTTATAATATTGGAAAAGGAGGGAAATTTATGGCGCAAAAAGATACAATTTTTATGAAAGAAAACCCAATTTCGCGTTTTTTATTAAATGATACACGCTCAGGCTGGCTATGGTTAGTAATCCGGCTATATGTTGGATACGTCTGGTTAAAAGCCGGTTGGGGTAAAATACATAACGATGCATGGGTTGGTGAAAATGGAGGTGCCGCTGTAGCAGGCTTTGTACAAGGTGCCATCGCCAAGTCATTGGAAACAAATGATGTAACAGGTTGGTACGCAGCATTCTTAGAAAATATCGTCCTACCAAATGCAAAAGTTTTTGCCTTTGTGGTGGCATATGGGGAGATATTAGTTGGCCTTGGGTTAATCTTAGGCTTACTAACAGGCATTGCCGCATTCTTCGGATCGATGATGAATGTAAGTTTCCTATTTGCAGGGACAATTAGTACAAATCCTATTTTATTTATCTTAGCAACTTGGTTAGTGCTAGCTTGGAAAGTAGCGGGCTGGTACGGGCTAGATCGTTGGGCATTACCGAAATTAGGTACTCCTTGGAGTAAGCTGGATTATGATGAATAGGAATTCGAAAAGCTTTGCACGTTTTGGCGTGTGGAAGCTTTTTTATTTTTGGGGATGGTAGGTCAAGGGGTATACTGATGAATGCCAACATTTTGTGGGAAATTGAGTGGAATGACCTTCACAATCGGGGTGAAGGTCAAATTAACGAGGAAATTGGAAGCTAGTTATCTTCATGAGTAGAATGAAGGTCAAAAGTCCGAAAAAATTAAATCTAGTGACCTTCATAAGAGTGATGAAGGTCAAATCACCGAGGAAAGTTGATGCTAATGACCTTCATAAGCAGAATGAAGGTTAAAACACCGAGGAAACTAGTATGAATTGAACCTTTATAAGAAAAATCACATGAAAATCTGAACAAAATAGTATTCATTAAGCCAATGTACATAAAAATCAAGCAGGATACCTCACAGGTTCCATAACCTACCCCAGATTTCCGTCCACTCAGCAATTTCCAAAATCATGTATAATAAAGGATAAGAGAAATATATCGCACTAAGGAGTAAGAATGCATACCTACCAATATATTCATCCAAAAGAAATCGAATCTACAGAAGAAGTTGCGATAACAAACGAAGCAGGAGAAGTTGTCGCTATTTCCAAACGGGTTTATGATAATATCTTGAAGAAAAAAATGGATATCATGTTTGATTTCCGTTATTTTCTTAAATACAACATTTACAATCCAACTGGTGATCTCCTTTTCACAGTGAAGAAAATTAGCCGAAGAGGGAGACTTTGGTTTGAGGGACAAGACGCCAAATCCAATACAAAATATATCATTTCCTATGAAAATTGGCGTTTGGGGGTTCCAGAATTATATATCACAGACGGCAATATCAAAATCCAATTGAATAAAGAGATGGAAGATTGGTCACAATTTCTCTTCAACAATGAAGTCATTGCACAATGGAAAGCGGATTATATCAACGATCAATTCCATATGACGCTAACAATCAATGAAAAAAGCCCGATTCAAAATGTTGCGGTTTTCGTTGGCATTTGCCAAGCAACTCTTTTTGTAGGGGCTTAAAAAGGAGTATTAAAAATGAACGTAATTTTTGTCCTAACAAAAACAGGTGAGGAAGTACTTGAAATGGTATCCAATGATGTGGCGGGATTACTTGCTGCAGTCAAAGGAGAAAATGTAACTTTCCCATTTGGGAGTTTCAAATATGACTTTCATACATTAGACCATTATTTAGTGGATAATGTGTATCGTCAAGAACTGGTAATTTACTTAAAAGAAGAAAGCGAAACTATTCCTACATTACCTACTATTTAATTAAGTCACACTTCCCATTACGGGGAGTGTGAATCCCCTCATATCAATGAATTTTCCCGAATATACTAATCTATTACAAGTTCATCTGCTATATACGATATTTTCCAAAAATGTGATAAAATAGAATTTTAGACATTCACAATAGGGAGGTGATTTCGTATGATCACGGTATTTGGAGGGATTGGCATTTTCCTATTAGGGATGTCAATGCTGACAAATGGCTTGAAAGAAATCGCAGGGGAAGCGTTAAAACGATGGTTGAATAACTTTACGAAAGGGACTTTTTCGTCTCTTTTCACAGGGTTAATTATGACTATCCTTATGCAATCCTCCACTGCCACAACACTGTTAACAGTCGGGTTTGTGAGTGCGGGGTTAATCTCCTTTAGTCAATCCATCGGGGTAATTATTGGAGCGAATATTGGAAGTACAAGTACTGGATGGATCATTTCGTTGCTTGGATTTAAAATCAGTTTGCAAGCCATGTCATTGCCAATCATTGGTATTGGTGCATTTATGCAATTCATTGCGCCGGTCAACTTCAAAAAATATGGTGGAGTTCTAGTCGGCTTTGGTCTTTTATTTTTAGGAATCGATTTTCTCCAACAAGGGATGAATTCAGCTCATGATATAATTTCCTTTGAATCTTTAAATACAAATTCCTTCTTTTCAAGTTTTCTATTAATTCTCATCGGGATTATCATGACGATTATTATGCAGGCATCCAGTGCATCGATGGCAGCAACGTTAGCAGCATTATTTTCAGGGGCAATCGATTATGAACAAGCTGCTTATTTAGTCATTGGTCAAAATATTGGAACAACAGCTACTGCTTTGTTTGCATCCATTGGGTCATCCATTGCCGCAAAACGAACGGCCATTACCCATCTGTTGTTTAACATTATTACTGCAATCATTATTACGATTTTCTTCAAATACATATTAATCATTACGGAAGCGATCACGGTAAGTATTTCAGGAAATTTTGACGAAACGCTTGGCTTAGCGATATTCCATACGTTATTTAGCGTCATTGGTGCTATACTATTTGTTCCGTTTATTAAACCGTTTGCAAGTTTCCTAGAAAAATTATTGCCTGAAAAAGAAAACGCATTAACAAAGGACCTTGATTCGAACTTAGTGTCTGTCCCTTCAGCAGCGTTAGAAGTTTCCTATAAAACATTAATTCAAATGATGAAACAATTAACTCGTCTATTGCTGGAATTAATTCAAACAAAAAAGGTACCACCGTATTTTGATAAAAAATTAGATGAAGTGGAAGAGGCAATCGAAATTACACGGAAGTTTTTAGATTCCGTCCAATCCAGTTCCACAAAAATCAGAAATAAACATATTGATATCATTCATGCTCTGGACCATTTACATCGATTGGTGAATGTATTTCGGGAAAAGCAACGGCTTGAAGCAATTAATCTGCATGGGGCCATTATGAATCAATTGCATGAGACGATGTTTTTGGTGGATGGGTATTTTGAAGAAAATGAAATATTTGAGATTGAAAAACTACTTGAACAAGACTCGCAAAAAATGGCTGAAGAGCGCCGGAGAAGACGGAATGAATATTTAGAACGATCCGTTGTGAATGAGACGCAAATTGATGTTGCGGTTTCTAAGGTGCAATCCATTCTTTGGATCGACCGACTCGTTTACCATTACTGGCGGGCATCTGCGCGGTTAGCTAGTTATCAGGATGATGAGAGATAAATAGATAAAGGTTATGGTGTATCCGCACTATAACCTTTTTTCTGTTCTTAATAGTGAATACATATTTAAATCAATAAAACGACCCTTTGATTTTTCACTTTGCCTTAACGTTCCTTCATAGATAAAATGTAATTTTTCTAGAACTTTAATAGAATTGATATTTTCAGGTTCAACTTTTGCTTCAATTCGATTGAGCTTGAGGGTATTAAAAGCGTAGTCTAATAAACCATCAATGGCTTCTGGTGCATAGCCTTTACCCCAGTGAGATTTGGCAAGTTCGTATCCAATTTCGGCTTTTTCATTGTCAAAATCTAAAGAATTGAAGCCGCACGATCCGATAATATCACCAGAAGTTAATTCAATGATTGAATAGCGAATTGCTTTTTCGTCTTCAGCTAGTTCATTTAAATAACTAATAATTTCTTTTGCTTGGCTTTCATCTTGGAAGTTGTCAATATTCATAAATTTGGTCACATCCGGATCAGACCAAATTTTAAAAAGACTCGGTGAATCATTAATGTGCATTTTTCTTAAATGCAATCTTTCAGTATAAATATCCGTTACCAAAATTATCCCTCCTTTATCATCATTATATATGAAAAAATTCAAGACAGAGCAGAAAAGTAGAATGTTGTTAGTATCTTGTGCCAAACTAATATACAATTTCAGTTATAACCAAATTATCAAACGAGGTGGAAATCATGGCAGATATCAAATATGAAGTGGTTGAACATATTGGTGTGTTATCGGAGTCAGCAAGAGGTTGGAAGAAGGAAGTGAATCGTATTAGCTGGAATGGCGCAGCACCGAAATATGATATTCGAGAATGGGCGCCGAACCGTGAAAAGATGGGGAAGGGCGTTACATTATCGGTGGATGAGGTTGAAAAATTAAAGGAACTTTTAAACATATAATAAGAATAAGCAGTAATTGACGTATGCAATTACTGCTTTTTTATTCAAGAATTCACTCTACTAAACTAGTCATCTGTTCGGGATAACTTGCAAGAGAATCAATTGTAGCTTCATCTAAATCTGCATGGAAAAGTTCAATGAATTTAGGATCACGGAAAAACGTAAGAATCAGCTTTCGGTTTAACATGTAAGAGTAAGTTTCAACACTAGCTGAATCATCGTTCAAGTTAATGGCGATTGACGGCCCATTTGAAAAATTATGATATTAGGAAATTAGGAATTGATTTACTTGAATCGTTACGTACATAGAAATTAATATCAATTGCTTTCGGAGCAGAATCACTGATTATCTCAAAACGATCATCCAATGAACTTTCAGGAAGAAATGCAATTCCTTTATGGGAAGAAACCATTGCTAAAATGATGTTCAACGAATCGATTTCAACCACTTGTGAATTCAATAAATCATTGTCTTGTATATATTGAAGTGTATGTTGTCTAAAGGGACAACTGTTGTCTCTACTTACAAAAAAAGTTTCGGTTTGTAAATTAATATCTTTTTTGTGAATTGATCTTAATAAGATGATATTTTCTTTCATTTGATGGACTTTTTTTACGGAATGGACTTTAAATAAATGATAAGTAATTACCATATCAATTTCATTATTTTTAAGTAATTTTTTCAAAGTCGAATTTGACTCAACATATAATGAACAGATTGTATCATTTTCAGCAAACTTTTTTTCCAAATAGTTTTTAGCTATTGATTGAGTGGTTCCAATATTATATATCTCTATCTCAGATTGGACTTTCCCCTTCATCTCTTCAATTAAGCTAATTAATTTTTTTCCATAGTTTTGTACGATTTCTCCCGCCGGTAATATTTCCACCCCTCTATTATTTCGGATAAATAATGGTACACCTAATTCTTCTTCTAATTTTTTTACTCTCTCTGAAACATTCGGTTGAACATATCCGAGTTCTTCAGCTGCCTTACTAATGGAGCTACACTCTGCTACTTTCAAGAAAATTTGTAAATCGTTTATCTCCAAAAATACCACCCCTCGATATCATTAATAATGATAGCCAATATAATTTATAACTTTTTTACATTGGAAAAGAAAAGAAATATACTCAAAATATACTAGAAAAATAGATGGTAATGAAAATGGTGATTAATTTATTAGGGGAGAAACCAGTTAATTGGTGGATTTTTCATATTAACAACTCGTACAAATAAAGACTATGGAAAACTGATAACTGTATAGTATCATTAGAAAGCTGGTGGCTAGATGAATGGGAAATTGAAATCGATTCATCCAATTGGGTGGAATATTATTATCGGGACCTTATTTGCAAGATTGGCAAGTTCTATGAGCATGCCTTTTTTAGCAATCTATTTAACAATGACAAAAGGTGTCTCTCCAGGTATGACAGGAATAATCATTGCAGTAAGTGCATTGGTGGGGGTTTTTACAAGTTACATAGGTGGAAACTTATCCGATCAGTTTGGTCGTAAGTGGATTATGATGGGGTCTATCATCGTATGGACTTTTGTGTTTCTTGGTTTTGCATTTGCAGACCATGTGGCATGGTTCTTCATCTTAAATGCATTAAACGGTATTTGCAAATCATTTTTTGAACCGACATCTCGTGCATTATTGTCTGATATGACAAAACCGGAAAATAAACTGATGATTTTTAATTTAAGATATGCTGCAATCAACGTCGGAGTAGCAATTGGACCACTAATTGGTTTGCAGCTAGGAAGTTCAAAATCATCATTACCGTTTATCATAACTGCATTTGTCTACATGATTTACACAATCTCTTTGCTAATACAATTTAAGAAATATAACTTAGAAGAGAAAGTAGCAATAAAAAAAGAACGAGTAACGATGAAACAATCCCTTCAAGTATTGGGGAAAGACACGATATTCTTGTTAGCGCTCATTGGCATTATTTTAGGAAATGCAGGCTATTCACAATTTTCATCAACGTTATCTCAATACTTTGCAAATGCCCCCGTCTTTCTTGATGGTGTGAAACTATTTTCATATGTCCTTGTGTTAAATGCGATTACAGTACTAATAGTGCAATATCCCGTAACCCGTATCGGAAAAAAATACTCTCCACTAGTTTCAATCATGTTTGGAACGATGACGTTGAGCCTCTCACTACTTGGATTTGGCATGCTAAAATCCGTACCCCTCATGTTTGCTTGTGCGGTATTGTTTACAGTTGGGGAAGTATTGATGTTTTCGATGACAGATGTTTTTATCGATCAAATTGCTGTACAGAACCTAAAAGGAACATATTTTGGCGCAATGGGATTTTCAGGGCTAGGTGGAGTAATCGGGCCATGGCTGGGTGGTTTCCTTCTAGACTATTATGGATATGGCAACGGGGCAATTGTTTTTGCTTATCTAGCGGCTGTGTGTTCTTTAGGGTTTCCGATATTACTTTATGTGAAAATCATGATAAATAAGAGAGATATGCTTTTTGAAAATAAGAAATTACACACATAGAAATAGCGTTGCACACAATTTTTTAAGTTAACTACTAGGGATATTTAGAAAGGAGTATATATGATAGCTTCCCAATATAAAATCATTTTACCAAGTAATTATGATATGAACATTATAAGAAAAAGAGTTGAGGATAATGGTTTTAAAACAGATGGACTTAGTGGTCTAAAGTTTAAATTATATTTAATAACTGAAAAGGGGATAAATCATAACCTTCAAAATAGCTATTCCCCTTTATATGTGTGGAAAGATAGCGAAGGGTTAAACCGATTTTTATTTAATGGATTATATGACAATATTATATCGTCATTTGGTTGGCAAAAGGTGAATATTGGAATACCATTCATTGATACAACAACAGAGAGAATTATAGAAAGTAAATATTTATTTGAAATCGTTGGAGAAATTGAAACACAAGAAAGTTTAAATAATTTGAAAAATAAAATAGAAAAAGACATACCAAAAATAGAAAATGCGGAGTATGTAATCATTTATAATCCAGATAAATGGAAATATCATGTATGTTATTTTATTAAAGATTTAAGTACAATAAAATCAGAAAAAGGTATAATTTACACAATTCTTCATATTTCACAATAATATTTCCCGTTTGGATGAAAAAGTGGAAATACGGGGAACAGCGAGGCTTAAGTTTCTCCTTTTAAAGAAAATGAAAAATAAACTAGTAGATTTGAAGAGCAATCCTTTGAATCTACTTTTTTATTGGAGAATACTCTCCAAAGTTAAACATCCACCAACTTTTAACCTTTTTACAGTACATATCGTAAATTATATAGATGAAAATCGGGGGAGAAGGCTTTCCTAGTTAAAAAAGGTAAAAAGGGGACTGAATACAATGGCTATTGATAAATCCAAATTCAAAAGCATAGGGGAAAATGTTCAAATCGAGAAAGGGACATTTTATTTGTACAAAAATATAGAAATTGGTGACAATGTGTACATTGGACCGGAAGCTTATATTTTTGCACAAGGTGGAGTATCAATTGGAAATGGAACGATATTAGGTCCTCGGGTGACAATTTTAACGAATAATCATAACTACGATAGTCCTGATTTAAGAAGCATTCCTTACGATGGTAAAAATATATTAAAGAAAGTATCAATTGGCGAGAATGTATGGATTGGCGCAAATGTTTCCATAGCACCAGGAGTCACAATTGGTGAGGGCGCGGTTATTGCCATGGGGGCAGTTGTAACAAAGGACGTTCCACCTTTTGCAGTCGTTGGTGGTAATCCTGCAAAGGTCATTAAATATCGAGACACGGAACGATATCTTAAATTGAAGCAAGAAGGAAAAATTTATTTAAAAATGAAACAACAAAAAGAAATTTCTATTTATTTTACACGAGAATAATCTTTCTGGAGTGCGGTGTTTTAAAAATAAAACATGAGCTATTTTAGTAGATTGAAATGTCTAAAATAGCTCATTCTATTTACATTTTTTGATGCAATTGTTGTGTTCGCACATCATACCAAATAAGGCTCGCAATTTCTTTTACAACTTGTTCTAATTCAGAGCCTCTAAATTCGTCAATGAATACTTTTAGGAAAGCATTGAGTATAACCTTGCGAGTGGACTCACGGTTCAATTCCTCAATGATTGCCATTACAATTTCCTCTTGTGAGTTTGTGATATTTTGTGCAACAAGATTTTCAAGTCTTATTATGATTTCTGAAATATCCACTTGATATCGTTTTTTCGAAACGGATAATAATACATTAACTTTATCAGTATTAAAAATCGCCGTATTTTCGTGAAGCATAAGATAAATAATTTTTTCTAAGTAAATTAATGAGGTAGAAGCAATTTCTTCAATCGTCGTCGAATTTTGGTTTAAAATTTTACATGCAATGCTGAAATGTTGCATCATTCCATAAAATAACACAGCGGCTTCAAACCCATTGTTACGCATTTCATCGCCAAAAATTTCACATAAACGTAAACTGAACCATTCAAACTCTCTTAAACGGTGGCGTAAAACCAATTCTTTTAATTCGTCTTCCCCCGAATGAAAAATTTCTTCATATATAACATCTAATCCTGAGATTTGATTAATATTCCATAGTACAGCAATCTGATTTGCAAATACGTTTAAATCAGTAGGATCTTTTCCTATCATGATTTCTGAACGTAAAAGTGCAGCATCATATCTCGCTTGTTCTAAAATGGCTTCAATACATTCCGTTTTAGAGGAAAAGTAATTATAAAATGTACCTTTCGAGATCCCCGCACTTTGAATGATTTGTTGAATCGATGTTTTCATCACACCATTTTCAACAAATAATTGTAAAGCATGATCAATTACTGCTTTTTTTCTTTTATTCATTTTAACCTCCTCTATAAAAATAGTGGTCTAAATCATTATACACAAATAATTGAAAATAAAAATATTTTTAGACTGATAGATTATTTTATTGAAAAAAATAGACTATGGGTATAAAATGTTTAAGTCGAAGAAATAAAAGAAATAGAAATGAGGAAAACAGAATATATGACATTAGATAATCAAGAGAAAAAACCGCCATATTTAGTAATAGCCATTTTATTCTTTGGTGCGTTTGTTTCATTCTTAAATAATTCTTTGTTAAACGTCGCGTTACCAACGATCATGACGGATTTTGAGAAAGATTATGCAACGGTTCAGTGGTTAGCTACAGGCTATATGCTAGTTAGTGGTGTATTAATCCCTGTATCTGCATTTTTAATCACACGTTTTAAAAACCGCCATTTATTTATTACATCCATGGCACTCTTTACAATAGGTACTGCATTAGCAGCTTTTGCTCCTAATTTTGGACTTCTTTTAGCTGGTCGTATGGTACAAGCAGCAGGTTCTTCAGTAATGGGGCCATTATTAATGAATATCATGCTAGTTAGCTTCCCTCGTGAAAAACGTGGTGCAGCAATGGGGATTTTTGGTTTAGTAATGATTACAGCTCCAGCAATTGGACCAACGTTATCAGGCTATATCGTTGAGTATTGGGACTGGCGCTTATTATTTGAAATGATTTTACCATTCGCAGTCATCAGCTTAGTACTAGCTATTTGGAAACTAGAAAATATTATGGAGACACGTAATTCATCACTTGATTACTTCTCTGTTGTATTATCGATTATTGGTTTCGGTGGGTTATTATACGGCTGTTCAACAGCAAGTTCAGATGGTTGGGATAGTGCACAAACATTAGTACCATTAATTGTAGGTGCAATCGGTATTATTTGGTTTGGTATTCGTCAATTCCGTCTAGAACAACCTTTATTAGATTTACGAGTTTATAAATATCCAATGTTCGCATTAGGTTCTATCATCTCAATGGTAAATGCTGCGGCAATGTTCTCAGGTATGATTTTAACACCTGCCTATGTACAAAGTGTTCGACACATTTCACCACTTGATTCAGGTTTAATGATGTTACCTGGTGCAGTTGTAATGGGTCTTATGTCACCAATTACAGGTAAATTATTCGATAAATTTGGACCTCGTGTGTTAGCATTTATCGGCTTAGCTATTACAGCATATTCAACATATTTATTAGCAGGTGTAGATTTAGAAACAACGAAAATGACAATTATCGTCATTTATACTCTTCGTATGTTCGGTATGTCCATGGTCATGATGCCAATTATGACAAACGGATTAAATCAATTACCAACACGTTTAAACCCACATGGTACAGCAGTAAACAACACAGTACAACAAGTGGTTGGTTCAATCGGTACAGCGTTATTCGTAACATTAATGAACTCTGTAGCGACAAGTAAAGGTGAAGAATTAGCGAAAGCTGCAGATCCGGCAAATTTACAAGACCAAACATTTATGCTAGGTCTTCAACAACAAGCTTTACTTGAAGGTATTCAAGTTTCATTCTTAGTTGCAACAGGCGTAACGGGTCTAGCGTTAATCTTAACGTTATTCTTAAAACGAGTTGACGTAAGTAAAGTTATCTCTGAAAACATGGAGAAATAATATTTCAAATTAAGCTATTTATCTTCTGAAATAAAGGGAGATAAGTAGCTTAATTTTTTGGTTCTATATTAATTGTTGGGGTTTGCCTACAATTTATGAAAAACAAAATGCACAACATCACCTATTTTTCTATACTTGAGTTGACTAGAAACAAGCAGAAAAAGGTGAGTTGTGCATTATGAATTTTAACATGGAACTACCAGGATTAAAAGGTGTAAATATTGAAGAAATGGTTGAACAAGAAAATCGTGTACTAGTCTATATTTCCATGCCTATAAAAGAACATATTTGTCCAGCGTGTGGTGAAAAAACAAAGAAAATACATGATTATCGAATGCGAAAAATCGGCCACCTTTCCTTTTGGGGACGTTTAACTAAGTTGATGTATAAATGTCGTCGTTACCGCTGTCAATGTGGAAAGCGTTTTGCAGAAAAGGCTTCATTTGTCGAGCGATATCAACGTTATTCAAGAGAAGCGAATCAAGCGATGACGATTCAATCCGCGAAATCGAAAACATTTAAAGATGCGGCAATGATTCTCGGTACATCTATTTCAACCATCATAAGAAGATTTAAAAAACAAGCAAAAGCAGTATTACCAAAGGGTGTTCAATTACCAAAAGCAATTGCCATTGATGAATACAAGGGAGATACGGATGCAGGAAAATATCAATTAATTATAGCGAATGCGGAAACACATGAACCAATCGATGTTTTGCCTAATCGCAGACTTCAAACGATCAAAACTTATTTGCAAAAATATGGTCAAGAAGTGGAAATCGTTGTCATGGATATGAATGGAAGTTTTAAAGCAGCGGTTCAACAAGCATTGGGAAAACCAATCATTGTGGCGGACCGATTCCATTATTGTCGTTATATCCATTGGGCTTTAGATGAAGTCCGAAGAAAAGTTCAAAAAGAAATGCATGCCTATGATCGTAAGAAATCGAAGAAAATGCGATTTGTTTTACATAAGAATTCCGACAATCTATCAGAGGAAGAACGTTGGTATTTAAATCGATATCTAGCTTTATCATCAGAGTTAAAGCAGGCTTATGAATTAAAAGAAGCATTTAAACAGTGGTTTACAGAATCCAAAAGGAGAGAAAATATACAGGAGGTCAAAAGTGGATTAGAAGCATTTTACCGAAAGGTAGAAGAAGTAGGCATTCCAAGCTTTTTAAAAAGTATACAAACACTAAAAAACTGGCAGAATGAAATATTAAACAGTTTTGTATTTGGATATTCCAATGGCTTTTTAGAAGGAATTAACAATAAATCAAAAGTGCTCAAACGAAATGCTTATGGATTCCGAAAATATGAGCACTTTAAAGCGAAAATACTATTAGGTCACCTATATAAAAAAATAGAGTTGTATGTTGGGTAGGATGAACGCGCGCGTTCTGCCATCCATTCCTTCTTCGCTACGCTTCAGAAGAAATGGATGGCAGAATAGTATATCAAATATCCAAGTTTTCTTGTCCTCTCATTTCTTACCCCAACAATTGACAAAGGACCAATTTTTTTAATGCCCTAAATTGGTGAAATCATACATACTTTTGCATACATGAGGTGTCAAAAAAATCTGAAATTTCTTGTTGACTTTTCAACAAGTTGTATTTATCATTAATTACAATATTATGAATACTAAGCTGACTATACTGAATAGAGGCTCTCTTATCAATTTGGATAGGGGAGTCTCTTATTTGTTTTAAATAGTCTAGCAATTACTTTTAAATAAATACCAACTAAAAAGGTTTGTATAGTTTGTTATGGGAAGGGATTAAAAACATTAAATTAAAGAGAGGAAGAGAGTTTATGTCAAAAGAAGTTGCTCAACAAACATTTAAAGAAGTATTGGGGAATTATCCTACAGGGGTAACAATTGTAACAACTGTCGATGCGGAAGGAACACCAGTCGGTTTAACGGTGAATTCATTTGCTTCGGTTTCATTAGATCCATTACTAATATTATGGTCAATTGATCATAAAGTATCGTCTATAAAAGCATTTACAGAAGGTGGTAAGTTTGCGATTCACATTTTAGCAGGGGAACAGCAAGAATTATGTAAAACATTTGCGAGTAAAGTGGATCGCTTTGCTTCATGTGATTGGAAACTATCTGAAAATAATTTACCAGTGATTGATGGTGTGTTCGCTGTATTGGAGTGTAAAACATTCCAGACGGTTGAAGCAGGAGATCATACAATTTTAATAGGTGAAGTAATTAATATAGAAAAATTCGAGAAGAATCCGATGTTATATCATCGAAGAGAGTTCGGTCCAATTCCGGAATCGTTCTATTCATTAGTAAAATAGCTTAAAGGGGTGTGAACTTTTATGAAAAAATTAGATAAAGAAATTCTGTTTAAGGGTATAGTTGTTCACGGTTTGAAAGTCGGGAGAAAACTAGGATTTCCCACAGCTAATATTTTAGTAGATAATATAGATCAGTTAAATGTATCGAATGGTGTTTATGTGGGAAAAGTTTATTACGATAATAAAAGCTATGATGGTCTAGTGAATATTGGAATAAAACCTACCTTTAACTTAAATGAAAAGAAAAGAACAATTGAAGTGCATATTCTTAATTTCAATGAAAACATTTATGGAGAACACTTAACTTTACATTTATCTCACTTTTTAAGATCTGAAAAAGCTTTTAGTACACAAGAAAGTTTAATCAATCAAATTCAAGAGGATATCAAATTAGCAAAATCTATAACAGAGCAAAGTATTTTAGTATAATCTTGTTTAGTAGTGTAAATCTGACTATGGTTTGCACTACTTTTTTATTCATTGATAAAGTTTATAGAACTCCTGCTTCATATTGGCATATAACAATATAAAGAGAAAGAGTAATATCTATTTTGGTTTTACTGTGTTCGTTCGGCCGATATGATTATTTCGTTGGGGGCGAAAAAATGAGTTCGATGAATAAGCTTGATGTATTGATCACCTGTATTAATGAGAATATCGCCTACTTTGAGAAGAGGAAAGTGATCAATCGAAAGAGGGCGTATTTATTAAATTTGGCTTCCATTATTTCATCTGCACTTATTACATTGTTATTAGGTTTAAAGGCTGTCAATGTAAACCTCTTCTCCAACATTGCATTATTTTTTGCTTCTTTCCTGACGATAGTTAATGGGATAGAGAGTTTCTTTAATCACAAGGGTTTATGGTATAAGGATGCTAGAACCTTAGCCAATTTAAAGGAATTAAAACGGGATATCGATTTTAAAATAGCAGGGGAGCCAATCGATAATATTTCAATGAAAATACTGAATGAGTATAAAAACAGGCTACAAAATATCTTATCGGAAGATATCAATACTTGGTCAAAAATGAGAGAAGAATTAGATCAGACGCAGCATGTTGAGAAAAATTAATAGTAAATAAAAGCAGATTCAAGAAATTACAACTTCCTTGAGTCTGCTTTTTTATTAGAGCTAAAGAAGTATAGAGGATTAGTAAGTTATGACACTATTGTCTTTGTCACCTGATTTAATTTAACGTTTTAAATAATATACCTAATGTATTCGGACCGCAATGGGCTGAAATGGTACATCCTGCTGTCGTTTCTAATATTTGTTCAAAATGTTCATAGCTTTCAAGTTGTTGGCGTACTTTTTGAACCGTTTCAGAGGAACAATGAGAGTGCGTGATAAATACACGGCTCGGATCAATTTCTTCTATATTAACTAGTTGATCTTCTACATATTTTTCTAAAACTTTATCAAAATTGCCTCGATATTTTTTTCCAACAACCATCTGACCATCTTTCACTTCAATGGATGGTTTGATTTTTAACAATGTTGCTCCAAAAGCCTCTATACTTGAGCAACGGCCTCCCTTTTTTAAGTAGTCCATTTTATCAATAACAAATGAGGCACGAACATTACTCTTTATTCTTTCAATCTCTGCGATAATTTCGGGAGCAGCTATACCTTTCTGGGCAAGCATGGCTGCCTCGTAGACTAAGTGACCACTCCCCGTTGACAGGTTTAATGAATCAATCACATAAATGTTTTTGAAACTTTGGGCTGCCAACTTTGCATTTTGATAGCAAGAAGACAAATGTTGGCTTAAGTTAATATGTATGACAGCTTCATGAGTTTCAGCAAATGGTTTAAAAAATTGCTCGTACTCAAACACATTAATCGCTGCCGTTGAACAGGTTTTCCCCTGATTCCCAACGTATTCAAAAATATCTTTTGGTTGAATTGCGACACCATCTAAATAATCTTGATCGTCAACTAGCACGTGTAATGGAGCTAAAGAAATTTGAAATTGTTCAATTATTTCTTTGCTTAAGTCACATGTACTATCCGCTGTAATTTTTATCATCATATTGCCACCTTTTGTTTCTCATATATTTTCATTTTAGTACTTACTCTCTAAAATATCATCCAATCCATATTCTAACAGTAGAAGTAAAAAAGAAACAAGGACAGAGGAAAGCGATAACTCAGTTGCCAAGGTGGGAACATCTTTTATAAAAAATTCGTATCATTAGCGATTTCGATACGAATTAGCTTTCTCAACGGATGGAGGTGCCCAAAAAGTAATAATTTTTTGGACACCTCTTTTCTTTCTTGATAAATATCTCTTATGAATTATTGTTCCTGCGGTGGTTGTCACCATCCTCGTCACAGTAAAAATGTTCCTGCGGTGGTTGTCACCATCCTCGTCGCAATTTATCTGTGACGAAAGCGGTAGCGTCAGTTACAAAGGAGTTGTCTCAAAATGACTTTTCAGACAACTCCTTGCAGTCACAGTTTTAGGAGAAGTAATCTGGGTCAATAATTGAATTTTTTGTATAAATTGATAGTGTAGCGGGAATAGGCATTGTATAATAATGGATTAAAGTGAAGTGAAATCGGAGGACCTTGTGTGATATTTTTAATCTTCATCGTTATTGCGCTCTTTATCATTGAACCACGTTGGTATAATAATATCTATTTTTTAGCAATTATTTTGTTAGTAGAATTGCTTTATTACACGGAAAAAATATTCTTTAATCAAGATTTTAGCGAGCAAGTTGTCAACATTACGGGTTATGTGTTTGTTTTTGCCTTCATACCGCTAGTAATGGCGACGATGTCTGTTTTAACCTATTTCAATAGTAAAGTGTTACTGGAAAAGGAAGGTCGCAAAAAGTCGAATTTATTTATTGGTTTGATTGGTGTTGCAGTGAATATTGTGCTTGTCTACTATATTTACTCGATGCATCCGAATAACGGTAATAAGTATAGTGAAGCCGGATTTTTTTATGTGCTTGGTTTATTTGTTTATTTTACAACGATGTATTCGGCCACGGCCATTTACTTAGTACTGTATAATTGGCGACCTATTTTTTATAAACCGGAATACATTATTATTCTGGGTTCTGGCTTAATTGGTGACCAAGTACCACCACTCCTTGCAAGTCGAATTGAAAAGGGCGTTCAGCAATATAAAAAATATAAGGGACAACCATTAATAATCACATCTGGTGGCCAAGGTAGTGACGAGAAAGTAGCGGAAAGCTATGCGATGAAGTGTTATATTCATGAGCATTACCCTGAAATTCCTGATCAAGCGGTAGTCATGGAAGATCAATCGACAACAACATTTGAGAATATGCTATTTTCTAGAAAAATCATTTTAGAACGGTTTGGCGCGAAGGCACGGGGTATTTTTGTGTCGAATAACTATCATATTTTACGAGCTAGTTATTATGCAAAACGAGCGAAATTAAGAGCAAATGGTGTCGGCTCAAAAACTGCCTTTTACTATGTGCCAAACGCATTTACACGGGAGTTTATTGGATTACTCGAAATGTTTAAATGGCGTCATATAGCCCTCATTATATTGTTTACTATTTTTTCATTTTTAGTATTTCGAGCGATGTAAATGTAATATTTTACGAAAAAGAAAACGACAAACGTTGAATTTACAGCGTTTGTCGTTTTTATTAGAAATTCTATTTGTTTTAAATTCCATTATTTATCTGCTCCACTTGCGAACATTTTTAATAAGCTATGCAAAAAGGCTCGAGGTAAAAATATGATTTAATCAATCATTACGAGTGATGAATATATCCAAACTTTTTAGGAACACTTTCTATATGCTAAAGCTTTTAAAAAAATAATGAAATTGGTGGGATAAATGCGATTTGTTATAACAGTCATTCTCATAACGATTACCTTGTTCATTAACTGTTCCAATGTTTTAGCAAAAGATGAAAGTTTGGGCGTTCCAATTCAAATGCTCCATTGGGAAGAAGTAGATAAGATTTTGCCGAAGTACAGCAAGTTTACTATTATGGATATGGAAACAGGGAAAATGTTCCAAGTGCAGCGACGTGCAGGAAATCGCCATGCGGACGTTCAACCCTTGACATCGAAAGATACAAAAATTATGAAAGAGATTTATGGCGATAAATGGAGCTGGAAAAGAAGAGCTATTTTTGTCATGCATCACAATCAATGGATTGCAGCCTCCATGCATGGGATGCCGCATGGTGCCGGTGCATTAGATAATGATTTTCCTGGACATTTTTGCATTCATTTTTATGGAAGTATGACCCATAGAACAAATTCTATGGATTTATCACATAACCTAATGATTTTTAAAGCAGCAGGCAAACTTGAAGAGTATGTCACAAGCGCAGACCCATTTGAATTAATTAATGCATATGTAACGGGAATTAAGCAACAGGATCCCCGAATTATCTCAACTATGTCCCTTCAGCAAATTGACTGGAAAAACCATATTGAATCGATAGAAAATATAAAATTGAAACGTATTTCTACATTGCCTGTTGAAGACGTAGTAAATAAATTAAGTCTTCAAGTGCCAGTTGAAATCGAATGGATAAGTAATTCGGAGAAAAAATATTTTAAAGGGGATATTTATTTATTCCGTTTTTCCCCAGCAGATGCATGGAAAATAGATAGTAGCCGTTTTTTAAAGGATAGTGGTATATAAAGGATAAAAAACTTTTTGGAGTAATCATCAAAAATAATTCTGCGGATAAAAGAGTAAACAGGTAATCTGTATTACTCTTTTTTCTTTTTATCTGCTGTTATTCCATTAATTGTTTTTCAATATTGTTCTTTAAATTGCTTTTTGGATACCAGGTACTGGTAAATCCGAAATATACGAGTGGCATAGGTTTGAAGCATGAATAGCAGGTATTTTATAAAAACTGAATACAAAATGGACAAACCTTTTTGCAATTTATATATTTCTTAATGCAATTTATATATTGCAAAATGCAATCCATATTGTATAATTAAAATAAATTCGAGAGATGGAGGTTGATGTATGTTTAAGCGTCAAATGATTCAGGATGAGCGTATTACGAATTTGCAAAATAAGATTTATCGAGAAATTTATATAATTGTACTAATGATTTGTAGTGGCAGTATGGTGTTGAAAGTCATTTCGGGAAAGGGTGGATTCGAAAATCTTGGTACGGAAATGATTATTTTTTTTGTTGGAGCATTGTATTACCTAGTACGTTCGGCAAACTTGGGTATCTTTTCGGAGGAAATTATGTATGCGAAAGGAAAAGAAGTTAAAAATCCAGATTCTCGAATAGCAATTAAAGGCATTGGTATTGGAGCAGTTATTGGCATTGTACTAGGTCTCGTTTTTGGTATAAATAGTGCGCTAAATTATGCAGAAGGTATGGGCCAGTCAATTTATTATTTCTTCTTAACATTTGCAACTACAGTAATGATGTATACACCGTTTTTATTTATTGTTTTATTCGTTCCATATATTTTAGCGAAGAAGAAGAGCGAGCGTGTAAATAAAAAAATGCTTGAAGAATTGGAAGAAGATGAACAATGAAAAATGTACGTATGAAGACAGCACGAATTGCATTAGATATGTCGCAAGGCGATTTAGCGGAAAAAGTAGGGGTCACAAGGCAAACGATTGGCTTGATTGAATTAGGGAAGTATAATCCAACGCTTTCCGTTTGTATATCTATTTGCAAGGCATTGAATAAAACATTAGATGAATTATTTTGGGAAGTAGATGATTAGGTACTCTTTTGAACTGAAGAGGTCTGTGAAATCATGACCTTTAATATTAAAATGATTGCCATCTTCAGGGAATGTAATTTAAAAACCACATGCGTATTTACCATAATGTTTGGTTCATTACTATCAGATACCCAAAGATATCTGAGTAGCGGATAAGTATAGCGGTCGGATTTTTTTGTGTTTGGTCTTTTACGTTCCAAATACATTTAAGCGGGAGTTTATTGGTTTGCTCGAAATGTTTACATGGGGTCAAAATAAGCCTGAAACTCTTAATATATAAGGGTTTCAGGCTTTCGTTCTTCACCTTTTCGAGGATAGTGTCAGATACCCTGACAGCTAGAATAATACCCACTATGGATTTATTGATAATAAAAGAAGTGCCAACAACTATTTGGACACTCCTAACAATTTAAAGATTCTCATTTTGCTGCTTAATCTCATCACCGGTGATGGCAATATTGGCTTCTTCCAGTTTCTTATGTTTGTTCACTGAGTTTTCTAATATGCTTCTTACATTCATTTCGTTTTCAACGGTGATTTGTTTCTTTTCTGGGGCGGTTGTAAGATATTTATCGTCCTTTTCCACTGACATCACTCCTTAAAGAAAGTTTTTGTCTTTCCCTCTGTACTTATACCACAATATTATTATTGGATAGAACCTGTACTTTTTAGGGATGCTGAAACCTTCACCTTTACATCTGCATTTTTGTAAGCTTCTTTCCACTCCTCAGTACTCATTCTTTTATGATGAATCGTTTGAGCCTTATATTTTAAACCAAAGCCGATTGGATCAATGCCTTCAGATTGGAGTAGCTTCATAAATTTTGTTATTTTATCTTTCGCTTCTTTTTCCAACAGTTGGCTGTACTTTGGTAAATCACGCATATTCAATGCATTTTCCGATTCAGCTATATATCCAACTAATTTAGCATCGATTTCTAAAGAAACCTGATTATCCTTTTGTACCTTTACTTTATTTTTTGCTTTTATTTTATCTAGCCTTGCAACAAAAAGTTCATTTTCCTCATTTACTTCGATATCAGCCATTTGCACATTCATTGAAAGGGTATTAAACACTAATGTAGAGAGCGAATCCAATTCAAATGGGGTTATTTTATCTTTTAATATAAAGGATTTATTTACTGTAAAGGTCGTTTTATTTTCATTTACTTGAACAATTGGTAAAATGGGATCCAAGCCATTATCCATCATTCTTCTCCGAAAATCGAATAAAAACGTAGTCACAATATACGGACTTTCCGTGCCATTTCCATCAAAATAATTATACAGTGATGGGTAGGCTGCCGTTTCTCCCGCAGGAACCATTTTGACAATCTCTTCCGCATTCGGTCTCCCAACAGTAATCCAAGAAATTAGTTGAATATCCGGCCTTCTTAATAAAAAATCTAAAATTTCTTTAGTTTTATTGTTGTTGATGAGTTCTTCACCAATGACAATCAGCTTCATATGGCCAAAGTCTAGTTCTTTGTCAATATGGGTTTCTAACATTCGAATGGCTTCAGATAAAGTTTCCCCTTTTTCCACAAGGTAAGTGTAATTGGCTTCGGGATTTTGTTTAAAGGAGCTAGTAGGAACAAATAGTTTTAAAATTACTTTGTAAGGTTTATCTTTGTCTTCTGATAAGTCAATGCCAATCATTGAAACAAAAACATCTTTATCGACATCTTTAAATTCTTCACAGCCGGAGAGAAAAAACAATATTGAAAAAATGAATAACAGTTTCAATTTACTTTGTATTTTCTGCATATTTCATCCTCCGCTTGATGTAAAAAAATACAAGTATCATACAGGGGAAAAATCCGGCAAGTATCATATAAAAAATACTCGAAAAACGGAACAATTGGCTTTCGTTAAGTGCTTGTACAAAATAAGTTGAGATGACTGTAAATATGGCAGGTGGAATTAAAATACCTATGTTAACATCTTTAACCTTAATTTTTTCAAAGGTAAATAAATATTTTAAATATTCCACGGCAACATGCCAATGGATGAGGATGCTTAAAAAGGCAATACATAAATAAAATAATAAAAATACAAATAATACCCGTTCAATTAAAGAATATTTCATACGTAATGAGTCGCTTGTTTGAAGCCATGGATACACGAGACTTTCAATTTCGGATGTACCATGAAAACCAATTGGGATAAAATACGTTGTAAATAACGTTAATATTGTAATAAAGAATATTGAAATAATTTGCTTCCATCCAAATTTTTGCTTGATGTTGAAAAAACGATTAAAAATAAAAAGATTACCCACTCCGAGAAATAAGTAAAAAGAAGATGTAAACGATTCTAGATTCGGCATTTGGTTAATATACAAAGTTGCTTCTTTAATAAAATTCCAGTTAATATTTGCATCAGTAGAAGCTTTAAAAAAGATATAGATGATTAATGGAAACGTTATTAGCATGATGATTTCGACTGTATAAAGTACTCGATCTGTTTTTATGAGACAACCTAAAATGACAGATAGGATAATAGAAAGACTAATGAGTATAATTGGCATTTCAGGTGTTAAGTAACGGATTAGAAGAAACGTAAACGTAATTAATGTAATCATCCCTGCTATAAACCAAACGACGGTCATTATCAAAATAAGTGGCACATAAAACCATTTCGCCGTCGTTTTTTTTAATAAATCGGGCAAGGTCATTCCAGGGAATTGTATAAAGAACTTTGCATATACGGTAATTATCAGTGTTCCTGTAATGGTTGCAAGTACCATGGCAGAAACGGACCCTTCATTATAATGCCTTAAAAGGATGGAAGGGACGGATGCAATAATATTAGCCACCATATTAATTAAGACGAAGTAGTAAAAATATCGACTCAAAGATGTCCCTCCGATCTTTCCTTATTTTTCTTATAATTATAGACTCTCAAGTAAGGCTCTCCGTAACTGTCCAAACTTGTTAAATACAAAATGAACACAAGGAATCCTAAAGTAAGTCCTGCTAATCCGAAAATACTTGTTATGACTATTAATAGAAGGCGGACAATACGAATCGCGAAGGCCATTTCATTTACTGGAATTACAAATGTAGAAATGGCTACTGCAGAGACGATGATGACCATAATATTGGATGCAAGGGAAGCTTCGGTCACCGCTGTTCCAAGAATTAACCCTCCAACTGTTGTAGCCGTTGCACTGACAGCCTTTGGGAGACGGATACTGGCTTCGAGTAATAGTTCCATGAAAAAGAGCATGAACAATACTTCAACAAAGGATGAAAAAGGAACGCCCATTCGACTTCCAGCAACGGTTAAAGCAAGTTCCGTGCGAAATACTTCTGGGGCATAAGAGGTAACCCCCACATAGATACTTGGTAGAAGTAGACTAATAAAAAATCCTAAATACCGAAGCAACCTTAAGAAAGTTGAAATAATCACGGTATGGTAATCGTCTTCCATTGTGTTCATAAAATCGAAAAATACGACAGGTGCCGCTAAACATTGGGGACTGCCATCTTGTAAAATCACGACTTTTCCCCCGGCGATATTATAAATAATACGGTCTGGCCGTTCTGTCATAATCATTTGAGGAAACAATGAAAAACGCTTATCATTCAAATAGTTATTAAACTGATTAGCTGCAGAGATAACTTGTTTATCGACCCTTTGAAGTTTCTCTTTAATTAATTTCAACGCTTGGGTATTCACTTTTTCCGTATCGTAAACAATCGCAACTTTTTGCTGATTGACTTCACCAAGGGACATATATTCGATGTTCAAGGTTGGTTGTCGATAGTAAGAACGGATTAAGTTTAAATTCGTCAATAAGTTATCACTTAACGCAATTTGCGATCCGTGAATGGTCATTTCTACCGAAGCAGATGAAACCTCATCGTTTTTCGATAATTTAAGATCGATTAAACATAATTCATTACCAATTTCCAATAAGATACTACCATTCATAATTTCTAGGAGAACTTGCTCTTTTGCTGGGACTTCTTCAAATTGTGGTAATGCTTGTACATAAAGTTTGAATTGCTCCATATTCGCCATTTCAAAAAAGGGTTTAATGATAGTTTTCTGAAGCATTTCATTATCAATCAAAGACTTGATGTACATATAGGCAATGTTTTTCTGTTCGTACTCTAATGTTTTTTGTACCAATTCATTTGTATGGCTAAATTGTTCATTGATCCACAAAAGAGTTTCCTGCGTATTCATACAGTTTTCTCCAATCTAATAGAGATAAGAATCCAAACTTAGTGTTTCCCACTATTGTGAAATAATGCATTTTGAGGGAAGAAAAAGTGTAATATATATTTTCGGAAGAGGGGGAAATCATGGTAATCATCACTGAAAATCAATTGCTTGATGCAATAGAAAATTATTTTACAAAACATGGGTTTACTTTAATTTCGATGGCTAAAAATAACGAAAAGGGCATTGATATGGAGCTACTTAAAAACGGGGTAACGCTTCTAATTGAGGCAAAAGGGTCTATTGGCAATAAGTATGATACAGATCCATCTATTAAACCATTTGCGCGGAGTTTGGTTCGAGAATATGTAAGAAAGCAAATTACGAAGTTGATGGAGCGGGAGGAAAAGAATGTTGGAGACAATACATATTTTATAGCTGCTTGGCCCGAAACCCCACTATTCAGAAATGAAGTAAATAAAAAAGCAAAAGCATTAGCAAAATTGGGCTATCTACATATATGGCTTCAGGAGAATATGAGGGTGAAAATTGAAGGACCTGGAGCAGAGAAGTTAATTGAATTGTTGGATGAGTAATTTTCAAAGAAAAATATCATAGAATAATATTTTTAGTAAAATATGTTTTTCTACGGACAAAGTGGAATATTGATAGAAATATCAAAAACATGCTAAAGACAATAGCGCTAACAACCTTTATTATAGTCTTAAAGGGGGAGTGTGATGGGGAATGATTGGGGGAAATGGCATACAAGAACGAGTATTATTGAAGCAAAACGACTCTGTGAATGTGGAGACGGAGAAGTATTAATTAAAGTTGATATAGAAGAGAGTTTTGACCAACCTTTAGGAAAAATTATCGCTCGATATCTAGAAATCAATTGTCCAAATAAATGTGAATAGTATCCTTATATAATTTAGTTACGCTTCAATTAGCGTAACTTTTTTCATGTTTCATGATTTCTTCCACGAAAAAAAATCTAAACTCGCATAGACAGCAAGTATGCAAGAATTGCGTTCGAGGTTTAACGAGCTGAAAAAATTCGTTTATCTTGAACGATTTCCAGTCTATGAAAATCATCAAATCGTGAAATGGAGTCAATTGTCTATTAAGTACCTCAAAATTTATCTTCACAAAATGTCAAAGCTAGTAACGTCAATCCACCTTCTTAAACCAACAGAATGAAACGCTACTAAATACTGATTCTACTGTTAAAGAAAAAGAATAGTTGGTACATAATGTTCTGTTGTTAGTTGTTATATGTCTCGAATTGAAAGGTATTTATCTTTATCTTTAAGATTAAAGGGTGCATTTATTGAATATCATTATAGGTAGTATAAAAACAAAAAGGGGTTGGGACAAAACTAAAAAGACATTATTTTTCTAACTTGAAAAATGGTGTCTTTTTGATCTGAAGAACGTGGATTTCCATTCCGTGTGGACGCTTTCCGCGGGCATGGCCTCAACTAATTTTTGCCGTCAATGGCCGGCGAAAATGGATTTTCGGCTCAGTGCTCCTGTCGCTTACGCTTTCGTCGCAAATAAATTTGCTATTCCCGCAGGAAGCTTGGCTCTGTAGCGAAAGGCGAATGCCGTCAGCTACACTTAGCCACACTCCATTCCAATCAACTTTTTCTTAATAGCAGATTTTCATCACTATATTTCTAAATAAATTTTAAAAACCACCTTTTGTCCCAAACACTAAGTCGAGTCCAATCTAATTAGCTGCCTTGTCAAATTGATTTTGATCATCTAATACAGAACTATCATATGCAATTAGCGTTACATCTAATTTTTCCTCTAGCTGTTTTATTTCTTTGAGTTGCTGTTCATTTAAATCAGCAAATTTTGTTTTTTCCAAAATCATCACATCCTTTTTCGTAAGTACTGTTACAAGTGTGGAAAATTTGCTAAAAATCTATACTTGATATTTACAATTGAAAGAGCAGTTGGATTAATTATTATTTTTTATTTTATACAAAAACTATAAATAGAATTTAGTAATATTATGGTTTTGAAAGTTTTCTGATGTTTCTCTTTGGATTCAAATAATAAGGTGTTTTACACAATATTTACTTAAGCAATAAAAAATTGTTTCTATTTATAGAATAGTATGGTACTTTATTAATTAATTTAATAAATATGCAATTTAAATAAGTGCTCTTATTACGTAAGAGTTAAAAGGGAAACTAGTGAAAATCTAGTACAGCCCCCGCTACTGTAATGGCTGATGAAACTACAACATACCACTGAGAAATCGGGAAGGTGTAGGAGTAAGATGATGCTTAAGTCAGGAAACCTGCTTATTTAAACGATACTTACTTTTCGGAGGGAAAAGTACAGGCGAAACCTTGTGTTTTTGTGTTTTTTTATACTTTTGTATGTAAATTTCACGTGCCCGTACCTACCTGTTAAAGGTGAGTACGGGCATTTTTTATTGTAAATCGGAGGGTGTTTGGATGCAAAAAGGAAAAATCTTTGTTGTCGGCTTCGGACCTGGAGATAGGGATCATATTACAAAGCGCGCTGTAGATGCACTTCAACAAAGTGATCACATAATGGGTTATAAGACGTACGTTGAATTAATTCGGCATTTAGTAACTGCAAAAACCATTGTAAGCACGGGAATGACAGAGGAAGTTTCACGAGCACAACAAGCAGTGAAGCAAGCAGAGGCAGGAAATATTGTATCTGTTATTTCAAGTGGTGATTCGGGTGTGTATGGAATGGCAGGACTTGTATATGAAGTGCTGATTGAAAAAGGTTGGACAGAAGCAACAGGAATAGAAGTTGAAGTGGTTCCAGGTATTTCGGCTATCAACTCTTGTGCAAGTTTACTTGGAGCCCCTGTGATGCATGACTCTTGCACTATTAGTTTAAGTGACCACTTAACTCCGTGGACAGTTATTGAAAAGCGTATTGAAGCAGCCGCTATGGCAGATTTTGTAATCGCCTTTTACAATCCGAAATCAGGGCGTAGAACACGTCAAATTGTAGAAGCACAGCAGATTTTATTGAAGTATCGCTCATCTGAAACACCAGTCGGTTTGGTGAAAAGTGCTTATCGCGAGAATCAGAATATTGTGCTAACGAACTTAGCAGAGATGTTAGAACATGATATAGGGATGTTAACAACGGTTGTAGTAGGGAACTCATCGACATTCTTTTATGATAATAAAATTATTACACCCCGTGGCTATCAACGTAAATATACCCTTGGAGAGGAAAAGCAAATTTGGAAACCTCACCAACGTTTGAAAAAAGAAGCAGAACCATGGGCACTTGATCAAGAAACAGGAGTAGCGAAATCAGGCTTTGAAAGAATTGAGCCTATAAAAAAAAACTTAATTAACAACCAGTCTGTGAAAACGGCTGGAATCGCAACATTAGAAACAAATTTAAAATCCCAATCAAAATTCGAACAAACTCAAAATAATATTTCATCACTTGAAATGGCAAGAATGGCTTTAGCTTGTATTACAAAGGAACCAGTAAAGTCAGAATTTTTAGTGCAACAATCGATTGAATCGATTTTTGAGTTTGCGATTTCCCCTGGGGTTGCAAACAAAGTGATTACTCCTAAGCAAATGCAGGTGATTGCTGAGATAGTTGGGGAAAACGGTACATTTGAATACACACCAGATCATCGTTTCTATGTGAAGATTCCAACTGAAAATCCAGAATTCATAGTAAATAGATTACGTGAAACAGGATTGTATGTTCTTCCAATTGGAGACGTACTAAATGTAAAAGCATGCGATTTTTGCAATGGGGAAAAAGCTGATTCCATTCCATATGCTGAAGAAATTATGGATTCACTTGGTGGTATGAAGTTACCGAAAGAATTACATGTAGGCTTTAATGGCTGTGGGATGGCTTGCTATCGTGCGGTGTTTGATGATATTGGAATTGTTTATCGTAAAAAGAAATTTGATTTATTTATTGGATCAAAACCAGTAGGAAGAACAGCTCATGCTGCACAACCTGTTGCAGAGGGAATCGCACCTGATGCATTGATACCATTGCTAACCAAAATCATTGAGGAATATAAACAAAACGCACATCCCAATGAACGTTTATTTAAATATTTTAAACGGGTGAAAAAAATTGGACAGTTTGAATATCAAGATATGAGCTGCAAAATTAAGATTGAAGAGGCACCATGTGGCGATTAGGAGGGGTGGCATGATTTTATTTCTCGCAGGGACAAGTGATGCACGTGAACTTGCAATGGAACTTCAAAAACAGGGACATAAGTTATTGGCGACTGTTGTTACAACTTCTGCAGCTGATAGTTTAAGAGATGCCGGTATTGACTATCACGTAGGTCGACTATCAGTAGAAGATATGGTGACCTTAATTCATGAAAAAAAGGTGACAACGATTATTGATGCCAGTCATCCTTATGCTGAAGAAGCATCCAAAACGGCAATGAATGCAGCAAAAGAATGTGATGTTTTCTACATTCGATATGAACGTCCACAACAACATTATGTACATCCACTTGTAACAGAAGTAGATACTTATGAGGAAGCAGCACTAATTGCTAGGGAACATAAAGGTACTGTGATGCTAACAACAGGAAGCAAAACATTAGCAACTTTCACTAAGCACTTACTAATTGATTCGATTCGTTTAGTATGCCGAATGTTGCCAAACAAAGAGAATATGGAAAAATGTGATGCATTAGGTATTAAACATCGTGACATTATTGCCATACAAGGACCATTTTCAGAAGAGTTAAATATTGCATTATATCGTCAGTACGAGACAACACTGGTGATCACGAAAGAAAGTGGTAAAGTTGGTTCCGTCGATGAGAAAATGGATGCCGCATTAAAATTAAATATTCCAGTTATTTTAATTAAAAGACCAAAAATAGAGTACTTGAATCAATGTTCTACTTTTGAAGAAGTATTTCAAAAATTAGGAGGAAATATAAATGACAAACACGGACTTTAATACGGATTTCGTACCATTAACGGTTGATCCAGATAAAATTTATGATTATAGTTTTTCAATCATTAAAGAAGAGATGGGTGAACATAACTTTACTGACGAACAGTGGTTAGTTGTGCGTCGCGTGATTCACGCGTCTGCAGATTTTGAATTAGGACGTAGCATGATATTTACTGATGATGCAATAGAAGCAGGAATTCAATCCATCTTAGCAGGTCGTCATGTAATTGCAGATGTACAGATGATTGAAAGTGGCTCAGGACGTAAACGATTCCAAAAACATTGTGGAGATTTACATTGTTACATTGCTGATGAAGATGTTTCAAAAGAAGCAAAAGAACATGGAGTAACACGTGCAATTATGTCAATGCGAAAAGCTACAAAGTTACATGAAGGTGGCATCTATGCAATTGGAAACGCTCCGACTGCTTTATTAGAATTAATTCGTTTAATTAAAGAGGGTTTAGCAAAACCAGATTTAATTATTGGAATGCCAGTTGGGTTTGTATCTGCAGCAGAATCAAAAGCTGAGCTAGCTTTATTAAAAGGAATACCATTTATCACGAATGAAGGTAGAAAAGGTGGCAGTACAGTGACAGTAGCAGCATTAAATGCCATCTCAATTATGGCTGATGAACGAGCAAAGCAAGCGAAATAAAAAAGATCCATCACAAATGCGACATGGTTACACAACTGGTGCTTGTGCTACAGCAATGACTAAGGCAGCGTTGCAAGCGGTTATGACTGGACAAGTTCCTGAAGAGGTTACTATTTATTTACCAGCTGGAAAATTTGCAACGTTTAAAGTAGAATCGAGTGAAATTCAAGGGGATGCCATTATGTGTGAAACAATTAAAGATGCAGGTGACGATCCAGATGCAACACACCAAGCTCGCATTCAAAGTACAGTTCGTTTAATAGAAAAACCGGGCATTCATCTAGACGGTGGTGTAGGGGTTGGCCGTGTTACAAAGGCAGGGCTGCCTGTTCCAGTTGGACAAGCTGCAATAAATCCTGTACCACGAAAGATGATTATAGGAGTTGTCCAAGAAGCTATTGATTTATATGCAATCGAAAAAGGTGTTGAAGTAATCATTTCTGTACCAGATGGAGAGGAAATTGCGAAAAAAACATTGAATGGTCGTCTAGGTATTCTTGGAGGGATTTCGATATTAGGTACTCGTGGTACCGTAGTTCCGTTCTCGAGTTCTGCATATATGGCCAGTATTGTTCAAGCGCTTAATGTTGCAAAAGAATCCGGCTGTGATCATGTTGTTATTACTACTGGTGGACGTAGTGAAAAGTACGCAATGCAGCAATATCCGGACTTACCAGAAGAAGCATTTATTGAAATGGGCGATTTTGTTGGGTTTACCTTAAAGCATATTGCAAGAAAAAAATTTGCCAAAGTATCTCTTGTAGGTATGATGGGGAAATTTTCGAAGGTAGCTCAAGGCGTTATGATGGTACATTCCAAAAGTGCACCAATTAGTTTCGAATTTTTAGCAGGTATTGCAAAGAAAAGCGGTATCCAAGAACCTCTACTTAGCGAAGTTTTAACTTCTAATACGGCATCGCAAGTGGGCGAGATTTTAAAAGATTATAAAGAATTCTTTGATGCTCTTTGTAAAAATTGTTGCTATCATGCATTAGCACATATGAATACAACGATCAGTGTTTCAACAAGTTTATATGCAATGAACGGAGATTGTTTAGGGAAGGCTGAGAATATTGACAAATTGGATGAAGATGATTGGTATAGGGGATAACGGTATAAAAGGTTTGTTGCCTCAATATATCGATTGGATTAATAACTGTGATGTTTTAGTTGGGGGAGAACGTCATTTAGCATTCTTCCCACACTTTTCTAAAGAGAAAAAGGTTATTAGAGGTGGTTTATCTAAGCTTGTTGCTGAACTACAACATGAAACTCGTAATGTTGTGATTTTAGTTTCGGGAGACCCGTTATTTTATGGGTTAGGTGGTGTAATTGCTAAAAAACTGCCAATAGAAATCTATCCTTATACAAGTTCTGTACAGTTGGCATTTTCTAAAATGCAGGAGAGTTGGCACGATGCTTATATCGTTAGTCTGCATGGGCGTTCTATAAAAGGATTTGCACAAAGAATTGATGGACGTAAAAAAATAGCAATTTTAACAGACGATAAAAACACACCTCAAGTAATTGCTTCCTATTTAAAATATTACGGTATGAATGAATATGAAGTATTTGTTGCTGAAAATTTAGAAGGGGACAATGAACGATGCTGTTATATGACATTAGATGAGATGGAACAAGCTGAGTTTTCCCCTTTAAACGTAGTTATTTTAAAACAGCGACATTCTGTGAAAAGAAGTCCACTTGGTATAGCAGATGAAGAGTTTCATCAGCGTAAACCAGAAAAAGGTTTAATAACGAAGAAAGAAATTCGAGTTCTTTGTATACAAGAATTACAGCTTCAAGAAGATAGCATCGTGTGGGATATCGGTACATGTACAGGTTCAGTGGCGATTGAGGCAGCGAAAATTGCGCGTAATGGTGCAGTTTATGCCATTGAAAAAAATGAAGGCGACTTAGAAAATTGCTTCCGAAACCAAGCAAAGCATCGTGTTGATATAACGGCCGTTCTAGGAAAAGCACCAGATCGCTTAGATGAATTTCCTGATCCAACCGCTATTTTTATAGGTGGCAACGGTGGTAATATGGAACATTTATTGGAAACATGTATTACACGTTTAATACCAGGTGGTCGCCTCGTGATGAATATCGCAACAATTGAAAATTTGGCAGATGCCGTGAAGTATTTGAAAAATTTGGGATGTGAAATTTCAATTTTACAAGCTCAAATTTCTAAAAGTAAGCCAATTTTAAACTTAACACGCTTTGAACCATTAAATCCCATTTTTATCGTGACAGCACAGAAAGGAAATGACAAATGACATTAGGTACTTTATATGGATTAGGCGTTGGTCCAGGAGATCCCGAATTAATTACAGTTAAGGCTTTCAGAAAATTACAGGAGTGTCCAGTAATAGCTTATCCAAAAAAACTTAAGGGTAGTAAATCCTATGCGCATCGTATTGTCGAAGTGTATATTAACCCATCTGAAAAGAATATGCTTGGTCTAGTGTTTCCAATGACAAAAGACGAAAAAACGCTTAACGTAGAATGGGCAAAATCAGTTGAAGCGATTTATAAATATCTAGAACAGGGACAAGATGTTGCATTTGTAACTGAAGGCGATCCCATGTTATTTAGTACATTTATTCACTTAATGAAATTGATGAAAGAAATGCATCCTGAAGTACAAATTGAGACAGTTGCAGGTATTTCATCATTTAACGGTTCAGCTAATCGTTTAGGAATTGCATTAGCTGATGGTGATGATCACGTAGCTATGGTTCCAGCAACGGAAGATATGGAGGAAATGCGACGTGTATTAGAGACACATGATGCGGTGGTGTTTATTAAAGTAGCAAAAGTTTTAGATAATCTGCTTGATCTACTTGAAGAAATGAATTTACTTTATGGTACTCATGTTGTCACAAAAGTAACGTCAGATGAGGAAATTATTTGGAATGTAGATGAATTGCGCGGCGCAGAGCTGAATTATTTATCGTGTATGGTGGTGCGTAAATAATGAAAAAAATATGGATTATTGGTGCAGGTCCTGGTGACCCGGATTTAATTACAGTAAAAGGTTTGAAGTTATTACAAACTGCAGATGTTGTCATGTATACAGATTCGTTAGTTAGTGACGAATTGGTTGCTCAAGCAAGACATGATGCAGAAGTAATTCGCACAGCAGGTATGCATTTAGAAGAAATGGTTAATTGTATCGTTGAGCGTGTAAATTCGGGAAAAACAGTTGTTCGTTTACATACTGGGGATCCAGCAATGTATGGTGCAACTATGGAACAAGTTGTACTTCTAAAACAGCATGATATTGGCTATGAAGTTGTACCTGGTGTAAGTTCCGTATTTGCTTCTGCAGCTGCTGTTGGAGCAGAACTAACGGTCCCTGATTTAACACAAACATTAATATTAACTCGCGCAGAAGGACGCACTCCTGTACCTGAACGTGAAAAATTACAAGCGCTGGCAAGTCATCATTGTACGATTGCGATGTTTTTAAGTGCAACATTAACGAAAAAAATTATGAAGGAGTTAAAAACGGCTGGCTGGGAAGATGATACTCCTGTTGCTGTTGTACAACGTGCATCTTGGCCAGATCAAAAAATCGTTCGCACTACTCTTTCACAACTGGATGAGGCAATGCGAGTAAATGGTATTCGTAAACATGCGATGATTTTAGCTGGTTGGGCACTTGATCCTAACATTCATGAAAAAGAATATCGTTCAAAATTATATGATAAAACATTTACACATGGTTTCCGTAAGGGTGTGAAGGAAGATGATTAGCTTACAAGAAGGCATTATTCCAAAAGTTGAGAAACGTAAGCCCTATGCCCTTGTTGCAATTACAAAGCATGGTGTGGAGCATGCACGTGGATATGCTGAAAAATTCCCTTATGTAGACCTATATTATATGAAGAAATTTGAACGTGGAGATGAATTAACTCGTCATATTCAATTATTTGATGGAACCGTTCGTCTATTATTACCAGCATTATTCAAAGAGTATAAAGCGGTTATCTGTATTATTTCACTCGGTGCGGTTGTCCGAATGATTGCACCGCTTCTTGAGGATAAGAAGAAAGATCCAGCTGTTTTGGTGATTGATGATAAGGGAGAGTATGTCATTAGCGTATTATCTGGGCATATTGGTGGTGCAAATGCATTAACCCATGAATTTGCAGAAGCAATTGGTGCACAACCTGTCATTACAACTGCTTCAGACGTGCAAAAAACAATTCCAGTAGATTTATTTGGCGCAAAATTTGGCTGGGTTTGGGATTCTGAAGAAAAGCTAACACCTGTAAGTGCTTCCGTTGTTAATGAAGAACATGTAGCAATTGTGCAGGAAACAGGAGAGACAAATTGGTGGATGCATGATACTCCAATGCCTGAAAACTTAAAGATATATCCTTCCACTGATTCAGCACAGGCAGCGAAACCAGATGCGACTTTACTAATTACTGATAGATTAATAGAAACTTATGAGGAAGAACTGCTAAAAAATGGTGTAATCTATCGACCAAAGTCACTTGTTCTAGGAATGGGATGTAATCGCGGTACATCGGCAGAAGAAATTGAAGAGCTTATTGACGAAACACTTAAAGAACTTAAATTGAGCAAAAAAAGTGTTAAAGCAATTGCAACGATTGATCTGAAAAAAGATGAGGAAGGGTTAATTAAAGTTGCAGCTAAAAACAACTGGCAGTTTGTTACTTATACGCCCGAACAATTAAACGAAATGCCTCTAAAAAACCCATCTCAAACGGTATTTAAATATACAGGTGCATATGGTGTTTGTGAGCCAGCAGCACTGCGTTATGCAAATGTGACTGAATGGGTGTTAGAGAAAAAGAAAGGCGAAAACGCAACAATTTCGGTTGCACGTATTTCATTTCATGAGGAGGCTTCACAATGAATCGATTTGTATTGGCGGGAACGGGAAGCGGCGTTGGTAAAACCACATTTACAATTGGTATTATGCGTGCCCTTATGAAAAGAGGTTTATCTGTTCAAGGTTTTAAATGCGGACCGGATTATATTGACCCGACATATCATACTGCGGTTACGAAAAGACCTTCTCGAAATATTGATAGTTTTATGATGGAGTATGATGTTGTTCGAGATATTGTTGCTCGAGCAAGTAAAGATGCAGACGTAAGTATCATTGAAGGAGTTATGGGGTTTTATGATGGTAAATCACCATTATCGAACGAAGGATCAGCAGCTCAAATTAGTGAATTGACAAATAGCCCAGTCATTCTAATTGTTAACGGAGCAAGTATGGCGCGGAGCGTAGCAGCGATAGTAAAAGGATTTCAAATGCTAGATGAAAATGCCAATATAGTTGGAGTGATTGCAAACCAATTAGGAAGTAAAAATCATTTTGAAATTGTGAAAACAGCAATTGAAGCAGAGTGTGAAGTTCCAGTTATTGGATATTTGCCAAAAGGAGCAGTTCCAACTTTACCAAGCCGTCATTTAGGACTTGTGCCTGCAATCGAACGTGGTGATTTAGATGATTATTTTGATGAGCTAGCTAATGCGATTGAGGAAACAGTTGATTTGGATCAATTACTTGAGATTACGGAGGCACCAGAAATTAAGGTTGATTTCTCAATTTTTGAAAAGAAACCAGATAGAAAATCTGTTCATATAGCAGTGGCAAAAGATGCAGCTTTTAACTTTTATTATGAGGAAAATTTAGAACTATTGCGTGGATATGGTGCTGAAATACACTTCTTTTCCCCTTTGTATAATGAAAAAGTGCCTCCACAAGCACAGGGATTGTATATCGGTGGTGGTTTCCCAGAGGAATTTGCCGAACAATTAGGTGAGAATACTGTCTCAAAAAATTCAATTCGTTCTGCCATTGAAAAAGGCTTACCGACATTAGCGGAATGTGGCGGGTTTATGTATTTAACACAAAGTATTACAAATCGTGCAGGGGAAACATATGAGATGCTTGGTGTAATTGAAGGGCATATAAAAATGCAAGAGAAATTAGCTGCTCTTGGCTACCGTGAAATTACTGGAGTTACAGGCAACTTTTTAATTAATGAAAATGAACATGCAAAAGGACATGAGTTTCATTATTCAACATATGAAGGTAATCATCAAACACCTGCGTACTTTAGTAAAGGACGTTTTAGAGCGCAACACGAAGGATATTTACGAAATAATTTAGTTGCAGGATATACACATTTCCATTTTGCTTCAAATCCGAAACTTGTACAAAATTGGTTAGAAAAATGTTTGGAGGAGAAACGATGAATTATTTTCCTTTATTACTAAATATCGAATTTAAAACTGCCGTAGTAGTAGGCGGCGGGCATGTTGCACGACAAAAGGTTGAGGCATTAATTCCAACAAAAGCTAATATTGTCGTGGTAAGTCCTATTATTACAGAAGAACTTGCGGTCTATGTTGAACAGCAAGCAGTGATATGGAAGCAAAAAGAGTTTGAACCATCAGACTTGGATGATGCAGTGTTAGTATTTGCCGTTACAGACAAGAAGGAAGTCAATGATGCAGTGGAAGAAGCAACTCAACATTGGCAGTTACTCAGCCGTGCAGATGCATTAGGGCGTGTAGACTTTATTAACCCAGCTGTTGTTCGCCGTGGAGATTTTATATTGACAGTATCTACATCTGGTGCAAGTCCACGTCTAACTCGACAGGTGAAAGAACAATTAGCGCAAACATATGGTGACTATTACGAACAATATGTTGCATTTTTAGGCCAAGCTCGTCGAAGAATTATCGAAACCGTCGATGGAGAGACTAAAAAACAATATTTAATAGATTTACTAGATCCACAATTATTAGAGTGGGTTAAGGATGGCCGATTAGATGATTGTGAAAATTGGCTACAACAAAAACTAGGAGATTAATTATGAGTGGAAAAGTTTTAATTGTTGGAGCTGGACCTGGAGACCCCAAATTATTAACGATAAGAGGTTTAGAGTGCATTCAACAAGCTGATGTAATTTTATATGATCGATTAGTGAATCCTGTTTTACTTAAACATGCAAAAGATAATGCTGAATTAATTTATTGCGGGAAAGAGCCTGGAAAACATGGCTTAATTCAAGAGGAAATTCATCGTGTACTAGTTGAAAAATCACTAGCTGGTCATATAGTTTTACGTTTAAAAGGGGGCGACCCTTTTGTGTTTGGCCGTGGTGCGGAGGAAGCAGCAGTATTACGGAAAGCAAATATCGACTATGAAATCGTACCTGGAATCACTGCGGGCATTGCAGCTCCAGCTTATGCAGGTATTCCTGTAACTCATCGTGATCACGCAACTAGCTTTGCCATTGTAACTGGTCATGGGCGTGCACAAAAAGGACAAGATTTTCTGAAATGGGATGCACTAAGCCACATTGATACATTAGCGTTCTATATGAGTGTTGGCAATATCGAACATATTGCAGCTAGATTAATAGAAAACGGAAAACCTAGTGAAACACCAGTAGCAGTCATCGAGTGGGGAACTACAGAAAAACAACGGACAATTGTTGGTACACTAGAAACAATAACGAATCAAATTAAAAAGGAATCTATCCAAAATCCTGCAATGATTTTAGTAGGTAATGTAGTAAGTGTTCGTGAAGAGATCGCCTGGTTTAAAGAAAAGGGGTATGAATTTTGTTAAATGCATTAAAGAAACGTAGAGCGATTCGCAAGTTCGAACCACGTGAGGTAGAACGTGAAAAAATTGAAACAATATTGGAAGCAGCTACCTATGCGCCAAATGATCGGATGCGAGAACCATGGCACCTTTATGTAATGCAAGGCGAAAGCTTAAAAGGCTATGAGAAAGTGGCACTGAAGTATTTAGAACAACGTTTTCCTACAAAACCTCAATTAATCGACAGTTCTATGGAGGCTATTACAAAAACTCCACTAATTATTGTTGTAACTTCAGCAATTGTAGAAGGGGATGAAGGTGCTACGAAAGACAATGAATTTGCAGTAAGTAGCGCTATTATGTCGATGTGGTTAATGGCTGAAGAGTTAGGCCTAGGAATGGTTTGGCGAACGCGTGGTGTAGGGTTAGTACACGATACAGCACTACATACCTATATCGGTGCAAGTAACCAGGAACAATTAGTAGGTACATTATGTATCGGGTATCCTGCAGAAACAATCACTACTCCTAAAAAGCGTACACCGTTTAAAGAAAAAACTACTTGGCTATAAGTGAAATAGTGTGGCAAGTGATTTTCACAATAGGTCGTGAAAATATAATAGATTCTGTTAAATATTTCGGTTATTTAACATTAATAACTAATTTACAAACAGTGTTATCTCCTTGAGTCAAATACAAAATTACATTTTGCAAAAAGAGAGGAGCTTCTACAGATGAATCGATCCCCTTTACAAATTGATTTTGAGCAGCTATGGAAACAGGGTATGTATGATTGGCATGGTAAGATGCCTGAACGGATGATAAACGATGAACTAGAAGAAGCATTTTGGACTGAATCAATAAAGAAAAAAACATATCGTCAAACAGATGCACATGCAAAGCCAATCTATGAAAAAATAAGAAAACACATTCCTGAAAATGCAACTTGTTTGGAAATTGGACCTGGATGGGGGAATTATACTTTCCCGCTTCGTGAGGATGTAAATCAATTAACATTAGTTGACAGTTCAGAAAGTGTACTTCGTTATTTACAACAATATTTTATCGATGATGATGCAGTGCGTTATGTTCATGCAAAATGGGAAGAATCAGAAATAGAACCACACGATGTTGTTGTTGGAGTTAATTGCTATTATCGGATATATGAAATGAATGCAGCCTTATTAAAAATGAATCATATTGCCAAAAAGCGTGCCATTATTGGTTTAACAACAGGTCAAATCCAGCCGCATTATGTGGTTCTCGATCAAAAGTATGGTTATGATATAAAATATCCACGCCGAGATTATATTGAAATTTTTAATATGTTATATCAACTTGGAATTTACGCAGATTGTGAAATGCTTCCACTTGAACGTACCTATTACTATGAGAGCTACGAAGATTTATATGTAGCGCAAAGTAAGAAGATTTTAAATGAAACTTTTCAACTTGAAGATGTGAAAAATGCATTAGCTGATTTTATAACAGAAGAGAATGGTCAAATCGTTTATCGCCATAAATTTTATGCAGCGATAATTAGTTGGCAACCAATTAATATTTAACTAATCGAACTTTTACTAAAAAGTTATCTTTGAAAACTGTTTAAGATTACTAATCTACTAAAAGCTTTATATATTAGGGGGATTATAATGACAACATGGAATTTGTTGCCTATGCAACGTCACCTTTTAATCTGTAATGGGGCTACCTGTATGGGGGCAGGTGCAGAAGAAGTAACCCAGCAGATCCGAGAGGAAATTCGGATTAATAACTTAGATGAAGTGATTCATACTTCACGTACCCGCTGCAATGGGCGTTGTAAAGATAAATGTGTAGTCATTGATTATCCAAAAGGTACATGGTATTCAGTACAACAACATGAGACTGCAAAAGCAATCGTGCATGAAAAAGTTTCTGAAGAAAATATTATTTATTCTATGGAAAAAGGTGAACGTTTGCTAGGTAAGAATCGTGTTAAAGGAATTGAAAAAAATAGAGAACGAAAAGGGAAAAAACAAACAGCTGTATTATTTGTTGGACATGGTAGCCGTTTAGAAGCAGGGAATGAAGAAGTACGTCGCTTTGTTAAAAAAATGTATTCTAGAATTGATCCAAAATTTATTGTTGAAACGTGTTTTTTAGAATTTGCATCTCCAAATATAGAGGATGGAATTCAGCTATGTATAGAACGTGGGGCTAATGAAATTCATGTTATACCGATTATTTTATTACATGCAGGACATTCAAAACTTCATATTCCAGCAGAAATCGAAGAAGCAAAAGAACAATTCCCAGACATTCGTTTTACATATGGTCAGACGATAGGCATTCACGACGAAATATTTGAAGTTCTAAAGTCTCGTTTACAAGAGGTTGGATTTGATCCATCTGTCAAGCACGAAGATACTGCAATATTATTAATTGCTCGAGGTAGCAGTGATCTTGATGCGAAAGGAGATTTTTATGAAATTTCTCGTAAGTTCTCAGAACAAGTGAATGTTCCAATTCTTGAGTGTGCATTTATGGGTATCACAACGCCAACTGTGGAACAAGGAATTGCAAGATGTATCGAATTGGGTGCAAAAAAAGTTATTATGCTACCATACTTTTTATTTACAGGTATTTTAATGGAGCGAATGGGACGTATGGCAAAAGAATTTTCTAAACAGAATCCAACTGTAGAAATTCAAATTGCAAATTATTTTGGATATCACCCGAAATTACAAAATATATTACTAGAACGCTTGCAACAAGCAATCGATGGTACTTCAACAGGAATACAAGACTTAGAGAATTTCCGAAAATATGTTGAAGAGCATGGATATGAGCATCATCACCATCATTAAGATATTAATTGATCTAAATCAATGAAAATTATATTTATAAAACAATTAATGACAATTTTGAAAGACAATGTTAAAATATTAAACGATGACGATAACTGAATAATAATTTTTGGCGCTTTTTAAAAGCTTAATAGGGAAGTACGGTGAAATTCCGTCGCTGTCCCGCAACTGTGACTCGGAGCATGTCTCAATTAAGCCACTGCATAATTATGTGGGAAGGCGAGATATGTGTTGAAGAGAAGCCAGGAGACCTACCAAAAATTTCGTAAATTCAACCTACGAGGATAGGTGCTAGAATAACAACATATAGTTGTTTTTTTGTGATGCACTTTTTCTCCTTAATAAAAGTGTGTTTTTTTATGCACTTTTTTCATCGTCATAAGGTAGTGTCAAAACTTCTATGAAAAATTGAAAAACACAAGGTATTGGGCGATAAGTACTCTCCGAACGAGGGGACAATCGCTCTTGACAAACATTCCGAAAAGGTTGCGCCCATATTTTTGAGGGCGAAGGGGAAAAAGTAGGCACACCAAATAACCCTCGCCAAATACCAATTTTAACCTTTTCTCCATTCGGTTTGTCAAGAGTTCGCTACGCCGATTGTCATTCGTATGTAGTTATTTGAGGGCTCTGCTAAAAAAAGTAGGCTGCGGTTATTTCGTTAACTCCAATTGGGCCAGTTCAATCAGTTTTGTCCAACGTGCTGGCATATGTGGCATCTGGTCCAACTCTGGAATCATGACCGGCACACGCTTTTCCAGCTTTGCATGCGGTCGAAGGAAATTAAAATAGGCCACAAACATCGTCACAAACGATACCGAGCCAGCTTCGGAACCAAAGCCTGTTGTCGCACGGTAATGCCCTTTAAATGTCCGGTTTAGACGTTCGATAATTTGTTTCAACCAACGATATTCGGCTGACACTGGATCTTCGTTCGTTAAGCCTATCACTTGTGTCACATCAAACCAAATGTCATGTTGTGCGAAAAAGTGTTGTGCTAATAAGTAAATGGGGTTGCCATCCACGATTAAATTCAGGTTTTCGGGAATCTCCTTGAACTTTTGTAAAACATCATCGATTGCTTTAATGGCAGACAATGTATCGCGATTAGGCGAAACACGGTAAGAGAGAATAACTTTTTTCGCCGCATCAAAGAAAAAGAATAAGTAATGCCATTTCCCATTAACCCGAATATACGTTTCGTCGCCACAAAATTGATCGGACAGTTCATAAGGATAACCATCAACGAAGGGCTTCATCAAGATGGAGACACTGTTCACGTAATTTAATATCGTTTGATGTGAAATGGAAACATTATGTATGTCTTGCATAATCGCTGCTGTTTTCCGTGCTGAAATACCGTAATTCACATGGTATGTCAAAATCAATCCAAGTGTATGGGATGACGTATGAATCCGTGATAAATCTACACGTGGTTTTACTGGTGATGCTGGAGATAAAGGTTGATAATCAAACAAAAATTCACGATAAATATAACGCACTTTAAACGCCTGTGGATCTTGTTTAAATCGGGTCTTTTCTTCCTTACTCATTCGACCTATATTGGATAAATAATAGGAACACTGATTACTTTTACACTTCCAAATGTGAAAATCTTTTCGCTCTTTAATTTTCTCTAAGGTCTTCATACAGTGGGGGCAACGAAGAATAGCCTCTTTCTGATAGCGACTTTTTTGATTAAATAAGCAATCACATACCTTACATTGATATTGTCCTTTTGCACCATTATTCGCATACAAATACGAGGAAGGTGCACCACACTTAGGACAACAGAGGTTTTCAGGTACTTTTGATTTGGACTTGGCGTGTCGTCTTACAGGCTTTAATTCTTTGCCATGTTCATGGAAGTAGGCGATTAGTAAATCCTGAAAGGATGCTTTTTCAGGTTGATACAGAATGGGTAACTTATCAACTTGTAACTTGCGGTATTCTTTATTAATTGGCTGTTCAGGACGCACACTTCCAACAGCCTTACCAAATATTATCACCATTAATATTTTAATTATTTTTTCTTGGTACTTGATAAATTCAATTAAATACGCTAATAATTGAGGGTACAAACTTGTCACTTCCTTTTTGGGTAGTTGTGTGGTGTGGTAACCTCAACTAACACCAAAATCCAGGGGGTGGCAAGTTTTTTTGCGTAAAAGACTATAAAACCAACGATTATTAGCGATTTATATATATAAGTTTTGACAATACGCGTCATAAAAAAGGAGGAATAGTATGAAAAACTTATTACCAAAGCTTGCGTACTTCGGTGTCGTATTTATGTTTATTCCGAAGCAAGCGTATGCCATGCACATTATGGAAGGTTTTTTACCAATCGGCTGGGCAATATTTTGGTTTGCCCTGTGCTTACCGTTTTTAGTCAAAGGGATTATAGCTATTCGAAAAGTAGTTAAGGAAAATCCCGAGAGTAGATTATTATTAGCATTATCAGGTGCGTTTACATTCGTATTATCTGCACTTAAGATCCCGTCTGTAACTGGCAGTTGTTCCCATCCAACTGGTGTAGGATTGGGGTCAGTGTTATTCGGACCGTTTGTAATGAGTGTATTAGGTTCTATTGTGTTATTATTCCAATCATTATTACTTGCTCATGGTGGTTTAACAACATTAGGTGCTAACATATTCTCAATGGCAATTGTTGGACCATTTATCGCAACTGGGGTATTTAAATTATCAACAAAATGGGGTTTATCCTTTAGTGTTGCTGTATTTTTGGCAGCAATGTTAGGAGATTTAGGTACCTATGTGATGACTTCAATCCAATTGGCACTTGCTTTCCCAGCGGCAGAAGGCGGTATTTTAGGTTCATTTGAAAAATTTGCAAGTATTTTTGCATTAACACAAATTCCTTTAGCTATTAGTGAAGGTTTACTAACTGTTATGATTATGAACTTCATACAAAAATACAATATGAGTGAGCTTGTTAAACTACGTATTTTAAAGGTAAAGGAGAACTAATATGCTGAAAAAAAACTTACTTTTATTATTTGGTGTTATTGTTCTTGCACTTTTACCATTATTATTTTTACAAGATGCTGAATTTGGTGGAGCAGATGGTGCTGCTGAAGAAGCTATTGTAGAAATTGCAAGTGATTATGAGCCTTGGTTTAGTTCTATATGGGAGCCTCCAAGTGGTGAAATCGAAAGCTTATTATTCGTACTTCAAGGTGTAATCGGTGCTTTAATCATTGGTTATTTCATTGGTTACATGCGTGGAAAGTACGTGAAAAATTCAGATGCTAAACATAGATAATATTGCTCACCAAAATGCACTACAAAAAGTAGCTGCAAGCCAAAAGCTTATAATAAGTTTATGTCCATTATTTATGGTGACAATTTCAAGAAATAATAGCATTGCACTTTGGACACTACTTTTTATGAGTAGTGTCATTGTCTTCTATGCGAAAGTGCCATGGAAGGTATATGCTACATTAATTCTAGCTCCGCTGGGTTTTAGCCTAGCTGGAATAGTGACGATTATTGTTTCAATTTCATTTAGCGGCGATGTACCAGATAATTCGCTTTGGAAAATTTCTACATTTTTTGTAGTGCTCTATATTTTGCCAAGTGACCTATGGAGGGCACTAAATATTTTTTTAGTCGCTTTTAGTTCGACAAGCTGTTTATACTTATTGATTTTAACCACTCCTATATATGAAATTAGCCCGTTACTTAAGAAATGTAAGTTACCAACAGTTGTAATTGAATTGATCGAGCTAATTTATCGATTTATATTTATTTTTTTACAAACATCATTGCAACTTCATACTGCACAACAGGCTAGATTAGGTTATAAAAACTATAAGGTTAGTTTTCAATCTTTGGTGCTTTTAATTAGTGCACTATTTCGATCCATATTCATCCATTATGAGAAAATGGTTTTTGCAATGAAAGCACGAAACATCGAAGAATTTATTATTCCAGATGTTTATTTGACGAAATATAAGTGGCAGTCCCTATTATCAATACTGATTATCGGTTACTTAGCAATTGCGGTTATATTACTTATTTTATAAGGAGGAACGAAATTGAAGACACCCTATTTTTCGTTTGAAAATGTATCGTTCCTTTATCCAGATGGTACAGAAGCAATAAAGAATATTTCCTTAACAGTTCCAATTGGGAAAAAAATTGCTATTTTAGGGGAGAACGGTTCAGGAAAGTCTACATTTTTTAAATTATTAATGGGACTTGAACGACCTACTAATGGGACAATCTTATTTAATGGTGAACCAATTGTTTACAATAAAAATGGCTTAAAGCACCTTCGTCAACAAGTAGGACTTGTGTTTCAAGAAGCGGATAATCAGTTGTTTGCTTCAACTGTAAAGCAAGATATATTGTATGGCCCGCTTAACTTAGATTGGTCGACAGAAACAGTGAAAGCTCAAGTAGATAAGGCCATTAAATTAACAGAGCTAGGGGAGATAGAAAATCGTCCTATTCATTTTTTGAGTGGGGGTCAAAAGAAACGGGTATCCATTGCAGGTGTTTATGCAATGGAACCGAAAGTATTAATTTTGGATGAACCAACCAGCAGTTTAGATTATTACTTTTCTACTCAACTAGCTGATTACTTGCAAAAGCTTGATACGGATAACCGAACGTTTTTATATTCTACTCACCAAATTAATTTAGTATATGGATGGGCAGACTATTATATTGTTCTACATAAAGGTGAGTTATTATATATTGGTGACGGTAATTCTTTATTCACAAATAATGCGGTACTAGAAAAAACACATATCGAAAAACCGTGGATTGTTTCAGTGACTGAGATGTTAAAAAATAACCATCCGCAATGGGAAAATTTGAATATGCCAGAGTCGAAAGAAGCGCTTATTAATCAACTTAATGTGTTGATGGAACAAAATAAAGTAGCTAAAAAATAGAGTCTAATAATAAGCAGGTAGTGCCTCAATGGCTTTACCTGCTTATATTAATATAAAGATATTTTTATATGGCAATAAAATAATATTGACTATTAAAAGAGCTATATTTTTTGATAGAAGATTTTTATTGTATGAATTATTTTAGGAGTTGAGATTGTGCTAATATTTGTGGTATGCGTTCTAGCTGTCATTATTGATCAATGGCTAGGAGATCCGAAGAAATGGAAACATCCTGTTATTTATATTGGCAATTTGATTGCAATATTCGAAAAGAATTGGAATAAAGGACAGTTTCGCAAATTTAAAGGATTTTTAACAGTTAGCATTGTTGTTCTTTGTACAGCTTTTATTGTATCTTTGTTAGTTTTTGTTGCCATGAAAATTAATATCATAGTGTGGTTTGTAGTAGAAGTTACATTGATTAGTCTAGCACTTGCACAAAAATCCTTAAAAGAAGCTGCTATGCTTGTATCAGATTCATTAGCAAAAGCGGATTTACCTGAGGCAAGAAAATACTAAAGCTGGATAGTTGGGAGAGACACAGAACATTTAGAGGAACCTGAAATTGTACGTGGAGTGATTGAAACTGTTTCAGAAAATACAAGTGATGGCATTACTGCCCCTCTATTTTATGCATTATGTTTTGGTGCTACAGGTGCATGGTGTTATAAAGCTATAAATACACTTGATTCAATGATTGGATATAAAAATGAACGCTACGGAGATTTTGGTTATTTTGCGGCAAAGCTTGATGATATAGCCAATTTTATTCCAAGCCGAATTTCAGGATTACTAATTGTGTTATTAACAAAAAACTATACAAATATATCTCTACGAAAACGATTGAAGTATTGGTGGTTTGATGCGAAAAAGCATCCAAGTCCGAATAGTGGGTACTTAGAAGCTGCTTCCGCTTATCAGTTAGGAATTCGATTAGGAGGCTATAATCGTTATGAACAAGTGGAATCTTTTCGAGCATATATGGGAAAGCAACTATTTATCATGGAAAGAGTACATATAAATAGAGCAATCAAGCAAATGCAACGATGTACATACGGATTTTTAATATTAGGGGGCATGTTTTATGCAATTACTAGCATATGGAGCTAATGCAGAAAGTTTATTTAAAACAATGGGACTTGAAATGCCCAATAACGTAATTGATTTAAGTGAGAATGTAAATACCTATGGCGCACCAGAGGAAAATTAGGGGAATTTATAGAAAGGTATCTTTAATTCAATTGTCCACATAGAATAGTATCCTTATATAATTTAGTTACGCTTCAAATTAGCGTAGCTTTTTTATTTTATAAAAAATTAAAAACCCCATGTCTCTTAATTTTGATTAAAAAGATATATAGAAAATAGCTAGTATAAAAAAATTGGAGAGGTGGAGCACATGGCAATTATTCGAGTTGAAAAAAAAAGAAAATTACGTGGTATTAGATCGAGGGTTACTAAACGATGCAAGATTGAGTTGGAAGGCAAAAGGAATCCTTGCCTATATGCTATCTATGCTAGATGATTGGGTTTTTTACGTGGAAGAATTAATGAAACATGGGTCTGACGGAGAAAGGTCATTCCGTTCGGGGTTTAACGAGCTGAAGAAATTTGGTTATCTCGAAAGATTCCCTGTCTATGAAAATCATCAAATCGTAAAATGGGAGACAATTGTCTATGAAGTACCCCAAAATTTACTTTCACAAAACGTCAATGTAAGCAACATCAATTCACATACGATAAACCAACAGAATGAAGCGCTACTAAATACTGACTTTAAACTAAATACTGAATTACTAAATACTGATAGTAAAGTTATTGTCGAGTTCGCCATTCCATACAAGGAAATCATCGACTACCTAAATAAACAAGCAAATACTAATTATCGGCATACCACAAAAACAACACAGAAGCATATCAAAGCAAGATTCAACGAAGGCTTTACAGAAGCAGACTTCAAAACGGTTATCGACAAGAAAGTTAGCACATGGCTACACGACGAGAACATGAATAAGTATCTACGCCCTGAAACACTTTTCGGAACGAAATTCGAATCATACCTAAATGAAAAGGTGAGCGGGGAAATGGTGAAGAATGAGCGAGAGCCATATGTGTTTAGTGATGGGATAAATTTTTAAATATATTTAGAGCTGAATGTAGATTGTAGTCGAGTCCATTAATTTTAAAGAACTATATTAACATAGAGTATCACACGTAAAATTCAAGTGCTGAAAGAAGGTACTAGATTATTTTCAACTGCCATCTAATATGCTGTAGGTCGTTAATTTGTAATGTAGATAAAAATTACTGTATTGATATTTATTTACAGATGAAATTATGTCACAATAATACTAGTTTTGTTATTGGAAGGAGCAAGTATATTTGAAAAAACTAGTATTTATCCTCTTAACATTGGTAGTTTCATTACTAACAGCATGTTCAGAGGAAGAGGCAAATCAAGAAGATAAGACTGTAGAAGAAACAACCGTAGACCAACAAGAAATGGAAGACTACACAGAAGAAGTACCTTCAGATTTAGATGATTTTGAAAATGTAACAGCGGAAATGTGGCAAACGCTTAGTGATGATGTGAAAAATTTTTATGTTGAAGATTATTTTAATCAACGTGAAATAGATTTGGGCGATGTAAATGAGGCATTCATCGACCTTTTGGATTATCAAGCAACCTATAGAACTATTTCTGATTATCCAATAGATATTATGGTCATGGCAGTAGAAGAAGTAAGAGATGCACAAGAACAAACCCAACAATATTTGGATGAACTTGCGATTGGCTTAAAAAACGAAGACAAAGAACATGTTTTGAGATATTTTAGTGGAAAAGATTTTGTGACAAGTGATAGAGAGTATGAAGATCTTTTTGAAGTGGCAGACATGGATTTTCAATTTGATGTGAAAAAAATTAATGGTATCGATCTTCAAGAACTATCAAAGTATTTTCAATTTGAAGTTGAGATCACCTATTCTGTTCAATTTGATGATGAAGCTATTCAATCCTATGTAGAAAAGATGCATGATAAAGGTTCTGGTGCAGATTCATTTTGGACTTCCATCTTTGACTCCAAAGACGGAGATATTATGAATAAAGTTGAAACCAAAAACATTATTTTCATAAAACGTCAAAATGGGGAAACTATTTACCATTTAGGGTACTATAGAATGTAGGTTATATACGCATGATTTATATGCACGCATTCACTTAATCGTGGGTGCGTTATTTTAAAATATATGAACTTCCAAATTCTGCAACCAATTATGAGACGATACGTTGATAATTGTAGAGTAAAAATATGGGAGGAATCATAGTGGAAAGTGAGAACATAGGAAGAGGTCTATTAATCTCAATTGGTATAATTATAGGACTATTTATTTTTAAAGAAATTTACTTTTACTTTTTCCCAGGAAAAGTTAAGCCGTGAAATGTACTTACTTATTTTCAATCAATATAATTTATTTCTTTTTCCAATTTAGTAGTTATAGAAATGTTTTGAATAATACGTAAAGGGTAGGCCCCATATAATACGCTTACGTATGCAAATATGATTCATTAGTAATCCTTCCAAAATCTATTGTAAAATATTACTATAATTTTTTACTGAAAATATGGTTATTTTAGTAGTATAATAGTTTTGTGTAAATATATTCATTAGGGAGGAAGAAAATGTCTTTATATGGTCTTATAGTTGTAATTCATGTAATTGCAGCAGTAGTTGGAATGGGTCCTGCTTTTGCCTTTCCGATTATCAGCAAAATCGCGAAAAATAGAGAACAATTAATGTTAATGCATTTATTAATGGAGAAAATCGAAAAACCGGTGAAAATCGGTAGTCTTACACTATTAGTAACAGGTCTTATCTTGGGTGCTTTAAATACATATTTATTTACACAAGCATGGTATATCACATCTATTATCCTATACTTTGTTGCTCAAATTTTCGTTATTGGCGTATCTGCTAAAGCAATGAAACAATCAAATGCTTTACTAGAAGCAGCAAAAACAGATGTCATCCCTGGAGCTGTTTTAACTTTAAATAAAAAATCAAATTCAGCATTAAACATTTCAAGTATTATTGCTGTAGTGATGATTATGTTAATGTCATTAAAACCATTTTAATAAACAAGTTTTTAACTATGAAAAAGTGGAAATTGGTACAGGTCAATTCCCACTTTTTTCGTTATTTTAAATCAACCCCAACTTACAAAGCTTTACGATGGCTTCGACTCGATTTTGCGCATTCAATTTTTTTATGGCTGATTTAATATACTGATTGACCGTTAAATCACTGATTTGAATGGCAGCAGCTATTTCTTTTGTACTTTCTCCTAAGGCAACATGTTGCATAACCTCTAATTCACGTTTACTTAACGGACAAACGTTATCCCCTTGTTTTTTCGACATAAAGAGTTCGCCCGTTAATCGACCGAACGATGTAAACGTTTCCAATAGAGTGCTGGACATTTGGAAATTTCCTTCAAACTCATCCCCACAAATATAGCCAATGGACACATTACCATGAAAAATTGGCACTACAATGAATTGTTCTGATCCTTCCCTTGAGACATATCTACTCGGCATGGATGTTAAATAGTCGATCCCCTTTACATAACGTGCGCGGCGTTCTTGTAAAGCCTGCATAATAATCGGCACGTTGCGAAGATCTTCCACATAATGCGTAATAAATTTGTAGCCTTCATCTATGTTGATGGAGATAATGCCTTGTCCAATATGGCCCATTGGAGAATAACGAAGTAATAGACCATTTTTGACGGGAAAACTATGCAAATATAAATCTAGTATTTTTACAAATAACTCCTCATGTGACTGAATGGTACGTAACGATAAAAAGGATTTTGAAAAGGTAGTAGATAGTTGCAGAAAGATTCCCCCTTATTGAGTATAGATTACCTTAATTTAGGTGAATATTCAATATTTGCAATATTCAATATAATGAAGTTGTACTCGATAAGGGGGGGACTAGTATGCAAAATCAAAAATATGTCGATGTAGTGGTTGTTGGTGCAGGATTTGCAGGTCTTTATATGCTTCATAAGCTTCGCGAATCGAACTTAAATGCAGTTGTTTATGAGGCAGGTACAGATGTTGGGGGTGTATGGTACTGGAATTTATACCCGGGTGCTAAGTGTGATATTGATAGCATCTATTATTGTTATACTTTTTCCGAAGAGTTATATAAAAAGTGGAATTGGACTTCCAAATACCCAAAACAAGAAGAAATATTAAATTACTTAAATTTTGTAGCAGACGAATTAGATTTAAGAAAAGATATCCAATTTAATACGCAAGTTTTAGGAGCAACCTTTGATGAAGAACATAACATTTGGAATGTCCAACTAAAAAAAGGAGAAATCGTAAAGGCGAAATATTTTATTTCCGCAGTGGGCTGTTTGTCGGCAACGAATATACCAAAAATTGAAGGCTTCGATCAATTTGAAGGGGAAGCGTATCATACTGGAAAATGGCCGAGAGAAGGTGTCGACCTAACGAACAAACGAGTGGGTGTTATAGGGACAGGATCAAGCGGTGTACAAACGATTCCCGAGGTTGCAAGAGTTGCCTCACAATTAACGGTGTTCCAACGTACGGCACAATACGTTTTACCAGCAAACAATTATGATTATACTCAAGGATTTATTGAGGAATCGAAAGAAAAATTTGAAGAAACTCGAAAACTCTTACACTATTCTCCATCTGGCAGTGCAATAGTACCTCGTAATAAATCAGCCCTTGAAGATACGGCAGAAGAGCGTGAAGCCGTATTTGAAGAAGCTTGGAAAATCGGTGGGTTCCAAATGACGACCACTTATTATGATTTAATGGTCAATGAACAAGCAAATGAGTATGTGTCAGAGTTTATCCGTAAAAAAATAAAAAATATAGTGAAAGACCCAGAAACAGCAGAAGCATTGACACCAAATTACATGTATGGGGTGAAACGTCTAACATTAGGGACGGACTATTATGAAACGTACAATCGCCCGAACGTACGCTTAGTGAATTTACGGAAAACCCCAATTGAAAAAATTACAGCAAAGGGTATTAAAACAACGACAAAAGAGATTGAATTGGATGTCCTTATCTTTGCAACAGGCTATGACGGTATGACAGGTCCTTTATTACGTATGGACATTAAAGGACGAAATGGCATGTCGTTAAATGAAAAATGGGAAAACGGAGGTAAAGTTCGAACATTCCTAGGTTTAGCTACGAAAGATTTCCCGAATTTCTTCATGATTACAGGACCAGAAAGCCCTTCAGTACTAGTCGTGATGCCGATTGCCATCGAGCAGCATGTTGATTGGATTGTAGATTGTATCAATTATATGGAAAAACAAAACATTGATGCAATTGAGCCTTCAAAGGATGCAGAAGAGGCATGGAGCAAACATAACCGTGAAATTGCAGAGATGACCCTGTATACAAAAGGAGACTCATGGTATACCGGTGCCAACATTGAAGGAAAACCTCGAAGCTTCTTAATTTATCTTGGTGGCTTTGATAATTACCGGAAAAAATGCGATGCAGTTGCGGCTTCAGGTTATGAAGAATTCCAACTTTATTCATCGATACGGGAAATTTAAGGAGTGTGAGTAATTTGTTACTTCAAGATAAGGTAGCGATTATTACAGGTGCAGCACAAGGCATTGGCAAAGCAACAGCACTACTTTTTGCGCAGCATGGGGCGAAAGTTGTTGTGACAGATATCCAATTAGAAAAAGCGAAGGAAACCGTAAGCGAAATTAACGCAAATAATGGAGAAGCCATCGCGTTAAAAGTGGATATTACGTCAGCGGAAGATGTAGAACAAGTATTTGAGCAAACTCTAGCAACCTATGGGAAAGTTGATATTGTCGTGAATAATGCGGGCTTTATGGATAATTTTTCTCCTGTAGGCGACGTACAGGATGAAAATTGTCAAAAATAATCGATATTAATTTGACCGGCACGATGAGAATGTGTCGCGCGGCTGCACAAACATTTTTACTTCAACAACACGGTACGATTATTAACTTATCCTCAGCAGCGGGTGTAGGTGGTTCCCGTGCTGGCGTGGCCTATACAGCTGCAAAGCATGGCATTATTGGGTTGACGAAAAATACGGCATTTATGTATGCGGATCAAGGGATACGTTGTAACGCATTGGCTCCAGGTGGGGTTAATACAGAAATGGGTACCGTATTTAAAAATCCACATCAGTTAGGGCAGCAAAAAGTAGGATCAGGCGCAATGAATGCTCCAAAATTAGCAGAAGCACAGGATGTTGCAAATGTTATATTACTAGTTGCGAGTGAACAGGGAAGCTTTATTAATGGTGCAGTGATTCCAGTTGATGCAGGTTGGTTGGCATATTAATAGTAGTTCCGTAATAGATTAATAGAGTAAAAAATGAAAGCGATAACATAGGGGGAATAAATATGATTAAACGTGTACATCCGGATTTAAGAGATTTATTAGATGCATTTCCGCCATTAAACTTAGATTACCTTGATGCAGTGCGCGAAGGAATGGCAAATTCACCAACAGCACCGATTGAAGAGGATATCCATGTAGAGGACAAGTTCATTAATGGTCCAGATGGCAATTCGTTACGCGTACGAATTTATCAGTTAAAAGGACGAACAGAAACAGTGCCTGCCTTGTTATGGATACATGGTGGGGGATATGTAATTGGTGTACCAGAGGGTGATGACGGACTTTGTCAGCGTTTCGTAAAAGAAGCAGGCTGTACAGTAGTGTCTGTTGACTATCGTTTAGCACCAGAGCATCCATATCCAGCACCTTTAGAAGATTGCTATAGTGCATTAAAGTGGATTGCTGATAATAGCCAAGCATTAAATATTGACGCAAATCGTATCGGTATTGCCGGTGCAAGCGCGGGTGGGGGCTTAACGGCAGCCTTAGCATTGTTAGCAAAAGATCGCAAAGGTCCAAACCTCATTTTCCAAATGCCTTTATATCCGATGATTAACGATTTAAATGATAACTTCTCGAATAAAGAAATTACAGGGAACTTCATTTGGAATTATAGTCTAAATGAAGCTGGCTGGTCGATGTATCTTGGCGATTTAAAGGGAACTGATAATATCCCTTACCACGCGGCGCCAGCTCGAGCAACGGTTGAAGATTTAAAAGGATTACCGTACACATACACTTGCGTTGGCCAACTGGATCCATTCCGTGATGAAACGTTACAATACGTAACGAAATTGGCACAAGCTGGTGTCGATGTTGACTTCCATTTATATGCAGGTGGATACCATGCCTTCGAGACATTAAATCCACACGCAGACATCGCAAACAAAGCGGTTCAAGAATATATTAATGCGGTGAAATTTGGATTGAATCGAACAATTGAAGTAGAAGTGAAATAGTTTTGAAGTGCCCGTCTGAAAAGTCCTTTGAGACGGGCCTTTTAACGATTCCGCTGTTTCAATTTACGATTTTTATAATTTTACTAATCCTTTAAATAGTTCAACTCCCGTTTTAATCAATTCATCACGGAAGTCATATTCATCTGTATGAATATGTGGATAATCTTCACCATTTCCGATAAAGAAAAACGCTCCTTTTGTTAACTTCGTATAATATCCAAAGTCTTCGGAACCTCGGATGGCTTCATGCAATTCTACTAATTTCATTCCTATTGCTTTTGCGACAAATCGAACTTTATCTGCATTTTCTTTATGATTTGCTGTTTCTGGGAATTCATCGTTATACTCAAAACTCACCTTTAATCCATGTTCTTCTGCTTGCACTTTTGCATAGTTTTCTAGGTTTTTTTGAAGACGGTCCAGTTCTTCTTCGTAAAGAGCACGGATTGTCATTCGAAGGTCACCTTTTGATGCAGCAATCCCAAAAGCTTTTTCCCAACATTAATTTGTATAACTGTACATAGGATTAGCCCCTTATTTTTTTCAGGGGAAGTGAATTTAGGAATTGCCCCAAGAATATTACCGATTGCAAAAGAAGGATTGATTCCTGTTTCTGGCTGACTTGCATGGGTTGGAATACCTTTGAAATGGATTGTCATTCCTTTTGATGCACACATGATTGTCCCATCCATAATGCCGACTGACTTATATGGTAAGCCACTCATATTACGGTAGTCATATACTTCATCAATTTGATGTTCTCTAATGAGTTCAACACATTGAATGCTTCTCCTGTTTCTTCAGCCGGCTGGAAAAGGAAAAAGATGTATTAATCTGCTCCTTCTTAATCGATTTCTAAGGCCAATCCTGCGAGAGTTGCTGAATGTCCATCATGACCACATTTGTGAGCAGTTCCTGGAATTTTTGATCCCCATGGTAGATCAATGACTTCATCCATTAGTAATGCGTCAAAATCTGCACGGAATGCAATGTTTGGTTTGTTTACTCCTGCACGATAAATGGCGTAGAACCAATTTCTTTTATCGACAAGTTCTAGATTTGTGTTTGCTTTTAAAAACTCCATTAAATATTGTTTCGTCCAAACTTCTTCATTAGAAAGCTCAGGATGTTGATGTAATTCATGACTTAGTTTCTTTGCCAACTCATAGTTTTGAACTTTCATCTTTTTACTCCTTCCGCATGAACTATTTTTCTAGTTTTAATTCATTTTAGCTGTATACCATCTGTGGTCTCATAGAAAAACAGACTTTATAAGAAGGGGACGCTCTAAAGAGATAGCCATAATTCTATCGTAATATAGTAGTGTCTGAATAATAGTTGTTTTGGAAATAGTGTCCCTACTGGAAGTACCCGTTACAGCGGCTCTCTAAACTGGGTGTAAGGGCGTTTCTTTCTGCCATAGGTCTAGACTCTTGTATATAATGGACTTATTGATGATGATAATTAACGAAACAAAGCTTTATAAAGGAGCTGAATAAACATGATCTCTACAAAAGTAGAAACCATACTTTCCCAGATCAACAGTAATACAAAGCTTGGCGACTTACGAAAAATCGCAAAAGAAATTAAAAAAGATCACGAACTTGCAATGGAACTTTGGTCAACGGAAGAGCATTTACCTAGACTATTAGCAATTTTAATTATGGATAAAAAACTTCTTACATCAGATGTGCTAGATAAAATTTGTAAAGATATGTTGATACACACTTTTGTTGAACGAAATACTTTAATGGATTGGTTGATGGCGAATCAACTCTCAAAAGATAAGAAGTTAATTGCATTAATGGAGTCATGGGAAAATAGTCCCTCAGCACTTCAAAGACGAACGTTTTGGTATTATCAAGGGCGTTTGAGATGGGCTGGTCAAACACCGCCAGATAACACTGAAGACTTACTCGCTACAATAGAAGCTACGATGATGCAGGAAGAACCGGAAGTTCAATGGGCGATGAATTTTCTAGCGGGCTGGATAGGCGTTTATGATGAAAATTATCGTGAGCGTTGTATTAAAATAGGGGAGAGAACGGGTCTTTACAAGGATGAACATGTATCAAAAGGATGTACACCGAACTATTTACCAGAGTTCATTCGGATTGAAGTGAATAAACGACAAAATAAATAATGAATAATTAAACTGACAATTCTTATAAAAATAGTTGACATTTTAATTCGTCTTATTTATTATTAATACCAATAAATAAACAATTTGGCTCACTGTACAAACTAGAGGCTCCTTTATCCAATAGATAAGGGAGTTTTTATTTGTATGACGGGGATGAATTCATTGTGAATGGCATAGTTTTAGTAATAACTAACTATTCTTATAAAAATAGTTGACATTACAATTGCCAATATTTATTATTAGTTACAACAAAATACTAATAAAGCTCACTAGTCAACCTAGAGGCTCCCAATCTAATTTAGATATGGGAGCCTTTTGCTTTAATAGAAAGGGGTTTATGCATTCTTCAATATAGAATAAAAGACTAATTTTTTTACACCTTAAGAATACTAAACTTATAGGAATAGTTATATAAGGAGGAGTATGATGGATAAAATTAAATTTGAACGAGTAACGAAAAAGTTTCTAGTTCGAGATGAACATAAAAAAGGAGCACAACGAGAATTTACAGCCATTCAGAATATTGAGTTTACAGTAAGCGAGGGTGAATTCATTACATTAGTAGGTCCAAGTGGATGTGGAAAGTCTACTTTACTTGATTTGCTAACAGGTTTAACAAAGCCAACAAAAGGTCGAATATTAATCGATGGTCGTGAAATTACAGGGCCAGGACTAGACCGAGGCATTGTCTTTCAACAATATGCCTTGTTTCCATGGAAAACAGCTCGAGGAAATATTGAGTTTGGATTAGAAGCAAAAGGGATTCCCAAAAGTGAACGGAAAGAAAAAGCGGAATATTATTTAGACTTAGTCGGATTAAAAAATTTTGCTGATCGCTATCCTCATGAACTATCTGGCGGGATGAAGCAGCGTGTAGCCATTGCAAGAAGTTTAGCTTTCAATCCAGATGTGTTGTTAATGGATGAACCATTTGCAGCTCTAGATGCACAAACTCGTGAAACACTACAAACTGAACTATTACGCATTTGGAAGAAGACAGGGAAAACGATTATTTTTATTACCCATGGCATTGATGAAGCAGTGTATTTAGGTGAGCGAGTGGTTGTACTAACAGCCAATCCAGGTACAGTGAAAAAAATTGTGGATATTCCACTAAAAGATCGTCTAGAGGATGCAGATGTGAAATCAAATCCGGCTTTCATCAGTGCTAGACGTGAGGTATGGAATTTACTACATGAGCCGGAGTTTCAAGGCGCTCATATTTAAGAAAAAGGAGGTTTTTTTACATGGTAACGATAAATAAACCAGCAACAAAACTGAATAAACCGAGTAAACCACAAAAGTCTTCTTCACCATCGCTATCGGCCTTTGTAAAAGCATTTAAAAATTCTATCGTCCTTATATTATTTGTTTTGTTATGGGAGCTTGCCCCACAGTTAGGGATAGTTGAAAGGACATTTTTACCACCTTTTTCAGAGGTAATACGTGCTTGGTGGGACTTACTTGTATCTGGCGAATTGTGGAGACACTTTCAAGCGAGTATATTACGTTCCTTATTTGGATTTTTATTAGCATTAGCAGTGGCAATTCCATTGGGGCTAATCATCGGTTGGTATCCATTAGCACGAGACCTACTAACACCGATTTTAGAACTATTTCGTAACACAGCGGCGTTAGCTTTATTACCAGTATTCATTTTAATCTTAGGTATTGGGGAAGTATCTAAAATTTCCATTGTATTATTTGCATGTACATGGCCGGTGTTACTAAATACAATTTCTGCCGTAAAAAACGTAGATCCATTACTAATTAAATCAGCACGCTCTATGAATATTTCATCCTTTAAATTATTCTACAAAGTTATTTTACCAGCCTCAGTACCAACGATTTTCACGGGGATTCGTATGGCTGGGACGGGGGCAATTTTAGTACTAATTGCAGCAGAGATGATTGGGGCAAAAGCTGGGCTTGGTTATTTCATTACGTACTCGCAATATAACTTCTTAATTGCCGAGATGTATGCAGGAATTATAACAATTTCATTATTAGGTTTATTAATTAACTACGGTCTTTCAAGTGCAGAACGTTACTTCTCACGTTGGAAGCAATAAGTGTAAATTTTTTAAGATTAATACCGACTAAAATTATTTGTTTTGTAAGGAAATGAGCTATTAAAAATATAAATAGAATGGGGAATAGAGTATGAGGAAAAATTGGTTATTTTTATTAGTAATAAGTGCTACTATAGCAATTTTAGCGGCATGTTCAAGTAGTGATGCAGCAAATAATGCAGAAGCAGACGGTCAAGATAAAGTTTTACAATACCAAAGTGTGCCGGGCAGTGTATACTACCCAGAATTAGCAGAAGCACTTGGATATTTAGGTGATATTAAGTTAGAAAAGGTAAGCGATCAAGTTGGTGGTCCAGAAAGTATTCAATTAACAGCAACAGGTGAAATCGATTTTGGTTTTGCATTTAATGGTGCCATTATTAAATCCTATGCACAAGGCGTAAAGATAAAATCCGTTGTAGCGTCTTATGGAAGTGATGAAAATACATTTGGTGGATATTATACATTAGAAGGTAGCGGAATTAAGACTGCGAAAGATTTAATCGGGAAAAAAGTAGGCGTTAATACGTTAGGAGCACAAAATGAATTTATCATTAAACAGTTTTTACGTGATGGGGGGTTAACAGAAGAAGAAATTAGCCATGTTGAGTTAGTTGTTATTCCAAGTGCAAGTGCTGAACAAATTTTACGTGCAGGTCAAGTGGATGTAGTAAGTCTTGGTGGTATTGGAAGAGATAGAGCACTTGAAAATGGCGGTCTGCATCTTTTATTTAGAGATATCGACTTGTTTGGCGAATTTACTGCTGGAGAATATTTCTTCACAGAAAAGTATATTAAAGAAAATCCAGATACAGTAAAAACATTTGTAGAAGGTGTAGCAAAAGCAATCGAATGGGCTAGAACAACGCCTCGTGAAGAAGTCATTGCAAAGTTTGAAGAAATTGTTTCGGCACGAGAAGGCAATGAAACGACTGAAAATTTAAAATACTGGAAGAGCACAGGGATTGCCGAAGAAGGTGGAGTAATTGCTGAAAAAGAATTCCAAGTTTGGATTGATTGGTTAGTAAAAAGCGGTGAAATAAAAGAAGGTCAAGTGAAAGTAGAAGACTTATATACAAATGAGTTTAATCCATATGCTAAATAATTTTTTGAATAAAAGTCTACTAAATTAATAGGAGTGATTGGAAATGGCAAAAAAACAATTAGCTTTAGGAGCATTTATTAATCTACCAGGACACCATGTGGCAAGCTGGAGACATCCTCAATCGGAAGTGCGAAAGGTAACAGATTTATCGTATTTAACAGAAATTGCGCAAATTGCAGAACGTGGTAAATTTGATAATTTATTCTTCGCAGATGTATTTGGACAACAGATTCAAGAGAATGCTCATTCAGGTTTAAAACTAGATCCAGTAGTTATTATCTCTGCATTAGCAGCTGTGACAAAAAATATTGGTTTAACAGCTACTTTAACAACGTCTTATAATGACCCATTCCATGTAGCACGTAAATTTGCGGCGATTGATCATTTATCAAATGGTCGTGCAGCTTGGAATGTTGTAACATCGGCAAATGAGCGTGAGGCACTGTTATTCGGACGTGATGCACACTATCAACATGCAGAGCGTTATGAGCGTGCTGATGAATTTGTGGATGTGGTGAAAAAGTTATGGTATTCGATTGATGAAGAAGCTTTGATTATTGATAAGGAAAGTGGTCGTTATTATGACTTAGAGAAAGTGACGGAACTTAATCATGAAGGGAAATTCTTTAAAGTAAAAGGAACATTAGATGCACCTTCTACACCACAAGGACACCCAGTAATTGTGCAGGCGGGTTCATCTGAGGCTGGAAAAGAATTAGCTGCTAAAACGGCTGAAGTGATTTTCACAGCATGGCAAACATTAGAGGATGCACAAGCGTTTTATAAAGACGTAAAAGGACGCTTAGCCAAATATGGTCGTGATCCGGAAGATTTAAAAGTTTTGCCAGGTGCTTTCATTGTCGTAGCAGAAACAGAAGAAGAAGCAATCGCAAAACACCAACAGCTAAATAACTATATTACTCCAGAAGTAGGATTAGCTTATTTATCTACCTTTACTGGAGTGGATTTATCAAATCATGACTTTGAAGGTCCAATTCCTGACTTTAATGGCCAACAAGTTGACGGAACGAATCCGAATATTCGCTCTGGTATTGTAAAGGGAATTGTTGAGAGAAAAGGATTAAAGACATTGCGCGAATTATACAACAATATTGCAGGAGCGCGCGGTCACCGTGAAATCGTAGGTACACCAACTCAAGTAGCAGATGCGTTACAAGAATGGTTTGAGAATGATGCGGCAGATGGTTTTAATATCATGGCACCAACTTTCCCACAAGGCTTAAATGACATTGTAGAACTTGTGATTCCAGAATTACAACGTCGCGGATTATTTAAAACAGAGTATACAGGGTCAACATTACGAGAAAACCTTGGTCTGAAACGCCCAACGAATCCGCATACTCAACAAAAAATCACACAAGAAGTATAAAATTTCCCCTAAATCCCTATTTAATCTGGAGGGATAATAGGTTAAAGGTGTGTAAGGCATGGAACAAAAGCTATGGACAAAGGAATTTATTGTTACGTCCTTTGTAAACTTTTTATTAACCATTATGTATTTCTTATTAATGGTGACAATGTCTAACTATGCAGTAGAAACATATCACGTGTCAGTCAGCACGGCTGGTTTGGCAGCAAGCATCTTTGTTTTGGGATCCCTAATAGGAAGATTATTAGTTGGGAAGTTCATTGCAAAGTTTGGCATATTGCATGTACTTGTTTCTGGTCTTTTGGGATCAGTACTCGTATCAATTTGTTACTTTTTCGCAAATGGGATTGAAATGTTATTACTTATTCGCATGTTACATGGCTTTACAGTTGGACTTGTCACCACATCAACAGGAACAATTTGCGTACAAATTACACCTCCTTCTCGAAAAGGGGAAGGGATTAGCTACTATGGCTTAAGTGCCGTTCTTGGTTCAGCAATTGGTCCATTCATTGGCATGTTATTAACTAGTTTAAATAACGGGTTTGAATGGATGTTTGCTTTAAATATCCTAGCAAGCGTTGTGTGTATTCTAATCTTTAAGTTTGTTCGTATACAGCTACCAGAAAGTGAAACATCAGTTGTATCTGAGAAAACAAAAGCATTTCGTATTTCCGATTATATCGATAAGCAAGCCGTTCCGATTTCACTGTTAATGCTAACCATTGGATTTAGTTTTTCTAGTGTAACATCCTACTTAACGCTGTATGGGAAGGAAACAGGATTAATAGAAGTAGCGGGTTATTTCTTTTTCATCCATTCAATGTGTGTAATCTGTTCTAGACCATTTACAGGGAAAGTGATTGATGCAAGAGGTGCAAATATTGTTGTGTATCCATGCATGCTCTTATTTGCAACAGGGATGTTTGTATATAGTCAATCAACAGCACCTTGGATGATTATACTAGCAGCTGCTTGCATGGGGCTAGGTTTTGGGAACTTTAACTCAGCAGCACAAACCATTGCGTTGAAAAATGCGGATCCATCTCGTCTAGCTCTTGCAACTGCTACTTACTTTATGTTTCTCGATTTAGGCTTTGGCTTAGGGCCGTATATTTTAGGTCACATTATCGAAGGGCTCGGCTACCGTTCGTTGTACATGATAATATCCTGCATCGGATTAATCTGTATACCAATTTACTATTTGATTTACGGAAATAAAGAAAAACGGGCTTTTGCATCAAGTTAATGGAGGAGGAATTTAGAATGACAAAAACTGTGATTATCAATGGAGCAAATGCACGTACTTCACGTGTCAATGCGATTCAACAGTATATTGTAGAAAATGTAAAAGAGGTATCAACAATTGAGGTATTCGATTTACCTGCCAATGATTTAATCTCAGCCAATTTTGCAAGTGAGGCAATCAAAGCAACAAATACGTTAGTGGAACAGGCAGATGTAGTCGTTTTATTAACACCGGTTTATAAAGGCGCTTATTCCGGGATTTTAAAAACTTATTTAGATTTAATTCCGCAAAAAGGATTTGAAAATAAACAAATTATCCCGATTGCTGTAGGTGGGACAGCGCATCATTTATTAGCCATTGATTATGCCTTAAAGCCAGTTATTTCAGCATTAGGCGCGACAAGCATTTCGCAAGGTGTGTTTATTGTAGATAAACAAATTGAACGATCAGAGCAAGGCTTTACGATTGAGGAAGGCATTAAAGAAAGAATTCATCAACAACTGATTCAGGATCAAGTAACAGTTTAATAGTAACTTGCTAACTAGAAAACTAGAGGCTCCTCTCTCTTTTAAAGAGTGTGGGAGCTTTTATTTTATAAAAAAATATATAAAAAGGAGAAATGACAATGAGCAAAAAACAATTAAAATTAGGAGCATTCTTTAGTTTACCAGGACAACATTTCGCGAGCTGGCGTTTTCCGACAACACAACCAGAACGATCATTAGATTTAGATTATTTCATAGAGTTAGCCAAAATTGCTGAGCGTGGCAAGTTTGATACGATTTTCTTTGCGGATGGGTTTGGCCAGGAGTTAGAAGAAAATTCACCATCTGGCATTAAATTAGATCCAATCATTATTCAATCAGCACTAGCTGCAGTAACAAAAAATATTGGATTAGTTGCAACAGTAACTACTTCTTATAATGAGCCATTCCAATTAGCTCGAAAATTTATCGGCATTGACCATCTATCAAAAGGGCGTGCTGCATGGAATGTTGTTACATCAAACAGTGCCAAAGAAGCACCTTTATTTGGTAGAGATAAACATTTAGCTCATGCAGAACGCTATGAACGTGCAGGAGAGTTCGTAGATGTTGTGAAAAAGCTTTGGCAGTCTATAGATAAAGAAGCACTTGTGATTGATAAGGAATCAGGTAAATATCTGGACTTAACGAAAGTACACCCAGTAAATCATGAAGGAAAATGGTTTAAAGTAAAAGGGACACTGGACGCACCAACATCACCACAGGGACATCCGGTCGTTGTGCAAGCGGGTTCTTCAGAGGCTGGTAAAGAATTAGCTGCTCGTACAGCAGATGTAGTTTTCACAGCATGGCAAACGTTAGAAGAAGCACAAGCATTTTATCGCGACTTAAAAGGACGTTTAGCAAAATATGGTCGTAATCCAGAGGACTTAAAAATTATGCCAGGTGTCTTCATTACAGTAGCGAAAACAGAAGAGGAAGCCATTGCGAAACGTAACGAATTAAATTCTTATATACTTCCAGAAGTCGGGTTAAAATATCTATCATTCTTCTATGGGGCAGATTTAACAGGTTATGATGTAGAAGGTCCTCTACCAGAGCATTATGATGTTGAAGATGAAACAAACCCAAATATTCGTGCCAACATTGTACGTGATATTGCGAAGCGTAATAATATAAAAACAATTCGAGAGTTATACGAATTTATTGGAGGTGGACGTGGACATCGTGAAATTGTCGGTACACCGGAACAAATTGCAGATCAATTGCAAGAATGGTTTGAAAATGACGCAGCAGACGGCTTTAATGTGCTACCACCAACATTCCCAGATGGGCTAAACGATATTGTAGATTTAGTAATTCCAGAATTACAACGCCGAGGCATTTTCCGTACTGAATACGAAGGAACAACTTTACGCGAAAACCTAGGCTTAAAAATACCAACAAGTTCTGAACAGAATTTAACTGTAAAACAATAAATTAAACTATCTTTCCAGAGTGAAAAAAATATGAAAAAAGCAAGCTTTGAAGTCCCCCCTTAGATTTTGATAGCTTGCAAGGAATGAGTTCGATATTACATATTTCATCGAACTCATTTTTTTATTTGTATAACAGAAAAATGTTAACTAGAAGAACATCTCAAACCCCGCTATTGAAAATAAACAAAAAAATGGAGGTGTCCAAAAAGTAATAATTTTTTGGACACCTCTTTTCTTTCTTTTTTGATAAATATCTCTTATGAATTATTGCTCCTGCGGTGGTTGTCACTATCCTCGTCGCAAAGGAGCTGTCTCAAAATGAATTTTCAGACAACTCCATTTCTTACGATTAGTCAAGTATATTTAAGTTATTTCTTTTATTTTAATGAATTAGTTTTAGAAGGGAGGGGTACCCCTCCCTTCTAAAACTAATTTTTTCATGCCGAAAAAACCTAACGATTTTTATTTTTTTCGAAAGGTCTATATGATATAGTTGTATTACGTTTTATTACGATTTCTGAGCTGGTAGTGCGGACTCATAATCGTATAGGATTCCTCGTGTTAATAACTGAAAGGTCACTTTCAAAAATTTATTAACACAAGCTATCATCGCAACCTTATGAGGCTTTCTCTGAGGTTGCTTTTTTAATTTATAATAGTAATCCGCAAAATGATTGGGTTTTTCTTTTAACATAAGCATCCCTTGTATCATGAAATATAAAATTTTTCGCAAATGTTTATTCCCACGCTTATTGATTCGGTCCCGATATTGTGTGTTGCCAGATTGATAACGCATAATATCAATTCCTGCGTATGCATTTAATTGTTTCGCATTTTTAAAACGGCGAATATCACCGATTTCACCTATCAGACGACAAGCGGTTGAATCGCCCACACCAGGAATAGAACGTAATACAAGATATTCTTGACGTTCTTTTGATAACGTCTTCATCTGTTGGACAAGCGCTTCTTTTTTATCTTTCAATTCTGCAATCCGTATGGCGTAATCCTTTACTTGATCACATCGAACATCTGTCGGTTTAATGGCTGGATAACTATTTTGCGCTGCTTCGATTAGCTCAATTGCTTTTTTCTCTGCACGAGTAAGTGAAAGGTTCTTTTTTGTATTTGCCTTTAAATGATTTTTAATTACTGTTTTTGAATGGGCTAATACAAGTGCTGGATGTGGATACAGCTGCACGATATTTAAGAATAAAGCAGAACTTGGTGTAATGAGTTTTTCAAGCTCTGGGAAGCTCATATGCAAAATCGCATGCATCCGACTTTTAAGTAAAATTATTTCTTCATCCACTTCATCGTAATAACGTGTGAGAGCTCGCATCTGTTCATAATAATCCTCTTGAACGTATGTCGTTTCACGCTCCATTTTAAAGTGTGTTTTCGCTAATTCGTGTGCATCACTTACATCCGTCTTATGACGTCGCATTTTTGCCATTTGTAGGTTCGCTTCAAGCGGGTTCATCCGACTATATGTATAACCATGATTTTTTAAAAATGCTTCTACCGATTTCGAATAGACACCAGTTGCTTCAAAGACAATTTCAGGTGCTTGTCCATCAAACTTCGTTATTTCTTCAATACGATTATGTAATCGTTCAAAATCAACTCGGGTATGATTTAGTTCACCTTCATATTCACATTGTCGATATTGATTATACATAACTACCGAACTTTTCCCTTTACTCACATCTAACGCAATGACATGATTCATCATTCTATTCTCCTTTTTAGCCAATCATAGAAGTCCTCACATTGCCTTATCGATTCCACTTTCTTATACACGATCTCTTGGACCCAACATACTAAACTGATTCATATAAGGATGTGAAGTTAGCCGGTTTTTTTTACGGACTCTCATACGTCCCTGGAGCTGTTCGACTTTCCTTCACTTCTACTATAAAAAAATAGTAGCACAAACCATGGCCTTGGTTTGTACTACTAATGTTAGTATGTTTTAGTTACAATAATTAGGTACATTTTCTGATTAAACATACCGTTTTAGTAGTCTATTGTTCTAAAAAATTTTTTTCACTAAATTGTTGTAAAGCTGCAGATAGATTTCCATGTCCAAATGTAAAATATTTTTTCGACTTTAGTTCATCAAATATAATATGTTTTTCTAAAAAAGTAATAATGGCATTGCGTCGTTCTCGTATATCCTCAAAACCTGCCTCATATAGTTTTTCATCAATCGTATTATAAACTCCTCGGTTAATGGCATACGTGTCTTCACACCATTTTACAAATCGTAAATCGGGTAAGTGATATAAATTTTTCACTACTCTATTATTCATCTCCGTCACTCCTTTTAAAAAATGAATGTCCGTATCATAAAGTACAATTATTTTTATGGGTATAGTTCAAAACATGATCTGTTTTATAAATGTCTTATACTTTATGAAAAGAACATTTATAAAAAAAGAGGTCCCTTATTATTAGAATAAGGAACCTCTAGTTGACTAGTTGGTTAAAATTAAATACGAAATATTTAGATATTTGTATAATATACTTAAAAACATACAATGTAAAGTGGTTTTGTATGTTTTTGTTAAATTGTTATTATTGGTTATTTTCTTTGAAGAAAAGGAGAAATTTATAATTCTTATAAAAATAGTTGACATTATATATGGCTCTTATTTATTATTCCAATATATAACGAATTTAGCTTACTAGAAAACTAGAGGCTCCCTTATCTTTTGATAGGGGAGTCATTTGTTTAATTACGATGGAAATGAAATAATTCTGTAGATTTTTAGAATCATAAATAAAGAAAACTGATAATTCTTATAAAAATAGTTGACATTATATTTACCTTAATTTAATATCAATAACAATAAATGACTAACAAGCTTACTAGATAATCTAGAGGCTCTACCATTGTAGATAAGAAAGCTTTTGTTTCATCTCAATGGGAAAAAATAATTAGGAATTGTATCGGTTTAGTGATAATGTACTATTCCTACAAAAATAGTTGACATTATAAATTCCTTTATTTATGATAAATAACAATAAAAAACAAATTTAGCTTACTAGACAACTAGAGGCTCCCTATCAAAATTGATATGGGAGCCTTTTGCTTTAATAAAGAGAGAGGAGTATATGTATTTATCAAAATAGATAAAAAAATTTTTACTTCATAAACATACTAAATTTATAGGAATAGTAATTATAAGGAGGGATACGATGGATAAAATCAAATTTGAACGAGTAACGAAAAAGTTTTTAGTTCGAGATGAATATAAAAAAGGTGCACAACGTGAATTTACAGCGATTAAAGATATTGAATTTTCAGTAAAAGAGGGAGAATTCATTACATTAGTAGGTCCAAGTGGATGTGGAAAGTCTACTTTACTTGATCTATTAACAGGGTTAACACAGCCAACAAAAGGACGAATTTTAATCGATGGTCGTGAAATTACAGGACCAGGACTAGATCGTGGTATTGTTTTTCAACAGTATGCGTTGTTTCCATGGAAAACGGCTCGAGGAAATATTGAGTTTGGATTAGAAGCAAAAGGGATTCCAAAAAGTGAACGGAAAGAGAAAGCGGAATATTATTTAGACTTAGTCGGATTAAAGAATTTTGCTGATCGCTATCCTCATGAACTATCTGGCGGGATGAAGCAGCGTGTAGCCATCGCAAGAAGCTTAGCTTTTAATCCAGATGTGTTGTTAATGGATGAACCGTTCGCCGCTCTTGATGCACAAACTCGCGAAACACTACAAACTGAATTATTACGCATTTGGAAGAAAACAGGCAAAACGATTATTTTTATTACACATGGTATTGATGAAGCAGTGTACTTAGGAGAAAGAGTTGTTGTGCTTTCAGCGAATCCAGGGACAGTGAAAAAAATTGTGGATATTCCATTAAAAGATCGTCTAGAGGATGCAGATATAAAATCTAATCCGGCTTTTATAAATGCTAGACGTGAGGTATGGAATTTACTACATGAGCCGGAATTCCAAGGAGCTCATATTTAAGAAAAGGAGGGTTTTTTAGATGGTAACAATTAATAAACCAGCAACAAAACTGAATGAACCGAGTAAACCACAAAAGTCTTCTTCTCCATCACTAACAGCTTTTGTAAAAGCATTTAAAAATTCCATCGTTCTTATAGTGTTTATATTATTATGGGAGCTAGCCCCACAGCTAGGGTTTGTCGAAAAGACATTTCTACCACCTTTTTCAGAGGTAGTGCAAGCTTGGTGGGAGTTACTAGTAACAGGAGAATTGTGGAGACACTTTGAAGCGAGTATTTTACGTTCCTTATTTGGATTTTTATTAGCATTAGCACTGGCAATTCCATTAGGGTTAATCATTGGATGGTATCCATTAGCACGAGATTTACTGACACCGATTTTAGAACTATTCCGTAACACAGCGGCGTTAGCATTATTGCCAGTGTTTATTCTAATTTTAGGAATTGGTGAAGTGTCCAAAATTTCCATTGTATTATTTGCATGTACATGGCCAGTGTTACTAAATACGATTTCTGCGGTAAAAAATGTTGATCCCCTGTTGATTAAATCAGCACGTTCAATGAATATTTCATCGTTTAAGTTATTTTATAAAGTCATTTTACCAGCGTCCGTACCAACGATTTTCACAGGGATTCGCATGGCAGGGACAGGTGCAATATTAGTATTAATCGCTGCTGAGATGATTGGCGCAAAAGCTGGACTTGGTTATTTCATTACGTATTCACAGTATAACTTCTTAATTCCAGAAATGTATGCAGGCATTATTACAATTTCATTATTAGGTTTATTAATTAACTACGGTCTTTCAAGTGCAGAACGCTACTTCTCTCGTTGGAAGCAGTAAAGTAACTTTTTTGGTTTAATTCCTATTAAATTTATTTGTTTAATTAGTAATTAGACAACATGAAAAAACAGAATGGAGAATAAAAGTATGAAGAAAAATTGGTTATTTTTATTAGTATTAGGTGCTATTACAGCAATCTTAGCAGCGTGCTCAAGCGATGAATCTGCAAGTGCAACAGGCGAAAAGGAACAAGATAAAGTATTACAATATCAAAGTGTGCCGGGCAGTGTATACTTCCCAGAATTAGCCGAGGCGCTTGGATATTTAGGAGACATTAAGTTAGAAAAAGTAAGTGATATGACAGGTGGTCCAGAAAGTATTCAATTAACAGCAACAGGTGAAATCGATTTTGGTTACGCATTTAACGGTGCCATTATCAAATCCCATGCAAAAGGAGTAAAGCTTCAATCAGTTGTAGGTGCATACGGTAGTGATAATAAAACTTATGGTGGTTACTATGTTTTAGAAGATAGCGGTATTAAAACGGCAAAAGATTTCATCGGTAAAAAAGTCGCTGTTAATACGTTAGGTGCACAAGCTGAATTTATCATCAAGCAGTTTTTACGTGATGGTGGGTTAACAGATGAAGAAATTAAGCAAGTTGAATTAGTCGTGGTACCAGCTGCAAGTGCAGAACAAGTGTTACGTTCTGGTCAAGCGGATGTTGTAGGACTTAGTGGTGTTGGAAGAGATAAAGCATTAGAAACTGGCGGAATTCGTTTAATTTTTAATGATATCGATTTATTTGGTGAATATACAGCAGGATCTTATTTCTTCTCTGATAAGTATATTGAGGAAAATCCAGATACAGTGAAGACATTTGTAGAAGGTGTAGCTAAAGCAATTGAATGGGCAAGAACAACACCTCGTGAAGAAGTCATTGCAAAGTTTGAAGAAATTGTTTCTGGACGTGAAGGCAATGAAACAACAGATAACTTAAAATTCTGGCAGAGCCCAGGGATTGGTCAAGAAGGTGGTCAAATAGAGGAAAAAGAATTCCAAGTTTGGCTTGATTGGTTAGTAAACAGCGGCGAATTAGAAGAAGGCGAAGTAAAAGTGGAAGATTTATTTACAAATGAATTCAATCCATATGCAAAATAATAAATTTACAGAAAAATATCGTGCTTACTAGACAACTAGAGGCTCCGTCACTCTTTCAATAGGGTAGTGGAGCCTTTGCTTTACCCAAATACATAAAAAGGAGCAATTAGGATGAGCAAAAAACAATTAAAATTAGGTGCATTCTTTTATTTAACAGGACATCATTTCGCGAGCTGGCGTTATCCGACAACACAGCCAGAGCGTACATTGGATTTAGATTATTTTGTGGAGCTAGCGCAAATTGCAGAGCGTGGGAAGTTTGATACGATTTTCTTTGCAGATGCGTTTGGTCAAAAGTTAGAAGAATCTGGACCATCCGGCATTAGAATAGATCCAAGCATTGTTCATGCTGCACTGGCTGGAGCGACAAAAAATATTGGATTAGTAGCTACGGTAACAACATCGTATAATGAGCCTTTCCAAGTAGCACGAAAGTTTATTGGCATTGACCATTTATCGAAGGGGCGGGCTGCTTGGAATGTTGTAACATCTGCCAATGATAACGAAGCACCTTTGTTTGGTAGAGATAAGCATCTCGCACATGCAGAACGTTATGAACGGGCAGAGGAGTTCGTAGATGTTGTGAAAAAGTTATGGACTTCAATTGATAAAGAAGCGCTTGTTATTAATAAGGAATCAGGACAATACCTTGATTTAACAAAGGTGCAACCAGTAAATCATGAAGGTAAGTGGTTTAAAGTAAAAGGTACTCTTGATGCACCAACATCTGCACAGGGACATCCGGTTATTGTTCAAGCGGGTTCTTCTGAAGCAGGTAAAGAGTTGGCAGCTCGTACAGCAGAAGTCGTGTTTACAGCAGCACAAACATTAGAAGAGGCACAAGCATTTTATCGTGATTTAAAAGGACGTTTAGCAAAATATGGTCGCGAATCAGAGGATCTAAAAATTATGCCTGGTGTTTTCATTACTGTAGCAAAAACAGAAGCAGAAGCAATTGCGAAACGGAAAGAGTTAAATTCATATATTCATCCGGAAGCTGGGGTCAAATATCTCTCCTTTATATATGGTACTGATTTATCAGGTTATGATATTGATGGTCCTCTACCTGACATTGAACGTGAGGATAAAACAAATCCGAATATTCGTGTAAACATTATACGTGATATTGCAAAGCGTGAAAATTTAAAAACAATTCGCGAGATATACGAGTTTATTGCGGGTGCACGTGGTCATCGCGAAATTGTCGGTACACCGGAACAAATCGCAGATCAATTGCAGGAATGGTTCGAAAATGAAGCTGCAGATGGCTTTAATGTAATGTCACCAACTTTCCCAGATGGACTAAACGATATTGTGGATTTGGTGATTCCAGAATTACAACGCCGAGGCATTTTCCGTACAGAATACGAAGGAACAACTTTACGGGAAAACTTAGGTTTAAAAAATCCAACACATAGACTACAAAAGCAATAATTGTAGCTTACTAGACATCTAGAGGCTCCCTATCCAATTTAGATTTGGGAGTCTTTGATTTACGAATTAAAACCTATTAAATAGATTTGATTAATATGTAATAGGTGAATAGAGAAATAGAATGGAGAATAAAAGTATGAAGAAAAATTGGTTATTTTTATTAATATTAGGAGCTATCACAGCAATCTTAGCAGCGTGCTCAAGTAGTGACGCAGCAGAAACCAAAGGCGAAAACGGTCAAGATCAAGTTTTACAATACCAAAGCTTGCCAGGCAGTGTATACCCAGCAGAATTAGCGGAAGCACTTGGTTATTTAGGTGATGTAAAGCTAGAGAAAGTAGGAGACATGGTTGGCGGTCCTGAAATGATTCAATTAACAGCAACTGGTGAAATAGATTTTGGTCAGGCGTTTAATGGCGCTCTTATTAAATCCTATGCACAGGGTGTAAAGATTAAATCAGTAGTAGGTGCATACGGAAGTGACGAAAATACATTTATTGGTTATTACACGTTGGAAGATAGCGACATTAAAACTGCGAAAGATTTAATCGGTAAAAAAGTTGGTGTGAATATTTTAGGCGCACACTCTGAATTTGCAGTGAAACAGTTTTTACGCGATAACGGTTTAACAGAAGATGAAATAAAACAAGTGGAATTAGTTGTTGTACCATATGGCAGTGCAGAACAAATTTTACGTGCTGGTCAAATTGATGTGGTAAACCTTAGTGGTATTTCGAAAGATAGAGCTTTAGAAAATGGCGGTATTCGTCCAGTCTTTAAAGATATAGACTTATTTGGCGAGTTTACTGCAGGAGAATATTTCTTCACAGAAAAATATATTGAGGAAAATCCAGATACAGTGAAAACATTTGTAGAAGGTGTAGCAAAAGCGATTGAATGGGCAAGAACAACGCCTCGTGAAGAAGTCATTGCAAAGTTTGAAGAAATTGTTTCAGGACGTGAAGGTAATGAAACAACAGAAAACTTAAAATACTGGAAGAGTATAGGGATTGCCGAAGAAGGTGGTCAAATTGCGGAGAAAGAATTCCAAGTTTGGCTTGATTGGTTAGTGGAAAGTGGGGACTTAGAAGAAGGTCAAGTGAAATTAGAAGATTTATATACAAATGAATTCAATCCATATGCAAAATAATTTTAGTTTATAGAAATAAGAAAAGTAGATGGATGTATCAACATCATGAGGAGGACTTTAACATGACAAAGACAGTTATTATCAATGGAGCCAATGCACGTACATCACGTGTCAACGCAATTCAGCAATATATTTTAGAAAATGTAGGAGCAACAACAATCGAGGTGTTTGACTTACCTGCCCAAGATTTAATCTCAGCTAATTTTGCAAGTGCAGCGATTAAAGCAGCAAATGCATTAGTGGAACAGGCAGATGTAGTTGTTGTATTAACACCGGTATATAAAGCAGCTTATTCAGGGATTTTAAAAACTTATTTAGATTTAATTCCACAAAAAGGATTTGAAAATAAACATATAATTCCGATTGCAGTTGGAGGTACTGCGCATCATCTTTTAGCAATTGATTATGCCTTGAAGCCGGTATTTTCAGCGTTAGGTGCTACAAGCATTTCACAAGGCGTGTTTATTTTAGATAAACAAATTGAACGAACAGAGCAAGGCTTTGTAATTGAAGCTGTGATTAAAGAAAGAATACAGCAACAACTGATTCGAGAATTAGTAACAGTTTAATTTTACGTGCTTACTAGACAACTAAATGCTACTTATCTAATGAAGATATGGTGGCCTTTTAATTAGATTAAATCCTACTAAATTGATTGGAGTGGTTGTCATGTCGAAAAAACAATTAAAACTAGGTGCGTTCTTTATGCTTCCTGGTCATCATGTTGCAGCGTGGAGATATCCAACTGTAAAATCTGAACACATTTATAATTTTGAATTTGTGAAACAGCAGGCCTTAATCGCAGAGCGTGGTAAGTTCGATATGGTGTTTTTAGCAGATGGGCCAACAGCGAATTATCGTACTTCCGCTTTTGAACAACAATCATGGGCTTTCTTTGAGCCATTTACATTACTTTCAAGTCTTGCAGCAGTTACTACGAAAATTGGTTTAGTTGGTACAGTATCTACAACATACAATGAGCCATTTAACGTAGCTCGTAAGTTTGCTTCATTGGATCATATAAGTGGCGGACGTGCCGCATGGAATGTTGTAACAAGCGCAGGGATAGAGGCTGCCAATAACTTTGGGTTAAAGGAAGAACTATTACATGCAGAGCGGTATGAACGTGCAGAAGAGTTCGTCGATGTTGCGAAGAAGTTATGGGATAGTTGGGAAGATGACGCAATTGTTTTTGATAAAGAGAATGCACAGTTTGTAGATAAAGCAAAAGTTCATCAAATAGATCATGAAGGAAAATGGTTAAGTGTTACTGGACCGCTTAATATTGCCCGACCAGTACAAGGTCATCCGGTCGTTGTTCAGGCAGGATCCTCAGAGGCTGGGAAAGAATTAGCTGCAAAAACAGCAGAGGTTATTTTTACAGCATGGCAAACATTGGAGGATGCACAGGCGTTTTATCGCGATGTGAAAAGTCGCTTAGCGAAATATGGACGTCACCCGGATGAGCTGAAAATTATGCCCGGCGTATTCCCGATTGTTGGAAAAACAATTGAAGAAGCAGAGGCAAAACGCCAAAAGCTATTAGATTTAGTACCTGAAACGTTAGGTGTTTCCCGCTTATCGCAGCAGTTAGGTGTTGATTTAAGTGGTTATCCAATCGATGGACCACTACCTAAATTACCAGATATATCAGAAGTAAATGGTTTAAAAAGCCGTTTCCAATTGGTGAAAGATTTAGCTGATCGCGAGCAACTAACGATTCGTCAGTTGTATCAACGTATTGCAGGTGCACGTGGCCATCGTGAAATTATTGGGACACCCGAACAAATTGCAGACCAGTTACAAGAATGGTTTGAACAAGGAGCTGCAGATGGCTTCAATGTAATGCCACCAACATTCCCAGATGGTTTAAATGATTTTGTAGAATTGGTAATCCCAGAGTTACAAAAAAGAGGGATTTTCAGAACAGAATATGAGGGCTCAACATTACGTGAACATTTAGGCTTAGAAAGACCAGCAAATCAGTTTTCTATAAAATCACTTGTTTAAAAAGAACAGTTAGCTAGAGACATGCTAATTAACTATAAACGAACCAATTAGAGGAGGAAGAAAAATGAGTAAAAAACTAATCGTTGTTGTGGGAGCAGGCCCTGGTATTGGAAATCATGTCGCAAAAAAATTCGGGGACAATAACTTCCGTGTTGTGTTGGTTTCACGTAATCAGGATGCATTAAATCAATATGTAGAGGAACTAAAATCACAAGAAATCGAGGCATACGCTGTAGTTGCGGATGCCGCAAGTACTGAATCAGTGGATGCAGCTTTTGAGCAAATCAAGAAAGATTTTGGTCCAGTCGATGTACTAGTATATAATGCTGCGATTGTACAGGGGGGCCGTCCAACTTCGCTAACACCAGAATCACTATTAAAACACTATCAGGTTGATGTAGTAGGTGCTTTGCGTAGCGCATTGAAAGTAATTCCGGATCAAGTTGCGAATAAATCCGGTACGATTCTCTTTACTGGTGGTGGATTGGCATTACATCCTGCTGCAGATTATGCTGCTTTATCGTTGGGCAAAGCAGGGATTCGTACTCTAGCTCTTACACTAGCAGAAGAATTAAAGCCTCAAGGGGTATTTGTAGGAACGGTGACAGTTGCAGGAGGTGTTAAGAAAGGTACACACTTTGCCCCTGAACTCATTGCTGAGAAATATTGGGACTTATATGAAAAACAAGAAGAACATGAGATTGTGTATAGTTAAATAGATAATCAGCCTCGTTTGGTAACGAGGCTGACTTCGTTGTTAAAGCAATTCTAAATATCCCCAAAAGTCTAGTTCCTGTAATTTCCCAAAATGTCTTGATATAATAAATTTTGTGAATAAATATGAAAGAGGGCGAAATGATGAACGCTTACGATGAGTACATGAGAGGGATTGTTCAACCAATGCGTCAAGAGTTAGTAGACGCAGGGTTTACAGAATTAACAACTCCTGATGAAGTGAATGAATTTATGGCAACTGCTAAAGGAGTATCCTTAGTAGTAATTAACTCAGTTTGTGGTTGTGCAGCTGGTTTAGCTCGTCCGGCAGTTCGCAAAGCCATTGAGCAAGTAAAGCCAGACCATTTAGTTACAGTTTTCGCGGGGCAAGATCGTGAAGCAACTGAAGCAATGCGTGCTTTCTTTGAAGAGGTTCCACCAAGCTCACCATCGATTGCAGTTTTACGTGATGGTCAACTAGAATACTTTATCCCACGTGACCAAATCGAAGGCCACCCAGTTGAACAAATTACAGACCACTTAACAGGTGTTTTAAAACAAGCTTGTGGTCAATAATTGCATTCAATTTACTAAGAGATATCTACGGATGTCTCTTTTTTGTTTATATGAAAAAAGAAAGATCTCTCTTAAGATAAGAGAAAATCTTTCTATAGCTAACCACTACTAATATATGAAATTTTGTGTGGAAACTCTACATGTAAATGTTGGAGCGGTTTACAGTTCTGCGTAGCTTTTCTATTAACTACATGAAAGGTTCTAGTTAGGGTAATGTTTTACCTAGAATTAGGCAAACAAAAAGACCCCTTTTTTACGAAGAGGTCCTTGGGTTCAACTAATCTGTATAGACATGTTTAGTTTTTATTAAACGATTTTACATTCATAATGATATTTTGTTCTAGCTCTTCATTTTTGCGCTCAATGCGTTTTCCAATAAAGAATACATCAATTAAAGCCCAAAAACCAAGACCACCAAGTGTTAATGTCATTGCGATACCCATACCAATATCTCCTGCATAATAACGGTGACCGCCGATTCCACCGAAGAAGAACCAAATCAAGTAAGCAATCCCTTTTGATTTTTGTTTATTGTTCATTTCGCTATTCACGATAGCTAGTTCCTGAGTTGATAGGTCTTGCTTTAATAATAAGTTGTTCATTTATGTAATCCTCTTCTTTTTTATATTTTGTCCACTATAATGGTTTAACTGATATAGTCTAGTAGCATAGAGCTTTTATTCATTAAAAAAAGATACCCTATTAGAAAATACGAAATCTTCCTACAAACCTTTATTATTGTATTTAATTTAGAGAAAACAAGCTACATGTATATGTTGGAGGCTTTTACACATCTATGTAGTATTTCTATTAACTAAATGAAGGTTACTTTCAATAAGAAATTAACTTATTTACAAATCCACATGACAAACTATGATAGAATATCAAAAAGTGCAAAAAAATAGGAGGGAACACATGCAGCCAATCACCGTTGTGACGACAGCAGGCCGCCCTGACGAAATTTCCATCACATTAGCGCAAAAAGCATGTGACGAACTCGGTTTACGATTTGAAGAAAGAAAAAAACGTTCTGTAGCAAAAATTGGTGAACATTTAAATGCCAACGTAATTGTTGCTGGGAAAAACCGATATGAGTATTATCCGAAAGATGCAAAGGCTCCTTTCTTTTTCCATCCCAATTCTGCCGCTTTCCGCTTAAAACGCGTGGCTAGGGGAGAGCATGATCCTCTGCTAGATGTATGTCAGTTAGAAAAGGGCGATTCCTTTTTAGATTGCACATTAGGAATCGGTTCAGATTCCATGTTGGCCGCCTATCAAGTGGGGGAAGAGGGCACAGTTGTTGGTTTAGAAGCCGACCCGAACGTTGCTTTCATTGTTCAAAAGGGAATGGCTACATATGATACGAGCGAATTGCCTTTAACAAAATGTATGCGTCAAATAAAAGTTATCCAAAGTGAAGCAGTAGCATTTTTACAAAAACAACCAGCAAACGCTTTTGATGTTGTTTATTTGGACCCAATGTTTGAAGAAGTTATTGAGGAATCTAACAACTTTGAAGCTCTTCGTGATGCGGGTCAGCATATCACACTTACTGAAGAATGGGTATGTGAGGCAATACGAGTGGCGAAAAAAAGAGTGGTATTAAAAGCACATTTTCGCTCAACTGCATTCGAGCATTTTGGCTTTAAACGTGACATTCGACTTACCTCAAAATTCCATTATGGAGTCATCGAGAAGTGACAAACTATCAATGAATTTTACTTTACACATAAAGTGTGTTAAGATAAGTTATGTGCTATTTAGGTAGCAGGTAAATAAATTTGGCGTTTCGCTAAAGTTTTTGAAGATACTTATTCACACTGGCGCAAGTAGAGGCTTGCAAGGACGTAAAAGTAGGTAGGGTTTACGTTGCTTAAGTTAGAAAGCGTTTAGTGGAATTTTACCGTGGCTGAATTGATGCAAAAGTGCATCTATTATAAAATTCCCCTGATGATAGGGTTGAGACTTAATTTATTTATATGTTGCCTTAAAATACTAAAGGGGTGTCGATTATAATCGGCACCCCTTGTCCAATTTAAAAGAACTACTTCATTAGTAGTACTTCGAAATTAGTTCGTGAAACACATTGAAGTTAAATAAGCTAATAATAAAAATAGTCCAATTCCAATACTAATACTTGCCATTATGTAGTACCTCCTTTAATTAAAAAAACACTGGCATAATTCCCTTTTCATTGTACAATGAATTACAAAAAGATGAAACCTTTTTCAAGCTGAAACGTACCTATTAATAGTAGGATTTAACAAATTTGTACGAGATTGAAGGTGATTCCATGAAAAAATGGTGGCAAAAAACCCTAGTCCTATCTGTAGCATTATTAACATTTGGATTAATTACACCCAATCATGAAATTTGGGATGTTTTAGAAAATGGACAAGCTTCGAATAATTCTCAAAGTAGTAACATTCAAGCAAATGATCAACCAAAAACCCAGGTCTCTGCAGTTGTCGAAGAATCCATTTCGACAGAGGAAGAAACACCAAGGCAATCTATTGAATCTATATTATTTGCAGCAAAAGAACAATCATACATAAAATTTGGCTCTCGTATTGCACCAGTGATTGGTGATGAATTCGAAGAGCGCATTTTCCCAAAAATTGCGGAAGCCATCGAACAGACGCTAACTCGAATGGATGATGAGTCGATTAAATACTTAGCGATTACAAATCGTCCAAGTCAAAATGGAGAGAAGATTTTCCATATAACAAATGAGGAAACTGGAAAAGATTTAATTCGCTTCCACGTACGTACAGAAAAAAGACCACAAGATGGTTTTTTCTATAACTTCCATTACCACACAGCAGAAGACCATTTCGTCGCCCATCACACACTTGGCGATATCTATTGGTCCAAAAACACTCCACCGAAATGGTTATCATAACACTCGCATCCCGCGGGTGTTTTTTATGGTAAAATTTACTTAAATAGGTAAATGTGGAGTTGAAGTATCATGAAAAAAAGGAATGGATTGCTATTTGTTCTAACCTTATGTATCGAGGCAGTTATCACTATTATTGTTGCAAGTGCGTTCTCGGTTCGGTTTGTTGAGGTAATGGGCATTGTTGGAGCATTATGTAGCTGTTTAATTTATCTTTTAACAAGTGGAGGTGGACCGATTACGGACTTCTTTAATGCCCAAAATGCTGCCATTACGGGTATTATTCAAGAAAGAGAAACCTTTGTTTTTAGAAGAGGACCAGTATTTTTCGCATCTCTTATTTACTTTGGTATCGGCTTGTTATTATTTATTTTGTTAGTGAATGGTGTCATCCCACCCGCGTAAAATTAGGTTATTTTAAGGTCATCAAAAAAGCACCCTGTATTCAACTGGATAAAAACCCGTTGAAATTGGGCGCTTTAATATTAAAAATAAATAGAAGTGGGAACTTATTGGTTTTATAAATCTTTAATACTATCTGTTAATCCATCTGCAGAATTCGCGCACATTTCGGTAGTGGCATTAATCTCTGAAATAATATGGGAGATTTTTGTTATCTCATCGGTTGTGTGTTGACTTTCCACTCTTATGCCAGACATACAAGAAACGATATCGTTAAAGGTCGAGTAAATATTGGAATATGTTTCGTTAACTTGATGAATTTCGTTATTTACTTCCATTACATACTTCGACATATCCTTTATACCTATATCCGTCTGTTTAATTAATTCGGAAACATTTTCGATCGCCTTTTTTGTTTCCTCCGCAAGTTTTCGTACTTCCGCAGCAACGACAGCAAAACCAGCGCCGTGTTCACCAGCTCGGGCAGCTTCAATTGAGGCATTTAACGCAAGTAAATTGGTTTGGTTTGCAATCGATGTCACGAGGCCTACAATTTCTCGAATCTTGGTAGAGGAGTGCTGAAATTCTTGCATCTTTTGTTTAAATAAATCAACTTGATGATCAACTCGTTCGGTTTGTTCCAGTTGTACGGAAAGTAACACTTGACCTGATTTTGCTTTTTCTTCGGTATCTTTAACAAACGAGAGATTTTGTATTGTAAAATCCTTAATAGTATCAATTTGTGCGGTTAACTGATCCACTGCCGCACTTGTTTCTGCACTAATTGCAGCCAAATCATTTACTACATTATAAACGTTTTTCTTTAATTCATCTTGCTTACTCCGAACTTCTAGGCGTTGTCGATTATTTTCTTCCTCATAAGCTGCTAATACTAATTGTTGTTCAAAATTCAGTATTTTATTAAGTGCATTCAGTATAGCAAGCTTATTTTCTTCTGATAAATCCAATCTAAAAATAAAATTGTTTAATTCGAAATAGAGCGTTTCAAAAGCACCAATATACCATCTAGGTTCTAAACCAATTTTGACATGAATCAACGCAACCCTTTTTCTTTTTTCTAAATAATTGTCATCCACAACTCCACTAAACATTTCAAATAGGTGTTGATATAGCGTGTTTTTAAGCCGGTCCACTGTACTATGAGATGAGATGATATTGACTAATGTGCGTTCCCTTTCGAGAGTGCGATAAAAAGAATCGACAACGGAATGTAAGGTTTCACGAATCATCGGTTGTAGATAATGCAGTAGAGCTAAATCCTTTTTAGTTAATCGAATAAAGAAAATTTGTTTTTGAACCTCAGGGTGTTCTGAAATTTCAATAGAAGACGCCAAAGAATCAGGAGTAATCATCATCAACTTCTCTTTTTTAAAAAACCTCATGTAATTTGTTCCCCTTCTCATGTGGTTTAACAAAAGTTAATTACTATTTAAATATTAGTTACCTTGTTTACTGGAATAGAATAACATGGATAATATTGGAGATACTAGGGAGGATTTTCATAAGATAATACGAATAGGCAATAAGATTCATGAAGAAAACTATCATACAAAAATTAGGATTTGTATATATTATGTGAATTTCGATATAAAAATGTGTAAAAACGCTGGAAAATTGACGGGAAAAATTTTATTGAAATACCTTACAAAACGATGTCACAATTGTAAAACCATTCTAATTTCCTAACGGTGAGTATTATAATGCATGTTTTTTTGATACAGCAAATAACATCACTTGAGAAGCAAATAAATTCAATCTAAAAGCAAATAACCTAGATTAAAAAGCAAATAAATTAAGACCAAAAGCAAATATAACCACATAAAAAAATAAAAAACTAACTACGTATGAAAAAAATCTTGAGTTCACAAAATAAAATAACACTTCTTTTTAAAGAACACTTTTTACCGAAATTGAGTAAATTAAAATAAAATAGAAAATATTTATCGCATATTGATGAAAATTTGTTCATAAAAATGTAAAATAAGAAGTGTAAAACATTTTGAGGAGGATGCCGATGATAACCGGTCAGTTAGAGCGAGCGTTTCAATTAGCAGAGAAACATAAACTCGACGTAAGCACAATTTTAGAATTAAACAAAATTATTATGAAGGAGGTAAATTCATCTCCTAAAGTTGAAGAAAAAATTTTACAACAAATTATTCAGATTCTTGTTAACAACAAGCAATACTTAAAGGAGGCAACATAACAATTGCAAAAACAAATTGAATTGTATGATGATTTAGACACATTTGATTAAAGGCGCTGCTTAGCCATGATTATTCAAGCAGCGCCTTTGTTAATTTTTAAATATAGGACTATTGTCTCTTTTTTCGAAAATGCTTATGGTCTATTTTGCACCTTCCATACATAAAAATAAGTAAGTATAGGCAATTAAAATGAAAATATAACCAGTTTCTGTTAATATATGTAATATGTATTTTGAAAAAGTGAGATGATACGTATGGATGATCGTGAGCAATTACTAATTAAAAGTGAAATCATTAAGCAAAATCTTCATAAGATTAGTTTATTAAATAGGGTTTTTACTATTGTCATTGTGTTTTTATTTTTATTCACAAATATCATTACGAATATTCCAATTTTAAATTTAGATAACCTTATTAATATTAGCTATTTCAACTTCTTTTCATTATTTACTTTTAATTTTTTGATCTTTTTAATCGTAGATATTCGAAAAATCCAAATTAATAATGACAACATCAAGAAGGTTGAACTTTTCATCACCTTATATGTCACATTTTTCCTTTCCATTGGTGCATTTATTTCAATGAGAGAGCAGGAAATTTATAATCCCTTACTAATTTATACAATGATTTTATTTACTTGCAGCTCCTTCCTCGTTTTATCTGTTAAGCAAGTATCAATTCCGTTAATAACTTCAACCTGTGTACTTCTTCTAGGTCTTTATTTACAACATGGCTTTGACCAAATATTTATTTTACAACTGCTGTATATTGCATCTATAATTCCAATTGCCTTTTTTATTTCGCAATCATTCTATTATTCTTTTAAACGATCGATAAAATTTCAAATTGAAATGGTTCGGGAGGCTCAAATTTCAAGAGAGCTAACAAAAAAACTACGTGAGGCAAATCGGAAATTAGAATTGCAATCCATGTTAGATCCGCTCACAAGCTTGTTTAACAGGCGAGCATACAATAATTATTTGAAAGAGTTACAAACTAAAATATTGGAAAATTCATACGATTTGTCTGTTATCATGATTGATGTGGATTGTTTTAAAATGTATAACGATACGTACGGGCATGCAGAAGGAGATAAAGTTCTGTTAAAAATTGCGCAAGTGTTAAAGGACCTTGCCGATGAGTACCATTGTTTTGCGACTCGTTGGGGTGGAGAGGAATTTGCTTTGCTACTTTTCGATGTACCAGAGGCTTTTGTAAAAGAAATGTGTAATGAAGTGAAAACGAGAGTGAATCAATTGCAAATAAATCATAATACTTCACATATTTCAGATGTTGTGTCTGTTAGTATCGGCGCTAGTACGAAAACAATTTTGCAACCAGACGATATATTAGCTTGTATTAAGCAAGCGGATGAGGCGCTCTATTTTGTAAAAGAGCACGGAAGAAATAATTTTGAGCATGTGATCTAGACAGGGTGTCCTTAAAATAGAGGATATCCTTTTTATTTACCTCAACTATGCGAGATGTGCATTTTTAGTTGAGCGGTGGGTGAAAATATTGTAGGCTTACTATAGGTTTTGACATTGGAGGGTACACATGAATCAGGTAGATTTAGAATATCAGAGATTAGGTCGAATGATTTTAGAAAATGGTATTGAAAAAGGAGATCGTACAGGGACTGGCACAATTAGTATGTTCGGATCTCAAATACGTTTTGATTTGAAAAAAGAAGGATTTCCCTTACTAACAACAAAACGTGTCGCATTTCGTTTAATCGTAAGCGAACTATTATGGTTTTTAAAAGGCGATACAAATCTTCGTTATTTATTGCAACATAATAATCATATTTGGGACGAGTGGGGCTTCCAAAAATGGGTAGAGTCCGAAGATTACAAAGGACCAGACATGACAAACTTTGGTCTTCGCTCACAAAAAGACCCTGAATTTAATGAATTATATCAAGAGCAATTAAAAATATATCAAGATAAAGTTTTAACAGATGATGACTTTGCCAAAAAATATGGTGATTTAGGGGAAGTATATGGAAAGCAATGGCGCAGTTGGGAAGGCGCAGATGGAAAAGTATATGACCAAATTCAATATATCATCGATGAAATTAAACGAAATCCAGATTCTCGCCGTTTAATTTGTTCGAGCTGGTCCATTTCTTCATTGGAACAACAACAGCTTCCGCCATGTCATTACGCGTTTCAGTTTTATGTAGCAGAAGGGAAATTAAGTTGCATGTTCTCAATGCGTAGTGTGGACTATTTCCTAGGTTTACCATATAACATTTCGAGTTACGCATTGCTTACATATTTACTAGCTCATGAATGTGGCTTAGATGTAGGCGAACTTATCTTTACGGGAGCAGATACACATATTTACTTAAATCATTTGGAGCAAGTAAAAGAGCAACTATCCCGCGAACCACGTCAATTACCAACATTAAAACTAAATCCAGACAAAAAATCAATTTTTGATTTTGAAATAGAAGATATCGTGCTAGAAGGCTATGACCCACATCCAGCCATCAAAGCACCGGTAGCGGTATAATTGGACAAGCAGCTAGCACGAACTAGCTGCTTTTTTATATTCAATCTTAAGAATAACTTAAGATTCTCATGGAATGTATCTTAATAATTATTTTAATAGAATTCAGGAAGTTATAAACATTTGGAAGCGCGGCCTACTACTGTAAGCCGCGAAAAAATTACAGAAAAATTAGTATGCTAATTTTTAAGTGAGAGGACTGTACAAAAGCACGAAGACAAGTCGTAGAGACAACAACAAGTTGGCTCTGCGGCTTGTGTGCTGAGTCCTCTCACAACAGGAAAATACTACTTTTGAATACAGATAAGTATGAAATTTTATGGTACCGTTTATTAATCGTGTTGGCTCTGCGGCTTGTGTGCTGAGTCCTCTCACAACAGGGAAATACTATTTTCGAATACAGATTAGTATATAATATTTGAAGGGTATTCGAACTAACAATTTTTACAAATCATCTTTCAGTCGAACAAATCATACAGTCTTACTAAAGGGAGAGATTCTATGAACGACTGGGAGAGAGCCATACAATCCCTTTCTAAAATAACCATTCATTCCAATCCCAAAAACCAACCCGTAACCATCCATGGCGTGCCAGACGACTTGAAATGTATAGGAGTTGGGACCGATGCGGCCGTCTTCCAATCTCCCCAAGTCCCTGCATATGCATATAAAAAATATGCCGCAGACAAAAAAGAAAAAGTTAAAAGTGAAGCAGAAGTTTATGAAAAACTCGGTGCTTCCCCTTATTTTACAAAGTGTTTCCATGCCCATGACGATATTCTAGTAATAAGTTACGAAGAAGGACCGACTCTGTTTGATTGCATCTTACAAGGGATCCATATTCCCAAACAAGTAATTATGGATGTTGAAGATGCAAGGGAATATGTTCGCAGTAAAGGGCTAAATCCCCGTGATATTCATCTGAAAAACATTTTGTTGCAACAGGGAAGGGCAAAGATACTAGATGTCTCTGAATATATTCAACCAGGCAATGATTATCGATGGGAGCACCTGAAAAAAGGCTATGAACTTTATTATCATTTAATCGATGGAAAGCCTATTCCTTTCCGGTTAGTCGAAACTGTTCGAAAATGGTATAACCAACGTAATCATCATTTTTCCTTTGATGATTTTTCAAGGAAAGTTTTAAATTTATTGTATAAAAATAATGCACATGACTAAACGAAAAGTTTAGTTGTGTGCATTTTTTATATGTACTTTTAAATTCTCTGTTTTACAGTGGAGATTAAAGAGAAATCTTGTACCCATAGATGTTTAACTGCAATCGTGTCGTTCATTTTCATTTTAGGGACCATTTTTCTTACTGTTTCGGGCTATAGCCTCCTCAAATAGTTTTAATTTATTAAATAAAAACTGAACTAATACAAAATTAGTTCAGCATAATAGTAAATTTAGTTTATTTTAAACAACGATTTTGTCCAAATTTCTGTTGACGACGGGTGATTACTTTCGAAAAGTGCATACCTTTCAGCGTAGGGAAGTAGTTCTTGATTGATGAAAGGCTTTAAGGATTTTGGACAAGCATTAATTATAATCGAGTTCTTTTTCAGTGAAGCAATTTGTTTCAAGAAGTTATCTTTCATCTGTGGAATCTCACTCCACATTTTTATCCAAACCTTATCCCGTAACTCGCGATAGGCATTGTTCATGTTCTTTTGATGAATGTGATACAAGGAAGTTTGAACACTGATGGCATTCATAATAATGATACGATACTCGTGATTCTCTTCAATCACGTTAAACAAGTTCAAAAAATGAATGAGGGATTCGATATTTCGCTCAATTTTTTTCCCCGTTTGACCTTGAGCGGGGGCAATAGGCGTTAGCTTTTCTACGTTGGGTTCATACTCGTCTATATGAGGTGCTTCTAACATAATCACAATCGATTTGTTTTTGTCTTTTGCGCGGATCTCTTCATCATTGCATTGTTCAATGTTTACATGAGATCCATCGAAACAGCCCTTGTAACGGATGACATTCAAAACTTGCTTATTATTTTTAAAAAATGACTTCTTTAGTAGGATGTTTTCTTGATCGACAACAATATATTTACTTCCACTATTCTTCAAATCTTCAAAAACGATTTTACTAATCTCGGTTTTAATAGAATATCCTTCGAGTTGAATCGACGATTTTTGAGTGATGATTACCATATATAAACCACGTCCTTTGCTAGGAAATATATTACGAATAAGTATATTAATGATATATTAAAAATATTGTAAAAATATGAGTGATTTCGTAAAATTAATCACTCTATTTCATTTAATTAGAAATAATATCCTAAATAATAGAATATATCTGTTAATGCGAGCAATTTCTTGTGGATAAATTTTATTTATGTTACAGTTTTTCTAGATGAATATACTTATTTAGTATTTCTATCCATATTTTAGTAGAAGAAAGGGGTTATTTTATTGACAATTAAAGTAGGACTATTTGGTTTTGGACGAACGGGAAGTGTGGTAGCTGGTGAAATTATTCGTGATTCTGAATGTGAATTAGAGTGGGTTATTCGACAAACTCCTTCACATCACAATGAGTATGCTAGTAATTTACTAGGTTTTGACCATTTAGAAGGCAAGATTATTCATTTTAAAGAAGTGGACTTTGACCAATTTTTTAAAGAAAATCCAGTAGATGTTATTATTGATTTCTCCTCATCCTCTGCAGTTAGTGAATATGCTAGTGTAGTAAAACACGGGTGCAAAATTGTCTCTGCGATTTCCAATTATGAAAAGAATGATTTTGAACAATTGGAAATGTTGAGCCAACAAACAGCCGTTTTATATTCCCCAAACATCACTGTAGGTATCAACTTTTTAATGGAAGCCTCTAAATTACTACAAAAAATCGCTCCTCATGCAGATATTGAAATAATTGAAGAACATTTTAGAGGAAAGAAAGATGTATCTGGAACTGCATTGCGCATTGCAGAACAACTTGGTCTTGATAAAAATGAGCACGTAAACTCAATTAGAGTCGGCGGAATTGTAGGAAAACATGAAGTCGTCTTTGGATTGCCAAATCAAACTATTCGAATTATACATGAATCTCACAATCGAGCTGCTTTCGGGCAAGGGGCTATTTATGCAGCGAAATGGATTTTGGGGAAAGAACAAGGGTTATATAGTATGGAAGAAGCATTGTCACTAATGATGACTCAATCCAATTCACCTCAAAAAGAACCCATTGCAATCCGTTAATATCATTCATTTGAGCCAATTCCATAAATGGGGAATGAAAAAATAATACTATGAAATTGACTCAATTAAATGAATTTACCCCTATTAACTACAGTGAAATTTGGGAATCCTTCTAAATGGAGAGAGTTTTTGTTAAAATTAAGAAAATCGTATAGAAGAATTTAGGAGAGATTACATGATTTCACTGATTGTTGCTCATGATAAAAATCGAGTAATTGGGCATGAAAATAAAATGCCATGGTATTTACCAGGGGAGTTAAAGTATTTTAAAGAACAAACGATGGGTAAGCCGATGATTATGGGGAGAAAAACTTTCGAATCGATTGGACGACCATTACCAGGAAGAAGAAATATTGTCATTACGAGAAATGCCTTTTATCGCCATGAAGGTATTGAAATAGCGACATCTTTAGATGAGGCATTGCAAATGGCAGGGGATGTTCCGGAAGTGATGATCATCGGTGGAGAACAGATTTTTGATATGGCACTGGAGATTGCAGATCGTTTATATATTACAAAAATTAATCATGAATTCCCAGGAGACACATTTTTCCCGACTTACGGTGATGAATGGAAACTCGTTTCCGAAAGTGAGCCAGTTGAAACGCCAGACGGATATACATTTACGTATTGTATTTATGAACGATAAAAAGCTAAAAGCACATCACTTATTTTGGAGTGGTGTGCTTTAAGTTTATTTATATTAATCTATAATGTTCGCTCCAAGGAAAATATTACAGTGGTTGGGGTTCGGACAGAATACTGTGTAGATACAACTTGTCGAAGAGCGTTATCACTAGGCTATCAAGTCACTCTTATAGCGGACGGTCACACGACAATAGACGATATTCTGCCTGCAAAACAAATCATCGAGCACCATAATATAAACTTAAGTAAATTAAGTGCAGCAGATTGTAAAATAGCAGTTGTCTCTTCTAGTGAACACGTTTTTTAAATAGGTATTTACATATAGTTTGTTAAAATGCCATTTAGCAACAAATGATCAGTATTTTATTTTCTATTAATATACAGTAACAAGAATAACGTGATGTTTGGGCGCTTTCTAAAAAAATAGCAAAGTGCTTTTTCATTTATTTAAGGTACACATATGATGAAATTTTAGCCTTTCATATTAGAATATATTTTAGTGGATTGTTTAGATACTTATAAGAAAAATCTATATTACTTTCCCCCTTTACTAATCACAGGTATGGTAGTGGTTATTGAGGGTATTAAAAAACTATTTAATTGTTAGGGTAGAGAGTATGAATGCTTATTTTTTGTGAAATAATCAAATGAAAATTGTGTTTCTTGTTTACTTTTCTAGTAATTAGGATATTTAATAAAAGAGTCTGGCATTACAGTTCTCTTGGACAACTATTGCCAGCAAAAATGATTATCTATATAATAAAGACCTAAAATTTTTAGGAGGAAAGTAAATGAATATAGATTTAGGATCAATTCCTTATTTAGCAATAATTTTAAGCGCGCTTGCAATTTGTATTTTCGGTTCCATCTGGTATTCACCTAAAGTATTCTGGAATACTTGACTAAAGTTAAAGGGGTTAAATGAGGATAAATTACCAAGCGTGGGAAAAGTGATGTCAGGTTCAATTTTAATGGCTATAGTGAATTCCTTTTTATTAGCGATTATTGCTGGGTGGGTAAATATTGAAGGTTTAATCGATGGATTATGGCTCGGGTTAGTAGTAGGATTAGTCATCGCCGGCACCTCTGCCACGAATGCCATGTATGAAGGAATGAAGTTAAAACTTTACATGATAACAGCTGGTTTTCATGTAATTAGTATGATTATAGCAGGAATTATTATCGGCAGTTTTGCTTGATCGATTCATTGAAAATGCGCGGCACATAAAACATTTACTTAATAAACTTAGTAAAAAACATCGATTCTCAAAAACAGAATCGATGTTTTTCCATGTCTGACAACACAAATGATAACAAATCGTATTTTAATTTAACTTATTTTAGAAAAGTTTTTTCGATATCATCTAGCATTAAGTTAGCAGCTTTTACACCGCCAGCTGTGTTCCAAATAACATCATCCACTTTATGCACTTCACCTTTTTTTGCTACTTCCAGGTTTTTGAAGATAGGATCCTCTAACCATTCTTTTTCAAGCTCAGTAGCAGCTCCGTCCCCAGTTTCGTAAGTAAAGTAGAATAGGATATCGCCATCCATTAAAGGCACTTGTTCTTTTGTTGCACCTTTAATTGCAAATTCATCAACATCTTGGCTTTCAGGTCTTGCAAATCCAAGTTGATTTAAAATGACACCAGAAAAAGAATCTTTTTGATAAATACGAACATCCCCAGCCATAAAACGGACCATAGAAACCTTCATATTCAATTTATCACCAAGCTGTTCTTTTAAGTCAGCAATTCTAGAATCGTATGCGTCTATAATTTCTTTACCTTTTTCTTCTTTATTCACTGCTTTTGCATAAAGTTCAAAGTTGTTTTTCCAATTGCCACGTAAATCTTCAGCAAATACAGTTGGAGCAATTGCGCTTAATTGTTCATAAATTGCTTCTTGGCGCATTTTATTCCCGATAATTAAGTCAGGTTGTAAAGCAGCAATTGCCTCAATATTTACTTCACTTTCTAATCCAACTACTTCTACATCTTTCATTTCATCAGCAATATGATCGTACCAAGGATTGCCCGTCCAAGATTGAACTGCACCCACAGGTTTCACTCCAAGTTCAAGAAGTGCTTCAGTTCCTTCATTTGTTAAAATTACTATTCTCTCAGGTGTATTTTCTAAAGTTGTTGTACCCATTGCATGCTCAACTGTATAACTAGTTTCTACTGTGTTTTGCTCACTTGTTTCTTTTTCAGAACTTTTCTCTTCATTCGTATTTCCTCCGCATGCAGCTAAGATGAAGAGTAAAAAGACTGATAGACTAAATAAAATAGATTTTGATTTCATACTTAAGTCCCCCAATTGATAGTGATAATTGTTATCATTTATGAGAATATATTATTTTTATTTTAAACCAATGTCAACAATTAATTGAAAATGATTATCAAAATCATTGACATGGAAGTAATCAGTACAATAGACTAATCTTAGAAATATAAAACTTTAAGATTTATTTTGGAAGGTAAAATATTATGCTATTAAAAACAAATCGTTGGAAAATAATAGGGTTGATTTTCGCAAGTTTGCTACTCTTATTACTAATGTGTGGAAGCATCATATATGGATATACCGATACAACGTGGAAGATGGCTTGGGATGCATTCCAATTTAATAATGGTTCAAATGAGCATCTAGTCATCACAACGGTAAGACTACCCAGGGCATTAATTGCTGCAGCAGTAGGTTTCAGCGTGGCCATAGCTGGTGTGTTAATGCAAACACTGACGAAAAATCCACTTGCATCTCCGGACATTTTTGGGGTAAATGCTGGTGCTGGTTTTGCAGTGGTAATTGGAATCACGATGTTTTCAATGGGAAATTTACAAGCGATAACATGGGTCGCATTTTTGGGGGCGTCCATAGCTGCTATTGGAGTGTATGCATTAGGAACGGCAGGTAGAGAAGGACTAACACCAATTAAACTAACATTGGCTGGTGCAGCAATGGCCGCCATGTTTTCTTCCTTTACCCAGGGGTTCCTTGTTACGGACGAAGCCGCACTGGAGCAGGTTTTGTTTTGGTTAGCAGGTTCTGTTCAAGGGCGAAAGCTTGAAATATTATTGTCGGTTTTACCATATTTAATAGTTGGCTGGTTAGGTGCCATGGTGATTTCTCCAAAGATGAATGTTTTGTCGATGGGGGAAGATGTAGCAAAAGGTTTAGGACTTCGTACGGGTTTATTAAAAGTGTGTATAGCCATTGTTGTGATTCTATTAGCTGGGGGTTCAGTAGCCATTGCAGGTCCAATCGGGTTTATTGGTATTGTTATTCCACACGTAGCAAGAGCAATCGTTGGAATTGATCATCGTTGGTTAATTCCGTTTTCAGGACTTCTTGGAGGCTGTTTATTACTTATAGCTGATATCCTGGCTCGGTATATCATTATGCCGCAAGAGGTACCGGTAGGTGTTATGACAGCTATCATTGGAACTCCATTCTTTATCTATATCGCAAGAAAGGGGTTTAATGCAAAATGAGTAAAAATAAAACAGTTCGATTTTTGAATGGAAAAGTCTCATTTTTATTTGATAGACGAGCGATTAAAGTTTTTTCTATAGCAGCGATCACAGCTGCGATTATTTTTATCATCAGTACAGGGATAGGGGATATGAAAATTAGCCCTCTTTCAGTAATAAATGTATTGTTCGGCGGTGGAACTCAAATGGAACAACTGGTAGTCACTTCCTTACGATTACCCCGCATTATTGTAGCCCTAATGGTAGGTATGTCATTGGCTGTTGCGGGTGCAATTTTACAAGGTATGATTCGAAATCCATTGGCCTCACCAGATATCCTCGGAACTACAGGAGGAGCGGCAGTTGCGGTTGTCGGTTTTTTAGCCTTTTTCAGCGATGAAAACAATGCATTAACGGTAAGTATTAAATGGATGCCTTTAGCAGCTTTTATTGGTGCTGGAGTCATTGCAATTCTGGTATACATACTGGCATGGAAAAATGGCGTATCTCCATTCCGACTAGTGTTAATAGGGATAGGGGTATCTGCCCTCATGCAGGCTTTAACGACATTGATGATGATTTTGGGTCCAATTTATCGTGCGAGTCAGGCAAATATTTGGATTACTGGTACTGTAAATGGCACCACTTGGGATAATGTAAAAATTTTAGTCCCGATATCTGTCATTCTAGTTATGATTGCATTGTTTATGACACGAGATATGAATATACAAGAACTTGGGGATGACATTGCCACTGGGGTTGGCAGCCATGTTCAACGTCAGCGTATTTTTTTTCTGGTCATTAGTGCGGCATTAATCGGTGTTTCAGTTGCGTTTGCAGGAGGAATCGGTTTTGTTGGTTTAATGGCGCCTCATATGGCTAGAAGATTGGTTGGATCTTCTTTTGGGGCTCTATTACCAGTATCTGCACTTATAGGCGGAATACTCGTTATGTTGGCAGACTTAGTAGGCAGAACATTATTTTCTCCGTTAGAAGTTCCGGCTGGAATATTTACTTCAGCAATCGGGGCACCTTATTTTATCTATTTACTATTTAGAACGAGAAATTCATAAATTTGGTTTAAGGAGTTGAGGATGATGGCACAAGCAATTGAAACGAAAGAGTTAACTCTTTCCTATGGTGAATCAATTATTATTGAAGAAATGGATTTACGTATTCCAAAAGGGGAAATTACAGTTTTTATTGGCGGAAATGGTTGTGGTAAATCAACACTCCTTCGTTCTATTGCCCGATTGTTAAAACCTAAAACGGGTTCTATTTATTTAGAAGGAACTGCAATTGCCAATATGTCAACGAAAGACGTGGCTAAACAAATGGCGATTCTTCCTCAATCACCTGTTGCTCCTGAAGGTCTTACGGTTCTCCAGTTGGTTAAACAGGGGCGATATCCATATCAAACATGGTTAAAACAGTGGACGAAGGAAGATGAAAAGATAGTAAACGATGCATTAAAAGCTACAGGGATTGAAGAACTAAAAGATCGAGCAGTTGATTCTTTATCTGGAGGACAACGCCAAAGGGCATGGATTGCGATGACATTGGCTCAGGATACGGACATTATTCTCCTTGATGAACCAACTACCTACTTAGATATGGCCCATCAAATTGAAATTCTCGACTTGCTTTTCGAATTAAATGAGAAAGAAAATCGAACAATTGTGATGGTTCTGCATGATTTGAACTTGGCATGTCGATACGCCCATAATATTGTGGCTATCAAAAATAAAGAAATCTTTGCACAAGGCAAACCGGAAGATGTAATCAACAGTAGGTTAGTCGAAAAAGTATTTGAAATGGAATGTGAAATTACAACAGATCCATTGTTTGGAACACCTATGTGTATTCCTTGTGGAAAGGGAAGATGTATTCTTAAACAGCGAGTAAGTGCTCATGCATAAAGCTCTAGATAGTAACGAAATTGAACAATTAAGACAGTTTCGTTTTGCTACAAAGCTTGAATCATCGGAACTATCGATTGAATTAAATCGATTAAAAGATGAAACTGAATTGTTGCGCTATTTGGAAAATCTCGGTCCTCATATTGGATCTCCAAATTTAAAAGTTACTTCATCTGTTTTCATAAAGAGATACGCGTTTTTAGCGGTAATTTATTTCCATGCATTTACTACATGGAATAAAAAATTAGATGTTTCTTTCGATAATTTAATTTTGCAGACGAAAAATGAAGAAGGCAATTGGCTGCCAACAATTTATTTTAAAGACATGGGTGTAATAGAGGTAATGGAAGATAGAAGTAGTAGGAGAGACGAGGTGCTTAAAAAATTATTTTCAGATAATATTGATGTATTGATAAACTTATTATCGAAAGTGACGAAGCAATCGAAACGTATTCTTTGGGAAAATATTTCTATTTATATCTTCTGGTTATACGAAATAGTGTTAAGTAACTCAGATAATGCATATTTGCGCAATCTAGCAAAAGAAGATTTTTATTATATAGTCCATGAAGCGCCCGGGAGTCTTTTCGGAGCCATACGACCAATCCATTAAAATCGTTTTATAGAAATAAAAGATACCTACAACATTTACAAGAAGAAGTACGAGTGAGAAACACCTGTTGCCTTTCTTACTTATTAATGGGAAAGAAGAAATATTGCAAATCATGTCCACTAATATGTAATAAAAAATAAATACTCAATAATCAGTGCTTTCCTTAAATAAGGAAAGTGCTTTTTCATTACCTGAGGATTTGAAACATTTTCCAATTTTTATCGTCAATTTATTGAAAAGATAGTATAGAGAGGTGAGGAAATGAAGGAAAGTATAAAAGGAGCTATTTCATATATATCATTGGTAATAGGATTAATTTTATTGTTTATTGGCTTTTTATATTATTTAATAATTACTTCTGATATACCTGTTAGTTTCACACTCGCCGAATCTAAGGTGGCACAAGGGACTATTCTCGCTTCTACTTTTGCATTTTTGTTAGGTTCACTTTTGAATCTTAATAAGAAAGTTCGTACTATACTAATTGGTATATTGAGTATTAGTTTTATTATAAATTTATCTCATCTTACTACAGCTAGTCGTGGAGCAGAGTATTTTACGCTTGAGTTTGTACACCTGATATTATCATTTGTAATTCAACCGGTATTAATTATTTTCGTAAATATTTTAGTCATCATAAATAATCGAAAAAAAGGTAAAGAGTATTTCCGAACGCAATCAAAGTGACTTTTTCTTTCGTTTATTAAACTTCGACAAGCCCCCACCTTAATATAGATAGGGGCTTGTTGCATAAATTTTTTTCCTTACTGTCGCTTCTTCGTTTTCTTATTATTAGCTCTTTCTGTCGCTGTTAATGGTTCATTTGCAAATTCATGATCGAACTCTCTTGATAAATTCTTTCTTACTGCCTGCTTATCACTAATAGTATCACTTACATTGCTTTTCCGGTTGTTACTCACTTTCAACACCTCCATGTAGTTAGTTTGCTACGTGTTGTCCTGAGTATGCATTTTTGTTAATTGTTATTGTCACTACTTAAAATTGTTTAACTGTACAAAATAAAGATTAGTTATAAATCAATTTCCATAAATAAACTGTTCGGATCATCCCAATATTGGTCAAAGGGCTTACAGTATCTGAAGCCAAAACTTTCGTATAGACGGTGTGCAGGTTTGAATGCATCCATTGAACCGGTTTCTAGACTTAATTTTGTGTAACCACGTTTTTTAGCCTCGTTAATAATGTGTTGTAATATCGCACTAGCAACACCTTTTCTTAAATGTTTCTCCGCTGTTCGCATAGATTTTACTTCCCCATGCTTTGCCGTTAATTCTTTTAGTGCTCCACATCCCATAATGTCGTTATCTTCCCACGCACTATAAAAAGTAATATTATCTTGTTTGAGTCCTTCAACATTTAAAGCGTGTATACTTTCAACAGGAGAGTTTTCCATCATACCTGCTAAATGGGTCTTAATAAGTTTTATTGTGCGAATATCTGTTAAGTCATCTATTTTTATATCCATAACCATCCTCCTCTTAATTTAATTATAATTTAAGAGGAAAAATAAGGAATCAATATTATGGTTATTCATTCAGGCAAAAAGAGAGAACTTAGGGTGTTTTGAAATGCATAGAAATTACGAAAACATTATGTTGATTCTGTAAGAAAAAAAGATGTAAAGTATTTTAAATGGGGTAGTGAGAATAGATTTGCTTATTCTAATTCAGAAGCCTTTAGTTACTTAAATTTAAGAGGAGGTATATTATGGACAAAACCATTCCCAAATCAATTGATGAATATATTTTACTCTATCCTCAAGAGATTCAAGAAATATTAAATACAATAAGAAAGGTAATAAAGGATTCAGCACCAAATGCCGAGGAAAAGATAAGTTATGGAATGCCTACTTTTGCATTGAATGGCAATTTGGTACATTTTGCTGCATATAAAAACCATATAGGCTTCTATCCATCTTCAAGCGGAATAAGTTCTTTTCAGCAGGAGTTATCAGAATATAAAACTTCTAAAGGTGCAGTTCAATTCCCAATCGGAAAACCCATCCCATATGAATTAATTAGTCAAATAGTAAAATTTAGAGTTGCTGAAAACCAACGTAAAGCGGAAGAGAAAATAAAAAGAAAAAATAATTAAATTAGAAGTAGCTAAGTTTGCTAATTTAATGAACTGTACAAAGCCATTTAGCTATCGTGCAATATTTGTTGAATAATTTTATCAATTATATTAAATATGTTATTTAAGTTTTTCATATAATTTATGCTTCAAGCGAAAAGGCACAAATGTTGATTTAACAACATTCGTCCCTTTTTGTTGTTTTATAGGTGGTTCTTTAAAGAATTTTTACTTTTTTAAATCCATCCATTCTTCTCTTGTTATCGCATAAACTTTAGTGAATTCATTTACTACGTCAGGAAATTCGTCTATTAGTTTCATTCCTGTCTATAAATGCTAATTTAAATATGTACATTATCGCTTTAATAACTATGTACATAAATGCTCGGGGTATACATACTAATCTAGAGGTGATTAGGAGTGTATATCCAACTAAACGTAGAAACAAAATTTGAAATAAATAGTCTTGCAGACTTAGCAGGATTCAAAAAAATAATGGAGCAGTTAAAAATGAAAATAAATAAAAGTAAATTAGCAAGGGACTTAGGAGTAGATCGTCGTACAATCGACAAATATTTAAATGGTTTTGTTCCCAAAAAGAAACGAAATAAACCATCTAAAATCGATAAGTTTTATCCAGTAATCGCAAGTTTATTATCTGAGGATTCAAAGCAGGTGTTTTATTATCGGCGTAATCTTTGGCAGTATTTAAAAGATAATCACGGCTTAGAATGTGGGCAATCAACGTTTCGAAATTATATTGCGACTACACCAGAATTCCAAGCGTATTTCGAGAAAGATGAACGTATCTCAAGTATGGGAAACAGTGGGATTCGATTTGAAACGCGTGCTGGGCAACAAGCACAATTAGACTGGAAAGAAAGCATTATGTATGAAACAAAAGATGGCGAACAAGTAGAAATAAATATAGCCGTTTTAGTATTGAGCCATTCACGCATGCGATTCTTTTATATGAGTATTTCTAAATCACAATCCGTACTATTTTCTTTCCTAACGGAAACGTTTGAAAAAATGGGTGGCGTCCCTGAAGAGCTAGTTACAGACAATATGAAGACAGTCATGGATGAAGCACGTACCGAATTTTCAAAAGGAAAAGTAAATGCGAAGTTTGCCCAATTTGCGAAGGATTTTGGTTTTAAAGTCAGACCATGTATCGCAGGTCGTCCTAGAACAAAGGGGAAAGTCGAAACAACAATGAAATTACTTGATGAGATTCATGCATATCAAGGTAAGTTTAATATGGAAGAATTATATGACTATATTGAACGTTTATGTAATCGAATTAACAGTGAACTTCATCAAGGAACAAATAAAATTCCGTTACTTGAATTCCAAAAAGAAAAGAATCACTTACTCCAGCTACCAACTGAACGAGTAAGAGATTCCTATAAAATCAAGCATACACCTGTAAAGGTCAATGCATCGAACATGATTACTTACAAATCCAATCAGTACTCTGTCCCACCAGGGTACCAAGGAAAGAAAGTAAGTTTACAAGTATATGATGAGCATTTATGGATTTATTATAACATGGAACTGATCGCACACCACAAAATAAGTGATGCAAAACTTAATTACCAGGAAGCCCATTATCTTGAAACAATATTAAAAGCACTACCGAACTATCCAGATATTAATGATCTAGCGAAACGAAATTTAGCAGCGATTGGAGAAATCTATAAATGAATCCTAATATGAACTCAAATTATCAACAGCTTCAACAAAACTTGGAGTATTTAAAATTAAAGCAAATGGGTCTCCATTTAAGTGAAACCATCGACTTCGGTATTAAGAATGAGCTTTCATTTATAGATACACTTATAAAATTAACAAATTACGAAGTAGATGTACGTGAACAGAATATGATTCATGCGATGGTAAAGGTCGCAGCATTTCCTCATTTAAAAGAAATGAAAGACTTTGACTTCTCTTTTCAACCAAGCATAAATCAGCAACAAATACTCGATTTTCAAAGCTTACGTTTTATTCAAGAAAATGAGAATATTGTATTTCTAGGCCCAAGTGGTGTGGGTAAAACCCATCTAGCCATAGCGATTGGAATCATGGCTGCGAAGAAACGTACAAGCACCTATTTTATTAAGTGTCATGATTTAATTCAAAATCTAAAAAGAGCATATCTCGAAAATCGTTTGGAAAGTCGTTTAAAGCATTATACGAAGTATAAATTATTGATCGTTGATGAAATTGGCTATTTACCGATTGATTCAGAGGATGCGAAGCTATTTTTCCAGCTCATCGATGCACGTTATGAAAAGAAAAGCACCATATTTACAACCAATGTGAACTTTAAATCTTGGGAAGAAATTTTCCCAGAACCAAAATTAGCAAATGCAATTTTAGACCGAATTTTACATCACGCAAGTGTAGTAACAATTACAGGTAATTCATATCGTCTAAAACAACATCTCGAACCAATAGACGAGTAATTTTGTACATCCTTAAATGAGCAAAAATGTACATATTAACGTTGACATTTATATGTCGAAATAGCTGTGCGATATGAACCAACATTTGTGAACTTCATATATGAATAAAGTATATTAAACGGGGTATATGTAAAAGCCCAGTCTCTAACAGCTTTTGAGGCTTCACTTACATATCCCTTTTTCTGCATATTTTTTCGTATATGATAGCCTATTTCTGGTTTGATTTTCCCATCAATCACCTGCATTGTAAGTCCACAATCTCCAATTAACTCACCTGTTTCCTTTAAAACAACCGCCCATAATCCAAACGAGAATATTTGATATCTTTCAATGTTATTATTAATCCATGTTCTTACTTTTTCTTCATCAAATGCATTGGGATAGTACTGCATCACTTCAGGATCTCCTAAAATGGCATACAAAGCTTCAAAATCGTGTTCTGATAATTCCCTAAGAATTAATCTCTCTGTTTCTATGATTATTTTGTTATCTCTCATCTGTATACTCCTTATCATTCTTACTATACTTTCCGTTACCGTATTGGAAGGTGAGGGTTGTATAATTTGAGGGTTAATCAACAATTGGGTGCCATTCGTGAAGGATTTAGACTTATTTTGCATTCTAGGGTCACATTGGGTTGCAAAATATTTATAGTATTATGAAAGGTGATCCGTACTATTCGTAAAGATAAAATAGATTTAAAATTCCTTGATTTATACTAGTTCGCAAACAAGGGTAGTCTGAAAAGTCCTTTTAAGTCGTAACCTTTGTGACTGACGCTTACGATTTCGTCATAGATAAAATGGCGAAGAGGAGAGTGGATGTTTATTTCGACTACCGCAGAAGCAATAATTCGTAAGGGAAAATTTTCAATAAAGAATAAGGGTGTCCAAAAAGTTTTTCCTTTTTGGACACCCCTGGTAAGTAATTAAGCATTTCCCTCTAAAGTCGAAGCAACCTCTGAAATAATAATTTCACTTCCTAAGATTGGAGATTCTTGTTCAGAGTTACCTGGTCCTCTATGAGCGTCTTTGAAAGCATCGCTATTTTTCCAATTAGTAAAGTCTTCAATTGTGTTCCAATACATATTTACATTAAGCTCATCATATTCTGTAAGATTTTTAGTAATTAAAACTTCAACTTTTACAAATCCATCCATTTTTTGTAAATCCCCTGGTCTTGTGAACATTGGAGCCATTTTTTCTGCAAAACCTAGTTTCGTTTTAATTTTATTAGTTACAATAATCATTTATTATTCCTCCTTAATTTTCAAAGCAAATATTTATCCTTTAGTATGGACGAACTTCAACTTTACAAGACTGAAAGCAATGTCAGTTTTAGTCTTCCTATTTCTGTTCAATCTATTATCTCGTTTCGTTCGTCAATGTAAATAATAATAGTATTTTTGTGATTAGTCAAACGTGACTATATGATCAAAATATGATTTTTTTTATTGTGACTCAAATAAAAAAGGAACCATTTATGGCTCCGTTGATATATTGAGTATTAAATTAATCCAAATGGAGAAGACGTTTAATGGTTTTTTCAAGAAATGCAACCTCTGCTTCTAACATAGTAATTTTATGTTCAACTGCAAGATTAACACCAGTTCGGTTGCCGTGTGTAGGAGTTTGTTTAAATAGCTCTATCAGTTTTTCGTTTTTCTTTAATCGTTCTTTCAAGGCTGGTATTGCTTTTTCCATAGGAAGAAAGTCAATAAACATTAACCCAATATCTCCTTGGTAATTAACACTTTCAGCAGAAGACAGATTATCCAATAGCAATTTATAAAAATAGTTTCGGCCACTTTCATTTATAGAGTACACTTTACGAGTGGGTCTATTACCTTCTTGCTCTAACTGTATGTCAATAAAACCTTTTTGATTTAGTTTATCTAGAGTAGCATAAGCAGTTGGTTTTTTCATATTTGTAACTGTACTTAAGTTTCTTTCGATAAATTCATTAATTTGATATCCGTGTTGACTTTGTCCCATTAATAAACCAAGCAGAATTAGTGAGCGATGTTCCACTGAAATCCTCCTTTCTTTCATCAATCCTTATATATTCTCTCGTAAATTTTACTTGCAGTCAATTGAGTGCGAATCTAGTGATTGCTGGTTAATAGGGTTATAAATAAAGGAAATCTTTTATTATCCAGAAAATAACAGCAGTCCTGGTTTGTTTAAATTTATTCTACGTTTGTACACGCAGTTCTTTAGTATGATCTAGATGTCGGAAACATTAAATAAAATTTTTTATCTTCAACAACGATTACACAGAGGTACTATTCCTTTTTTACAATGGGGGCATGTTCCTGAATAAAGGTTAAATTATAAAGCTTGAAGAACTATTATAAGGTGGGGAACAACAAATAATACCCTCCAGGTGGCATTAGTTAAAAACTCTTAAGGAGGTATTGTAGTAAACCCTCTCAAATTTATTATAACTCAGTATAATCCGACATACGCGGAACAGACAGTGGAAATGTGGCGAGAAAGTAAGGAACGGGCTATTGGTCAAAAAGAACATCATAGCATTGAAAATCATATATATTTTTTAAATAATATATTATCAAAGCAGTATCAAATAGATGTAGTGTTAATTGATGAGAATGTAGTTGGAATGATCGCCTATAATAAAAGGGAGATAAGCCAACTCTATATTCATATTGATTATCAAGGATTTGGTATAGGTCAAATATTACTTGATAAGGCAAAAGAGCAATCAAGTGGGAGATTAACATTATATACATTTGAAGTAAATGAAAACGCACGACGATTTTACGAAAAGAACGGATTTAAAATCATTTCTAGAGGACATGAAAATGAAGAAAATTTACCTGACATTCTATATGAATGGATATCCAAAAAATAATAAAATAGATAGTGCTTTTTCTAAAATATAGCCACTTTTCGGGGGTTACTTACAAGGGGCTATAGTAGAAAAAATGATTTTCAAAAATCGTTCATTTCTTAATTGAGGAAAAATTTAGTAATAATAAAAGTGCCACTCCTATAGCAGGCCGGCACTTTTATTTATTGATTTATATTACATACAAGCTTAAGTAAACAACTGTATTTATTCTATAGGTGATATTATTTGATCAAACAGGAGTTTTATTTACTGACTTTTTATTTTTTGCTGGGGCAATGATAATGCCTGTTGTTTCTTCAAAATCATATAAATTTGTAGGTAAATCAGTGAAACGTTCTATTTCATTGTAGGCAGGGATACCGTGGTAGGACATATCTAATCCTTCTTCCTCTTCTTGTTCACTTGCTCGTAAACCGACTGTTACTTGACATACCTTTGCAATGAAGATTCCGCCGATAAGTCCCCACACAACTACGACAATTGAACCCAATAATTGTACTTTTATGAGAGAAAAATCACCAGTTGTAAAAAGACCTTGAGATGAATCGAACAATCCAACTGCAATTGTACCAAATACCCCATTAAAACCATGTACAGCTACAGCTCCAACAGGGTCATCTACTTTTAGATTATCTACTAATAAAGTAGCATAAATCACAATGACACCACTAGTAACACCAATAATGATGGCACTCCATTGAGAAACAAATGCACATCCAGCAGTTATAGCCACTAAGCCGGCTAATACACCGTTAATCGTCATACTTGGGTCTGCTTTTCCAAACTTTTTCAATGTCATGAAAAGAGCAGCAGTACCACCACTTGCTCCGGCAAGAAGTGTATTAAGGGCAATTGATGCAAGGGAAGTATTGGATGCATCTAGTGTGCTTCCAGCATTAAAGGCAAACCATCCGAACCAAAGAATAAAAGCACCAGAAGAAGCTAACGGAATATTACTTGGCGCAAATACATTCGTACTACCATCTGAATTAAATCTTCCTTTTCTTGGTCCTAATATTTTGGCTATTGCAAAAGCAATGAATCCACCAAGTGCGTGAATTGCAGCAGATCCAGCAAAATCCTTCATGCCCAGTTTGGATAACCAACCTTCACTACTCCAAATCCAATGACCTGAAAGAGGATAGATAATAATACAAATCAGGGCTACTGTTAGAATATAGGCTTTAAAATTCATACGTTCAGCTACTGCACCGGAAACAATTGAAATACTAGCAACTGCAAATCCCATTTGAAATAGAACAAAAGCTGCACTAGGTAATTCAATGGATAAAGAAATCTTTTCTGGACTGCCAAATAAACTTGTCCCAATCATTCCAAAGGCATCTTCCCCAAACATAATGCCAAAACCAATGAGCCAAAAAGCTAAGATGCCAACTGTTAAATCTACAAAAATCTTCATCGTAACATTGACCGCATTTTTAGTTCGAACCAAACCAGATTCTAGTAAACTAAATCCACCCTCCATAAATAAAACCATTGCCGCTGCTAACACAATCCATACTGTATTTAAAAAGATTAATTCCATATTCTATCCCTCCGGATTCACTAAATCATCTATACTTAGGTCTGCTTCTCCTGTCTTAATGTTATAGGCTTCAAGAATGGGATATACGTAAATTTTTCCATCCCCATCTTCTCCTGTTTGTGCAGAAGCAACAATTGTCTCTATTGTTTGCTTGACCATATAGTCGGAAAGGACAATCTCTAATTTAATTTTTGGGCGAAGGGTTACTTTATAATTTTTCCCCCGATAAACCCCTTGTGTTTCTTTTTGTTTCCCTCTTCCAACTGCCTGGGATACGGTGAACCCCGTAATCCCGATACTCTTTAATCCTTTTAGGGTATCAGTCAGCTTTTCGGGTCTTATGATCGCTTCAATTTTTTTCATTTTTATCACCTGAAAATTTTGAATTTTATATTGTACTAATATAGTATATTTTTTTCATATATCCAATCTCGATATTAGATTATACCTATCGTAATAAAACATTTAGGACCAGAGAGTACTGATAATAGTGGCTTTATTAATAATGGAGGAAGTTATATCTAGAGTATTATTTCAATTTTATTGTTATATAAATGAAAATAAATGACCCTTAAGAAAGAATAAGTGAATCGCTGTAAAAATTATCGTTTGTTGCCTTTTTATGAAAAATTCTCTAAAGTTGTATTAAATAATGGATATTAAAAGGGGGAGGGAAATTGGATAATTCATTTTTGATGAAGACTGATACAACTTATACACTGAACTTTTTGATTTACCTACAAATATTTTTCTAAATTAGAATAAAGATGAGGGAGAAATAAAATTTCCCTGTTTATTTAACAGAATTACATTTGATGAAGATTTTGAATTAAGATATAAGGAACTGTGGAATGAGGTATCGCAACAACTATATAACTGCTACTAGCGCAATTCAATTAGAATTGTGCTTTTTCTATATCAAAAATTTAATTAAAGTGTTGACTCTTACCTTAGAGGATACTTTAGTATAAAGACCACAGAAAGGAGGTAACAATGTACACCGTTCATGAAGTTGCTAAACTAGCACATACAACTGTGAAGACGTTACACCATTATCACAAAATTGGCCTTTTAATACCAGAACAAACTACAGAAGCTGGCTATCGTTTATACGGAAAAAAAGATTTAGTACGTTTACAGCATATTCTTTTTTACAAAGAAATGGATTTTCCTCTTAAGGAAATTAAAGAATTATTAGATGGGGAAATTAATCGGGAGAATAGGCTGATACAACAAAAGTATTTATTAGAGAAAAAAGTCAATCGTTTGAAGGGCCTCATTGAGACAATTGAATGTTCTATTGAAAGTGTAAAAGAAGGGGGAGATTTAGATATGGAGAAAATGTTTAAAGGTTTTAATACAGAAGAGGAATGGAAAGAAGCTTTAAAGGACCATACAGAACATTTGAAGAGTGAATACGATTTTGACCTGTCCAGTAAGGCGATTGATGTAGAATTAATGAACGACACTGCAATGGAAGCACAGTCATTTAATGAGGATATGGTTCATTTCTTACAATAAGGTCTGTCAGTAAATGCCCCGCAAGTATTGGATCGTGTAAAAGAACATTTATCATTCCTTGAAAGTAAAGGACATCCTTCAACACCACAAGATTTCCTAAATCAAACAGAGTTTTTCATTACAGACGACTATCACAGAAATATGCTTGAACAACAGCAAGTTGGTTACAGTTATTATCTAAATAAAGTAGCATCTAACTACTTGTCAAATCAATAATTAAAGGGCGCTTTTTTGTATTGGAAAAGCGCCTTTATTAATGCTCTGTGAAAGTTTAGGTATTTAGTAAATCATTTTTTACTAAAATACGAATTAAACATTGATTTATGTTTCAGTATATAGCCTTGATACCGAATTTGTTCGGAAGTTTTAGTGATTTGAATAAGGACTCTGTAGAACTATCACATTTACAGAATCACGTAATTGAGTATATGTATATGCAAAAGAGAGCCTTAAATCTTAAAGAAATAAGCGTTGGATTTGGTATTATTAAGCAACAACTAACCAATATCATTAGTGATTTAGAAGATGGTGGTTATGTGGTTAAGGAGCCCGATCCAAAAGATAGACGCGCGGTTTTGATATCACTGACACCAAAGGGTAAGGGAATTGAAGAACGAAAATGGATTAAGGTTTATCAAATGTTTAATGAAAATTTAACGAAATTAAGCGATGAAGAGAAAATAGACTTAAAATATGCTCTTCATAAAGTGAATGTATTATTAAAAAAAATGGAGGATAACCAATGAGTCAAAGAGAACGAGTGTCAATCATAGTGATAGGTGTAATTTAAAGACATATATAATTGTTTACTTACAGGTGTCATCGTAGCCTCAGTAATCTTGGTAAAACAAAGTCGACAAGTTAAAAAGGGAGTATCTTAAACTTTTTAATTGCGATAGGGATAGTGCTAAATTTTATCTGTAAAATAGGACGCATTTCTTTCATAAGGAATGCGTCCGTTTTTTTGGGATAGCGCCTGTCTTAATTTAAACATCAAAAGCACAACATCTATTAACAGAAATGTAAACCATACAAAATTAAAATACTTATGTTTGAAGGGTGAATAATGAAACGAAAATTTATTTTTAAAGAGAATAGATGTCCTCGAGGTATGTTTTTATGGATGCAATTTCTAATTTTAATTCGGTCATATCTTGTTCTTCAATTGCGGCAATTAATTGATTAATGCTTTCTTGTAAACTTTCATATTCATCTTCATCCCCCATTAACTGGATTTTCCAGAGGTTATGACGATATAGTTGCTCTAATTTAGCACCGAGTAAATTTAGTTGTTTCCAATCTGGATCCTTTAAAGCGTTCTCAATCGAGTTCACCTGTTCATAAAATTCATTTTCTCCATTAATATTTGAGCAACCAGATATCAAAATTAATAACGATGAAAGTAAAATCCAATTTTTCATAAGTTAAGTAATCCTTCCTAATTTGAATATAATAACTAGGTTTTCCTAATAATAGTAAAAACATAATCAGTCTTAAATAAAAATTGGAGGAATTTTTTTAGTGCCAGATTATTCATTAATTTTAATACGATCGATTATCGCATTTATCTTATTGCTATTTTTGACTAGGATTATGGGGAAAAAACAACTTTCACAACTTACATTTTTTGATTATGTCGTCGGGATTACTATCGGATCAATTGCTGCATCGATGTCTGTTGATAAAAACATTCAAATTTCAAATGGGGTGGTCTCTTTAGCTATCTGGGGGATTTTTCCGATTATCCTCGGATTTTTTGGCATGAAATCTAGAAAGTTCCTACAAATAACAGATGGAAGACCTTCTATCGTCATCAAAGAGGGCAAAGTTTTAGAAGAAAGTATGAAAAAAAATCAACTTGCTATTGATGAATTAATGATGCTTTTAAGAGAAAAAGGGGTATTTAAAATTGAAGATGTTGAGATGGCTATCTTAGAAACAAATGGGGAACTAAGTATTATGAAAAGAACAGATGTGGAACCAATTACACCAAGTTTATTGGGCATGAAGGTAAAATTAGAACACGCCCCAACTTTATTAATTGTCGATGGACATATTTTATATAAAAATTTATCTACTTTAGGATATACTGAGGAATGGCTTCAAAAAAAAATAAAAAAACAAGGTGCACAATCAATAGATGATATCTTTATAGCTCAAGTTGATTCAAACGGGTCTCTTTATGTAGACCTTTATAAAGATAAGATACAAAAAGATGAAAGTTAATTAAAAACCCGTAAAAACTTACTTTATGTAATATTTACGGGTTTTTATACTAGTTCGGTGGATATTTAAGATTATTAATCATTTTCGTACCAAGGATTTAAATGGATTAACACTTCTGCCACATCATCATGATGTTCCATAATTGTCTTTTTAATTTTACGTATAATATCATGACCTTCTTGAATCGTAAAATTTGCTGGTACACTCACACGAAGATCTACCAGTATATAATGACCATTTTCTCTTGCGCGTAGTCGGTCAATCCGTTTTACATCTGGTACAGTTAAAATGAGATTGTGAAAATCATCTAACAACTCTTGACCTACGCTTTTTTCCATAAGTGATGCACCAGCTTCTACGAGCATTCCGTATGCCAATTTAAATACTAAGATAGTTACAATCAATCCAGCAATTGGATCCCCAAACAATAGGATGTTATTTTGAGTAGCTTCTCCAACTAATGTAAGGCCAATACCAATTACAGCAGCTAATGAAGCATACACATCTGCAAGATGATCTTTTGCTGTAGCAATTAAACCTTTACTATTTGTTTTTTTCCCTATGTTCATCGTGTATATGTATAAAATGAATTTCCAAACTAGAGAAATAATAGCTGTTACGAAAGCAATTACCCCTGCTTTTTCAGGCTCCTCAAAGAATACTTTGATAGATTCATAAGCAATATAACAAGCGGCTAAAACTAAAATAATTCCAACAATCGCAGAGCTTAGAACTTCCGCCTTCCCGTGTCCATAAGGATGATCTTCATCAGCAGGACGCTTAGAAATACGCATCGATGCTAATGTAGCACCACTTGCGATTACATCACCAGCATTATGATAACCATCTGCTAGAAGTACGGGACTGTTAAAAATTGCACCAACTATTATTTTTAGAAATGTTAACACTATGTTGCTGATTAAACTAATCCAGCCAGCCATCATGGAAGTGTTTGAATGTGTGTGTTGATTCATTAATTTGTACCTCCACTAAAAATCTTTCCCTAAAACAACAAAATCCTTTGACTTTAATCGTCAAAGGATTTTAAGTGAAAATATATAATTTAGTTAAACTAGAAAACGGCATCATATTCTATCACTCCTAAAAATTAGCGCTCATAAATTATAGTCCTATTAAATTATGTTTTCAATAGTTTTAAATATTGAGTTTGTTTTTTATTTCTGTTTACAATCTTTAACCTAATCCAATCACATTACTTGAATTGTAATCATGTTACTAAATATTTTGAAACACCAGAACCATTCGAGAAGTTAAATCTTTTCGAGTTAAGTGGAAAAGAGAATAAAAGGAGCTCAATAGAGATAATGATGGCTTATAAAATGAAAAGGTCCTAAAATTTAATATTTAGAACCTGTTAAAAACGTTATATAAAATTTTTTAAATCAATAATGAATTCATATATAAAATAACAGGCAAATCCAAATAACAATATTCCTGCAATGATTGAAGTCCACTTGATCATATTACGATTCATAACTTTTCTTGTTAATGAAACGATTGTTAATAATCCAATATCATGCATTAATATACCTGTTAAAATACCTAATGCGACAATAATGAATTGATTTGCTCCATTTTCTGCAAACGAATCAGCTAAAACTGCTCCAAATACAGAAACCCAAAACACTAAATTTCCTGGAGAGCTAGCTACTAATATTCCATTGCGATAGGTTGAGAAAAATGATTTTGTTACTTTTTCGCCTGCTAATGTTATATCCTTATCTGCATTTTTAATGGAGTCATAAGCAAGTATCAATAAAAATACAGCCCCAACAATCCAAAGTGGCATTTGAATATAAGGTAAAGCTAAAAAATTAGCTAAGCCTAAATATAATGCCATAATTAGTAACAAATCAATGGTCATTCCACCAATTCCAACAGCCCAACCGTGGATAAAACCATTTTTTAAACCTTGTTTTGTCATCTCGACTGTTATTGCACCAACAGGCATTGCAATGGCAAGTCCAATCATGACATACGTAAAATATAAACTCATTTCAACACTACTTTCAAAAAAGCATCCTTTCTTACGTCCGTTTATAAATATAAATGTACTTGAATAAAAATAATTTTTCAATTTTTTTCTATAAATACAGGAATAGGACAAGATTTTTTAAAGTTAAAAACAGACGGCCATTTTGAAGCACAATTCGAGAGCTTCTAAACCGTCTGCTTTTAATATCTTACAAGTCTCAACAGTTACAATTTGCAACTACTATCAACTTATTATTTATTATTTGGAGAAACTAGGATTTTGATTTGTTCTTTATCGTTTACTAATGTTTCGAATCCTTCTGATACGATATCATCGATAAGAATATGCTTTGTGATTAATTTTTCAGCTGGGAAGTAACCTTGTTTCATTAAATTCATAACAGCTGGGAAAATATCACGATATGCGATAATACCTTTTACAGAGCGTTCAGATAGTACGATATTATTTGGTTGGAATGATGCTTCATTTTCCCAAATGGATACAATAACTGTTTCACCTTCAAATGTAGTAGAATTAATCGCTTGTTTCAATACGACTGGCACACCAGTTACTTCGAATGCTACATCTGCACCACCGTTTGTCAGTGCTTGAATTTCTGCTACTACATCTTCCACTTCTGCTGGATTAATAACAGCTGTTGCTCCAAGCTCTAATGCTTTTTCTCCGCGTTTTTTTGATAATTCTACTGCATAAATTTCTGATGCACCTGCAACTTTTAATGCTTCAATTACTAATAAACCAATTGGTCCAACACCGAATACAACGGCTTTATCTCCAGCTTTTATTTTACTCATACGTACTGAATGTAATGCTACTGCTGCTGGCTCTACTAAAGCACCTTGCTCTAATGTTAACCCTTCTGGCATTTTATGTACCCAGCGTTCATCAACTACTGTATATTCAGAGAAGCCACCGCCTCCACCAGATAAACCGTGGAATCCTAAGTGTTTACAAATATTATATTTTCCTTTTTGACAAGCTGGACATTTCCCACAAGCCAAAATTGGTTCTACGACAACTTGGTCACCAACTTTTACGCTCGTTACGCCTTCTCCTACTTCAACAACTGTTCCAGAAAATTCATGACCCATTACAATTGGTGCCACATCTTTACTTACTTCATGCGGTTTTTCAACAGGAATAAAGATTGGACCCGCTACGTATTCATGAAGATCGCTACCGCATATGCCTGTATATGCAACTTGAATTTTTACACGACCTGAAGTTACTTGAGGTTCTTCAATGTTTTCTACTCGAATATCTTTTGCTTTATACCAAAGTGCTGCTTTCATAAGTATTACACCCCAAATCAAAGTATTTACTATATATGTAATAGCAATATAATTTTACCAAATTTATCGATACTATTTTGTGTAAAACTATAAAACTTTCTCAATAAAATGATGAAATAATGTACAAAAATTATTGACTGAATAGCTAACGGGCACTTTTTGAATGAGAAAGGGACTAAAAACTATGGAAGTGATTTTTTTCTAATAACATTGTAAGAGATTGGATTTAGAAATAATGTATATTGTTAACAAGGAATTTAATTTATACTAGTTGAAGATATATTTATATAAAAGAAGTTTATGGAGGCAAAATATGTTTAAACATAAGATTAATGATTTGACTGAATTAAGATTATTAGAAGTTAGACATACAAAATTACTTTTTGAATTAACTAATCAATCTAGGAACTATTTACGTGAATGGTTGCCTTGGGTTGACTCTACCAAGACTATTGAAGATACGAAGCATTTTATTGAAGGCATTATGAAACAATTCTGCAACAATAATGGTTTTCAAGCAGGTATTTGGTATAAAGGAGAATTAGCAGGAGTTATAGGGTTACATGGTATAAATTGGGCAAATAAATCTACTTCAATAGGCTACTGGTTAGGTGAAACATATCAAGGCAAAGGTTTAATGACAAATTCTTGTAAAGCCGTTATCGATTACTGTTTTACAGAGTTAAATTTAAATAGAATCGAAATAAGGGTTGCAACAGAAAATCTTAAAAGTTTAGCTATCCCTGAAAAACTAGGCTTCCAAAGAGAAGGTCGTCTAAGATGTGTAGAGTGGCTATATGATAAGTATGTAGATCATTATGTCTATGGTTTAACAAAAGAAGATTATAATAGAATTAATCAGCATATGGATTGAGAGATAAAATGCAGCCTACTTGATTACATTAATGAATAATATTTTACATGTATAAAAAGCCATTTGAGTATTTTTCAAATGGCTTTTACTTATATCAAAGGTTAAAAGAATCATAGTTGAGTGACGATTATGATTAAAAAGTGTACGTTTATGATGAAAAAGGGACTGAAATATAATATAATGCTAAAATACTAACAGGTAGAATGAATTACCTTAAGTGTTAATTTTGACGTACCTAAGAATATTATGGATGGGAGGTATATAGGATAAATAGGCTAGAAAATGCTTTGTTTAGTTTTTTAAATCAAGAAAATTTTTCGCCTCTTGAAAAAGAAAAATTAAGGTTTGGTATTCAAATTGTATTAGCAGAGATTAATAAATTGCTAATTATCTATTTGGTTGCATTTTTATTAGATTGTTTTGTACCAACACTGATAACACACCTTTCTTTCTTGCTTTTAAGACAAGTATGTTTAGGATATCATTTTAAAAATTTGTATATATGTATTGCAGGGAGTCTGATAGCATTTCCAATAGCTATAAACTTTTTAACAAATCAATTCGGTAATCTTTCAGCTATCTTCCTATATATCGGTTTTTGTATTCTGTTATTATTCATCTACATACTTGCACCACAAGGTACTGAAAATCAACCAATTATTAGTGAAAAACACCGAAGTTATCTGCGTAAGCAAATGAACATAAGACTATTCATTTTAATTGGTGTATTTTGTTTCAGTCCAGCAGAAATGAAGGTTCTAATCAGTTATGGTGTATTTTTAGAAGTGTTTATGTTAATTACACAAAAAATAAAAGGGGAGAAATTAGTATGAAAAAAGAGAAACAAATGACAGTGAAAAATAATAAAGGATTAAAATTAAATTTTGTTGCGTCCAAAGTAGCTCAAGGACTTGTGGCAGTAGGTGGTATGGCAACTGTTCAAGCGTGTACAGCATTTTTCAATGAAAAGAAAGTACCTGATGAGTTATTGAAGAACAATCGTTTTGCAGATAATGAATAAAGTGAATTGGTGAAGGTAATGCAATTATTAATCGCAGGTTTGGTTGAGTTAATCGGAATATTTTGGGCTATTTCTTATACAACTCAAATCAAGTTAAGTATTAAGCGTATCTTGTTTTATATATTACTAAGCATGGGTCCTGCCATTGTTCTACTACAATTTGTAGGGCAATGGCAAGGAATCATCTACTTAATAATTAGTTCTTTTACTTACTTCTATTGGCTCTCCAAAAGCTTCCTAACTCTCATACATATATGCTTTGTCTTGATTTTTGGTGTTATAACAGATAATCTTTCGCAATATGTGATGACTGCTTTACCTAATATATTACCTGGAAACTTAGAACATTTATGTATTTTTACGTTGTTGTTTGTTGTTAGTATTATCATTTATCAACATTCAACAAGAAAGATCTATAACTTAATTGGTGAAATAAAAGTTGCGTATATGCTTATTCTTTTTATTGCACTTGTGACAATGGGGACGTTCTATATCAATCTCTATTTAACAGATTATTTATCTAAACAGAATCTATTAAAATTTAACATCATCACACAGATTACCTACTTTGCAATAATGCTGTTTGTACTGTATTTTACAATTGTTACTATAAAAAAAGAAAACCACTATCGAAAAGTTGAGTTTGAAACAGCGCAGTATACAGAATACATGCATTCATTGGAGTTAATTAATAATGATATGCAAAAATTTCGCCATGATCATGCCAACATCTTAGTTACCATGCAGGGGTACATAGAAATAGAGGATTTTGACGGATTGAAAACGTATTTTAAAAAGCATATTTTTTCTGCTGAAGAAGATACGATTAAGAGAAATATGCGGCTAGCAAATTTGGCGAATTTAAAAATTACAGGGATTAAAGGGCTTATTTTAACAAAGACGCTTCAAGCAGAAAAAGAGGGAATATCAGTACATATTGAAATTCCAGATGAAATTGAGGAACTAAGCATGAATGTGATTGATATTTCTAGAATTCTAGGAATATTTTTAGATAATGCTATTGAAGCAAATATAGAAAATAACGAAAATAAAGAAATCGATATTGCAATTTTTCACAGTATGTCGGGTTCCACACTAATCATCATTGAAAATACGATAAGCGATAATTCTATCATGATTAACCAGATATTTGATGAGGGCTACTCAACGAAAGGTAAAAATCGTGGTACGGGATTAAGCACTGTTAAAAGCATTCTGAAAAACTATCCGAATGTTATGCTGAATACAGATGTAAATAATGGTGTATTTACTCAAATTATCGAGGTTACAAAGAGTGAGGGGATTCGATGAAAGTTGTAATTTGTGAAGATAATCCACAACAACAAAAAATGCTTTATAACAGGTTAAGAAACTATGCCATGATCAACCATCCAAGTGTAGAATTTGTACTAGTTGCCTCTCATTCTGCGGAGGTTTTATCCTATTTAGAGGATCATAAAGCAGATTGCTATTTCCTAGATATTAATTTAGGGGACGGACGCAATGGGCTTGAATTGGCTTCTGAAATTAGAAAACACGATCCGATAGCGAGTATTATTTTCGTAACAGATTATTCAGAAGCATTGAAGTTAACATTTAAGTACAAAGTAGCGGCATTAGATTTCATAATTAAGCGTACCGAGGAGAGTTTTACCGATGAGTTAATTGAAGCTTTTGTGAGTTCAATTACACGTTACGAACAATTAGGACAAAATAAAGTGACCAATTTCTTTCAAATTAAAATGGGAGAATTAATAAAAAACATTCCTTACGAAAATATTTACTACTTTGAAACATCTGAGGATTTTCATAAAATTCGATTATCTGAAAAAAATGGAGTATTTGAGTTTTACGGAAAACTTAAAGAGATTGAAGAGATGCATTCAAGTTTTTTCAGGTGTCACAAAAGTATGGTAATCAATCTTCAAAATGTAGTGGAGATAAATAAGAAGGAAAAGTACGTCGAATTAGCGAATGGTGTGAGATGTCCCATTTCTATTCGAGCGCTACGAAATATTCAGCATAAGGTGAATGAGCATTTAGTAAATGATTAAAAACGGCTAAGGTTGAAGGTTTACCCACTTCAACTTTAGCTGTTTTCTTGTTTAGAGGTTGATTCCTGTTATTTGAAATTTGGTAAAAATTTGCATAGTGCGAAACGATTATTACAACAAACCGAACGCTCAGGAAAAAAGTCCCTACTTTGATGAAAAGGTATTAAAATAAAATTATAAGTAATTGACGAAATTAATTTTGACTATATAGCATTTGGTTTACTATAAAGCTTTTAAAAGGGGGAGTTAGGAGTGTCTAATCAACCGATTGAATACGATGGAGAAGTTTGTTTAGAGCGTGCTTTAAAGCTTCTAGTAAAAATGGATGGTTTGTGTGAATCGGTGATACAAAGGATTCTCAGAGAAAAAAATTATCAAGAACTATACGAGTTACTAGTGAAATCTCGTTATAATGAGCGTTATGATGATGTAGCATCGAGTTTGTATCGACCGTTTCATTTTGATGCAGGTAGCTGTTTATCAGAGGCTTTAATATGTTTAATTGAATTAGGTGCTATGAAACATGAAGAAATTATTAAAATTTTAGATCAGCAAAGTTACGCAGGTTTATATAATTTTTTAGAAATTCGAATCCATCAGTACAATCAGTATAATCTAAAAAGAATGGCAACGTAGTGTTGCCATTTTTTAATAGTGAGCCCTAAAACTCTTAGTATTGGTTATAGTAAATTAATAATCTAACATGTATAGTTATACAAATATAATATTTGAAATTGGAATAACTTAAGTTTTCAGAGGTGTAAGATGGCAGATTTTTTATCAATTGATTTTTCAAACTTTGCTGCTTTTTTAATGGTTGCAATGGTGATGATGATTATTCCAGGTCCAGATATGGCATTCATTATAAGCAGAAGTGTTTCTGGTGGTAGAAAACAGGGGATTGCAACTGCATTCGGTATGCAATTAGGATTTATTTTCCATATTTTAATAGCTGTTTGTGGACTTTCAGCGATTTTAATGACATCAACGATTGCTTTCCAAATTGTAAAATACGTTGGAGCAGTTTATTTAGTCTATTTAGGGGTTAAAATAATACATGAAAAACAACAAATCACATTGGATACACAACAAAAAATCCATTCTAGTGTGTGGAAGTCTTTCACACAAGGTGCTATTACAAATATTTTAAACCCTAAAAATGCTTTATTTTTCCTAACTTTTTTACCTCAATTTATAAAACCTGCTGCTGGTAACACCGCTTTTCAATTCATTTTCTTAGGTGTTGTATTCGGTGTAATGGGTTTAATATTTGACATTTTATTAACTTTATTAGCTACAGCATAAAAAATCGTTTTACAACAAATACAAAAGCAATCCAATGGCAAAAGAATATTAGTGGTGGTGTATTAATCATATTAGGTGCTATTTTGGCTTTTGAAAAAAGTAGAGCTTAATATTATCATCCTTAGTAGGACGCTTTCCTTAAAACAAGGAAAGTGTTTTTCTATTTATGATAAGATTAAGAACGAAAAAAAGTCTGTTACTTTAATGGTTCTATAATATTTGTTGGGGTTTTACTACAATTTTTGACAATAAAAAAGCACGTAACCACCGATTTCGATATACTTGAATTGACGAGAAACAAGTTATGAAAGGTGATACGTGCAATATGAATTTTAACATGAATATACCAGGATTAAAAGATGTAACAATTCATAAGATGGAGGAGATTGGAGACCGTGTGGCTTTATACGTGTCGCTTCCGAAGAAAGAACATCAATGTCCAGTTTGTAAGAGAATGACCTCTAAAATTCATGATTATCGAGTTCAAAAAATTAAGCATTTAAAATGGTTTGAAAGATTAACTATCCTTTTTTATAAACGCCGTCGTTATGTATGCGAATGTGGAAAACGCTTCTCAGAAAAATCCCCTTTCGTGGATAAATATCAACGTTACTCAAAAGAATGGAACCAAGTTGTTGGAATTCGTTCAGTAAAAGCAAAGACATTTAAGGAAACTGCAGAAGTCCTTGGAACATCTAGTTCAACTGTAATTCGTCGCTTTAAAAATGTTGTAAAAGAACAGTTAAAAGAGGGAGTACATTTACCGAAATGTATTGCAATCGATGAATATAAGGGAGATACCGATGCAGGGACCTATCAACTAATTATTGCGAACGCTGAAACACACGAACCGATTGATATTTTACCAAATCGACGCAAAGAAACGATTAAGGATTATTTAATGAAATATGGAGCAGCTGTAGAAGTAGTGGTAATGGATATGAATCCAAGTTTTAAGGCAGCTGTTAGAAAAGCATTAAATCGCCCCATTATCGTAGCAGATCGATTCCATTTTTCTCGTTATATTTATTGGGCACTAGATGAAGTACGTCGTAAAGTGCAGAAAGAATGGCATCCTTATGATCGTAAAAAGTGTAAGAAAATGCGCCATGTCTTATATAAACGGTTTGATAAGTTAACAGAGAAGAATCGCTGGTATTTAAGACGCTATACAGGGATGTCTAGTGAATTGAGAAAAGCCTATGAACTTAAGGAAGCCTATTGTAAATGGTTTGATTGGGCAAAAACAACTGATGATATAACAGAAGTTAAAAAGAGATTAGAAGCTTTTTACCGTAAGGTAGAAGAAGCAAAGATTCCAGCATTCATAAAAGCGATTCAAACTTTTAAGAATTGGCAAGTAGAGATCTTGAATAGCTTTAGTTTTAGGTATTCAAATGGATTTCTAGAAGGCATTAATAATAAATCGAAGGTAATGAAACGAAATGCTTATGGTTTTAGAAGTTTTAAGCATTTTAAAGCAAAGATTTTATTAAATGATTTATATAAAGAAATCGGGGTTCATTTAGGTTAACAAGGGTGACGTGCAAGAACACATCACCCCAACATTTGACTAAGAACCACTTTAATGGGGGGGATATAGTTGAAAGTAATTTCATTCATCTTATGCATATTCGCATTTATAATTTTTGTAGCTGCATCAATTACAGAAAAGTATAGTTCTTATACACCGATAGCAATTATTTTAATTGGATGTGCATCTTTATTAAATGGTTTGCGATTTTTAAAAATTAATGAACTAAAGAATAGCGGAAAGTTTAACATAATCATTGGGATTGTGATGATTTGTTTAGGGGGGATTGTATTAGGACTTTGATTCATAAAACTATCTGAAATTTTTTCTTCATATAACGGAAATGAGCATTTTATCAAGGGATAATTGCATTATAAGAATGCACATCAGCATAATCAGTTGATGTGCTTTTAATTATGCATTTTATTTTAAAAATCTTTGATTAAAATTTATTGACCAAACTAGCTACTCTATTTTATTATGTAGTAGTACTCAATATTGTTGATTACCAATATTATTGAGTACGAAAAGAGGTGATTTTTTTGCAAAACATGCGTGAAATGCTGAAAGGCGTCTTGGAAGGTATTGTGATGGAAATTATAAGTCACGGTGAAATATATGGTTATGAGATTACTAAAAAACTGCGCTCATTAGGATTTGAAGAAGTGGCTGAAGCCTCTGTATATGCATTGCTACTTAGGCTAGAAAAAAACAAATTAGTTCACATTACAAAAAAAACTTCTGAATTAGGCCCTCCAAGGAAGTTCTATACACTAAATGAGCGAGGGCATGAAGAATTAGTTGCTTTTTGGGCTAGATGGGATTTTTTACGTGAAAGACTTCAAATTTTAAGATTGGAGGAGAAAGAGAATGAAATTTAGTGATGAGATGAAAGGGAAAATTAGACAGTTTGCAAAGGAACAATCCCAATATTATTTGGAAGAAGCAGAAATGACATATCTTGAAAAGTTGAAATATAAGACAGGTCAAATGAGGGGGCAGGTTGCAGCAAAGCTTTCAAAATTAAAGAAAGAATCAAATATGTCCATTGAAGCTCAAAACGATATGATGCTGTACATGAGTGATTATATGAACGACTTAATCGAACAGGGAAATTCTGAGCAGGAAGCCTTTGAACGTGCGAAGGAAGAGCTGAAGTTTCGTAGCGAAACCACAGATTCTGCCAATTTACAGAAAAGATTTGCTGAATACTATGAAAATCTTGATACTGCCCATTATGAAGCAATCGGATTATTTTACGCTGGTTTTATGTTTTTTGGCGTTTCGATTGGCGCTCTAACTGGATTTCTCGGTAGTGGCGGGAAAGATATGTTCTACTCAGGAGGGTGGATAGATACGCTGATTGGTGTCGTTGTTGGGGGAATCATCGGAATTGGTTTAGGCCTAATTAGCAATGCGTTTATTCTATTAAAGAAAAAATAGAAAGTGGCTAACATTCTTAAAAGACTGAGGGAGGCGAACTGTCGTGAGAAATATCAGAAAAAAGAAGGATATTGGTATTTATGGTTTCGTCGCAAAAGAGTATGACAGAAACTCTCGAAAAAGCAGGCTTCCGGAAATGCAAAGCTATGCCAATGAAGTCGAATACTATGTAGGAAAAGGTGCTAATGTTTTGGAAGTAGCACCTGGCCCAGGGTATTTGTCCATTGAACTTGCCAAAAGAGGCTTTCATGTAACAGCAGTGGATATCAGCCCTGATTTTGTAGAAATCGCAAAACGAAACGCAAACGAAGCAGCTGTTTCAGTAAATTTTCTAGAGGGGAATGTGTCAAACCTACCTTTTCAAGATTGCCAGTTTGATTTTGTTGTGTGTAGTGCTGCATTTAAGAACTTTAAGGATCCTGTGAAGGCATTATGTGAGATTCATAGAGTGCTGAAACAGGAAGGAAAAGCGTTAATCATTGACATGAATCATGAGGCAACAAGCGAGGATATCAACAAGGAAGTAAGTAATATGAAAGGGTTTGATAGGTTATTCGTCAAATTTTCATTTAAGACGTTCTTAAAGAAAGGTGCGTATACAAAAGATGAATTTGCTGAATTTATTAAACAAAGTCCTTTTAAAAACTATCATATTAGAAAAGAAGGAATCAGTTTATATGTTTATCTGGATAAATAAAGTCGTTCACGTTTTTTAGTTGAACATGTTGAATCAACTCATTTTCTAAACGGACTAAGTCAATAGGCAAGGTCATTGTCGGGTTACTAACTTTTTTGGGTTTATTCACATTACAGAAAAATTATTTTATATCTACAAATCCTTACGTACTGTATCCACAATTACACCAATACATTTACCACTTGTCTTATTTAATATTTGAATTAACCATTTTTACTTCTAAAAATTTCGCCCTCTATTGACATTAAGTAATTACATGCTAGAATGATAAAGACTTTGTCGCGTTGAAGCGCTAAAGTTAGTATTGTGAAATAATTTCATCTAGGAGTATACAGCATATGTTTTCTATTGAGGCAAAATCAAAACCGTCAGTATTCGAAGCATTATTCATTGTAATTCTCGTTATTTCAATCATTTCAATTGCAATCGGTAAGTTTGGTAGTACACCACATATCCCGATTCTGTTATCCATTATTCTTCTTATTTTTTATGGTTTGCTAAAGCGTGTGCCATTTAAAGTGTTGGAAGAAAGTATGAAATCTGGATCCATTTCAGGAATTGGTGCTATTTATATTTTCTTTTTAATCGGTATATTGATTAGTAGCTGGATTGTTAGCGGAACAATACCAACGCTTTTATATATGGGTTTTACCCTCGTTTCGGCTAGTTTCTTTTATGCCATAGTCTTTATCATTACAGCAATTATCGGTACAGCCATTGGTAGTTCATTGACGACAGTAGCGACGATTGGGGTTGCGTTTGTAAGTATTGCAGGAGCCATTGATGCATCACTAGCATTGACGGCTGGCGCGATTGTATCCGGAGCATTTTTTGGTGATAAAATGTCGCCATTATCAGATACAACGAATTTAGCTGCAAGTATCGTCGATATTGATTTATTTGAACATATTAAAAATATGAGTTGGACAACGATTCCTGCGTTTATAATTAGTGGTGTCTTATATGCTGTTTTATCGCCTTCAATTGCAGGAGTAAATAATACAACGATTGAGTACTATCAAGCTAGTTTACAAGATACAAATTTAGTTCATTGGTATGCGATTGTTCCACTTCTAGTCTTGATTGTTTGCACATTTATAAAAGTGCCGGCATTTTTAACACTGATAATTAGTTCTCTTGTGGCGCTTTTCTTATCAATATTCCATACGTCTTTATCCATTAGCGATTACTGTGCAATTTTATATAGTGGTTTTGTTTCTGAAACAGGCGTGGAAGTGATTGATTCATTGTTAACTCGCGGTGGTATCAGTAATATGTTCTTTACCATTATGCTTGTTGTGCTTAGTCTCAGCATGGGTGGGTTATTGTTTGCTTTAGGGATTATTCAAACATTGCTTAGTAAAATTGAAAGTTTATTAAAATCAGTTGGAGCATTAATAACTGGTACGGCCTTTACTGCAATTGGTATTAATGTTGTAGTTGGAGAACAATATTTATCGATTTTATTAACGGGGGAGGCCTTTAAGCAAAAGTATAGAGAACTAGGCTTACAACCAAAAAACTTAAGCCGAGTAATGGAAGATGCGGGTACTGTCGTAAATCCGCTTATCCCTTGGAGTGTTTGTGGACTATTCATTGCCTCAACACTTAATGTTTCAGTAATCGATTATTTACCGTTTGCGTTCTTCTGTTTACTAAGTCCAGTCCTTACGATCCTCTTTGGATGGTTAAATCTAACGATATCAAAAAACTAAATATAAAGATTACGCAGATTAGAATTAGTTCTAATCTGTTTTTTTAGGTTCTATATTAATTGTTGGGGTTTGCCTACAATTTATGAAAAACAAAATGCACAACATCACCTATTTTTCTATACTTGAGTTGACTAGAAACAAGCAGAAAAAGGTGAGTTGTGCATTATGAATTTTAACATGGAACTACCAGGATTAAAAGGTGTAAATATTGAAGAAATGGTTGAACAAGAAAATCGTGTACTAGTCTATATTTCCATGCCTATAAAAGAACATATTTGTCCAGCGTGTGGTGAAAAAACAAAGAAAATACATGATTATCGAATGCGAAAAATCGGCCACCTTTCCTTTTGGGGACGTTTAACTAAGTTGATGTATAAATGTCGTCGTTACCGCTGTCAATGTGGAAAGCGTTTTGCAGAAAAGGCTTCATTTGTCGAGCGATATCAACGTTATTCAAGAGAAGCGAATCAAGCGATGACGATTCAATCCGCGAAATCGAAAACATTTAAAGATGCGGCAATGATTCTCGGTACATCTATTTCAACCATCATAAGAAGATTTAAAAAACAAGCAAAAGCAGTATTACCAAAGGGTGTTCAATTACCAAAAGCAATTGCCATTGATGAATACAAGGGAGATACGGATGCAGGAAAATATCAATTAATTATAGCGAATGCGGAAACACATGAACCAATCGATGTTTTGCCTAATCGCAGACTTCAAACGATCAAAACTTATTTGCAAAAATATGGTCAAGAAGTGGAAATCGTTGTCATGGATATGAATGGAAGTTTTAAAGCAGCGGTTCAACAAGCATTGGGAAAACCAATCATTGTGGCGGACCGATTCCATTATTGTCGTTATATCCATTGGGCTTTAGATGAAGTCCGAAGAAAAGTTCAAAAAGAAATGCATGCCTATGATCGTAAGAAATCGAAGAAAATGCGATTTGTTTTACATAAGAATTCCGACAATCTATCAGAGGAAGAACGTTGGTATTTAAATCGATATCTAGCTTTATCATCAGAGTTAAAGCAGGCTTATGAATTAAAAGAAGCATTTAAACAGTGGTTTACAGAATCCAAAAGGAGAGAAAATATACAGGAGGTCAAAAGTGGATTAGAAGCATTTTACCGAAAGGTAGAAGAAGTAGGCATTCCAAGCTTTTTAAAAAGTATACAAACACTAAAAAACTGGCAGAATGAAATATTAAACAGTTTTGTATTTGGATATTCCAATGGCTTTTTAGAAGGAATTAACAATAAATCAAAAGTGCTCAAACGAAATGCTTATGGATTCCGAAAATATGAGCACTTTAAAGCGAAAATACTATTAGGTCACCTATATAAAAAAATAGAGTTGTATGTTGGGTAGGATGAACGCGCGCGTTCTGCCATCCATTCCTTCTTCGCTACGCTTCAGAAGAAATGGATGGCAGAATAGTATATCAAATATCCAAGTTTTCTTGTCCTCTCATTTCTTACCCCAACAATTGACAAAGGACCTTTTTTTATTGCTAAAACTTTTGTCATTGCATTTTGTCACAACAATAGTGTACGATACATAGTATAAGTTAAATACTGTACGACATACATTATTGTTGAGTGAGGTGATTACATGAGTAATTTATTGGATTCATTAACAACAGAACTTAGAAGAGGCACATTGACATTAGCGGTATTAAGTCAGTTAAGAACACCTCAATACGGATATTCACTCGTTCAGTTATTAAAGGAATCAGGAATAACCATTGATCAAAGTACACTTTATCCATTGCTTCGCCGATTAGAAAAACAAGAGCTTGTCTCAAGTAGTTGGGATACGTCAGAGAGCAGACCACGTAAGTACTATGTTTTAAGTGATTATGGTTTGGAAATCTTTTTGAAATTGAAAGAAGAGTGGATGAGCATTTCGAAAGAACTTTATACGATATTAAGAGAGGATGAAGAAAATGATGTTGATTGATATATACATTCAAGAAGTCACTCGTCGGCTGCCTGAAAAAATGCGATCAGATATTGCACTTGAATTACGATCAACAATAGAGGATATGTTGCCTGGTGAATATAGTGAGGAAGATGTAAAGGAAGTTCTGAATACTTTAGGTAACCCAGTAGTATTAGCAAGTGGTTATAAGGATCAGCCAATGCATTTAATCGGTCCTCGCTACTTTGATGTTTACGTTTCGTTATTAAAAATGATTCTACCTATTGCAGCGGTCATCTCCTTGATTACAGTAATTAGCCAAAACGTCTTTGGATACAGTGGGGATGAGGCGATTCTAAGTATTGTTTTACACATTATTGGTGAAGGAATATGGGCAACTATAGACGTGGGCATCCAAGTCTTTTTCTGGCTAACACTTACTTTTGTCATTATTGAGAGAGTTGATAAAAATAAAGATGAACAACCCGTAACATTAAGCGCGGAAAAATGGACTGCAGATGAATTAAAAAATATTCCATATATCCCGAAGAAAAAAGCGATATCAAAATTTGAAATATTTGGTGGGTTAATGTGGACTGCCATTTGGGCTACAGTATATTTTAATGCGAATCAACTTGTAGGTGTTTATCATGGAACTGAAAATGGATTAAAATTTGTGATGCCTGCTCTTAATCAGGAAGTGTTATTACAGTACTTACCAATCATTGTGATAATAATCGGCATTGAAATTGCGATGTCTTTATATAAGTTATTAAAGGCACAATGGACAAAACGAATGGCTATTTTTAACGCAATCCATGAACTAATTGTAACAGTAGTCTTCATTATGATTATTACCAATTCCAAATTAATGAACCAACAATTTATTTCATACATGAGCGATTTATTCTCGAAGGAGAATTTTAATAATTGGTTAATTGGTAGTGCAATTTGCATATTTATAATCAGTGCTGCCATCAATGTATACGATGGATTCAAACGATCGAGAGTTCATAAGTAACATGTTAAAATTTTGAATTTGATAAAGAAAAAAAGTATCAACCACCTCAAATTTGTCAATGATATGACAAGAGGAGGTGTTGATACTATGCAACAAGAAGTTCTTTGTGAGGTAAATAACTGCCAGTATTGGGCAAACGGGAACAAATGTAGTGCTGAAAAAATTTATGTAGTTAGCAACAAAGGTAAAGAAGCATCTACTAGTGAAGAAACAGATTGCAAAACATTTAAACCTGAGAACTAATTTATTAAGAGGTAACCAACTACGATTGGTTACCCTTTATTATTGATAGTATTGATAATAACTCTCATTTTCATTCGTGTTACTTCAATTATTTTTCCTCAGATCTACCTTTAGGAAGAATATTTCTTTAAAATGGACGTTTTATTCTCAAAAAAACAATCATATTTTTCTTCCATACATTACAACAAAGTTAAAGTATTTATAAATACAATCAACATCTTTAAAACCACTTTCTTCTAACCAATTTAATTGTTGTGTTAAAGTGGCCATCTTATCTAGCTTAGTTCTTTCATAGGCTGCGTAGATTTCCTCTTCTGTTAATCCACTACTTTCAACTTTATTTTTCCAATCATCTTTATAAAGCTTTTCAAGTGAAGCGGTATGTCCTAAAACTTGATCAGCATTTACAAATATACCGCCATCATTTAGTAAGTCATAAATTTGAATGTATAAATTTTTCTTCTCTGTATCTGTTAAATGATGTATGGAAAGAGAAGAAACAATAATATCAAACTTATTATCATATTCGTAGGAAGTATAATCATCGACAATATAATTGATATTTGAAAAATGGGAGAAACGTTCTTTGGCAACATTTATCATTTTCTCTGAAATATCAATAAGTGTTACTTTTGCTTCAGGAAATTTATTTAATATAAAAGATGAGAATAATCCAGTTCCTGCACCAATATCTAACACAGTTGGCGTTGAAGAATGGGTTTCTATAATAGATACTGGTATAGAATAAAAATCATCAAAACATGGAATCAATTTTCTTCGTTGTGAGTCATACTTTTCTGCATTTTCGTTAAACTTTTGGACAATAGATAATTTTGAACTTTGATAAACCATAATTTTTTTCCCCCTTCATATTGTTAATTGAATTATAATGACTATTATCAGTAATTAAAATTAACAAAAATGACATTTTTTGATAACGAACCGTTATTAGGAGGATGAAATGGATATTAGATGGATGAAAACATTTATTATATGTGCGAAGTATGAAAATTTTAGGAAAGCATCGGAAGAACTATTTTTGACACAACCTGCTATTACAAAGCATATAAGACGACTTGAAGAGCATCTTAATACACAGTTATTTGAAAGAAGTGGAAAAAAGGTACGATTAACTCAAGCTGGGTATAAATTTCTCCCTTATGCAACGGAATTAGTATTAAAGTATGAACAAGGGATTGACAACTTTGAATCTTGGAAACAAGGATATAATCGTAAATTAACTATTGCAACAGCACCTCAAATTGCATCATCATTTTTACCCTCGTTGTTACGTGCGTTTATCGATGAAAATCCTGATATCGAAGTGATTATCAATGTCACGAAGTCTTTTGAAATAGGTGGCGAAATAAGTTCTGGAAAAGCTGATTTAGGACTATCCAGAGCACTGCCTTTGGAAACTAAATTAAAAACAGAAATTATTCATGAAGAGCCAGTTATTTTAGTCGGAGCTAATTTACAGAATGGAGCAAGTGCTATTGAAAGTGAAGTATTATCTAATTATCGCCTAATAACTCATAATCATCCAGATTATTGGGATTCGTTATTAATTAATGTAAGAAGGCATTATCCAACAGTTCGAACGATGGTGGTAAATCAAATAGAAGTAACAAAAAAATTTATAGAAAATGGTCTTGGTGTTTCATACTTACCATATTCTATGGTTAAGGATGAACTAGCAAATAAGAAATTAACGGAAGTAAAATCTGTGAAAATTTCACCACCTACCTCCTCAACATATGCTATTACGAAAATAGAGACAAATGAGGCAAGGAACTTTATTAAATTTTTGCGAGATTCTTTATAAAAATATAGCGATACGAGAACTTACAAAAGGTTTTTTAATTATTTTGTAGAATATAAGTTAGAGGAATGTTTATACATATAAGGAGAATGGAAATGTGGTTAAAATTACTGTTCCCTATGCTTGCACTAATTGCTGGTATGGCAGTGGCTGTGCAAGGTCAGATTAATGGTGGTTTAGGGAAAAAAATTGGTGTGATTGAGGGTGCCTTTTTTAGTTTTGCATTAGGTACATTGGTCTTATTATTTGTTTTAATATTTTTTGGCAACGGTCAAATTTCATCTGTTTCATCTGTACCAAAATGGCAATTAATTGGTGGGATTTTAGGTGCATTTTTTGTCATCGTTCAAGTGCTGGTTGTGCCAAAAATTGGTGTATCGACTACCTTGCTAGCAGTCATTGTTGGTCAGATTATTTTAAGTGTTGTGATTGATCACTTTGGACTGTTTGGTGCAGAACGTCGCCCGGTAGACATGAACAAACTAGCTGCTGTTGTATTAATGTTTATTGCATTATATCTATATAATAAAAAATAACTATAAAGCAATTTCAACTAATAGGCGCTATCCTGGAAATCAGTGATAGGGCCTTTTATCTTGTTGATTAAACACTACTTTTTATTGTTTGAAATAAACTAAATGCGCAGAAGGGTACAAAGTAGCGGGTTACGATATCCCTATTGACTATCTTTATACCTTATCTAACAATAACACTTATGCAGCAATGAATCTTCAACATTGTTAGATTAGAAGGTGGAATAAAATTTGAAAAGAACGGAAAGAAGACAACAACAAAAATTAACCAGGCAGATATGGAATAAGTTAAATAATAAAAAATTATTATTGACGATTTTAGCAGCTATCTTTGTATTGTTTCTATGTGCCTTGCTTATCTTTAATATTTTTGTTTGGAAAAGTGATGTTAGCAAACTAGAAGAACCTACTCCACAGCCAACGATTATTTATGATCGAAATGGAGATATAGCGAGTAAAGTCGAAGCTTCAAATATTGAAGGTGTTAGTATAAAAAAGGTTCCAAAACATTTAATTGAGGCTGTAATTGCTACAGAAGACCAAAGATTTTACAAGCATGATGGGATCAATATCATTGCCATTATTCGAGCATTTACGAAAAATATGATGAGTGGTGATATTGTCGCGGGAGGAAGCACCATATCTCAGCAGTTGGCCAAAAATGTCTTTTTAACACAGGAACGTACATATACAAGGAAGTTTAAAGAACTCATTTTGACGAAAAAAATTGAACGAACCTACTCTAAAGAAGAGATTATGGAAAAGTACTTAAATCAAATTTATTTTGGTGAAGGTGCTTGGGGCATCCAACGTGCATCGCAAACCTACTTTGGCAAGGATGTTAGCGATTTAACAATAGCTGAGTCAGCTATGCTTGCTGGGTTGATTAAGGCGCCATCTATTTTGTCTCCATTTAAAGATATGGATAGAGCCGTAGAACGGAGAAATATCGTCTTATCATTAATGGAAAAGGAAGGTTACATTAGTCAAAATGAAATAGAAAAAGCGAAAGAACAGGCTATTGTTTTAGAGGGCGACAAGGTTGATGATTATAAAGGAAAATTTCCTTACTACGTAGATCATATTCTTGAAGAAGCGATCACTAAATATGGTCTGACAGAAAATGAAGTACTTTCTGGGGGACTTCAAATTTATACAGAATTAAACCCTACAATCCAAAATGCAGTTGAGCAGGTGTATAGTAATGACGAGATGTTTCCTGAAGGGCAACCGGATCAGTTGATTCAAAGTGGAGCCATTTTCATTAATCCTTCAACCGGTGGAATCAACGCACTTGTAGGTGGAAGAGGGGAACATGTTTTTAGAGGATATAATCGTGCCACTCAATTAAAACGACAACCTGCCTCTACGATGAAACCATTAGCAGTCTATACGCCTGCTTTAGAGCAAGGCTACGATGTGTATAATCGATTGCAAGATTCACCGATTAATATAGGTGGATATCAACCAATGAACTATGACAAGCAATTCCGTGGGGAAGTTACGATGTATGAAGCAATAATCAATTCTTATAACGTCCCGGCAGTTTGGTTATTGCAAACAATGGGGTTGAAATCTGGTACGAATTCAGTAGAACGTTACGGCATTCCATTGAAGGAAGAGGACAATAATTTAGGGTTAGCGCTTGGTGGCTTAAATGAAGGGGTATCGCCTTTATTGATGACTCAAGCGTACTCCACATTCCCGAATAATGGTGAAATGGTAGAAGCACACGCAATTCAAAAAATTGAAGATGCAGATGGCGAGATCATTGCAGAATGGAAGAATACTACTACAACAGTAACGGATCCTTTAGTGGCTCAGAAAATGACCTATATGCTAAAAGGTGTTGTTGAAGAGGGCACAGGGAAGAATGCTCAAGTTGATGATTTTGAAGTAGCTGGAAAAACGGGTACAACACAGCTTCCTTTTGAGAATGCAGGAGGAGCGAAGGATCATTGGTTTGTCGGATATACTCCAGAAATTGTTGGGGCAGTTTGGATGGGATATGATAAAACCGATGAAAATCATTATATAATGGAACCAAACAACGCGACCGTTACAAACATTTTTAAAGAAATATTCACCCAATCTAAAGCTGAATTCTCCCAAAATAAATTTACCTTACCGTTAATAGGAAAACAGCTTCAAGACAAGTGGAAGAAAGAAGAGAAAATAGAAAAAGAGAAAAAACGGAAAGAAGACAAACAGAAGAAACGGGAAGAAAAGAAACGAGAACGAGAGAAGAAGAAAGAAGAAAAGAAACAAGAACATAAGAAGAAGCACGAAGAAAAGAAACGAGAAAAAGATAAGAAAAGGGAAGACAAGAAACGGGAAAGAGAAAAGGATGATGATTAAGAATCATCACGTTTTCTGATTAACAACTGTTCTAAATTGGCTCATTTCTAAAGGTTTCTATAGAAAAAAATAAAAAGGATAGATGCAAGAAAATTTCATTCTTGTTATCTATCCTTTTCCTTATTCGAAAATATTATTCTGCAGTAGATACAAAGGTTTCAGCAATATGGGCAGTAATGGGATTATAGATATCCTTTTTACTTTCGGGATACGTAATGATTAACGTATTTGCAAAGCTATCGCCAAAGAAAAATTTTTTATAAGTAATGATGCCATTATCATTATAAGAAAGCACATACCAATCATTTGTTAACTTTTGATAGCTAACTTCAACTGGGATATCTTCTAGATCTCTATCATAATAGGTATGAATAGTTTCACCTGGCTCCAATACATTCGTCAAAGACCCATAGGCGAGGAGCGTAAAATCTTCATTACGAAACGTTGCGCCATCTCCGTTTGTAGGGGGTGGATCCATTGTTAAGTCTGAAGGGTATTGTAGTTGAAAACCATATCGCTCGTTTGAATAAGTTGCATACTGAACTTGAGATTGTTGCGGCTCATCAGCTTCGACTTTCTTATTCAGCGCACTGTTTACATCATCCATTAACGCAACCACTTCACTTTGATAAGTTACTAATAATTCCTGTGTACCAATTTGCTCTTGTAATAGCTGAAGTTCTTCTTGAGCAGCTTGGTAATCTTCTTGCGAAATCAAATCGTTGATCACTGCTAATTTTCGTTCAACATCTGCAACTAGTTCACTTTCTTCTTGAATTTGTTTCAAGATTTTTTGTGCCTCATCTTTTACTGTTTGTAATGCCGCTTCATTTTCTATCACTTCTTGAAGTATTGGTAATGCAACTTCATAGTCATATTGTTCCACAGCATCCATTGCTTCTTGCATTTGTTTTGCCAAATCAAAATAAACTTGAGCCTCTTGATCGTCCGCTTTTTCCTTCAATGCCAGTTCAAAATAAAGTGCGGATTGATGATAATCCTTTGCTCCTAAACTCTCAATTCCTTTATCCATCGCATCTTGGTAAGCATCGGAACAGGCTGTGAGGATGACCATTGCAACGATCATCACCCAAACATACAATTTTTTCATATTGTCCTCCTAATAAAAACCAAATGGAGGTGTCCAAAAAGTAATAATTTTTTGGACACCTCTTTTCTTTCTTGATAAATATCTCTTATGAATTATTGTTCCTGCGGTGGTTGTCACCATCCTCGTCGCAAAGGAGCTGTCTCAAAATGACTTTTCAGACAACTCCATGTTGAAGAATTATTTTAATGGAATACTATGGAGAGTAAATCGGATTGGATCGTATTTCTGAACAACAAAATAAAATACATTATTGGAATAGCCAGAAAACGTGAAGGAACCTTTTACACTTCCAATGCTCTTCAAACCTTTTCCATCTGTCGTCATACGGTACATATAGCGGATATCATTGCGGGTATTATCTGTGAAATAAATATTTTTACCTCCGACAAAGAAGGTACCACTTGATTCAATAGGAGAAATCCGTTTTAGATTTTTACCATTATAGTCCATTTTGTATATATATCGGTCCAAATTATCTACGTTTTTATGAACCACTGCATAAATAAATCCACCATCTACTACGAGTGAATCTACATTTGCTACATTTTTTAATAATACCGTTTCTTTTGATGGGTTACTAATTTTGATTTTCGATAAGTTAAATAGTGTTGGCTCTTCAAACGAGTTAGGGTTTACATTCGCATAATAAGCGAAATATAACCATCCATTATTCACAGTAAATTCACTCACATAGCCTTTTGGTTTGTAAAGTAATTGATTGTCTTTTCCATTTACCTTCATCCGATAAAGACCTTTTTCATATTTGTGATAATAAATATAGTCTCCATCAATGACAAATTCATTGGTATCAATCTCCGGGTATTCACGAATTATCGAACCGTCTAACGCTATTTGTTGGAGAACAAATTCGTCAAAACTATAGGCTATTAAGCTATTGCCATAAGTATAAAGATTATTGAAGTTCCCTTCTCGAATCAGTTTTTGGCTTTTTAAATCTCTGCTTATTTTATAAATGCCAGGATCCTTATTTAACTCCCCAAAGGAATTAATAAAATAAAGGTTCCCATCTTTTTCAGCAAAGGTGTGAATGTAGTTACTGTCTTTTAAAGCCGTTCCTTTTGCTTCTGTATTGTTAGGAATAATAATACAAGTGATGAATAATGTAAGAATGATTAACCACTTTTTCATTTATTCTCCCTCCATTTCATTAACCACATTTTACCATTAAATTAAGATTTGTGAATCTTTATTAAAAAATTTCTAAATATTTCGAAACCAAAACTAATCTCATTCGTATAGTAATTAACAACATAAAAAAGGAGGTGAAATTGGTAGTGGCGTCCATTTATTTAACTGTCATGATCATTGCAGGATGTTTAGCAATCGTTTATCTCTTATTCTCTGAACTATTTGATGGAGTTTTTGAGGGAATACCCTTTATCGACCCAGCAGTCATTCTTTGCTTTTTCACAATCGGTTCAGCAGCAGGGTTTTTACTCGAAAAGTTTACCTCAGTATCTACTTTGCTTACATTCATTCTAGCTAGTATTCTCTCTGCAGGAATTAGTGCACTTATTTATTTTTTCTTACTCGTTCCAATTCGTTCAGCGGAAAGTTCGCTTGCATATACGGAAGAATCCCTTTGTGGTCAAGTGGGGAGGGTGATTGTTCCCATTCCTGAAAATGGGTTTGGAGAAGTTGTTATTGAATCTGTCAACGGAATTATTACAAAACGTGCAACTGGTTATGACAATGAAGCGATTGATTATGACGAAGAAGTGCTAATCATTGAAGCAAAAGAAGGCACCATCTACGTAAAAAAGTACGAAGCGATTCAATTTCTATTCTAAGGTAGGGGGAGTTTTATGTTAACGACTATTATTGTGATTGGAATTGTTGTGTTTGTTCTGGCGGCCGTTGTTGCGGTGTATATTGCGAAATACAAAACTGTCGGTCCAGATGAGGCTTTAATTGTGACTGGTAGTTTCCTAGGTTCTAAAAATGTACATTCCGATGAATCAGGAAATAAAATTAAAATTATTCGTGGTGGCGGTACTTTCGTATTCCCAGTATTCCAACAATCCGAGCCACTTAGTCTATTATCTAGTAAACTAGAAGTTACAACACCTGAAGTATACACAGAGCAGGGTGTACCAGTTATGGCTGATGGAACGGCCATCATCAAAATTGGCGGATCCATCTCTGAAATTGCCACAGCTGCAGAGCAATTTTTAGGGAAAAATAAATCCGAGCTTGAAAATGAAGCAAAAGAAGTATTAGAAGGTCACCTCCGTTCAATTTTAGGCTCTATGACTGTAGAAGAAATCTATAAAAATCGTGATAAATTCTCTCAAGAAGTTCAACGTGTGGCTTCTCAAGACTTGGCGAAAATGGGGTTAGTCATTGTATCTTTCACGATAAAAGATGTTCGTGATAAAAATGGTTACTTAGAATCATTAGGGAAACCTCGAATTGCCCAAGTAAAACGTGATGCAGATATTGCGACAGCTGAGGCAGAAAAAGAAACACGTATAAAAAAAGCAGAAGCAGAAAAAGAAGCACAAAAAGCAGAACTACAACGTGCAACTGAAATTGCGGAAGCTGAAAAAGAAAATCAATTAAAAATTGCAGAATACAAGCTCGAACAAGACAGAGCAAAAGCACGTGCCGACCAAGCCTATGAACTCGAATCAGCAAAAGCAAAACAAGAAGTAACGGAACAAGAAATGCAAGTCAAAATCATTGAACGTCAAAAGCAAATCGAATTAGAAGAAAAAGAGATTTTACGCCGTGAGAAACAATACGATTCAGAAGTGAAGAAAAAAGCCGATGCTGACCGTTATGCCATCGAGCAAAATGCAGCCGCAGTGAAAATGAAAGAATTAGCTCAGGCCGATGCAGAGAAATATCGTATTGAAGCCCTAGCAAAAGCCGAAGCGGAAAAAATCCGCTTAGATGGTCTGGCAAAAGCCGACTCTGAACGTGCACAAGGGGAAACAGAAGCAGAAATCATTCGTCTGAAAGGTTTAGCAGAAGCCGAAGCAAAACGTAAAATTGCAGAAGCCTTCGAACAATTCGGTCAAGCCGCTGTCCTGGATATGATTGTTCGCATGATGCCGCAATACGCAAAAGAAATCGCAAGCCCACTATCCAACATCGACAAAATTACGGTGGTCGACACTGGCAATGGAGAAGGTGGCGGTGCAAACCGTGTTACAAGTTACGCAACAAACCTAATGTCCTCCCTACAAGAAACATTAAAAGCGTCCTCTGGCATTGATGTGAAAGATTTATTAGAAAGCTTTGTTGGAAAGCAACAGCCGATAGAAGTGAAGGAAATACAGGAAGAAAAAGAAGAAAAGCAATTGGTGTAAAAATAAATAGTGTACAGACCATTTGATTTCTCGAGTAAACGGGCAAGCATTTCGCAAGCCCGTTTACTTTTTTCGAATTGTTGTCGCAAATTATAGTAGTAATTAAAGCAAAAAATTGAGACCACTTGATTCAGAAATTACAATTTTTTATCCACCTATTCAATATGCAGTAATAAGGGTACTAGCCTCACTTTTTTTCAATTATTTATAATGATATACTTTTCTTGTGATATATTACAGGTTAGGGGAAATTTATGCAGGTGGAGACAACAAATACAATTGAAAAAAAAGTAGATGAATTAGAAATAAAATTTGAAGGGTTAAAAGAAATAGTTGCAATTTATCAACACAACATCGATAACAATATTACTTGGTTTTATGCATCAATCGCAATTGTTGTAGCAATCCTTCTTGCATCACTTTATTTTCTAATAAAAAATGCTGTAAATGCAGGTATTGAAAAAGGAATTAAAGAAATTGATAAAAAAATAATAAAAATAATTAAAGAAAATCCTCCTTATCGTCATGCTAGAGGTAATACTAATGTGGTCGATAATCAATTTTTAATTACCGGACTAGAAGATTTTAACTTAGATGTTTTAGTAAGTTTAGAAGTATACAATCGTGATGGTAAAGAATTGTCGAGGAATATACAATTGGAAAATGGGTCAATCACAGTGAAACTAATGAATTATGATCCTAAAGAAGATGGATTGACTGTTTATTGGAACATAGTTTGGAGAAATGGATACGAATTTTTATAAGTAATAAATACAGAAGCAAAATACATATTGTGTTTAGATTTAGCGCATTCCTTTTGAGTGAGGAATGCTTTTTTATTTGTTAAATAATAAAAATGTAATCTAAATTAACAAAAATTTATTGTAAAACGATAAATTTTGAATTAGAATCATATTATTAAATTATAGAAAGATAAATCTAAGAGGAGGTTGAACGATGGATAACAATAATTTGGTTGCTGAACATATTGATAATCCTCATGAGCTGGAGAGATTGTATCGAAATGATCCGAAAGTGTTTAAAAAGTTATTCTCTTTCGCATGGGAACAACATCCTGAATCCGAAGTTCTTCGTGTTTGGTATGAACGATTGCATTTTAAGGAGTCAACAAATACTGAAAAACCGCCTTTGCTTCAAAAAGGGTTCTTATTCATGGGGCTTCTCGCAATTCTTGCCGGGATAAGCTCGAGGATTATTTTTCATTTTGTTGAACAGGAGTCCATTGCTCCAATCAACATAGCTTTCGGGGTCATTCCTTTTATTGCTGCATATTTTGTTTACAAGAATAGACCGAAAAAAGGTATTATTTATTCCCTTGCAGCGTTGTTCGTTATTTCGGGAGTGTATATTAATACGCTACCATTAGATTATAGTGATAGTATTGTTCTTGTTTATTTACACATGCCCATCTTCTTATGGGTCGTGTTGGGCCTTGCTTTTACAGGGAATCATTTTGCAAAAGGGAATACAAGATTAGCCTATATTAAATTTAATTTGGAATTTGGCATTCTCTACGCAAGTATGGCAGTAAGTGGAATGGTGCTAGCATTATTAACGTTAAATTTATTTAGCTTTGTCGGCTTGGATATAGAAAACTTCTATTTTAGTAATGTTGTGTTATTTGGTGCTGCGGCTCTCGCTGTTGTGGCTGCATACCTTGTATCAATGAATCTTAAACTGGCAAAAAACATTACTCCTTATTTAGCGAAAATTTTTAGTCCACTTGTCCTTGTGACATTGGTGGTTTATCTTATAACGGTAATTTGGGTCGGAAAAAATCCATTCTTGGATCGTGATTTCCTCATCGCTTTTAATGGAATCCTACTTGGTGTATTGGCTGTAACTATCTTTTCTGTTACAGAGAATGACACAAGTAAGAAGAAAAGTATTTCAGATTATATCAATGTGGCTTTAATTGTACTTGCGTTACTCATTGATAGTGTTGCATTGTCAGCGATTGTTTTTAGGCTTTCATCTTATGGGATTACACCGAATCGACTTGCAGTTCTAGGCGCGAACATCCTGATTTGGGCAAATCTCATTTGGATTATGTTCTCCTATATCCGTTTCCTTCGAAATAAAACTGGAGCTCCCACAATCCAAGATGCGGTGACAAAATATCTCCCTGTTTACGGAATTTGGGCAGCTATCGTCATATTTACGTTCCCGATTATTTTTTAATTTTAAAAGGAGGTGTCCAAAAAGTAATAATTTTTTGGACACCTCTTTTCTTTCTTGATAAATATCTCTTATGAATTATTGTTCCTGCGGTGGTTGTCACCATCCTCGTCACAAAGGAGCTGTCTCAAAATGACTTTTCAGACAACTCCTTTTCATATTGTATATTGGATAAAAGAGGTGAAATTGTCATGAGAAGTGAAAAGGAAATGTTTGATTTAATACTAGGAGTCGCGCGGTAGGATGATCGAATTCGAGCAGCTTATATGTACTGTTCAAGAACCAACCTGAAATACCTTATACATGTGAGAGATACCAGTAGATGTGAAGGAAATCTTTTAATGGAATGGTAGAAGGATAGGTTAGTATGAAACGTATTAGTAGCAGGTATTTCAAGCTATCTTAAATTCGCCCTCAAAATTTTGATGATTTGCTCCCTGATTAATAGCACTTTAAATATAATATCTGTATATCGGGGGGGTTTCTTATGTTACGATGTTGATAAAAAAGCCTTAAAGTATTTTTCAATCTTTAAGGCTCTATTTAAGAGAAGTTATTTAGTTTATAGAAGACCGATCCATTTCCAATAGGTTGCGCTTAAGATAAGTACGAGGATATAGGCACCAATCGTAAGTGGTATACCGGATTTTAAGAAGTCTTTTGTTGTAAAAGAACCTGTACCATAAGCAAGCATATTTTGTGGTGCACTTACAGGTAATAAGAACCCAAAGGAAATAACAAATTGCTGAATAAGGACAAAACCAATATTGTTCACATCAGGTAAAGTTGAGGCAAGCGCAATTAAAACTGGGATGAGCGCGGAAGCAAGACTTGTTGCACTGGCAAAACCTAAGTGAATGATAATATTAAATACTGTCACGAGTGCAATCGTTGCTACCAGTGGCATAGAATCTAACCCAATCGATCCAAATACCGCATCAGACAGCCACAACGCACCTTTTGTATTGAGTAGTACAGTTCCCAAAGAAATCCCTACTGAGAAGACGATAATCGTACCCCAGTCAATTTTGGCAGAGGCTTCTTTCCAATTGAATACACCTATCTTTGGTAATAGTAAGAAAGCGATTGCTGCAATAGTTACAGTAGTTGAATCAAACGGATGTAATTTTGTTTCTGTTGCCCATAAAAACAATAGAATTATACTTGTGATAATTAATGTTATTTCTTTACGTTTTAGTGGTCCTAATTCGCGCAATTGTTGATGAATGATTTCTTTACCACCATCAATTGTATCTGTTTCTGGCTTAATTAGTTTAATCATGACGAAGTACAATAAGACTGACATGCAAATTGAGAATGGGGCAGCATAAATGAACCAATCAATCCATGTCACATCTTGATTAAATTCAGAATTGATAAATCCAAGGGCAACTAAATTTTGTGCGGCAGCTGTTTTAATTCCGATATTCCATATAGATACTGCTTGGGTTGCTGTGATGACGAGAAGTGCTGCTAATCTACTTTCATTGGATAAACCAAAAGCTGCTACAATCCCTAATAAAATTGGTACGACTGCACCAGCACGAGCAGTTGCACTTGGGACGAAGAAAGCTAAAATAATTGAGACTAAAATTGCCCCAAAAACGATGGATTTCGTTTTTGTTCCAACCATTGATAAGATCCAAAGGGCGAGTCGTTTATGTAAATTTGTCACTTGCATAGCAGCTGCTAAAAATAGTGCAGCAGCTACCAATGCTACTGATGAACTACTAAAACCACCTAAAGCAAGTTTCAAAGCATTGGATGTTCCCATCGTAGTTGAAGGATCATCCATTGATGGAGACAATCCTAATAGAATAGAAAGTAAAACAATAATCATTGCAGAACTAACTGGATAAGATACTGCCTCTGTCACCCATAAAATGACGGCAAAGGCTAATATGGCAAGTGCACGTTGACCTACAATAGGTAAAGTACTGCCATCATTAGGGAGTAAACAAATGATAATGAGGGAAAGAAACGCAACAACAATCCACAAAGGTTTTAAGTTTCTTTTTTTTATTTCTTCTCCAACTTTTTTTGTTGTCATAATACTGCCTCCTTTAATTGGCAAATCCATTCCTAATACTTACGAAGAAAAGTTTTAGTATTATATTAGGAAAGTATATAACTATACTTTTATATTACCAATTTTTGAGAAAAAGAGTTGGGTAGTTATTGAACAATTGTCGAACTTATCGTAAAAGATAAAATATATTTAAATTCATATATAAAAGTTTGAACAAAGTGAATAATTAAGGGAATTCAAAACGTTGTACTGATTATGTGTATAAAATAATAATTTACATAATTTTTTTAATAGATATTTATAGTTCATCAACTATTTTCATTGGGTACGATTGAGTGCTTTTCAATAAAAAATTTGAATGAGAAGAGGTTTTTGATCAACTAAAGACTAGGACTTTATAAGATCATTAGCATATTTCATATCCCTTTCTGATATTTCCTTATTTTGTTATGATATTAGTAGTGAATAAAGGGGGAGTGCAGAAATTATGGAATATATTACATTGAACAACGGGGTAAAAATGCCAATTGTTGGTACAGGTACAAATACGTATGGAAAATTAAATAACGACTATAATGGTGCGTTAACAAATGAAATTCCTGAACTCGTATCAGCACTTGAGTTGGGATATCGCTCAATCGACGCAGCGATTATGTATCGAAATGAACATCTAGTTGGACGAGTTTTAGCAGAAAGTACGGTACCTCGTGAGGAATTATTTATTACAACAAAAGTTCCAGCAAGCGAAGAATATGTTTCTTCTAAGGATGCGACTCGTGCAGCAATCGATAATAGTCTAAAAAATTTCCAAACAGACTACTTAGACCTAATTCTGATTCACTTCCCGATTGAAAACAAAGAACATTTAAAAAACACATGGGAAGTCTTTGAAGAATACTATGAGGCTGGTAAACTAAAAGCAATCGGGGTTTCAAACTTTGAAAAACATCATCTGGATGAGTTGAAAGAATTTGCGAAAGTGAAACCGGCTGTTAATCAAATTCAAATTAACTTAAAACAACCTAACAAAGAACTTCTTGCTATATGTAAAGAAGAGGGGATTACACCTGTTGCATGGGGACCTATGAAAGCAGAAGACCATCAAAAAGAAGTTTTGAATGAAATCGGTAAAGCCTACAATAAGACAGGTGCTCAAGTCTTATTGAGATATCAAATAGAGCGCGGTGTGGTCGTTATTCCGAAATCACACAATCCGGAAAATCAAAGAGCGAATCTAGATATTTTCGATTTTGAATTAACTACTGCTGATGTAGAAAAAATTGAAAACCTATAACTGTATAAAAAGATAGCTTCCTCAAATTGAGAGGAAGCTCTTTTTAGAGAATACTAGTCTAAAATTTTAACTTTTACTTGTTTTACCCCGAAATCATTTGCCTCTTGTTTCGTCGGTACAAAGACATCGATGCGTTTGCCCTTAATTGAACCACCAGTATCTCCTGCGATTGCTTCACCATAGCCTTCCACATATACTTTGCTGCCTAGTGGAATAACAGTTGGGTCAACTGAGATGACTTTTGCATCTGGGTTTTCTTTTAAGTTAATTCCAGTAGATGTAATCCCTGAACAACCCTCACATGAAGCAGTATAGGCTGTAGCTTCCACTGTGATTTCTTTAACAGCTTCATTGTCTGCTGGTGCAATTTCAGTTTCTACTTTATTTGTAGATGGAGCAGGTGCTTTAGTCTCTGCATTTGTTGATGGAGCGGTTGGTTCAGTATTTGCTTTTTCAATAGATGGAGCAGGTTCCTTAGATTCTACTTTATTTGTTGTAGGTGCAGTTGGCTGAGTATCCACTTTACTTGTTGGGGGAACTGTTGCATTTTGACTATTTTCCTGTGATTTTGATGCAACAGGTTTCAACGTTTTTTCAATAACATTATTATTCTTTAAACCTTCAAAAATAACTAGTGTAGAATCAGGTTTAATAAGATCAGATTGTAATTGGTTCCACTCTTTAATTTGCGAAACTTTCACTTGATGATCGCGGGCGATAACCCATAATGTATCACCATTTTTTACTGTATATTGTTTTTCCGTAACAATCGTTAGTACATCTCCAGGATGTATCAGGTCTGTTGTTAGATGATTGAACTTTTTAAGATTTTCAACAGTTGTATTATTCGCTCGGGATAAATCCCAAAGCGTATCTCCTTTTTCTACTGTAATCGTTGCTGCTTGTGCAGAAGTACCTAAAGTTATTGAGAGTACTGCAACAGGTACCATTGACATCATTTTTTTAAACATTTTTTTGCCTCCAATTCTGTGGTTGCTAATCTATTATAATCGTAGCATAGAATTTTCTAAGAAAAAGAACAGGAGGATGTTAATTCCTTTACTTCCATGGCGATTATATTTCAAAATTATGTCTATGTGGAAAGGAGTAAATAATAGTTGAAATAATATATAAGGAATTAATAAAAATTATTTTAGTTGTTAGAAGAAATTGGTAAATATTATACTTAAAACAAAGGATAACTAGAAGACCTAGAAAATATAAAATTAGAATAAGTAAGCACTTAAACTTTGACCGTTTAAAGAAAATGAAATAAAGAACTTAATTTTGACACTGTTAGAATTGTATCTTATTGATAAAGTACAGTCTTGATTAAAAAGGATAGTATTCTGTCTGTTATTCCTTCCTTCTAATTTACAATCTTAGGGCAAAAAGAGAACTAAATAAGGAAGTTTTTATTAAGATAACAAACTAGTTAGAAATTTAGGAGGTTTTATGAAATCAATAGTCAACAAAGCGATTATTTCCGCTTTAGTAGCATTTTTATTATTTAACTCAATTGAAATTAGCTGGATATACTATTTAATAGTATTTTTGGTAGTTTTTATCTTAGTTAGTACTAATTTTGCTTTATCTAAAAATCACAGCTTATATTATTCCATACTAACGATCAATTTTGCAGTATTTATTGTATATTGCACAATTATTCTAGTGAAAGAAGGAAGCATTACTCAAAACAGATTAGATCAACTTTGTTTTATAATAGTATTAGTAATATTGAGTATAATATCCTATTTAGTATTTATGAGTGGTATGACTAGGGAAAAGAAGAAAAATAGTAAATTAAACTTAATCTCTAAAAGAGAGAAGGATTTAAGTTTATTATTGAGTTATTTAGAGAATTTCGAAATAATTGGATTAAATGGAAGATGGGGGACAGGAAAATCATTTATTATAAATGCCCTTAAAGAGAGAATTAAAGATAAATATGAATTTATTGAGATAGATCTAATGACATGTAATTTAAATGAAATGCAACCTACTTTAATAAGGGCTTTTGAAGAAGTGATGTATAAAAACAAGATTCTACCAAAGTATGCAAATAAAATGAAAAATAATATTGAGTCTACTTCATTTTTCTCTAAGATACAAGATTTAACTAACCTAATTTTTTTAAATAGTAATTCCAAATCTGAAATACTACATGAATTTCAAAATGAACTAAAAAAGCTTGATAAAAAAATATTAGTCATATATGAAGATATAGATAGAATCTCAAATAAAGATGTTATTCAGGAAATCTTCTCAATTTCTGAAAAGATTTCAAATGAGAATATAAAGATAATTTACCAATATGATGAGATGGTTATAGAAAAATTAGGTTTTAAAGCAGATTATTTAGAAAAGTATATTCCTTTTAAAATCAATCTTACCGAGCTTCATTTTTGGGAAGTATTACAGTTTGTAATGAAGGAAATTGATGAGTCTATATTATCTATAAAAGATTTTAATTTTCTTAGGTATCAAGATCATCGCTTTAATGTGTTACAGGAATTTTTTGGATTTAAAGGAGAGTTTGTTGTTAATGTAGAATTTACTCCTATAAGAAAAGTAAAACAAATGATAAGTGAACTCTTAATGACACTTAAAATGAAAAAAGATTTGTATACCAACCATAAAGAAACCATAATTAGTTTTTATATTCTAAAACATTTGTATTCTGAAGCATATAAAAAATTAGATATTCGTCAAAGCTTATTAGAAACATTAAAATTTAAGGTAAATGATAAAAAATATACTATTATTCAGTTAATACAATTATTTAAAGAAAACCATATCACTTCAGAGAAGCTAAAAGAGATTTTTATTGACACAGAAAATCAAGAAAATTATGGGATTTTAAAATTATTCGATTATGAAATAATAAACCATGAAAATATTAAAGATGAAGATCAACTAAGTGAACGATTAGAAAAGGTAAAACATGCTAACGAGAAGATAGATAGAATTATTTGGCACCTGTTATATGAAGGAAAATCAATATTTACTGATTTTGAATTTGCAGTAAAAAAATTTAGTGAGGATGTTTTATCTAAACCAGTAGTAGAGCAAAAGAAGGCATTTCAAGATTTTTGGAATTATTTTTACTATTCAGATAAAATTGTTTTAGACAATACTTCTATATTTAAATTTGGTACTTCAAATTTCTTAGAATTATTCAAATGCTTCAAGGTAGCGAATATTGACAATGATATTCAAATAAAATTGATTGATTATTATTTCAATAATACTAATAATGAATTTAACTTAGAGGTAATAAAATGCATGAATTATTGTCCCCTACATACGACCAAAGAATATTTAAGGATTCTGAATCATTTAAACTCCTTACAAGTTGTGGGAAATTTAAGTAAAAAAGAAGAGTTTGCGGTGTTTCTAAATAAGTATATTCATTCATTAACTAGTTTAGGGTACATTCATTCTTATAAGTATTTTTATGATATAAAAGACTTTCTAAATAATTCGGACTATATATTATTAAAATTTAGGGATTTACTAAAATATTTGGAGAAAGTAAAGTTACGACATCAGAAGTTTGGAATTTTAACTACAATTGAAGATTTAGACGTTATCATTATTTTTATAGAGAAAGTTACTGAAATCTTAAAATGTACTAAAGAAGTTAAAATTGAGAATCGTCCATTTGTCAATACAGAATTTAGAAGTAGAAAAATCAATCAAGAAGAATTCGATCGATTAAAACTATTAATTGAAATAGAAGATCCTAATAGAATTGAAGAAATTAAAGCTAGTTATGAAGAGGAAAAAATTAATTTTTATGAAGCAGATGAATTATTAAAAGTAGAAGAGCACCGGTTTAAAAAGCAGAAGAAATTGCCTTTGTAATTAATTTATAGTGAATGCTACCTAGAGAAATTATAGGACAGCATTTCAATATAATGGGTACTACATAAATTAAAGTAAGTCTATTCGAAACTAATAAATTTAAATTTTATATTGTGATTTCTGTTCAAGAATAATTTTACTCTTATATCATATCTTGATATTAATATAGAACTCAAGTAACCAATTAAAGACTCAAAACACAAGAATTTGTTTGTCATGGGTTATCGTGACATGAGCAATGTTTTGGTTTTTTACTTTTTCTTGAATACCTTACTACTTTAAAATGCATGATGTCAAAGTTTTACAGTTGGTTAGTTGACTATTCTAATTTGCGAGTCATTCCTTTTACAGAGAAAGTTCCTTTTTGTTAAAGGACATATCGTTATGTTTGTTTTATTTCGTATATTCTAAAAATGAAAAAGTAATTGCGTAATAAAACTATTTATTGCATATTTATAATATGTTATTTTTAGAATATTGAAAAATAGAGTATGGGAGATATGGTATGCGAATCAGTAATGCGAGAACTGAGGATGTCTATGCAATCTATGAATTAATTAAATACTATTCTGATAGAGAGATTGTTTTACCTCGACCATTATTATCAATATATCAACAGTTGCAATGTTTGTATGTTGTTAAGGAAGATGACAAGGTTGTTGGAGTAGCCGGATTACATGTTTTAGGAAGAGATTTAGCAGAAGTGCGTTCTTTGGTTGTTCATCCTGACCAACAAGGAAAAGGAATAGGTCGAATTTTGGTTGAACATATTATAGAAGAAAGTCCGAAATTAGGAGTAGAAAGATTAATCTCTTTAACGTATCAAGTTGAATTTTTCAAAAAATTAGGATTCCAAATGGCCATTAGGGATGACTTACCCGAAAAGGTTTGGACTGATTGTGTAAACTGTCCAAAAATTAATAACTGTGATGAAATTGCTATGGTTAAATATTTGAACATTAGATAAATGGATTAAAAGTGGGTGTAATTTTACATCCTATAAAGCCATTCATAAAAAGAAGCAGGTATAATTGCCAAAGATTCACCATATGGCCAAGCTGCGTACTTCTTTCGAATGGTGCAGAAGATTAATGATGTTATTGTGTAGCTATTCAAATTTAGGTTATTAAATTATGAAGAATAGTAATAGTAGTACACAGATTCTAATAAAAGATGTAACTGTTCAACATAGGAATAAAGAAAAGAGAATTTCAAACAAAAAAACTTATATCTATTATTTGGGCATTTCGAACAACGAAAATACCAAAGTTCTTTAATAGAATTATGTTAATCATTTTTTTCTTCTGAATATAAAGTATTTAATACTTATATTAATTTCCGTAAATGTTTTGAAGTTTTCGTTTGCTTTCTACGTGATTTGCACTATTTAGATAATCTAGCAGATTTTTTTAGATTTATAATATGTTTGTTAAGGTTGACTCCCTTTAAGCATTTTACTGCTTAAGGGGTTCTTTTTATTTATTCAGTCAGAGTGTTAAAAGAACAGAATATTCCAAAATTCTTATTATGCGCATCGGTAAAATCCCATAGTGTATTTCTTTTTCTACTGTAAGCATTGTAGCTTAAATAGTCGTACCTAAAATTATTGAGAATAATGCTACTTGTACCAAAGTCTTCATTTTTTAACCATTTAAATGTATCCAATTTTTTGGTTGCTATTCTTTTATTATCGTAGCATAGAAGTTTCTGAGAAAAAAAGAGGGAGATGTTAATTCGTTTAGACCTGGTTAATAGTATTTCAATTTTATGTCTTTAGTGGAAGGAGTGAATATGGACGCCCAAATGATATGTATTGGGAATTGAAAGCCCTTAATATTCCTATATAAAGGATAAAAAAAGTAATCATTCATTACAATAGAAGTATAGAAAGATTTTTGTTATCATAAACTATAGAGACGTAAAAAAATTACGGAGGGGAAATAAAGTGCTCCATAAATTTAAAGTTGAAAATTATAAAATATTTGATGAACCTGTTTCAATTGATTTTTCTAGAGTGCGTGATTATAAGTTTAATGAGGATTGTATAAATAATAATACTATATTTAAAGCTATGTTGTATGGAAAAAATGCAGTTGGAAAAACAAGCTTTGGTCAGGCTTTGCTTGATATAAGAAATACAATTTTACCGAATGACGTCCAAAATATTAGTTCAATTGCATTTTTAAATGCTAATTCACAAAAGGACCATGCTCGTTTTGAATATACTTTCGAAATTCATGAGATTAAGGTGGAGTATATTTATGAGAAATATGAGCCAAATAAGCTTAAGTATGAGTATTTAAAATTCGAAAATGAAATCTTATATGAATACGACTTTAAAAAAAATAAAGGAAATTTTAATAATCTGAAGAAATATAAAGATGTAGAAAATTTAAATTTAGATGAATGGAATGGTGAAATTTCAATACTAAGGTATATTTTAACAAACTCAAAATTAAAAGATCTTAATGTATTAAAAAAACTTAGTGATTTTGTTTCCGGGATGGCAATGCTTAAACCATCTGAGGATATTGTGAGGTTCAAGGGACCAAGAATATTAAAAAACAGAATTATAACAAGTATTATTGAAGAGAATTTAGTAGAAGATTTTGTTAAATTTTTAAAAAGTGCAGGTTTGGAAATAGATTTGAAGGTAGGGGAAAAGCCTGATGGAGAAAAAGCATTATATTTCAACTATAAGAAACCCTTAGAGTTCATTGGGCATGCTTCTAGTGGAACTAGAGCATTAACTTCATTATATTGGATTATCCATTGTTTAAGTGAAATTAAATTTTTATTTGTAGATGAATTTGATGCTAATTTCCATTTTGAATTAGCAGAATATATGTTAGAAAAATTTAAAAGCTTAAATGATTGTCAAATATTAATAACGACTCATAATACAGATTTAATGAGTAATAAATATATGCGTCCAGATTGTTATTATATAATGATTCCGAATAAAATAACATCCATTGCAGAAGCATCTTTAAGAGAGTTAAGACAAGGTCATAATTTAGAAAAACTTTACCAAAGTGGTGAATTTAATGGGAGATAGTGAGTGATTAATTTTGGGAAAATCCAAGGTTTTACTTGTTGTTGAGGGTGAAAAAGTAGAAAAGGAATTATTTGAACATTTCTATAGTTTATATGGAATGCAAGATGTTGAAATAGTTGCTTACAGAACAAATATATACGCTTTTTATAATCGTTTAAGAAATGATTTTGGAGACACTGATGGGAAGATTGTCTATGATTATATTGATCTTCCCTTATTTTTAAATGATTATTTAGGATTAGAAGGCGATCAGTTATTAAACGATTATGATTTTAAAGATAAAATTTTAATATTCGATTATGATCCACATGATCCTCAATATTCGTTGGAGAAATTAGAAGAATTGCTCAGTAATTTTTCTAATTCTACTGAGCTAGGTAAATTATACTTAAATTATCCAATGGTTGAATCGTATAATGATTTAAGTTCATTTAACGAAGATGAATTTATTAATTATTCAATACATATAGATTTGGTTCGAAATCGGCGAGGGAAAATTAGTGAGTATAAAGCGTATGTTGATTCTAGAACATGTATAAAAAATATAAAAGATATAGATAATGAGATTGCGAATTTGTTATTTAAACTGCATTCCAAAAAATTTTGTTCAATTGTTGGAATAGATGAATGCGATGGAACAGATGGACATGTTTTATTATGTAAAAGACAATCAGAGAATTTAGAAAAAAATGAACTTATTTGGGTGATTAATACAGGTATTTTGCATCTTTATGATGAATATGGATTTATAAAATAGTGTATATTCAAAATTAGAAAATGAAAAATCTATTCTAACTTTTATAAGTAGTTAAATCTTAAAACTTATGGAACACACATATATGCTTTTATCAAAATAAATGGTAGAGTTGCTTCCGGAAGTTCGGTTGTCTTCATAATATAGTTTAAGTAGAACTAAGGCCTCTTGGTATTAACAAGGGTTTTTATTTTGTCATTTTAACCAACTCAAAAGCATGGTTAAACGTTTCTAAATATCATTTTAACTTAAATATTTGCGAATGAAATGAGATAAATATCTTTTGTAAATGTTTTAATAACGGAGATTTCATATACAAAAAGTAAGTTCAACTGATTCAGTTATGTTCTGATAGTAGGAGAGAGGTATAGAAAAATATATTCTGCTGGATTAAAAAATCAGCTACCCAAGTCCATAAAAGAACTCAAGTAGCCAATTTAATAAATTATTTTTGTAGAGTTAATACGCCATCTTCCATGCGGTATACTTTGTCACAAAACTCAAGCATACGTTCGTCATGGGTTACCATGACAGCGGCTTTGTTACGACCTTTTACTTCTTTGCGAATTTGCTTCACGACTTCAAAGGCACGGTTTGAGTCTAAGCTTGCAGTTGGCTCGTCGGCTAAAATGATATGTGAGTCATTCACAAATGCGCGGGCAATCGCTACACGTTGACGCTCACCGCCGGATAATTCATTAGGGAACTTGTTTAATTTTTCACCTAGACCTAAGCTCGTTAATAACGATTTTGCAAATTCTTTATCTTTCTCAGTTACTTTTGATTTCATTTTACGAACAAGTAATAACTGATCTAATACTGTTAAATAAGGAATTAAATTTGACGTTTGTAAAATGAACCCAACGTCTGTTAAACGAAAACTTGAAAGATCTTTTTCTTTCATTTTCCCGATATCCGTACCATTGACTAATACTTCACCTGAAGTTGGTTGAAGTAACGCTCCAGCAATGGAAAGTAATGTACTTTTCCCAGAACCAGATGGACCGATAATGGCGATAAAATCACCAGCATTTACAGTAAGGGATACATTTTTTAATGCATTTACTGTTGAATCGCCTTCTTTAAATGATTTGTTTACATTTTTAAGTACTAAGCTCATTTATTCCACTCTCCCAATTGCTGTTAAAGGATCAATTTTCGATACTCGACGTGCTGAGATGACAGAACCTAAAACAGATACAATTAATAAGACAACGGCATATAAAATCACCATTTTAAAGTCTAAACTAAATGGCATGCCTTCCGGGAATACTAGCGCTGTTAAATACGTTAATATGATCCCTGCAATAATGCTAACAAGTGATAACACAAATACTTGTGATATGATTGAGTTTTTAATAAAGCGGTCAGAAGCACCAATTGCTTTCATTACACCGAATTGCTGTGTTTTTTGTAAAATGAAAACGTAGAAGAACACGGCAATAATTACAGCTGAAATCGCGAATAAGAAGGCAAGCATCATATAAATTGTTCCACTTTCTTCTTTATAACCAGGCATTCCCATAATTGCTTCTGATTTCGTGAATGTTTCAATTAAATCATAGTTATCTTGAATTTTTTCGCCATCAATATTTTCACCTTGTAATGCAATCATGGAAACTGGATCTACTAAACCATTATCCGCACCAGGCGCTGCAAATGCATAAGATTGCCACGTTTCAACATGTCCAAAAATTGTAGGTAAATGGTTAAATGTCTCGCCTTTTGTATAACCGATTACTTTAAGTTCTAAATTTGAACTTGTCACAATAATCGTATCACCAATCTCATAACCTTTTTCATGTAGCGTTTCATCGATTAAAACACCAAATTGATCATTTGGATCTAATTGTTTACCTTCAACAACTGTAGGTTCGATAAATTTACCAGGTTCAATTCCGATAAATGTTACATCATTTTTTTCTTGTTCATCTGCTGATTTTTCATTACGTACAATAATTGTGGATTGTCCGAATTTTGCAGCTTCATCAACACCGTATTTTCCTTCAACATCGTCTGCAATGCTTCCACTTACTTTAGTTTTCATCATGGCAGCTGCAGAGCCTTCTTCATAAATAAATAAATCCCCATCAATATTTTTCATTGTTGCGGCAGCTAATGAGGATAACCCATTACCAAGACCAGATAAAATAAAAACAAGCCATGCAATTAACATAATAATTGCACCAATCATTGCAAAGCGTGTTTTCGAATGCTTCATTTCTTTAATTGCTAAAAACAATGTCTTTTCCTCCTGTGACATAGAAATTTGAAACTATTTGTCGAATTGAAGTATAGGTTATGAATATAAACTTTATATAAACTTTTGAAATTTAATTTAGGTTGACAGATAGAATGAAGCAATTTAAAGTCTAATTTTGAATATGTAAAAATAGATTTGGAACTGTTTGACGCAACGTATTTTATAGAAAGGCTGTGACGAATATGCGTATTTTAGTTGCAGATGATGATCCATTTATTCATAAACTCATTGGTATTCACCTTAAAAAAGAAGACTTTGAACCTGTATTTGCAAGCAACGGTCTTGAAGCACTTGAGGTCGTAACTGAGCACGAATTAGACTTAGCCATAGTAGATGTCATGATGCCGAAGATGGACGGGATTGCATTAACGGAACGATTAGCAACGGAAGGTATTCCAGTATTGATGCTAACGGCAAAAATGTCCCTAGAAGATAAAGAAAAGGGTTTCTTAGCTGGAGCAGATGATTATATGGTAAAACCCTTTGAGCCGAAAGAGTTGCTGTTTCGTGTACGAGCCATTTTACGACGCTCTGAGAAGCTTGAACGAAATCATATTCGACTTGGCAATATGCTAATTAATCGCCAAACCTTTGAGGTAAGAGTAGGGGAACAAGTATTGCTATTACCTTTGAAGGAATTTGAGCTATTAAGCATTATGTGTAGCAAACCCGATATGGTCTTTTCCCGTGATCAATTAATGGAACAAGTATGGGGCTATGATTACGATGGAGATGATTTTACACTGACAACTCATATAAAACGGTTACGCTCCCGTTTAGAGGAAGTTCATGCTAATGTAAAAATTCTAACGGTGCGGGGAATTGGCTATAAGGTTGAGGAAATCCAATGAAAACATTATATAAACAATATATTGTTGTGACATTATTAGTCATCATTGCGAGTCTTGTGATATCAATGCTTTTACTTGGACAACTTTATAATAATAAAATTAGGGTTGATACAGATAAGGAACATTTAGAAATTGCACAAGAAGTAGTTGACATAGTAAAAACAATGCCTGTTGAAAGCTTGGATAACTATTTTCAATCGGTTGCGAAATTAGGTTATCAGCTTGTAATCGTTGACGAAAGCAAAAAGGTAACAAGTTATGGTGCTAAATTTGCTGATATGACAATAAATGAAGAGATGACGTCTCTTATCGGTTCAAATGATATTTATCACGGCATCCGTAATTATAAGCAAAATTTTTCCATTTTTAATCATTACGCAAATGATGTACAAAATACAATCGGTGTCCCATTTCAAGTTGAAAATAAAAATTACGCCATGTTTATTCGCATGGACAATGCATCGATGTTTACGGAAATGCATTATTTGATTGTTGGATTCTTAATAATTTGTGCCATTATTATTTTTATCGCAATGGTTTTATTGGCGCGCCAACTCGTTCAGCCATTAAAGAAATTACAACAAGCAACGGAACAAATTGCCCAGGAAAACTATGATATACAATTAGACATTTATCGGGAGGATGAACTGGGTCAGCTCGCTTTTCAATTTCAAAAAATGGCCCAGCGTTTGAAGGAAAATGACCAGTTAAAAAAGGATTTTATCAATAATGTATCCCATGATTTTCAATCGCCGCTACTGAATATCCAAGGCTATGCAAGTGTATTAAAAGATGCGGAAAATACAGAAGAAGAGCGTATACAATATTTGGAAATCATTGAGCAAGAAACGAAACGGTTGTCAGCACTGACAAAGCAGTTACTGTTACTCAGCTCACTGGATCAAAAGAATTTACCGATTGAGAAAAAGAGATATTACCTCGATCAGCAGCTGAAGGAACTGTTATTTACGAAGCGATGGATACTCGATGATCAGCAAATGGAACTGATTTATGAACTTGAGCCCATTGAAATTTATGCAGACCAACATTTGATGGAGCAAGTTTGGGATAACCTGTTGTCTAATGCCATTCGCTATAGTGAGCCAAAAGGGAAAATTGTAGTGACGTGTTATCGGGATAATAATACAGTGGTTGTTTCGATTCAGGATGAAGGCATTGGAATTTCAAAAGATGATCTTGAAAGAGTCAAGGAACGATTCTACCGAGTGGATGCATCCCGCACGAATCAAAGTAGTGGATTAGGCCTTGCTATTGTAACGGAAATCGTTGCGCGGCATAACGGAGAATTTTTGATTGAAAGTGAATTAGGAAAAGGGACAACCGTGACAGTGAGGTTGTAGGAATTGGGGTAGGGAGGTGAGAATTCATTTTCCCTACTTTTTCTTTGATTTCTATTAAGTGTTTGGAAATTTCTATAATTCGTTTGAGATTTTCTATTATCCGATTCAATTCTTCTATTAATTAGGTGATATTTTCTATTATTCAAATTGATTTTTCTATAAACTTTTCGATGGAGAAGTTAATCGAAACATCAAAAAAGCAGGCACACGTCCAAGGAAATGAAGTGACCCCTAAAAGTTAGACACGGTTATTTCATTTAGGCAGCGGTTTGGGCATGAGTTCGATATTGAATCGGACTCATGCCTTTCAATTTTGCCTTAATACGTTTCGTGTTGTAATACGTTATATAGTTTTCAAGTTCCACTTTAAACTGCTCGACACTTTCAAATTCTTTTAAGTAAAGAAATTCAGATTTCATGATTCCGAAGAAATTTTCCATCACCGAGTTGTCATAACAGTTTCCTTTACGTGACATACTTTGCACAATCCCTCTCGATTCTAGGGTGTGGCGATATTGTTTCATTTGATAATGCCAGCCTTGATCCGAATGCATGAGTAGCTGATGTTCTGCAGGCAGTCTTTCTAAAGCCTTTTCTAACATTTCGGCAACCAATGAATACGTAGGTCTAGAGCCAATCGTATAGGTAATAATCTCTCCGTTAAACAAGTCTAAAACAGGTGATAAATATAGCTTCTCGCCAAACAACTTAAACTCCGTAATATCCGTTACCCACTTCTCGTTCGGTACTTCTGCTGTAAAATTGCGGTCTAAACTATTAGGTGCGATTTTGCCAACCGCCCCTTTATAAGACTTATATTTTTTCATTCGCACGACGCATTTTAAACCAAGTTCTTTCATAATACGTTGAACCTTTTTATGATTCACTTTCTGACTACGATTCGCCAACTCATCTCGAATGCGACGATACCCATAACGGCCCTCGTGTTCGTTATAGATTGCTTGAATTTCAGCTTTCAACTCGGCATCTGGATCTGCTCGATTCATCTTCTTTACTAAATCATAGTACGTGCTACGTGGAATTTGTGCGAATGCCACAAGCGCCTTCACCGAGTATTTATGCCTTAATTCATAGATGACCTTTACTTTGTCTTCTTTGGTGATTTTTCCTTGGCTTGAACTAAGGCGTTCAACTTTTTTAAATACTCGTTTTCCATATGTAGACGATTGATTTCTGCTTGAAGTGCTTCAGGTGAACCTTCTACTGGTGTTTGTTTTGGTTGTTTACTTGTTTCATTTTTCATGGATGGACGCCCCTTTGATTTTGGCTCAAGGGCATCTAAGCCACCGTACTCCATTTGTCTTTGCCAATTATACACCATCGTATAACTAGGAATTTTAAAAAGAGCTGCTGTATCCATTAGTGATGCACCAGATTGAACCATGTAATTAAGTACATCTAGTTTAAATGGTACGGGATAATTTGTATAGAAATTCTTAAACGCTTCTTCACCATGCAATTCATATAACTTCAACCAAAATTGAAATTGTGCTCTTGTAACACCCATCTGTGACGCATATTCTTTTTGTGAAATCATATGTGGATTAAACCCCTGAACTATAGCTAACTTGATATCACTAGTAAATTTAGTCATAAAAAAACTACACCTCCAATTGTTAGATTGTGTCTAACAATTGGGGTGCAGTTCAGAATGTCCTGCTTTTACTTTATAAATATATCGCCACACAAGCTACCATACATGCACAGCCTGCGATGACAAATAGATGCCAAATTGCATGGTTATACGGTAGTTTTCTCCATGCGTAGAAGATGGCGCCGAACGTAAATAATAATCCTCCAGCAAGTAACACCGTAAACCCATCAAATTGTAAAAATTCATATAACGGCTTAATGGCAAAAATAATTAACCATCCCATGGCAATGTATAAAATTAATGAGAAAGTTTCAAAACGGTCGATAAAGAAACATTTAAATAAAATTCCACATAGGGCAATGCCCCAAATAATACAAAGTAATACGATACCTAACACGCCATCAATGGCAATCATTAAAAATGGGGTATAGGTTCCAGCAATTAATACGTAAATCGATGAGTGATCCAATATAGCGAAAAAGCGTTTATATTTTTCTGGCATACTATGCAATAAAGTTGACATTAAAAACAGTAGTACAAGGGATGCTCCAAAAATTGAATATGATACGATTTCAGTTGCATTTCCTGAGTGCACACCAATAAGTATAAGGATGATGCACGTAGGGATACTTAATAATAATCCGATGCCATGAGTGATGGCATTCCAAAGTTCTTCTTTCCAATTTTTATAGTCAAATGCTTGTTCATTTTTCATCGCTCTCACTCCTAATGCATTCATTATATCGGAAAAATAATATGGAAAACACTATCATTTGTCACATTTTAACCGTTTTATTTGTAAGATTACATTTGTCATGTTTACACCGAGTAAACGGTTACATATAATTATCTTAAGATATTAAAGGATGTGTCAACTTGGGACGAATTCATATTGTTACAGATTCAACTTGTGATTTATCAACAGAAGAAATAATGGAATATGACATAAAAGTCGTACCATTAACGATTCAAATTGATGATAAAACATATGTAGACGGGCAAGATTTACAACCCGATTCATTTTTACAGTTAATGAAAAATTCAAAAGAATTACCAAAAAGTTCTCAACCTGCACCAGGAAAGTTCAAAGAATTATTTGATGAGCTAGGAAAAAATGGCGATCAAATCATCTCTATTCATATGACAGGCTCCATGAGTGGTACTTACGATTCTGCTAGACAAGCTGCGGAAATGACGGACTCAGATGTAACCGTAATAGATTCAAGATATATTGCCATTGCATTAGCTTTCCAACTACGTGAAGCCATTAAACTTCGTGATCAAGGGGCAACTGTGGAGCAAATTGTTGCAAGATTAAATGAAGTGAGAAAAAATACACGTTTATTTGTAGTGGTGGATACACTCGAAAACCTCATTAAAGGTGGTCGTATTGGGAAAGGCAAAGGGATGATTGGTTCATTGTTAAATATCAAACCAATCGCAACGTTAGACGACGGTTCTTATACGCCAGTTTCAAAAGCTCGAAGCCATAAACAGGTCGTCAAATATTTATTTGAACAATTTTTAGAAGATACAAAAGGGAAAACCGTAAAAGCAGTCGGCATCTCCCACGCGGACGGACTCGCAACGATGGGCAACCTGCTAAAGGAATTAATCGAATCAACAGGCTTCAATGGTGTCGAAATCAAATTCACTTCTCCAATTATCAGCACCCACACAGGTCCAGGGGCAATTGGATTTATGTATTTTGCGGAGTAAATAATAAATATTAAAGAAAAGTGTCAATGCCTTCCTCCAACTTAGTCGGTTCGCACACAACATAATTCACCCGTCGAACAACTAAGTTGGTTCATAGGCGCGATAGTTGCGCGGAAAAATAACTGAATAATTTCTAAGCTCTAAGCGCTAAACCCTTGATACTACTCAGGGTTTGGCGCTTTTTTCTATCCTCTTACGAACGTACTTTGTTGTAGACGATTTTTGAAGGTATGAGAAATATGTGGTAATATTTAGAGAAAAAAGAGCGGTTTGGCGGGCGAACTTAGTTGTACACGGAGTAAGGTTAAGATTTTAGAGCAAAGTTGCTTAAGCTTACTCTGGAAAGGGTTTAGAGGGGTTTTGGTGGGGTGATGGGTGACGGGTGGACTTAGTTGTGGTTACACAGTCAATTCTGTATAGGGATTGGCGCTTTTTTGTTATTAATGTAGGTAGTAAAAATTATCACTGAATTTTCAACATTATAGTTGTGTAGTATTGTGAATTAAAATTTGACAAAGGTTGCTCAAATTATATTCCTCTCTAGCTCTACCATATTTAGCAAATGGCTGCCCTTAAATAAAATCGAGAAAATTACCAATCATTCTTCCTGTGCCTCTTAATAACCATAAAATTAATCTAAATGGCCACAAAATTATTTCTGGGATGATAAAAAGTACATCTAGAACTAGATCAAAAAATGTATAATTGCCATTACTATATTTGTATTTTCTCTTTCGATTCCGCCATTTCTTCATACGGCTCAACCCTTTCTCAAAATAACTATAGACGATTTTAATTTACTTAATTTTACGATTAGGAATTTGTTTGGTTTCATTTTTTGGAAGAAAAATTGAAGAAGTTGTAAAAAATTTTTTACTATAAAAACTTGTCAAGGAACAAACATGCCTAGAAAGAGTGAAAGTATTAAAGAAAATGGTTAGGAATGAACTATTACCTTTGCAACCTGGACACATAGAATGGATATAAGAATGAATAGGCTAATTGTAGAGAAAATTGCAGAAAAATTTTTTTATTAAATCAAGTAATCGAGTAATTCATGCATGTAAAAATGAATTTAAACTATTAAAACCATGAGATGTATTTCTCGTGGTTTTTAAATTGACAACAGAATTATCAGTATTTGCTTGATATCTTATTCCACTAAAGGGCACTTCCAGGAGATGATTGTGCATTGTATGAATTTTCAATTAAACATTCTATAATTAAATATGATGATATTAGAAGTAATATAGCAGTTTACAAGGAGGTCCAACAATGGCAAATTGGATATTTCAAGGTAACCCTAAGCAATTTGATGTAGATACATATTTAAAAGAAAATAAAGTAGTCACTTGGGGTATTCGTCAAAAGCAATTTAAGGATGAAATGCAGCGAGGAGATCGTGTATTCATTTGGCGTTCCGATGGGGGCGAGCGTAATACAGGTGGAGTGGTAGCTAGTGGAAAGATTACTTCTGCGCCTTTTATTGATGAGGATGATGGCTTTAGTATCGAAGTGGAAATAACTGATTTTCGCCTAACACCCGACTCTGGAATGCTTCTTCGACACGAATTGAAAGAAATCCCAGATACGATGAACCTTCAAATCTTTAAAATAAGTCAATTGACCAATTATCGATTAACGGACGAAGAATTTAATCGACTTTATAAATATTGGCAAAATCCACAAATGGTTAAAGAAATATTAGAGCTTCCGACAATCGAAAAATATCTGTATGCCTTTAGAGAAGTTGCAGATGAATGGTTTAAGGAAAATACTAAATACATTGAAGTTGGCTATCATTTTTTTGACCGGTTTAAACAACGTGACCATCTACAACAAATGGAATGGGAAGATGTTCAAGAAATCGGTAACCATATTAATGCCTTTCGTATGGCTCTATCAAAGAAACGGGCACTTGGTAAAATGAATGCGCCAATCGAAAAATATCGAAAAAGCTTTGAGTATTTGTTTTATGGACAAGAACCAATTGAAAACCGAATTGATAATTTTATTTCAAATGAGGAATATAAATTATTTGGCTTTGGCATGAGTGTTGTGAGTGAAATCGTTGGAAATGTATTTGCTGATGACTATTGTTTTTACAATCAACGTGATAAAGTAGCTGTCGAAAATATACTTCAATTAACCCCTGATTATTCTAGAGGAGATTCAGAGGGAAGAAAGTTTATTAAATTTCAAAATTGCCTAAAAGAAAATCAAATCATTGAAAAATACTTAGAAATCATTGGAAAACGAACAAATTTACCAATCTATTATGAAGTGGACCAATTCTTCAGTTTCTTATTTGAAAACTATGGTAAAAAAGGGAAAGACATTACCGATGTCCAAGATGATTTGCCACAATACTGGCTTCTTGCAGCAGGAGAGAACGCTGTAATGTGGGATGATTTCTACCAAAATGGTCTTATCGCCATTGGATGGGAAGAAATCGGTGATCTAAAAAAATACAATAGTAAACGCGAAATTGCAGATGTATTAAAAGAAGTATTTCAACTAGAAAATAATCCAACAAATGATGCACTAGCGAATTATCAATTTGCCTATGAAATGAAGATTGGGGACTATGTGTTTATTAAAAGAGGGACAAAACAGATCATTGGTTTTGGAAAAATTGTTTCTGACTATCAACATGACCCTACCCGGGAAACATATCACTCAGTACGTAAAGTAGATTGGATATCGACAGGGGAATGGAATGTTGATAAAGAACCAATTCATATGAAAACATTAACGAATATTACTCGCTATGAAGACTATGTGGAACGACTACTTGATAAGGTTGGAAAAGGCAATTCTAGTACAACTCCACCAGAAGGAAACAAAAAAAATGAAGAACTTGCTCCGTATACAGTTGAGCAAATCAATTCAGAAGTTTTCATGACAAATGAGCAAATCGAGGAAATTCTTGAAACCTTGGATTATAAGAAGAACATAATTTTACAAGGACCCCCTGGCGTAGGGAAAACTTTTGTAGCAAAACGTCTTGCATATCTGCATATGGGTGTTAAAGATGATAGTAAAATTGAATTTTTACAGTTCCATCAATCATATTCCTATGAAGATTTTATCCGTGGGTATAAACCGAATTTAGAAGGAAACTTCATTTTGAAAGACGGTTTATTTTATACGTTTTGCAAAAAAGCCGTTGATGATCCAGAAAACAATTACTACATGATTATCGATGAAATTAATCGAGGAAATTTATCAAAAATCTTTGGTGAGTTAATGATGTTAATAGAAGCAGATAAACGGGGGAAAAAATTTGCAGTTAAATTAGCCTATAGTTTAGGGGAGGAAACGTTCTATATTCCATCTAACCTTTATTTAATTGGTACAATGAATACTGCTGACCGTTCCTTAGCTCTTGTAGATTACGCATTACGTAGACGTTTTTCGTTTATTAATGTCGAACCAGCATTTCATACAGATGGGTTTAAAGATTATTTGATTTCAAAAGGCATCAGTCAAGGATTTATTGAGAAACTAATCCACTCAATTGATGAGGTAAATCAGGAAATTGTGAGTGATAAAATTAATCTCGGAAAAGGGTATGAAATTGGCCACAGTTATTTCTGTCCAACCGTTGAAAATGTGGATGATGAACAAAAATGGTATGAACGAATTATTCGTTTAGAGATTGCGCCATTATTAAAGGAATATTGGTTTGATCGGGAGGATAAAGTCAATGACATCCTTAACCGACTCCAATAAAATCCCGATAAAAAATCTCTATTTTATGCTTTGTTATGCTTGGCAACATTTAGATGAACGAGAGTTTGTTTCGATTTCTCGTGAAGATGAAAAAGATATAAAGCATCTGCTTACCAGAATACTCCTTGTCAAATTGCGTTCACTTATCAAACGTGGATTTTATAAGGAGTATCAACTGGCCAGGGAAGAGACATCCACTTTAAGAGGTCGAATTTTATTTAAAGAGTCGATACAAAACTTCTCGTATAAACGTGCAAAAATGCATGTGGAATTCGAAGAGATGAGCTATGACATTCTTCATAATCAGATTATTAAAGCCACTCTTTATCAACTGTTACAGACATCGATTTTTAATAAGCAGTTAAAAGAGGAGATTCATCAGTTGTATCCATATTTTGCTCAAATAAACTTAATCAAATTGGATAGTCGTTTATTTCAAACGATTCGGTTACATCGAAGCAATCAGCATTATCGTTTTGTATTAGACATTTGTCAATTTCTTTATGAATCCTTGTTATTAAATGAAGAAAATTCAGATTCAAAATTTGCAGATTTTGAACGCAATCCAAAAGCCATGGCATGTTTATTTGAAGACTTTGTTCGTAATTTTTATATTAAAGAAACACCGCATTTTAAAGTGGGAAGAGAAAATATATATTGGGATGCGATTGGGGAGAATACGACATATTTGCCAATTATGCAAACCGATATTTCTTTGGAAGACAGGGACCGAAAGATTATTATGGATACGAAATATTACCAAAACGCCTTAACCGAAAATCGTGGTTCCGAAAAATTAATTAGTGGCAATCTTTATCAATTGTTTGCCTATCTTAACAATCATAAAAATACGAGCAAAAAGCTGTCAGGGATTTTACTCTATCCAAAAACGGGTAAGGAACTGAATCTTTCGTACGAAATAAAAGGATTTCCAATAAAAGTTTTTACAGTGGATTTAAATCGTAGTTGGAATATCATTCATAGTAGGTTGTTGGAAATTGTTAATAGCACACCCGAAAAGTTGGTCTAAAACTTTTCGGGTGTTTTTTATATTGGGGAAAATACCGAACTCATTATTTTCTAAAAGAATGAACGGTAGGGTGAACCATAAAGTGAGGAAGCTATTTTACAAAATGACCTTCTACCAAAAATGTGACTTTATGGCACTGTGGACTATGACTTTTAAAGACTAAACTAAAAATGCTCTTGAATCACTACATCTTATTTATTAATACAATAAATTTTTTAAATAGAAAAGAAGAATAGGAGAGTATTATGTTTACGAATTTATCTGATTTACAGAAGTCTGGATTTTTCATAGCGTTAGTTCTCATGATTGCGTCTTTGTTTGGTGTGTTAAAAATTACCCCAGAAGTCTACATGTTTGCACCTATGATTGCCTTAGTGAGTATGTTTTTTGTCATCACTCGTGATGGCTATCGAAAGAAAGAGTGGAGTACGTTGGGTCTGCACCGAACAGGTAAAGGGCTATGGTTATTTTGTATATTAGTCCCATTTATTTGTTTGGGCTGTGCATATTTCATTACATGGTTAACACATTATGCTTCGCCATTTGTTCCAGAAGAAGCAGGATCAATTTGGACCGTTGTAATGAAAGTTATTATTCTTTTTATTTTCCATACGGTAACAAGTTCTCTTGGTGAGGAGCTAGGATGGAGAGGCTATCTTCTACCAAAGTTAATAACGCTCGGGTGGAAAAAAGCTGTACTATTGACGGGCTTTATTCATGCGATTTTCCATATTCCACTAATGTTGGCAGGATTATATCATTCAGAGGGGAATCCAATGATTATTTATCCATTAATGATTATTCAAACAATCATTGGGGGCGTTCTTTTTGGTTATGTTAGATTGAAAACAAACAGTGTTTGGCCAGCTGCAATTCTGCATAGTGCACACAATGTAACCTGGGCATTATGTCGTGAATTTACTCAAGTTCAATCTGATTTAGCTTACTATATCGGCGGAGAAAATGGTCTAATTATGATTGTTTTATATGGAACTATAGCATGTTGGATATTACAGATGGCAAATATTAATCAACTTCCAAAAAAACAATTAAATATGTAATAAAAAAAGAAACCAATTGTGCAAATTGGTTTCTTTTAGTTTATAGCAAACCTTGAATGGCTTGTTCAATATCAAGAATCGAATCATCCGGCTCAAAACGAGCAACAACTTTCCCCTTACGATCTACTAAGAATTTTGTAAAGTTCCAACGAATATTATTGCCAATTAAATAATCTGGATAATGATCCTCAATCGTACTATATAACAGCTTTGATTGCATTGTATCTCTTTTGAATTCTGCTGGTTCAACTTCATGTTTTAAATAGTTAAATAGGGGATGGGTGCTTTCACCATTCACATGAATTTTATCAAAAATCGGATACGTTACACCAAATTGACCTTTACATTGAGCCACTGTTTGTAAGCCATCTTCCGGATTTTGATTGCCAAACTGATCACATGGGAAAGAAAGTACGACAAATCCATCTTTATTGTATTTTTCATATAACTTTTGTAAATCTTCATATTGATATGTAAATTGACATTGACTTGCTGTATTGCAAATGAGCATAACTTGATCCTTGTAAGTTTGCATCGAGAGAATCTCTCCGTTAGGCTTTGTTACTAAATAGTTATATATACTCATATTCATAACCTCCATTTGATAGTTTAGTATATAAGAATAATTCCCTATAATCCAGAAGTTTGCTTATGAGTAAAATACTACAAACTAAAAATATAAAAAGGCAACCCCTTACAAAATGTAAGAGGTCACCTAATTATAAGGATTATTCCGTTTCTTCTTTACCAATTTTCATATCATAAACGAAAAGTGCGCCTTCATCATCTTTAATACGTCTTAATTTTTGAACAACTGATTCAAATAAAGACTCTTCTTCCACTTGCTCTGTTAAGAACCATTTTAAGAATGTAGTTGTTGTATATTCTTTTTCACTGTCAGCAATTTCAGAAAGATTATAAAATCTGCTTGTTACGACTTTTTCATGCTCTAATGCTTGTTCGCAAGCGTCTAGTACAGATTCATACACGTTATTTGGATTTTCAAAGCCTGTAAAAATCGCTTGTTCTCCACGATCTTGTAGATATTGATAAATCTTCATTCCGTGTTCTCTTTCTTCATCTGCATGGCCAAAGAAAAATTTAGCGAACCCATCATAGTCTTGGCTTTCACAATAAGATGCCATTGCAAGGTAAACATGTGAAGAGTAAAATTCAAAATTCATTTGTTCATTTAAAGCTTCTACTAATGTAGGGGACATACTAGTGCTAGCAATTTTTTCTAATTTTGACATATAAAAAACGCCCTTTCTAATAGAAATTTAATAATGAAACGAATGTAGCTAATGCTATAAGGTTCAAACTATTAATAATGGGGTAGCAATTTTGAAAAAGACTTATGATTCAATAAGTACTTTTCCACTTAATCGCTCATATAGAAAGGCTAATTCATTTCTTAGTGCAGAAAATTTTAAAAATTCTTCTTTATTTCTGCTAACTAAAGATTGATCTAAATAATATGATATACTAGAAATTTTTAACATACAATCAATTTCATCCATAATTTGTTCATTATTGAGTGTTTCTTCCAATTCCTCGACAAACACAAATTCTTCTATATTATTGTTTGTTTGGATTAAAATAAACCAACCAACATTGACGATATATTTTTTTCTGTTTGTTATAGTTAAGAGTTCCCCTTGCTTTAAAAATAATGAGTGACATACAAGGTTTTCTTTTTTATACCCATGACTTAAACATTGAAATTGAATTCCTTTTTGATCCGCAACAATTAAATTACCCATTATTTATAACCTCCATACAGCCTTTTACCATTCAGTCATTATTAAATACTATTCTCAACAAATATCGAAATCTAGTTAACAACGATAATGATAATCTTTATCATTGATAAAATCAAGTGGATTTTTTACTAGATTCTGAATTTTCGTATTAGAAATGTATTTTATAGGAGAGATTCGTTTGAATGGGGTATAAAAGGGGAGGTTTTTTTGTTCGTAAGGTTATTTTACGAAAAGTTTTATATTAAATAATATTTATTCTTTTTAAAATTACATATTGAATAATAAATCATTTCACAAAATATCAAGAATTTCTAAATAGTTAGGTAAAAGATTATGAAAAAATTCAATTATTTTGAAAAATAATAAAACTATCGTGCCGATAATTAACTTATAATGGAAAAGAATCATATTTATGGTTCTCACTATTATAAATAGCCGAATGTTAGAAAGGGAAGAACTAAGTGAAAAGTATTAAAACTAAAATCATGTTTGCAATCATCTTATGTTCCGTCATAGCAGTATTATTTGTAAGTACAGTTAGTATTTATGTTAGTAATAGTATTATAAGAAAATATTCTACAAATGATGCCCAGTTACTTGCAGAAAGTAATGCCAATACATTAAATATTACGATTGGAAAAATTGAAACCTCAGTTAACGATCTTTCCATAACAGTGTTATCAATGTTAGACGATGTAGAAAAATTAAAATCAGACCCTCAATACGTACAACAATTTCAGGAGAAAGTAAGACCAATTGCAGAAGAATTTGCAACAAATACAAATGGAGCAATGGCATTTTATTTACGATTTAATCCCGAGTTTTCAGAACCGACATCGGGGTTATTTCATGCAGATAGTGATGGCGATGGGAATATCGAGCAACTAATTCCTACTGATTTTAGTCAATACGACCCGTCTGATGTAGGTAATGTCGGATGGTATTATATCCCAATTAATACTGGTAAACCAATGTGGTTAGATCCTTATCACAATGAGAATATCGGTGTGGACATGATTAGCTATGTAGTTCCACTATTTAAAGATGGTGAAACAATCGGTGTTGTTGGGATGGATATTAATTTTGCTGTTTTTACAGAGATTATTAACAATATTAAGCCGTATAAAAATAGTTATGGGGCATTACTAAACTCTAGCCAACAATTTTTAATTCACCCTGAATTGACAATCAATGATAATTTAGTTGACATGAATAAAGACTTTTCAGAGGATCTAGCGGCAAACGATTCTGGAGTGAAAGATATTGCGCTAAACAATGAAGATAGTATTATTTCGTACTCAAAACTGTCTAATGGACAGACCTTATTGATCTCATCAACTAAAAACGATATTTTTCATGACGTACACCAATTAACGAATAATATTATCATTTTACTAATAGTAATCATCATTGTCTCAATTATCGTAGCCTTACTATTAGGTAATAGATTCACAAAACCTCTCAAAGCACTAATCGAGGATATGAGAAAAGTAAAGGAAGGTGACTTTACGATTCAGGTTGCTATCAAGAGTAAAGATGAAATTGGTGAAATCGGGAAGAATTTTAATAGTATGGTTGAAGAATTAGGAAACCTTACAAAAAATATTAGTATCGTTTCTGAGCGAGTAAACGCATCGTCCCTTGCTTTAACAACTGCATCCCACGATATGACAGCAGCATCAGAAGAAGTCACTGCTTCAGTGGAGGAGATTGCAGCTGGTAATAAAATGCAGTCTATTTCGATTGAAAATTGTTCTGAAATTTCATCTGATTTTTCCATAAAATGTAGCGAGCTCCAGTTAAATACGAATGAGGTTCTCTCTAGTATGAAAGAAATGAATTTAAATATTAAAGATGGGCTAGTATTAAATGCAGGATTAAATGAAATCAACGCAGAGAATAAAAAAGCGACAGAAATGATTGAAAAAGTGACATTAGATTTAAATAGTAATATAAAAAATATTAGTATGATTATAGAAAAGATAAGTGAAATTAGTGAGCAAACAAATCTTTTGGCCTTAAATGCTTCGATTGAATCTGCTAGAGCAGGTGAAGCGGGTAAAGGTTTCGCGGTTGTAGCAGAGGAAATACGAAAGCTAGCAGAACAATCAAAAAGATCAACGGAAGATATTCGCAATATCATTTCAGCGGTACAGGAAGATTCTAAGAATACGGTTGATGCGATGCAGAATGTGAAAGAAAGAGCAACGGAACAATCAGAGGCTGTTCAAAAAGTAAATCATTCCTTTGATCTTATCTCAAACTCCATTCAAAATATCAATGAAAAGCTCACAATGAATGGTAGCTATATTACGAAATTAGCAGACAATGCAGAACAACTGGCGAAAGAAATAGTAGGAATCTCCTCCATCTCGGAAGAAAGTGCAGCATCTTCTGAACAGGTTGCTGCCACAATGCAATCACAAGCAAGAGATTTTGAAAAAGTGGTACTTGCAGTGGATGACTTAAAAGAATTAGTTGTATCATTAAATAATTTAATTAAGAAATTTAAGGTTGAGTAAATATTAGTCTTGTAAGTAAGGCGTTTTTGTGGGAAATTATGATTATTATTGAAATGAATTCAAGAAGAGATGAGTGCATTCGAAAATGATGATTATACTTGGAACCTTTTTAGCGTTATGTTTACTTATTGTACTATTATTCATAATTTCTCCAAAGCCAACTGCAATACTCGTTCGTCGATTATTTGAAGGTGGAGTGGCAGTAAAGCCTCCTAACTACGATGAAATTGAAAAAATGGTTTATATAGAAAAGGATATTTCCTACAAATCACAATATAAAGAAGGCCATTTAGATATTATTAAACCCATGGAATTTGAAGGATATTTGCCGGTGATATTTTGGGTACACGGAGGAGCGTTTTTAGGTGGTGACAAGTCCGATATTACGGAATATGCAGTTCAAATTGCTAGTAAAGGATATATCGTAGTTAATATTAATTATGAATTAGCACCGAGTTCCAAATACCCAAATCCCTTATATCAAGTAAAAGAAGCTTATCAATTTATAGAACAAAATGCTGAAGATTATGGCATTGATATGAATCGTTTATACTTTGCTGGGGATTCAGCAGGTGCACAGATTATTAGTCAATTTGTTAATATTCAAGTAGATGAAGGTTATGCCAATTTGTTAGGAATAGAAGGCGTTGTTTCACCTGGTAAAATTAAAGGGGTACTGTTATTTTGCGGACCATATGATGTTTCAAGGCTTTCCAATAATAGTGATAGCTTCTTAATTAATTTCATATTTAAGCGGGTTGGCTGGGCTTATATAGGTGATAGAAAATGGACAAATACAGAAAAAGTAAAACAAGCTTCGATTCTTCAACATGTTTCTAGCAATTTTCCTCCTACGTTCATAACAGATGGAAATGTAGGATCATTTGAAGATCAAGGTAAAGATCTGGCAAATAAATTGAAATACAATGGTGTAGAAGTTTCACAAATCTTTTATTCAACAGAAGAAGCTAAATTAGGACATGAGTATCAATTTATGATGAACACAACACAAGCGGAAAATACATTTAATAAGTTGATAGAGTTTTTAAATCAAACGAGTAATAAACAATAAACCGCAAAACGAAGGCTGTGCAGAGAAAAAAGATTTTCTGCATAGCCTTATTTTCATGTAAAGAAATCAGATTTGAATTACAATAAAAAGATAGAAAAGGGGCGATGTGAATGCACTCGATACATAAAATAGGAAAAAGTTTTTGGTACATGACGCCAATCTCATTAACGGATAGACCAGTTTTAGCAATGGTGGTAGGGGAAAACAAGACCCTTATGATTGATGCAGGGAATTCGGAAGATCACGCAAACTATTTTCTAAATGAAATGAAAAAAAGAGAAATCTCTAATCCTGAGATCGTTATACTAACCCATTGGCATTGGGATCATATTTTCGGTCTTTCTGCTTTAACGAATGCAGTTTCCATTGCTTCTAGTGAAACAAAAAGTGAAATGGAGAAGCTACTGCCATTTTCATGGACAGATGAGGCGATTGATGAACGGGTTAAAGAAGGGATAGAAATTGAATTTTGCGCAAAAGCCATTAAGGAAGAATTCAAAAAACACCGAGATATTAAGATTACTTTGCCTGATATGACAATTGAAAAGAGGGCAGAAATTGATCTTGGTGGTGTGTCATGTATTGTGCAACATGTTGGTGGGGACCATGCTGCAGATTCTGTCATTGTCTATATTAAAGAAGAAAAAATCCTCTTCCTTGCTGATTGTATTTATGCCAAAATGTATGCCCCAAAAGTACATTATACAGTTCAGGAAACACTACGATTATTAGATGTATTAGAATCTTTTGCGGCAGAAACCTACATCCTATCTCATCAAGGACCTATCTCAAAAGAGGAATATGATAAAGAAGTGGCGATGCTAAGAACTATTGCAAAATTAACGGATCTTTGTGAAGGGAATGAGCAGAAAATCACGAAGGAATATGAACACCAAGTAAATAGGGAACTTACCGAAGATGAAATTGAGACCATCACTTATTTTGTGAATGGGTATTAAAGTAGGCGTCTGAAAAGATTTCTAAGAGAAATTTACCAACTAGGAGAGTGTGTCCAAGGAGTTTTGACTTTTTGGACACCCCCCATAAAAAAGCTCAATCAAAAGCAGATTTTTTAATAAGTTGTGATAAATGAATTAAACCTTTTTCTAGTTGTTCGATTGAAGCATAAGAATAAGATAAACGAAGATGTTGATTATCGTTTTTATCATAGACACTTCCTGGATTTATTAAAATACCTTCTCGAAGGGCTAAGTCAAAAAGTTTTCGAGTGGAAATTTCTGATTGTAATTTAAGCCAAATATAAAATCCGCCTTTTGGAACACTCCAAGTGGCTATGTCAGAGAAAAATTTCTCTAAAATTTTTATAGTGAAGTCTCTTCTAACTTGTAATTCATCTTTTATATTCTTCAAGAAATCTTCATACCAACCACTAGAAATCCATTTTTCTACAGCATATTGCGATAACGAGCTTGAACCATAATCAGTTTGCATTTTTATATCTGCCAGCCGTTCAATGACGGGCTCTGGTCCAACAATCCATCCAATTCGTAAGCCAGGGCTTAATGATTTAGACACACTTCCTATATACAGGACATTTCCCTGTGTGTCATTGCATTTCAAAGGTTTTGGTGGAGGACCTTCACACCATAAGTCACCATAAACATCATCCTCAATAATAGGAATGGATTCTTTTTGACAAATTTTAAGTAACTCAGTTCTTCTTCTATTAGACATTAAAGATCCAGTTGGATTATGAAAATTAGGTATCGTATAGAGTAAAGCTGCATCATGTTGTCGTTTCAAACGTTCAATCGAATCATATCGCATACCTTCTTCATCTAAAGGAATACCTAATAAATGCATACCAGCCGATTGAAATACGTGTACTGAATTTAAGTATGAGGGTGTTTCATGAAGGATAGTTGAATTCCTTCTTAAAAGCCCAATTGAGATTAACTGCAACGCCTGTAGTCATTGGCCTTTGGTTTAATTTTGCCTTTAGGCGTTCAAAATGTGTTTGTATTTAACCAAGGAGCGACACATAAAAAATTTACAAATGCATTACCAGCTGTAGTAACAGCTGGAATTTGCGATACGTTATTAATTTACATGGCAGTTGCAGGGGTATCGGTAATTGTTTTTAGTTTTGAATGGTTAAAAATTTTATTGTTCGGAGTAGGGCTCTTTTTCCTCGCTTATATGGGTTGGATTATATGGAAAGATCGTCCTGAAGTAAATGGTAATACAGAGGGAAATCGATTTTCAACACGACGTCAAATAACATTTGCAGCATCAGTATCATTACTTAATCCACATGCGATTTTAGATACAATTGGTGTCATCGGGACAAGTTCATTGACTTATTCAGGGTATGACAAATGGGTATTTATGATTGGTTGTATAGTAGTTTCATGGATTTGGTTCATTTCTTTAGCAGTTGTCGGAAGAAAGATTGGTCAATTTAACGGAACGGGTAATTTCTTAAAACGTATTAATCAAATCTCAGCCATTATTATTTGGATTATGGCAATTTATATGGGGTATCAGGTGTACTTATTATTAATCTAATAAGACTTCTATAGAAATTTAGAGAAGATTAACATAAGTAAAGCGAAATTGTTTGTGAGATATAGAAGAACTGAATTGAATGGAGGAACTGAAAAAGAACCACCTAATTCGGAAAAATAACGAATTAGGTGGTTCTTCAAAATTTCTCTCAACATAAAAAACCTTCATGAGTTTTTTACACCCAACCCAAGCATGAAAATAAGTACCTTCGGTTCATAATGGTAATGACACAAACAGATGTAAGACGTGGTCTTTTTTGGTGGCTTTGACCCTGTATAAAAAACTGTTTGAGTGAATTTGGTGTTCAACCCTTTGTTAGCTCCACTTGATAGTAGGATGACTACGTACAGAAAAATGCTTATCTTCAAATTCACTCACTGTTTGTGATCATTTTAATTTGGAGTGATTTAATGGAAGTATTTATTGAGAAGTGTGCAGGTTTAGATGTACATTCTGAAACGATTGTAGCTTGTGTTATTAAAGGAACTCGTGAGGACGAATTGTATACGGAGACTGAAACATTTCCAACACTCACAAAAGATTTGTTTCGATTATTAAAATGGTTAGAGACTCATGAGGTTACACACATTGCAATGGAAAGTACGGGCGTGTATTGGAAACCTGTTTTTAATATCTTAGAAGATTTCTTTGACATTACATTAGCGAATGCTCAACGAATTAAAAATGTACCTGGAAGAAAAACAGATGTTTCAGATGCAGAATGGATTGCGAAGTTGCTACGACATGGTTTAATTGAGAAAAGCTTTGTACCACCTGTAAACATTCGTGAACTTAGGGATTTAACAAGACTTCGTAAGAAGTGGATTGGTCATTTAACTTCCGAAAAAAATCGAATTCAAAAGGTATTAGAAAGTTCAAATGTAAAACTAAGTACTGTTATTTCTGATGTATTTGGCGTTTCGGGACGGAGACTATTGAATCGATTAATCGAACAAGGTTATGTTGATGAAGATGATGTAGAAAAAGACATTCATGGGAAGTTGGCTCCGAAAAAGCAAAGGATTACCGATTCATTATTTGGCACAATTAATGAGCATCAAATCTTTCTCATTCGTCAATCCTGGCAACACATTCAATATTTAGAAACCTTGATTTCAGAAATCGATGAACGTGTAGATCAATTACTACAAAATTATCAAGAAGAACTACAATTGTTAATCACAATACCGGGAATAAGTAAAGATACTGCCGCAGTAATTATTGCAGAAATCGGAGTAGACATGGGACAGTTCCCGACATCTCAACATCTTGCATCATGGGCAGGCGTTTCACCGGGTAATCACGAAAGTGCTGGTAAAAGAAAGAGTACACGTACTGTGAAAGGAAATCCTCATATTAAATCAGCTATGTGTGAAGCAGCGTGGGCTGTTTCAAGAAGTCGAAACCGATGGCTAGCAAACAAATATTGGTCACTCGCTGCACGAAGAGGAAAGAAAAAAGCACTCGTTGCGATCTCACATCGAATGCTTCGGGTTATATACTCCATGTTGTTAAACAAGGAGGCTTATAAAGAACCCCAAATAATATAGGTTAACCAAAACCAAAAAGTTTTATACAAAGTTACCCCACAACAGGTAGCTCTGCTTTCTTATTGGCTTTTTTCGGTCAATTTAAGAATAAACATATCTGATCAATAATATTCAAAGACCGAAGGGATTATTTATTTTCACAGAAAAACACCTGCCAAAATACATTGTAAAATAGGCAGATTTGTGGTAAATTTATATAGATATACACAAAAGAAAATGCAGTGTGTATTATCCCTATTTTAATTATATCTAATATTTCCTCATTAGTCAACTCAAAAATATCTTCAAGGAGTGAATTTTATGAACCCACATTCCCAACAAGAACAAGAACGTTTAAATAATGTCATGAACGTCATTAATGACCAAATTCAACAACTAGAATCGGACACGTTAAAGCTCCGAAATGAAGTAATCAATACCCGCAAACATTTTTGGGATGAAGTCAAAGTGAATATGGATACCTTTGATGATTACCTAGAAACGATTATTAATTTAAGACAAGAAGCTCAAGCCTTATCCGTTGGGGAAAGTACGCATAATCATGCAGCAAAACGACTAGCTACTTTACAACGTATGAAATCAGTACCTTATTTCGGGCGCATTGATTTTCTTGAAGATGGACTTACAGAACAGGAACAAATCTATATTGGTATCTCGTCTTTAATGGATTCAAGTGGAGAAGACTTTCTAATCTATGACTGGAGGGCACCGGTTTCAAGCGTCTATTATGATTACGAGCCCGGCCCAGCACAATATATAACACCCGGGGGCAAGGTAAACGGGGAACTTAAGAAAAAGTGGCAATATGTAATTCGTAATGGGAAACTCGAATCCCTGTTTGACACGAGTCTCACAATTGGGGATGAGATTTTGCAGAAGGTGCTAGGTAAAGGCGCGGATAAGTATATGCAAAGTATTGTAGCGACTATCCAAAAAGACCAAAATCGAATTATTCGCCATGATCAGGGACGCATGCTAATTGTACATGGTGCAGCAGGCAGTGGTAAAACATCTGCAGCACTTCAGAGAATTGCGTTTTTATTGTACAAATATCGTGATTTTATAAAAGCAGATCAAATTATATTATTTTCTCCCAATAATATGTTTAATAGCTATGTTTCAAATGTTCTTCCAGAGCTCGGAGAAGAAAATATGCAGCAGGATACATTCCAGGAATATTTGGATCATCGTTTAAGTAAGGAGTTCCAGCTAGAAACTCCATTTGATCAATTGGAATATGTGTTAACAGCAGCAGATAGTCCTTCATATCGTGCAAGAATTAAAGGGATTCAATTTAAAGCATCCTATCAGTTTTTTGAAGCGATTAAATTATACAGGGAAACATTAGAAAAATCAGGATTGTTATTTAAAGATATCAAGTTCAGAGGAAAAACCATCATTTCGGCACAACAATTATCGGAGAAATTTTATGGTGAACATCTTTCTTTGAGTTTCCCAAGCAGACTAGAAAAGCTACAAATTTGGCTAATGAACAAAATAAAAGAAGCAGAAAAAATAGAACGTTCTGAGCCTTGGGTAGAGGAAGAAATCGAGTTACTTAGCAATGATGCCTATCATAAAATTCATAAATATTTAGCGAAAAAACATGGCTTTGAACGAGAGGAACAAGCCGATTATGAGATGGAACCTAATGAACTGAAACAAGTTATTATTCGCCTTAAAATGAAAGCTGTAAGACAACAAATCAAAGAGCTAGAGTTTATTGATTTAGAAGGCGTTTATAAACAACTGTTTACTGATCCATTAATTTTAAAAGTTGCAGTACCTGATGAGTGGAAAGAGATTTGCCAAGAGACAGTTCAAATGCTCGATGAAGGGAAGTTGCATTATGAAGACGCAACACCATTCCTATTCTTGCAGGAATTGATTCAAGGCTTTCAGACAAATCGTTCCATCAAGCATATTCTCATTGATGAAGCACAAGACTATTCACCATTTCAATTTGAGTTTCTCAAGCGTTTATTCCCATCTGCCAAAATGACCGTGCTAGGAGATTTTAATCAAGCCATTTTTGCCCATGCGCGGGAAGTTGCCGATTTCCAAATGCTTACCAATCTTTATGGAGAGGAACAAACAGAAGTTATCAACATGACCCGTAGTTATCGTTCAACAAAGCCAATTATCGAATTTACACGGAGTCTTATTGCAAATGGAGAAAACATTATCCCCTTTGACCGTGATGGTGATCTGCCTGTGTTGGCACAAGTGGGTAATAAATCAGAATTACACATGAGCATTATGTTTAAAGTATTAAAATTACAAAGTAAAGGTTATGAAAATATCGCAATTATTTGTAAATCAGCAGAGGAAAGTAAGCAAGCATTTGAAGAGTTATCTAAAATTGAAGGCATTAAACTAATAAAAACTGGAACAGCTGAATTCGAACAAGGGGTTGTCGTCATCCCATCCTACTTAGCGAAGGGGATTGAATTTGAAGCAGTCATTATCTACGATGCATCCGAACAAGTATATGGAGATGAAAGTTTACGACGAATTTTTTACACGGCTTGCACAAGGGCGATGCATGAACTACATTTGTATAGTGTAGGAAAACCAAGTCATTTTATTGAAAAGGCGTTGGAGAATAATCTTCTTACTCTCGAGCCGAATTCTTAATTTCTACTGTAGTAATCAAAACATCATGTTTTGATGAGTTATTTTGTTTACATTTAGTCTTGTATAATGATTTTATATAATTTTTGGTTTTCTCGTTGCTTTGGGTATGAACAGTTTTAATTCTCTACCAATCACCAAAACAAATAATGAATGTAATTGCAATTGGCATGATCCTGTACTTTCTTACATCTCAAACTAATTTATTTTTTTGGAATGTTGTAAGTACCATTTAAAATTCAAGAGGAAATATTTTCCCATACTTATAAAGGATTTAAAGATATTGTTGTGGAATTTATTGGTGACAGATTATGAAAAAATGAGGGGTACTTAATGAAAATAAAAACGGTTGATAGTTGTTCACTTGTAGATGTTATGACGGTTTGGAATGAAGGATTTTCGGATTATTTTGTACCAGTAAATATGGATATTGATAGTTTCTTAAACCGTATGGAGAAAGAGGATATTGATGCTTCCTCATCTTTTGTTGTGGAAGAAGACGGAGAACTACAAGGAATTTTGCTCAATGCTTTTTATGAAAATAATGGGGAAATGCTTGCATGGAACGGGGGAACAGCCGTACATCCAACTGCCAGAAGAAAAGGTATTGGACGATTGCTTCTACAAAGAACGATAGAAGAATATCAAGCGCGCGGTGTGAAACGTGCTAGCCTTGAAGCAATTAAAGAAAACACAGGTGCAATACGATTATATGAGGAATTTGGCTACAAAATAATAGACGAACTGATTTCCTTCAAAGGGCATGTGGATAAGAAGGGAACGATTGATGTGGAGTTTATTCAACCAGAGTCTCTTTCTAACTTAGTTATCTATGATGGATATGTTCCGTGGCAATGTCGTATAGAAAGTAATATTTCTGCACAGGCAGCTATATTTTATGATCAATCCCAAAATCCAATCGGGTATACACTTTTTAAGCAAATCGGGGATGAGGCGAAAAAAATAAATATTTTCCAACTAGAAATTACCGATTCAGTAACGCAAGACGAATTTCTCGCAATGCTTTCTAGCATTACTGATGGGGGAAGTTTTAATACAGTCAATATGCCAAGTAGTTCGAACGCAGCGAAATATTTACTTGAACTAAAAACAGATGAAGTGATTCGTCAAGTTTGGATGGTAAAAAATATGGTGGAATAACAAAAAGAGACTGTCGATTAGCATAAACTAATCAACAGTCTCTTTTTAATCATTAAACGTACCACGTCTTCCTAAAACAAAACTAATCCATAAAATTGAGAGCAGTGCGATGATGATGATATAGAGATAAGATTTTGGATCTGTATCAGAAATAGGCAGTATGACATTCATGCCGAAAAAACTAAACACTAGTGTTGGTAATGTTAGAAATACTGTAATTAACGTAAGAGTCTTCATCGTTTTATTTAATCGATTGGATATTAAGGATGAATAGGATCCAGTAATACTATTTAAAATTCTAGTATATAACTCAGATGTCCCAATGGCTTGATTATTCTCAATACGTACGTCTTCAAGTAACGATTTATCTTCCTCGTATAATTTAATGGAACTTGTACGGAATAAGCGATTAATGACTTCCGCATTGGCAGTTAAGGAAGTTAAAAAGTATACTAAACTTTTTTCAATTTCCATTAGGTCATATAACTGCTTGTTCGTTAAGGAATTTCGTAAATTACTTTCAATTTTAAGACGTTGTTTATTCAGTAATTTTAATTTTGCAATGAATTGACTTGAAATATAGAATAGTATTTCTAATGCCATTCTTGTCTTCATGGACGTATTAATATTTCTTTTGATTAACTGTTCCTCAAAGTGAAGGGACTGACTACCGATTGTTACGATATAATCTTTACCGATTACAATACCAACTGGAATTGTAATATAGGATTCAAATTGTTTATTATTTACATCAATGATTGGAAAGTCATTAATAATTAGCGTACAATCTGTTTCCGCATCATATTCAACACGTGCATTTTCTTCTAAATCTAATGGGTCTTCTAAAAATTCAATCGGAATATTGTAGTGTGATGAGATTTCATTTAATGTTTCTCTAGAAGGTGCCGTAATACTTAACCAGCAACCTTTCTCCATTGTATCAATTTCTATTGTTTTTCCATTTACATCCGTTTTATAAATTTTCAACATAGTTTCACAACCTTTCTATTTATGACGATTGCTTCTATATTGAATAATTTCTCGAAAACGGAGAGCATATCTAAATCGAAAATACTATGTTCAAAATCAGTATTTTTAATTATTGGTCCACTAAAATAGGGGAACCTATGGAGAAAGAATTAGTTTCTCTCCGAATCGAACATTTATGCAATATAGAATTTTTATTCCTTTCGCTACAACTGTCCAAAATAGAATGTTCCCCCTTTCAAAATGAAAAACCCTCTAGAAAAATTACTAGAGGGTTCAATACGCATAATAAAAAGCATATAGTCTCCCCCATGTCGAGCTTTGGCACTATACAACGTAAAGGTTAAACCTTAGCTACCTTATGAAAAGCCTTAAGCCGGCAATTCCTGTTCTACCCATTGGCATCTTTCGATGTTTCCGGGCAGTAGCCTATGTTTGTATAGGAGCCTCACCTAACGAGGACTTATTGTCATCTATCATATCGTACACTTGTACATGATGTTCGTCAATAACATATGTATTCTACAAACAATTTAGAATGTTATTAGAAATGTTAAACTGGATTATTTAAGTAATATAGGTGGGAAATTGATAGGAATAGATTATGAAAAATTAAAGTATGATTCTATAATTTATGAAAGTAAGGAGTGGTTAGATGTCAGAAAAATTCAAACCATTTACAGAAGATTATTTAGATCAATGCATCGAACTTTACATGAAGGTATTCAACAGTGGGCCATGGAATGAAACTTGGTCCTACGATACGGCAAAGGAAAGATTGGTAGATTTATTAAATACACCTAAATTTCTTGGATTTTTATTATTTGATCAGGATAATTTAATAGGTTTTATAGCAGGAAATAGTAAAAGAACCTATTCGGGAGGCACTTTTTATATAGCCGAACTTTGTGTCAATAATAAAACGCAAGGAAAAGGATATGGCTCCAAGTTACTTCGTTATTTGGAAGAGGAATTAGTCAAAAGTAAGATTCAAAGCGTTTATTTATTAACAGCACCTGGTGGGCAAGCTGAAGCGTTTTATCGCAAAAATAAATATAGTATTAACGACAATAGAGTAGTAATAAAAAAGAATATATGATTTCCTATTTCTGTTGAATGTATTATAATTCGTTAATGGTTATATTTATACATTCAACTGGATAGGAAGTGCTTTTTTGAAGATACAAACGGATATTAAAGCCTCGGATGCAATTACTGTCATACACCAAGCATTTAAACGTTATGAAACAGATCCACAACCATCGAGTGCATTAAATGAAACTGAGCAAACCATTCAAAATGAAATGAATCGTGGGACAAAATTATTTGGCGTTTATGATAATGAGGTACTAATTGCAGTTGTAAAATGTGTGTTAAAAGAAGAATATATTTATTTCTCAAGATTATCAGTTTTGCCTGAAAATCAAGGGAAAGGAGTAGCTACTAAATTAATAAACTTTGTTGAAGACTACTCCTTGGAAAATAATCGATTTGTTTCTACATGCAAAGTTCGAAAAAGTGAAGAAGGAAATATAGCACTTTATTCAAAATTAGGGTATGAAATCGTTAATGAAGAAATCATTGTAAATGCAAATGGTGATGAAATTCCTACCTTAAATATGAGTAAAAATCTAAAATCATAAAACTAAGAGTAGTAGCTACATGCTGCTACTTTTTTTGTTCCGAAAACAATATGCCCATTTTTTATACACGATTTTGTACCTTCAAATTAATTAAAGTAAAATAGAGAGTAAAAAAATAATTCGGCGTAATGGCGTTAGTAATGCCATTGAGGGATCACCATTGAATAGCGTTCAGTTAGGATTATTCGAAAGAGCTCGTCACAATATTTAATAGATCCACTAAAAAGTAAAAGACACCAAAGGGAGAACTATGTTTAACTATGAGGTAGTTTGTTGTAGTTGCAGACATAAATTCAATTGGATGAAGGGATCCTTAAATATAAATTCTATAAGGAAAGAACGAATAAGATTTTTCGTTGCGAAGAGTGTGAAAGTAAACTACGCATGGATGCAATAAAAAATTTCTTTTATAAATATTGAGAATTACTGAAAAAATAACCCTATAAGATAGATCTCTTCAGAGTCTATTTTATAGGGTTTTCATATGACTTTTATTTCTTTCTAAACAGTGTATCTGCAAGAGGAATTCCAAACACAACAACCAGAACCGTTAACACGATTAGCGCTTCTAAAATAATAACCGCAGTTTGATCGAACATATTATCGCTCCTTTTTCTGTCGCTTTATTCTTTAGTTTACTTCAGTATGAGTGTAAGTATTCGGAGGTTTGATTAATCACTTCTGATTTGTCTACCCAGTATAGACTAGGAGTAGTCTATAACTCAGTTGGAATTAGGGGTATAATAGAAGTAGAGATACAAATCCTCATTCTCCTCTGATATCCCCAACAACCTAGTCCGATATTTCCCGTATAGATATAATCAAGTACATAAAAAAATTTATTGATATGATTCATTTGTGAGGAGGGAAATGAATTGATACAACAATTTAATCACTTGATGGACTACATTGAATCCCATTTGACTGAGGACATTTCTGGAGAAGAAATTTCGAAAATCGTGGGGCTTTCCGATTACCATTTTAGACGAATGTTTTCTTATTTGGCTGGTATGCCGTTGAATGAGTATATCAAAAACAGAAGACTATCTAGTGCCAATGAGGAATTAATTAATGGTGCAAAATGACCGATGTTGCTTATAAATATCGATATCAATCAGTAGAAGGGTTTTCAAGAGCCTTCCGTGATTGGAGCGGTTATTTACCATCAGAAGTTGTGAAGAACAAAATTCAAAAATCATTTCCCAAATTCTCATTTTTTATAGATATCAGAGGAGGGAAATCCATGGAATTTAAAATTGAGAGGAAAGAAAAATTTAATATAGTCGGTGTATCGAAAAGAGTACCTATTCAATTTGAAGGTGTGAATAATGCCATTGTAGAATTGGCTCAATCAATTACAGAGCAACAAAGAAAGGAAATGCATGAATTGGCTGATTTATACCCGCATCATGTGTTGAATGTTTCTTATAACTTTGACGAAGGGTATTTAGAAGAAAAAGGGAGCTTAACGCATATGATAGGGTTTGCTACGACAGAGGAAAATCCCTATGAAGATTTAGAGCAAATTACAGTCGATGAAAGCCTATGGGCAATCTTCCCAAATGAAGGTCCATTTCCAAAAACCCTGCAAGATACAATGGCAAGAATCTATTCTGAATGGCTGCCATCTTCAGATTATGAATTAGTCAACTTACCTGGAATTTCGTTTTCAAAGCACAATGGACAATTTGAAAATGTTTATAGTGAAGTGTGGGTTGCGGTGAAGAAAAAAGATTAATAACTTTAGTATATATATTGACGTTTTTTGCAGAATTAGTCCTTTCACTAATTCTGCTTTTATTTTTTATATATTTGGTATCATAAGCTATAAGTTTCAAAATGCTTTGGAAATTTTGCTAAAATTAAACAAAAGAATTCAATTTTGAAGAACGTAAATACGTGGGGGAAAATGAGAAAAATATTATTGTTGTTATTCAGTATATTGATTTTTGCTTTGAGTGCTTGTCAAGAGAGTGACGAAGCAGAAGTAAAAAAAGAAGTGTCTGAAACAGAAGTGAAGGATTTTATTATGGAATATAAAATGATTACTCATAATGTTCCTGTTCCAGAAGAGGCATACGAAGTAAATGTGCTAGAAAAAGTAAAACCATATCTGAATGATGATTGGTATGAACGGAATGAAAAAGATAAACGAGTAATGTTCCCACGAACTTATGTAAGTGTTAGTGGCTTAGGAATGACCCTGAATGATGTTACAATTGATCGTCTAGAAGACAATCCTGATGGAGAAGGATATGCTGTTGCATATACATTGAATTTAACGATAGGTAAAGAAGTAGTAGAGAAAAAAGGGGACATGAAAATCATAGAGGATGAGCCAAATGGTTTCGTCATCACCTATGATTGGGAAAAAGAAATTATCCGAAACGGTGTTCGATTCAAATAAAGCATGAACAGGCTGGGACAAAAGTGATATTCGAAAAAATTAGGTAAATTATAAACTTTGAATATCAACAAAAACACCATTTTCGCTCGAGAAAATGGTGTTGTAATATTTTTGTCCTTGCTACTGTCATATGATTAAGCTGGCATTTCAGTTGGAGTAGGTGTAGCATAACCATCTTCATATTTTGTATCAATGATGTTGCGAATTTCTTTTAATGATTTGCCTTCTTGGTAAAGTTGAATGGATTCAACGGCAATTTCTAAACATACTAGACAACGTGTACCGTGATCATCCCAAACGATTGACCCATCTTCACGTGTTTCGGCAATAAAGCAGTTTAAGTTACTACGATGACCTGCTGATTCGCCACACCCACAATAGCAAGGCATCCATTCTAAAATTTCCGTTGCTTTTCCTGCTGCTGCGTACACTAAACGAATGTCTTCGTGTTGGGAATCTAAAAACTTTGGTAATTCAGAAGCAGAAGAAGTTAATTCTTGAAGATCCCCTGACAAATGATTGTGTGAAGTGTGTTCCTCGGATGCATGACTCTCTTCATGCTTTTCTGCATCATGGCTCTCTTCTTTCGAACTACAAGCAGATAGTATAAGAAATACTGTAGCTAAGGGGACGAATAGTTTTTTCATGTTGAAGCCTCCAGAAATTATTATCTTAAGCGAACATATCAAAAAGTTCATATTAAAACAATTGGAAAGGTAAAAATTTATAAAGTTGCCACTTTTTAAACTCGGAAAAGAGGGAAAAAGTGGATTTTTATCGTATTAATTTTTTAGTAGGATAAAAAATAGCACAATAAAAATATAAAAAAGTGATACACTATCATTGTTAGTTGAAGGAGATGAATGAATGAACTCTAACAAATTTACAGTAGAAAATTTATCAAAAGCTTTATTTGTTGTAAATAAACACGCAAAAACTGCTATTGATCCTAAATTTTTATATGAATTAAAGAAAAAAACAATTGAAAAACTATTAGCAGAAGGGAAAGCACAAAAGATTGGCTTGCATTTCTCGAAAAACCCTAAACTTTCAAAACAAACTTCAACGGTTTTAATTGAATGTGGAGACTACTTGTTCCATCAACTTCCTTCAAAAGAAGACTTTCAAAATTTACCTCACCTAGGTGACCTGGATGATCAACATAGAAACCCGAAAGCGCAAGTTTCTTTAAAACAAGCAAAGTCGCTATTAGTTGCATATACAGGATTAAAGCCACCTCAACCAAAAAATCCATATGTCCAAACAAACACACATTATATGTCACCATTTGCTAAACGTTTTGGGGAACGATGAATCCTTGGCAAAATAAAATTTCGTCTGAAAGAAATAAAAACAAGAAGAACAAGTGATTGGAATATCAACTTGTTCTTCTTCTTTGAGCAATAAGGTTAATTTTAAATTTCCACATATCTGAATTTACAGATTATTTAATAGGCAGTATTACACTAACAGAAGTTCCTTTGTTCACTTTACTTCTTATTTCAATGTTTCCACCATGCTCCTGAACAATTTTATGACTGATCATTAAGCCTAATCCCGTTCCTTTTTCTTTATAACAGTAGAAAGGTTCACCGATTTTTTTTAGTCGCTCATCACTAATACCAGTTCCACTGTCGATGATCTTAATCTTGATGTATTCTTCTTTATAATTACATACTTGAACTTTGATATTCCCACCATTAGGCATTGCTTCTATTGCATTTTGAAGTAGTTGAAGGAGTACATGTTTCATTTGATTTTCATCACAATATATATCTGAAAGGTTTTGATCGTATACTTCTATAATCTTGATATTTTGTTGTTTACTATGGGTAGAGACTAATGTTAATACTTGACTAATAAGCAATTTTGCATCGATTCTCTCCATTGTAGATATTTGTGGTTGAGCAAAACGTAAAAACTCTTGAATAACCTCTTCAATTCGATAGATTTCCTCTAATGTCGTTTCAATAAAAAGAGGGTTTTTTACTTCATTTTGAAGAAGTTGGACAAAACCTTTAATTGAAGTTAATGGGTTTCTAATTTCATGAGCAATACTTTGAGCTAATTGACCAACGATGGATAGTTTTTCAGATCTTCGTAATAATTCTTCCGCTCTTTTTCGCTCAGTAATATCCCTTCCGACCAAAATGAAACATTCAATTTTTCCATACTGATCAAAAACAGGCGAAATTTTTTCCTCAACATAAATCCAGCTACCATTGACATGTCGATACCGTAATTCGATGAGACTAGGAGCTTTTGTTTCAATCATGGAATTATATTGTTCTTTTACTAGTGAAATATCTTCGGGATGGATGTATTCTAGTATGTTATTACCTATAATACTATCAGTTCGATACCCTAATATTTTTTCGTAGGAAGATGAGTTATAAAGGATTTCACCGTCGTAACTTAACAATGCAACTAAGTCTTGTATACCATCTGAGATGATTTCATATTTAATGTTTCTTATTTTCAGTTCTTCTTCAAAACGTTTTTGTTCTGTAATTTCCACACATGATCCAATGACGGATACGACTTTGCCGTCTTTTCGAATAGGGGATAGGGAAGCGATATAATAAATATCATTAACTTTACCTATATAAGTCACATTCTCTTCACCTTCCCAAGCTCAGTGATAGAATTTACCCTTTTGCTCGGCATAGTCTAGTGGGAAAATATCTTTTAGCGCCTTACCAATTACTGTTTTCGGTGTTAATCCAATTCGATGAACTAATTTTCCCTCGCAAAACGTATGGATAAATTGACCATTTTCTTTTTTAAAATTAAAGATCATCCCTTGTTGTTGCTTCATGATTTCAAGAATTTCGTGTCGTGTATTTTCAATTTCTGCTCGTATCAATTCAAAAAGGGGCTGTTCGATTGAATACTTGGACTTACCCCAGTCAAGTAGACAGCTTTAAAAGAGACTAAGCAGCCATCTGGTGTCGATATTCTATCGGTGCCAGGTGGTTGAGTCGTTTTTGGAAGCGTTGGTAGTTATAAAAGTAAATGTATTCCTCCACAGCCTGTCTCACTTCATCTGCTGAATGATCATGTAATAAATACAAACACTCACTTTTAAAGTGCGAGAAGAATGACTCGATACATGCGTTATCATGGCAGTTTCCCTTGCGAGAATGACTACCAATCATGCCAAGTTGTTCAACTGTCTGATGATATTTAATGGATGTGTATTGGAAGCCTTGATCTGAGTGAATAATGCTTCGATACACATTTCTTTTTGCCGTCAATTCCTGTAGCGTATCCATCACTAATTCTAAATCGTTACGTTCGCTAATCTTCCAAGCGACAATTTCGTTGTTATATAAATCTTGCACAGCCGATAAGTAGAGGAATCCACTTTTCGTTGGTAAATATGTGATATCAGTGACGAATACTTCATTTTCTGTTCGCTCGTTAAATTGGCGCTTTAGTACATTATCAAATACACGTGACATCTGATTTTTCCATACACGACGCTTTTTACGGATAATCGAGTGAATGCCGAGTTCACACATTAATCGATAAACTTTCTTATGATTCACATGGAATCCTTTCTCCCGTAAAGCAATTTTCATGCGTGGATAACCATACATTTTATATTTCTGATGAATCGATAAAATGTGTTCCTTTAACACGATATCAGCTTGTTTACGGGATGATGTCTTACCGTTTTTAATCCACTTATAATAGCCTGAACGTTCTACTTTTGCCATTTCAGTCAGCCACGTAATAGGATAGCGATCTTTCATTTCCTCTATAATTTGATAACGATCTGGATAAGTTGGCATTCCTCCATTTACAGATTTGGATACTGCTTTTTTAAATATTCAACCTGAGCTTTATAGTAATCACGTTCTTCTTCTACACTATTAAAGTGAACACGTTTTCCTTTTAAGGGATTCTTCACACCTTTTGCGCCAGATCCTGAAGAAGGTAGGCGGTTAAAAGCTTCAATCGAACCTACTTCTTTATATTTTTGAACCCATCTTTCCACCTGAGTTTTACTTCGGAGGTTAAACTTTTTTGCAGTTGTTACATAGCTATCTTCACTATTTAAGTAAGATAAAACAACTTGTAATTTGAAATCATTTGAATAAGTATTGTTTTTTCTGGACATAGAAAAATCCCCTCTAAATAGACTGTTAGCTACAGATTACCGTAGCCTTTTTTACATTGTCTACTTAAAGGGGATAATATCATACTCTCTATTAGGGCTAACGTTTTTTATATATTCCACAATTTTCTTCACGCTCCTAAGTATATGATTCTATTTTCGTAAAGTATTAGATTAATTTAGTATATCAATTATCTCATTTTTTATGGTTATTTGATCTTTTATCTTTAATAAGTAGGATAAAAATATAAACTACCGATATATTACCGAATATAAAGCAATACTCAATAGTATTCTACAATTATTTAAACTTGTGTCAAAATAAGTTACTATTTAACTATTTTAAATTGAGTCGGATTCTGCTGCATACTAAACAAAAATAAGCTAGTCATCTGTGTAATGACTAGCTTTAAATTGTATTAAATTTTCAGAATTGTTTTTGTACCGGGTACACTAAATAAAACAGCCAAAGTAGCAATCACCATTACTCCACTCAAAATAATAAAACAAATAATAATCAGACTTGCAGAGATCATTTTCGTAAATAAAGCTATGACAATGATTCTAAAGAGTAATCCAGCTGTTCTTAACATTCCGTCCACCCGTCCCATGATTTCATTCGGTATTTCATCCATCATGAAGGAATTTCTCGCCACCCTTGTACCGCTATTACCTAGGGCAAGGAAAAAAGAGAGGGTTAAAAATACGGGTAGTGGAACGAAAACTATAATGGATATAGCGATACAATACAATGCCACTCCAGCAATAACCGTAAATTCATTGCTGATTTTTTTAGCGATGATCGGGATAGTCATACCAGCAGTAATTGCCCCAATAGCATAAATCATATTTTCTAAAGCATAAATGTCCCCAGTCGTATTCATCACATCTGATAAATAAACAGGAAATAAATAGTTTGAAATTAATACACCAAGGAACGGCATAGTAGAGAAAAATAGAAAAACGAACAATTTCGGATTTTCTTTCAGGTACTGGAGGCTCGACCAATCATCCTGATGATTTGACACATCCTTAACGCGTTTGTTATTTATATACGGTAATCGTAAATAAAAATAAGTTGCCGCTGCGTAGGAAATGACATTTAGTAATAATATGGATTGTAGCTCCCAATGTACGAGTAAATAGCTAGCCAATGCACCTGCAATCATACTAGAGAGCTGACCTTGTACTTCCATCGTACCATTCAAAGACTTATATTGGTCCTTCTTAAAGATTTCCTGATTCAGTGCAAACATCGTTGGATAAAAAATCGTGTAATAGAGATTTCCAATGATATAAATCACTGTATAATGCCAAATCGAATACGTGTGACCAGTAAATCCGTATAAGGCAAATAATAATATTACAAGTAAACAAAAAATCTCACTAAAGATTAGTAGTCTTTTTCGCGATACCAGATCAATCAATTTCCCAACATATGGGGTAATGAAAAAATTGATTAACGTCACCCCGAGCGTAATATACCCATACAAAACATTCCCGCTATCACTCGTCACTAAAAGCCATGGAATCGCAATCATCGTAATCCCAGAACCAATAGAAGAAGCAATATTTGCAAGTAAAATTAAACGGAAACGTGAATCACGAACAATTTCTTTCATATATTATAGTCCTTTACCAAAGTTTAGTTTTCTGACAACATTTTAACGATTCCAAGGGGGGAAGAACACCGCCAGAAGACTGAATATCTTGTTAAAGTTTCCTACTACAATATAATTTGGAAAAAAGTGAGGCCAAAATAGGTATTCATTCGTAAATAACAGGTAGTGTCAAAACTTCTATGAAAAATTGAAAAACACAAGGTATTGGGCGATAAGTACTCTCCGAACGAGGGGACAATCGCTCTTGACAAACATTCCGAAAAGGTTGCGCCCATATTTTTGAGGGCGAAGGGGAAAAAGTAGGCACACCAAATAACCCTCGCCAAATACCAATTTTAACCTTTTCTCCATTCGGTTTGTCAAGAGTTCGCTACGCCGATTGTCATTCGTATGTAGTTATTTGAGGGCTCTGCTAAAAAAAGTAGGCTGCGGTTATTTCGTTAACTCCAATTGGGCCAGTTCAATCAGTTTTGTCCAACGTGCTGGCATATGTGGCATCTGGTCCAACTCTGGAATCATGACCGGCACACGCTTTTCCAGCTTTGCATGCGGTCGAAGGAAATTAAAATAGGCCACAAACATCGTCACAAACGATACCGAGCCAGCTTCGGAACCAAAGCCTGTTGTCGCACGGTAATGCCCTTTAAATGTCCGGTTTAGACGTTCGATAATTTGTTTCAACCAACGATATTCGGCTGACACTGGATCTTCGTTCGTTAAGCCTATCACTTGTGTCACATCAAACCAAATGTCATGTTGTGCGAAAAAGTGTTGTGCTAATAAGTAAATGGGGTTGCCATCCACGATTAAATTCAGGTTTTCGGGAATCTCCTTGAACTTTTGTAAAACATCATCGATTGCTTTAATGGCAGACAATGTATCGCGATTAGGCGAAACACGGTAAGAGAGAATAACTTTTTTCGCCGCATCAAAGAAAAAGAATAAGTAATGCCATTTCCCATTAACCCGAATATACGTTTCGTCGCCACAAAATTGATCGGACAGTTCATAAGGATAACCATCAACGAAGGGCTTCATCAAGATGGAGACACTGTTCACGTAATTTAATATCGTTTGATGTGAAATGGAAACATTATGTATGTCTTGCATAATCGCTGCTGTTTTCCGTGCTGAAATACCGTAATTCACATGGTATGTCAAAATCAATCCAAGTGTATGGGATGACGTATGAATCCGTGATAAATCTACACGTGGTTTTACTGGTGATGCTGGAGATAAAGGTTGATAATCAAACAAAAATTCACGATAAATATAACGCACTTTAAACGCCTGTGGATCTTGTTTAAATCGGGTCTTTTCTTCCTTACTCATTCGACCTATATTGGATAAATAATAGGAACACTGATTACTTTTACACTTCCAAATGTGAAAATCTTTTCGCTCTTTAATTTTCTCTAAGGTCTTCATACAGTGGGGGCAACGAAGAATAGCCTCTTTCTGATAGCGACTTTTTTGATTAAATAAGCAATCACATACCTTACATTGATATTGTCCTTTTGCACCATTATTCGCATACAAATACGAGGAAGGTGCACCACACTTAGGACAACAGAGGTTTTCAGGTACTTTTGATTTGGACTTGGCGTGTCGTCTTACAGGCTTTAATTCTTTGCCATGTTCATGGAAGTAGGCGATTAGTAAATCCTGAAAGGATGCTTTTTCAGGTTGATACAGAATGGGTAACTTATCAACTTGTAACTTGCGGTATTCTTTATTAATTGGCTGTTCAGGACGCACACTTCCAACAGCCTTACCAAATATTATCACCATTAATATTTTAATTATTTTTTCTTGGTACTTGATAAATTCAATTAAATACGCTAATAATTGAGGGTACAAACTTGTCACTTCCTTTTTGGGTAGTTTTGTGTGTGGTAACCTCAACTAACACCAAAATCCAGGGGGTGGCAAGTTTTTTTGCGTAAAAGACTATAAAACCAACGATTATTAGCGATTTATATATATAAGTTTTGACAATACGTATTAAATGAACGGGGGGTAAAAATGGGGTAATCTCAATTGAATTAGATGTCAAAAAGACTGCACATAAATCGACATTATCGCGAAGATGCTCCCATGCATATTTTGTAGAGTTTGAAGTTGGTACACCTTCAGCTATCATAACTTCAATAATTTTTTTATTTATATCTTCCCAAATAAAAGTAGGGACAAATAAAACAGTAGGATCCAATTTCTGACTAACGACTTGCTCAAATAGTTGAATTGAGTGAGTAGCTTCGTAATATCCTCTGATTGTATTTACAAGTGTTGAATATGTTTGTGGGAAATTAGCATCATCCAGATGCAAGGAAAAATGATCTCGAATAATATGAGACGCAACGTGTGAGTCATCAAAGACTAATCCAGCGATTTCTTCTTTAGCGAATCTGCTAAACCCATTAAATAAAGCTTGGTAGGTGGTTATACAAAGGATTTCTCCTTTATTAAAGTCGACTTCATTTTCAAATTGTCGATTATAATAAGTAGCCACCTTTAACGGCATAAGGGAGGCTACTTCAGCGGTTTGTTTAATGAGTTGGATAGACCCACAAAGATAAAATACTCTACCACCTGTTTCATTAACTAGTGCCTGGCCTTGTATTAATCCAATAACAGTTTTCCCGCCGCCAGTGTTTAAACTAACAACAAGGTCATTGTCTTTTCGTACCTTTTCCCATTCTTCTAAAGCTAAATATTGTCCTCTCCATAAGTCATTTAATCGGCCACTTCTTGAAAGACCATCATAAATCTTAATTGGGTGGGTTTCGCGTTGCGAATCCTCTCTTTTTTTAAATCTTCCAAAATCAATAGGCATAATAAAACCTCCATATGAACTAATTACCAATACAATATCATATTTGGTAAATCTAAGTAAATTTTTGTAACGCTACTTAGTTTTGTGGGAAAAATGAATAGCCCACGGACATGGAATGTTAAAAGCCTTTCTTTTGTAGTTTTATATATAAGATTAAACATTTAAAACAAAGTTCAATTATTTAAAACAAAGATCGAACATTAATCTAGTTTGATAAAAAAATTCTCTGGTGCAGGATTATACTATTCCACAATCGGGCCAGATTGTTGAATAAAAGATGGTTGAGATTTACACTAAATACATTAAATAGGATACATAAAAGAGGGTTATTTTATATGAGTGCGATAATATGGAGGAAAATTATATCAGCATCTATATCTGGATCACTTTTTGCTATATTGCTCGCTTTAATTGTTCCAAATGCATTTGGAGAAAGTATAAGTTCCATTACTGATTACATATTCACTTTTATATTAGCTACACCTGTTTATTTGATGTACAGCTTCCCAGTTATATTAATCTATGGGGTTTTAACCTCCATAGTTAGTGATATAATAAGCAATTTAATAACTAGAAAAAATAATAATAAGAAAATTGAAGTAATACTTACAGTTATTTTTCATGTTTTTTTTGGTCTTATCTTACTTCCGTTTAGTTTGGGTGCAGCAATCTTGTTCTTAATTACAGATAAATTAATACAAAAAAGTAACTATAAATTCAATTGGGTACATTCAGTTAAAAGTCTAGCAATTCCTTGTGCTGTTTGGTTATTATTTATGGGAATGATTTATTTGGAACATATATTTTCTAATTTAAAAGAGGTTTTAGTTTAACAAATAAGCAGTAACCACTATCTTGAACCTTAACAATCGGGCGCTTTTCGGTACTGCACCCCAAAAGTTAGAGTGAAAAACTAACTTTTGAGGTGATTTTTTATGACTAAATATAATGAAGAATTTAAATTAATGGTGGTTCAAGAATATTTAAGTGGCTCTCTAGGATATCGAGCGATAGCGAAGAAATATGGTATAGGTGATTCTCCATTAAGGAGATGGGTACGTGCTTTTAAAGAGTTTGGGCATAGTGGCTTATCCGTTAAGAAAACGAAGCAGTTTTATTCTGTTCAATTTAAATTAGATGTATTAAACTTTATGAAACGAACAAGTGCTTCCTATCAAGATACTGCGATTCACTTTAACTTGAATGATCCAACTTTAATTACTAGTTGGAATCGTCGATTCTTAAAAAAAGGGATAGAGGGCCTGCAAAAAAAATTAAAGGGGCGCCCGTCTATGTCTAAGAAACAAAAATCAACAGCGAATAACCAAGAAAAAACAATGTCACGTGAGGAGCAGCTAGAACGCGAAAATGAGCTTCTTCGTTTAGAGGTGGCGTATTTAAAAAAGTTGAAGGCTTTTCGAGAGAATCCAAATACCTTCCTCGAAAAGCACAAGCAGCCATCGCCTTCGAACTTAAACAAGAAGGATTTCGATTAAAAGATGTCTTAAAACAAGTGGGTATTCCAGAAGCGACATATCATTATCAGATGAAACAAATGAAACAAGCAAATTCGAATGGAAAATGGGAAACTTTGATTTTAGAGACCTTTGAAAAGCATGAAGGTCGATATGGCTACCGTCGTATTCATGCGGAATTAAGAGCGCAAGGGTACACAATTAATCATAAAAAAGTACAACGAATTATGAAAAAGCTAGGATTGATATGTGTAAAATTTGTACGTAAATCACGCTATAAATCCTACAAAGGAACGGTTGGAAAAGTCGCTAAAAACCTTTCGAATCGTAGATTCAGCACACCGTATGCCCTTCAAAAATTGGTGACTGATGTAACCGAATTTAAATGTACAGATGATGAGAAATTATATTTAAGCCCGATCATGGACTTATATAACGGTGAGATTATTGGGTTTAGTATGTCAAAACGGCCGAGCCTAGATTTTGTGTTAGATTCACTTAAGCAATCACTTCCAATTATTCAGAAACGTGCTGAATATCGGGCAACGATTCACTCCGATCAAGGATGGCACTATCAACACAATACGTGGGTAAAAACATTAAGGCAGAACAAGATTTTCCAAAGCATGTCTCGTAAAGCGACATGCGCAGATAATGCGGCCATGGAGAACTTCTTCAGCATACTAAAACAGGAAATGTATTATGGGGAACAATTAATCTCTTACGAAGTACTGCAAAAGAAAATAGAGAAGTATATCAATTATTATAATAACGATCGCATTAAACAAAAACTGGCCGGCATGAGTCAGGTAAATTACCGAATACACGCCAGCCAATTAGCTGCATAATAAAAACTCTAACTTTAAGGGGTCACTACCTTCTTTAATAAGGAATGCGTCTATTTTCATTAAAGGTTCAAATAACGGAGTAGTTTAATAAGAGAATTGAAATTGTTATAATATGGGAGTAGATTGTTGCAAGGGGGATTAAATGAAACGTTTAATTATAGGTGTAGTGGTCATAGGCTTGATTTTAGTAGCCATGGTGTTTTTACTTTCAGTGTCTATCAATAAAGTGAAATATGATGGAGCTCCATTAAACATTGCAGTAATTGGTAATATTCCTGAATTGAAAAATGAAAAAATTCATTTTGAATCATTATCATTAGAAAAAGTAAATGAGGATATATCAAAGCTTCCAACAAATCTTGATGCAATTATGTTAACACCCAATGTATTTGAAGCAGCGTCGGATGATAAATATATAGAAGTATATAAAGGTTTAGAGCTCCCAATCATATTCTTTGATTCGAATAAAAGACACTATCCATTCGTGAATGAAGGTCTAACTTATGAAACTGCTAATTTCGATGTTTTAGACAACGGCTCACATACTACCATTTATTTACATAACATTAATGCGAATAAGTTTGAAACTTGGTATTTTTATTTAAATGATAAAAAGGACATAAATGCTCTTTATACAGAGGTTTTTGAAAAAATTGAGGAGTTATAGTGTACATAAGTTAGAAGGGGAACTTATAGATTCTTTTAATATAAAGTTATTCAACAATCGAGCGCTTTCCAAATAAGGAAGGAGCTTTTTTCATTAAAGGGCTAAAGATTGTTGAATAACGTTTAGAAAGAAATCTGGGAAGATTATGTGCTGGCTATAATAAATGTCAATAGGCAAATTAATAAATTTATTAAAATAGACCCATTAAAAGGGTTATTAAGTAGTTGAATGGATTCAGTTTCCTTCCATAAGGTATTTTTGACACAATTGATATGGTACAATTATCCAAAAATAACAACTAGTAGAATGTGAGCGATTTATTGGAGGGTTGTACATATGAATGAAAAGAGGAAAGGTAAGTTCCAAATATTCTTAATATTTTTAATAATGCTACTAATAGTTTCAGCATTTGTATTACTTTTTTTAGGCCATTACAAAGTGACTTTTGTTTTATTTGGTATTTTAATGTTGCTTATGAGCTTTATAAGTAATTGGACAGGTACCGATACTGAAGTTTACCTCTATAAAAAGATTCATAAGAATAATAAAAGATGGTAACGATGCTTATCAGCTAAATCAGTTTTCTAATTATCCGTGAAAATTTAAAAAATAAGCAGTGAATTACTATATTAAATTGATTAAAATTTTAAAGTTTCTTTATATAGGGGGATTAAATTGAAATACACTCGAAAAAAATGCACAACTATAATTCTATTTCTAATGCTTTTAATGCTCACTTCCTGTGCACAAAATGAAACAAGTAAAGAACTATCGTTTAAATTTGAGGACCCGGATACCAAACAGCAGTTTGAAATTATTCAAGTAAGTCCATTATTTAACAACTATATTGAAAAAGTTAAGAGCGATCCAAGCAAAGCTACTTTAGAAGTTTATGAAGAGGAAGTCATTGATCCTATTTACAACAAATGTTTCAAGAAGGGTGAGTTCCTCTATATGGCGGATGAACTTCTCAACTCGGCACCTGATAGTTTAGCAGAATTAGAAATAATAAATGAAGAACTAGAAACACGTAAAGATGAGATGAATGCTCTCATTCAAGAATCCCTTTTGAAATCCGCAGCATTACTACCCACTAAAAAAGATACAACCGTGTGTGTATTTCCTTCTAGCCGTTCAAATATGCCGTTGCTTACGGTGGGGGCTGGGAAGATCGTTATCCCATATACTGGATATTACAAAGACGATATTATCAAAGTCGGTGTTTCACATGAATATCATCACAGTGTTTGGGCAGAAAAGAATTTAAATAATTTTTCAGGAACTGTTTTAGATAATCTAATTTTTGAAGGAAAAGCAGTCATGTTCGAGAAAACCGTATATCCTAATCTTGAAAGCACCCCAGTGTATTTGGATTACGACAAAGAATTATGGTCTAAAATTGAACCTGATCTAAACAAAAAAGACTCCAAACGTGCGATAGAAATTACAGTGGGCGGAAAGGATTTGCCGAGGTCTTATGGTTATAGTGAGGGATATAAGATGATTAAATCCTATCTTGAACTCAATCCCAACATAACACCAGAAGAGTGGACAGGCATAAGTCCAAAAGAAATCATCGAAAAAGGAAAATACTTCGAAAACTATAAATAGCTACAAACTATTAAATGTATTAGTTTGTTTAGTTTGCATGTAATTTAATTATGAAGAGAAAATATATGAATATAATAAATGTGTTGAAATGGTTTAGATAATCTTTATTTAAGTATAAGAAATAATGTTAACTGATAAACAATTTAATAGCATCCCCAAATATAGACAAGTATCTAAAATTTGGAGATGCTTTTTATTTTATAGCATGAGACTTACATTTTCTATTTGGTCCGAGGTTTATAAATATAATCTAATAGAGCTAAAAATTACTTCGGTTTCTAAAACTTTTACACTATAATCTAATGAAAAATAATTTCTGTATATTTAAAATAATGAGATAGTACTATATTCAAAATATTTACATTAATGGAAATTATATGTAATATATCTACTTGGGTAGTGTCAAAACTTCTATGAAAAATTGAAAAACACAAGGTATTGGGCGATAAGTACTCTCCGAACGAGGGGACAATCGCTCTTGACAAACATTCCGAAAAGGTTGCGCCCATATTTTTGAGGGCGAAGGGGAAAAAGTAGGCACACCAAATAACCCTCGCCAAATACCAATTTTAACCTTTTCTCCATTCGGTTTGTCAAGAGTTCGCTACGCCGATTGTCATTCGTATGTAGTTATTTGAGGACTCTGCTAAAAAAAGTAGGCTGCGGTTATTTCGTTAACTCCAATTGGGCCAGTTCAATCAGTTTTGTCCAACGTGCTGGCATATGTGGCATCTGGTCCAACTCTGGAATCATGACCGGCACACGCTTTTCCAGCTTTGCATGCGGTCGAAGGAAATTAAAATAGGCCACAAACATCGTCACAAACGATACCGAGCCAGCTTCGGAACCAAAGCCTGTTGTCGCACGGTAATGCCCTTTAAATGTCCGGTTTAGACGTTCGATAATTTGTTTCAACCAACGATATTCGGCTGACACTGGATCTTCGTTCGTTAAGCCTATCACTTGTGTCACATCAAACCAAATGTCATGTTGTGCGAAAAAGTGTTGTGCTAATAAGTAAATGGGGTTGCCATCCACGATTAAATTCAGGTTTTCGGGAATCTCCTTGAACTTTTGTAAAACATCATCGATTGCTTTAATGGCAGACAATGTATCGCGATTAGGCGAAACACGGTAAGAGAGAATAACTTTTTTCGCCGCATCAAAGAAAAAGAATAAGTAATGCCATTTCCCATTAACCCGAATATACGTTTCGTCGCCACAAAATTGATCGGACAGTTCATAAGGATAACCATCAACGAAGGGCTTCATCAAGATGGAGACACTGTTCACGTAATTTAATATCGTTTGATGTGAAATGGAAACATTATGTATGTCTTGCATAATCGCTGCTGTTTTCCGTGCTGAAATACCGTAATTCACATGGTATGTCAAAATCAATCCAAGTGTATGGGATGACGTATGAATCCGTGATAAATCTACACGTGGTTTTACTGGTGATGCTGGAGATAAAGGTTGATAATCAAACAAAAATTCACGATAAATATAACGCACTTTAAACGCCTGTGGATCTTGTTTAAATCGGGTCTTTTCTTCCTTACTCATTCGACCTATATTGGATAAATAATAGGAACACTGATTACTTTTACACTTCCAAATGTGAAAATCTTTTCGCTCTTTAATTTTCTCTAAGGTCTTCATACAGTGGGGGCAACGAAGAATAGCCTCTTTCTGATAGCGACTTTTTTGATTAAATAAGCAATCACATACCTTACATTGATATTGTCCTTTTGCACCATTATTCGCATACAAATACGAGGAAGGTGCACCACACTTAGGACAACAGAGGTTTTCAGGTACTTTTGATTTGGACTTGGCGTGTCGTCTTACAGGCTTTAATTCTTTGCCATGTTCATGGAAGTAGGCGATTAGTAAATCCTGAAAGGATGCTTTTTCAGGTTGATACAGAATGGGTAACTTATCAACTTGTAACTTGCGGTATTCTTTATTAATTGGCTGTTCAGGACGCACACTTCCAACAGCCTTACCAAATATTATCACCATTAATATTTTAATTATTTTTTCTTGGTACTTGATAAATTCAATTAAATACGCTAATAATTGAGGGTACAAACTTGTCACTTCCTTTTTGGGTAGTTTTGTGTGTGGTAACCTCAACTAACACCAAAATCCAGGGGGTGGCAAGTTTTTTTGCGTAAAAGACTATAAAACCAACGATTATTAGCGATTTATATATATAAGTTTTGACAATACGAAATAACAGGTAGTGTCAAAACTTCTATGAAAAATTGAAAAACACAAGGTATTGGGCGATAAGTACTCTCCGAACGAGGGGACAATCGCTCTTGACAAACATTCCGAAAAGGTTGCGCCCATATTTTTGAGGGCGAAGGGGAAAAAGTAGGCACACCAAATAACCCTCGCCAAATACCAATTTTAACCTTTTCTCCATTCGGTTTGTCAAGAGTTCGCTACGCCGATTGTCATTCGTATGTAGTTATTTGAGGGCTCTGCTAAAAAAAGTAGGCTGCGGTTATTTCGTTAACTCCAATTGGGCCAGTTCAATCAGTTTTGTCCAACGTGCTGGCATATGTGGCATCTGGTCCAACTCTGGAATCATGACCGGCACACGCTTTTCCAGCTTTGCATGCGGTCGAAGGAAATTAAAATAGGCCACAAACATCGTCACAAACGATACCGAGCCAGCTTCGGAACCAAAGCCTGTTGTCGCACGGTAATGCCCTTTAAATGTCCGGTTTAGACGTTCGATAATTTGTTTCAACCAACGATATTCGGCTGACACTGGATCTTCGTTCGTTAAGCCTATCACTTGTGTCACATCAAACCAAATGTCATGTTGTGCGAAAAAGTGTTGTGCTAATAAGTAAATGGGGTTGCCATCCACGATTAAATTCAGGTTTTCGGGAATCTCCTTGAACTTTTGTAAAACATCATCGATTGCTTTAATGGCAGACAATGTATCGCGATTAGGCGAAACACGGTAAGAGAGAATAACTTTTTTCGCCGCATCAAAGAAAAAGAATAAGTAATGCCATTTCCCATTAACCCGAATATACGTTTCGTCGCCACAAAATTGATCGGACAGTTCATAAGGATAACCATCAACGAAGGGCTTCATCAAGATGGAGACACTGTTCACGTAATTTAATATCGTTTGATGTGAAATGGAAACATTATGTATGTCTTGCATAATCGCTGCTGTTTTCCGTGCTGAAATACCGTAATTCACATGGTATGTCAAAATCAATCCAAGTGTATGGGATGACGTATGAATCCGTGATAAATCTACACGTGGTTTTACTGGTGATGCTGGAGATAAAGGTTGATAATCAAACAAAAATTCACGATAAATATAACGCACTTTAAACGCCTGTGGATCTTGTTTAAATCGGGTCTTTTCTTCCTTACTCATTCGACCTATATTGGATAAATAATAGGAACACTGATTACTTTTACACTTCCAAATGTGAAAATCTTTTCGCTCTTTAATTTTCTCTAAGGTCTTCATACAGTGGGGGCAACGAAGAATAGCCTCTTTCTGATAGCGACTTTTTTGATTAAATAAGCAATCACATACCTTACATTGATATTGTCCTTTTGCACCATTATTCGCATACAAATACGAGGAAGGTGCACCACACTTAGGACAACAGAGGTTTTCAGGTACTTTTGATTTGGACTTGGCGTGTCGTCTTACAGGCTTTAATTCTTTGCCATGTTCATGGAAGTAGGCGATTAGTAAATCCTGAAAGGATGCTTTTTCAGGTTGATACAGAATGGGTAACTTATCAACTTGTAACTTGCGGTATTCTTTATTAATTGGCTGTTCAGGACGCACACTTCCAACAGCCTTACCAAATATTATCACCATTAATATTTTAATTATTTTTTCTTGGTACTTGATAAATTCAATTAAATACGCTAATAATTGAGGGTACAAACTTGTCACTTCCTTTTTGGGTAGTTGTGTGGTGTGGTAACCTCAACTAACACCAAAATCCAGGGGGTGGCAAGTTTTTTTGCGTAAAAGACTATAAAACCAACGATTATTAGCGATTTATATATATAAGTTTTGACAATACGAAATAACATTAGGAGGGGAGAAAATGAAAACAGCTGAATTAAGAAGGATGCGAAGAAACCAGTTTGCAGTTTTAAATGGATTGTTAATAATTGGTCTATTTCTTTTCTTTATCATTATGAACATGTATACAATATCAATTGCCCATTTCTTTTTATTTTTAGGAATTTTTGTGCTGTCACAAGGAATTTTTGGGTTAATGAAGGGTGACAGTACAAAATCAATTATTCCTATCGTTGAAAAAGTAGCAATCTATGAAAAACAAAAAATGGGAAAGGAATGGTACAAACACCGAAAAGTAAGCTATGGTTATAACATCGTGTTAAGCGGTATTCTTTTTTGGCAATCTTATTTAAATTGGGGTTATGAAGACAACAACTTTCAGGTCGATATGTTGTTTATGGTTACCATGTTCTGTTTTCTTTTACTACTCTCAAATATTAGTTTAATCATCCACAATCGAAAAGTGGATCGAGCTGCCTCAGAAGTAGAGTTTAAGGGCTATACTTGGAAGGTGAATCTCCTTGCAATCATATTGGGAATAGTCTTTGCCATGATGTTATTAATTGCTATTTTAATACTCGTTTTGTAAAGGGGGTAGAAGTTGTTAAAGGAAAGTATTCAATTTCCACTAATAAATTTTTGGGTAGTAACTTTATATCAATTTGTTATGAATAATGAAATCAGGTGGATGGATAATTTCGGGGTAGGGTTTGTTACGTTCCTCATTATGCTTCTCTACAACTAGTCAAAAGTGCCATACAAATGGAAAAAGGAAAAAGAGGTTGAGTAAAAGAAAAGTGAGGTTGAATCATTGGATACTAGAGTACAAGAATTAGTGGAGTATACAATAAATAAATTTGGTTTAAATCAATACTACCTACAAAACTATTATTTCAATCGCACGGTTAATTCCTTCAATGAGACAGTTTATACACTTGCAATGGAGTTTTTTCCAAATCATGCTGAAAAAGATGATGACGATTTAAATCCAGACGGCACAGCTTGTATTGAGATTAATATTGAAAATCGAAAGTTTACTAGTGTAATTTTTGTTATGGGCAAGTCTTATACAGAAAATGGGTTTGTATTTAATGGTGAGATGGAAGAAGTCATAGAATGGGTGGAAAATGAAACGGGTTTAACTTATGGGAAACATTTTCAAATACATAAAGAAGAAAAAGGGGAAGTTTATTTTAAGGCATGCATTAATAGTATCTCCGTATCCCCTTCAGGATGGATTAATATCAAGTTTAACGAAGAAGGCAAGCTAACGTTATTTTCTGTATTTGGTGAGTTTCCTTCAATAGAGGTAGCAGAAGAGTTTTCACTGAATTTCGATAAAATAGACCATTTGAAAAAAGAACAAATCAAACTAATTAATTTTCCATCTTATGAAGAGAAAAAATTATACTCGATTTATGCAGTAGAAGAGATTTATATAACAAATGATGGTACAAGAACAATTCCATTTGAGATTTTTAAGGACGAGAAAGTGGACCATATAATCTATTGGGAAGAGCCCTTGAATAAGTCCTTTGAACGAAAATACATTAATTGGATGGGGGAGATATCAGCAGAACAAGCCTTTGCAAGTGAACCTTCTCCTGATATATTCCCAATTACAGAGCTTGAACAAGAAAAGTGCATCTCAGCTGTGAGGGATTTTTTACGTCAAGAATATCCAAACGATTCAGGAAAATGGGTGCTAAAATCGCTAAGTCGTGAAAAAGGATATATTCACGCAACATTAAAAGCCAATTCACAAGATAATTATGTGTTTCAAAGGAAAATGAAAGTTTGGATTGATCCAGAGCATTTTAAAGTAGACAATTACATGGATAATGATGTTATGTTGGAAACCTTTAATGAATTCCAACCATCAGACAAAGGTACGATTACAAAAGAAGACGCATATGAAATGTTGGAAGAGTATTTCGAGCTAATACCAACCTTTGTTTATGATGAAAAACAACAACAATATGTCTTATGCGGAAAGCTAGATTGCCGTTACGGTGTAAATGCAGCAAGTGGTGAAGTAGTATTGTTGGATGAAATTTAGATTCTCTGGAGAAAAAAAGAACCCTCAATAATGAGGTTGGGTGCTAGATATCTAGTTGAATGTTGGGGTTCTTTTCTTTTAATTCATTTACAAATACATCTTTATCCTTAGGCGAAATTTGAACAGTTTGAAATTTCCCGTAATTAACTTCGATGCGTTGCGCGGAAAGGGAAGGGGCAACAAATGGGTTTGTTGTATACCGAATAGAGCGTATTTCGTTTATATGTATCGCCTTTTTCAGAGGTCCATATGTAATGTGAAGGACATCATCTTCAATTATATAGTGAGTACTAAACCAGACTGCTGCTAATAAAGTGACAAGTGCAAGCAGAAGCATTGAACCGAACGCATTTTTTTGAATGAAAGCAGTTTGATAGAAAAGCCAACTAAATGCACCAATCAAAATCCAAATAACAATCCCCATCCAAATATCCTTTATTGACGAAAACATCATAGTATCACCTCATTTTTTCATACGTTCGATGCATTAGATTGGTTTCAAAAATTATCAAAGAAAGTAGACTAGTAAAATGAAAAAAGTTTATTTCGCTATTCTCCTATTATTAATATTTGGTGGGGGTCTAGCCTTCATAAAATTTAACCCACCCATAGAAATCGGTACTCTTGGCTATAGTGAAGATAACAAATCCGTTGTCGTCGGTATCGGGAATAATGGTTTTCGTAATTTGAAAATAGTAGAGGTTGTTGTTAATCAGCATGAAAAAGCTTCAGATGTTAAAATCCAAAAGAGTAATGCATTACAAGGATTTATCGTGACGGACGACTTCAGAAATGTAGAAGCGAAAGAATATGTTTTTACGGATATGAAACAGGTTTCAATCAAATCTGGCACTTCACCATCTGCTAATTTTGAAAAATTAGATGAGGGAATGGCTTCTGAAAATGATGAAATATATGGTATCAGCGTAATTCATCCTAATGCTATCCATACGGTTCATATCAAATACAAATACTTTGGCATGTCATTTAATGAAACAGTGGAAATATTATAAACGGGGCGGTTGCGAACAGCAATCGCTTTTTTGTGGCAAGTATAGCAGATTATCCGACACTTATAATACAAATTAAAAAGGATTAAAACATACTACTAAAGCATATTTCAATCCTTAAAATTATGAAATGTACCCCAGTTCTCTTGTCGAGCTAGTTGAGGATAAGAAGATATAAAGTGAACGATGATAAAAGCAGAATCGAGATTTGGAAATTGGTTGAATAAGTATCGATCACCATAACGGATTGCCGTCAATGCTAGCGGTAATTCCCGTTTGAAAATCTCATTTCGTCTCATTGCTGTGGCGAAATCATGCTCTCCTTGATCGAGATAAACATAAACATCGTAATACCCATTACTATTCCAATTACCTAATACTTCATCTCTCGTCGTCTGATTGACTTTATCCCAAGCATATTGAGTGCCAATTGTTAAAAATAGTTCACCCGTGGAATCAGAGTGAGTGAGGGTATATTTTCTTTGAAGTATTGGATTTCTTGCTGTTACGCCATCTCTGTATTCAACAGAAAGTTTTTCAGCATTGAACTTACTCAAATAATCACCTCAAAACGGTTTTTTTAACAATATGCTTTTAAAACAAATCCGATTGGGTAAAAGTCACTGAAACATAGAAATGAAAAAGCTAAGTACTTGAGGGGAGTGCAATCCCAAATACTTAGCTTTAAATTGTATTAAATTTTCAGAATTGTTTGTGTACCGGGTACGTTAAATTTTAAACTTGTTCACAACATCTCTTAATTCTTCCGCCAGATTAGCAAGGGAGTTAGCAGAAGAGTTGATTTCTTCCATGGATGCTAATTGCTCTTCTGTGGATGCAGCTACTTCCTCGGAACTTGCTGCATTTTCCTGTCCTAATTCTGTAAGAAGTTTAGCGTTTGCCACAACATCCTTCACACTTTCCTGGATGTTTTCCATCGTAACCGTAATTTCTTCAATCTGTGGCGTAATATTGCGAGAGTTTTCGATGATATGCATAAATTTCTCAGCAGATGCTTCAGTAACAGTTACACCTTGATTTGCATTGCGGAGTACTTCACCCATCATTTTCACCGACATTTCTGTGTCCTTTTGGATGCTCGTAATAATTTCACCTATTAACTTAGTAGAAGTTTGTGATTGTTCTGCAAGTTTTCTCACTTCATCGGCTACTACTGCAAATCCTTTTCCGTGCTCACCAGCTCTTGCCGCTTCAATTGCCGCGTTTAGTGCAAGTAAGTTCGTTTGGTCTGCAATATCATTGATCACTTGCAAAATCTCTCCAATTTCTTTAGAACGATGAGATAAAGATTGAATGACTTCATTTGACTTGCTTACAGATTCATTGATAAATTTCATTTGCTCAAGATTCGCTTCAACGGATTGTTTTCCATCTTCCGCTTCTTTTGAGGATTTTCTCGCAAGTTCTGCAACTTCTTCAGATTGCTCTGAAATTCTTAAAATCGATTCCAATGTATTAACTAAGGATTTTTCATTTTCTTCAAGTTTTTCAGTTGATTTTTCTACACCACTAGCGATTTCCTGAATAGCTGAAGCTACTTGTTCCGTTGCAGATGATGTCTGAGTAGAACTAGCGGTAAGTTGTTCTGATGAAGAAGCCAAATGATCAATCGTTTGTTTTAAGTTTACGATAATACCATTTAAGGTGTTCACCATACTATTAAAACTATTGCCGAGCTTCCCAATTTCATCGTTTGAACGAAGAGTAATTTTTTCAGTAAAATCACCTTCTGCAATTTTTTCAGCTGCACGATTCAACGAATGAATTGGATTAGTGATTGAACGAATAATTAAAATAATGACAATGCCACCAATAATTACACTCGCAACAATGACAATAATCGTATTGATTAAAATAGGTAACGCATTTTCATCAATTTCTTTTGAATACATTGTTCCAGCTAATTTCCAGCCAGTAATTTCGTTCGTTGTAAAAAACATTTCCTTTTCGTCTTTGCCTTCATGTACATAATGGAATGTTCCATTTTCACTTTTATACAGGTTTTCAGATTCTTCATTTTCCGGCGCATGAGACCCGATTTCTTGTTGCGGATGGTAAACATATTTACGATCTGCGTCTAAAATATAAGCATAACCATTATTTCCTATCGTAATGGATTCTGTTAATTTTGCGATTTCTTCCAGATTAACATTGATTGCTATTACCCCTTGTCCATCTTTTGTTGATTTCGCAATCGTCACAACTAATTGTCCAGTAGCGCTCGATATATAAGGTGATGTAATAATCGCTTCACTTTTATTGGCCATTGCTTGTTGATACCAGTCTTGTTTTCTTGGGTCAAAATTAAGAGGATTGACAACCGTTGATGGAGCATTCATATAAACGCCTTGTTCGGTTCCAATCGAAGTAAGTTCTAATTCTGAATGAATGGCTTTATATGTTTTTAATTGATTTTCGACAGTTGTACTATAACCAAGATTCGATTTCGCTTTTACTTTCACTTCCGAAGCATTAATCGTCTCAGCAAGATATTCAATATCTTTAATTTTTGGTTCGAAAAACTCTTTAATATTTTCATTTAGATAATCAACAGATTGTGAAGCAGATTTCATCATATCGTCTTTTACAACAGATTTTGCAAATGAAAATGCAAATCCCCCTACCAAAATACTCGGGACAATAAGAATGATTATAAAAGATAGCCACAACTTTTTTCTTACTGTCATACTAGATTTTCTTCTTGCTTGTTTGTTCATGATGCATCCCCCCTCGTTACAATAACTATACAATAATAGCATAATTTTACTATTTATATAAGGTAGAAATCTACTATTAGCGAGTTTGAAAATTAGATTTTTTTACTGGTTGGGAATAAAATTATCTGGGAATATTATTCTATGACAAAACAGATGAGGAGCAGAATCGTGAAAAAACTAGGATTTTTATTCATGTTTATAGGAATCGTATTAATTGCTATATTTATGTTTACTGACATACAAATAACATTTAACTCATGGCTAATTGGTTTTATCATCAGTTTACTTGTTTCTTTTGCAGGCATGGTATTATTAATTTTACATTTAGCAAAGGAAATTAAAGAGGAAAAACGGCTGAAATAAAAGGGGATTTGACATGCAGCAATTACAGTTTGAAGCATCTTGGGAAAAAGCTTTGTCTACTCAAGACAGAATGAATATTCAAGAAATATTTAATCAATCAAAACATTTTAATAGTTTGGAGATTACTTGTACGACTGTACGAGTGGCTATCAATCATCAAGAAGCATTACTAGTAACAGCATTAGTTCATAACTTTTCGAATACTATTCTTACATTTAAGGATACGAAAGTGAGTTATACGATTGAAGGGGAACTCATTGCGGAGAATCTTTTCACTCTACCAGCACTTGAAATCCCGGCAAAAGTAAGTATGCCATGGACATTTATATTTCCAAAAGGAAGCTACATCACGAAGACTTCCTATGAAAATGGGCAGATGGAGATTCATCCTATGTATACATAAGTTGTAGATTTGCCCGAACGAATGTCAATTGGAGAAATAAGCTATAGGTGCTCAATTCTTTCTAGAATGGGCACTTTTTTAGTGGGATAATTTAATGAAGGAGCGTCTGTTTTCATATTATCCGACAATTGTAGATTGGAGAGTATATATGCAATTAAGTGAGTATCTAGATAAGAAATTCCCTGGGCTTGTGTTAAGGCCAAGTCTTTATTATCAATGGAAGAATAGTATTCATTTTGAATTAGCAAAAGGTCTTTATCAAATAAAAAGTAACTCAGATGAACTCAACCCACATTATTTCAACACAGTTTATTACCAAGCAACAACATTGTTTAATGAACTGTTCTCAGATGGTGATCAACTTTATTTGGTTACGAATATTTATCAGTATAAGAACGATTACAAGACAAGTAGAAAGAAAATGAAAGTTTATCATCATTACGTTAAAAATAAAAATCTGCGTTATCGACTAAAACAAACAAGGCTTCCATATATGTTTGATGATGAAGAAGACGCTATGGAAAAATGTACATCCCAATTCTCTTTGTACTGTCAAAAACAAGATCTTCGCTATGAACTTTTAATTAAGGCAATTTGTAACCAAGATTTTCACGAATTACAACCAAGATTACACAACCCATTTGGTTTATACGAGCCAGATATCTTTTTCATCAACACAACGAAGGATATCATTTTTTACATTTATGATGACAGAGGATGTGAAGTCATCGCAAAGGATATTGAAACAATTCGGCCGTTATATGAAAAATATATTGATTGGGTTGATGAGTATTGCTTTGGAGAGATAAGTGTACTATTTAAAAAGTTATGATATTAGTATTAATTTCGTACCGTAGATGAGCAGATTATCCGACACTTATTTATATATTTTAAAAAAACGTATTTAGTTAGTAAAAAAGGAAAGAGTATGCTCCAATTTGGAACTTTTTACAATATATACCGTCTAATAATGCAGTTGAGCATTTGAACTGTATACATTTCGATGAATTCCAGTAAATGGAAAATTGTCTTCTCGATGAATTCTAGTAAATGGAAAACTGTCTTCATCCAATCAATGATTACTAAAATCACATGCAAAATTAGTCTTCATACCCCAGATGAATGTAAAAAAATTTTAGAGAAATCGAGTAAAAAACGCATTCATAAGACAAATGAATACAAAAATGCCAAGAAAACTTATAAAAAATGGTCTTCATACATCAGATGAATGCAAAAATCCTGGGGAAATTGAATAAAAAACGCATTCATAATGCCAATGAATACAAAAAAGCGAAGAAAACTTATAAAAAATGGTCTTCATTCCCCAGATGAATGCAAAAATCTCGGAGAAATCGAGTAAAAAACGCATTCATAAGGCATATGAATACGAAAATACCAAGAAAATTTAGAAAAAAACGTCTTCATACATCAGATGAATGCAAAAATCTTGGGGAAATTGAATAAAAAACGCATTCATAAGGCCAATGAATACGAAAATGCCAAGAAAATTTAGAAAAAAACGTCTTCATACTCCGGATGAATGCAAAAATCTCAGAGAAATGGAATAAAAACAGTCTTCATATAATCGGTGAATACAATAATGGTACTGAAAATCAGAAAAATCAGTCTTCATTGCAAGCTGATAGTGTGAATTCGGCACAGTTGTTAGATTAACAGTGCCTAAAGAGGGAAGTGAGCGTATGAAAAACAAAAAATCATTTATTAGTTTAATCTTTATTACATTCCTTTTACTTGCAGGGTCAATTGCGTTAAGCCTGTTGCGGGATGATAATCCATACCGATATTTCACAGGGATGGGCGAATCCTTCGATTTATCACCCGATGATGATCAATATCTGTTTTCTTATTATTTAGATGGAAAAGAAGATATTTATCGTTCGACCATCGATGGAAAGCAAGTAGAAAAATTAACAAAATCGGAATCTGCCAATTTTCATAGTCCGAGATTTTCAAAGGATGGAACGAAAATTCTTTATTTAGCGCAAAATGCAGAAAAGATTAACACACTATATATTGCGAATAAAAATGGCGATGAGGAAGAGAAATTAACAGATGATAAAACCCACGTATCTGAAGCTGTTTTTTCAAACACTGGGGAAGAAATTTATTTTATTGCAACTCCGGCAGAAGATTATTTGAAGGTTGAAGGGGAAACTACTGAAGGCTTTGATTTATTTGTTTTGAATCTTGCAACAAAAGAAATACAACAACTGACAAACCAAGACCATTTTATGATGGAAAATTTGGCTCTGTCTCAAGATGGAAAAACAATCTATTACACTTTGTTCGAAATGAATAGAGAAGTTGTAACTGCTTTTTCCCTTGAAGAAGGTTCTGAAAAAGATGCACCAGGCTCTAATAAGTTACCGGAAGAAAGCTATTATATCAGCTATTCACCAGATGAAAGCAAATTAGCTTATACGACGATTTCAGAAGAGTCATTTGATAGTTCGCTCTTTAAATACGAGCTATTTTTACTTGATATTGAAAGTGGCAAAAGTAAAAGGCTGACTAATCTTGAATCATCAGTAGTATCACCGAAATTCTTCATGAGCGAAAATAAAATCGCCTTTTTAGAAAATACAAATTGGCCACTTGATCCTAAAAAGCATACACTTCACGTAATGGATTTAGGAAAGGAAGAAATCCAAACAGTCGATATCACGATAAATCTTGAAAAGTCGAGCCATTTCTTATCAAAAATAATTGATACTTTTGCCAATGGAGTGACTGTCGCGATTTTGTATGTCATTTTGTTATGTTTAATTAGCACATATTTAGCAAGCTATCATTATAAAAACAGATATTACCCAGCCATTTTTAGCGTTATTTTATCCATCCTAGTATTGATTAGTAGCTTTATTGTTGCAGCTACCATTGATCCTTGGTACGGCATTGGGCTTGGTATGATAGCGGCTGCGTTATTTGGTTGTACGCTGGTGGTCTTACTCTATTCCTTTGCTTTAAGATTTATCGTGAAAAGAGGAACGGTTGCGTAAAAAATTTTGATATTTATAGAAGAAAAGCATTAATGAATAGTTGTACAGTTATGAAATAAGCCTTTAAAGTTCTACTTTTTAGTAGAACTTTTTTTATGAATTATTTATGAGTTATGACCTCATGCAAAAGTTTTAAACTCCTTCATTATAGGCATTTAAGCGTATATAGTAGGAAACAATCTCCAGTAAGGGTATAGTCTGATGAAAGGGTGCGAAAATTTGCACTCAAATTTTTAATAAGTGTTATAACCCTTTTAAGAGAAATATATTATTAAATAATTCAAATTTGATTTATCTATATATACCCTACTATTTCCATCTCTCTAAACTACCAAATTTGTAATCATATATTAATAATTATAGTACAATACTGTTGAAAGTTAATAGATTTGGATAGAAAAATATTAATATTGTGGGGTTATTAAAAGTGGAAGTTAAAACATTTTCATATAGATTTGCTGAGGAAATATTACAACATCCGAAATTTATTATGATATATGAAGAGTTAATAGAAGTTTGTAAAGATTGTCCAGTTCCATTATACGTAGGAAAATCAAAGAAACAAAAACAGCTTGAGGTAATACAACAATTAATGAATACATACTTCCTATTACGTTTTAAAAGTCTAGGTTGGGAGTCTGAACCATTTGCTACACCAGATACTTCAGAAGATGCTTTACGATCAGATTTTAGAAAATCTTTCGTAGATCCACAAACAGGTGAAGTATTACTTACAATTCAAATAGAAGTTGAATTCGGTAATGTTGCTTCTAGTTATAGAAATTACTTCAAGTTCCAACTTAGCTTTGCAAATGCCCTAACGGATATATGCGTATTAATCTTACCTTCCAGTTCACTCAGTAAAAGGATAGATAGCGGCGTTTCAAATTTTGAAAAAACAAAAAGAGAAATACCTTCAGCAAAATTATCCATTACTGTTCCTACTCTTGTACTTGGGCTTTTTGATGATTGTTCAACGATATGGAATGTGAAAAATATTACAGAAGATTTAAAAGTGTTAAAGGGTGATTCACGAGCTACTTATTTTAGACATTGTGAGATTGTTCGAGAATATATCGATTCTTTAGAGTAATAATTTATGTAGTGATATAAAATAATTATCAAAGAAATGTCAAAAAAAGACTCAAAAGTTTGAGCTAACAACGTTTTGAGTTTATTAAAATATTATTTGGTGTGTATTGCATAATAAAAGTGCAGACTAGTGCAACGAATTTGTACAGAGTCTAGCACTTTTTTAGTGCAAAAAAATAGACTTGCCAGCCACCCCAAGTCACTCTACTGTTAAAGTGTCGAATTTTACCAGTGGAGGTTTGAAAGGATGCTAGCAATGTCTGAAATTAATTGTATCAAAACTTTAAGAAATGAAAAAGGATTGTCTATTTCTAAAATTGCAGAAACTATGAATGTAAATTGGCGTACCGCCAAAAAGTATGGTGATGGCGATCAGTTACCTCAAGAAAAAAAGCATATTAAAAAAGGGATGATGTACGAAGAAAAATGGGGAGAAATCGTTATAGACTGGCTTGAAGAAGATCTCAAACTAAAGAAAAAACTACGTCGAACAAATAAAAAAATAGTTGCGGATTTAAAAAGGATGGGGTTTAAAGGATCGTATCGAACGGTCTGTAACTTTATTCAAGAATGGCGTGCGACAGAAGATGATGAAGTAAGTAAAGGGCATGAGCGATTACAACATCCAGAAGGTGAAGCGCAACTAGATTTTGGCGTAATGGAGGCTGTTCAAGACGGAGAGATTGTCGATGTTCATGTTTTAGTTATGACGTTCCCAGCTAGTAATACTGGTTTTGCGATACCGATGCCTGGAGAAAATTTGGAGTGTTTCCTAGGTGGGTTACAAGAGCTGTTTAAGCAAGCTGGTGGAGTGCCAATTAGTATTCGAATTGACAATTTAACACCTGCGGTCAAAAAAGTACGCAAAGGTGATACAGAAGCTGAATTAACAGAAGCATTTCGCCATTTCCAAAACTATTATGGCTTTAAAGTGCAAGTGTGCAATCCATCCAGAGGTAATGAAAAAGGAAATGTGGAAAATAAAGTAGGCTATGTACGATATAACTTCTTTAGCTTACCACCAGTCATAAAAGACTTTGAAGATTTAACGGAACAATTAAAGCAACAACTGAAGGAAGATCGTGACCGACCACATTATGAAAAAGAAGAACTCATTGAGGATTTATGGCAGCAAGAGCAAAAGCAATTAATAAAATTACCAGAAGATCCGTATCCAGTATTTAAGCAGTTTCCGATTAAGTTTAATAAGTATAATGAGTTTAAGTTAGACAAGCATTTTATTCATGTGCCTAGAGCGCGTAACTATGTGCAGTTATATTGCATTACGTATTGGGATTCATTCAAAGTGATTACAAATGAGGGAGAAATTTTATTATCAGATGCAAGACCTTATATGAAGAAACGACGTTTCATTCCATGGAAAGATATTTTAAAAGATTGGTTAAAAAAGCCTCGTGTTATTGGTCATTCACGTTATACCCCTTATTTACCGACTCGTATAAAGGAGTATTTAACAGTTCCATCCTTGGCATTAAGGAAACAGCGTCTAAATGAATTACTCACTCTTTTAGTGACTCATGATATGAAAGAAATTGACCAGTATTTTTATGAACTTATTGGAAAAAATAGCGATGATCAAGAACATCCTTACGGTGTAAAATGGACTGATTATGATGCGCTATCTCCTAAAGGAATGGAGGCTTCAAGTCATGAATAATGCCATTTTACAATTGTGTAAGCAATTGCGGTTAGCTCATATCGCTGAAGCAATACATGATGTTCCATTTACAACACCTGAAGAATATATTTACCAACTTTTATTAAAAGAACAAGATGGTCGGGAACAAGCAAGGATCGCAAGAAACTTAAAGAATGCCCGATTTATCGATACGAAAACATTAGAGGGCTACGAATGGCACAAAGATATTTGTTTACCTAGTCATCTATCGAAAGAAGAACTAGTGCAGCTCGATTTTATTCGAAGAAAAGAGAATGTAATTCTAGTAGGGGCGCCTGGAACTGGTAAAACACATTTAGCTTCAGCACTGGGTAGAAAAGCTTGTGAGCAAGGTTTTGAAGTACGTTTTTATCGAGTTTCGCATTTAGTAGAAGAATTGGAACAGGCTTTACATGTGGGGAAATTAAAGCAATTTCGAAATAAATTAGAGAAAATTGATTTAATGATATTGGATGAAATGGGTTATCTTCCATTTGGTAAAGAAGGAGCGGAGTTACTTTTTCAAATCATTTCTGAATTTTACGAACAGAAGAGTTTGATTATCACGTCAAATTTAGAATTTAGTCAGTGGAATCGTATTTTTTCAGATTCACGTTTAACGGCAGCTCTGGTGGATCGTTTGATTCACCATGCCCATATTATTTCTTATACGGGACAGAGCTTCCGTTTAGCCAATGCGTTGTCGAGAAAACAGTAAAAATATTGGGTGGCAACACTCTGTATTTTTCATTGCAATTCTCTGCATTTTTATCTTGCAAAATACATTTGGTCTAATGTATTATTTTTTTGGACGAAGATATTCACAAAATAATTTTTAATTTGGGATGAATATTAATACTTATGTAAGTATTATAGAGTGAATTACTGAACTTAGCACTTTGGAAATAAAAAAGTAGAGAGTTCACTCTACTTTTCACTTTTACGGATAAATAACAATGTTTAATTCAAATCAAAATTTAAACTAGATTATTGTATTAAAGTATAGGCTAACTTAATATTAATTCTCTTAAATATTCCTTATTCAAAAACAAACACTGCTTCTTAAACTTCCTACCATCAGGCAATGTTGTAAACTCAGATCCTTTATTACCTTTAGGGCGTATTTGAAAATAAGGTACAAATCCTTTTCCAGGTAAGTTGTTTTTCCAAACTTCTTTACCCTTAGAATCTGTAGTGATTTCGACTTCTATAACATCGTTGTGTAATTGCCATTTAATATGATTATATAGTTTTTTTAGAGCTTCCAACATATCTGGAGGGGCATTCCATAAGATGTGATTTCTTAGGAATGTTCCTTCATCTGTATCTTCAAACACTACAAATAAATATTTTGTCTCAGCAAACCATTCGTACCATGTTGAATCTTCAAAATCTACATTATATATCTCATCAAAATTGATATTTGGCCAAGACATATCTTGATTGTCGCTTGCCTTTTGTCTTAAACGAATTGTTTTAAATTTAACGTTTCCCTTTTGAAATTGTTCGATGTTTTCGAGATTAGTGCCTGCAATTCCGAATATTTTAGATACCAATTTTGGTAAGTAGGATTTGTCTTCGGTAATTCCTTTTGTGGGTTTATAGTTTAGTTTTTCTTCTATTTCTTTTGTAGTTAAATTAGTAAAAGGCAACAAAATATTGTTAATATAAGCACTAAATGAAACCTCTACAGGCATATTCAATTTTTCTAAAGTTTGAGTATTAAACACAGCATTGAAATACACTGACATATATTTCTGTTTGAATGAAAACGCACGTTGTCTAGCAAGTTCCTTTGAAAAGGGTTGTTTTCTTTCATCTTTTCCATGACCAGCCCCTTTTGTACATGCAGCTAAGTAAGTAGTATCGCTTTCAGAGATTTGATGGGCTTTCCCTTCTTTTATTTTATTGATAATTGTATAATAATCTTCACGAATAGTAGGGAGATCTTCTTTTGGAATCGTAAATTTTACGGCTTTTAATATTTTATAATCAAAAACATCAACATCTTCTTCGTGTAAATAAAAAATCAAGAGCATATGTTGTGATTTTTTCATTAAGGGACTTTCTTCAAATTCATAAATAAAATCTGTTTCGTAATTAATCATATTTAAAACTAATCTTTCTTTTGAAGAGTAAGTTTTATTTTTATTTCTTTTAATTGGTGTAACTTTGAGCTCTAGATTATGATAGTTAAAGTCCGCTTCTTTAACAGAGTTTGCAGGAATTCCAAAATAGACAACTTGAATTGCATTTCCAATTGCACCTTTATTTTTACTTTTAGAGAGCCACTTGTTAACTTCATTAAAGTCTCCAATGTCTCTCAATTTTTTACCTTCTAATTGTGCCGCATATATAAGTAAATCTTCTTCTGAAATATCTTTGTTATATACAAACATTAAATTCACCTCCTAAGACACTATATACATCATACACATATTTCCATTTATTTGTATGATAAATAATTATATACTTAGTCAGTATGTAGATAATTTTAAAAACTATTTACTTGATCATTTCAAGAATTTTTATTATAATAGAGAAAAAAGGGAAAGGATGTTCGCTTATGAGTAAAACTCTGAATGTAGTCGAGTTATTTGCGGGCGTAGGCGGATTTCGATTAGGTTTAGAAAAAGCGAACTCAGACGTTTTTAAAACTGTTTGGGCAAACCAATGGGAGCCGTCACGAAAAGTACAACATGCTTATGAATGTTATACTAGCCATTTTAAGACAGGCGTTGATGAATATAGTAATAAAGATATTGCCACGGTTCCAAATGAACATTTTGCTAAATTGGATATAGATTTACTGGTAGGGGGGTTCCCCTGTCAAGACTATTCCGTAGCAAGATCACTTTCAGGAGAAAAAGGTCTTGAAGGTAAAAAGGGCGTATTGTTCTGGGAGATTAAACGTGTACTTGAAAACTCATATCCGAAGTATGTGTTATTAGAAAATGTTGATCGCTTATTAAAATCACCTTCTAAACAACGTGGACGAGATTTTGCGGTAATGCTTGCAACTTTCCGAGATTTAAACTACATCGTTGAATGGCGTGTCATTAATGCTGCAGAATATGGTGGTGTTCAGAAGCGCCGGAGAGTATTTATTTTTGCTTATAGAGATGATACGGTCTTTGCAAAAAGCCAAACAAAATTTGAAAAGGATGAGATTGTTTACAAAGAAGGGTTTTTTGCAAGTACATTTCCAGTAAAGTTAGAACCATATAAAGGTAGAGAAAGTGAAGATGATTTACCGGATGATATCTTAGAAATATCAAATAACTTTAAATTTGGATTCCATACGGCGGGTGTTATGATTGATGGTAAATTTTTTACTGCCCACACTGAGGTGTTGATTGAAGATTTTAAACCGTTAAAAGATATTATCATATTCGATGAAACTAAAGTAGATAACAAGTATTTCTTAACTGATGCACAAATAGAAAAATTCGCATATTTACGTGGACCTAAGAAGATAGAAAGAACTTCAGCAAACGGTCATAAATATATATTCTCAGAAGGCGGTATGTCTCCAACCGATGAGTTAGATGGACCTGGCCGTACTATGTTAACAAGTGAAGGGACTGTTAATAGAAGTACGCATATTATTGAAGTAAATGGTCGCAAGCGTTTCTTAACACCATTAGAATGTGAGCGTATGAATAGCTTTGATGATAACTGGACAGAAGGTTTGCCTGATAGAATGCGTTACTTCACTATGGGAAATGCACTTGTAGTAGATCTTGTTACTAAAATGGGACAAACAATCATGAAATTGGACAATAATGAACCAATCAATGATACTGTATATCTAAATGACCCAGTGTTAGATACTTCAAAACAACTCGAATTAACTTTTTAACAGAAATTAATTAATTTTACAAAACCACTAGCATTTTTGCTGGTGGTTTTTTACTTAGCCTATGGGATTGAAAAATGTTAAATTAAAAATGGATATCCATGGGAGTCAGAGAAACACGTTTGGAGGATGTAAAGTATGAGTAATTTCGAACTATGGCTTAGAGAACAAAAATTATCAGACTCAACAAAAAACAATTACATAAGGGCGATATATTTTTTTAAAAGATAAAAAAATTTGGAGGAGTATATGAAGAAAATTTTAAAAAGGGCATTTGTATTTTTACTGATTTAATGTGGTACCCAAGTCAAGGACAAACTAAAAAAAGAGTTTAAGCTATTAAGAGATGGTTTCTGTATTGTACAGGAGCCATCTTTTTTAGATTCCATTGATAACGATAATTGTTGTAGTAAACCATGTAGTGATCGATTTTAGCGCGTAACTCATCCAGTGTTTTGACCATGCTGAAATCAACTTCGTCTTTTAAGTGTCCGAAAAAGGATTCCTGTGGTGCGTTATCCCAACAGTTGCCTCGACGTGACATCGATTGACCAAGTTTATAGTGCTTTAAAAGCTTTTGGAATTTTGGACTTGTATAATGAACACCTTGATCTGAATGGATGAAGGCTTCTGGATGGAGCTTTACACGTTTATTGCGGAATAGTTTCTCAACAGTTTTTGTTGCGAGGTCCAGCGTAATACGATCTGATACATGATAAGCTAAAATTTCATTGGTAGACCCGTCTTTAATGGTCGACAAATAAGCCATTGTTCCGTTATAGGGAATATAGCTAATGTCTGTTAATAGGACTTTGCCTGGTACACCTTGCTTAAATTGGCGCTCTAGCTTATTTGGCACAACACGATGTTCTTTTGTTGCTTTCGCTATTTGTTTATACGGATTGGCTTTGCGGTGAGGGCAGACAATTCCATACTTTCGCATAATACGTTGGATTTTCTTGCGATTCATCACGATGCCAAAGTCGTGTTCAAGTGTCATTTTAATTGAACGTGACCCCTTCTTATAACCACGGCGATTGAAGGCTTTTAAGATCAAATCACGTGCTTCTCTATCCTTCAACTCTTTCGTTGCACGTGTCTCACTTGTCTTTAAATAGTTGTAATAACCAGAACGTGAGACGTTTAAAAGTGCGCAAAAATAAGTCACCATTCGTTTAAATGGAAACTGCTCTAGTGTATCGGAAATCAGTTGGAATACCTTATTTGTGCTTAATTTTTGACTGGTGTTTAGCAGCCTCCTTTCTGTCACTTCGAGCTTTTTTAGCATCTCTACTTGCCCTTCTAGTAGTTCAATACGTGCTGCTTGTCTTCCGAGAACTTCTGCCATCGTTAATTCACGCTTTATAGGTCTTCCGGAACTCGTTTTACGTGTATCGGTTAGCCCAATTAAACCATTTTTCTCATACGCTTTTCTCCAACGAGAGGAGGCTTGTTCAACACGTTTCATGCCTATTACTTCAATATCAAAACCGTATTCCTCAAAAATTCGCCGAGGTGTTTTGCCTGCTAAATATTCATCTATAAATTTACTTTTAAATGCATCTGCGTAAGTAATGGTACGTTCGCTTACCTTTAATACATGTGGATTCTTTTGTAGTTGTTCAATCTGTTCTGGTGAAAATAATTGTTTACTCATCGCTGTCTTCTGTCCGTCCTTATTCCTCTTGAAAGTCTAGTATATAAAAAATACCTGTGAATAGCACACTCTTTTTCAAGTGTCCTATCCACAGGTACCATATTAATTTTTGTAGCTTTTATTTTCTTAAATAACACATCCCTCTTCACAAAAGCTCCAAACACTGAACCATTTTTGTTAGCTCATCGTGGGTTGGCTCAGACGTTCACCATGGAGGGCATTACAGGGGAAACGTGTACGGCGGAAAGAATTTATGAACCGGAACACCCTTATTTAGAAAACACCACCTCTTCAATGGAAGCGGCTTTTGAAGCAGGGGCAGATGTCGTTGAATTTGATATTCAGTTGACTAAGGATGGAGATTTTGCTGTTTTTCATGATTGGACGTTAGAGTGTAGAACAGATGGTACAGGTCAAGTGAAGGATTATACAATGGATGAATTGAAAACTTTCGATATTGGCTATGGTTATACAGCAGATAATGGAAAAACCTATCCTTTTCGTGGGAAAGGGGAAGGGTTAATGCCTTCCATCGATGAAGTGTTGTCCCATTTTCCTGAACAATCCTTTTTAATTCATATTAAAAGCAATGACCCAATTGAAGGAGAGCAATTAGCTAAATATCTTGCTCTATTTCCTGAAAGTAGATTAAAACAACTTGCCGTTTACGGTGGCGATTTGCCTATTGAAAGCTTGAAAGAAATAATGCCAAATGTAAGAGTGATGTCTAAGGAAACGCTCAAAAGTTGTCTTCTTTCATATATGGCAGTAGGTTGGACAGGGTATGTTCCTGCATCATGCAAAAACACTCAATTGCATATTCCTGAAAAATACACACCGCTCATGTGGGGATACCCGAGTAAGTTCCTAAAACGGATGGAGAAAGTGGATACGCGCGTAATTTTGGTAGCGGGTAAGGGGAATTGGTCAGAAGGCTTTGATCAAGAACAAGACTTAGAACGTATTCCACAAAAATATACTGGTGGCATTTGGACAAATCGGATTGACCTCATTGCGCCAGCAATAAAAAAGTAGGGAACTTCAGCCATATGGAACCTTTTACCATTACGGTCGTTAATCTTTTTAAATACGAAATTTGAGAGGCCACTACAATGAGTGTATTAGATCGAACGTTTATGTTTGTATGCTACCTTCTTTTACTGTGGTTTGGTTTTGTTTTTATTAAAGTTGGTGGCTATCTCTTTTTATTATTTATAAGTGAGCTTCAAAATATTTAGGAGGAAGTATGGCGAAAAAACCTTTTAAGATTGTCAAAAAAATTGTGGATGAATGGGATCCAATGAAACTACTAGCTATGGAGTGTCCTAATGATGAGTATCATCCAGAAATCGAAAAAATTACGGCAATTCTCCCTGAAGTGAAAAATGTAGAAGAGCTTGCAGATAAAATTAATCAAATTTTTACGTTTGCATTTGATGAAAAGATGATCCATGAAGAATGTATGAAAGTAGCTGAGCGAATCTTAAAATCATTATAGGGATATAATTCTGAAGAAAAATTTAATTTACTGCATGAAGTCATCATCCCATCTACGTAATATGAAATTATCAATTTTTAGTATATTCAGCGCATTTGTCATCGATTTATTTAATGTTACAATTGGGACAATTCTTGGTAAAACCATTATAAAAAGTGTAAAACGGTAGTTACCTCGATAGAGTATATTAATATTTCATAAGAGGTGATGTCGTGGATTTTCTATTCAATAGTAATGTTGGTATAATACTTGTTGTGATTGCTGCTATTTTTGGATATATATTACTTACAAAAGTAATTTCGAAAATATACAACTGGATAAAGTGGCAACGAATGAATCCAACTGAACGTAAATACGAAAAAATTAGACAACAAAGAAAACGTAATCATAATGCAAGTAGTAAAAAATCAAATGATTCTTCCCCTTATATTCCTTAGACGAAAGAATAGCTTGGAAAATCACCAAGCTATTCTATATTTATATCTCCGATTAAATAAAGAGCTGCTTTTCCAGCCATTTTTACCCGCGTGTCTTCATATGTACAGTAAAGTGTTCCGCCTCTATTTGAAACTTGTCTTGCAATCAATTCATTTTTCTTTAGTTTTTCAGCCCAGTAAGGAACTAAACCGCAGTGGGCAGAACCACATACAGGATCTTCAGTAATCTTTAATTTTGGGAAAAATGCTCTTGAAACAAAATCAAATTCTGTTCCTTTAGCAGTGACAATGACACCAAGCCCCTCAGGTAATTCAGTTAGTTTTGCAAAATCAGGACTTAAGTTTTTTACTGTTTCTTCTGAATCGAATACAAATAATAAATCACGATTTAAGTAAGCTTCAATGGGAGTTTCACCTAAAGCATCTATCATTTGTTTTGTGATAGAGATTTCATTTAAAGGAGCTGCTGGAAAATTTAACTCATACAAATCTTCTTTTCTCACAACTGTTAGAAGTCCACTCAATGTATCAAAATGAATCGTTGTTAATTGGGTTTCAACATAGTTCATAATGACAAAAGCTGTTGCTAATGTGGCATGTCCACAGAGGTTAATTTCTCCACCAGGTGTGAACCATCTTAACTTATAATGTTTACTTTCTTTTACGGCAAAGGCTGTTTCAGAAAGATTATTTTCAATTGCAATCTTTTGCATTACGTCTTCGGAAATCCATTCAGACAAGATACAAACTCCAGCAGGATTCCCTTCAAACACTTTATCTGCAAAGGCGTCTACCACATAGTATTTCATTTTTTCCTCCTCGAGTTCTATTATTAATGTAAGTCATTACCTGTAAAATTAGATATAATTGGATTATAGCATGTGGGGTGATTAGAAAAATGAGAAAATTCAGTGTAGTTATTTTAATTTTCATGATGATTTTTGGATTTTATTTTTATATTGAAGGATACCGATTTACACCTGAAGCAGCAGCTAATGCTAATGGATTTGTGACAAATGATGATGAACTAATAGGAAAGTATCAAGATGATTCCATTTTCTACTTATATAAAAATGACGAAAAACAGGAATATCGCACTGTCCATGTCAGAAAAAATCAGTATACATACCATAGCTATGCATCAACTTTTATTGCCTACTCGCAAGATCCCCTACAAACTATAGGGGGAATGAGCGTCCGCTATGATGATGAAAAAGCAACGATATTCGTATTGCTGTCAAAAGATCCAGCAATTGATTCAATCGTTGTTCATACGGAATTTGGTGATGAAAAGAAAAAAATAATGAAAGATCTGCCTATTTATTTTCAATTTCCATATGCTCAGCAAATCGATCAAATCAAAGCGACTGCCTATGATAAAAACGGCAATGCCCTCTATACCTATGGGGGAGAGAGTGAATCTATAAAATGGCATGAAATCTAGGAGGGTATGTATGAAAATAATAGAGAAGGATGATAAAGTAATAATTGATGACATGCAATTCTATGGGCATGTCGATCGAAATCAATCGTGCAATGAATGTAAGCTTCATTTAGTCTATCACGAAAAATTTGATGCGTATTTTTGTCCACAATGTAACAGTTGGATAGAAAAATCATGCAGTGATCCAAATTGTAAGTACTGCTCAAATCGACCAGAAAAGCCATTGCCATAATGAAAAAGTGCAAATACTATTTTACTAGTTTTGCACTTTTGTTTATCTTAAACGACCAAATCAGAATAGCAATTAATATTAAAGCTAAAACACCACCAATAATGGATAATGTAGCATAATTGAAATAACCTACGATGACTCCAGATAATGCTCCTCCACTAGCTCCAAATAGCGCTAACAACACGTCTACAGAGCCTTGAGTTTTTGCCCGTGTTGAAGGGTGAGTCGAATCGATGATAAGGGTTGTGCCACTAATTAAACCAAAATTCCATCCAATTCCTAGAAGAATTAAAGCAAAAATTAAAAATAGTAATGAATCTCCCGGTGCAAATGCGGCAACACATGCAGATAGTATAAGTGTCCCTCCAGCGGCAATCGCCATTACATTTCGTCCAACTTTATCAATTAACGGGCCTGTTACAAGGGAAGGTAAATACATCGCCCCAATATGAAATCCAATCACTAATCCAACCTCTCGTAATCCATGACCATGATGCTCCATATGAATAGGTGTCATCGTCATAATGGATACCATGACAAATTGAGTGAGTACCATTACACTTGCTCCTAAGGCAACACCTTTTTTATTATTTGAAGGATTTTCAACTTTATTTGATTGTTTTTGTTCCTGGGCAATAGCTATGGCTGAAGCCACAATCAATGGGTCAGGACGCAGGAACACTAACAAAACGACACCCGCCAAAATAAACGCTGCTGCACCTAAAATAAATGGACCAGCTAATGTTGGGATACCAATGGATGTTGCAAAATTACCCATCACATCAACTAAATTTGGACCAGCAACAGCCCCTAAAGTCGTAAATACCATTGCCATACTAATGGCTGTTCCGCGCTGCTTTGGAGAGGCTAAGTCCGTACCAGCATATCGAGCCTGTAAATTGGTAGCAGTACCTGAACCATATAAAAATAAAGACAAAAATAATAAAAGGATGCTATTGAATAATGTAGCCAATATGACACCACTTGCACCTAAGCCTCCCGTTAGAAAACCTGCTGCAAGTCCAAATCTTCGACCGAATCGTTGTGATAGACGACCGACAAGAAGAGCTGCTCCTGCCGACCCTAATGTAAGAAGGGCTACTGGAATACCCCCTACACTTTCGGTTCCAAGCATATCCTGTGCAATAAGTGCGCCGACCGTAATGCCTGCCGCTAGTCCCGCCCCTCCGAAAATTTGAGACAGAATAACAATGAATAGTGTCTTTTTATAAAGCTGTTGTTGTTTTTCAGGGGAATCAATATACTCCTGTATCCATAACGGTTGCTTTTGATCCATTACAATCCTCCTTTTCTAATATCGTCATATTCTAACAGATTAATAGAACCTTGGAAACGAACAAATTTAGATTGAAATTAGTAAAAAAGAAGAATAATATAAAACAGAATTTATATAAGAGCTTACGGGAGATAGAAAGGATTTATAAAATGGCAATATTAGCAACATTAATTTTTATTGTTACTTTGATTTTTGTCATATGGCAGCCAAGGGGACTGAATATCGGTTGGTCTGCTTGTGGTGGTGCAATATTGGCATTAATCTTAGGAGTTGTTGATTTTCATGATGTTTCTGAAGTAGTTGGCATCACATGGAACGCAACATTAACGTTTATCGCGATCATTATCATTTCATTAATCTTAGATGAAATTGGATTATTTGATTGGGCTGCACTACACATGGCCAGAGCTGCAAAAGGCGATGGCATTATTATGTTTATTTATGTTTCCGTTTTAGGGGCAGTGGTTTCAGCACTTTTTGCCAATGATGGAGCAGCATTAATTTTAACACCGATTGTTTTAGCGATGGTTCGTAATTTAGATTTTAAAGAAGTAATGATTTTTCCATTTATCATGGCAAGTGGATTCATTGCCGATACAACATCATTACCATTCATTATTAGTAACTTAGTGAACATTGTTTCTGCCGACTACTTTGACATTGGCTTTGTGGAATATGCATCGAGAATGATTATTCCAAACATCTTTTCATTAATCGCAACGATATCGGTTTTATTAATTTATTTTAGAAACAGTATCCCAAAAAGATATGATTTATCTAAATTAAAAAATCCAAAAGAAGCCATTAAAGATTTAAAAATGTTCCACCTTTCATGGTATGTCCTTGCCCTATTATTAATTGGTTATTTTACAAGTGAATTTATACATACGCCTGTATCCTTTATTGCGGGGATTATCGCAATCTTCTTTTTATTAATGGCAAGAAGAAGTAGTGTAGTTAATACGAAGTCCGTAATTAAAGGGGCACCGTGGAATATTGTATTTTTCTCTATCGGAATGTATCTTGTGGTTTATGGTGTGGGGAATGCGTGGTTTACAAATTCATTATCTAGCTTGATAGAAGCCTTTGCTAATAAAGGATTGTTCATTGCAACAATGGGAATGGGCTTTGTCGCAGCATTCTTATCTTCGGTTATGAACAATTTGCCAACTGTCATGATTGATGCCCTTGCAATTGCGGAAACAAATACTACTGGTCTTGTAAAAGAAGCATTGATATATGCGAATGTAATTGGTTCGGATTTAGGTCCAAAAATTACTCCAATTGGTTCCTTAGCAACATTAGTTTGGCTTCACGTACTACTCAAAAAAGACCTTAAAATCTCCTGGGGTACCTATTTTAAAACGGGGATTGTTTTAACAATTCCAATTCTATTTATTACATTGTTAGGGTTGTATATAACACTAGTAACCTTCTGATGAAAAAATGAGATTGCATCGAGCAATCTCATTTTTATTTTAATGCCGCGAATCCATAGCCAACTTTATTCCAAACCCGATTAACACAAGTCCTGTTGCTTTTTCCATTACTCTTTGTACTTTTGGAGACATCAACCATTCTCTTAAATAATTGATGAAAAATACATAAATGAAAAACCATGAAATCGAAAGAAGGGTATAGATAACGCCCATAATTACAAGTTGTTTTGTTGCATTTTCTCCAACTTTCACAAACTGCGGTAAAAAAGTTAAGAAAAACATCGCAACTTTTGGATTTAACACATTGGATAAAAGTCCTTGTTTAAAGGCCGATTTTTTTATTTCGTCAAGATTTTCTTCCTCATCATTTACCGCTTTCTTCTTTCTAGTAATAAAAGATGATACACCAAGATAAATTAAGTAAATGGCTCCGACATATTTAACAATTTCAAAGGCAACCGCCGATTTCATTAAAATTGCTGAAAGACCGAATGCTGCAGCAAACGTATGCACCAAAGAACCTGTAGTAATTCCAAGTGCCATTTGATAGCCATCTTTTCTTCCATCAGAAATCGTTCGTTTCGTTATAAGGGCAGTGTCAATGCCAGGACTCATCACAACAAATAACGATAATAGCAGAAAAGTAAAAAATTCATTCATGATCACCACTCCTTACACTAAAGGAAGATTTTTCAAATCCAGTGTAACAAAAGAGTACTAGCTTGTTAAGGGGTCTTACATACTAGTTATGTTAAACTACAATCAAAAGGGGGGCTTAGGTAATGAATGAACAAGTTATTTTCCGAGAAGTTCAATGGCCAAGGCAAATTTGGATTTGGGTGTTGATTTTATTCATCGCGGCAATAAATTGGTTTGGTTTTATCCAACAAATCCTTTTAGGAATTCCATTTGGTAATAAACCAGCTCCTGACTTTCTTTTGATTATTTTTTGGCTTGTTTTTGGAATAATCTTTCCACTTTGCTTGTGTTTCTTCATGAAGCTCATAACAGAGGTGCGTTATGATGGGCTTTATATACTTTATATGCCATTTCACTTTAATTATAAAAGGATTCCATTCAATGAAATCGAAAATTACACTGTCATAACCTACAAACTAATCGCACAATTTGGCGGAACTGGTATCCGTGTAAACATACATGGCGAGACGGGTTATATTATGAGTGGGAATAAAGGAATAAAATTAAAACTAACGAATAAAAAGGTCATCGTTCTAGGATCTCAAAATCCCAATGAGTTGATAAAGGCTTTAGATGTGGGAAAAATGAATATGTAAAACAAAAATCGATTGCCTAATATGGAGCAATCGATTTTATATGTTATCCTTAATATCATAGTTATTCTAGCAAGGGGTTTATATGAAATGCAGTACATAGATTTTTTCACGAAAAAGAAAAATGAATTAGGCGTAATACTCAATGACGTACAAAAAGAAGCGGTATTAACGAATGATGGGCCTCTTTTATTACTTGCTTCACCTGGGTCTGGAAAAACAACAACGATTATTATGAAAATAGGGTATTTAATAGAGGTACTCGGTGTTGATCCTTCAAGAATTAAAGCCGTTACGTTTAGTAGAGCGTCTGCAAAGGATATGGAAGAGCGCTTTCAACGGTTTTTCCCGAACCTACCGCTAGTCGACTTTTCGACAATCCATAGCCTTGCCTATCGAGTGGTTCGGGAATACTTCGCGAAACAACGAATTGATTATCAACTCATCGAAGGAACGAATGAAGGCTTAAATAAAAAAATGATTTTGCGGGATTTATACAAAGCCATTAACAATGAACCTATTACAGAGGATCAGTTAGAGGAATTAATCACCTTTATTAGCTATATCAAAAATAAATTAATTCCTGAAAATGAATGGGGTTCTGTAGGAATTAAAATTCCGAAAAAAGAAGAAATTATCAAACGTTACGAGACTTTTAAAAATAGTGGCACACCAAAATTGCTACTCGATTTTGATGATATGCTTATCATCGCCAACCAAGTCTTAGAAAACAATCAGGACATTTTAAGTAGATACCAACAGAGATACGATTACGTCCTGACAGATGAAAGTCAAGATACATCATTGGTGCAGCATTACATCATTGAAAAATTAGTAAACAAACATCAAAACTTATGTGTTGTTGCAGATGAAGACCAGTCCATTTACAGTTGGCGAGGAGCAGAACCTGAGTATTTATTGGACTTTAAACAAATTTACCCGAATGCCAAGATATTAATGATGGTTCAAAATTACCGATCTACAAAAGACATTGTGGAAGTGGCAAACAAGTTTATTCAACAAAATAAAAAACGTTATAACAAAAACATGTTTACCAACAACCTGCCCCATAAACCGATTAAAATAAAAACTTTGCAAGATTACAAACTTCAATCTAATTATTTAATTAAGCAAATTTCAAAGATGGATAACCTTCAAGATGTTGCGATTTTATATCGAAATAATAGTTCCGCCATTTTGTTACTGGACGCATTTGAAAAAGCTAATATTCCTTTTTACATGAAAGATGTGGACAATCGTTTCTTTCACCATTGGGTAGTGGAAGATATAAAAAATTTCATGCGCCTTTCTTATAATACGAGTCGTGTCGATGTGTTTGAGAGAATCTATTCAAAATTTAATGGCTATCTCAAGTTATCCCAAATGGAAGAATTAAAAAGAGTACGAAATAACGAATCGGTTTTTGATAATCTCTTATCCTTCGTCAAGCTAGAAGAGTATCAAAAAAAGAAAATTCAACACTTTAAGAAGACATATGAGCGAATGCATGATGCAACACCAAAACGTATTCTTCAAATGATTCGGGATGATTTAGGGTTTGAACGTGTCCTTGAATTTCGAAGTGAGAAGTTCGGCTATAATTTGAACAATCTAGTAGAGATTTTAAATACACTTGAACAAATTGCGGACTCCACTGAAACAATGGTAGATTTTGTAAACCGTCTAAATCATTTGGATGCTTTAACGAAAACATCAAAATTCAATAAAGGTGAAAATGCTGTTACTTTTTCAACGTTACATAGCTCAAAAGGTTTGGAATTCCAAACTGTTTATATGATAGATTTAATCGATGGTATTATCCCTTCCAAATCAAAAGAGGAAGATGAAGGGGCAGAGGAAGAAAGGGAAGAAGAGGTGCGCCTATTTTATGTGGGCATGACAAGAGCCATTGCTCATTTAGAATTAATCTCTTATGAAAGAAAATTCCATGCTCCCGTAAAAAAATCAGAATTCATCGACCAAGTTTACAAAATTATACATCCAAACGAACAAAAGAAACCGAGCAAACAAGAGAAAAAGGTAAAAGAAAAACCTATTAATCCAAATGGCATTAAAGAAAGATCGATATTAAAAATTGGTCTTCAAGTAAAGCATATTGTATTTGGTTCAGGTGAAATTGTTTTTATTGATGATGGAATGGTAGAAATTCGTTTTGAACAATCCCATAAGAAATTTCTAATCTCAACTTGTTTAAAGCAAGGGTTCTTAGAAATAGATTAAAGGTGTCAATCTTCTAGGTTGGCACCTTTTAATATGTCATATGTTCAAAACTATTAACATAAGGATAATAATAGAGTTTCCAGTATTTTGGGAAAAATTTTACGAAGAAGGGTTGTATCTTTTATAAATAATCCATATAGAAGGATCCATACTTTTATAAAAGAGCAAATTCTAAAAGGATTTCAAATCTATAAAATTGATGCTGGTGGGGAAATGTATAAAGAAGATTTTCCATTTTATCGAAGGAAAGGACTTTAATTTCGAAAAGTTCTTACAGCTAAGAATTCACTTTCAATAGGAATTGATCAATTTTGGGGTTATTTTAAAAAAGGTCAATTCTAACAGTTCATGAAATGGAAAAATAATACCCAAAGCCATGTTTCACTTTTCTTTCATTTATAAGGGAGAGACAGCGCAATCAACAATACTTTGTTAGAAAATTTATCCTCTTATGTACCTCTGTGGGAACTTGAGTTAGTGCGGTATTCTATATCATTTACCTCGACGGCGTCAGCTCTTAAATTACTACATATGTAAAGTAACAACAATCGATTCTGACAAGTATATTTATAAGCTAAATATATAGAAGAATAAGCAATAAATAAAATATTTGAAATAATGGTAGAAAGTTAAGTAAAAATGAAGTTTTTTTGATATGCTTAATAATAGAAAGATTAGAATAAACAAAAAAATTGGTCATGATACCCATTAAATGAATTCGATATGTAGTACTTATTTAAGGGCCACTACAATGGTCCTTTTTTCCATCTAAATAACACGAGGTGATTGTATGATGACAACCACCCCTTTTCCTAGGAATTAAAACAATAATATCATCATATAAGCAAACAAATTCGCAATAAAATGAGAAATGGCACTAATCCATACGTTATTTGTTTTGTAAAAAACAATTCCATAAAAAATACTATTTATAAAAATAAAGAAAAGATCATAACTCACAATTTCAAATGATCCTACAGCAAAGTGCCCGATGGAGAACAGAATCGAAGTAACGATAATTGATGGTATAACTGGCAATACTTTTAATAAATTTCTTTGAAAGAAGCCACGCCAAGCAACTTCTTCACCATAGGCAAATAGGCCAAGTTGAAAAATGAGTAACAAGATTTTATCCGGTGTTAAGGCAAACTGTGTTCTATCGTATGTATGGTCAATAAATTCTGGTAAAAATAAGATTGCAAGAGCCAAACAAAGTATGTTCATCACAAAGGGCATGAAAATCCATAACCAAATACGTTTATTTTTAAGGTTTTTTCCAATTAACTTAAATCCATCTAAGGACTCTCTTCTAATAAAGTAAACGATGATCCCGATGATGACTGCTAATCCAGCAATATTTAACCCAAAAAAATTAGCGAAAGATATTAACACCATAACAATCATTGCAATTAATGTTAACTGATTTATGTTGTTCACCTCCATTTTGGATGTATTTTACCATTTATTTGAAATGTAAACAATTCCAATTCGTGACAACTTATGTGTTTAACTTGAAAATTATTATCATTTAGTGTGAAAAAAATGAGAACAAACTATCAAACTCTCATATAATAGATATAGGAACTTAGTAGCTGAAGTTATTGCATAAGGAGGGATTTCATGAGACTACTAGCCATCGTTCTATTAAGTTGTTGTATGTTATATGGGTGTGTCGAAGTTGTAGAACCGATTGAAATTGATGAATTACAATCCTTAACGACAGAAGATAAAGAAGAGGCACAAGAAAGTTTGCCAAAGGAAAATAAAAGCATCATCACCCAAAATGAAACAACAGTCCAATCACAACCTTCAGAAGAAACGCTTCAAACGATTGAACAGTATTTTTTAAATGGTAGTCCTATCGTTGAAGAATTTAACTTCGATAAGAAAAAAATATATTATCTTGCTTTAGGAGATTCATTAACTCGTGGAGTGGGGGATGAAGAGAAGAAAAATGGGTATACTGAAAGATTAGCGGAGAAAATTGAAGAGTATATTTTGAACTCCGAAGTAATTTTAGATAATCGAGGGAAGCGTGGCAGAAGAAGCGATCAACTCCTGTCACTTATTAAGAAAGGCCACTATAACTCAGAGCTAGAAAATTCCGATTTTATCACCATTACAATTGGTGGGAATGATATTATGAAAATTGTAAAAAAGGATTTATTTAACTTAAAAAGGGAAGCCTTTGATCAAGAACTAGTTGAATTTGAAGACCGCTACAATCAAATAATGCAAGAAATTCGCTTCAGAAATCCTGATGCACCTATCATATTAATTGGATTATATAACCCATTTTCGATTATTACTGAAGAAATCACAGAATTTGAAGCAATTATTTCAGAATGGAACGGAACAATTGAAGGTATTTCGAAAAAATATGATAATGCGTGTTTTGTAGATGTAGAAGATTTATTTGATGAAAATGCTAATTTAGTCTATCATACAGACTTCTTCCATCCAAATGGCTATGGCTATACAATTATGACAGAACGTATTATGTCGATTATGAAGTCATGCGATATTGAAGAAGATTCTGACGGATTAATCTTATTTTCTAACAATTCATAAGGTTAATCCTTTTGTACATAACTGACCAAAGATTGTAGGTGTGAATTTATGAATAAATGGAAAGTCGCCTTTTTTGCAATAACCGGACTCTTCATCATTTTAATAACCGTAATAGTTGTTTGGGCGACTTCACCAGTTGAAGAGGATCCAATTCCAGCCCCAGATAATAATGTTGCACAAACTGATAGTATTCTTCTTGTCGAAACCACTGCTGATGATTTTGAAAAGTTAGCGATGAAATATTTAGCAGATTCATTAAATAAATCTACTCTCCCTGTAGATTTTGTAATTGGTGAGAATATTGTATTGGAAAGTGAACTAACTGTTTTTGGAGTGACCGTTCCGTTTTCAATGGAGTTTGATCCAATCGTAAATGAAGACGGCAATATCCGAATGAAGCAAACTTCGATGAATGTTGGTAAACTAAATATACCGCCAATTACGGTATTAAAATTATTGAGTGATTCGGTGGAATTTCCTTCTTGGGTCATCGTTCGACCAAATGAAGAAGAAATTTTCGTGGATTTATCGAGACTAAGACTATATTCTGGTTCAAAAGTTCGCGCGAAGGAAATTGATTTAAAAAATGATCGTATTTTATTAGAAATTATCGTGCCTAATAAATAGGAGGGATAGTATGACGAATCAAGTTGCCACATTTGCTGGAGGCTGTTTCTGGTGTATGGTTAAGCCTTTTGACGAACAAGAGGGAATTGTAAGTGTAATTTCCGGTTATACAGGTGGACATGTTGTAAACCCAACCTATGAACAAGTATGTTCAGAAACGACAGGTCACTTAGAAGCTGTTCAAATCACCTTTGATCCAGAAATTTATCCTTATGAAAAACTGGTTGAGACATATTGGACGTTAATTGACCCAACTGATCCAGGTGGCCAATTTTTTGACCGTGGAGAATCTTATACAACAGCGATTTTTTATCACGATGAAGAGCAAAAACGTATTGCAGAAGAATCCAAATTAAAATTAGAGCAATCCGGTAAGTTTAACAAACCAATTGCTGTCAAAATCTTACCTGCAAAGCCATTTTATCCGGCTGAAGATTATCATCAACACTATTATAAGAAAAATCCAATGCATTATAATCGCTATCATATCGGCTCTGGAAGGGCAGCATTTATCGAATCGCACTGGGGGAAGAAACATGAATAAAGAAGAACGTCTAAAACAATTAACGCAAATGCAATATTATGTAACGCAACAAAAAGGAACAGAACCACCATACCAAAATGAATATGATCAACATTTTGAAGAAGGCATTTACGTGGATATTGTATCTGGTAAACCGTTATTTAGTTCAAAAGATAAATTTGATGCGGGTTGTGGTTGGCCAAGCTTCGCAAAGCCGATTGAAACTCAAGAAATTACAGAGCATTTTGATACGTCCCATGGTATGCGAAGAGTAGAAGTGCGTAGTAAAACAGCAGATTCTCATTTAGGACATGTATTCCCAGATGGACCACGTGAACTTGGGGGATTACGATACTGTATTAACTCAGCGGCACTACGCTTCATCCCGAAAGATCAATTAGAAGAAGAAGGATATGGAGAGTATTTAAAGATATTTGAATAAAAAACAAGGGCTGTGCCATATTTTGTGCACAGCCCTTTACTTTATTCAACAGTATTTTCAAAAGATTTTCTTCCTGACTCCATTCTCTCTACAATGATATCAACATTACGTATGGAATCCTCTGTTAATGGAATCATCCCATCTGTATGAATTTTTTTCCATACTTTCACATTATTTCGATATAATACTTCTGAAAGGCGGAAAATATCTATGTCTTTGTCTAATGCAGCATGATAACTCGTTAAAATCTCTTCTTTTACCTTATCTCTAATAATTTCTTTTAATTCATCACTCTTGATATTTTCTTTAAAATCATATAAATAACCGGATACGCTAACATGAATATCAAATTCAACATTTTCACCATTCACAATAGGCGTAATTTTGGGTTTGATATGCTGAATAACGATGGTTATTTTATGATTTTCTTTTGATTCTGATGTAATTTGCCCACGAAAAGCTTTTTTCGTAACCCATTGTATTCCATGGGCTTCATCCCCTTTAAGAAATCCTTTAAATCTTTCCTTAGAAAGGACCCCATAACCTTCAAATTTAATTGATTCACTTGGTCCTTTTTCATTTTTCCAATCATCATTTAACGTTACAGCAGGAATTTTCGCTTCACTACTAGGTTCATTTAAATCGATGATTAGTTCTCTTAAAGAGATAGGTCTCACAAAGGAAGATTGTTCGTAGGAATTTAATGGATCGGCCATCTTCGTTAACGTAATCGAACGTTCTAACAAAGGAGAAACTAGTAAAAATTCCTCTACTGGATCACTTGTACAATAAACCCATGTTTCATATCTTGTATCCCTAAACCGTGTAATCAAATTAATAACTTCGTCAATGCGGTTTTCTTTCAATGCTTCTTCACCGAATACAATAACTTGTAAATGCCCCACGTAAACCACTTCATCGATTGCATGGTATAACTCAAAAATGGCTTCATCAGGTGTTTTACCTTTAGCCGTTGCAACTTCAGCTTGAATTGCTTCCTGGTTTATTTGCTCCGTTTTTGCTACATTGGCAAAATTAATAATTTGCATTGTTATTTCGAACATACCATCTTTATAATCAACACCGAGCCCATGGATATAGTACATTCGTTCTATTTCCCTTAAGTCCCAACAACCAGAAAGAATTGTACATAGCCAAAATAATAAAATGATTTTTTTAACTGTTCTCATTTTTTTCATTATTATTTGTCCCTCTGTTATTGTTAGTGTTCATTCTATCTGAATCTTGAGGATCTAGGTCATTAGGTCGTTCTCCATATTTATCATTTTTAACTCGAAACAGTGATTTTTTTATTTTATCCCAACTTAAATCAGCTGTAATATCAAAATAAGGCGTACCATAAACACGAGTTGTTGCCAAAAAAAATACGGTTGCATAAATACAAATGAAAAATCCAAATAAACCTAAAAACGAAGTAATGATGATGAAAAAGATACGAGCGATACTAATAATCGTCACTAGGGATTGGTTTACCATTGTAAATGAAGCGATGGTTGATAATGCAATGATAACAACCATCGCGGGGCTAGTAATACCAGAACGAATGGCTGCATCCCCAATAATAATACCTCCTACTATACTAATTGTTCCACCAATTTTCGTTGGAAGTCTCATACCCGCTTCACGAAGTAATTCGAACATGATTAATAAAATCAGCATTTCAAGTACTGCGGGGAAGGGTAAACCCCTATTCATGAGAACCACTGTTGCCAATAATTGAAGTGGTAATTGATTTTGGTGGAATAGCGTTAATGCAATCCAAAAAGCTGGTAGAGCAACACCAATGACTATTCCAATAATCCGTAATAATCTCTCAAAAGAAGTAAACGCAATGGGATATTCAAAATCCTCTGCGGTCTTGATCAATTGAAAGAAATTAATTGGTGTAATGACAGCGAAGGAACTACCATCCACCATCACTAAAAATCTTCCTGAAGACAATGATTGAATGGCAAAGTCCGGACGAGCTGTTACGTTGGTTACAGGTAAGAACCAATTCTTTTTATTGACGATTTCCATGACGATGGATGGACTTATAATAATATCTGTTTTAATTTCAGTTATTTGTTTTTTTAGTTCTGTCAATATGTCTTTGTTGGCGATATCGTCAAAATATAAAATGGCAACTTGTGTTTGAGACCTTGTGCCGAGTGTAAATTTTTCAACACATAATGAGTTTGTCGGAAGCCTCTTTCGAATCAGGGCGATATTTGTAGAAAGATCTTCAATAAAATTATCCCTTGGCCCTTTAACCACAACTTCCAAAGACGTCTCATCAGGTGTTCGGTTCGGTTTTCTAGGTATGTTAGTAGAATAGAGCAGTTGATTATCTGGAATATAAAATAAGACTTTACCGCCATATACGGATTTTATAGCTTCTTCTTTATCAGTAATTTTTGTCAATTCAGGTAAAGGTAATTTTCCAATGGTATTTTCATCAATAGGTTGATTGCTGTTAAATAACTCTTCGACATTCGGTATAACAACGGTAAAAAGCATTTGTTCATCGACCATCGAATCACATTTTATAAAGAATACGGAAGATTGACCAAATGGAAATTCCCGAAATAGGACATCTCCAGATTTGTTAAAAAGCTCTTTTAACGTAGAAATAGTGAAGGTTGGTTGTCCGCCTGTGTCCATCTATTATTCACTACTTTCTGATTGATTTTTACTACTACTATTTTCTGATTGATTGTTTTCAGGTTGATTATTGCTTTTGTTGTCATTTGACTGTTTGTTATATTGGATGTTATCAGATTGATTATTGTTTTTGTTGTTATTTGATTGGTTATTACTCTGATTACTAGTTGATTGATTTTTATTTTTTTTATCTGGTAACAAAGCAATTAAACTAAAAAGAATTGATAATAAGAAAAAGAATGAGAATGTCGCAATAAGCATTTCATTGCCATTTAGATGTAAAAACAGACTATCATCAAGCATAAAGACAACTAAGTTAATAATGACAAAAGGGGGAATCATGTAGTTCCATATTTTTTTTCGGTTACCTGTAAAATTAAGTATATCTGCAGCAATAAATAATAAGAATGATACTCGTATATATGTTCCTGTTAACCATTGATAAATGGATAAAAAGTCCATTTGTTCAATAAAGCGTCCAATTGAAACTAAAGCCCACTCCTCAAAGGCGGGGTATCGTTGTTTAGCTGCTTCCTCAGGCCCAAATTCTACAATTGCCCCTAAAAGAGGTCCCATTGTTAATCCCATTAAGATAAAAAGCATTATTAACAAATGATACCATTTCAATTTTGTTTTAAAGTGTTGTTGGATAAACACTAGTAAAAATAACTCTATGAACCCGGAAGCAGGATAGACTAATCCCCGTAAAACGGGTCCAAAACCATGCTCGAAAAATGGTCGGATTAAACCGTAGTCCTTCACTTGTAGATTAACAGTGGCCACGTAAAAGCCAAAAACCACGACAAACATTAGTACAAAAGTATTCACAATCACAAAGGTTTGCATATTCGTAGAAGCTAATAAGACACATAAAGTAATATAAACCGCTAATAAAAGAATTTTAGGAGTATACGGAAGAAACGTGGAAGAAATCCATAGAATCGTTTCTCGTAAAGTGAATGCAGCCATAAGATAAATGAATATGACAACGCAATATAAAATAATATTGGTAGCGACTTTTCCAATTTTAGATTTCAACCAAGTTTTGATGGATTGATTTTTTGACTTATTTTGAATAAAAAGGATTAAAAATAACCAAGGAATTGTCAAAAAGGTAGCTAACAAAACCGCCGCCCATCCATCCCGTTTCACATGCTCCAAAACCGGTGGAAGTATCGTTACGTGGTTTTTTAACCCAATAAAAGTCATTATTAAAAAAATAACGTGCAATAAACCAATTTGCCCAATTTTCACCATATTTATGACCTCTATCAGTAATTGTTAATTTAAAGCATTGACATATAAACCAAAAACTATAAGGTATATAGGGCAAAACTTTCGGATGAGTGGATTTTGTGAGTGGAAAGTTTTTTTGCGTAGGTAAGGGGAGTGGGGGAGAAGAACTGAATTTGTTTTGACGAATATTTCGGGAATTATATTTGAAAATGACTTCGTAGCTCCATTGAATACAAAAATTTCGTGTCTAAAAACATTTTCATAACCAAGATGAATATAAAAAGTACTGGAAAATCATTTAAAAATTGTTTTCATAGCGATAATGAAAACAAAAATTTGTGGACATTGTATTGAAAATGTATTCAAATCGTTGATGAAAACAATAATTCGAGGAAACCGTGTCAAAAAACGTCTTCATAGACCTGATGAATACAAAAAAGTAAGGAAAAATCATCTGAAAATGTATTTAAATCGTTGATGAATACAAAAAGTACGAGAAAAATCATCTGAAATTGCATTCATAGCGCCGATGAAAGCAAAATTTCGAGGAAATCGTGTCAAAAAACGTCTTCATAGCCCTGATGAATACAAAAATTCATTGTAATTTCATGCAAAATTGACTTCATATCACCGATGAAAACTAAAAATCACAGAAACTCCATCCAAAACTGACTTCATAAGCCAGATGAAGGACAAATGAAAGCGAAAATGCAGCCGAAAAGGTCTTCATAAGCCAGATGAAGGACAAATGAAAGCGAAAATGCAGCCGAAAAGGTCTTCATAAGCCAGATGAAGGACAAATGAAAGCGAAAATGCAGCCGAAAAGGTCTTCATAAGCAGGATGAAGGACAAATGAAAGTGAAAATGCAGCTGAAAAGGTCTTCATAAGCCCGATGAAGGACAAATGAAAGCGAAAATGCAGCCGAAAAGGTCTTCATAAGCCAGATGAAGGACAAATGAAAGTGAAAATGCAGCTGAAAAGGTCTTCATAAGCCCGATGAAGGACAAATGAAAGTGAAAATGCAGCTAAAAAGGTCTTCATAAGCCCGATGAAGGACAAATGAAAGCGAAAATGCAGCCGAAAAGGTCTTCATAAGCCCGATGAAGGACAAATGAAAGCGAAAATGCAGCCGAAAAGGTCTTCATAAGCCCGATGAAGGACAAATGAAAGCGAAAATGCAGCCGAAAAGGTCTTCATAAGCCAGATGAAGGACAAATGAAAGTGAAAATGCAGCTGAAAAGGATTTCATAACTCTGTTAAAGAACAAACCAAATCAAACTCCAACCGAAAAGTCTTCATAAGTTGAACACCAGTGAATTTAATCCAAAAACAAAAAACTCCACAACTAAAAAAGCCATTTCAACCTTCTCCAAAAGAGAAAGTTAAAATGACTCTAAAACAAATTAAATCTTAAATTCACTTACCACACTGCGTAAGTCGTCTGCTTGTTTTGCAAGTTCTGTGGCAGCAGCGTTTATTTCTTGCATAGATGCGGAACCTTGTAATGCTGCAGAGGCAGATCGTTCTGTATGAAGTGCGGTATTTTCCGCAATGGTGCTTACCTCTATGAAGGAAGCGGCTACTTCTTGACTTGTCTCCAACGTCATGGAAATCTTACCAACCATCGATGCAATAATATCTGTTGTGCGGTTTGTCTGCTCTAAAATATTTTCAAGCACTTGATTCGTTTCATTTGATACTTCTACACCGCGAATTACGGATTTTACACCATCGTGGTTTTGTCCAATAATTGATTTAATTTCGCCTTGAATGGACGTTACAATTTCTGTAACTTCTTTTGCCGCTTGTTCCGATTGTTCTGCTAATTTTCGAACTTCATCGGCTACGACTGCAAAGCCCTTACCATGCTCTCCAGCACGCGCAGCTTCGATAGCGGCATTAAGTGCTAATAAATTTGTTTGGCCTGCAATCGAAGTGATTGTTTCAATAATGGATGTAATTTCACCGGATTTCTTACCCAACGCTTCCACAGTAGTAGACGTATTTGCAATTGTCTCTTCAATGGACATCATCACTTCAGATGATTGTGAAACAGAACGACTTCCATTAAATGCGGCATTTTTCATTTCTTGAGCAGCTTGTTCAACTTCTTCTGCTTCAGTATTTAATTCACGCATCAATTGATCAAGAACTTGCATTCGTTCAATTACTGCTTTTGTTTGGGATTGTGTTAAATCACTATCAGCTGCGATATCTTGAGTATTGTTTGCAATTTCATCGATGGTTTTTGCGTTTTCTTCTGCAAGTGCCATCAATTCTTGGGAACTCCCAGAAACATGTTCAGCTAAGTTTGAAACTCGTTTAACTAAACCAGAAATAGATTCTATTAAGATATTAGTAGAATTAGCGATTTGAGCAAATTCATCCTTCGTTTTTACATTCACTCTTCTTGTTAAATCTCCACCAGCTTGTGCAATATCTAAGATGGATTGATTAATTTTAAAAGTATTTCGGCGAATATTTCTAAATAAGATAATTCCAAAAGAAATTGTTAATACGGTTGCAATGATGGATAAGATGATGAATCCGATCTTAGTGTAATATGCAAATTGTTCTAATTCTTTTATTTTTTCTGAATTTTTATTATCTAGTAATTCAATAAATCGATCACTTGCGTCATTTATATATGAACGAATGTTCTCACCGTCATTTTGTTCCATCAGTCTTTGTGCATTTTGAAAGCCAAATTGGTCTCTTGTATCAATAATTCTTGAAGAGCTATTTAAATAAATCAGAAAATACTGGTTAATCGCTGCTAATATTTCTGTTTCTTCTGGACGATTTTCAAATAAACTTTGTAAGTCTTTTATTTTATTAGTAATCGATTCTTTCGTTTCCTGATAATTTTTTAACGAATCTTCTCTTCCGTGAATGATATATACTTGTTCATAATTTGAAAGCTTTAACATATCACTGGCTAAAGTGTTTACCTCCACTTGTTCTTGAAGGTTGTTCTCTGCAAATTCTTTTAAATTTTGTTGAAGTTTTGAAATGCTAATGAGTGATAAAGCTTGCATCCCTATAATAATTGCAAGTAAAATGCTGAAGATGAGTATAACTCGTCCACGAATGAGATGGTAAAAACGAGATTTAACAGAACGATTTTTCTTTAAATCTTTTTTTTGTTTGGAAGATGATTTTTTCTTTGCTTCGTCTGACACATTCTTTTTATCCATTGTTGTCACCATCCTTCTTAAACTTTCGGTGTATTCAAAAATTTTACAATATATCCAATGTTTTTTCCATTATTTAGACAGAAAAAAGTCCTAATAATTATTAATTTAAGCTAGTAAGGAGTATCTATATGAAGGAAAGTTTCTATTTATTTGTCCTAACCTTTCGAGGAGGAGATTGGGAGGATCCAAAAACGAGATTTGCAGAGAGTGCATTTTTAGACCATAGTTTTCCGAAAACAAGTACATCTTTTGATGAATTATCAAGTTATATTGAAACGATAGTTCATGAGCATATGACAACCAATGCCTTTGACGAGTTGTGGGAAATTTATGAATCCAAGTGACTCGAGAATAGTGCATTAAATGTATAGAAAGGTAAATAATTGCACATTCATAGAAAAGCAAGTATATTTTAACTTGAACGAAATTTTGACTATAGAAATGAATTTTAGAAAGAGGGATTGCGAATGAGTATTCATATTAATGCAAAACAAGGAGACATCGCAGAAATTATCTTATTACCCGGAGATCCTTTACGTGCAAAATATATTGCTGAAACTTTCTTAGAAGATGTTACTTGTTACAATGAAGTACGTAATATGTTCGGATACACTGGTACATATAAAGGAAAACGTATTTCTGTACAAGGAACAGGTATGGGTGTACCATCCATTTCAATTTATGCTACAGAGTTAATGCAAGAATATAACGTACAAAAATTAATCCGTGTAGGGACTTGTGGCGCAATCCAAAAAGATGTAAAAGTTCGTGATGTGATTTTAGCGCAAGGTGCATCAACAGATTCTAAAATGAATGAAATTATTTTTAATGGACTTGATTATGCACCAATTGCAGATTTTGATTTACTATTAAAGGCATATAACGCTGGTGTAGCTGCTGGCTTAAACTTAAAAGTAGGAAATATCTTTACAGCAGATATGTTCTATTCAGAAGAAAGCCAAAACGAAAAATTAGCACGTTATGGTGTATTAGCAGTAGAAATGGAATCTGCTGCGCTTTATACTCTTGCTGCTAAATTTGGCCGTAAAGCATTATCTGTATTAACAGTATCGGATCATATTATCACTGGTGAAGTAACAACATCAGAAGAACGTCAAACGACTTTCAACGATATGATCGTGGTTGCATTAGAAGCTGCAATTCAAGAGTAAAAAAGAAATTCTTTTGGCAAGGCTGTCTATTTGACAGTCTTTTCTTTTCGGATTGAACTGAAACTGGTAATATGGTAATGACGTCTAATTAGTTAGTAAGTGTAAATGAGAGTGGTGAAAGAAATGGATGATCAAAACCAACAAAGTAATGAGCAAACAGAACCGAAAGAACAAGAAGAGCAAATAAAACCAGCCAAAAAATATTTGCGTATTAGTCCTTTCGCGTTCATCATGTTAATGGTTCTAACAATTCTATTAACTTCTGGTATTACAATCTTTGCTCTAACATTTGGAGATCAGAAAGTGGTAGAAGTAAATGTACCTGTTGAAAGAAAAGAGTTTACAAAATTTTATGATGCCTTCGATGAACTAAAAGAAAGATATTATGTAGAAATAGATGATGAAAAAGTAATCTCAGGTGCCATTAATGGAATGTTTGATGCACTTGAAGACCCATATTCTGATTTTATGGACGAGGTAGAAGCAGAACAATTCAACTCAGATCTTTCTTCTAGCTTCCAAGGAATTGGGGCAGAAATTCAAGAGCGCAATGGCAATATTGTTGTCGTTTCACCAATAAAAAATTCTCCAGCAGAAAAAGCTGGTATCTTACCTGAGGATGTTATTTTAACTGTCGATGGTGAGAGTATTCAAGGAATGAGTGCTTCTGAAGCGGTATTATTAATCCGTGGTGAAAAAGGAACACCTGTTACATTAACAATTCAACGTGGTAGCACTGAAGAATTACACGAAATAACAATTATTCGTGATGATATTCCAATTGAAACTGTATACGGTGATATGGGCGATGATAAAATCGCGCACATTCAAATTACATCCTTTAGTGAAAAAACGTATGATGAATTAGTTGCGATATTAGAACAATACGAAAAAGACGGCATGAAGAGTATAATATTAGACGTTCGCCAAAATCCAGGTGGTTATTTAACTTCTGCTATTGATATTGCAAATCTATTCTTAGATGAAGGTAAACCAATCGTTCAAGTACAAGAACGTGAAGGTGAACCTCAAATCATGTATGCAGAAGGTGGAAAAAAATATAAACAACCAATTATCGTATTAATCGATAACGGTAGTGCATCTGCTTCAGAAATTTTAGCAGGCGCTTTAGGAGAATCTGCTGGTGCAAAAATTGTTGGACTAAAATCCTTTGGTAAAGGGACAGTTCAAACCGTTACTTCTTTACAAGATGGTTCAAACTTAAAATATACAACAGGTAAATGGTTAACTCCAAACGGTAACTGGATTAATGAAAAAGGAATTAAACCAGATGTTGAGGTTAAATATCCTGATTATGCGACATTAACGTATATTGATCCTGAAACAGAATTAAAAGAGGGTAATGTTTCTGCAGCAGTAAATTCAGCAGAACGTATGCTAGAGGCGTTAGGATATGATGTTGGTAAGGTTGATGATGAATTCGATAATGATACAAAAAATGCAGTTGTAAAATTCCAAGCAGATAAGGAACTAAAACAAACTGGTTCCATCGCTGGAGAAACAACATATGCTTTAATGGATGCATTAAGAGAAAAAATCGATCAAGATGATCCGCATGTAGAAAAAGCGAAACAATTACTTTCTGGTGAAAAAGAATAACTAATCATAAGAGCTGCTTTTGTTCAATATGGACAACTGTCAGCTCTTTCTACTATATAAAGGGAAGTGTAAAAGATGAAAGATGTTTATTTATTTAGTGGTTTTTTAGGTAGTGGGAAAACGTCGATGTTAACGGATGTATTACGACAGTTAAAAGAAAAGGGAATCAAACCAGCTGTAATTATGAACGAGCTGGGGAAACTGCCCTTTGATTCGCAAGCGGTAGGGGAAGACGTACCATTAAAAGAGATGTTAGAAGGATGTATTTGCTGTTCTGGTGCGGAAAAAACAGAAGCCCAAATTCAAACTTTGCTGGCAGGAGAAGAATTTGATGTGTTAATTATCGAAACAACAGGGGCTGCTCATCCAGTTGAGGCGTTAGATGCGGTGTATTCTCCTTTATTTGCAGAGCAACTCAATATAAAAGGAATCGTGACAGTAGCAGACAGTAAACTTTGGCTTGAACGAACAACTCTTACACCACAAGTTCGTACGTTATTTTTAGAACAAATTCGCCATGCTCATCTACTTCTTGCTAATAAAATGGATTTACTCACAGAATCCGAACAAGCAAAAGTAGTATTTGAAATGCAAGGTCTAAATCCTGATGCATTTATTTTACAAACAACAAATGGACGAGTGCCTCTTCATTTATTAGAAAACTTGCAAGCAACTACAATAAATAAAGAAGTGAACCAAACACAAATTGGCAAGCATCTTCATTTAAGTTCGCGATTAATTGAATTTAACACAAGTTTTACGCAAGAAGCCTTTGAAGAGTGGGTAAAGTCATTACCTAGCAGCGTTTATCGTATGAAAGGCTATGTGCCAATAGAAGGTGTAAGAAATCCATTTATGTTCCAATATGCTTACGGCTTAGTTCAATGGCTTCCTGAATATATCAAAATGCCAGCTAAGCTTGTAATGATTGGTGAAAACATTCAAGATATCCATGTCATCGGTGAGGAATAAACGTAATAAGAATGTTACAAACGAAAAGGTAATGTATTATAAAGTTTTTCTGAAAAATTGTCAATAGGTTTTGAATGGTAATTAATTATGCTAAAGGAAAATATTATGAATAAAATAAATTGATAAATTCATAGTTTTCAACGTTTTCCAGTATTGTTGGACTTGTTACCAAGATATGGACCATATATTTCAAAAATCCTCCGTTATGATAGATTGCGAGAGGAGATGACAAAATGAAAAAATGGTTTATGACATTTTGTGCTTTAGGTTTATTAGCAACTCAAGTTTCAACAGCAGATGCTGCATCTAACAAAGAGGAGGTTAAAAACGACTCAATTCCATCTTACGTAAAAGTAATTAAATTAGATCAACAGGACGTGTTTAATGCACTTTCAGATAAAGAAGATTTAAAAGATTTATCTATTAAATTACTAAAATCAAATGTAAATATTGAGCAACTATTAGCTTCTTACAATATAAAAGTAGATAAACAGCAATATACAAAATTAGTTGAAGCTAAAAAAGAAGCAAAACAAGATAATAGTAAAGTGGTAAAGGAAACAGCTGCAACACCAGCAAAACAAACAACAACAACCGTTTCAAAACCAACAACAAACAACAATAATACAACACAAAACACAACTCAACAAGCAGCACAACCAACTACGAGCGCACCTGTGAGCACTTCAGCTTCAGAGTTTGAAAAACAAGTTGTAGAGTTAACAAATGCGGAACGTACAAAAGCAGGTCTTGCACCACTTCAAATTGATAATGCGGTAATGGCTTCTGCACATGCAAAATCAGCAGATATGGCGAAAAATAACTATTTCTCACATACAAGCCCAACATACGGTAGCCCATTCGATCAAATGAAAGCTGCAGGTATCTCTTACCGTTCAGCAGGTGAAAACATTGCGCAAGGTCAACAAACACCTGAACAAGTAGTACAAGCTTGGATGAATTCAGAAGGTCACCGCGCAAACATTTTAAACTCTAGCTTCACTCATATTGGTGTTGGCTATGTAGCAGACGGTAACTACTGGACACAACAATTTATTCAAAAATAATATTTTCATAGTTTGATAGAAACCGAGTTAAGACTAGTTCTTGCTCGGTTTTTTTGTTGTTTATTTTAATTGGATTGGACTGATGAAGGACAAAACAATTGAAAAAATGGAATGAAATGTCCTTCATTCAAAAATATGAATACACTAAAACAGTTTTATCCAAACAAAAACGCGCTTCATCCCGCCACTGAAAACAAAAGAAGAAACTAAAGCAAAACAGTCTTGCTACTTTCTAGAAACATTCATATCCCATCCCACAAACCAAAATCATCCCTCATCCATTTTTATGCTCAAACTAAGAAGTATTTACCCAATTTAATGATTAAAAAACAGTAATAAATGGAAATACTGAAATGTACGAAAAGAGGAGGGGTGACTATGACTGAAGAGCAGAATCCAGAACAAGTGATTTTAACCAAACTGAAAGATAGTTTTTACAATTCTGCTGATTTTGTCGCGAAGCCCATCAGTTGGTGGGATAATGAAGTCGCCATTTTATGTTTTTACTCCTCTATAGTTAATAAAGCTGATGTCGAACGTATTATGTATTTTTTTAAAGAACATTTACGAGACGATAATATGTATTGGGGAGAATCTATTTATACATCGGTGATCCCACTAGATGAAAAACAATTAGCGAAATTTCTTTGTGATGGGGAAACGATTATTGTTCGCTTGAAAACGAGGGAAATGATTCGCATTAATCTTCCTGAAATGGCTTATCGACAAACAGATGAACCAGCAAGTGAACATGTATTACAAGGTTCTAGGGAAGGGCTAGTTGAAAATTTTGATGTTAATATTTCATTAATTCGAAAACGAGTAAAAAGTCATCGATTAGTTGTGAAGCAAAAAACAATTGGATATGAAACAAATACAACTGTTTACTATTTATACATGGAACAGCTTGTGGACGAAGAAGCACTTCAACTGGTTGAAGAACGGCTAGACAAAATAAAGGTAGATCTATTTTATAGTACAGGTCAATTAACAGATTATATGGAGGATAGTGTTTGGTCGCCCTTTCCACAACTATTAAAAACAGAAAGACCCGATCGAATTATTGCCAGTTTACATGAGGGGAAGATTGCGATTCTTTCTGACTTATCAACAACCGCAATAATCGGACCAACCTCATTTTTTTCATTTTATCAAACACCGGATGATTTTAATGGAAGAGCTGTAACGGGGTCCTTTTATCGTATACTTCGAATCTTTAGCTTCATTATAGCTATCTTTTTACCTGCGTTTTATATTGCCATTGTAAGTTTTCACTTTGAAATCTTACCATTGGAACTTTCAAATCAAATTAAAAGCGATATTGAAAACATTCCATACAGACCGATTTTAGAAGCAGTCATATTAGAGATGACGATCGAATTAATTCGAGAAGCAAGTATTCGACTACCTACTTCGGTTGGACAAACAATTGGTATTGTAGGAGGGCTTGTAATTGGTGATGCCATTGTTAGTGCGGGATTAGTCTCAAACATGATGATCATCATTGTTGCCTTTACAGCGATATCAAGTTATGTAGTTCCATCAACAGAGATGAATTCATCGATACGATTTTTACGATTTCCCTTCATGATTTTAGCGGCTTTTTTCGGTTTTATCGGAATCGCATTTGGTGCAATCATTCTTTTAATCCATTTATTGAACTTAACATCGTTAAAAAGACCGTATTTGACACCAATCATTCCTTTTAATCCAAAGGCGATTTTTAAAATATTTATCAGAATGCCTTTTTTCAAACCATCTAAACATCCAAAAAGTTTCTCGCCAAATAAGGATGGGAAATCATGAATATTCAACTTACTAGAATTCAATTTTTCATCATCATTTTTACATTGTTTACTGGTTTTGTTTATATATCTATCCAAACGCCAATTATCTCCCATGGAAAACGTTCGGCATGGTTAATTTTTATCGCATCATCGATTTTCATCTATCTACTTTTAGTTTTTTATGAAAAAACCTATAAATATTTTATTTTAGGTAAAGTAACCACGATGATTTACCATTTATACTGGTTATTCCATTTATCCTTCGCTGTTGCTTATTCAATGTATATCGTGTCGACTTGGATTAGCCCATATACACCAAAAATTGCTTTGTTATTTTTATTTTTATTACCAAGTCTATACGCCAGTCTAAGTAGAGCAGAAACTGCCGTAAATGTTGGTATAGTTTTTGGTATTTTTATTTTATTCTTCATTTTCTTTGTGCTAAATGCATACAAAGATTTTGAATTTAGGAACTTATTACCTATTGGTGAAAGCGGATGGAAGGATTGGATGTGGGGTTCACTATATAGTTTAAATGCCTATCGAAATGCAGAATGTTACCTTATTTTAAGAAAATTTGTAATGAAAGATGAGAAGATTTCGGGGATGCCATTATTTGTATTTATATTTTCCCTTTTTGCCATGTTTCTCTTCTCAATTCTATCGGTTATGCTCTATTTCAGTATGGAAGAATTTAACCTAATATCAGAACCCATTTTATATCTTTTACATGCTCAAGAAGTAACCTTTGTAAAGAGACTAGATTTAATATTTGTCTTTATATGGGTATTCATCACGATTATTACGTTAATTAATTATATTTTAGTTGTGAGACTAGTCCATTTTCAGAAGGTGCGAAAATTTGCTAAGTCCCGAATCGTCATTTATCACCTACTTATTTTTGTAATTGCTTACTTTATTGCTAAATTCGAATCGATACAAATGATTCGTCAATATTATTGGATTCCATTTCTAGTATTTGGATTGTTATTGCCAATTTTGATTATTTCTTGGAATAAAATAAGGGGGCGAACAATATTCGATTCATCCAAATAGTCATCATTGTGTTGTTGCTTGCAGGTTGTTGGGATGAACGTTTATATAAGGATCATACGGTCGTATCCCTTGTAGGAATAGAAGGGACATTTGGAGAGATGAAAAGCTATTTTGCATATCCTGAGTTGCAATCTGGTAATTCCGAGATAACAATTATTGAAGCGGATGGTGTCGATGTACGTGATACCCGTTTGAATGCTGATTTAAAAGTTGAACAAGCCATGGATTTGTCCATGATGAGTACTTTGTTAATAAGTGAAACTACAGCAAAAGACGGATTGAATAAATACCTAGATGTTTTTTACCGAGATCCTACTAACTCCATTACGGCATTTTTAGTGTTAGTTGATGGGAATTTGAAAGATTATATGGAGGCAAGTAAATCTTGGACAACGGAGGCTGGCGAATATTTTGCACGATTTATTCGAAGTAAAGAAGAAGTATCAATTGTACCAAATCGGACGATTCAAACAGCATCGGCTATCCTTTATTCTGATGGAATGGATTTAGTATTACCATATATGGTATTAAAGGAGAATGAAAAACGTCCAGAACTTGGTGGTGTCGGGTTGTTTTCTAAAGGGAAGTATACAGGAAGAGTTTTAAAACCAGAACAATCTAGGTTTTTAGGATTATTACTTCAAGAGAGAGGTCGTAAAATAAAATATTCAACAACTTATAAAGACCTACCTTTATCATTTACAATATTAGATGTGAATAGAAAATGGAAGTTTGAATCTCCTAATACAATGAAAATGGATTATGAGCTAGAAGTTGAACTTGAAGAATTTTCAGATGCAGGATTGAGAAATGTAACCAAAATAAGTGAACTGGAGAATTTTATTAATAAAAAGATAACTGAGGAAGTAAATGAAGTTATTGAAATTTTACAAGATGAAAAATGCGATGCGTTAGGATTAGGAAATTTTTTTCGCGTAAAAAATCCACAAATGTTTGATGATAATTGGCATGAAACCTTCGCAAATCTAGAAATTCAAGTAGAAATTAAGTCAGAAATCTTAAAAACAGGGCTTATTCATTAATCAGTCATTATTGGCTGATTTTTTCTGTTATGCCTGTAGAGACGTCGTTTATCTACATGAATTATGGTACAATAGAGAGTGATTAGTAAAATGATTTTTCATTTATAATTCATGTGAATCATATATACGAATTAAAGGTTGATTTAGATAGGAGTTTTTGTGTGAAACAAAAATCAATTATTTTAACAGGTGGGGGAACGGCAGGACACGTGTCGTTAAACCAAGCAATCATCCCCACATTAATTGAAGAAGGTTATAATGTTCATTATATTGGCTCTCATGATGGGATTGAGAAAGAGTTAATTACTCAAGCTTTTCCTGATGTGCCGTATCATAGTATATCGAGTGGGAAATTAAGAAGATATTTTTCAATGAAAAATTTTACGGATCCATTTAAAGTGCTAGCAGGAATTGGGCAAGCTTTTGCCATTGTTCGAAAAGTGAAGCCTTCAGTTATTTTTTCGAAAGGCGGTTTTGTTTCAGTACCTGTTGTAATGGCTGCAAGATTAGCGAATGTTCCAGTCGTTATACATGAATCCGATGTGACGCCAGGACTTGCTAATAAATTAGCACTTCCGTTTGCATCCCATATGTTTACAATTTTTGAACAAACATTAAAATACTTACCAAATGACAAGGCAACTTGCACAGGTTCGATTGTACGGGAACAATTATTCCAAGGCGATAAAGATCGCGGCATGAAACTATGCGGGTTTGAAGAAAATAAAAAAACATTGCTTGTAATGGGTGGTAGTTTAGGCTCTGTTGTATTGAACGATGCACTTAGAAGTAATCTACCTGAACTTTTAATGGAATTTAATATTATACATTTATGTGGGAAAGGTAATGTTGACCACTCGTTAGATTCCTTAAAAGGTTATAAGCAGTTTGATTATGTAACTACGGAATTACCTGATCTTTTATACACTGCAGATTTTATCGTCTCACGCGCGGGGTCCAACTCAATTTTTGAGTTTTTAGCATTAAAAAAACCAATGCTACTAATTCCATTATCAGCAACAAAAAGCCGTGGAGATCAAATCTTAAATGCAGGAATTTTTGAAAAACAAGGTTTTGCCTTAACTTTGGAGGAAGAATTGTTATCAAAAAATACATTCATGAAATCCATTCAGAACCTAGTGAAGAAAAAAGACGAAATCATAGACGCAATGATTAAAGCAGAAAGCCCAAAAACACCAAGCGAAATGGTGCAGTTAATTCTGCAATATGAAAAATAATAGATTGTAATAAAATTCTAGCTAAAAAAAACGGGCACATGTGTATAACATGGTGCCTGTTTTTTGATATTATTCTCCATTCCGCCAACACTTTTTATGGCAACACTTCAGTTAATTTATGTGACGGAAGGTATAAGAAATCGCGGCCAACCACTGTAAGCCGCGCAATAAATTAGAAGATTAAGTAGGAAAAATAAAAAGTTAGCGGACATTAACACAAGCAGATGACAAAAACGCTGTTGTACAAAGTATTGCTCCTGCGGTGGTTAACACCATCCTCGTCGCAAAAGGGGCATCTCAAAATAATTTTCAGATGCCTCTTTTGTCACCATGACCAACATCGTGTTGGCCCCAAAGACAAGTCGTAAAGACAACTACAAGTAGGCTTTGCGGCATGTGTGCTTAGTCCGCTCACAAAATTATTACTAAATTAGAATTTTTATCTAAGCTTCTAAATATTTACCTCAAAACTGAGTAGCTAAAAAGAGGCAGGACATGCTTGCGTCCTTGCCTCTTTTATTACATCGCTTGTTCTTCTTCTTTTGTAGATTCGTTGGCTGTTACGATATAGAATAAATCTTTCGGAATTTTATATAAGTCAAATTTCGTCTCCCCCATATTAATTTCTTCAAATAATGCAGGGTGTGACTCTTTTGCGCAAACGACATATTGTAATTTTAAACTTGCTCTTTTCGATTTTTCATTTTCACTTCGAATTCTCAAAAACACCGTATGAAAATCCTTTTCAAAAAACAACTCTGATAAGAAGTGATGTTTTGCCATTTGGTTATAGCCCATACCTTGATAAGGTACACCTATCCAAGTACCGAGGAAACCAGCTCCATCCTGTATATCAAAGAGACTTATTGTACCGATTGGTTGCCCGAAGTCTCCTATAATTGTCCTTGAAATTGTCTTACCAAGTTGTTCTTCTTCCAATAATTGTTTAGTCATAAATAAATACTCTTCAGCTGAGGAAGCTTTCTGACGGACAAACGGAAAAACGGAAGGGTGACTCATTAATTGGTACAGTTCGTTAGTTTCTGAAAGGTCTCTATGTTTTAACATGATGAAACGCCTCCTTTATAGGATAGTTGCAAAGCCAAAATTAAACCAAAATAATTGGCCGACAAGACAAAATATTAAACCCAAAGGAACAAGACGTCAAACAATTTTTTTTTGTAATATTAATTTACCCAAAAATGGCAGAGAAATAACTATATTACAAAATATTTTATGATAATATCATATTATAAAAAGTCAATTTTATACAAACATTTACATATAAAAATAGGATATTTTTTTTCGGAAAAATTGTAATATATATTTAATGTTTATTCATTAATAGATTGGTTGCTTAACAATTCTTTTACACTTATGATAGAAATAAATGAATATATAGGGGAGATAGCCTATGATCCACGCATTCTTAAAAGTACATGGTTCTGGAAATACATTTTATTTATATAATACTAACGATGAAAATGAGTTAGATTGGATTCATTTAACAAAGTGGTTATGTGATAAAAATAACGAAGGAGGGGCAGACGGGTTATTACTAGTCTTACCATCAAAAACTGCTGATGCAAAAATGCGCGTCATTAATGCGGATGGTTCAGAAGCTTCTATGTGTGGCAACGGGTTACGCTGTGTAGCAAGATATGTGTGTGAGAAACTTGGTAAAACACACGCAAATATTGAGACGATGAAAGCAACTCTACACGTAAAAGAAGAGGCACAAATTTTTGAATCGATTCCTACATATGCGGTAGAAATTTCACCTGTTTCCTTTGACTTGAGCACGTTACCAATGGTTTACAAAAACCAAACAGAAATAAAACATCAAATTATTGAGGAATTTTCACCATCGATTAAATTTACTGCGGTTTCAGTTCCAAACCCTCATTTAATCGGTATTTTAGAAGATCGCAACATTTCAGATTTTACGCATCAAGAACAACTTGCACAGTTTTTAAATAGCGAAAACGATTATTGTGTAGACGGGATAAATGTAAGTTATGTTTACCCATTAAAAAATGACACAATATTTGTTCGAACATTTGAAAGAGGTGTGGGTTTTACAAATGCATGTGGTACCGCAATGACAGCATCTGCACTAGTATCGAATTTAAATGGTGCAGTTGATGCAGAAGTGGTGACGGTTTATAACCCGGGTGGATTTGTAAAATGTGAAGTTAAACAACAAAATGACGATTTCCAACTAACTTTAATTGGCAACGCAACGTTTACAGCGGAGTACGAAATTGACATTAAACAGTTGGACTATTCAATAATTGAAATAAAAGAGACAAAAGAACAGGAGCAATATGAAAAGTGCATCAACTTTGTAAATAAAGAACTGACTGCACTCACTTCTTAATCCGCACAAGGGGGTGCGCATATGATTCAACAAATTCTTCCGAAAGTACAATTTGACTTATTATTTGGTAATAGCAATGATTTGGTTTTTTACATGGAAAAAGTAGGAGATGACTATAAATACATTTATTTAAACGCTCCCTCTATACAACTTCTTTCGGAAGATGCCATTGGTAAAAATATATCTGATATTATGGATGAAAAATATTATCAGGTTATTCTTGAAAATTATAATCTGGCAGTTGAACGTAAGAAACAAGTTTGCTATGAAGACTATCAATATAGATCTTCAGAAGTAAAAAAATATGAAACTTCTGTTATTCCAATATTTGTTGAAGATAAAACATTTATACTAGCAATCACAAAAGAAATTACTTTCGAACGTGATTTACAAGATAAATATTTATTTATGAGATCGGTGTTCTTTAATACCTTTTTATCTACCGTTTTAGTTTCAAGTGATGGACGCTTACTAGAAGCAAACCCTCAATTTTTACAAGATTTTAATTTGAATATTGAAGATGTACGTTGGCAACATTTTTCTGATTTATCCATTTTTACTCCTAAAAATGCGAAACAATTTAAAAGGTATTTAGATGAGGCTTGCAAAGGGAAGAACCTATCATCGAAATTTTTATCCTTCGTTGATAAAGACGGTATGATACGAAGCTTCACAGCAACCTTTTCGCCGATTTTCCAAAATAATGAAGAGTCCTTCGTTGTGGGTGTTTTTGTAATTTTACAAGAAATCACAGAAATTATTAAAAAAGAAAAAGAATTAAAGAGTACTGCCACAGGGCTTTGGAATTTAAAATATGCCATAGATAACGCTGCAGATATGTCCATTACTGATTTGAATGGAATTATTATAGATGTGAATGATCGTTTTATCGAACAAACAGGTTACAGTAAAGAAGAATTGTTAGGAGCTACCCACCAAATTGTAAATTCCGGTTTTCATTCGAAGGAATTTTTCCAAAAGCTTTGGGAAACAATCCAATCTGGTACAGTTTGGAGAGGGGAACTGTGTAACCGAACAAAATTTGGCAGTATTTATTGGGTAGATACGACAATTATTCCGTTACTCGATGAGAAAGGGAATATTCAACAATTTATGTCAGTGCATTATAACATCACTCAAAAGAAACGTATGATTACTGAGTTACGTAATATTGAGCGTATGTTTAAGATGATCAATGACAATACAAATGATTTAATTGTCATTACAAATGAAGATGGAATAATTTTATATGCTTCAAGTGCATACACCCGTAAACTTGGATATCATCCAGATGAACTTATAGGACAGTGTTATTCTAAAGTATTATCGGGTGATTGTAAGGAATTATGGAAAGAAGAATTGTTAAATATTGATCATAATGTGAATTCAAAATTAGAACTAATTCACACAACCAAAAACGGTGAAGCTCTATGGACTGAATGTAATTATACCGTTGTAAATGACTATTCTCGGAAACACGGATTCCAAATTATTATGGTTGCTAGAGAAATAACAGAAAGGAAAAAAATTGAGAATCAATTACTATTCCTTGCATTTCATGATTCCCTTACACAGTTACCAAATCGACGTTATATCCAGCAAGAGTTCCCAAACATAATAGAGGAAGCAAAGGCAAGAAATACCTCAATTGCCGTACTTTATGTGGATGGAGACAACTTTAAAGATATTAATGATCGTTATGGCCATGAAGTAGGGGATGCATTTCTAAATCATTTTGGTCGTGCGTTACAATCCAGTGTTCGTTCAAATGACCTTGTTGTTCGCATAGGTGGAGATGAATTCGCCATTGTTTTAACAGGGCTTGTTAAAAACAAACAAAAACGAGATAAACAAGTAAAGCAAATTATCGACAGAATAAAAGAATCGTTACAAAACGGTTGGGTCATTTCCAATCAGCAATTTTCACCTACAAGTTCGATTGGTGTATCTTTCTATCCAGATCACGGGACTAAACTAGAAGAATTGCTTCATTTGGCTGACCGTGCGTTATACGATGTAAAAACCATTTCAAAAAATAATTATAAAATTTATCAAAGTTAGTATTACACCTCGTTTTAAGGTACCCTTAGAACGAGGCTTTTTGCATATAAAATAATTGATATATTAGGTGAAGACGATGAATAAAAAAATATTAATTGTTGAAGATGAAAAAAACATCGCCCGTTTTATTGAGCTTGAATTAAAGCATGAACAGTTTAGTGTGTCAGTTACCCATGATGGGAGGGAGGGTTTAACGAAGGCTTTAGAAGAGCAGTATGATTGTATACTCCTCGATGTTATGTTACCTAGTTTAAATGGGATTGAAGTCTGTCGGCGAATACGGGCTCAATCAAATGTTCCCATTATATTAATTACCGCCCGGGATGCTGTCATGGATCGCGTAGCCGGGTTAGATGCTGGAGCGGACGATTATGTAGTAAAACCATTTGCCATTGAAGAATTACTCGCAAGAATCCGCTCTATTTTTAGAAGGGTGGAATCTACTGAAACAGAAAAGATAGAAGATAAAATCAAAGTCCGTGAAATTGTCATTAATCCTTCATCCTACGAAGTGTATTTCGAAGGAGAAAAATTAGAATTAACTAAAACGGAATACGATTTATTAAAATTGCTATGTGAAAATAAAAATAGAGTTTGTGAAAGGGAACGTATCCTTCAAACGATATGGGGATATGACAGTGAAGTAGAAACAAATGTAGTAGATGTTTATATACGACACTTGCGCTCTAAATTAAAAACCGATAAAGAACCGTATATCGAAACTGTCCGTGGTGTTGGTTATGTGGTGAGAGAATGAAAAAATTGGACAAGTTGTTTGTTAATCAATCGCTTAAAACAAAATGGACGTTGTCAACAGCCATCGTAATCTTCATCAGCTATGCTGCAATCTGCATTGTGATTTACCTTGCCCTCTATTCTTGGCTTCTTCAAAATGAGGAAAATAATGCGATACGTACTGCTGATGACCTAACTGGATTCTTACAATCACAAAAAGGTTCAATTACAATTCAAGAAATACAAAGTAACACCGGCTTGTTAAAAGCGATTGTCAATCAAAATCAAACTGTACGAATTTTCAACTTTGATGGGTATGAAGTATTACGAATTAACGATATCTCCCCAATTGCAAAAATTGACTTGTCGGATGATAGTTTTTTAACTACAATCGTAACGGAGGATGAACTAAAAGAGGATGTATTTGTTATCAATAGATTAGTGCAAATTGGGTCCTTTAAAGGAATTCTTCAACTTATTCATCCATTATCAACTTTTCAATCTATGATGCAATATGTATTAACAGCGATGTTGATTGCGGGAATTGGTGCAGTATTTTTAGCTGGCTCCATCAGTTATTATTTAGCCAATCTCTTAATTAAGCCTTTAAAAGACTTGCGCGATTCAATGGACTCGGTACGAGACAAAGGTTTTGAAGAACAAATTAAATTCTCTTATAATGCAGATGATGAAATAGGGGACTTGTTGACAATCTATCGGAATATGATGGCTGAGCTTCAACAATCTTTTATCAAGCAACAGCAATTTGTCTCTGATGCCTCCCATGAGTTACGGACACCTATTCAAGCGATTGAAGGCCATTTATCTTTAATCAAGCGATGGGGTAAGAACGATCCGCAAGTTTTAGAAGAATCAATTGATACTTCCTTGAGTGAAGTAGCGCGGATGAAAAAAATGATTGAAGAATTATTAGATTTGGCTAGAAATGAAAAGAAAGATACTAATGCTTCTGCTAATATAGAAATCGTCTTAGATTCAATTAAAAGTGAAATGCAACTAATCTATCCAGATGCAGATATAGAAATTGAATCAAGTGGAAAGCAAAAACAAGTAAAGATTACAGAAAATGCTTTAGAGCAAATCATACGAAATATCATTGAAAATGGGATTAGATATAACGATAAGAAACCTCTAATTAACATTAATGTAAATTATTATGATGATAAAATTATTCTAGTTATTGCCGATAATGGAATAGGGATAGCAAAAGAACATTTGCCACATATCTATGATCGCTTTTATCGGGTTGATGCTTCTAGGGAAAATAATGGGGGAACAGGTTTAGGTTTAAGTATAACGAAAATGTTAATAGAGAAATATAGTATAGATGTGGATGTAAAAAGTAGCATTGGAATAGGTACGCAATTTAGTCTAACATTTAAAATATAAATGATACCCCAAAATTCAGACCTTAAAATCATAACTGACCAAAAAAATTTGCTTATTTTGTGAAAAATAGTTGTATTTTTTGTGAAGAGTAGTAAGATTGATATGGAAAAAAACGTTCTTCGATAATAATATTTCACAAGTTTTTTTATTGTCGAAGAATGGTAAAATATGAAATAATATTTCAAGTACACAATGGACTGCCTAATGGCAATATTTGGAGGTTTTTCTCATGTCGAACAATGTATTATTTGCTGGTTCCCCTTGGTCAGCATTTTCTGGTCCTAACTTAGGATATGTAATGGAACAATATGACTTGTACTTACAAAATCCAGAAGATGTAGAGCCTGAACTAGTTGCCCTTTTCCAACAATTTGGTTCCCCATTTGTAGAAGGTGCAGTAGAAACGGTTTCAGAAGGTACAGCAAACGTACAAACTGGTAATATTAAAAAAATATTTGCAGCAGTACAATTAGCTGATGCGATTCGTTCATTTGGACACTTAGCTGCAGATGTATATCCATTAAAAGACCGTAAATTAGATACTTCTCGTATTGAACTTGCAACTTACGGTTTAACAGATGCAGATTTAGTATCTATGCCAGCAACATTATTCTTTAATAACGTTCCTGCAAGCGTTACCAATGGTAAACAAGCAGTAGATTACTTACGTACATTATATACTGGTAAAATCGCTTATGAGTATTCTCATATTGCTGATGGTGAGCGCCAATGGATTCAAGACAGAATTGAATCTGGTGCTTATAAAGTGAATTTAACTCCAGAACAGAAAAAAGAATTATTAGAAAGATTAACTCGTGTTGAAGACTTTGAGAAATTTATTCATAAAACATTCGTTGGTCAAAAACGCTTCTCTATCGAAGGTTTAGATACATTAGTTGTTTTACTTGATGAACTTGTAAAAGCAGCAGATGACAAAAAAATGAAAGAACTACAAATCGGTATGGCTCACCGTGGACGTTTAAACGTTTTAACTCATGTTGTGAACAAACCATACGATATGATGTTCTCTGACTTTGCTCACGTACCAAATGAATATTTCTTCCCAGCTGATGGCTCTTTAGAAATTACTAAAGGTTGGACTGGCGACGTGAAATACCACATGGGTGCAGCTCATACGAAAAAATCTGGGATGAAAGTAAAACTTGCTTATAACCCATCTCACTTAGAAGTTGTAAGCCCAGTAATTACTGGTTCTACACGTGCTGCACAAGAAGATACTTCAAAACCAGGTACACCAGAACATGATCCAAGTAAAGCATTAGCAGTACTTGTACATGGTGATGCTGCCTTTGCAGGTGAAGGTATCGTACAAGAAGTATTCAACTATGCACGAACTAAAGGTTTCTCTACTGGTGGTTCAATCCATATCATTTCAAACAACATGATTGGATTCACAACTGAACATTATGATTCACGTTCAACTTTATATTCTTCAGACGTTGCAAAAGGATACGACATTCCAGTTATCCACGTGAACGCTGATGAACCAGAAGCAGTAGTAGAAGTAGCTCACTTAGCATTCGAATACCGCCAAATCTTTGGCAAAGATATTTTAATAGACTTAATTGGTTACCGTCGTTTCGGTCATAATGAAACAGATGACCCAACAGTAACAAACCCATTAACATACTTAATCGTTTCAAAACATCCAACAGTACGTGCGCTATACGGACAAAAATTAGTTCAAGAAGGCATCGTAACTGAAGATGAAGTGAAAAAACTTGATACAGAAATTTATGCAGAAATGCAAAAATCTTATGACCATGTAAAAGAAGTTGGTGCTGAAAAAGGTCACCATGCACACGTTGAAATGCCTGAAGCTGTGAAAAACGGTTACCCTGAATTAGAAACAGGAGTGGCAAAAGAAGAATTAAAACAAATCAATGATGAACTTCTTGCATGGCCAGCAGACTTCGAACCACAAAACAAATTAGCAAAAATCTTAAAGAAACGTGTAGAAGCATTAGAAACGGATAAAATCGATTGGGGTCATGCTGAAACTTTAGCATTTGCTACAATCTTACGTGAAGGTAACCCTATCCGTATGACAGGTCAAGATGCGCAACGTGGTACATTCTCACAACGCCATTTAGTTCTACATGATAAAAACAATGGTGCAGAATATACACCACTTCACCATATTTCTGGTTCAAATGCGTCATTCTCAGTGTTTAACTCACCATTAACAGAAGCTGCTATCGTAGGCTATGAATATGGTTACAACTTAGAAAATGACAAAGCCTTAACTATTTGGGAAGCACAATTCGGTGACTTTGCAAACATGGCTCAAATTATGTTCGACAACTTCATCTCTTCTGCTCGCTCAAAATGGGGACAAAAATCAGGTTTAGTTCTATTATTACCAAATGGTATGGAAGGACAGGGACCAGAACACTCTTCAGCACGTATTGAACGTTACTTACAATTATGCGCTGAAAATAACTGGACTGTAGCAAACTGCTCAAATGCAGGAAACTACTACCACTTATTACGCCGTCAAGCAAAAATGCTTGGTACAGAAGGTGTTCGTCCATTAGTAGTAACTTCACCAAAATCATTACTTCGTCATCCATTAGCTGCTGCATCATTAGAACAACTTGCAACAGGTAAATTTGAAGAAGTAATTGAACAACCAGGTTTAGGTAATAACCCAGAAAAAGTAGAACGCATTTTACTTGCATCTGGTAAAGTAACAATTGATTTAGCTGATCGTGTACAAAATGGAGAAGGATATGATAACCTTCATATTGTTCGTGTAGAACAACTTTATCCATTCCCAGCACAAAAATTATCTGATATCATTGCGAAATTCCCTAACGCAAAAGAAATCGTTTGGGTACAAGAAGAACCGAAAAACCAAGGTCCATGGAAATATGTACTAGAATATTTATTAGACCTTGCAGAAGGTAAAAAAGTGAAATATGTTGGACGTCCAGAAATGTCTTCTACTTCTGAGGGAGATATGGATTCACATAAAGAAGCTCAAGCAAAAGTTATTGACGAAGCTCTTGCAAAATAATTTATTACACATTTCAATCATTTATAGAGGATAACTACCTAAAGGGTAGTAAGGTCATGTGGGAGTATTCCCACATGATAACTAAAGGAGGATATTAAAGTGGCTGAAATTAAAGTCCCTGAACTAGCAGAATCGATTACAGAAGGTACAATTGCACAGTGGGTTAAAAAAGTTGGAGACCGTGTTGAGAAAGGTGAATTTATCGTTGAATTAGAAACAGATAAAGTAAACGCTGAAATCATTTCAGAAGAAGCAGGCGTATTAACACAAATTCTAGCTGAAGAAGGCGATACTGTACTAGTTGGCCAAGTAATCGCAGTGGTAGAAGCTGGGGAAGGAGCAGCACCAGCGCCAGCAGCACCTGCAGCTGAACCAAAAGCAGAAGCAGCTCCGGCACCTGCTGCAGCTCAAACTACTCCTGCACCAGCAGTTGAAGAAGAAACTTCAAATGAACGCGTTGTAGCATCTCCTGCAGCTCGTAAATTAGCTCGTGAAAAAGGAATCGACCTTAGCGCAATCTCTCCAGTAGATCCACAAGGTCGTGTGCGTGTACAAGACGTGGCAGCGCATGGTACAGCACCAGCTGTAGCTCCAGTAGCAGCACCTACACCAGTTGCGACTACAGGTGGCCCAGTTGTATTCACACCAGCAGCTAATTCTGACCGTGTAACAATTGAAAAAATGAGCCGTCGTCGTCAAACAATTGCAAAACGTTTATTAGAAGTTAAACAATCAACTGCAATGTTAACTACATTCAACGAAATTGACATGACTAACATCATGGCACTTCGTAAACGTAAACAAGAAGAGTTCGTGAAAGCTAACGACATCAAACTTGGTTTCATGTCATTCTTCACAAAAGCTGTTGTGGCGGCACTTAAAAAATATCCATACGTTAACGCTCAAATCGTTGGCGATGAAATTCACTTAAATAACTTCTTTGATATCGGTATCGCTGTATCAACTGAAGAAGGTTTAGTAGTACCAGTTGTACGTGATGCAAACAGCAAAAACTTCGCTGAAATCGAAAAAGATATCGCGAACTTAGCGAAAAAAGCTCGTGAGAAAAAATTAGGCTTAAATGACATGGCTGGTGGATCATTCACAATCACAAACGGTGGTGTATTCGGTTCATTAATGTCAACACCAATCATGAACGGTACTCAAGCTGGTATTTTAGGTATGCACTCAATTGTTAACCGCCCAGTTGCTGTAAATGGTGAAGTTCAAATCCGTCCAATGATGTACGTAGCACTTTCTTACGATCACCGTATCATCGACGGAAAAGATTCAGTAGGATTCTTAAAAACAGTTAAAGAATTAATCGAAAATCCAGAAGATTTATTATTAAATTCTTAATATAACATTTACTAGCGGATTGTATTATCCGCTAGTTTTTTACTGTACCTTAAGAAATATAAATATTCAGATAAAAATAGTTGGGAAGTATTATTTAATTAACACCATTTAGATAGTAATTTCCTATTATCAGAAAAATGAATATTGACATTATAATATTCATATAGTAACATTTTAATAGAAATTTAATATTAAAACCTCACGTTACATGTGGGGTAGAGGCGCGATATTTATTAGTTCCTTTTGGAGTGTAGAGCAACGATGAATAGAGGAAGAAGGAAATATTGCCGAAGTATGTCAGTAGGCTCACTACTTTCATACTGGGTCTGCAGTGAATAACTGCAGGACTGTCTCAGCTGGTCTCCCAACCAACTGAGGGGTGCTATCTCAATCGGGACGTTTAGAGGATTTAGGCTATTAGAGAAATAGACGACCTGAGTTCATCTTAGGTCGTTTTTTATTCTTTAAATGCCCAAAAAAGTATGTAAAGGAGAGAGAACGATGTCTAGAAAATTCAAACTACTATTTGTATCATTGTTTGCAATTATGGTTTTAGCTGCTTGTGGTTCCTCTGACAAAGAAGACAACGCAACATCTTCTACTGATTCTGGATCTACTGAAGAAAAAGGAGTATTTAAAGTTGGTTTAGAAGCAGGTTACCCTCCATTTAACTGGACACAAAAAGATGATTCAAATGGTGCTGTAAAAATTGATGGTTCTGAAGAATATGCTGGCGGTTACGATGTAGAAATCGCTAAACGTGTTGCAGACGCTTTAGGAAAAGAATTAGTTATTGTTAAAACAGAATGGGACGGCTTATTACCAGCCCTTCAATCTAACGTTATCGATGCAATCATTGCAGGTATGAGTCCAACTGAAGAACGTAAAGCTGCAATCGATTTCACAGAAAACTACTATACAAGTGATTTTGTAATTGTAGTTAAAGCTGATGGAAAATATAAAGATGCTAAAACATTAGCAGACTTTGCTGGAGCAAAAATTACATCTCAATTAAACACTACTAACTATGCAGTTATTGACCAAATTCCTGATGTGAAAAAAGAAACTGCAATGGAAAGTTTCGCTCACATGCGTGTAGCTTTAGAATCTGGTGTAATTGATGGTTATGTTGCAGAACGTCCAGAAGCAATCTCTTCTACTTCAGCAAATTCGAACTTTGCTTTTGTTGAGTTAGAAGAAGGATTTGAAACAAAACCAGAAGATGTTTCTGTAGCAATCGGTCTTCGTAAAGGTGACGAAAACCTAGCTAAAATTAACGAAGCTTTATCAGAAATTTCTGAAGAAGAACGTCAAGAAATTATGGATAAAGCAATTTCAAACCAACCAGCTGCTAACTAATGCAGTTTGGGCTATCACTGGTCTACTACAGGCCAGTGATAACTTTTTACTGAGCAAGATACATATTTATAAGTTCAATCGTGTCTAGCTACAGGCGCTTGTCTTTGAGGCGAACGAGGAAAATGCTTTCGTTTTTGCCACGCAAACAAGAACGCCTTTTGCTTATCTAACTAGGAGGATATTTATGAGTTTTGATATAATACTCTCAATACTACAAGAGAATTGGCCAAGCTATTTACGCGGCGCCTATATGACGCTTCTAATTGCAGTAATTAGTACAATTATTGGTGCATTAATCGGATTATTTATCGGGGTAATGCATACGATTCCTCTTCGTAAGAAATCTGTTAAGTCCATTTTCTTAAAAATTATCAACTTCATCCTAACAGTTTACGTAGAAATCTTCCGTGGTACACCAATGATTGTACAGGCAATGGTAGTATTCTATGGTATTGCTGCTTATGGTTATGAAATGGATCGTTTTGTTGCAGCGGTTGTCGTTGTAGGATTAAATACAGGTGCTTATATGGCGGAATATGTACGTGGTGGTATTGTTTCGATTGATAAGGGACAATACGAAGCTGCTGAAGCAATCGGTATGGGTCATTTCCAAACAATGATTCACATTATTTTACCTCAAGTTTTCCGTAATATTTTACCAGCAACAGGGAACCAATTAATTATGAACATTAAAGACTCTGCTGTATTAAGTGTAATTAGTGTAACTGAATTATTCTTTACTACAAAATCAATCGCAGGTGCGAACTTCCGATTTGCAGAATCTTATTTAATCACATGTATCATGTACTTAATCATGACTTTTGTCGCTTCACGTATTTTACGTTACGTTGAAAAAAGAATGGACGGCCAAAATGCTTATCAAGTAGAACAACGTCGAGAAGAGCAAATGTACTAATCGCGTAAGGAGATCAAAAGATGGAAAAAGTTATTGAAATCAAACATCTGAATAAATCATTTGGCAACCATGAAGTGCTGCGCGATGTAAATTTCACAGTAAATAAAGGTGAAGTGGTTTGCTTAATTGGTTCTTCAGGATCAGGAAAATCAACGCTTTTACGTTGTATCAACCTATTGGAAACGCCAACTGGTGGAGAAATCATTTATAATGGTGAAAATATTTTAAACGACAAACATGACGTTAGAAAATACCGTACACACTTAGGAATGGTATTCCAACAATTTAACTTGTTCAACAATCATAATGTATTGAAAAATTGTATGGTTGGTCAATTAAAAGTGTTAAAACGTTCAAAAGAAGCAGCGAAGCAAAATGCTTTAAAATATTTAAAAACAGTTGGTATGGACAAATACGTCAATGCTAAGCCAAAGCAATTATCCGGTGGTCAAAAACAACGCGTTGCAATTGCACGTGCCCTTGCAATGGATCCAGAAGTAATGCTGTTCGATGAGCCAACTTCAGCGCTAGATCCAGAAATGGTTGGGGAAGTATTAAAAGTAATGCGCCAATTAGCTGATGAAGGGAATACAATGCTAATTGTTACCCATGAAATGGAATTTGCCCGTGAAGTATCAGATCGAATCGTATTTATGGATAAAGGTGTAATAGTTGAAGAAGGACCTCCTGAGCAAGTCCTTGTCAATCCACAACAAGAACGTACAAAAGAGTTTTTAAAGCGTACATTAAAATAATGGTATGGAGGGCATCCAAAGTGTAATAACTCTTTGGATGCCCTTTCTCTTTGGTACGTCTCAAAGTAATTTAAGACGTATCTTTTTTATTACACTTTTCTGAGACTTGTTCGTCTATAGGAGTAGGAAAGGGGGCAACATAGTGGATCAGTTATACCGAGAACATAATAGAACGATATTTAAATACATATTTTATTTAGTTCAAAATGAATCCGTTGCAGAGGATTTATTACAAGATACTTTTTTAAAAGCCTATAAAAACTATAACCAGTTTAGAAATGATGCTAGCGAACTAACATGGCTTAGAAAAATTGCTAGAAATGTTGTTTATGACTATTTTAGAAGAAAAAAGCTTATAGAGTTTATACCATTTCTTAAAAGCCATGAACAAACCGTAAAATCTGATGCCATTGAATTTATTTTAGAAAATGAAGAGAGAAAAGAACTGTTTGATGCATTATCGAAACTTAAAGTGAATCATCGAGAAGTTCTCATTTTGAGGAAAATTGAACAGCTTTCCATTGAAGAAACAGCTCAAATATTAGGATGGAATACGGAAAAAGTGAAAAATACACAACGACAAGCCATTAATGCTTTACGAAAGATTTGGAAAGGGGTGGAGGATGATGAATAAGAAAAAAACAATTTGGGATGATCTAAATGAATTACCACGAAATGAAGTAGCGGAAAAAGAAACATGGCAAAAAATTGAGAAGAACTTATCAAAACCTAAATATTTCATCAACGTTTTAACTGGATTTGTCACAATTGCAATTGTATTTCTTATCTTTGCCCTTTTAACGACCACAAATAAAAATGAAATGGCAATTCAGCAAGCTTCTGAACAATCGTTGGAAAGTGTATTTTTTCTGAATGATTCAGTATTTGATCAATTCGATGTCAAACCATCTTCTTGGTATACTTTTGTACAGAAAAACACTGATGAACAACAATTAAAAGAATTTCACAGTTTATTGACCGCAAATAAAAAAGTAGATACACCAAAACCAAGTATTGAGTATTTAAATGGAGCTTATGTAGATATCGTTTTAAAATATAAAAATAACGTGTTAAAAAGATATAAAGTTCTATTAACAAAACCAGGCTATATTTATGATTTGGATACGAAAGAGTGGTTTTATAATGACCATCCAAACTTTGAAAATTCCGTCTATAAATTAACTAGGGAAGAATATACAAGTTGGTTACCAATTTTTATTATTTTTAATTTTATATTTACAACATTAGTTGAGAAATTTTTAAAAAGAAAATATAAGGTAGAAAAAATAAAATTCGGTGGAGAAAATACTGTAGCTAAGTATACGATTTATGGAAATATTTTCCTAATAGGGTTCTTTTTATTGTTAATGATTTTTAGACAGTTTGTGATCCATATTTTCTGGATATTATTATTCTTTTCGATCCTATTAACAATCAATATTATGATTGAATCGAAATATGGAAAAAATAAAGCAGGCATTTATATGTTAATTAGTTCAACTATTGGTTTACTTCTTTTCATCCTATTTTTCAGCTTGAATATATAAATTAACTGCGAGAATTCCATTCAGAAATAATGACAAAGACAATAGCGAAAACAATTGCGATAATAAAAAACCATTGAGGGACTCCGCCAAATGAAAACATGTTGAACTCACTCCTTTCTATTATAGTACCAAATTTTCTATACAAAGATGTTCTAAAAATGATTTAATTTCCACAAAAAGCAGGTTATCGGTTATAATTATAGGATGGAACAAAGATAAAGTGAGGTAATTTTGATGTTAAACTTAAAATGGAAAGACGCACCAACAATTCGTAAAGTAAAATGTGTAAACACAAACGCAGAAAAATACTTAGTATCAAACGTATTAACAGTTGGTAAAGAATACGAAGTAAAAAATGAAACAGAAGAATTCATCTTCATCATTGACAACACAGGTAACGTAGGCGGATACTACAAAACATACTTTGAATAATTAACTAAAATTACTATTAAGCCGTAAATTCAACGAAAAGTTGGATTTACGGCTTTTGTGTTATAGAGAAATGGCAAATACAATTCTAACAAAAGCAATATTGTGAAAAAACTAACCAAATAAGAAACCGCGGCCTACAACTGTAAGCCGCTCAATAAATAAGTAGTATTAGTAAGCTAAAATAAAAGTGAGCGGACCTTAACACAAGCATGAAGACAAGCCGTAAAGACAACAACAAGTTGTCTTTACGGCTTGAGTGCTAAGTCCGCTCACAAAATCTTACTTATTAGTATTGAAATTCAAAAAAGTAACCGGAAAAGAAACGGTGGCTAATTGCTGTAAAATAAGAAACCGCGGCCTACCACTGTATGCCGCGCAATAAATAAGAAGTATAAGAAGCTAAAATAAAAGTGAGCGGACCTTAACACAAGCATGAAGACAAGCCGTAAAGACAACAACAAGTTGTCTTTACGGCTTGTGTGCTAAGTCCGCTCACATAAATATTACTTGCTTTAGTATTTTTATTATTTAAGCTTATCAATAGCTACCTCAATAGTAGCATGCTGTTTATTACTCTCAGCTTGTACCCGCAACGTTTCTTCAATAGACTCAATTAACTGCAACTGAGTAGCCTTAAACCTATCAATCTCTTCATGACTAATCCCTTTATTCCGCTTAGAATCCTTCGCCGTCTCCTCGATCATCCGAGCATTCTTTTGAATCATTTTATCGGACGTCTCCATTAATCGTTGACTGGCAATATTTGCCCTTCGTTGATTATTCATATTCACCAAAATCGAAATTTGGGACTGCCATAAAGGAATAGTTGACATCACAGAAGCCTGAATTTTTTCAACTAACATCTGATTCGTTTGCTGAATCATTCGAATCTGTGGAGCCGTTTGGATAGCAACCTCACGAGAAATTTGCAAATCATAAATCCGTTTATCTAACCATTCTATTGAGTTTTTTAAATCAACTATCTTTTGTTTATCCATTGGGTTCGTTGATATAGCCAACGATTGTTCTAATGCTGGTAATGTATGATTGATTAAATCACGTTTTTTTAATTCACCAGCTGCAATGAATAGCGTTAAGTTTTTAAAATAATCTTCATTTAATCGATATAATTCATTTAACATATTCATATCAGCTAAAAGCCCTTTTTGAGCATGTTGTAATTGAATGCTTAACCGATCAATCTGTTTACTCAATCGATTATATTGAGACACCACTTCTTGAATTGAAGATTTGGAACGTTTAAATAGTTTACTAAAAAATCCTTTTTCATTTTCAATTAAATCATCTGGATTAATTTTTTCAAGATGCTCCATTAATTTATGTAGAACTTCACGGATTGGCGATGTATCATTTCGTTGTACACGTAATAACATGTTATGGGTGAAGTTTTTGAGTGATTGTTGAACATCTGCACCAAATTGAAGGACATTTTCATAAACAGAAACGTCAAGCTTACTAGCTAATAAGAGGGCGTGGGATTTTTCTTCTTCGTTTAATGTTTGGAAAGTAGAAATCGATGTTTCCGTCACATCAAAAAAAGAGCTCCCATTAATTGATAGTGCATCTAATGGATTATGTGAGCTCTTATTTTCTGTCATTGATTGTCACCTCGAAATTCAATCTGTTGACGTTTCTTTTCATTTTGAAGTTTTACAAAGTCCAATTCCATTCTTAAACTTTCTAAGTCTGATTCAAGGGCTGATTTTAAATCTTGTTCCATTGTACCATGTAATTCTTTTAATGTTTTGCGAGTATCCTCAAGGGCTAGATGAATTTCTGAATCTTTAATTTGTTGTTGCGTTAACATCGTATATGTTTGAATTAACTGTACAGCAGACGGTAAATGGGAGTAGAAGAAATCTTCTACAGAATAAAACTTTTGTGGATTTGTTTGTACAATATTAATAATACGTTTCGAAAGCTTTGTCATTTCGTTTAACAATTTAAATGAACGAAGCGAACGAACACGAATATATTGTTGAGTTAAAGAATTTAAATGCCCTCTTGCAATCTTTAATTGTGATTCAATATGTTTATACTCAGAATTGGATATCCCAATTTCTTTACTTCTTTTTGATTTTTGGAAAACTTTAATGGCTTTATTACTTATAAAATACGATGCAATGGTTAATACCGGCACGAAAAAAATAGTAATGTCAGCAAGAGTAAATGACGTAACAGTTAGTACTGTGAAACTTATAATAAAATTGATTGCATGGCGGGTAATAAAACTCATGGCTCCAAGCATATTCGTACCTCCTTTAGTTCTATAATTGTATTACGAATGAATGGTTTAAAAAGTTTCACAAGTTTTGATTTTTATAAGTAATATCCTACAATATATTATCGTGTTTTTGAATACTAAACAAAAATTTAGAGCCGGCTATAAAAGATCCGACTCCATCGTTACATACCCTTTTAGTTCATCACAAATTTTGATTGAGGGACTAAAGCCTTTTTGTACAAATTTTAGAAATTCCTCAATAGAACTATCTTTTCCTTAGACTTCAACCTCAATTTGTTTTTGTTCATTTACCCCGCAAAATCCTTTTAGCCCCAGGGCAATCGCTTTTTGTTTTATGAAAAAACGATACCCAGTTTCATTAGGATTACTGTGAACGATGATATGGGCTCGTTTTGCCATAAAATGTACTTCCTCCGTTAATTAGTTGACATTTGGTCAATTAAGTCATTTAGATAGAATAAAACTTTTTCTGAGGCAGCTTCAATTTCTTTTAAATATAATTCAGCTTGCTTTATGTTTCCATTAGTAAATTCAATTACGGCTTCTTTTGCATTATAGTGAACTTTTTCATGATAATAATCTAATTGCTCGTAAGATGATAGGTGACCAAAACGTTCTTTCGCTTTATCAGAGAAATACCATTTTCCTAATCTACATTCTTTATGCGAAGACACATCTGATGGATGAAGTTGTTCTAATCCTAAGAACATATTATAAATCTTCCATTTCCATAAGATATGGTCTGCCTTTGATAAATGGAGAAGGGTAACGCTCGATAAATACGTATGATTATTTGTAATGACATCATTACGGAAACGATTGATTTCTTGACCAAGCATATGGATGTCATGAGAAGTATTTGAACTGTATTCTCTTATATCCTCTTGTAAGTGTAAAATTTTGTTCATTTTATCAGAAACTTCATCAATGGCAGCGGATTGTTCCTCTGTAATCGAAGCTGTACTTACTACATCTTGATTGATTTCTTGTATTGTTTCTACAATATTCGTTAGAAGTGGTAATGTATCCTTTGCTTCCGAAGAGGCTGCATTAATAATGTGTGACGTATCTGTAATCGATTTTGCCACATTTGTTGAATAAGATTTTAATGAATCGACATTTGTGGATACTGTACTTAATGCAGAAACCGTATTTTCTGCTAGTTTTCTTACTTCTTGCGCAACAATTGAGAAGCCTTTACCATGTTCACCAGCTCGAGCTGCTTCAATAGAGGCATTTAGAGCAAGTAAATTGGTCTGATCTGCAATTTCATTTATAATAGTGACTACATTTTCAATATCGTTCACATGCTTTTGTAATTGGTCAAAGGAATGAACAATAGACGTAAAAGTATCACCAGTTTTGAAAATATCATTTAACGCTTGTTCAATGGCATTTTTACTATCAGTTGCATATTGTACTGATTGAGTTGTTTTTTCAGATATATTGCTTGAAGTACGTGCAATATCTGCAATAGAAGCAGCGAGTTCTTCAGTAGCAGAAGTAGATGTTTGAATTTCTAGTGCTTGCTGATCTAAACTGTACACTAAATCTTTCATGTACATGATTTTTGCGTTAGCGTCCATTAAAGAGGAAATTTCACTGACAACATTTTCAATGATTTTTTCTGTTAATGTTTCAACTAATAACTCTTGATCAATATTTACTGCTGATGATAGCGATTTCATATAAGCAAAAGCTTTATTTGGTTTTAGTCCAAAATTATGTAATATATGTGTGTTCATAAAAAATGCGAGCTGATTAAAGACTACAATTAATTTACCCGCTTCATAATGATATGTTCTAAATAAATTAAAAAACTTTGTTGTATTAGCTACATACTCATCGTTTCGTTCTGCTAAGAAAAATTGGTTTAAATATTGTTGAATTTCTTCGTTAGAAATATGTGTTTGTCCATCGGGTGAAATTTCTTCTAAGTAGTTTCTAAATATTTCATTCATTGTTGGTGCAATTTTTTGAAGTCCATTATAAATTTCTTTCAAATTTTCTTGATCTTGGCTAGTAAAATTATTAAATTGCAATGTTTGTAAAAAACGGCCACTAGCTTGTAAATTAGTTCCACGAGTGAATAAAAGATTAACGTCGGCTTTCGGTTTTAATGATGAAAACATAGTTGTTGTCACTCTCCAAATCTTATATAGATAGAATAATTTTACCATATAGCCGATTGCAAAAATAGACATATTACCAATTGTTAACTAAAATACAATAGTAGAAGGTGAGGCATTATCTATGTATAAGATTATTTATATGAAGGCAGATTACGAACCTTGGTGGAAATTTGAGGGATGGGAATCTACTATTGTATCTGAACATAATTTTGACACAAAAGAAGAGTATAATTCGGCATTAAATGAATTGCTCGAAGATTTTCGAAAACGATATGAACATGAAGAATGTCGGGAAGGGAAATATTACGCCTTTTGGTCATTAGATGAAAGAGAGTATTGCGAGGCTTGTGAAGACGATATTCAAATTTTCCACGGTATAATTCTTGAAGGGTAGTTCATACTAAAATCACACCGATCAATTTACTGAAATAAAAGAAAATTGTAAAAAAAGTTAAAGAAAGTGTTTGACAAATTGTAATATGATGATATACTAAGAGTAACAATAAAATTGCTTGACCGGGTACAAATGATTCACATATTACAAAGAGTGATCGGTGTAATGTCGGTACTCTTCGTAATATGTGAATTTTTTATTACGGTAAAACAATCACATATTGTTAACATTTATTTTTTTGGAGGTTTTCTTAAATGAAACAAGGTACAGTAAAATGGTTTAACTCAGAAAAAGGTTTTGGATTCATCGAAGTTGAAGGTGAAAACGACGTATTCGTACACTTCTCAGCTATCCAAGGTGAAGGTTTCAAAACTCTTGACGAAGGTCAAAAAGTGGAATTCGAAGTTGTAGATGGCAACCGCGGACCACAAGCTGCTAACGTTGTTAAACTTTAATTTTTAAAATTAAATTACATTCGTTAATTCGAGACATTCCTAGAAGGGGATGTCTCTTTTCACGTGTTCACATAGCTTACTCTAATTTTTCTAAAGTAGAAGTGACAATATATTCTTCATTTGTATCTGTATAAACAGCTTTTACAACGCCAAAACCTTCGACAAGGTATTTTCGATTTATATAATCCTCCTGTTGTTCCTCAATAACGATTACATTTTCAAACGATTCAAAATGAGTATCGACTGATGCTCCAGTTTCGACAATCTCACAATTGCCAAAGGTAGTACCAACTTCAATTGGACCAGCAAAATATGGTTCGATCGCTTCCAGTTTTTCTAAGCTTATCACTTCAGGATAAGTAATGTTATTGGGCATTTCTTCAACAAGCTCATCATAAATTAAGTCAATTCTATCTTCTAATACACGGTAAATTTTCATTGTGGTAGCCCCACCATTATCAATGACTGTAGCAACATAATCGTCTGAAAGCCATTTCGTTTTTTCGGTATAAGATGCAAATTCATTTCCTTCACCTAAAAAAGATGCAGTAGAGCCATCGGGTTTAAAGAACTTTTTAAAATCAGTTTTTGTTTCTTCTACACTAACGGGATCTTTTGACGGGGGTGGGGAATCATCCATTAAAACTTGGGTACAACCAATTAATAAAATGATGGAAAAAATTGTGAGTAGATATTTCAAATTAAATACCTCCTTATAAGATACTATAACGTAATATAATTTGAATTGCACTTATTTTCTGTCGATTTTCGTAATAAGTTTATGTTGGGTGATGGGGAATTAGAAATGTCGAATTACATAGATAGTAATTTAAAAAAAGGAATTAATTTCATAATAAAAATTAACTTTAATTGGGCGGATTGACAGAATATAGAGACTTAACAAAGAGTAAGCATCGTCTTCAAAGTTCATGGTTCAGAATGAATACAAAAATTCAATGGAAAAATGAAAGAAAATGTATTCATAAGGAAGATGAATACAAAAATTCAATGGAAAAAGGGAAGATAATGTATTCATAATGCAGACGAATACAAAAAATCAATGGAAAAAGGGAAGAAAATGTATTCATAAGGAAGATGAATACAAAAATTCAATGGAAAAGGAGTAGAAAATGTATTCATAAGATGATGAATGCAAAAATCTCGTGGAAAAAGGTAGAAAATGGTCTTCATAGATAGAATGAAAACAAAAATAGCGCGTACATTGTTCTAAAAGTGTATTTAGAAGCATGTAAAAAGCAAACTTCTGTAATTATAAATGTAACAGGGTCAATAAAATAATATTATTATGTAAACTAAAAACATTAAAATAAAAAGGTGCCACAAATGTGACACCACAAAAAATTACTTAATCCCTTGTGCATCTTTCCACTCTAGGAACTCATCGTAAGTTAATTGTTTATCTAAGATCGAACCGTCTTCTTGGATTTCGATAATACGGTTGGCGATTGTTTGGATAAACTGATGGTCATGAGATGTGAAGATCATAGCGCCTTTGAAGCGAATTAATCCTTCGTTTAATGCTTGGATTGATTCTAAGTCAAGGTGGTTCGTTGGTTCATCTAAAAGTAAAACGTTAGCACTTGATAACATCATTTTTGATAACATACAACGAACTTTTTCTCCTCCTGAAAGTACAGAAGGGGATTTTTTTACCTCTTCACCAGAGAATAGCATACGACCTAAGAATCCACGTAAGAATGATTCTGTTTCATCTTCAGGTGAATATTGACGTAACCATTCAACTAAAGTTTTTTCAGTACCAGTGAAGTATTTGTCGTGATCGTTTTCGAAATAGCTTTGGGAAGTAGTTACGCCCCATTTAAATGTACCGCTATCTGCATCACGGCGTTCCATTAAAATGTCCATTAAAGCAGTTTTCGCATGAGGGTTTCCTAGTAATGCAATTTTATCTTCTTTATTCATCATAAAGCGGATATCTTTAAATAACAATTCGCCATCTTGACTTGCTGTTAATCCATCAACAGTTAACACGTCGTTACCAATTTCGCGGCCGATTTGGAAGTTGATGAATGGATATTTACGGCTTGAAGGACGAATATCATCAAGCTCAATTTTATCCAACATTTTTTTACGGCTTGTTGCTTGTTTTGACTTAGATGCGTTCGCAGAGAAGCGAGCAATGAATTCTTGTAATTCTTTAATTTTTTCTTCTTTTTTCTTGTTTTGTTCTTGCGCCATTTTTAACGCTAATTGTGAAGATTCATACCAGAAATCGTAGTTCCCTACATATAGTTGGATTTTTCCAAAGTCTAAGTCTGCAATATGTGTACATACTTTATTTAAGAAGTGACGGTCATGGGATACAACGATAACTGTGTTTTCAAAGTTAATTAAAAATTCTTCTAACCATTGGATGGCTTTTAAATCTAAGTGGTTTGTAGGCTCGTCCAGTAATAGTACATCTGGTTTACCAAATAGCGCTTGAGCAAGTAATACTTTTACTTTCTGAGAACCTTCTAAATCTTTCATTAACATGTAGTGGAATTCATCGCCAATACCTAAACCGTTTAATAAAGTAGCAGCTTCTGAATCAGCTTCCCAACCGTTTAGTTCAGCAAATTCGCCTTCTAGTTCAGCGGCACGCATACCATCTTCGTCAGAAAAATCTTCTTTCATATAAATTGCGTCTTTTTCTGTTTTTACTTCATAAAGGCGTTTATTTCCCATGATTACTGTATCAAGTACAGTGTGTTCATCGTATTCAAAGTGATTTTGCTTTAATACGGATAAACGTTCATCTTTACCCATTGATACATGTCCTTCTTGTGGTTCGATTTCGCCAGCAAGAATTTTTAGGAAAGTTGATTTACCAGCTCCGTTTGCACCAATAAGGCCGTAACAGTTACCTGGTGTGAATTTGATATTTACGTCTTCAAATAGTTTACGATCGCCATAACGAAGACCTACATTACTAACTTGAATCATGTAAGTTCCTCCTTTAATTCTATAATTGATATTATGCGGTTTTTCAATGTTTAAATTTATATACGCAATACTTTTCATTATATCATATAACACAAATTAATTTAAACAATTAGTTAGGATTTGTATAGTTGGGAATAAAATTGAAAACAAAATGTTGAGGAGATTCTCTAATTTTTAAACTTAATAAAAAGGGTGAGCAATTAGATTGTAATCGAAAGAATGAAAAAACTACTTTCAATTATTGCAATTGTAATATTAATATTTGGATTTTTACCAATCACAGATGCGAATGCAGCAACCAAAAATTTAAAAGTCCACTTTATTAACGTAGGTCAAGGGGATTCAATTTTAGTACAAGCTCCAGCGGGTAAAAATATGTTAATCGATGGTGGACCAAAAACGGCAGGAAAAGATGTCGTTTCATTTTTAAAATCAAAAGGTGTTAAAACTTTAGATTACGTAGTAGCAACACATCCAGATGCAGATCATATTGGTGGTTTAATCGATGTTTTAAAATCATTTAAAGTTAAACACTTTATAGACAGCGGTAGAACACATACAACAGATACGTATTATGAATTGCTTACATTAGTTGATAAAAAGAAAATAAATTATATTGTACCGACACCGCTAAAAACGTATCAACTTGATCCGAAAATGAAAACTCAAGTGTTATATTCAAATAATAAAGCTGAAGATAGTAATAATGCGTCCATTGTCCTTAAGCTAACGTATAATAAAGTTTCATTTTTATTAACAGGTGATGCTACTAAGGAAATTGAAGAACAATTGGCTTCTAAATATAAAGTAAATGTAAATGCAACAGTATTAAAAGCTGGCCATCATGGTTCAGATACAAGTAGTTCTCCTAAATTTATTAGTAAAGTAAAACCAAAAGTTGCGATTTTAAGTTACGGAAAAGATAATATGTATGGACATCCACATGCATCAGTTGTAAAAAGCTTAAAAAATGTTGGAGCCAAAATTTATAAAACGCCTATACATTGTAATATTACTGTGACAACGGATGGAAAAACTCATAAAGTAACGAATGCATGTCCTAAAGCATCAACTAGTAAAGCAAGTACAGGAAAAACAACTACTAATCCTAGTACGACTACTAAAACATCTCAAACAAAATTTAAAAATTGTACAGAGATGAGAAAGATTTATCCATATGGTGTGAAAAAAGGACATCCTGCATATGAAAAAAACATGACCGAGATGATGATGGGGTAGCGTGTGAAAAATAATGAGTAAATACACTTTAGATCGAATTGATGATGGATTCTATGTTTTCTTGTCAAAAGATGATGAATCACAGCAACGCTTGATAGCTGTTTCAGAAGTAAACATCTCTCTAACAGAGGGAGACATTGTTAATATTCACGAAGATGGCACAATCGAGTTGTTAGAAGAGGAAACGAAAATTACGAAAGATAAAGTAGATGCTTTAATCGAAAAACTAAAGAAAAATAATTCTTAAGACCAGGGAAAATTCCTTGGTCTTTTCTATTTTTGAATTTTATCAAATATATTATGAAGTCGAATATTTCATGACATTTAATTACATAAAAGTAAATTGTTATATATTTAGGGTATCGGCATATTATTATACGGTATTGTAGGATTTATTTTGAGACATTTAAAAAATACTTTTTTCTATGGTTTTATGGCAATTTGCAAACACATAAAGTAACTCGAATAGGGGGAATTATTTTTTGGGCTTATTAAAAGCTGGCGTTGGTTCATTAGTTGGCGTATTAGAAGATCAATGGCGTGAATATTTTTATTGCGATTCGCTCCCAGCGGATGTACTCGTAACAAAAGGGAAGAAACGAACATCAAAGCGAAGTGGGAATAAAGGAAATAATAATATTATTAGTAATGGTTCCATCATAGCAATCAATGAAGGGCAATGTATGATGATTGTTGAACAAGGGAGAGTGGTGGAGTTTTCAGCAGAACCAGGTGAATTTGTATATGATACTTCAACAGAACCTTCTATTTTTTATTCTAACGATTTGTCTTCAGGTATTAAAGAAACCTTTAAACAAATTGGTAAACGCTTTACTTTTGGTGGCGAACCAGGTAAAGATCAACGTGTTTACTATTTTAATAAGAAAGAAATTGTTGGTAACAAATATGGTACACCATCGCCAGTTCCTTTTCGAGTGATCGATCGAAATATAGGTCTCGATATTGATATTTCAATCCGTTGTCACGGGGAATATTCATATAAAATAATCGATCCCTTGCTTTTTTATACAAATGTTTGTGGAAATGTAGAAACGGATTATAAACGTGATACCATTGAAAGCCAACTAAAAACTGAACTTATGACAGCCCTACAACCGGCATTCGCGCAAATTTCTGCGAGTGGTGTTCGTTATAGTGAAATCCCTGCACACACATTGGAATTAGCAGATGCACTTAATAAAGTTCTATCAGAAAAATGGCTAGCAACTAGAGGAATTGCCATTGTCTCTTTTGGTATAAGTACGATGAAGGCATCAGAAGAAGATGAAGCGATGATTAAACAACTTCAAAGAAATGCGATTTTACGTGATCCTGGAATGGCGGCAGCTCATTTAACTGGTGCTCAGGCTGAGGCTATGACAAAAGCTGCAAGTAATGAAGGGGGAGCCATTACAGGATTTATGGGATTAAATATGGCTTCACAAACTGGTGGTGTCAATGCCGGCCAGCTTTTCCAAATGAGTGAACAAAATCGACAAGCCCAAATGGCACAACAGGAAGATGAATACAAAAATTAAATGGAAAAATGAAAGAAAATGTATTCATAAACAACAGGCACCTAAACCTGCCCCTACTACGATTTCGAATACATGGACGTGCTCTTGTGGTGTATCAAATACTGGTAAATTCTGTGCGGATTGCGGGAATACAAAGCCAGAAGTGGGCGTTTGGACTTGCAGTTGTGGCACTAAAAATAATGGAAAGTTTTGCTCGGATTGTGGAAATACAAAACCTACAGCGGATGGATGGTCTTGTAGTTGTGGCGCAATTAATAAAGGGAAGTTTTGTTCGGAATGTGGTAGTAAGAAACCTGAAGGCGCACTTCAATATGCTTGTGATAAGTGTGGTTGGGAACCTGAAGATCCATCATCACCACCGAAATTCTGTCCAGAATGCGGAGACCGCTTCGATGAGAAGGACGTTAAGTAGGAGGTGTAACGATGTCGATACAAGATGTAGAAAATACAAAAAATGCTTCCCTTCAATTTAATGCGGAATGTACTTCCTGTGGTGCATCAATTGAATTTAACCCCACAGCTGGTAAATTAAAATGCCCTTATTGTGATCATGAAACAGATATCCCTTTACCTGAGGATGAGGAAGAACGAGTTGCTCAAGAAATGGATTTTGAAGAAGCTGAAAAAACAGGGAATTTTGACTGGGGGGCAGAAAAGAAAACAATTATTTGTAAGTCTTGTTCAGCTGAAACAATCTATGATGCATTACAAGTAGCAGATAGTTGTCCATATTGTGGTTCGAACCAAGTTATGGAAGCTTCCGATACGAACTCTTTAGCTCCGAACGGGGTATGTGTTTTCGAAGTAACGGATAAGCAAGCAGGTGAAAACTTTCAAAAGTGGATTAAAGGAAAATGGTTTATGCCGAGCGAAGCAAAGCGGAGCGCCAAACCAGATAGTTTTAAAGGCGTATATGTGCCTTACTGGACATTTGATACGAAAATAAGTTCACGCTATAATGCACAATTCGGAATTGATCGGAAAGTGAAAGATAAAGATGGTAAGGAACGAACGGAAACAGATTGGTATAACACATCCGGTTTTTATCAAGAGTTTATTGACGACCATTTAGTGAGTGCAACAAAAAGGTACGACCGTAAAATGATGAAAAAAGTAGAACCGTTTAACGTTTTAAACAACAAAAGATATCGACCTGAGTACGTTGCTGGCTATTTATCAGAGCGCTATAGTATCGGCTTAAAAGAAGGTTGGGGTCAAGCGCGGAAAGAAATTCATGATCATCTTCATGGGAGAATTTCATCAAAAATTAAGCGCGAGCACAATGCAGACCGTGTTCGGAATTTAAAATTTTCAACAACCCACGATGACATCACGTACAAATATTTAATGCTACCTATTTGGCTATCGTCCTTTACATTTAATAATAAAATCTATCATTTTATGGTGAATGGTCAAACAGGTAAAGTAGGTGGCGATGTGCCAACTTCTCCACTTCGCGTAACTATAGCAATATTAGCAGTTGCTACGTTACTATTTATTTTGTGGTATTTCTTTAGATAGGTTTATCATTTACTAGCACCATTTCATCTGAGTGCCCTTTTCTATCAATAGTTATGGGTATCGGGATGATTCTTTGAAATGTTTATATTTTAAGAGTAAATGTCTCAAAACTAAATAGGGTTGAGGCATTTTTTGTTTTTAGTTTTCAACAAAATTTTGATTGACTGTACAAGATTTATCTAGTGGATAGTTAAGTATATTAACAGTTGAAATAATAATTATTACTAATAAACATTTCATTCAAGTTATTTAAGGTGAAATCTGTTCGTGGTATATTTATATAGTATTCAAATATAAGGTATTTTTACATATTAAAAGGAGACTTACACTGAGCATGGGTAAGTATATTGAAGAGTTAAAAAAACAACAAAGTTTATCAGCATTTGTTTCATCAACATTTAGAGATTTAATAGATGAACGAGAGATTTTGATGAAACGCGTATTTCCTCAGATTCGCAAATTATGTGCTGAAAGAGGCGTCATATGGAACGAGATTGATTTGCGTTGGGGAATAACAGATGAAGAAAAATCGGAAGGAAAAGTACTTCCAATTTGTTTAAGAAGAATAGATGATTGTCGACCAGTATTTATTGGTCTAGTAGGTGACCGTTATGGTTGGATCCCTGAAGAGTCTGAATTTTCAGATGAATTATTAAAGAAAGAACCTTGGTTAAAGGAACATATTGGCTCCTCTGTGACAGAAATTGAATTTATTCACGGTGCATTAAAACAACCTAATAATGATGGCTATGCATTTTTCTATCTCCGCAAAAGTTTGGAAAATATAGAAAATGATAATCAAGAGAGCCATAAGTTGAAAAAATTAAAGAATGAATTATACAAACGTGAAAGTGATCATTTTTTAGTAAAAGAATATTTGACTCATGAAGAGTTTGAAAGTATGGCAATTAATGATTTAACAAAAATGATCGACGAGTTATTTCCTCCATTCGGAAATGTACATCCTGCTGAACAGGAGGATTTAGTACATGAAACATATATGAGAAATCTGTCAAGAGTTTATGTAGAAAGAGCGGGGTACTTTAAAAAAATAGATGATTATGTAAGTTCTATGCAAACTATTCCTCAAATTGTAAGAGGAAATTCAGGTATTGGAAAGTCAGCACTTTTAGCAAACTGGGTCATGAAAAGACAAGAGGAATATCCTGAAGATATTGTAATCGGTCATTTTGTAGGTGCTAGTAAAACAAGTACCGATGCTTTACGAATGGTCGAAACCATTTTACAACGATTAAGTCTTCGCATTGGAATTGATTTAACTTTACCTAACAATATGAGTACCGCCAAAGAAATTTTTCACTTAGGCTTAAGAAAATCATCCAAATATGTAAATGGGTCAATTATTCTTGTATTAGATGGATTGAATCAACTTGAGGATAGAGATGGTGCACATGAACTAATTTGGTTACCAAAGGAACTTCCGATAAATGTTAAAATAATCATTTCAAGTCTTGATGGAAAAATTATTAATTCCATTGAAAAGAAAAACTGGAAAAAACAAGACTTGAATGTAGAAGGACTAAATCAAGGTGAATGTAAGGAAGTAATTACGGGTTACTTGGAGTTATTCGGAAAAAAACTCCAAAGTGATTTAATTGAACATATTATTTCAAGTCCATATACGAGTAATCCATTATATTTACGATTTTTGTTAGAAGAATTAAGATTATATGGCAATTATGATGATTTAAAGGAAAAACTCTTTTACTATCTTCAATTTAATGAGCCAGAAGAACTAATTGAAGCAATTTTTGACCGATGCGAAGACGAGTTTGAGGGGAATTATAAAGGACTTGTAGGAACGGCACTAAGTTTAATCTATTGTTCTAAAACTGGTATAGCAGAAAACGAGCTGTTAGAAATGCTCGCTTTTGATGGCGAACCTCTACCTTCTGCTATTTGGTCTCCATTATATTTAGCATTAGAGAGCTTTCTTATTATTAAGTCGGGGTTAATTGATTTATCTCATGATTTTGTTCGGAAAGCTGTCATAAGAAAATATTTATTTATAAATGAAAAGAAAACAGAAATACATAATAAAATTATTGAATACTGGGAAAATGCAGAAATTACCAATAAACGAGCGTATGAAGAATATCCTTGGCACTTAGCACAAGTAGGATTGTGGAACGATTTAAGTGAATTTTTAACAGATGAGTCCTTTCTTCCAACACTGTGGATGAAGAATCCTCATAATGTACTGGAATATTGGACTTTAATCGAAAACGATTCAACCATCAGAAGAGATTTCGTTTATTTGGGTCAAGATCTTTCATCAACAGAGTATCCAGTAACTTACCTACATGCTTGTTACCAGATTTTAAACTACACAGGTGATAAAGAAAATATCAAACAAATTTATCATAATATTACTTCTCGTTTATGGAGTGAAATAAGAAATTTTACTCCATTTTCATCCGTTGAAGTACTAACCATAAAGGAAGAATTGAAATTCAATCTATTTGAATTAAGTTTTTTCATGGCTTGCTTCCGTTTATTAGAACAAATAGATTTGTTAGAGGTATGTGATGAAGAAGTTATACAATATTATCGTTATATTGTAAATGATTACAATAATCATGGCATGGATTTTCAAATTGAAAACTATGTATCTATTGCTACATTATTGCTACAAGCATATAAACATACCTCTGATAATAACATTTCATTAGCAAAAGACTCGTATAATTCGTTAGAAGAAAAAGTGAATGAGTTAAATGATGATATTTTAGAATTATTTATTTTAATTGGTAGAGCAGAGCTGTATTATACTGCTAATGATTATAATGTAAGTCTGAGATTTTATAAAAGTGCTGAAAAAATATTAAATAGTATCAATAGTTATGAATTGCAATTTTTATACCGTCAAAGATATCGAACAATTTATTTAATGATTTTAGATAATCAAACGCAAGAAGAGGCTTATCGTTTTTTAAAAGAAACCGAAATGGTAGCAAGAGGGAATCAGGATTTAGTTTTACTTGCAGAAATTTTATTATATAAAGGATTATTGTATAAAAGACTCCAGAAGGAAAATAATGCGTTAAATTCTTATTTAGAAGCATTGGAGATATCCAGGAATCTAGGCTTGGTAGAAGTTAGAGTTAAAGCTTTAATTAAGATTGGCGAAATATATCGTCAACAAAATAATAGTGAAGAAGGATTAAAGTATAATTTAGAAGCAAATCCTTTTATAAACATGTTACGAGAACCTGATGTATCTTTAGAATTATTAATATCAAGGACAATGCTTTATCAAGAATTAGAGGAAGAACAACAATCCTTGGAAGTATTCAAATCAGCATGTCAATTGGCTGAAATACTGGGATCATTTAATGAAATTCAAACGGTGTTAAATAAGGAATTGCATAAATATTCTTGGAAGTTAAATAAAAATCAAACCTATGCAACTATAACAAAATTAAAATTACTACCAGACGATATTGAAAATAGATGTGAAACAACATTTCTACGATTTTTAGGTTTTGATTTTTTACATCAGAAACACTTTAAGGAAGCTTTTTTAATCTTTCAGGATGTTGAAAAATTAGCGATAAAAAATAATGAGCAGGAAGAATTAATTTATGCATTACGACATCAGGCAGAGGCGTGTGTGGGATTGTCTGAATATGACAAAGCGATTGATTTATATAAAAAGGTAGAAAAAAATGAACGTTCATCAAATAATCAATACTTTCTAACCAAGGATATAAATTGTCAAGGGGATATTTTTGTATTAAAAGGAGATTATCAGCAGGCTCTATCAAAATATCAAGAGGCGGAAGAAATTGTCCGAAAAACACAACAACAATATACGGATTTAATCAATAGCCTTAGTGGACAAATAGATGTTTATAAAATTTGGGGAGAGAGAACACTTTCGGAAAATATATTAGTAGAAATATTTAAATTGGGTCATCAAATAGGGCAACACTATGAGGAAAATGGAGCTCCTGATGAAGCAATTCTATTATATATCGAAATAGCTAAGGCGATGAGAAAACATGAAAATGACCATTACTTGCTTGATTATCTTGATAAAATAAGAAAACTAGCAGAATTTTTTGTAGATACAAATTTAATCCTATCTACAACAAAAGAAGCTGAAGAAGTATGTAAACGACTAGGTGATGAAGAAGGAGAAAAATTATATAAATTTTTACATGCTGAATTTTATTTTGATCATGGAAAAATAAATGGGGCTGATGGAATTTATCTTAATGATAAATTGAATCTAATAGAATACTATGAGCAAGTAGGAGTTTATTTTAGTTTAACTGAAAATAAACCATTCCTTGCTATTTGCTATAAAAGATTAGCAATCCTTTATTCTAATCTAGATGAAATTGGTAAAGCACTATTTTCTATTAGACAAGCTGAAAAAATGTATTTCATTTTAGAGGATTATGATCGTTTAAATGAATGTATCACTTTACATATTACCTTTTTAAAAAGATTAGAAAATCTAGAAGAAATGTATGTGAAGTCGTTATTAATGCAGAAAGAAATTGAAGGGGATTCGTTTAATGATGAGAACATTGCCGTAGTAGAATCATTGAAACGAAAAGTGATACTGCTTGATCCAGGACATGGTGGACCTGATACAGGTGGAATTTCGAATGGATTGAAAGAAAAGGATTTAGTATTATTTACCTCTGTGTTACTGGCTGAATTATTAATTAAATGTGGAGCTGAAGTAATATTTACTAGAACAGATGATAGTCAAGTTCCTCTAACAGAAAGAGTTAAAATAAGTGAGAAATATATTGCGGATGCTGTTATTAGCCTTCATTACAATACGGCAATTAATCCAATCAATGGTACAGAAACTTATTATGCTAATGCAGAAAAAGATATGAAATTAGCTAAATTAATTCAATCACAGCTTGTACATCATACGGGTCTACATGATCGTGGTATAAAGCATGGAGAATTCTTTGTTAATAGAAATGTAAAATGTCCATCGGTTTTAGTAGAGCTTGCATTTATTTCAAATCTAAAAGACCAACATCAAATAAAAACTCTTCAATTCCAAGAACAGTCGGCGATAGCAATCTTCAATGCACTATCAAAATATTTTGAATAAAAAAATTTGTAAAAAGTGGAGGTTGTAAAATGAGTAACATGATTGGATATGTTGTATTTACAGACTTGAAAGGGTTCTCCAAAATGAATGAACCTGAAACATTTTATGAACATACAATACGACCACTTGCAAAGAATTTAAAGAAGTATAAATATAAAGCGGAAGTGTGGAACACATGGGGAGACGCGTTGGTTGCTGTATTTGTACATGCTATTGATGCTGTTGAACTAATGATTGAGTATCGAGATTATTTTCGAAAAAACAAATTACTCGCATTACAACCCCGCATTGCTGGCCATTACGGAGAAATGCTATTATACAACGACCCGTTGATTAATAATATGGATAATGTACTTGGTGATACGGTCAATAAAGCAGCACGTATTGAACCGATTACTTTTCCTGGTGAAATTTATGTTAGTGAAGAGTTTATAAAAAAATTTATAGAAGAAAAAGAAAAAGCTCAAGACTCAGAGAAAGAACGCTATAATCAAATGCGCTTTACGGATTTAAAGGAATGGGAACTACCTAAAAATGCGGGAAAGATACATTTATACCGTTTGTTTCATGAAAGTGAAGAAGCGTGGAATATTAACAGTTTATTTGTGAAAAATGACGAAGAAAATATTGATCATTTATTCGATCAATTAAACATAGGCAAGGTAATTAAAGAAGCCAGAGAACATAGTGTCATTGTACAAGCAAAACAGAAAAATTCTAAAGAAGAAATTGATAAGGTAATAAAAAGTTACTTTCAAATTCCAGAAAAGAATGACCAACTTAATTGGCAAGTGTTCGAGAAAAATCAAAATGAAATCAGTGGACCGTTGTATATTGCGTTAGCAGAGCTATATAAAAATATCGGCGAATATAAATTGGCATTGAATTGTATTAATAATGCTCAAAAATGGTCTACTGATATGTCATTGAATGATAGAGATGATAGTCAAAAGACTAAACCTTGGACAAGTTCATTGGGTGGAGTAACATTACAACCATTCTCCCGGAATAATTCAATCCTGAAATTAAAAGCAGATATTCTTTCTAAGGATGATAAATATCAGGAAGCTAAATTAATTTTAGTTGATTTATTGCAACAAGATCCTACTGATACGGAAGTATTAACGAAACTAGCTGCTCAACTAAAAAGAGAAGCGTTTAACATCGATACAAAAGTTAAACAAGGTGAAAAAGACGAACAAAAGGAATTATTGGAGGAAGCTTTATATCTTTATTTAGAGGCTTTCCGTAGAAACCGAGATTACTATTCAGCTATTAATGCATCCTATATTGAAAGTATTTTAGACAAGTCAAATGGCTGGCATTTAGCTTCTTATATTTTTAATACATGGAACCATGAAACGGGCCGTGATTGGTGGTTAGATAGTACTTTAGCTGAGACACAACTACTCCAGGGCGAATTTCAATTTTGTTATCAAAGAATGGAAAGAGCTGTTATGAAGCATAATCCTCCATTTTTTGAAAGACATGCAACCAGAGATCAAATTTCTAATTACATTAAGATAGTTCATTTAAGACGAAACAAAATACCTACAGATGATAAGTTGCGTCACGCTGCATTGTTATCAATTTTGTTGTACAACCCTAAGCTAGTAGAGGAATATAAAGGAAAAATTCTCAATAATGGTAAAAATCAATTTGAAAATATATGTGTTGATGAAAGTGAAAAATTATATAAAATCATCGTGGCTAAAAACGAGGAACTTATGGACGTATTCAATGACGTCTTTGGCGAAAGTAAAAATAATGACAAAGAAGAAGAACACCTGGAAAAGCTGGTGGAGATGTCTGGAGGTATGTAATGGAATCACAAAATAAAAATGAATCATCTGAACAATCACACTCAAAATCTAGGCTAGAAGAAATCATCAAAAATGAAAAATTACAAGTGGAAACTTTTACAGATGATAGTCAAACAGCCGGAGTTGTCAAAACGAATTATAGCAATAATGAGAATGTATATTTAAATAATTCCATACGTTTTGCAGATACAAAGGCAGCTGCGCTAGTTGCCGTCAATGGGTTGGTAGCTAAATTTGTTTTTGATTTAATTAATCAACAAGACAAAATTCTTCAAATTGAAACGATTATAGGGTTTATTTTCCTAATGGTCGGTATAGGTTTATCTGTTTTAGTAGTCTTTCCACAAAAGGCAAACAGTCGAACAAAAGGAATTATTTATTGGGAAAATATTATTCAAATGGATTTAGATGAATACATAAATACCGTTGAAGAAATGCCTCCAAAGGAATTACGAAAACAAATTTTAATTACAAACTATATTCAATCAAAAATACTGACTAAAAAATTTACGTATTTAAGATATGCATTTATTAGTAGTTTAATAGGATATTGTATTCTAGCTTTTGTAGCAGTAATTACTTTTTTGTTTAATTAGGAACAAAAGGGGCTTTTAGCTAAATTCTAGCTAAGGGCTCTTTTAGTTTGTAAACTTTTACGTGAGGGAGATTAATTTGGAAACAATTCAACTTTACCCAAAAACAATACATGAATTATTGATTGATACTGCGAATGGTGACCGAATTTTTGAACTAATTTACGGAAATCTATTAGCAATTAAAACCGACTTATGGGTAACGACGGTATATGCTGAAAATAAAGGTGAACTTTTTAATTCGATAAAAAATTTATTGGGTCTTGGAAGCAATTATTATGAGAGGAAAATAGTCCCATTAACAAATGGGGGGTATATTGGCTTCATTGATGATGAAAATCAAAAGCTACTTACGGTAAATATTGATAAAAAAGAAGGATCTATTATTAATCCAAGTGAATTTCAAGAAATTATTCAAGCGACATTTTCAGCCGTAGCTGCTTTAACATACGAAGGTTATACTTTTCAAGAAATATCATTGCCAGTAATCGGAAAAAAAGGATTACAACCACAAGAATATGAAGGGTCACTAAAATGGTTTATTCATTATGCCATCAATTATTTAAAATTCTCACATTCTACCAAGAAAATTAAATATTTTATCCATATAAAAGAAGACGTACCTTATTGGAATGAAGCGATTACTCAATTATTTACAAAAAACGTAATGGATCCACCTAATAGTAAACAGTTTTCCACAACAATCAAAGACGAAATTGTCACGTTAATTGATACATTTCCTAAAATTAGCCGTTTGTTTGTTAAAGAAATTCTTGATGTTTTGAGACAGGAATTAAGTAAGCGTGATTCCCTTAATTATACACTGCTTCTAAATAAGGCAGATGAATTGGTCGATTGTATACTAAAGGATTTATATAAACTCGATGGAATCGTATGTTCGATGCCAATGCCGACATATCGATTATCACGAGAACATTTAATGGAATTGCAAGAGGCGGAGCTTATCCCGGATGGATTTTTTAATTACTTCATAACCATAAGAAATTTAAAAAATATACGTTACTTCCAAACAGACATCGACATTGAACGCCATTCAGATGAAACTGTACTTTTTTTACTCTTACTACAAAGAATTATTTCATTTTATCAGGAGTTTTATAGGAAATTTTATTAGAAGGGAGTGTTTTGGATGAATGAAATGATTAATAGAGTAATCATTGAATCAAATCGTGGTGATAAGTCCTTTATTCTAATTAAAGGAAATCTGTTACGGGATGATGGAGATTTAATTGTTGTAAATACATATGAAGATATGAATGGGAACATTATTGGAGATTTTTCTCAAATAGTAAAAGAACAATTCCATTTAGCTAATGCCAAAGAGCGCACCATTTTTTTTCTAGAAAATGGTGGTTCCGTAAATTTAATTGAATCATCCTCTGATACTTCTATCAGAATATTAATTCTCCATTCTAGATTAAGAGAAGGAGAACCGATTTCTAAAGAATTATATGAGAAGTTAATTAAAGGTCTATTCTCTGCACTTGTTTCTTTGGAAGTTTCTGGTTACCGCTTTTCAACGATTTCATTACCAGTGTTATTAAGAAAGGGCATTAGTCATATCCACAATGAAGCAGCTGCTATCTTAATTCAACATGCAGTGAAATGGTTAAAGACTTCTAAATATACAAATACCATTCGTTACTATGTTTATGAAAAAGGAGATCAAAATAAATGGAACGATGCGATTGAGCAGACATTAGGGAGGAGTGTCGTTAATGCTACAATTGATGAACAGGTAAGTAAGCTAAGAATTTATCTTCTTGCCTTAATCTACAGTTTCCCAAAGGATGAGGCTGTTTATCAAGATACCTTAGTACCATTGCAAAATGCGTTAAATCGAGAGTTAATCAGTCCTGAAGTTGTCGCAGCATTTGGTCGAAAATTAGCAGAATCTCTATGTGAAAAAATGACTGGAAATACAAATGTATCCTTCAATGTGAATTTGTCTACATTAAAAAAAGAAGGCAATCTGGATCCGTTTTTTTTACAATGTCTCTATCAAATTAAAGCATATGGCAACACATCCATTCATCGCTCGAACCCAATATATGGATCAGATACTTTAACATTAGATGATTTAAAAATATTATTAATTATATTAAAGAAAATACTCTTAGCGTATCAGCTTCAACTATCTCCAGCTAGTGGGGAAATCTAAAGTGAGGCGAATACACAATTCTCCATAGAGTAACTAAGGTAATTTTCACCATTTTATGATAGAGTAAAGAAATAAATCTACTATTTCTAACAATTACACCATTATTGATAAATGAACTAATTTTATGTTTTTAGACAAAGGAGCGATTTGATGGCCTATTCACCGAAACCAATTGATACTTCACAGGTTGAATTATCACCTGAAATATTAGAATTAACTGAGTTACTAGCGGAGCATATACATGATGTATGGGCACAAGAACGAATGAAAGATGGGTGGCAAGTTGGGGAAAAACGAGATGATGATAAAAAGCTTCATCCAGGTCTAGTTCCGTACCATGAACTATCAGATAGGGAAAAAGACTATGACCGTGAGACTGCACTACAATCGTTAAAAGCAATTTTGGCACTAGGTTATAAAATAGAAAAAAAGTAATTCAACTAAAATATTAGTCGTGTCTTTTCAAAATTACCCATCGAACTTAGATGGGTAATTTTTTGTACTCCAAAGTGTAAAACATAAATTAGAATCTACTTTGCTTTTTAAGAGATTTGTCTGTCACTCATAATACCCCAACATTTCTGATATCTCTTTTGCCAACCTCTGAATTTCCGCAATCATCTCTTTCTGTATAGGAGAATCGTTAATCGTTTTATTTTCCGCGATAACTGCAATAGATGAAACGACTTCTCCTGAATAATCTTGAATGGGCGCGGCATAGCTGGTATAGCCAACAAAAAACGTATCCTTTGCAATGGCTATTTTCTTTCTTCGTATCTTTACCATCTCTTCGTTTAATGCCTCCACATCCGTTAATGTGTGTGGCGTATATTTTGTTAATGGTTGACTCAATACGTAATCAATCATCTTTTTACTTTTAAATGCAAGTATTGCTAGCCCCTCTGCCGTACAGTGTAAATCATTTCGGCGTCCGATTTTTGTAACGAGCTTTCTTGGTATTTCTCCTAATTCCCTCATTAAATAGACAACATGCAATTGTTCCATCACACAAATGTGTACAGGTAAATTAAAATGATTTGCAAATTCTTTTAAGAGCGGTTCCGCATCTAAATATAATTCTTTATGACTTTGTACAACACCACCTAACGCAAGTACAGAAAAACCTAGTTTGTATTTTGATTTTTGTTCATCTTGTATTAAAAATCCTTCTGCAACCAGTTCTTTCAATATTCGGTGAACCGTTGATTTTGGAAGATTTATTATTGTGGCGATTTCTGTAACAGAAAGCAGTGGTGTTTTTGGTGTAAACAATTTTAAAATTCTTAAAGCATTTTTAACAGATTGAACAAAATATTTTTCATCTAGTGCATGTTTCATAATCGATGACTCCTTATGATTGTTTGATGAAATCTGAAATTTCGATGCTTGTTTTAATAACCTGGTCGATTATTTTCTTCATTTGAGGGCGCATTCGTTGGCGTAGTCCTGCAACACTAATGGAAGCAAAAACTTCACCATCCTTATTAAAAAGTGGTGCTCCAATAGAAAGGACATTCTCAACCATTTCTTTATCACTGATAAAATACCCCTGTTTTCGTCCTTCTTCTAAACGCTTGTTTAATTGAGTAATCGATGAAATTGAATATGCAGTTTCTTGATGAAATCCATCTTTATAGAGCATTTCAATCTCTTCATCACTTAAATAGCCCAAAAGCGCAAGACCAGAAGCGGTGCAATGTGCTGGGTTACGTCGACCGATATGTGAACGTAATTGAACGCGGTGTTCATTATCCTCTTTTTTCAAATAGATGACTTCGTTTCCTTGTAAAACTGCAATATGTGATGATTCACCAGTGACTTTCGTTAAATTTTTTAAAAAACTAGTCATGTCTTTTAATGAATAAAATTGTTCTAGCAAAGTGTTAGAAAGCGAAAGGATTGATGATCCAAGGGCGTATGTATTATATCGAGTATTTTGAGTAATAAATCCTTCGCTTTCTAAGGTTTGAACTAATCGACATGCTGTGCTTTTTGAAATAGCAAATTGTTCTGCAATGTCATCTAGGGTTAATTCAATATCATCTACTGAAAAGCTTTTTAAAATGCGTAGTGCGTTTGTTAATGAACTATTTTTTGTACGTGTCATATAACAGTTCTCTCCTATTTAAAAATATTCTGAAATAACAATCGTAGAATTAGATACATAAATAATAAAAATTGATAAATCCAAAATTAAGTAATTCGTTCCATATAGCAGAATAAAAGCCTTTTCAAAATCTATTAATAACATTACCATAGTTTTAAGATTAATAATTAGAAATTTTCTAAAAAAAGAAAATTATTTATTTGGGAGGTATACTATGACAGTTCATCATGTTTATGAAACAGAAGTTGGATTGCGACAATATCAATTCCAACGATTAAATCAACTACTAGTTTTTATATCAAATTTTAATGAATTTTATAAAGAAAAATTACAAGGTGTTCATTTACCGATTAAAGATTTTGAAGATTTAAAACGTCTTCCTTTTACAACAAAGAAAGAGCTAGCTCAAGATCAAATTGATTATGCGCCATTAGGACGTAATCACTCTTATCCGAATGAAAGCTATATTCGTTACCATCAAACTTCAGGAACAACTGGAAGACCATTGAAAGTTTTAGATACTCAACAAAGCTGGGATTGGTGGGCAAGTTGCTGGACTGAGGTATTAAAAAGTTCAGGCGTTACCAAATCGGATAGTTGTTACTTAGCCTTTTCATTTGGACCATTTATTGGTTTTTGGGCAGCACATGAAGGAATTCGTAAATTAGGAGCTTTGGCTATTCCAGGTGGGTCAATGTCTTCTGAAGAGCGTCTGAAAAGTATGTTAGGCAATAATGCGACCGTACTTTTATGTACACCAAGCTATGCATTGCATTTGGCGGAAGTTGCAGAAAAGTTAGGTTTAGATATTAAAAACTCAAGCATTCGTACGATTATTACGGCAGGCGAACCAGGTGGATCAGTTCCATCGACTCGTGCGCAAATCGAAAATTTATGGGGTGCAAAACTTTACGATCATATCGGAATGACTGAGATGGGCGCTTATGGTTTCTCTTGTAAGGAACAAAAGGGGATTCATGTAAACGAAAGTGAATTCATTATGGAGGTTATTAACCCAGAAACATTGGAACATGTTCAACCAGGTGAACAAGGGGAATTAGTACTTACAAACTTAGGGCGCTTTGGTTATCCGATGATTCGTTATCGTACGGGTGATGCAGTTATTTATCAAAAGGAAACATGCTCATGTGGTAATCATTATCAGTTCCTTCCTGGAGGAATCGTTGGCCGTACAGATGACATGGTTGTAATTCGTGGAGTCAACATTTACCCTTCATCAATAGAGGCGGTTGTTCGTGAAGTAAATGAAATTAAAGAATTCCGTATCATTTACTATATTGAACATGAAATGCACCAAATTAAATTACAAATTGAAGGTCCTGAGAAAGCGGTTACAACTCTTTCAGCATTGTTACGTGAACGAATTGGTTTACGAATCGATGTAGAGCGTGTAGAGGATAATTCGTTACCTCGCTTTGAAATGAAGGCAAAACGTGTTGTTGATCAACGGTAGTAAAGCATCTAGAAGAGGAGCTGAATAAATGGATTATCGTTTTAAAATTAGATTTGGAGATACAGATGCAGCTGGTATTGTGTTTTATCCGAACTATTATCGTTGGATGGATGAGGCGACCCATGAGTTTTTTAATAACTTAGGGTGCCCAACTGATCAACTAATGAAAGAAAAATTGGCCACTCCATTATTAGAAGCACATTGTGTGTTTAAATCACCAGGTTTCTTTAACCATGAAATTGTGTTAACGACAAAGGTTGAATATATTCGCGAAAAAGTATTTAAGCTTGTTCATTGTTTTAAAGATGGGGAGACAGTTTTAGCAGAAGGTTATGAGGTTCGCGCTTGGGTTTCACTTGAAGGAGGGCTACCAAAGTCACAGCCAATACCAGATGAAATAAAAGAACAAATGCAAAAACATTTAATAGGGGGTTAAAGTATGAGTACTGAAAGAGAAGTATTAGTAATCGGTGCTGGTCCAGTTGGTATGACCGCAGCTCTTGCATTACATAGTAAAGGAATTAAGGCCACGATTTTAGAAGCAGAAAAGGAAGGCCGTGAACGCGCGGGAAGTCGTGCGATTTATATCCATAAGGCAACATTGCAATTACTTGAAGAAGTTTCACCAGGCTTAGGTATGGAATTAGCAGAGATTGGTGTTGTTTGGCCAGTTAAACGTTCCTTCTATCGAGGGGATGAAGTGTATAAACGAGTTTACGAGCCACCAAAACCTAATACATTACCAGCGTTTTCTAGCTTACATCAGCATGAAATTGAAAAAGCGATGTATAGAAGATGTTTAGAAGCTGGTGTTGAGTTCGTTTGGGAAGAGCCTGTAACGAATGTCATTTCTACTGAAGAAGGTGTCACAGTAGAAACTGAGAACAATAAATGGTCTGCTAAATATGTGATTGGTGCAGATGGTGCTCGTTCTGTTGTTCGTCAATCAGTTGGTATTAAATTCGAAGGACCACGTAAATCAGATGCATTTATCGTAGTGGATGTAGAGGAAGACCAAGAAAATCCATTACCAATCGAGCGTATTTTCCACTATCAACATCCTGATGCAGGTGGACGTAATGTCATGCACGTACCATTTGCAGGTGGATGGCGAATTGACCTTCAATTATTCGATGAAGACGATCGCGAATGGTATGGTTCCGAAGAAGGTGTTCGTGAATGGTTACCAAAAGTAATGGATCCAAAATATGCAGATCGCATCACATGGATTTCAACGTATACGTTCTACCAAGTAGTGGCAGACCGCTATACAGATGACAATAACCGCGTCATTCTGGCTGGTGAAGCTGCACACCTATTTGCACCATTTGGGGCACGTGGACTAAACTCAGGTGTACCGGATGCGACAGTAGCTGTACAAGGAATTGCAAAAGCACTACAAGTAGAATCAAACCCAGAAGAACGTCGTGCGGCAATTCAAGCGGCAGCAGATGAGCGACTATCAGCGGGATTATGGAACCGTGAATGTTCGAACTTAGCCCTTGAACATATTCAAGGAACAAATGAAGAAATAAAAATGAAACGTGAAGTAGCCGCATTCCTTGCACCACACATTCCAGCACTTGGGAAATGGTTAGATGAAGGTCCATTTGGTCCACGTTCAGGCCCACCAAAATTATCAACTAAATATTAATAGGTTAGTGAAGGGAAGGAAGGGGTGAGCCTTCCCTTCATGTTCAGTTCTAAGGGGGAAAGTTTATGGTTCAAACAAATGAAGTAGAACAACCGTATAAAAGAATTTGGGGTATGTTATTTGTAGGATGGGTTTTTGCTTATTTTGATCGAACAATTACTGGTCCTGTAGTGTCATGGATGATTGCTAATGATGTTGCATTTTTAGCTGATGCGTCCAATCCTTATGCGTTAGGTGGATTATTAGGTAGTTTATTCTTTGCAGGTTACATGTTAACTCAATTCCCTGGAGGATACTTTGGTGACAAATATGGTCATCGTAATATGGTCATCCTAAGTATTTTATGGGCAGGAATTACTACGATTTTCACTGGATTATTTGAAGGATTACTAGTATTTATTGCATTACGCGTTTTAACTGGTCTTGGAGAAGGTGCATTTTACTCAAATGACCGTTCGTTAATAGCTCAAGTGACGCCACCTAAAAAACTTGGCCTTGGCATGGGGATTGTAATGGGTGGACTATCTGTAGGTTTAACACTTGGGTTAGTAGGAACAATTTATTTAATTGAATGGGCGGTTCCGTATTTAGGAAATGACGCATGGAAATCACCTTTCCTATTATTGGGAGCTTCAACAATCTTAGTAGCTATCGTGATGATGAAAGTTATTCCAAAATCAGCAGATGTGAAGTCAAAGCCAAATGGATTTAAAAATTCGGTTAAGGGATTAGGTGGATATTCTCTCGTATTTTTAGTGATTATTATGGCTGTTTACATAGTGACAGACTCTTTAGGTTTATCTGAAGGGTTAATGGCAGCTATTTTTACAGTTTTCTCTATCGGATTTGTTGTTTATATTTACAAAACCAAGAAAGAAGTACGACCAGTTCTAAAAAATCGCAATTTATTCTTACTATACCTATCTGCCATACCAATTATGTGGCATTTATGGTTCTATAGCTTCTGGTCTGTATCGATTGTTAAGGATTTCGGTGGGGGTACTTTAACAACTGCTGCACTTGTAGCTTCATTCAATGCGATTGCAGGATTAATTGGGTTCCCTCTTGGTGGCTATATTTCAGATAAAGTAGCACAATATGAAAATGGCCGTCGAAATACATTATTTGTTTTAACAGTGGCGTTTGCTGCATCTGTATTTGTTTTCGCTATTTATTTAATGAGTGGTGCAACAAGTCTAATCATTATGTCGTCAATTTTATTTATTTCAGGTATTTTATTCTTCGCAGTACAGTCAATACAGCATGCATTTATTTCAGACTTAGCCCCAGCTGAGCATCGCGGTTCGGCATTTGGTTTATGGAATTTAATTGCTGAATTCGGAGCATTATTATCACCTGTTATTTCTGGGGTGTTACGTGATAAAACAGAAAGCTGGAGTGCGCCTCTATTATTAGACGGTGGGCTAGTAGCGGCAAGTTGTATTTGTATTATTTTAATTTCGACAAAGGCTCGTAAAAAGGTGAAATCTACAGAAACAGTAACAGCTTAATAATTAATAATAGATATCCCGCACTCTTTTATTTGTGCGGGATTTTGTATGTATCTACGAGTTACGTAGAAGATTTCTAAATTTTAGAATTCGTTAGTTCCATATAGCAGAATGCCAGCGTTTTCAAAATCAAACATTCACTTTAACATACTTAATAGATTAATAATTATTAATTTTCAAACAACGAAATCGAATTGGAGGTTAAATGATGAGTACAGAAAGAGAAGTATTAGTAATCGGTGCTGGTCCAGTTGGTATGACCGCAGCTCTTGCATTACATAGTAGAGGGATTAAGGCCACGATTTTAGAAGCAGAAAAGGAAGGCCGTGAACGCGCGGGAAGTCGTGCGATTTATATCCATAAGGCAACATTGCAATTACTCGAAGAAGTTTCACCAGGTTTAGGTATGGAATTAGCAGAGATTGGGGTAGTTTGGCCAGTTAAACGTTCCTTCTATCGAGGGGATGAAGTGTATAAACGAGTTTACGAGCCACCAAAGCCTAATACATTACCAGCGTTTTCTAGCTTACATCAACATGAAATTGAAAAAGCGATGTATAGAAGATGTTTAGAAGCTGGTGTTGAGTTCGTTTGGGAAGAGCCTGTAACGAATGTCATTTCTACTGAAGAAGGTGTCACAGTAGAAACAGAGAATAACAAATGGTCTGCTAAATATGTGATTGGTGCAGATGGTGCTCGTTCTGTTGTTCGTCAATCAGTTGGTATTAAATTCGAAGGACCACGTAAATCAGATGCATTTATCGTAGTGGATGTTGAGGAAGACCAAGAAAATCCATTACCAATCGAGCGTATTTTCCATTATCAACATCCTGATGCAGGTGGACGTAATGTAATGCACGTACCATTTGCAGGTGGCTGGCGAATTGACCTTCAATTATTCGATGAAGACGATCGCGAATGGTATGGTTCCGAAGAAGGTGTTCGTGAATGGTTACCAAAAGTAATGGATCCAAAATATGCAGACCGCATCACATGGATTTCAACGTATACGTTCTACCAAGTTGTGGCAGACCGCTATACAGATGACCATAACCGCGTCATTCTTGCTGGTGAAGCTGCACACCTATTTGCACCATTTGGGGCACGTGGACTAAACTCAGGTGTACCAGATGCGACAGTAGCTGTACAAGGAATTGCAAAAGCATTACAAGTAGAGTCAAACCCAGAAGAACGTCGTGCGGCAATCCAAGCGGCTGCAGATGAGCGACTATCAGCGGGATTATGGAACCGTGAATGTTCGAACTTAGCCCTTGAACATATTCAAGGTACTAACGAAGAAATTAAAATGAAACGTGAAGTAGCAGCGTTCCTAGCGCCACACATTCCGGCACTTGGAAAATGGTTAGATGAAGGTCCATTTGGTCCACGTTCAGGCCCACCAAAATTATCAACGAAATATTAAGAGTTTTATTAGAAAGGAAGGTATGAGATGCCTTCCTTTTTATTATTGAAAACCGCATATTTTTAGAAGAGGAAATTTTACCTATGTTTACGTGTTATGTAGAAGTGTGCTATTTTTAGACTTATTGAAAACGTCTAATTAGAGGTGTACAAATGAAGAAATTGCCCATTTTCATACTATTATTCCTGTTACTGGTAGGCTGTAAAGATCAATCTGTTTATAATGCCTATGAAGATAACAATAAGGAAATAGCAAAAGAAGAAGCTAATGAAAATATAGGATCGGCAAATGTGATGGTTCATGGCTATAGTGGTGTAGCAAATGGGTATGTCGTTGATTCGAAAAATCGAAAGAAATGGATTGTGACTGTAGCAAGTAGTGTATCCGGTCATCCCAACGCAATTATCGTCACATCCGAGGGGAAAGAAATAGAAGCAGATGTAATAGGTATTGATAAGGAACATAACATTGCAATTTTATATATTAATAACTCTGCGAAAATTACCCCTTACTCATTGTCTGATAAATCGGTTGAGCGAAATGAAAATGAAATCAGTAAAGCTCAACTGGATGATGAAAAGCGTCTCCAAGGAATAGTATCTGTAATTCAGAAAGACGGAAAGTTTCAAGAAGAGTTAGTTGAAGCCAAGGTGATAAAAGAGGCCATAGCAAATGCGAAGAAAAAGCCCATCTCTTATAAAGAGCGTGCAGAACTTGTAGCCTTTTTCAAAGATTTTCCTAAAGTGCAGAAGGATGCAATCAACAGAATGCATACTACAGAAAGAGCAAGTTTTTCCTATAACTCAGATGAATTATTAATATTTATTGATAATTTCCATGAAGCATTAAACACTTACTTTCACACAGGGGAGTCTGAAATAATTAATGACTACATTGGTTCGGATGACTTAAAAAAACATTTAGTAAAAGTTGTAGAAGAGGACATTTCAAAACTGCATTTAACAACTTCTGAAGTTAAATCTGTTAATGCCGTAGACTATCAATATGTAGTGGAGCTCGAAACAACGATAAATAATAAAGGTGAAGAAAGAACAGTCTCGGAAATTGTAAAATGTATCTTATTGAATAAAGAGTGGAAAGTCATTTCGTTTACTATTCAAGAGCAAAACTAAAACTGGCAAAATCATTAAGTCATAGAATGATATAAAGTTAAATATTAATAATTGATATCTTTATTTATTCGTACCTCATTATGTAAAAGGGGGTCTGTAATGATTTTTCCAAAAGAAGTAGAAATCATTGAAGTGGGGCCGCGGGATGGTTTACAAAATGAAGCTGTTTTTGTCCCTACAGAAAAAAAGAAAGAGTTAGTTCGAAAGTTATCAAAAATGGGTGTAAGTCGAATTGAAACGGCTTCTTTTGTCCATCCAAAAGCAGTTCCACAAATGGCGGATGCTGTTGAGCTTGCAACGTATAGTAATGAATTAGGAATCGATTTTATCGCCCTTACACCGAATCTAAAGGCACTTTCACGGGCAATTGAATGTAAAGTGCCTCAAATTGCCGTTTTTGTAGGAGCTACAGAAACCTTTAATCAAAAGAATATTCGTTCCTCAATTAGTGATTCGTTAGATGAGTGTAGTTTAGTATTTAAAAAAGCAAAAGCATGTCAAATGAAAATTCGTGCCTATGTTTCCATGGGGTTTAGCTGTCCTTATGAAGGTAATGTATCCTATGAGCAAGTAGAGCGTGTAGTCCGTCATTTTGTTGAAACAGGTGCAGATGAAATTTCTATTGGGGATACAAATGGTCAAGCTAACCCGCGAATTGTTTATGAACGGTTTGGCCAGTTAAAAGTAGATTTCCCTGAAACGATATTTGTCGCTCATTTCCATGATACAAATCAATTTGCCTATGCCAATGTAGTAGCAGCCATTCAAGCAGGTATTACAAAATTTGATAGCTCCATTGCAGGATTAGGAGGCTGTCCATTTTCTCCAGGAGCTACAGGGAATGTATCGACAGAAGGATTAGTAAAACTGTTCCATGAAATGAATATCGCAACCGGAATTGATGTTAATGCCATGAACGAAGCAGCGATTTTTGCGAAAGAGTTACTCAACAAATGACTCCATAATATTATTATGTAAACTAATTAGATTTAACAGTTTTAAAAATTCATAGTATAATAAAATGTAACTTCAAGCAGTGGGGGAACTTCATCTCTCACTGCTTCTTAATTATAGGGCTTTTTCGAGCAAAAAAGAATTTTGTTCGTTTACTACAATCCATTGTGAGGGATGCAATATTGCAATATGCAGAACAACTTTTAAAAGATTATTTCGGATACGATTCGTTTCGAATGGTTCAAAAGCAGGTTATTGAAAATGTTCTTAATGGTAGAGACACGTTATGTGTGATGCCAACAGGTGGAGGGAAGTCATTATGTTATCAAATCCCTGCACTTGCCCTTGATGGTTTAACCATTGTCGTTTCACCGTTAATCTCCTTAATGAAAGATCAAGTGGACATGCTTCGATCAAATGGCATACCGGCTGACTTTATTAATAGTTCATTAACATTTCAGGAAGTAAATGAGGTAATGAACCATGTTTACAGTCAGAGAACAAAACTTCTTTATATTGCCCCAGAACGATTAGAAAATGATTCCTTTTGCCAAGATTTAAAGCAATTAAAGGTATCATTGATCGCTATTGATGAAGCCCATTGTATTTCTCAATGGGGGCACGATTTTAGGCCAAGCTATCGCTCCATTCAAAAAATATTTTCTTTATGGCCACACAAACCAACAGTCATAGCCTTAACAGCTACCGCTACACCAAATGTTCGTGAAGATATATGTCATCTATTACAAATTGATTCTGAAAGTGTCTTTATTTCAGGATTTAATCGAGAAAATCTTTCTTTCAAAGTGCTAGTTGGTGAAAATAAAGATCAATTTATAAAGAAATATATAAGTAACAACCCGCAAGAAGCTGGAATTATTTATGCAGCAACGAGAAAATCGGTGGAATCTATACATGCGATGCTTCTTCAAAAGGGAATTACTGCTGCGAAATATCATGGAGGAATGTTTGAAGAGGACCGTAACTACGAACAAAATCGCTTTTTAAATGATGAAGCACAAGTGATGGTTGCTACAAATGCATTTGGTATGGGCATAAATAAAACAAATGTGAGGTTTGTACTTCATTACCAAATGCCTCGTAATATCGAAAGTTATTATCAGGAGGCGGGTAGAGCAGGGCGTGACGGTGTAGAAAGTGAATGTATTTTACTTTATAGTTCTTCTGATGAACAAACCCACCGATTTTTGATTGATCAATCTCAAGATCCAACTCGAATTCCAATTGAGCTTCAAAAATTGCAGCAAATGATTGACTATTGTCATACAGAGAATTGCTTACAAAGTTATATGGTCAACTATTTTGGTGAGCAAGAAATTCAAGACTGTGGGAAATGTGGAAATTGCGCGGATGAACGACCGAAACAAGATGTAACTGAAGATGCGCAAAAAGTGTTATCTTGTGTTGTGCGCATGGGTCAAAATTACGGCAAAACATTAACTTCTCAAGTGTTAGCAGGAGCACGTAATAAAAAGGTGGAGGCATTCCAACATTTAACGACTTATGGCATATTAAAACACTTATCTGCCAAAGCCGTTGCAAATTTCATAGATTTCCTTATTTCCGAACGTTTACTGTTAGTAAAAGCAGGGCAATACCCAACAATCTATGTATCACCTGAGGGAAAAGAAGTTTTATTAGGAAAAAGACGGGTACTCCGACGTACAATTGTAGAAAAAGCTGTGGTGGTAAATCAAAATGATCCATTATTTGAACAGCTACGAATCAAACGAAAACAAATCTCAGAGCTTGAAGGAGTTCCACCATTCGTTGTATTCTCCGATAAAACATTACGTGACATGTGCGAAAAAATGCCAAAGAACGAAGAAGAATTTTTAGAAGTAAGTGGAGTAGGGCAAAATAAATTGGAGAGATATGGAGAGCAATTTATTACTATCATAAAAGAATTTGTATAAAAGTAAAGGAGTTGTCTGAAAAGTCATTTTGAGACAACTCCTTTGTAACTGACGCTACCGCTTTCGTCACAGATAAATTGCGACGAGGATGGTGACAACCACCGCAGGAACATTTTAACTGTGACGAGGATGGTGACAACCACCGCAGGAACAATAATTCATAAGAGATATTTATCAAGAAAGAAAAGAGGTGTCCAAAAAATTATTACTTTTTGGACGTCCCCTTTTAATCTATTTCCAATGACGATTAATAAACTCATCCCGACCGGATTTATCACGATCTTCTTGATAATGTTCCGGTTCTTTTTTGTAATAATCTTGATGATAATCTTCTGCAACATAAAACGTACTTGCTGGCAAAATTTCTGTCACAATCGGCTTTTTAAAACGGCCACTTTCCGCTAATTGCTTTTTTGATTTTTCCGCCACCACTCTTTGTTCTTCTGAATGATAGAAAATGGCAGTTTTATAGGACTCACCTCGATCATGGAACTGCCCACCAGCATCAGTTGGATCGATTTGCATCCAATAAATTTCTAATAGTTTGTCATAAGGAAAAACATTTGAGTCGAATTCGATTTGGACAACTTCTAAATGGCCAGTATCTCCTTTTTTCACTTGTTCATAAGAAGGAAATTCTACATGTCCACCCATATATCCTGATGTTACTTTATGTATACCATCCCATTCAACAAATGGTTTTACCATACACCAGAAACATCCACCGGCAAAGGTTGCTTTTTCCATATTTACGCCTCCAATGTTTAAAATAAATAGTATTGTAGCATAATAGAAAACAACCAACAAATAAAACGGTGTCGATGATAGTTCTTACAAGCAATGAGTCCTACATTGGTAGTATAATAATGGTAAATTGGAACTTTTTTTAAATTTCAAACGTCTCGTAGTTGCAGTGGATCAAAAGGAGAATTATATGAAAGAGGATCAGAACTTAGTAACACGTCAAAAAAGAACGAAAAAAAGGAAAATGCGGAAAAGAAGAATTATCTTTCTTATTCTATTTGTGCTTATTGTAGGTGCTACTACATTTTCGTTTGTTCAATATCGCAGCGGCCTTAAACTAGCGAAAAAATCAGAACAACCAATAAAAGAAGAGGAAATCGAATTTGTAGCAGATGAAAAAACAGAAAAAATAACAAATTATTTAATTATCGGTATTGACACAAGGGGAGAAGAACAATCCCGATCCGATACGATGATGGTATTATCTTGGAATAAAGAAAAGAAATCATTGAAACTCGTTTCCTTTATGCGAGATATTTACGCTGATATCCCAGGCTATGAATCTTATAAATTAAACACTGCATATTACCTAGGCGGAGTGCAATTATTAAAAGATACATTAAATAATATGTTTGAGGTTCCTATTCACCATTACGCCATTATTGATTTTAAAAGTTTTGAGTCTTTAATTGATATTTTAGCTCCAAATGGCATAGAGATTGATGTAGATAGAGATATGTCTGCAAATATTGGAGTGAGCTTAAAACAAGGCGTTCAAAAATTAAACGGAAAAGAATTATTAGGATATGCTCGTTTCCGTTATGATGCTAAAAGTGATTTTGGTCGTGTGGAACGTCAACAAAAAGTAATAGAAGCATTAAAGGATGAGTTATTATCACCAAGCAATATACCTAATTTACCAAAACTTGTGGGAGCAGCCCAAGGGTATATCACTTCTGATTTATCAACAAACGAGGAATTAAAAACAGTTCTTGGTGTGGTAGCAGGTGGAAATATGGAAATTGAAAAGTTCAGAATACCTGTGGATGGAACTTATACAACGGCAAAATATAGTCATGCTGGAGAAGTGTTGGAAATTGATGTAGAAGCTAATAAGCAACAACTCCATGAATTCCTTCAATTAGAAGAAGAGTAATCTATTAGAAAAATCCAATTTCCATGATAAAATATAAATAAGTATAATTTCTGTTCGACGGGGTGGTCCATTGGAAAGAGAAAAAGGGTTCGGTGATCGAGTGCCAAGTGAAAAATCAGCATTTTTTTCTACAAGGTTTATACGCTTTCTAGGTGGAAAGAATCTATTATTTTCACTTATATCATTAGTGTTGCTCGGGTTAGTCATTTTCATCTTTGAAAAAGTTTCATTTATTTTTTATCCAATTCAAGTGTTATTTGAGGTAGTCATTTTACCAGGGGTATTAGCAATTATCGGCTATTACCTTTTAAGACCTTTTATTCGCCTTGCAGAAAAAGGGAAAGGGAAGGTACCTCGAGGAATAACAATTTTAATTTTGTATATTATTGTGGCAGCATTAATTACATTGGTATCTTTATTGGTGTATCCATTTTTACGAGACCAATTTATGAATTTAGTTCAGGAGTTTCCTGTTTACTTTATGTCATTGATTGAAAGTATCGTGACATATTTAAACAATTCAAAATTTAACGAACTGTTTATGAAGTTGAATTTTGATTATGACGCAGTATTAACAGATATAACAACTGATCTTGTTTCAACGGTGAAAGATACGTTTTCTAATATTGCTACAACTGTTGCATCAGGTATTACAGGATTTGTTTCAACATTAACGGGGATTTTATTATCGCTTGTAACTGTTCCGTTCATTTTGTTTTACTTGCTGTACGAAGGGGAAAAAATGCCGAAGTTTATCTTACGTATTTTCCCACCAAGAATGCGAAATGAAGTTGGACAAGTTATGAAAGAGATGGATAAGCAAGTTAGTTCTTACATACAAGGACAAATTTTAGTTTCCATTTGTATTGGTGCAATGATGACAATTGGCTTTTTAATTATCGGTCTTGATTATGCACTATTACTTGGGTTCTTGGCCATGATTACAAGTGTTGTACCATACTTAGGACCTGCGATAGCGATTACGCCAGCAGTCGTGATTGCCATTGTAAATTCACCATTCATGCTAATTAAATTAATCATCGTTTGGACGATTGTTCAATTAGTAGAAGGGAAATTTATAACACCAAATATTATGGGGAAATCATTATCCATACACCCAATCACAATCATTTTCGTATTATTAACGGCAGGGTCATTATTTGGAGTAGCCGGCGTTATTTTAGGTATTCCAGGGTACGCTTTATTAAAAGTAATCGTTTCTCACTTGTATGCATTAGTGAAAAGACGCTACAACCGATTTGAAACAGACCCAGCAAATAAATATGAAATTTAATCTTGTACCCGGTACACAAACAATTCTGAAAATTTAATACAATTTAAAAAAACTGGCAGGGAATTAGCTTCTCTACCAGTTTTTTTGTATGTGATCAAATTATATAGATAAATTCTTTAAACGTTCAAGGGCTTTTTCCAACACGTCTACTGGTTGTACAAGTGCTAAACGCACATATCCTTCGCCGTCACTACCAAAAGTTGTTCCTGGTACGGTCATAACGCCAGTTTGTTCAATTAACTTAAATGCAAAAGAAACGCTATCTAATGAATATGGATATTTTGCCCACACAAACATACCACCGTTTGATGGAGCAACTTCCCAACCTAATGCTTTTAGCCCGTTCATTAGTGTTTTATGACGCTCTGCAAAAGTTTTACGTAATGGGGCAGTAATTTCTTCTGCATGATCTAATGCAAGGGCAGCTGTTGATTGAATCGGTTCAAAAATACCAAAATCTAAGTTCGATTTTAATTGTTTCATAATGCTTATCATCTCTGGATTTCCAACAATATAGGCAACACGTGTACCAGCTAGGCTGAAACTTTTAGAAAGGGAATTAATTTCAATTCCGACTTCTTTAGCTCCAGGCGTTGCAAGGAAACTAATTGGACCATCACCAGTGAAATAAAATTCAGAATAAGCAGCATCATGTACTACGAGAATATTATATTTTTTTGCAAATGCAATAACTTCTGTAAAATATTCAATAGATGGTTCCATAGGTACTGGATTACCTGGCATATTTAGAATAAGTAATTTTGCCTTTTCAGCCACATCTTCTGGGATTGCTTTTAAGTCTGGTAAATAGCCATTTTCAATATCTAAAGGAATAAAAAAGCTCTTAGCACCTGCAAATTTAATTCCTGCATCATAGGCAACATAACCAGGATTCGTTGTTAACACAATGTCTTCTGGATCACAAAAAGCAGAAGGTAAATGAACAAGGCCTTCTTGTGAACCGATTGTTAATAATACTTCTGTTTCAGGATCTAACTCAACTTGGTTACAACGTTTATAATATCTACTAACTGCTTCATTAAATTCTTTAATTCCGGTTAATGTATATCCATATGAAGTTTCAAGTTTACTTTGCTCTGATAGATGATTTCTTAACATTTCGTGGGGAGGTAAATCAGGACTTCCAAGACTTAAATCTATAAGCTCCATTCCTTTAGCTTGTTGCTCTTTTGCAAATTTCTTTAGTTGACCAAACATCGCTGGTTCAAATAGCGACATTTTCTTAGATGGGACAATCTTCAAGGTGAAACACTCCTTATATACATACAAATATAAATCACATTTTAACATACTAGTTTCAAATATTCTCAATCTTTTCTAAAATGAGAAATAAAAGATTATGAACTGTGTTTTATTATACAATTATAGAAATACATTATCATTTCGATTAAACTAAAGAAAATGTATGTTGGAGTGGAAATATGATTGTTCATTCGTTAAGTGGCCCAAGTGGAACAGGAAAGAGTACAAGTGCAATTCAATTTGCCCACGAGCATGGTATTGAAGCAATAATCGATGATGGAATATTAGTTGTTAATGGAGAGAAAAAAGCAGGTACTTCTGCAAAGTTTGAAAAAAACACAATCACCGCAGTTCGTCGTGCAATTTTTCATGATGAGGAACATCGAAATGAAGTAGCTGAAGCAATTCAAGAACATGATATTCAATCTCTATTAATTATCGGCACTTCCGATAAAATGACGAAACAAATTGCCAATCAATTAAATCTAGGCGGAATTGATCATTTTCATTATATTGAAGATGTTCGTTCTATGCGGGAAATTCAATTGGCTAAGTTTGTAAGGGGTACACAGGGAAAACACGTCATGCCAATTCCTTATAAACAGGTTGAACAAAATTTTTTTAAACGGTTCATTCAACGTGGATTTGAAATCATATCGAAAAATCGTGTGAAACTAGGTGAAACAACGATAGTTCAACCAGATTTTCATCAAGAAACTGTTGAAATATCAAAAAATGTTTATATGCAATTGTTGAAACGTACTGTTGAACAAGTTGAGTTAATTTCAAAAGTCGATGTGTTGAATTTTAGCATGAAGCAATATTATCCAATTGTTGATTTGGTGGTTTATTTAAAAGCACCAATAAATTATGATGTAGCGGACAAAATGCGCGGAGTTCAAAAACTCATCTGTGATGAATTTAATATACACTTTGAGTTTGAACCAATAATAAAGATTTCCATTAAAGGAGTTCTATAATTGCTTTCACAAAAAAGGTGACTACAATTACGCATTGAGTCACCTTAAATTTTTTATTTTCGTGTAAATTGTGGTTGGCGTTTTTCTACAAATGCGCGGACACCTTCTGGAAAATCATTCGCGTCTACAAAAGGAGTAGAGGATTTCCATAATACTGGTGAAGAATCTAAACATTCTTTTACAGAACGTTTAACCGCAAGTAATGAAGCAGGGGACATACCTGCTACTAATTTCCCCATACGGATGGCAAATTTATTTAAATCTTTCTCAGCCACTAAATAGTTTAACATTCCAGCTTTATAGGCTTCTTCGGCTTTATACATTCGGCCTGTAAAAACAAAGTCCTTTGTTGCGGCTGGTCCTACTAAGTCAACTAGGCGTTTGGCGAATTTATTATTTAACGTAATACCAAGTTTTCCTACAGGTATCCCCATACGAGCTTTTTCAGAACCGATTCGAATATCACAAGCTAGAGCCAACTCAAGACCAGCCCCCATTGCTGGCCCATTAATAACACCGATTACTGGTATTGGTAAATTTTCAATTGTTGAAATCGTTTTTTCCATATGCACAAAAGCTTCTTCAGCTTTCTCTAGTGAGATAGAATTAAATTCTTTAATATCCGATCCAGCTGTAAAATTTTCACCAGATCCGCGTAATAACAACACTTTATTTTTAGGATTTTCAAGAGTCTGTAACGCAATTTTAGCCAATTGATCCCACATATTTGCAGTTAATGCATTTTTTAATTGTGGTCGATGAATGGTAATAATCGCTAATCCAGCAGTTTCTTGTAAAATAATTTTTGCTTCCTCTTCTTCAAGGCGCGTAGTACGAACTTGCATGCAAAACATCCCCCTTAGTTTGTTTCACACATTATATACTAGAATAACTTTTCCTCCTACTAAATTGCGAATATTTAAGAAAATTATGACAAAGGTTAGGCAAATTTCACATCTTTTATAGTACCAACAGATTATCCGACACTTAAAATTACAAAAATTAATCAATGCACCTCATTAAAAAGCAATTCAAATCCATTTCACGTAAAATTCTGATAGGTAATATTTTGCATATTATCCGACACTTTTATATAATGGAATTAATTACTACAACGAACAACATCAACAGTGTAACAAAATCCATTCACGCAAAATTAAATAAGAGAAGTGAGGGTTGACAATTGATTAATTTTTACCAAGCTTATCTTGAATCATTAAACAAATCACCCCATACTATCAAGCAGTATTGTATTGATAGTGAACAATTTTTAAAGTTTTTAGCTGAAAAAAATATAAGTTTGAATTCAGATTGTACAAAGTTAGTTAAAGATTATATTGCATACCTTCTCGAAAAATATGAATCCATTACATCTGTTAATCGAAAAATCTCTTCATTAAAAAACTTCCTAAATTTTTTGCATATGCGTAATTTAATACGAGTAGTTCCTGTAGATGAACTAAAACCTCTAAAAGCTAATGAAAATAAAATTGCGATGTTGCCATCGGACGAACTAAGAAAAGTATTACGTGTTTGGTTTGATGTTCATTCCACTACCGAGGATGAAGAATTCAAATGGATTGCATTAAGGAATTTTTGTATTGTAAGGTTAGTAGCAGAACTAAGTCTAAAACCAGCAGAAGTAGTGAAAATGAAGTGGTCACATATTCAAAATCGTAATATTTCTATCATTACAAGAAAGAAAGCTAGAAAATTGGATATTTCAAGCACTATGTTAGATTGGTTAGCTTTTTATAAAAAGGAAACTGAGAATTTATTCCCCGAAAGTGTTGGGGTAGACTTTATTTGGCTAGGGGTTGGGAATAGAAGAAACCATCCTATTACCGAAAAAACGATTGAACGCATTTTTCAATTCGTTTCAAAACAACTAGGCAAAAAAGTAACCGCAACAACGATCAGGTATTCAACCATTCATGAAGAAGTATTAAAAACTTCAGATATTGAAGTATATAAACAGTTTGGATATGCTAGAAATAGTGTATTACAAGAACGATTAAGAAGATTTTCTTAAAAACGGGAGAGATTATGAGTAGCTTGAATCCAACAAATTGTAGTTTAATTTTAGAAGGTGGCACTTTCCGTACTATTTATACAGCCGGAATTTTAGATGCATTTTTAGATCATAATCTTATGATGCCTTATATTGTAGGTATTTCAGCTGGGGCAATTAATGCTTGTTCGTACGTTTCGAGACAAAAGGAACGTACCTATCGTGTATTAGCAGATTACCGAAATGATAAACGTTATATGGGATTTCGTAATTTTATAAAAGAAAAGAGTCTATTTGGATTAGAGTTTGCTTATGATATTGTACCAAACCAACTGGATTTATTCGATTGGGATACGTATAAAAAGCATGAGGGAACTGTGTTATTTGGTGTTACAAACGCAATAACTGGCAACATTGAATATATGAATGCATTAGAAATGGATAAAAAGTGTACGATGTTAAGAGCAACTTGTGCAATTCCAGTGCTATTCCCAGAAATAAAAATGAATGACACACCTTATTTCGATGGAGGATTAGCGGATCCAATTCCTATTAAAAAAGCGATTGAAGATGGGTATAAAAAGCATGTCATTATTTTAACTAGACCACATGGATACAGAAAGCATTTGGACCGTCAAAGTAAATGGGTGATGCGTTTATTACGAAAGAAATATCCAAAACTAGTTGAACAAATGGCAGTTAGGGCTGATAAGTATAATCAAACGGTAGAATTCTGTGAAAAGTTAGAGCAAGAGGGTAAAGCCATGATTTTCAGACCAGAATTTCCATTAAACAGTATGGAAAAAAATGTGCTAAACTTGCGTCAAGGGTATGAAATGGGCTATAAACTAGGCAACGAAAAACTTGCTCAATTAGTACAGTTTATAAACAATTAATAAATAAAAGGAGTAGCGAAATATGTTAAAAGAAAAAGTATTTGCGCAATTAAAGACTGCAATGAAAGAAAAAGATGCACTGGCGAAGGGTGTTCTTACTTTATTAAAGTCGGCTTTAGATAAAGAAGAGAAGGAAAAAGGAGCTCAATTAACTGAAGAAGAGGAAATCGCAATTGTAAACCGTGAAATTAAACAAACGAATCAAGCATTAGACGGTGCAAAACAAGCAAATCGCGAAGATTTAATTGAAAAAGAAGAAAACAAACTGGCAATTCTAAAAGGCTTCCTTCCAAAACAATTATCAGAAGAAGAAATCGTTGCGGATTTAACCGAAGCTGGGGTAACAAAAGGAATGAACATGGGTGAAGCCATGAAAATTGCAAAACCATTATTAGCTGGTAAAGCAGATGGTGCTACAATGTCAAAAGTGGTGAAATCTTTAATTTCGTAATTTGAAGAACATAAAGAGTAGATGTGCGTCAAGACGTGCATCTGCTTTTTTGTGTGTTTTGAAGAGATTGGGACAAAAGTGGGTTTTTAAATTTATTTAGAAATAAAAGTTTTGAAAATCTGCTATTTAAAAAGTTGATTGGAATGGAGTGTGGCAGAGTGTAGCTGACGGCATTCGCCTTTCGCTACAGAGCAAATTGTATTCTGCATCGAAAGCGATAGCGTCAGATGCAAAGCTTCCTGCGGGAATAGCAAATTTATTTGCGACGAAAGCGTAAGCGACAGGAGCACTGAGCCGAAAATCCATTTTTGCCGGCCATAGTCGGCAAAAATTAGTTGAGGCCATGCCCGCGGAAAGCGTCCACACGGAATGGAAATCAACTTTCCACACATCAAAAAATCAACATTTTTCATTTAATAGAAATATTGATTTCTTTTGTCCCAGCTTCCTTTTCTGCAGCGAAGTTTCAATCTTTTCAATTTTTTCAGAAAAATTGTTGACAAGAAAAAAACTCTGTACTATATTAATAAAAAGAAAAACGAACTGTTATAGTACAATATTACAAAGGAGAGATGTTATATGTCAATTTATCGAGAAGGCTATGAGTATTATGTTTCAAAATGTTTGGATTTTGGGCTTGAACCAATCAATTTTTATTATTACGTACAACAACTATCGGAAGAGCAACTTGATCAATATAATCAACAAGCTCAAGAAATGAAAGGAAGAATGTAAAATGACTGACTATAGAATCGGATATGAATATTACAAACATGCTTGCCAACAATATGGTTTAGAACCAGTAAATTTCCATTATTACATTTTAAATTTATCTCAAGAACAGCTTGATGCTTACAATGAGCGTGCCCAAAAGAAGAGAGGTCGAGATATTGAAAATTAATCGAGTCAATCAAATTACTTGAAATACTAACTTGTCCGTAGAAACAAGTTAGTATTTTTTTTGGCAGAATGTTAATAAACCTACAAAAATTTGAAAATGATGATAAAATAGCTATATTGGTTTATTCGACAAACACAAGACATATTTCAACAAATGTATAAAAAATATACTCTAGGTATTTGAGATAATGGATTGTAATAGATGAGTGGAGGAAAACGATGACTAACGACATTCATTCTTCAACAAAGACAGCATTTATGGAACATACATATGATGAACTGAAAGATATAAAAGCAGCCCTCGATGAATCAGCCATTTTAGCAGTAACTGATCAAAAAGGTAATATTACTGCAGTCAATGACTTATTTTGTGAAATCTCAAAATATACTAGAGAAGAACTCATTGGAAAAAATCACAATATCTTAAATTCTGGTTTCCATTCTCGTTCCTTTTTTAAAGAGATGTGGAAGACTATTGGTAGTGGACAAACATGGCATGGTGAAATTTGCAACAAGGCAAAGGATGGTTCCTTATATTGGGTAAAGACTACAATAGTGCCTTTTTTAAATGAGAAGGGTAAACCTTATCAATATATTTCTATCCGATCAGATATTACTGCACAAAAAAATATCACAATTTTAAGTCACTTTGCTAATCATGATGATTTAACAGGATTGCCAAATCGACGTAACCTTTCGAGAAGATTAAATGAACAAATAAGCAAAAGTATAAACAATAATAAAAAATTTGCTTTATTTTTTATTGATATTAATCGATTCCGGAACATCAATGATGCATTAGGACATAATGTAGGGGATATGTTTTTAATTGAAGTTGCTGATCGTTTAAAAAAATTAGATACAACTGGTAATTCGTTTTATCGTTTAAACGGAGATGAATTTGTATTTTTATTAGAAGATACTGATCAAATTCATTATTACGCTGAGAAATTCATGCAAAAGTTTAAAAAGCCATTTAGCTTCAATAATTATGAATTTTACTCAAGTATTTGTATAGGAATTAGTATATATCCAGACCATGGTTTAACGGTGGATGATTTATTAGTAAGTGCTGATATGGCAATGTATGCAGCAAAAAATAAACGTGGCAATCAATACCAAGTTTTTAAAGAGAATATGAACGGGATGAACGACCGCGCTTTACTGCTGGAGTCAAAGCTACATCATGCAATAAAAAAAGATATATTAGAATTAGTGTATCAGCCTAAAATAGATGTACAAACGGAAGAAATGGTTGGTATGGAAGCGCTCCTTAGATGGAAGGACCCAGAATTAGGGAATATTCCGCCAAATCAATTTATTCCATTCGCCGAAGACTGTGGCTTAATCTGCGACATTGGTGAATGGGTTCTAAGAAAAGCTTCATTGCAAATTAAACAGTGGAAAGAACAATTTAATTTGGATTTACGAGTAGCTATCAATATTTCACCTATTCATTTTCAGGAAGTGAATTTTATTTCTCGACTCGTTTCAATTATCGAAGAAACAAAAGTAGATCCACACAACCTAGAGATTGAAATTACAGAAATGAGCATGATGGATTATAATAATGATCTCATAAATAAAATAACGGAAATGAAAGAATTAGGATTAACTGTAGCAATTGATGATTTTGGTACAGGTTATAGTTCATTAGGGTATTTAAAAGAATTTCCTATTGATGTATTAAAAATTGACCGCTCCTTTATTGTAAATATGAATGAAGGAGAGTCAGGGATTGCTATGGTTGCGGCGATTATTTCGTTGGCGCATGCATTGAACTTAAAAGTGGTTGCAGAAGGCGTTGAAACGGCGAAAGAACTTGAAATATTGAGAAAATATAATTGTGAATACGTACAAGGATATTATTTCAGCAAACCAATTAGCGTTGAAGAAATTACAGCTAAACTAAGTAGATAAGAAAGTAACAGGGACACTCATGGAAGGAGTTGTTCCTGTTTTTTGTTTCTATAAGACGGATTGTAATATTAAGTGCAACACCTGTAAGTCAAAATAGAAGAAGCCCACAACGACCTCGTATAAAATGTTAGTTACCACACAAACATCAAAGGAGGAATCGTTATGAGCTATACTCATCTTACCATATCTGAACGTTCAAAAATAGAAACTTACTTTGAGTTAGGTTATTCTATTCGACAAATTGCAGAATTTCTCAAGAGAAGTCCATCTACAATTTCAAGAGAGTTACGACGACATCTAAATTGTTCTCCTGAAGAGGCTCAAGCTCGATATCATAGTAATAAATCGAAGTGTGGAGCTAAGTCTAAACTAACACCTAAGTTAAAAGAAGTTGTTCAGAAAAAATTGGGCGAAACTTGGTCACCTGAACAGATTGTCGGACGCTTATATCCAGGAAAGCTAAGTTTTAAAAGTATCTATCGTTGGATTTACAACGGTTTATTAGAGGTGCCTCTTTCCACACTTCGTCAAAAAGGGAAACGCCAAAAACCGCGTGAAACAAGAGGTCGATTCAATATTGGTACACCAATCTCCAAACGCCCTAAGTATGTACGTAAACGTGAAACATTCGGTCATTGGGAACTGGATACTGTTGTTTCTGGACGTGGCCAAGCAAAGGGCTGTGTCGCTACCTTTATTGAACGCAAAACTCGCTGGTATAAAGCTGTACTTATTCCAAACCGTTCTGCTCAAGCAATGGAGGCAGCCGTTAAATGGTTATATCAAGAACTACCAAATGGCTCAATATTAACGGCTACGACTGACCGCGGAAAAGAATTTAGCTGTTACAACGTACTCGAAAAAGACTTAAATATCCAAGTTTATTTCGCGGACGCTTATTCATCATGGCAACGTGGCAGTAACGAAAATGCGAATGGTCTTTTACGTGAGTTCTTCCCAAAGAAAACAAACTTTGATCACGTAACGGAAAAAGAGATGGAACAAGCACTTAAACTTATCAACAATCGACCAAGAAAATGTCTTGGTTGGAAAACTGCATACGAGGCGTTTCAGGAAGAACTGTTGCACTTAATTTGACAAAGTATCATAAATAAAAAAAGCGCCAGACAGGGTACCTGTCCAGCGATAAAATTCTATTCACTCAATAAATTTTGTAGTTTTTCATATTCTTCATTTCCGATAGAATCATAATATTGATATAAAAGGTCTGAATCAACTTTGATTGTATCTTTATGATTTAGGTACAATTGCTCTGTTAAATGACGGATGATAATCGGTACTGGTTTGTTATGGTTAAACTGATTGATATGTTTTTCTATAAACGATTCTGAAAGCTCACACCATAAATTGTTACCGAGTGCTTCAAAATCGACATATTGTAAATGGGCATTTAAAAATTCATCAGTTAAATGCTCATTATATTGACAAACGATATTCCAATCAAGTGCGTCTCGATAACGGTGTAACCAGTGTGGTTCAAAGATTGCACTAATTAGTTCTACTTGCTTATCAGAGTATCCTTTGAAAATTGCATCCATTTCTTTATTGGAACGTTTTTTATAACCCATTTCATCATAAATTTGACAAGCTAAAGAAGGAATACCTTTCACCATATGTTCACTACCTGGCCACTTGTATAGTCCACGGTCAAATTCAAAAAATTGGAACTCTAAAATTTCTTCCTCTTCCTCAGGTACCTCGTCATCTAATAAGTGGATGGTACTATATTCACTAAAATACGTATCGTCTTCAATAAACAAATCAATTTCATCTTCAAAATGTTGATTCATTTTAACTTTTTGTCTACGTAATTCCTCAATAATATATCTTTTAAATGATGCTGAAAGTCGTGATAACACAGGATAATTATATTGTAAAGAAGATACATCGATTTGATCTAAATGGTCGATTAAATAGTTCTCAGTCAATAGGTCACAAGCGTAGCAAACATAAGAAAAATCAACATAATCCAAATATGCTTCAAATTCGTTTGGATGCAATTTCACTAAGTTGTAACGCCAAAAACAATAATCATGAACAAACTTCTTCGTAAAATGTGGGTTTGCCTCAAGGATATCTTTCATATCAAGGTCATCAATAATCGGTCCTACATAGGAAGGAATCGATGTTACATCAAAATCTTTAGGGAAGTTTAATTTTTCTAAAGATTGCTTAGGCTTAAATCTTCTTTTGCGATTCGGATATGTTTTTAAACTATATGTTCCAATAGAACCTCGCTCATCAAGTAAAATATAAGCTAGTTCTTGTTTTTGATCGCGAGTAAGTTTCACGTTTTTTGGGAATTTTACTGAGGCATAATATGTAATATTAGCCATATCATAGAAAAATTTATAATCGCCCTCAGCCGTAAATTCAGAGCGAGATGAATTCTTTTTCCAATATAATAGTGCTCCATTTATCGGAGGGTAATTAGAAAATTGGATATTTGCAATAGAGAAGATATTATGAGAAAGAGACTCATCATAAACGGTTTTAATAAATTCGATATTTTTAATTTTCAGCATCGTATACCTCCATAAAACTATTATAAACGTTCAAATGAATTATCAAAATAAAAAAGTACTATAAAATTTTGTCGATATTCATAATTTTCTAGTAAAAAGAGATAGAATAGTCCACTTTAATATAATATTTTTTAATAAAGACTAATAGAACTAGATAAAGTAAAAAAATTTAAAGGGAGATCAATTCTGATCTCCCTTTTTACCGTTATTATTCTGTTTTTCAGATTTGTTCTTGTTGTTACTTTGAGATTGTTTTGCGTTTTCATTACTCTTTTGTTCTTTTTTAAGCTGTTGTTGTTCTACTTTTTCTTGTCCAGGAGGTGTTTGTTTCTCTTTCATTTTATTATTTTGAGGATTTGTATGCTCTGGTGTTATAGCTTTTTTGTTCTCGTTGTTTGGTTTTTGTATAGACTGTTTACTATTTGGATTATTTTCATTTTTCGATTCTTTTTCTTTAATTGGTGTCTCTTGATTTTTTATATCTTCCACTTCAGAAGGTTTTGAATGTTGTTTTTCTTTATGTTGTTTAAGTGCTTTTTCAATTCTATCATTTAAATTTGTATCTACTTGATTTTTATAATTCGTATTAATTTCATAATCTTCATTTTTGGGTGGAAATTCTTCTATTACATCAGTAATAACGACATCGATCGATTTACCTTGATAATGATTGAGTTCAAGTTTTTCATCTTTAAGTGATCGTGCTGAAATAACTTTCCCGTTTTTATCTACCTTAAATTCAATCGATTTTTCCCCTTCTAATTGAATAGTTGCATAGACATTGTTTGATTGATAAAACAATGAAGAGGTTAGGAGTAACATAATTAAAGCAGCTACAATTGCTGGTGCTAAAAACTTTAAAGTCCTACGGCGATTAGGGGTAGCAGTTAATCGAAATTCTACTTCATCACCAATTTCAGCGTTAGCATGCAAAGGAATGCCGCGAAGAAATTCACCATTTCTTGTCATGAAAATCATATCGTATTTATTTTTTTCACAAACAATTCCTTTGTAGGTCCGCATTAAATGATTTCTCCTTTTACATAATCTTTTAAGAAATTAAAATCACTATTTAACAATAATACTACTGCAATAATGTATTTACGATGACGTTCAATGGTTTTTCTTGATACTTCAACTAGTGACTCAATCTCTTTTATAGGTAGTTTTTTATTTGATATTAAATAGGTATAAAGTTCATCGCTCTCTGAAATGATTTGAGCAATATAAAAAGCAGTCTTTCTTGAATCCGTATGTTTTGGAGAGCATTTTGTTAGCTCTTTGAAGGATAAATTGTAATTTGCAAGAGCTTGTCTGTATAGAACTAACTCTTCTTTTCTATCTTCAACTTGTTGTGTTTCTGTATATGTATGGATTGATTGATGATCTAAAAAGGTTTGAGATGATTCATCGACGTATTGTAATTTTTCGTTTCGAGCACTTTCTTGACGAATAAAATCAACTAATCTTCGTTTGATGATTAAGTGGGCAAAAGTAAGAAATGATGCGCCTTTTGAAGGTTCAAAGGTGACAATTGCGTCATGAAACGCATTCATTGCAATACTAAACTCTTCATCATGTTCGTCAATGGGTCGTTTACAAACGAAGGAAGCAGTTTTTTTCATAAATGCGGTATTAGCAAAAAGGAGGTCATGTAAAACCTCCTTATCGCCTGCTTTTGCTAATTGAGCAAGCTCATTCATATTTTGTTTTTTATTAAAAATCCCATGAATAATAGACAAAAGCATACATACCCTCCGTTATCGCTCAATGAATTCCTTGATTGTATATGGCTTTCACGGAAATGAAAAGTAATCCTTGTGTATTGAAATAATATTTTAATATTATTGGATAATTTTACTTTTTATTTTTTCCAGCTTGTTTTTCTGCATTGTGATTTGGTTTTAACGCTTCTATTTCAGATTTATGTTCAGCTTTTAAAGCTTGTTTTTCTTCTTTTTGTTTTTCTCTCAGCTCTTTTTTCTCTTGTTTATGTTCTTCTTTAAGAGCCTTTACTTGAGTTTTTGTTGCTTGTTTAGTAGTTTCCTCAACTACAGGCTTTGTAGCAGGTGCTTTCGTTTCATCAGTAGTAGTTTCTTGTTTTTTAGCAGCTTGTTTTGCTTCAAATTTCGCGATTGCTCTTTCTGCGTTTCTTACAATCGCAGCTTTTGCTGTATCATTACCTGCATTTTCATAAGCTTGTTTTAATGCCACTAAGTTACCAGCTGTATAACCAGCAGGAATTTCAGGGAATTTAGATACTTTGTTGTTATCTTCAGATGTTGTTTCAGCTTCAGATTCTGTAGTATCTTCAGTAGGTTCAACCACTTCTGTTGCTCCTGTATCCTCTGTTTCTTTGTTTTCTTCAGATTCTGTAATTAAATCGCTAACATCCACAACATTAGTGTCACTTTGTTCAGTTGTCGTGTTTTCTTCTGTTGTAACATCAGTAGTAGTGTCTAATGATTCATTTGTTGTAATTTCTGTTGTTTCATCTGCTGATTTAAATAAGTTTTCGTCTGCAAGTGCAAAGCTTGATCCTGCGATTGTTAATGATGCTGCAAGGATTGCTACGCCTGTTTTTTTGAATTTCATATTAGTCACCTCTATTTGTATTTGTCCAATTTAACCTCGGACACTTATTTATTCGTAGAGTTGTAGAATATTTATGGGGGTAGGTTAAAAATTTTTTTTAAAAACTTCAAACTTATGACCGAGGGAAATCAAATTATTAATATGTTATTGTATTAATATAGTTTTAATACTTTTCATGGCGGTTAATGATAAAAACCGCTCTTTTTTTGGACACAAAGTATTATTCAAAGAAACTATCAGGTTATATCCTGCAAATATACATGATAGGTGGAATGAAAATTGAATTACCAAGTATTACTTTATTATCACTATACGACTATAGAAGATCCTGCTGCTTTTTCTGCTGAGCATTTAGAGGCATGTAAAGCATTAAACTTAAAAGGCAGAATTCTAGTTGCAGCTGAAGGAATTAACGGCACTGTGTCAGGTACGATTGAAGATACAAATGCTTATATGGAAATGATGAAAAACAATTCTTTATTTGAAGGCATTGTTTTCAAAATTGACGAAGCTGAAGGTCATGCGTTTAAGAAAATGCATGTTCGTCCACGTCCAGAGTTAGTAAATTTAAGTCTTGAAGATGATATCAATCCAAAAGAAATTACAGGTCGATATCTTTCTCCAGAACAATTCTTTGAAGAAATGCAACAGGAAGATACAGTTGTACTGGATGTACGTAACACTTACGAATATGAAGTAGGTCATTTCCGTGGGGCGATTCGTCCAGAAGTAGAAACATTCCGTGATACTCCACAATGGGTACGTGAAAACCGTGAACTATTCGAAGGGAAACGGGTATTAACATATTGTACTGGTGGGATTCGATGTGAAAAATTCTCTGGCTGGTTAAAGCGTGAAGGAATTGGAGAAGATGTTGGTCAACTTCATGGCGGTATTGCAACTTATGGGAAAGATCCAGTAGCAAAAGGACAGCTTTGGGATGGTCAAATGTATGTATTTGACGAAAGACTAACTGTACCGATTAATCAGGTTGAGCATGTAGTTGTGGGGAAAGATCATTTTGATGGAACACCATGTGAACGTTATGTAAATTGTGCGAACCCAGAATGTAATAAACAAATTTTATGTTCTGAGGAAAACGAACGTAAACATTTAGGTGGCTGTACAATTGAATGTTCAAAACATGAGCGAAACCGTTATATTGTAAAGCACAACTTAACAGAAGAATTTGTACAACAACAAATCAAATGGCTAGAGGAAACGCTAGTCTAACTAGGATTGAAGGGACTTATGAAAATAGGTTCCTTCTTTTTTTATTTTCTTTAAATTTAAAAAACTTTATTTCTCCAAAATTTGTGTTAATCTAATAATGAGATAGGTTTTATCTAATAAATAGATTAATTAAACTGTTCAAAAAAGGGAGAATCATATTATGGGTGCAACAGAATTTCGTATTGAAAAAGATTTTCTAGGGGAAAAACAAATACCGGTAAATGCTTATTATGGCGTTCAAACAATGAGAGCGGTGGAAAACTTTCCGATTACGGCGTATCGAATTCATCCTGAACTAATTAAATCTCTAGGGATTGTAAAAAAAGCTGCAGCACTTGCCAATATTGAAGTAGGCATGTTAGATCAAAATATTGGTCAATACATTTTACAAGCTTGTGATGAAGTCATTGCAGGTAAATGGAATGACCAATTCATTGTGGACCCAATTCAAGGGGGAGCAGGTACTTCTGTGAATATGAATGCAAATGAAGTGATTGCAAACCGCGCACTTGAATTGATGGGTGAGGAAAAAGGAAACTATAAAGTTATTAGCCCAAATACGCATATTAATATGTCTCAATCAACAAACGATGCTTTCCCAACTGCAACACATATTGCGGTTTTAAGTTTAATGAATGAACTGATTGAATCAACGAAAGCAATGCATAGTGCCTTTGTTGCGAAATCAAAAGAATTCGCTGGCATTATTAAAATGGGTCGTACACATCTTCAAGATGCTGTGCCGATTTTATTAGGGCAAGAATTTGAAGCATATAGCCGTGTTGTTGGACGTGACATTGATCGTATTTCACTTTCAAGACATCACTTGTTTGAAGTGAACATGGGTGCAACAGCAGTTGGTACAGGATTAAATGCGGACCCAACTTATATTGATGCAGTTGTACGAAACCTTAGCGAATTAAGTGGCTTACCATTAAGTCGTGCAGAACATTTAGTAGATGCTACGCAAAATACAGATTGCTATACAGAAGTATCGGCTGCATTAAAAGTTTGTATGATTAATATGTCAAAAATTGCAAATGACCTACGTTTAATGGCATCTGGACCGCGCGATGGATTGTTTGAAATTATTCTTCCGGCACGTCAACCAGGTTCATCTATTATGCCAGGTAAGGTAAACCCTGTAATGGCAGAAGTGGTAAACCAAGTTGCATTCCAAGTGATTGGGAACGATTTAACGATTTCCCAAGCATCAGAAGCTGGGCAATTTGAACTGAACGTAATGGAGCCAGTATTATTCTTCAACTTAATTCAATCAATTTCGATTATGAGCAATGTCTTTAAAACATTTACTGAAAAATGTTTAATCGGCATTAAAGCAAATGAAGAACATTTAAAAGAATACGTTGAAAAAAGTGTAGGTATTATCACAGCTGTGAACCCACACATCGGCTATGAGTTAGCAGCACAAATTGCAAAAGAAGCAATTTCAACAGGTCAATCTGTTCGTGAACTATGCTTAAAATCTGGTGCATTAACAGAAGAACAACTTGACCAAATCTTAAATCCATATGAAATGACTCGCCCAGGTATTGCTGGTGGTAGAGATTTAGTAAAACATTAATGATATGAAGGAAGAACTCGGGTAATGAGTTCTTTCTTTTTTTATTCATTTACGCATCTTTAAAATGATAAAATGGTAAAAACTGACAAATAAAATTAAAGGGTGAAGTAGTCTTGAATGAAAAACTATTAGTTCGATTAAAAGAAATCTTAATAGATTGCGTAAAAAAGCACACTGTAATCGAGTATGGACAATTAAGCAAAGCGTTAAATGGGGCTATTCCACCTATAAAACTGAATGAACCTTTGGGGGAAGTATCATATCGCTGTATTCAAAAGGGTTTTCCTCCTTTATCAGTTCTTGTAGTCAATCGTGATACGCAAAGACCGGGAGAAGGCTTTTTTACATGGGTAGCAGCACAAATGGGGTATCCAGACTTACCAGGATCGGAATGGGAAAATTTCTTTCAAGAGCAATTTGAAAACGTAATAAACTTTGATAACTGGGATGAATTTTTGCAAAGTTATCAAAAGAATCAAGGGAAGAAATTACAAGAGACACAAAACAATACGTGGATTTTTCAGGGAAACCCGATTCATTTTAGAATAAATGACTATCTTAGTGAGAATACAAACATTATTTGGAATTTAAAGCAAGAGCATTATCAAAATAAAATTAAAATTGGAGATACAGTTTATATATGGCGTTCTGATGGTGGTCAAAAAGGAACTGGAGGTGTTATCGCAAAAGGAAAGATTACAGGAGTCCCTTTTTTAAACAATGATCCAAGCCATTATTGGAATAATACAGATGGACTAGAGCAAACATTAAAAGTGCCAATAGAAATTGAAGATAGTTTATTGGTTGAGGGGTTTATTACTCGACAGGAATTATTAGAACATCCAAAACTTAAAAATCTATTAATTCTTAAAATGTCGAATCAAACTAATTATTTAGTAAATAAAGATCAAGTAACCTCGTTAGATGAATTATGGAAAGAGAAAATGACACATAGTGCAAAATTTAATCAGGAGAAGTTTAACTCGGAACTTAGCAATAAAGATTATGTAAAAGGACAAGAAACACCATTCTATGTAATTACCGTTAAAAAGTTCACGAATGAAGAGCCTTTTATATATGATGTATTGTTAATAGAGAATCATCAGGTTGTTAGTTCAGTGCAAGTAGCGAATAGTTCATCGAAAAATTTATTTGCTAAAGCAAAACAAAAGGCAGTGGAATTATTATTTGCACACAATCCAGACGTGAATTTAGAAGATGTTTCGATGATTCATTATCAAGTAGATTCATGGATTAAGGAGCCTCGAAATAGTTTTAGTACTCTTTTTAATAAAAAACGTTTGCATTATACGATTGTCCAAGATTTACAAGCAGAGAAATCACAATACCCATCATTCTACAAAGATGGGGAAGTGAAACAGTATTATGGTAATCGATATGAAAGAAAAGCCACGAATCGATTACGAGCAATCGAAATTCATGGTACATCTTGTATGGTATGTGGGTTTAATTATGAGGAAGTGTACGGGGAACATGGGAAAGATTTTATTGAAGTACATCATGTAAAACCATTGAGCACGTTAGATAAAGCGGTTGAAATTGACCCAGAAAAAGACTTAGCTCCTGTTTGTGCTAACTGTCATCGAATGTTGCACAGGAAGCGTGACCATGTATTGAGTATTGAAGAATTGAAAGCAATATTAAAGAAATAAGTTATAAAACACCGTTTAAAATTAAACGGTGTTATTTTTGTTGACAATATACCTATAGGGGTATATGATGTAACTGTAAGCAAGAGATAAACTTAAAGGAGGGGCAGTACAGTTGAATATGTATGATGATAAATTAAAAAACAGAATTAAACGTATTGAAGGTCAGCTTCGAGGAGTTTTGAAGATGATGGATGAAGGCAAAGATTGTAAAGAAGTCATCACTCAATTATCTGCTGTCCGTTCTGGTGTAGACCGATCAATTGGCTTGATTGTCAGTCAAAATTTACTTGAATGTATTCAGAACGCAAATGGAGATGAAGAAGTTCTCAATAACTCCATCCAAGAAGCAGTGAATTTATTTGTAAAGAGTCGTTAATTTCGACTTTTTATTTATAAATAAAATTATACCCATACAGGTATGGGTTGGAATTGAGGTGTAGTTTATGGAAACTTGGTTTGTGATAGGGATATTAATCATATTTCTAATTTGGCGGTTCCGACCAGCAAAAGGTGTAAAAACAATTTCAACTTCGGAATTAAAAACGCTTTTAAATGATGAAAATAAATTGTTTATCGATGTTCGAACACCTGGAGAATTTAAAGGACGTAATATTCGCCAATTTAAAAATATCCCATTAGGCTCGGACTTCTCAAAACTTCCAAAAGACAAGGAAATTGTTGTGATTTGTCAAAGTGGCATGAGAAGCTCCCAAGCATGTAAACAACTTAAGAAATTAGGTTTTGAAAATGTAACGAATGTTCGTGGCGGCATGAGTGCATGGAGAAACTAGGAGGTTATTCAAATGCAAGAAATCAGTGCAAAAGAAGTTCAACAACGATTAGAAGCTGGTGAACAGTTAAATCTTATCGATGTTCGAGAAGTTCACGAAGTAGAGGCTGGGCATATACCAAATATTCTTCACATCCCACTTGGATTACTTGGATTCCGCCAAAATGAACTTGATAAAAATAAGCAATATATTATGGTTTGTCGTTCTGGTGGAAGAAGTGCACAAGCTACTCAATATTTACAAAGCCATGGTTTTAATGTGATGAATATGGCCGGTGGAATGCTTGAATGGGAAGGAAAGATAGAATAATTTTTTTGAGTGATTTAATACCCTGTGAGGTATAGGAGGTTTGTAATATGCAAGGTGATGTTCAATTAGATGCAAAAGGGCTAGCATGTCCAATGCCTATTGTGAAAACGAAAAAAGCAATGGATAGCTTACAGGAAGGGCAAATTTTAGAAGTTTTAGCAACTGATAAAGGTTCAAAGGCTGATTTAGCAGCATGGGCTGATTCAGTAGGTCATCAATTTATTGGAACGATTGAAGAAGGAAATTTGTTAAAGCACTATATTCGAAAATGCTCAAATGAATCCATTGAAGAAAAACCTTTTGAGCATACGGTTTCTATTGATGAACTTCAAAGTCTTGAAAGTGGCGTAATATTAGATGTTCGTGAAGAAGTCGAATATGCTTTTGGTCATATTAAAGGGGCAAAATCCATCCCTTTAGGTGAATTAGAAAACCGTATAAATGAAATAAATAAAGATCTAGAAATCTATGTTGTTTGTCGTACTGGTAAGCGTAGTGATTTTGCTGCAAAAAAGCTTGCAGCAAATGGATTTAAGAAAGTATTTAATGTCGTTCCAGGAATAACTGCTTGGAAGGGCAATTTATCAAAAAAATTATAAATGGGGGAATGTAACATGTCTAACAAAGTAGCGATTATTGCAAGTAACGGTGGGGTTTTTGACGCTTATAAAGTATTTAATATTGCCACAGCAGCAGCGGCAACGGAAAAAGAGGTAGCGATTTTCTTTACCTTTGAAGGATTAAACTTAATTCATAAACAAGCAATGCACGCACTGCCATTACCAGAAGGAAAAGAACATATTGCTGAAGGGTTTGCGAAAGCAAATGTACCATCAATTCCTCAACTAGTGGAAATGGCACAAGAACTAGGTGTGAAATTTATTGGTTGTCAAATGACGATGGATGTAATGGGTCTTACAAAAGATGATTTTATCGATGGTATTGAAGTAGGGGGAGCAGTAACTTTCCTTGAATTTGCGAAAGATGCATCTCCAACGTTAACGTTTTAATAATGAGTGGAAGGGTTACACCTTCCACTATAAAAATACTAAAAATAATACCTATGGGGGTAATTTGATATGACGGCTACTAAAATGACAGCAGCACAAGTTGCTCGTAAAGTAATTGAAAATAAAGAGTTATTTATTATAGATGTTCGAAATCAGGATGCTTTTGAAGATTGGAAAATTGAAGGCCACAATTTCAACTATTTAAATGTACCTTATTTTGAATTATTAGATGGGGTTGAAGAAATACTACCTAAAATTCCAGCAAATCAAGATGTGTTAGTTTTGTGTGCAAAAGAAGGTTCTTCCGTATTTGTTGCAAATATGATTGCAGAAACGCGTCAAGATGTATATTATCTTGAAGGTGGTATGAAATCATGGAGTACGTATTTAGAACCAATTAAAGTAGGAGATTTATCTAGTGGAGGAGAGCTTTACCAATTTGTACGTCTAGGGAAAGGTTGCCTATCCTACATGGTGATTTCTGAAGGGGAAGCTGCTATCATTGATGCTGTTCGTTTCACAGATGTGTTTATCAATTTTGCAAAAGAAAAAAATGTAACAATTAAACATGTCTTCGATACCCACTTACATGCAGACCATATTTCAGGTGGACGACAAATCGCAGAATTGACTGGTGCTACGTATTATTTGCCACCGAAAGATGCAGAAGAAGTGACATTTGAATTCACGTCTCTTGAGGATAATTTAAAAGTGCAAATTGGTGCGTCTCAACTTGAGGTCGGAGCACTTTATTCACCAGGGCATACAATTGGTTCCACATCTTTTATTGTAGATGAGAAGTATTTATTAACGGGGGATATTTTATTTATTGATTCAATTGGACGCCCTGATTTAGCAGGGAAAGCGGAAGATTGGGTAGGCGATTTACGTGAAACACTTTATAAACGTTATCGTGAATTAGCTAAAGATCTAATTGTTCTACCCGCGCATTTTATGATCATCGATGAGTTAAATGAAGATGGTACAGTTGCTAAACCACTTAGTGAATTATTCAATGCAAATCATGGATTAAATATATCGGATGAAGAAGAATTCCGAAAAACGGTAACAGAACAACTTCCACCACAACCGAATGCTTACCAACAAATTCGTCAAGTCAACATGGGAAAAATAACACCAGACGATGAGGAACAAACAGAAATGGAAATTGGTCCAAATCGCTGTGCAGTACGATAACAGGGAAGTGAAAAATATGGAAGTAGTTAAAATTTTAGATGTTAAAGGTTTATCATGTCCGATGCCGATTATCAGAACAAAAAAAGAAATGGATACGTTATTTGCTGGGGAAGTACTAGAAGTGCATGTAACAGATAAAGGTGCATTATCAGATATACCAGCTTGGGCGAATGCTGGAGGACATACAGTGTTGGAACATCGTGAAGAGTCAGACGTTATCAAGTTCTTCATTCAAAAAGGGTAACTCATGACTATCGAATATATTGTATTACTTTTCACGATTGGGTTCATTGGTTCATTGCTATCTGGCATGCTTGGAATCGGTGGCGCAATTGTGAAATATCCCTTGCTCTTGATGATTCCACCACTGTTCGGATTTCAAGCATTAACAGCCCACGAAGTATCTGGAATAAGTGCTTTGGACGTTTTGTTCGTGTCAATGGCAGGTGTATTAGGTTTTAGAAAAGGTGGTTTGTTAAATCAATCGTTAATCGCTGTTATGGGTATCTCTGTCCTATTTGGAACAATCATTGGAAGTTTTGGTTCGAGCATATTACCTGAAAGTGCAGTGAATATTGTCTACGGTATCTTATCCTTACTAGCAGCCATTATGATGTTTATTCCAAAACAGGAGGAACCTCAGTTACAAGAAGTCACGTTCAATAAGCCGCTTGCAGCAATATTAGCATTTTTAGTAGGGATTGGTTCTGGGATTGTCGGTGCAGGTGGAGGATTTTTAATCATACCAATTTTGCTACTAGTCTTTCGAATTCCAACCCATATGGCTATTGCATCAAGCCTTGCTATAACGCTAATATCTTCTATTGCGGGTTCTGCTGGTAAAATCTTAACGGGTCAAGTCAATTACTCAGTAGCAATCATTATCATCCTAGCTGGAATCATTGCCGCGCCGATTGGGGCAAAGATAAGCCAGAAGTTGAACACAAGAGCATTACAAAGTATTTTGGCAGCATTAATTTTAGTTACGACGATTAAAATTTGGATTGACCTATTATAAAGTAAAGTAGAGAGAGGTTCACTAGTATGCGTGAATCTCTCTCTATTTATTTAAAGTGCTGTTCCGGCACTGCCTTTTGAAAGCTTTTCTGAGATGACTAATACAATTAAAATTAACACAATTTGTAAAACGCCATAAGCGCAAGCTGTTCCAAAATCAAAGGCATAAAGCTTTTGGAAAATCGCCACAGATAATGGAATAGTCGATGTACTGTAAATTAAAATCGACGCCACAAATTCACCGATACTTTGTACAAAGGCAAGTAACGTACCCGCTAAAACGCCTGTAAATGTTAAAGGCAAGACAACTCTTCGGAATGTATACCACCAAGTTGCACCTAAACTTCTTGCGGCTTCCTCAATCGACTGATCAAGCTGCATAAGTGAGGCAGACGTGGAACGAAAGACAAGTGGCAAATGACGAATAAAGTAAGCTAGTGGTAAAATCCAAAACGTGCCGATTAATACTTGGTTAAACGCAAAAATATTTTCCGTACTAAAGGCAGCAATAATATTCACCGCAACAACCGTACCAGGTAATGCCCACGGAACCATAATCAAAATGTCCAACAAAGTCTTCCCCTTAAACTGAAGCCGTACCATCGCATACGCAGCGGCAACCCCAAATAAAATATTCCCAATAGTTGCTACAAAGGACATTTGAATCGAATTCCAAATCGGTCGCCACGTTCGTTCATCAGTAAAGAGGGCAATATAATGGTCGAATGTATATTTTGGCGGTAATACTTGAACAGTCCAAGATCCATCGACTGAAAATGAAATAAGTACCAGCACTAATATCGGTAAAATTAACACAAGTGTTCCGATAAATGAGCCAATGACCGCTAACATCTTTAATGGTTTGGATGACACTTCGGAACGGTGCACACTAATACCTTTACTTAAATTTTGATAGTTTCGCCGATTTTGATACCACCGCATCAAGATTAAAAAGGTAATAGATACAATAGAAAGAATGGTGGATTGTGTTGCAGCCATTTCAAGATTTCCATTTGTCCGAGCTAAATAAATTTGCATCGTCATTGTACGATCAACCCCAAACATGAGTGGGGCTGTATAGGAAGCCATTGACACCATAAACACAAGGAGGGAAGCTGCCACCATAGAGGGAGTTAACATTGGTAAGATAATCTTTAACCAAACTCGTATTCGACCCGCTCCTAAACTTGTTGCGGCTTCTTCTAATGATGGATCAAATCCTTTAATTGCAGCAGAGGCTGTTAAATAAAAATACGTATACATCGTAAATGTGTGAACAACGATGACTCCCCAAATTCCTTTTAATGCAAAAGGTACTTTGTCAAGATGAAATAAAGCTTGAATGCCTCTCGGAATGATGCCACTTTCTCCATATAAAAATGTAAAAGACAGTACCCCAACTAAAGGGGGAAGTGCCATTGGAACTAATACTAAAACCGATAATAAACGGCGCCCAGGAAATTCATAGCGCTCTAATAAAAATGCCATAGTGACACCAACAATTGCACACGTAATGACACTAAAGACTGAAATATAGACACTATTCCAGAGGGCTTCTAAATTGGCAGGACTAGCTAAACTAAAAAACTTTTTATAGTTTAATAAAGTATCTTCTCCATTAAAACTTTGAAGAAAGGTTTGATAGAACGGATACACTACATAAGCAAATAAAATAAGAAATAAGGGCGAGATAAGCAAATAAATGAAATAAGGAGATTGAGTAAGGCGGGACCATTTTGACTCAAAAGGATTATTCAACGCATCTCCTCCTATTCACCGAGAAAATAAAGATTTTCAGAAGGAATGTTTAACATTATTTGCTCGCCAACTTTTTTTAATGGACTCCCATCGTTTAGAATCATGACTTTCAATGTGAAGTTTTGCATTTTCACAAGGTAGTGGGCACTTAAACCAGTAAATTCTACAAATGAAATTGTCCCAACCATTTCATTTTCACCAGGACCATATTGAATCAGTTCAGGACGAACAGAAACATAAATTGTCTGTTCACGGTCAAGTTGGGCGAGGGGAGAGACGTTTTGTTTTTTTCCGCGCAATCTCATGCCATCCTTTGTTTGCACGGTAATATCATCGGCGCTAACCGTTTCAATTTTCGCTTCAATTGTATTGGATTCACCGATAAAGTTCGAAACAAATCGATTTACTGGACGATTATAAATTTCTTGAGGTGTTCCGATTTGTTTAACTTCACCATTTTCCATTACCATAATACGGTCAGACATGGCCATAGCTTCTGTTTGATCATGGGTTACATAAATCGTTGTTACACCGAGTTCCGATTGAATTCGTTTAATTTCAAATCGTGTTTCTTCACGTAGCTTCGCATCTAAATTCGAAAGGGGTTCATCTAATAGCAAAATATCTGGTTCAATCACAAGTGCTCGAGCAAGTGCGACACGTTGCTGTTGACCACCGGATAATTCATTAATTTTTCGGTGACCATATTCACCTAAATGAACAATTTCTCGAATGCGATTCACTTTCGTTTCGATTTCTTTTTTCGGCATTTTTCTTACCTTTAATCCAAAGGCGATATTTTCATCCACTGTCATATGTGGAAAGAGGGCGTAGTTTTGAAAAACCATCCCAATATTTCGTTTGTTTGGCTGTAAAGTTGTGACATTCTGTTCATCAAAGTAAATGTGACCAGTTGTTGGATAATAAAATCCTGCAATCATTCGTAGTGTAGTCGTTTTCCCACAACCACTCGGGCCAAGAAACGTAAAAAATTCACCAGGTTTAATTGATAAATTTAAATCTTTAATGGCTTGAACGTTGCCAAAGGATTTTGTCACTTGTTTGAGATGAACACCTTTCATTCAAGAACCCCTTTCTTGAAAAAATAGACCTCATTGAAGAAAGGGGTGTGACAAGAGGATGTCACACCCAATAAAAGCATTTATAAATAAGAGAAGAGAGGGTTAGCAAATTAGTAGTGGAACCTACTGATTGATAGCGGGTTAAGTTTAGTTACCACCGCGACCTTTAACATTTGTATCCCAATATTCCATCCATTCTGCCTCTTTCTCAGACATCACTTCCCAGTCGATATCAAATGTTTTTAAGTCTAATTCTTTAAACCAATCTGGCATTGCTTCTAAGTCGATATCTGTTCTTGTAGGGATTTGATAATATTCTTGAGCTAATTCTGTTACTAATTCTTCTTCAAATAAAAACTCCATAAATAATTGTGCGTTTTCAAGATTTGGTGCGTTTTTCACAACGGCAACACCATCTACTAAAATTGGAGCACCACTTTTTGGATAAATATAATCAAATGGATAGTCTGTTGTATGTTTTTTCAACAAAATATCTTGTAAATTCCATAAAGAAACCGTTCCTTCTTGACGAGTTAGCTTTAAATACAATTGGTTTGGATCTTGCGTATATTCTTTTGTATTGGCATCTAGTTTTAATAGCCAATCATACCCCTTTTCAGGCGTATCGGCACCTTGACGATAAATCATAGAAGAGTAAATCGTACGCATTGTACCCGATGCTAACACACCACGAATAAGAATTTGATCTTTCCATTTTGGATCAAGCAAATCATCCCAATCTTGTGGTCCTGTTTCTTTTGAAAGGACGTCACTATTAATCATAATAACTTCTGGTAATAACATTTCTCCAAACCAGCGACCTTGTGGATCTTTATGTGTGTCTTCAATACTTGCGGCAAAGCTCGGTTCCCATTCGTGTAATAAATCTTCATTTGCACCAACTATCAATGCAGATTGTGTACCACCCCACCAGAAGTCACCTTGTGGATTCGCTTTTTCAGCACGTAAACGTTCTAAAATTTGTTGAGCACCCATTGTTAAATATTCAACTTCAATGTCAGGATATTTTTCGTTAAATCGTTCAATCACGCCTTGCACGAGACCTTCATCGCGTCCAGTGTAAATGACTAATTTACCAGATGGCGTTGATTCTTCCGTTGTAGCAGTGTCTGGTGTTGTTTCTTCGGTAGTGTTCGTTTCTTTGCTCGAATCATCATCGCTACAAGCAGCAAGTAATAGGAATGAAAAAACAAAGAAAATACCGAAAATCCATCTCTTTTTCACGTAACAACCCCCTAAAAGTGAAGTTTTATTGCTACTCCAAATAGTGAAGAGATAGCCAAAAAAGAATGAAAACAATAAGAGCTGATGTAACTCTTTCATTTTCATAATCTATGTTTATTACAGCATTCAACAATTTAGTACGAAATTGGTGGATAATGTCATTCTATGTATAATAGAAAACTGAAATATCCTTAGTGGTGTATGATGTGAACCCTCACCATAAATGGATTACATCGAGTGAGTTTGATTTTTGAAGAATTGCATAAATATAAAATAACATTTAGACATTTTTACAATCATTTGCATAGTATATTTTTATCATGTATGAAGGGATATGATGATATGTACTATCCTTATGGTTGGCCATATCAAATGGTATACTATACGCCAATGGTTTATTACGGAATGCCCCAATATCAATGGCATGCAGGTAACATTCCTGGATATGAACAATCAACTAATTTTACAGGTATGATGAGTGATTATGGCGGAAATCCTTACGTAGTTGATATTCATGAAGCTGCTGAACAAAATAACACGTTTCGTACTGCTTTATGGACAGGGGAAAATTTACAATTAACATTAATGAGTTTAATGCCGGGTGAAAGTATTGGTTTAGAAATGCATCCAGATGTTGATCAATTTTTACGAGTGGAACAAGGATTAGGAATTGTTCAAATGGGCAAAAATCAAGTGGAATTATCTTTTCAAGAATATGTAAAAGATGATTCAGCTATTTTTATCCCAGCTGGAACATGGCACAATCTAACAAATATCGGACACATCCCGCTTAAGCTTTATTCAATTTATGCTCCACCAAACCATCCAAAAGGTACAGTTCATCCAACAAAAGCAGATGCAATGGCTGCAGAACACGAACATCATTAGGAAAAAGTAGTACAAACCAAATTTATGGTTTGTGCTATTTTTTTATAAAGATAATATAGAAGAGATTACAAAATTTAGTAACTTAGTCGAAGGGGAACTTTATGTTTATCGTAAATGTTGAAGGTGCAGTAAGGGAAAATGATAGATGGCTTATTATTGTAAAAAGCAAGAAAGAAGAACATGCGGGAGGTCTCTTATCCCTTGTAGGTGTCAAAGTTAAGGAGGGACTAGCTTCTTCAGACGTTTTAGAGAAAGCATTGAGAAGAGGTTGGTTTAAATGTAAATGACAAATTAACTTATGTTCATAACATATCCTTTATAACAGATAAGCGACTTTGAAAATACACCCATCGTTACACACGGATATTTGATGTCTCTTCTACTAAATTATTATGATGATGGTTTTAATTTCGATAGTTGGAACGGATAGTGTAACTATTTTCAATGAAACTTGTTAGTAAGAGCATTTGTTGAGCATATTATTATTAAATTAGTTTGTGAAAAGAAAAAATAATCTTTAGTTGAGCGCGGTATTCGAGATGGTTTATGTCTTGTATATTGCGCTTTAATTTTAGTCTGCGCGGAGATAACATAAAACCCACATCAAATTCCTGTAGCATATTCCATTAGTATGTAATTATGGTAAAATGGAAATGGAAGGAAAATACAATTGAGTAATTTATTATATTATCATTAACAAAGAGGATGGGACATTAGGAGGAATACGGGGGAATTTGGTGAAATATATACATTAATGTTATAGGAAAAGAGGGGTTTTTATGAATACAAAACTAAAGGCAGTAGTGGACGCTATAGATACATATCAATTGACCTACCCAGAAGATGCGTGTGTTCTCATTTTTGATACAGAGAAGGTAGTAGGGTATAAAGCGGGGAAAACGGTTGACTTAAAAATAAAGCTTGGTGAAACAGTGGAACAACATAAAAATACAACAAGTGTCCGTGCATTAAAAAGTGGTAAGCATATACGCGAAGAACGAGGACCAGAATTGTTTGGTTTCGCATATATTGCATCCGCTGTTCCGATATTCGATAATGGACAAGTTGTCGGAGTATGTACAGGTGTAATTTCCAATGATACGATAAGTGAATTACGATCAGTTTCAAATGCATTGTCTGAATCTGTTGCGGAAATGTCTGTCACTACTGACGAATTGACAAATGCAAGTGTGAACGTTTCAAAACAATTAGAGGAACTATCACACCTAGCTGAAACAGCAACTCAAGATATTCAACAAATTAATTCAATTGTTAGATCGGTAAAAGATATTGCACAAAAATCTAAAATTCTAGGACTTAATGCAGGAATTGAAGCGGCGCGTTCAGGAGTCCATGGTAGAGGCTTTGCGATTGTAGCCAATGAAATTCAGAAAATGGCTCAAGATAGTAACCAAAGTGCCGACATTATAACAAAAGAATTGGAAAATATTAAACAATCCATCGAATTTATTAATAATTCAACTTCTCAAATTTCATCCTTCACCCAGGAATATACAGCAAATATGCAACAAATGAGCCACACATACATGAATTTAAACAATGTAGGCCAAAAACTTCTAAAGCTTAGTAATATTAAATGTTAAACTACTAATAAATTCGGAGTTGTATATTTGTAAGCGCTTTTTTGATGTAATATAGCTACGTACATTATTGTGCGTAGCTTTTTTGATTTTGACAATAAAAAAAGAACCTATGTACTGGACATAAGTTCCATTGTAAATTTTAAGCTGCTAAAGATAAAGTTGTGTAAGAAATGATTGCTGGCTGAGTTGTTGCTTCAAGTGCTTTTTGTGCTTCTACTTTTGTATCAAATTGGAACATGCGTACATTATTATTTTCAAAAATTGTTAGTACATACATTTTGAATGCCTCCTAGTATTGTGTTGTTTTATTTACCAAATCTATTTTGTAAAGGAAAGAATGGCAGAACCATTGACGTTAGCAAGCATATTGTTAGCTTCATTTTTGCTTAAGAATTCAAACATACGAACTGAGTTTTTCTCAAAAATAGTTACTACCCACATCTTTATTCTCTCCTTAAAATGCATACTTTTTGTTATATAACAACAGATGAAATTCTTTATTATTTATGTCTGTGTTATATATCACTTGAGACCATTGTACACCTAAATATATATAAAGGGAAGGGATAGTGAAGAATTTCACATATCGTTCATAATGATTCCGTTTACATAGATTTTTACAAAACCTTCATATTTTTGGATGTAATATTTTTAGTATAAAGTATAGGGAAATACGAGTTTTAGAGGAAATTCACATAGTATTTAAGGAAAGTGCGAGTTGTTGTAAGGGACACAATAGTAAAGAGAATAATTGGAATAAATTTAAAAAACGCCGTCCACTTTCGAACGGCGTTTTTTTTAAGCTGCTAAAGATAAAGTTGTGTAAGAAATGATTGCTGGCTGAGTTGTTGCTTCAAGTGCTTTTTGTGCTTCTACTTTTGTATCAAATTGGAACATGCGTACATTATTATTTTCAAAAATTGTTAGTACATACATATTGAATGCCTCCTAGTATTGTGTTGTTTTATTTACCAAATCTATTTTGTAAAGGAAAGAATGGCAGAACCTTTGACGTTAGCAAGCATATTGTTAGCTTCATTTTTGCTTAAGAATTCAAACATACGAACTGAGTTTTTCTCAAAAATAGTTACTACCCACATCTTTATTCTCTCCTTAAAATGCATACTTTTTTGTTATATAACAACAAATGAAATTCTTTATTATTTGTGTCTGTGTTATATATCACTTGAGACCATTGTACACCTAAATATATAAAAAGGGAAGGGATAGTGAAGAATTTCACATATCGTTCAAAATGATTTCGTTTACATTGTGTTTTACAAATTATCAATAGATAATATAAGCGATTTTATATCTTTAGGGGAGGAAATGTAATGGATCAAAGTTGCATGTGGGGAACAAAAACGGCAGAGTTGATGCGAGAATCTTTTATCACAATGTAAATAAGGAGTAGCGAACGGTTGTTTCGTTTTTATAATTACTATATAATTCAAATAAAAAAGGAACGCATGTACGAATGACATGAGTTCCTTTATCCGCTACGCCAACGCATGTAACGAATGACATGAGTAAAGCGTATCTTTAACTATTAATATATACATTATGTCAAACGATTATACCAATTGTCAAGAAAAGTAGGTGAAATCCCTTCCATGAACCAAGATAAAAACTCTTCAGAATTAATCATTTGTTTTGATGAAAGTGGGAAGCAGAGTAGTGATTCTATTCAATTAATGGGGGCATTATCTGTACCTGGTACTATATACAATCATGTAATATTTGAAGAACTTCATAATTTAAATAAATCTTATTCACTTCATTGGACAGAATATAATGGATATTCAAAAGCTAAAGAGGGAATAGAAAAACTATTTGATTTAGCTCAACCACTAGCTCCTTTTATTCAATTTAATTTGATTCATTATTCAAAATCAGCTTTATCCAAACAAGCAAATATGTTTCAAGAAGTCTATCAATCTAAGAAGAATATTGTAAATGACACGATCTATACAAAATTACCTGAACGTATTTGTTACGGACTTTTACGAGGCTATTCAGAGAAAAGTAATGTGCGAGCTTCAATATTAATAGAAGATTCAACTGAATATCGTGATAAAAATCTTGCTGAGAATATGAAAAACTATCTTAATATTCATTCCCTATATAGGGGAGAATCATTTGTGATTGAAGAATGTCTTTACCGAAAAAAAGGGGAAGAAATTGGTGTTGAACTAATTGATATCATTTTGGGGATTGTTGGTATGATATTAGATAATTCCCCTGTAAACTCAAATAAAAAGAGAGCAAAAGTTAATTTAATACTACAATTACTTAAAGATAATAAATTACAGCCATTTCTAAATAATTTAAGGGTCTTTGAACTAAAAGATTCAAATCATTTAGAAGAAGTAAACTTTGAGATGAGTAAAAAGTTGTTCATAGCAAATAATTTTAATCATTACACAAATTTATAATACATATGTAGAAAACTGAATGATCCGAAATAAGAAAAACACCGTCCATTTGTACGGTGTTTTTAGTGTCTAGAATTGAGCTTCAGAACGATAATTTATGCTGCAAAAGATAAAGTAGTGTAAGAAATAATCCCTGATAGTGTTGTTGCTTCAAGTGCTTTTACAGCTTCTTCTTTTGTATCAAATTGGAACATACGTACATTGCTATTTTCAAAAATTGTTAGTACCCACATAGAGGGTCGCCTCCTGATTAGTTAATTTATCATCAAAACATAGAATTATTAGAATTATTTTGTAAAGGAAAGAATGGCAGAACCTTTAACACTCGCTAACTTTTTGTTTGCCTCTTTTTGACTTAAAAATTCAAACATACGAACAGTGTCTTTCTCAAAAACAGTCACTACCCACATTTTCATTTTCTCCTTTTAATTATCTGATTGTTATATAACACAATAGACTATTTATTGGATGTTTTAACTGTGTTGTATATCACTTGAAACCATTGTACACCCAAAAATAAGAAAAGAAAATAGCTAGTGAAGGATTTCACATATCGTTCATAATGATTACGTTTACATAAATTTTTACAAAAACTACACACATTTTCGTTAAAAATCTGTGACAAGCATAAAAGGGAAAGAGTGCAGTAGATTAATTGGTTTTTGGTAGTAAAATCAGCCAAAGGATAGGTAATTTCCGCAAAATAAAGTCTTCAGCTTTTTGAGAATAAATGATGTAAATTTATACTTTTTATGTAATAATTATTTTGTAAAAGTCATTTATTTGTAGCGAAAGTGGGGATCATCATGGCAACAGGAACACATACAGTAGAAATTCCAGTAGATGTACAAGCAGTTTGGGATTATGTCAGTGATCTTGAAAAATGGGCAACAGCTGTGCCAGCCTATAAAGAACATAAAATCATTAATGACAAACAATCGATTTGGACATTTGAAGGTAGTGTAAAAGGAATTAAGAAGACAATCGAAGCTCAAGTTGATATTACTGAGTGGAATGAACCTTCAAATATTAAATTTGCACTTAAAGGGTTATCTGATAATTTCACAGGAAGCGGACATTTTACTGCTGAAGAAGTGAATGGGAAAACAACAATGACGTGTACGGTGGAAGTGAATGCAGGCGGATTATCTGGCGCTGTATTAACACCGCTTATTAAATGGGCTGTTCCGAAAGTTGCATCTCGTTTAACAGAATCTATCGCGCGTAAAATTTTGGTATTTTCATAAAATTATGGGGAAGAGGTTGTTCAGAAATGGACAACTTCTTTTTTTATTGGCGTATAGTTCTAAAAGGCGGGGATAAATTTTAGATAGACTCATTTGCATAGTTATTCCTAGTTAATCAAATAATATTTAGTACTATTTAATTCCAACCATTATGGAGGAATTTTTGTGTCTGATGTTATTGTTGTGTTAGTTCGTTCATTTTTAGCTTTTACTGTTTTGTTAGTGTTGACTAGGATTATGGGAAAAAAACAGCTATCTCATCTAACGCTTTTTGATTATGTCGTTGGGATTACAGTTGGTTCCATTGCAGCATCCATGTCTTTTGATACAGATATTGAAATTTCAAATTATGTCGCTGCATTAGGCGTTTGGGGGCTAATTCCGGTTGCAGTAGGTTACTTTGGTTTGAAATCGCGAAAATTTTTACATTTAACAGATGGTAGGGCCATGATTTTAGTGAAAAAAGGGGAAGTTTTAGAAGAGAGTCTTAGGAAAAATCATATCGCGATTGAAGAGTTAATGATGTTACTTAGGGAAAAAGGGGTATTTAAAGTGGACGATGTAGAAATTGCAATATTAGAAACAAATGGGGAACTGAGTGTCATGAAAAAAACAGATCTCGAAGCAATCACGCCACGTCTACTTGGAATGAAAGTAAAACTTGAGCATGCCCCAACGCTCTTAGTGGTAGATGGGCATTTATTGAGTAAAAATATGAAGATTTTAGGCCATTCAAGAAAATGGCTAATGAAGGAAATACAGAAACACGGAGCCCATTCGTTGCAGGATGTCTTTCTTGCACAAGTAGATTCGAATGGAAATTTGTATGTTGATTTATATGAAGATGATAACAAAGGCGTTGAGAACTAACTCTCAACGCCTTTATACTTAAACATTAAATTTATTGATTTCTTCTTGAATTGCCAATGCATCTTCACTTAATGATTTCGCTACAGAGTTAATTTCAACCATTGTAGCTGTTTGTTCTTCTACAGATGCAAGAACGTGGTTAGATTGGTCTGCTGTATTTTTTGCGGCTTGTGCCATTTCATTAACTGAAGCTGAAACTTCCTCTGTGCTTGCAGAAATTTCTTCAGAAGACGCTGATACTTCTTGAATTTGGGATGTCATTTCAGTGATTGAACCGAAAATTTTATTAAATGATGATTGAGCATTGTGTAGATAATCAACGCCACGATCAACATTTTGCACAGTCAGATTTACACTTTCTTCTACTTTTTTCGTATCTTTTTGAATTAAAGATGTTAAATCAACAATTTTTGAAGCAGAATTTTTTGATTCTTCCGCGAGTTTACGAACTTCATCAGCCACAACAGCAAAACCTTTTCCGTGTTCACCAGCTCGAGCAGCTTCAATCGCTGCATTTAATGCAAGTAGGTTCGTTTGATCTGTAATATCTGTAATGACTTTTGTAATATTTTCGATTTCCGCGGATTGTATACTTAACTGTTGAATTCTTTCTCTTGTTTCATGTGATGACTGTTGAATAATAGACATTTGTTGTTCAGCAGTTTGTAGTGTTTGACCACCTTCAGTAGCTAATGACTGCATATCAACAGCTTGTGTAAGCAAGTTCTGAGCTGCTTCCGCAATTCGTGAAACCGCATGAGCAGTTTCATCAGTTGCAATGGCACAGTCGTTTCCAGTTAGTGCTGCTTGTGACCCTCCTGAAGCAAGTTGTTGCATACGTTCTTCAATTTCTTCTGTGGCTACCATTACTTCGTCCGTACTAGCAGCTAATTGTTCAGCAACGGCAGTTGTATTAGAAACATTCAGGGACACACTGCTAATTAGTTTTGATAAATTTGATTTCATTGTATTAAAAGCCTGGGCAAGATCGAATATCTCGTCTTTCGTTTTAACTTCAATATCGTTTTCTTTCAAATTGCCTGAAGCAATAACGTTTGCAGCTTCTGTTAAACGATTCAATGGTATTGTAATATTTCTAATGATGAACAGTGATAAAATAATGGCTAAAATTGCACCAACAATAGAGATGATAACAACAAGGGTTTTACTGAAAGATGTACTATCTTTAGTATCGTCACTAATTTGATTCATTCGTTCTTTTTGGTAATCGACAATGTTGTTGATTGATTGTTGAATCGATTTATTTGTTGGAACAGCAAAAACAAAAAGCATATTTTGTGCTTTGTCAATTTGATCGTTTTTAACGTATTCGATAATTGTATCCACATATCCGCTATACAATGCTTGTTGTTCCTTTATGTTTCCAATTTCATACTGCATATCTTCTGTTTTAAAAAGTGGTTCGATTTCACTCAAGGTTTGTGTTACTATTTCTCGTTGTACTGATAGATTATCTATATCAGTTGAATCTTTTCTCAGCACATATGAACGAATATATAATCCTTGCAATGAAACGGCATTTTGAATTTTCGATGCTTCAATCACTTTATGAACATCATCGTCAATTAAATTACTATAATTCTTATCTATATTTGACATCTGAATTACAGCAAATGATGCAAGTGCGACAAGAATTACGATAATAGTACCGAAACTTGTCAATAATTTTTTCTTAATAGACATTTTGTTTATTCCTTTCAAAAACTTTTTTAGTAAAATATACATAATATACTTCGGCAAGATAGCTAGGACTTTAATAGTTTTTTTATATTTATATTAAAATTTAGTTAACTTATTTTTAGAAGATTAGAATGGTAAATATCGTTTTTTGTTGAATTATTGAAAGTGGGAACAAACGTTTGTATAATTGAGTTAATTAGAAAATTTCGCCATCTAGTAAAACCAATTGGGGGGATATCATATGCCGAGAAAAAAGGGGATAACAGATGAGATAATTATTCATTTATATAAAAGTGGAAAGCCTTACAAGGAAATCATGGAGTATACTGGGTTATCTGATTGTGCTATTTATAATGTTTTGAAGAAAATTAATGTTACTTTAAAACATAAACAATAGTGGTCAACCTAGAAAACATAAAGTAAATGAAAACTTTTTTAAGGTCTTGTCTCATGAAATGGCTTGGGTTCTAGGCTTGTTTGTAACAGATGGTACAGTTAGTGGAACAACAAATTCCATTCACTTTGCGCAAAAGGATGAAAGAATTTTATAAGTGATTGCAAAATATATGGATGCTGATTATGTGTTGCACCAGTAGGAAGTACGAAAAAAACACCAACATTAATAATAAATTCACGTGAAATTAAAAAAGATTTAGAAATAATTGGTATAACATCTAGCAAATCATTAACAATAAAAATTCCACAAGTACCAGATAACTATTTACCATCTTTTATTAGAGGTGTGATAGATGGGGATGGATGGATTCAAGATAGAGGATATGTAATGAATATTACAACTGGAAGTAAAAGCTTTGCAGAAGGATTATTTAATGTATTTAACACTTGGCAGCTTAGAACTGAAATCACAAATGAATTTACTAATGCTGGGCGAACTATTTATCGTGTATGGGTTAAAGGGAAAGATAGTATTACTAAGTTATCAATAGTTATATATGAACATTGTGATAATGATAATTTCAATATAAAAAAGAAACAAAGATTAACTCAATGGCTAATTAAGGACGGTGATAATTTATAATGTGGAAGATAATTGATGGAAAACTGGTCCAAAGTATTGATGAATCCAGAAAAGAATATAAAACAAGAATAAGTAAAGAAATGATTGAAAATCTAAAAGAAACAGCAAAAGCAAAAAATACGCATATAGGTTATTTGCTTGAAAATGGTTTTGAAAATATTTTAAAAGAAGACTTTATAAGCTTTGATAAAAATTCACGTCCTAAAGATCGGGTTGAATTTAGAACAACATGTGATGAAAGGATTCTAAGTGAACTTAGAGATTTTGCAAAAAGAAATAAACTTAATTTAAATGATGTAATTGAGGAAAGTATTAAACATATTAACTTAGCAACAGTTAAAAATGCAAAATGGCGTTATAGAAAAGAATAAATTTGATAGGGATGTTTATTTACATCCCATTTATTAAAATCAAATAGGGATGTGGTCATAATATAAATTATACGAAGTTTAATCTCATTTAAAAAGTATACTTATGATAGTGAGACGGAAACAAAAAATCCAATAAATCTAAACACATTTTAGTTTGATTCAATTGAATATTACATAATCTCAACTAATTCATCTTACATTTTAAAATCTTGATTTAAATTCTCCAAACTTAACTTAAGCTATATTTTTGTAACTGGAATTTATAATTTTTATCTAAGTTATAATTTCTACTCAATTTTTAGTCGTTTTATTCAATTTGCTGCCATTCACAAATTCACCTTGGATTAATCCATAAAATAGATTCTAATTTTTATCCAATTTTTCTATTTCAATCTTCAATTTCAGCTTCTTTTATTCGAGTTCACCTTTATCAGATCCATCTTAAATTTCCTTATATTACTATTTATTAATGAAAAATTTAAAATTCATACTAAAAATTTTAAATTTTCTTTTATATCAAAAAATTATCTTTTCCCTGTGTACTATAACAATTAGTTCGGATAACTAAATAAAATTGGTAATAATCGCCTCAGATAAACGATTCATTATATTTCTAAAAGTTGATTTATATTTTCTACTTTAAGTATTATTTTTGTTATTATTATTTTAAAAATGTAATTATTGGTTTGAATTCCTTTCTCTTTTATGTAGTTTTTTTCTCCTTAAGCCTTGATAATTCTAGGCTCTAATTAATTATCTAAATTTTTTGTCAAGGGATTTTTTTGAAAAAATAGTATTGAATTATATAACACTCTCCTCTACAATATGGATTTATAACGGGGGTGGCAAAGAAATAAAACGCTTAAAGTAGAATAATATTTCATAAGGGGGAAATTTTATGGCGAATGTGGGAACTTTAAACAAACCAGTAGAAAAAGAAGCAAAACCAGCAGTAAATAATGTTAAAATTAAGGACATTAACTACTCTAAGATCAATCAAATGGAATCATTTAATGGATTCGTTAAGAAGAAGAACACCTTCTTGTTTGGCGTTACAGCTGCATTCTTAACGTTATATATCCTATTACCAATCTTAGCGTTTACTCCTGTATTACAACAGAAGTGGATCGGTAACATTACCGGAGTATGGGTATACTCTGCTGCCCTATTTATTATGACAGTTGTGTTATGTATGCTTTATACAAAAATGGCGCCAAAGTTCGATAAAATGGCAGCTGAAGTATTAGCTGAATATGAAAGAGATGGTGGTAGGTAATGAATTTAGTAACTATTGGATTTTTCTTAGGGATTGTTGGATTAACATTAATCGTTACTTATATTGCTGCTAAAAGAACTTCATCTGCAAGTGACTTTTATACAGCAGGTGGCGGACTGAAAGGTTGGCAAAATGGATTTGCCATTGCTGGGGATTATTTATCAGCTGCGGCATTTTTGGGAGTATCTGGCGCAATCGCACTAACAGGGTTTGATGGGTTCTTCTTCTCTGTTGGTTATGTTGTTGCTAATTTAGTTCTTCTATATATTATTGCTGAACCAATGAGAAATTTAGGACGTTATACGTTGGCAGATATGTTAACTGCTCGTTTTAATGAAAAGCGTATTCGTGGGGTTGCTGCAACTGGTACGATTATTATTGTAATTCTTTATATGATTGCACAATTAGTTGGTGCAGGTGCTCTAATCAAATTATTATTTGGTATTGACTATTGGATGGCTGTATTAATTGTTGGTGTAATGATGACGACTTACGTATTATTTGGTGGTATGACTGCTACATCGTGGGTACAAATTATTAAAGCTGCACTTTTATTATTTGGTACTACCCTTCTTGCATTTTTAGTTTTCTCGAAATTTGATTTTAGTTTAATGAAAATGTTTGATACTATTTCAGCTGAACATGGTGATCAATTCTTAGTTCCTGGAATGAAGTACACATCTTCAACTGATTCTGTTTCAATGATGATGGCCCTTGTATTAGGAACTTCTGGTTTACCGCATATTTTAATGCGATTCTTTACAGTTAAAGATGCAAAAACAGCACGTGCTTCTATTTCTTGGACTACGTGGATTACTGCAATCTTCTTCTCTTTAACTATTTTCCTAGGTTTCGGTGCGATGAATTTTGTTGGAATCGATGCAATTAAATTAGAAAATGCTGCGGGTAACACTGCTGCCCCACTTTTAGCTGAATTTTTAGGTGGAAATATTCTATTATCATTTATTTGTGCAGTTGCATTCGCTACGATTTTAGCGGTAGTTTCTGGTTTAGTATTAACTGGAGCTTCTGCAATTTCTCATGATATTTATGGAGAAATTTTAAACGATGGTAAATTAACAGAAAAGCAACAAGTAATGGCTGCTCGAATTGGTTCTATTTCTATTGCAATTGTTTCGATTATTTTAGCTTTATTTGCTCAGAGTCTAAATGTTTCATTCTTAGTTTCTTTTGCATTCTGTATTGGTGCATCTGCAAACCTGCCTGTTATTCTATACACAATTTATTGGAAGAAGTTCAATTCAAACGGAGCGGTTGCTGCTATCGTTACAGGATTAGTTTCTTGTTTAGTATTAGGTGCAATGGGTCCAAACGTTTGGAATCCAGTTGAAGGTGCTGCTATTTTTGTTGGTGAGCCATTAGTAAAATTATCAGTTCCTGCGATTATTACAATTCCATTAGGATTTATTGCTGGTTACTTAGGTACGGTTCTTACTCAACATAAAGTGGAATCTAAAAAATCAAAAGAAATCTATCAAGAGATCCGTGTAAAAGCAAATACTGGCGTTTCTGTGTCAGATGTTTCACACTAAAAATAGAATATTAATAGTTTTTAAGAGAAGTCTATTTTATTTTAGACTTCTCTTTTTTAATGAAAATTATTATTTTAATCTCTCTTTCTATGTTTTTTTTATTTTTAATATTTCTTTTTCACCATTGTTATTGTGGTAATGATTAACAAATTTTATCTATCGAAAAATACCTTTTTTTCTCGTTTATGCGCTTAAATAGTTTGTCAAGAGTTAGAAAAAAGGCTCTAAATCAACGTTTATAGGTACATGTAATTATTGAACATTCGTTATTTTTCTATAACCTGTAATAAATTTTCTCGTAAAATTCAAAAATTCTAGAATTTTTTTTAGATAATTTTATAAAAAACTATTGCAATTCTGTGAACTATTAAATAGAATGAAAATTGTAAAATCTATTAAATAGAATTTTACGAACATGAAGCAGTAAAAATAAACACAAACGGGGGTATGTTTATGGCGAATAATCAAAAACAGAATATTGATTATGACAAAATCGCTGAAATGGCATCGTTCAAAGCCTTAACGAAAAAGAAAAATTCGTTTTTATGGACGATGACAGTGATCTTCCTAGCGGCGTATATGTTATTACCAGTACTAACATCTTACACGCAAATTTTACATCAAAAGGCTGTTGGGGATATTACATGGGTATGGTTCTACGCTGCAGGACTATTCATCATGACTTGGGGACTTGCTCACCTTTATGTATCAAAAGCTAACTCTTACGATAAAGATGCAAAAGCGATTATCGATGAGTACGAAAGAGGTGCTAGCAAATGAGTGTAACAGCTGTTGTAATGTTCTTAGCGATTGTTGGTTTAACTCTAGTAATTACTTGGTGGGCTTCTAAAAGAACAAGTACTGCAAGTGATTTCTACACTGCTGGCGGTGGATTAAAAGGTTGGCAAAACGGACTAGCTATTTCAGGTGACTACTTATCTGCGGCATCATTCTTAGGTATTGCAGGGTCAATCGCATTAACTGGATTTGACGGATTCTTCTTCTCTATCGGATACTTAGTTGCTTATTTAGTGGTATTATATATCGTTGCTGAGCCATTACGTAACCTTGGTAAGTTTACATTAGCTGACATGATTAACGCTCGTTTCGATGCGAAAAAAGTTCGTGGTACAGCTGCTTTAAGTACAATTGTAATCGTTTTATTCTACATGATCGCACAACTTGTTGGTGCAGGCGCACTTATTCAATTATTATTAGGTATCGATTACTGGATTGCGGTTTTACTTGTAGGTTTCATGATGACAATCTACGTATTATTCGGTGGTATGACTGCAACATCTTGGGTACAAATTATTAAAGCTTGTTTATTAATGTTAGGTACAGTAATTATTTCATTCTTAGTATTAGCAAAATTCAATTTCAACATTCTAACAATGTTCTCTGAAATGACAACAGCAACTGATGCTGGTGAAGCTTACTTAAATCCAGGATTAAAATATACTAATGGTATTGATACTATCTCAATGTTAATCGCATTAGTATTAGGGACAGCCGGATTACCACACATCTTAATGCGTTTCTTCACAGTAAAAGACGCGCAAACTGCTCGTTCATCAGTTATCTGGGCTACTTGGATTGTAGGTTTATTCTACGTATTGACTATCTTCTTAGGATTCGGTGCTGCTGCATTCGTAGGTAAAGAAACAATCGTAGCTGCTAACCCTGCTGGTAACATGGCTGCTCCATTACTTGCAGAGGCTTTAGGTGGAGACATCTTATTCTCATTCGTTTGTGCCGTTGCATTCGCGACAATCTTAGCCGTAGTAGCGGGTCTTGTACTTTCTGGTGCATCTGCCCTATCACATGACATTTACGGCGAAATCATTAAAAAAGGTAAAATTAGTCCAAAAGAGCAAGTTGTTGCTGCACGTGTTGGTTCTATCATCATCGCAGTAGTTTCTATCCTATTAGCATTAGGTGCTCAAACATTAAACGTTGCATTCTTAGTATCATTAGCATTCTGTATTGCAGCTTCTTCAAACTTACCAGTAATTATCTACACAATTTATTGGAAACGCTTCAATACTGCTGGTGCTATCACAGCAATGTTAACTGGTCTAATTTCAGCATTAATTTTAGTAGCAGTATCTCCAAACGTTTGGAATCCAGAAGCTGGTAAAGCGATCTTTGTTGGTGACCCATTAATCATGTTAACTAACCCAGCAATTATCTCAGTTCCACTTGGATTCATCGGTGGTTGGTTAGGTACTATCCTTTCTAAAGAAACGAACGAAGCGAAATACCGTGAAGTTGAAGTTAAAGCTCAAACTGGTATCTCAGTACAAGACGTTTCTCACTAATAAAACATTAACCTCGAGTTATCACAACTCGAGGTTTTTACTTTTCCCCTTCCCTTTTTACAATTAATATAAGTATTGGGTGATGTTATGAGTAATTCAAACGCGAAGAAAAAACGATTGAAGCTATTAAGACAACAAGGAAAAGATGTCACACTTTCTAGAGACAGTGTGAGTTTTAGTACCCATGAACGTAAAACGAAAACAAAATTAGAAGCTTTAGAGAAAATGGATAAGAGATATAAAAAGCAATTCCTTGATTAGTAGGAATTGCTTTTTCGGTTTTGTTCTCTATTTCCGCGATAAAATCAATATCGTTCCTAAAATGAATAGTGTTCCAATCCAATCGATCCAACTGAACGCTACCCCAAGGAAAATAACAGCTGTGATAGCTGCTGACAGAGGCTCAGCACATGCAAGTAAGCTCGTTTCCGATGCAGTTAGATATTTCAAGCTTTCTAGATAGCTATAAAATGAAAGGACCGTCCCACATAATACAACAAATAAAAAGGCAAAGTTTGTTGTCCAATACCATTCCCCTTCAAATTGCCATGGAGCGTGGACAAAACTGAACACAAATCCACCAATAACCATTCCCCATCCCACAACAATTAAAGCTCCCCAGCGTCTTAGTAAAGGTATTGGCTGTATAGTATAGAAGGCTAAGCCAAATGCTGAAATGATACCCCAGATGAATGCTGCTTTTGAAATCGATAACGTTTGAATGTTGCCGTGTGTTACCAGTAAAAAGGTTCCAACTAAAGCTAGAATTATAGCGAACACTTCTTTTTTATTTGGTAGACGTTTTGCTTTAAGAACATAATATCCGGTAACCAAGGCAGGACCTAAATATTGTAATACTGTGGCAGTAGCAGCGTTTCCATGAGTAATCGCAGCAAGGTAAGTATATTGAACTCCAATCATCCCAACAACGCCAAAAATGACGATACCCACTATATCAGCTTTGGTAGTCCAAATATCAAAAATTCGCTTGCCTTCCTTCTTATAGGCGATTATTAATAATAGGAGGCCAGCACTTAGTAATCGAACAGTTGTTAGCCACTCTGTACTGATATGTAAGCCTTGGAATAAATATTGTGAAACTGTACCAGAAATCCCCCAAAATAATGCGGCAGTGAGGACAAGAATTATCCCCTTTGTTCGATCTTGTATAACCATATGCCCCTCCCTATGATGTAAACTTTCCAATATATTGTAATATGAATATATTATAACAAAAGCTAGATTCAAACAATGTGAAAAACGCAAGAATATATGGGCTGCCCATAATTCTTGCGTTGACTTTTTAAGATTCGTTATTTGAACTTGAAATAATTTTAACAACAGATAAATTGCCATCATTTGTAATGTCAATTTTTAATGAACCGTTTGAGTATCGATCTGCTTTTGATAGATCTGCTACTCTCACCTGTTCTTGTACCCGTTTTTCTGTTTCTAACAGAACAGTGTCAGCTGGAGTTACGACTTTTACTGTGTAAATGCGATGTGGATTTGATTTTAATTCTTTTAAAATGACAACTCCTCGTTTCGCACGGCTACTTTTTTCAATTTCAGAGAGATTCATTCGCTTAATGGCTCCTCGATGTGTAACAACAATTACATCTTCTTCTCCGGTTACTAATGCATTGACGACTGCTAAGGAATCTCCTTCTTTAAGGTTCATTCCTTTTACGCCACCGGTTTTCACACCCGTAACTGGGAGCTCTTCAAGATCGAAACGAATACTATAACTTAAATAACTTGTTATTAGCAGTTCTTTATCTGTATCTGCATTAATTAAGCTTGCATGAACCATTTCGTCATTATCTTTAAGGTTCATTGTTCGAATTGGTTTTGAATATCTTGTTACAGCATAATCGGATAGTTTCGAACGTTTAATTTGCCCTTCTTTTGTTGCAGTTAAGATAAATAGATTGTCTTGGTCAAACTTTTCTACACCAATGACTTCGATGATTTCTTCATCTTTATCAATCGGCACAATACTTGAAATATGTTGTCCGAGATCTTTCCAACGTATATCTGGTAGTTCATGGACTGGTTGGTAAATATAGTTTCCTTTATTAGTGAACAAAAGGATAAAGTGTTGCGTATTCAATGTTTGCTCAAATAATAGATAGTCTGATTCCTTCATTGCGAAATCTTGACCATTTGATGCAGCATGGGAACGAGTGCTTGTACGTTTTACATAACCATCTTTAGTTACAGTAACAACCACTTCCTCACTTGGTACCAACACATCTAATGTTAATTTAATCTCTTCTATTTCTGCTTCAATAACTGAACGTCTTGGTTCTGCAAATCTTTTACGGATATCAGCTAATTCGGATTTAATAACTTTTATTAGCTGTTTTTCATTCGCTAGAATATCACTTAATTTTGCAATGGATTTTTCTAGCTCTTCTTTTTCAGCTTTCAGTTCAGTAATATCCGTATTCGTTAAACGGTAAAGTTGTAAGCTTACGATAGCTTCTGATTGGATTTCAGTAAATCCGAATTGAGTTTCGATATTTTGTTTTGCATCGCTTTTATTTTTTGAAGCGCGAATTGTAGCAATCACTTCATCTAAAATGGAGATTGCCTTCATTAACCCTTCAACGATATGTAAACGATCATTTGCCTTTTGAAGGTCATATTTAGAACGTTTCGTTACGACATCCTTCTGGTGGGCAATATAAGAGTCTAACAATAATGGTAACGTCATCATTGTCGGGCGTCTGTTGTGAATGGCAATCATATTAAAATTGTAATTAACTTGTAGTTCAGTTGATTTATATAAATAGTTTAAAATGCCTTGTGCTTGAACGTCTTTTTTTAGTTCAATGACGATTCTTAGTCCAGTTCGGTCGGATTCATCGCGAATGTCAGCAATGCCTTCTAAACGTTTGTCAACACGCTGCTCATCTATTTTTTTCACTAGATTTGCTTTATTCACTTCAAATGGAAGTTCAGTGATGACGATTTGTTCTTTACCGCCTTTAATTGGCTCTATTTCAGCCTTCGCACGAACGATAATTTTACCCTTACCTGTTTCGTAAGCTTTCCTAATTCCATCAATGCCTTGAATAATTCCACCTGTTGGGAAATCAGGACCTTTTAATACGGTCATTAATTCATCGACCGTACAGTTACTATTATCAAGTCGCATTAGTACCGCATCGAGTGCTTCTGTTAGATTATGTGGTGGAATATCTGTTGCATACCCAGCAGAAATCCCAGTAGAACCATTGACTAAAAGATTCGGGAATCGTGATGGCAATACAGTTGGTTCGATATCTTGATCGTCAAAGTTTGGAACGAAATCTACTGTTCTCTTTGTGATGTCCCGTAACATTTCAGCAGCAATGGATGATAGTCTAGCTTCGGTATAACGCATTGCTGCAGGTGGGTCTCCATCGACAGAACCGTTATTTCCGTGCATTTCAATTAACATATGACGCATTTTCCAATCTTGACTTAGACGGACCATTGCATCATATACGGATGAGTCACCATGTGGATGGAAATTACCAATTACGTTTCCGACCGTTTTTGCGGATTTTCGGAAAGGTTTGTCATTGGTATTTCCATCGTTAAACATTGCGTATAATATACGGCGTTGTACTGGTTTTAGTCCATCGCGGGCGTCAGGTAAAGCGCGGTCTTGAATAATATATTTACTATAGCGACCGAACCGATCACCCATGACTTCTTCTAGTGGTAATTCTTGAAATACTTCCGCTGACGTCATACTTCTAATTCCTCCTCATGTTGGATGAATTCGCTTTCTAAAATATTCAAATCATCCTCCATACCAAAATCAACGTTTGACTCAATCCACTTACGGCGAGGTTCTACTTTATCCCCCATTAATGTAGTGACACGTCGCTCTGCACGGGCACCATCATCAATTGTAACGCGGATAAGAGTACGAGTTTCAGGGTTCATTGTTGTTTCCCATAGTTGGTCTGAGTTCATTTCCCCTAAACCTTTATAACGTTGAATCATGTAGCCTTTACCAACTTTTTTAATGGCAGCTTGTAATTCTTTTTCTGTCCATGCGTATTCGATGATTTCTTTTTTGCCTGTCCCTTTTGAAATTTTATAAAGTGGCGGCAATGCAATATAAACTTTCCCTGCATCGATTAATGGACGCATATATTTATAGAAGAAAGTTAGTAATAGCACTTGAATATGGGCACCGTCTGTATCTGCATCGGTCATAATGATGATTTTATCGTATGCTGCATCTTCAACGGCAAATTCTGGTCCTACGCCTGCCCCAATTGTATGGATAATTGTAGCTATCTCTTCATTTTTCATAATGTCGGATAGTTTTGCTTTTTCTGTGTTAATAACTTTACCACGTAATGGCAAAATGGCTTGGAATGTTCTGTCACGGCCTTGCTTTGCAGAACCGCCCGCAGAGTCACCCTCCACAAGATAGAGTTCATTTTTAGCCGCATTTCGAGATTGTGCAGGTGTCAACTTTCCTGATAGTAATGTGCTAGATTTCTTCTTTTTCCCATTTCGTGCATCTTCACGAGCTTTTCGTGCTGCTTCACGTGCTGATTGTGCTCGGATGGCTTTACGAACTAAAGAAGCGGAAAGATCAGCATTTTCTTCTAAAACATATAACAACTGTTCAGAAACAACTGCTTCTACAGCATAACGCGCTTCCGTAGTACCAAGTTTCCCTTTTGTTTGCCCTTCAAATTGCAATAAGTGCTCAGGAATACGAACTGATACGATAGCAGATAAGCCTTCACGAATATCTGTACCCTCTAAGTTTTTGTCCTTTTCCTTTAAAAGACCAACTTTTCGTGCATATTCATTGAAAACACGCGTCATTGCTGATTTGGCACCGGTTTCATGAGTACCACCATCACGAGTACGCACATTGTTTACAAAGGAAAGAATTGTTTCTGTATATCCATCATTAAATTGAAAGGCGAATTCTACTTCGATTTCATCTTGATTGCCCTCCACATATTTTACTGGATGAATGACATCTTTTTCTTCGTTTAAATAAGCAACGAAAGCTTCAATTCCATTTTCATAGTGGAATACATCCGATTGCCCTTCTCCACGCTCATCGATTAGTTCAATTTTTAACCCTTTAAGTAAGAAAGCAGATTCACGTAAACGTTCTGCTAAAGTTTCGTAGTTATATTTTGTACTAGAGAATATTTCTTTATCTGGAAGGAAGTGAACTTGTGTACCAGTTTCTTTTGTTGTACCGATTACTTCTAAGGTAGTGGCTGGTTTACCACCGTGTTCAAAACGTTGACGGAAGATTTGTCCGTCACGATGAATCGTTACTTCTAAAAATTCGGATAGAGCATTAACAACGGAAGAACCTACCCCGTGAAGTCCTCCACTTGTTTTATAGCCACCTTGTCCAAATTTACCTCCAGCATGAAGAATCGTAAAAATGACTTCAGGTGTTGGTTTTCCCATTTTATGCATACCAGTTGGCATACCTCGTCCGAAATCACGAACACTGATTGAATTATCTTCATGTATTTTTACAATGATATGAGAACCAAATCCAGCAAGAGCTTCATCCACCGCGTTATCGACAATTTCATAAACTAGATGGTGAAGGCCACGGCTGTCTGTGGAACCAATATACATCCCTGGTCTTTTACGAACAGCTTCTAATCCTTCTAATACTTGAATGGCATCGTCATTATATGCGATCCCTTGTTGATTTATTGCCAAATCAAATCCCCTCCAAAAATACAAACATCCGTTCTCTATTTCTATTAATCGTACTGTTTATAGGTTCTTCTGTCAATATTTCGCATAAGAACAAGCTTTTATATTGTAACAGAGAAAATTCAAGTTTCAAAACAAACTTCCTATTTTCATTTATTTACATATCAGTAAATTATAATATATCATAGTTCTTTTATTCATGATAATTTTCACTTTTTCCTTCAAGTTCATTCACTTTCTTTGAAAAATTATTTAGTATGATAAATGTAACGATTTTCGTTTACGATGAAAATACTCTTTCGAACATGTTCAAAAAAGAGTAAACTGTTATTACATTTATTAGTATTAGAAAGGAACTAAATATGATTAATGCAATTATAATAATTTGTGCTTATGTAATTGGGTCAATTCCATCTGGATTATGGATCGGCAAAATCTTCTATAATACAGATATTCGAGAACATGGAAGTGGAAACTTAGGTGGGACAAACTCTTTTCGTGTTCTAGGTAAAAAAGCAGGAATTGTTGTAACATTATTAGATATTTTAAAAGGAACAGCAGTAACGCTACTTCCACTACTGCCCTTCTTTGGGGATGCATCAATTCATCCATTAATTTTGGGTGCGATCGCAGTAGTAGGTCATATGTTTCCGCTATTTGCAGGCTTCCGTGGTGGTAAAGCAGTTGCAACGTCTGGTGGCGTATTGTTAGGGTATGCGTGGCCTTTATTTATCCTATTAATTGTCGGATTTTTCATTTCGTTAAAAATAACGAAAATGGTTAGTTTGTCTTCAATGATTGTTTCTGTTATTGCCGTGATTTATTGTATTATTTACATGTTTGTCACAGGTGATTATGCGCTATTAATTTTAGTATTAATTTTAGCTGGATTTATTTTCTACCGTCACCGTGCAAATATTCAACGTATAAAAGAAGGTACTGAACCGAAAGTAAAATGGATATAAAATCGTCTGAAGGGATGTCTTTAAATTGAAACTAATTATAACAAATGATGCACTAGATTGGTTTAAAAAAGAGATGGAAGCTACAAAAGGCGATTACATTCGTTTTTATGCACGATATGGAGGTTCTTCCCCATTTCATGAAGCATTTTCGCTAGGCATGAATCGTGAGGAACCGCATGATATCGGAGTAGAAACTGTTGAAGATGGTATTCATTTTTATATTGAAAACGATGATTTATGGTTTTTTAATGAGCATGATTTACATGTAAAAGTAGATTCAACTTTAGATGAGTTGAAATATGAATATACTAAGTAAAAAAATCGGGGAGCTTAATAGGCTTCCCGATTTTTTTTATAAATTAGCTTCTTTCACCAATCGTTTAATCATCATGTAGAGGTTAATCGAACTCACTTCACGTTCTACTTCCTTGTTCATAAAGATAATTAATCCATTCCCCTTTTCCCGATTGTACAAGCCGAGAGAAAAGAATCCAGGGTTTGAACCACTGTGTCCGATGATTTTGCCGTTATTTAATTTTTTCAGGTATAATTCGTCCAAAGTTGAATAGCTCCATCCTAATGCTTGCTTTCCTTTATTTAATTGTGGTTTTAGCATTTCTCCTATTGTTTCAGCTTGAAGAATGTTGGTTTCAGTTTCTTCTATTGACATGCTCGTTAAAAACTTAGCAAAATCGAGGATGTTTGTTTTTAACGCTCCAGCTGGATAGGTTGGGAATGAATATTGTGGTATTTCTTTTCCATATTCATAGGGTGAAGCAATATTCTCTGTTTCGATATTTTGGTGCAACCATTCTGTTTTTCTCATTTTTAGCGGTTTGAAAATTGTTTCTTTCACATATTTCTCAAAGGGCATTTTCGTCACATTTTCTACGATATAGCCTAATAATCCGTAGCCCACATTACTATATTCAAATTTTTCACCAGGTTTGTTTTTGGTGAAGTTTTTTTCTTTTGAATACCATTCTCCACCTTCTTTAAGGTAGCCTTTTGCAAATTGTTCTAAGGTGATGTCAGAATCTCCCCCACCCTTTTTAATGGTATAGAGCTCGTCCAACACGTTCCAATTATCTTTAATACTTGATGTATGATTCAACAACATACGAATAGTAATGGCTTTTTTTGGATATTTAGGGTTTATCAATTTGAATGGTAAATAGTTATTCACATTTTCATCTAAATTAATTAAACCATCTTCAACTAACTTCATAACGGCAGTTGCGGTAACAACCTTTGAGAGTGGTGCAATTTGAAATAATGTTTCATCATTCACCTCCGATTTTTCGTTGGCATACCCATAATTTATCGTTTTCTCGATTTTATTATCTTTTATGAAGGCAATCGATGCACCTTTCACATTTGCCTTTTCAAGTTTGGTGTTTACAAATTCCTCTAAGTTAGTAGGATTGGAAAAATCTACATTTGTAAAGATGACAGCAATGGTTATTACTGTAAAAGCAAGTAAAAATATCAAAAGTATTTTTAGAGCTTTATTTTTCAGAAAAATTCCTCCTTTCACTACTTACTTTCCTTAACGTTATTATGATAGATTTGTTGCATTTTTCCAATTAAAGAAAATATTTTTTTGTAGATGTTACATTTTTATTCCTTATCCGTTTTTATTTATGGAAAGACAAAGGGCCCCGTCGAACCAACTACTTATTAGGAGGAAATAAAAATGTTTAAAAGAGCAATTCTAGGTACTGCCCTAGCTTTAGGAATATTAACGGTAGGTTTTGTTCAACTTGCAGATCAACCCTTCAAAAATGTAGAGGCGAGTGAGATTCAACAACATATTCAAAAATCTTCACTTCAAGTACGATTAGAAATGCTGGAGTTAAGTGTGATGCCAACTACGGCGGAAGAAGCAGTTCAAACTTTTGCAAAGGCTGTAAAATTGAGAAATGGCGCGTTGCAATATGCAATCCTTTCTGAAAAGGAAAAAGCAAAAGTTAAGAAGAGTTTCGAGGAATGTCATTGGGTAACGGGCGTTTCAAGTCCATGGGTTGAAACATATAAAATTATTAGTGAAAAGGAATTAAAGCCTGGAACGAAGATGGAGTATGTTGTTGAATTTGAACTGTATACATCAACAGGTATGGCCGGAACAGATGAAGTACGATTGATTGCGGAGAAAACTAATGATCAATGGTTAATTACAAACTCAAACTTCGCAGACTAAAATCGACAAATAAGCCTTGATATAGTTAGGCAGACCGTTAATCCACTGCTGTAGTTGACTTTTGATTAATTTTTGGATTGTTTTATTTGTCTTTTTTAGGGCATCTTCAAGAAGCTCGATTAATTGCTGTAACGCGACAGCCCAATCCAGTTCGTTGACTTCATCACATAATTCATAAAAAATGCCACCTAATGTTCGTTGATCGTTATGGCAACGATTTTGCCAGGACAAGACGATGTATCTGGAAAACACAACCGTTGTGTGGCTAATGAGTAAATCATACGATATGCCTTGAAATTCTTTCTGAAGGCGTAATAGGGATTTTGTCGTCTTGAAAAAGACTTCAATATCCCAACGCATGCCATAGATACGGACGATTTCTTGTTCAGAAAGCGTACAATCGGTGCTGAGAATCGCAAGCCATTCGCTCTTTTTATTGCGGTTTTGAATAAACACGACCTTTACTTGAATGCCATTTGCCATAGTAGTTTGAATCGATCGCATGATGCCTTTCTTGCCAGAAACAGGTGTGGCAACTTTGTATAGTTCTTTCAGAGATAGCCTTTGATCGTTCACCAAATAGCGTTGATTCGTTGCCTTCACCATGCCAATGACGTCAAGACCGAGTTCAACGATGGATTGAATAAGAGGTTGTTGCGTAAACCATGTATCCATTAACACATAATCAGCGGAAACACCTGCTTGTAATGCTCTTTCAAGCATACTGGGAATAACGGTAGGAGCAGATTCCAACGCTTCTACACGTCGTTTATAGCCGGAAGAACGCTTGTCAATATTCTCGGAAATCCCATTAATTTGTGCATTTTTTGAACTCAGTAACGTGAAGTCAAGTGGCATAAATGTAAAGCCATCCGACCAACCCAAAGTAAGCATACGAAACCCTTTATAGAAGCGTTTCGTTAAAGATGAATGATCCATACAACGCGCAAGAAGTTCTACCTTTTTACTCCGATTCCGATCAAACATAGAATCGTCAATGATCAACACTTTTGGACGCGTTACATCCGTCAGTTGATCGACCTTTTGAATGGCATGCACACTTAAATACGTTAAAAAGCGACGCCATGCAAACTTGGAATGATTCATGAAACGATAAACAGAGTCCTTTGCAGGGTAACGGTCTCCCTTCTTTGAATTTAAAAGGGTGAACCAACTCTTATGATGAAAGATTAAACAAAAAACAAGTTGAAACAAATAGGAAGTTGTAAAGCCAAACTTCTTAGTAATACCGGCTTTTCGAAGATGTTTCACGATCTCTAATTCACGAAACACAGATTTTAATTCTTTTGGTAGTTGATTATTTTGGTCATTATGCTCTATCATAATGGAAGCACCTCTTCTGTTTGGTAGTGTATTCTCGACAAATCCACTATACCAAAGAATGAGGTGTTTTTTGTATCTAAAAAAAGTATGTCAAGGTTCTTATTGAAATCGAGAAGAACCAAATAGCATCAACTATTGAACCTAATTATTTATGTGCGAAGTTTGAGTTACAAAGATTGAACCTGCATCAAAAAAATCATTAGGCATATGGAAACCCTTTTGATGAAATAAATTTGATGGAACAATTTCAATTTATGGAAACGTACCATAGTTCTAATGGATATCATGTTCAATTACCATCTAACATGATGAAAAAAGTAACGATTAAGGAAGGCACTTGTAAGAATGAAGAAGGAAAGCCAGCGTGTACTTCCTTCTATTTTAAAGATAAAAAACAGAGAAAAAAGGAATGGAGTTATTTATACAATTCACTCGTGGAAAGTTTATAAACACTAGTACCACATAAATAAGAAATGGAGCGGTGAAGTTAATTCACCCTCTTTTTTGTTTGGATATTGGGAGAGGTCCAAATCATAGAGGGAATGAATATATTTTAAGTGAGTTTCTCGTAGATTTTTAAAACATAGGGGGAATGAAAACATTTTTAAGTGAGTATCCCGCAGATTTTTGTATTCATAAAGAGAATGAAAACATTTTTAAGTGAGTATCCCGCAGATTTTTGTATTCATAAAGAGAATGAAAACATTTTTAAGTGAGTATCCCGCAGATTTTTGTATTCATAAAGAGAATGAAAACATTTTTAAGTGAGTATCCCGTAGATTTTTGTATTCATAGAGGGAATGAAAACATTTTTAAGTGAGTTTCTCGCAGATTTTTGTATTCATAAAGAGAATGAATACATTTTTAAGAGAGTTTCCCGTAGATTTTTGTATTCATAGAGAGAATGAAAACATTTTTAAGTGAGTATCCCGCAGATTTTTGTATTCAAAGAGAGAATGAAAACATTTTTAAGTGAGTATCCCGCAGATTTTTGTATTCATAGAGAGAATGAAAACGTTTTTAAGTGAGTATCCCGCAGATTTTTGTATTCATAAAGAGAATGAAAACATTTTTAAGTGAGTTTTTCACAGATTTTAGCATTCATAAAGTGGATGAAAACATTTTCAAGTAACTATTTTACAGATTTTTATTAATCTATCCGTGAAGCGAATAAAATAGCTTTTTCAAAATAAAACCCCATAACCATTAAAAGTTATGAGGTGAACGGTTTATTCAATTGGTTTTAAATCCTGTATTTCATTAGGTTGTAATGTTCTATATTCATCTTGTGCGGCATCAATCATTAACTTATCCCCATTCCAATATTGAACATAGGCATTGTTAATTTGATATGAGTGTTGTTGTTCGAGATCAATCACATATACAAACGGGTTTCCACTTTCCTCTGAGAAAAGATTCAATGCAAGGTATTTGCCGTTTGGACTTTGGAAAATCCGTTCTAGTATTACTTTTGATTGATTTACTCTTTGTAAGAATTCAACCTTATTATTTTGCATGTCGTAGGCCGATATACTAATGCTGTAGGCTTCGGCTTCCATCTCCTGCACACCAAAATAAATCACATTTTTCTTGCTATCATAAGTAGTTGAACTCAATAATAGTCGATAATTGAATTTCTAGCTATGGCAAATAACGAGGCTTTATGATTCTGGATTGAATTAGCGTCAAATTTCTCATAACATTATCGAAAAATTTCGCTTACGATATCCTCAGCATCCCACTTATTTCCCGTTTTGACGTAAACATAGCGGTAGACATCATTAAAATATTGATCGTATATATTTAGGAAGTCTTCCCCCATACTTACCACTCCTCTATTTGAAAATAAGACGTATAAATACATAATTGCTACCGAACCCACTTATATAAGTCGTTTGAAAAATGGAAAATGTAACACGAAAAATAAAAAAACTGCCAAAGAATGTCTCTTTGGCAGCAGGAATTATTATTTATATTTTTTAATATTTACAGCTTCATTTGGTAAGTCCAGTGCTGTAACAAGGGCGTTATAGGCGTTAACAATTTCAGGGTAAATCGTTTCAACCTGATCGATGTTTACTTCGCCTTCAAAATCATAACGTGCCGAATTAAATTCAGCATCAAATGATTGCAAGTTTTTTAATAGGTTTTGCATTTCCTCAGAATCTCGAATCGAAGGATCCATATTCGTATGGATTTGAAGGGAATGTTTGTTGGCAGTATATCGTTGAATATATGATCCGCGTTTTTTCCCACTTTTATGTGCAATTGCTCTTAACTCTTTTGCACTATCTAGTACATTTTTTGCTTGTTGAACTATCAATTCTTTTGGTTCCATCAATCTTACAACCCTTCCGAAAAATGTTTCTATTAATTTATTTTTATCGACATTATTTTATCATTTTTCCCCAAAGAGTACATACATGGCGCTTTGTGTCTAAATCGCACTATTTTCCAGGGAATTAAAATTTCCCATTATTTCAGCCAATGTTGGGGAATGTTTAAGTGCTGGGGTAATTTTGTTTGTTTATTTCCAATGGCCGCATTTACTTGTGCCTGAGTAAGGAATATACTGCCCGACAAGTTTGCATTGCTTAAGTCAGCATCTCGAAGGTCTGCACCTAAAAAGTCACAGTTTTGCAAATCTGCGTTACTTAAGTTTGTTGCTATTAATAATGAACCTCTAAAATTCGTCCCTTTTAATTTTTTGCCTTTTAAATTTGCACCAAATAGATTACCTGTTTTCTTGAGTTGTGTTTTTTCGTTTCCCCGGACGATTGAACTGATTTTCTCAAGAACGATTGAAACTTTCATTCTATGTTGGGGAATGTCTAATTCTAGGACGGAATTTGGACTAAGCTCCGTCAGTGCCTCAACTTCTCCCTTCACTTTTAATATTTCATTATGTAATGGTTGAGTTATTTCTAAATTGAGACCTTCTTGTAAATAATATAACATTTCGAATAATTGTTGCATTTTAGGAAATACGTTAAACATTTCTTCTGCAATTTGTGGATGTTTGCGCCAATCTTGGCCATTAAACGTATTTTGAGAAACTTGTTGACCAGCTCCGAAGCATTCATAAACCGTACATCCTTTAAAGCCTTTGTTTCTCAAATCACTATGAATACGACAACGAAAATGTTCATCTAAGTTTTTACATGGAGTGCCACCGTCTTTATCTACTGCAAAATCGGCAGACTTGGCATATGGCAATGCAACACAACACAAGCCGAAACAATTTTCACAATCTGCTTTATAAACGTTAGTCTGTTGATTTTTTAATAGTTTATTTGTCAATTTTTCTCGTCCTTTATATTTGCTTCTATGCTAATTTATTTCATGAGCAATAAAATTACAAGGAATTTTATATTATATAGTAATTTAAATTTAAAACTAACGAACGTTAGCGTATAATGAGATGTAAGGAGGCAATTGTGATGACACTAAATACGAAAGATAAAATATTTTATACAGCACTTGATTTATTTTCAAAAAAAGGGTTCAGTGGTGTATCGATTCGTGAAATTACAAGAGAAGTTGGTATTAAAGAGAGTTCATTGTATAACCACTTCGCAAATAAAGACGAAATTTTAGAATCAATATTAACTTATTTTCGAAGCGATTTTTCCAAAACGTTGCCACCAGTTGAGATGTTAGATGCCATCTTACAAAAAAGTACTGTTGAAGAATTTTTGAAAGCGGGTCATCGAAATTTTAAACAGTTTATGGAAGATGAAAACCGAGTAAAAATGTGGCGAATTTTGCAAATTGAACAGTTTCGATCGCCTCTTGCACGTGAAGTCATTTTAGAAGATTTATTTAAGACTACGATTCATTTCTTAGAAATTGTTTTCCAAAAGTTGATTGACTTAAACAAAATACGACCTTATGATCCAAAAACTTTGGCAATCGAGTATCAGTATCCGGTATTTTCCCTACTTACGGAATATACAATATTAAAATTTGATGGTAAAGATACAAGTGAGGTAGAGACAAGATTAGCTAATCATATAGATTTCTTTTTAGAAATAGTAACAGTAAAATAGCAGGTGTCCAAAAAGTGAAAACTTTTTGGACACCCTTTTCTTTCTAAAAAAATCTTATTCCTCTTGTAGAGTCAAATGGTGCTGTTTCAAGCAGCCCCTACGCTACTGATATCCCTAAAGCAGCTAATAATACATACATCACCATTTGAAGATCCATTACGAAATGTGCGATAAGTAGAGGCGTTATGTTTCTTGTTTTATGGAATAAAAAAGCAACAACAAATGCTAACGGAATAAACGCTAACAATCTCCAAGTCATATAGTCTCCACCTAATACAATCGGCAGTGGCCCATGTTGAAGTGAAAGAAATAGTGCAGGTAACACTATTGCTAATGCAACACTTCCCCATTTTTTCTCGATCCTCGGAAAGGCATAGCCAAAATAAGTTGGTAGCTCCACTAATGCATTACTAAGCGGGAATAAGATTAATGCGATTACCGCTGCCCCTAATGGAATAGCTTGCATCATATTCGTTGGAGGTTGCGTTGTTCCAAACACTAAATACGCCACGCCATATAATCCGATTGCAGCGAAAGGAAAACTAATTAACAGATATAATAGTCCTTTTAGGATGTCTTTACCAAACTTCTTTTTCTTAAAATGTAAAATGCTATTATACGATTTACCTTCACGTTTCAGAAAATACCTTAAAACAATAAAGCTTGCTATGTTGGCTAGAATTGCTTGATATGGCCACCACTTTTCTGCCTCTTTCATTGCATTTGTAGCCCCTGTTAACTCTAATACCGATATTATAACAAGCCCAAAGATCAGGAAAAATATAGTCCTCATTGTTAACGATAATAATATAGCTTTATTCCCCATAATATCCCCTTTTCAATTGTACTAACGTTCGTTAGTTATATATTAAGCTAACGAACGTTAGTTTTTAATTACTAAATAAAAAAGACTGCTAAAAAAATGCAGTCTTAGATTTCCCCATTCTTTCGTGCTTGCATTTCATCTCGTATTTCCTCTTTCATCGCAGCAATAGAGTTTCTTCTTCGTTCATTTTTTTGTTTTAATCGTTCACGCTCTTCTGCATCCGCAAATTCCATACTAATCTCAGCTTCATGGAGTTTATGTTCTGTATTCTCCACCATTTCCTGTAATCGTTCCACATTGTTATGTCTATTATCTGGTTTTGCCATTTGCTCTTCCTCCGTTATACTTGTTCTCGCTTTAGTTTGTTTTTTATTTACGTTCGTTATACTTTATAAAACTTCAAATAAAAAGGAGAAGAATTGTTAAAATTCCTCTCCTTAAATCTGTTCCTTTAAAATATTTCGTAATTGTTCAGCGGATACGAAGGCTTTTTTGTCTTGTGGGATTTCCCCTGGTTTACTTGCACGACCAATTAAATACCCTTCAAAGGATGTATTGAAGAAGTTAAAAATATATTGGAATTGTTGAATTAACGGAAGACCTTTTATGTAGGGATTATCTCCTCCTACTGCAATGACATATGCTTTTTTCTTTGCCATATCAGCTCGGAAATTTGGAAAGTTTTGATCGCGTAAAGTTTGTGACCAACGATCGATAAATAATTTCATCGTTCCCGACATGCTATACCAATAGATTGGAGTTGCAAAAATGAAAATATCATGATTCATAACTCGCTCAATGATTTGATTATAATCATCCTCTACTTCCTGAAAGCCCTTTTCTGAATGTCGTTCGTCTACAATCGGAAGAATCTTATGATGTCTTAAGTAGATTTTTTCAACTGGTAAATCTTTAATCACTTGCTCCGTTAACATCTCTGTATTGCCATTTTCTCGAGTACTACCGTAAATTACCACTATGGACATTAGAATCGCTCCTTTGTTAATAGGTTATTCAAAATGAAGCTCTATTAAAACAATTGTACCGCTTTTATGTCCAAATGATTAAAAAATTTATGCATGTATATGATAAAAATTGAGCAATTATGTAAGTTGTTCAAATATTAGAAACGAGGAGATCTCAGATGACGTTTCAAAATGTAACTGTGGCTGGAAGTGGTGTGTTAGGAAGTCAAATCGCATTTCAAACAGCTTATAAAGAATTTAAAGTTTCTGTTTATGATATTAATGAAGAAGCCATTGCCAATGCAAAAGAACGTATGTTGAAATTAAAAGAACGTTATAAGCAGGATTTAGGTGCGAGTGAAGAAGCATTAGAATCTGCTTATAATCGTATCTCTTTTTACACCGATTTGGCAGACGCAGTAAATGATGCTGATTTAGTCATTGAAGCAGTCCCAGAGTTGGTGGACATTAAGACGAAATTTTATCAACAGTTAGCACAAGTCGCACCGGAAAAAACAATATTTGCAACGAATTCATCGACATTACTGCCAAGTCAGTTTGCGGATGCAACGGGAAGACCTGAGAAGTTTTTAGCGCTTCATTTTGCAAATGAAATCTGGGTAAATAATACAGCAGAAATAATGAAGCACCCAAATACAGACCCAGCTGTATTTGAGGCAATTATTGATTTTGCAAGGGCAATTGGCATGGTAGCCTTACCATTACAGAAAGAACAACCTGGATACATTCTAAATTCTTTATTAGTACCATTTTTAGAAGCGGCACAAATGTTATTAGTAAATGGAGTTGCTGATGCAGAAACGATTGATAAAACTTGGATGATTGCGACAGGTTCTCCGAAAGGGCCATTTGCTATTTTAGATGTGGTCGGAATCAATACGGCATATAATATTGTTTACGCGAAAGGACAAGCTGGAAATGAACAATCGAAAAAAGTTGCCGACTATTTAAAATCTGAGTATATCGATAAAGGAAAACTAGGCACAGGAACAAATGAAGGATTTTACTCTTATCCAAATCCAAAATATTTAGAACATGATTTTTTAGCTGATTAAGTTTATCTGGGCGGCAAATACACCGCCCTAATTTTTAATTAGAGCATATCTAAAATACGAGGATCAATTAAGTTTGTATTGATATGGAGATTTTCTGTATCCCTTCCATATTGCCAAGCCCAAACATTTGCATCACAATTTGGCTCAATAGGCTTAAATGGTGGTGCATCCTTTGCTGTAGTGAGTCCAACTTCAGGTTCTGCACTCCATAAGATTGATTGATTAGCTACCCTTTTATCTCGCTCTATGGCCTCACAATAAGATTCTACAAATTTACCTTCTGACGGATAATAGTAGAATCCTGGTTTGTAATTCGTATTGTATAAATAATCTACATATCCTCGAATCCAATCACTATCAACTTCTATGGAGCGATCGATGTATGCAAAAATCGGTGCGCCCTTCTTAATGCCTAAACGCTTTGCTTGATAAGCTGCATTCATCGCTACAACTTTTGCATGATTTTCTCCAACAGCCCTTTTGAAATCATTATAAATGGGCATAAGTTTAGTTCCATTTTGAAGAATCAGTCGAATTTCATCATTCGTTAACCCTTCAGATGCACCCTCTACCCTTGTTAAGTATCTTCCCCAAAAATCCGGTTTACCATATGTTTGGCGAACAGCATTATACAACTGTTGTGTTACGTTTTGAGAAGAGTCTACACCCCAATGATAATGAACCATTTGCGTACCTCTTTTCTATTAAATTTTGTTGATGAAATCTGACAAGTCTAATCACCGTAGATTTTTAAACATATAATGTTTACTAGACATGTGACCTAATTTTTCAAATCTCCATCTATTTATATGAAACGGTTAAGGAGTGTGTGATAAATGATGAGCAAAGGATGGACGAAAAACGACATTGGTGATTTGACCGGTAAAGTAGTACTTGTAACGGGTGCAAATAGTGGTTTAGGCTATGAAACATGTTTAGCCCTAGCGGAAAAAAATGCGATTGTTGTTCTTGCTGTACGTAATTTGAATAAAGGACTTGAAGCAATTGATAAAATTAAGGCAGTAGTCCCTGAAGCAAAATGTCATGCCATGCACTTAGATATGAATGATTTATCGAGCATTCGTGAATTTGTACATCAATTTAAAGCAAGATATAATTCCCTTTCCATTTTGATTAATAACGCAGGGATTATGGCTTCATCGTATCAACAAACAAAAGATGGATTTGAATCTCAAATGGGTATTAATTATCTTGGTCACTTTGCGTTGACGGGCTTATTATTGGACCTTTTAATTAAAACGCCTAATTCACGGGTTGTTTCAGTAGGTTCTTTAATTGCCCATAAAATTAAACCGGAGTTCCATAATTTTAAAGGATCGAAGCGTATGAAACCGATAAAATATTATGGAGAAAGTAAACTCGCTTGTATGTTGTTTGCTAAAGAGCTACAATATCGTTTTCGATTTCATAACATGGAAACGAAAAGCATTGTGTGTCATCCCGGAATTTCTCAAACAAAATTATTTGCTCGAGGTTCAAATAAATTAAAGAGAAAATTGACACGTGCATCGGTTAAATTTGTTGGGCAAGGTGCTGAAACAGGTGCTTATCCGATTCTGTATGCAGCAACAAGTCCAAACATCCGAGGCGGAGAATATATTGGTCCAGATGGTCGTGGAGGTAGTAAAGGGGCTCCAACAGAATTAGAAATAATCGATGAACTTTACAATGAACACGTAGCAAGTAATCTATGGAAAATCTCAGAAACGTTAACTGGGGTAACTTATAAATTTAAAAATGAACAAAAAGTGTTATAAAATAAGATTCTAGTTAAATAGAAAGGATTACACAATTTATGGAGACTGAAATCAAACAAGAATCAATCAAATCCTTCCAATCAACTATAAAAAAAACGGAAAAAGCATTGGAACAAATGACGGAAAAGAAAGCAAATACGACTTTAATTAAGAAAAGACTAAATGCGTTTCATATTGGTTTAGCAGTTTTAGAGAAGGCATGGAATAATCAACCTCATCCTTATGACTCGAAAGATTTAGAAGAAGCTCGCAACACACTCATTGGTTTATTGCCTTCTATACAATCGATTTATGAGAAATCAAAAGAAGGTAGTCCACAAAAAACTCTTTTAGAAAGAAGAATAACATCAATGGAACTAGCGATTGAAGAAATCGAAAAAACCGTGTAAGTAGCTGTGAGTTACTTACACGGTTTTTGTTGTTAGTTTACTGTTTTTCGCTCAAAAACAATTTTCCCCGCAACTACAGTTTTTACTGCTTTTGCCTTTAGCATGTCTTCTGATGTTCCATCAAATAAATCGCGATCGAATATTGAAAAGTCAGCATCGTACCCTTCTTTGATTAACCCGCGTTCATGTTCTTTACAAATGGCTTGGGCACTGCCATAAGTATACATTTTGATTGCTTCAAACCGCGTTAATTTTTCAGAAGGTAGATATCCATCATGGTTTTCCCCCACTTTTTTACGTTCTACAGCTGCATAGATTGATAAAAGTGGATCAATATCTTCTATCGGCGCGTCGGTACCTGCTGCACACATAAACCCTCGATCAAGTAATTTTTTCCATGAATAGGCATTCTTCAATCGCTCTTCGCCGAGGCGATTAATAACCCATGGGAAATCAGAAGGAACAAAGGCTGGTTGTAAATCTAAAACTACCGGAAGCTTTGACATTCTCTCAATCAACTCTTCATTTAATACGCAACAGTGAATTAATCGGTCCCTTTTCCCAGTAGGAGCTGGATATTTCTCGATTGCACTAATTATTTGTTCGGCACCGGCATCCCCTATAATGTGAACCGCAATGGCCTCATTATATTGTCGTGCAAGTTTGACTAAATTTTCTACCTCCTCATCGGTTTGAATTAATAGTCCTTTGTTGTTTGGCTGATCTGCATATGGTTGTAATAATGCTGCAGTTGAACCACCTAAAGCACCGTCAGCAAAAATTTTCATTGCACCTAGTTCAATAAAAGGTCCATCAAATTCTACATTGGCCTTCATCATTTCTTCAAAAACGGCATTATGACGTAATAAATGTACACGGAAATGTTGTTTTTCACCTACTACACGATTATAAGCAGTTAAAGGATTTGTAAAATGTCCGAAGTAGCTCATATCTTCTGAATGTGCACCAGTTAATCCTTTTGACAACATATCATCAATAGCGATGTTGAGCAATTCCACTAATGAATCAATATAGCTTTGTCCTTCGCGAGGAATTGATTCTGTTACTAGATTGGTTGCTTTGTCATAAAGCAACCCGTTTAATTTTCCTTGAGCATCTCGACCAATTTCTCCCCCAGATGGTGAAACGGTTTCTTCTGTAATACCACCATTCTTGAGCGCGGCTGTATTCCCTAACATTACATGATGACAAATACGTGTTAGTAAGATTGGTTCTTTTCGTATTTCATCCAGTTCACTGATTGTCGGAATTCTCTTGTCAGGGAAATTGTTTTCGTTCCACCCTTCCCCAAACAACCATTGATCAGCTGGCGTGTTTTTTGCCGCTTCTCTAACTAAATCGAGCATTTCTTCGGCTGTTCTTGCATGGGATAAATCAAGACGTACTAATTTCTCACCCTGGAAGAGAATGTGTAAATGGCTATCAACAAACCCAGGATACATGGTTGCCCCTTGTAAATGATGGAATTCATCCGCTTGTGATTGTAACTCTTCTAATTTTCCCAAAGTAATGATTTTCCCTTGTTCCACTAGTACTGCTTCTACAGTTTCTTGTTCTTTTTCCATCGTATATATTTTTCCGCCATACCAAAGCTGTTTCATTTGAACAATCCTTTCTACTAATGGGTAAGTAAAAGATTAATGTTTGTTAGAATTTCTTTTGCTTTACCCTCTATCACTAAATCAAAACCATTTGCATTGCTCGTAATATCTTTATTAATAAATACAGTTTTCCCCTTTGTCATCATTGGGAGTTGATTGACTGGGTACACTTCCAGGCTTGTCCCAATAACAATGACTAATTCCGCTTCACGAATAGCATTAAGTGCTTTCATCCAACTATCTTCTGGCAAACTCTCACCAAATAATACAACATTCGGTCGTAATTTGCCTCCGCAGTTCGGGCATTTTTCCTTGTTGAGAAACGCCTCTCTTGTTGCTTGAGATTCGCATCGATGACATCGGAAATTTTGAATCGAACCATGCAATTCAGCTATGTTTTGATTGCCTGCTTTTGCATGGAAGCCGTCTACATTTTGGGTTGCGATTGTATGGACAAGTCCCCTTTTTTCCCAGTCCGCTAATATAAAATGGCCATCATGTGGCTCACAGGAATCTAAAGTTGATAGTCTCATAGAATAAAACTCATGAAACAGGTCATAATTATTTTCTAAAGCAGTTATATGTGCCACGGTTTGAGGGTCAATATTTTTCCACCAGCCCGAAGATGAACGAAAATCAGGAATTCCGCTTTCTGTCGACATCCCTGCGCCTGTAAGAATAACCGTTTGTTTCGATGATTGAAGCCAATTTAGAACTGTTTTTAACTCTTTCATCCACTTAATACCCCTTTCTACTAAATGCTAGTCATTTAATTCGATATGTATATTAAAAAATCCTATTCTATAGAGTAGTGAATATTTCGAAACTTTTATACGGGTGATTCGTATATAAGATGAGGTGATAGACATGAGAAAAAGTAAGTGGATTATAGTAATTGCTATCATAGTTGTTGCATTCATGGGAGTTGGATTTTATTCATTTAATGATGTATCGATTGAAGGTACCTTTGAAATAGAAAAAGAAAATATAGTTGAGAAAAATGGTGAGTACTATTTGTTGATTGATGAACGCGAACTTGTTTTACCGAAGAATTTTTATGAAAAGATTGACTTTGATAAACATAACGAATATAAAATAAATTATGTTTATAATCGATTAAAAAATAATGATGGTGAAGTTGTAGGACTAAGACGATACGGTGAGCAGCCTTGGGGAAATTAAAAGCGTATTAGAAGAGCCTTTCTAATACGCTTTTTATAATTCATTTCTTAGTATTTCAGCATATTCTTGAGATGTTCGAATTTGAACGGTTAATGATCCAGGATGATAATAAGTTTTAATAACAAAAGGGACTCCTGTTGTATTTTTAAATTGATAGTCTAAGCCCCCAAAAGAAACAGTAGCATCTCTTCCTTTTGGAACATAGCCTATGTCTTTTGAGTGTCTGTGTCGTTCAATGGTTTTTACACCTACTCGATCGACCGCATTGAATAGTGTGGAAGAAGTTTGACAAATTCCTCCCCCAATACCCATTACTAATTTTCCTTTAATAATTTCAGGTGCCTCTTGATAGCCATTAGTGACATCTCTTGGCCCAACAATGGTATTAAAGGAGAAAATATCGCCAATCCCAACGATCACATTATTAATTGCCATAGCTGATAATTCGATATTTTTACTACGTCCAGTGTTAGCACTATTAAAAAAAGTTGTATAAGAAGCTAAAACCACTTCTGTTAAATAAGGTACGTCTTTAGTGTCATAATCACTCTCTGTATAAATTAATGGTAATTCCACTTCTCCACCGGAAAAGGATAGTTCTAAAATAGAATGAACTAATGATGTTTCATCAATGGTGATGCGCGGTTTCCCCTTAGCCACTTCCCCATTATCCTCTAAACGATCAAGTATCATAGGCTTTTTATAGATTCTTGCATATTCTGAAACCCATTTTTCAATGTTTTGCTTATAGGATTCTATGTTAGTCAGAAGCTGCAAATCATCTGGTTCGAATTCTTTGACGATTTTTTCTGTTAGTGGATCTATAATTTTTATCGTTTGATCTTTAGGATTAATTTCTGTAAATGGAACAAAAGCGAATGTTTGATAAGGGTAAAGCAATATTAAGATAGAAAAGAAAAAAACAGTACATTGATTCTTCAATACATAACCCAACCTTGTCTTTTGAAATTATGTAAGTTCTTAAATGTACTGTTCCCTATTCGATATGGTTTTATCCTGTAAAATGTTAATCAGCTCACCACAAAATATTATTCAAATATTCCATTTCGGAGTATTTCAACTTTCACTTTAGGATTCATCTTCGCATTTGGGTACATTTCGTACCATTTTTCCTCTGTTAAACCGGAATGACGCACGCTTGCATGATATACATCACCAAAGCCAAAAATATCTGAATTTTTCTCTTGTGTAATTTTAATCACTCGAGCTAGTTCTTTTTCTATCTCTGCAGCAATAGCCTTTTCTAATTTTTTGGTTACCTCTGGTTCTCCAGTATTTTCATTAGAGTGGAGTTCAACCAATCGACATTTAATTTCAACGTTAATATCAAATTCTATTGTTGAAGCATCAACTAATTTTAAGGATCGATTGGATCTAATCGAATTGATTCCTACTTCTAATTTATTATCCTTATCCTGAGTACTACTTAACGTGTTACCAGGTAAGGTTAATTCCAACGCTCCAGACTCAAATTTATCACGTAGCATTATGACATAAAAGGTATCCGTTGAAGATAACTCGCCAACCATTTTAGATTTTTGAAATAGAGCAAGACCTTTAATACTAATAACTTGGTCATTTTTTTTGATAATAGGAATCGCGTTATCACGAAAAGGTGAGTAATCGTTACGCACAATTTCATGCAACGTAGGGGAAACGGAATGTTGGGATTCTACGTTATGATGGATTAAATTATAAACATGTTGCCCTATGTCTGTAATATGTTCATACTCACCTTCAATAATTTCTTTCGCAGTTCCATCAGCTATTGCGAAATAAATACTATTACTAATTTCTGAATTCATCATGTTTCTTTGCAAAGGTTGTTCAATTCCTGATTTCGCAAGTTCATTTCCAACTAATATTACACGTAGTTGGCCGGCCATTACTTTTTTCGCCGTTTGTAAATCCACTTTTATACGGGTTCCGAAGCTAGTATCTTCGGTATTTGTTTGCGTTTCAACACTACTTTTATCATCGGGGGATACTTGTCGTACAGTTACTGTTGTCGTCACTTTATTTTCTTCCTCTAGGTCATATCCGAGTAAAGTTGTGATACTGATTCTTTCAAGAATTCTTGATTCTGCACAACCAGTCAAAATTATTATACAAATGAGAACAATTATAAAGTTTTTAATTTTCATTATTATGCTCACCTGCAGTTTTTATTTTTCTAAATTTTTTCTTTATCCATGCTAAGAGAAATAGGATAAAAGGATAAATAAATACAATAAAAAACGCTACTCGACCATAATACTTGTCATATATATTAATTGTAGACCTTTTATAGAAAAGGATATTAGCTATAAAAATGATAATAGCAAAGAAAACGGAAAATTTTACAGGACTTATGACCTTCATTCTAATAATCCCTCTATAAGCGGACCACATGAATAAACAAAGATTTGGTAAAATAATAATCAACCAAACACAAATAGTAATAATCTCCACTCTCTCTATAAACGGGAGACGAATAATACTAAATAACGTTAAAGTTGCCCAAATGGTTTTACTTAATTGTCCCCCACTGAAAAAAGTGAGGGATATCAATAAAATTGCTAAATATAATAAAAAAGTGAAAAGTAAACCCAAATGGACATAGCGTTTATATTTATCTTTTTCTTTTACAAAAGGATAAATAACATTAATAATTTCAAACCCAATTATCGTAAAAGTCATCGAAAGAACACCTTTTGCAATATCCTTAAGTTCATTATCTAATATAGGTAATAGGAAATTCCAATCAGAATATTTTAATGGAATAATAAGTATTGGTGGAATCCAAAGAATAAAAAAGAAGCTAAAAAAACAAAGTCCAACGATTATTCGAAGTCCACTTGTAAACGCATAAATGGTAATAATTAATATAGTTAAGCACAAAAAATTTGGACTTAAATACGGGAATACCCATGTATTAATTACTTCAATATAATTTATTACTATAGCTATAAATGCGAACAAAGGATAAAGGCAGTAGATACAATTTAGAGTTGTCCCAAAGTATTTACCGAAAATATCTAAATGTATGCCGTAAAGATCATTAGATTCAAACATATCTAATGTTTTCATCATGACAGTAACGACAATATGTGCAAATACAAAGCTTAAAACTAATGATATCCATGCATCTTGTTTTGCGTCTTCGTAAAGAACTCGTTGAAACCCATGAATTCCTACACCAATTTGTGCAGCGACAACAATATAGAAAAGTAAAAATGCATTAAATTGTTGAGTGTTCCCCACATAAATAGTATTTTTCACTTTGACACCTTCTTTCCACTCTGTTCTGAATCATTTTTTTTGTTTCGAGAATTCACAGCTTGGCGTTGGATAAATGTAATTGGAAAGCGAATAATACTATTCGGCCACTGTTTGAATCTTGGTGGATAAAAAGGAGCCATATATGGTGCACCTAATGTAGTTAAACGTAATAAATGGATGAACAAAATACATACTGCTATCATGACACCATAATATCCCCAGAACCCAGCTAATAATATAATGGGAAATCTTATAATGCGAATTACATTACCCATCATATAGTTTGGTGTTGTAAAGGAAGATAGAGCTCCAAGTGCAACGATGATGATTAAAATATTACTCGTAATCCCAGCTTCAACCGCGGCAGTACCGATAACAATACCACCTACGATACCGATTGTTTGACCTACTTTTGTAGGTAATTTAGCACCAGCTTCTCGTAACAATTCAATAATCAGTTCTAAAATAAGTGCCTCGATAATTGGTGGAAATGGAACAATCGCTCTTGATTCACTTAATGGTACTAATAAAGGCTGTGGAATTACTTCATAATGAAATGTAAGAGAAGCAACGTAAATGGGCGTAAGAAAAATCGAAATTAGAATGGCAAAAAATCGTAAAAGGCGAATAAAAGATGCAATTGGCCATCGTAAGTTCTGGTCTTCTCTACTTTGGAAAAATTCTATAAATGAATAAGGGCAAAGGATTCCCATTGAACTGCCATTCACAATAATTCCAATCTTGCCGCTTAATAAACCGTCACAAAATCTATCTGGTCTTTCCGTTAATAGCATTTGTGGAAATATAGATCTCGAATTATCATCAATTAATTCAGCTAAAACGGAACTATCTATTAAATCTTCAATTTCAAGATCAGTAATTCTTTGTTTTACGGTGTTGATATACTCTTCAATGGCAATCCCGTGTATATACAATACGGAAAGTGAAGTTTTGGTTTGTTTTCCTAAGACAAATTTTTCATTACATAAATTTGGATTCGTTATATATCGTCTAATAAGGGAAATATTGGTTGATAAGTTTTCATTAAACCCGACTTGCGAACCAATAACTTGCGATTCGTTTTCTGGTGCAGATAGTCCTCTTGATTGATATGCTGAAATCTTGGCAACGACCACTTGATCATATCCATTTACGTGAACAATGGCGGCACCTTGTAGCATATCACCAATGAATTTGTTTAGTTCATTAACAACATCAACTTCAGGAATGCTTAATTTTAGGTGGATTGCTTCAGGTATTTCTTCTACTTCGTGTAATTGAGTTAAGATTATTTCGTTTAACATTTTGTTATCAACTAAGTTATCAACGTAGACTAATGTCATGTTGTCGGAAACAAAGCGAACAATGAAATCCGATGGTGAATGAAGTTTTTGTTTTACATCTAAAAGAAATTGATTTTTGTCAGGAGAAATTGGTTCGTGTTTTGGTTTTTCTTCATTCTGTTGTTGTTCTTTGTTTTCTTGGTCTTTGTTTTCGTTTTTTTCTTTGTCTTGCTTTTTTTTGTTGAACATCGGAATCTCCCCATTTTTATTCTTGTTTATATATTTTTTACAATGGATGTAAAAACTATACGGTAATTCATTTTTCGCCATGGAAATTTCTCTTCAGATTTGTTATGAATAACGATTCTAATAAAGTGTGATTGATGTGAGCGGACTTGGCACAGAAGCCGCAAAGCCAACTTGTAGTTGTCTTTACGACTTGTCTTAGTGCTATTGGTAGGTGGGCTCACAAACTGTTCAGCTTCTAAAACTTCTAATAAAATAGGCGGCTTACAATGGTAGGCCGCCTTTGTTTTAAAGGAATTGTCTCCTTTTTATAAAAATATAATTTAGGATTATTTTTGATTGGTTTTATGAATTAGGATTCTAATAAAGTGTGTAATTGATGTAAGCGGACTTGGCACACAAGCCGCAAAGCCAACTTGTGGTTGTCTTTACGACTTGTCTTAGTGCTTGTGTTTGGTCCGCTCACAAACTGTTCAGCTTCTAAAACTTCTAATAAAATAGGCGGCTTACAATGGTAGGCCGCCTTTGTTTTAAAGGAATTGTTTCCTTTTTATAAAAATATAATTTAGGATTATTTTTGATTGGTTTTATGAATTAGGATTCTAATAAAGTGTGTAATTGATGTGAGCGGACTTGGCACACAAGCCGCAAAGCCAACTTGTGGTTGTCTTTACGACTTGTCTTAGTGCTTGTGTAAATGTCCGCTCACAATATGTATAGCTTCTAAAACATGTAATAAAATAGGCGGCTTACAACGCTAGGCCGCCTTTGTTCTAAAAGAATCGTCTCCTTTTTTAAAAAAATACCGCCATTGTTTTATGGGGATTAAACATTTTTAATAAAAAATTTAATATATGTACTTCTTACACAAAATCTTCACTCTATTCCTCCGTTTTTACACTGAATACTTAATGAGTCATCACAAAAAAATTCAAAAAGCAACCAATAAAAAAACGGCCTACCTCAGTAAGCCGTTTCTAACTTATTTAATCTTTCGATAAATCTTTTGGTGATGATTAATTGCTTCGTAATAATCTTGTAGCTTTGTGTAGGTAATGGATTCCTTATTACCAAGGCATAGGACACCGAACATGCCTAAGCTATTGTAGAATAATTCATGCACACTATTTTGTAATTCTTTATTAAAGTAGATTAAAACATTGCGACATAGTATGACGTGGAATTCGTTGAAGGAACTGTCTGTTACTAGGTTATGTTGAGCAAATACAACGTTTCTTGTTAAATCCGAATTGAACTTTACGCCAACATCTGTAACCTTATAGTAGTCGGAAAAGGACTTTTCTCCACCAGCTTGTAAATAATTATTCGTGTACTTCTTCATTGCATTTAATGGAAAAATGCCACTTTTCGCTGTTTTTAAAACATCTGAATTGATATCAGTTGCATAAATTTTAGATTTATCATACAGTCCTTCTTCTTGTAGTAATATGGCCATTGAATAAACTTCTTCCCCTGTTGAACAACCAGCATGCCAGATACGAATCGATGGATAAGTTTTAAGCAGTGGAATTACTTTTTCCTTAAATTCTTTAAAAAAGGGCGGGTCACGAAACATTTCAGTAACATTAATTGAAAAATCTCCAACTAATCGTTGAAAACATGCCGTATCGTGAAATACTTTGTCTAGTAAACTGGTGATAGTCGTTAATTTTTCTGCAAATAAACGATGCTTTATCCTTCTTCTAATGGAAGGATAGGCATAGTTTCGGTAATCGTACCCGTATTTTAAATAAATCGCTTCTAATAACAATTGAATTTCTAATTTTTCAGTTTCGTCAATTTCTTCTTCAGTGAATCCGATTGTTTGCATTTGAAAACCCCTTCACCTAATATAGCCATACTTTTAATAATGATAGTAATTGGTCAGGTTCAACAGGTTTAGAAATATAATCCGAAGCACCAATTTGTAAACATTTTTCACGATCCTCTTTCATCGCTTTTGCAGTTAATGCGATAACTGGCAATTGTTTATATACTGGGTTTGAGCGAATTTTCGTAATAGCCTCGTATCCGTCCATTTCAGGCATCATGATATCCATTAATACTAAATCGATGTCTGGATTGTTAGTTAAAACTTCTAAACTTTCAAGGCCATTCTCTGCAAATAAAACTTCTAAGCCAGCCATTTCTAAAACGCTAGAAAGTGCGAAGACATTCCGTACATCATCATCAACCAACAATATTTTTTTACCTGCTAATTTGTGATTTTTTGCCTCAAGTTCTTGTGCTGGAGACATTGGAATATCATTGTCCACCTCGTGACTTAAGAAAAGTTCAAGCTCTGCAATCAGTCGTTCTGGTGAATGTTCATTTTTAATAATGATTGTTTCCGCGTGTTTACTAAGCTCGATTTCTTCACGTTTTGTTAAATCACGACCAGTATAAATAATTACTTTAATAGATTGGTATTCTTCATGGTTTTTAATTTGAGTTAATAAATCGAAACCATTTGTATCTAATAATCCTAAATCTAAAATAATGCAATCGAATTTGTTTATTTTTAATATTTCGATAGCTTCACGTCCTGATGAAACGGAATTGATTACAAAATCCATATTTCCGATTAGTTCCATCAAACTGTTGCGATGATTCAGGTCATCATCTACAATTAGCAATCTCTTTATATGGCTATTGTCTTTTGTTTGATCGTTTGTGAAATCTGGGATGGTAATTTTCATTTCTTCCACGACAGGTTCAACTACTGTTACAGCTACTTCTTCATATGAATCCTGTTGAGTAACCTGTTCGTAATCACCAATAAATAAAGTAAATGTACTACCTTTTCCTTCAATACTTTCTACTGCAATTTCTCCACCTAGAAGACTTGCAATCTCTTTACTAATAGACAGACCAAGACCTGTGCCACCAAATTTTCGACTTGTTGTGCCATCTGCTTGTTGGAATGCTTCAAATATTAGATCTAGTTTGTTTTGAGGAATTCCAATACCAGTATCTTTTACAGAAAATGCTATAACAGGTTTGCCTTTTCGTTTTGAGCGATTTGAATCTAGTGAAATGTTTAACTGAATTTCACCTTCATTTGTAAATTTAAAGGCGTTGGATAAAAGATTTTTTAGAACTTGCTGGATTCGAACTTCGTCACTCGTAATTGTTTTAGGAGTATTTTCTTCCACATGGATATGGAATGGTAAATTTTTATTGTCTGCGATTGGTTTGAAGTTATTTTCCACAAATTCAATTAAGTTAGCTAAATTAACTTCTCCTGTAATAATTTCCGTTTTTCCAGACTCAATTTTTGCTAAGTCTAAAATATTATTAATTAGAACTAATAAATCATTCCCACTTGCATAAATTGTCTTTGCATATTCCACTTGTTTATCCGTTAAGTTATGCGTTGGGTTATCAGATAGTAATTTTGATAAAATAATTAAACTATTTAAAGGTGTTCTTAATTCATGGGACATATTTGCAAGGAATTCTGATTTGTATTTAGAACTTAATGCTAGTTGTTCAGCTTTTTGTTCAAGTTCTAATCTTGCCTGTTCGACAATTCGATTTGCTTCTTCATATTTGATATTTTGCTCTACAAGAATTTTTGCTTTTTCTTCTAGTTCCACATTTGTTTGAGCTAACTCTTCCTGTTGTAATTGTAGTTTTTGCTCCGATTGTCGAAGTGCGATTGTTTGTTCCTCTAACTCTTCATTGGTTGCTCTCAATTCCTCTTGCTGATTCTGCAATTCTTCTGATTGCGCTTGTACTTCTTCCATAAGTGTTTGAGATTCTTCTAATAGTTTTGCTAATTGGATTCGTCCCATCACACTATCTAAAACGATGCCTAAATTACTTTCTAGATCATCTAAAAATTGTCTTCTTTTTTCAATGCATGTATTAAAAGTAGCAAATTCTAACACTGCATTGACTTCTCCTTCATATTGAATCGGCAAAATATATACCACAGAAGGTGCAGCTTCCCCGATTGCTGAGGAAATTCGAATATAATTTGCAGGGATATCTCTTAACTCAATTGGTCGTTTTTCGACGATTGCTTGTCCAAGTAAACCTTCCCCCGGCTCAATTACTTTTTTAATTAACTCTTTTTTGTTAGCCGCAAAACTAGCAAGATATTTATACCTAGGACTATCAAAATCTTTTACATAAAAAACGGCATAACTGCAATCTAACAGTGGAACTAGTTTGGACAATAATGTTTGACCTAAAGCTTCTAGATCTCTTGTTCCAGTTAAACTTGTCGTTATATCTGTAATATTTGTTGTTTTCCATGTTGTTTCTTGATCTTTTGTTTTTTGTATTTCTAGAGTTTCGGTCATTCGATTAAAAGATGTTGCCATTGCATCTAACTCATCGTTGCCTTTAATGCTAAGTTTTGTGGTAAGTTTTTCATTATTATTTGCAATCTTACTCATAATTGTTGCCATATTCCCAATTCGCTTTATAAGGGAAAAGACGATTTTAGCTGAAATAAATAGCATGAGAATGATACTTGCAGCTAAAATAATGCTGAAAGTAATAATTTCTTTTTTCATACTACTTAAAAAATCAATAAGAGTTTCCTTTAAACCGTTATCAAAGGTATTGGTTAAGCTTCTCATGGTTAAAGTTAATTCTTCATGTAAGGGCTCTGAATTTTCATTTAGTAAACGTTTCGCAACATCTGGTTTTCCTGTATCAAAATATTGAATAATTTGATTGGCAAAATGGACAAAATTCGTATTAATATTTTTCAAATCATGCATAATTTTTTGCTGCTCGGAAGTTTTTACATAATTTTCTAACATGAGCATATTTTCTGTTACATTATCCTTCTCCTGTTGTAATTCCGCTAACTCTCGATTTATTAATGCTTCATCTTCAAAGATCATTAAGTTTCTTAAGATGATTTCTTGGTCTTTAATATCTGCTCGAATTTGTCCAGATAGAACCGAAGCGTCAAAGTTTGCTTTTATATTTGCTGACGCATTGTTCAAATCTGTAGTTTGATTGAAGATCATAATGATAATCAAAACTAACAAAAATGGCAGCGCGAGTAGGGAAATTAGCATTTTGGTGCGAACTTTCATTAAAACACTCCCCGTTCAAAAGCAATCATTGAGCTTCCTCTTTTTGAATGCATGTTTCATAAACTAACGCAATCGCCTGCACTCGATCTGAAACATTTATTTTTGAAAAAATATTGGTAATGTGATTTTTTACTGTATGTTCACTAATATAGAGTTTTTCAGAAATTTCCTTATTGGTTAGACCATCTACAATTAATGAAAAAACATCCACTTCCCTCGTAGAAAGAAGGTATGAAGTTTTGACTTGTTGTATAGCAAGTTTTACAATGTCATGGTTTAACCGAATTGGTTCTTTTTGAATCTCAATTACGTTATTAAGTAATGGTGCAGATTCTGTTGGTGATTCAGTTAGTATAGTTTCATATTTTTCCAAAAATTCGAATAGCTCTTCAGGCAGTAATGGCCTGCAAAAATGATAGCCCTGATATTCATTACATTGTAATTCTTTTAATATTTTTAATTGCTCTAAAGTTTCTACCCCTTCAGCCACTACATTAATGGATAATCTATTTGCTAAATGAATGATTGATTCTACAATGGCTAGGCTTTTTTCACCTTGATTAGTTATTTCTTGAATAAATGCTTTATCAATCTTAACAGTACTAAATGGAAACACCCTTAAGTAATTTAATGAAGAATAACCTGTACCAAAATCGTCCAGACTTACATGGATCTTTAATTCTTTTAATTTTAGTAACGTGGAAATAATAAACTCTTCATTTCCTAAAAGTGCTGTCTCAGTGATTTCTATTTCCAATAAATTAGGGTCAATATTCGATATTGCTAATTGTTCAATAATTTCATTCACTAAGTTTTTTTGAAGAAAATGTTGTGCAGAAAAATTGACTGCAATCCGAATTGAACCTAATTCATTATTTCTCCATTGAGCGATTTGATTGCACGCATTTTGCAACACCCATTTATCAATTTCCACAATTAACCCAATTTCTTCTGCTAAAGGGATAAATTCATTGGGTGGGATCATACCCCATTTTGGATGATGCCATCTAACGAGTGCTTCTACGCTACTAATTTTTCCCGTGTGAATATTGACTTTTGGTTGATATACAAGGGAAAGTTCATCACGTTCAATAGCTTTTCGTAAATCACTTTGAAGTAAAAAAGTGCGATACGATTCAATATTCATACCTGTGTGGAAAACTTTGTATTTATTTTTCCCTTGTTCTTTAGCTCTGTATAATGCTGCATCTGCATTTTTTAATAAGGAGATTGAATCTTCCCCGTCATATGGAAAAACAGCAAGGCCGATACATGTAGTGATATAAAATTCATACGTATCTAAATAGAAGGGTTGTTTAAAAGCTTCCAAGATGGTTTGAGCTACCATTAAGGACTCATCACGGTCACTATTAGTGAGTAAAATCACAAATTCATCGCCACCAATTCTTGCCACAAAGTCTTGTTCACGAATATTAGATTGTAATCTTTTTGCGACTAACTGTAGTAGCTTGTCCCCCATTAAATGACCTAATGAATCATTAACATATTTAAAACGATCTAAATCTAAAAACAACACACCAAGTGGCTCATTTAAATGTTTTGATTTGTTAATATTCTGAATAATTTGTTCGTTCAACATCCGCCGATTGGGCAATTCAGTTAACCCATCATGATAGGCCATATATTTTATAACATTATTTTTTTCTTCTAATTCTTTTGTTTGTGCAATGAGTTTTTGACGAAGTATGTATTGCTCTACAAATCTAGCAACCTTCGATTTTAAAATTAACGGGTCTACGGGTTTTAAAATATAGTCAATGGCACCAACAGAATACCCCATGAAAATCTGTTCAGAATCTAAATTATTCGCTGTAACAAAAAGGATTGGGATGTTTTTTGTTTTTTCACGAGCTCGAATAATTTTTGCAGTACTAAATCCATCCAACCCAGGCATTTGAACATCTAATAATATAACTGCAAAATCAAACTTTAAAAGGTATTTTAATGCTTCTTCCCCCGAATAAGCTTTTACTAAATTATAATCTTCTTGTTCAATAATAGCTTCTAACGCTAATAGATTTTCAGGGCGATCATCTACTAAAAGAATGTTAATTGTATCTGTTTGATTCATCTATAAAATCTCCACCCTTCATCGATGATAATTCTCCATCGTATTAAGAAAAGAATACCATAATATTATGCAGTAATGGTAGAGATTTGGTAGAACAATGAAAAGATTTAATCTTTAGTAATAGGCAAAAAGATATAATAAAATCGTAAAATATTGATGGTTTAATAAAAAAATAATCTGATTGTAAAAAGTTTACTATTTTTTACAATCAGAGGAATGAAATCAGATTATTCAGATAGAGGGAAAATGTTACTATGATGTTACAACTTCCCTTTTTAGCATTTTTTCTACTTTTCCAGTGACACCTTTTATTTTTCCATTTTTGATGTCTGGTTTTAGGGATAATTTAAAGGTTACCAATTGTCCATTTTTATGAACCAGTTCAGTTTTAAATTGAACGGATTGCCCTTCTAAAACTTGTTGGAAGTATTGCTTCACTTTAAATAATTCGTTAAATGGGAGAAGTTGAGAAAAGTTTGTACCTACTAATTCAAATGGTAGATAGCCAATAATATCTTCAACCTCACGATTTGCCTTTAAAAAATATCCATCACAATCTAACTGATATTCGGCACTAGTTTTTTGTTCATTTAAATTTGTAGGATTTTTTAATATTAATGGGTTTGTAAATTGTTCAAAATTTGTAGAATGAGAACGGATAATCGTTAAAATATAAAAGCCATCTGAGTGTTTAATTGGTGTTAGTTCCGTTTCATAAGTACCAATCCGTTGATGGCTCCGTTTATAACTGTTAAATGTTGTAATTTGATTCGTAGATGCGGTCATGTAGTAATATTTTTTCAAAAACGCTGCTTCAAACGGTGGAAAAAGATCGTCAATAGTCTTTCCTTCAACATTCTCTGTAAGATTTAATAAATCTACCCCAGCAGGATTTGCATACTTGTATATAAATTGATGATCAAGAAGTTCTAATACAAATACACCATCTTTGGAGTTATGTAATGTTGATGAAGGAAAACGATAGAGAATATTGTCTGGAAATCTATTGGGATGATTAAGTGACATAAAAAGTGTTACCTCCAATATAGTTCGAAAACTGCCTCTTAATAATAGGTGAAAAACATATAACAATTATATCCCCGTGAGTTCTTATTTCGATAGGAACCTATTCCTATTTTTAGAATAGGTTCCAAATTGAGAGTCTGAAAGGTCAATTTCAGACTCTCAATTTGCGACGAGGATGGTGACAACGTGTTGTGACCACCGCAGGAGCAAAAATAAGTATAAAAAAGCTATGCAGAAAACTCCTTCTGGAAAGAACCATGCCTATTTTTAGATATGACCAAAGCAGGAACAATAAAAAAGCCATGCAGATTCACTCCTGCATAGCCTAATTCACATTAAAATGGCTTAAAAACCATAAGAAAAACTAATATTACTAATAAAACTTGTGCTGCCATTGTGAGCGGTGCAATTTTTTTGGACACTTGGATATAATCATAAGGAAGTTCGTCTCCCTCTGCCTGTCCTAAAATCGATATGAGGGTTTTCGTATGTTTCGGAATAAGATAAGCAACAATCGGTTGAGTTAATATATATAAAGCAATCGACACTATATACCAACCCGTTTTAAATAAATAAGGATGGATTATGGCCATAATTAATCCTGTTAATAATAAAGTGATACTTCCTATTTTAGCTAATTTTTCTACTTTTCCATTTACCATATGTGCATAAGCGGCAGTTCGAACATTCCGAGCATTTTTCATAATAAAAGGTGATGCAAAAGTTGCTCCTAAGCCGCATATTGCGCCTAAAATGTGTAATAATAACAACAGTTTAAATAGAATTTCCAACATTCCACCCCATATTATTAGTATAGTTATGTATACGTATTTGGATATATATTTATTAAGGTTTTTGTGAAAAAGCATTTTAAGACAAGACCTTTGACAGCTAAAAAAGGTGTCCAAAGAGTACTTTTGGACACCCATGGATTAACCAATTAAAAATTCAGAAGTAATATCATATCCACGCATATAGTCAGGAGATCCTGGGAATCGTTGCATAAATCCGTGGATATCACCGTCAAATCGGACAAGTTTTACATCTACTCCTGCCTCTTTTAATTTTTCAGCATACATTTCCCCCTCATCACAAAGTGGGTCGTATTCTGCTGTGAAAATTAATGTTTGGGGCATTTGTGCTAATAATGTTGTATCAGCATGGATTGGCGAAAGAAAAAGAAGACTATCCGGATCCTCATGTTTTAGTGAGTTATGTCCTTTAGCGATGTCTAGACCATATCGTGCGTTGTATAGCATTCGGGATTGATATTCACTACCTTTAATTTCGTCATCATGCAAGTCAATTGCTGGATAATGTAACACTTGTTTTGCTAAACGGAAATCCCCTGTTACAATTGATTTTAATACAACGACTGTAGCAAGATTTCCCCCACCACTTGCACCACCTATCATGATTTTTTTTACATCACCATCCAATTGCTTGGCATGTTCTACTACCCATTTGGTAACGTTGTAACAATCATGAAATGCAGCTGGTGCAGGTTGTGTTGAAGCCAGTCGATAATCAACGGCAATTACTTTTACTCCTGATAGTGAAGAAATTAGTCGACAGGAAACATCATCAGTTTCGAGGTTACCTTGCATATATTCCCCACCATGAAAATAAATATAAAGTGGATACGGGGGTTTTTCCTCAGGAGTATAAATGCGAATGGGGATTTTATGGGTCTTTAAATCAACCTCTAATTCCTCTATATTCAACACTTTTGGACGTTTATCTATTGGAGGATTTTCAACTGGAACACCTAATTGTCGGGCTTGTGGATTATTTTGAAAATATTGCTCAATATAATGGTGTAAGGGCATAACATCTCTCCTTTCGTTATTCAATTGAAGTTAAAGTTTTGTTTTGATGATTGAGACGTACCTCCGATAGATAAAATATTCTTGAAATTTAGGTTGTCCATTGATGACATCTCTATGACAAAATAAAAAAACCAAGTTTAGAGGTGAATTTCCTAAAAACTTGGCTTTTGGCATTCACATTAATCTTCAATGAACATTAACTCAGGATCGTATTGTGACATATACGATTTAATTTCTTCGTATAAATGTTCTTGATTCGGTAATACTTCTTTCGATACTTGTTTTAGCGGGATGATTTCATAATTTCTCCAATTGCTAAACTTTACATAAGTCGGAAGGAGGCTTGGGTTTGTGACCTCAATTGATGAGGTTGCATTACCTTCAATATCATAGGTAATCGTTTTACTCACCTCTAACTGTAAGACAGCACCAATTTGGCGATACAGTTTATCCTGTCCCGATAAAAAATTGCCCAATGAGTGGATGACAAAAGTTTTGTTTCCATTCATCCCTTCATACCACTTCACCGGCTGTAGAACATGGGGATGATGGGCAAAAATAATATCTGCACCATAATCAGAAGCTAACTGAGCAATTTTTTCTTGATAGGCGTTTATCTTTCGTTCGTATTCATTTCCAATATGGAGGCTTAAAATGACTACATCTGCAAGTTTTTTTGCACTTTGAATGTCAGTGATTAATTTTTCTTCGTCTATATAATTCACTAAGTAGTCTTTTCCTTCTGGTGGGACGATTCCATTCGTACCGTACGTATAGGCTAAAAATGCGAAGGAAATTCCGTTTGCTGTTAGTATTTTTATTTCCTCGGCTTCTTCTTTACTTGTTGCTGCTCCTACATATGTGATACCAAGATCTTTCCAATGTTTCGTTGCACCTATAATTGCCTTTTCCCCACGATCGAGCGTATGGTTATTTGCCATACTAACCACATCGACTCCTATATCTTTTAAGACATTTCCCACTTCAAAAGGACTATTAAAGGCTGGATAATCAGATAAACCAATTCCCTGCCCCCCCACAATACTTTCACTGTTCGCAAAAGTGAGGTCAGTACTTTCTAAATAGGGTCTTACATGCTTAAACATTTTTGAAAAATCATATTGGTTATTCCCAATGGCTGCATCCTTATAGACAGAGGAATGAATTAAAATATCGCCAATTGCAGAAATGGATACAGAATAATGTTCCGGTTTTTTTGGTTCTGGTTTTGGTGGCTCAGGTTGTGGCGCTTCTTCTTTTAAAGTTGGATATTCAGTTATTACTTTAGTTTCAGTAGTAGAACAACCTGTTGTCAAAATAATTGCTACTAAGAGAAAAAGTTTCTTTAATATGTTCCTCAACCTCCTCTAACAAATTCCATTATATACCAAGAACAAACTTAAATTTACACTTTTTTACAATTATCCACTTTAAAATATACTATATAATCTGGTAATACCCTTTTACTTGTCGCTAAAACCATATTCTGACAATATTAGCGAACATCATTTCTATTGGGCAAATATAAAAGTAGACAAAAATTATAGGTTGGTGAGGATAAATGTGAGGATTGCTGTGAAAATGGTTTAACAAGGAATGTCTTATTTGTTGGTCTCGAAAAAGGAATAATGGTTTCTTGAGGTTGTACTCATTGTAGAGGGTAATTATTGGAGTTCCTTATGATTGGGGATGCAGTACGTCAAATAGCTCTAGCTTTTTACACTATATTTATGGAAAAGTTGGGTTGTCTATTCCTAGGTGATTTGTTACATCTTCATGAGAAGTAGAAATTGTGTACTTTTCCACCTCAAAAAATGGCTCGAGTCTTGTAGGGATTAACTTTGTTGATAATCCATTCATGTTTGCTAAATAACGATCACTTTAAAAATTAGAATGCTCGTTATCGAGGTGGTAATTTACAAAATAAAGGGAGAATCCGCTTAGGGGTTCTCCTTTTAAATGAGCATCTTTAAAAATTTTTCAAAATTGACCCCAGCTTCTCTTGGGATTTGTTCTTTGGACGTATCTTGAATAGCGGCTGTTAAGAAGTTTTGTGCAAGCTGAACACAGTGTTCAAGTTTTTCCCCACGCATCAAGCCACCCATAATAACCGAAGCAAATAAATCTCCTGTACCAGAGTAGTTTTCGCCGTTATATTCATTCTGCGAGTAGAAAGTATTTGTTCCATCAAGATACATATTGCCAATTTGGGAATGTTTTGATGGTGGATTAATTCCTGTAATGATTACTTTTGCCTTCGTTTGTTGTTGTAATATCGTACCGGCTTCTTCTAAGGCTTTCATAAAGTCCTGTTCTTTTGTATAGCTATGTAATTTTGTATAGGAAATGCCCGTTAATAAACAGCATTCCGTGATATTTGGTGTAATGACATCCGCACATTTCACTAATTGTTTCATCTGATGCAATAAACCATCATCGTAAAGCTTATATACTTCCCCCACATCTCCCATGACTGGATCGACTAGGAGCGCCGTTTCTTTTGTTTGAAATGTTTCTAAAAATCGGAAAATATTATCGATTTGTTCCTTTCTCGTTACAAAGCCTGTGTATATACCTTCAAAGGTTATATTTAATTTACCCCACTCTTCTGTGAAATAATTCATTTTTGATGTGAAATCTTCACAATAAAAGCTTGGATAGCCCGTTTGTGCAGAAAATACGGCAGTAGGTAGAGGACATGCTTGTACCCCCATTACTGATAGCACTGGAATGGCAGCAGTTAGTGAACACTTCCCAAATGATGATAAATCTTGTATGACAGCTACTTTTTTCATCGTTACCCTCCAAAACGTTAAAGCTAAAGTTCATATTACCATAAAACGAAGAAATGAAAAGTGTCGTTAAAAAACTTGGTGAACGAACAAATATTAGAACTGACCACTAAGTTTTTTATAAAATTGGCACTTTTATAACAATCAGTTCTTTGCTAAAGTTATCGATAAATTCAAACAGTTAAGGAGATTAAAGATATGCAAAATACACACACACAAAGTATTTCAAAACCACGTAGTCAAACTTTTGATTTAATCATTACTGCGATGTTAATTGCTCTTGTTTTCGTGTCTACGGTATTTTTGAATATTAAACTACCGATTACGGCAAATGGTGGTTTAGTGCATTTAGGAACAGCCATGCTATTTATTGCATCGATTCTTTTTGGTCCTAAAAAAGGTGCTATTGCTGGTGCGGCAGGTATGGGATTGTTCGATATTTTTGGTGGATGGTTAGTGTGGGCACCAATTACGATTGTTGCGCGCGGAATTCAAGGTTATATCGTCGGGAAAATTGCTTATGCAAAGGGTCGTGAAGGTAACAGTATTGGGTTAAACTTAATTGCTACAATTGTTTCAATTCCATTTATGGTCGCTGTATATTACATTGGTGAAGGTATCCTTTACTCAAATTGGGTTGCTCCACTTGCTTCTATTCCTGGTGACCTTGTACAAAATGTATTAGGGATTGTCATTGCCGTTCCTGTTTGTGTTGTATTAAAGAAAATCCCATATTTCAAGTAATGTAATAGAGGACTGTGAAGGCAGTCCTCTATTTTAATCCTAAGTATTCACATAGTTCTTCTGTGAAAGATTCATTCAATTTACGATACTTACCACTTAATGACAATATTACAAATCCATCTTCGTAAGACCAAATTTGATACGTACTATTATCAATTTTTATTTCGTAATCAGGAGCACGTGACATTTCGAAATTTGCTTTATCCCAATGAAGCATGCCAAGGAATCGTTTCACTTTCGTTTTATTTCCTTCTGGTATTATAAGCTGAATCGTATCATTTTCAGTGTTCTCCGAGATAAATTTATCTATTATTTTTAAATCCCATACATCTATAACGTAGGGTGATGTATCATTCGAACGCATTTTATAATATACTTCTACTAAATCTCCAATATTTAAAGACGGTATGTTATCTTGGGGAACCCAGTAATTTTCGTGGTTTGATTCAACTAAAAACATATTATCTTCAATGGTGATAACCCGACCTAATAGTTTTGTTCCCGCTTCTATATTGGAATCTATTAAAGGAAGTTTTTGTTTGTCTTTAAATGCTTTTATTTCTTCTGTGAAATGCTGTCGGAAATAAGGTATAGCATGTTTTCTTGCGAGTTGATTTGCAATGGAGCGATCAATCTTTGGATATTGCTTCATAAAATGTTCTTCTAATTTAGTTTGGGCTACCTGATAAGGTGTATTTTTATAAAGATATCGTTCATATTCTTTCAGTGAAAGTTTAGCAGATTTAACCATTTCTTTATGGGATTTTTTTGATTCTTTAGTTTGATATATAAATTGAATCGTTTGTTCATAGGATTGTTCAATTTCTGATTTTGTAATCTTGTAGCCTAAAGATTGTACGTAAACATAAAAAGCGATGTTTTTTTCGAAGACTTCCTCATACACTCCCTGCTTAAATAATTCATCTTCAATATCTTCAACATTTTCTAATGTTCCCCTTAGTTTTAATGCTACTATGAATTGTTGATTATCAAAGTGAGTAATTTGTGTCTTATTCTTCAAAAGTGTAGTAATAGCAAACAATAATGCCATCATTGCTACAATGATGATTGTGTTGAGGAAGATTCGTTTAGGCTTTTTCTTTTGGTGAGGGTTCATATTTACACCTCCTATATTTTAGGAAAAAAAAGACCCTTCATTTGAATTGTACTTTAAACTAGGTCTAGCTAGGTGATGAAAATTTTTAGATGTTGTCACTTTAGCAATTAAAGTACCAATTCAAAGCATTTGTATAGAAAATTTTCTCGCATGCTTGTTCATCAAAGTTTTGCTGAATGATTTCAATATCTCCAAATTCGAAAGGTCTTTTAGCTCTTGTAGAGGGTAAATCGGTACCAAACATTAAAGCATCTGGGTTAATTTCATAGATTGCATTAAGTGTTTTTGGAACAGTTAAGTCGACTCGACCGAAACCAGTAGCTTTTACCCGCACTCCTTTTTCTACAAGTTTTAAAAGATGCGGTAACCCATCTTGAGATAACCCTAAATGGTCGATGGAGATGGCTGGTAGTGATTCAATCACATGTGAAATTTCTGGCAAATCTATTGAATCAATATATAGCTCACAATGCCAACTGACTAATTCATACACTCTTCTAGCAAAATAATCTAGCTTCGAAATATCTTCAGAACCACCTCTTTTAATATTGAAACGTAATGCTTTCACACCATGTTCATTTAAGGATAATAGTTCATCATCAGTGACTGTATAAGGTAATTGCGTTACCCCACAAAAGCTTGGCCCTAATTGTTTTAGTGCATGGAGTAAATAATTTTGATCAAAACCTTGAAAGGAACCAGAGACGATTGCACCACCTAATATGTTTAGTTGAGCCGTATCGTTTTGATAATGTTCAATCGTATATTGTGGTGGGACATATCCTTTGTTCTCGATGATTGGAAAGTTAAAATCAATAATGTGAAGATGTGCATCAAAAATTTGCATCACTTTACCCCCTATCAATTGTAATAAAAGCTAAGTATGACACTATGTTGTGACATACTTAGCTTTTAATTTTTATCTACCCTTATTCTTTTTTTGCTCTTTCATAAATTTTCGAGCGTTTTTCAATCCACCAAACTCATGAAAAATTGTATTTATCTTTTCTTTTTCAATCATTCTCGAATTTAAGCCATCGTATTTCGTTTCTTTTTTAAGTTTCCAATAGCTTTCTAGTCGTTCTACAGTTAATTCACCAGTTGTAATGGCATTTTGCACAGCACATTTTGGCTCATTTTTATGAGTACAATCATTAAATTTACATTGAGTGGCAAGTTCATCAATATCTGCAAAGGATTTAGATAGATCGGCACTAATTATCCCCAATTCTCGCATCCCTGGAGTATCGATTACTACGCCTAACGCTGGCAACAAGAACAGCTCACGGCGAGTTGTCGTATGTCTTCCCTTATCATCATTTCGAATGCTACTTGTTTCTAAACGTTCTTGACCAAGTAACCGATTGATTAAGGTAGATTTGCCAACACCTGATGAGCCGATGAATGCTGCTGTGTGCCCTGGTGAAAGATAGTTTTTTAGTGAATCAAAACCGTCCTCTGACATACTGGAAGTAACTAATACATCTACACCGAATGCAATTAAAGAAATTTCATTAAGTTTTTCTTCTATATCATTACATAAATCCGCTTTTGTCAAAACAATGACCGGCTTTGCACCACTATCCCAAGCAATCGATAGATAACGTTCAAGTCTCCGAAGATTAAAATCATTGTTTAGTGACATGCAAATGAAAATTGTATCAATGTTTGTAGCGACAATTTGCGTATCCGTTTTAGATCCTGCTACTTTACGAGCAAAAACACTTTTTCGTGTTAATACGTGGTGGATAACGGCTGTTCCTTGAGAATTGTCGATTAAAACGAAATCTCCAACAGCAGGATAATCGGATAAATCAATAACATTATAGCGAAATTTCCCTGAAATCTGTGCTGAGATTTCACCTAGTTCTGTAATGACTTTATAATTGTTTTTTGATTGTGATGATACTCGACCAATTATTAGATTGTTAAATTTTTTCGCCTCTTGTAGCATTTCTTCAGTAAGTCCAAGATTTTTCAACTTTATTTCCTCCTAAGGTTTCAATCATGACCTTTTGGGAGGTTGTATGCAGGGGTTTAGTTTGCACGTACCTCCCCATTTGCTACAATCTCAGTGTTAAAGTTGTTTGTCATAAAACATCACCCTTTCTATTTCATTACCTATATCATAATGGTTTTAGTCGTTGTTGTTCAATAAGATAAATGTAATCAGCAACACGTTTCATAAATATTTGGTCATGGGATACGAAAATAATGGTGCCTTTATATGCATGTATAAATTTTTCCAGTGCTTCAATCGCATAGATATCTAAAAAATTTGTTGGTTCATCTAATAGTAGAATATTATATTCCCCTAAGAATAGGTGACATAATTGCAGTCGAATCGCCTCTCCACCACTTAATGATTTCACGCTTTTCTGTAAATCGGTTCCTACAAACTGCATCGAATGTAAAACAGTTCGTAAAAATCCTTCATCATATTGGGAGCGATTTTTTACAAATTGAAGCACTGTTTCATCCGTTGTGAATTGATAACTCATTTGCTTAAAATAGCCGATTACTGCTTTTGGAGAAATAATTAAATTCGGGTCCTTATCTGCAATATGGGTTAATAATGTACTTTTCCCGCTCCCATTGTTCCCCGTAATGGCAATTTTTTTGCCTAGTGGAAATTGAAAGCTCACTTGATCTAATAGTAATTTATTCTCAATTTGAAGTGTGAATCGATCTGCCATAATTGGGAACTTATTATGCAATTCAAGTGTTTTTGATGGGTGAAAGATAATCGGTCGCTCTTCCACCACTGCTTGCACTTCTTGAAGTTTTCCCATTCGACTTTCGATAGCTTTAGCTGCTTTTTGCATTGTTTTTTGGCTTGTGCCTTTTGATTTGGTCATGAATGATTTATTTGGTTTAGCCTTCGCTTCCCTTTTCGACATCTTCCCTGCTTGGGCAACTTTTTGAGCTTTTTTCATTTTTTCTTCTACGGCTTTTTCAAGTCGACTCTTTTCTTTTATATACTGTTCATGGGCTTGCTGCTGCTGTTCACGTTGTACCTGTTTTTGGGTCATGTATTCACTATAGTTCCCGGAATACACTTTCACTTCCCCATCTTCAATTTCCCAAATGGTTGTGACCAGTTCATTTAATAGCTCCCGGTCATGACTAATTAAAACTAGAGCACCGTAATAATAACGAAGCTGATCTACTAAAAAGGCAATCCCCTCTTGGTCTAAATGAGTGGTTGGTTCATCAATGAGTAATGCCTCATAATAATGGGTAAACAACTGAGCAAGTTTTTTCCGTGTTTGTTCCCCACCACTTAAAGCTCGTGGATCTTTTGGAAGTTTTAATTTTCCAACGAGTGATGGATCGATATCGGTTTCAGATGGTGCTTCAAGCTGAGCAAAATAGGCGAATTCGTTATAACGATGCACCTTACCTATTGTAGGCAGTTCTTTACCTGCTAGTAATTTTAAGAGCGTACTTTTCCCAGCTCCATTTTTCCCCACGATTCCAATTCGATCAAATTGGTGTACAGCTAAACGATCAATTTTTAAAATTTCTTTATCAAAATAAGTCATTTCAACATGTTCTAGTTCAAAACAAATTTGTTCCATATTCGCTACCTCCCGAAATTTTTACGATTTCGTATCGATAGCTAGGATCGATACGAGCTTATTTAAAACTCGTATCGAATCAATGGAAGAATAACATCCACATAGAAAAATCCCCTTTCGTAACTTAAAAATAAAAAAATCACAGACGAATAAGCCTGTGATGTGAGAGTAAATGGGATTCAATTTGTATAAAAAAAGAAAGGTAGAAAAATCCCCATCCTTAAAAAATTGCTATTAAAAAGAAGATGATTAAAAAAAGACACACTAATCCCGTTTACTCTGTATAGACATAACAGAGCCTTTGACCATATTCAATTATTGGTTCAAAGTACGGAAACGAAGTCTCATAGCATGTGTCATTTTTTAATAGCCCTCCAATCAAAAATTTAATAATATTATAGATTTATTGTGTTTTGAAGTCAAGAAAGGTGCGGTCTTTTAAAACCGCACCTTTTTGATTGTCGCTAAACCTTTCGTTAAAAAAATATAGGTACTAAATATATTGAATCTTTATCTTAATAAAACATTACTTAATTCTTTAATAAATTCATTGTAATGAAGTTTGATAGCAATTTTTGTTTTCCCTTTTTTACTTGTTGGTCGACAGTCAACAAAGGACATTCCTTTTGCTTCAGTCGTTCCCTCGATTACTTTTGCATCATAGTGAATATAATCCACAAGTGTTGGATTATTCACCACCATGACTGTCAGTAAATCGTGGATTGGTGCGCCTCGAATACCTGGATTCGTTTTTTTATAAAATTCTTGATAATATTTAAAAATTGGTTCTATTAATGAAGCATAGACGTTGTTTTTATTTTGCGATATGGTATTTACAAATTCTTGAGTTAGAATAGCGTGTTGGGTTGCATTTAGTGGTGTGATGGTCAAGTTATGGGCAAATTGGGTAACTAAGTTCGATGAGGCTGGATCGCCGTAGAAATTTGCTTCGGCCAATGCAGTAATGTTTCCTGGCATAAAAAAGGCACCACCCATTACATAAAAGGATTGAACCATTTTCATTTGATCTGGATATAAAATAAAGGCAGTTGCTAAGCTTGTTGAACGTCCTGTATCCACAATAATGAGTTCGTTTTTATATTTTTCAATAATAAATCGTATTGTATCAAATGGATAGATAGAAAAGCGAAAATCTCTTGGAACATCGATTGGACCTAATCCTTCCTCACCATGAATTTCTGGATAGAATGTAACATGTTCTTCTTGTACAGGTTTTGTAGCACCAGGAATAATCGGAATATCGCTTCTTCCAGCTAAGTGGACTAAATATGCAGCATTTGCGGTTGATTTATCTCTTGTAATATTCCCATAACTTGTTACAATCCCGACCAGTTCTATATTTGGATCTAAAATGGAGTACATAATGGCAATCGAATCATCAATACCAGGGTCACAAAATAACAAGATTTTTTTCGTAATGTCCAGTACCCTCCCGAAACCATCATATTCCAAACTTATGGACGATAATGACAGATTCGAAACTGAATGAATCAATTGTAATATCTTAACTTTAGTGAATATGTATCAGATGTATTTTTGAACAATCACTTATTAACTTTGAGCGTAAATTTATTGCATTTATTATTATTTTGGAGCGGCTAATAATAAATTTTTCAATTATTAGTGTCGGATAATATGTAATATTCAGATAAAAAAGCCAAGAATACTTCTTCCATCCTTGGCTTCTAAATTGTATTAAATTTTCAGAATTGTTTGTGTACCGGGTACATTAATTAAAACGGGTATTCGCGCTTTTCTTCTTGAATTGAAATCCACTTAAATTGAGTAAACTCATCGATAACAAATGGCACTCCGAAACGTCCAACACCAGAGTTGCGCATGCCACCAAATGGAGCATTTGGTAGATCGTTTACTGTTTGGTCGTTAATGTGTGTCATACCGAATTCAAGCCCTACTGCATATTCACGTGCTTTTTCAATATTACTTGTAAAGATAGCAGAACTTAATCCGAATTCTGTATCATTCGCAAATTGAATCGCCTCTTCATCGCTCGCAGCTTTAACCACTAATGCAATTGGAGCAAATAATTCTGTTTGAGCAATCTCACTTGAATTATCTACGTTTCCAAATACGTATGGTGTCATTACGTTGTCTTCTACTTTACCTTCTAGTAAAACGTCTAGCCCTGCATTTTTTGCTTTTTCCACGTTGTTAATCGCTTTCTCTAATTGTATTGGGTTGATTAGTGGCCCAATAACAGTATTCGGATTTAGTGGGTCCCCATATGGTAAATTTTTCGCACGCTCCACAAATTTAGTTGTGAATTCATCATAATGCTTTTCATGTACGATAAAACGATTAATGATCATACAAATTTGCCCTTGATGTAGGAACTTACCAAAGATTGCAGCATTCACAGCTTGGTCTACATCTGCATCCTCTAATACAACAAATGGTGCGTTCCCGCCAAGTTCTAATGCTACACGTTTAAAGTGCTTCCCTGCAACAGTTGAAATATGGCGTCCAACTGGTGTTGAACCTGTAAATGCAATTAGCTTCACTCGTGGATCTTCTAACATTAAATCACCAATTTCTTGTGGTGTTGTTAAAATAGATGAAAATACGCCAGCTGGAATTCCTGCTTCTTCAAAAGCCTTAGCAATCAATGAACCTGAAACAATACCCACTTGAATATCTGCTTTATGAACAACAGCATTGCCAAGTGCTAGTGCTGGTAAAATGCCTCTAAGTGATAAATATAGAGGGAAATTAAACGGTGCAATTGATGAAATAACACCTAAAGGTAATCGATGAATTTCATTTGCTTTACCAGGCATAAATTCTTGCTCTGGAGTCCACTTTTCATATGCTTTGTCAATAATACTGCTATAAGCTTGGAATGCACCTAACGTAATGTTATATTCTAACTCTGCTTTGAACGGTGCACTTCCCGTTTCCACAGCTAGTAAATGTAGAATCTCTTCTTTATGGTTAACAAAGAACTCAGAAGCTTTTTGGAACACTTCTTTTCTTAATTCTGCATTTTTTCCCCATTCTAAATGAGCTTTCTCAGCAAACTGGTATGCTTCTTCCACTTGCTGTTTCGAAGCAATTTTCACTTCTGTTAATGTTTCATTGTTAAATGGATTTGAAATTGTTACCGTTTCACTTCCTTGTCCTTCTACCCATTGACCGTTAATAAAGCTTTTATTTAATTGTAAAAACTGATCCACTTTGTTTTTTTGTAACGTGTTTTTCATTTCATCCCATCCCCTTCAATCATATTAGCTAAATAAAATAACTGGTTTTATCGTTTTCCCAGACTCCATATCATGAATTGCTTGATCTAAATTGTCCATTTCATATGTTTTGATTAATTTATCAAACGGGAAATTACCTTCTTTATAGTATTTAATCAGTTCAGGAATAAACAATTTTGGAATGGATTGCCCCTCTACAACCCCAACAAGTGTTTTATTCATTGGAATTAACTCATCGTGAATGTGGAATTCTAACATTCCTGATGCACCTACAACGGCAATTGTGCCTAATGCACGTACTGCACGAATTGCTTGTAATACGACAGCTGAAACACCAGATGATTCAATTGCATAGTGTGCACCACCATTAGTGATGTCCTGAATCGCTTTAACAGCATCTTCTGAACGACCGTTTACCACATGAGTAGCCCCTAGTTCAAGTGCCAAATCTAATCGTTCGTCGTTTACATCTACAGCGATAATTGTTTTACAGTTTGCTAATTTTGCCCCCATTACAGCACTTAATCCAACTGAACCGCAACCGAAAATAACTACCGATTCATGTATATTCGGTTTCAATTTATTTAAAATCGTACCTGCCCCAGTTTGAATACCACACGCTAAAGGGCCTAGTAAAGATAAATCAATCTCTTTATCTTCAATTTTTACTGTATTGCGAACGTTTGCTACACAGTAAGTCGCAAGGGATGATTGTCCAAAAAGGTTGGCTATTTTTTGCTCTCCATCTACAATTTTTGAATTTGATGTTTCCAATGAAAGTCCAAAATTATCTTGGAAGAAGTTTTCACATGCACTAGGTACACCGTGTAAACAATTCACGCATTTTCCGCAATAATTGAAGGAAACAACAACATGGTCCCCTACTTCAAATTCAGTAACTCCACTACCCACTTTTTCAACAACACCTGCTCCTTCATGTCCTAAAACAATCGGCATCGGTGTTGGGGTAATTGAATGGAGAACATTCAAATCTGTATGGCATAGCCCAGTCCCAACTATTTTTACTACGATTTCATCTGCATCGATTTCTTTAAGTTGTACTTCTTTTAATGAAACCTGTTCATTATCAGCTACATATGCTTGTATTTTCATATTATCTTCCCCTTTGTGTAATAACTATGAAACTAGCGAAGCCATAGAGTAAAGCGTTTACAAATTTATGATAGTTGATATAATTTTAATTGAATATTCCTAAAATTCGAGAATTTGTATCCCTAAAAATTGGGCAGCACCCCTATTTTTAGGGGTCGTTTATATAGAGAGAGGATGGGTTAATATGGATAAAGAACTTACAAAATATATTCGAGAAATTTATAATGCTACGGATATTGAAGAAAGAGTGTTAATTGCAGCAAGGGGATTTATTAATCTATTTCCATTTTCACGCGTCCAAATAAACGAATATTCAATATTGAGCGGCAATGTAAAAGGCGTTCTTGATGTGAGTGTACATGGAACCCGTTCCCTAGATTTTCAAGATAATATTCGTGATATTCCGTTATTGAGAAAAGCCATTCGAAAACGAGAAGCAATTTATTCAACTGGCTCAGAATACATACAACAGTCCCCTGCAAAATATATCGCGATTGACATGTATCGCTCCTTTGTGATTATTGTTCCGATAACGAGTCATGGAAATGTTATTGGTTATGCGTGTCCGAGTACTATCGATGATTCCGTTGATATAAATGATGCATTGTTAGAACAATTAACTTTATATGGACAAATGATTGGGAATGCGTTAGTAACGTTGAGTCATCTAGATAATTCTCATAACCTATCAAAACGCGAAATCGAAATATTACAGCATGTTTCATGGGGCGAAACGGTCAAGGAAATGTCTTCTTTTCTACAAATAAGTGAATTTACGATTCAAGATTACATAAAATCTGCAATTAAAAAACTAAATGCGCACAATCGTATGCATGCAGTTTCTGAAGCGTTACGGTTAGGAATAATTGTTTAATTTGGAGAGAGTTTTTCTCTCCTTTTTCTTATTGGATTATTGCGTGAAGTTTATATGTTTTTCGAGATGCTTGATGCGTGAGTAATAAAATAATAAAAGTGAAGTGACGGATAATATGTAATATTGCTACAAATTAAAACCAAGAATGTTCATCGCATCCTTGGTTTTCTAAATTGCATTAAATTTTCAGAATTGTTTGTGTACCGGGTACTTAAAAGCGATCATCTGAACCGCCGCCTCCACTGTCACCGCTGCCGTATGAATAGCTATCACTTGAATTAGAGCTATCGTAATGATTATCGTAATACAGCCCCGATGCCTTCCTTGCTTTGTTTTTCTTCTGTTCTTGTTTCTTATTTTCTAAATATTTTATATAACCTTTCGACCGGATATCCTTTCTAAAAATCGCTTCAAATATCCAATAAAATAACCCTTGCAGCCTCCTGAAAATACCCTCTAAAACAACATATGCGATGAGTAATGCAACTCCTGCCATAATTAAAAAGAAGAGTATACCGATGATTGTAAAGAAAATTCCAGTTATTTTTTCAAATAATGTTTCTTCACTTTCCTCTGTATTTTCACTCATCTCCTCAATAACTGCACCGTCATTTTCCCACGTATAATCAATGTCTTCTTTTACACGAATGGCTTCTACGACATTTGCAAATGCTGATGTGTAATCACCGGACTTCAAAGACTCTTTCATATACGTTTGGATTAATCGCTGTGTCTCGCTGTCTGGATAACTACCTTCCATTCCATAACCTGTTGAAATACGAACTACGTTATTGCCTTCCCCCATATCAGTCGTGATATAAATTAACATTCCGTTATCTTTTTCCGCATCCCCAATGCCCCATTCCCTGAAAAACTTCATCCCGTATTCATAGGGTTCTAATTCGCCAATGGTTGGGACAGTAACAATCATTAATTCCATCTTACCTTCTTCTTGAAGCCTTTTAGCAATTTCATTGATCTCTGCTTCAACTGCATCATCTATCACATTTTGATAATCAAACACAAAGCCTGCTGTTGTCGGTCTTTCAGGAATGTCTTGGGCAACAACATTCAGTGGCAAAACGAGAAGCAAAACAAATGTGAACATCCATTTTTTTAACATTGTTATTCATCCTCAAATTGAATAGTTGGTACTTCCTCAACGCCTTCCTGCACCTCAAAATATGTTTTTAATTCAAAACCAAACTTGTTAGCAATAATACTTCCCGGAAATCTTCGAATGGTAGAGTTATACTCCTGAACGGCTTCGTTATAATCTTTCCGTGCCACTGCTATACGATTTTCTGTTCCTGCGAGCTCCGTCATTAACATATTAAATTGCTCGTTCGATTTTAGTTCCGGGTAATTTTCTACAACTACAAATAAATTGGATAACGCTTGAGAAAGTTCATCATTGGCGTTGGCCACATCTTCTATTGACTTTGCTGAACCATATTCAGAACGTGCTTCCGCTAATTTTAAGAAAATTTCCTCTTCATGTGCGGCATAGCCTTTTGCTGTATTCACTAGATTTGGAATTAAATCAAATCTTCGCTGGAGCTGATTTTCTACCTGGGACCACTTACTGCTAATATTCTCCTCACTCGTTACTATACTATTATATTTTGAAAATACATAAATACCGAATATGCCAATTGCAACTAGAATAATAACGGAGATTAATAATGCATTCCCCTTTTCATTTTTCACCTTTTGCACCCCTTCCTATTTCCTAAATTATACAACAAACTTAGTAAGTAATTCCCACTTTTTTACTTTATTCTTGAAGTGGAATTCCCATGCAATGGACTCCTGCCCAAAATAAAAACCAAGAATGGTATTTCATCCTTGGTTTTTGGAAATTGTATTAAATTTTCAGAATTGTTTGTGTACCGGGTACAGGCTAATAATCTTAGTACCAATCTTCTCTTGAAACGCTTGATCATGCTCCACAAACACCATTGTGGGATTAAATTTTTGAATGAGCTCTTCTATCTGAATCCGGGAGTAGATATCGATAAAATTTAACGGTTCATCCCAAATATACAAATGAGCTTGTTCACATAGACTTTTGGCGATTAACAGCTTTTTCTTTTGCCCACCTGAATAATGAGAGATATCTTTCTCAAATTGAATACGGTCAAAATCCATTTTGCGCAAGATAGATTTAAATAACGTTTCATCTATCCCATTGTCCTGAATAAAGTCTGAAAGTTGGCCTTTCAAATGAGAAGTATCCTGTTGAACATAGGAAATAATTAAGCCCGAACTAACATGCATAGAACCTGTATGCTGAATGGCATTTCCTAAAATGAGCTTTAAAATGCTACTCTTTCCGCTACCATTCTTTCCATTCAAAACAATTCGGTCCCCTTGTTCAATTTTAAAGCTTATTGGTTGATTGACTATTTGCCCATCGTACTGAATAGACACATCAGTCAACGTAACTAAGTCATTCGAATGATATATTATAGGTCTTAATTTTAAAGGCTCCGTCTTTTCTACATTTTTAAGCAACTTCGACTTTTCCTCTAGTGCTTTTTGTTGTCTCGATTCAAGGGTCTTAGCTCTTTTCATCATCTTTGCTGCTTTATGTCCTACGTAACCTTTATCCGGTTTCAAACCAGCAATTTTTGTCCCATTTTTTGAGGACTCGACTTTATGAGACCAACCTTCTGAACGTTTTGCAGCTTGTTTTAATCGACCAATGTCCTTTTGTAGACGTTCATTCTTGGCCACTTCATATTCCTGCTGTCGATCGAAATTTAATTTCCAAGATGAATAGTTCCCACTTTGTACTTCGATATTTGCACGATTAATCGATAGAATATGGTCTACACACCCGTCTAAAAAATTTCGGTCGTGAGAAATTAAGATAAATCCTTTTTTCTTTTGAAGATAATTCGAGACAATCTTACGTCCTTCGATATCAAGATGATTCGTAGGCTCATCGATTAATAAAAATTGCCCTTCATTCAAAAATAGTGCAGCAAGCAATACTTTTGTTTGTTCACCATTTGATAGTAGATGAAACGGTCGGTACATTATTTCTGCATCTACATTTAAATAGGCAATTTCACGAAGAAACTCCCAATCCTCTGCTTGAGGGCAAATCTCTTCTAATATTTCATAGGTATATTTATTCGGATCAGAAACGGGATACGGAAAATAATTAAACTCTACAGAGGAAGTGATTTTCCCACTATATTCATATTTTCCTAATAATAAATTAAAGAATGTGGTTTTCCCCCGTCCATTTCTCCCGATAAAACCTAATTTCCAATCTGTATCAATTTGAAAGCTTACTTTTTCAAATATATTGTCAAAACTACTTGGATAAGCAAAAGTTAAATCTTGAACTTGTATCATTGCCATCATTATTCCTCCTTTGTAATTCATCACTACAAAGTCGGTAATTCTGTTATTCATGATTTAACTGAATAGGTTTGATGGAATTAACGACTATTTTGTAGTGAAACATGTGTTCTAATAGCATCTAAACTGTCCATTTTTCCATCTCCTTTATATAGATTGAAGAATCCCTAAAATATGGTGGGATTCCTCATAATTGTATTTATATACTAGCATTTTTAGAAATGGGAGACAAATTGCAATTCAATTAAAAATCCACCCATTGTACATTTAACGGGTGGACGACATTTACAATCGAAAAATACCAATAATGATTAACGCAATCCCAGGAAGTATGCTAAGGTGTTTCATCCACTCAACATGCGTTAAGAGCTTCCCGATTTTAATCCCTACGATTACAAAAAAGGTACAAGATATCGTAATAATGATAGAAAATAAAATTGGTGGCAAGTCGATCAACGCTGCACCCACCCCTGCACCAAAGGAGTCTAAGGATAGTGCTAATCCTAAAAATAAAGCTTCCATACTATTTATATTGCCAGAGCGATTAAAATCCGCTTCCATTGGTTTATTAAGAATTTTAATAATAATCGAAAATGATTTCATCTCAAATTTAATAATTTTATATTCGGATTGGTTTTCTGAATTCGCTTTTTGTGAAGTGAAAAATTGATAAAAAACCCAAATACCTAACCCTATTAGGATAAGACCACCAAGTGTTTCTGCAGCCTCATGGGAAATAAACCTCTCAATAATGGTGCCAATCCCCATTGCAATCATTAACACTACAAATGTGCAGGAAGAAATAATGGCTAATGATTTAAAAGGAATCGTCACTTTTCGTAGCCCATATGTTAAGCCAACTGTAAAACTATCTAAACTTACTGCCAACCCTAAAATCAATAATGAAAGTAATTCACCCATTCTTTGCTCCTTTCAACCAATCGCCTCCTTATCATATGAACACGGGTTGAAAGATGACATTTTAATAGTCCAATTCCAACGAGATATCTATTAAATAATAAAGTTCTTAGTTACTTATTGCGTATTTTTAGATTGGGAAGCGTTTGATTTTTGGTGCGTGTGTATTAATTTTAAACACTAAGTGTCGGATAATATGCAATGTTCTAAAAATAAGAAAAGGCGTTTGAAATAAATCAAACACCCGTATGTTTAAACTTATTCAATTCTGTTTAAATTCTTTGAACTCTTCTATATAAAAACCAACATTTCCGCAGGCTGGACAAACGGCTGCTTTCGTTTTTGCGGATACTTTATTAAATATTCCTTTGCCTTTTTGACTGATCTTGATACCTGAAATATCCCCTTCAATACTTACTTTGCAATCAAGTATCATTTCCGTTTGACATTGATGACAAATTCTTTTCATAATTCGTCCCCCCTTTTATAGATTTTTGTTAATTGAATTTAAACTCCATTTTTCTACTCTTTGTTGTCATTCCAATAGACTGATAAAATTCAATAGCATTTTGATTGTTCTCTAATACGTTTAATTCAATGCTATCAGCGTTCAGATTTTTCCCAAAATCAAAAGCATATTTCATCATACGTTTTCCGATTCCCTTCTTTTGATGTGCTGTTGCAGTGCATATGCTGTTTATTAATAATATCTTTCTTTCGTTCACAAAGGGATTTTCAGCAATATTTACTTCCTCCATTACGATAACCCCAACTATTTCTTTTTCGATGGTAGCCAGAAAAATGTGTTGTTTCTCATCATCTAGTTGGCTATTAAAAGTTTCTTGAGTTACTGGAGTAGAATTTTCTTTATATAAATCTGGTCTTTCACTTACATGTAATTCATGAACTTGCCTGAATAAAAACGATACTGATTATTAATCCTCTTTCGTTGCCTTCCGAATAGAAAATTCCATAGTTGCCTTCCTTTCACGGAGAATTTCACTTCTGTACCTTATTTGCAATTTTTTAAGACTATTTTTATTATAGCCTATCAGTAAGGACCAATTATGATAAAATCTCTATAAAAATAGTAAAGGGGCGAAATTGAAATGGCCGAATTAAAGGACTGGAAAACGAATGCATGCGGGCAAAAATTTATCGCTTCTTATAGTGGCGGTAAAGATAGTAGCTTAGCTTTGTTTAAAGCGATGAAAGTTGGAGAAGCGGTTGGTCTCATCGTCATGTTAGAAGAAGAAGGCAAACGTTCTCGCTCTCATGGAATGCCCCCAGAACTCATACATGCACAAGCGAATTCAATTGGTTTACCCGTCTATTCCGCTGCTGCAAGTTGGGCAGATTATGAAAATCAATTTATTAATCTTTTAGAAAAAGCTAAAAATGCTGGAGCAGACGTATTAGTAACTGGGGACTTAGATATGCCTGAAGAAGACTGTTGGCATGAAAAAGTAACGAATCAAGTAGGATTAAAGCTTGGAATGCCTTTATGGCAAATGAACCATCACGATGTCGTGAAAGAATTCATTGATTTAGGATTTGTCACGGTGATTGTTACTGTTAATTTATCCCTTGGGATGCGGAAAGATGATTTAGGCAGAACGTTAACCCATGAATACGTGAAAGAGCTTGAATCACGCGGTATTGATCCGTGTGGTGAAGGTGGAGAATTCCATACAACCGTGATTGATGGCCCCATTTTTAAACAACCAATTTCAGTGCGAAAAGGTGAAATTTATAAGGATGGAGAATATGCATTTTTACCATTAGAGCTCGAATAATAATTAAGCGTGTCTTGAGAAATAAATCAAAACTCGCTTTTTTATTTTCAGTTAAAAAAATATATCCATCAAAATACCCTGAGCACACACCCATTAGACATATGCCTCATATTCTATGCGTAAAAGAAATGAGGGAGAAAAAGTATGGGTGCATTAGGTGTGGATTTGTCGGCGCTGCATTGGATTTATGTTGTGTTTATTGTGTTAATCATCGGATTTATGGTGAAACGTCGTGATACAACGTTAATTTGTATCATTGGGATCTTCATGCTAGCGATTGTGGCAACAGGCGATCTCACGGCTTCCATCAGTGGCGTCTTTAATAGCTTTATATACGCCATTACCGAACTATTGTCGACAATTTTGATTATTTCCATTATTGTTGCGATGAGCCGGGTGTTATTGAAAACGGGTATCAATGAAGTCATGGTTTCACCGTTTACGAAAATCATTAAAAACCCTACTCTTGCCTACTGGACAATTGGTATTTTAATGATGGTCATCTCTTGGTTCTTCTGGCCTTCTCCAGCTGTGGCGTTATTAGGGGCAGTGTTATTACCGGTTGCCATTCGAGCGGGGCTTCCGGCACTTGGGGTTGCCATGGCGATGAACTTATTTGGTCATGGGATCGCATTATCTGGGGACTTTATTATCCAAGGTGCTCCAAAACTAACGGCGGATGCTGCAGGAATTCCAGTTGCTGATGTAATTTCTGCCAGTGTTCCACTAGTTATTGTGATGGGTGTTGTAACAACAATTGTGGCATTCATATTCTTACGCCGTGACATGAAACGTGGAAAAATGGAAATGGTCGGTACTTTTGGTGAAAAAGTTGTTGAAGACGTTAATGAAAATTTACTCACATTAGGACAACGTAAGTTTTTTGCGATCTTAATTCCAGTTGCCTTTATTATTGACGTTGTGGCGATGTCTATGTTTGATTTAACAGGCGGCGATGCAACAGCACTTGTCGGAGGAACTACAGTCTTTATCCTACTATTATTAGCAGTCTTTGCACATAAAAATGACGGCCTTGAGAAAACAACGAGCTATTTAATAGAAGGATTCCAATTTGGATTTAAAGTGTTTGGTCCAGTTATTCCAATTGCAGCATTTTTCTATTTAGGGGATTCTGGTTTCACGAAAATTATTGGTGAATATTTACCAGCTGCTTCACAAGGAATTGTAAACGACTTAGGTATTGCTTTAGCAGCAATTGTACCGTTAACAGCTGAAATTGCAGCGGTTACATTAACGAGTGTTGGTGCGATTACTGGTTTAGACGGCTCAGGCTTCTCTGGGATTACATTAGCCGGTTCCATTGCGAATTTATTCGGAACAGCGCTTGGTGAAGGTACTGCTACACTAACGGCACTTGGGCAAATAGCGGCAATCTGGGTTGGTGGAGGTACATTAGTTCCTTGGGCATTAATTCCAGCTGCAGCGATTTGTAATGTCAGTCCATTTGAGTTAGCACGTCGAAACTTCATCCCGGTCGTCATTGGTCTAGTTGTCACGACGATAGTTGCGATGTTTATTTTATAAAAAGTAAAACGCTTGGAAGATTAACTCTCCAAGCGTTTTTTGTATATACTGTGAATTCCATGCTACTTCAATTGATAAGGAACTTAATTGTTAAGTGGACGAAAACTCGTTCTATCTGGACGAGTCTGCACATTATGTGGATGAAATCTTATTCTATCTGGACAAATCTGCACGTTATGTGGACGAAATCTTATTCTATCTGGACGAATCCGCACTTTATGCAGACGAATCCATCCGCCTACTGGACGAATTTTTCAATTTTAAAAAGCTAAGCATCTGAGCAGCTCACAAATGCCTAGCTTAGAATTTTATAAAAATTCAGAATTTAAAGGGTACCATTAAATATGGAATTCGATGCTGTCGTCTACGAAATGCCATTCATATGGTGTTTCTTGGTATACGTAATAGTTTAACCAATTGTAGAACAGTAAGTGCGAATGCGCGCGCCATGTATTTTTCGGCGTTTGGCTTGGGTCATTATTCGGGAAGTAGTTCACCGGCATGTCTACTGGTTCACCTTTCGCCACATCTCGTTCGTATTCATCAGCCAATGTTGTTGCGTCATATTCTAGGTGACCTGTAATCATAATATGTTTAGTATCCTTTGATTGAATAATAAACGGACCCGCTTCTTCTGAATAGCTTAGTAAGCGTAAATCTGGATGTTCGCGTACTTCATCAAGGGATACAGACGTGTGACGTGAGTGTGGAGCTACATATTCATCGCTAAATCCGCGCACTAAGTCCACAGTTAAATCTGTAATCACATGTGAGTAGATGCCCGAACATTTTTTCGGCAATTCAAATTTACCAATATTAAAATGATGATAAAGTGCCGCTTGAGCACCCCAACAGATATACATACACGAGGTAACATTCACTTTTGCCCAATCCATAATCGTTGTTACTTCTTCCCAGTAGTTAACTGCTTCAAACTCCATTCGTTCGACAGGTGCACCAGTAATAATCATTCCATCAAAACGACGGTGTTTAATTTCATCAAATGTATTATAAAAAGTGTCTAAATGCGACTTTGACACGTTTTTAGATGCGTAAGTTGCAGTGTTTAAAAACGTTACATTCGTTTGTAGTGGTGTATTACCTAATAATCGTAAAAGTTGAAGTTCAGTTTTCTCTTTTTCTGGCATTAAATTTAACACTAAAATATTTAATGGTCGGATTTGTTGTGTTTTGGCACGGTCTTCTTCCATGACGAAAATTTTCTCTTGTCTTAATTTTTCGCCTGCCGGTAAATTTTTCGGTATATTAATAGGCATTAAACGTTCCCCCAATTCTTTTCATCTCAAAATAAAAACCCCTCATTCCAGCATGAGAATGAGAGGGAATAATTTATATGCCGCACTCTTATCTCCCAAGACAATATTGTCTTGCTGGAATTAGCACCTTTCTAACCGATGTTAGAGGTTGCTGAAGCTTCATTGGGCCATTTCCCTCTGCTTCTCTTGATAAGATAGATGAAATTAATGTAATACTAACATGATGATGAAATATTTGCAATATTCTATTTTACTTTTTTGATAGGAATCTCTCTTTCCAGGCAGATTTTTCTTTATCTTCAATTTGATGTTGCAAAGTCGGATCCCAATTATTTGTTAGAGTATTCCAAACGCGGGATGTGAATTGCTCTTTCTCTTCATCAAAAAGAATAAATTCGATACATGGCACATCATTAACTTGAATATCTTCAAAAGATTCAATAGAAGTGATAACCAAGTTTGATTCTTCTTCCTCATCTTCATCCATTTGAAGAAATCGCAATTCTTCTACGAGCTTATCGTTATCAACTTGAAGCTCCTCCACTTGTACGTGATATCGGTACATATCTTCCGGAAAATCCTCAAAGTCGAGAACTGCTTCAATTTCACCTTGTAGGAAAGTTTGATGCGTTGGGCTATACAACGTTTCTTTTGATGTAATTTCTTGGTCTTCTTCAAACACACCACTAGTCAATTGTTTTAACCCTTTTTCCGTTAATTGAAAATGATCTTCCTTTGTTATTAATCCAGTTTTGTGCATCTTGGACAATAAATCTTGAATAAATAATTCTTCTACCAATAATATTTCACTTAACTGTTCGGCTTTTTTGAACTTTGCTTTTTGCAATGAAATTAAAAGCATTTTCATCAAAATATCCATTTTTGTTCGGACAATTGGTTTGTATGCAATGTTAACCGTATGAACGGGAACACACCAAATAGCCGTTTCCAAAATGTTTGTTTTATGAAATTGTTCGGATAGTTTTTGTTGGAGTGCTTGGAGTTCCATCATTTCGTCCTTTCAAAACTAAGAAGTTAGTTCCTTAACATTGCGGTAGCCGTCTTGAGATTTGACAACAGATAGTAAGTTACTATACATGTTGCGTGTTTGCTCTTTCTTCGGTCGTTTTGTAAACATATCAACACTACCTACCAGAACTAGCAGCTCCCGCGCACGCGATAAGGCAACATTGAGGCGACGGTAGTCTTTAGCAAAGCCGATTTCCCCGTTTTTATTGTCGTTGTTACGAACCATACTCACTAAAATAACATCCATTTCCATACCTTGGAATTTATCGACAGAACCTGTACGGATGTGTAAATGCGGTAAATGTAGTTCGTGCTCAATCATTCGATTAATGCGTTTTACCTGCTCCGCATAGAAACTAATAACCCCCACTGATTTACGTTCATCTTCCGGAATTAGCCCTTGTTTTTTGGCAACTTCTGTAGAGTGATTTAGATCCACTAACATGGCGCGGATTGTTTTTAGCTCTTCTTGATTTAATAAACTTGAGCCTTCCTTCATCCGCTCTTCAAAATAGTTAGGCTCATTCGGTAAATCAATCCATAATAGATGGTCACTTCGTTTGATTAGGTTACTTTCTAATTTATGGTCACGTGCTGCATCAGAATCAGGAAGACCACATTTCAACGAGTCTCCTTCATGTTCATAAAACGGCGCGATCGTTTTCATAATATTTTCATGCATGCGATATTGAATCGCGAGCATTTTTTTATTTGATGACGGTAAGTTTTTATAAAGACGTTCGAATAAGGATTCTTCCAGTAATTTTTCCAGCTCACGTTTTTCTTCAAACGTATTACTTTCTTTTATTACAGTTTCTAATGTTTCCTCGAATGTATCATCCCCAATTAATGGTGGTAGTTGGTGATGGTCTCCTACTAAAACAATCTTCTTTCCTTTTAACATCGGAAGTAATAATTCAGGTGGTGTTGCTTTGGATACCTCATCGATAATAACCACGTCAAAAATAGGATAGTTGTCCATAAACTCTTTGTTTGCTGATGCCACACACGTAGTTCCGATAACATTGGCGTGCTTAACATAAAGTTTTCGGATCTCGTCTAAATCGTGTTCTGTTGCTTCGTCTAACAAGCCTTTCCACTCCACTTGAAGCTCTTGAGTGATTGGCAGCATTTCAATTTTCAAATTTAACTTTTCAATTTGTTCTTCTATTGCTACAATCTTTTCCTTTATTTTTTCTAGTTCAGACTCTGGATTTTGTTTTGTAATTTGTTCTAGTTGTTGTACATCCTTTTCAAGCTGAATGCCTTTAAAATTCAAATCTTTTAACTGATTTATCATGTCTTTTAAAACAGATTCCCCATTCAATATTTCTGAATCAACACGTTTTTGCTCTTCTTGTTTATTTTGTAGTTGTGATTCAATGTCCGTTTGTTTTGATTTTGTTTCTTCTAATTCTGCTATTTCAGTTTGAAGTAAATGACATACAGATTGAAGCTCTTCAATCGATGGCACAACGGAGACATCACCCACATTAAGTTTGATGGAGTCAAGCTGTTCTTTTAATTGGGAAGCGTTTAGTTGTAAATTTGCTTTTTTAATATTTAAACCATCGATGGTAGATTGCTCAACACCTGTTTGCATCAGAATCTGTTCAATCACTTCTTCTTTAATTTTCGTAAACACAAGAACAGATTCATTAATTAAGGCTTTATAACGTTGAGAGAGTTGAGCTAGGTACATTTTTCTTGAATAAAGCGCTTCAATTGAACGGGTACCATTAAAAGCATTGATCTTTTTTTGAGCAAAGGCTTTACTTAATTCCGTTAAAAATTCATTTACTTCTTGTAGTGAATAATGTTGGTTTGGTGGCAAATTTGAAGCTTGAATTTGAATGCCAAGAGTTTTATGACTATATTCAATTGCCTTTTCAAGCCTAGCTGAAATATCTTTTAACGGTTTGAACTGTTCAATTTGGCCATGTAACTTTTCCATGTCAGAGAATAATTGACTTAGCACGTAGCCTCTTCGAATTTCTTGCTGCACAATAAATTCTTCAATATCGTAAATCTTTTTAAAGGATTTAACTTTTTCTATTGTGCTTGAAATCTCATTTGTTTTGGCGTTGATTTGTTCTAATTGGTGATTTACGTTCGTAATTTCGTTTTCGAGCTTTTGTAATTGTGTTTCAACTTCTACATAACGAATGAGTTGCTTTGATCGAGATAATTTTTCCTGGGCTTTTAGAATATCCTCGTTAATTACCTTAGATGGACGAACTAGTTTCGTTAGTTCTTCGATTTTAGCGTCGATTTTTTCTTTGGAAGTACGAAGTTTTTCAAGGGTTTCCTCTGTTTTTTCACGCTCTTTTTTAAGTGGAATAATTTGTTTTTTTAGCTCTGCAATTTCAGCAATAGTTTTTTCTAATTGCTCTTTTGCTTGTTGTTTTTTTAAAATTTCCTGTTGTAATTGTTGCTCATTTTCTTTTAAAGCTTCAATTTCTTTTGTCGCAAAATAGATTTCCTGTTGAAGTTGCTCTTCCTTTGTTTGATGCTGTTTGATTTCATTTGTAATGGCGTCATAGGTTTGTTCTTTCCAATAATCTGCCACATTTTCTTCTATAAACTTTTTTCCTTCTTCTTCAATGCTTTCTGTACGGCCATAACGTAAAATTCGAATGTCTTTATTGGATAAAAGTCTACCTAATGCATTATCAACCGCTAAGTTTGATTGAGAAGCAATTAGCGTTTTTAAACCGGCTTTTGCATTTTGGTAACAGATTTCAGAGATTACTGTCGTCTTTCCTGTACCTGGTGGACCTTGGATAACATATAAATCTTCCGCGCTGATTGCACCAGTTACTGCAGCACGCTGATATTCATTTAGATTATTATAAAAATCTAGTTCAACATCTTTTTTTCGTTCAGCTATCGTTGGTTGATCTTCAAATAAGATGTTTTCTAAATTGACATTGGCTGCTAAACCTTCTTTGAGACGGTCAAAGCCTTTTAATAAACGGTTCAACTGAGATTTTGTGGAAGCATTGCTAAACGTAATATATTCTGAAGTAAAGTCAAACTCGTTATTTCGGAATAATCTCGATAATTTTGCATTCAATTCAATCTCGACAGTACGGTCTTGTCGATTTATTTTAGTAACTTCCCCAATTTCTCGCGGATAGCCTTTCACATAAGCACTTAAACCTTTTAACTGTTTCCACTCTTTGTCATCAATTCCATTACAACGAAGGGTTACTTTTGAATAGTCATCATTAAAATAGCTAGAAGTAAATGTTGCATCAATATCATCAATGCTTGCGTTTTTATATAAAACTTTTAAATAACCTTCCCAACTGGAAATTCGTTTGTTCACATAGTCAAAACGTTCCTGAGCGACTGGAAGCTGTGCAATGGTGGTAATGAATTTTTCTGGGTATGTATGTCCGTTAATACGCGATGGGACTAAATGAATTCGCATTCGTTCACGGCGATTGGTGACAACGGGTGTATTGGCCCCCCGAGTTCGGAAACTTTTTGCCACTAAGCCATTTTTTAAGTCAAAAATACAATCCATAATAACAACACGACCACCAAACTTTTTATTTAGATTGGTGTTTCGTTTGTTATCGAAATATAAAGTTAAGGAGATGGAGGTTTGCTCGATGGATTGTTTTTCGATATAAACATCAAAAGGATTTTGTAATTTGAAAAAGGCGTGTTCATCTTGAAAATGTTCTTTCAAAGCTTGTCTTGCCGTATTCGTTAAGACAATAAAACATTTTACAGATTCAAGAGCGATTTTTTGTACCATGAACACACCTCACTTTCCTTCAAATTTATTCACAAACGTCATTATAACAAGATACGTTCATTGTTGGTAGTTTCAAAAACGGTAATCGCACTGCTTATCTCTTGGAAGTAACATCTAGGGGCTGAGCGCAATACAATATATATTAACAAAATAAAACAGACTAGCTAAGCTAGCCTGAGTTGGTGAATTAGTTTTGTGTACGAGCAATTTGTAAGTATTTAGCATCCCACTCAGGATCTATTTTACTTAATGGTGTTGGTCGAAAAGTATCCTTATTCACTAAAGTATGTAAAGTTGTTCCTGTTGCTGCTACAGAGCCGTCTTCATGAAGGATTTCATAACCATATGTTGTACGCAGTTTGGAATGGCTCTCAATCCATGTACGCACCGTTGCAACTTGCCCATAACGCATAGCTTTTTTATACTGGACTGATACATCTAATACAGGTGCAAGATACCCTTGCTCTTCTAATCCCGCATAATTATAACCTAGATCAGAAATTAGTTTTGTGCGTCCAATTTCCATCCATACTAAATAATTCGCATGATAGACAACACCCATTTGGTCTGTTTCAGCATAACGAATTTCGATTTGTTTTTCACTGACAAACATTGTATCACCTCTAGCACTCATTATACCGTAAAAACAAGTAATTTCATGGGTTTTGATTTTTTAAATTTTGGTGACGTACAATGTTTGCCCTATTCCATTTTTTATTGATTAACTGATTCTACCGTTCTGTACTGTAATCCAAGGAGGCGCTTTACCTCTTCATCTGTCCAATTTCTAAGGGCAATATTACTATATCTTTTTTGATAAACTGCTCCACGCTCAAGGATGGTGTATTCAGTAAACATGTTATCTGATTTTTCCGATTGAACTTTTATCCCGATTTTACCTAGTTCATATTTAACAGCTCTTAAATCTTGCTGCAACTCTTTTATTTTTGCTTCCATCCATAAATTAAATGCGTTTTTCATTTTTAAGTCGTCCAGATGTTTTCGTTCCCGCTCAAGCGTTCGTATTGTCAAATCTAAAATAATTTGTTTGTGGATTTTCTCTGAAATGGCAGCATTCATATGACATCACGTTCTTTCTGAATAACTGGTTTGAATGCAAGAATGTTTTCAATCGTAAAAGTGCGGTTGGCGTGCCTAGTAAAACAGTACGCACGAATAGTATTACCAGTGATTTTAGCTACCTTAATGCGACGTTTTGTGATGACGTTGTTTTGGTCAATGTACATCATATCGATTAATAGGTTCCGTTTTAACACTTTTAATAACTTCTCTTTCACTTTTACCCCTCCACAACCAGAACGTTTGTTTGAATACATTATAGAACATTTGTTCGCAATTTACAATAATAAAAAACACCTTCCATAATTGAAAGGTGTTAATATCATAATTTGTTAATTGCTCGCATACCTTCTAGGATGATTTTTGCATCCGCATTAAGATAATTTAGCGTTTCACTTTTTAAAAGTAGTTGTTCTTTTCCTTTTAAATTTAGTTTAAGTCCACGAATATCTAAACGAGTCGCATAGGTATTGATAACTCTAATGTCATTCAATTCTGATTTGGATAACGGTTTTTCTCCAGAATTCATTTTTTCGATAATAAATTTAAGAATTTCTCGTGCGTTCGTTTTTAGTAAAGAACGTTTCTGTTCAACTAGTTCCAAATTTTCCTCAATATATTTTCTCGCTGTCGTAAAATCCAACTGCTCTACAGATTCGTTAATCTTCGTGATTATATCTCTTACACCCATTGCTAAAGTCCCCCACTCATAATTTTTTATACCTATTTTTATACCGGTACAAAAGAATTATTTTTAAGGCTATTTTATTCGATTTTATCAATTTTATGAAGAAAATCTTTTTAGGTTTAGTAATTAGGTCTATATCTCTGGTGGACCAAGAAAGTTTGGATGGGTAAAAAGAAATAGTACACACTATATCCACTCTGCAAACCAAGCAACATAATAAGCCGCCGGAATGAATACTACTTGTGCAAATAATGTTCCGACAAATTTTGAACCAACCATTGTGATGGAATAGCTTTTTAAGTAAACATAATCCGTTTGTTTTTTTATTACTCGATCTGCTAAAACGGATGCTTTTGGATCAATAAATAATGTTAAAATTATTGTTGCAATCCCGTTTAGTATTCCTGAAGACATGAGTGCAACTTGAGCATAATCTTCTGGGACGAGCAAAGACGCATATAAAGAAGACAGTATACCTATTGTAATGACAGCTGAAACAATCACATTTAGCACAAATAATCGTTTTGGTATAGTTTCGAGCGTAATATCTTTTAAATATGCAAGCTTAGGCATTCGGATACATGTCAATATTTTTTTAAATCCAAGGAAATTAAATTGTTTGGAAAGCGTTGAAATGACGGACCCCCTTTCAATTGATAATTGAATGATGGCTCTAGAGAATATGTTAATGAAAGTTGGAAATAACAGTATTCCGAGTAATACACCGAGAGAAGTGACAGTGAAGTGACAGTTATGAATATTCGATATTGCTCTTCTATAAAACTTAATTTATTGATTTCAGGTGCTTCGGCAATCAATTTCGCGGTTAATGGTTGTTGAATCATACTAGAAAATCTTGATACAAGTACTAATGTACTAAATAATGAAATGGCCGTAGCGATTAATTTAACCCTTGTCCCAGAAATCCGGGTTGAATATGCTAACGTTTCTATCATTGTAATAATGAGTAAAAATATCGAAATAGCAATTACCTTACCTGTTAGTACCTCCATAGCATCCTCTCCAAATAACATTTGTTTTGAAGACGATATCATTTGGAAGTATGTTCCACTAACTTTTTTGAATATTCAAGGCGCAATTCATTAAGAAATGCGCCTTGTTGTTGGGAGTTATTCCTCCTCTTTCCACTTTCTGTAATAATAAAAGGATTCGAGGGATATAAGGAGTATGCAGATTGCAACCAACCATATGTATTTAATTGACATTACATCAAACTGCCAAGCAATCAATAGAAATACTATGAGTACAAGGGGAATTCCGCGCAAAGCACCGATGAACCTTCTTCGATAGGATAATTTAAAATGGTTAAAAACTAATCCTTTATCAATTTTTTCAGCATTTTTGGCAAAGAACCACAAGATACCATTCACAATCAACACTGCAAGTAATGGAACAAAAATGTTTGATAGGATATTCACAATTCGCCTCCTTTAATAATAGTAAGACCCCTTTTGAAGTAGGTGAACTCATGAGATCTTTCTAAAATATTTGTGTTGTTTGTTCTACTTCTTTCTGCTTGTAACCAAATTTCCACTGCAGAAGAAAATAGACAATATGATGCATATGTTGAAGGAGTAACTTCAAAAACAGAATCCTATTTAAGGATAGAAGAAGTGTATGATGTTTATATAGAATCATTTATTTCATATGAATTAACAGAACAAGTTGTTGAATTTAAAAATAAAAATCGAATAATATTAAATTCAGTAAAACCAACAATTGAAGAACTTCAAAAAGTAACTGTTCCTGGTAAGAAGAATTAACTAAATTTCATGAAGATTTGCTGGCCTACTATGAAATACAACAGAAACTTTTTAAAGAGATCTAAAAAGTAAAAGAAAAGTAAATGGAAATCGCAAGCTATACAAAACAATTAAACTCTGATTTTTAAGTATAATAGAAAAACTTTTGTCTTTACGCCATTATTCTTTGTCTTGAGTAAAAGAAACATGATCCGCTTCAATAATAAAGTCAATTAACTCCATATATTGATTTTGGAGTAAAACATGAAACTCGTATTTGTCATCTATTTTATAGATTTCCTCGTACAACCACCATGCTTCGTCAAGGGCAGAATCTTGTTTTAAGATTTTCATATTTTCAAAGGTAATTTCGTTAATGTCTGTAAAACCGCCTAATGTATCAAATTGGATTGTTAAAGAACTACCATTTTGAACGGTTTTTACAACTGTACAATCATGAAAAGCAAAATTTTCTACAATTTCTGGAGTAAAAGATTTGGAAGCATTTTTATAATATTTACTAAAGTTTTCTCCTACGTCTTCTATTATTCTTTTATTTTCCTCGCAAAATTTAGTAACAACGTCTATCACAGTATGACTTGCTTTATTTAACGCAAATACACGTAAATCGGCAATTTCATTTAAAATGTTTTCTGGTAAGCCCTTTTTTATATGCTCATAATTATAAAGGAAGGAATCGTGAAAATTTGCCTCTTCCTTCTCTCTATCAAAAGTTTCCGTATGTCCATGGTTTGTAACTAAATGATGATGTATCTCTTCTTGTAAATCTAACCAACTCTGTAACTCGTTATCATAAACTTGTTGAAAAAATTCTTCTGAGAACTTTTCAGCTTGTTGATCTTCTTCTAGGGAAAAGTGGAAACTCGTTTTCTGACACAGTTCGTACCATTCTTTTGTAAAATATTTCATAATTTACCCTAACTTTCATCTATTTTTACTAATTTTACCACTATGAGTAGTTAATGCACATACATACGCATGGTGAGGAAAAGAGACTTAGAAGTAAGATTATTTTATGTTGACCTTTTGTACCATAATCTTCCTATGAAAAATAATGGAATAAAAAGTAGTCCCAGTCGAATTGATTTGTGTAAAGAAAAGCAAAGAAGCACACGATCCTAATGATTTTATCAATTGTATCTCCCCATGCACATTACATCACGGTTTCTCCGATTGCTAAAACCTTTAATTGCTCTTGTGGGAGTTGACGTTTTTCCCATTCCTTTAGTAAACGCTCTAATGCTTCCGGTCCTGTATCATCCGCCAAACGATACGCCCCATAGTGCATCGGAACAAATTGTTTTGCTTTTAGCTCGATAAAAGCCTTCACACTATCTTCAGGAGAAATATGTGATACTGCCATAAACCATTCCGGTTCATAGGCGCCAATAGGCATAAAGACAACATCAATCGTAAAACGTTCAGCGATTTCTTGAAAACCTGTGAAATAACCAGTATCCCCTACAAAATAAAAGGTATCATTCTTAGTTTGGAATATCCAACCACCCCAATGTGAAGTATTCATATCGAAAAGTAATCTTCTAGTCCAATGCTGAGCAGGCACAAAATGAATTTCGATTCCTTTGTATTCTATGGATTCCCACCAACTCATTTCTCTAACATTTTTATACCCTCTTTTGATAAAGAGAGATTTTAATCCAATAGGAACAAAGTAGTGCGGATTTCCTTTAAGTTTTTTTAATGTTGGAAAATCCAAATGATCATAATGACCATGAGAGATGACCACAATATCGATTTCCGGTAATTCTTCAATCGGAATTCCTGGCTCAGTTAATCGCTTCTGAAAGCCCATACGTTTCGCCCATACTGGATCTGTCAATATATTCAGTCCGTTTAGTTGAATTAAAAAGGTAGAATGTCCAACCCATGTATAGGAAGTTTGACTTCGATTTTCCTTAATTTCTTGGAATCGTTTGTTAGAACATTGCGGAATATTTTTTGTCAAATCCTTAACTTTACTACGTCTTTCCTTCTGCCATTTTCGCAATTCACTAAAGGATTTCTTATTCGACACATCATTCAAATTACGATATCTTGTTCTCATCAGCTCACCCTTGGGATTTAAACTTTATTTACTATAAATGTTAATTTCATCTATTATAACATCTACATTAATAAACCATCATCTAGCGTAACTCAATTCCCAATTTCTAATGACCATTGACGCAGTTTAGCTTTTGAAAAGTAGACTTTGGAATGTCCGGATGCTCTTGAAATAATGTTTTTGCATCATCATCCTTTTTCGGATTCCCCGTCGACTATAGCTTATTTAATGTAACATTCTAAATAAAAGTACAATATCCTACAAAAAATATGTCTTTTACTAATTTGGAAAAATTTGAATTTTTTTCATAGGAAAAGTTCATGCTAAATATGTAACCTTTGTCGGTGAAAGAAAATTAGGAGGGAATCCATATGACTGAAAATATTTTTGAGGGGCGAGTTGTATTAATTACTGGCGCTTCCACGAGTGTTGGTCGTGAAACAGCCCTTGCTTTTGCGCAGCGAGGTGCGAAGGTAGCGATTGGTGATGCAGATGATCGGGCAAATGAAACCGTTGAACTGATTGAAAAAATAGGCGGAGAAGCAGTTTACTTTAAAACTGATTTAACGAATGGAAAAGAAGTAAAATCCCTTGTTGAACAAACCATAGATAAACTTGGCGGATTAGACCACACTTTTAATCATGCAACAAGCATTTTAAATATCCCAACAAAATTTGCAGATATTGAAGAAGATGAGTTTGAACAAGTGATGGAAGTAGACATAAAAGGGATTTTCCTTGCAGTAAAATACCAACTTCAATATATGGTTGCCAATGGTGGAGGTACAATTGTCAATATGGCTTCTCTAGCAGGATTAATGGCTGACCCTTATATAGCACCATACGTTGCGGCAAACCATGCAGTTATCGGGTTAACGAAAGCAGCGGCATTTGACTATGCTGAAGATGGCATTCGTGTAAATGCAATCGAACCTGTTTTAACCGAAACATCCGTGACTCAATTATGGAAAGATAATGCGAAAAAACGTTCCTTCCCAATGCCTCGAACAGTTAAACCAGAAGAAATTGCGGATATGGTTATATTCCTTTCCTCTGATGCTGCAAGTTTTTGTAACGGTTTTGTCTATGCAGTGAATCGGACAAATTTCCCGCTCACTTCATGAAATAAACCCAAAGACATAATTGAATCCTCCTCTTATCATATTAAGTACAGAGGAGGATGATAACATTGTCAATTTTCGATCATCGAAAAAAGAAAAAACAGGCAAGGGCATTAAAAGAAGAAAGTAGAATATCCAATGCCTTTGCTTCATTAAAAGCACAACCTAGTAGTAAAGAAGAAACTGCGAAAGAGTTCCACCCAGCGAAAAACCAAGCAAACAGAATGTCTAATATGATGGCATCCGGTAAGAAACAGGAAGAACCTGCAAACCAAACCGTGAAACATGATAATGGAGCAAATCGAAAAAACTAAGAAATATAAAAAGTCTGTGATACTTTACGAATTTTAAAATTTCACAGGCTTTTAGTATCTACTTATACTTATTTAATATCGCTTTTGGAATATGGCAATAATCATTAGGATATTTCGTTAACCGATCTTGATGTTCTTCTGCACTTCTCACATAGTTGGAAAGGGGTAAAACTTCAACAACTATTTGGTCATAGTCTTCTCTTTCTCGAAGAAATGCTTTCGCTTCCTGTAAGTGTTCTTGCTTTTCACTATATACCCCAGTTCGGTATTTCTCCCCAACATCTTCTCCTTGTTTATTCAAGCTATATGGATCGATGATTTCAAAAAAATACCCCATCAGTTCCCTCACTGTTACTACTTTTGGGTCAAACACAGTTTTAACACATTCAGCGTATCCATCATATTCACCCTCAAGTGTACTACTTGTTCCATTCGCTCTTCCCGCTTCAGTTAATGTTACACCTGGTAAAGTTTTAATAAAGGCTTGTACACCCCATAAACAACCGCCTGCAAAATAAATTGTTTCCAACTTGCTCTCCCCCTTATGTACTTCTGCACCTAAAATGGGCACTAAAAATAGCGCCCATACTTAATATAAGCTTTGAATCTCAACATTCTCTGGTAACTTGAATGGGTTTTCTTTATTAATTCTGTCATAGAACATAATTCCATCTAAATGGTCGATTTCATGTTGCATGACAATGGCACCATAACCTTCAAATTTGTAAATCGATTCTTTCCCATTAATATCAAATGCTTTTACCTTAATTCGCTCATATCTCGGTACAAAACCAGGTACTTCCCTATCCACAGATAGACACCCTTCACCTTGAGGCAAATAAATCATATTTATGGAATGGCTAATTATTTTCGGATTAATGAGCATATATTCTTCTTCATTAAACAGTGCTGCAAACATTCGCTTATCTAGACCAATTTGATTGGCGGATAAACCTGAGCCGGGACGTAATTTATATTTCTTTGATAATACTGGATCTTGACTGTTTTTCAAATATTGTAGCATACATATTAAAGCATCTCTGTCTTCACTAGAAACGGGAAAATCCACCATTTCCGTTTTCTTGCGCAAAATCGGTGTGCCTTCCTTTACAATATCTTTCATTTTAATCATGTAATCAGGAGTAAACTTACTCATAAATAAACACCTCATCTACTTTTCGATTCAACACTTTAGCAATCTTAAAAGCTAATTCAAGGGTAGGATCATACTTATCGTTCTCAATACAATTAATCGTTTGCCGAACTACGCCACATTCCTTTGCCAAAGCTTCTTGCGTAATCCCTAATTGTTTCCGTAAAATCTTAATAATATTTTTCAAAACAATCACCTTTTGTCCAATACTTTAGACATTTATCTTATTATATGATTCTAGTATTGTCTAATGTTTTGGACATTTTTATAAAAAAAAGATCTCGATTCAGTCACCGAGATCTGTTTTTAGAATTTTTAGTTTCGAACTACAGGTATCCACATTTCACCGTATACTTTACCATCTTTTTGCCCCATGATAACCGCTGTATTTGGACCGCCAACATAGGATACTTCCGTTACTTGTCCTAATACTTGACCGAAAGCCATTCCAGTAAGGACATTTGCTAATTCTTCATCAGAATTCGCTTCGCCTTTTACAACGATGTATTCCCCTTTAGGAAATTCGATTAATCGCGTTGCTTCTGGCAATGATTCCTCTGTCATCACCCCAGCATAATGCATCATTTTGTTATTTACTGCTTCATTCACAACAAAAAGATAGTCATTCGATGCAACAGATTTTAGTTTTTCTAGTGTTCCATCCTCATTAATCGATTGCCAAAAGTCTGCTTTTTCCTTATTAATCCCAACAAAGTCTGTGTAATGACTTTTAATTTCTGTTCCAATACCTAATACCGTAAAGCTGTTTTTTTCTTCGATTGAATAATTTGCCATGATAACAATCCTCCAAATAAACGTTTTGTTTTCTTCTTACAGAATTTATAATAGCATTAAATAGTGTCAAAAAATGATACTGTTTAGGAGGTCACAATGAAAAAAGTTGAACGAATTAATATAATTATGCGCTATATCAATAATCGCTCCTACTTTACAATATCCGAAATTATGCGGGAATTTAACATTTCACGTTCGACAGCGATTCGTGATATTCGAGAAATTGAAGCAATGGGCATGCCTCTTCAAGCAGAAGTTGGACGAGATGGCGGTTATTTTGTCATGAACAACTCTGTCCTCCCATCCATTAACTTTACCGATAGTGAAGTGAAAGCCCTTTTTATTGCTTTTATGGCCTCGAGAAATCAACAGCTTCCCTTTTTAAAAAGTCGACAATCGTTAGCTGAGAAAATACTCGGGCTTATCCCAGAAAACCAACAAGAAACCCTCGTTTTATTAAATCAAATCTTACTTTTTGAAGGGACTAATCCGAACAATCCTGATTTACTGGAATTGTCAGACCTCCCTCACCCGATATTAGAACTGCTTATCCAACTGATTTTATTGGATAGGCATTTAATGATTACAGTAAATGATGGTAAAGTAAGTAAGTCATATCCCATTTTTCTGCTGCACCTTTATCGTGAAAAAAGCATTTGGCAAATTGAAGGATATGACTTTAAGGAAGAAAAGTTGAGGACATTTCCTGTAGATCAACTAACCAATGTTGAAATATACCCTACGAAAAAAAGAGTTAATAAAAAAATGGTACTGGAAAATCTGAGGAAACAGGAAAGAGAAATCAATCTCATCATTGAATTAGGTCCAAAGGCAATTGCCCAATTTAAAAAATATCACCCTTTTAAATATTCACTTTCCTATACAGATCCATACCAAGCAACTGCCATTTTTAAGACCTATATCAATGTGAACATGCCCGATGAATTAGCGGAAATTACTAATTGGCTACTTTTCCTAGGGGATGATATTAAGTTCCGTGAAGTGCAGGATGAGGTTTTGAGAAGTTTACGAGAGAGAGTAAGTTTATATTAGAAAACAGTGGCTAGAAAAATGTTGCCACTGCTTTTTTAGATTTCTTATTTTGATACATGATAGCGTCCGCTTCAGCTAATAAATGTTCCATGACACCATAAGAGGAGTTGGAATGTTTATACCCGATGGATAGGTGAATTGGGGAAAATGGTAAATTTCCAGTGACTTGTTGCATGCTTTCCTGGATATTTTTTATAAATTGTTCCACTTGTTGAACACCTGCCTGAGGAATTAGAATAGCAAATTCATCTCCACCAATTCGCGCAATAATCGTCTCTTTTTTCGCTAAAGCTTTTAAACGATTGGCGGCTTCGCGAATTAATTGATCTCCCATTTTGTGTCCATATTTATCATTAACTGGTTTCAAGTCATCTAAATCAGCAACGACCACAGTGATTGGTATATCACATTCATTAAATTCATTCAGCTTTAATTGGAAAAATGCCCAATTATGCAATTCCGTTAATGCATCATGAGTTGAGTTATATTCGAGTTGCCGTTGAATAGCGAGCCTTTCATCGATATCTCGAAAAACCCCTACAACCCCTACAAACTTCCCGTTTCTGTATACAGGCGTAGCATGTTCCTCGAACCAAATATATTGTCCAAGACAATTCTTAAACCTGACTGTAATCGGTTGACTAAAATCAAGTGTCCCTAGTTTTTTCTTCATCAACGTCTCATAATCGTCTGGATGAACAATCTCAAAAATCAGCTCAGGATTTTTGAGATGACGCTTCAAATTATCAGAACCTATCAATGTTTCAATAGATGGGCTTACATATAGATAGTTTAATTTCGGGTAAGTTTCACAGTAATACAACATATCGCGGATGTTTTCAACTGTTTCAATCATAGGTTTTAGAGAGTCCAATGTTATTTGTAATTTTACTTTTTGTCTATATTGAAGTAAAAATCCAATTATTAGAATACTACTGAAAACAATCCACATAAAATTCCTACTTTCATCATTCGAATTCAAAATTTTAAAACATGTAAATGATATATATATTATACCTATTATCTTAATATAATGATAGGCATTTTTTCCTTAATTCGCCTTTATTAAGTTGACTATTTGATGTTTTTCACCAATATATGATTTAGTAGTATCATTTTCTAATTAAATTCCCCGCATTATAATATTCATATTGATTTTAATACACATCATTTTTTTAAAGGAAAACTTTTATCGAATCCTACTTTTATCAATCTGATTTGTATTAAAATGGTAATATTTATAGGGGAACGTTATATTAATAAAGAATTCTAGCACAAATACTTTGAAAAAATCTCCAAATCTACATTATAATTCAGATGCATATATTTTTTTATTCGAGATAACTCATGTTACTTTGAATAAGGGATGAAGGAGTGAAAAAATGAGTAATAAATCGTCAGGTGGAAGTTGGGCGTTAACGCTGTTTTGTATCGGTGTATTAATGGCAGCTCTTGATAATGGGATTATTAGTGCTGCTCTAACAACAATTAACAGCTCGTTCGATGTTTCTGCCAACTGGGGTGCTTGGGGTGTAACCATTTATACACTTGGCTTAGCCATCAGTATTCCGATTGTTGGTAAAATTTCAGATCGCTACGGTCGAAAAAAATTATTTATTGTGGAAGTTGCGTTATTTGGACTTGGTTCATTGCTAGTTGCGCTAAGCCCTAATTTTGCATTTTATATAGTCGCGCGTTTCATTCAAGCAATGGGCGGGGGTGGTATCTTCATCATCGGTAGTTCCCATGTATTAAGTACCTTCCCAGTTGAAAAACAAGGGAAAGCCCTTGGAATATTAGGTGGGATGAACGGGATTGGCGCTATTTTGGGACCAAACCTTGGTAGTGTCATCTTGGACTTAACAGGAAATTGGCATTATCTTTTCCTAATTAATGTACCGATTGCAGTGGTGTTAATGATTCTAGGAATCTATAAAATCCAAGAAACAAAGGAACCTGCTGTTGGAAAATTAGATTTATTAGGTACAATTCTTTTATCATTAGCTGTTCTAAGTATCATGTACGGTTTAACAAATATTGAAGGTGTTTCAATAATAGATAGCCTTCTAACTCCTGAAGTGTATGGGTTCTTACTAGCAGGAATTGTTTTATTCGCTGTATTAATTGTCTATAATCGTTCATTAGAAAAACGTAATGGAGACCCGATTTTACCAGTAAGTTTACTAGCTCATCCGACTTACTTATTAACTTTATTAGTCGGTGGCTTGTCAGGAGCGTTACTTGCAGCAATGATATATATCCCTGCCTTTACAGAGCAAGTATTAGGCATCGCTGCTGAATCTTCTGGGTATTGGATGACACCTTTAGCATTAGCATCGGGTATCGGTGCAGGCTTCGGTGGCGCGCTCGTTGATAAAAAAGGACCTGTTTTTGCAGTATTTTTATCAGGATTCATTACAGCGATAGGATTTGTGTTATTCCCAACATGGATTGATGTAAAATGGCAATTCATTATATCTTCCTGTGTGGCTGGTATTGGGATTGGGATTCTATTAGGTGCACCGTTGAACATATTAGCGACAGAACGTCTACAAAAGGATAAAGGATCTGCACTTGCCGGATTATCCCTTGTTCGTCAAATTGGTATGACGATTGCTCCTACGATTTATGCCGGATTTATTGTACGTGGCTTTAATCAAATTCCAAGTCTATTCCAAAGTGATTTTGGTAGCATTTTACAAAAGAAGATGGAAAATGCTGATTTAAGCCCAGAAGCAATGCAAGAATTCCAGCAATTAGCGAGTACTATGTCTGCGAACGGTGCTTCAGCTGATGTTGATTATGAAAAAATAGTCGAACAAATTCAAGACCCAACATTAAAAGATGTAATCCAATCAAGTGTTGATCAAATCACATTAATGGCAGCGCAAGATGGTTATGGTGGATTATTCTATTCTGCTATGGTCATTGCATTAATAATTGTAGTTTTAGCGATTATTTTAAAACCAATTCGAAATAAAGGTTTACAAGCTTAATTAGAAAGGAGTTGTCTGAAAAGTCATTTTTGAGACAACTCCTTTTTTGTTATTATTCCAATAATTGGTTCCTTTTCCCCCAATCAAAACATAAAATAAGATGTTTCTGCTTTTTAAATTTATTATGGATGGTGAATAATGAAACGTTTTTTTATTAGCGGAGCCATTTCCTTTTTTCTTTTGACAGGTTGTACCGATGAAAATAGTAAAAAAGAAAATCTGGTACCCCCTTCCCCATCAATCGAAATTGTCCAAAACAAATCGACTACTCAAACTGAACAAGATAAAGTGCGAACAAATGCGGAAGAAGCAATGGAATTTTTACAAAAAGCTGTAGAAAAAACTTCCAATCTTGAGACTGTTTCCTTTTCGTCTTTCGTTTATAAAACAGCTTATTTAAATAATTTACTTGAACCAGAATTGAGTTCCTTTTATGAATACAATGATACGTATGAAGGCATGATGCAACGCTCTCCTAAATACGCGACTCTGACGACATCCATCAGTCAAACATCTGGATCCCTTGTATATGGTGAAATTGGTGAGTACGATGATAGCACGAGTATCTACTCAACAAGTACGGAATATTTTGATCCTGAATTAGGTTGGTATTCTGTATCCGGTGATTATAGTTACGGTGGTGTTCCTGTGATGGAAGAAGAGCCCTATATTAGTCATAATGATTTAGATGAGAGTTTTAAAACATTAGAACACATTGATGCTTTTATGGAGTTATTTATGTCTTACCCTGAGCAACTTTCCCTATATAAAGAGACTGTTGGGGATATTGGAGGGGAATTTGAGCTCGACAACTGGATAGTCGAACTACAGTTAACGCAAGAGCAATATCGTGAGCATTTAAATATGCTCGATATGAACCTTTTTACGGGTAGCTATTTTGAGAGTGAATTAAACGAACTTTATTTCGTTGAAACAGAAGATCTTCGAGACTTGTATTTAGCGCTAACTTTTGATACAGCATACAATCTCGTCCAGTTGACGGTTTTCCATACTTATAATGGCTTAGAGGATTATGTAGAGCCGGAAATGCGGAGAAATGATTATTTTATTAATCGTTATTTCGTCTATTTCTCTGATTACAATGTACCGTATGCGCAGAGAATTCCTGAAGAAGTTATTTTGAATGCGGATTATCAGAGATAAAAAGAGGCGACTGAATATTAGACGCCTCTTTTTTCCACCTCTTGTAAGAAATCGACCATGATCTCCGTGAATTCTTCTGGTTTATCGTAATGAATATCATGTCCTGGTGTGTCTACATCAATTTTTTGCCCATTTTCTAATAACTGTACAACACGCTCCGCATCTTCATTAGATAATGCCGCCATTAATAAATCGCCATCATAGCTTGTATTGGCTTTGATAAATACCATAGGACTTTCAATTTTTGATAACACTTCTGCTTGGTTATAGTCTTCAAACCATGAATTATCATAAAAGGTTTCTCCAAATTTGCGGTCATATGGATATGTGGCAGATTCAAAAATTCGATTAATTTGTGGAGGCAAATACTTGATGTGAACAGGTTCAGTTGGATGTTTTTCATGATAGGCTACTGCATCTTTTGAAAACCTGTTCCAAAGAAAATCGCCAAACATATTGCGCCAATAACTTCTTTCAAGACTATACTTGAAGTAATCCTTCTCTTTATTTTGATTTTTAAAGTCTTCATATAATTGGAAGCCATAAACCCATACATAGGTGTTTTCTCTTCTACCAGGTTCAGTTGAAAAGAAAGGTGAATCTTCAATTACTGTCCCAAGCACATGATCTGGTGAATGTGCGGCCATCCATGCAGCAATCATCCCCCCTGACGAATGACCAGAAACAACCACTTTTTCACCGATAACCTTATCAATAAATTCAATAAAATCTCCTGCCATGGCTTTCGCTGTATATTTCTCAGGATTCCAATCCGATTCGCCATGACCGTGGCAATCAACGGCGAATACATGGTAATGCTTCGATAATTCTGGTAAGACTTTAGCATAATCTTCCCATGTCATCCCTTGGCCATGGATTAGAAGTAGGGGTGTTTTCTCATTGTCTGGACCTTCCCCATAATTTATGATTGTCCCATCTTTTAGTTCAACTTGTTTTTCAACAAAACCAGCACGAGCCATCTCTTTAAGGGGTTTCTCGATATACGTAATATTGTTATAGAAATACCCGCCAACGAGGAATACGAGTAATGCGAATAATCCAAGAAAAATCATTTTCATTCTTTTCTTCAAAATCTAAATTCCTTCCTTTATTTCTTAGCAGTAACAACTTTCATACTTTTCAAAAATCCTATTATATTTATTAAAACATGATTACCCTTTTATTCCACCAACTAAACCATACATTTGTTGTTAGGTTTTGCTTACATTTTAATTGTAAATTGATTTAGGTTCATAAAAAAACTACTATGCCAAATTTGCATAGTAGTACATTTCTATTTAATTGAGCGAATTAGTGAATTTTCAATTTTACTTAATCTATCCTCAAATTGTTGCCTTTTATCAATAGGAAGTTCTTTAACAAAATATGAAATATGTACGAGTTCAGTTTTTGGAGTAACGTATCTACGCCACTCTAATTGTGATGTCTTTCTTAAATAAATTATGGTTAGTTTATCAATATGCTTTTCATATTTATCTATTGTTTGAGAATGAAAAACAGTATGTTCACTAATTTTTGCATCTCCCCAATGCTTCTCTGAAAACACAAAATCAGGCTTGCAGTTTCTTTTACCTGAATCATATTGTATATAGTTAATATTTAACTCTGTTAATATTTCTCCAACTAATTGCTCAAACTCTATTCCTAATTTGGATAATTTTAAAACAAGATATTTTGAAGGTTCGTAATCTAAATATTTTTTTAGCTTAGACCTTCTTTTCATGTATTTAGTTACAGATTTTTCATAATGAATAATAAAATCAAATAAATGTGTATGACATCTTAGTATATCTTCATCGGAAATTTTCCCCTTATCCAAAATCAATGCATCAATTAATTCATCACATACTTGGAAATTTAAGCCTACATTTTCAAATATCTTTTGCATTATATAATGACGCCCATTCAGTTCCAACCATTTATCCCCAAAATGACTTGAATTATGTTCTCCTATTACCACAGAAGATAATTGGACAACTTGCAATAGATTTAATTGATTAACATCACTTAAACTAAGATTCAAATTATTTATATCAATATCCTTATAAGGATTTTTGCCATTAGTCTTTGCTATTTTTGAAACCTTCCTTCCTAATTAAAATAATAATTCCCTATGTTTCATCTGTGTGATTTTATCATAATTTTATATATGTATTTTGTGGAAAAAGCAGGAATCACCTTTAGATTCCTGCTCTATATTCCATTTAAAAATTTATATTTATCTTGCACATAAGTTCTTTTTCTAGAATTAATCTCTTTATAAAATAAACATATCAATACTTTTTTATAATTCGTATTTATATGCTTTGACAATCACGCCATCATTCATCGGCTCAAGGTCTTTTTCAGGTACACGAACAAAGCCCATGTTTTCATATAAAGAAGCAGCTTTTGTCATGAATGTTGCGGTATGAAGACCAATTTCTGTATTGCCTTCTTCTTTTGCTACCTTTAACGAATGTTCCATTAATGCTCGAGCAATTCCCTTTTTTCGAGCTGAAGGTTCAACTGCAAGCATCCGAATTTCCGGATACGATTGAACACTATCACTCCAATCATAGGCTTTCACTTCGCCTGGAAACAACACAACCGTCCCGACAATTTCGTTCTCATCTTCTGCAACGTAAATTTTTGAGTTGCTATTAATATCATTTTCAGAAAGTAATGTATTTTTTAAAACACTCCAATGTTCTTTTGAAACAAAAACTTCATAATCACTGTAACTGTTTAATCGGATATTTCTTACAATATCAATTTCTTCTATATTCATTTCTCTTATATTCAACGATAACATCCCCTAAAAGTTTTTATCCCCCTATTATACATGATTTTACTCTATTGTATTTTCCTTAAGAAAACACGAAAAAAGAGTGAAGAAGCTTCAACTTCGCCACCCTACTATTCTTGTAAATTAATTTGTTTCTTTCAACTGTTTCACAACCCGATAATGCCCCTGCCCAGGAACAAATCCAAATGATCTATTAATATGCTGCATTGGTTCGTTAGTTTCCTCTGAATCTGTTGTTATAGTTTGGGCCCCTTCTGCTTGTGCTGCTTTAATTGCTAATAGTTTTAATGCCTTTGCAATGCCTTTGTGACGATATTTAGCTTTTACACCTGTATAGTTTGTATAAAGTACTCCTTCTACATCGGTTTTTAATAGCTGTGTAAATCCTGCAAACTCATCTCCGTCCACAGCAATAAAAATCCAATCATATCGATATAAATTTTCCGGTAAAAACTCCTTCTTCCACTCAACGAAAGGTTCGACACTTCCGTATTGTCCCGGGTTATCTTTTGAAGTTTCAACAAACAAGTCATAAAGCTTTTTCACGGCTTCATCATTATGTATTTCCGCTAACGTCGTAAACTTAATTTTATCATCTATTACTTGTTCATATTTTACAGCATCAAATTGAGCGAGATTTAATTCCAATTCAAATACATGGGCATCAAGGTTAAAGCCTCTTTTTTCCACAAAAGCTAATGACCCATCAATCCAATCCATTACCATTGATGTCATGACTGACGCTTGTTGTTTCTTTGCCCACTCTTCTATATAAGCTAAAATCATTTCTCCAATACCTTGTGAACGGAAATCTGGATGCACGCAAAATGTACTCCCTACCGTACCAGGGTCTGTCCAAGGTGCACGAAAACATGCTCCGTACCCAACAATTTGCCCATCAGCTGTTTCTACTACGACTCTTGTTCTTCCGTAACCTACTAATAATCCGTTCTCATCCAGCTTTAGATTTGATTGCACTGGAATATGCGAATCCTCTTCCTTCAAAACTTCCACAGTTGTTGAGCCAGGTTCAATCTGGTTAAATAGTTCAACCAGTTGACAATAATCTTCAGGTACTTTTATATCTCTTAAATTAGCTTTTTCACTAGAATGATTAATAGACACAATATTCCCCCAATTTATCAGATAGTTTTTATCTTACAATAATTTACTAAAGATGCAATTCATAGCACGAATCAAATTAGAAATTTTAGCTAATTTGTCATAGTAATTACAAAATACCCTTTCATTTTTATGATATTTTTATAATTTTATTGATATAATTATCTCTTGAAATATAAATTGAAAGGAATCTTTTAATGAAAAAATTAATGAAAGTTTCGGCTGCAATGATGATTTTCCTTCTTCCAATGAGTATGGGCAATGTGCAAGCAGCTGTAGCTGACAATACAAGCCCAGTTTTTCTCTCAATTGAAAGCGATAAAACGATTTTAGCACCTGGTGAAAAAATCACATTTTCTGTTGGAATCGAGGATGAATCTGAAATTGATTATGCAAATGTAAATGTAAAGCCAATCCATCGTTCAATTTCAGGATCAGGTGTCAGATTAAACTATGATCCTGCAACGAAAAAATACGTTGGTTCTTATACAGTACCTACGACTGCTTTTAACGAACAATGGTATGTTTCTTCTGTATCTGCTCAAGATGTACATGGAAATTACATGTATATAAGCGATAATGGTTACTATTTTGACGACTGGAAATCTCCTATCTCGTTCACAATCTTTGATGGCAACGATACAGTCGGTCCAACTTTTGTGAAAAATGGTTCATTAACATTAAACATAACTGGCCCTTTTAATTTTACACAAAATCTAGAAATCTATGATGATGTTGATACTGAAGTTGAAAAATCAGTGAAAGTTACACACAATATCCCTGAAAAAACAATGGGTACATTCACTGTGAATTATGAAGCAACTGATTTTAGTGGCAACCGTTCTACCTTTAGCCAAGACGTAACAATAAAAGATACAGAATCACCGAAGTTGAACAATGTACAAAATCGTACAATATTTGCAGGTGATCCTTTTAATGCTTATGAAGGAATTCAAGCAACGGACAACTTCGATGGTGACGTAACGAAAGACATTAGATATACAGGTTATGTAGATACAAAAAAAGCCGGCGACTATTCGATAACGTATCGAGTGTCCGACAAAGCAGGCAATACAGTAAATCAAAGTGCTATAATTACAGTTGTGGCAAAGGAGAACGTAACCATTACAGGTACTGATAATAAACTGTTACTACTAAATAGCACATTTGATCCGTTAGCAGGTGTAAAAGTAACAGACAACAAGTCAAATCAAGATTTAACAGATCATCTTACCGTTGAAAGCTCTGTTAAAACAGATGTTTCAGGTCGTTATTCGGTGAAGTATACCTTTGAAAAAGAAGGTTATGAGCCAATTACAGCATATCGTCAAATTACAGTTGCCCCTTACTCTAGCCCTCGTATCGAAGGCTTGAAGGATATGACGATATTTGAAGGTGAAGCATTGACATTGCCTTCAAACGTTAAAGCCTATAATGTAATGGGATTGGAAATCGATGGCGTTCAAATGAATACTAACCGTCCAGTTAAAGAAGCTGGGGATTATACTGTAACGTACTCTGTAACAGATCACTATGGCTATTCCTATGAAGAAACAAAAAAATTAACGGTTCTTCCAAAAGTTGCTTCATTTATTGATGTACCGGTAACGCACCCGTATTTTAAAGAAATTCAGACGATGAAAGAAAAGAAAATCATTAATGGTTTCCCTGGTAACATATTTAACCCAACAGCTGCGATTTCACGTCAGCATGTGGCATCACTGATTTATCGTAGTGGCGTTTCATTAAAACCAATTCGTGAAAAAGTAGAGTTTGCCGATGTACCGGAATCACATCCATACTACACAGAAATTATGGCACTGTATCAGGCAGGTATTATCGATGGGGCAAATGGGATGTTCAATCCAAAAAACTCGCTAACAAGAGCACAATTAGCGAAAATTTTAGTAAATGCTTATAAACTAGAGCTTCAACCTGAGAATTTAAAACCGTTTTCAGATACTGAAAACCACTGGGCAAAAGATTTTATCAATATCTTATCGTCAAATGGTATTACAACGGGCTCAAATGGACGTTTTAATCCAAACGATCAAGTAAGCCGTATGCATTACGCTACATTTATGTATCGTACGATTGAATAACGATAGAAAACCCGCGCATTATTATCGATGCGCGGGTTTTTTGTGTATTACCAATACCTAGTACTTAAATAATCAAGCAAATTATCATTGTTCCTACTTGAAAGAGGTGCAAGGAACTTTTGCGGAGAGATAATAACATACTTACTCTGATCGTTGAGACAGCTTCTCCATGTTTCTTCCATACCCATTTTGCTACAAGTATATTTTTTATTTAAAAGCTGTCTATTTTCAGACGGAATTACATGGATGTGAATATAATCATCAGCTTTAATCGTTTCAGTAGCTTTGTGCGCAATCATCTGTTCAGCCCAAAGCGTTTGTCTCATTAATTGATAAAAGGGCTCAAAATAATAAACATCATGGAACTCAGTTTTTAATTGAGATGAAAGATTTATTAATTCTGTATATCGTGCTTTACGAGTTGTTCCACTATCACCTAAAGATTTATTTTCATTTCCGTATGATTCTACATACTTCCATTCAATCGGGATGAGTAGTTTTCGACCATCTTTATGTACGCCATAAATTAATGCATCTATGGATGTGCAATTACTTCCCCTTCTTAATTTGCCTTCATTTAAATGATCATTATCACTCACCGCTTCAAATTGAATGTATGCAGGACTATATTTATCTGAAAAAATTTCTAAAATATCTGTAATATCTGGACAAATATTTCTTATAAGTGATAAAACTGCTTCTTTATCTTCTCGTATAGGGAATAAATGATTAAGACAGGCAATTTGAGATGAGAGGGTGTGGTTCGTTAACTTGCCTTTCCACCAACTAATATGATTGTTTTCAAAATAGTTAAGAACTGCCTTTCTTGATGGAGAAAATAAATTATTCTGACTCTCTTGTAAAATAAAGGGGTGGGAATTTCTCATATATATCCCATTCCCTAAATCTCCATTAAAAATATTACTATTTTTTATTAGCGATTCAACTCGAAGATATTGTTCTTGTTTGTAATTCACTGTATTCACCTCTTTATTTTACAAATTATACCATATTGATGATTTCTAACATATAAAAACACCCTCTATTCAATAGAAGGTGTTAGATAATCTTATGCAGCTTTCACTCTAGACTTCACTAATCCAATCACTGCTGGAATTAGAGAAAGCACAATAATGGCTAAAATAACTGTTGAGAAGTGTTCACTAATAAATGGAATATTCCCGAAGAAGTATCCGCAAAAGACTCCAATTAATACCCATAATAATCCGCCTACAATATTATAAGTAAGAAAATGTGCGTAACGCATTTTACTTGCCCCTGCAATAAACGGAATGAATGTCCGAATGAAAGGCATGAATCGTGCAAAGATAATGGTTTTTCCACCATGGCGGTCAAAAAATTCTTGCGCTTTTTGCATACGGTCTTTGTTGATCATTTTTCCTAAAAAACTATTTTCAGGAATGGACTTACCAATTTTATGGCCAATATGATAATTGACTGTATCCCCTACAACGGCTGCGACAAAGAAAATAATGAGGCAAAGCCATAAATTTAATCCGCCCATTGCCGCTAACGCACCACTAGCAAACAATAAAGAATCCCCTGGCAGGAATGGCATAATAACTAAACCAGTTTCCACAAATACGATTAAAAAGACGATTGCATAAACCCATTCATGATATTGAGCCACAATGTCTCTTAAATGAACATCAATATGCATAATAAAATCAAATAACCATGTTATATAATCCACAATACTCCACTCACATTTCTATTTTTCTCTCATCCATCATACTGTAATATCTAATTGTTGTCTTGTATAGAATCAAAAATAACCAAATGAGGGGTAGTATTAAGTTTTTTTGAATCTAAGTTACTCCCAATAATTTTCCATTAAAATGGTAGACCAATTTGGTTGCTTTACTTTTTCTTTTGGTAAAAATTCATTCATTACAGGTTTGATATCAATGATTGGCGTACCATCAATTGCATCTAATCCTTCTACAAGGAGTTGTCTGTTTTTTACTTCAATTAGTTTTACAATGGTCACACCAAGTTTATTTGGTCTATTTTTTCCACGCTGAGCGAATATCCCAACCAGTGGGAAATCAGGATTGTTTCTAGGATGTCTTGCTTCATATTGAATTTTATTATCATCTACTTTATTGAAATAAAAAATAATTTCTAAATGTGAAAACTCTTCTATCCCTTTTAGTGAAGATTCATCGATGTTTTCAGCTAATTCAATTGTGGAAATAATAGATCCCCAATGATCATCCAAAATCTCTTTTCTATTATTCTTTACGAAAGCAACAGGTTCAATAAAGTATGTCATAATTTCCTCCTAGAATAGTTACTTAATTGCTATATAAATTTCAATCTCCCCATTAGGTGAATATTTTTCAAAATCATACGTGTATGCCCTATCTAATAAACCCGCTTCTTCTTTTTCCCATATCTTGCTCCAGGTATTAATGACACCCATTTCATCACTAGTATCCACTTTAAAAATTTCGTATTTCTCGTTATTTGGTATTTCAATAAAAGATTCGCCATAACTTTCTTCAATGCCAACACTTAAAGAATAATCCCCTTTATAGTTATTCTCATAGTCGTAATAAACCCCAAAGATGCTATTTTGATGGTGTTCTAGTTTACGATAGGCATCTTCCCACATCGTTTTGATTTTCACCATTATTTCTTCATCATTAAAATTATTCGTTCTAATGCTATTGAGCAAAAATAGTTTCATTAATTACTCCCCCATGACCTAAATTTATACAGTATGACGTTTTTTTACCAAAAAAGGTTCTACTAATATATAAAAAACCATTTCACATTTCTGCAAAATGGCTCGATTCCCTTATTGTTCTGTTTGTATCTCTGGTTTTTCCACTAGATTTTTAACCCATACGAGTACAAGTGCAATGACTAATACCCAAATAAGTGCGACACTGTAGCTGTTCATCACATCATGGCTAAAGAATAATACTTCTCTTAAACCATCTGCATAAATGCGTAATGGTAACCAAGAAAAAATGTAATCGCGATAGAAGGCACCCCAATGCTCGGTAATTTTAGCCAGCGTAATGTAGCAAAAATCATAAATGTAAAGGCTGCGACACAAACCGCAATATAAAGCGCTACTCGATTAAAGTGTTCAAGTTCAAATCCTAGTACCCAAGTGGAATACCATGTCGCTACATGAAGAGCTTTGAAAATGAATTGATCGAAAAAATCGAAGAAGTGCTTGTGAACAATATCCCGAATGAGGAACAATTCAATGAACAATTTTTAAGATCTCGCTATGATACCCTTGTACAATTATTAAATTGCTACGTGGAAAATAATGATCTTTTACAGCTTCTCTTAAAATCCGGTCACAATGCGTCCTTCCAAGCCAAATTACGAGAAAAACTGCATCATGTGTTTACTACAAAGGTTTTTCCGAATTTAAAATTAGACTATGAAGTTCCATCTGATCTATTTGTCATTTTGTTTACATCCCTTTCATTAAGTCTGGCAGAATATGCAAATCAATCAAATAAACCAATTGATATCGAACAATTAGCAAAAATGTTTTTCAATATATTGATACATGGTCCAGCCAAAACATTAGGATTGCTGCAAGTTGATGATGTCGAAAATAAAAACAACTATTTTTAAAGGAATTACCCTTTCAAAATAGTTGTTTTTTTTTACTTCTTCAATAGCATATCAATATGTGGAATACCATCTTCTAAATAAACCTCTGAGATGACTTCAAAACCAAAGGAACAATAAAAATCTTCCAAATAGTGTTGCGCCTGAATTTTCACTGTTGTTTCCTTTAATTCATTAATAATATATGATAGTGCTTCTTCCATCATCTGTCGAGCAAGCTTTTGTCCACGATAATCCTTATTCACAAGCACTCGCCCAATCGACAACTCCGGATAGCTCACCCCAGGAGGTAAAATACGCAAATAGGCGATAATTTCTCCATTCTCCTCTTTAAATAGATGATAAGACTGCAAATCCTTCCCATCTACCTCAGGAAAAGGACAATTTTGCTCGACAACAAACACATCTGTGCGCTCTTTTAAAATATTGTATAACTCTGTTGTTGTTAATTCGTTAAATGTTTTTAGTTGGAAGTTCATTTAGTCACCCCGAATTATAAGATAAGTAATGCAACACCAGCCGCTAATAGTGTAACCGTTGTACCAATTGCGACTTTCTGTTGAGTCTTATTCATTTTATGAAATAAATGTACAAACAACTTCTTCCCCTCCATTCTTTAGTCAAGTTCACTATCCTCAAAGAAAAAAAGTTCTTCAATACTTACTTGAAAAAGACGTGCGATTTTAGTAGCAAGTTTTAAGGATGGGTTATATTCCCCTTTTTCTAAAAAGCTGATTGTTTCTCTTCTGACTCCGACCGCTTTTGCTAGTTCTAATTGAGTCATATTATGTTTGGCTCTGTATTCCTTGATTTTCGTTTTCATTTATTCAAAGCCTCTCTTACTCTTTGTAATCAGCCAAGATACGAGTAAAGATAGAACCATCCCCAATATCCCCAAAATTAAAGTATCGTCAGTATCCAAATATTTTTGGAATGCGAGTAAAGCAATCCAGATATATAAAGAGAAAAAATATGCCCTTCCTGCCGAAACATTTTTCACCATTTTAGACCGTTCATCATCAGAGGGTAATCCATGTTTAAACTCAGGGAACATTTTTTTCAAGATCATTGAAATATAACCGACAAAACTTAGTAAACCAATTAAAAGAAATGCTGCAGAAAAATAATTATTCCCTTTTAGTAAATTGATAAGTTGAAGTAGCATTCCTAACACAATGATGAAAGAAAGAATCCCTAAAGAAATAAATTTAATTTTCAACCTAACCCTCCTTTTGATGTTAGAAATACATAACATCATGTTATAAATATATAACATTTATAGTTTTATTTCAATGGGCTAGCGACAATTTTAAAATAACCCAAAGTGTTACATTTCAAAGGAAATTCAATAGAAAAAGCATAATTTCCCAAAACATTGAGAAATTAAGTTTTCCTCTTCAAAAATTAAAATGGAATCTTTCGGTATTAATTTTTCTAAAATAATTTATTCCCTAATAAGTATGTAAATTTGATTTGTCCACGAGTTATATCTGAACAAATTTTTGTTACACCATCAAGACCCTATAACACTTACAATAATAAAATTATGTTAAGTTGAAATAATTCCCCTACAATCAACTTTATTCTACAATTTTGGTTGATATTGCTAATTAAATAAAATGATATTGAATACCTAGATATTTTATTGCTATAATTTGTGATAATTTTACTATAACATCACGAAAGGATGTAAGACAATATGTCTATCAAGAAGAAACTATTTACTGGTTTTGGGATTATCACCTTAATACTTATAGGTGTTGCGGTATTTTCCGGATTTCAAATGTCAAAAATAGATAAAGATTATAGTTATTTAATTGATGATCGCGTCTATAAAGTAGTTGAATCATCAAAAATTCAAAACGCCACTTCATTGCAAGGTTTATATCTTCGTTCCTATGTGCTTCGTAAAGATGCCACTGATTTAGAAAGTCTCTATGCACAAAGAGATATAATAACAGAATCAATTGATTTGATTGATCACCTATTTGTAGATGAGGAAATGAAAAAGGAGATTGAGATAATCAAAGAACAGCAAACAGTGTATACAAGTTATGTAGATGACGTAATTAAATCTGTTGACAGTAATCAGATTGATAAAGCGACAGAGATACTTTTTACATATGCTGTTCCAGCAAATAAAGCGATCCAACAATCTATTAATAACATTGTTGATTTCCAATCGAAACAAATGAATTCAACAACCGAAAGTACTAAGAAGAGTACGGATACTAGTACTACTCTTTTAATCATCATCTCTATTGTAGGTACAGTGGTTGCAGTCGTTTTAGGACTTATAATTACAAGAAATATTACCGTTCCACTAAAACGTTTAACGTACGCTGCAAATGTTATTGCTACGGGAGACTTACGTGAAGAAGATGTTGTCGTTAAAACAAAAGATGAGATACATGATCTTGCAGAGGCATTTAACACAATGAAAGGAAACTTATCTAAACTAATAAGTAGTGTATCGATGAATGTTTCCAATACAACTGCTGTTGCTGAGCAATTAGCAGCTAGTACGGACGAAGTAATGGTAACAACGAAGGATATTGCTGGTCGCATGGAGCATCTTGCTTCAGGTGGAGCTCAAGCCGCAGCGACTGGCAACGATTGTGCGATTGCTACTGATGAAACGGCTCATGGGGTAGCACGAATAGCTGAAGCTGCTCAAAACTTACAATCACAAGCAATGGATATGCAATCAATGGCTACTGAAGGTGGTCAAACTCTTCAAGTAGCGGAAAATCAAATGTCTGTCATTCAACATTCATCACATGAAACAAGGGAAAAAATTAAACAATTGAGCATTCAATCTGCTGAAATCGAAAACATTACTAAAGTCATAACAAATATTACGGAGCAAACGAACCTCCTTGCCCTTAATGCCGCAATTGAGGCAGCTCGTGCTGGGGAACATGGAAAAGGGTTTGCTGTTGTGGCTGATGAAGTCCGTAAGCTTGCAGAAGAATCAAAACATTCTGCTTCAAAAATTGTTGATTTAACCTCTCTAATCCAGAAAGATACAAAAATAGTTGAAGACAGCGTAAATTTAACGGTACAAAATGTAGACCAAGGTGTTCATTATCTACATAATGCTCAAACTTCATTTAGCAATATCTTTGAAGCAATTACAGAAATGACTTCTCAAATCCAAGAAGTGTCTGCTTCATCAGAAGAAATATCTGCTAGTACAGAGGAAGTATCTGCTTCTGTTTCAGAAATGGCACAAACTGCAAATGTTACAGCAGAGCAATCTAGTCACGTGCTTGCGGCAGTAGAAGAACAATCAGCTACTATGGTTGAAATTAACACAGTTACAAAATCACTAAGTCAAGGCGCTATGGAAATTCAAGAAGAAATCAATCAATTTAGAGTCTAATATTAACAAGGCATTGAGGAACGATTCTCGATGCCTTGTTAATTGATGTTATCAAAACCTCTCCATAATGATATCCGTAATGACAGAAACTGCCGTTTTATTCCCTTTTGCTGCTGAAATCATGATAGAAGCGGGTTTGGACCTTTCCGTTTCCCCTGCAATATAGACATTTTTTTGCGATGTTCTCCCAACATGATCGGTTTTGACGATTCCTTCTTCGTCCAATTCACAGCCTAGAGCTTCTGCGAAATGATTTGGTCGATAATAGGATGGGGCAACAAAACCCCCAGACCTTTTAATCGATTCTCCATTTTCAAACTCTATTTTTTCTAAGTACCCATCATTTCCGATTAAGTCTTTTATCTTTTCTTTAATAATTTTGATATCGTGTTTTTCTAGTTCTAATTGGCCTTCTTTCGATAATGGATTGCCATTTGTTAAGACGACCAAATCCTGCGACCAGTTATATACCATCTTCGTCAAATGCAGGATGTGCTCTTCTTTTTCTGCAATCACGACTAACGGTTTATCTCTTTGCTCCCAACCATCACAAAATGGACAACTGAATAAGCTTTTCCCATAAAACTCACGTATCTTTGGGTTTGAAAATCTTTCTTGGATACCCGTGGCGAGAACGATTTTTTCTGCTACCAATTCCTTGCCAGTCGATGATTTGACGGTAAATCGTTCATTCGCACTAGCTTTGATAATTTCAGTTACGGTTTCTTTAAAATAAGAGACTGTTGGGTAATTTTCTAACTCTTTTAATGCAGTCTCCTTAAACTCTTTGGGTTTAATTCCATCTTGCGTAATAAATCCATGAGATGCTTGTGTCACTCTACTGCGATTCGTTCCATCGTCAAATAAGGCAATCTTTCGTCTAGCCCTTCCTAGCGTTAAGCTCGCACTTAACCCAGCAGGACCTCCACCTATCACGATACAATCTAGGACATCCATTTGTTACCTCCGTATTGGCAAAATAAAAAAGAATCACTTTATCTTTATTGATAAAATGACCCATTTTCCTATTAATTTATACCGTTATTTAACTGCTTTCCAAATTGTCCATCGATCTTTTTCTACGATATCTGTATCAATCGCAAGTGAATGATCAATGTGTTCGATTAATAAATTTAGCTCATCATCATTTAGTTCATGTAAAATACTTCTTCCCGTTCTATTACGTAAATCGTTTAGTAATTGCTCTTTTGTACCATACACTTTTCGTGTTTCCCATAACTTTATTTCTTCTACTTCTTTAAACCCAACATCCTTTAGTTTCTCAATGACGTGTGAACTATCGTGTCTACGATTCATTTCCTTTTCAGCTAATCTTGGGAAGACTTCAAAGAAATAACCTCTAATATGGTTGCGGTCACCTTGCAATAAACAATCTTCTGGCGTTCGGTCTTGAATAATGAAAATCCCGTTTTCTTCTAACAATCGATAAGCTTCTTTAAAACAAGAATACAAATCGTCAAGATGATGGATCAAGGCTCTTTCAAGGATTAATTGAAAACTACTATTCTCTAATCCTGTATCAAATGCATTCCCATACTTGAACGTGATGTTTGGATAGTCTTTACAGTTTTCTCTTGCCCCTTCAAGAATCACTTTGGAAAAATCGACTCCCGTCACTGATGGAATCCCCATGTCTGATAGTGCCTTTAAATAAATTCCTCCTCCACAACCAATATCCAATGCATTCGTAATCTTCTTGATGTCTACAATATTATTAATCGTTTGTTTCCAAGAACTATCTGCATCACGAGTTGTATAAGAATTACGATTTTCGTCATTATGAAAATTAATTCCCATCGATTGGCCCCCATTGTAGATTTTATTTAACAAAATAAAATTGTATAAGTTCGTTTAGTAACTCATCTAAATCCGTAAATTGATACCCTAGTTTCTCAGCCTTATCGGTATTCACTGACCACGATCCATCCAATCCAAATGGAGATGCATTTTCACTCGACACTTCTGTTGTCAGTATTGCTTTTTTACCAACATGGCTTTCAATTTTTTGAATCAGTTCTCTTAAAGATATATCCCCCCGGCTTCCAGGGTTGATAACTCCAGTAAAATCAGATTCGCCCATTTTATATAGAAAATCGGCAGCCTCATCAGATGAAATAAAGCTGAATCGAACATCAAAATCCTTCGCTCCAATAGCTTCTTTGTTTATCACTTTTTCTACATGAAATTTTACCCTTTCCGTAAAGTCATCCTTCCCTACGACAATTGGAAAACGCACTGCCACAACATCAAATGGCATTTCGTTAAACAATACTGCTTCGGATGCTCGCTTTGCCTCTTGATACCCAGCGTACCCAGGATATTCTCTACGTCCTTTATACGTAAAAGTAAAAAAGGTCGGATTGAAATTTTCTTCCTTATGGTTCGTACCGTATTCATAGACAGCTTGAGAAGATGTAAAGATATACTTTTTCACCTTCCCTTTTAAGGCTTCTGTTGTCGCCTTTATTTCCAATGGAGAATAGCACGTTTGATCATATACAACATCCCATTGTCCGTCTTTGAAAGCAGTAAAAATGCTCTTTTCATCTTCACGGTCTATCCTTAAACGAGTCACCCGATCTTCAAATGAATCTGCCGTAAGCCCACGTGTTGCTATGGTCACATTTTTCCCATCTGCTAGCAATCTCTCAACAAGTTTCTTACCAAAAAACTGAGTCCCACCTAATATGAGTACATCTTGCATGAATCAATTCCCCTTTTCCCATCCATAGTTATTATCTATTAATTAAACTAATATTTTCTAAAAATAGTTCCATATATTCTCATTATATCCCTTTTTCATCCAATAAAAAAACGGAATCAATTAGAATCCGTTTCCCAACTTACATTTACTTCACTTATTTATCGTGTTTTTGGCAATACAGCAATTCCTGCTATTATTCAAGAGTATTAAAAATTCAAATTGTTCAAACAATACTATTTTTATATAATACAGTATATAAATTACATACATTGAATATTTATTCTAATTAAAAAGGAGTACGAATGTGGAGAACTATTTTTTATTTGTCCTGATGTGTATTTTTCTCATTATTTTACCTGGTCCAGATACGGCGATTGTTACGAAAAATACACTTTTCTCTCGTAGAATTGGCGGGCTTAAAACATCTTTAGGTATTATTTGTGCTTTGCTTTTCCATACGTTTGCTGCTGTTGTCGGACTTTCCGCTATCATAGTGAAATCAGCTATTTTATTTTCTATCTTTAAATATGCGGGTGCCATTTACTTAATTTATTTAGGTATGAAGATTTTATGGTCTTTAATTAAAAAGGATGATGCACCTACAGTTGAGATGAATACTAAACATCAAAGTGAAAACAGATCCTGCTTTAAACAAGGATTCCTAACTGATCTACTAAATCCAAAAGTGGCAATCTTTTTCCTATCCTTTTTCCCTCAATTTGTGGAACCTGGTGGCGACACCTTTTTTCCATTCCTTTTAATGGGGATTACCTTTACCGTATTGTCTGCTATTTGGCTATTCATCTATGTTTATTTAATTAATGTCATTAGTGCCATTATGAAAAAGCCATTAGCTAAAAATCTAATTGAAGGCATCACAGGTACCATCATTATTGGTTTTGGTATAAAGCTAGCTCTTGAAAAGGCGAATAATTAAAAAATCGGGTCTACTAGCTATCACACTAGTAAACCCGTTCTTGTTTTAATAACTTTTTACTGCCATTTTTCGTTTGAAACGTGGATGTGCCCAAAGCTCTTTCCACTTAATAACAGATGTAATGACAATGATAAGTCCAAGAACTAACATAATCACAGATAAAATACCATTTAGCATATTGTACCCACTCGCCGCTTCATTCCAGTATACATTTTTGATCATCCAGAAACCTGCAACATTTACTGTCACGTATAGGTACACAAGTGGAATAAAACATGTTAATACATAGATTCGTTTATCTGCAATTTTCAGTACAAATGTTACACCACATACTAAGCCGATTGATGCCATTAACTGATTCGATACACCGAATAATGCCCAAACCGATGCGATATCACCTGAGTTTAGTAAGTACCCCCACAATAGACATGCTAAGGCACTAGCACCGATGGAACCTGGTAGCCAATCCGTCTTTTTCAATGGTTTGTACACATTCCCTAAGAAATCTTGAATTAAATAACGTGCTGTACGTGTACCAGCATCAATTGCCGTTAAAATAAATACGGCTTCAAACATAATAACAAATTGATAGAAATAACTTGTTAAATGGCTAAACCATTCAACACCTGAGAAAATGGAAGCCATACCTACCGCTAATGTAACAGCTCCACCTGTACGGCCCTCAAGGTCAATACCAATTAATTCAGAAAGAACTGGTAAATCTACAACCGACATGCCTAATTGTGCGAACTTTTCAGGAGCTGCATTAATTGCAAAATAGTCCCCTGGATGTAAAACAGTCGCAGCAATTAACGCCATAACACCTACAACACACTCTACTAACATTGCCCCAAACCCAACAATGCGGATATCTTCCCAACGATCTAACATTTTAGGTGTTGTACCTGATCCTACAAATGCATGGAATCCAGAAATCGCACCACACGCAATGGTAATGGATACGAACGGCCATACCGGACCCGCTACGATTGGTCCACCGTTAATGAAATCTGGAAGAAACGCAGGAAATTGAATAACTGGATTGATGATAAATACTCCAATAATTAACGCGACAAATACCCCAATCTTCATAAAGCTTGATAAGTAGTCTCGAGGTGCCAGTAAAAACCATACTGGTAAAGCTGCTGCAAAAAATGCGTAAATCGGTAAAATCAGTGATAGTGTTGCTTTATCTAATGTTAATAAATCTCCAAACCAAGTACCTTGAATAGCAGGTCCGTAAAATACCGCTAATAATAGTAATCCTACACCTACTATGGTAGATAATTTAATGTTTCCAAGAAATTTATTCATTAACCCCATAATCATGGCAATTGGAATAGTTGAAGCAACGGCAAAAGTTCCCCATGGATTGTCTGACAATGCCCCTAAAATAACCATCGATAGCCCAGCCATCGTAATCGTAATAATAAATAACATAGCTAAACCTGTACAGAAACCTGCAACAGGACCTAATTCTTCTTTCATCACTTCGGAAAGTGATTTTCCACCCTTTGTCATAGATGCGAATAAAACGACAGCATCGTGAACTGCTCCACCAATTACTGCCCCTATTAGTAACCATAAATAGCCTGGTAGATAACCAAATTGGGCTGCTAATATTGGACCAACTAATGGACCAGCTGCTGCAATGGCTGCAAAGTGATGTCCAAATGCAATCCATTTATTGGTTGGTACAAAATCCTTTCCATCATTATTGACATGTGCGGGTGTTGGAGTATCATCTGTTATTTTTAATACTTTCTTTGTAAAGAAAATACCGTAAAATCGGTAAGTAATGACTAAAATACAGATTGCTCCAATCACTAATGTTATTGCATTCATTCAAAAATCACCTTGTTCTCTCTCTAAACTGTCTAATTATTATGAATCTTTTTCGCAGATTCTGTGTGGTTAATATCCTAGCATTATTTTTGTTATATAACAATAGTGTCAATCTTTTAAGCTGTTGTATATTGAAACTATATATAATAGAAGAAATTTAAATATATATTCTATTCAGAAAAGTCATTTTTGTAGCCTTACTCTAATTAAAGTGGAGATATTGCTATTTTAGTATCAGATTTTTATAAAAATTATCATATTTAAATAGTTTTAAATTTTTAGATAACTACTACACTTGTAAATCCACAATTTATAAACAACGAAACGGATTCCAAAATCAGAATCCGTTTCACTTAAATGATATATTAAATTTTTTTTGATATTGGATTTCCTGCTTCGAGTAATCCTTTGTTTCTCCATAATAAAATGGCTAGTATGATTATGAATATACCTGTTCCAATTAGCAGCCATTCAATTTTGATGAAATCTGCAATTGGGCCAAATATGAGCATTCCCAGGGGCATCATAGAAGTTGAAATCATCCCCATTACCCCAAATACCCTTCCTAAAAAATCTTCTTCCACTTTCTCTTGCAACAGTACATTTGCTGGTGTGTTAAAGATTGGCATAGCGACGCCGAATAACAGCATGAAGGCAAAGTAAATCCAAAAGTTAGGAACAACTCCAAGTGCAAATGTACAGAGACCCATGATTACACTCGCAAATCCTAATGTTTTAATGCGATTTTCAAAGCCTCCCCAGGAAGCGATGACCCCGCCACCAATCATCATGCCGATGGAGAAGGCAATTTCAATTGCTGATAAACGCCATACTTCATCCCCAAAAGTTCGTGTTACCTGTAGTGGTGTTAAGAAGGACGCTGGTGCCATTAAGACAAAAAATACGGCAAAGAATTGGAAGAAACTCTTTAGAAACTTATGGTTATTCACATATTGTAAACCTAGTTTGAAATCGCTAAAGTAACTTGTTGTTTGCTTGTCCGCCGCTTTATCATGTACAGGAATTTTTAAGAAGAAAAGAAGTGTCAACACTGCAATTGCAGCCGTAATAACATCAATAAAAAAGATCGTTTCTAGTGGAGCAAAACCTAATAGTGCCGCACTGACAATTGGAGAAACAAACATCATAATTGCTTGAATACTGCCATTTATCCCGTTTACCTTCGTTAACATATCTTTTGGAACAATTTGCGGTAAAATGGCACCAACTGCAGGCATCTGAATTCCGGTTCCAAATGCACGAACAGCAGCCATCACAAATAATAACCAAATCGCATCATACCCCATTAAAAATAGAATAGCTAAGATTAACGTAGCAAATGCAATAAGGCTATCCGCTAACATGATTAATCGCTTACGGTTATAGCGATCCGCCCAAACCCCTGCAACCGGTGACAAAATAAAGGTTGGAAGAAAGCCACAAAGTATAAACACCGTCATCATCATACCGGATTCCGTTGTTAGCGTAATATACCACATAATGGCATATTGAACTAACATCGATCCAAAAAGGGATATTGTTTGGCTTGTTAGAAAGAGGATGATATTCCTTCGCCAATTTTCATAAACTCTATTTTCTACTGTATTCATATATAAACAACTCACTTCTCTATTTTATTAATTTTGGTTAAAAATTTGCTAACGTAATCTGATCGAGTTTGTCATTTTTATATTCCTCCTAAATACTAAGTAAGAAATGTTGAAGTGAGTTTTATCCATATTTAAGAACAAGGTTAATTAATTATATGATTATTTAATTTGAAATCACAAATTTAATGATACATCAATTTTAGAACATATGTTCTGTTTTGTCAAATATAAACAATTAACTTTAGTAATTAGCATTACGGAATAAATACAACCCAAAACCTAACGTATCCCTGCCCCATTGTAAGTAAGTTCTTCTCCATGCACGGATTCTCTCCAGCATTGCCATACAATCTGGATCATCGGGATTTTCGTGGCAATAGTCTTCAATAGACGAGGAATAGAGCCATTCGTATTCATCCCAGTCATCGTCACTAGCTGTATAGGACCAAAGTGGAACTAACCGTAACTCTTCAGCCAAACTTACATTCTCATGGTGCCATTTCAAATCCGACTCTTTTGCACCTCCAAGGGCTTGTAAATATTCTTCACTTGGACGCTTCTTCCAATAGCCCTCACCGATTAGAATATAACCATTCTCTTTAATAATGCTCTTCATTTTTTGAAGCGTATTTTCTAATCCTCCTAAAGCATGAGTCGAACCGATACAGATCCCTAAATTAAATTTTTCGTAAGCTAAGTTTTCAGTGGCAATGTTCGCATCGTCAAGAATAAATTTGATACTGCCCTCAGTTACTCGACTGCTTGAATTTTTCTTAGCATCCTCAATGGCTCCATCATACAATTCGATTGCAGTACCTATAATATTGAATTTTTCTACAAGACGAATAAGTAATTCACATTTCCCAGCACCAATATCAATTACTTTGTCATGAGGATTTAAAGATACCATCTCCACCAACTTCATTAGTTTCGATTCACTAATCGGATTGCTAAACGCATGATTTCGATGGGCAATGGCTGAAAATTTATTTCTATCCAAAATGTCATTCCCCTTTTTTTTAAAATTTAAATACTATGACTCTTCTTCTCACATCAATCTATTAAAAATAGCATTTTACTAGTACATAGTTTACAATGTCAAGTAATTTTTTCATTTTATTGAAATTTACAAAAAAAGAACCTAACGACTAAAGTTAGGTCCTTCATTAGTAATTTTTATTGTTTTTTAAGTGAATGTTCAATAATTAAGTCAAGTAACTTCGGATAAGGAATACCTGCTCCCTGTGCACTTTTTGGTAACAGACTATTTTTCGTCATCCCTGGCAACGTATTTACTTCCATTACATATGGAATACCATCTTTAATCATCATATCAACCCGCGCATAAACGCTACATTTCAAAGATTGATAGCATTTCATTGCAGCTAAAGCAACGCGTTGTTGTATTGCTGAAGGAAGTTGCATCACCTCTTCAATCGTAGCTGCATCATCATATTTCGAAGTGTAATCAAAAAACTCACCCTGATGACGAATGGAAATGACCGGTAACAGCTTGCCATCTAGAATGCTCACCGTAATTTCATCCCCTGAAATATACTGTTCAATAATTACCTCTTCATCCCACTTGAATACTTCTTCAATTGCTGACACTAATGAATCTTTATCATAAACAATTTTAACGCCTACACTTGAACCGCCTGAATTCGGTTTTACAACGAGTGGGAAACCCATTTTGTCTAGTTCATCCATTTGAAGTTCTTCACCATTTGAAGAGTGAAGCCAATCCGCTGTTTGTACGCCCTCAAAGCGGATAATTTTTTTGGAAAGATTTTTATCCATGCATAAGCTACTAGACAGGACACCACTTCCTGTATAAGGAACACCCATCGTTTCAAGTGCACCTTGGATTGTGCCGTCTTCACCAAATTTGCCGTGGAGCGCCAGTAATGCAATATCAAGATTCTTTACCTTTTCCACTAAGCCTACAAAATCTTCTTTATTCTCTAAGATAATTGGTACAATTTCATATTTATTTTTATCTAAATGGGTGATCATTTCTTGACCAGTCATGATTGACACTTGTTTCTCTGAAGAAACGCCTCCCATAATAACGCCAACTTTCATTTTTCTAGCCTCCATAATGATTTTTTATCGTGTCTCCGATGATTTGAATGCCCTGAATAATCTCTTTTTCTGTTAGCCTCGAAAATCCTAACCGTAACGTATGGTTCCCGCTTTTGTCTGTGTGGAACACATTCCCTGGTAAGAAAACGACACCTCTTTCAGTACATTTTTCTAACAGTTCTCGGGAGTCGATATGATTTTCTAACTCTATAAAAAGATGGAGTCCTCCATCACCAGTCATTCTTTTATAAGGGATATATTTCTTACATGCTTGAACGGTCAATTCATACTTCTTCTTATAGACGGATTTCGCTTTCTTTAAATACTTCTCAAAGTATCCATCATTCAAATATTGATATAACACCGCTTGATCCAATGTAGACGTATGAATCGTTCGCGCTCTTTTCATACTTTCTAGGTAATAGATTAGCTCTTTGTCTGCTAATATCCAGCCAATCCGTAAGCCCGGAAATAGAATTTTAGAAAAGCTGCTAATATAAATCACATTATTGCTTTGACCAGCAAAAGAAGCTAAGGATGCAAGATGTGACCCGGAGTATCGTAATTCTTCATTAAATCCATTTTCGATAATCGGCACCTGATAGTCGGAAAACAAATCCATAATTTCTTTTCTTTTTTGTGAGGACGTCACGATTCCAGTTGGATTATGATAGGACGGAATGAAGTAGGCAAAGTCATATTCTTTATTTGCTAAACAAGATTTAAGTTTCTGAACATTAATACCATCATCTTCCATCTCAATTCCATCAATCTCAAATCCATTTAATCGGAATAGTTTAAGAGCAGAATCATTCGTTGGATTTTCACAAAGAACTCGGCCGCTTTTTTTATTGAAAGAAGATAAAATAATATCCATTCCTTCTGTAAATCCATTGGTAATTAAAATGTCTTTGTTTCGAGTGTCTACCCCTTTAATTTCCATGTAGTGAAGCAAGTAGTCGATAAGTGGTTTATAGCCCTTTGCATAGCCATAGTTCAGCACGATATCCCCTTCTATGGACAGCCGATTTAAGAAAGCTCTTTTAAAATTTTCGACATCAAAAAGCTTTTCATCAGGTGCAATACTCGTGAAAGAAATCATTTCTTTATTCCAGCGCACACGATGTTTCATCAAATCCAACTCTTCTGCTAAGAACGTTTTTTCATTGACTTTTTCCGACCAATTTAATTGGATGGATGGAGATTTAAAGGTCTCAACATGACTAACAAAGTTCCCTTTACCCTTGACCGCATAGATTAGTCCTTCTTGTTCCAAATCTGCATAGGCTGTTAAAACCGTATTTCGGCTAATGGATAATAGCGAACTGAGTTCACGGGTGGATGGAAGTTTTTGATGCTCGATTAGATGCCCGTTTGTGATCATTCGTTTCAAATATTCCTTCAGTTGTATATAAACAGGACGGCCTTCCGTAATCTGAAAATCGTTAAACACTCGATTCATCCCCTTGGTTACATTTTTACATTTCTGTATGGAATTCAAAAGGTCCACCCACTATGTATTTTTCCGGTCTTGTGGTTGGTGTGGTTTATATATAGTCACTTTATTTTAATGGAAGGTTTAGAAACTTAAAATTAAAAGCATCCATAAATAAAAAAAGATGCTTTCCTTATTTCAGAAAAGCATCCTATAAAAATATTTATTATCCCCTATTTCATGAGATACTCCACCAACTAAAGTTGTCATTCTATGTTAACTTTCGTTTACTTTTTTTAACTCAATGCTTACCCTTTAAGGAACATAATAAAAAGCCCTTATTTTAAGGACTGCAAAATGTTTCATTTAATTAACAAAATAAAATGTCCCGATTCTGATAGACAATTCAACTCATGTACCCCAAGTGTCCGCCATATAATGATTTGTATATCTGAACAAAGGAGGAAATTTGTGCAGACAAAAGAAATGCGTTTACAACGTATTCAACATCTTGCCCATAAAATTATGGATGAAATTAATTTAAGGGAAGAACAAAGTCAATCTGAGGAACTATTGATGGTGGTTGATAACCTATCCCGCGCACTTGGTGAGTTAGCGGACCCATGCGGTTATTATTCGTTAGATTATATTGAAGATAAAATGGAAAAATCCCATTCACTGTTAATAAATAAATTAAAAAAATTAGATTTTAGCTCGGAGAAAAAAATAATTCAATAAAAACGAATGAAAATGAGAGTTATTATCAATAATATAAATAATAAAAGGTAACCAATAGCGGTTGGTTACCTCTGAAAAAACATTAGTTCTCAGGTTTAAATGTTTTGCAATCTGTTTCCTCACTAGTAGATGCTTCTTTACCTTTGTTGCTTACTACATAAATTTTTTCAGCACTACATTTGTTCCCGTTAGCCCAATACTGGCAGTTATTAACCTCACAAAGAATTTCTTGTTGCATAGTATCAACACCTCCTCTTGTCATATCATTGACAAATCTGAGGTCGTTGATACTTTTTTCTTTGCTGAAATCAAACTTTTAACATAGAAAAACTATTTTTCGTACACTAAATATCCCTACATAAAACTTTCCAAAATAAATAAAAAATAACGTGAGAATGATTATCATTTTTAGTATACTAGTGTAGTAGATATGATTATATGATGTTAGGAGACTTTTAAATGGAAAGAAAAATTTACTGGACGAAAATTAATAAAATTATTGAAGAATCATCTGAAGTGAAAACTTATTTACTTGATATACCGGAAGGCTTTACTTGGGAAGAAGGTGCCCACACTCACCTTGCATTAAAAGGGTTTAATGAAGGTGAAAAGCCAAACAAAGGCTTAGTTCGTCACATGTCCATCTGCACGTTACCAGCTGAAAATTCGATTGGCATTACAACGCGTATTAAAGAGCAATGTTCTGAATTTAAATCAATCTTAAGAAATCTTAACGTTGGCGATGAAGTGGCATTATTTAAAATTCATTCAAATGTACCGCTAAAAAGACAAGACAAAAATATTTACTTGCTGTCTTCAGGTGTTGGTCTAGCAACATTCAGACCACTAGTACTTACTTATTTGAATCAACCTGAAAACGTAAAAAGTATTCATTCCCTTAACATCGATTCAAAAAGAAACTTCTTATTTACAGATGTATTTACTTCTGACCCTGTAAAGAATTTCACTGCCGAATTCGTTGATAATCGAAACGATTACTATGAAGAAGTGAAAAAACTTGCTGCTGATCAAGAAGGTTTATATTATATTGTCGGCAGCGATGAATTTATCCTACAGAACATTGACGTGTTTCGTGAACAAGGCATCACACTAGAACAAATTGTACTCGACAAACGTGAACAACATTTAGCTAAGTTCTTTTCAACTGAAGCTTCAATCTAAATGAAAAAAGAACGAATTCTAGCAATTCGTTCTTTTTTCTTCTTATCTTTGGCGTTCAAAGGATATATAACGCGTGCCTTGAAAAGATAGTAACCCGAGATCTTTCTCAACAAGCAGTCCATACTCACTGCCCTCAACCTTAAATTCCATACGATCTCCACTTTGTACTTCAAAAGTTACATAATATGTAGTGTGGGAATGGTCACCTTGAACATGAATGCGCTTTGCGGCGACTTCCGCTGGGACTGTAAGAAGTGGAGAATTTTTATTTTTAATGCCCTGTGAAATAGTCGATATGATGGTGAAAATGATAAATCCAAAAACAATAATAAATACCAGACCAATAAATATCGGAGCAAATGAAAACATCATATCTTCAAAAAACATATGTACACTTCCTTTCTATCTTTCTATACGTTTAACTTATTAGATTAGTTTCAATTTGTTGGATTTTTTTGAATAGATTAGGAAAGGTAATAAAAAAAGACACTTCCCGTATTTTTTACGGAAAGCGCCTGTTAGTTTAACAAGAATAACCTGATTAAAAATCAAAATTATCTGGGTCTGGTCCTACGCGAAGGTTTTGATTTAATTCATCAATGATTTCCATTTCCTCTGTCGTTAATTCAAAATCAAATACATTGGCGTTTTCAATAATTCGATGCTCTTTTGTTGATTTTGGAATGGTAACAACCCCGTTTTGTAAGTCCCAGCGCAATATTACTTGAGCAACAGATTTATTGTGCTTGTTCGCAATCTCCTGTAAAACTTCATTATCTAGCAATTGACCTTGCATTAATGGTGACCACGCTTCAAGCTGAATTCCATTGTCCTGACAAAATGCTTTTAATGCTTTTTGAGTTAATCGTGGATGATTTTCCACTTGATTGATCATTGGTTTTATTTCAGCATCTTTCCTTAGCTCTTCTAGATGATGAATTTGAAAATTACTTACACCAATTGCTTTTACTCGTCCTTCTTTATAAAGAGTTTCCAACGCTCTCCATGCATCTTTATACTTGCCTTCAACTGGCCAATGAATCAAATATAAATCCAAATACTCTAAACCTAGATTTTTTAAGCTAGTTTCATAGGCAGCTATTGTTGATTCATATCCTAAATCCGCATTCCAGACCTTCGATGTAACAAATAGCTCTTCCCTTGAAATACCAGCCTCCTTTAAACCTTCTTGAATTCCTTTGCCTACACCTTCTTCATTCTCATAAATCGCAGCTGTATCCACACTACGGTATCCGTGTTTAATTGCTGTTTTTACTGCATTTACCAACTCAGGACCTTCTTCCACTTTAAAAACACCTATTCCAAACCAAGGCATTTTCACACCGTTATGCAAAGTTGTTGTATCTTTTAAATTTTTTACCATCATCATTAATTCCTCCAAAATTTTTATTGTATTTTATTTACTTTATCTTTTCGTTCTAAAGCACTGCTGAAACCCGTTAAAATTGCAGCCGCTATAACCATAAGTGATCCAATCCAAGAAGTATGGATTAGTCCGATTGAATCTGTAACAAGCCCACCTAAATAAGAACCTATTGCAATCCCGGCATTAAATGCAGCAATGTTTATTGCTGATGCCACATCTACGGCACTAGGAACAAAGCGCTCTGCTAACATCACAACATACACTTGCAATCCTGGCACATTCATAAATGCTAACAGTCCCATCAAAAGAATCGTTATTAATCCCGCAATTTTAAATGGAGCTGTAAACCATAAAATTAATAACACGATTGCTTGTACTATAAACATAAAGAACAGTGCTCGAATTGGGTTTTGGTTGGAAAGCTTCCCTCCAATCATATTCCCAATCGCAATGGCAACCCCGTAAGCTAATAAAATGATCGCCACAGTTCCCTCTTTAAACCCAGTGATATCTTGAAGTAATGGGGATAAATAAGTGAACACGACAAAGGTTCCACCATATCCTAATGCGGTAATGATGAATAAAAGTAATATCCGACCATTTGTCACAAGCTTTAGCTGATCGTGAAAGGTTGTTTTTACTCCTTTTCGTAAATTAGATGGGACGAGAATGCTATTTGCAATGAGGGCAATTACTCCAATAATAACTATCGTTATAAAGGCTGTTCTCCATCCTAACTGCTGTCCAATAAAGGTTCCAAATGGTACACCAGTTACCGTAGCTACAGTAAGACCTGTAAACATAATTGAAATCGCGCTAGCTCTACGATTTTCCGGAACTAAATCTGCTGCGATTGTCGATCTAATTGACATAAACACTCCATGGGAAAATGCTGAGATAACACGGGCTACTAGCAATAAACCAATTGTCGTAGAGAACGCAGCGAGAGTATTGCCAATAATAAAAACAATCATTATCCAAAGTAATAATGTCTTACGTGCCATTCGCGATGTCAATGATGTTAAAATTGGTGCCCCAAATGTGACGCCTAAAGCATATAAAGATACTGTTAATCCCGCTGTAGTAATGGGGACATCTAAATCGTTTGCAATCAGAGGCAGCAATCCGACACTAATGAATTCTGTCGTTCCGATTGCAAATGCACTAATTGCTAAAGCAAGTAATGCCATACTTTGCTTCTTATTTAAGACCATAATTCCTTCTCCTTTTCTTGCTGTAAAAATTGAAACTTTCCCTTTTGTTGAAGGAAAGTATAGTGTTAATCTGCCGGCAAATGTTATTATGGGTTATATCAATCATTAAGAGAAGTACGCACTTTAAAGTGATATAGGAACCTAAAAGTAATATAGGTACTTTTTAGTGCCTATAAAGAGGAGGTTTAATAATGGAAAAAAAGAAATACAATATTTCAGTTGAAGCAACATTAGAAGTTATTGGTGGAAAATGGAAGTGTGTGATTCTCTGCCATTTAACTCACGGAAAAAAACGTACAAGCGAATTGAAACGACTAATGCCTAATATCACACAAAAAATGCTCACGCAACAACTGCGCGAGCTAGAAGAAGATGGTGTTATTAATCGTATCGTACACAATCAAATTCCACCTAAAGTAGAATACGAGCTTAGTGAGTATGGTCGAAGCTTAGAAGGTATATTAAATGCATTATGTGCTTGGGGAGATCAGCATTTAACAAAGATTTATGGTGATAAAAGTACTGTTTTAGAAGATAATGTGTTAAATAATTAGCTACTTCAGTATAAACCGTAAGAGAAACGAGCGCTGATTCTTTTGAAGAATCGCGCTCGTATGTTGACTATTTCAATTTATAATGTTTTCACAGCACTTGCTTTTTTCCCATGTACGAAATAATAAAAAGGAATTAAAAAGAGAACTGTAATTGCAAGAACCCCATACATCGTCTGGAATCCAAACTTCTCTGCAATTAATCCTAAAACAAACGGACCGGTTCCCGACCCAGCATCCATGCAAATAAAAAGTGTAGATATTGCTAGTCCTAATCGATGGGGCGGTGTCACTTTACCAATTATCGTTTGCATGCTCGACATAATGTTTCCATAGCCAATCGCTAAAAATACTCCTCCAAGTAACAGAATAAAGCCATTGTTTGCAATCGTAATGAAAAATAGACTAATCGCAAAAAATGCAAATGATGGATACACAACGATATTTTCACCTTTACTGTCGAATAACTTTCCTGCAATCGGTCGACATACAAATAAAAAGATCGCGTACACAACAAAGAAGAATGAAGCAGCTTTTGTTAAATTCATCCCCATAGCATAGGAATTAATAAATGAAATCACTCCTGAATAGGCAATCCCACTAATGAACATCAATAATGATACAGGTAGCGCTTCTTTATCATAGAAATCTTTGAAACGAAAACTCTTTTTGATATTCGCTTTTTGTTCAGGGGTTAAATCAATCTCATGTATTTTGAGAAATACGGATGAACCTAATGCGATGGCACTAAACACGATACAATAAATAAACATCGTTTGATAAGTAAACTGATGTGTTAAATATAACGCAAGAAAGGGTCCGATGGCAGTTCCAGCTGCGGTACTTAAAGAAAAGTAACCAATCCCCTCGCCTCGTTTACTTTTTGGAATTGATGCCATATTGACAGTCATTATAACTGTCGTTGAAATGCCAAACCCCAGTCCATGAATAAATCGACCAATCATTAAGAAGCTAATATTATTTACGAATAAATATGAAATGGTACCAATTAAAAATAATATTAAACCACTAAATAGCATTTTTTTACGACCAATCACATCGATAAACTTTCCAGAAAATAACCGCGAGACCAATGCCCCAATAATAAAGATACTTACTGCTAAACCAGCTTTACTTTCGGTTACATGAAACTCTTGAATCGCATAGGCAGCCATAGATGTCATTAATAAGTAAAAGCTTAAAGATACAAAGAAATTCGAAGATAATAAAATAATAAAATCCTTGGTCCAAATTTTGTCACTTTCCATTCGCTACATTTCCCCATTTCTATCATAGGCTTTTTGTATTTTTTTCTGAATCGTATGGATCATCCGAATCATTGTGTAGCAATCTTCTTCGTCAATGTCTTCAAATTCCTCTTGTAGCCGTTTCCGATAGACTAGTACATGGTTTATAAAATAATCGGTCCCCTCTTCTGTTATCTGAATAAACACCGCACGTTTATCCTGATTCGAGCGGACTTTTTGCACTAAACCCGCATCCGTCATTTCATTAATGATTTTTGTCATATTCGGCAGTTGCATATCCAACGCCACACTTAACTCGGAAACACGAAATTCCTTTTCCTGCTCCTTATTCAAATACAACAAATTCAGTACTCGGTGATAGATAGGCTTTATCCCCGGTGGCAGAGGAGGTAATGCTTCAAAAGTTTTTTTAGCTACAAATAAAGAGTTCATTACAGCTTCTATTAAACTTGAATTGATTTTCATAATATCCTCCTGATTACTTATGAAATATAATTATATTTTATAAGTAAATTTAGGTAGAGTAAAGATAATTGCTTTTTATAAATTAATTTCTTCAATACAATACTCGAAAGCTGTTTTATTCAAATGAAAAAAACACTTTCCTTCTCCAAGAAAAGCGTCCAAATTTGCACAACGGAAACCACCTTTCGTCCACTTTCTATGTAAGAAAGTTGTCATAATCTTTTACTTAAAATGTTGCAAAAAAAGGTGTATTTTACCTATATTGATAGTTTATAATGTGTTTACTAGCAACTTAGACCTATTTTAAGTGGCCACAAAATAAGTCTATATAGTTGCTGTTTGAATGAACATTTGAAAAGTTTATTCATCATTTGCATTTGGTAAGCGATGATATGTAACCTTTATTTGGACACTTTGGTTATATGGAGCTAGTAGTGTAACCGGACCTCTTTTTAGGGGGGCTATGAGGCATAGTCTGTATATGGACACTTGGACTATGTGGAGCTAGTAGTGTAACCGACCCTCTTATTAAATTATTTTATATAAGAGGAGAAATGAAAATTGAAAAAGTTTAGTGCAGTAATTATTGCAGGTTCTTTAGTTTTTAGTATGGGTACTGGGGTAATGGCAAAAGGACCAGCCAAAGAACCAGCTGCTAACTCTAACCCTATCATTCAAGAAGATGGAAGAAACACGAACGGAATTGGAACAGCACAAATTACCTTTGCTCCTATTTCTGGCTACTATGGTACATCCCAAGTAGTATCAGGGGAAGTAGTAATTGATGGAGCTCGTGATGATTTAGCTAATCTTTATATCACAGTTGGCGGACAAAGTGTCGACAAAATGTGGGCAATTCCAGGGAAATCAAAAACGTACGGCTTTATTGCTACTGTTGCCTTAACAAGCCATGACTTAACAAGTGTTGAAGTAATTGCAGAAACAAAATTTCATAACGGACAAAAAGCAGGTAAAGTGCACAGTAATAACAGCTCAATAGTTGAAGTTGAGGTATTACCTGTTGTTACAAAATACGCGGTTAATAATCAGAATTTTGTTTGGGATGAAGAAACAGGTACTTATTCACTAACATTTACCGTTGAAAAAATGTTAAGTAATGGTGAAATTGAGGAAGAAGACGTTACACTAGATGAATTAAATCCAGGTGAGATAGTAAACTATACATCTGATGAATTACAAGATGAAAATTACTTCGGTGAAACAGTGAACATTTTAACGATTGAAGTTCCTGCCGCACCCGTGGTTGTTTTCGAATGGACTGGTGACTATGTATTCGTAGGTGATAGCCAGCCATACCATGCTTGGGTTAAAATCAAAGGAAGCAACGGTACAACTGAATGGGTTAAACATGCTGCTTTCAATCCCTATAATCCTAATGACAATCAATTAATTAAAACAAAGGTTTATAGTGAATATGGAAATATCATGATTCCAGTTGAATGGGATGAATCTAAAGTTTTAACAGTAGAGCAATTTAACAAGATTAAATAAAATGTAAAATACCTTCCTGCTTTTTAGGAAGGTATTTTTGTCTCCAATTCGTCTGCTTTGTGAAATTTACAAAGTTAACTTTCGATAATTGGTTGTATTAGTTTCTCAAGATAATCTGTATCAAGGGGACCCGCAATTTCATGTATAATTTCACCATTCCTATTTAAAATGATCGTCGTTGGAATTGTGAATGCTCCGTACATGGTACTTACATCACCAGTTTGGTCTAGTAGTATTGGGAACGTTAAACCGAAATGGTCTACAAATTGTTGAACATCTGCTTTACTATCTTTTTTTGTCAAATTCATACCTAAAATTTCAACCTCTTCTTGATGTTTATCATAAAATGCTTGAAGATGTGGTGCTTCAATTTTACACGGTTTACACCAAGATGCCCAAAAATTGATAATGACTACCTTCCCTTTTTCAGATGATAAAGTACGTTCTTCCCCGTTTAAAGTTGGCAATGAAAAATCGGTTGCTTGCATAGTTCGTGCCTTTTCAATAGACTCTACTTTTTGTGAAGTGTCCATAAATTCAAGAATTATATAAACAATTGCAGTTAACAACAACAAAGGAATTACCCATTTCTTCATTGTTGAACCTTTTGTCTCGTCATTTGTAGCCATAACTGTTCAAGAGTAGTACAATTATTTCCTTGTAATAATTGATGAATCTCACCAGTTGCTAATATACGGCCATGATGGATCAAAATCACTTGATCGGCAATTTCTTCAGCTAAACTTAATAAATGCGTAGAAAAAAGAATAATTTGGTTATTGGCACGTTCTTCTTTTAATACCGATTTTAAATGGGCAATCCAATAAGGATCTAATCCATTTGTCGGCTCATCTAAAATAAACAGTTCACTTTCTCCCATTAAACTTTGCGCAAAATTTAAACGTTGACGCATTCCTTTCGAAAACTGACCAATTTTCATTGTTTTCGCATCTTGTAAGCCTACTTTATTTAAAAGCTCGCTTTGCTTTAACAAAGGTACTTTTTTCAGCTCACCTAAAAATCTTATTATTTCTTCTGCAGTTAACGTATCTGGAAAATCGATATCATCTGGCATATATCTTACATCTGAAGTTGCACGTATAATTTTACCGCTATCCGGTTTTATTAAATTAATTAAAATATTGATTATCGTACTTTTCCCTGCCCCATTTGAACCTACTAATGCGGTAATTCGTCCTGGTTTTAACTCAAAACTAACATCATAAATACCACGACCATTTTTAAAGGCTTTGGTTACTTGTTGAAGTTGAACTGTCATCCTCTTTTCCCTCTTATCGTTAGTATTATTTTAGCTCCTAGTAATGAAAACACGATCCACATCAGCGATACGAAAAGGAAAAATAAAAAACCAACGAACGAAGTGTAGAACTTGGATACTCCGTAAAATGCAGGTCCCAATACAGCGGTTTGTTTCGAAAAGACAAAATATCCGTAACGAATCCATTCTAACGGATTCATATGAATTGATAATATGACAATTTTTTGTAATACATGTTCCGCTGTGATCGTTCCAATAGCCATCACGATATAATTCCATACTAACGTCACAACCGACCAAACACCTAAGCCAAGTGCTAAAGCATGTAATCTACTTTTAGCAATACTTCCAACGAATATACTAAGCGCATTAAAAATAAAGATAATGATAGCGGTAATTCCGATTGCAAATAACGGTAGATTAATCCCGCCGAAAAAACTACCTACAAAAAAAGCAATAGTCACGACAAATAGAAAAATCCCTGAAAAAACTAAACAAAATGCAATATATTTAGTCAGCACATAGTTTCCCATGTTTAAAGGATAGGTACGTAACAATCCTAACCATCCTGATTCTTTATCACTTGCAATATTCATGCTGCCGATTGTAAGCATAAATAATGGAAGTAAAAATAGTAAAATATTTAGTAAAGAAGCTGTTTGTCGCGTGAATCCTGTAGTATCGGGCATGGCTAAATGTTGAATCATTAAAATGGCTGTGAACACAATTGCAAATAGTATTGTCACAATTTGAATCCATCGGCTACGTAAAAGTTGTTTATATTCTAGTAATATCATTTGCGTACTCATTCGTGTTCGTGTACTCCCCAATTAAAGGTTAACAAGTTTTCGTAAGGTACGATTTTACCAGGATTTTCTTTCATATATTCTTTTGCCTCTTGTTCACTAGCAAAAGCTAATACCCCATAGTTCATTGGGGTCCAATAATCTGCTGAATACACATAGCTAGCGTCTTTAATATCTAACCAATTGCTTGAATTCATATCACGAATATAAGCTGCACCGATCTCTTGTTCGCCGTTTTGTTTAATATATTCCATCAAACAACCTAAATCATCAAAAACCACAATGTCGTTATTTTTTAACACTACTTGAGCAGCATAATCGATACTTGTCACACTCATATTACAAATATGGCATACATCTGTTTCTGGATTAATCTCTCGCGGTTTATAAGCCTTATCTCCACAAGCAGTTAAAAGGAAAACAAACAACAATAGGCATAACCATTTCCAAAGTTTCATCTCAATTTTCTCCTTGCAAATAAAATTGTCATTAATACAACCAAACTGCACCCTAACTGCCAAGCATTTATTGAAATATCTTGGCTTGTATTTTTCTTCATGACAACTGGTGATTCATCAATTTGGATTGCAGTATCACCATCTGTCACTTCGGTATCCATTAAATTTAAAATCACGACGCTCGGTGACTCAATAAAATATTGATATACTGGTTTTCGCACCATCCATTGACCAAATGAGTTTGTCGCTATATATTTCGTATCACCGATGCCATCACCATCATAATCTTTACCTGCGTAGTCATCATAAAAATTGTGATGTAATTGTACTCCTTTTCGGTCTGTCCGCATCGTCAAAATATTTCCGAAAAATTGATTATCTACTAGTTGTAGCGTCTCTGATTTTTTTGCTTGAATGGCGGTTCCATTTGTAGAAAACTCATTATTTGAAACTTCCATATTCCGTGTATTTTCGATCGACATTGCAACGGTATTTTCACTTAATACATTTTCATGAAAATCGACATCTTCATCATCGTACAAATATACACCTAAACTATTCAGAGTATTATTTTTCGTAATTTGGTTTTCATAGATTGATACATTGTTAGCAACCATAATCATTAAACCCGTCATGTTCGACTCTAATTTATTTGTGGTTATTTCCACGTTATCGCTATACATTAAATGAACAGCATAACGCCCTTCTTTAATAGAATTGTGTTTGAGAGTTATATTATCAACTTGTTCTAAATAAAAACCATCCATTACACGCCAAATATCACAATTTGCTGCTTGAACACCCTTTGATTTATATATGGCAATGGCATGACCTTTTGTTGAAAAGTGTCCTTCTTCTCCTGTAATATCCACATTCTCAAGAGTAATCCCTGAACTATTTGTCAGTTGTATTCCGGCTTTCCTTTGTTCCACCTGAATATTTTTTAACAGGAGCGAATCTACTTCTTCTCCAATTATGGCGATATTTTCAGCTTGAATCATTAAATCTTCAATGACGACATTATTCGCATTGGAAATAGTGATAGCTGAATCCAAGGAAACAATTTTCGTATCCTTACTGCCTTTAATCGTTATTGGCTTTGATATGATAACGGTTCCTCGATATGTACGCCCTTCTAAAAGTAAAGTACCCCCAGGTTCTGTAGCATCAATTAATTTTTGTAAAGTATTTTTTTCACCTGTTTGAACATAAGGCTTCGCTTTAGGTATGGGCGACTCTTGGTGATGGGTATGTGCAAACACTTGGAATGGCATCATTAGTAATGCACAGCACATACTAATCAATGCAATTCTAATTATTTTTATCATTGGCATAACCTACTCATGATGATTTTCAGATCAGTTGTTTTCTCCCATTTTCATATCCATTTGATTCCCTTCACTTGAATGGCTATGTGCTTTTTTATTTTTATGACGCTCAATTGCCTCTTCACGTACCTGTGCGATTGGTGATATCTTCGCTTTGTTATGTTCCTTCACGTAAGCCTTTGCATCTTCTGAAGTTTTAAAATAGATATAGCCCCAGTTCATCGGTGATCTTAAATTTGTCTTTACAATGATAGCATCCTCAACATTTAACCAATTCAATGTATTAAAATCACGTACAAATTTCTCATTTTTAACTTGGTTTACATATTCATCATTTAATAAACAACCGATGTCATCATAAAAAACAACAGATCCATCAGGTTTAATGGCTTGCGCAGAAAATACACCCATCTGATGCTCTTTTGTATATACTTTCATATTACACATAGAACAATGCGTATCTTCTGTTGGCTCTGATAAACGATTGTCCAATTTTATAATATTTGTCTTTGTCGCATTGTCATTAACTTGTTGTTCTGTTTCAACTTTACTTATTTTTTGTTCTTGTGTTTGCATCGATTCAGCTGAGTGTTCTGCTTGTTTCGATTCCTCACTTCCACAAGCGTATAATGCTAATACAATTGGAATTGATAGTATTACTTTTTTCATATAATAATCCTCCAAAAATTCAATAAATTTCATCATTAAATCTATCAATAAGTTGTGAAATCCTAATGAAGGATGTTTGACAATTTAATTGAAAAATGTAAGTTGAATTTTATACCGATAACCTTTACATCTATATACAAAATAGTATTTCCGTACAATAACCTTTAGTATCTCCCCAAATGAATACCTTTAAACATAATTTCCCTTTCTTAGATGAAACAGTTCCCTTTTCCAAATACTCACAAAATACATACTTTTTCAGTAAAATAAAAAATCTGTAGCCAAGTGTCTTGACTACAGATACCTAATTAGAAAGTCGTTTCTTTCTGATAGTTTATTAGTTTTTTCGCTGATGGATCTTTCCATATCATCGCAATCGCTAATCCGACGATAATGACAACCGTACTGAAATAAAACGGATAGTCTATATCAACATCAAATAGGAATCCTCCGATAATTGGACCCATTACATTTGCAAGTGATGTGAAGAATGAGTTCATTCCACCGACAAAGCCTTGCTCGTTTCCTGCTATGCGGGAAAGATACGTCGATACTGCTGGACGAATTAGATCAAAGCCAATAAATATCGTAAACATCACGATCATAATCATCCAATAGGAACTTACCATAGTCGATGCCATAACAAGTGCCGCTGAGAAAATTAAACTAATTTGAATTAATTTAATTTCTCCCAAACTCTTCATCAGACGGTCAAATACAACGATTTGAAATATTGCTCCGACAATCGCTCCCCCTGTGATGGCAATGGCGATGTCACCTGGTGTAAAGGCAAACTTGTGATCTGCAAATAGTGCAAAAAATGACTCGAAGGCTGCTAAACCAAGGGAAGAGACAAATATAACGATAAAGGCAATAAGGAATTTCGGCATGAGTATTTTACCTAAACTCGTCTTGCCGACTGTATCTGTATCCTGCTCCTGCTCCTCTGCACGTTCTGGTTCTTTTAACAGAACTTGTGATAAAATGGCTGCCACCACGCCAAGGACACCAGCTGCAAAGAATGGCACACGCGTTCCGATATCTGCTAAAAAGCCACCAATACCAGGTCCAATAATGAACCCCGTACTAATTGCTGCTGACATAAAACCGAGTGCTTTTGGTCGTGTTTCAATCGTTGAAATATCTACTATAAATGCCGTTACTGCTGGCATAATGAAAGCGGCACTAACCCCACCTAAAATACGAGAAATAAATAATACTTCGATTGTTTTCCCTAATCCAAATAAGAATTCAGAAAAACCAAATATGAACAATCCAAGCACAATCATAATTTTTCTTCCAAAACGGTCAGTCGCCTTCCCTGCATAAGGCGAAACGACTAATTGTGTTAACGCAAACGCTGCTGTTAAATAGCCTACCACTTTCCCACTAATGGATAACTCATTCATAATCGTTGGTAGAACTGGAATGACAAGACCAATTCCTAAAAACGCTATAAATAAATTCATCAGTAACAAAGCGAGCGTCACTTTTTGTTTCTTTTCCATATGGAAAAACCTCTACTTTCTGATTTACGTTACAACAAAGGATAAACCCTACAGCAACTGTAGGGTCAAGGAAAAGTTTTAACTAATTTTTACTTTTAGTTCCACGATGAATTGTGTTGGTTCTGTCGATGAGTAATTCATCGGCATAAATACATCATATACAGGCGATAATGGTTCTTTTACTACATCGAATAACTTTTTATATGCTTGAAAATACTGTTCATCATTTTCGTATTTAAATGCAATATTGGCATACTTTCCTTCAGACATAATCAGTATTTGTTCGTCATCATGGATCAATTCCACATAACGTTCTGTCAATAAAGGTGTAAACAGATAATCATAATAAATTTCGTCGATGGTTTGATAGTCTTTCATCTCGTATATCGCACCATATTTTCTACTAATAATTGTCCCTTCTCGCTCGACCATTTTTGTGAGGGAACTAATATATTCATTCGGTATATTTTCGATATTTAGGTTTTCTGTTTTCAGGGCAATCAAACGTTGGGAGGGTATCGTTGTTTCATACACTTCATTGTATGTTGGTATGTTAATTTGTTCAGCAATCATCTCTTTAGTTTTTAATAACGTTTGTTGTACCTCCAGCATACGTTGCACCTTTTGTTCAACAATTTGCTCTTGTTCAGATAAAAAGTCGAGTAATTCTGTTAGAGTTAACGACTGTGCGTATTTAATACTTTCAAGCGGTGTGCCAATATACTTTAACGATTTAATTAAATCCAGTTGATAAATTTGTGAGTCACTATAATAGCGATAATTGGTCTTTGGATCAACATACGCGGGCTTGAATAAATCAATTTGATCATAGTAATGCAATGTTCGCACCGGTAAATTGACGATTTTTGATAGTTCACTCACCGTTAAATAATTTTTCTTCATCATAATATCCCCACTTCATATGCATGATGCTTTCCCCTACTCCCCTAACCATGTTTTCAGGTAATGAATAAACTTCTTCGTTGCCGGCGCGAGGGTTTTAAAAGACGTCGCAGCAATTCCAATAGTACGGTAATTTTCTCCCTCTATCTTTAACGCTCGAACCTTTGTCGGGATCCGATGCAACACCATTTCAGGAAGAATACTAATGCCCATCCCGTTTTCCACCATAGAAATCATCGCTTGGTCATCGGTCAGTTCAAATTTTATATTTGGAGTAATTTTATGTTCCTTCAAAATCCGGTTCAGATCGTTGTCACTCCCCTTTTTCGGCTTAATCAAAGGTTCCTCTTTAATGTTTTCAAAACTGATTTCATCTTGTTTAGCAAGGGGGTGTTCAGCAGAAAGAATACAAAGCATTCTGTCCTTTTTTAAAGGGATTGCCTCAAGATGTTTGGATGTTGGAAGTGACACAAAACCAAAATCCACTAACCCCGTTGTGATCCAACGTTCGATGTCATCATAATCCCCTTCCAGCAGTTTGATTTCAATTAAAGGATGATTTTCATTAAAAACTTTCATAATTTCAGGTAACCAGTGAATGGACACACTTGAAAAGGTTCCAATCCGCACTGTCCCAATTTCCAGCCCATTGATATTTGCGATTTCTTGCGCCATTTCTTCATTCCACTTCAGAATTTCACGAATGTATTTTAAAACACGCTCCCCATTACTCGTTAATTGGATTCCTGAGCGTCCTCGATTTAGGATTGTAAAATTCCATTCAGATTCAAGGCTCGTAATGGCATGACTTACCGCAGACTGACTTAACCCTAGTACTTCCCCTGCTCTCGTAATGCTCCCCAATTCCACAACAGTACTAAAAATCTCATATTTTACAAGTGACAAAGTGACCACTCCTTATACATGAATTCTTTTCATGTTAACATTTAAAAACATTCATTTTTCTTATGCTGATTTTACAATTATACTTGAAATTGTTCAAACTGTATAAGAATGGGTGATGAAATACATGAAGGGGATTTTTTCTAGAAAAACCAATCTATTTGGTTCCGACACGCAATTACAAGCGAATTTCATGATGTTAATTGTAACGATGTTTTGGGGTTCATCGTATTTGTTTATGAAAATGGGACTTGATTCGATACAAGAGTTTAATATGGTTGCATTACGTTTTGGCATCGCCTTTATCTTAGCTGGGGCAGTCTTTTATAAACGAATAATGCAAATCAATTTAAAAACATTATTTTATGCGGTTATTCTAGGCACATTGTTATTTTTAGTCATGTCGGCTGTGACATTCGGATTAAAGTATACAACGGTTTCAAATGCTGGGTTCTTATTTAGTCTTTCTGTTGTATTTGTTCCAATGTTATTAGCGATTTTTTTCAAAGTAAAGCCAGAAAAAAAGGTGATTTTCGGTGTTGGAATCGCAGTTATAGGAATTGCCCTACTAACACTCAATCACGAATTAAGCATAAACACTGGGGATTATATTATTATTTTAGGTGCACTAAGTTACGCATTACAAATCATTTTCACTGATAAATTTACAAAAAATGTAGATTCTATCACTCTTGGAATTTTACAATTAGGTGTTGCAGCGGTTTGGGGTCTAATCTTCACCTTCCTTTTCGAACAGCCACAACTTCCAAGTAATTCTGAAGCATGGGTTTCAATCATGGCATTAAGTGTGCTATGTAGTGCAATTGGTTTCATCGGGCAAGCGGTCGCGCAAAAACATACAACACCAACCCACACTGGATTGATTTTTTCATTAGAACCTGTATTTGCCGCGCTATTTGCATTTATGTTCATTGGCGAAATCCTGCCAGCAAAAGGATATGTAGGGGCAGTTCTGATTTTACTTGGGGTGTTGATTGCTCAGTTTAAATTTAAGAAGCAGATTTTTGGGAAAAAGTTCAATCAATCGGTTGAGGGGTCTAAGATAATGCATTAAAGGTGACGTCTGAAATTCATTTGAGACGTCACCTTTGCGACTGTCGCTTACGCTTTCGTCACAGATAAATTGTGAGAGGATGGTGGCATTTTAATGCGACCACCGTAGGAGCAAGACTGGCTAAGAATTATTTAATAATGTGCAAAAGGGGTTCCAATAATTTTTGGAACCCCTCTTTTTTTACTTCTCTACTGTTGTAACGATATAACCATTTTGATTGTCCCCTGATATGTCAAAATAATTGGTTTCGGGGTTCACTAATTCTTCCTCATACTGAATGAAATAATTTACACCATTTACCTCTTGGGAGTATTCTTTCTTTTGCTTTAATAATGTTATATATTCCTCTAAAGTAAGGTCCTTTTCCTTCATGATGATGCTGTGTGGTAAACCAACGTAACGGTAATGCCAAGGTTCAAATGAAATACCAGTAATATGAATTTTATGTGCAGGATATCGCAAAATAAAGCCGAACTCTGCTGCATGTTCCGCTAGCCATGCCGCTTCAGTTGCAGTATCCATTGTCCCTTGGGTTGAACCAATATCTACAGCCAGTCCTGTCTGATGCTCACTAAATCCTGCAGGTTGTGCATAGTCACTCCCATTTTCCTCATATAATTGTGCTTGTAATTGTTCGTCTCGATAAGCACTATTTATTCTGAAATGATAGATTCCGTCAGATTCAGCTGCCTGAAACATTTGTCGTAAAGGTTCCAAGATGCCCTCTTCAATATAATAATCAGAGTCTATTAAAACATTATTGGCGAAATTCTTAGGAATTACGGTTAAGTTCGTTGGATCGTGTTGAAGTTTTGTATCCTTATTCACTACTATTAAATTTCCATTATGAATGGAATTGGAATTGACCTGTATCGAAAATTCATTCTCTATTGTTGATGATGAATCCTCATAAAAGAAGAAATAACTTGAGATTAATATAAAAGTTGATATGATAATTTTTTTCAAAATGCTCTCCCCTTTTCTAGTCAATACCTAGCATAAGGAGAAGAGTTTAAGAAAAGCATAGGGGAAATCTTAAGGTTTTCTTAAATTGTTTTGGTGAGTAACTTTAAAATGAGTAATTTATATTTTGATGAGTTAAGGTTAGAACATCCTAATAGAAACCGCTCATGATAATAGACTTTTAAAACTAACTTTATGAATAGAGAATGCGGGAGTCGAACCCGCGTACAGAAACTCCAATACTCAAGCGTCTACGCGTGTAGTCTGCCTATTTACAATTCGCGAGTCCTTATGCCGACACTTAGAACGACAAGGGTTTACACGCTTTAAAGCCGCGCTCATTTCAACTATTTTATCCATTAGGGAGTATTACATATTTACGAACTTGGTTCAAAGACCTTTCTATTATAAATATATAATAAGCCATATCAAAAATAAAATTAAATTACTTTGAAACTTTCTTTAGTAGAAATATCATTACAAAAAACAAGACAAAATGAATACTAGAAAGCCATATTGCTTTATTATAAAGAGAGATTAGAACTATAGAAATAATGATTGAGACAATAACATATATCCAAGACGTTGCATTTTTTTTAATTTTATCTTCTTGAAAAAGACTACTTACAAGTATTACATAGAAAAAGAATATCATAAGATTTATTATCATTTGAATAAAGAAATACTTATTCCATGCAGATTCTACTGTTGTTAAAGCAAAATTCAAAAATCCCACAACCAAGATGAATAGTAATGAAATGAGTGTCATCATAGATGAGGTAAATACAGTATGAAATCTTGTCCTATATATATAACTCATAGTATCTATTATATTGTAACTATTCACAATAGCAATTGAGCTATCTTGATTATACTTTAATCCTTCTATTTCCAAATTTAATAGCTTTATTAATTCATTTATTTGAGCATTATCAATAGTAGTATTTATATTATGAAGTTTTTTCCCTAACTTATATGAAGCATACGGAAAAGCATCTATTATCTTTATTTTAAGCTGTTCAAAAGCTTCGCCTTCTTTTGATATATCTCTAAACTTTACTAACTCAAACTTTAATTCTAATAGACTCTTTAATGCCATATCTAATTGCTCTTTTTTTATTGCTGATTCATCAGCAATTCTATTTTTAAATTCTTTAAAAAGTAAGATTGCTATCAATAGTAATCCCAAATAAAATATTAAACTTAGCTTATCTTCACCAAACACACTATTAATTGTACTAATTAATGCCTCTGCTAATTTGTCCAAAAAAACTCACTCCATTTTACCAATCCATATTTATTTCTCTATCCCAAGCCTCCAAAGCATATTCTAAATACTGTTCTAATCTATCGTCTGATTCCAGTGCTTCATTATAAGTCTCAAAATCCATAGTTGTATATCTAATATCTAAAAAAAATTCAAATGAGGTTAATTTTCTTTCTCTCTTAGTTTTTTTAAAGTGTCTATAATAATAGACTGCACATATGAGTAGGATTACTGCTGATATTTGAAAGATGTTTTCTAACAGGCTAACCAAAAAACCAACTCCTCACATAATGAATACAATTTTAAATTTGCTTACTAATATCTATTTCAACAAAAAAAGACACTTATCCTTTTTAGGTTATTTTCTTTCACAATCAGACCCTATAATGGAAAAACGCATTCTCCTTATTGAAGATTCGCGCCCGATTGTGGAATATCATATTAGTCTATTGGATGTATGTTGTATAGCTTCCTTGATTGATCATATGGTCTAATTATAATAGGTGTAACCTAATTCCCACAGACAATTGTATTGACTGTTGTTGAAGATGAAGTATTAGTTAACTTTCATCTAATAGATTAATCCAAATACCACCACCGCTTACAGTAACATAATAGTTAATTTCGGTACCGTCAGTATTTTCAAAGCGGATGAAAGTATTACCATCCTGTTTTGCTGTCAAAGTGGCATGGTTGTCATCTGTCATCTCTATCATGACAACGGATTCATCCTCCATCGAGTAAGTCCAACTTCCCTCCTCAAGGAATATTTCCTCCGTCTTATCTGGTCCAGTAAAGAGACCAAAAACAATAAGTACCGCAGCTAAGACCGAAAGAGCCGCAATGCGATGCTTTTTCCTATCCAGTAAAACAAAAATAAAGAACATTGCTAGGCCAAGGGCAAATATAGCGCTGAGGAGATGATTCGGAAAATTTGTCATTGCAGCTCTGTAATAATCGACGCTAGCGTAAGCAAGATAACTTGTTGCCACGGACAAAACTAGAACGCTAAGCCAGTTTTTCTTTTTAAGTTGGAATGCTATCACAGCACCTGGTAGGGTCAGAAGTGTGATTTTAAACCAGTAATCATAGTAGCGGAATATCTCCCACCCTTGCGCGTAAAACGGCACCTCAATTAAATAGATTAGAGGCTGGCTAACAAGGAAGAACACGAAGCATTTAAGTGCTGCCTCCCACCACTTTTCGCAGTTCACAATAATGAATACAGCAAAAAGAATCCACCAATCAACATAAATAGCGATATCTTGAAATGAGGTATCTTTTAAAAATGACACCTGATTGATAAGTGCAGTATATACCGCTGTAATAACAGCTAAAAGAAATACTCTCGACCAAGTCATATTCAATTGACCGAAGTATTTTTTAAATTTATCCATGTTTTCTCCTCTATTCTAAAACCTATTGAAATCCCAAAAGGCTTGTATTTTTTTGGTTTATTAAACATTAAAAACTTTATTTTGTCCATATTTAGTTAGAAAATTATTAAGGGATTTAGATATTCACATTACACACAATGGGACTCTTTAAGTGAATAAAGGGCTGTTCCTTGTTACAGAATCTGGCCCTATAACGGAAAAAACGCGATCTTCTTATTGGAGAATCGCGCCAGATTGTGGAATAACATATGGACTTAAATAGCTCTGAAACACCTTTCAAACATTAATGTTATTGTATTGTTGATTTTTTAGAACATTTATAAACAGTGTCTACAAAGATCGAATGTCGCTTAAATAATCGTATCCTTCAGATGAAACATCCGGTTGTGTAAATGGCATAGTTAATTATAGTAACAAGACTCTGGCACTTTCATTTGAAGAAGGAGTTACAAATGCGAAATTTATTGGAATGGTTCGTAACCCAGATATTATTTTCTGTTGATAAAAACGATATGTTCTCTTACTTATATTAATCTAAGTAAATGCTAGTATTCTATCTATTTTAGACAAACTCCTATGAATACTTTTCATATTTGATTCCGCAAGCAATTCTAACATACATTTAACTATATTTTGTGGAATATCTAGCTCACTTGTATTGGAATTTTGAAGGATAGAGTGTTACAGATAGTATAAAAAGGTCTTTTCCTAATTGGAAAAGACCTTTAACGTTTTACTTAAATCAATTAACTATTATATTCTATAACTCTTGAACACTTAATCCTTTAAACTTTTTCCCTAATGTAATTTGACCTAACTGTTCTATTGATTTTCTCTCGTCATTCATTGTATAGAATTTCAAGCCTTTTATTTTCACACCCTGCACTTCATCTTCAAAGAAGATCTCAGCTTCATTATCATTAATATACATTAATAAATCTTCTTTCCATTGATCTTCTTCGAGTGATTTTCCTTTCGGCTCAATAAACACTTGTATTAAAAAGTCTGCATTTTGTAAGTATAAAATGAAGTCAGGTTGAAACCCTTCTAGATAAATATCTCTTATCTTCTCACCAAATTGATGAAGCTTTAGCTTATCATTCTTGGCCGATTCACGATGCATATTTTCATCCATACGTATTAAATAAACATCAGAATACTGCTCTTTTAATTCCTCAATTCTTTCTCCAATTCGGTCAATTAATTGCTTTTCAGTCTGATTGATAATTGCTGAATCATAAACAAAATATTCATCTTTAATTTCGTATCGCTTAATATGCTGAGGATTCGCCACTTGTAACAAGTTTGATGTATCATAATTAGGTATTCTTTTACGATAATTAATAATATAATCTTTAACTGGATAACCGATAAATTTTCCTGTTCCTCTTTTTTTGCTATATCCCTTTTTTATCTTCTGTGCAACTTCTGTAAGATATATTTCAATTATTTTTAATTTCTCTAATGGCATTAAATCTTTCTTTGACATTGAAATCGGCACAATTGCATAAATTGTTCGATTATATATATTTAGCCACCTTTCACCAAGAAAGTCTTCTCTGGATTTTAACTGTGGTAAATATTTTATTAAGTTTTCGAAATGGAAAAAAGTTAAGCGATTCATTGCTTTCATCAAATAGCGTTGATCAACTTCAATTGGAACATTGTGCGTATTCGAATAATCTCTAGATACAACATTATCCCTATACCCTAATTCTCGTGAAGAATAAATCCAAGAAATTACAATATCACTTTTATTATCAATACCATATTTATCTAACCCATCATAATATTCATCACTTATCGTAAGTGTCTGATTATAAAAAATCTTACCATACTTCCATACATCTGATTTAATAAAGCTTTTCTTTAATTTTATTTCGAGTAATGGATTTTTCGTATCAGTTCCTGTTGGTATATTCATTTCATTTAATGAGGCAACAAGATTTTTTAAATATTGTGGTTCATTAATTGTATGGTAGTGAATAGTTTCTAAAATCAGACTTTCATTACTATCATCATCAAAACGTCTAGTAAAACTTTTCTTCCCCTCAATACTAAATGGATTATATCTTGCACCACGACCAATTAATTGTGCTTCAGCCATAGTCGTCTTCTTATCACCTTTTGTTCCTTTTGAATCACTAATTCGAACAATATCATAGAGATTCAAAACATCCCAACCTTCAGTAAGTTTAGCTACTGCAAACACTACACGATAGAGATTAGTCGGACTTTCTAAACTGTTTAGAGCATCATATTGACCTTTTTCAAGCATTCCTGCACCACGATCACTGTCATTTGCGTTGATAATTCTACTCGGTGAAAACTCACGTTTTATTTCATGCACAATTTGATTCAATTGATTATCATTATTGCGATAATATTCATGTGCTAAAGCCAATGTTATACTATCTTGTTCAGTATCAACATGTTTCTGACGATTTAGAAACTCCCTTATTGAATCCGCAGTTAAAAATTCAACAAGATTATTAAATTTTTCATTCGCTTCATTAGATGCGTCTATTTTTTGTGATTTAAACATGATTACTGGCTTAATATAAGAACCAAATTTTTCAATTGCATATCTTCTTCTAAATTCACTTAATAAAATTACATTTAACATATTTTCTTCATCAGTATTGCTAGACTGAATTCGTTTTACATTTTTAGAAAATCTATTTTTTATAAATCGATCCAATGCATAACGATAAATTACTTTATCTTTGTACTTTTCATATACCTTATTATTTTCAAGGTCAACTGTCGCTGTAAATTCTAACAAACGATTGTCTTCTCTGGCATTCAAAATAATCGAAATGGCTTTCTCCCATGATTGTTCCAACTCTTTTTCAGATTTAGTCGAAGCAGAATAATGATGTGCTTCATCACCTAAAATAACTACTTTATTTCTAGCATAATCGTTTTTACCCATCGAATTTTCTTTTTGTGTAAAAATGTCTGTGGCAATACTTTGAACTGTTTCTAGTTTTAAATATATAGTATTTTTACTTTGATTTTTTGGAAAAGATTGTACTTGTTCGATGGTAATTCGATTACCATTAATCTCTATCTCTTGGTTATAAAGATATTTTCTTGATGTTTTTCTTGTTAGGTTTTCAATAGTCTTTTTTAAAACACTATTCGTATTCACTAAAAATAAAAAATTTTGATAATTATGTTCTTGATATAAATATAAAACTAATCCTGCCATCAAATCCGTTTTACCACTACCAGTTGCCATATTAAAAAGAACATGATTAATATTTCTAAAGCGGAATTGTTCATTTGTTTGTGAGTAGTGAAAGAATCTAAGAGCTTCTTCTTGGTAGTATCTGAATTTATGCACCATATTTCTGGATATGTACTCAGGACTTTCCCATTCAATTTGTTCATTTAACAAACTTTCATCTAGTTTTGTTAGCTCATTAAACAAAGGTAAAGGTAATTCTTTCTTAGCTTTTTTTTTTGCTACTGCCATTTTTATTCACCTCGCTTTTGGTAAAAACTCTTGTTAAATACATAATCACTTTTTGATAAAAGACTTCTTACAGCAGTGTCTTCTATTTCTGAATAATTGTAGTAAAGCTGATTTTTGTCAAGAATTTTAATTAACGTACGCTTTTGATTTTCAAGTTCCAAATTCCAAACTGTCTCTTTAATTTCATTTAAGTCAGCTCTAAAATCTAAATCAGCTGTTTCTAACATCAACTCAAAAATATTAGCTAATTCATTTTTATCCTTTGCACTAATAATTGATTTAATAAATCCGCTATTTTTTTCCATTAATTCTGCATAAATAAACGATCCTCCACCTTGCCATTCAACATCCTTGGATATTCCAGATTGCTCTCCATTAATAACATTTTTCATTCTTACTAAACAATCATCCTCACCATAATCTAATTGTTCAATTCCGACATATTGACGACCTAGTTTGTGTGCTACTGCTGCAGTTGTACCTGAACCTAAAAAGAAGTCCATGACTATATCATTTTCATCTGTTGCACATTCAATTATATCTTTTAGTAGTTTTTCAGGTTTTTTTCCATTATTAAGTATAACTTGTCCTTCTTTAGATAAATTTTTTGTTTCTTTAACATAATCCCAATATGTTCCTAATAAATCTTTTTTATAAATTACATCATCTTTTATATCCACCACATCTTTTAACCATGCTAATAATCTAAAATTGTCTCCTTTATAGAATTGCTCGTATACTTTGCCCTTATTTCTACCTGATTTTGGCGTATACTCTATTGAAAAGAACGATTGATTACTACCTATTTCTTTTACCTTTTCCATAACTCTTAATCTTATAGAACTTTGGGGCATTTGAGTTTGAAATATTTTATCAAGGTATTTATAATAAACTTCTTTTTCTGAAAGGTTTTCTTCTCTAGCAATTTGGGAAACTGATTTAAATACAGGATTTATTCTTTCATAGATTTTAATCTGATCACCATTGCCATCAACCGTTTCGCCTAAGTAATTCTTCTCACCATCATCAAAAAGAACGCTTGTATATTTCCAACTAATACCTACTTCTTTATAGTGGGCAAGTAATTCTGAAAGCTCAGTATATGAATAAAGACTTTTAAATGTTGGTAATTCTTCATAGTTTTTAGCGTAGATGTTTATGTACTCAACATTCTTTTTAAATCTTTTGTCTTCACCACCACCAGAAGCACCTGCAATATTTTTTAAATTTATAGCTATTGTATTTAAAAAGTTCTGTGAATCAAAAATTTCATCGCATAAAACTTTTAAATACGGTTGACTTTCATCGTTACTATGAATAAATATAACTCCCTCTTCACTTAACATCTCATAAGCTAATTCAAGTCTATTTTTCATAAAAGTTAGCCATGTAGACAATTTAAAGTTGCTATTGTATTTAAATGTATCTGTGGAAACATTCTTACGAAAATAATACGGAACATCAATGTATATTAGTTTTATTCTATTATTGTATTTACTCGCAATTGATGATAACGCAAGTAAATTATTCCCTCTAATTATTAAATTATCTTCATCTGTAAACTTATCAATGAATTCCTCACCATTTACACTGAATTTCTTAACATTGGCTAAAATTTTATTATCAAGGAGTACATCAATTTCTTCTTTTGCAATAACTTCATTTAAAAATGGTTCATTTGGTTTTAAATCATCTTGATCTGTATCTTCTTTAGACATACTAGCTTTTAGAATTGTATCTTTATATGGAAAATCTAAAACAACTTCGGTTGATTCATCAATAAACTTCCCCCCAGATGTCAAACCAATTTTTTTAGAGTATTTGGTATATGAATCTTCCCAATATTCATCAGATTCAAATACTTCAATTAGTTTATTAATTTGCAAAACAAAATTATTATTTATTTTTTTTGTAAAGTTTTCTATTACGGTACTATTTGACAATATTTCAGTTAATAAATCTTCATTATATGATTCTAAGTCTTGAATCACTTTAGATTTATTCATAACGCCATCAACTAAATATTTTTCTCCAAACTTTTCAAGTATTTCTCTAATTTCTTTATTTATTTTTGTTTCCATTTTATAGCTCCTTATAAAACAATTATTTATTAACTAAAAATTTTATATTTAAATGTATTGAATATAAAGTAAAACAATAAGTGTTTGTACCATCACGGATTGTATTCTTAGGTACTTTTTCCTTTTTATTATGATTATGCATTTTAATAGTTATACTTATAACAAGATTACGTTAATCCTACATCTAATGATAGCAAAAATGAAGCTCAATCTTTAGATTCAATAGCGTTTTTTAATCTAAATAGAAAATGTGTGAATGTTTAATCTAATATGATTTTCGACTACTACTTCATAAATATCATCTACACCAATTAATAAAATAAAAGCCACTACTCATTTGAGTGTGACTATTTAACATCTTTTAATATCGGTTTATAAACACTATCTTTTTTAATTTCAGTATTTTTAAAGAAAATTAAAAATGAGATTAACACAAATAAAAAGTTCATACTTACAAATAAGAGTGTAAAAAATACCCACAGGGAATTGATTAACTTTAAATGTTCTTTTAATATAGAGCTTCCTAAAATGACTCTAAACCCAATCGTTAAAAATACAGTAATGAATCCTGAAATTAGCGTGCTGAATACAATTATAGAAAATTCTTTCTTTTCCTCTTTATCACTCATTATAGTTCGTACAACTTTGGTATGAAAAATTGATGCTAAAACACTTAAACACGCTCCGTAAAAACCAAGACTAATACTTGCAAATAATAAAACTCCTTCAAGCCCCTTATCAAAGCCATTCAATTTATAAAAAGGAAAATAAATGTAAGTGAGTATCGATAATAAAAGTGAAACGCCAATGAATATAATCATCAATATATTAGACGTTTTCAACTATTCCACGCACCCTCCTAATAACGTTTTTTAATTCTCCGATATAAATTTCCTGCATTCTAATAAATACTGAAATTGGATTTAAGTGTCTATCCTCAATAAATTCAAATTCACATGAAGATTGTAATTTATAATCAAATAAATCGATTGCTTCCACAGGACTTTCTTCAGTTTGTCTTGATCTAATTCTTAATTTTTGCACTTCAACATCTTCACTGTACTCTTCCAAAAGTGATTTTGCATACTCTTCATTGATTACTGCACTTTTTTGGGGCTTAGAATTCAATATTATTTCAACATTATCTATACCTAAATCTTCCTGACGATTTGTTAAACGATTAATTATATCACTCGCTTTTGTACCAGTAACTTTAAAATGTATTTTTCTATATGCAGATTGTCTTAGTGCTCTATGTTTTATATTCTCATCTGAAATTACAGCTAAACTAAAGTCACCATTCATCATGTGAATTTGATTATCTAGGATTGTTCTCAAAACACTCTCAATACCTGTTGGGGATAGAGAATCCCTATTTCTTTGAATCATTAAAACATGATCTTCTGGATCATAAAGTACACTTACATCCAATCCAATATACTCATCATCTTCTAAATCAACTGCTGTTGATTCTCCGTGCAAAGTTGTTCGACTAGGTACTTGGTAATTTAAGCGTTCAAAAATAAGATGGTAAAGACCTGTTTCAGGATCAACACTCAAATCAGCTAATCTTGCTGGTTCGCCATTATACTCATAAACAATTTTGAACTCACCCTGCCCATTTTGATAATTTCTTCGAATTCTCTCAAGAACATCTGTCAAATCTAGAATGTTGTCTGTATCACCTATTTTGATAATTGGTTGAAAAAAATTAAATTTCACTATTTTTACTTTCGACACAAAAAACACCTTCTGTCCCATATATTTACTATTAATATTAAATATCTTGGTGCATTATGTCATTAACACAATTTTGATATACCTTCGACAGAAAGGACTATCAGTGTGTAAGTGAAACTATACTCGCCATTTGGCAGTATTAAAAAATTACTTTTAGATTAATTTCTTCTAGCAAAATGTCTTATTCTAATCAAAAAACTTATTATTCGTACCTGTTTTGAAAATAAAAAAAATGTAGCTTTTACACTACACATTTAAGTATAAATTGTTTTCAATTTTTCTAATAACCTTTGAGTTCTTTGACTTTATTAGGAAGTATTCACACTCTCCGCTGGTTAATTTGTGTAAAAAATCAATTTCTTTTATCGTTAGGATGTCTATCAATTTGATGACATCATTGCCAATCCTTCCACTAACAAAGCCTTCTAAAACTTTCAGAAAATAATCATCAAATTTTAATATGTACCGAGTGCCATTTTTCATTATTGCATACAAAGTATATTTTCCAAGCAATTGTAACCCCTCCTTTTACTAATAAACTAACATTTACAAATGTAAAATACTGTTAACAATTTGATAAACGACCAAAATAAATATTTGGGCTCATTCTATAAAATCAAAAATCGTTTTTGGAAGTTCGATATTTTTATATTCAGTTCTCAAGGTATCTAATCTTTTATGATAATACCTTGGATAAAGGTCAAGCATGATGAACTCAAGTTCTTCAAGGTGTAATTTATGTAAAGTATTCTTACCTTCCCTACTTTGAAAGTCTGCTTCGAAATGTTTCTCCACCTTTTTATAGAGATTGCTTAAAATAAAAGAACCATTTTTATTCTTTGTATTTACAGTTGAAAGGACATAAGCCATATGTTTAACCGCTTTTCTATAACGTTCTAAAAGTTTTTCAGAAGTTAATTCACGATGTTTATAACTTCGATTTGGATTGTAGCTAACTGAAGATAACACATCCCAACCATTTTCTATGTAAAATTCCTGGGCATCATGTTCAAATTTAAAAAAATCCTTCCTGGAATAGCCCTCGGCATCCATTTTCTTTAAAACTATAAATTTTGTCGCCTTGTTTAAATAAAGATGTATTCGTTTAGGATCATCCTTGTACTTTGGTATAGTCCTCAAATGTTCAATCCATCGAATGAGAAAATTTCGTTCTGTTTCACCTACATAAACCATATTAAGCTGTTTGTTTAAGATTGCATATATCCCTCTACTCAAAAGCTCATGTTTCATTAAAACACCTCATAAAAGTTTTAACTATCATTCATCTGAAGAATCAGCTTCAGTAATTGTCCTTTATTTCAACTATATATCCAGCTTCTCCATATAAACTCATTGAAATTGCTATGAAATCAGTGCATATATACTAGTTTAAATAACTATTTTATTCTTCCTGGCAATAACCATTCGGAGCCGAATAGTTCAATGTCTTTTAATAAGATTTCCTGATTATTTTCAATTATAAAATATCTTTCATATCCTTCTGTTGAATTGTAAACATACCTAATTTTTTCGCCATTTGAAGTTTCATATTCCAATTCCACCATATGTGTATAAGATAAATATTCATTTTCTCTTTGCAGGTAAATAAAAGGCAATGGGATAAACACTTCTACATTGTTCTCCATGATACCCAAATAGGCTTCTATTATTGAGTTTTCTCCATGCACATTATCCATAGTCACCTTTAATTTACAATCAAAAATACTACTAGTTTTACCTAAAACTTTAAGTTCATAAAAACTAAAGTACGGTAAATGTTTGTTATCTTCATAAAATTTTGTTGCTAATAATCTAGCATTTTCATGCATATTAACGTTAGCTAGTCTTGTTGGACCTTTGAATTCAAAGCAGGCAATAGTAGGTCTTGCATTAATTTTTTCTCTTTCTTCAAATTCCTCCTTCTGTTTTTTTATTTGATATCTTGCTGCAAAATAAGCACCAAATGCCCCAATTATCCCCCCCAACATCCCCAAAATACCACTTATAATCGTTGCTAGATTTTCACTTTTTACATCAAATGTTTGAACTATTAGTGCGTATAAAGATATTAGAAATATCACTACACAAATTAACAAAGTACTAGTTATAAATTTATTCAACATATATAAATCCCTCCCCATTAACAATAACCCATTAAGGAAAATAATGTCACTAATAGAATTTCGGTGAACTATTAGTAGTATGTGGGGGATGTGAGACAGGACAGAACTTTCATGTACCAAGGTATTCTTTTATCTAATTTTTTCGTTTTTCGTTGAATTGGTTGAGTTGCTGATTGTGGATTGATTTACAGACTTTTTGCACAATAGGATTTGAAGGATTATTCGTATAGTTTTGTTAGAAGGATTCTTGTTCCATTGTTGTGAGGTTTTGTAAGGCATTTTCAAACATTTTACAAATTAAAAGAAATAACTCACTTTAACGATTTAGAGTGTTAAATTTTTAAACACTAACAATTCTTAACAAACATAAACGTCAAAACACCTGCTATTATCACGTTATATACTTGTTAGAGTTTTTCAATGTTATTATTTGGTGATCATTTGCTGGACATTTGGCATCACTGGTATCAAATCGGTCTATTCGTGTTCTTTTCAACTGATTCGGAATAAGGCAATACAACTGTTTATTAATCTATCATTGTTTCACTTGTTGTTTCAGTGTTGCAATAGTGGTATCAAAAAGTCTATTAAAAGGATTGCTATTTCTAGCAACCTTAAATACGTTTCCTATTCGCTTTTTCAGTATAATCACGAACAACTTTTTCAGTGAATGTGTTCAAACTCGTCATATAACTGTATTCGATCTCCTCAAATGCTTTCCCAAAGCGATTCTTCAACACTTTTAGATTAATATCTCGAACCAGACTTCCCTTCGCTAATTCTAGTGCAGCTAATTCTTTCACTTTACCATCTGCCGACCTATCTAGTTCTTTTATCTTCTGTAGTTCAAGTGTCAAAACAACATCGCTGCCATATTCGATTGCACCAGATTCCTTGAACGATGAAAAGCTAGATTCTCGGTTATAACTGTCACGGTTGAAAGACGATATGGCGATTACTGGAACGTCACAATCCCTTGCAAGTCGTTTCAACTCCGTTACGTTCTTGTCTGTTGTTTGTTTTTCACTCATACGGTCACTAATAGGTTGTAAAATTTGAAGATAGTCTACAATTACAAGCGGTTTTTTATTATGCAAACGAATATGCTTCTCTACTTCTTGACGAATTATGAGAACGCTAATATCGAATACACCTTCATGATAAAAAAGGTTTTTAGCTGTTTTTTCGTACTTTCCCATAGCAATTACAAATAAGTTATGATCTTTAATAAAACCATTAAGTAAATCACGTGTGTAGGTAATCTCACCTTTTTGTTTCATTATCTTTTTAACTTCGCCCATTGTTCGTACTAACGATTTTGCTAGTAGTTCCTTCTTTGACATTTCAAGTGTGAAATATAATACGTGTTCACTTTGTGCAGCTACATCATCAGCAATTTCTTGGACAAATGTGGTTTTCCCAATACTTGAAGCTGCACCTATTGTATAAAGCCCACTTCTTAACCCACCAATCACTTCGTTCAGAATTGGGAATTTTTTTATTTGAATAGGCATGATCGGATTCATCTCATTATAAAAATCCATTAAAACATGGAAAGCACTATTTCCATTTATACACTCGTTGAATGCCCACTCCAGAAGTTCTACGACTTGATTTATATCTTTCGAAGCCAATTCATTAATATCCTTCACATTCGGTATGTCCTTATACCATTTGTGAACATAGATACTCATATTCATCTCTTTAAATGATTTATGAAGCTTTTCTTCTAACTTTGCTCCAGCTTCATCATTGTCGGCTAAGAGAATAAACTGCTGCTGCCTAGCCTTTTCTTCGTTTAACTGGATTTCCTTCACCAATAGAGAGCTGTTTGAAGCCGAATTTAAAGCGATTGCATGATACCCTAAACTTTCTATCGTAAGAGCATCTATCGCCCCTTCTGTAACAAATACAAACATTTGAGAGAGATCTCCAACATAATGTTTATTCAGCAGTTCTGGATTACCGAAGTTTCGGTATTTAGGACCGTCAGCGTTTTTTTCATCAAGTCGTGCAATAAAAAAGCGGTCTGTAATTGGAATGATGAACCTATGAAATTGCAATCCGTATTGTTCTCTTTCGTCAAAAACGGTTAAATCAGTAGCATGCGTTACTGCCCCTAACTTGTATTTTTCTATGATTTCTAGAGATAAATTGCGGTTAAGAAAGTAATTGTCATGTGTTAAAGTGTTATAAAAATGACTGTATTTTCGGTTAGTCGTGTGTGTTGCAGTACTAACAACTTTTTTTGTTTTTCTACGATTACTAGGACGAGTATTAGTTATGGAAGGTATATTTGTAACCTGCAAATTGAAATCTTTCTCTAGCAAACTAATTGCTTCTTTAAAATTAATGTTGTGAATCTCCATTGTTAAATCAATTACGTTCCAGGTTTTACTACATTGGCTAAAGCAAGTAGCGATATTCCTCTCTATATCCACCCCAAAATTATCATCTATTCCATTGTGTATAGGACATGGAATATTTCTTGACTTTGTTCCTTTCATAGAGAGTTGTACTGGTAAATAACGTTCTAACACCTCTACTACGCTAACATTTTGTTTTATTTGTTCTGCTCTCATGAGATCAACCTCTTTTTTTAGTTTTTTCTCATTCTATTAAAAAGAAAAGGGGGCAATTTCAACGCCCCCTTTTTCAGTACAGTATTTACATTACTTATAATACTTATAGCATTTCCCATTAAACATGCCATCCTTTGTGGCTGTTGGGTTATAAGTGTTTTCTAGATACGTTAAAAGGGAGGTTTATTGCACCTAAAAGGGAGATTTATTGCACCAAATGTGTAGGTTTATTGCACCTAAAAGGGAGATTTATTGCACCTAATCTTCCTATTTAATAAAATATTTCGATACCTTTAAACGAACGACCTTCCTTATAAAATTTGTAGCACTTTATATATTTTACCCTTTGAAATTTCCCTAAAAGTTTGTTGATGATGTTTCTAATCGCTTTCATTTTGTCCTTGTTTGGTTCAGATTGACCGATTTCGTTGTATATTTTTTGTAACAGTATTCTATTTGATTGCCGTTTATCATGTTTAATCACTTCAATACGTCTTATCAGATATTCACGAATTACAATAACTTCTGGTGTAGTGTTTATTACATCTTTAGTATTCAGTAGATTACTAGGGATAGTTATAACTTGTTTTGTTACTTGTGCATATTCGTAAAGAATAGGTTTGCCATGCAATTTGTACCCAGAAACTTCTTTACCACCAGCTCTTACCTTGATTTTTTTAGCTGGTAAAATGTGATCTTCTATTAGGCAATATTCCGTGTCTTTTTTGTAGGCTTTAGCTTCCTCTGTATAGTCTATTTTGACGATTATTCGTCTAGCTTTATCCAGACTCTTTGTAATTGCCCCAACAGATTGTGGTGATACATATTGCTTATCTTCAAGACCATTCATACAACGATAAACTTGATCTGGCGTGAAGTTTGTATTTCCAGCTTCAAATAAGCTACAAATTGCATTATGGACACTTCTGTCATAAGCAGTAAACCTTTTATCCTTTTCGTAAATTTGGATATTATCATCGTCATAGTTAATCGAAACTTGTGTAAAAACTGGTTTTCTGCCGTTAACTTTTAACTCTACTTGATCACCGTAGTCGATACTCCCTTTCGGCATTTCATTAGCCAACTTATTATTTGGCATGATGTATTTTTTCGGAAGAATCGCATCTAGTTGTTCAATCAATTGCAATGTATTAGTTAATGGGTTTCCGTCAAAATCCTTCAAAACACTTGGATTTTTTCTCAACTTTTCATGTGCTATTTGTAAGATTTCTAAAACTAGCGAGGTACGATAGTCTAGTATTAATTCACAGAATTTCAGTTTCAATTCTTGATCATCCATTTGTTTCGCTAAAATACCAATTAGAAAAGGAATTCGTTTTTCTTTTTTTTCAAAACGAATGTCGTCAGATACAGTTGCATATTGGTCTAGCAAGTTCTTTATTTCGGACATGGACAATATTTTCTCTAGTATACGATTGGAATTTTCCACAAGAACAACTCCTTCACGACCAACAAGTAATATCTATATTCAACCCTTCACTCTTTTGAGTGATAATTATTTTATATAAAATCAGTTGTAATAATGTAGATTAAAATTGAATATATTTAGCTTGTACACAAAATACCTTTTTGTTTTGCAGTAATTTACCATTATTGTTCCAGTGCAAATATTTTTTATTCCTTTGAAAAGATAAATTACACGGCATAGGAATTTATTTTTCATTTTATTCCTATCTTAGCTTTCACATTTTAGAGTTCTACCAACAACGCCCCCACAAGCGTTATTATTAATAACTATTTTTTCTCAAAAAAGCATCAATATCATGTTTATTTACACGCTTTATTCCATCTAAGACACAAACTGGTATTTCCGAAGATAGATATTTTCTTAACGTATTATGACTGACACCGAGATATTTAGTGGCTTCAGTAATTGACATCCATTCTTTAGCTACAAGCCTTTCGTAATACTCTTGTATCGCTTGCTCTGTAGCTTCGATAACAATAGACTTTAATTGCTCTTCAAGTCCTTGTGGCATTGTAAACTCAATCTTCACTTTTCCACTTCCTATTATCAAAAATTTTATTTGATTCAATTACAGTGTCTATATTTGTAGGATAAAAAATTTCCTCCCAATTTCTCTCCAATTCTTTTGAGATCAGATATGCTGTTTTCATATTAGGAATAAGTTTCCCTTCCTCAACATTTATTATGGTCATTCTGCTAAGGTTAGTACGTCTAGCTAACTCGGAAATTGACATTCCTCTACGATTACGAATTTCTTTCACTCTATTACCTAACATAGGTTACCTCCTAAAATAGTTTTCGTATCATACTATTCAATCGATTAAGATTGTTATACATAAACTTACAATTTCGTAAAAAAAATATTATGAATCTATTAATCAAATTTGATGATAAAATGAATAGTATATATTTGAACGGCTTAATTATTTTTTCCTAACTAGTCTTGCCCCCACAAGCGGATTAAAGGAAGGGATCTCATGGCTAAGCCAACAAAATATAAAAAAAATGGTCAAACATTTTATCGTATTCAAGTTTATCTTGGTACTGACCCACTAACAGGCGAACGTGTAAAAACGACAATTAGTCAATGTAACACTCAAAAAGAAGCACAACAAAAAGCAATGCAATTAAAAATTGCATTTGCAAACGGAACCTATCAGAAGAAATCGTTAGAAACGTTTCAAGATGTCTACAATGAATGGATTAAAGAATACGAAACAACAGTTGCCGAAAGTACATTTGTCAAAACATCTGGGATTTTTAGAAATCATATTCTACCGAAATTTGGCGAATATCGTATTGAAAGAATTGATGCAAAAATTTGTGAAAAGCACGTAAAGGAATGGAAAGAAAAGTTACAAAAATTCAAAACAGTCCAATCTTATTGTTCACTTGTATTCGATTATGCTATTAAGGAAAAAATCATTTCCAGGAATGTTATGAAGGAAGTTAAAGTTTCTAAGAAGAAAAAAGAAGCAATAAAACTTGAAGATCTAGAGGAAATAGTGGAAGAAGAAAACTTCTATACAAAAGAGGAGCTTTTACATTTTTTAAAATGCCTAGAACAAGAATCAAATTATAAGGCTTTCACTTTATTCCAACTTCTTGCTTATTCTGGAATGCGAAAAGGTGAAGCTCTAGGATTAACATGGAATGATATTAACTTCAAAACAAACGAAATCCGTATCAACAAGGCTCTGAAACGTGGGAAAGAAAACCGTTTATATTTAGGTCCAACAAAAACAGAAAAACCACGTACAATTAAGATGGGTAAAAAAACAATGGATATACTACACGAATGGAAGAAACGGCAAAAACAAGAATATCTAAAATTAGGATACAATACTTTAAAACCAAACCAATTAGTTTTTAGTAATGAAAATAATACATTTTTACAACCAACAAAAACAAGAAAATGGATAGTCCATGTTCAAAATAAATACGGATTAAAAAAAATTACAACACATGGTCTACGGCATACCCATTGTAGTTTACTGTTCGAGATTGGCAGACCTATCAAAGAGGTTCAAGAACGTTTAGGTCATTCTGATATCAAAACTACAATGAACATATATGCTCATGTCACTAACGAAGCTAAAGGTGAAGCTGCAGAAAAGTTAGATGATTACACGGATTTCTGATCAAATTTACATTGGCATTTTAAATGCCATTCTAAATGCCATTCATTGAAATCAAATGCTATTGAATGAACAGTGCATAATAAAAAACCCTTGATATTCAAGGGTTTTGACACTGTTTGAAATCCAGTGAATTTTATTTATGGAGACGGCGGGAGTCGAACCCGCGTACAGAAACTCAAAACTCTAGCTTTACTTTTATAGTTTGTCTATGTTTTTTTATTTTTTTACTCAAATAGCTTCTATATAGACCTATATATCATGACTACTAAGGTAACAACATCAAGTAAATGTTTATAATCCTCAAGTTAACTCCCAAGGAAAAATAAAAACAATTCTTTTATGTATTATTTTAATACAGACAATACAAAAAGGTGAGCAGTTTTCCTCACCATAAATTGTACTTATGATTTTTTCGTAAACATCAGATCAAACAATCTGAAAAAGTTATAATCCCCTGTTGTTTCTAACTCAATTTCAATACTTTCTGAAAAGTTTGCTCCAAAATCTGCAAACAGTTTTTGATAGTCTGCATTTTCCAACATATCGATACGACGTTCTGCCGCTCTTCTAATTCGATCTCCATTTCTTTTGAAACCACTTAAATATATTTCTTGGTGACATTGTTGAATTTCATACGAACGGTATGCTTCTAAGAATAAGTCCCACTCGTCGTTAGCTAAAGTATGGTAACTTCTTTTATCTGTGTCGCTCATCTTTCATCCCCCCACCGTTCAATTCATAGTCAAACCAATCTATAGAAATAAACCATTTTCTTGCAACTCGTCCGCTTAATAAAACCCTATAATCCAATCCACATTTTTTATTTTCAAAAATTTTACAGTATGCGGAATATTACTTGTTTTATACATTATATTTCCCTTGAGAGTAATTATCCCTAGAGTTCAGACATTTCCTTCGATATTTTTAAATTTTCTATTGACTTTTGCAAAATCCTTTACTTGTAAAAATTTTTTTTTGCAATTAAATATGGTTAGTATTCACTACATCTCCACTTACACACAATGTTTTCTACTAAGTTTCGATTGTCGTTCAGTATTCATTCGAATCCTCGTCTTTTTATTTTGATTACCCCTTCCCCACACCTCGAAAGTTTCAATCATTTCACATAATTTTCATACTTTTTTAAAATATAAATAAAACGTGTAAACTTTTATAACATAAAATTAGATAAATTCACCAAAATATGGTATAAAATCTATAAAAATATTATTTTATGTTATTTTTTCTTACATTAGAGAGGTGTTTTCCTGTGAAAATTTTTCAACCTGCCGTTTTTGTTCTTAACAAATTTCGTTTCTCGCTGAAATTTTTAACGATTATGTCCATTACCGCTGTTGCTTGTTTTGTTTTAGTTTTCGCACTCATTCGTCAGCTCAATGCACAAATTGAATTCAATTCCTTTGAAGCTTATGGTGTGGATTATTTAGAGCCCATGCAATTATTGTTGCAAGATGCCCTTGCCTATCGACCGGTACTAGAAACAGGTGATTCGGCATTAGAAAAACAAATCGAGGAACACTTTGTGGCCATCCACCAAGTCGATGAAAAGCTTGGCCCTCTTTTAAATACCCCAGAGAGCAGTGTTTCTGAGAAAATACAGCAAATTGAAGCAAATTGGTCAACTTTAAAGCAATCCAAAAGCTTAACAAACTATGAAAATTGGGTATCATCCATTATTTCTATTTATCAAAATGAAGTAGCGAACAACTCCAATTTAATTTTAGATCCTGATTTAGATACGTATTATTTAATGAACTCTTTTTTATTTTTAATCCCGAACTATGTACAAAGTCTAAATAATTTATATTTAACGATCGAGCAATACACGGATGAAGTATTAACGATGGAACAAAAAGTTGAGGTAATCAGCTTATATTCAGTCCTTCATTCAACAATTAATCAATTGCAGTCTAATTTTGAAACTTCCACTCGTCATACCGCAGACGTTTCGATTTTTAACGAAATGAAGAATATGTTAGACAATATTTCGAATGAGTCAAATTTACTTTTAAATACAATTGAGCAACGTTTATCGCTACAGGATAGTGTGATTGATGAAAACATGATGAAGCAATTCGAATCAACGATGATTTCACAATTTGATAAATTTGATGACTATCATCTTGAACATGCAAAATTACTCGATTTTTTAATTAACATACGAGTAGACAACTATAAACAAACGAAATATTTAAGCCTTGCAGCACTGGCGGTATTGGGTTCAATCGCGTTTTATTTTGTCATTGGTTTTTACATTTCGATTCGTCACGCTGTAAACCAAATTCAAGTTTTAGCCAAACGTGTAGAAGATGGAGAACTAAAAGCCGAGGCGTATTTAGATTCAAAGGACGAGTTTGCAATGGTTGCTCAATCATTTAACAATATCATCACGTCATTTCGAACAATCATTGAATCCAATCTTCAAACAATCGGTCAGCTATCTACCAATTCAAAGCATCTGCTATCCCGTGCTAGTGAAACAAGTCAAATCACCCATGCGGTTACGGATAATATTCAAGCATTTTCAAATAATATGCAACAACAGCTTCAAGCAACGAATGATAGCATACAGGCGGTTGAAGATATTGTGGAACACATCGATTCGATTACACAAGCAACATACTTAGTATCAGATGCCTCCCATGAAAATACGAAAACTTCGATGAAAGGAAATGAGCTCCTTCAACAAATGACGGGTCAAATTGAGGCGATTCAAACAACATTCCATCAAGCTGCGAAAATGATTACCCTTCTTGGTGAACGGTCAAATCATATCAATGAAATTACCGCAACAATGGAGAATATTAGTCAACAGACAAATTTACTTGCCCTCAATGCATCCATTGAAGCGGCTCGTGCAGGCGAACATGGAAAAGGCTTTGCTGTTGTTGCAGAAGAAGTACGCAAGCTAGCAGAGCAGTCAAACGAAAGTGCCAATCAAATTCGCATACTCATTCATGAAGTTCTAGGTGAAACATCTTCTGCTGTGCATGCGATGGAAATGGGTACGAAGGAAGTAGAACAAGGGATGGCCATCGTTCAATTAGTAAGCCAGGCTTTCGAGGAAATATTACAAAGTGCTAATAATGTATCCGATCAAACAAAAAACATTGCACAAGCTGTGGATCAACTCTCCTCCGCTTCAACGGTAATTACAGAAAAAGTGTCGGAAATGCAGCAAACTACCATGCAATCCAATGAAAAAACGACTGAATTATTCGCCTTTGCGAAAGATCAACTTCAGGCAATGGAATCTGTCTCCTCTACCTCTCAGCAATTAGATGATATTGCGAAGGAACTGGAAAAAGGAGTTAGGAAGTTTGAGGTTTGATTTCAATAGATATGGAAATAAAATTAACAGAGGATGAGCATTAGAGCTATCCTCTGTTTTTGCGTTTTAAACTTCGAAAGATTCATTTATTATTAAGATACTTCAATCACATTTGATAAGGAGCTTGTTCAAATGAATTTATACTTAGATATACCTCTTCATGGTTCTATTCGCATAGTTAACTCTAAAATTCAATCACCAAATCCTAGAGTTTTAACTGATATTATTAATTCCAACTCTCCTTTTGTTATACAAACAAATAATAATATAGTAATTGATAAATCCTTTTGGAAACCTGTACCAAATGTCATTCGCTATACGTTCGAATATCTTGGGAATAATCAATTTCAAAGAATACAAAACAGTTTAAATAATAACCTTATTAGTAATTCTAACTATCCTGATATGATCTTCAAACAAAAGAATAATAACAACAAATTAATTGGTTTCATTTTAGAATCACCCCATGAAGATGAATACCAAAATAATGCAAATTCAATGATTCCAATTGCCCCAGCACAGAACCTAGCTGCAACTGGCGGAGTAATACATAATGAGATTAATCTGGTACTAATTAGGCTGTATACACTATACCCTACTCATTTTAATGACGGGGAAATGATTGATATCGTCATTTTAAATCCCATTCCTTATCAAACTTCATTATTCCATGTTCATCAAAAAGCTTTAAAAAGCCCATATGTTACGTTAAGGAATAACGTTTGGAAATGTTTTTGGGATTCAAAGTATAAAAAATGAATTTCATTCGATATTAAACATTTTTAGTTCAAACGATATTTTAATCAATTGCTGTACTAGCCAATTACAACCTATTTTACATACTTGGCTTCAAAATACACTTTCTACAAATCCCCCACTACTTTTAAAAGGGCATCATCCATCAACTTTAAGAATGAGAGGAAGATGGTATCAAACGATTAATTAGTGTGGATTTATTGAATGCTGATATACCATGGAACAAGCTATAAAATAAGACCTCAGATGTAGAGAAATATAAGGCTGTGGCTCATTAAATGCTTATCCCCTTTCTATTAAAATGAATAGTGCATTTAGCAGTTATCGGAATTGCACTTATTAATAATGCTAATTGTGGCAATAATTAGTAGAACAACTTGGGGGTTTGCGTAATGAAAAAAATCGGTCCAAAAGGCATGAAGTGGCTGAAGATTATCCACGTGTTTCTTGTGGTATTATTTTTCGGAGGCATTTTAAGTTCGGTAGCTTTAACTTTTCATATTGATTTCTCAAATTATGATGAGTCCTACCTTGGATATAAAAGCATTGTTGTGATTAGTGATAACATTGTGCGCTGGGGTGCGATTGGAACTTTAATAGTGGGTCTCATTTACGGATTTTTTACAAACTGGGGCTTTTTCAAGCATCGATGGGTTGGCGTAAAATTTGTGCTATATATCATTCAAACAATCGTTGGAATTTTTGTGGTAGACAAGCTCATGCTAGCGAATATGGAATTGTTGGAAACTCAAAAAGAAATGGCTTTAATCAACCCAATCTTTGCTCGAAATCACGTGTTACGAGATAATGCGGTCTATTTCCAAATAATCGTTACCATCTTTATATTTATCATTTCGTATTTAAAGCCTTGGAAGAAGAAAAAAGCTCATGCAAAACAAAACTAATGGAAAAAAGCGTGGTTGGTTTAACCACGCTTTTATTGTTAAAGATATCTAAAACATTTATATATTAAAATTCAGTCATACAAACTACTTAATTGTTTTTCTTCTTTTGTTTAATAGTATAAACAATACCTGTGCTCTCTTTTAAATCTTTTATTGTATATATCCAGCCACCTGGATTATTAACTGGTGGGTGCGGTTCATTTGGTAGATTACAAATCAAACTTAAAATGTAAAACTTATATTTAGGAGCCTTATCAAACTCAAAATCCCTATAACGATCAATAATGTAGTTTGTAATACGATTTTTAATAATATCAGATACATCTATTTTTTCAATAACACTTTCCCATTTATTCATCTCTACCACAAATGTTTCAGAAATTCTAAAAATTTTTTCCATAACACCCCCATTTTTCTTTCGGAATGCTATATATTCTGTAGATGAATAATTATATCCACTTGATATAGGATGGGCATGAACAAAATATTTATCAATTAAATGTATAGTATCTCCAGCTGGAACTGATAAAACCTTTGCATTTTCATCAAATATTTCTTCTGTTTTTATATCTGCCCCCCATGAATAAGTAATCTTTTCCTTTTCTTTATAACCATCAATAAATTCTTGCTCTTTTTCTATTAATTCCATTGTTATTTGCCAATTTTTAACTTGCTCAATTAATTCATTAACATACTCATCAAATATTTTTATTTCATTCTCTTTATTAAAGTACATTAGTATCTCGTGATTAATGTTCAAGCCTTTATTCGTAAAATTAACAGATCCCGCAAAACAACTAGTATCATCTATAAGATAAACCTTAGAATGTAAATCTTTCAAAGCAAAAATTTGTATATCATTTTCAATAAATATTTTTAATGCTTCTATACTGCTGGCATTTTCTATAAATGATTTTCTTTCAAATCTAGTAACTATTTTGCAAGTTACATTTTTTGCTTTCACTATTTCTACTAAATGCTCTGCAACATTTAAACTTATAAATGGACTAATAATAATGATTTTTTCTTTACACATTTGTATGCGATTAAATAACTCTTGCTCTAAATTATTTATTAATAGTTCCATCATTTTCACCCTTTTGTTATTATATGTATATTTTATTTTAAATTTCGGTTGAAACAGGCACTTTTTAATTATCTAAGTATACGAAATTCCATGTTTAGAATTAGATTTTTTGATATTTATCTTATCAAAATAGCTTCACAACATACATAACAACCGTAACGACCAACAATACCGGCATCGCCTCGTTTGGCAATAGCAGTTCGATTTTGCGTCTAATTAGAAATGCCACGATGATAAGTGAGATGAGTCCATACAACATATAGCCACCTTCAGCGATGATCGGCGTTGCAGGGACAAAAAATAAAATAGTTAATGCCATTAAGAAGAACACAAGTCGTGCTACCATTTGTGTAACACGTAGGGATTTCTTTGCCCCAAGGATTAAAAATGGCATTGAAATGACGATGCCACCAATGACTCCTCCTGGGAATATCGTATGTTCAAAACGCATCGCAATGTATGCTATTACGAATAATAGAGCCGCTGTTAACGCATCCACTACCATCTTATTTGTGCGATAAATATAGATGTATGTGAGTATACAAACTAGCATCCCTAGCTCAATAATAATAATCTTCGTTGATTGGACAAATAGAATCTCTCCAATTGTTAATAATGCAAACCAAGTGATCGCAACAAGTATCCATTTATGAAGTGTTTTATACTTTATTTGCTGCACGAGCTTTATCCATCCAATGGTAAAGACAATATATATAAGAGCCGTTAAAACTGCCATAAAGACATCCGGCATGATATTTTCCTCTGGATCAAACATTGTCAGCGTCAATAAAATGACTGTAATTATATATGTAATTATTAATAGGAGATTTTTCTTCATTCTCTTCCCACCTTTCACTAAAATTATTGCACAAAAATAATAGGAAAGATATATTTTTCCATTTGAAAACAATTCTTCCTTTTTCTCTGATAAAAGTTTTGTAACCATTTTTGTCACGAGTACAGCTTATTAATTATATGTAAAATATTCCTACATCTTCGTCAAAAAAGCGTCTCTACATATAGTAGAAACGCTGCACAATTAATGATATCTAGAATTGAGTACTTCACCAATTCGAATTAATATTGCTTCTAGCTCGCCATTCGTTTGGAATGTGAATGGATGTCCATAATTCGATTTTTTTGTGTTATCTTCTATCTTTCTCGGAAACTTAGTTAATCCTGTGTGTTTCAGAGGTTCTGAAGCCATTTCCTCTAGCTGTGGTGCCTTTGCAATCAACGTAGGATGAACAACAATTGTAGGCGTTACGTTATCTAACAAGTAGACATATGCTTCATCGTCTTTTTCCCCAAACTCCATATGTTTGAATTCTGCAGTCTTTTTCGTTGTTTTCTTCAAATCGAAATTTGCTTTTTTAAAGGTTTCTTTATATTGATCTAACGGGACAATACGTTCATGCTTAGGGACTTTTTGAGTGTTTATTTTCTTCACTTCTTTTACTGTATTTTGTTGTTTTTCTTGTTTTAGTTCTTCTAGTTGTTTTTCTATCTCTGCAATTTTCTTTTGATGTTCTTTCATCCATTCCTGTATAAAATGAGGCTCTTGAATTTGTTTAGCGGGCAATTCATAATCTGGCGCATTGAATTTATAACTCCCATATACTTCCACATACCAAACACCCAAATCAAAAATAAACTGATGGGCTTGTTTTGCCACTTCGATATCCATCTCTGTCGGTTGATGCACTGCCGTATTGCCGTTTTTTCTTATGTATTCGAATTTTTTATAAATATCATCTGGAATAATATCATGATTATACAAGCGATTCGTCTTTTCCCACTGTTTCAGCGGATACACTTCATTCATATTTTCTTGCTCAAAAATCATGTTTACTAATGTTTCGCCAAACAAGCGAGCATTCATCATGGCAGCTTGTGGTTGGTCCCATAAAAGGTCCTCAAAACGTAATACCAACTCTTTTAGCGTACTGGAATAATCCCCAAGAAATTTAAATATACTAGATTTCATTTTTTACTTCCTTTCCTTAACTCCTTTATAAGTTTACCACAATATTAAAAGCCCAACTTCTCATTGAGAAATTAGGCTCTGGACTATAGTTTGCTTTTAATTACTTTTAAGATTTTAGACATGGATTTTTCAATATTTTGTTTAAACGTATCTGTCCATACCTTATATGTGCAATCTCCTACTGGCACAACGACTTCAAAGGAATAGAATTTTGTTTTCTCATTAAAAGGACTTATTTGGAATTCATTATTCAAAATTTCACCATGATTCGTTGGGAAGATGACTCCTGCAGCTTTGGTATCATAAGAAACCATATAATTGATGACTTGTAAATAATCATCATACACTGGGTTCAGGGATTTTCCCCTCGCTGTAACGTCATACCACTTCGGTTTAAATTTCGCATCAAGGATAAAGAAAGGAGTATCAACATTTCGATAGAATACAAAATCCGGACGAATCAGTTTTCTATAATCTTTCCCATCATTACCTTTAAAGATATAAAGGTTATTTGCTGCATCAACGAAAAACTCTTCACCTAAGAAATAATTCTTATAATTATGTAGTAAGAAGCTCTCCCATAGGTCAGGGATATAGTATAATAAACCGTTTACTGATTCATCTTTCCCATCAAAAACAGAAATCCCTAAGTTTCTAAATATTTTAATACACGTTTTTCTCAAGACTTCATATTTAGTGAAATAAGGATGAGAAAGTGGTGTCATGCTATTTAAAAGCACTTTATGTCGATTGCTCGTAAAATATTGTGGTGCAGCTTCCTTCAATGAGTTTATGATGGTTCTCATTTCATTATCCTGATCAATATACTTTACAGTCACTTCGGGAAAACTGCTTTTCAAGTAGTCATAGGTATGAAGGATAAGGTGATTGATTGTATTATCCACTGTATTTTCTTTAGAAGTGTAGGCTACTTTCCCATTGAAAATCAAATTTTCTTGAATATGTCTTGGAACATTAATCGCCCCTTTTATCCGACCATCATTGTATTCCTTTCGTTGATAGGTTCTAAACAATCCTTGTCGAAAAGCTTCTTTTAACTGCTTTTTAAAAAGATATAAAAGTAGTACGGCTAACAAATCCTCATCACTCGATTCGGTGAAAAAATCCTCACTAAAATTTGGATTTTCATAGGATAACATGTAAGAAAGAAAATATGGCTTTATTTGATCAAAGCGAGAGGTAATTGTTATTTTTACATCAAAGACTTGGGATTCCCCGTCCTCCATATCCACTTTTACATCCTTCACTTTCAAAACCCCAACCAACCCTTTTGTTTCAAAAAGACTTTTTGAAGAGAACGTGTCGAATTCAATAAGCGTTAATTTATCCTGATCCTTAAAACCTGTTTCAGTAATATTCGCCATTAATTTTGAAGGTTTGATCCTTTCCTTCACAGCTATTTCAAATGCACGGAACTCTGGGCTTTGTCTATCGATAATTGAATCTTGTCTTTCAATTAACTCATCGTAGGAAGTATAGTCCTTAAAATAAAACTCTAGCTGTCTGTTATTCATCCTTACTCAATCCTAGAAAAGCAGATTCACAGGCTGCTAAAAATTGCTGCGTATTATGATAACCTCTACAATATTCCTTTAAAATTGGTTCAATACGGTACTCCCAAATTTCACCTTTCGCATCAATAATGTCAGAAGCTTTACTTTTTAAATAGGCTGGCCCAATATGATGCGCTTCCGTTAACCCCATTTTTCTTCCTTCTTCGCCGCTAATCAACGAATTTAATGCTTTCACACTTTCTATTAATTCGTGTAAATTGATGTCTTGATGAATCTCGTTGTTTTGTTGCATCCCTTCTAACGCATCTTTCATAACATCATTAGCTTTTACTTCAATCCACTGAAATCTTCTTCGTAACGCAAAATCAAAGGCCTCTACAGATCTGTCAATATCATTCATAGTCGCAATAATATACACATTTTTCGGTATGAAAAATCCATTTTCAAAGACATCCGACACCATTGGAACAGCTCTTTTATTCTTCATTTCATAAGTTGGTAAATTACTATATTGCGTTTGAAAAATCGTTTCTCGATATTGTTCCTCAAGTCCATACATAAGTTCCCCAAAAACTCTTGATAAATCAGCACGATTGATCTCATCGATTATAAAAAAGTATTTTTTATTTGGTTCATTTTCTTTGACAACCGCTCGGCAAAAGTCTTTGAAACTTCCGTCTAATTTTACAAACTGTGTCTGCCCATCTTCTATTTGTACTGGACGTAACCCTTCAACGAAGTCCGTATAATCATAGGAGGAATGAAATTGAACAAAAGCAAACTTTTCCCCATTAATTTCGCCAACATCGGGTAAGTTTTTAGCAAATTTTTTAGCAAAATACGTTTTTCCTGTCCCTGGCGCACCAGTTAATACTATTTGCTGAACACCGTTGTTAATGAGTTTTTCTAGCTTTACTTGTAACACATTTGTTTTATTCACAGTAGATTGCCCACTTTCTTCTGCTTCGAATGAAACACTTGAAAGATCTAGTTCCTCGTAGCATGTATTTATTTTTTGGATTAAGCTTTGTCGTTCTTCTCTAGTAGAGTGAATACTATTTTCAATTTTTTCGATTAACTCTCGAATAACTTCCTCAACCGTGTTATCAAGTGGAATGCCGTTCTCGATAAAAGCCTTCATTCTAGAAGACATTTTGCGATCATCTTTTGCATCAATTCTGTCACCAAATAAAATATTATAGTAGCCATCCTCACCTTTATAATTCCAGAGCTTATTTCCATTTTGGATAAAGTTATTTTTTAAAGAGTGAGCACTTGTGTTAGTTAATCCTACCGTTAAACCATTGTCACAAAATTTCTGTCCCGGGTTTTGTTTACCGATTAGCACCATTAAAAACCCATAAAATGCAGATTTATTCTCAGCCGCTTTTGCAGCATTAACTAGACCCATCAATAACTTTTCTGACTCTTCGCTTTCTTCATTATTAAATAGATTACGTAACTCATGAATCGTCATTTGTTTTATATCAATCATTTAATTTTCCTTCCTCATAAAGTTATTGAAATATAATTATATATTTTACCATATGGCAATATTTGTAGATGCAAAAAAATAGCACCTTCTAATAAAAGAAGGTGCTAGACTATAAGGTTATTTAATTATTCATCATATGCCAATAAAGCATTAACCCCATGCGCCAGGGCTGAGCCTGCTTTTAACGCCGTTGCTACTAGAATAGCTTCTGCAATTTCTTCCTTTGACGCGTCCGCTTTTTTGGCGTTCTTCGTGTGTAGGTCGATGCAGTACGGGCAACCTGTTGTATGCGCCACTGCCACCGCAATCAACTCTTTCTCCTTCACGCTTAACAATCCTGCTTTTAGCGCTTGCTGGTCAAAGTTGATAAACGCTTCAAAGCAATCCCCGTTGAGCTTAGAAAATTCACCTAGTCTCTTAAAATATTCCGCTTTATACAATTCATCGTCAGCGCTTTCATCAAACGTGTTTAGTGCATTGACCCCATGTGCTAAAGCTGAACCCGCTTTTAAAGCTGTTGCAACCATAATAGCCTCTGCGACTTCTTCCTTTGTGGCTTCTGCTTTTTTAACCGCTTTCGTATGAACATCAATGCAATATGGACAGCCTGTTGTATGTGCCACAGCGACGGCAATTAACTCCTTTAGTTTAACTGTTAATTCCCCTGCAGCTAACGCCTTCTTGTCAAAAGTCACAAATGCTTTAAACGCATCCGGCGCCAATTCACCAAATTCCCCTAAAAGATCGAAATAAGATTTTTTGTACAAACTTGCCTGACTCATTTTTTCTCCCCCAATTTAAAGTGTTTTGCTTTATCCATGGGTGCCTTTGCATGAGATGTACTTACTAGCTAGTATTTAATTTACCATAAATGGAAGAAAATATAAATTGAAAATTTTGAAATTTGATAGAGTTTTTAAAGTTTATTTCTATCATGTTGTGTTAGTTTTTCTAGAAGGTAGTGAAAGATAAATCTTTGGAAAAATATTCTCCCAATGTTTGCAAGAGAAAGATGAAACTGGTAGGAATTGGATTCGTCAGTCCAATGAATACAAAAATCTAATAAAATCCGTGTGAATATCGTATTCATAAACCCCATGAATACAAAAATCTAATGGAATTCGTGGGAAATTCGTATTCATAAACCCTATGAATACAAAAATCTAATAAAATTTGTGGGAAATTCGTATTCATAAACCCCATGAATACAAAAATCTAATGAATTTCGTGGGAAAATCGTATTCATAACCCCGATGAATACAAAAATCTAATAAAATTTGTGGGAAATTCGTATTCATAAACCCCATGAATACAAAAATCTAATGAAATCCGTGTGAATATCGTATTCATAAACCCCGATGAAGGTCAAATCCCACCAAAAATCCAGTCGAAATGGTCTTCATAAGCCTGATGAAGGTCAAATCTCACCAAATATCCAGTCGAAATGGTCTTCATAAGCCCAATGAAGGTCAAATTTCATCGAATATCCAGTCGAAATGGTCTTCATAAGCCTGATGAAGGTCAAATCCTACCGAAAATCCAGTTGTAATGGTCTTCATAAGCCTGATGAAGGTCAAATCCCACCAAAAATCCAGTCGAAATGGTCTTCATAAGCCTGATGAAGGTCAAATCTCACCTAAAATTCAGTCGAAATGGTCTTCATAAGCCTGATGAAGGTAAAATCTTCGGAAAATTCTGTTGAAATGGTCTTCATCAGCTCAATGAATCCTCCATCTTCGTTTTATTTAACAAGGACATTAAAATATGTATCATTTATACCGATTAGTAAGTTTCTCTTTATGACTCTCCATAATCTCAGTCAAATCAATATCGTACTTATCCGCTAATATAAATAAATTATCCAACACATCCCCAAGTTCTTCTTTTAAGTTCTCAATCTGTTTTTCTTTTGATAGTTCTGTGTGGTTGGGACGATCGATGCCAATTTCGAGTGTTCGGACTGCTTTTGAGACTTCCCCCACTTCTTCCGTTAAAAAATTTACACGGATAAACGAATTTAACTCATACCAACCGCGCTCTTTATAAAAATTGGTAATCCATTTTTGGTATTCAAAAATATTCAATGCTATCACTCCTTATTTTTCCATAATAGCACAAAAAAAGCGCATTCTAATTAAAGAAATGCGTCTGAAAAAAACTTCAAATATTCGGTATTTCATATCCAAATAGAGCTATTTATTGTTCAAATCTCTCTTTTTCAATATCCCCAAATATTCTCTCCATGGCCCCACGTCTGTTCTGTATCGCTCAGCCATTATCCGTACAATTTGCGAAATATGTGTTAAATCATGCACAACCCAAGTAGACAGCAACTCTCTTATTTTCACTGTACCAAATGCAGGATGGTACCCCTCCAACTCGAAATAGGCAGGCTCAATCAACGTGTTCAGTTTACTAATATTTTCCATTCTAATTGCTTTAAACTCCTGCAAAGATTGGTCAATGGTCCTTTGAGATTGATTCTTTAAATGGGAAAACCGATCAAATTCAGGAAATGGTTGATTGCTACCGTTTTGAAGAATAAACTCTAACCTTGGGATCCAGTTGTTTTTCTCCCCTTCAATGAGATGGTCCACCACTTCAATGGCATTCCACGTTCCTTCGCCCTCATTACAGTATAGCCAACCATCAGATAACCCCGATAAAAAATGCTCCAACGTTTGCGGTGTTCGTTCTAACACTTCAATTGCTTCTTTTAAGTTAAACTCCATCTAACTCCCCCTCCCCATCTTTTCGTATTGTCAAAACTTATATATATAAATCGCTAATAATCGTTGGTTTTACAGTCTTTTATGCAAAAAAACTTGCCACCCCCTGAATTTTGATGTTAGTTGAGGTTACCACACCACACAACTACCCAAAAAGGAAGTGACAAGTTTGTACCCTCAATTATTAGCGTATTTAATTGAATTTATCAAGTACCAAGAAAAAATAATTAAAATATTAATGGTGATAATATTTGGTAAGGCTGTTGGAAGTGTGCGTCCTGAACAGCCAATTAATAAAGAATACCGCAAGTTACAAGTTGATAAGTTACCCATTCTGTATCAACCTGAAAAAGCATCCTTTCAGGATTTACTAATCGCCTACTTCCATGAACATGGCAAAGAATTAAAGCCTGTAAGACGACACGCCAAGTCCAAATCAAAAGTACCTGAAAACCTCTGTTGTCCTAAGTGTGGTGCACCTTCCTCGTATTTGTATGCGAATAATGGTGCAAAAGGACAATATCAATGTAAGGTATGTGATTGCTTATTTAATCAAAAAAGTCGCTATCAGAAAGAGGCTATTCTTCGTTGCCCCCACTGTATGAAGACCTTAGAGAAAATTAAAGAGCGAAAAGATTTTCACATTTGGAAGTGTAAAAGTAATCAGTGTTCCTATTATTTATCCAATATAGGTCGAATGAGTAAGGAAGAAAAGACCCGATTTAAACAAGATCCACAGGCGTTTAAAGTGCGTTATATTTATCGTGAATTTTTGTTTGATTATCAACCTTTATCTCCAGCATCACCAGTAAAACCACGTGTAGATTTATCACGGATTCATACGTCATCCCATACACTTGGATTGATTTTGACATACCATGTGAATTACGGTATTTCAGCACGGAAAACAGCAGCGATTATGCAAGACATACATAATGTTTCCATTTCACATCAAACGATATTAAATTACGTGAACAGTGTCTCCATCTTGATGAAGCCCTTCGTTGATGGTTATCCTTATGAACTGTCCGATCAATTTTGTGGCGACGAAACGTATATTCGGGTTAATGGGAAATGGCATTACTTATTCTTTTTCTTTGATGCGGCGAAAAAAGTTATTCTCTCTTACCGTGTTTCGCCTAATCGCGATACATTGTCTGCCATTAAAGCAATCGATGATGTTTTACAAAAGTTCAAGGAGATTCCCGAAAACCTGAATTTAATCGTGGATGGCAACCCCATTTACTTATTAGCACAACACTTTTTCGCACAACATGACATTTGGTTTGATGTGACACAAGTGATAGGCTTAACGAACGAAGATCCAGTGTCAGCCGAATATCGTTGGTTGAAACAAATTATCGAACGTCTAAACCGGACATTTAAAGGGCATTACCGTGCGACAACAGGCTTTGGTTCCGAAGCTGGCTCGGTATCGTTTGTGACGATGTTTGTGGCCTATTTTAATTTCCTTCGACCGCATGCAAAGCTGGAAAAGCGTGTGCCGGTCATGATTCCAGAGTTGGACCAGATGCCACATATGCCAGCACGTTGGACAAAACTGATTGAACTGGCCCAATTGGAGTTAACGAAATAACCGCAGCCTACTTTTTTTAGCAGAGCCCTCAAATAACTACATACGAATGACAATCGGCGTAGCGAACTCTTGACAAACCGAATGGAGAAAAGGTTAAAATTGGTATTTGGCGAGGGTTATTTGGTGTGCCTACTTTTTCCCCTTCGCCCTCAAAAATATGGGCGCAACCTTTTCGGAATGTTTGTCAAGAGCGATTGTCCCCTCGTTCGGAGAGTACTTATCGCCCAATACCTTGTGTTTTTCAATTTTTCATAGAAGTTTTGACACTACCCATCTTTTATGATTTTTTCTCCAAAAAAATTCAGAAAGCGCAAATCCATCTCATTGGAAATGCGCCATAACCGTCTTATTGACCTGTATAACTAATTTTCCCTGTTTCCACTAGTTCCTTTAGCCCCAAGAACATGTAATACCAGCCTTGTTCTGTGCCACTACGCCAGTCATCATGGGCTTTTACGATATCAGCATCAGTCCAATTTTCTTCATGAATCACCGTAATTTCTTGTGTGAAGGTCATTTCACAGCCTTGTTCCTGTTCTTTTAGCTCCACTGTGATGGTATCGGCTAAATCGTTGCCGCTTAGTTCTGGCATTTTAAATGTGAATACGAGTTTTTTCGGAGGATCGATTTCTAAATACTCCCCGATTGCACGATAGTCTTTACCGCCACGATGGTCAACAATTTCCCACGTACCGCCTACTTCAGGGTTGTTTTTGCATACCTTATTTGTTCCTTCCAATGTGAAAAACCATTTTTTCATCATGTTTGGGTTAATCCATGCATCAAACACTTTTTCAGGTGCTACATTAAATTCTCTTACCATCGTTAATGTTGTCGTTGAGATGTTTTCCATACTGTACCCTCCGTCAATTATTCTTTAAAGGATAAACCCGCCTCTTCCAATGAAGTTCTCAAGATGGGCATGGTCGTTTTTCCAATACCGTGGAGATTTAAAATTTCTTTTTCCGTGTATTGGGATAGTTTTTCCAGTGTATTAATTCCTTCATTCGTTAAGGCTCGTCTGGCTGGTGCAGCTAATTTCGATAAGAAGCCACTTTCTGGTTTTTCCTCTTTATCACATGTAGGACAACTTCTGCAATCACTACTCTTGTAATACGTATGCCCTTTTTCACATACCCTTAAACTTTTTTCAGATTTCAAGATAACCCCTCCCCCAAAATTCTAATTTCAGTATAAACAAAAAAACAGGCAGTACCTATTAATAAATACTACCTGTCTTAATTATCTCAACTTCCACATTCGGTTTAATAGTTACGTTTTTAAAATCCTTATCCCAATTCAATTTCTCCCATGTTTCCGGATATGTAGTCGACACCCTCAAGCCAATTCCAAAAGGATCACAATTTGCTTCTTGCAAAATGTTCGTAATCTCTTTTGCTTGTTTTGTAAGTTCTCTAGAAATTTTTTGGCTCAACTCATTTTGATTAATATTCTTATTTAGATTATGAGGATAGCTATCGACTCCAATTTTTAGTTTCAAATTTATCGATGCCGTGACATTCCCGTTTTTTTCGTCCACTTCGATATCCAATTTTCTTTTCACTTGTTTTGTGGAAATTCTATTGGACTCATCCTTCGCTTCGTCCAACACGAGGTACATTTGGCTCGTTTTTTTTAATTCGTCCATCATTAAAAGCAATAAACTGCTTGCTTTGCTCAATTGTTAGTGTTTTTCCAGAAAACTTATCCCCATCCATCAATGCAACACCAGCTATCCGGATTTTTTCTGGTGTTACTTGCTCCATATATGGAAGCAGCAAATCTCTCCCTTGCGTCAAAAGTTTTGTCCATATGGAGGAAATCGATTCATCTGGCAAATAGGAGGCGTTTTCTCCCCCTTCAATTGCTTGCAAAATAAAGAAGGCAATTGGGCTTTTTTCAATTTCAGTAGATATCACGGATTCTGCAGTTCCTTTTGTAATCGCCACTTTTTTCGCAATATTAGCGTCTTTCCCTCGATAATAAAATTCCAGCAACTGATTGATTCCCGTTTTGGCCATCTCATCGCCAATCAGTATTATATGTGCCTGACTAAAATCCACTTCCCCAGCTACCATACTATCGATTTCGGTTCCTAATCCGATTTGCATTTCCTGCTCTGCAAAAAGAAGTATGTCCTCAACATCGAACTGGCCGCCACCTTTCCCCTTAATATTCACTGTTCTTACCGTCACTTTCACATTGCCTTCTTCCGTCAAATCATAACCAATCCCATTCACAAAAGTTTTATTGACAAGATGATGCTGATCCCAACAGCCTGCCAACATAAGAGACATCAGGATGTATAGTAGTAGGTGCCACTTTTTCATACGAAACCACCACTTCTGCGTTTTTTCACAAGGCGAGATAGAAGAAGCAACAAACAAGGTAAGAAAATTACAATGGTGTAGCTAAGAAACGAAACATATTGAGTCAGAGTATCTGTAATTTTATCTGTATTCGGGATAAAAGATAAGCAAAACAGGATAATGCCATTGATGATAACCGCATTTTTATAGGATTTTTTCTTACCAGCTAGACATTTGCTTGCAAGGAACAAATACATAATAATTGAGGTCGTCATTGGAATAATCCAGATAGAAAGAAAAATTAAATCTAGTCGGTCAACCATTCTGTACGTTAGCCCCCTAAAGAGAAAAAGTACAGGCTCCCTAATTTGGTGTAATTGCTCAGGACTAAATGTGACAAGACAAAGAAAGGTGATAAACGTGTAAAAGCTTGTAACAAATAAATTGGCGTAAGATACCGTTTTTAGCATGCCTTTCGTATTTCCAATAACAAACGGGAAGAGAAATAGCAGTGCTTCAAATCCAAGCATGGCAAGTAGCGCATTATTACTCCCAAGCAAAATATTCTTCCCTCCTGCACTCCCAACAGGAAGAATAAATTGAATTTCTTTTGGTAGCCAAATCGAAAGAACCGTGATACAAATTAATACTAAAATCCAGAAAGTTGCCAGGACAAAGAACCTCGCAATAACTCTTAAATTGCTAACGGTCAAATAGACGCAAGAAGCAATAATAAGAAATGAGACTACCCACCCTGGAGTTAAAGGTAATAATTGCTCATTAAGTATTTTTATCATTAATATCGTCAACGTACTTCCTGTAAAAATGAAGTAAAAGTAGATGGTAGTATTTACGATGGTTCCCAAATGCTTTCCAAGGAGTTTTTTCGTGATGTCTGTCAACATATCATTCGGAAATTTCTTTAAAAGTTTCAAGTAGATAATAAGCAAGAATTGAATAACCACCCCCGCAAAAAGTATCGAAATCCATCCATCCCCACGCGCGGATTCCTGAACCACATTCGGTAGTGATAACAGGCCAATTCCTATCTGAGTTTGAATCAAGACCATTAACAGCTGGAACTTGGTAATAGAGATTTGACTACCCATCATGATTTTTTCCACCCCCGCGTTCGCCACTGTTGCTTCTTATAGGCAGGTAGAGAATCAGATGGTCGAGTCACCATTTTCCATGCAGGCATTCGAATTAACGTATCTTTTAAGTCTTTTTCCTTTAATGGAGCTAATGGAGAAAAGTAAGGCATTCCGAATGTTTCAAGTTTGCATAAATGCATGACAATCACCATTAATACAATGGCAATTCCAAAAAAGCCTAATACGGCTGCAGCAACCATAACTGGAAAACCAAGTAGTCGAGCACTTGTCCCCATCTCATTCACTGGTGCAACAAAGGACGAAATAGCTGTCAGACCGATGATTACAACCATGGTATTGGAAACAAAGCTGGCTTCCACAACCGCCGTCCCAATCACCACCCCACCTACAATCCCGATTGTTTGTGCAATAGGTGTTGGTAAACGAATGGACGCTTCCTTCAGCAACTCCAGAACAATTTGCATTGTAAAGGCTTCGATAAAAGGATGGAATGGTACGTTCTCCAATGAGACTCGCACGGAATACAAAATGCCGATAGGAAGAACTTCAGAATGATAGGACACAATGGCAATATAAATAGCAGGTAAACAAATGGAAATGATATAACTTAAAAATCGAATACAACGGAAAAAAGTGCCGACCATCCATCTGCTGTTATAATCATCTGATGCTTGGTAAAAGGCAAAGAAGGTGATCGGCATAATCAAAACCCTTGGATCTCCATCCACCAATAGAAGAACTTTCCCTTCCGTCAAATAGGAAACGGCTCGGTCTGGCCTTTCCGTATGTAACATTTGTGGAAAAGGTGAATACGGATTATCCTCTATGAATTCCTCGATTTCCCCAGATGAAAGCAATTGATCCACATCTATCGAGCTCACTCTACGCTTTATTTCCTCTACCATTTCGCTATTGGCCAAGTTCGCTAAATATACGAGATTAACCTTCGTATTGGACTGTCTTCCTAGCGTATACGATTGAACTTTCAATTGAGGAGTCTTCACCCTTCTCCTTATCAAAAGTAAATTCGTACCGATACTCTCTACAAATCCATCATGGGCACTTTTTATGCTCCGCTCATTGGCTGGCGTCTCTATAGAACGGGATGTCGTTTCAGCAACGGATACTGTCCAGGCTACTTCTCTCCCTTCTATTAATATTACACAGCAGCCTTCCATCAGCTTGCTACCTATTTCAGAAATCGATGAAACGGCCTGAACTTCGGTTGCTTCTACAACTTTGTCAATCTCCCTTGTTTCGGCTTCGAGTATGGGGGCGATCACGAAGGTTTGAAGCTGTTCTTTATTCACCATCGAATCTAGGAATAAAATGGTACAGTTCTTATTGTCAAAAATCATTTCTTTTGTAGCTAAATCTTCAGTGTAACTAAAATATTTAAGGATTTTACGGAAATTGTTTTGTAGTTCCTGCGTCAGCTGCTCTTCCACGCTAGTCTCCACCTCCCATCAAAGCACATTTTTTCCTATTATTCTTTCCGTAACGTTTTTGCGTTATTCAATTGGGGATGGCTGTCGGCAAAAACGGGGGTATATTAGTTAAATTATTGGTATTAGCAAGGGATGGCGGATAACATTATATCCGAAATAATATCCAAATAAAAAAAGCTGCCAAATGACAGCTTTCTAGTCATAAGCAACCCCACAGGAGCAACGATTTTTCCCAAAGGAGTGATGATAGGATGGGGGAAATTCTTGGTTCACCCGTTGCACTTCTCGGGCAAATTCCTCACGATCTTCTGGGATACGTGAAAGTGCGTCCGCCTTTTCTTGAGTGTCAATCGTTGCACCAGGTGGTATGAATCGATTCGGCGCAATTCGCACGCCATTTGTCACGACCGCATTCGTTGAAATATAGGTGCCTTCCCCGACAATTGCATTAAACACAATGGCATGAAATCCAACAAAGACGTTGTTGCCAATGTAGCAAGGTCCATGAACTAGGGCACCATGGGCAATGGATACTTCATTTCCAATGTAAATCGAATATTTTTCTTTTCCTTTCCAAATACGTTTATCTAATAAACCATGCAGTACAACACCGTCTTGGAGATTCGTATTGGAACCGATATAAAATGGCGTGCCTTCATCCGCGCGAATACTCACATTCGGTGCGACATACACGTTATCTCGAATCGTTACATCTCCAATGACACTTGAAAACTGACTGATAAATGCGGTTTTATCAATTTTAGGGTATCGTGGAACAGGATTGAATGAAGTAATTGGGTTGGGACTGATGAACGGTTTAAAACAGTCTGACTCAGTGTTTTTTCTTTCCAACTAGTCACCTCCTCAAGTTTTAATAGCATAACTTTATAGTATGCAAAAAAAATGGATGAGGAAGAGACTAAAGCTTCTACCCTTCTATCGAAACATCGAGATTTTTCACAAAAATTGCAGTTCCTATTATTTCAACATCATAAGAGTCCGCATTTTTCGAAATATGTACCATTACCCTGCCATCTTTTCCAATTTCTTGTCCTTGCTCTACGATGAGATTCAGTTCATCTATCTGTCCATGTTTGATGTACCGCGCACAATATGCCCCCATTACACCTGAAGCCGTTCCTGTCACGGGATCTTCTAGTGTTCCTGAATAAGGAGCGGAAAAATGTCTTGCATGCATCTGTGCATTCACATCAAAGGTTTCTAAACAAAACGGATGTACCGATGCTGTAGGCATTTCTTTTAAGATTTCAGGAAATGTTTTATTATTTGGTGTCATTCGATTAAATGATTCTAGTTTCTGAATGGGCACGATTAATGTCCAAGCACCTGTACTTCCGTAAACAATTGGAAAGTCTTCATGTAGATCACTTTCTACTAAACCAAGAGAATGGGCTAAATCTTTTCGGGAACCTTTGAATTCAACAAATTGAGGAGAAGCCTGTCTCATGGTAATGAGAATTTCATTAGAAGCACCTGTCGCAATTTTGATTGGCAAAATACCAGCTTTCGTTTCAATGGTAAACTCTTTTTTGTCACCTAAAAAACCTTTTGTATATAACCCACATACAGTCGCCATTGTTGCATGCCCACATAAATTCGTCTCATGACCTGGTGTAAAATAACGAATTCGAACGTCTGCTACTTCGGAATTAAGAGCAAAGGCAGTTTCATTGAATCCTACTTTTAAGGCGATTTCTTGCATTTCTTCATCCGACAATGGATCTGCGTTAAAAACCACCCCTGCAGGATTTCCTTTATTCGGTTCCTTACTAAAAGCATCAAAATGATAAACGGATATTGATTTCATATAATCTTCCCCATTTCATTGATAATTCAACTTATTTTACCATTATGTTGTAAGGAAAATATAACTTTTTCGGAGCAAACTAATAGTTAAAAAGGTGACATGGTTATGAAAAAATATATTCTGATTCCAGTCATTACACTTTTGATTTTGACCGCAGCATTATTAACCTTTGCGGAAACTCCTTATTATCAGCCACCCAAAGAATCTGATGAAGAACTTGTCATGGACATGTTTTTTTCACTGTTATTACCAGAAATTCAACAGGCCGTTACCCATTACTATGCAGATTCTTACTATGAAAGCCCATTAGTATATCCGTATCAAATTAACATTTTGAAGATGGAAAGAACGAATGGTTATCGTGGATTTATGTTTTCCGTTGCCATCGAAGTAACGCCGGTCTTTGGTGCACACAATCCGGTCGGAAGAGATCAACTCACCTTTTCGATTACACCTTCTGAAGTTGAACTGAAAGAGTTTAAACATTTGGAGGATTTTGAGCTACCAGAGCATTTAAAGGATTTGAAGAGATGATTTCAAAGGAACCATATAATGTGGTTCCTTTGAATTATTATTTTTGTAGTAAGATCTAACTTATGAATGTAATACACGATTAATTAAATATTTTGCAATCTCTGCATCTTTTTTTCTTACCGAAACAACATATTGTCTTTCGTTTTTACTGTCCATCCCGAAACTCCCAAAATTTCCTCGCTTTGTTCCAGGTCCTACCCAACTTAATGAAGGGTCTATTACCTTATAGGTATACTTAATTCCCTCTCTTGCTAAAATATCTTGCACCTTCCATAATTCATCTATTGAAAATCCAGTATAAACTTCTACTTTATTAAAGAAAAACATATCCCTTCCCCTTTAAGTTGAAAAAATGATTTATTAAACTTCTTTATTTTTATACGGATATGATGATGGAAAGTTTTCAAAATTCATAGTTTGTATTGTGGTTTAGTAACTAACCCAGAACCAAGTCGAGGTACTAATATTGTGATGGATATGTTTTCATTAGAAATTCAACAAGCAGTTACCACTATCAATTTAATGCTTTGAAAATGAAAAGAACAAATAATTATCATGAATTTATATTTTCCGTTTTCATTTTTATGCATGATGAATACCAATAAAAAGGTTTAAATATGTTGACTTAAATTTTGACAAATTCCTTTCCTAAAACTTGATCCCCATTTATTTGCTCCCGACTCACTAAAAGAAACACAGCATCGCTTTGGCAATATTTTCAACAACTTACTCAACAGTTTAGTTGAACTAGAAACATATTTATTTTTCAGCCCTATGAATGAGGTGTAATATTTAAAAAATTGGTATTATTTTATTAACATAATTAGGTAAGGGGTATTCTTTATGATAAAAGGTTTATATGAAGCACATTTGCCAGTAAAAAATTTAGATACATCCATAGCGTTTTACGAAAAATTAGGCTTGAAAATGGCATGGCGAGATGAAGACACTGCTTTCTTTTGGTTAGAAGAAGGTAAAAGTTGGTTAGGTTTATGGGAAGGAAATGAGTATCAAACGCCTTACCATCCTTCTTTACGACACATTGCTTTTCGAGTTTCATATGAAGATTTAAAAGAGTCTCTAAAATGGTTAGATTCTATTGGTGTTGAGGGAGTGCCATTCGGTGGTAGAGAAACAATCGAGCCGTTTGTAAGACCACACCAAGGCAATGCGTCTGTTTATTTCAATGACCCAGATGGCAATAGTTTAGAATTTGATGTGTTATGTTGAAGTTCCAAATAATTTAAAACATATTAAAGAAAAGTTATCCTTTGAAGATTGGGAGAAATTAGTTGGAATCGAAGTTTAATAAAAAGCGTATCTAATATAACGGATTTATATTGCATACAAATAACATTCACAAGCAAAAGTTTGGACAAACATTGTTATAACAGCGTTTGTCTCTTTTTTTTGCTTAACTTTGTTTATACAATTAGTATAATCGTAAAATTTCTTTAGCTGCTGTTTTTTTAATTATTCCAACTTTTCATCACTTCTACATAAGATTCCGCACTTTTATACCCTACTCTAACAATCTATGTAAAGAAATATATAGAATTTTTTTCCTATATACCTATTCATAACTTGTTAAATTATCAGTTATAATAATACAATTAATACCATTTTTAGAAAGTTGGTGAGTTTGTGTCAAAAAGTCTTGAAACATTACAATCGGAAATTATTAAGGATGCCAAAAAAGGCTTTCCTATTTTACTAGCTGGTTCTATCGTGTTTTTCATTTTTACATTCTTACCTTTGCTGTTCCCAATGAAGGCCGTTTATTTAATTTGGATTTTTGGATTAGGTGCCATTTTTCCTTTAGGCATTTTATTAGGGAAGTTATTTGGGATTGATATTTTAAAAGCTGGCAACCCATTAGGCACATTAGGCGGCATTGTTGGAGGTACTCAAGCCTTCTTTATTCCGGTATTTGTTATCGTGTATATGCACATTCCAGCCTATTTACCATTTACGATTGGATTACTTGGCGGCGCACATTTCTTGCCGTATATGTGGATCTACAGAAGTAAAGCGTACTTATTTGTTACTCTTGGCGTTTGTTTATCTTCTTTAGTTTTTGGAGGTTTTTTTGTATCTCAAGCATTTACTTTGGTACCAATTGCGATTTGCCTTGTTTATACAATTGCAGTTCTATTGATTTTAAGAGAGCTTAAAAGTGATTTATAAAAATATGGTTGTTATATGTAGAATATCTGGATGAAAACACTCTTTATGTGGACGAAACTCAGCGCTTTCTGGACGAATCCTCTCTCTATGTGGACAAAAAGACGATGCTATCCGAACGAATTCACTCTATGTGGACGAAATGCCGAGCCATCCGGACGAATCCACTTTCTATGTGGACAAAAAGACGCGCTATCCGGACAAATTCACTCTATGTGGACGAAACTCAGCACCATCCGGACGAATCCACTCGCTATGTGGACGAAACTCAGCACCATCCGGACGAATCCACTCGCTATGTGGACGAAACTCAGCACCATCCGGACGAATCGACTTTCTATGTGGACAAAAAGACGCGCTATCCGAACGAATTCATTGTTATCTAAATTTCTATATTTAATTAATCCGATGCATAAATATAAGAAAAATTACCTAAATACCACTACCTTTGTACTAATAAAAAACCTTGATGAAAAGAATCATCAAGGTTAAATAATTATCGAATTGTTTTTAATGCCGTTGCCCAAGGAATGACTTGGTCTAACATATCGTTTACCGATTTTTCTTGGTGTTCGCTTGGTTTGAACACATTACCGTTTTCAAAATCTGTAAATAGGGATAATGCCGGATGTACACGAACGTCTGCTACTAATAATTCACCTAAAATGCCACGTAAATGTTCCGCAGCACGGGCTCCACCAACTGAACCGTACGATACAATACCCGCAGCTTTGTTATTCCACTCTTCACGAAGTAAATCCAATGCATTTTTTAACGCGCCCGTAATGGAATGGTTGTATTCTTGAACGATGAATACAAACCCGTCACAAGCATTTACTTTTTCTGACCAAGCCGATACGCCAGTATTGTCTGCCCCTGGTTCACCTAAAAAAGGAAGTTTGAAATCTGCAATATCAATGATTTCGTATTCTGCATCTCCACGTTTATCGGCAAGTTCCTTTACCCATTTTCCTACTTGTGGACTTACTCTTCCTTCACGTGTTGAACCCAAAATAATCCCAATTTTCATCATTATTTTTTCCTCCAAATTTTGTTTTTGCTTACCGCCGAATAGTTTATCCCAAAAGCCCATTATTCTGCCTCGCCAACAACCGTAAATCTTTGGTTTAGATGTCGAGGGTTCTCAATTTCATCAACGACTGCAAAGGCATAGTCAGCATAGCTGATATAACTGTCCCCTTTTGAATTGACGAGCAGTTGATCTTTTCCTAATTTATATGAACCCGTTCTTTTTCCTTCCGCATCAAACACAGCAGAGGGGCTAATAAATGTCCATTTCAGGTCTGTTGTTTGACGTAATTCTTCTAAGTTGCGTCCTTGCCCACTTGCGGTTGGTTTCACGAAATCTGGGAAATCTGGTGTATCAATTACCTTTATTGTTTTGTTTTCATCCACATACAGACTTCCTGCGCCACCGACAACAATCAGTCTTGTGTTTGTTCCTTTAAGCGCCTCGATTAATGTATGCCCTGCATCGACATGTGCTTGCTCTTCTCCAAGGGGCGCACCGAATGCATTGACCACCACATCAAATTGATTTAAATCTTCAGTTTTCAAATCAAACACGTTTTTTTCTATTACCGGAACATTTTTTTCCGCTAGTTTTGATGCATCTCTCACTATTGCTGTCACTTCATGTCCGCGGCTAACCGCTTCTCTTAAAATCAAACTTCCCGCTTTCCCACTTGCTCCTACAATACCAATTTTCATTTCAATTTCCTCCTAAAGTAATACTTTTTGAATTTGTGGCACTACTTTCGTTGCCAATAACTCAATATTTTTCGCTACCTTTTCAAAAGGTAAACCTCCAATATCAACTTGCGCTAAAAAACGTGTATGGCCAAATAATTCGTGCTGGTGTAACACTTTTTCAACTATTTGTTCTGGACTTCCTACGAATAATGCGGTTTCTGGACTAGCCATTTGTTCAAAATCTGCTTTTGACATTCTCGTAGCAAAGCCACGTTGACGATTGACATAGTGCCAATAATTCGAATAATACGGATAAAACTCATCTTTCGCTTGTTGCGTTGTCTCAGCAATATACGTATGACCTGTGACCCCCACTTTCAAGCTTTGTGGCGAATGCCCTGCTTCAATACCTGCTTGTCGGTACAAATCCACAAGGGGTTTGAAACGATTCGGGTCGCCACCTAATATTGCTAAAGCCATCCCGACTCCAAATTTCCCAGCACGTATTGCGCTCTCAGGAGTACCACCCACACCAATCCATAGTGGAAGTTGTTCCAATGGTCGTGGAGAAATTTCGGCATCCTTTAATGAAGAACGATACTTCCCTGACCACGTAACGGTATCCTGTTGATTAAGTTGTAAAAGTAACTCCATATGTTCAGTAAAGAGTTCATCATAATCGTTCGTGCTATACCCAAACAGAGGGAATGATTCGATAAAGGCACCACGACCCGCTAATATCTCAGCTCGACCGTTTGAAAGTAGATCCAATGTCGCAAAATCTTCAAATAGACGTACGGGATCCAGTGTACTTAACACACTCGTGGCACTCGTTAGCTTAATCTGGTTTGTCTCTCTCGCAATCGCTGCCAACACAACGGCTGGGGATGAAACAGCATAATCTAATCGATGATGCTCACCTACCCCAAAAACATCAAGACCGGCTTCATCTGCGAGTTTTGCAGCCTTTATGATGTCATCTAATCGTTGTTTGGCACTAACCCTATGACCTGTAAACGGATCTGGTCCTATGTCTGCCAAGGTGTAAATCCCTATTTCAAAGCCACTCATTGTGTCCTCCTAAACAGTTAGTACAATCACATTTCCTGAAGGGTCTTCCGTTGTTAGTTGATAATTATCTTCTGTAACTTGGAAGCCGAGTTTCTCTAAGTTTTCAATGACTTGTTGGCGTGCTTCCTCATCTGCGTACACCAGTGTGTAATAAACCAGACCGACACTATTTTTCGGAGGTCTTGGTGCACCAACCCCATTCCACACATTCACACCGATGTGGTGATGATATTTATTAGAAGAAAGGAAAAGCGCCTGCCCGCGGAAACGGTTCACCACATCAAATCCAAGCCCTTTCACATAAAATTCCTCTGTTTTTTCTAATTCCGCAACATGTAAATGAATATGCCCCATAACGGTGTTTTCCGGCATTCCTCTCCATTTACTTGGTGTAACATTCGTTAGTAAACGTTCAAAGTTTAACGGATCGATAGTCATCTCTACTTCTTCGCCTTCCCAAGTCCATTCGGAAGGATCACGGTCGATATAAATTTCGATTTCATTGCCATCTGGGTCGTGGAGATATAATGCTTCACTGACTAGGTGATCCGATGAACCGAAGCGAATGCCGTTTTCCACTAAGTGAACAACGATATTTGCTAAATCTGATTTTTCAGGTAAAAGAATCGCAAAATGATAAAGCCCAGTTGTTCTTCCTTGTTTCGTAATGACATTATCCGGTTGTTCTAGCGACAAAAAACTTGTTTTACCATCTGTTGTTAGCTCTACGGTTGTAGCAGTTTGTTCTAAAATTTTAAAACCTAGAATATCTCGATAAAATTTTATGGCCCGTTGTAAATCAGTCACTTTTACTTTCACGTGCCCGATAAATGTAGTTGGTTTTGTGTGGAATCCCATTTTGACCCTCCTAATTTTTCGTTAAAAGAAATTTTTGATTAAATTCGAAAATGAAATAAATCAGCATGGCAAGTAGTACAAGATCCAGTTTGTATCCTGTATTTGAAATGCCTCCTTGGATTCAAATTTCATTAAAAAAATGTAAGTCTCAAAACTACTCTTAAATAAGTTTCCCTATTTCGTTGCTGTTCATTTATTTTTCATCCTCAGTTATTACTTACTTTATGTAACCTAGTTTATTTATGTAACTTATTTTTGTCAAGTAACTAAATTCTATTTTGCAACTTATTTATTTTTCTATGGTATTATAGAAGTAAGTGAGGTGTAGGAAATCCTATGAAACAACCAACAATTTGCCCAAAATTTGAAAAAGCCATTGCAATATTAAGTCAAAGATGGAACGCATTAGTGATTTATCAATTATTACCAGGTCCACAACGATTCAGTGAGATTCAATCGGCAATTGGCATAAGCGGCAAAGTATTATCGGATCGTTTAAAAGAATTAGAGCATCAAGACTTGATTAAACGCGAGGTTATTCCTGAAACGCCCGTCGTTATTGAATACTCTTTAACAGAAAAAGGAAAGTCTTTGGAACCCGTTTTAAAAACTATCGAAACCTGGTCTCAAGAGTGGATGAAGCCTGACGATGAAAAAAGCCATTAACAAAGTGTAATGTTTACTTTGTAATGGCTTTTCATTCGAATTATCCATTTGTCACGTTTGTACATATAATGTGAGGACATTTAGTACATCTTGGAGGAATGGTATGACAAATTTTTATTCATTTCATGGAACTGTAACAGCGATTAATGATTTCTTTACAGGGCAAAATGGTGAAGGTTGCACGAAAATGTATACCTTGCAAAACGAAATGGGGGCAATTGTCAATTTCGTTGTGTCCCCTACAACCTATTTTGTGGACCACGAAATTGTTAGAGTTGGGGATCGGGTGACGGGATATTACAATGGCGATTTACCAGCGATTCTCATTTACCCTCCCCAATACCCAGCGATCGTTATGGTAAAAGAAAATCCCCAACAAAATGTAAAAGTAGACTATTTCAATAATCAATTGCTTAGCAGTGATGGAGATTTAAAATTAAATTTATCTCCAAATACGAGAATTCGATTAACGAATGGCCAGCCATTTTCGTTATACCCTGGCAATCGAGATCTGATTGTCCTATATACTATTACGACAAGAAGTATTCCCGCGCAAACAACACCACAACGCATAATAGTATTATGTTAACTTACTAAAAACTCGTTCTTTTTACGAGTTTTTTTATATTAAAAAACTACTCGGTTTAACCGAATAGTTTATACTAAACTCAATTCATATTGATAAAATTGCGTATCTCTTACATAGCCATTTCGTTCATATAATCTTTGGGCAGAATAGTTATCTGGCGCTGTACTTAAAGTAATACTTTTTGCACCGGTTTGAATACCGTATTCCTTTACTTTTTGTAAAAGCATTTCACCAATTCCTTGTTTTCGGGATTCCACATGTACATACAAATCGTTCAGGATCCAAGCTCTTTTCATCGAAATGGATGAGAATGTTGGGTACAGTTGCGTAAAAGCTACATATTGCTGATTGTTTTTTACAACGAAAATTACAGAATCCTTGTTTTCCAGACGTTCCATTATGTATGCTCTGGCACCCTCTATATCCGACTTTTGTTCGTAAAACACTCGGTATAAATTAAATAAATTTGCTACTCCTTCTAAATCTTCCAATGTTGCTTGATAGATTTGCATTTGAATTGCTCCTTTGTAGTTAGTTCTTATTGTTTGAATACGAGTTTTATTGAGTTTATAACATTTTTTCGTCTCATTAGTGCTATGAAGACCATTTTTACTGATTTCCGAGCGCATATTCGTCTTCATCCCATTAATGAATACCAGTTTTTATTGCAATTGCAACATTTTCTCGTCTTCATAAGAGCGATATCAGTTTCATCGTTCTTCTGCAAAATTACAATTCAGCCAAAATCCCCTTCAACTGTAGGAAATCATCCATCATAAAATCAGCTTTTGCAAGTTCCTCTTCTTTGGCAAAGTCAAAGTTACATCCGATTGCAACTAAGCCATTATCTTTTGCTGCCTGGAAATCCGAAAGTCGATCCCCCACAACTGCGCCATTCGTAATTCCGTATTTCTCCACAATTTTCCCAACTAAATCGGATTTATTCAACGAGTCAATTTGTTCAATACTAAAGGTTTCTGTTACCCATTGATCTAATTGATATGTACTCACGATCGCATTTAAGTAATCTACCAAGCCATTACTTGCTATATAAATAGAACAATTTTGTTCTTTTAAAAAACTAAATACTTCTGTCACATGGGGATATAAAGCCCCCTTTCTATTTTTAATATTGTCTATTAACCTTTCTAAGAAGTATGCATCCGCCAGTTCCCTAACTTCTTTTGACTGCTGGGGCAACAAAGTTTCCCACACTTTCGGTAATGGGACACCCATAATTTCACGATATTTCTCAATTGGTGTGCTACTATCCCAATGCTGGAGTGCCCGTAAATGATTAAACGTATCTTCTAGCGAACATTCTAAAATTTTATTTGTTTGAAATAACGTGCCATCCATATCGAAAATAATAGATTGAATCAAAAATTTCTCCTCCTATGTCACTCTATTAAGCTCTTTTTTCTTTTTAAACTTTCGCCAAAAATAAATGATGACAAGCATCGGTAAAAGCACCGGAGCAATTTCTGGTACTATTAATAAAAACGAAAAGTCCGAAATCATAATAATTTCTATTAAAACTAAAGAAAATAGCAATCCTAAATGTTGTAGTTTTATATAACATCGATTAAAAAATCCAAGCAATTTTGCCAAAATTCATTTCCCCTATTATGCTTTTTCTTTAATACGGAGAAGTGATAGAAAAAGTTTCCTTAATTTGCAAAAAAGCACAATCTCTTCATAGATTGCGCCTCAAAGTGTAGATTTTTTTCTCAATAATGTCTCAAACGGACCTCTAATCGATCTTTTATGCAGTATATTGGCAATGATAACTGAAACAACCCAAACGAATACCGAAACCACATCGCTTCCCAACTGGCTAATGTGTCCACCAAGACCGCCAGCATAAGGGGCTAAAATGAGAACAAATAAAAAAGATTGAAAGATATAAAAACTCAATGAGCGTTGTCCAAGTGCTACTATTGCCTTAGTAACGGTACCTCTTTTTTGTTCCAACTTAATGGCCATTAATCCTATCAACGCTGTCCAACCCACTCCTCCTGCAAAACCAGAGAAAGTATGAAGAGCTTTTGCTGATAATTCCCATATCTCACTGTAAGATGTCCAGAATAAAGAGGACATGAGTGCCATAGGAATCGCACCTGCTGTTGAGATGAACAATCCTAATAGTGCAGCGTTGATAAGGTATTTCCTATGTTTTTGTGGATAATCAATGAATTGAAAACGTGCAACTAACATGCCAATTAGGACCCCTGGAATTAGTTGAAAACTTAAGAATGGAGTATAAAACATCCACTCAAACATTCGACTTATGGCCGCATCAATCGGGTCCGCCATCTTTGTAGTCGACGTCATTTCCATATTTAATGTATCAAACCCTCTTGGCACCGCCGTCCCGAGAGCTCCAACAACGATAAGAAGTAATATCGCTATAACAATTATACTTTTATTAGATAATCGAACAAATAGACCGGCAAATAGTAGAGCGATTAATCCGTATGCCCCAATAATATCTGCCAAAAGTAAGGTTGCATGGAGAAAACCGATTAATAACATCCATGCTCCCCGACGTCTAAAAATTCGTTTCGTGTCTTTCCAAGGGATTCCCTTTCTTTCATGACTTTTAAATAATTGGTGGAGTCCATATCCAAAAAGAATCGCAAACAGGGGGAAAGCTCTTCCGTCAATAAACACTTGCCGCAGAAACACAGTTATTTAATCAGTTATTGTAATATCTCGATCAGTTGAAAAGAGAAATTGATTTCCATGGGCTAAAGCAATGAACAACAACATATACCCGCGAGCTAAGTCTGGTGTTAATTTTCTTTTATTGTCAATCGAGTTCATAATTCTCCTTTTTTAATATGATGTTATCTAATAAATACACATGGAACAAGGCTTTCCCTACCCGATAAAGCGACAGTACTAATACTGCATTCGATTTTCCTCCCATTACAGAACCTTTTTCCATTGGTTTATATCTTAATAAAAGAGATTTTATGAATGGTCATTGATAAAGATACTTTCGTTGTCTATCCTCTGATATTTAGGGAGCTTTCATCGTAATTCCAATATATCGTTTTCGTATTATCACCATAATCAATTTCCACTCGAATGGCAGCCCTCAACGTTATACCAACTTCATCGATAACTTCGGCTATTACCACAAATTTTTGATTTGGCGATAGATGTTCCGGTAAAATTTCACCTTTGGGCAATTCATCCAGCTCAACATTCAAAAAATCATAAATCTTGTTAGAACTTCCCCCGATAACTACCATAACAAACTAATCTCGATTACCTCGTGCGAACCCAGTAAGTACTAAAATATAAAAGGGATATACAATTACTCCTCCAAGCCCTAATAGACCTGTAACTGGATTAGGTGAATCCCCACCATCCGTAATTGGAAATAGTTTTGCGAAAAAATATATGAAAAGCACGAAATATGGGAACCAAAGAAGAGCGGTCCAATAATTCGTCTGCCATTTCTTCGTAAGGTAGTAAAGTAGTATTGAACCGCAAATTACATCAGCAATTATGATGATACCTGTCAAAACATTGACCGTACCAACTTCTAAATGCGTAATCCGCGCAATTCTATATACATTCAACATCAGTTCTAATGGGACAAAAATCATTATTGCGTACAAAGCGCTCAGCATGTTTAATTTCATGTCATAATCTCCAATTGTTTAGAAATATGACGGAAAATATTGGGAGAAGTTTCAGCCCCACCTCCCCAATCTAGAAAATACTCACACGCCTCATCCATAGTCCTAAACCCTTTCACCCGCTGCAATTGCTCCATCCAAAACCCAAATGCCTCTTCAAAATGTTGCGACTTATACTTGTGATAATTCAACCCATTCAACACAAGCATATCTAAAATGTACACTTCATTCATCAAGTTCTCCTCCTAAAACTCGATATTTCGAATGCGTTTATCCTTCGTTTCAGCAAAATGAATCAAATACGTATTTTTCATCATGCGTGACACTAATTTTCGGTCATACATTGCTTCAAGTTTTGTGCGATTTAAATTCGTTGTGATGATGGTGCTTTTATTTTGCCGCGCATTGATAATTCCTCTTAAAATCCGGCTTGTGTAATCAGATGCCCGTTTTTCCGTATCGATATCCCCTGTTTCAGCCCCTAAATCATCCAACACAAGGTAATCAACACTGGTAAGTAAATCCGTCACATATTTCTCGGTGAACTTGTTTTCTCGGTTTTGAAAGCTATCCCGAATGCGACGTAACATTTCATCCACATCAGCAAATAAACATGTCACGTGACGGTCAAATTCATTCAAACTTCTCAAAAGCGCCATAGCTAAATGGGACTTCCCCACACCTGTATTGCCAGTAAACCAAATGTTAAACACCTCCCCTTTTCGAAATTGTTTTAACGCATTGAGTGCACGTTCTTTATTGGCCGTCTCTTCACGGTCGGTCACGATATAATTTTTAAATCCCGCATCTAACAACGTTTTATCTTGCAAAATACTTTGTTTGTACAGCATGTTATATTTTGCAAGAGTTTGTCGTGCTATAAGTTCATTGGCCACTTCCCGTTCCAATTGTTGCGTTAGCTTTTCCGTTTCACAAACCGTACAAAGTTCTTTGTTGTTTATTAGCATGTACTGGCATTGATGCTGACCACAAAACTTAGAAGTGTATGCCATCTGTAAATTGTGCGGTAGTTTGATTTCCGCTATATTTCGCATGTTGTTCACCTACTTTTTCATTTAGGTACGATTCAAATTTTGTGCCGAACAGTGTTTCTGGACGGAGAAACTTGCTCATTTTCGGATCATCTTGCCAACTAACCACCTTTTTGATAATAACCGTTTGAAAATCGTCTTCCGTAAATCCTTCTTGGAAACGTGCTTTAATTAACTTTCGTGTGTTCTTTGAGTTATGGCGATAACTTGTCCCTGCTTTTTCGTTCAAGAAATTGATAATCTCTTTGTACGGAATGGAGAACTCGACAATATCTTTTTTATCAGTATTTTGTAATTCAGTATTTAGTTTAAAGTCAGTATTTAGTAACGCTGCGTTCCCTTGATCAATGGAAGTTGGATTGTGGTTACCTTCTTGGACCTTTTCTAAAAGTAGTTTTGGTGGTACTTCATAAACAATTGTCTCCCACTTGACAATTTTATGATCAACATAGACTGGAAACCTTTCCACATACCCATAATTTTTTAACTCATTAAGACCTGAGCGAAAAGATCTATCACCGTCTGTAGCATGTTTCATTAGTTCATCAATTCGAAAATACCAATCATCTGGCTTCGACAACATATGAGCAAGAATCCCTTTTGCTTTCCAACTTAATCTTCTGTCCTTTAAGAACCCTTGATCCAACACTGTATAATTTTCATTTTTTTCAGCTCGAATAATTTTACTCATAATATCCACCTCTCCGATTTTTGTTCCTATAGCTGATTTTGCTTCATGTCTTGAAAGAAGACTTGTCTGGTATCCTTTATTTCGAAAACTTGCTAATGCTCCCACTCCCCTCTTTTGTATGGTATATATCGTTTAATAAGGAAAATAGAGACATGGAAAGTTAAAAAATTGTCAGGGGAATTTGAGGATTTTATCAGGAGAGTTTTGAAAGTATTTTTGGATAATATAGTGAAAATGTGTTGATACTATTATAAAATTTGCTCCATCATGCAAATCGTAGAACTCTAGCAATTCATTGGCAAATATGGTAGCATGATATTCTATACAAATGAAGGACGTGAATGTAGTTGATTAAAATTGAAATGCCAAAACCAGATGTGGTTATTTATCAAAGACAACAAGAACTAAAAGAAGGCGAGGTTCCGATTAAACCTTACTTTGGATTTATTGATTTCCATAAGATCACTCGTGAAAAAGGCGGGATTTTCTTATTTTACAATAAAGCCAACGAAGTGTTATTTGTCGGAAAAGCCCGTAAAATCCGCCAACGTATTAAAAAACATTTTGAAGATAACGTGTCTCCAATGAAAAATCACCGCGATGAAATTTACAAAATCGAAGTGTACGAAATAGAAGACCCAATGGAACGCGAAATTTACGAAACATACGCAATTAACCGTTTTAAAGCGAAGTATAACGTGGAAAAAGTGTTTTATTAATATAATTTCAATGCTCTCTTACTGAAGAGGGCATTTTTTCTTCACAAAAAAAGTACGAGGATTTCTCCCCGTACTAAAACCCAATCAATTCCCCAATTTGCTTAATATCCGATAAAATAAAGTCCTTATTTCTCATCACATCATCAAACCAAGGATCTACTGGTTTCTTAAATTGTTCTTCGATTTCTTTCTTTTCATGCAACATGCCTACTAAATAGTCAATCATTTTTGTACGTTGCTCGTAGAATTGCACTCTTCGATGGAAATCTGTATTTACTTCTACCTTGAAAATTTCACCTAAACGAATAATGCCGGCATTTACCTTTTGTTCCGCATAAAGAGAAGATCCTACTATTGCTAATTTATAAGTAAAGGAAACGGCCATTGGTTTAAAATAACTTTGCATTAATTGTTCCACTTGTTCCGTTACTACTTGAAGCTGGACTTTTTGCGTTTCCGTTAATGAATGTGTTTGTTCAAATACCGGGATCACTTTGTACGTTTCATCTAATAGATTATGTATTGTAGCCAAACGCTCTTGGTCAAAGTGTTCCCCAACTCGTTGATAGATTGTTTCTGCTACAAATAAACGTTGTAAATACCCTGTTAATAATACGATTCCGTTATATTGCTTTGTTGCGTTTTTTGTCATTTTGAAATGACCCCCCTATTCCATTTTTGGTCATTTCTAACTAGAAAATCCCCAATTTCACTACCTCTATTATAATGAAAATTAGAAAAATTAACTAGCCCTTCTTTGTGTGGCTAAACTTACTACTACAAACACTACAAATGATACTAGTATAGGGAGTGTAACAGTATGCATGCCAAAAATATGTGGTGACAGGCGATCAATTAAAATATAGAGGGTTAATCCTGTAATCATAGATGCCACGGACCCGTATTTGTTCGCTTTTTTCCAATACAAACCTAAAACTACTGACCATAAAAAGGCCGACTCCAAACCACCAAATGCAAACAAATTCAACCAAATTAAAAATTCAGGTGGTTTTAATGCGAAAAAGACAACAGCTAGTCCAATAATTGTCGTCACCCAAAAGCTTCGCGATTTGATTTGTTTTTCTGAAGCATTCGGATTGATAAAATGTAAATAAATATCTTTTACAAATGTTGAACTTACAAGAATGAGCAATGCATTTACTGTAGACATAATCGCCGCCATTGGAGCTGCTAACACAATACCCGCTAAAATTGGCGGTAATACTTCCAATGTTAATAACGGCATCACTTTATCCCCTACTTCAATGCCTGGCAAAACGGGTCTTGCCAACACACCAATTAAGTGCATACCAAACATGATTGTCCCTATACCAATAGTGCCAATCAAAATCGCACGGTGTAAGCTTTGAGAATTTTTATAACTCATTGCACGTACTGCGATTTGAGGTAACCCAACAACTCCTAAACCAATTAGGATCCAGAAAGTAGATACATATAGCGGTGTTAATGAACCGTCTGAACCGAATGGTGTTAACATTTGCGGATTTTCTTCAGCTAATGAGGTCATGATGTTTTCAATTCCCCCACCAGCAATGATAGTACCGATTAGCAGGATAACTGTACCGATAATCATGACAGTTCCTTGCATTGCATCGGTTAACGCTACAGCCCGGAATCCACCAATTGTTACGTAAACCAATACTGTAACAGCAAAAATAAGCAATGCCACTGGGTAACGAAGTCCTGTTAATGATTCAATTAACCGAGCGCCCCCAACCCATTGTGCTGTCATGCTGGCAAATAAAAATACAATAATACTAATGGCTGATAGGATGATAACCACATTACTGTCATACCGTTTTTTCAGATAATCTATTAATGTAATGGCTTCATATCGACGGGAGATAATGGCGAATTTTTTCCCCAATATCATTAAGACAAAATACCCCGCCGGAAGTTGTGCCATCGCCAGTAATACCCAGCCTAACCCCATGTTATAGGCAACACCGGGTCCACCGATAAAACTAGACGCACTTCCATAGGTCGCCATCATGGTCATGGCAAGTAAAAAGCCCCCCATTTCGCGCCCACCAAGAAAATATTCTTGTAAAAATGAATCGGCTTGTCTCACCTGTTTATTTGCCCAAAATCCAATGGCAAAAATAATGATTAGAAAAATAAATAATGGAATAATAACGGACCAATGAATCATTGTTCTTCTCTCCCATCATCAAAGGGAATATTTTTGAAAAATAATTTGATTGTTATCCAAATAAGAACAATCATGAATATTGTTCCAGCTATACAGCTGTAGAAGAACCATGCAGGAAATGAAGCAATATACGTATATTCAGAAGGGTCTTTTGAGCCTAATCCATAAGCAAACCCGTACCAAATCGCAAAATTCACTACCACGAGCACGATTCCAATGATCGCTTCCCTATTCGCGACCTTAAACCGAGGATCTTGCAACTTTCTCATCCTTTCATCTAACTAGAAATGGAATATTTATCACTGTATTAATGCTATGTAAATATTCATACTAATGTTAGAGTATTTATTTTTTAAAAACAACATATTTTGTTATAATTATAGACGTGTTACAACTAGGATGGAGGAGTTATATTAATGAAGTTAAAAACACTCTCTGCAATTTTGTTAGCGTTTACTTTAGCATTCACAAGTGTTGGTACGGTTATTCTTCAAGATGACGTGCAAACAGTAGAAGCTAAAAAGTACAAGTCTGGTAAGAAAAGCTACAATCAAAATCCAGGCTCAACAAACAACAATAATATTAACAAAAATGATGCAGACACAAACGTAAACAAAGCAACAACGACAAATAAAAATACAACTGGCATGACGACTACTGCGAAAAAAGGTGGATTCTTCTCAGGCGGGTTAATGAGAGGTTTATTCATCGGGGGTCTTGCTGGATTATTATTTGGAAGTCTATTCTCTGACATGGGGCTAATCGGGAACATTTTAGGTTTTGCGATTAACGCCGCAGCGATTGTTTTCATTGTGTTCATTTGTATGAAAATTTACCAAATGATGAAACGCAAAAAAGATAAAGAGGTAACGGATAATTGGAGAAATTAATTTTATCAGAACAAGAAATCGTAAATGCACTTTGCTTATTCCATGCAAAGTTTAAAAATGTACAACCCCAGGACGTTGAAGTCGAGTTAATGTATGATGACGATGCAGGTTTTACAGCCGAGGCTTATGTTAACGGGCAAATGGATCTGTACAACACGGTGAATTTTATAACCGCAATTCGTTTATACATTGACGAACAACTAAAACGCGACTCCATGTCCGCACGAATTGTGTTAGACCTTCACGATGAAGAAGGCATAATTGCAAATGTTGAATTTTAATAATTGATGGATGAATGGCGACTCAGTGGTTGGGTCGTCGTTTTTTGTGTTGCCCTCTTTGGTATGGGGGAAGCTGCAAACATTGGATTAATGTATTTTTTGGGATTTTTATTATGGTGACCTTCATTAACTTTATGAATCCTTGTTTTATTGTATTTGCAACAAATTTTCGGATTCATTCTTGTTATTAATACCGTTTTTGTTGTACTTGCAACAAATTTCTGTCTTCATATGCTTGATGAACACCATTTTTGTTGTACTTGCAATAAATTTTCGTCTTCATATGCATGATGAACACCATTTTTGTTGTATTTGCAATAAATTTCTGTCTTCATATGCTTGATGAACACCATTTTTGTTGTACTTACAACAAATTTTCGGATTCATTTGATTGATGAATACCGTTTTTGTTGTATTTGCAATAAATTTCTGTCTTTAAAAGTTTGATGAATACCATTTTTGTTGCATTTACAATATTTTTTCGTATTCATATGCTTGATGAATACCGTTTTTGTTGTATTTACAATAAATTTCTGTCTTCATATGCTTGATGAACACCTTTTTTGTTGTATTTACAATAAATTTTCGGATTCATTTGATTAATGAATACCCTTTTAGTTGCATTTACAACATTTTTTCGTATTCATTTGCTTGATGAATACCGTTTTGTTGTATTTGCAATAAATTTCTGTCTTCATTTGATTGATGGATACCATTTTTGTTGTATACACAACAAATTTTCTTCTCATTCGTTCGTTGAATTCTCACCTACCAACTATCCCCACCGCCATCTACTCAAAACAAAAACCAAAAGCCCTTTAAGACTTTTGGTTGGTTAGTAATCTAATTCCGTTGTGTCGAAGTAGACGGTTTCGCGGATGTCGGTGCTTCGATCTTTTAGATGATAATAGCTAATGTTGCCATTGATTAATTCTACGAAAAACTCAATTTCAGCATGTGTATATACTGGCCATTGTGCGATGGCTAAGAGACCTTGTGGAGGAGGAACTTCTTTTAAACATTCAAGTATTTGTGGATCATTAAAATTCAAGTAAAAATATCGTCCGTCTCGAATCTTTGCTAAAATACTATATCTTTTTTTCATGAATCCTCCTATAATTTTCCAATAATATTAATGACTACTATTAAATATATATGTCTACTATTTTATTAACAGTATGTATTAATTTCAACAAAATTTTGAAGAATTTACAAAATAAGTTGAATTCTTTATGACAATTGAAAAAAGTATACATAAAAACGGACTTACGTTAATACGTAAATCCGTCTTTTTATTTACTTCTGAGCAGCCACGTCAACAATGCGACCTTCTGTTGATGCGTTTACTTCTTTTAATGATTGTAAATGCTCTCTTAAGTTCTCCCAATCTGAAAGACCAAGATCTGTTACTTTCCCATTTGCATATGCAGTTGCAAACATATCAAACCCGTCTCCACCTTTTGCAGTGAAGGCATTTGTTGCGACTGTGTATGTTTTATCATCTTCAATAGCTACATCATTAACCATAATGCTAACAATACGGCTTCCAGCTGGTTTTGAAGAATCAAATTCCACTTTTGTTCCTTTTGAAACGTGTAAGAATCCACCGTTTTCTTCAGGGTATTTGCCAACTGACAATTCAAATGCTGCTTTTAACTCCGCACCCGTTACATCCATCAATGCTAATGTATTACCAAATGGTAGAACAGAAATGACTTCACCAACCGTAATTGGTCCCTCTCCAATGCTATTACGTATTCCCCCACCGTTTTGGAACGCCATAATGACTTCATTTTTCGTATAGTTTTTCGCTTTTGCTAACATGCCATCTGTAATGTAGTTTCCTAGTGCCGTTTCATTTTTACGAACACTTAGTCCCTCTTCGTTGCCTTCATCCGTTACGCGTGGATTTGGTAATGCTTCTGTAGCAGTTACACCAATTTCATCGTTTTGAACGGCATCCACTTTTTCTTTATATGGTTTTAAAATTTCTAACGCACCTGGATCATCTGCGTATTTCGCTAATTCGATTAACTGACCACCATATTCCACTACAACGCCATTTTCGTCAAAGGCAACATCTAGTGTTCCTAAGAAATCGCTATATTGATATGCTTGTACAATAACCGTTGCGTCTTTATTTTCCCCTTTTGCGTTTTTATCAACGACAACAGGCTCGTCCAATTTCGTATGGCTGTGTCCACCAACGATTACGTCAATACCTTCTACAGCTTTTGCTAATTCAAGGTCGTTGTCAATTGCAGCAGTATCATCATATCCGATATGTGTTAATGCAATAACTTTATTCACACCTAAATCTTCAAAGGCTTTTACTGCTTTTTGCGCTTCTTCGATATAGTTTTCAAATTTCACTTTTCCTGGTGAAGAGATGTCAGCTGTTTCTGCCGTAGTTAAACCAAAGATACCGACTTTTTCTCCATTGATTTCTTTTACAATACCAGAATAAATTTTTCCTTTTTCCGGCTCACTTGAAATTAAATCATTGAATAAACCAGTAAATGTATCATCTGCTGAGAAGTCCACATTTGATGATACGAAGGAGAATTCTGCTGCTTTAATGAAATCGGCTAATGCTTTGTGTCCTTCTGGGGTAGAGCCTAAATCAAATTCATGGTTACCAAAAGTCATAAAGTCGTAACCCATATAATTCATGAATTTCAAATCTGCTTGACCTTGGAATTCATTGAAATACAGCGTACCACTGAATACGTCCCCTGCATCAAGTAATAACGTGTTTTCCTTTTCTTCACGCAATTCTTTCACAGCTGCTGCACGTTTTGGCGCATTTTCTGCACGTGCATGTGTATCGTTACTGTGTAAAATTGTTAATTCAAAATCTTTTTCAACTGGTTCTGGTTGTGGTTCTGGCGTCGGATTTGTAACTAGATTTAATGCACGCACAATAAATGCTGCCGCTTGACCACGCGTAATTGGATCATTTGTTCCGAATGTAGTGCCAGATACATTAGTAATACCATTGTCTAATAACGCTTTTACATAAGGTGCGTCACTCTCAGAAACATCTGTAAATGGAAGGGCATCATTATTTTTTGGTTCTAGCTTCAGAGATACTGCAATGATTTTTGCAACTTGACCACGAGTAATCGTTTCATTTACTTTAAACGTTTGATCGTCATAGCCATCAATAATGTTTACTTGTGCTAATGCGGCAATTGGACCGTAATATTGATGAGAAGTAGGTACATCTGTAAAGTTTGGATTTTTCACATTATTTACATCTAATTTTAATACATTTGCAATAATTTTTGCCGCTTGCCCACGAGTAAGTGGTGCTCCTGGTTTGAACGTTCCATCTGGGTAACCAGTGATAACACCTTGTGATGCAAGTAAAGAGATTTCTTCAAATTGTGTATGTGTGGATGGTACATCTTTGAACGTAGATGCTCCAAATGCTGGTGTCACTAGTAGTGCTGAAGCAACTAAAGTTGTTGCAGTCGTTGCTGTGAAGATCTTTTTACGTTTTAAAGTCATGTAGTATTACCCTCCATTTTTTGAATATTATGAGAGATTCATAATCTATTATCTATTCTACAAGAAAGATATGTAAAAGACTAATATTTTGCTGTAAATATAATGTAATTTATGTAAAGGTATACTATTTAGTATGTGCAAAAATACGAAAAAAAAAGCAAGTTGAACGAGTCAACTTGCTTTTAATCGTATCTATTAAGCCTCTTGAGCTTTGTTACGAAGTACCATTTGTAGGATACCACCGTGACGGTAGTAGTCTACTTCTACTTCTGAGTCGAAACGAGCTAGAGCTTGGAATTCTTTCACTGTACCGTCTTCAGATTTAGCAGTTACAGTTAAGATATCACGTGGTTTTACATCGTCAGTTAAGTTAACTGAGATTTCTTCTTTACCAGTTAAGCCTAGAGTATCTGCGTTTTCACCTGGTAAGAATTGAAGTGGTAATACACCCATCATTACAAGGTTAGAACGGTGGATACGCTCATAGCTTTGTGCGATAACTGTTTTAATACCTAGTAAGAATGTACCTTTTGCAGCCCAGTCACGAGAAGATCCCATACCGTAGTCGTTACCAGCTAATACTACTAAACCAGTACCGTTTTCTTGGTATTTCATACATGCATCGTAAATGTATTCAACTTCACCAGTTGGCCAGTAAGTAGTGAATCCACCTTCTGTACCTGGAGCAACTTGGTTACGGATACGGATGTTTGCGAATGTACCGCGCATCATAACTTCGTGGTTACCACGACGAGAACCGTAAGAGTTGAAGTCACGGATAGCAACACCGTTTTCTTGTAAATATTTACCTGCTGGAGTATCTTTACCGATTGCACCAGCTGGAGAAATGTGGTCAGTTGTAATTGAGTCACCAAACTTAGCAATTACACGTAAGCCATCAAGACCTTTGATTGCTTCTGGCTCTTTAGAAAGACCAGTGAAGAATGGTGGGTTTTGAATGTAAGTTGATTTTTCATCAAATGTGTATAAAGAATCAGTTGATGTTTCAATTGCATTCCATTTTTCGTTAGCAGTAAATACTGTTTCGTATTCTTTTTGGAATAGTTCACGAGTAACTACTTTGTTTAATACTGCGTTAACTTCTTCAGTTGAAGGCCAGATGTCAGCGAAGAATACATCGTTACCATCTTTGTCTTTACCTAAAGAATCTTTTTGTAGGTCGATGTCTACAGTACCAGCTAATGCATAAGCAACTACTAATGGTGGTGAAGCTAAGTAGTTAGCTTTTACAAGTGGGTGTACACGACCTTCGAAGTTACGGTTACCAGAAAGAACTGAAGTTACGAATAAGTCTTTTTCTTTAATTGCTTCTTCGATTTCAGGTAATAATGGACCTGAGTTACCGATACATGTTGTACAACCGTAACCTACAGTGTTGAAACCGATTTGGTCAAGGTAAGATTGTAAACCTGAATCTTCTAAGTAACCAGTTACAACTTTAGAACCTGGTGCTAAAGAAGTTTTAACCCATTTTGGTGGTTTAATACCTTTTTCAACTGCTTTTTTCGCAACTAAACCAGCAGCTAAAAGTACGTATGGGTTAGATGTATTTGTACAAGAAGTGATCGCAGCGATTGCTACAGCACCTGTAGGCATTTCTACATCGCCTTCAGCAAATTTAATTGTTGAAGTTTTAGCGAATTCATCTTCAGTTAAACCGAAACCTTGTACGCCCATTGGAGCAGTAACTGCTTCATGGTAACGAGCTTTCATTTCTGAAAGTGGAATTAAGTCTTGTGGACGTTTTGGACCAGAAAGGTTTGGTTGAATGTCTTCTAATTTAATTTCTAAAACGTCAGTGTAAACAGGCTCTAATTCTGGATCGAAGAATAAGCTGTTTTCTTTTAAGTATTTTTCAACTACTGCGATGTGCTCTTCGTCACGACCAGTTAAACGCATGTAGTTTAATGATTCTTCGTCAATTGCGAAGAAACCACAAGTAGCACCATATTCAGGAGCCATGTTAGAGATTGTAGCACGGTCAGCTAATGGTAATTTAGATACACCAGGACCGAAGAACTCAACGAATTTACCTACTACACCGCGTTGACGTAATACTTGAGTTACTTTTAATGCTAAGTCAGTAGCAGTAGCACCATTTGGAAGTTCACCAGTTAATTTAACACCGATAACTTCTGGAATTGGGAAGTATGAAGGTTGACCTAACATACCTGCTTCTGCTTCGATACCACCAACACCCCAACCAAGAACACCGATACCGTTGATCATAGTTGTATGTGAGTCAGTACCTACTACTGAGTCTGGGAATGTTTCGAATGTGCCGTCAGCGTTCTCTTTAACGTGAACAACTGGAGCTAAATATTCTAAGTTAACTTGGTGTACGATACCAGTTGCTGGTGGTACAGCACGGAAGTTATCGTATGCAGTTTGAGCCCATTTTAAGAAGTTGTAACGTTCTGCGTTACGTTCGAACTCAAGGTCCATGTTAGCTTGTAATGCAGATGCATTACCGTATTTGTCAACTTGTACTGAGTGGTCAATTACAAGGTCAACTGGAATAGCTGGGTTGATTTTATTTGGATCTCCACCTAATTCTTTCATAGCTGAACGTAAAGATGCTAAGTCAACTACTACTGGAACCCCAGTGAAGTCTTGTAATACTACGCGAGATGGTTTGAATGGTACTTCACCTTCTGGATCTGCACCAGCACCAAATTTAGCTAAGTTGTTTACGTGTTCTTCTTTAATTACATAGTTATCGAATTGACGTAATACTGATTCTAATAATACTTTAATTGAGTATGGTAGGCGTGAAACGTTCGCTACGCCTGCTTCTTCGATTGCAGCTAAACGGTAGTAGTTATACTTTTTACCATTTACTTCGAATGAAGAACGGCTGTTGTGTAAATTGCTTGCCATTGTTGTACTCCCCCTAATTATAATTCGAAAAGGCTAAAATCAAAGCTTCTTTCCTCCAAAGAGAATCATAACGCAAAATTATACATAAGTAAATTACATTAATTTTATCTTTTGTGATAAGTTAAATTTATGACCTGTGTTGGAAATGCTTTGCAGATGGATTATACATGAGTGGTGCACAAAATAAAAGCACCCTTGTTAAGGATGCACATTATTGAGCATAATAAACAAATCATCGTCATTTTTCTAGATTTTTCATTAACTTTACTTGGCGTTTCATTCGCTCATCCGCTTTTTTATCTTTCACCACTAAGATCGCATGAATAACTGCAGGAATCCAAAAGAAAAAACATAATCCAAAATTAATGAGCGCTTGAATTGGCTTTCCACAAAACAAAACAGCTAATGGCGGTAGGAAAATGGCTATTAAGTACATCACGATGATTTTACACCCTTTCTACTTAAATAGAAGGATGTCTATTTTTTGATGATTTTAATCATGTTTTTCGTGGGTTGGTGTGGTTGCGTTGTATGGGTCTGGGGCGAAATTTGATTTTTGGTTAATTTTTTGTGAGTCTTGGGTTTCGTGGGTGGTATGAAGACGTTTTTCGCTTTAATTTTAGTTCATTTTGGTGTTCATCGGGGGAATGAAGACGTTTTTTGCTCAATTTTCGGCTCGATTTGGTGTTCATTTAGGTTATGAAGACCATTTCTGACTATTTTTTCGCTCGATTTGTCCTTCATCAGGCTTATGAAGACCATTTCTGCTTAATTTTTCGCTCGATTTGTCCTTCATCGGGCTTATGAAGACCATTTCTGCCTAATTTTTCACTCAGTTTGTCCTTCATCAGGCTTATGAAGACCATTTCTGACTATTTTTTCGCTCGGTTTGTCCTTCATCAGGCTTATGAAGACCATTTCTGACTATTTTTTCGCTCGATTTGTCCTTCATCGGGCTTATGAAGACCATTTCTGCCTAATTTTTCACTCAGTTTGTCCTTCATCAGGCTTATGAAGACCATTTCTGCCTAATTTTTCGCTCGGTTTGTCCTTCATCAGGCTTATGAAGACCATTTCTGCCTATTTTTTCGCTCGATTTGTCCTTCATCGAGCTTATGAAGACCATTTCTGACTATTTTTTCGCTCGATTTGTCCTTCATCGGGCTTATGAAGACCATTTCTACTTAATATTTCGCTCGATTTGTCCTTCATCACGCTTATGAAGACCATTTCTGACTATTTTTTCGCTCGATTTGTCCTTCATCACGCTTATGAAGACCATTTCTACTTAATATTTCGCTCGATTTGTCCTTCATCACGCTTATGAAGACCATTTCTGCCTAATTTTTCGCTCGGTTTGTCCTTCATTGGATTTTGAAGACCACTTCTCCCTAATTCCATTGTCAAAACGCGACTCCCCATCAAACAAAAAAGCAGCCACTCAAAAAGTGACCGCTAAACTGATAACTCACTTAGAACATTATTTTTTTCATCTAGTACCTGGATATTATATTTTTCTTGATCCTCAAGTTTCGATAAATCAATGTACCAAATAGAATACCCTTGTACATTATATAATTGAAGAACTTCTTCATCTAATGAAGTGAAATCAACTAAATCTGCTTTTTCACCATTCACTTTAACAGTAATTTCGCCATTCGGTTTAATTAATCCATACAAAATTTTGCTATCGGAATGCGCACTTTTGATAGCATTTTCCTCAAGTGGATTTGGTAATTGAGCATAAGTACCCTTTCCGGTACTCCATCCTCTTAAGTTTTTCGTTACAACCCCTGTGCCAAAATATTGACTATTCGATAAGAAGAAATATCGATGCTCTTTTTCGGTCTTTGGTCCTTCAATCCATTCATAATCAGCATCTTTTGGCAAGGCTTCTTCAGGTGTGTCTTTCCCATCTCCAGAAAACTGAACAAACAATATATTGAACATGTACCCTAGTAATAGAACAAATGCCGCAAATAAAAGAATTCTTGTAAATCGGTTTCGCATATACCCACCTCTTTTCTATTAAAGAGTTTCGTAATTAAAATATTCGGTGCAAAGAACGAACGCGCTCCGTTTTTCTTGTTGTCCAGCTACGAACGCTAGCTCTTTCGGTCACTTCAACTTCCTCCTACGCGTGTAAACACGCTTGTCGGAAGTCTCCGCAGTACATGGATGTACAAGTGCCGACAATGCCACGTGATGTGGCGTTTTTGTCGGCCAGTGCCGTCAAGAGCTGGACGAGCGTTCTCCGCTTTTCTTTATTGTCCAGCTCCGCGCGTTAGCTCCTCGGCAACTTCACAATCGTCTGCAAGGGCAAAAAGCGCCCTTTTGCCAATTCTTCCAGTTGCTGTCGGAGCTGAACGAACGCGCTCCGCTTTTCTTATTGTTTCATCCATTTCCCTAACATTAACGAAACAATCCCCATCACTTCCGGCGCTTTTTTTGAGAATTTCAACGTGAAGTAGAGGGTTTTCATGAAGTTTAGGGTGTTAGTGCGGGCGGCGAAGTATTGTGGTGTATAGCCGACTTGCATTACGTAAAATTGTAATTTGTCAAATACTTGTTCAATCCATTCAATTAACACTTCTTCTGGGAAGTCATGATTAATCAATTGCTCTACAATGGCCACAAAGCGTTCATCTTCATCGTTTATGAAGACTGAACCTTTCCAAAAGCTATCTTTGATTCCTTGTAGAAGAATTGGCGATAAACGGATTTCAAATGCAGGGTGTGACACGATGGCCGTTGCTAAATCTGCACCGTGGGCAATAGCAAGGGCCCAGCCTTTTTCCCCTACAAACCCGCGCACATCCTTCTCTTTGCTTAAATAAGACGCACTCGCATTTAAAATTGCAGAGGCATCTTTCTCATTTAAAAAATGCAGTTGTCGGTCTGCATGAAGTAACCCCGTTAACCATAACGCTGAAAAGGATCTTGTAAACACATGATCAGACTCTTTTTCATGAATAGAAGAATACAAATAATCATTTTCTACTAATGTTTTCGCAGTGTTGTTCATTTGTTCTACAGTCAATTGATTTTGAGAAAGTAGCTCGATGAATAAACGGTAATTCAGTTGATCCCGCAATTCGTTCTCGGGAATACCAATATGTAACAGCATATTATGCAATAGCTCATCCCCGTGCTCCGCTACATATTGTTGTCTACCTTCTAAATTCATATTTAATAGGTTTATTAAAGTTGTTTTCAAAATTTGTATCCTCCTAACCAAAACTCTATACAATTGTAAACTCGAAGTAGAGTTTTGGCTACAAAAAGGAATTTCCAATAGAAAAGGCTTCTGTTGCTTCAAAAAGGTCGTTTACTTCAATTACTTTATCCGAAAAAAGTTCTACCAGCGTTAAATCTACGGCATTAAAATAATTCGTTAAAATGATGCTGACACATTCACAGGACTTTTGCTTTTTCGCTTGATTAAACCTTTCAATAAAACTCGTTGCTAAAAAGCTCGAACCATCAGTCAAAAATAAAATATCCGCCTTCTTAAACGGACTGTCATTGATAATTTCTAGTGATTTCAAAAGTGGCAACTCAAAATTCGTTCCCCCACTTAAAAAACTATTACAAAAATCCATTAACTGCTCAATGGAGGAATGTCCCTTATAAAAATATTGCACCTCTCCTAAACTATCCGAAAACGGTATGATGACCATGTCTCTTTTTTGTTTTTTGGCTATCATTAACAATGCCAAACTAAACGCTTTGCACTCGTTTTTAATCGAATACATCGAACTACTTTCATCGATACAAAACACAATTGGCCCTATACCCTTTGGAGGTGGAGTGGCATCATATTGAAACGTTTCATATTCAGAAAATCGCCTTAGAAAATCGAGCCTTGTTAAAGGATATTTAAATTTAGCAAGTTCCATCGGGATTAATTTCGAAATTTCTTGCCCGATATGGATATTATGAATGGTGAAATCCTTCTCTTCTCTTTGTTGTTTTTTCGTCACGAAGGGTTTTAATTTCCCCGTCAAATCCGCAATTTGTTTTAACGATGGATTACTCTGCAATTCTTTGGCTAATTGAAGCTGCTCTTTAATCGAAAGCTGGTGGAACTGTTTGCCATACATTGCCGACACTTCATAAAGGTCCTTTTTAAGCGATAATACTTCCCCTTTACTTACATTTAATAAAATTGTGATATCCCGTGCGAGCAACTGATTGGCTTTCTCATTTTTCATTTTTGGATTCAACTGGTTGTGGGATGGTAGGACACTATGAAAATAAGTGAGGATGCGCTGGACTAAAAACTCGGTCGTAATGATTGACAACAGTTCATCTAGCTGGGTTAGATTTTTCCAATTGTTATATTCTTGATTGGTGATTAGTTTTTCAATGATTTTTACATGTAGATTGCATTCTTTTTGTTTCGGTAATTGAATATTCGCCGTGTAAAAAGCGGCCCAAATATCCCCTACTAAATTCGTAAAGCCAGAGAATATTTCCTCGCCCTCTTCACAAAGCTTCTGGAGTGTTTTGGCATAAGTGAGCAATTCGTTAAAGCGCGTCATTCTTTCTTGTGACACATTCAAGATTGAAATCGAATATTGCCCACTGATATATTCATTTTGTTTATAGATGCGAACCACCCCTCTGACGATATCATTACAAAAATATTTTAAAAGCCGATTACTTGAGAAGTCATGTCGAGCAAACGCTTATGCATATCGTTTTTTAGATCAATTAATTCTTTTCGATTAGGCATTTTCGATGTGAATTCTTGTACCTCTAAATATAAAGATTTTCCTTGTAATAATAATTCGCCAACCATATCCTTCGCATGCTTAGAATTTTCCGTCATGGAATGTTCAATTATCTGTATTAATGTATCAAATTCAGGGACGATTCTTTCAATGAATGTATCTACTGAATCATCGATGATTTCATATATAATTTTTGAAGCTGTTTCTCTTTCTTCTGGTCGATTCCATAAGACATTAGTCAGAATCCCTAAATCCTTTCGTTCCACTTCCATTCGGCCTGCTAAATAAGCATTTGCCCGTAATAATGAAAGGGATTGTTTAAATCTACGGTCGGATGGTTGAATCCCCTCATCTTGTAAACGGATTCTAACTTTTGCGATTGTATGATAAATGGCATCTGGGATATCTACTAATTCTACTTGCTTTTGGTGGTACTGTAATTCATTGAAGGATAAGGATGGAATGTTTGATACTTCATTATTTTTTAACATGGAAATAAACATTTCGTTCTCCCGGATATACTTTACTTCCAAACGAAGCAAAAAGCGGTCAAATAATGCTTCTAATCCGTCACCTTCTTCAATATATTCGTTAGACGAACCAATTAATGTCAATAACGGACAATTAATTGGCTTGCCATTATCATAAAAAATTCGCTCATTAATTAGCGACAATAGCGAGTTTAATACACTAGAGTTTGCTTTAAAAATTTCATCGATAAATGCAAAATGAGCCTCAGGTAGCATACCCGAAGTGTTTCGTTTGAAATTACCTTGCTCTAACTCCTTTAATGACAATGGGCCAAAAAGCTCATCTGGTGTACTAAAACGGGTTAATAAATGTTGAAAATAACGCGAATTTTCAACAAGCTTACTAAGCATACTTGCTAAAGCACTCTTCCCTGTACCTGCTGGGCCAATCAATAACACATGCTGACGAGAAAGTAACGCAACCATTAAAGCCTCAATTTCTCTTTGACGATCGTAAAACATTGAATTGAAGGACTGGATGATTTGCCTAAGCTTGTTGGTTTCCATCTTGTTTTCTCCTTTTATATGAAAAAAGTAATTTAGTTTACATATCAATTATGTGCAAAAAATTCCATTTTTATACTAATAACTTCATAGAAAAATGATATTTATTCCTCAAAAAAGAATAGGAGTAAATCCCCTTCCACTTCATGCACTGCTCTTTTCTAAAAAAATGATTAAGATTTGGTTTTTTTAGTGAAAATAGGAGTATGAATTGGCTGTAAGAAGGAGGACGTTGAATGCTGAAATTGATTTCAAAATTACTGATCAATACGAAATCGATACAAAGAATGATCAAGTATTCAAAAAGCGGTAGTTTTATACAATTAAAACCGAAATTATATAAACAATCTGTTCATTTCGAAAAAAACACTGTACTGTCTGGGGATAAACTTATACCAACGATAGTGGAAGGTTCATTTATTATTCCAAAAAACGTAACTGTAACTTTTCAAAACATCACTTTTTCCCCTACTGCTCGCATGTATATTGAAGGAGATGCGGTATTAACGAATTGTAGGGTAATTGGTGGAAAGACAGATGTGCTTATCATTGTCGATGGTGGAAAAATTAAAGCAACACATTGTGAATTTAAAAAAGCTCGGGATATCGGGATTTCTCTCATTAATAACAGTAAAGCCATCATTGAAAATTGTACGTTTGAAGAAAACGGCAAAACTCATATTTTAGCGGAAAGTTCACAAATTTGTATGGAAAATAGTGAACTATCAAAAGCCAAACACGCACTATTAATTAAAAACCAATCCTTGTTACAAACCAAAAATGTTCATATTCACCACCATACAGATACACAGGTTGTTATTGAAGATGCCAAATACTTTGACCACGAAAGTACCATTGAACGTGGAGAAGGAATGGGGTTGCAGGTTTTACAAAAAGGGCACGTTTCCCTTCAAGCAACAAATTTTAAATATAATGCTTCCGCCCAAATTGCTGGGCAAAATAGTTTTTTAATAATCCGAAATAGTACCATTCAACACGGAAAAGATGCCGGTATTTCACTTTTAGGTCATTGTGAAGCACAATTATCCTATTGTGAAATTTCACAACATAAAAATGCGAGTATTGAAGTATTTAAACAATCCAATTTGAACATTGAATATAGTTTAATTGACGGAAGTGATAAACAAGGATTAAATATCCGACAAAAATCCATCGTCAATTTATACGATGTGATTGTGAAAGGACACCGAGGTTCTCAAATTTTCGTTATTGATAAGTCTATTTGTTCCATGAAGAAATGCATTATTAAAGAAGGCTATCATGTTGGCATTTGTATTGAAGACGAAAGCAGTTGCGCGGTTGTGGAAAGTGAGATATGCAACAATGCCAATTCGGCTGTGACGGTGTTTAAAAGCGAATTTTCCATTTTTAAATCAATTTTAAATGCGAATGCGGGCAATGGCATTTTAGCGATGACAGACTCAAGCATTGAAGTAGATCAATGTAAATTCTTTGAAAATGAAATGCCCCATATTGCTTGCAAATCCAACGTGAAAATTCATCTGGAAGAAAGCGAATTATTTAAAGGGAAAAGTTTGTTTATTGTGAATGAATGCGAACTTACGGCGGTCAATAGCCAATTTTATGATAGTCATAATGTCCAAGTGGAAATTTGTGATTTATCTACGGCCCGTTTTGAAAACTGCCAAATCTATAATGGTGGCTCTTACGGAATGAAGGTATTGCAAAATTCCAACTGTTATTTGTTAAATAGTTCGATTTTCCGCCACGAGCTCTCGCAAGTAGTGGTGAATGATAGTTCGGTCATTTTGAAAGATAGCGAAGTGTTTGCGGGTAGCCGACATGCCTTTTACATTCAAAATCATAGTGAAGTGTTAATCCAGGATACGTTTATCTCAAAACACGCCCAACATCAAATTTGGATTGATTTTGAATCAACGGTAGATTTGAAAGGCGTTCAATTAACGGACGGTAGCCTTTCAGATATTTACGCTCAAAACCAATCATCGGTATATGTGGCCGACAGCATGATTCGCAACAACAATGCTCGTTACAACGTGCAAGCCGTGAACTTCTCCAAAATCGAAATCGGCAATAGCGTGGTCGAAAATAAATACGGCGATGTCTACTATAGCGAAAATCATAGTTTAATTAAGCAGTTAGATTATTAGTGTTAGCTCTATCTCCCCCTGTCCCGATTTTTGGGTGGGGGTTTTTTTTGAGGGTGTTGGGATTGGGAGGATATTTGGGTTTGAAGACCATTTCAAGCTAATTTTATTCGTGATTTGTCCTTCATCGGGCTTATGAAGACCATTTCTTACCCATTTCAGCCGTGTTTTGTCCTTCATCAAGCTTATGAAGACCTTTTCTTACCAATCTCAGCCACGTTTTGTCCTTCATCGGGCTTATGAAGACCATTTCGATCCAATTTCAGCCGCGTTTTGTCCTTCATTGGGCTTATGAAGACCATTTCGCGCCATTTTCAGCCGTGTTTTGTCCTTCATCAAGCTTATGAATACCATTTCCACTCATATTTCACATGATTTTTGCATTCATCGAGGTTATGATTACCATTTTCACTCGTTTTCTACTGAATTTTTGCATTCATCGAGGCTATGAATACCATTTCCACTCGTTTTCTACTGAATTTTTGTATTCATCGAGGCTATGAATACCATTTCCAATCATTTTTCACCAGATTTTCGCATTCATCAAAGCTATGAATACCATTCCCACTCATTTTTCACCAGATTTTTGCATTCATCAAAAATCGCCACCCCCATTCCATCACCATCAAGCACATCAAATACATCCCCCTCCATCTTTTTCCCACTTTCCCCTGCAAAACGCTTCTATTTTTCCCCGATATCAAATAAATGTTCTAAAAGAAGAAATTTTAGTTTTCCAAACAGTGTTTCTATGAGAGAATTACAAGTTGGAAAGGAAGTTATGAAAACTATGACGACTTTAACGAAAATTACTCCGAAGTACGATCCTTGGGAGGCTTATTTAGACGTAGAACAACACGGGAAATTAACCCTGTCCAATATTGAGTTTACAACAACGAATTTATGTAACATGCGTTGTGCTCACTGTGCAGTTGGTTACACCCTTCAAACAAAGGATCCAGATGCTCTACCACTGGACATTATTTTAAGAAGATTAGATGAAATCCCACATCTGAAAACACTTAGTATCACTGGCGGGGAGCCGATGTTAAGTAAAAAGTCGGTGGCGAATTATGTGAAGCCGATTTTACAATATGCCCATGAACGCGGCGTTCGCACACAAATGAATTCCAATTTAACCATCGATGGGGAACGTTATTTAGAAATTGCGCCATATTTAGACGTTTTACATATTTCACACAACTGGGGTACGATTGAGGAATTTGTTGAAACTGGTTTTGCGATGATGGAACGAAAACCGACATTTGACCAACGTGCTGCCCTTTTCCAGCGAATGATTGAAAATTCAAGAATGCTATCAGAAAACGGTGTAATGGTGTCAGCTGAAACAATGTTAAATAAAAAGACAGTTCCTTATATTGAACACATTCACCACCAAATTGTCCATGAGATGAAATGTGCCCGTCACGAAGTTCATCCTATGTACCCATCTGACTTTGCATCAAGTCTTACTTCCCTTTCGTTAGAAGAAACACGGGATGCAATTAATCATTTGCTCGATATTCGCGATGAAGACACTTGGATGCTATTTGGAACACTGCCATTCTATCCGTGCAGCCCAAAGGAAGAAGACGTGGCATTAATTAACCGTTTACGCAATGCTAAAAATGTAACATTACGTAACGATCCAGACGGGCGTTCTCGTCTTAACGTAAATATCTTTACAGGAGATGTCATTGTTACGGACTTTGGTGATACTCCACCACTTGGCAATATTCAAACTGATTCTTTACCAGACGTGTTTGAAAAATGGTTAAATACCGATTTAGCCCGCAGTTTAAACTGTCATTGTCCAGCAGTGAAATGTCTAGGTCCAAATGTATTAGTGAAAAATATGTATTACAAAGATGCTGAGTTTGTTAGTGGTTCTGTGAAATAGATGAAAGGGTGATTAGTAGTCGACCTCTAATCACCCTTTTTTCCCATATTGAATTTTTTCATAAGCTTGTTGAATAAACGTTTTATAGATGGTGTTTGGTAAGTCTTGTACCCCTTGAACAGCTAGGGAAACTTCTTTTTTCGCTTGTTTTTTATTGCCTAATTCAAGAAAACATAACGCTCGAACAGCAAAACATTGATACATAATCGATAAATCAATCGGATGATGGGTGTTCGTTGGAATTTCAAAGTTCTCGCTACATTCTATGGCCTGTTTAAACAAGCCGCGCGCCCAATATGCATATGTGGCTTCCATTTGATAATAAGTTACGATGTCACTTTTTGCCTCTTTATCTAAATAAGAAGCATATTTTTCAACGGCTTCATAATCATGTTCAATGTAGTTGGCATAATGGGATTTACAAAAAGCAAGCATATTTTTCGCTACTGGATCTTCCGTAAAATCTGCATGTTGTGTGAGTTTCATTAAATAATACTTACTTTTTTCCAAATCACCTTTACGAATGGCTTGAGATAAAGTAAATCGATAAAAATCATCCAAACGGTAGTAAATTTTGTTTTCCTGGGCGATTTGTAGGGCGAAATGTAAATGTTTCTCGGTATTTTCCACATCATCTATCGCTGAATATAAAACGGTTAACGCATAATGCATATCCAATTGTGTTAATAAATCAATGCTATGAAGATATGGCTTAACTCGCTCTTCTGCCTCTTTCATAAATTGAAGGGCAATCCGATAATCGTTTCGTTGGAATGCGGTACTTGATAAGAAGGAAAAACAATCAAATACCCGATTATAAGCGTGAATATTTTCGTAATCAGAAATCACGTCATACATAGACCAATCCACTTCAATATTCAAATAAGTGGCAAGCCTTATATAAAAATCAAGCAGCCTAATTTCTTCAAAATGATTGCCTTGCAGTTTATCTTTTACAGCATCAATTTGTTTAAACATAGGCAAAATCAACTTTTCATCAACTGGTATTTGGATGGTTTTCATTTGTTTTTCTATTTCAAATAAAAGCTCGCGAAGTAGTTCGACCTGTTGATCATCTAATAACGTTGTGACTTCAACGCCTAAACGTTCGGCTATGTAATGCAAACTTTCCATAGAGGGTTGTGCTTTGCCATTTTCAATTAAACTAAGCATTCCTTTTGTTAAACGTTCCCCTGCTAACTGGGCAAGAGTTAACTTTTTTTCTTTTCGAAGTTTTTTAATGCGCTCCCCTAATGCTTCCATGCCATCTCCTCCTTTTTTTCATTATATCAGAAATTTAATTTAATTAAACTTCTACACCAACGAAAATCACAACAACTAAAATAAAAAGTTTAACAAAATTAAACTTTTGTATTGAATCCAATCAGAATCTCGCATATTATTAGTTTAATTAAATTAAACTTTTAAACAAGGAGTGATGGCAATGCAACGAAGAGCAACGTTTCATTTATATACCTTTTTAGTAAGTAAGACGTGTTCGACTTTAGGTTCCAATGTGTATACCTTTGGGATGAGTATGTTCATTTTAGCGATGACGGGTTCAGCCTTTAGTTTTGCAGCAAATTTAATTTTTTCCATTATCCCAAGAACACTACTTTCTCCAGTAGCCGGCATCCTAGTCGATCGAGTTTCGAAAAAATTCATTGTGCTTACTGGCCAATTCGGCACGATTCTTTCAATTTCAGCATTACTCATTTACATGATGTTTTTCGACATCTCGCTACTCGCTATTTATTTGACAACATTTTTCTACACGATTAGTAGTACATTTACAACAATCGCCTTTTCGGCATCAATCGGGAATTTAGTCGATTCAGAGCGAATTCAAAAAGCGATGTCATTCAACCAACTCTCCTTATCTATCGCTGGCATTTTAGGCCCGATGATTGGTGGAATGCTTTTTGGATTTGTCAGCATCCAGACGTTTCTTGTCATTAATATTGTTGCTTACTCCATTGCATTTGTTTTGGAATCAACAATGAATTTCAAACTGTTTTCAAATCAGGAGTCAACACCAAAAGAATCCATGATCCAAAGTTTAAAAAGTGGCATTCACTATATCAAAGAAATGCCCGTCCTAAAAAATTTATTGTTTCTGATGTTATGGTTAAATCTGTTCTTTTCATCAATCACTGTTGGGGCAAATTTTATTTTTGTTCAAATCATCGAGATGGATTATAAATTAATCGGCATTGTAGAAGCAGCAAGTGCCATTGGAATGCTGGTCATCTCCCTATATTTTGCCGTGCGTTCTAACATACAGTATCCCCTACTCTTTTCAAAGCGAGCGATACTTACCCTTTCAACGATTGTCGGTACGTTTGCTTTTCCATTATTTGTTCCGATGACGAGTACAATCGTTTTCATTTATTATTTAATGGTGATGTTTTGTTTTGGAGGGACCCTTGTTGCAACGAATACACCAATCGGGATTTTAATTCAAAAAGATGTGGATGAAAATTATCGAGGAAGAATTTACGGGATTATCGAAATGTGTGCGATGGGGCTTACACCAATAGGCACTCTGCTTTTCGGATTACTGTATGACGTCATCCCAGCTCAATTGATTTTACTAACTTGTAGCATCCTGCTAATTCTTACTACCCTCTTCTTAATGCCTAGAAGAATAATAGAATCCGCATATCCTGACTTAAAGAGTCCCGAACGGAAAGAAATAAATCCTACTTCTCCCCCTTTCAGTTCATGAACGCATACGTTATAATAAGAAGCCCAGTAAAATTCACTGGGCTTTCATGTTTTCGTATTCTTTTTTATAGTATAATATAAAAGTTATAATGCTTTTTTTGAGAGTGATTAAAAAATCTAGTTAGATTTTTATATATAAGGAGAGTCTATAATATATGTGTGGATTTACAGGATTTATTGGCGAAGTAGCAAATGCTAGTGCCGTACTAGAAAATATGATGAATCAAATTATTCATAGAGGACCCGATAGTGGTGGTCAATTTGTAGAAAATCAAGCGGCTCTTGGTTTCCGTCGTTTAAGTATCATCGACTTAGAAAAAGGGTCACAACCTTTATACAATGAAGACAATTCATTAGTGTTAGTATTCAATGGTGAAATTTACAACTTCCAAATTATTCGCCAAGACTTAATTGATAAAGGTCATATTTTTAAAACAGATACTGACAGTGAAGTACTTCTTCATGGATATGAAGAGTATGGTACAGATTTAGTGAAAAAACTTCGTGGTATGTTTGCCTTTGTTATTTGGGATCGCAACAAACAAACATTATTTGCTGCTCGTGACCATTTCGGTATCAAACCTTTCTATTATGGTCAAATGAACGGAACTCTATTTTTCGGTTCAGAGATTAAAAGTTTCCTTCCTCACCCACATTTTGTGAAGGAATTAAATAAACAAGCATTAAAACCATATTTAACATTCCAATATCCTGTATTAAAAGAAACATTCTTTAAAGGGATTTTTAAATTACCAGCTGCCCACTACATGAAATATGAAAACGGCAAGTTGACAGTAGAACGTTATTGGGAACCTGCATTCACTCCTGAAGAACGTCCATTAGATGCAATTATCGAAGAAATTGATGACGTAGTTCGTGAATCCGTACAAGCTCACACAATTGCTGATGTAAAAGTTGGTTCATTTTTATCAAGTGGTGTTGATTCAAGTTATGTTGCTTCTGTTTTACGTCCAGATAAAACGTTTACTGTTGGTTTCAGCGCAGAAAACTTCTCTGAAATTGACAATGCCTATGAATTATCAAAAGAACTTGGTATTGAAAACGTAAACCAAATCTTAGATCCAAATGAATGTTTTAACGACTTAGGTACTATTCAATATATGATGGACGAACCACATTCTAACCCATCGATCGTACCACTTTATTATTTAGCACGATTAGCAAGACAACATGTAACAGTTGTACTTTCAGGTGAAGGTGCCGATGAATTGTTTGGTGGTTATGATTTATATTCTGATACACCAAATCAAAAGAAATTCAAAAGCTTACCTGGTCCAGTGAAAGCATTAGCTTCTTTAGGTGCAACGATTATGCCAAATAGTAAAATTGGTCAATTCGTAAAACGTATTAATGCGCCTGTGGAAGAAACATTTATTGGGCAAGCTCGTATTTTTGAAGAAGATGAAGCAGCAACAATTTTAAATAATGATTATGTAAATGCTCCATCTGTAAAAGAAATCGTCTCCCCTCTTTACAATAAATTTAAAGGACATGACGATGTAACGAAAAAACAATTACTCGATTTAAATTTATGGTTAGTGGATGATATTTTATTAAAAGCGGATAAAATGTCGATGGCACACAGTATCGAGCTTCGCGTTCCCCTACTCGACCGTGAAGTAATGGATGTAGCGGCAACAATTCCAACTCGATTCCGTGTAAATGAACAAAATTCAAAATACGCGTTCCGTAAAGCTGCCAACAATGCATTACCAGAAGCATGGGCAAATCGTAAAAAAATCGGTTTCCCTGTACCAATTCGTCACTGGTTACGCGATGAAAATTATGTATCACGTGTACGTAATGCGTTTATGAGCGATGTGGCAGCGGAATTCTTCGATCAACCAAAAATTATAAAATTATTAGAAGAACATGTATCAGGCGCACATAATAACCAACGTAAAATTTGGTCAATTTACATGTTCCTACTTTGGTACAATGAGTACTTTGTGAAAACAGATGAAGAACGCAATGCAGCAGCAAAAGAACTTGTAACGGTATAAGATAACATGAAACAGGTACAAAATTCCAAAAAAATTTTGGTCCTAACTGCTAGCTTACTTTTAATCGGTTGTAGTCCAAACGATTCATCCCATAACGGTGTACTACAATCGATTTCGAGTTCTAAGCATGAATTAACAATACAAACCGTTGAATTTTCCAGCGCGGATGTTGTAACAAATGTCGGTGTAACTATCTTTGATTACTTTACGGGTGAAGAAATCGCAAGTGTTGTGGTCGATGCAGAAGGAAAGGCAGTCTTTCCTGGCGTAAAACAAGATACACCGTATAAAATTGCCGTTTACCGGGTTCTTTCTTCTGGCGAATGGCTAGAACAAACCAAACAAGACATCGTATTTGATAAAAATAAGCCACTGATTTCAATTGAAACCTTTAATACGAATCATCAATCGCCATTGGATGTGCCAATTGTTATTCAAAATCCGGAACTTCCCAATGGTTGTGAAGTGACTGCATTAGCTGCCATCCTAAATTACTATGGTATGAAAGTAGATAAAATGGACTTGGCGAACAATTATTTGCCGAAACAACCCGTTACCAAAAAAGGTGACACAATGTATGGACCAGATCCGAACGTTGCATACGCAGGGGACCCTTCAAAAAAATCTGGTGGCTATTATGTCTATGCCTCCCCTATTGTGGAAGTGGCGAACGAAGTATTGTTTGAACAAAATAGTGAATTTCGAGCAATGAATTTATCGGATGCGAGCAAAAAAGAAATTCTCAACTATGTCCAATCAGGGGTACCGGTTTTAGCATGGGTAACCATTGATTTAAAGAAACCTCGAACAAAAGGACATTGGATTATTAAAGAAACAAATGAAAAGCACCCGATTTTTATGAATTTACATGCCGTGGTTGTGACGGGATATCATAACGGAAAAGTAACGGTGATGAATCCCCTCTCCGGCCAAGAAACAATTGATGAAAAAGTATTTTTCGAGAGTTTTAAATCGTTGGGGTCACATGCGATTGTGATTTTGTAATGCGATAACTTAACTAAAAACGAAGGAGGTGTCCAAAAAGTAATAATTTTTTGGACACCTCTTTTCTTTCTTGATAAATATCTCTTATGAATTATTGTTCCTGCGGTGGTTGTCACCATCCTCGTCGCAATTTATCTGTGACGAAAGCGGTAGCGTCAGTTACAAAGGAGCTGTCTCAAAATGACTTTTCAGACAACTCCTTTTCTATTGCAAATAACTTCAGCTTCACCCTCCACTACCACTATAATCAACAATTTTCTATTATGTAAAATTACCTCTTCCAAATCGCAAGTCGAAATTTTTTTCAATCGTTGACAAAAAGAAAAAGCCATCTAATTTTTTGAAATTAGATGACTTTAATATGTAATGCTTTAGCAATTCTCCGCTTACGCTTTTCGAATTATCTAGCTCCGCGCGTTAGCCGTTTGGAAACTTCGACTTCTTTCTGCGTGTGCGATTTATCTGCATCGAAAGCGTAGCGACAGATGCAAGCACACTTGTCAGAAGTCTCCAGTTTCTGTCACGGCTGAACGAACGCGCTCCGCTTTTCTAATTAGAACGCGATTCTTTTTGCTTCGTATGCTGCGATGTGGTCTTCGTATTTAAACGTTAACGCAATTTCATCCCAGCCGTTTAGTAGCATTTCTTTGTAATATGGGTCGATGTTGAAGTTGTATACTTTTCCGTCTTCCCCTGTTACTGTTTGTGCTTCTAAGTTTACTTCTACGTTATAAGGCTTTTCTAAACCTTTTGCTAAAATTTCATCGCACTCTTCTTCTGTTAAACGGATTGGTAAAATTCCGTTTTTGAAACAGTTGTTGTGGAAAATATCAGCAAAGCTTGGTGCGATTACTACGCGGAAACCGTAGTCTAAGATTGCCCATGGTGCGTGCTCACGAGAAGAACCACAACCGAAGTTATCTTGTGCTACTAAAATTTCAGAACCTTTATATTCTGGTTTGTTTAATACAAAATCTGGATTCTCGTTTCCTTGTTCGTCAAAACGCCAGTGGTAGAATAAAAATTCACCAAAACCTGTACGTTCGATACGTTTTAAAAATTCTTTAGAAATAATTTGGTCCGTATCAACATTTTTACGATCTAATGGTGCAATGACACTATTTACTATATTAATTGGTTGCATGTTTATGTCCTCCTTGCTAGACTTACGCTTCTTGTTTTACATATTTACGAACGTCTACGAAACGACCTTCAATTGCAGCAGCTGCCGCCATTGCTGGACTTACTAAGTGCGTGCGAGCTCCTGCACCTTGACGTCCTTCAAAGTTACGGTTTGATGTAGAAGCACAACGTTCACCAGATGGAATGATGTCTTCATTCATACCTAAGCAAGCAGAACATCCTGATTCACGCCATTCGAATCCTGCATCTTTAAAGATTTTATCTAACCCTTCTGCTTCTGCAGCTGCTTTAGTAGAATATGAACCTGGAACGACAATACCACGAACACCTGGATGTAATTTTTTACCTTCTACAATGCTTGCTGCTGTACGTAAATCGGATAGACGTGAATTTGTACAAGAACCGATAAATACGTGTTGGATTTCAATCGAAGTAATTGGTTGACCTTCTTCTAAATCCATATAAGCAAGAGCTTTTTTCAATGCTTGTTTATCAGATTCATTTTCATAATCTGCTGCAGTTGGAACTGTTTTAGATACACCTGTACCCATTGATGGGTTTGTTCCCCATGTTACGATTGGTTCAATTTCTTCTGCATCGATTTCTAATACTACATCATAAGAGCAGCCTTCATCAGATGCTAAGCTTAACCAGTAAGCTGCAGCTTCTTCAAATTTATCTTCTTTTGGTGCAAAACGACGACCACGAATAAATTCAACTGTTGTTTCGTCTGGAGAAATAAGACCAGCTTTTGCTCCTGCTTCGATTGACATGTTACAAATTGTCATACGCTCTTCCATTGAAAGATTGCGGATTGCTTCACCTGTAAATTCAATGATATGACCAGTACCTACACCGATACCCCATTTAGCAATGATTGCTAAAATGATATCTTTTGCTGCAACACCAACACCAAGTTTACCGTTTACACGAATTTCCATTGTTTTTGGTTTGTTTTGCCATAATGTTTGTGTAGAAAGTACGTGTTCAACCTCAGAAGTACCAATACCAAATGCTAATGCACCAAAGGCACCGTGAGTTGATGTATGTGAGTCACCACAAACGATTGTTTTCCCTGGTTGTGTTAAACCAAGTTCTGGACCGATTACGTGAACAATCCCTTGATCTGGATGACCGATATCTGCAAGTTGGATACCAAATTCTTTTGCATTATCAGCTAATGTATTAATTTGCTTTTTCGCAATTGGGTCATTAATTGTTGGTAAATTTTTTGTTGGTACGTTATGATCCATTGTTGCAAAACATAGATCAGGGCGACGAACTTTACGACCTGCTAAACGTAATCCCTCAAACGCTTGAGGAGATGTTACTTCATGAATTAAATGAAGATCGATATATAGTAGATCAGGTTTCCCCTCTTCTTGGTAAACAACATGTGAATCCCAAACCTTTTCAATAATATTCTTTGCCATAATCTTCACCAATCCTTAAATATATGATTCCATAATACTGTCTGCTACAAAACTTGTATCGATTTCTGCAATTACTTTATCTGTAAATTCATCAGTTGTTAGAGCACGGCCGCCATCTTTCACTAAGTCAGCAGTGAAGTAACCATCTTCAAATACTGTATTTACTGCACGTTCGATTTCTGCCGCTTCTTCTTTCATTCCGAATGAATATTGAAGCATCATTGCTACAGATAAAATTGTTGCAGCTGGGTTTGCAATTCCTTGTCCTGCAATTTCTGGTGCTGAACCATGGACTGGCTCGTATAAACCGAAACTATCGCTACGGATTGATGCTGAAGGAAGTACACCTAAAGAACCTGTAATAACCGAAGCTTCATCACTTAAAATATCCCCGAACATATTGTCTGTTACGACTACATCATAGTGACCTGGGTTAGTGATTAATTTCATTGCAACAGAGTCTACTAGATTGTGTTCTACCACAACATCTGGATATAGTTCTTTCTTTTCTTCTACGATTTGACGCCATAATCTTGAAGTTTCTAAAACATTTGCTTTATCAACAGAACATAATTTTCCGCGACGTAAGCGAGCAAGTTCGAAAGCATTTTCTACAATACGTTCGATTTCACGACGAGTGTAAATGTTTAAATCACTTGCTTCTTCATTATCACGTTTTTTCTCTCCAAAGTAAATTCCACCTGTTAATTCACGAACGATCATTAAATCAACATTTTCAGCGACTTCACGTTTTAAAGGTGAAGAATCTAAAAGGGATGGGAATGCTTTTACTGGACGTAGGTTTGCGAATAAATCAAATGTTTTACGAATTTTTAATAAGCCAAGTTCAGGGCGTAATTCTGCAGGGTTGTTATCCCATTTCGGACCGCCAACCGCTCCTAAAAGAACTGCATCACTTTGTTCACACATTGCAATTGTTTCATCTGGAAGTGGATTGTTGAATTGATCGATTGCCGCCCCACCAATAGCAGCATATCCTAATTGGAAATCGTGATTATATCTTTTGCCGATTACTTTTAACACACGTACTGCAGCCGCTACAACTTCAGGGCCAATGCCGTCACCAGGAAGTACTGTAATTTTCTTTTCCACCTGCAAAAACACCTTTCTCTATTGAATAAACTTGATTTCGAGATTTATGGTTATCTTTTAAAGAAATGCCATCAAACGTCTAAACATTTGATGGCGCTTCGTTTATCAATTTACAATTGACAATTAAACTTCTGTTGGTTGTTTTGCACGGATGCTTTCTTGAATTAAATGACGGTTAATTGCATTTAAGTATGCTTTTGCTGTCGCTTCAAGAACGTCTTGTGCTGCATCACGACCAGTAGATGTAAAGCCGTTATAACGTAAGTTGATTACCGCTTCACCTAATGCATCGCGACCTTTACCAACTGATTTCACTCGGAAATCTAAAATATTTACTTTCGCATTTACTAATTGTTCTAATGTATTGAAGATTGCTTCTACTGAACCTGAACCAGTTGCCGCTAATGTTTTCACTGCGCCTTCTGGAGTAATTACAGATGCAGTAGCTGTTGGAATGTTTTCTGTACCGTAAGAAACTTGAACAGATTTCAATTCATATAATGGCACATCTTCAATTGAAACTTGTTGCTCAGTAAGAAGTGTCATTAAATCTTCTTCTGTAATTTCTTTTTTACGGTCAGCTAACTTTTTGAACTCTTGGAATGCTTTGTTTAGCTTATCATCCGATAAATCGAAGCCCATTGTGATAGCACGATCACGGAATGCTGCACGACCAGAGTGTTTTCCTAATACTAAAGGAACTTCTTCTTCACCGATTAATTCTGGTGAAATAATTTCGTACGTTTCTTTATGTTTTAACACGCCATCTTGGTGGATACCAGATTCGTGAGCAAATGCATTTTTCCCTACAACCGCTTTGTTTGGTTGGATTACTACACCTGTTAAACGGCTTACTAGTTGAGAAGTACGTTTAATTTCTTTTAAATTTAAACCTGTTTCTACTTGGTAAATGTCTTTGCGAATGTGCATTGCAACACCGATTTCTTCTAATGAAGCGTTACCAGCACGTTCACCAATTCCGTTAATTGTACATTCAACTTGATCTGCACCATGTTGGATTGCTGCAATTGAGTTCGCAACAGCCATACCTAAGTCATCATGACAGTGAGCAGAGAATTTCACTTTATCTGCACCACGTACGTTTTCACGTAAGAATGTGAATAGTTCACCATATTCTTGAGGTGAAGCATATCCAACTGTATCTGGAACGTTAATTGTTGTTGCTCCAGCAGCGATTACTTCACTAATGATACGTACTAAGAAGTCACGATCAGAACGGAATCCATCTTCAGCAGACCATTGTACAAGTGGGAAGAATTTTTTCGCGTATTTTACCGCTTCAACCGCTTGCTCTACTACTTCATCCGGCGATTTTTTTAATTTGTATTCCATGTGAATTGGACTAGTCGCTAGGAATACGTGAATATGAGGTTGTTCAGCAACTTTAAGTGCTTCCCAAGTTGAATCGATATCTTTTTGGACACAGCGAGCAAGACCTGTAACGATTGAATTTTTCACTGTTCCAGCGATACGATTTACTGCTTCGAAATCACCAGGGCTTGAAGCAGGGAATCCTGCTTCAATAATTGTTACGCCAAGGCGTTCTAGTTGCTTTGCAATCTCGATTTTCTCGGCAGTATTTAAGTTAATACCAGCAGATTGTTCTCCATCACGAAGCGTCGTATCAAAAATATCAATTTTTCTCACTATTTAATCACCACTTTTTTCTTGCCTTCTTGAATGAATGGCATCATTGCGCGAAGTTTGCGACCCACTTCCTCGATTTGGTGGTTAGCGCCTTCTTCTTTATATTGTGTATAACGTGGACGGCCAGTTTCGTTTTCTTTGATCCAGTCTTTTGCGAATGTACCGTCTTGGATGTCTTTTAATACAGCTTTCATGTTTTCTTTAACTTCTGGAGTTACGATACGTGGACCAGTTACATAGTCTCCCCACTCAGCAGTATCTGATACTGAGTAACGCATTGTTTCCATACCGCCTTCGAACATTAAGTCAACGATTAATTTTAATTCGTGTAATGTTTCGAAGTATGCTAATTCTGGTTGGTAACCAGCTTCTACTAAAGTTTCGAAACCAGCTTTTACTAATGCAGTTGCACCACCGCAAAGTACTGCTTGCTCACCGAATAAGTCAGTTACAGTTTCTTCAGCGAATGTAGTTTCAAGTAAACCACCACGAGCTGAACCAATACCTTTACCGTAAGCTAAAGCTAAATCACGAGCCTGACCAGTAGCATCTTGGTGAATTGCGAATAATCCTGGTACGCCTGCACCTTCTTGGAATTGACGACGAACTAAGTGTCCTGGGCCTTTTGGTGCCACTAAGAATACGTCAACATCAGCTGGTGGTACGATTTGACCGAAGTGAATGTTGAAACCGTGAGCGAACATTAACGCTTTACCAGTTGTTAAATGTGGAGCGATTTCTGCTTCGTAAACTGCTTTTTGTCTTTCGTCTGGAAGTAAGATTTGGATTACATCTGCTTCAGCAGCTGCTTCAGCAACAGTTTTTACATCTACACCATCTTCTTTAGCTTGGTCGAAAGATTTACCAGGACGTACACCTACTACTACGTCAAAACCAGATTCTTTTAAGTTTAGAGCGTGTGCGTGACCTTGAGATCCGTAACCGATGATTGCGATTTTTTTACCTTTTAATGCTGCCTCGTTAATTTCGTTTTCATAGTACATTTTTGCCATTGTAATTTCCTCCTAAGAATGTGTTCAAATTATTTTGGAGCTTAGCACGCATGTAATTTTACGTGCTAGCTAATATATACTAACTACCTGTAAGTAAAGCTTACTTAAGAATAGAAAGTTGCGGTGTGTCTAAAGGTTGTGTTTCACGAACTGTTGCAGTTACACCTGTACGAGTTAATTCTTTAATTCCGTATGGTTTAATGAGTTCAATGAAAGCATCAATTTTGTCTGGGTGACCAACAACCTGATACGTTACTACATTTTTAGATGTATCAACAATTTGTGGTCTAAATGGTTCAACAATTGCATTCATTTCAAGTCGTAAGTTTGCTGGTGATACAACTTTTACAAGTGCGAGTTCACGCAACACAATCGACTTTTCAGTAATATCAGTAACTTTTAGTACGTCAATTTGCTTCGATAATTGTTTTACTAGTTGTTCTAGTTTCACTTCATCTGCTACATTCACGACAAAAGTCATTTTTGAAATATTTGCTTGTTCTGTATGACCAACAGTAATTGATTCAATATTGAATTGGCGTTTCATAAGTAAACCAGTTACTCGGTTTAAAACACCACTTTGGTTAATTACAGTTACTGTAATGACACGTTTCAAGGTTTCTTCACCCCTACCATTTCATCTAATGCTTTACCAGCTGCTACCATCGGATAAACATTTTCTAATTGTTTAACTCGACAATCAATTACTACTGGCTCATCTGAATTTAATGCTTCTTCAAAAATTGCTCTTGCTTCATCTATCGTGTTAATGCGGTAGCCTTTAATACCGTATGCTTCAGCAAGTTTTACAAAGTCAGGTTGTACTGGCATTAAACTTTGTGAATAACGTCCTTCATAGAACAGTTCTTGCCATTGACGAACCATACCTAACGCTTGGTTGTTTAAGATGACAACTTTTACTGGTAGGTTGAATTCTTTTAATAATGCAAGTTCCTGATTCGTCATTTGGAAACCAGCATCTCCACAAATTGAGATAACTTTTTTATCAGGTTTTGCAAATTGTGCACCAATTGCTGCAGGGAAACCGAAGCCCATTGTACCAAGTCCACCTGAAGTTACCCATTGATGACTAAAGTTTTGACGGTAATATTGCGCCGCCCACATTTGGTGTTGACCTACGTCTGTTGTCACAACTGCATCACCATTTGTAATTGTATGAATCATTTCAAGTGCTTGTTGCGGTAAAATTTCATTTTCGTCTTCCTGAATCCAGAATGGGAAGTCGACTTTCTTTTGGTTTAAGTAATCAATCCAAGCTGTTGTGTCCGGTGCTTGGAACTCTTTTTTAAGAAGAGATTTTAATGCTTCTTTCGCATCCGCTACGATTGGGATATCAGTTGGAATGTTTTTACCAATCTCAGCTGGATCGATATCGATATGAATTACGCTCGCGTTCGGCGCAAATCTTGAAGTATCCCCTGTTAAACGATCATCAAAACGTGCTCCGATATTAATTAGAAGATCACATTTTTGAATTGCATCGTTTGCAACTACGGCACCGTGCATACCAGCCATACCGTAATTTAGTTCATGCTCTCCATGGATACTTCCAAGACCTAATAGCGTGTTAACCACTGGGATTTTGTATTTTTCTACAAATTCAGATAATTCGTCGCATGCTTCTGCAAATAATACACCAGCACCAGCTAAGATTAATGGTTTTTCTGCATTTGAAATTGCAGTAATGGCTTTTTGAATTTGTAAGTAATTTGGTTTTGTATTTGGTTGATATCCTGGTAAGTAGATTTCTTTCTCTCTACTTTGCTGTGCTAGCTCCTCATCGAATATAGAAGCTGAAACATTTTTCGGGAAGTCAATTAATACTGGACCTTTACGACCTGTATTTGCAATATGGAACGCTTCTTTTACGATACGAGGAATATCGTTTACATCTTGCACTTGATAGTTATGTTTTGTAATAGGTGTAGTAATCCCCATAATGTCTGCTTCTTGGAATGCGTCTGTTCCTATTAAGTTAGAAGCAACTTGACCAGTAAAGATTACTAATGGGATTGAGTCAATCATTGCATCTGTAATACCTGTTACTAAGTTTGTAGCTCCAGGACCACTTGTTGCGATTACTACGCCTGGTTTATTTAATACACGTGCATACCCTTCTGCAGCGTGTATTGCACCTTGTTCATGTCTAGTTAAAATATGTCGGATTGGGTTTCTGTACATCGCATCATAGACGTTCAGTACTGCACCACCTGGATAACCGAATACGATATCTACACCTTGATCATGAAGTGCTTGAACTAATATATCTGAACCATTTCTCGGTTTCATTTTTTCTTCTGGCTGCACATTTTCAGTTGCATCTACTTTTACACTTGTCGGTACATTCGCAGACATTTTATTACTCCTCCCTAATTTTCCTTTAGGTGATGTTCAAATTATATAAAATAAAAAAGCCTTTTTATCCAACGCAAAAGAAGACCTTTCGCGTAGGGATGAAAAGACTTTCATGGTACCACCCTTGTTCGTAGCAAAATAAGCTACCTCGCGAATAGTGGGAATTATCTATTTTACATTAAACATTTCAAATAGTACGAATATTTAATGTGCAACTAAAATAGATACACTATTCATTAGTAACGAGCACCGAATAATGCCCGGAGCTATCTAATTGCAAATACGCGTTTAATAGCTCACTCCGAGGGGATGTCGGATATAGTTGTATCATCGGCTTCCAGCAACACCGACTCTCTGGTAGATACAAGGCTCTATAACCTTTAACCTCATCATCGATTTATATTTTCAAACTTTTAATATTTATATGACAATTATAACACTTTTATATCATTTTGTGAATAGTAATTATATTTTCATAATTCCGCCTTTAGAAGCGTTAGTTACCAATTTAGAATATCTTGCTAACCATCCTGTTTTAATTTTTGGTTCGAATGGTTTTAAGTTTTTTCGACGTTCGTTAAGAACTTCATCAGAAACTTCAAGATTAATTGTTCTATTTGGTAAGTCGATTACAATTGTATCGCCATTTTCGACTAAAGCAATTGGACCACCTTCAGCAGCTTCTGGTGAAATATGACCGATAGAAATACCACGAGATGCACCACTAAAACGACCGTCTGTGATTAAAGCAACTTTTGTTCCTAAACCACGACCCATAATTGCAGAAGTTGGTGCAAGCATTTCTGGCATACCAGGACCACCTTTTGGACCTTCGTAGCGAATAACAACTACGTGACCTTCTCTAACAGTACCGTTATCGATCGCAGCTTGTGCTTCGTCTTGTGAATCAAAGACAATTGCTTCACCGATAAATGTTTTGATAGAAGGATCAACAGCACCTACTTTGATAACTGAGCCTTCAGGTGCGATATTTCCGAATAATACGGATAAACCACCAACTGGGCTATATGGGTTATCTTTTGTGCGAATTACTTTGTCATTTGTAATTTCATATTCTTTAACAAGTTCGCCCATTGTTACGCCTGCAACTGTGATACGGTCTGGATGAATTGCTCCAGGGATTTTTGTAAGTTCGTTGATAATAGAACTTACTCCCCCAGCTCGGTTAATATCATCCATTGAGATATCTGATGCTGGCATAATTTTTGCTAAATATGGAACTCTAGCAGCAACCTTGTTTATATCTTCTAAGTTATACTCGATACCTGCTTCATTAGCAATGGCTAGAGTATGTAAAACTGTATTTGTTGAACCACCCATTGCCATATCAAGTGCAAAAGCATCGTCAATTGTTTCTTTTGTAATGATATCGCGTGGTTTAATATCTTCTTTAATCATGCGTACTAATTGTCTTGCAGCTTCACGAATTAGTTCGTGACGTTGTTCACTTGTTGCAACGATTGTTCCGTTACCTGGTAAAGCTACACCAAGCATTTCCATTAAACAGTTCATTGAGTTTGCTGTGAACATACCTGAACAAGAACCACATGTTGGGCATGCATTATTTTCAATATCTAATAGCTCTTCAGCAGACATTTGACCTGATTTGTGAGCTCCTACACCTTCAAATACAGATGTTAACGAAAGTTGTTTACCTGTAGAAGATGTCCCTGCTTCCATTGGTCCACCTGATACGAAGATAGATGGTACGTTTGTACGTACAGCAGCCATTAACATACCTGGTGTAATTTTATCGCAGTTTGGAATGTAAAATACTCCGTCAAACCAGTGTGCATTAATAACTGTTTCAGCTGAGTCTGCAATTAACTCACGGCTTGGTAATGAATAACGCATACCAATGTGACCCATTGCAATCCCATCGTCAACACCAATTGTATTGAATTCGAATGGAATCCCACCTGCTTCGATAATTGCTTCTTTAACTACATCTGCAAATTCTCTTAAATGCACGTGTCCAGGAATGATATCAATGTATGAGTTACATACTCCGATAAATGGTTTTCCTAAATCTTTCGCTTTTACTTTTCCCGTAGCGTATAGAAGACTACGGTGAGGAGCACGATCAACTCCTACTTTAATCATATCACTTCTCATAATTGAAACGCCCCTCAGTTCTACTATGTTGATACTATGTTAGTAGATAATAAAACAATTTTTATAATCACTGTACTTCAGTAAGAGGTAACGTGATTGTGTTCGCTGTATTCAGCAAACGTTGTATTAAATTGTTGTCATCATAGTACAAAATCGGTACACTCGTCAACAGTATTTTTTGAATTATTTAAACAATTTAAAAAATTCATCATCATTGAAATCGTTTTCTTTCTCTAAATTGCGCGAAATATTCTGTTTCAATTGATTTTTTTGAAAATTTTTCGAATTTTAAATTTATCGATATTCATTTTCAAGAAAAAGGGAAATGCAGAATTTAATGGTATTTCACAATAATTTCATAACGCTACATAAGGTTGTAAATACAAAAAGTGTAGGCAAAATCACTAAATGATTTGCCTACACTCTTTTTTATAGTTTACTAGATTATTTAACAAATATTAATTCTACGGAGAGGTTTAGGAGGATAACCGTATGAAGTAAAGCGAACATTAAACCTTGCTTATCTAATTTTTTCATTAAAATTCTATCCATATTAACCACCCCATCAAAATATTTTTTCTAACTTGTGTCAATTATATGACAATTTCATTCAAATTGCAAATAATTTTGAAATTTTTGTGAATTATTTATTGTAGGATGGAGTTTTCCGCATCCATGCATTATTTTTTCAAATCTGTACATATTACGAAGTGTAATGTTGTATCACATTTTTTAGTCATCTAAAAAGGAGTTGAGCAATTATGATGAGTTTTATTTGGTATTTAATCATCGGTGGGATCCTCGGTTGGTTAGCCGGTGTCATTATTGGTAGAGATGTTCCTGGCGGTATTATTGGGAATATTATTGCAGGGATTATTGGATCTTGGATTGGAAGTGCGATTCTTGGGAACTGGGGCTGGCAAGTTTCTGATTTCTATGTCTTCCCTGCCCTTCTTGGAGCAATCGCTTTAATCTTTATCGTTAGTCTTGTGATGCGATCAATGAAAAAATCAACTTCATAAAAGTAAAAAGAAATCAACGTGCCTTTTTCAAGGTGTTGATTTCTTTTATTTTACTTCATCAATCGTTTTTGATTCGTCGGTTGCGAGGATTAATTGTTCTAATTCATCACTAACATCTTCGTATAAATGGTAGTAATACAAAATATCATCTACATACTCTTCACTATGGTTGTAATTATAAATTGCTTTCTTTAATTCCCCTTTGGACACGCCTGCTTTTGCTAAGTAATTGGCCGCACTAAAAATGGCATCTTCAATATCATAAGGATCTGCAATGCCGTCTTGATTGGCATCTACCCCATACCCGCCATATTTTTTAATGATTTTCGGGTTTGTTTTTTCTTCCTCAGGTATTTCTCCTTCTCCCAAACCACTACACGTTGGATGACCCCAACCGACAAAGGTACACGGCATAAATTGCATATGCCCTTCAGCACCTACTGGAGAAACAAGAGTCTTCATTGTTGAAAATCTTGTTTCAATACGGTGATGCGCTGCAAGCAATGTCCAAGGAACACCATATTTTTCTTCTGCTGCCATATATATTGGGATATATTCTTCAGGTATTTTCAAATCTAAATTTTCCTGCACGATATCCATTTCACTTTGCACAAGGTCGCTAATAAACGGGAGACTTTTTAATTCTTGCCAAGCTAAAAAGGCAAAGAAATAAATCGTAATCGATGCAGGGATTAATAATAGAATTAAAAATAATTTCACCCCAGGACTAATGAGAGGTTTTTTTTGCTTCTTTTTTGCCATTTTTTCCACCTAAGTCTAAAATAGTTACAAGGTATCATAGTTATCAATACCATAAAGTTTTATACTAATTAATTATACATCAAGGAGTGAAATTAGATGTGGAAAGATTTTAAAGAGTTTGCGATGAAAGGTAATATACTAGATTTAGCTATTGCGGTTGTTATTGGTGGCGCATTCGGTAGCATCGTTACTTCCCTAGTAGAAAATATCATTATGCCTCTTGTCGGTATGCTTACAGGTGGAATAGATTTAACGAAAAGTTTCGTATTCGGTCCAGAAGATAGTTTAAAATTAGGCGTATTTTTACAATCAATTATTGATTTCTTAATTATTTCCTTCTCTATTTTTATGGCATTACGAATCTTAACTAAATTAAATCGTAAAAAGAAAGAAGAAGTTGCTGCTGCAGAACCTGCTCCAGAAATCGATACAAAAGAAGAACTTTTAAAAGAAATTCGTGATTTACTAAAAAATCAACAATCTTAAGGGAAAAAGTGTTTAATCTTCGTGATTAAGCGCTTTTTATTTATGTTTAAGAGACTTATTTTATTGGAATGTTCACTTTTCCCCTTTTCTACTGTTGTTTTCACTAAATTAACATGTTAAATTGTATAAATAATCGAATCATTCAATATGTTTCGGCACATTGTATTATACGAGAGAAAGAGTGAGACTATTGACAAAAGCTATTGAAACGAAATTAGTTCAATTAGGAAATTTAAGCGATCCAAAAACAGGTGCAGTAAATCCTCCAATTTATATGTCTACAGCTTACAAACATGCTGGAATTGGACAATCTACGGGTTACGATTATACGCGAACAAAAAACCCAACGCGCGAAATTTTAGAAAAAGGGATTGCCGATTTAGAAAATGGCGATGCAGGCTTTGCGTGTAGTTCAGGTATGGCAGCAGTACAACTAGTTCTATCTTTATTTAAACCAGGCGATGAAATTATTGTTCCTGATGATATTTATGGTGGTACATATCGTCTATTAAAATCCTTTAGCGAAGTATACAATATCAACCCTGTTTATTTTTCAAAACCAGAAGATATTGATGGCTTAGTCAATGAAAATACGAAAGCAATATTCTTAGAAACTCCTACAAATCCATTAATGCTAGAATTCGATCTAGACCAATTCAATGATATTTGTAAAAAACATAATCTACTTTATATTGTGGATAACACGTTCTATACACCTTATTTCCAACGTCCAATTGAACATGGTGCGGATATCGTTCTTCACAGTGCAACAAAATATATTGCAGGTCATAACGATGTATTAGCTGGCCTTGTAATTGCAAAAGGACAAGAATTAAGTGATAAATTAGCATTTAACCATAATGGCATGGGCTTAGTGCTTTCACCAATGGATAGCTGGTTAGTTATTCGAGGGTTAAAAACATTACATTTACGTTTAAAACAACACGATGCAAACGCGAAAAAAGTTGCTGCGTATCTTGAAAGTGAACCACTTGTGACAGATGTATTATATACAGGTAAAGGTGGTATGCTTTCTTTCCGCGTGAAAGATCCGAATATGGTAGACCCATTCTTACAAAAAATGCAATTAATCACATTTGCTGAAAGTCTAGGTGGCGTAGAAAGCTTCATTACGTACCCTGCAACACAAACACACGCAGATATACCATATGAAGAACGTATTGCTCGGGGTGTAGACGACCGCCTTCTACGTTTCTCTGTTGGTATCGAAGAAGCAGAAGATATTATTGCAGATTTACAACAAGTATTTGATCAGTTGCGAAAAGAGTTTTAATCAATACCTATTATCATAAGGCTTAATTAATAGGATAGATGTACAAGGTGTTATACCTGTGCACATCTATCCTTTTTGTCTGACCTCATTTTTGCGAGTAGATCTTTTCTTAAATGAGTGGATGCTTAATAAAATAAAAGGAATTGGCAGAAGGATGATCATATATGCGTAGATCGCATACAATTGTTCAATTCGAAAATAATCACTGGATAAGTAAAAGGTACTAAAAAATACCACCAAAACAAATCCTGTGAACCAACTTCCTTTCCCCCATTTAGAGGTGATCTTTGTCGTTGTTAGATCATACGCAATTCGAAAATAAAGACTACATCGTATATAAGAGCCTAACGCCATTAAAAGTAAACCATAGATATCAAAGCGGTCTACAAAACCTAAACTAACAATTCGCACCGCCTCTAATGCGGGATAGATAAAATTATCAGCCTGACCTAATCCGAAAATCGTAATACTCCCAGTCATGGTTGAAAACATCATTAATGCGTTTAATAAGATGCCTATACTCCATAATAAAAACATTCCCTTTTCACGAATATTTTGGATAGGAACACATAAAAGAAGCAATAATTCATTCCAAATACTAATTAGTAGCAATGCTCCCCATATAATTGGTTCTATTCCAAATTCAAACATAGGAAGAAGCTGACTCCATTCTTTCATTCGAGTATCCAAAAATGTAACAGTATGTCCAGAAATCATGGCAATGATGGATAAAATACCTGCAGTTAAAGCAATTCTTTTGATTCCCTTTATGGCTGCATAGACAAATGCAATTAAAAACCAAACCATCAACGCCCATCGTGGTGTTTCTGGCAAAAATGAAATGTAGATAAAGTCAATAACCAAAACAAAAGAGAAAATGGTTAAAAATAAAAAATAGAAAATGAAAACTATTGTGAGCACTGTTCCGAAAAATTTCCCTAATATACTTCGAAATATATCGGAAATTTCTCCTTTTGGATACTTAACACGTAACCGATAAATAGCGATAGCAATCAAAAATGCTACTGGCAGAGATATAAGGATAGAGATCCAGCTATCTCTCCCAGCCACATCAAGCATTAATGGGAGGATGACGACATGCCCCATAATCGGAAGCGTCATTATTAATAAAAAGAGGGTCTCCCATTTCGTTAGCATATTTTATAATCTCCTTCGTTTTACCTCATCTTTGGAAAGGGTATTTAGGTTTTTTATGATCTCTTTCTACACTTTTATTGATCAGACCTTTATGCGTAATCGTAGTATGGACATCAACGCTAATTTCTGCAGTAGAAAAAATCTCATTCCATTCGGCTTGTATTGTCTTCCATTCCTTAGGATATTTTCGATAGGTTTCAATCCCTACTCCCGAAATATCCGTTTTTAATTCTTCCTGTAGCTTTTTTAAGGTTTGTTGCACGATATCTTCAATATGCTTAGAAAATAACTTTTCAACCTTACTGATCCATTCTTCATCGATATTTGATGTCGTCATATTATCAGCCAAGTTACCTTCAACATCTACTTTTACTTTTGCCTTAAGGTGTTTTCCCTGTAAGGTTGGAAGGATTTCTGTGTTCGATTTGTTGACCTCTATGGATACTTTATCTTGATCATTCCAAGTTACTGTTGTAGTTCCACCTTTTGCTTTGTTCAACAGAATATTTAGTCCAACTGTTTCCTTTGTATCAAGTCTTCCAACCATTTTGTTCGTATTAATCACAGCCGTACCTTCGATTGAGGTAATGAGTTTATCGTTTTGTTCTTTTGTTTGAATGATTGGCAAATACGCATTCGGAACGGGTCCCTCCAACAACTTAAAAAACTCAAATATTTTTACAGAAGTAAATTCAGGGTTATACTCCATTTGTTCCAATGCCGAAATTATTTCTGCTGACGAAAGATTTTCATAAAGCGTAGAAGTACTTAAGATATCGATTGGATTCGTCTTAGTAATAAAAATATTACTATTTAAACGAAACATTTGGTTCCGTCTTCCTTCGTCAAGAAGTCTAATAAAATCTTGCTTTGCTAATTCTTCGCTGATGAGCCATGCCCGCGCATGATTAAAATAGAGGCGTCGCTTTGCATCTTGTATTAATCCACGAGCTCCAGATATTAATGAATCCGCTTTTTTTTCTAAAACAATCGTTTGTACATTTCCCCCTCCTAAACTCCCCTGTTCATTTGATCCAGTTGGTTTGATAATTTCCACACTGATCATTAATTCGTCTTCTGCTTTGTCCAACCCAATTCCATGGACTAGTGCAGATTTATCGATTTCGTGACTACTCCAACAGCCTGATAATAAAAGAAGCGTTAAAATCATAAATGAACATCTTCGCATTTATTTATCACCAGTCTTTGGTAAGCTTTTTATATTGGTCGAACGTTGATTGGGTATACTTTTTAATCGTTGTTTTTTCCACCTTAACGGCAAACGGATTAGTGAATCTTTCCAATCTTTGAAATATAAAGGAGCAAATGGCGCCATGTATGGAACCCCTAATGAGGTTAAAGACGTCATATGCGTTAAAATAACTAGCAATGCAACAATTAATCCATAACTTCCAAATATACTACTAGCAATAAATAATCCGATTCTAAGCAACGCCGTCACATCGGCTATGGATGTAATAATAAAAGCTGAAATGTAGGATATCGATACAACCACAATCGTGGGTGCGCCAACAAGACCAGCTGAAACAGAGACTTGTCCAAGAATCAGGGCACCAATAATACTTAATGCTGAACCAACCTGTTGGGGTAATCGAACACCCGCTTCTCGTACAACTTCAAACATTAAAATCATCATGATCACTTCCATTGTTAAAGGAAATGGAACGGTTTCCCTTGCTTGAATGATTGGAATAATCATTTCTGAAGGGATCATCTCTTTATGGAAATTGATTGCTGTCACATATAAGGCTGGTAAAGTGATACTTATTAAAAATGAAATAAAGCGCATCAGTCGAATGAAGGAACTATAATACGGACGAGAACTGTAATCTTCTACACTTTTTATATTTTCTAAAAACAAAGCTGGGATGAATAAGCCTACAGGATCTCCATTTACTAAAATGATAATTCTACCTTCCATTAATAATGCTGCCGCTTTATCCGGGCGCTCTGTATTGCCAATGGTCGGAAAGATGGAAAATGGATGGTCTTCAATAAATTGTTCAATTTCCCCTGAATTTTTGATTTCATCCACTTTGATTTCATTGATTCTTTGTTTGACCTTTTCAACTAACTTGGGATCTGCAATGCTTTCCACATAGGCAATTGAAATATCGGTTTGACTATATTCACCCACGATCATTTTTTCAAATTTTAATGAGGGATGTGGTATTCTTCTTCTAATGAGTGCAATATTATTCGATAAGGATTCTATAAAGCCTTCATGGGAGCCTCTCACGGATCGTTCAGACTGTGATTCAGCAATTGCACGAACCTCATATCCATGTGCAACTAACATTAAACCTTCGTTAAAACCATCTATCAAAAGTAAAGTATTTCCCTTCAGGATTTGGAATATAGCTTTCTCAATATTATTTTCTTTTTTTATATTTTGAATCGAAATCTTTTTCTTTACTTGTTCCAATAATTCTCCTTTAGAACATTCAAAAGATTCATCTGATAGTGGTTCTAATACATTATTACGAATAGCATCTTCATTGATTATGCCATCTACTAAAACTAATATGGCTTTCAAAGTATTCCCCGTATGTAGTGAAATAAGAAAATGATGAAATACAACATCTTCACTTAAATCTAATTGTTTCTTTAATTGTTTTTCATTGTGATCAAGATCGAAGGAAAAAGTAGGCGATGGATGAACCTGTACTTCATCTATCTTTTTAGGTTTATTCATTTTACTAAAAAAGGATTTATTTTTTAGAAAGCTCATCTTTTACACCCTAGAAAATTTATTTGTTAAGGCTCTAACAATCGTTAGTATGTGCAGATATGGAAATCTATATATTTCTAAAATATCCCTATATATACAAAAAAACGAGAATGCACGATGCAATCTCGTTTTTTTCTTGATTAATGATGACCTGGCTCAGAGATTTCGCTTAAGGCTTCTCCTGCTTCGTTGATGTAAATGTTTTCTTTTGCTAAGTCACCAATTGCAACGATTCCACAGATTTCGCCATTTTCCACAATTGGGATACGACGGATTTGGTGTTGCGCCATTATGCGTGCACATTCATGCACATCTGTATTGGAATCACAAGTAATGACATCTGTTGTCATTGCGTCATGACAGTGTACTTTGTTACTGTCTTTTCCATCTGCTACGCAGTTTAACACGATATCACGGTCTGTAATAATCCCTACAACTTTTTTCCCTTCACATACAGGAACAGAACCGCAGTCAACGTCTCGCATAATTTGCGCAGCTCGTGTTAATGAATCATGTGGTGTACATACTTGAATATTTCTTGTCATAATGTCAGATACAGTTCTCATTTACATCATTCCTCCAATCAAATTCATCTCTCTTATTGTTGCTAATTTCATGAATTTTATTCCGAATAAAAAAACTGTTAATTAGCAAAATACTAATTAACAGTTTTCATCATTATTTTAATCTTTCTTCAATTAACGTTTCCATGTCAATGGCGATTGTATCAAATGGTACGCCTTCTTCTGATTCAGAATAGCCCGTATAGTTTTTCACGGCTACGCCATTTTCATCCACTAAATAAAAAGTCGAAGCATGAAGAACTTGATCCCCATTTTCCGGCATTTTTACGATGGTTTTAAACGAATTTAATCCGAACTGTTCAATCCAGGCTTGATCATAGTTTGTCACTAAATGCCATTTCGACTCATCCGGAACTGTATATCGGCTTAAGTATTCCGAAAGCACTTCAGGTGTGTCCCTTTTTGGATCAACTGAGAAGCCCACAATATTATAGTCTTCCACACCCCGTTCTTTTAGCTCTTCTTGAATGACTGTCATATTGTAAGTCATTGGCTGACAAATCGTTGTACAGTTCGTAAAAATAAACATGGCAAGCCAAGGTTTCCCTTTTAAACTATCCAGGGTTACGGTTTCCCCTCGATGATCCGTAACTGTAAAATCGGCAATTTCATACTCAGTATCTGCTTTAAATTTATAATTGCTACATGCGCCTAGAATGGTTGCGATCACAAGTATGCCGATAAGTCCCATTATCTTTTTCATTACGTCAACTCCCTTTTCCTCTTTCATCTTATCGAAAAGGGTTCGTTTTCACAACCTTTGAAGATGACACATCTGGAACAAATTTGTGAAGTGAAGTTTCACAATCTTATCTTTCCCCAATGGAAACAAGGGCAGTATGAATTGCTTCAAGTTTTGATTCAATTCGGTGTAACAAATAAAAGGACACCACCATTGGAAAGCCAATCTCTTGAAGGAGCATCACCCATTCCTCCATCCATTTTCCCTCCTCTTAGATAAAAAGTCGGCAACCAATACGGTTGCCGACTTTTCTTTAGACTAAATCAAATTCAGTAATAGTGCGAGCGACCATTCTTGCTTGATTGATTGCTGTCAACGCGTGGCCATCCTTATGAAACACATTTTGATTAATCACCGTTGTCATCGCAGTAGCAATTTCCGCAGGTGTTAAATTAGATTTCGGATTATTAATTGATAACGTCACCTGCTTCCCATTATCCGTATCAAATTTTAATTCCAATACTTGTGTCAAAGCCACTCTCCTCCTTTAAAATTATTGATTTACCGTTTCCGTAACAATTCTTTTCATGTCGTTTAATGGATCCTGACAAAGACTGGCAATGGCTTGTACAACTGCGAAAAGTTGTTCTGGTTGGACATTGGGACGCACGTTTTGATAAGTTTTCGAACTAAAAATTGGCTTACCAAACTCATCCATCCCTGTTTCAAATACTAGTTTTAAAGAAGCACTCTCAAAAGTATATGCTGCCATTTTCTCCCTCCTTTCATAACGATATATGCCTTTTTTCGAAGCAAAAAGAGACATTACTAGTGAAAACTTTTTTCGTTCAATTTATAATGGAAGTTAGTATGTCATAATGAGGTGAACGTTTTGCTACAAGGTTGGTTTTTATGGTTTATACTTTTTTGGGTTGTCGTACTTGTTTCTTTAATGGCCATTGGCGGATTTTTCATGTTTCGCAAATTTTTAAAGTCATTACCTAAACAAGATGGCCGATCCGATTTAGATTGGCAAAATCTATACATTGAAAAAACCGTCCATTTATGGGGCGAAAAAGAAAAAGAATTGTTAAACGAACTAGTAAGCCCCGTGCCAGAATTGTTCCGACAGGTGGCAAAGGAGAAAATTGCGGGGAAAATTGGTGAAATAGCCTTAAAAGAAAAGGCGAAAGCGATTAATCACGATATAATTATCAAAGGATATATTCAAGCAACCCCAAAACGTGATCATAAATTCCTAAGAAAAAAACTAGATGAATTAAATATTGATGTTACGCCATATGAGCATTATTTTGAGTAACTCACTACTTTAAAACGGGTCCGTCTAAAAAAGACGGGCCTTTTTAATTGCTAATTTCAAACATCACAAGAAGCGAATTATTATGATAAAAAAGTATTTTAAATACCTCATATACTTCTATAAATCAAGAAAATACATGAATTGAACCACATTTATACTGGGAAAAATATCAAAATTATAGTATTATTTAACTAATAATTTTACATGCATTTCTTTTCGAACTTTTCTTCGGACATCATCCAGAGCCCAATGAATATAACGACAATAATGGAATCGATCCGCTACAATAATTGGTTTGGCGAAGGCTTGATGGATCGCTGCTTTAAAGCTACCATTCATATCCATCACTACGATTTCCACATCTTGTTCGTATTTTTGGAGTTATGTTTTTATCGTTTGGAGTCGGCGATTTGGCAGAATATCAATGGGTTCATGTGTTTCCGCATTCGCTATAATAAGCTGATATTTTCCGGCATCTGTATCTGACTTATATTCGTCAATGGCAATCGCCTTTGGTAAACGGAATCCTTCTGGTAACGCTGCTTTTACTTGTTTGATAAATCTTCGAATGATTGTTGAAACGGAAGTACCAAGTGTCATTGCCGCATCTTTAAAAGTTTTTGATTGAACAGATTGAATAATCATCGCTTGATTCACTTCTTTAGAAAAACGTTGATAACGCTCGACAAATGGAGCTTTTTCGGCAAAACGCTTCCCGCAAGTGCATCGATAACGGCGACATCTATACATCAATTTAGTTAAACGTCCCCAAAACGATAGATGACCAATTTTCCGTGTTCGATAATCATGTACTTTTAACGTTTTTACACCACATGCTGGGCAACTATGTTCTTTTAGAGGCATCGAAACATAGACTAAAATACGATTTTCTTGTTCGATAATTTCCTCAATATTTACACCTTTTAATCCTGGTAATTCCATGTTAAAATTCATACAGCACAACTCACTTTTTTCTACTTGTTTCTAGTCAATTCAAGTATAGAAAAATAGATGATGTTGTGCATTTTCTTTTTCAAAAATTGTAGGAAAACCCCAACAATTAATATAGAACCGAAATTATATAAAGGTTAAGTTTGATAATTGATGGAGGATCTATTTAGAATAGAAATGACAATTTTTCATAAACCCCATTTACGCATAAAGGCTGTGCAGCAATTCCACTGCACAGCCCTACTTTCCTCACACCATCGCAAGGGTTTTCTCTATTTTTTTATATTGAATATACATGGCAATTCTCCATGGCCATAACATAGAGAATGCTAGAATCCAAAACATGCCGCCTAATTCTCCTACATTAAAGGAGTCTGAGAGAATCACTTTTGCTAAAACTCGAATTACTAATAACCCGACTAAAATGAAGAAAAATGCTTTGGAACGTTTCATATAAATTTCTTTATCTCGTACTTCGAATTTAGATGTTGCAATTAACACGAATGAAAAAACTATCCCTGCTAGTACTGCTTCTAATATTTGCATCGGTGGAACTCGAAATTGCTCAAAAATAAACATGAGCCCCCCAGTCGACATGGCAAATGGAGGTATCAGTATTTTCTTAGCGTTTACAGGTTTCTTTTGGGAACGTACACGAACGAACATGACAAATACACCCATAAACACCGCCATGACCGTTGAACCGATAATTAAATAATGAGAAGGTATATTAGCAATCATCGAAAGTCCCCTCCTCTTTCAATTCTACATTATAATAAAATAACGTATTGATGATACCTCATTTATAAAATAAATTCCATATTAAGCCTTCAACTTATTAAAAAAATCCTACTCTTCGAAGAATAACTTCGAAAGTAGGATACTTTTTACATACCGTATATGCCTAGAATATTATTTACAACCATTTTAAGTTGATTCGGTTCAAAAGGTTTTGTAATAAAATCCTTTGCCCCCGCCTCGATGGCATCAACGATTATTCTTTGTTGCCCGAGTGCTGTAATCATAATGATGTTTGCATCGGGAAACTCTGGAATTATCTGTTTTACTGCATCTAACCCAGACATGACAGGCATTGTAACATCCATTGTTACAAGATCGGGTTGAAGTTCTCGATATAGCTCCACAGCTTCTTTTCCATTTGCTGCTTCTCCTACAACTTCAAATCCCCACTCTTTAAACATATTTCCAACCGCTACTCGCATAAAAAGCGTATCATCTACTACTAATACTCTAGGCATCAATCATTCCCCTTTTAAAGACATGCATCATTTATTCTTATCAATGAATGTTTTATTGCGATTAGAATCCAGTAAATCCATTAAAGATAGGTAATAAGAAACGTGTAATGTATTCTAATCCATTGAAGAATAATAGAATACCTACCGCAATCATAATGTACCCGCCGATTTTAACAATTTTTTGGCTGTGCTTGCGTATCCATCCTAATTTTGAAATAAAGAACGATAGAATGAAGAATGGTATTGCAAAACCAAAATAATAAGCAAGCATATACATCATACCTGAACCAGGATTTGAACCTGCAAGTAAGATAATCGACCCTAAAATCGGACCTGTACAAGGTGTCCAACCAGCTGCAAACGCTAACCCAATTAGTAAGGAACCAAAATATCCAGAAGGTCGATTTTTGAATTGGAATTTATGATCTTTCATTAAAAAATCAATTTGAAGTAGCCCTACAATCATTAGTCCAAAAACAACGATTAATATAGCACCGATTTGACGGAGTAAATCTTGATAATTAAAGAAAAAGTCCTTTGCTATTGATGTACCAAACCCAATCGCAATAAAAATAATTGAAAACCCAATTAAGAAAAATAAGGTATGTAAAATTGCTCTTTTCTGTAACATGCCTTTTTCATTTTTCAGCTCGTCGTAACTCATACCTGTAATATATGAAAGAAAGGCTGGATAGAGCGGAAGTGTGCAGGGTGAAATAAAACTTAAAAAGCCTGCACCTAAAGCTAAAAAGACATTAATATCTGTATTCATGGTGATATTAGCTCCTTATAATTAATGTCTTCATCGTACCAAAATAATTGAAACAATGTGTAGAATTGGCTTGTGAAATTTTATTGACAAAAATGTGTTGCGAATGTGAAATTCTAATTCTAGTATAACATATTTCCTAAGTTTTGGGTGGAAAAGATTACTATATGCCTACGAAAGATTCTTCCCTTCCATACCGAATATTCCAAATCGGTTCGAATCGATTAATAATCGCATTTCTTAAATTCTTCATTTGATTTAAATCCGTCATTGGACATATTTTAAATTGTATTTTTGCCTTTGGATAAATCTCTGTAATTTTAGAATTAATATGGCAATGTGTTGCTGTCCCATCTTTAAAACAACACTTAGGTGAAATGTTTCCGATATGTTGATTAAACCTTAGTCTAAAGGCATTAGCACAAACGCCAGTAAATACAAGTTCATCATCCGCTACAATCGTATATACACCTGTTTTATTTAATAATGTTTCATTCCCTGTGACCACAAAATGTGAATAAGTTAAATCCCCATATTTATTTAAAAATAGTTGGTAGAATGAATCCCCTTTGTATTTTAAATCGTATAAAGCTTGCCCAGCAGGTACGTCTAAATACTGTTCATACTTGCCTTGGAACTGACTTTTTAACCCCTCATACCTACGATGGCGAAGTAATTCTCGCATCGTTTTTTTATCAAATCTTGCAAAAGTATCCTTGATCCCCGTTTCAAGGAACTCTACATCTAGCTTATAAAAGCCAAATTCTCTATCCCCTAATTTTACGTACATTTGTACGCTCCCCCTTGCTACTATAAAAATATATTAATGTTACATAACATATTTATATTCTACAAAAACAATCAGAATCCTCTTGAAAAACGATAGAATTTTCTATTAAATTTCAATATTTGCTACTTTATGTTCGATGTTATGTCGTTTCCTCGATTCGACTATGGTTGAAACGGTAAAAATAAGAATCGCTAACCAAATGAAACTAAAAGAAATGAATTCTATCGTAGAAAAGGTTTCATGATATAAAACTATGCCAAAGATTAATAGAGTTGTTGGTGTAATATACTGAATAAACCCGATTAAATATTGTGGCAGTAACTTGGCCCCCTTCGAAAAAAGAACAAGAGGAATTGCCGTCACTACCCCAGCTAGTATTAATAAAATATCCGTTTGCCAGGATACATGGAGGAAGGACATTTGATTAGTTGACATAATATAAATATAGTAAATTAACGCAAAGGGTAAAATAAATAATGTTTCAATGGCTAAACCTCTAGTAGCATCCAAGGTAATTTTCTTTTTCAATGCACCATATGTTGCAAAACTAAAAGCAAGTAGCATTGCGACCCATGGAATGTTCCCATAACTCACCGTTAACACAATGACTCCAATAAACGCAACAATAACTGCGACAAGTTGCATTTTCGATAAACGCTCTTTAAAGAAGAGCATCCCGAACACCACGGTAATTAGCGGATTGATATAATAGCCTAGGCTCGTCTCAATCACATGACCATTATTTACAGCGAAAATATAAATAAACCAATTACATGAAATCGCAAAGGATGCAGCTAAAAGGGCCAAAAAGACCTTTTTGTTCTTCCATATCGTTTTCAAATCTTCTATTAATAAATTCTTATGTTTGAGTATTAAAATAAATACCGTTGTAAAGACGAATGACCAAATAACCCTACTTAATAAAATCTCCATGCTATCTACTTGGTCTAATAGTCTCCAATAGAGCGGGAACAACCCCCATATTCCATATGCTCCAAATGCATAGAGAATGCCCTTTTGTTCATTCTTCATTAAGACACCTTCTTTATTTAAGTTAAAACACATTATAGTATTCTAAAAATTAGAAGTAAATGTATTTTTCTTCGATAATAAGTTAGTAGTAAAATAATAAACCATTTGAAAAGAATACGAGACTGAGAAAAAAACAAAAAATCAACCTTCCTAAGTGAAAAAGTTGATTTTTTGATATAAGAAGTTGATTTCCAATACTATCATTACTCAATCTTTTCAAAAACTCAGTTTTATTTCTCTCCTGCACATATATTATTCCACAATACCATTCTGCAATAGATACATTTTATGATATAAACCCTTTTGTGCAAGCAGTTCTTGGTGATTGCCTCTTTCTACGATTTCACCCTTATGCATCACTAAAATTTGCTCTGCATCTTGGATCGTTGATAAGCGGTGCGCGATGGCGATTGTTGTTCTGCCCTTTCTCATTTTTTCCAAGGAACTTTGAATGGCAACTTCTGTTTCGGTATCAATAGAAGCCGTTGCTTCATCTAACACAAGCACTTTGGGATTCGTTGCAATAGTCCGCGCAAATGCAATCAGCTGTCTTTGCCCACTGGATAACGTAGACCCTCTTTCCGTTACTTTCTGGTTATATTTATCTGGTAGTTGCTCAATAAATTGATCTGCTTGCACAAATTGAGCAGCAGATACCACATCACGATCTGTTAACTGTTGATCGTACAAACGGATATTGCTTTCAATCGTTCCATAAAAGAGAAACGGATCTTGCAGAACTAGCCCAAGTTTTTTCCTCAGTTCACGTTTACTATAGGACTTAATAGAATGTCCATCAATTAAAATATCCCCCTGCTCAAATTCGTAAAATCGCATTAACAGATTAATAATGGAACTTTTCCCACTACCTGTTGAACCAACTAGGGCTACCGTTTCCCCTGGATTCACTGTAAAACTAATATTTTTTAATACAGGAGTCTTCCCATCGTAACTAAAGGTCACATTTTTAAATTCAATATAGCCATCTTGTATTTCGTAAGTTGTTTGTTGTTGTGCTGGTTCGATTTCCTCTTCATCAATTAGTGCAAATACCCTTGACGCAGCCACAATTGCTTGTTGAAACATCGCTAATTGTTCCATCATTTGATTAATTGGTTCAAAAAATCGATTAATGTAGGACACAAAGGCAAAAATAACACCAACTTCAATCGCCGTATCAAAGGATGAGATTCCAAAATACGTTAACAATAACACCACGGCAACAAAATAAATTAAATCAATAACTGGCCTTAACAAAAGACTATTTAATTTTGTATTGTTCATTGCCGCCACATAATGGTCCTCATTAATTTGGTCGAATTCATCGTTGAAACGCCCTTCTTGACGAAAGGCTTGAATAATCCCCATCCCCGATAAACTTTCCGATAATTTTGCGTTTAGTTGACTTAACTTTTCACGCATGGTCATATAGACGACCGAACTATATTTTCGATAAATATAAATTACTAGGATAATGAGTGGCAAAATTAGTAATGCGAAACTTGCTAACAATGGATTTAATAAAAACATCGCAACATACATGCCTATAATTAAAAAGGCCGCTTGCACAAAGGCACTTAAAACAGAAACAAATAAATCTTTGATTGCCTCTGTATCGTTCGTGGCTCTAGAAACGATGGATCCTGCTGGCGTATTATCGAAGTAACGCATACCTAAGCGATGAATTTTCGAGAACACATCGATTCGAAGTTGCCCGATAATTTTGAGGGCGATTTCTTGGAATTTCACTAATTGAAAATAAGAAATAAACACATTCACAACTTGGATGGTGAAATATGATACTGCTAGAAACACAATCGGTTTCGTTTCAAAGTTTAATACCGCTACATGATTATCTAAAAATACTTTTATGATATAAGGACCTAGCACATCCCCAGTGACCGTTAAGACAAGTAAAAATAAGGCTAAAAAGGCTGATTTTTTATGGGGTCTTAAATAGGATAATAATCGGAAAAGTATCCTTCTTTGTTCTTTATTTGAGAAGGTTGGTTGATTATTCATCAGCCGCTCCCCCCTTTTCTACTAAACGTTCTAACTGTTGTAGTTGGTACATTTCATAATATTTGCCTTTTAACGCCATCAATTGTTCATGGGTGCCTTGCTCAACAATTGTCCCTTCTTCCAACACAAGGATGAGATGTGCATGTTCAATCGCACTTAATCGATGGGAGGTAATAATCGTTGTTGCCTCTTGTCTCTCTTCCTTCAATGCTTGTAGGATTGCTTCTTCCGTTTTCGCATCAACTGCAGAGAGAGAATCATCTAAAATGAGTAATTCTGGATTCGTTAACAATGCACGTGCAATGGAAATCCGTTGTTTTTGCCCCCCTGATAGTGATACGCCCCTCTCCCCGACAATCGTTTGATAACCATCAGAAAAGGCTAAAATATCTTGATGAATGTTTGCTAACTTTGCAACATGCTCCACTCTTTCTTTATTAGCATCGATATTTGAAAAGGCAATATTGTTATAAATCGTGGTTGAAAATAAAAAATGCTCCTGAGGCACATAGCCAATTGCCTCTTTTAAGCGGTTCATTTTATAGTCATCAATTTTATGTTGGCCGAAATAAATTCCCCCTTTATAACCTTCAAATTCTCGTAGTAATAGTTTTAAAATAGCGGTCTTCCCTGCTCCCGTTTTTCCGACAATTCCAAGGGTTTGACCTTGCTTTAATGTAAAATGAACATTTTTCAAAGATGATTTTTGTTCGCCAGGAAACTTAAACTCATCCACATTAAACACAATATCCCCTGCTGGACGAATATCAAGGGCACCTTCTTTGTCGTCTATTTCTACTGGAGTCGATAACAGCTGTTGAATCCGATCATAAGAAGCAAGTCCGCGCTCTAAAATATTAAACAATAGTCCAAAAGCAAGCATTGGCCACACGAGTAAACCTAAATACGTATTAAAAGCTACTAAATCACCAATTGTCATTTGGCCATCTACAATAAATTTCGCCCCAAACCCTAAACTAAGCAAAAAACTAATACCTACTATTAAACTGATGGTGGGGTCAAATAACGAATCAATTCGGGCAACTTTCATATTTTTTGACACGACGTTTTCAGATAATCTTGTAAAATCGTCAATGTCTTCTTCATGTTGTCCAAAGGTTTTAATTACTTTAATCCCCGATATACTTTCTTGCGTTTTATCGTTTAAATCGGAAAAGGCAGCTTGCGCAACGCCAAAGCGTTCGTGCAATAGTTTCCCGTAGTAACTTGTAGATAACGCCATAAAGGGCATTGGAATAAGTGCAATGAGTGTTAAACGCCAATCAATCGTAATAGCCATGGCAAGGATCACAAATCCCCCCGTTACGATGGAGTCAAATAGCATTAATACTCCGCCACCTGCTGTTTGTTGGACAGCTGACACATCATTTGTTGCGTGGGCCATTAAATCTCCAATTCGACGTTCTTGATAAAAGGATGAACTCATCTTCGTAAAGTGACGGAATAATTTTTCCCTCAAGATCTTTGCTAAATAATTGGAAGATCCAAAAATCATCATTCTCCAATAATATCGCATCACATACATCGCTAGGGCGACTGCGATGATGATGGCTAGCCATTTCAGTAACGATTGTACCGTTAACGTTTGTGAGCCAATCTCATCTATGACGTATCCAATAATTTTTGGTGGAATCAGTATCAATATTCCGACAATTGTTAGCATAAGAATCCCAATGATATATTCTTTTTTCCTCTCTTTAAAGAACCAATTTAACCGCAAAAAAACTTTCATGTAATCACCTTCTTCGGCTTTCAGTGAATTTGGAAAATTCAGTATAGCCAACCTATTTTAGCAAATATTGAATGGAACAGCCAAGCAATACATTTCAAATCTCGAATTAAATTTACCATTTTTTGATTCATATGATTCTATTAATTTACGTGGTAATCTTACTTTAGAATAACAAATGCGAGGGGAACTCAATGCAACGTAGACTTTTTTATACAACATGCGCGATTGCTGCCATTGTAGCGCCAATTTCAGTCCAATCTGCAGATGCAGCGACAACGAATTTTAATGACATCTCGAACTACCCCGAAGAAACACAACAAGAGATTTTAAATTTAGTAGAGTTAGGAATCATTAAAGGAACTTCACCAACAACCTTCTCACCAAAAGAATCCATTATCCGTGGACAAGTGGTCAAAATGCTTGGACGTTTTTTAGTCAATAGTGGCATATCAAGCATTCCTACTGATTGGGAAAGAAAACAATATTTCACCGACCTTTCTGTAAACAGTAAAGACCGAGAATTATTACAATACGCTGCCGTTGTAAAATCTTCAGGCGTATTTATCGGAAAACCAGATGGCTCTTTAGCAAGTTCCGAAAAAATTACACGGGAAAATATGGCCCTTGTACTCGACCGCGCAACTGAAGCCATGCGTGGAAAATCAGTAGTTGAGCTAGCCAACTATGAAGAAGGAAATATAGAAGACATATCACGTGCAAGAACGGAAACGCGAGATGCAGTGAATGCCCTAAATGTATTAGGCATATCCAACGTGACAAGCTTCAACCCTAAAGGCAATGTGTTAAGGGTACATTTTGCATCGTTCTTGACAAGAGCAATCCCTCTTATGACAGAGAAAACAATTGAATCAACGTTTACACTAAATGCACAAGATTATGGATTCTTAAGCTTTTCTGAAATAACAAACATAGACGATACTTCATTAGATGTTGACTTCTCCCCTTCTCAAATTACGATTTCTGGTGAATTTACACAAAATGAAGTGAACACATTTATTGATTGGATAGATATCAAAGGAACAGATTTATTCGGAAACGAACGATTTGTAAGTTTTGATTTTGTTTTAAACGAAGAAACTCAATTGAAGCTATTCAACGAGAAAAACAGTTCAGAAAATATCCCAGCCCAAGCATTCTTGATGGATTCATTTATTAATGTAATGGTGACATCAGCCAATCGTGAACCAGTATCATCGAATGTGAAAAGTAACGTTTATGCCATTAAAAAAGATACTGAAAATGAAATTATGGAATTGACGTTTACAGGCTTGCGAAATAACAAAACCGTTACGGAAACAGTACAGTATTATGTTGACTTTGCTGGAAATATCGTATTCAATCAAAAGGCAAATAACCATTCCTTAAATTATAATTATTACATAGCAAATAGTGGAGATGTTGTTTTTGATGGGCACCCTGTAGAAGAACAAACATTCTACTATATTCCAGTTTCATCGAATGAAAATTGGACTTTTACGGCTTTTCAAGACGCAACAACAATTGAAGAGATTTTAGCATTCTTTAAAACAAACGGAACGAAAGCTCATTTCGATTTTGATCAAAGTGAATATGTCCTTGTGATAGATGGGAACAAAAATGTTTACGGTGTGTTAGATCTTTCAAAGGAAAACGGTTTCTTTGAAAAATATACTTTTGAATTACAAGCACCAGCAAACATAACGATTAAAGAAATGTATGCGTTCGGTAATGTGATATTAAAACAACAACCGCACGGCACCATCTTAGCCACTGTTACTGGTGAAGAAGTAGAAGGCACTATCGTATTAATTATTGATGGAGCTGGAAATGAACATTACTTTGAAATTGCAAAAACAGCTAATGGCTTTGAATTGATGCCTTATAATGTGGAGCTATTCTATAAATAAGTTCAGAAACAAAAATATGAAAAAAACGAGATTGTAGGATATACATTCTCGTTTTTTGGTTCTATATTAATTGTTGGGGTTTTCCTACAATTTTTGAAAAAGAAAATGCACAACATCATCTATTTTTCTATACTTGAATTGACTAGAAACAAGTAGAAAAAAGTGAGTTGTGCAGTATGAATTTTAACATGGAATTACCAGGATTAAAAGGTGTAAATATTGAGGATATCATCGAACAAGAAAATCGTATTTTAGTCTATGTTTCGATGCCTCTAAAAGAACATAGTTGTCCAACATGTGGTGAAAAAACGTCAAAAGTACATGATTATCGAACACGGAAAATTGGGCATCTATCGTTTTGGGGACGTTTAACAAAATTGATGTATAGATGTCGCCGTTATCGATGCACTTGCGGGAAGCGTTTTGCCGAAAAAGCTCCATTTGTCGAGCGTTATCAACGTTTTTCTAAAGAAGTGAATCAAGCGATGATTATTCAATCTGTTCAATCAAAAACTTTTAAAGATGCGGCAATGACACTTGGTACATCTATTTCAACAATCATTCGAAGATTTATCAAACAAGCAAAAGCAGCGTTACCAGAAGGATTCCGTTTACCAAAGGCGATTGCCATTGACGAATATAAGGCAGATACAGATGCCGGAAAATATCAGCTTATTATAGCGAATGCGGAAACACATGAACCCATTGATATTCTGCCAAATCGCCGACTCCAAACGATAAAAACATACCTCCAAAAATACGGACAAGATGTGGAAATCGTAGTGATGGATATGAATGGTAGCTTTAAAGCAGCGGTCCATCAAGCCTTGGCCAAACCAATTATTGTAGCGGATCGATTCCATTATTGTCGTTATATTCATTGGGCTCTGGATGATGTCCGAAGAAAAGTTCAAAAAGAAATGCATGCCTATGATCGTAAAAAGTGTAAGCGAATGCGATTTGTTTTACATAAAAATTCTGCCAAACTATCAGATGATGAGCGTTGGTATTTAAATCGCTATCTAAGTTTATCACCTGAATTGAAAAAGGCATATGAATTAAAAGAAGCGTATAAACAGTGGTTTACACAAGCGAAAGAAGAAAACAATATTCAGAAGATTAAAGAGGGGTTAGAAGCATTTTACCGCAAGGTAGAAGAAGCAAGTATCCCTTCATTTAAAAAACGTATCCAAACACTAAAAAACTGGCAAATAGAAATCTTGAACAGTTTTGTATTTGATTATTCAAATGGCTTTTTAGAAGGAATTAATAATAAAACAAAAGTGCTCAAGCGAAATGCTTATGGATTCCACAAATATGAGCACTTTAAAGCAAAAATTTTATTAGGTCACATGTATAAAAAAATAGGGTTGCATGTTGGATAAGAGAGCGAAGCGAGCCGCGACCTGCCATCTATTCCTTACTCGCTACGCTTCGGAAGAAATAGATGGCAGGAAAGTTACCGTACAAATAGATTTTCTTGTTCTCTCATGTCTTACCCCAACATTTGACAAAGGACCCGTTTTTTTACTATTTTCTTTTATCCCAGCCTACTTCCCTTTGAATGAAAAAGATTGCAAACAAACTCTATCTTCTAGAATTTGTCTACAATCTAATGTTTTACGTTGTTACTTTTAATACCGTTTTAATTTTTTGGATAATGCCACCACTACTATACGTTAATACGCTTCGTTTGTAGAATGAAAGGCTTAACATGTACACAACTACAACCGTAGTAATCAGTACGACAATTGATAGGATCGGCTCGATTGGTGAAATGTCGGTAGCTCCAATACGCATCGGCATGACCATTCCTGATGTTAACGGAATGTAAGAGAACACTTTAATTAATAATGTGTCTGGGTTGCCCATTCCTGAAAGCATTACATAAAAGCCGATTAACGGAATCATGATAGCTGGTGTCATTACTTGAGAAGCTTCTTCCGGTTTGGAAACAAGGGAACCGAACAATGCCCCAATAATGAGATATAAGAAAATTGTTAGGAACAAGAACCCTAAAATATATAATACAAACCCAAAGGAAAGTTCATTAATGGTTGATTGAACAAACTCAAGCTTTTCCCCGCTATCCGTAAATCCAAGGTAAGCAAATAATACTGCGATTATAATACCTATTTGAGTTAGTGCTACTAAGAACACGCCAAAGATTTTCGATTGTAAATGGGTACTTGGTTTTACACTTACCAGTAACATCTCTAATGCACGAGAGCCTTTTTCGTTTGCTACATCCGTTGTAATCATAGATAAAAAGGCCATGATGAAGAAATAAATTACAATCCCCGCTACATAAGAAGCAAACATGCCCGCTTCTTTTTGATCTTCACTTTTTCCATCAGCTACCTCTTCATTTAAATTCGTCATTGTAATAATTGGTTCAGAATTTAAAATTTGGTCTGCTTCTTGCGCCGTTAAATTCAGTTGACCAATGCCGTAAATTTTCCCAGCATATTGAAGAAGGGATGAAATAGCAGATTGATCATTTAATTTCAGTGGCGTATACGTTGCAATATCTGCGCTCAAATTGTTATTTTCTTCTGTCACATGGATAACAGCATCTAGTTTTTCTTCTTTCAGCTGTTCATATAATGCTACCATTTCGCTATTTGGGAATGAATAATTTACATCTTCACTGGATGCAAAAATCGGTTCCAAATCAACGGCTGTTTCATTGACGATTGCCACTTCAATTGCTTCCTCATCCACAAAAATTGCTTTAATGTCAGACCAAAACATTACCACCGTAATTATCCCTATGTACAATAAGGTCATCAGAATAAATGTTTTGGAGCGTATTTTTTGGAAATAGAGTTGTTTTAATAGTATCGAAAATTTACGCAAGATCCCCACCTACCTTATCTTTAAAGATTTCATCGAGGGATAAATAATCTAAACTAAATTTCTCAATATAATTCCCATTTGAAACAAAGTCGAATATTGGTTTTGCATAGGATTCATCGACCAACGTAATAACCACTTCATCTCGTTCTCTTTTAATCTCTTTTATCCCTGACAATCTAGAAAATTCTTCTACAGGTAGCTCCGTGCGAATCGTCAATTTCGTCTTCCCATATTGTTTTTTCAAATCTAGCAAACTTCCGGAGAATAGTGATACCCCGCGCTTTAATAAACATAGATGGTCACATAATTCTTCTACATTATCCATTTGGTGACTGGAAAATAGAATTGTCATACCCTTTTCTTTTAACAACAAAATCGCATTTTTTAATAAATCACGATTCACAGGGTCAAGCCCACTAAATGGTTCGTCTAAAATTAAAAACTTTGGTTTGTGGATGAAACTTGCAATTAATTGAACCTTTTGCTGATTCCCTTTTGATAACGTTTCAGCCTTTGCATTTCGTTTTTCCTCTAAGTCAAAACGTTGAATCCAGAAATCTATTTCCTTTTTCAATTCAGAACGATTCATGCCGCGAAGCTGACCAAAGAAAAATAGTTGTTCTTCTACTTTCATTTGTGGAAATATCCCGCGCTCTTCTGGTAAATAGCCAAGCCAATCACGGTTCACCTTTTTAATCGGAACTCCATCCCACGTAATTGTTCCTGAAGTTTGGTCTTGTAAATCTAAAATCATTCGGAAAGTGGTCGTTTTTCCCGCACCATTTTGACCAATCAATCCAAATATTTCCCCTTTGCCAATGGTGAAATTCAAGTCATTTACGGCTGTGAAATCTTTATATTTCTTCACCACATGTTGCAATGATAATGTCATAGCCCTTCTCCCTTCTAATCATTAAATAGATCTAAATTCTTTTTCAATTGACCTATTTTCTTTCCTACTTTTACTAATGGGATGAAAAGTAAAATGGCTGCTAAGAGGTTTAAACTGCCAAGAATCACTCGGAAAACAGATTCTTCTCCAATATTTGAAATGGTAAAATAGAAATTTAATAGGAAGAAAAAGAAGAACCATAAAAAGATGCGTTTCATATACGCTAATTTTGATGATGTATCACTATAAAGCTCAAATGGACCATCTGCAGTTGCTTTTCTGAAATACGCCCACATTCCACGAGTTTTCACAAGTTCCACACCTGATTGTTGCAAAAATTCGAGGTAATCTTTAACTTGCCCTTTTGCTCCTAAACTACTTACCATCTCATTACGGTAAATGTATTGCCCTGGTGCACCTTTTTCAAATTTATAATAGCCAATATTAAAATCCGTTAAGTGCCATCCTTCTTTTGCCATTTCATTTACCCATTTTTCCTCTTTTTCATAATCTAAAAAGAAACGAAATCTTGAACACTTTTCATTCATTTTTCACTACCCCCTGTTATACGGATACCATTGTCAAAAAGTTCCCTTAATCTTAAAATTTCGTATTCAATTACTTCTTTGCCTTGTTCTGTAATGATATATTCCTTTTTCCGCCCATCTTCTTCAAAGGCTTTAATCCATCCACGATCGAGCAAGGTTTTAATTGCCCCATAAATGGTACCAGCTCCTAATTTCACGCGACCATTCGTCATTTCTTCCGTAAATTGAATCATGCCGTAACCGTGTCGTGGTTCATATAAAGAAAGCAAAATATAATAAACGCCTTCTGTTAACGGTGCAAGCTCTTGTTTCATGAAAATTCACCCCATTTTTATATCGACGTATAATATAATGACTAACGATATATCGTCTATTGATATATATAATATATCAACAGACGATATAAATAGCAAGATGTAAATTGTAAAAAAATGAAAAAACCGGTAATCATATGGTGATTACCGATTTTTTATGTTCTATATTTTTTTCGTATCCAAATAAGGAGCAGAGTTAAAACGATGTAAATAATAATGACAACTACCAATGTTATCATTCGTTCTGCATCCGACCCATCAGCAAATAACACCGGACCTAAACCAAAAAATGTCACCGCTGCATACAGAACAAGAAAAAGGATGGAGATGATCCACTTCATGCACTATCCTCCTAAGGTTAGGCTTTCTATATTACATGCTCGTTTTGTCTCGAATGATTTTAAAACTGCCGATACCTTTTGCAAGGACCTTGCCATCACCAGTATAAATTTCTCCTTCTGCTTGTGTAATGCGGTAGCCAAGTTGGACAATTCGCCCTGTTGCGTAAACTGTCCCAGCAGAAATTGGAGCTAAATAGTTAATATTTAAGTTAATCGTTGCACAGCTAGCCTGCGTTTTTGCCCGAATAAACATTGCAAGCACTTGGTCAATCATGGAAGCATAGATTCCACCATGTAAAGTATCATTGCTGTTTAGAAAGTCTTCACGTATATCAAGCTTTAAAATAACTCGATCTTCTTCAAATGCGATGATATCAAAGCCGATATATTTGAAAAACGGCATTTCCTCAAAGCTTTTTTGAATGTCTAGTATTGTTGTTCCCATGATGTCACCTCAAAAATTATCATAAAAAATTTTAACCTGCAATTTTAGTTGGCTGCAACGTTTCCTTTAAAAATGAATTGACTGCAACAATTGTTTTCTCAATTTCTTCCGAAAAGACTTCATTTTTCGTAAAGAAACTATGAACAAGACCCTTCGCAACTAATTGATTGACTGGTACATTGGCATTTTTTAATTTTTCCCCATATGCAATCCCTTCATCACGTAACACATCATTTTCAGCCACAATAATCATTGCTGAAGGAAGACCTGTCACATCCCTTGCTTTTAATGGTGCTACATAAGGATGTTCTTTTTCTTCTTTGTTATTTAAATAATATTTCCCAAACCATTGCATATCTTTTCGTTCAAGTCCAAATCCTTCTGCAAATTCTTGGTATGAAGCTGTATCATAGCCTAAATCCGTCACTGGATATAGTAAAATTTGTGAAGCAATCGCTGGACCTTGTAAATCTTTCGCCACGAGTGTTACAACAGTAGCAAGATTCGCACCGGCGCTATCTCCCATCACGGAAATTTGATGTTTTATTCCATTAATTAATTTTGCATTTTCAACAGTCCATAAAAATGCATCATAGGCATCATGAACTGGAGTTGGATATTTAAATTCAGGAGCAAGTCGATAATCAACAGATACAACAACGGATTTCGTAATAGCTGCTAATTGTTTGCAAGAGCGATCACTTGTTTCAATGCTATTGATTACCCATCCTCCCCCGTGATAATAAATGATGACAGGAAAAGGACCTTCTCCAACTGGTGTATAAATTCGTATTTTTATTTTGCTTCCATCACGTACTTCAATGTATTCATCTTTTATATTCGCAATTTCAACTGTATTTTGATCATCTTTTACTAAACTTGATGCTCGTAAATCACGTACTTCTTCTGGTGTCATAGTATGGATTGATGGTTGTTTATTAACAGTTTCTAAATATTGACTTGTTTTTAACAATAAATTTGGCAAACCAATCACTTCCCAATGTTTTGAATTCTTATAGATTTAGTATGTTTTAATACTAACTGATTCACTCGGAATTAGCAAGGGAGAAAAAAAGATTTAGTAAAAAATCATGAAATCCAGAATATTATATACTTTTTTGGCGATTTTTGGGTAATTCACTCTACTTGTGATTATTGCTAGAAAATAAAAAATTATGAATTACTCAATAGGCATCTACCTTTTATTTAGTAATTAGACCGATTTTCCTCACAATCTTTCTAATAATAGGTAAACCAACTAACTCTACTATTATTTATTTCATATTTTATTAATGCAACAAATATTAACTAAGGAGGAGAAATTATGCGCAGAAAAAATTGCGGTTGCGGTAGCAGAAAGCCTATCTACTGTCCACCAAACGTACATCCAACACAAGTTGCACCAGCACGCGTATCACCTACTCAAGAAGTAGTTAAAACAAACGTATTCCATACAGTGGTGCCTCACGTTCATCCTACTCACACTCGTACAGTTAATCGTCATTATATTCATAACCAACACTACTTCCCACAAACACAATCTGTTGAGAATGAATATATTCAAACTCAAAGCAACAATCGAGGCAATGTATCCCCAATGGGTCAAGGTCCTATGAGCCAAGTTAGCCCTATGAGTCAAGGTCCTATGGGTCATGGGCATGGTTGCGGTTGCCGCCCTTGTCGTAGAAGAAGAGGGTGGTAATAAAAAAATTACCTACCGTTTTTGACGGTAGGTAGTTTTTTTGTTATATAAGGATCGGGTTAGCTCCTCGACAACTTCAGAATAGTCTTCAAGGACAAAAAGCGCCCTTTTGCCGATTATTCCAGTTGTTGTCGGAGCTAAACGAACGCGCTCCGCTTTTCTTTTGTCTAGCTCCGCGCGTTAGCTCCTCGTCAACTTCAGAATCGTCTTCAAGGGCATAAAGCGCCCTTTTGCCGATTCTTCCAGTTGTTGTCGGAGCTGAACGAACGCGCTCCGCTTTTCTTTTGTCTAGCTGCGAACGCTAGCTCTTTCGGTCACTTCAACTTCCTCCTACGCGTGTAAACACGCTTGTCGGAAGTCTCCGCAGTACAAGGATGTACAAGTGCCGACAATGCCACGTGATGTGGCGTTTTTCTCGGCCAGTTTCTTTCACGGCTGAACGAACGCGCTCCGCTTTTCTTATTAAACTCGTTTTAGTTTTTCGTATTCTAACTGCAATGCTTCAATACGTTTTCTTCCTTCTTCACGGTTGCGGATGGTTTCGACTTGGATTTGTTTTGTTTCTTGAATTCCAGACATGATGGTTTGCCATGTTTTTTCTATTGTTTCAATTTTTATGCTCGGGTTTCCAGCTGAGCGTGCAATGTTTACGCTGTTTTGACGGATATTTTCCGCATTACGAATGAGCATTTCATTCGTCCGTTTATCTAGTTCATTCATTGAATCTGCCACTAATTTTTGGCGTTGAATTGTCACCGCATGGATTAGCCCTTGTTTGAAAATCGGAATCGTTGTCACAAAGGCAGAATTAATCTTCCCAATTAAATGGTTGTTCCCTTGTTGAATCATACGAATTTGTGGGGCTGCTTGGAACGAAACTTGTTGAGCCATTTCTAAATCATAGCGGCGTTGTTCTAACAACTCGATTGTACGGTTCAACGATTCTAGCTCCATAATCGCCTCTTGATCGCCTTCATTCGCTCTTTGATCTAAAATAGGAATTTGAGGTCGCAGTTGATCTAACTTTACTTCAATGGCAGCCACATGCTCACTTAAACTTTGGAAATAGTTTAAGTTTTGCTCATACATTTGCTCTAATTCCATTGTATTTTTCTTCATTTCCAACTCATATTTTGTGATTTCGTTATAGATCACATCTACTTCTTTATTCATCGTGTCGTATTTGGATAAAATCCGTTCCAGTTGCTCTTTCCCTTTATTGAACAACTTTTTCAAAAAGCCGCCCTTTTTCTCTTCTTTGAAATCTTGTGGGTCAAAGCGGTCCATAATTTTATTCAAATGGTTAATCAGTTCACTCGATTTTTCCAGCTTACTAGACTTAATGGAAGCCAACATGCGATCTGAAAACTTGGATATCGCAGTTGCCGTTTCCTTCCCAAATTCCAGAACAGCAATTTGATTTTTATGGTCAATTTTTTCTGCCAACGCTTGTACTTGTGGCTCTTCTTTTAACATTAATTGACGTTTTTTTATTTGTGACATTTCCTCTTGGGATACAAGTTGTACAGGTTGAGGAACTGGTTCTAATGTTGTACTCATTGGTTCAGTTTTTTTTGCATCTAAATCATCGAATAATGGATTTTTTATATCAGACATGAAAATCCTCCGTTCATTCTATTTCTAAATATTGTTATCTTCATCTTATACATAATTCACACATTCGGTCTATATAAAAACATACGAATTAAACAGTAAAAAAGTTTCAGTCAAAAAATAAAAAGCCGCAAACTAATCAGCGGCTTCCAAAAAATTTATTTTTTCGATTTTAACAATTGATTCGATAACAATAATCCAATTCCGCCAACTGCGATAAACAGTAATGCCCGTACTAACAAACTTAAATTTCCTAAATCGATAAAGATTAATTTACAAATTGCAACGCCAAGTATGGTATACCCAAACACGCGAACAATTTTTAATTTACGCTTTGTACTCATCCAAAGTGAGATCGTTGCCGTAACAAACAATAAAATCGTTTTCGTTGCAACAATAGCGATGTAATCAATATATCCGTCGTAAATGAGTTGGTTCAACACACCATAAATCACAAACATGGTGCCAAGGATTCCAAGCATTAGTAACCCATCAATATTAATTTTTAATCCTCGTATCCACTTGTTATATAAATAGCCTTCCTCATAAACATCTGACAGAATACCGATAATGACACACGCATAAACGATTCGAACGATTAGATTCAACCACATCTCCATCCCATCAACATAATGGGTTGGAAGAAGATTTAACGTAACGATTCCAAACGTAACAATGAGAACGTATCGTAAAATCCGTCCAACGATTCGTTCTGGAAGGAAAAACGATCCAAGCATCACAATAACTAATACTAAACATGAAAAATACGGGAACCCATATTCTGAAAAATAAGTACCATCGAATTTCACAATATAAATAAAGAAATATAGTACGATAATTATTGGGTAGAAATCATCAACAAAAGTGATAGCACTTTTCCCAATTGATTTCCCTTTTATATAAGCAAATATCACAACTAAATAAATTAAGATTAATAGATAATTTAAATGTTCGACACTCCAAAATGGTTCTACATCATTAATTAGAATATGTCCTAGAATCAATATCATAAATAATAGACTATACGTAATTTTCATTAGCATCGCACCGAGTCGTACCGCTAACATAATTCCTATAAACGTAGATAGTGGTAAGAGGATATTACCTAGTTCCGGTGATAGCTCTAACGCAAGTAACATGTTGAAAAATGCCAATAAAGCCAGTGTTCCAACCACATCGACAATTCGTTTTTCTCCCCGCTTATGGATGTAAAACGCGAAACTACCATAAATAATGGCTAATACAATAAATGCAATAAAAGAATACTCTGGAATAAAGTGAATCAATAAAAGTGTCAGCCCACTTAAACTAAACAACATTCCTTCATGTAATGCTCTGAATTTACCCGCTTCAAAAGTCTTCAACCAAACCGCAAGTAATACCGCATTTAAGATGACATAACTAATAAAATAGTAAACTTCCCCTTGTTCATTCAAACTATAAATGATTTGTAGTGCAATGATGGAAAAGAAATAGGCCACATATAGCGCCACTCTTTGACGATGTTTGATAAATACCCATTGCATTGCACCAAATAAGAGTAATACGTATAAAAGAATTATGACATTATTAAATTCCATGTACTCCAGTAAATAAGGTAGCAATAATGAAGTGAAAATAATAAACACTGATAACACTTCATTTTTCTTGAAGTAAGATATGATAATTCCGTACGCAATATAAAGTATCGCTATGAATAACGCAACATATAACCCGATTACTTCATACAAGATGGCCCCTGCAGCTGTCGTCAGACTTCCAATCATAAACGATCCACCGTATAACACAACGGTCAACACTTGTGAGCTATCCTGTTTCCTTTTTTCAATTAATGTAGCTATCACGATTAATCCAATGGAAAGGAAGTATGCCAAAATAATTTTAATCGTATTGGAGAATAATCCATAATCACTGATCAGCTTTAATCCCCATAAAACACCTAGGACAAGAATGAGCATAAAGATTTTTGGTAATGCCCAAACAACCATTTCCTCAAAACTACGAGACTTTTTCGGAGGCGTTTCTGGTTTCTCTTGTACTACTGGTTTTAAAATGGTTTTGGGTGATTCCTGCTTATCCCCCCGTTCTTGAGCAGCAGCCTTATTCAGTTTTACTAAATGGTTTTCACTCGTTCCATTTTCGATGACCTGTTTGTTCTGCCTTAGCTCATTCAGTTCAAAACGAAGCGCACGTACTTCTTCCTCTAAACGGGCTATTCGCTTTTCGGTTTCTTGATCCATTATCGAAACCCCTTTTTCTTTTATTTGTACCTATTACTATTTTATTTTAATTTTGCCAAATATAATGTAGTACTAAAAAGCTATTTAAATACAAAATGCCCCGGAAGTATCACTACTTCCGAGGCATTTTTTAAATATTACTTAAAGTAATGTGCACCAACGATAATTAGTAGAATGAATAATACGACAATTAATACAAAATCAGTGTTGTGTCCTTTAGAATAGCCACCATGTGAATTACAATACATGATTTACTCCCCCTTTATACGAGATATTACAATTTATGTTTTTTCACTATAAAGAACAGGGACAAATGACTTAGTTTTTCTTACTACATGACAGAAAATTCTATGAAGACTTCTCATAAAATTTAAATGCATCCATTCCGAGTTTCCCCGAAATGGATGCCCCTTTTAAACATTAACAGTATTTTCCGCCACCATTGAAGTTATAGTAAGCACCAATGATAATTAAAAGAATGAATAGTACTACTAGTAAAGCAAAACCATTCCCTTGACCATATCCATAGTCATTTCCACAGTAACCCATACATAAAACCTCCTCTCTTTGAATACATTGTTAATTTATGATTCTTTCTGAAGGGGGTAGGGGACAAAAGTTTAGTTTTTGTAAAGTTTATTATTTCGAATAATGAGTGCTTTCGTTTCTTCCTTAATAACTACCTCCTGTTACTAATAAATGCAAATGCTCATTTTTGACGTATGACAAATGTTTATTTTTTATTTGCTTTTTGAAAAAATAAAAAGAACCGTAGTTTAATAGTAGGTTCCTCTGTTCTATTCAGTTCCTTACTACAACCAATCTTTCACATAGGCAACTAAGCCAATAACGGCTCCAATTGAAGCACCTAAAAACCCATAGATTATAAGATTATTTGAAGTCTTCTTTTCATTCTTTGTACCATTCATCCGAACCACCTCAATACATATACGAAAAATTTAGGTTTATGTTTCATTTTTTACTAGTAGAGATAAACATAGATGCATCTTGGTTCATAAAAATGTTTTGACCATGGAAAAATGTCTTTATTTGAATTGAATGAAATCCAACCTCTACTAAGATACTTTTTAGTTCATCATGGGCAAATCCATTGTGCACTTTGGGATGGTTTATTTTTTCATTCTTATCAAAATCCACGATGATGAGCTGTCCACCCTCATTTAGGATGTGAAACAATTGTTGTAAAATGATTTTCGTATTAGGAATGTGCAGTAGGACAAGGGACATTAATATAATATCTGCCTTTAATTCCGGTGTTTCTTGCGTAAAATCTGAATAAAGTACCTTTGCATTGGATATTCCCCTGCGCGAAATTTTCCCTTGAGCCACATCTAGCATTTGTTTTGATGAATCAACTAACAATACTGATTCAACCAGATCTGATATTTGTAAACTAACAAGACCTGTACCACTTCCATAATCGATGAAAGATTTGGACCCGCAATTTTGTAATTCCGCTCTAACTTCCTCTGCAATCACATTCGCTAAAGCGATTCTATCTTTTGTGTCATATCGTTTTGCCATTTCTTCAAAAACGTTCTGTTCCATACCCATCCCCCAATTATTTAATAAAGAAATGGTACCACACAAAGTTTAAAGGATACTAAAAAATCCCCACGTTTTTGTAGGGATTGTTGAATTACTCATTTTCCAATACTGCTGCGCTTAGTACGTCCTCATAATCTTCATCATAAACAATGTTATAGATTTTCCACGTATCATCTGCAGTTTTCTTTAGATATGCTGTTCCTGACATATCAACTGTCATGTCAAAATTCATATCTGGTGCTGTCATCACAACTTGAACTTTAAGATTATCGATTTTCACTTCAGCAAAACGTTTATTGAGTGTAGTCACTGTGCTTGTATGTTCACCTACTTGTTTTGCTGTAATAGTACCTTCAAATTCCTCAGAATCTTCTTGTAGTGTCAGCGTATCAAGTGAAAGTGCTAGATAGTAACCCATTGTTGTTTTACGATATAACGTTTTTAACCCATTAATATCTTGTTGATCCGTTAATAAAAACTCTTCCGTAATATTACTGTTCACAACTTGAGTAACGACTGATTCGTCTTCAGCTGTACCAAGTTCTAAATGCAATGCACGGTCAATCATTAATACAGCTTGTGAACGCTTCGCAAAATCATTTGGCTTAAATTCTGTACCATACCCTTTTATGATGCCAACTCCTGCAGCTTTGGCAATTGCTTCATGTGCAGAGTTTTTCGTTGTTACATCTTTGAACGTTTTCATTGGTGCCGAGAAATCAACGGTTGGTTCAAAAGCACGGTAGATCATTGAAGCCATTTGAGCACGGGTAATTTTCTCATTTGGTTTAAATTTGCCATCAGGTTTACCAATAATAATCCCATTGCTAGTGGCAGTTTGTACATAATCATAATACCAATCACTTGATTTTACGTCTGGGAATGATTTTGTAATGTCACCGGGTTTTAAATTCATGGCGTTTACTAAAATTTTTGTAAATTGCGCACGCGTAATCGTATTACCAGGCTTTACAAGAATCGAAGTATATTCATAGATTTCTCCATCTTCTTCATAAACTTCTGTTTCCTCATAACCTTCAATAATATCAGTATACAAAAAGCGTTCAAGCTGATTGTACGCCTCATGATCTTCATAAACATCTTCCATAAAATATTGGTCGATGGATTTGTCTGCGGCAAACGCAGGAGAGACGGAAAAAATTCCGAACGAAAGTATTAGAATGAATAAAATACGTACTAATTTCAAATGGTTTAACACCTTTCCATATAATTTATCTTACTCGAGAATCTTACTCGAAATATAGATAAATGAATATAACAAAAAATATGGAAAGTATGGGAGTTTGCTAGAAGAAAAATTAGCTTAGAACTTCGCTTTTATTTATTCGATGAATACCGTTTTAACGCTATTTTCTACTGAGTTTCGTCTTCATGAGCCTTATGAATACCATTTTAATGCTCTTCTCATCTAAGTTTTGCTAACATGAACGCTTTGAAGGTCGTTCTTCCCAATTCCAGCCGGGTTTTTTTCTTCACCTGGCTTATGAAGACAATTCTCGCTGTTTTCATCGATGTTTTGTCCTTCATCAGGCATATGAAGACCATTTCTTGCCAATTTTAACTGAGTTTTGTCCTTCATCAAGCTTATGAAGACCACTTCTTACCAATTTTAACTGAGTTTTGTCCTTCATCAGGCTTATGAAGACCATTTCTCGCCAATTCCAGCCTCGTTTTGTCCTTCAGCAAGCTTATGAAGACCATTTCTCGCCAATTCCAGCCTCGTTTTGTCCTTCATCAAGCTTATGAAGTCCATTTCTTACCAATTTCACCGAAGTTTTGTCCTTCATCGCAGTTGCCCAACTAAAAACCCAGTTCCAAATCCAATTCCCCGCGCGCTCACCATCACTAAATACCCCTACTCCCCCTCAATCACAAATTCAAATCTCGTATCAAATTGAAATTCCCCATCACGAAATGTTCGCTCAACAAACGTGACTTTATTTTCATTATCCACTAATACAACAGTCGAATTCCTTGTTCCATAGTTCGGCATTTTGATAAACATCGCAGAAAGTCGACGTTCCAGTTCTAGTCCCACCCCTGTATCCGGTAACAGGTGGTCTTCTGCGATTTCAGAATCTGCCACAATCCTAAATAAATCTTCAACATTAATATCAGTGTTTTGCGAAACGTACTCTTCCAACTTCGACTTAGCTTTCTCCACTTTCGGCCAAGGTGTATTTAACGAGCAATTACTCAGGCTATGAGTGCCCGGTTGGATCGTATTCACTTCATCTAAGCGATTATTATAGTGAACAAATTCCCCTCCGTCCCAAAGCAATACATTATATCCACCATATAATGATCGATTTGCTCTTAGATTTTCAATAAACGCACCTATATCCTCACTACCTGTTAAAAAGTTCGTGACGATTTCTCCCCTCGATTTCGGTTTTGCCCCTTCTTTTGGATCGCGGAAATTTGTCACCGCTGCAAATCGCCCATTTTTTGCGATTCCTAGCCATGTCCCCATTTGCAATAAATCACGCCCAGCTAATATAGACGGTTGATCATCCCAAAAATGCGCGGCTTTTGTTGGACGTGAATAGGCTTCATCACGATTAGCTACAAGTATGAATGGATATTTTGGATGTAGATTGTAATGAACGTTAATTAAACACATAAACATTCCCCTTAGTCATTATTTTTAGCATCTAATTTTTCTACGATTTCTCGCAAAATGGCATTCCGTTCCCTCTGTGCTGAAACAATACTTACCATAAACCAGATTATAAATAGTGCGGGAATTACATAAAAAATAAACGCTATGATCATATCCAAATAAGTTACCCCCAATTTCATTTTTCTTTAAAAAACGAACAACCATTAAAAATTTACTATCCACTTAAAAAAATGAAACCAAAATACGAACAATTGAGTTATAATAGTTTTAATCATTCGTGATAATAGATTCTTATTATCTAAAATTGTATCAATTTCTCCCGAAAAAAGTAAAAATAAAATCGAAATATCAAATAATTCATCATTTTTTAAATTTTTACGAGCGAAATGGTAGAAAAGGGTATATAATCAATCTATATTACATCTTCAAGGAGTGTTCGATTTGAGTACAACAACAAAACGTGCCTATAACTTTAATGCAGGTCCATCTGCTTTACCATTAGAAGTTTTAGAAAAGGCACAACAAGAATTAGTGAATTTTAATAATACTGGTATGGCTTTAATGGAAATGAGCCACCGTAGTAAAGATTATGAAGCTGTACATAACGATGCAGTTGCTCGCTTAAAAGCTTTATTTGCGATTCCAGATAACTATGAAGTATTGTTCCTACAAGGTGGAGCTAGCCTTCAATTCACAATGATTCCAATGAACTTCTTAACACCAGAAACAACTGCTAGCTACGTGTTAACTGGTTCTTGGTCTGAAAAAGCTTTAAAAGAAGCTAAACTTTTTGGACAAACTGCTCAAGCTGCTTCAACAAAAGAAAATAACTATCGTAATATTCCTTCTCTTGAAGAAATCAAATTTAACGATACTGATGCATATGTACACATCACTTCAAACAACACAATTTACGGTACACAATGGAAAGAGTTCCCTACTACAGGTGAAGTGACATTAGTTGCCGATATGTCTAGTGATATTTTATCTAGACCAGTGGATGTAAGTAAATTCGGTATTATCTATGCTGGTGCACAAAAGAACCTAGGTCCATCTGGTGTGACTGTAGTCATTATCCGTAAAGACTTACTTGAAAAAGCGAACACTAACATTCCGACAATGTTAAAATATACAACGCATGCTGATGCAAACTCTTTATACAACACTCCTCCAACGTTTGGTATTTATATGTTAGGTGAAGTTTTAAAATGGGTTGAAAATAAAGGCGGATTAGAAGCTATCGAAAAACAAAACGAAGAAAAAGCAAAAGTAATTTACGATGCTATCGATAACAGTAACGGCTTCTATTACGGTCATGCAACACCTGAATCTCGTTCATTAATGAACATCACATTCCGCGTTGCTGATGAAGAGTTAGAGAAAAAATTCCTTGCTGAAGCAAAAGAAGCTGGATTCGTTGGACTAAACGGTCACCGTTCAGTTGGTGGTTGCCGTGCATCTACTTACAACGCAGTACCATTCGAAGCTTGTCAAGCACTTGCAAACTTCATGGTTGAATTCCAAAAAAATAACCAAAAGTAAAATGAAAACACCTTGTCTCTTTTGAGGCAAGGTGTTTTATTTCGATTCGTTAGCTCACCATCAATTTACGTAGCAATGTAATAAAAAAGAAGAGAAATCCCACCCAAGATTTCTCTTCTCACAGTTTTATAATTTTTTAGCCATGTCTTCAATTTCTTCTGCAAAGTCCGTTAAATGCTGAATCGTTTGCGAAATTTCATTAATACTTGAAGTTTGATTGTCCGCAATTTCTAATGTTTCTTTAACGATTGTCGCAACTTGACTTACTTTCACTTTTAATTGGTCGAGTAAATTGCGAATTTCGTTAACAGAATCTGCACTTTGGTCTGCTAATTTTGTAATCTCTTTTGCAACAACACTAAATCCTCTTCCGTATTCACCTGAACGAGCAGCTTCAATACCTGCGTTGAAACCTAAGATTCTCGTATTTTTTGCAACAGAGTTAATCATTTCTAATATTTTCGTTGTATTCTCAACTTGCATGCTCATTTCACTTTGGGCTTCTGTTAAATGTTTGATATATGTACTAAATTCACTAGCGGATTCCGCTAATTGTTCAGTAGAAGCCGATATCTCTTCAGAAGAAGCTGCAAAGTGCTCCGCAACCTGCAATAATTTTGATTGATTTTTTGTACTTTTACTAACCGCAATTGCCCCGATTACTTCCCCGCGATCTCCGTGAATTGGTACTATCATTGCTTGAAACGGATCACCGTATAATTCTGCAGGAACGTTTACAGTTTTTACTTTATTTGTACGAATGACCTCCATAATTGGTTCGTGACTCTCAAGTTTTCTACCTTTTGAACTTTGAACGGCAATTTCTTTCGATAATAGTTGTTCAATTACTGTTTCGCCATCTGTAATGGAAATGTCGACATCTTCTGTAAACAGTTGTTTAATTGTTGGTGCTTGTTTTACGAACCATTGTAATGTTTCATGTACTTCTGTTTTTGTCTCTAAACTCATTAAAAATTCCCCTCTCAAATCAACCTGAACAACCTATTCGCTAATATTATAACACCAATATCGTTTCCAGAAACTCTCATTTTGGTAATATTTTTTGAAAAATTTCCCCTTTCTTCTCCACAAAAAAGCGCCTCCTCTAATGAAGAGACACTCATAGACCTATATTGAGGAATGGATATAACCTTTTATATCATCACGCATTTGATTAACATTGAATAATAATCCAGGGCAACTTTTCGTTACTCCATCAAGTTCACGATGACCGATTACTTGGTGCGGCTCCAAATTATACAATCTCATAATGTGATGACATAATTGAAGGAACGAGGAAAATTGCGATGATGTTGGAAGTTCAATATCAAAGTCTCCTGTTAAACAAATCCCGATTGAATTTCGATTATGCCCATATGCATGAGCACCTACGTGAAACCCTCGTCCTTCAACGATTGTCCCATCTTTTTCTATAAAGAAATTATAGCCAATACCACTCCACCCACGAACTTTTTGATGAAATTCATGACATTCTTCAGCATTCATTTGTGTTCGAGATGTGTGATGAACGATGATTTTCTGTACTTCATCTAAATCTTCTAATGGTTCAATAAAATAAAAATTTTTCTTCACAATTTTCAAATTTAATTCACACCTAAAAGTCAAATTTGCAGTCTTCATACGCCAATTTCTTAAGTTTTATACATTCTAGCATTATTGTAGATTTCTTAAAACCAATTCGTTTATCAAAGGCTTTATTCAAACCGTTTATTCTCGATTTAATCTCTATCGCTTTTTCCATAAAGTCAATTGCAAGAATGGTTTCATTTCTCAATGCATAAATCAGTGCTTTATTATGCAAAATATCCCCAACTCTTATATGGTTTTCGCCGTAATAATTTTTATAATATTCCTCTACTTCATCTAAAATACTGATTGCCTTCTCAAAATGTTTATCTTTAGCTGTTAAAATCGCTAAATATGTTTGTGCTTTATGCCATTCTAACTTTTGTGAAGATAGATGCTCTTTTATAATGGTTAACACTTCATCAATTAACTCTGTTGCTAACTCATATTTCCCCATCTCTTGATAACAGCTGATTAGATTATTTTTCGCTAGAACAATCTTTTCATAATTCATGTTTACTTGACTTAAACGAATTTCTAATGATCGTTTATAGAGCTCTTCTGCTTTTTCATAATCACCGTTATCTTGATATAGTTTTGCCAATCCATTTGCAGATAATGCAACTGCTATATTATCCCCTTCCCCACATAGTCTTTCTCGGATATCCAGAGATTTAATGTATAACTCTTCTGAACGGTCCTTCTTACCTTGTCGATGATATAAAGTGGCTAGTCCATAATAAGATTTCGCAGTATATAAATGGTTTTCACCGTAGTAATTTAATCGTAATTGTAGTGCTTCTTTGAACAAACGTTCAGCTTCATCATAGTTAAGTAATTCCCACATATGAACATAGGCTAAATCATAAATTAAAATCGGTAAGTACTCCAATTTAATTTCATCTTTAGACTTCTCCAAATCATCAATTAACGTTTCAAGCATTGGCAAAGTTAAATAGTTTTTTCCACTATTTAAGAATTTTTCATCTAATTTACGGAACCAATCAATAAATTCTTTTTTATTAAATTCTTTCATTCCAACTAATTGATAACCGTGATAGAACGCTTCATGTAATATAGAACTAGCATAATTAGGGTCAGAATAAATTAAATCTTTATGTAATTGATTCTTAAAATACATATGTAAGAAATTATGTCCTTTAGACAGTTTTTCTTCAGATTGCGTATGTTTTAAACATTTACGCATAAGTTGGTGCATCTCCCATTGATTTTCACCTATTTCACGAATGAAAGAAAATTGTGTGATATTCTGATGGTTTTCTTCATTCATAAAAATTCTAAAATTCGAAACGACTGCATGAAACAATGAGATATTCCATGTATTTGCTAAAGCTAAGTATTCTAATAATTGTTTTTCAGAGTTTGTTATATATAACAATAATCGCTTCACTAATTTTTGTGGTGTTTTTTGATCAATAAAGTCACTCACTTCTGGTTTTCGACCGGAATCTTTGATTTGTTTATATAAATCAATTGCTAACGTAATACTAAATGGATGTCCACCAGAGTTTTCATAAATAACATGTTGAATTTCAGAATCCCCTACACCCAGTGAGGAACATAAATGAAATGTCTCTGTATCACTTAAGTTATCTAATGGAATTGGAATAATTAGATCTTTCCATTCATCTTCATATTGAATCCAATCAAGGGGTTCGCGCCCTGTAATAACCCAAACAGAATATGGCATTGCTTCAACAAGAATACGAATCCAATGATCCACATCATAATGCTCTCTTTTTTCTTCCCATAAAGCCTCATACGCGTCTAAGAAAAAGATAAAATGACTGTGATGTTTTTCAATATAAGCACGAATATCTTCAGCAAAAATATATGGCAACAGTTCGAATAGTTCTATGTTATCCATATTCTTAAAATCTTCAATCATCTCTCTTCGGGACGCATTTAATAGTTTGTCCATTCTACGGTATACAAGTTCAATAATTTTTGGAATCGAAATCATCGTAACCCCTGAAGTTGCAGAAATGATTTCCATAATAATCGAACTTTCCTCGATAAATGGAATCGATTTTTCATTAATAACCGTTTTAGGATCGATATTTTTCAAATAGATGACATAGGCGATATCAAAAAGCGTAAATGGCATTTTATATTTTTTCCCTAGCTCTTGTCTCATGAAAATTAGAGCTTCTTCCATTGTGCGATGCTTCTTAATTTCAAAATTAATCGATGTAAAACGATACTTTGACAACGGGTTGATTCTTCTTTGTAATTCCTTTGAAAATTCAGTCTTCCCTACACCACCAATTCCGTAATAAGAAAAGATGCGATGGTCTTCAAAGTCATGCATGGATAATTCCTGCATAAATTCAGACACTTCATATTCTCTTCCGACAAATCTTGCTTTCTTCTTTTTGTCTAACATTGCTTTTAAACTAGACATACGACCTCCAAAATATACAATAATTGGAATTATTGTTTTATCATAGCATAATTTTCCTTTTTTCTTCTTCATAAAAAACTGCCCTTGATTGAAATCAAGAGCAGTTTCATTAATTAATATGCGCGGCCGAACCAAACTGTGTGTTGTGCTTCTTTGCCACAGTTAATGCATGTATGTTTTTTCGTTGGTGGGTTGAATGGAATGTTACGTGTTGTGAATTTTGTTTCTTCTTTCACGTTTGATTCACATGCATCATCTCCACACCATCCAGCAAGTACCCAACCAGGGATTGTGCCGTTTTGTTCAGATGTAGCTAAATGTTCGTGTAATTGAGCTAATGAATCGATATGTGTATGAGAGTTTGCATCACGGAACGCTTTTGCTTTGTCGTAAAGACGTGTTTGCATCACTTCAAGTTCTTTTTCGATAGCTTCTACAACTTCACCAAGTGCTACTGTTTGTTTATCTTGTTCGTCACGAGCTTTTAATAATACTTGGTTGTTTTCTAAGTCACGTGGTCCAAGTTCAATGCGTACTGGTACACCTTTTAATTCCCATTCATTGAATTTGTATCCTGTTGATTGATCAGAATCATCAAGACGTACACGAATGCCTTTTGCTTTTAATGCAGCAAAGATTTCGTCTAATTTTTCAATGATTGCTGGGTTCTTTTTCCATGGACCAACAGGGATTAATACAACTTGGGTTGGTGCGATTTTTGGTGGTAATACAAGACCTTGCTCATCACCATGTACCATGATAACAGAACCGATTAAACGAGTTGACGTTCCCCAAGATGTTGTATGAACGTGAACGTGTTTGTTTTCTTTGTTTAAATATTTAATATCAAAAGCTTCTGCAAACTTTGTACCTAAGTAGTGAGAAGTTCCGGCTTGCACTGCTTTACCGTCTTTCATCATCGCTTCGATTGAATACGTATCAACCGCACCAGCGAAACGTTCAGATGGAGTTTTTTGACCATCATAAACAGGAATTGCAAGGAATCCTTCAACAACTTCTTTGTATATATTTAACATTTGCATTGTTTCTTTACGTGCATCTTCTTCATCAACGTGAGCTGTATGCCCTTCTTGCCATAAAAACTCAGACGTACGGATGAATGGAAGAGTTTTCTTCTCCCAACGGAAAACGTTTGCCCATTGGTTAATTAATACTGGAAGGTCGCGGTAACTTTTAATCCAGTCTGAATACAAATGACCAATCATTGTTTCAGAAGTTGGACGTAATGCAAGGCGTTCTTCTAATTTCTCCCCTGCTGCTTCTGTTACCCATGGAAGTTCTGGTGAGAAACCTTCAATATGATCTTTTTCTTTTTGGAAGAAAGATTCAGGAATTAACATTGGGAAGTACGCATTACGGTGTCCAGTTTCTTTAAAACGACGGTCCATCTCGCCTTGGATGTGTTCCCATAACTCATAGCCGTCTGGTTTAAAGGCGATACAACCACGTACTGGTGTATAATCCATTAAATCAGCTTTTTGAATTGTGTCGATGTACCATTTTGAAAAATCATTTGTTTGTTGAGACATTCAATTTCCTCCTAAATATATTACAACTTGACGGATCCGTTCTAAACGGTAGATTCGAGCTCGCCTCGTGATATTCTTTCTTATTATTTGGATTCATTTTCCTAAAATAAACATAAAAACCAAATAAAAAGCACAAAGAGCCCTCATATTAAGGACGCCTCTGTGCGAATAAACGTGGTACCACCTTAGTTCGGTAATAAAAAATATTACCCTCCTACGTTAGTAACGATAACGACTCGGCAAGTTTTTGCTCGCATCTCCGTGATAGGTTTCAATAAGAAGTGGTGATATAGCTCTCAGCAACTGCTACATTTTCTGTGTCACAATTCTTATTTACTTGGTCACATCATTGATTCCATATTTCTTATAATGTATCAAAAAAACGGAATAAATTCAATGATTGTGGTAATTTTTCTAAGTCTTATTTCAAACTGAAAATTCCAAATCAACCAAATATTAAAAATTATTTTTATTTAGAGAAATTCCTCTAAATGGTCCTATAATCTATTTAGCATTTAATCGAAAATTTAAGGAGGAATATTCTTGAAAACATCCATACGATGGAGAATTATTGCCATTGTACTAGTCATTATTGTGCTTGGACTAGGATTACTTTCATCAATTAGTTCATACATAATTTCATCCAAGTCTGAAGAAAGTGTCATTGAATCGAGTGAAGTGGTTGTAACAGGATTATCCAACAACATTACAACATTCTTAAATGGATATGAAAATAGTTTATTAAAACTAGCAAATTCACCTGACACAATAGAATTTTATAAAAAATCTTCTACATACAACGATGCACAAGATCGAATCTATCGTGCTGGATTAGCAGACTACTTATCAATTTACAAAGCCGCTTCAGGAATTTATTTTTCAACGGGCGACTATACCATCATTGAACCCCATTTTGAAGGGATAAACGATATCGACATTAAATCACGAGATTGGTATAAAAATGCGATTGATAACGAAGGTCAATTCGTCTGGTCTGAACCATATATCGACTCAGTATCAAATCATTATGCCATCACAGGTTCTGTTACTGTAAAAGATGGTAATCAAGTAATCGGTGTACTTGGTGTCGACATTCAATTAGAACAATTAACGGAAATGGTTTCATCAACAAAACTTGGTTATAATGGCTATCCACTGATTGTTGATGAGAAAGGTACAGCTTTAGTGCACCCTACCCAATCCGGGGAAAACTTACAATCATTAAACTATGTCAATAAAATGTTAAGTGATACGGTGACGACGAATCATTTCAATGACGAAATCGATGAAAAAGAATCCGTAATCGTCTTTAATAAAATTCCTGACCTTGGTTGGTACGTGGGAGCTGTATATGATGTCAAAGAAGTACAAGGGTTAGCGCGGGATATGGTACAAGTTATAATTCTCATTGCCGTTACAATATTAATCATTACCTTTGTCATTCTTTATTTCTTAATTACAAGAACATTAAAACCGATTCATCATCTCGGTGAATTAATGGAAGAGGTCGCGCAAGGTGATTTAACCGTTCAAATTGATATCAATTCAAAAGATGAAATTGGTCAACTTGCCAACTACTTTAATGCCATGGTGCAACAAATGAAATCGATTCTTACGATTGTTCAAGAATCATCTAACCATGTAGAAGAACGCTCACAGCAACTAAGTGCATTAGCAGAAGAAACAAGTGCATCAAGTAATGAAGTGGCAAAGGCTGTCAATGACATTGCTATTGGTGCAACGAGTTCATCTGAAAATGCCGATGCCGTCATGGAATCCTCTGTAAAACTTGGAGATAGAATTAATGGCATGCAGCAACAATCCAATGCCCTTCATGATATTACAATCCAAGCTGGTAAATTGAATATTATCGGGGAAGAAAAAATGGAGAACTTGCTAGACTCCTTTGACCTATCAAAACAAGATTTATTAAATATGGCGCAAGCTGTTCAAACATTAGAAGTAAAAGTAGAAGCAATTGGTTCCGTTATGAATACAATTTCTGAAATCTCCTCTCAAACGAATTTATTAGCTTTAAATGCGAGTATTGAAGCTGCTCGTGCGGGAGAACATGGGAAAGGATTTGCGGTAGTAGCTGAAGAAGTTCGTAAATTAGCAGAACAATCGAAAGTCGCAACGGAACAAGTAAAAACGACGATTCAAGAACTTCAATCAGAAGCCCAAGTGGTGACATCACAAATGAGTGAAATGCAAACGACTTTCCAAAATCAAGGTGTCGTTGTGGAAGAAACCGGTATCCTATTTGGCAATTTAACGGAATTAGTAAACAACATGGAAGAAACCTTTAAAAATGTATCAACCGAAATTGAAGGCATTATTAAATACAAAGATCGAGTTGTCGCTACGATTCAACAAATGACCATCACAGCGCAATCAAGTGCCGCTGCTTGTGAAGAAGTGAGTGCATCTAGTGACGAACAACTACATGCTATTCAATCCGTTGCCCTTGCATCGGAAGAACTAAACAGCTTAAGTACAGAACTATCCATTGCTGCAAGTAAATTTAAATTATAAACAAGAAAGCCACGTGTTGTTGTTCACAACCGTGGCTTCTTATCTTCATCTGTATTCCCATTTTGAGAATTGAACAGCTTGCCGATTTTTTCTTCTAAGAAGTTGGAACGTTCAAATATAACGGAACGTAAGTATTCCATTTGACGGACAATCTTTTCGATTAACCCTCCGTTATTTTCCACATGCTCAACAACGGTTTGTTGGGATTGTTCAATTTGAGCAATCTTTGCTAGCAGTTGCTCGTTTATTTCGATTTGTTTATCTAATTTCCCTTGCATAACATCATTATTCATTACCAATTCTTCAATTCGTTTTAGCATGGCATTGTTCAACACTTCAAATTCATGTAATAAATCAACAATACTATGCTGTTCATCCGCAATTACATCGACCCTTGTCACCACTTCTCGCTGTGAAAAGGAAATGCCATTGACTTCTCCGGTTAAGCTTTGTTCCAATTGTTGATTGATGCCATTGACTTCTCGGAATAGATTTTGTTGTAACTGGTTAATGATGTTTACATTTTCTTGCAAGTTGTTTTGTGATTGATTAATCGTATTGACTTCTTGCATTAAGTCTTGTTGGGATTGTGTAATGCCCGTTACTTCTTGAATCAGATTTTGCTGTGATTCGCTCATGGCATCAATATTTTCTTGCAATGTATTTTGTGATTCATTAATCGTACTTACTTCTTGGATTAAGTCTTGTTGGGATTGTGTAATGCCCGTTACTTCTTGAAGTAGATTTTCTTGGGATTGATTAATAGTCTCTACATTTTCTTGCAAAGTATTATGCAATTGACTTATCGTATTGACCTCTTGAAACAAGTTTTGTTGGGATTGCGTAATGCCATTGACTTCTTGGAGGAGATTTTGTTGGGATTGGTTAATAGTGTCTACATTTTGCGTCAAGTTCACTTGCGATTGACTAATTGCAGTTACTTCTTGAGATAAGGTTTGTTGGGTTTGCGTAATGCCGTTTACTTCTTGAAATAAATTTTGTCGATTCTGTTGCTCATTATTCCAAACTTCTTGAAAAGTTGTATTTTGATTTTCGATAGTATTTAACATATTCATTGCTTGCTGTTCGAGTTGTTGTTGTAGTTGTCCCCACTGTCTCGTTTGCTGTAAATTCCACTGTACTTGTGTATTAAGATTACGAGAAACAGTTTGCTTTAATTCTTCACTTAACTTCAATTGCTGTTCTAAAAATTCTGCCATTGAATCCCTTCGAAACTCAGCTTGATTCGGTGCAAAAAGTTTATTTGAATTTCTAAACACTTCTGGGTGCTCCTCATTATTAATATATAACCCCATTATGAATACACCCCCTTTGTCGCCTTAATAGTTTATGCGAGAAAAGGTAAAGGGGGTACACGGGTCTAAATATCAGTCTTGCTTGATCTGAGCATTCAGTTCCTTTTTCATCAGTTCAATATTTTGTTCGTGACAACTTTGAAGTTCACTTAAATAGTTATAACCTTGGAGAAGATTTTGACTATCCTTCCCTTTTTCAATCGCTTCACGTAATTCCTTAATATATGTCAACGAAACCATTTTACGAAACTTTATCTCTTCCACAATATCTGTAATATGACCATGACCTGGTATTAAATAGTCAATCAGATGGCGTTTTAAAATGGCATCCGTTTTAAGTAAAGTCGCTTCATATTTTGAGCTACTATCGTAAATAAAAGGAAATTCAATGTCTGACAAATAATCGCCTGTAATCCAAATGCCCAATGGTTCGATGATGCAGTAAATTCCATCGTTTGTGTGCCCTTCTGCTTGATAAAACGTTAAAAAGGTATCACCAATTGTAACAAACTGCCCATCTTCATTTATCTCAATATCTACGGACGGATATAGGATTGGATGTGGTCGGTCAAGGTAGTACTGGTCATCAAATTTTCTCATTTGTTTCACAATATCTTCTATATCTTCTCTTTGTGCAAAAGCACTACTTGCAATGACGGTTGCATCTTGGAAAGCTCCATAACCAATGACATGATCCCAATCAGAATGGGTGAAAATGACATAGATTGGTCGGTTGTCTCTGATGCTATCTACATGTGCGCGGATTGCTTCAACTTCAAAGGGTAATAGATTCGGATCTACCACAATGATACAATCATTTGTTTGAATGACTGTAGAAGTTGTTTTATATAAAAGACTTTGGAAAACTGTGAAATTACTATTTTGATATTGAATCAATATATTTCACTCCAATCCACTTATTCTTAAATATTTTACCCGAAATAATAGAAAATGTATAACTTCAATATCTTGAAAATTATGTACACTTTTGCCGAATACACGCATTTATTAAGGTTAATCGTTTATTTAAGTGAAAAACTCTATTAATAACGGGCAAATTTCTATTAGCTAGCTGTTTTACTCTATTATATTCATATAACTTTTAAATACTTGAGTCATTTCTATTATTTTTTTATACGTTTTCTATTAATTTCTCATAAATTTTGATTAATCCTTCTAAAATTTCTATTCAATTTAAAAATCCAGTATCCTTGACTAATTCAAGAATACTGGACCTAGACTACTCTTTTAATCGAAACATTTTTACAGAAATTTCAAGTTCCTCTGCCATTTTTGTAGATTCAACAGAGCGATGTGAAATATCATGAATACTTGCCGTTGTTTCTTGGGCTGCAGCTGAAATGCCCTTCAATGTATCTTCAATTTCGTGAATTGATCGCGTTAACTCATGAATCATTTCAACGATTGTATCAGATTTCTCTGTTTCAGAAGATAATAAGTTAGAAATATTTTTAATATCATGAACCGTTTCAGAAACCGCATTCGAAATATTGTGAAGTGCATTCGCCGTTAATTGAACCGTTTGTGTACCTTTTTCAATAAACTTCCCATTTTCACTGGAAGAAATCATGACATTGCCAATGCGTTCCATAATATCTTTTACTAGTTTCTCAACTTCTGTTACTTCTTTGTTCGATTGTTCTGCAAGTTTACGTACTTCTTCGGCAACAACAGCAAATCCTTTTCCATGCTCCCCTGCTCTAGCCGCTTCAATGGATGCATTTAAAGCCAGTAAATTTGTTTGGGAAGCAATCGATGAAATTGCTTCAGTTATCGTTTGAATTCTCGTAGCAGACTCGACTAAATGTTGAATCGTATTGCTTACTTCTTGGGAACCAGTACGGATTTTTTCCATATCCGCGCTAATTTCTTGTGCACGTTTTTCCCCTTCAATGGCAATTTTCATTGTTTCATTCGAATTAACTACCGTTTGATCAGCTCGAGCTTTCATACTTTGTAGATTATCCGCTAAGGACGTTAAGACATTCGATGCATTATCTGCATTATGCATTCCATCTCGCATCGCACCTGTTACATCTTCTATATGATCTGCTACCGATTGAACAGCCGAATTCATTTCTGTTAATGTACTTGCGGTTTCTGTTGCATTCGTTGTTAATTGATTAGAAGTCGAACGCATTGTCGAGATGATAGATTGTAAATTAGATGCTGTTTGATTTAACGTTCTAGATAAATCCGCGATTTCGTCTTTCCCTTTAATCGTTGTTTCAGAAACTGATAAATTTCCGTCAGCTAATCGTTTTGCTTGTTCGATTAATTGTGAAATTAGTTTTGTTTTACGATAAATTAATAATCCAGTAATCATTGAAGCTACTAACATTGGAATAATACTAATTAAAATTCCTTGACTAACGACTTCCCACGTTCTTTCTGTTACGATATCTGCATCAAAATCGATGACATTGATGGCGATAATTTCTTTAGATGGGTCGTGGTCTTTATAAATTGGTGCATAACCCGATAAACGTTCCATCCCTGCGTAATCATAAGGTTCTGAAAAAGTTGGGTGGCCCATTTCTAACAACATCGAAATTGCTTTTTGGTCTACGTGGAATTCATCACCAATATTAATCCCTTTTTCTTTTAAGTTATTATCAAGGGCGATGACGTTCCCATTTAAATCTAAGATATATTGCGTTTCAAAAATTTCTTTATGATCGATTGTCCAATTTAATTGTTCACTAATACTTTCTTTTGCTGCCATATCATTATTTAGTGCACGATCTAACACAGTCGGATCAATTAATCCTGTTGTGATATTGGCACAACCATATGCTTCAACACCAGCAGCTTCGTACAATTTATCGTACGCAGTATAATATGTAGCGGCAGAAGTAATTGCAAGCATAACTACTAAAATACCTGCAATGATTGTTCCTAATTTAAACGTTAAAGTCTGAAAAAATTTCATTTCTCGTACCACCTTCTAAAAGAACCCCTGTTATATTAAAAAACTCTAATCTATCATACTATGAAAAGAAGTATCGAGAAAGAATGTTTGGATATTTCTCCAGAATTTTATAATAAATTTGTCATCTATTTGTCAAGGTTGCGTCTGAAATACATTTGAGACGAAACCTTTGTGACTGTCGCTTCGCTTTCGTCACAGATATATTGCGACGAGGATGGTGACATTTTAATGTGACCACCACAGGAGCAGATTCTTTGAAAAGAGGATGGTGATATTCTAATGTGACCGCCACAGAAGCACACTTTCCGAAACAATGATAGTTACATCTTGATGTAAAAGCATGACAAAGGGCTATGCAGATAACCTACCTTCTACACAGCCCTACTAATTTAATCTTTAAAATCTCTCATCCGGTCTAATATTAAACCGTCCGACTTATCGTTCTCACCAACGACAAAATCTTTCATATATTGCTTTAAATATTGTCCAAAATTTGTTTGGTGATTTAGTAGAAGTTCATCTACATAATGGGCACCTTTTGGAATATCATCTAGCAACAGCACCGATAAAGAGGCATAAATTCCACAGGCTACTTGAAAATACGTAGCATTCATTTGAAACTTATCAAAAATCTCTATATTTGTTAAAACATTGTACATGTACTGTTCCTTATCTGGATACACCATTAAAACCCCACATAAATCTTCCCCTACTAATTCTCCATCAAGGGGATTCAACACCTTCATTTCGAAGTCCCAAATTTTATCAACATCATCGATATTGGAACGAATGAGTTTCGTTGTGTGTTCATTCACTTTGTAAATAAACCCACTTTCCAAATTCAATAATTTCCCTAATGTGTAGACTTCCTCATGGGGCATTAAACAACCGTAAAACTTGATATCTCCCAATCTCACTTTGAATTCAAGATCGTAAACATTTTCATAAAGGAATAGCGGAGTTTGACCCTTCATAAACATCGGGTAGCTTAGAATGGCTTCATCGAGGAAACATTCAGGGGACCAAGTAGTATAAACTACATTTTCTTTTGCCAGAGTTTTATCTTTGAAAAATGAATTATCGTGTTCCACTATGAAACATGCTAATGGTGTTTCATTAGTTGGCTTATTTTTAAACAATTCTGTCGCCATCCATTGCACAACTCCTGGATTCATCCCAGAGCAAAGAATGGCTTTTGAATTTGTAATGAGATGTCGTTTACCTTCAATCCAGTTCAATCGTTCAATAAGACCAAATCCAGCAAATTGATCTTCATTTTCATCGATATACGGATTTTCCAAGGCAGAGTTTACATAACTAATCCCTAAACTGTTACAGGCTTTCATCATTTCAACTGTATCAGCCCAAGAAACATCGATAACCAAGGATGTTTTCGTATTCTTGAGATGTTGAATGAACTTATCTTTATCACTTAAATCTAGTTGATGAAATACAAACCTCTGTTTTAAATTAGGGAAAAGTTGAAAGTAGAGTTGTTTGTCCACTGACTTCATATCTATCAAATGAAGTTGGCAATTGGTGATGATTGGATGAATTGGGTCTGTTACATCTACAGCGGATTTGTTCAAAATAGCGAGTATTGCTTTGGCAACACCACCTGCGCTACCTAAAAGAGTAAGAACACTAGTACGATTTGTCATATGATTCACCTCGCCTTCTACTTAAAGCATATGAAGTTTAATAGAGTATGCTTAGGTAGAAAACTATTAGGGATATGATTAGCGCCTAGTCAAAAAATAATATTATGGACTTGGGTTAAAATCCAAGTAAAAATACAACGGCACTCATGAATGTTTAGCTCATGAGTGCCGATTTAGAGGTTGGGACATAAGTGGATCGTTTCAACTTTTACTTGTAGTTTTTAGTAATTAAAATATTATAGTAGTATTTTTTAGTTGTTCGAAGAGGAGGCCACGACTCCTGCGGGAACCGCACTAGCCGAAAATCCATTTTTGCCGGGCAATTGCCGGCAAAAATTAGTTGAGGCAGTGCCCGCGGAAAGCGTTGGCCGGAACGGAGAACAACGTTTTTATAGAAATCACTATTCCCTAACCTTGATAGTTTATTTTAATAGATTAATCGTTTCTCTACGGTCCGCGCTTTGACAAATGGCTGAAATTACTGCAACCCCATCAGCCCCAGCAGCAAGTACCTCAGATGCATTTTCTGTCGTAATACCGCCAATGCCGACAATCGGGAAATCTTGATAATCTCTTCTTGCTTTGGATAAAAACGACACGCCCGCAGCAGGTTTTGCATCGGCTTTTGATTGTGTTTCATAAATCGGACCAATGCCTACATAATCTGCCCCACCTTCCACAGCTACCTTCATTTCCTCGTCATTATGAACAGAAACGCCAACAATTTTCCCATTAAATTGTTCTCGAATTTGAGCTATTGGTGCGTCATCTTGTCCAACGTGAACGCCATCCGCATTTATCTTCAGTGCTAATTGCACATTGTCATTAATAATAAATGGGACGTTATATTCTTTACATAATGCTTGGCAAGCATGGGCAAATTTTTCTAGGGACTCGCCAGTTAAGGCATTTGCTCCTTTTTCTCGTAATTGAAAGAATGTAATACCTGACTTCAGTGCATCTTCCAAGACGACTAATGGCTCATCCTTACAATTTTCTGTACCCATAATAAAATACACCGCTAAATCACTACGCTTCACTTACCGTCACCTCATAATCTTGATATGTTTGATAAGCAAAATGATTTGTTGGACCGTGACCATGTCCTAAATTCAATGGATGTTCAATGGCAAGTTGGACAAATTTTTTCCCTTCAACGATAGCTTCTTGTAAAGAAAATCCTCTACCTAAAAATGCCGTAATCGCAGCGGAAAACGTGCATCCTGTTCCGTGGGTATGTTTAGTATAGATTCGTTTACTTTGCATTTTAAATGAACTGCCATTCGCAAGGAACACTGTATCTGTCGCAAATTCGTCATTTTCAAGGTGGCCACCCTTCATCACGACACATTGCAAACCTTTTTCTAGAATACATTCTGCAGCAGCTTGAATATCCGATTGTGTCTTGATTGTCATCCCAGTAATCACTTCAGCTTCAGGAATGTTTGGCGTTAGTACCGTAGCAATCGGCAACAATTTTGTTTTAAGTGCATGTACTGCCTCTTGTTGCAATAAACTCGCGCCACCTTTTGCTATCATCACAGGATCCACGACAACTTGAACTTCCTTATTTTGGATTTCTCCGGCTACTCTTTCAATGATGTCAGCTGAAAACAACATTCCTGTTTTTAACGCCTTTACATCAAAGTCATTGAAAACTGAAGAAAGCTGTTGTGTGACAAATTCAGGTGTTGTCGGAAAAATTCCATCTACCCCGAGCGTATTTTGAGCCGTTAATGCTGTAATCACAGACGTTCCAAATACTTTTAACTCTTGGAAAGTTTTTAAGTCGGCTTGAATGCCTGCTCCTCCACCACTATCAGAACCCGCAATTGTCATTACAACGTCCATTTCGATACACTCCTAGAAATTAAATGTAATTGATTTAAGATATTTTCTTGGAATGAACCAAGAAGAAGCTGGAAACTGACACCATCTGCAACACGTTTGTAGTCGGATAAGGTTGCTTTTAGATTTGATATTGGATCCCCTTCAAGAGATAGTGTTGCAGCACAAATGGCACTTAATAAGCAGCCTGTTCCTGTTACTTGTGTCATTAATACATGTCCACCAGAAATCCAATGTTCCGATTCACCATCTGTTAAATAATCAGACGGCCCAGTAACAATCACCATACAATTGTATTTTGAAGCAACTTCCTTAGCCGCCGCTTGAACGTCGATTTCACCTTCTCCACTATCTACACCCTTCGCTTGCCAACTTACTCCAGCAATCGCAGCAAGTTCACCAGGGTTACAACGGATTAATTGAATATCAACTTCTTCTAAAATTTTGGCCACAGCTTGCTTACGGAATGAAGTTGCCCCGACCCCGACAGGATCTAGTACAACTGGAATATTCAATTCATTAGCCTTTTTCCCAGCTTTAAGCATAGATTCTAGCGTTCTAGTATTTAACGTTCCAATATTTATTAAGAACGCATTCGCAATTGAGACCATCTCTTCCACTTCTTCTACTTCGTCAGCCATCACAGGAGATGCCCCAATCGCCAATAATCCGTTTGCTGTGAAATTCGCTACTACATAATTTGTAATACAATGTACGAGTGGATTTTTTTGACGGATTTTATACAAAGCCATATTCTTTTACCTCCTGCTCCCAATTTTCTAATGTCCACGGCATTTCCCAAAACTTCCATTCATAATAACAGCTTTTTAAGAAGTGGGATTTATAAATGTGAACTTTTTCTGGGTGTAATTCTGCATATCGATTCATCATTGCTTTTTGATTTTCAACGGATTCTTTAAACTCGGGATTACTATACATGGCAATCCACTCTTCATATAACTTAACGCCTGGTTTAGCATCTTTATATTTTTCACCAATTTCCTGATACAGCCATGGACATGGGAACATTGCCGCAAATGCTTCTGCCACGTCTCCGTTATGCACAGCATTATACATATGACTTACATAGTTATAAGCAGCTGGAGCTGGTTCAAATTGTTCGATTTCCTCTTCGGATACTTCTAATTCGTTAAAAACTGTACGATGCAACTCAAGTTCTGCTTCATTGATAAAACGCGCGGAATTTAAAAAGTAAGTAATTTCATCATTTGTATCTGCTTTTGAAGCCGCAATGGCTAATATTTTCGTATAATGCTTTAAATAATAAGCATCTTGTAATATATAATACTTAAATTTCTCAATTGGTAGAGAACCGTCTACAATCCCTCTAACAAATGGATGGTTGAAGCTTCCTTCCCAATACAAATCAGTTTCTTTACGAACTTCTTCACAAAATGTCATCTTTCTTCCTCCTCTAATGGACGTAGGAAAACAAAAAGCGCCCTACTCATACGATGACTGAGTGGGCGCCTATCTTCCTAAATTGCTCCCTACATCGAATTACAGTTAGTTAGCAATTAGAGATATTTGGCAAAGAAAATGCCCTCCAAAAAATGGAGCGCTTAACATGTACAGGTAATAATAAGCATAATAAAAACTATGCTAAAATTGTACTTGCTCCCTACGATCGTATTAACGAACAGGTTCTAAGGGTCAGGTTTTAACCTTCTCAGGCACGAGTGCCCCCCCTGCAAATATTCTAATTATTTCTCATTCTAGCATAGTTTTCTTATTATTCAAGTTTGATTTATATTATTTAAATTACAGATTCATTACGTTCGGAAATAGCTTAGTTTTCGTGCTGAAATTGAGCTTATTTGTTCGGGAAATACACTTTTTTGTTCGGGTAATAGTCCATCTGGTTTGGGAAATTTACTCTTTCGTGCGGGTAATAATCCGTCTTGTTCGGAAAATCCCCCGTTTCGTGCGGGAAATAAACCAAACCTTCCCCCCACATCACTTTTTCAAACAATGCATCGCTTCTTCCGCCTCATCCCACGGAACAGAATAGCCTTTCCCCTTTGCACAAAAAATACTGGATGACGTATATTCTGGATCTGCCTCTTTCCGATAGCCAATCTTTTCAATCACTTCATCGGCATTGTGACAAAGATCGTATCCGTCAAATTGAAGAGACAGTGCACCCTTACCATTCGTATATGCCGAAAAAATTGTACTATAATTCATAAATGTTGAAACAGGCGCCCTTCCAATGATGGTCACTTGGTTTTCCGTCATTTCTGGAGCTTCAAAGGTACCACTTGCTTGTTGAATGTCCGTCATCATCCGTCCTAAATGGGTCAAATCTGCCTTCATCTTAAAGCGATAATACGGCTCTAATAAAACATTCTCCGCCTGTTCAAGACCTTGACGAAGTGCACGGAAAGTGGCTTCACGGAAATCTCCACCTTCTGTATGCTTATTATGAGCACGCCCCGTCAGCAACGTAAAACGAATATCTGTAATCGGATATCCGGTAAGTAATCCATGATGGTCGCGTTCAAACAAATGCTTCTCGATTAACCGTTGATACCCAATCGATAAATCATCGGCATGGCAAGCATTTTCAAAAACAATCCCACTACCTCTAGGAGCTGGCTCCATTTTCAAATGAACTTCAGCGTAATGCTTCAAAGGTTCAAAATGCCCATAACCGGTTACCGTAGTTTGAATCGTTTCCATATATAAAATTTTCGGATCTTCGAAAGTGATATCCATGTTAAAACGTTCTTTCGCCACTTCAACTAATACTTCTAGTTGAATAACACCCATGACGTGGACATGAATATCCTGAAATTTTTCGCTCCATACCACACGTAAAGTAGGTTCTTCTGCCTCTAACATGCGGAAATAGCGTAAAACTTCTTTAATATGTTCTGTTCCGGAATATACTACTTTTGCTTGCAACGTTGGCACAAGTTCAAATTCATCTCGAGCAAAATCTCCACCAAGAACATCTCCAATTTTCGCTGAAGACAATCCTTTTACTGCAAAGATTTCACCCGCTTCAACTTGTTGTGCTGTCTCGAATTTATTCCCGTTATAAAGTCGGATTTCCGTAACTTTTTCAGTCTCTTCTCCCACATTAATTTCATCTCGTACATGTAATGTGCCGGACACAGCTTTAATAAAGGTAATTCGTTGATTTTGTTCATCGTGACGAATTTTATAAACTTTCCCTTGAAACGGACCATTCTTGTCATAACTTGTATCCGTTAAAATTGATAGTTGTTCGAAAAATTCCTTCACACCAATATCTTTTAACGCTGAACCTGCCATGCTAATAAATGCCTGCTCGTTTTGAATCATGTCCTTTAATTTAGAAAAGAAAGCTAAAGAATCAACTTCCCCTTCCATATACTGCTCTAGTAGCTCTTCATCGCGTTCTGCAATCCATTCCAGAACATTTTCCGGTAACGAGTTTTCAGTTAACGTCTCCGTTATCAAAAGAGCATCTTGTGAAAATTCTTTGCGGATTTCCATCATTACGTTATCAACGCTAGCACCATCACGGTCAATTTTATTAATAAAAATAAACGTTGGAACGTGGTGTTGTCGTAACAAGTGCCAAACGGTTTCTGTATGCCCTTCAATGCCATCTACTGCACTAATTATTAAAATGGCATAATCCATCACACTGATGGCACGTTCCATTTCAGGGGAGAAGTCGACATGTCCTGGTGTATCAATTAAAGTATAAGTATCGCCATTAAAGTGGATGCGTCCTTGCTCAGCAAAAATGGTAATCCCCCGTCTCCGCTCAATACTATGATTATCTAAATAAGCATCTTTGTGATCCACTCGTCCTCGTTCTTTAATACTTTGTGTATGGTAAAGGAGCTGCTCTGAAAAGGTAGTTTTACCAGCATCGACATGAGCAAGTACCCCAATCGTTTTAAACATAAAAATCCTCATTTCTTCTATTTCATATAGTTTATTGTAACAAGGATTCCATATGTGGGAAATCAACAAGTTAGTAGACATAATATAATTATCTATTAATCTTCAAATTAAAATATATACAAAACGAAACGTATCGTTTTATAATTGAGTAAACTTTCCAATTTTGAGAGGATACCATAATGAAAATTTCCAAATTAGATACAGGAATTGGTGCAGTACAATGGTTTATTTTTTTACTCGCCAATTGTTTAACCATCCCGATTATTGTTGGGCAATTGTTTCAACTTTCACCAGAAGACATCTCCGGGTTAATGCAAAGAACATTTTTTATTGTTGGCCTCTCTAGTTTATTATCCGGGTATTTCGGACACCGCCTCCCTATTTCAGATGGCCCTGCCGGTATTTGGCTTGCGGTCTTCACTTTAATGGGGCAAGTGGCAATGATTGAGGGGATAACAAACCTCAGCAATTCTTTACAGTTATTAGAAGGTTCGATGTTACTAGCGGGAATCATTTTATTGATAGTTAGCATTACCGGTTGGATGGAAAAATTACTTTCCTACTTTACACCATTAGTCAATGGCGTTTACTTAACTATCCTTGGTTTTCAATTATGCGGGATATTTTTAGAAGGAATGTTTGATGTAAAACCAACGTCAATATCAATCGAAATGGGCGTAGTTCTTCTTTCGTTCAGTACGTTTCTCCTTGTTCTTTATCTTGGTGTTTGGGGAAAAGGTTGGTTAAAAAGTTATGCGGTACTCATTGGCATTGTGATTGGTTCTATATTTTTTGTTATTTTTTATGGGTCTCATCCATTTCCGAAAAAAGACGCAATTTTTTCCTTACCAGAAGTTTTTGCTTGGGGAACCCCTAAAATCGATGGGAGTATGATTGTTTCGGCAATACTCGTAGCCATCGTGTTAATCTTAAGTATTATTGCAAGTATCGCAGCAATGAAACATGTATTAAGTATGCAAAGTGCAAATGGTACTCGTAAGGAAGGGACTCTAAAAAGTTCCGGTTTGATTAGCGGAGTTAACACTATCCTGTCAGCTGTTTTCTCTGTGGTCGGGGTTGTTCCTTATACAGTAACGGCCAGTTTTGTTCTATTAACAGGACAAAACCGTATGAAACCTTATTTTATTGCGAGTTTCTTGCTGGCATTTATCGCATTCTTCCCTGCAATCTATTCGTTTTTTGCAATGTTACCTGGCCCGATTGCAAATGGTGCAATGCTTGCTTCCTATACAACGATGGCGGGAATTGGTATAAGTACGGTATTAAAAGAACCCCTCGATCAAAGACGACTAACGATTTTGAGTATTTCTTTATCTTTAGGAATTGGTGTCATGTTTTTACCGGAAGTTGTCATTTCAGCATTTCCTGGAGTTTTACAATATGTAATTAGCAATGGCGTGATGGTAGGATTACTAACTGCTCTAATTTTTGAACACGTTTGGAAGACGAGTGAGGTGTGAAGATGAAAGTTGGAAGACCGCGAAGTGAAGCAGCCAAAAAAGCGATATTACAAGCAGTTATTCAATTACTAGAAGAAACTTCCTATTCTGATTTAACAATTGAATCCATCGCGAATGTTGCTGGCGTAGGAAAAGCAACTATTTATCGTTGGTGGACTCATAAAACCTTTTTAGTACTGGATGCCTTTTTATTAACGGTGGAAACAAATTTAAAATTCCATGAAAATACAACATTCCGAGAAAATTTTAGACAACATTTAAACACCCTTTCAGCCATGCTAAACAGTTCTTTAGGGCGAACGATTGTCTCATTAGTTGCTGAAAGTGGAGCCGATTCCGAATTAGCGAACAAATTTACTACGGAATATTTAAAACCTCGCCGAGAGCAATCACGGAAGCTGTTACAAACAGCAATTGACAATGGTGAAATACAACCCTCTATCAATTTAGATATTGTCTTAGATATGTTTTATGGTCCTGTTTACTTTCGAATATTAATTTATAAAAAGGATGTTGATTCTACTTATATCGACTCTTTAATTGAGCAAGTGATGAAAGGAATCACTTCAATGTACTAAGAATTTGTTGTATCGGGGTTTTCCCTGATGCAACTTTTATTGTTTTACGAATGGTTGCGTCATTTTCTAAACAAGCTAAAATAAATTGTGCAATATCTTCTTTTGAAGTTTCTTTATTCTTTATGTTAGAACCAATTTCAACCAACCCTGTTCCCTTTTTATCAACAAGAGTACCAGATTTAATAATTGTAAAATGACTTCCCGATAACTTTAGCCATTTTTCAATATAATATTTTTTCACGAAAGTTGATCGAAAATAAAGTGGTAATGCTTGGGTTTCAAACGTACTAACATAAATGATTCGTGAAACACCTGCATAGATTGCTGCATCCACCAGTTTTAACATTTCATCTATTTCAGTCAGTGTCTCCTTGTTCTTTTCATCAAGGCTACCAGTAATTACAAGGGCATCAATATTTCTGAGTAGCTTTAGAATTTTTGTCAATTTTTGGTTCAGGTCGAATGTTAATGTTTCAACTCCCATATCAGTAAAATACGCCTTTTGCACACCATTATTGACTAAAGCAACAGCCGAATGATCGTTGCTTTCAACTATGTATTTAATCAAGTACCTCCCTAATTGACCATTTGCACCAACAATGAGAATGTTCAATTGCCGCACAACCTTTCTGTCATTTTAAAAAGGGCTGTGTTAACTCTTTAACACAGCCAGGAATCATTTAAGTCAGAGGTTCGTTTTTCATTCTTTGAATTTGATGTTTACGACGCTCATTTTTTTCTTGTAAATTTTCTAACTCTTCTTCCCCAGCAAACTCCATGCTGATTTCGGCTTCACGCATATTATCCAATGTATTTTCAATCATTTCTTCTTTACTCACAAATTTTTTCGGTCTGCCAGCAATTTTTTGTGGGTTTTGTTTCATCCTAAAAACCTCCCTAAAATCATTTTCAAAATACAATTTTAGTTTGGTATTGTTTATAACATTTATACTTAAACAGAATTTTTTCGAGGGAAATGTGAATAATAAAGTGGCATAACTTTTGTGAGGAGGATTCATCAATGAATATTCAAAGAGCCCAAGAAATAACACAGTCCGGAGAAATTCCAAATATTATATTTAATGGTAAACGAGTTTATATTCAACATGTAGATCCAGACAAAAAGACAGCTCGTATCTATCCCCTTGATGATCCTGAAAAAGAACAAGAAGTATCGGTAACTGACTTAATTGAGCACTAAAAAATTAGGAGAAGGACTTTCAAAATCCTTCTCCTTTTAAATCATTAAAATCTCTCGAATATCATCCACGGTTAAAGTTGCCTCTCCTGGTTCGACAATACTAGAAATTAAATCTTTCTTCTTATTTTGTAGCTCATTAATTTTTTCTTCGATAGTTCCCTTAGCAATCATTTTAATGACTTGCACTACATTCTTTTGCCCCATTCGATAAGCTCGATCGGTTGCTTGTTGTTCAACGGCAGGATTCCACCATAAATCATACAAAATAACTGTATCTGCCCCCGTAAGATTAAGCCCGGTACCTCCTGCTTTTAATGAAATCAAGAATACATCTCGCTCCCCTTCATTAAATCGATGACAAAGTTCTACTCGTTCTTCTGAAGGAGTTTGTCCATCAAGATAAAAGTAGTTTTGCCCATTATTCGTTAATTCTCTCCCAATCATTTGAAGCATTTTTGTAAATTGGGAAAAAATTAAAACACGTCTACCCGACAATCGAGATTCTTCAAGGATTTGTAGGAGCTGTTCATATTTAGCAGAACTTCCTTGATAGCCATCTACAAACAGAGCTGGATGACAACAAACTTGTCGCAACCGTGTAATTCCAGCTAATATGCGAATGCGACTTTGCTGAAACGTATCTTGATTCAGGTGCTTCAACGCATCATATCGTAATCTTGATAACAGTGCGGCATACAGCTTTTTTTGCTCTACTTCTAGCTCTGATAAAACAATCGTTTCCTCTTTTCCAGGTAACTCCGTGAGCACATCATTTTTTGTTCGGCGAAGTAAAAAAGGTCGAATTCTCCGCGCAATATACTTTCGTGGCAAATTACTAAAATCCTCTAACTTTTGGAACAAATGTGGAAACACAACATGGTAAATGGCCCAAAGTTCTTCCAATGAATTTTCGATAGGCGTGCCAGTAAGCCCGAAACGGTTCGTAGCCTGGATACTTTTTACTACTTTAAAGGTCTGTGTCATTGGATTTTTAAAGTTTTGAGCTTCATCATAAAACACCGTATGGAAATTCTGCTTTTCATACCACTTACGATCTCGTCTAAGTAATGGATATGAAGTAATCACAACATCAATGTTCTCAAGTTCCTTTTGAAGTTGTTCCCGTTCATCCTTTTTTCCATCGAGAATGATTGCTTGAAATTCGGGTGCAAATTTCGAAAGTTCACCGAGCCAGTTATAGGTTAAAGAAGATGGACAAACGATGAGTACTGGTTGTCCTGTTTTGCGAATGCTCTCAAGCTCTGAAACAATAAACGTAATACTTTGTAACGTTTTGCCAAGCCCCATATCATCAGCTAAAACGCCGCCAAATCCGTAATGAGCCAAAGCCTTCATCCATTTGTACCCATGTTTTTGATAATCCCTTAAAATCCTATTTAGACTTTCTGGCACTGCAAAATCTAGTTTCTCTGGATGAAGTAATTGGTCAACAAAGTCCCGAAAAGACTGCTCTGCCGTAAAAACATCACTTTCTTCAATCAAATCCAAAAACTTTAAACTTTCCGTTATGGGCATGTTAAACATTGCCCAATAGTCTGTCTCTTGTTCAGGAATGGTATTTAAAAAACGATGAATTTCTTCCATTTCTTTCGTTTCTAACGATAAAAGTGAGCCATTTGGCAAACGGTAATATTTTTGTTTAAATTTTAATGCTTTTAATATTTCTTGGATTTGCTTATCTTTAATGCCATCCATTTCAAACTTAAATTCAAGCCAATCCGTCCGTTCTTTTTGAACCTTTACACGAATTTTAGGAAAAACATGTTCCTTTACAATCCGTGTCCGAACTGCAGTCGTCATGTAAATTTGTGTGAGCGGATGTAATTTTGGAAGAACATGATATAAAAAATGATATTCTAGTTCTTCATTTTGCATATAATAGCCGCCTTCTGTAATCGTAAAGCCACTTTCTTTCATGATTGAAAGAATTTCTTCTTCCTTCTTCAAATCTCTCAAAATCATTTGTGGAAATTCACGATTTTCCAACGGCTGAATCATAATATTTTCATAATGAAACTCAATACTTGCAAGCAAACGATTTTTTAAGCGATCCAAATACAATTTCGCAACAAGAGGTGTTTTCCCTATCTCAGCTTGAACCGCGCTCGATATTTGAAATTCCCCTATCCGATTTATTTTGGGAACCACATTAGTTAGAAAATACTCCAGTTGATTTTTTTCGATAACAAGTTGATCATTAGGAATCAATTTCACTAACTCTGTGAAACGTTCAAAATCCTCTTTTTGTAATATATATAAATTCCCGTACTGTAACACGCAGCCATAACTATGAAAAACGGTTAAAGCCTCATATCCCTTTACGCTCAAACAATAGTTTTCTTTTGTTTTATCAAGCTGAAACAAAATAGGAAGGGGGCCATCGATGACAGATATCGGCTGATGCTGAAGTGAAAAAATCGAAGTGTTTTTTATTAAAGGAAGCAAACGATCAAAGGAGGATGGCGGAATCATAACCACATAAGGATTTTCAAAGTCAATTTCATCCTTAATGATCTGATGTAATATTGATAATACTTCATCAACTTCCTTCGAAAAATAGTGAATCGTTGGGTCATATGTAAAATGTGAAGCAATGTGAAACACTTCTCTTTGTAACAATTCCCGTACATTAATAGCAAACCCATCAATGAACATCTCTAATGCAAAGAAAGTATCGTTCCCCTTACGAATCAGCTTCAATATAAACTGTCCATCTAATTGTTCCCTTGTCTCAAAAAATTGTTGATGTCCCCTTTTTTGTTTCGGTCTCTTTTCAAAAAGAGACATAAATTGATAGGTTACATCATGTTGCTGTTCTTTTAAGGCAATTAACGTAGCTGCAACATGTTGACAAGCTTTTTTGAAAGTTAATAAGGATGAACAACTACAACTTGATTGGATATTCCCATTTTTGTTTTGTAATGTGACATGGAAATCCTCCACCCCATGAACAACCGATTCACAAAAATCCGTCTCATTTTTTAAGATCTGCACTTTGTTTCCACGAAAAAAAGAATCCCCTTTTTTATAGGAGACGGTACCACACAGTTCAATAATTCGTTTTTGAGTAATTGTTACTTCCATGAATTCCGCCCCCCTTCCATTTAATCGTGATTTAATGCAACAGCAGATTTAACTAATGAGGAAAAAATGTCTTTTTGAATATCTTGCAAACTGTTTATTTGTATATGTCTCATTAATTTTCCTGTACCTTGTAAAAAGTGACCCCACTCTTTATTTTTCAGTTCAATTCCTCGATGAAAACCTAAATTTACATGGGTTTTCGCCGGTTGGATATAACAGACAAGTCCGTTATATGTATAGTTTGGCATAGACCATTTAAATTCTTCCTTTAAATAAGGCGAAGAATCTAAAATGATTTTGCGTAATTCAACCGTAATCTCCTGTACTTCCTCAGGTAAATTATCGATGAACTGATCCACAATTTCAATTGTCCGTACTTTGTTTATCATTAAACTTCTCCTTTAGAAAGTAATTTCATTATATGAAAAAAGCGATTACTACCCATTGTAATCGCTTTTTAAGTTATTACCCAGTATTTATCTTTATTTTTCTAAGAAAACTTTATTCTACTTTTTAGGTACAATGTTTGCTCAATACTATTAACATTAAAACAATCACACTTTCACAATACTACAATATTTGATTGTAATAAACAATTATTCATCTTAAAAAAAAGCATTTCTCAAAACTGAAAAATGCTTTCGACTCTTATTGCAGTTCGATTTGTCCCGTAATATCCACACCCTTTAATGCTTGTGTAGCAAGACGATCTGCTTCTTCGTTTTGTTTCCGTGGCACTAGCTCAAATTCTGGTGTAATGCCTAGGGACTTTAATTTTTCATCAATGCGATCCGCCCAACTTGCTAATTCCTTTTCATACGCTGGCCATTCCCCACTCATTTGATTAATGACTACCTGGGAATCACCAATAAACTTCACTTTTTGATGGTGAACATCTAATAAATCCAATTCCACAACGCTTAAATGTAATGCAGCATATTCTGCCTCGTTATTCGAAACCAAACCTTGAGCTGGAGCGTTGCGGCGTAGTCTGTAGGATTTCCCATTTTGTTCGTAATAAATTACCACACCAAGGCCAGAAAAACTCGTTTGTATATCAAAACCACCGTCAAAATAAACACGTACATTATGCGGTTCTGTTTCCACTTCTTTAATATATTTCTTTAATTCCTTCGCCATCCACGTACTATCGTATTGGTCAATAAACGTTATATTTTTTACACGTCCGGTTTTTTCAAGATCTTCTGCAATCGCTAATGCATGAGCAGGTGGCATTTCATCAGAGCGAAATACTGTTTCTACTCCATTTTTCGATTTATAAGTCCATTCAATTGTTATATTCATGGAAGGTCCTCCTTTTGGTTCCACGTTTCATACCTTTAAGTATAACCTCCCCCATGTCGAGATAGTACGTAAATTTAATCGCTCCCTGATATCTTTGTATAAAGCCAATCGCTTGCTTGGCTTGAAATAAATCGTTCAAATGAACTTCTGTTATATAAATAAATATCTTTTAAAAGATGATGAACATTCTTCCACGTTAAAATACTAACACCACTTAACCGAGTAATTTCCGTAGTACGATGAGGCAGTTCTTGTAAGATGGATTTCTCGGATTCACGATATTGGTTGACTAAAATTTGTCCATAAGGCGTATAGAAAGTATCTAAAAATAACAAAGAAAAATAAAAATCTCGTTGTTTTGTATATTGCAATCCAACATCGATGTTTCGAATGATTGGATTGTTTTGTTGAGTATTCATTCGAATATCGCTTTTATATTTTGCTAGCATACACCAAACGAAATCATTCGTTTCAATAATGATATCTATTTCATAATCCAATTCTGGTATTGAAATATCTCGTGGAGGGGGTACACGTTTCCATAAATGAATTTCAAGTCCATCTACAGTATATGGAAAGTCTAATTCAAATGCTTTTTTAAAGAGTTGCTTTACCCAAAGATGCGGATTAATTTGTCGTAAACTTCGAAAAACATTCCAAACCATTGCATCTTCCATACTTTCACTACCGTCATGTCGAAATCTCCTTGTCCCCCATTGGACAATTTGCGGATCATATTTATCAATGATCAGTGTGTTTCGAAATTGATTGATAGCATCCCGATTCGTTTTCAACTAATCTCATTCCCCCTCCCTTACTATTCATTATACGCACCTAAAATCTTGAAATACGAAATTGAATGGAAAAGATGAAACTTTCAAAACCTAACTAACGTAAAAGAAGTAACTAAAAAATAAGAGGAGTAACTATACTTGGAAACTAAAGAGCAGCTTTCATCATATTTACTGGAAATCGAAAAGTGGGAAAAAGACCAAAAAGGGTTATTTTTTTGGGAAAAGCTTGGCCGACTACCCTTTAAGCTATTAGATAAAATCACACCGAAATTTATTCAAGAAAAAATCGGAGTCCTAGTCAATGAACTGGGTAGCTACATTCAAACGGGCGGAAAATATTTAATAAGTGAACAAGCTATGTTGAAAAAAATTGAAAAGAAGACTTCCGTACCAATTGAAACCCTCGAGGATGTTGGGAATTTACCAATTGAAAGTATGATATCATTAAGCACAAACTTGCAGAGTAATCGTGCGAAATTTGCAACGGTACAAGGTGCTTCAACAGGTTTTGGCGGGTTATTTACGTTAGCTATTGATATCCCCGTAATTCTTGGAATAGCTTTAAAAACATTACAAGAAATTGCGATTATCCATGGCTATGACCCAAATGAAAAAGAAGAACGAGTGTTTATCGTAAAATGTTTGCAATTTGCATCTGCAGATATCGTTGGGAAAGAAGCCATTTTAAAGGAACTTTCAATGAAAAATGATAAGAAAGATAAATCACAGGATATGATTAGTCAGTTAAAAGGTTGGCAAGAAGTGTTCTTTACTTACCGAGATCATTTTGGATGGAAAAAGTTATTCCAAATGGTTCCGATTGCGGGCATGATTTTTGGAGCAATTGCCAATAAAGGTATGATTGAAGATGTATCAGAGGCGGGTATCATGCTTTACCGTAAACGCCGCATTTATGATAAAATGCACCAATTAGACGAGGCAATATACGAATAAAAAAAGTAGGGGCAGTCATTGTGGCCGCCCCTTACATTTTTCGTTTATTCCGTTCAGAAACAATAAGCATCACTAAGAAAATTACTACAAAAAGGTAAGCAAACACATCTCCAAATCTTGTATAAAACGTTTGCTTCTCTAAAGTAAACGTACCTCCTACGATATATTGACGTGTATTCACATCACTCATCGCAGTCATTTCCCCATATGGTGTGATAACTTGAGCAATCCCTGAAGTGGAACCAGAACCAATGGCAAGATGATTTTCTACCGCGCGGAATACGGCATCACTTGCTGCGAAATATGGAAATCGTTTATCTCCATAAAAATCATCATCAGCCGGAATCATCGCGAGTTGAGCACCGTTTTTTGCATAGTTTCTTAAAATCGTTGGATCATGGCGGTCCCAACATACGGCAAGGGCTACTTTTCCTAAAGGAGTTTCGTACACGGTATAATCTCTTGGACCTGGAGAAAATCCGTAACTTTCTTCACCCCATAGTGTAAAGATTTTTGGTGTTTTCCCAATTTCTTCCCCATTCGCCCCTACCATATAGGCTGTATCATACATCGTGTTCTTTGTTTCCCAAACTGTATCTGCAATTAGGTTCGTATTTAATGATTTTGCTAAAGCCCGATATTGATTAATGAGCTCCGTATCGTTTAAGTTTACAAATTCATTTTCTCCCCACACGATAAAATCAGCATGTTTTTCTTCAATAATTTTTTTGGATAAGTCTTGATTAATCTCAAATATTTTTTCTTTCATTTCGTATGTATCTGCTAAATATCCATCCCCTGCTGTTTGCCCACTCCCTAATGCAAGGACTTCTTCGTCTTGATTCACAAGGTCGACTGTTGCACCAATTGTAAAGGGTTGTTCTTTTAGCTCTTTATCATTTTCATTCATGATAACTGTACCTATGATGAAATTTACGATGGGCAATGCTAATAAAGAATACGTGAAAATTCGAATATTTTTAGACGAAAATTGATTTTTTATGATTTCAGCAATAACAACGTTCGTTAATAAAATCAAGAATGACAAACCAATAAACCCTGTTACAGATAAAATTTGCAAAGTTTCGGGAATCATCCATTGTGATTTAGAGATAACCTCAATCCACCATGTTTTTGTAAATGGAATTATTGTTTTCAGCCATTCAAAAACACTAAATGTAATCGGCATGGCAAATATCCCGTACCAGCGATTGATTCGAGTTTGCATATCTAGACCCATCTTTAAAAAAGCACCGTAGAAAAGTCCAGCACCAATCATAATGAGGTAGCCCCAACCTGAAAAAATCGCGGGATACCAAATATGTGTACCAAATGACCAAATAATACAGGTCACATTGATTAAGAGATATTGTTGCAGAGAGGATTTGTTTTTTAATGCAATCAATAAAGGAACTAACCCAAACCATGCTAAAATACCAACATTATAGCTCGGCATACTTAAAAACATGAGTATACCCGAACAGATGGCTAATAAATAAGAAAATACTAAACTTCTCATTGTTCATTCCTTTCGGCAAATCTTTAGGTTAATTTTTACATAAATATCCTTATTTTACTAGAAAAAATTAAAGGAAAAAGCGAACTTCGGTTCAATTCACGAAGTTCGCTTTATAAGGAAGGTTTTTCTTATTGTCTAGCTACGAACGCTAGCTCCTTGACAACTTCAGAATCATCTTCAAGGGCAAAAAGCGCCCTTATGACGATTCCTCCAGTTGTTGTCGGAGCTGGGCGAGCGTTCTTCGCTTTTCTTATTGTCTAGCTGCGAACCTAGCTCTTTCGGACACTTCAACTTCCTCCGTCGCGTGTAGACACACTCGTCGGTAGTCTCCGAAGTACACGGAAGTACGAGTGCCGACAATGCCACGTGATGGGGCGTTTTTGTCGGCCAGTGCCTTCAAGAGCTGGGCAAGCGTTCTTCGCTTTTCTAATGAAACACGATCGTTTTATTACCTTCCACAATAACACGGTTTTCTAAATGCCATTTAACCGCTCTTGCTAGTACACGGCGTTCAATTTTACTACCGATCTTCTTTAATGTTTCTACATCATCACGGTGGTCTACTCGCTCTACGTCTTGTTCGATGATTGGCCCTTCATCTAAATCATTTGTTACATAGTGTGAAGTTGCCCCGATTAGTTTTACACCACGTTTATGTGCGCGGTCATACGGTTTTGCACCAATAAATGCTGGTAAGAATGAATGGTGAATGTTTATAATACGATTTTCAAAATGACCAACAAAGTCCGGTGTTAAGATTTGCATATATCTTGCTAAAATTAATAAATCTACATTATATTCTTCCATTAACTGAATTTGTTTTGCTTCCACTTCTTTACGAATATCCTTATTTGCTGGGATGTAGTAGAACGGAATTCCATATGACTCTACAATTGGTCTAGCATCTTCATGGTTACTAATCACAACAACAATATCTGTATCTAAGTCACCATTTTGCCATTCCCACAGTAACTCACGTAAACAGTGCAATTCTTTAGATACGTAAATAGCTGTACGTTGACGTTCTTTACGATAATAGAAATCATATGTCATATCATAGTCCTTAGCGATTTGAACGAACTCTTCTTCCATTTCTTTAGCTTTTGCTTGAAGGTTATCACAGTGATATTCCAAGCGAATGAAGAACTTTCCATTTTCTGGGTCACTTGAATATTGGCTTGACTCAATGATGTTTGCATTATGTTTATATAAAAATGTTGATAATACAGAAACAATCCCTGGTTTATCAGGACATTTTACTAATAAAATTGCGCGGTTATCTAATTTAGAATCTTTATTTTTTAATGCGATATTTCCTTGCTCAAGTTGCATTACAAATTACACTCCTAATCTCTATTTCTAATAGATTTAATTATCTATTATTTTCTGACAATGAGCAACATTTTTCCGTAGTAAATTATTGCTACATAATTAATATGTAAAGTTCTCATATTAACATCAGCGAAAGGAGATGACAATATGAACAATAAAAAGGATTTTGACGAATACTCAAATTACGATGACCGTCAACTTCATAATAATAAAGCAGAACAAAAAATTGGTCGTACGAAAGAAGAGTTTGGAGCAGAACAGAATATTCAAGCTCAAAAACAATCATCGAAAAAGAGAAATTATTAATATTGTGGAAGTCAAGTTTGATATACATCAAATTGGCTTCCATTTTTAATTCCGTTCACAAATCGTTCGATAGTGCTTAATTCTTATTTTTAATTAATAACAAAAATATTGAAAATGATATTTATGCATTAATAAGAGAAATTTTGATTTAAATAGATATTTTTTATTTGTTTAATTTTACCAATAACTAGTTCTAATTATTTATTTATTTTATTTGTGTCATTAAATTGAATAAAATGTGAACAATTTACGAACTTTATGTTACAATGTTGTTAACAATAGAAGCGAACTTAAGGAGGTTTACTACATGTATAAATTTTTTATCACCCTATGTGCAACGATTCTAACAATTGGATTAACACTTTTTGGATTAAGCTTTTTCACTGAAATTTCCCATTGGATTGGTATCGAAATGGTAAAAGGTAGTGTATTCCTCTTCATTATTGGAATGTTCATCGTTATGATGGAAAATGACTTTATGAAAGAAAATGGACGAGCATAATAGTTATTTCAAGTAGGTTCTCAAAAATAGAATCTACTTATTTTTTTTGAAAAAAATAAAAAGCACCATATCAAAGTGCTCTTAAAGAAACTATATCGAACTAATCGGGTGAAAAACATTAATGACAAATTGAACTTTACTTTCCGCTAACGCAAGCGCCCTAACCAAACATGCATGTTGAGCAGTTAAAGCAAGTTCTGAATTTGCAGGGACAACTTCTTCAACAATCACTTCAGAATCATCTTCAATACTTACTAACACATCATTTTCTGATAAATTCCGTGCAATGATGGTCATTAATATTGGTGAACGCATTGGAGTTTCAGGTGCAGCATAAATGAGCGTATAATCTTGGCGAATGGTTGAATCATCTAACTCAATTTCAATCTCTACTTCTTGTTCACCATTATCCATTGATTCATCTTCATCTTCTAATTCATCCACCTCATCATCAACTTCTTCGATGATAACTTCTTCTATTATTAATTTTTGTGCTGCTCCAACAATTGCATTTACACAAAAAGTTTGGCTTATGATCAGTGAATTATGATCACGAATAACCTCACTTTCGATTTGTTGTTTACAGTCTTTTTCTAAATTTTCTTTTGAAGATTGCTGCTCACCCATATTTATAGCCCCCCTTCCTCTAATAAATGAAAAGAGCGCTAATGTTGTGAGGGCAAATGAATTAAATGGCATTTAGAACAACTGGATTCAAAAGCATGTCTTTGATAAAGCTGCACAAAATATTAATACGGAGGTGAATGGCAATGAAAAAGCACGGAAGAAACTCTGTTCGTAAAATGAAAAAACCGAAAAAGAAAAATAATCGTGAAGAAATTTCACAAGAATTAAACTTTGAAAAAGCGCTTAAGAAAATTGAATATCAAGACAATAAGATTAATGATTAGTTTGGAATATTTTTGGAATCTTATACATGAAAAAAGCCCACGAGTTTTCGCGGGCTTTTAATTATTTTATTAGTCCAAGATGATTTAATGGCCACACTCGAACATCTACTGTTCCTAACACTTGCTCTTCAGAGACAAATCCAACATTCGGGTCACGGCTATCTCTACTGTATCGGCGATTATCCCCTAATACAAAAAAGTGTCCGTCCGGTACAACGGTTTCGTTCAACGTTTCTTCCAAAGTAAAGTCCTGTGTTAACGTCCCATTATCAATTAATTCATCTTTATATTTATCTAAATATGGTTCATCATATTTTTTCCCGTTTACATAAAGTACATCGTCTTTATAAGCGATATGGTCACCAGGTAGACCAATAATACGTTTAATATAGTTATCTTCTTCAGTGGCTTTAAAAACAATCACATCGAATCGATTATACTCTGTTAACTTTGGTCCAATTTTATTGACCACAACCTTGTCTCCATCTTCAAAAGTTGGCATCATTGAAGCACCCTGAACTTCTGTTGGCATAAACAAGAAAAATGGAACTGCCCACGCGATTACAATACCGATAAGTATCGCTTTTATCCATTCCATTAATTCATTTTTTTTCGTTTCTTTTTCCAATACTAACCACCTCAAATTCTTTGTCCTAATTATTTACGTTTAGGATGCGTAAAAGTTCCAATTAATTCTATATATATTTTAAAGCAAACTTGTTAAGGATGATATTAAATACTTTGCATTTTCTAAAAATAAAAAGGAAACCCAGTATTTCGGGTTTCCCATTTGATTTCACTTACCTATTTTTTTGTTCATTTGTACACTAATTATTGTTGTGTACCACGTAATTGACTTTCCGCCATTTGTACAAGGCGTTTTGTGATTTCCCCACCTACAGAACCGTTTGCACGTGAAGATGTATCCGGTCCAAGTTGTACTCCAAATTCTGATGCAATTTCATACTTCATTTGATCCAATGCGTTTTGCGCACCTGCTACTAATAACTTATTATTGTTATTGCTGCTTGCCATATTGATTGCCTCCTTTAGAGTATTTTTTTCACTGATTGGTTTATCAGTGTGAGTTTAGATTGGTTTAAAATCGAAAAATTAAACATAGAAATTTTTGGCACGCAAAAAAGACCCTCACTATCATTATGAGCGCCGATTAAATCAAAACCATATGTATGAACATATACTACTTCAAAATATCATCATGTGCAAGTAATATGCTTTTAAAAAATGACCTCCAATCAATGAAAAAATGAATTTGATAGGCGATTATCTGTTATATATCAGATAAACCCATCATATATTTGTTATATAATAATTAGGAGGTTATAAATTAAATGATAACTGAAAAAGAACGTCAAAACATGGTACATTTCTTAGTAACTTACTTTGGAGTAAATCCTAATGAACTTATAACAATAACTGATCGTATGTTAGAAAAAACATATGAATTTGCATATCAAAGATTGGAAATGGAAAATCAATTATAACGGAAGTGTCTGAAACTTTCTTTGAGGCACTCACCAATCATCTCAGATAAATTTTTAACGATATGAGAAGAGGGCTGTTCAGTTCTACCTACTGAACAGCCCTTTTTGACCTTATTTGATATTCGGTAATGGTTGAGAATTATATACTCGAGAGTTTTCTGGAACAGATTGCGTTAACCAAATATTCCCACCGATTACTGAGTTTTTGCCTATTGTTGTATCTCCACCAAGAATCGTTGCGCCTGCGTAAATAACAACATTGTCTTCAATATTTGGATGGCGTTTAATACCTTTAATCGGATTTCCATGTTCATCTAATGGGAAACTTTTCGCACCTAATGTTACACCTTGATAGATTTTCACATTTTTACCGATTGTACAAGTCTCGCCAATTACAACACCTGTACCGTGGTCAATAAAGAAATATTCGCCAATAGAAGCACCGGGATGAATATCGATCCCTGTTAATCGATGCGCATATTCATTCATGATTCTAGGAATAATAGGTACATTTAAATTATATAACTCGTGTGCAATTCTATGTATGCTTATTGCTTGAATTGACGGATAGCTATAAAGAATTTCTTCTGTAGAAGTTGTTGCTGGATCTCCATTATAAGCTGCTTGAATATCTGTTTGTAACATTCTACGTATTTCAGGGAATTTTTTAATCAAACTAATAACTATCTCTTCAGCTTTTCGTTTACTATCTGCTTCATTTAGCGAACTTTCATTAGCAAGGACTTTTTCGATTAACTCACTTAAATCAATTGAAGATTTTCTCAAATTATTACCAATGCTAATATTTATTTTTGTTTCGTCACTTGAATATTTATCACATAAACATGGGAAAAGAGCAGAACGGAAATTTTGCAAAATTTTATAAATTGTTTCTTGCCCTTCAAACCCAATCGATTTTTCAATTGAGAAATAATTATTATGAACATCAATTAGTTCACTTGCAATATTTGGAACTTCACTATTTAGCCATTCTTTTAACTTCACTATTGCTTCCCCCTTTATAAATTCTTATTTTACCAAATAACTTTCCCTTTTCAATTATTTTAAAACTTAGTTTAAAAGATTTTGAATAATTTAGCTAATTTTCTGATTTCAATAAGAAGAATTACTAGACATAAATATGTAAGTTGTATTCTTTTTCAAATAAAAAACGCAACCTTAAAAATTCTGAAAAGGTTGCGCAAAGTAATTTATCGTTTTTTTCCTCTTGCTCTATCTGCTCGTTTAAAATCTTTTTGGTATAATACTTCTTGTGTTTTTGTTAACTGGTTATCTTGCACTGTTAACTGTTGATGTGGCTGTTTGTTTTTCAACTTCAACACTCCTCTTAATATAGAATCAAGTTTAGTGTTCCCTTTTCACCTTCCGCTATGCAGATCAAAAAGTTTGGGAAATAAATTGTCGACTACAAAAAAGTTTTCGCCAGCATATTTCATTTCCCACCAAAATACGTCAAAACATACCCCAATTAGCTAAACAAAAATTCCTGTCTTTTTCTATTTCCCATTGAAAAATACCATTAAATGCACCCGTGATAACAATTTTAATATTTTTGTAATATTTGAAATAAAACGACAACATTTTTATTTTCGATGATTTATAATACAAACATCAACTACCGATTGATAAACCATATTGAGAAGAGAAGGAGTATATATGATTAATTTCATTATTAAAAAAACACTTATACTACAAATCGAACTCAAAAGAAAAAGTATGTACAAAAAGGCAAACTTGTTAGGTTTCACTCACCCAGATGTGGTGAATTTTAGTCAGGAATTGGATACGTTACTAAATAAATATAGCAAGATCGTTTAGTTTTAATATGGCGTCTTGATAATTTTTAGACGCCTCCTTTTTATTAAGTGGCAGAAAACCAATAATACTGCTACAATCATAAGTTGAAGTATCGTGTAATTTAAAGGAGAACTACAACTTAATGAATATTGTCTTAACAACGCTTAATGCGAAATATATCCATACAAACTTAGCCCTTCGTTGTTTAAAAGCTGCTGCTCAACCTGAGTTTGACCCAACTATCGTGGAATATACAATTAAAGATCCTGCTTTCAATATTGTTTCAGATTTATATCAATACAAACCAGATGTAATTGGCTTTAGCTGCTACATTTGGAATATTGAAGAAACGATTCGTGTCATTCGAATGCTTCGTGCCGTTTCACCAAACATCAAAATTGTACTTGGTGGGCCTGAAGTTTCATACGATGTCCATGAATGGTTGCGACGTGTTGAAGAAATCGACTTCATCGTTATGGGTGAAGGAGAATTCTCATTCAAAAAATTATTAGAGCATTTACAAGGTGATATTCCGCTAGAGGAAGTTCCTGGGATTTGCTACTTACAAGATGGACAAGTTAAAATCCATGCCCAACCCGCAAAAATTGACCTACGTGAGCTACCGAGTCCATTCCGTTTTAAAGAAGACCTCCCTCACCTAGGGAAACGAATTCAATATATCGAAACAAGTCGCGGGTGTCCGTTCAGTTGTCAATTTTGCCTTTCTTCTATTGAAGTAGGCGTTCGTTACTTTAATCGTGAAAAAATTAAAGATGATATCCGTTATTTAATGGCAAATGGTGCAAAAACAATCAAATTCGTGGACCGTACTTTTAACATTAGCCGTAGCTATGCGATGGAAATGTTCCAATTCTTAATCGATGAGCACGTACCAGGTGTTGTATTCCAATTTGAAATTACAGCAGACATCATGCGCCCAGAAGTTATTCAATTTTTAAATGACAATGCACCAAAAGGACTTTTCCGATTTGAAATTGGTGTTCAATCGACAAATGATTTAACAAACGAACTTGTTAAACGTCGCCAAAACTTCGAAAAATTAAAACGTACTGTAACAATGGTGAAAGAAGGCGGCAAAATCGATCAACATTTAGATTTAATTGCTGGCCTTCCTGAAGAGGACTATAACAGTTTCCGTCAAACGTTCAACGATGTATTTGCGATGCGACCAGAAGAATTACAACTTGGATTTTTAAAATTGTTGCGTGGAACTGGACTTCGAATTGAAGCTGAAAAGTACGGTTATACGTATGTAGATGTTGCGCCATATGAAATTTTTGCAAACAATGTTTTAACCTTTGATGAAATTATTCGAATAAAACATGCTGAGGATGTTCTTGAAAAGTATTGGAATGACCATCGTATGGACAATACGGTTGAATATTTAGTGACAGAAGGCTTTGAAACCCCATTTGATTTCTTCCAAAATTTTGGTACGTATTGGGAAGAAAAAGGTTGGTCTCGTATCGGGCATCAATTAGAGGATTTATTTAGAAGGCTTGAGGAGTTTTTAGCAACGCAGTCACATATTAATCTGCCTGTTGTACGAAGTTTGATGCAGCTGGATTATTTAGCAAGACAGCAATTCCAACCGCGTAAATTGTGGTGGGATGAACGCGTTTCATCAAGTGAGCAAAAGGAGATATTCACTATGTTAAAAGAGAATCCTCTTTTAGCTGGTGAAGAGTATGCAGAGTTGAATGTGACGGAGAAAGATTTTTATAAGCATTCATTACTTGTTCCATTTGCGATTGATTATGCTAAGTTTGCAAATGGTGAGATTGTGGAAAGTAAAGGGATTTTATTAACGTATTTCCGTAATGGCAAAACTCCTATATTTGCTACGTTGCAGTTGAAACCTTAGTTATTTTAATATTTATTCAAATATAGTACGTATAGTTTAGTGAGAGGACTTCGCACACAAGCCGCAGAGCCAACTTGTTGTTGTCTCTACGACTTGTCACTGTGCTTTTGTAGAGTCCTCTCACTTTAATATTTTGGCTACTAAAAGTTCTGGATTTTTTGCGCGGCTTACAGTGGTAGGCCGCGTTTTCTAATTTAATAGCCACCCAAAATTTTACTTAAATATTAAAAGTGAATCCCTCGGCAAAATTTTTATTAAAATAAATTCAAAAATGGTTCGTACTGTTTTGTGAGAGGACTTCGCACACAAGCCGCAGAGCCAACTTGTTGTTGTCTCTACGACTTGTCACTGTGCTTTTGTAGAGTCCTCTCACTTTAATATTTTGCATACTAAAACTTCGGGATTTTTTGCGCGGCTTACAGTGGTAGGCCGCGTTTTCTAATTTTATTTGCCTCATAAATTTTTGCTTAATTATTTAAAGTGAATCCCTCCGCAAAATTTTTATTAAAATAAAATTCAAAAATGGTTCGTACTGTTTTGTGAGAGGACTTCGCACACAAGCCGCAGAGCCAAATTGTTGTTGTCTCTACTACTTGTCTTTGTGCTTTTGTAGAGTCCTCTCACTTTAATATTTTGGCTACTAATTCTTCTGGATTTTTGCGCGGCTTACAGTGGTAGGCCGCGTTTTCTAATTTTATTTGCCTCATAAATTTTTGCTTAATTATTTAAAGTGAATCCCTCCGCAAAATTTTTATTAAAATAAATTCAAAAATTGTTTGCACTGTTTAGTGAGAGGACTTCGCACACAAACCGCAGAGCCAACTTGTTGTTGTCTCTACGACTTGGCACTGTGCTTTTGTAGAGTCCTCTCACTTAAAATTATACCTACTAAATTTTCTGGATTTTTTGCGCGGCTTACGTGGTAGACCGCGTTTTCTAATTTTTTTGCCTCTCAAAATTTTGCTTAATTATTTAAAGTGAATCCCCCCGCAAAATTTTTATTAAAATAAATTCAAAAATTGTTTGCACTGTTTAGTGAGAGGACTTCGCACAACAAGCCGCAGAGCCAACTTGTTGTTGTCTCTACGACTTGTCACTGTGCTTTTGTAGAGTCCTCTCACTTTAATATACTGGCTACTACATTTTCTGGATTTTTTGCGCGGCTTACAGTGGTAGGCCGCGTTTTTAATCTAATAAGCTTCTTAAAATAAAAAAATGTACAATTCACTTTTGATTAGAATTGTACATAATAAATATTCTTTTGCCATTACTAAGAACGTGGGATTAGCATGACTGCTACCCCTACTAAGCAAATGGCTGCACCGATCCAGTCGAATAGGTCTGGGGTTTTTTTATCGATTCCCCATCCCCATAATATTGACAACACGATAAAGACACCGCCATAAGCTGCGTAGACTCGACCGAAAGATGGGAATGTTTGGAACGTAGCAACTACACCGTAAATTGCGAGTGCTAGTCCACCAAATACTCCCCAATAAAATGGTTTGCCTTCTCGTAACCATAGCCAAATTAAATAACCGCCACCAATTTCAGCGACGCCAGCTAAAATAAATAAAATTGCTGCATACATCAACAAATACACTTCCTCTTAGTACTTTTCATTTAGCGTACATGAAATGCATTAAGTGGAGAAGTGTTTATTATTTTTTACTGGTACTAATGGCCATATTTTGACTTCTGCCCTTTTGGAAAAATGCAATATTGGCTTATACATTAGTGGATCAATTTTATATTTTGATAGTAAACTGTTCTCATGAAATTCTGCATTTGCCTCATAAATCACCCATGATGGATGGACTATATTGCATTGAAATATTTTCCCTTTATTCAATGTGTAAAAACAATATCTTTCAAGCAACCATTCCTCCAACGATCCTTTTTTTGGATTAAATGGTTTTTTCTTATGAACATAATGACATGATAACTGCTCACCTTCAAACCTTATCCCGTCAACGCCCTTCCACATTTTTAGATTTTCCTGCATATATGGTAAACGAAAAAAAGGTCTCGCCAGTTTTGGAGCAAGAAAATTCCCGGCACCCAGATAAAAGAAATAAATACCCGGTTTGTCTTTTCCTTTTATATAGGTACGTAGATTATACCCTGGAAATTCACTTGTCCCAGGAATTGGTGGCAACCCTTTTCCACGTAAATCTCGAATATAATAAGGTACAATAGACACCCACCCTACCCCATCATAGGTATCTAACGCAAGTTCACAAGGAATCAACGGTTCGAGAACTTCTTTTCTTACAGGGTAATGGATGAATAAAGAGTTTTCCCAAGTTTGTTTCATAATCCATGGTATTTTCGGCAACTGCAACTTACGACTATTGTATACGTTACGCTCTATCACCCTACGTCCCTCACTTTAGCATTAATACTACACATTTTTGCCAAAAACTACGGAACAATACAAGTGATTTCGAATTCATAATATATCAAAAAACCACGAAAAACTCGTGGTCTATTGTTTGAGCTATTCAAAATGTTTCTTCTTCACCATAACCTAAAACTACCACTTTCGTTTTCGTTTGATTAGATAGGTAATCTTTTAATTCTTTATCTTTTTCAATCATATTTCCAACAACTGGGAAAGCTTGGAGCAATCCATTTAATATGTCTTTGGAAATGGCTGATTGTTCACTCGGGAATGTGTGACTTGGAATAACGTAGTCAACATCGAGTAATTTTTCCACTGCATATGCTGCTTCTCTTGGACCCATTGTAAATTGTCCTGATGAAGAAAGTATTGCAATGGATGGTTGATATAGATCTTGAATCAATTTCATATCGGACATAATCATTGTGTCGCCTGAATGATAAACTGTTCGATCTCCTGTAAATTCGAGTACATATCCAGCAGATTCTCCTGCATAAATCGGCATCCCTTCCAATTCACCATAACTTGAAGAATGTCTAGCTTGTACCATTGTTGCTCTCATATCATCAAAATCAAAACTTCCTCCAAAGTTTAATGGATAAACATTATTAAATCCTTTTTTACCTAAAATTAACGCCAATTCATATTGGGCTAAAACTAAGCAATCTGGGTTTGCCTTTCGTAATTTATCTAAACCACTACTATGATCAAAGTGACCATGTGTCAATAATACCCCTTTGATGGTGGATAAAAATTCTTCTGTCTGGTACTCACTTGGACAACCTGGATTCATGTCAAAGAAAGGATCGATTAAATAACGATTCCCCTTTTTACTTGTTAACACATACATTGCATGACCTAATCGTAATATTTTCACTTTAATCCCCCGAATCCCTTAGATTATTTTGAGTGATAGATTTTTTTCACTGAATTCTCTTTTGCTTTTCGGTACCTCTATCCTAGTGAAAATCATATAAGGATATCTGCCCAGATAAATTTATGTTGCTTATTTGAAAAAAATAACAATTAATTAAATCTCACTTCTTTTTGGTTAAATTGGAGAAAAAGAGCAAGTACTGCTCATTCGATTGCAGAATCTTAATCAAACTGTACAAAATAAAAAAGGACCACAATTTTGGAGACAATAAGAGGTATAATAAACGTACATTGTTACTAGGAACGAGGAAAGTTTGTGAAAGAATATTATTACGATAAATTATTGAAGATTAATACACGTCAAAAAAAAGTGGAAGTTAATCATTCTGTGTATTACCACCCATATGAACCTACACCCTACAGTGCGTTAGAAGAATTATTTAAACACTATCCAATAAAAAGCAGTGATACATTAGTAGATTTTGGGTGTGGGAAAGGACGTTTAAATTTTTTTACGAACTATTTATTCCATGCATCGTGTATCGGAATTGAAATGAATCAGAAATTTTTAGATGATGCATTCGATAATTTAAAAAATTATCAATATCATGCTGGGCAAATTCAGTTTGTTAATTGCTATGCTGAAAAATATAAAATCGAAGCTGAACATAATAAGTTTTATTTTTTCAACCCATTTACAGTTCAAGTGTTTATGAAAGTGGTGAATAATATTTTACGATCCGTAGAAGCTGCTCCACGTGAAATTGACATCATTTTATATTACGCTTCCGATGACTATCGATATTTTTTAGAGACCAGCACGAACTTCGAACTAGTACAAGAAGTGCCCTTGCCGGTTTTATATGATAAAAACCCTTTTGAACGATTTTTAATATATCGTTTGAACCAATTTTAGACAAAAGAAAAACCGTTTCCTTTAGTTAAGTGTTACCAGCACCTAACGGAAACGGTTGTTCGTTCGAATCACTTGTATTCTATATATTATTATAGAGTAATATATTAATATTTGCAAGTTCTTTTTCAAAAAAATTTTATTGTGCTATAATTCATAATTAGGCATCCTTCTTGGTTGTCTATTTTTTATTTCTGTTAAGGATATACTAACCTTAAGGAGGCTGGAAATATGGAATTAAACAATGTATATATTGAACTTTGTGATAAAGAGACAGAGGAAACATTATCAAAACCAGATGCTTCATTTTTAAGTAAACCAATCACTTATTTAAAGGAACACCAAAATGAATTTCTTTATATCGAATCATCATCCTTTGAGACATTTAAAACAGATTCACTATCCCTTGAAGTCGATGATGTTTTTAAAACGTATATGGTGTTACTTGGCTTAAAAGTCCAAAAAAAGCATGCATCTACTATTAAATCATTCTTAAATGAAAACTTGCATGGAGGAGAAATTAAAAATTTCAGCGCAATGTTTTCTGGAGATGAAGGATTATGGGATTTAAACATTCCAATAGATATGATAGAAGATTTCCAAGAGACGATGACAATTGAAGAAACACTGTCTATCACATCTAATTTTATGACTAAATTATTATCTGCCCTTGAGCAAAACAACTAGAATTGAGGAGAAACGACCTGAACATACAGAAGAAACCTACTTACATTTATACCTATGTACACCATCATGATGAACATGATCTTTGTAGAATGGAGATGCGTTCATTTTTCGGTTTCGATACCCAAGCAAATTTTCTAATTAGTGATATAAAGGTTGACCCAAGTCGTAGCCCTTTCATTGAGGAACGACTTGAAGTTTTATTTGAAAGTAACGAACTTGGCGAAATTTCAAACTTTGCTAAAACTGTTCAAGTAAGTTCCACTTTTAAAGTAATCAATTTAAACAAATTTGATATTGGGGATACAAAAAAAATCCCCCATCCAGAACGTCGAAAAATAGAACGCGAAGTGGGATTGAATATAGATGGTGAACCTGAACTAGATCATCCTGATAAAATTTTTGGTATTCTTTTATTAGAACAAAGATGGTATTTTGGAATTTATGAAAAAAGTGAATCGGTTTGGCGTCAACACGTACATAAGCCCAATAGTTATTCCACAGCTCTAAATACTCGCGTAGCTCGAGCTGTTGCCAATATTGCTGCTCCAAAACCTGAGAATCTTCGAATAATCGACCCTTGTTGTGGAATTGGTACGGTTGTCGTTGAAGGCCTTTCAATGGGAATGAACATTGTTGGACGAGATATCAGTCCCCTAGTTTGTGTTGGGGCAAGGGAAAATATTAGCTATTTCGGTCTTGAAAGCAACATTACGAAGGGGCCGATTGCAGAAGTAACTGAACATTATGATGTTGCCATAGTAGACTTACCCTATAATATTTATTCACATATAACGGATGATGAACAATTCGATTTAATCCAAAACGCTCGCCGTATAGCGGATAAAGTCGTATTTGTAACGGTCGAACCAATCGATGAATTTGTTATTAAAGCAGGTTTTATTATTAAAGATCGTTGTATTGCTAAAAAAATGCAATTTGAACGACAAATATTGTTATGCCAATAATCCAAGCTCCCATTTTTGGGGGCTTTTTTATTTTAGTAAAACTAAAAAACCGAAAACAATGTAAAATTGCTTTCGGTTAACTTTTATTCTTGTGGTGCAGTATTTGCTTGTTTTTCTTTTTCAGCTGTGTTTAAACACCATACGAAATTATCCCATGCTGAGAACCAACCAACAAAGATTTCAGATGAATCATCCCAGCGTACATCAAATTTCTTTTGACCATCTACGTCAATTAAATACAATTCTAATGTTGGATCTGCTTTACTTACAGCAAGTCTCATTCCATTTTTTAATTCTTCTTCTGTAAAAACAACATCTGCTACAGAACGTACTTGTGCTTGTTCAAATACCGGTTTGTTTGTAATTCTGTAATTCATATTAAACCTCCAATAAAACTGTCGTGTAAAAGGATAAAACCTGTCCTTCTTTTGTACCATCATAGATATATAAAAAGTATACCCTATAATCACTGAGCAATGAAAACAACCATAAAAAATGTTGTTACGTTAACCCAATCATTTAATTACTGCCTTTTTAACTATACCTATTAATCTACAATTTTTCTACACTGTATTCTAAATATTTTTCGATTTATTAATTATATCAAAATAAGGTTTCAACACAATTATTTTAACTTAATAAATTTGCGTGATTATAGCTGGTTTTATCTTGATTAAGATGCGGGAAGTCAGAAATGTTATAAATCAAAGTGTCGGATAATATGTAATTTTCAATAAGATTCAATTGTGTACTTCCAATGAGAGGCAACAAAAAAGATTTAATATTTATACAAAATTTCAGATTAATCTCATTTTTTATCTATACACTTAGTGGGCAAAGGAGGAACTTGTATGTTAAAAAAAACAGTAATCTTAATGCTTTTCTTGCTTGGAGGTAATTTTTTCAGTCAGTATTTTGTCAATGCTGATGCAGATGATCATCACAAACACGAAAGATACAAAGAACATAAACACTATGAGGATTTCGATGATTATGAAGACCATGAAGATTACGATGATGATCATCATGATTATGAAGAATATTACGATTACTACGAAATTCCTATACAAAATAGCACCTGGAATATTTGGTTAAGAGAAACGTCCATCACAAAAGGCGAACTTCCCTTTACAGAAGCTAGAAAAGTTTTACTAAAGTGTGAAAACAGTTCGGATGAATTACTTTCCTATGTTATACCAAGTGAAAATGAATTGTTCGTAGCAGGACAAGATATTGCACGTTTATTAGGCGCAGAATCAAGATTTTATCCGACTAGTCAAATATTAGAGCTGACGACTATTGATACTGAATTGATCTTCCGTTCAGGTACAAACGTAGCGTATGAAAATAATATAAAAACACCTATTCCAGCAAAAGCATTTTACATGAATCAAGACCTTTATCTTCCTATAAGCGTGATATCCAATGGACTTGGATTTATTGCTGAATGGCAAGACGATACTTTAATCTTTAAAAAATTCAATAACTAGAGGTGACAGAAATGAATGATGATAAAAAGGCTAAATGGATAGTTGGCTCATCCGGTGTCGTGCTATCTGCTATCTTATTAACACAAATAAGCAATACTACTGAAAATACTGAGACAAAAATAACCACTTTCAATGAAAACCAACTAGAAAATATGTCATCACGAGAAAAACAACTAGCTCAATTAGATTGGTCCAATTTTGAAATAGTCATTCCGTCACAATCATTTCAAAGTGAAAGAAAAACGAAGAAATCGTAGAAGGAGTTGGTACAGTGGATACATTAACTTTACAGGTAATGAATACAGAATTTTACATCTCTCTTTCGTCTAACTCAAATACACGATGGAAGGATCATGTCACTAATTGGCTTCAAACAATAGAAAAACAATGGTCTAGATTTGACGATAATAATGAATTATCAAAGATAAACAAATTACGTATTGGTGACACTTTAACAATATCAGAAGATTTATACGATTGTTTATACAAAGCACATTGTTACTATCGTTTAACAGATGGATTATTTTCACCATATTTAAAAAAACAGATAGAATCTCATGGATATCAAAAATCCTTTCCATTTCAAAAAGTGGATAAAACTTCTGAAAAATTTGAGAAGCCCCTTCTTAACCCAATCATTTTCTTGCCGAATAAAAGGATTTTAAAAATCACAAATGAGGAAATTGACTTAGGAGGCTTTGCAAAAGGATATATCGTTGAAAAAGTGGCAAATTGGTTAAAGTACAATATTTCACAAGAATTTGGAATTGTCGATGGTGGTGGAGATATGAAGTTATGGTCCAACTGTGAAAAAGAATGGATTATTGGGATTTCGGACCCATTCAAAGAAGACGAGGAAATCACTTCTATTAAAATTAAAAACGGAGCGATTGCCACTTCTAATCGAGTATATCGAAGTTGGCAGATGAACGGAAAACAAAAGCATCATTTATTGAACGGTCAAACTGGAGAAATAGCAATATCCCCAATCGTACAAGCAACAGTTGTCACAAATAGCCTTTCGGATGCTGAAGTAGCTGTAAAACTTTGTTTTCTCCAGAACAATTTAGAACACCAACATTGGTTGGAAAAACATCACATTTTATCCGCTCGATTTATTATTAGTGAAAATGAACAACCAGTTTGGATTACACCTAGGGGGAAAACATATGTTCATTAGTAATTGGGAATGGATAAGACTACTTGGATTTTTAGCCTATTTTAATTTTACTATTTCAATCGTATTTGGACTTCTTAGAAAATCAACAATTATAAAAAAGAATAAAAATTTAGTTTTTCATATTCATCAAGTTGCTTCTTGGATGGGTTTATTCACTCTAATAGGCCACATGTTACTGTTAATACTTGATAAATTTGAGCCATTCACAATTGGCGAACTCCTAATACCGTTTAAAGCTGATTATGAGACTGTTTTTTCAACGTTGGGTACCATAGCTTTCTATCTATTTTTATTTGTTATTTTCAATTCAGATTTATGGATACGAAAATTAGGATTTTCATTATGGAAAAAGTCTCATTTCCTCGTATTCCCAGCTTGGATATTCTCTTTACTTCATAGCATTTTTCTTGGAACAGATTCAGAACGTCCAATGATTACTGTTTTCTACGGAATTTCGGTATGTGCCGTTGTTTTACTGTTACTTTTAAGAGCATTTTCACATCAAAGATTATCTACGCATAGAGAAAAAGGCGTGTCCTAATTTTTTAGGATACGCCTTTTTCAAATGGCAATCGAATAGAGAAGGTTGAACCTTTTCCTAATTCACTCTCAACCGTAATTTTTCCTCCGTGAAGTTCAGTAATTGCATTAGCAATCGACAACCCTAAGCCTGTTCCATCACGTTTACGCACTTCATCACTTCGATAAAATCGGTCAAATATGTTCGGTAATTCTTCCTTACTAATTCCTACCCCTGTGTCTTTCACAGAAATAACAATGTAGTCATCATTATTTTTCTTCAATGATAAGGTTATTTCTCCCTCTTCTGTGTATCGAGATGCATTATCTAAAAGTATATAAACCAGTTGTTGTATTTGTGTGCGATCGCATTCAAATTCGATACCCTTTTCAATCGTACATTGAAGTCTGATTGAATCTGGAAGAGTTCTCTCAAATTTTGAACCAATTGAAGTTAGTAATTCAGAAAGTTGAATGATTTCCTTTTGATTAGACCAATTTTTTTGATCATACCTTGCCAAAAATAATAGTTTTTCCAGTAATTCCTTCATTAATATAGATTCATGTTTTAAATCTTCAACTAGCTCCTTTCCAAAACTACTTAAATTCTCCCCTTCATCTTCGTCCAAAATGTCCAATGAACTGTAAAAGATACTTAAAGGAGTACGTAATTCGTGGGAAGCATCTGAAACAAACTTCATTTGCTTGTCAAAAGACTTTCTAATCGGAATCATAGCTTTTCCCGCCATAAAGTAACTGAGGAATGCAATAAAAATTGAAAAAATAACAGTTAAAACAATCAATAACAAAACCATATTCTTTATGAAATGATATTGTGAAGTAATGTTCTTTCCTAAGATCATATAGCCATCAATCTTCTGTTTGTTTGATATAGGCTTTGACAATAATAAAAATTGTTGTCCTTCAAACTTTACTCTATTAATTTGACTATCCTTTATAACTTCAGTACCATAAATTTTTTCAATTTCACGAGATAATCCTTGATAAGACTCATCACCATGGACTAATTGATGGTCTGGTGTATAAATGTAATAAAAGTAAGTACGATTTGGTTCGTAGAATAATTTAAACTGATCATTGAAATGCTTGTATAAATCATGTTTTTGTTCATGATAATAACTCTCTAATTCCTCAATTTGCCCCTGCTTTACTAAATGGACAATTGAAAAGTAAAGTATCAGAATAAAGAAAAGAAAAAATAAGAAAAAACAACTAGCATAAAATAATGATAATTTTTTTCGTGTTTGATTAAACATTGTCTTCTCTCACTCGATAACCGATGCCACGCACATTTTGAATAATGGAACATTTACGGTCCTTATCTATTTTTCTTCTTACTAATTTTACGAGGGCATCGAGGGCGTTATCCGAAATTTCAGCTTCGAAGCCCCAAACATGTGAATAAATTTGTTCCCGCGTTAAGACATGCCCTTTATTAATGAACAAGTATTCTAATAGAAGAAACTCATTTTTTGTTAACGGAATTTCCTCGTCTCCCCTTTTTACTATCCGAGAATTTAGTTGCAATACCAAATCCCCAATAACAATCGTATTTTCAACGGGTTTATCCTTTCTCCGAAGAACTGCCCGCATTCTCGCTAATAATTCCTCTGTTTTGAAGGGCTTAATGATATAGTCATCTGCTCCAGCGTCCAATCCTTCGATAATATTTTGGCAGCTATCCTTTGCAGTAAGCATTAAGATTCCACCTGAAAACCCGTTTTCCCTAAGTTTTTTACAAACTTCGATACCCGATAATTGTGGCATCATCCAATCTAGAATTAATAAATCATAATCCTCAAATAGCGTATATTCATAAGCTTCTTGTCCATTATCAACAGCATCCACTTGGTGGTATTGTTTCTTAATCATATGAACCATATTTTTTTGTAACCGTTGATCATCTTCTGCTAAAAGTATTTTCATACAACATCCTACTTTCGTGATTGCTTAGATAGTCTTATTATAGGTTATTTTTTCCATTAACTAATCAAGTATTTTTGTAAAATAATTAAAAAAAGCAAGAACAATTTCAGAGTATTTTCAGTTTCCATGTGAACGTTAAAAATAAAAAAGGAGTTATGATTATGCCATTACATCCATTAGTTGTTCATTTTCCAATTGCTTTACTTTTTGTTGCTGCCATTATCGAAGTAGTAAATGTTTTTGTTAAGAAAGAAACATTGAACAAATTTGGCACATTATTAATGATTATAGGGATTGTTACAGGTGTTGGAAGTTATTTAAGTGGTGAGAATGCTGAACATTTTGCAAAAAATGCTTGGGGAAAATCCGTTCACGAAACAATTGAACTGCACGAATTTTATGCAGGGTTATCGTTATTAGTATTTTTTATCCTTTTATTATTAAAGTTGATTTTCAAACATTCAATACTTAAAGAGATTAAGTGGTCAAAAGGTGCGATAATAAAAGGAGTTTCTTCTATATTAATAGTACTGCTTTGTATTTTTGGGATAACTGCTTTAATCATAACAGGACATCTAGGAGGAAAAGTTGTCTATAATCAACCTTCTCAATCAATTGAAGTAAATTTTCAAAATGAATAATAATAAAAATACCCGATTAGTTCATCAACACTAAGCGGGTATTTTTTCTTTCTAGAATCAAGTTCCTCGAATTATCACACAAATTCTAAAAAAAACTTATTTTTCTTTATTAAATATGTTATTCTAGTATAAGTAAATAGATTTTCTCGTTTATTATACTACATATAACCTTTTCATTCGCCAAAACCCTTGCCATTTTGTATAAATTCCCCTTAACTCAGTATCTACTTCCATTTCTACCAAGGAATTTCCACAAAAACTCATTATATTCGAATACCTTTCTATGAATAAATCAAGTATAAAGCCTTACTATTTTCCAAACTAATGAATAATTTGTGAAACCGCTTTTATTTGCGACAACTTTATATCTTTTTTATGAACAAATTGTGAATTAAACACTATATTCATAGTGGAAATATGTCTATCTTACATGAAGTTATATAAAATAAATTAGCATAAAGGTTTTCGAGAACGGTCTTACATGACGAATTTGCTCGAGACAAGAAAGGAGCATCTTTATGAAAAGAAAGTGGTCACTATTAGCTTCACTTACAGCACTTGTAGTTTTTCTAACAGGATGTGAACCATTATTAGTTTTAGATCCTAAAGGTCCACAAGCGGCACGACAAGCTAGTGACATAATGCTGTCAATTTATATTATGGCAGGAATTGTAATCGTTGTTATGGCAATTTTAGTGTATGTTTTATGGAAATATCGCGCTTCAAAATTACCTGCAGATTATGAACCGCCTCATGTAGAAGGGAACATTTGGGTAGAAGCAATTTGTGTAGGTATCCCTGTAATAATAGTTGCCGTTCTATCATTTGTATCGGTAAAAAGTAACTATATTGTAGAATCCACTCCACAAGGATATGAAGATCAAGAACCACTAGTTGTTTATGCTTCATCATCTGATTGGAAATGGCACTTTAGCTACCCTGAACAAGGAATTGAAACAGTAAACTATCTTTACATTCCAGCAGATCGTCCAATCGAATTTAAGCTTTACTCATTTGGATCAATCACAAGTTTTTGGATTCCACAACTTGGTGGACAAAAATATGCAATGGCTGACATGGTTACGACATTACATTTAGCAGCGGACGCACCTGGTGAATTTGTAGGTCGAAATGCAAACTTCAGCGGTAAAGGTTTTGCTGAAAATACATTTAACGTAACAGCAATGACTCAAGCAGATTTTGACGAGTGGGTTGAAGAAGTACATGAAACAGCAGACCCAATAACAGAAGATGAATTTGAAACATTATTAGAACCTGGTCACCTTGGTCAAATGACATTCACAGGAACACATTTAGACTTTAGTCCTGCTCCTGAACATAACCATCATTCAGAAGAAGATTCATCTGAACATGACCAACACGAAACTCACGAAACACACGAAGAAACAGATCATGCTCATCACTAATTTTTCGTTACGAGATTTATAGATTAGTAATTTCTCTTGAAAGGAGATATAAGGAATGGAATTCTTTCAACGATTCGCCATACCTCATCCAAGTCCAGCGATTTACGCTTCAATGGTTGCTATTGCATTAGTTTCAATTGGGATTGTTGTTGGTTTAACATATTTCAAAAAATGGGGTTACTTATGGCGTGAGTGGTTAACGACTGTTGACCATAAGAAAATCGGGATTATGTATTTACTTTCTGCGATTCTCATGCTTTTCCGTGGTGGCGCAGATGCCATTATGATGCGTGCTCAGTTAGCTACACCTGAAGCTAAACTGTTAGATGCACAACACTATAACGAAATCTTTACAACTCACGGGGTTGTTATGATTATCTTCATGGCGATGCCTTTTATCTTCGCCTTCATGAACTTAATCGTTCCATTACAAATTGGGGCACGTGACGTAGCGTTCCCTCGTTTAAATGCACTAAGCTTCTGGCTATTCTTCTTTGGTGCAATGTTATTTAATATTTCATTCGTTGTCGGTGGTTCTCCTGACGCTGGTTGGACTTCTTACTTCCCTCTTGCTGGGAATGATTTCAGTACTTCCGTTGGTACGAACTACTACATGATTGCGATTCAAATTTCTGGTATCGGTTCCTTAATGACTGGTATTAATATGATTACGACAATTTTAAAAATGCGTGCTCCTGGCATGAAATTAATGCAAATGCCGATGTTCACGTGGTCTGCGTTTATCGCAAACGTAATTATCGTATTCGCCTTCCCTGTATTAACAGTTGCGTTAATCATGGGTACAACTGACCGTTTATTCGGTACAAACTTCTTTACTACTGGTAACGGTGGTATGGACATGCTTTGGGCAAACTTCTTCTGGGTTTGGGGACATCCAGAGGTATATATCTTAATCTTGCCTGCATTCGGTTTATATAGTGAAATTATTTCAACGTTCTCAAGCCGAAACCTTTATGGTTATAAATCAATGGTTGCATCGATGGTTATTATCTCCCTACTATCATTCTTAGTATGGACTCACCATTTCTTCACAATGGGTCAAGGTGCACTTACAAACAGTATTTTCTCTATTACAACAATGGCTATCTCTGTTCCTACAGGGGTTAAGATATTCAACTGGCTATTTACAATGTGGAAAGGGAAAATTCGCTTTACCGTTCCAATGCTTTACTCAATCGGATTTATCCCACTATTCGTAATTGGTGGGGTTACAGGGGTAATGCTTGCGATGTCTGCTGCGGACTATCAATACCATAATACAATGTTCTTGGTAGCTCACTTCCACAACGCAATTATTCCTGGTGTAGTATTCGCGATGTTAGCTGGTTTAACATACTACTGGCCAAAATTCTTCGGCTTTATGTTAAATGAAAAAATCGGTAAATCGACTTTCTGGTTATTATCAATCGGTTTCGTACTTGCCTTCTTCCCAATGTATATCACTGGTTTAGACGGTCAAGCGCGTCGTATGTACACATATTCTGAAGCAACAGGTTTCGGTCCATTAAATATGGTTTCATTCTTTGGTGCTGGTTTAATGGCACTTGGTTTCGTAACAATCGTATGGAACATCTACTATAGTTTCAAAAACTCACCACGTGATATTGGTAGTGACCCATGGGACGCTCGCTCTTTAGAATGGGCAACTCATACTCCAGTTCCTGTTTATAACTTTGCTAGAATGCCACAAGTTAATTCAAGTGAAGCATTCTGGGATTCAAAGAAAAAAGGACACCAATTATTCAAAGGTGAATATCAAGAAATTCATATGCCGAATAACAGCGGTGTACCGTTTGTAATGAGTGCTATTTTCTTTGTTGCTGGTTTCTCATTTGTCTTTGCATTATGGGTACCTGCAGTAATCGCATTAATCGGAATTTTCATCTGTATGGGTCTACGTTCATTCGAATTAGATCACGGATACCATATCCATGTTGAAGAAATCGAAGAAACGGAAAAAAAATTGGGAGGTGCTAAATAATGAAGATCGATCACTCACAACCTTTAGAATATAGCACTGATCAAAATCAATTAAATATTTTAGGCTTCTGGATATTCCTTGGTGCCGAAATTATGCTGTTTGCTACACTTTTCACAGCCTATTTCACATTAGCAGGTCGTACGGGTTCTGGCCCTACTCCTGCTGACATGTTTGAAATTACACCGGTATTAATTGAAACATTTGTGCTTTTAACAAGTAGTTTCACGATTAGTCTTGGAATTCATGCAATGAGACTTGGTCGTAAAAATGCGATGCTTGCATTTTTCGGTATTACCCTTCTTCTTGGTTTAGGATTCCTTGGAGTAGAGATTTATGAATTTATGCACTACTACCACATTGGTGCAACATATCAAACTAGTGCATTTACATCTGCTTTAATGACAACATTAGGTACGCACGGTGCCCACGTAACTTTAGGGTTATTCTGGGGAACATTCATTATCATTCAAGTAATCAAACGTGGATTAACACCACAAAATGCAAATAAAGCATTTATTTTCTCACTGTATTGGCATTTCTTAGACGTTGTTTGGATTTTCATCTTCAGCTTCGTCTATCTGAAAGGAATGATGTAATATGAAAGAATTATTCCCTGCTAAACAGGTGATGGGCTTTGTCTTTTCACTCGTTCTAACTGTAGTTGCCCTATTAGTGTATTACACTGATATGTCCTTTACAGTAGGTATGACAGTTTTATTAGTAACCGCTTTTGTTCAAGCATTTTTACAGCTAGTTGTGTTCATGCATGCTGGCGAATCAAAAGATGGCCGTTCCATCTATACAACTATTTTCTACGGTGCAATCATTGCAATCGTTACTGTATTTGGATCATTACTAATCTTAATTTGGGATATGTAAAACCAAATGCGAAAGCGACCTCGAGATACTGAGTGCTGTAGCTAGATATAAAAACTAAAAAGAGCCGGACTAATTCGTCTGGCTCTTTTTTCATCTCCAAAAATACCTAAGTCTTCTCAACTCTTCTCTTACTACTCTCATGTTCAAACAACTGCATAAATAAACCGAACATATATAGAAATATCCCGCTTTTGACTAATTCAATCCCAAACCATATTGAAACGCTTACAAAGAAACTTAAAACAAGAAGCACAACCCCAGCAATGGCAACAGTTGCAGCAAGGTATCTAAAATAATTGAACATCTTCGGTCACTCCCTGTTTTGCTCGTTTTTGGATTGTCTAGCTTTCTATTAATATATGAGAGTTGTTCACAAAAAAGTCACAACTTTAAGGTAAATTATTTTACTTCAATAAACTCCCCTTCTAATTAAAATATCCGCAACTCATTAAGTTTACATAATATTATTATTTAACAAAATGTATATTTTTTTAGAAAAAGAAAAAACTACTGCTGATTAATTATGTTTCCTAACCTTTATCAAATTATCAATAATTGGAGGAATATATTTTGACTATGATGAAAGAAGTTCCTGAATCTAAAGTGGAAGCTCCAATAACTGCGAACGCAAATGAAAATCCCTATGAAATTGTAAAGTCCCTTCTAAAAAATTCCGTCGAAGCATTGGGATTAACAGAGGATGTATATCGATTACTTGAAAAACCTATTCGTGTATTAGAAGTATCCATCCCTGTAAGAATGGATGATGGAACAATCAAAAACTTTACGGGCTATCGCTCCCACCATTCGGACATTCTGGGCCCTGCTAAAGGTGGAATCCGTTTCCATCCAGAAGTAAACATTGATGAAGTCAAGGCACTTTCCATGTGGATGTCTCTGAAATCCGCTATTCTAGGTCTACCTTTTGGTGGTGGTAAAGGTGGCGTGATTGTTGACCCAAGAGAATTATCAAAGTGTGAATTGGAAAACTTAAGCCGTGGCTATATCCGGGCCATCACACCAATCATTGGTCCAGAAAAGGATATTCCGGCTCCTGATGTGAATACAAACCCACAAATTATGGGTTGGATGCTCGATGAATATGATCGTTTGCGTGGATATAATGTACCTGGTTTTATTACAGGAAAACCAATTATAGTTGGTGGTTCACAGGGTCGTGTTGAAGCAACTGGACGTGGCGTAGTGATTTCCATTGCAGAAGCTGCGAAAAAGTTAAATATTCCATTAGAAAGTGCAATTGCTGCTATCCAAGGATTTGGAAATGTGGGTAGTATGACTGCAAAATTCCTACATGAGCTTGGAGTTAAAATTATAGCAATTACCGATGTTAAAGGCGGTATCTATAATGAAAACGGCATTGATATACCTAGCTTGAGACAACATGTCGCTGAAACAAAATCCGTTGTCGATTTCCCTGGTGCAGAAAGCTTCGACAGTGATAAATTGTTTGGTTTACCAGTTGATTTCTTAGTTCCAGCTGCATTGGAAAATCAAATTACAGAAAAAACTGCTCCTCAAATACAAGCAAAAGTTGTTGCTGAAGCTGCGAATGGACCGACTACCCCAGAAGGTGATCGGATTTTAAATGAAAAAGGAATTTTCGTCATTCCTGATATTCTATGTAACTCTGGTGGTGTAACGGTTTCTTATTTTGAATGGGTTCAAAACAATATGGGTTATTATTGGAAAGAAGAAGAAGTAAATACAAAATTAGAAGAAAAAATGATTTATGCTTTTGAAGACGTACACAAAATGCATGAGGAAAAGCAAGTGAATATGCGTGAAGCTGCATATATCGTAGGCGTTGGACGAATTGCAGAAGCCTTCCAAGCTCGTGGTTGGATTAATGATTGGTCGATGCCATTTAAATGTAAAGCTTAAAGTTAATAAGCATTCGCGTAATTGAGCGCGAATGCTTTACTTATTTTTGAGCAAGTTCTAATATTATATCGGCCGCTTTATTCACACCACCAGCATTTCTGAAATTTTCCGAAAGCCTAACAGCATTCTCTTTGTATTTTTCGTTTGCGAAAATTTCCTCTACCGCGCTAACAAAATGTTTCTCACCAATTCCTTTTAAATAAACTCCTGCTCCAAGCTCTTCCACCCTTTTTGCTACGAGCTGTTGTTCGCTATGGAACGGATATAAAATCATTGGCACTCCGAAATACAAACTTTCATTTACACTATTCATTCCACAATGTGTAACGAAAACATCTGCCCTTTGTAAAACTTCAATTTGATTTACTCGATTTTTCACGGTGAAGTGGTCAGGAAGGTTTCCGAGTGAGGCAATGTTCGTTTGTTCTCCAACAGACATTATAATTTCATAGCTACTATTAGAAAAAGCTTGAATACATTTTAAGTAGAAATTTTCATTTTGATTAAGTACAGTACCTAAAGATATATAGACAACCTTCTTATTCTTTTTTGGAATCATCTTTTCAGTAAATTCAATAGATGGACCTACAAAATTAAACTTTTCAGAAAAAGTCTCTGCCATAGGTTGAAAATCTTTCGTAGTATAAACGATGGTATTCGTATTATTATCATTTTCAATTAGGGAGACAAAATTATCGACTTCATACCCGTGACTTCTTAGTAATTGTATTTTTTTATTAATCTTTGGCATCCCAAAAATCATGTTAAATATTTCTTTTATTCCTCGTTTCATTAATTTAGCTGTATGTTTATTAAATGCAAAAGAAGTCGTTGAGCAAATATAAGGAATGTTTAACTTTTTGGCAAATAGTTTCCCCCAAACACATAACGAATCACTAACCATACAATCTGGCTGTAGCTCTTTTAATTCAGCACACACTTTTTGATCCATTGCAATAGTAGTATCTACAAGCATCTCTATCAAAGATGTAAAATCTTTTCCTGCTTTTTTAGCAATTTCTTGTTCTGTGATTGGTGGTAAAAATTCATCACATGAAACAAACTTTGCTCCCGCGCCTTCGATTTTCGTTTGAAACTCGTTGAAGGAATAATAGCAAACCTCATTACCTCTTTTCACTAAATCAGCAACAACCGGTATTGTTGGGTTTGTATGACCATGGGCTGGAATCGAAAAAAATACTATTTTACTCATCTACATCCCCTTCTGCTTTTGTGTTTCGAACTATTTCAGCAAATTCTAGAATTTGTTCGCTTTTTAAAATAGCAAGTCCCATTGTTTCATCTTCACCCAACACAATTAATTTATCACCTGGTTTGATGCGATAGCGTTCCCTCGCCTGTTTAGGAATGACAATTTGCCCGCGCTCTCCAACCTTTACAACTCCGAAAAAGTGCTTTCCCTTAGGTCCTAAATGTTGTATTTCTTCTTCCGACATATCCCTCGATAATTCATCTAATGTAATCTGAAATAGATCAGCTAGTAATTTACACTTTTCAATATCAGGTAAAGCTTCTTCACTTTCCCACTTTGCAATCGTTTGGCGAGATACATTTACTTTTTCGGCAAGCATCTCCTGACTTAGTTTACGTTTTTTACGCAATAATCGTATATTCATACCAATCATGTCGATGACAACTCCTTATATTGCTTACTATATAAAACTTTCCCTTGAATTTCTATCAAGATTCAAATACATTTTATGTTAAAAATCGTGGCAAAATGAAATACATAAATTTCTTAATTTACGGAGAAGATGTACTTAATAGAAAGGAGAAGCAAATATGGATGATAAAAATACACTGTTTAAAATGTATGCCATGTTAAATTCCATGCAAAGCCAACTAAACCAATGTAAATCCTATTTAGAAAATATTATGGAAGAAAAAGGTTTTGACTTTAGCACCATTTTGGAAGATTATGATGTGTTTGCGCCTCAAGAGGATGATCAAATTCACTAATCCTATAATGTGCTGTAGAAATACAGCACGTACTTTTAAAGGGAAATTAATTAATTTCATACTATATATTGGTGAAAGTCCTATTAAATAGTTTAATAAATACATATGATAAGCTTAAATGGACTTTTGTAAGAGATTACCACAGGAAAAGGAGGGTTGCGAATGTACTACTTCTATCAACCGCAGTATTTTCACTCTCCATATCACCCAATGGCTTATCGACCAATACTACAAAGACCAAATATGAATCATAGATTTGTACAACAACCAATGAATCAACCCAATCCAAGAAATCAACAAAACCCAGGAAATCAAAATCCATATCCCGAAGTAGACCCAAATCAGTTATACGATTCCGCAAACGAAACAAAAAAATTAATGAAAGATGCTAGTATAGTGCTTGAAAGACTATCTTCATCGAAAGATTTTGATAAACAATTAATGGACCACGCACAACAATCTCAAAGTGAAGAAGTGAAAAAATTAATTAAATCGATTGGCATCGAATCGGATGTAGATATTCTTTATACACCAGATAGTTTACGATTAGAATTTATATCCCAAATTGCAGATTCCGACTGCTGTAAACTATCCATTGTTCTAAAATGGCGATAAATGATAAAAGCAACTAACTCTTTTAGGTAATTGGTTAGTTGCTTTAGTTAGTTTTTGAGTCTTTCGGTTAACTTGAGATTGAATACCATTTCTCCTTAATTACACTTAATTTTTTGCATTCATCACTAGAATGAATACCATTTTCACTTCTATTTTTACTGATTTACGTATTCATCACTAGTATGAATTCATTTTTTCACTGTTTTCCCTCAAAATTTTGCATTCATCACTAAAGTGAATACCATTTTCCCTTTGATTTACACTGATTTTTGTATTCATCACTGGTATGAATACATTTTTTCACTTATTCCCCTTAAAATTTTGCATTCATCACTAAAGTGAATACCATTTTCCCTTTGATTTACACTGATTTTTGTATTCATCACAGGTATGAATACATTCTTTCACTTATTCCCCTTAAAATTTTGCATTCATCACTAAAGTGAATACAATTTTTACTTCAATTTCCACTTATTTTTGTATTCTTTGCTTGTATGAATACAATCCCTCTTTAAACTCCCTCTAAATTTCGTATTTTATCCGCTTAATCCACACAAATAATAAAAAGCGCTAATCTTTAAAAGATTAACGCTCTCATAAATCCTAAATTAAACCGATTCAGACTTTGGATCTTGTCGAAGTTTCCAGTTGCCTAAACCTACAATCAGTACAAAAAATACAATCGAAATAAAACTTGAAAGTGCCATTACTAAGCCCATGGCGATGGCAGGATTTCCACCGATTCCTGTCAACGGTGCAACTGTTCCAGCAATCACATATTGAAGAACTCCGATTAACGCTGCAGCACTTCCAGCAATTTTCCCCTGGTTTTGTAATGCTAATGATTGACCCGTTGTACTCACAATACCAATACTCGCTACCGCTAATAATAATGGTGGCAATATGAATACTAAACTAGCTTTTAATATAAGTAACAACAGTAAGACACTCGATGAAACGAATGCTAGTAAGATACCTGTTACTAATAATTTTGATTCCCCAAAACGTCCAGCGACTCTACCCGTAACTTGTGCTGCAATTGAAATGCTCACGCCATTTGCAGCAAAAATGAGACTGAATGTTTGAGGACTTGTTCCATAAACCTCTTGCAATACAAAAGAAGAACCAGAAATATACGCAAATAATAATCCAAAAACACATGCTAACGGTAGTGCGTATCCGATAAAACTACGGTCTAAGAATAATTGTTTAAATGTGATGAATGTCTTTTTAACTCCACCTTCAGTTCGTAATTCTTCAGAATGGGATTCTGGTAAACTCGTTAGAACTAAGATAAACATCACTACACCAATGACACTTAAAATAATAAACACAGCATTCCAAGGAGCTAAAAGTAAAATAATCCCACCTAAAATCGGTGCAAGAATTGGCGCAACACCATTCACTAACGCTAACAATGAGAAGAATTTCGTCAATTCGATACCAGAATAAATATCCCGAACAATCGCACGGGATAGAACAACCCCCGCAGCACCAGAGAATCCTTGAATAAATCGTAGTAAAATGAAGCCCCAAATCGACGTTGAAAATGCACATAATAATGAAGCAATACTATAAATAATTAAACCGATTAGTAAAGGCTTTCGTCTTCCACGTACATCACTTAAAGGCCCAATAATTAATTGTCCCGATGCCATTCCAACTACAAAAAAGGTTAAACTCAGTTGTACAAGGGATGGCGTTGTGTTAAATTGTTCTGCTATAAGTGGAAGAGCAGGTAAATACATATCTATCGATAATGGTGCAAATGCAGCCAATGAACCTAAAATTGCCGCTAGTTTTAACCGTTTCGTTTTAATTGGTTGATGATCCACAGAATCCATTCTTTAAACCTCCTTCAAAACAATCAATTAAGTTGATTGATTAAGTTTCTAATAACCTCAGATTTATCTAATTGCTTACTATCACAATATTGATGTAGTTTGTTGTATGTATCTTCATCTAACCGAACATGAATGGAATGCTTTAACTTCTCACACTCTGGCTTTTTTGGTCGACCTCTTCTAATTTTTCTTACTCCTTCTTCATCGCGCCAAACTGTTATTAAAACAAAGCCATCTTCTTCAATCGATTGTTGAAAATTATTTTCTTCCCATAGTTTTAAAGCTTCATTGATTCGTTGATTGATAAATTGTACTCTTTCCTCCCCTTCCAATCCCCGATTTTTTGCTTTTTGATTCATCTTTTTTTGAATATAATCTTTATATTCCTCAAAAGAAGTAAAAGTTAGCTCCTTCATATTCATCCTCACTAATTTTTGTTCTACAAAAAATAATAAGAAACTTTTTGTTAATTAGCAATCTTATTTTTGCAAAATTCAAACTTTCATATTTTTAATAAAAAAATTAGAAAAGCATTTTAATATACAAACAGATAGATTTTTTATACGATAACAGTGGATTGAACAAAGGGAGGAAAAAAGATGAATACGAATAACTTACTCTCACCTTTTACATTGCCAAATGGCGTTGAATTAAAAAATCGTATTATTATGGCTCCAATGACAAACTGGTCCTCTAATCCAGATGGAACAGTAACAGAAGATGAAGTGAAGTATTATGCACGACGTTCAAGTGGGGTTAGTATGGTAATTACAGCTTGTACGAATGTCACAGCTAACGGCAAAGGATTCCATGGTGAGTTTGCTGGAGATCGGGATGAAATGATTCCTAGTCTACGAAAAATAGCAAATGCTATTAAAGAGCAAGGGGCAAAAGCTGTTCTTCAAATTTTCCATGGTGGAAGATTATGTCCACCTGAGCTTGTTCCAAATAATGAAATTGTTAGTGCAAGTAATATCCCTGCTGAAGGTTCTTCTAATATTCCAAGAGCTTTAACAGAGTCGGAAGTAGAAGAAATTATCGAAGCATTTGGTGAAACGACTCGCCGCGCAATTGAAGCAGGTTATGATGGCGTTGAAATTCATGGTGCAAACGGCTATCTAGTTCAACAGTTTTTCTCACCTCATTCTAATCGACGAGAAGATCGATTTGGGGGAAGCCTGGAAAACCGAATGACGTTCCCTTTAGCGCTTGTTGATAAAGTAAAGAGTGTCGTGAACCAATATGCAGATTCATCCTTTATAGTTGGCTATCGTTTTTCTCCTGAAGAAAAGGAAACTCCAGGAATTACAATGGCAGATACCCTTAAACTGGTAGACGCTTTAGCGGATAAAGGCCTTACGTATTTACATGTTTCCTTACATCACTTCTTCTCTACTGCAAAACGAGGCATCAATGATACATCGAAAAAACGTATTGAATATCTTCTAGAAACAATAAATGATAGGGTTCCATTAATCGGCGTTGGTAAAATTCAAACTGCGGATGATGCCCAAAAAGCACTAGATACTGGTGTTCCACTTGTAGCCCTTGGAAGAGAACTCATCATTGATCCAGATTGGGTACAAAAAGTGGCAGAAGGAAAAGAAAATGAAATTATTACGAAATTGAATAAAGACATGCAAAAGCAACTTGTCATTCCAGATCCTTTCTGGAAAGTCATCATGAATACACCAGGTTGGTTCCCTATTGCATAAATGCTTGAGGCCCTTTTTTATAAGGGTCTTTTTTATGTACATAATTATTCAAAAAAATACTCATATTAGTCGAGAAAGGAGATGGTACAATGCGAAAGAAATTTAAGTTAAAGAGAAACCCTTTAGAGGTAGCAAACAATACAGTTCGTTTAAAACCAAATGAAGAATTTGGGTTAATGACTGTATCACATCCTAATAAAAACAATTCAAAAAAGTTATCCCTTGAGGAAGTCATTAATAAAATGGACGAAAATCAAGGTGGTATGGCTTAATCTTTCGGTGAGTCTTTTTGAACTCACCTTTTCTACATAGAAAAACCCCGAAAAAATTTCGAGGTTTTATATAGTTAACGATTTTTACGTCTATTATGTTTTTGTTCTTGGTTGGCAAATTCATCACGATTACGGCTACGATTAAAATCAATTTCTTCGCCGAATTCTTCACGATTGTTGTTAAATTCCGCTTCTAGACCAAACTCTTCATGGTTATTCGCAAATTGATTTTGTTTATTTTTTCTTTTCACCATCTTCAATTCACCTCCACGCTCATTATTGTGAGTCAGCAGGTTAATTTTATACACATAAGTATCGTTCCGTTTCAAAAGAAAAACGTTAATCCCTTTGTGGAATTAACGTTTTTGACCAACATATTAATTTTTATTTAAAGTCGCTTCATATAGATCAATAATTTCTAAGAACCTTTCTGCTTCTCTAAATGTATGGTCAGCCAGTAAAGGGTGAATGTTACTCTTAATTCGGCAAGCTTCAATTAATTCTCGAGCCGTTTTCTTAAAATCTCTAAGAGACTTAACGGATACCCGGTTCTGGTCTAAGAATTGACTTAAAATCGGTTTCGTTTCAGATTGAGGGCGCATTGAATCAAGATCCATCGCCTGGAACAGCAATTGATCAAAATCATGACTAAACTCCCTTGCTTGGTCTACTAATTTTCGTTCAGAAGGGTCTAAAAGATGTCCAATAAATTTTGCATGGTCAGCCATTATTCTTAAGAAGAACACATTTTCCTTAATGATCGCATCTGGTCTTGGTGCCAATATCCCTTGATTTAGTTCTTTTAAGCGATTAGCAAAATACGCTGCTTCCCTACTAATATGATCAACTAATAATGGGTAATTATTGCTAATAATCTCACAGCGCAATGTTAAGCCTAATACTTTCCGTTTAAATGCCCAAATATTGACCGCATGTTGATAAACCTCTGTATTGAATGCTTTAACCTGTTGAATATCAGAGTTCTGGGAAAACTTACTTAACTTCTCCTCAACCCTTTCAAAAACGTTAATATAATGCTGTGCTTCTGCTACTAAATTCTTTTGATCATGTGTAAAGCCTAATGACAAAAATAACGCGTGCTCTTTCATAATTCTAGACCAAAATTGAATTTCATCTAATGACCTTGCAACAATTGGATTAGACACAAAATCCCTCCTTGTATCAACTCCCTACATGTATATGTAATATTTTTCAAAATATATTATTTTTAAAATAATAATTTTTAAATTTTGAACAAAATATTTTTTGAAATAATCCCTATAGACGAATTAGAATAGTTCAACTTGAGTACTTTTTTTACCACTATATATTATTTCAAAATTACTTCCTTCAATTATTTTCTGTTTTATACTTTTGAAGCAATGATTAATGTTTAGCAACCCTAATGTTCAAACCACTATTAGTTACTTTTACGGAAAAAATATTGTGAAGACATGATCTATCCAATTACAAATACGCTATCATTATTTATCTTAACGAACAGGTACTTATATTTTCTGATTATTTCGAAGATAGTTTGCTAGACTTAAATTGGTGGTCTTGGTATATTGTCAATAGAAAGAGGAGGGAATTCATTTGGGTAGTCAATTAATTAAAAAACAATTCGCAGTTACTAGAAAAAACATTTTGAGTTTATTAGAAGGTGTTTCTCCTGAAGTGCTAGACGTTGTTCCAGAAGGATTTAATAACAATATCCATTGGCAAATTGGGCACATTTTAACAGCTGGTGAATTGTTCCTGTTTAATGGACAAAAAAATCTACCAGAAAACTACGGCCAACACTTTGCAGGTGGGACAAAACCAGCTGATTGGACAAATGATGTGCCTTCAGTTGAAGATATTCTAGTAAAATTACAAGAACAACTAGAACGCATCAACCAAATTTCCGATGACTCATTCGAGATTGAACTGGAAAAACCGTTTATCGGCAATAAAACAGTTGGCGAATTAGCTGCTTTCGGTGCATTCCACGAATCATTACACTTAGGTCAAATTCAAATTTTAAAACGTTTAATCGAATCACAAAAATAACCGCCCTGTTTAACAAGGCGGTTTATCTTTTAACAAGTAATTTGTGGTTCCCTATTAAGTGGTTCTAAATCGATTTCAAATCCTAAATCTTCTAACATTTTTTTATCTTGTTCCCCAGGTTGTCCTTCTGTTGTTAAATAGTCCCCTAGGAAAATAGAGTTTGCTGGATATAAACTTAATGGCTGTAGTGTACCGAGATTTACTTCACGACCACCTGAAACGCGTATTTCCTTTGAAGGATTCACAAATCGGAATAAACTTAACACTTTTAAACAATAGCGGGGATTTAATTCCCTTGTTCCTTCTAAAGGTGTACCATCAATGGCATTTAAGAAATTCACTGGGATAGAATCGGCATCTAAAGCACGTAAACTTTTCGCCATACTGATGACGTCTTCTTTTGATTCTCGCATTCCGATAATTACACCAGAACATGGAGAGATTCCCGCTTCTTTTGCTAATTCAACAGTATTTACGCGGTCTTCATAAGTATGGGACGTTGTAATATTACTATGATGATTGGCAGATGTATTAATGTTGTGATTATAGCGGTCTACACCCGCTTCTTTTAATTTCTCTGCTTGGTCTGGTTTTAAAATTCCTAGGCACGCACAAATCGTCATTTCAGGATGTTTTTCTTTAATTGTTTTTACTGAATCTACAACAATATCAATCTCTTTATTTACCGGTCCACGTCCACTAGCAACAATGCAATAAGTTCCTACATTTAATGATGCAGCGCGCTCAGCTCCTGCCACGATTTCTTCTTGTTTCATCATGGCATACTTTTCTACAGGTGCTTTGGAAACGATTGATTGTGAGCAATAGCCACAGTTTTCTGGGCAAAGTCCTGATTTTGTATTAATAATCATATTCAGTTTAACTTTATTGTCGAAAAACTTACGGCGTATTTTATAAGCTGCATGAAGAAGTGGCAATAGGTCTTCATCTGGACTATTTAATATTGCCAATGCTTCCTCATCTGTTAACTCATAGCCTTCTAAAACTTGTGTAGCTAAAGCATCGTAATTCATCTCGTTTTCCCCACTTTCAATACTTTTTGTATGCGGTAGCCGAAAATTCCCGCAAAAATAGCTAATATTAAATCTTTAGGTAGCGGTGGCATCATCCAAAGCCAGGCCATTGAATAAGAAAATCCATCTGGAGCACCGAACCATAACATATATGCAGCATACATCCAGTTAGTGCCAAGTAGATAACTTACTAATGTTCCAATTATCGCTGCAGTAATAAACATTGTTTTTGTTGGTCGTTTTTCTACCATTTTGCCAACTAAAAATGCTACTAAAATAAACGTTACAATGAATCCAAAAGTAGGACTTAAGATTTGGGAGAAGCCGCCACTAAATCTTGCAAAAACCGGAGCACCTGCTAATCCAATTAACATATAAACTGTCACGGAAATCGCACCTAATCTACTACCTAAAATAAGTCCTGCTAAAATTGCAAAAAATGCTTGTAATGTAATCGGTACCCCACCGATTACCATAAACGGTGCAAATGAAGTAATATTTGCGCCAATCATCATAAGTGTCGCAAAAAGCCCACAATATACTAGCTCCACCGTTCTTAATTTTTGTTTTTGTTTTGGTTTAGATTGAACAGTCTCTGTTGTCATGCATCCACCTCAAGAAATTAATTTTGTATATTAGTAATTCTAAAGATTACAAATATTTATGTCAACCTATTTTTATTTTATGTTAACTTAAAACCAAAACTTGTATTAATTTAATAGACATTACCTTTCCATTGAATAAATGGTTTACCTATCGGGTAGCCTTTTGAAAGATACTTTAAGGAGGATTTTTATCATGTTTGAGAAAAAACTTGCACTTCACGAAACGATGGAATTTCATGAAGTGATTAACTTTATGACAACGAGTTTATTAAAATCAAAATTAAGTCAAGGTGTCGTTTTTGATGATGATTTACGAGACTTGTTAGAAAAAAACGTTAAACTATCAACTCCTGCCTTAAAAGCCATGATTAAACTTTACGAAAAATCAGAGCTAGAATATTAATCGGAGGAATTCAAATGGAAGATTATTTAGATCCTATTAATTCAATCAATATGCCGGAGTTAACAGATTCTGGAGTGGCATTAGAGTTACTGTTATCTTTAAAAACCGGTGTCCGTACTCTTTCCATTGCACTTACTGAAACGGCTTCCCCTGCCCTACAAAAATTATTGAGAACCCAACTCGATGTGTTAATTGATTTATATTTAGAGACTTCAGAACTAATGAAGAAAAAAGAATGGTTAAAACCTTATGAATTATCTCACCAAAAAGAGCTGGATATCAAAGCAGCGGAAAACGCCATCAGTATTGCCAGTCTTGACCTATTCCCAAAGAACATGAACCGAAAAGGAATGTTCCCAACTCCACCAAAAAAATAATAAAGGAAGATAAGAATGAAGGCAGTTACGTTTCAAGGAATTAAAAACGTTGAAGTAAAAGAAGTAAAGGACCCGAAAATAAAAAAAGATGACGATATTATCATTAAACTAACTTCCACGGCAATTTGCGGTTCAGACCTTCACCTATTCCATGGGATGATCCCAAACTTAGGAAAAGATTATGTGGTTGGACATGAACCAATGGGAATTGTCGAAGAAGTTGGAAAAGGTGTTTCGAAGGTAAAAAAAGGCGATCGTGTCATCATCCCATTTAATATTGCATGTGGGGAATGTTGGTATTGTAAACATGAACTAGAAAGCCAATGTGACAATGCCAATGACAATGGAGAAATGGGTGCCTACTTCGGATATTCTGATACAACAGGCGGTTTCCCCGGAGGACAGGCGGAATATATGCGTGTGCCTTACGCAAACTTTATCCCATTTAAAATTCCAGAAAACAGTGAAGTAAAAGATGAAAGCTTAGTTTTATTGGCCGATACAGCCACAACTGCCTATTGGAGTGTGGATAATGCAGGGGTAAAAGCTGGTGATACAGTTATTGTTCTTGGTTGTGGTCCTGTTGGTTTATTGGCACAAAAGTTTGCATGGTTAAAGGGTGCAGAAAGAGTCATTGCCGTTGACTATATCGGTTACCGATTAAAGCATGCGAAACGGACAAATAAAGTTGAGGTTGTGAACTTTGAAGATCATGAAAATTGTGGTGAGTATTTAAAGGAAATCACAAAAGGCGGTGCCGATGTGGTCATCGATTGTGTTGGAATGAGTGGCAAAATGACTCCTTTAGAGTTTCTAGCTAGTGGCTTAAAACTCCAAGGAGGTGCAATGGGTGCCCTAGTCATCGCAAGTCAGGCCGTTCGAAAAGGGGGCACAATTCAAATAACAGGTGTGTATGGTGCTCGTTATAACGGGTTCCCACTTGGTGACATTTTCCAACGCAATGTAAACATTCGCACTGGTCAAGCACCTGTCGTCCATTATATGCCTTACCTTTATCAACTCATTGCAGAAGGTAAAGTGGACCCAAGCGATATCATTACCCATGTCATTCCGTTAGACCAAGCAAAAAGAGGGTACGAAATTTTCGATACAAAACAAGACAATTGCATTAAAGTTATTTTAAAACCATAAAAAACTTGAGCAGGAGTATTCAAAAATAATTACTCCTGCTCTTCATCAATTCAATATCTTCAACACTTTATCCAACACTTCTGAATTATGCACAATGACGAGATGTAGTTTTTTTCTCGTACGATTGATATTTTGATAAAGCATTTTTGTTGGTTGATAATACGGTTTTCTACCTTCTTCTTTCGCTGATAATTTCCGATTATCTTTGTAATAGAATAATTTATCAATGACTGCCACAACATGGTCATATTCTTTTCCGGATACATCTCTACGGTATCCTTTATGAGAGTGGTCATTATCCGGTTGGTCAATATATCCAGATCGCGTGTAGTCAATAATCTTCCACCCCTCTTCCCTCATAAATTGCAAATAGTTTCTTGCAAACTTTTTAGAAGAAAAATATTGAATCGAAACATTTGTATACTTTTGAATATCAGAAGTTCGAGCTAAGTCAAATAAATTATTGATAAATGAAGAAATCTCTATATTATGGCGAATAATGGTTGTTAATTCATACTTCACTGGCTTTAACTGCTCATGGATGAGTTTTGGAATATTATTATTAATTTCAAAGGTTGTCAGTACTTGATCAGGGTCTAATGAAAAAATACACTTAATCTTTAAATCTGTTATTAACTCGATCAATTTGAAAAACTTATTTTTATACAATCGCTGTGCTTCATCAAAAATGATTAAATCGTACTGAGAGAAATCATAGGTTAACTGCTTTGCTTTATTAAAATTACTAATCGGTTCTATCGGCCATTGATAATCATTAATTAATTTCTCATGTCCTTTATTTAACCTTCCACAGTTGAAAATGAGCACTTTCTTATTATTTTTCATAAATTCTTTTGCAATGTCATACGTTAAAAGCGTTTTACCAGTACCCGGTCCACCTTCTATGACGATAAAACTTGTCTTATCAGTTGGAATTAAATTTAATATTTCTCGTTTATATGTACTTTGCTGAGCACTAAGGAAATATTTATCCTCCATAAAACTTTCCGGTGAGTTAAAAGGAGATACTAAATAATTCGTTGGATCAAACACATCGTCTAGATTATCGATATGAATAAATGTTTGTTCTTGTAGTCTTTCTATCAGAAGTGGCATTTCTACTTCTTGTAGTTGATTCAAATCTGTTAAAAAGTACAGTTTCTTAGTAGATGAAATGAATGTAAAGTTATAAACTTCTTTATCGAGAAATTTTAAATAATATTGATTTTGTACGAGCTGTCGAAGTACCTTTTCTTCACTACTTTCACGTTTCAACTCAATATTAACAACACTCTTTTCCCCAATTCGTAATAAATCAAATTCTTTGCCAATCCGGTTAATCATAAAGCCAACATAAAAATTATGAAAAGTAGTGAATTGGTCTGTATGTTTTTTCATTTCCTCTACTAACGATTTGAGATCATCTATTTCACTAATACGGATTTTCGGATTCATCCCAAATTGCGTCACGTACTTCGAAAAGTTTGTTAAACTTAAATCCATTCTAGCACTCAACAGGGATAATAAATTTATTGCCTTCACGATATATGCTCCTTTATCACTACTGGTACAGTCTTCCTTAAATTATAAATTAATATTTTTATTTTTGTGAACCGATTTATACATTGTCTCAAACTAAGAAAAAAACTGCCTAAAAAGAAGGCAGCAAAATATGAATTTATAATGTTAAATACTCTTTCTTTTTTCCATAATTAGTTACTTGATTACGTCCATTATTTTTGGACTCGTATAGCGCTTGGTCAGCCATTATATACATGTCAGACGGCTTTAAGTTTTCTGTTGGTGTAATTGTAGAAACTCCTATACTAACGGTCACATATTCATTTGTTAGTGATGTTTGATGTGGAATTCTTAATGCCAAAATAGCAGCACGAATTTCCTCTACCACTTGTAAGGTTTGCTGTTTATTTTGATTGCGTAACAGCACTACAAATTCTTCTCCTCCAAGTCTTGCTACATAACTGTTTGGCTCTTTATTAAATTCTTTCAACTTTTTAGAAATCCTTTTTAAACACTCATCACCTTTTAAATGACCATATGTATCGTTATAATCTTTGAAATAATCAATATCTAATAGAATAAAAGACAATGGTTCTGTAGTTTCTAAAGATTCTTCCCATACATTAGTAAATACATCATTAAAAAACCTTCTATTATAAAGTCCCGTTAATCCATCAAAATTTACTTTCTCCTCTAAAGAATGGATATTTGATGATAATTCAGTACGCATGACGCCAACATTTCTTATTAAATCAGCAAGTTCGTCCTGTTTATTATAAATTGGAACTTCTTTTGTAAAATCATGTTCTGTATAAGATTGTACACAGCTACTTAGCTTAATAATCGGTTTAATTAATGCTTTTAGAATTCTAAAATTAATCAATAGGTTCACTAACATAATAACAATAATTGTTGCTACTAATATAATTAATGTCATATTAATTCGATACTTCATTGTATTTCGAACAATCGTCCGCTCTTCATCAATACTCTTACTAAATTCAAAGAAATTATTTCTAAAATCATCCGAGGCATGTTTGGCATCATCTAATAAATTTATATTAAGATTTTCTCCATTACGCCCTTGTTCTACAAATATTTCAGCATAAGTTGATTGCCAATGCTCCCCAAGCTGTATAATTTCTAATGCTTTGTTTTGTAATTTTTCAAAACTTTTCGTATTACTCAATAAATCGGCAGAACTTTTAGAAAACTCTGCCTGTCCTAAATAATAAGGTTCTAAAAATTCCTCATGGTTCGTTAAACTATACCCCCTTTGACCAGTTTCCTGATCAATGATGGATCGGAATAGTTGGTTAGCAGATACGTCAATAGTATCTAATATACGTTGACCTTTTATATTCGCATCTAAGGCAAAACGAATGGAAAAGGTGAGTAGTATAACGACTATAATAATTAATATCGCTGAAAAAATAATTGAGTTTAATAGCTTATTCCCTAATTTTCCAAGTGAGTGAAATTTCATAGATTTTATCACATACTTTCCTAGAAACATAATTCAATATGCTTATTTTAACATAGTAAAAAATAATCTACTATTGATTAAAAAACATGAAGACCTAAACACTAAGTTCAGGCCTTCATTTTTATTATTTTTTCGCTTTTCGATATTCAATAGTAGCAAATTGTTCTCTTGATAATGGACGGTTTGGATACTTCCCATTCAATAGTCTCTCATTTATTGCCCATTCCCAAGCTTCTTTGTGAGTTGCTGAAGCTTCCCGTTCGTTTAAGCCAATCATTGATTCAAGTGTTTGAATCCGCTTAGCTTGTGCTTCAATTAATTTTTTTAACTCTTCGTATTGCGCCACGGTTAATTCTCCTTCCTTCGTGGTTTTCTTTAATCCAAGGTATTTTGCAAGTGCTTGTGCAATTTGAGTACCCGCATTTGCTAATACTTGGTTATCCCTTAACTTTTTTATGTCAATTGTGCTGTCCATAAATCCGCCTTCAATTAAAATGGCCGGCATTGTTGTTTCCCGAACAATGTGTAAATTGGCCCTTTTAATTCCCCTATCGCGCAAACCGTATGCGAGTACTACTGCAGGATGGATTGCATTTGCTAATGCCAAACTTCCTGGTTTTGGACTAGTATAAACAAATGTCTCCACACCTGTATGGTTACCCCATTGTCCTGCCAGAGCATTGTGATGAAAAGAGATATAATAGTCTGCTCCCCATCGATTTGCGCCATTTGTTCGTTCTAATAATGGCACATCCCTCTGGCCAGTTGGATCATCAAATCGACGTAACTCCACCCCACCATATTGAGAAAGTTCTTTTTGGAATGCAATGACCACTTGATTATTAAATGACCATTCCCTTTCTCCATCTGGTGTGCGTTTTCCTGGGGTATTAATACCGTGTCCTGCATCAAATCCGATTTTTACCATAATTTTCTATCACCCCTCAATTAATATATTCGAAAACATTTGTTGTATATGATTTATATATCTCTGTTCTCATAAAAAAGCCCCTAAAATCTCAAAAAAATTATCAATAATATTAGGAATCTTGAAACATTCTCATGCTTAACAATGCACTTTCTATCTTTAACATTGGAATTAATTTCCTCATTATACAGTTGTATGATTATATGACTAATATCGAATTATCATAAATTTCTTGCATATAATCTATTAACTATAATACAAGAGGTGATTCTATGGATTATAAGAAGGCCTATGAAACATTCCTGAAAATGGCTTTTGAAGAAATTGACTATCCCGCCGCTCCTGTCGTATATAAGTTATCTGAGAATCAAAAGCTGACTATTGAATATATTCGTGATTTAACAAATCAAGTTCAAAATCGAATCATGCAGCTAAAACTAGTAAATATTACAATGAAGGAAGATGAGTATCGGAAAGAATTGGAGTTATTTAAATTAAACTTTTTAAAGCAATGTCTTCAATCACCTCAAGTTGCGGAATTGGCTAGGTATACACACAACAAATTAAAACTATCAAAATTTATCAATAAGCATAAAAAAATGGACGATTATATGGACATATTAGATAATGCAAACTCTCATATGCATACAATTCGTATCATTCTGCAAGAACTATGGGTTTCAAAGGAAGTAGATCTAGTTATATAAATCTTTTTAATGCTGACACATAAGTGATTTTTCGAAAAGAATAGTAAATAAACATAGATTCTGGGCACGCAATGGAACGTACATGAAAAACTCAACATTTTTCTTAAGTGAAAAATATTGAGTTTTTTGTTTTGTCTCATTTCCGTTTTATTTTCATGTTCACAATTCATTCAAATCCAATGAATTTACTTTATTTTCTGAAAAAAATCCCCCTTTTCAATTTATTATTTGCTAATATATCAATAATAGAATGTTAAGGAGGACTTTTATGGCTGGATTAGAGAATAAACGAATCGCATTACTTGGCACTAGAAAAATTGAAGAACAATCAGCAATCATCGTACAACTTGGTGGTTCTGCAGTACACCGCCCTGCTCAAGGGACAATCTTTTTTGATGCAGCAGTAATCGAACCAGAAATTGATAAAATTATTAATGGCAAATTCCAATGGGCAATCTTTACAACAGGTATTGGTTTTGAAAAATTATTTGAGATTGCAAAAGACGCAGGAAAAGAGGACTCCTTACTCGCTGCATTACAAAATTTAAAAATTGCCATTCGTGGGTATAAAACGGCCAATGCATTGAAAAAAAGAGGATTAAATCCTATTGTTCGGGATGATGATGGAAGTATTGTTGGACTCATTCGACAACTAGAAGCACAACAACTATCAAACCAATCGATAGCTGTTCAACTATATGGTGAACCTCATTCAGAATTAATTGATTGGTTAATTGAAAGAAATAATACGGTGCAAGAAATATTACCGTACGAACATATCCCGCCACAAACAGAAGTGTTAGAAAAATTATTAAACGAGATACTTTCCAACGAACTGGATGCTGTTAGTTTCACAAGTACACCTCAAGTAAAATATCTATTCAAATATGCAGTTGCTCAACACAAAAATAAAGAATTGCTCGAGGCATTTGAAACGAATGTTATTGCATTATCAGTTGGTAAAGTAACAGGAAAAGTTTTAAAAGAATATGGTGTCAATCGTGTTATCATGCCGCAAGATGAAAGAATGGGTAGTGCACTCATGACATTAAATAAATATTATAAAGAAGTTGAAATTTTTTAAGGTCGTTCCAACTTATTCTATATCTCCTCCCTCGACATAAAATGAATAAAGTGAAACTTCAATCAGTCGGTACCCTTCACCGCCACGGATTGACTAGTTGAACTTATTTGTTTTCGGCACTGTCCGTGATTATCCTTGAGGAGGAGCGATGAATTATGTATGCTGTTCACTTTTATGAAAAAAATAACCTGATATTAAGTCAATTACTTAATGAAGTACCATTAGAAGGAGCAGCAATTAAAATTAAAGGACGAAAAGGGACAGTATTATCAGTTACCGATGTAGATGGATACAGATACCATGTCGCTGTTGAGTTGGAAGTTAAGAAGAAACAAGCACCAGTGCTATCTGCTCTCGATAAAAAGAAAAGACGTTAAACATAAAAACACCATTGAAAATGAAGCTTCATTTTTCAATGGTGTTCTTCTTTAAATCCTCAATAATCCAATCTGCAGCTCGTAATAGATCTGTGCAAACGGCATCTGCCAGTTCATCGTGATCACCTAGGTAAACACATTTAGTCCCTGCTTTTTTCCCAGCCATAATATCTGTATCTGTATCCCCTACCATATAAGATTTTGAAAGCTCTACCTCATACTTTTTAGCAAGATCCTCAATCATCTTACTTCCAGGCTTTCGACATTCACAGCCAGCTTTTGGTTTATGGGCACAATAAGCGACATCATGTATAATGGCCCCGTGTTTTTTCAGCTCGCTCACCATGTGCTCATGAATCTTTACAAGCTGAGCTTCCTTCATAAACCCAAGCCCAACTCCACCTTGATTAGTCACAACGAAAATATAATCAAACGAAGCATTTAACTTCTTAATTGCCTCTGGAACGCCAGGTAAGAAATATAAATCACTTTTTTTATTCACAAATTTTACGCGTGCAGATAGTACTTCATTTATGACTCCATCTCGATCTAAAAATACCGCTGTTTTCACTTCTGTGTCACCTTTTCCCTTTTCTCTACATTTTCAACTGACTCTTCTTCCATTAGCTCGAATGGTTCTAGTTTTGTACGCTTACTCTTTATTCTTTCAACAGCCAATTTACATAACGTTACTAGTTTTTTCCCTAAATAAGTGAAGTCATCTTTAATTTCAGGTCCTTGTTCAATTACATCAATAATAATTGTTTCAATAATAGCAAAAATCCATACCGTAATAAGTGCAGTTAATACAAGTAAATCAAAAATAATGGAAAAACCTTCTACTGGATAATCGATATTAAATAGTTTCACTAAATAAAGGCATATTCCAACACTTAACGAAATGGGAGGCGTATATAGTATATAACTATAAGAGATTTTTTTTCCTATAAAATTCAATATTAAACTTAGTATTGCCATAATTAAAATCACAATTAAAAGATATCCCATTTAACCACCACTCATTTTCTAAATTTTGGATACAATCGCATTTTTACCTGAAATAGGAAAAGTTATTCCAATTTATAAAAGGGTATAGTAAACACTTTATGCAAACATCTATTTTAAATAGACTAATGGAATTTAAAAAATCGGGAAGAATATATTCGAAAAGAAATGAAAGGAGTAATACTATGAAGGGAAAAAATAAATATTGGGTGTACTTTTTAACACCAATTTTAGCTTTTGGCATTTTTGGAGCACAAGCGACTCCAATTTTGGCTCATGACCATAGCTTCCATGATAATTATGACAAGCTTGATAAGGAGAAAAAGCAACAAGTAGACACAATATTAGAATCTTTAAAAACTGATTTAGAAAAATGGGGATTAAAACCACCACAACATCATCATGATTTCCTTGATAATCTTGATGAGGAAACGAAGATGAAAGCAAAGGACATCTTCAAACAAGCCGAAGAAGGTAAAATATCTAAAGAAGAAGCAGATAAACAACTTTCTGAACTGGGAATTGATACAAAGAAAGATAAAGAACACTGTAAAGCCTTTGAAAATTTAAATGAAGAACAAAAGAAACAAGTGAAAGACATCTTCAAACAAAAGAAAGATGGAACTATTACCGAAGAACAAGCAAAAGAGAAGCTAGCGGAATTCGGAGTAGATTTACCAAAAGACCCTATGCGTGAAAAATTTGATAAGCTTGATGAAGAAACAAAAGCTAAAATAAAAGAACGCGTAAATGAAGCGAAAGCAGAGTTCGAAAAAATTGGAGTACCTTTCCCAAAAAAATATGAAAAGTTAACGGAATAAATATATTGGAGGTGTCCAAAAAGTAATAATTTTTTGGACACCTCTATTCTTTCTTGGTAAATATCTCTTATGAATTATTGCTCCTGCGGTAGTCGAAATAAATTCCCACTATCCTCGTCGCAAAGGAGTTGTCTCAAAATGACTTTTCAGACAACTCCTTTTCTTTTACACAAAAAATCGATGGTGACAAATGTTTTCACCATCGATTTCTCATTATTTATCATCCGTATATAATTCACGGGCACGTTTTCTATCTTCTTCAGTAAATTCAGTTTCTTCACCAAATTCTGTTTGATAATTCATATTAGTATAGGCATTACTATTGCGTGTATCGTTTGTAACTGTATCAACTTCATCTTCTTCAAATGCTCTAAATAATAATGGAATACATAAAAGACCACTGATTCCAACAAGTGTATAAACCGTTCTGGATAGGAAAGTATCTTGTCCTCCGAATAACGTAGCCACTAGGTCAAACTGAAATAAACCAATAAGTCCCCAATTTATTGCACCAATAATGGCTAATACTAATGCAAGCCGGTAAATAATTCCCATGTAATAACCTCCAAATAATATTTTTTGGTAAAGTACACAACTTAACATTTTGTGTGCTCATATTTTTTGCGGTTTGTTGGCATTTATACATTTCATGATGAATATCTCTCTACATGGTTTCATATTCTAAAAATAGTTTGAAATTCTATGCGCAAAATCCGTTTGCCTAGATTTTCTCAAATGGAAGGGAAGAAAAATTGTGATTGTTAAACAACGATACGTAAAGAAAAACGAGGTTATTTGGTGTAAGGAAAACGATTCGAGTACTGAAGTTTTAAATTTATTGAATGAATCTGGCTATAGATGTATTCCCATTTTAGATGAACAAGGGAACAAATTTATTGGCAATGCCTATAAAGTGGATATTTTAGAACATAAACTGGAGCATGGAAATGAAAATGTTCCGATTTCTGAATTAGCCGTTGATCAAGATGGCACAATTCATGAAGAAAGCTCCTTCTTCGAAATTTTCTTTACCATTAAAAGATTGCCTTATCTTGCTGTCATTGATGATAATAAGAATTTTACCGGTATTTTAACGCACTCGAAAGTATTTGAATTACTTGAAGAAGCATGGGGATATAAAACTGGCAGCTGTGCCTTAACCATTGCACTACCTGATACTGAAGGCATATTAGCTAAGATCCTTAAGAGCATAAAGAAAAAATCAGGAATTCATAGTGTTTTCTCCATGGATGATGATAAATACTACTTACGAAGAATTATCGTAACATTAGCAAAAGGCGCAACATCAGAAACAGTTAAAGAAATCGAAACCCTCCTAAACAAAGCCGGTGCTCAACTCATTGACATAGAAGTTTTTAATCAAGAAGGTTTTGAATAATATGACAACAATAAGAAGTGGTTAGAAAATAAGTAGATTTTTTTAATCTTACGGATGCATTAGAAACAGAAATTCCTTTGAAAATTGATTGGAATGAAGGACAACTCTGCGGGAACAGCAAATTTGTTTACGACAAGTGCGTAAGCAATAGGAGCAAAGTGGACGTCTCAAAAAAGTTTTCAGACGTCCACTTGCCCGCGAAAAGCGTCGGCTAGAACGGAGAACAGCGACTCGAGAAAAAAACAGGTACTCATAAGATTCCATGAGTACCTGTTTTCATTTAGCTATTTATTAAAATTTATTAATCCAACTCAATCTTATAAACATCACGATTATTTAACTGTTGAATCGGACGGTTATTTTGTAAGAAAATCGAGCTAAATTGATTAATTTGCTCATTTGACATTTCAATCGGTTGCTCTAATACGAACCAATTCACCCCTTCAGTACAAGGCGGCGAAGTTAACGAACCAACATATTGATACACATTTTTCTCTTCTGGTAACAGCTGATCTAAATTAATCGGGTTCTTTAAAACTTTCACTGCTTCTGCCCCATCTTTTGGCATATTCGCCCACATCTCTGCTAGCTCTTTATTCTCTTCTCCACTTTCAATAAATAATCCAATAATGGCCATTTTCCCATCTTTTGTTTCATGGAATAAATGTGCTTCCATATCAAAATACTGCCCATTGATTTGATGTTCACTTGGGGAATGGAAATGAATGCCCGTTAACTTATATTCTTCATCATTGATCATTAATGAATTATCTGGTGTTGTTGAGTTTGCTTCAATTGTATGACCATTGTTCTCGATTTCAAACAATGCCTTTTCATAATTCAATTTTACTTCTTCATCAAGTTCTTCCTTGGCAGTATTTGAAACTTCGATATTAATTGGTGATTGCAACTCACCCCTACCGCAAGCTGCGTAATCAGCACTCACATTCATCCATTGTTGAGGTCCAGTTTCACCATCATAAGACCAATTTACTGTGAGTTGCTCTTCACTTTCGACTGGTGCTTGTTCTGTTGTATCCATTGTATAATAGGCTACTAGTGCTAAAACGATTGCAAATGTTACGTATGCAATAACATAGTTCTTTTTCATAATCCTTTCTCCTTTAATTGCTCTTTACTATCAAATTAGCCAATTTACGCTCCTTTCTATTCACGTTTTTAAAAATAAAAATGGAGGAATCTCTAAAAGTGAGACTCCTCCTGCTAGTTCTATTTCAAATAAAAAATACCACCATTAATAATTTCCACTTTAATTCTAGGGTTAAATCTTTCTTCTAAGCCTTTTTTCTCGATTTCATATATTTCTGGTTTTTCCTCTCTATCTTGATAAAAATAATTTAGTACTTCTAACTCCTTCTCAAACCTATTTTTCGCTTCCTCTGCCCAAGAGTGATCATCTTGTGTGATGAGGTTCTGTATCATCAAATCTAAACGTTCCAATGCTCTACTTGGCTTAATGATGTATTGCAGACAGAATGCTTTTTCTGGCATTTCATTTGTTAAATTCATATCGCAAATCGACTCATGAAAATTGTCTTCGATAACTCCATTGATTAAGTTAATACCTAAGGAATGAATCGTTTCTTTTGTTTGGTCACAGTAATAAGATACTTTATAATTCATACAAAAATATGGGGTTAACGTTGTTTGATTTTGTGTATTATCGACTTGCTCATACATTAAAACAAAGGACCCTAGATCTTTGGTTGCTTTAAAGATTTGATTTAATCGCCCTGAACCATAATGAATAATTTCCCCCATAAACTGATTTTGTATCTGGGTTCGGTCCGTGATTAACGTCAGACGTGCAGGATTCGGTTCACTATTTGTTGCTTCAATATACTTCCAATAAAATGGACGATTCATAATTCGTTTGTCCATATCAATTGTTAATTGGACGGTTAATTGAAATCCTTCATCTGAAACAATTTCACAATTGGTTTCTTTAAAAAATGTTTTTAAATAGTCGTGAATTTCAGTTGCATACATAAAATTTCCTCCTTTCTTGCTTATTTAGTGAGTTGACCATTATGCTTTTTTCTCTAAAATATCATCTAAATCGCCAACAACTTTTTCGAAAACATCAATTTTATCATTTAATAAATCAAGGATTTTTTGTTCAATTGTGTTTTCAATGGCGAGATTGTATATATGAACATCTTCTTCTTGTCCTAGACGATGAACACGTCCAATTCGTTGTTCTAGTTTCATCGGATTCCAAGGTAAATCATAGTTTATAACATGATGACAAAATTGTAGGTTTATCCCTTCACCACCTGATTCCGTTGCGATTAAAACTTGGGCTTGTTCTCTAAATAATTGCTTCATCCAATCCCGTTTACTCTTGCTATACTTCCCGTTAAACAGCACACTGGAGATTCCCTTCGTATGCAAATACCATTGTAAATAACTTTGTGTTGCACGATATTCTGTAAAAATAATAACTTTATCGTTTGCTTTTTCTATAATTTCTAATACTTTCTCAGCTTTGGCGTTAATTTCTAGTTTCATTAATTTTTCAATGATTTGTTCAATGTAATCGATTTCTTCTTTCGCATTAATTTTTTGAAGCATTTTGTTTAACGTTAAGAATGTCGCCTCTTTACTACTACACATTTCTTTTAAAAGTGTAACCATTGTAAAAGAGCTAGCGAATACGGAAGAAACAGATTTTAGTTCACAAAGCATGTCATAAACTTCTCGTTCTTCATTTGTAAATTGGATTGGGATAGTTTGAACTTTTCGGGTTGTCCATTCAATTCCAGTATCTGATCGGCGATTTCTGACCATTACTTGATTAACCAGTTCTTTTAAATATTTTTCTCCTTCAATACTGCGTTTTGTTGCTGCGAAGGATTCTTGGAATGTTTCATAATTACCTAAATGACCTGGTTTTAATAAAGAAACAAGATAGAAAATTTCAAACACATCGTTTTGAATTGGTGTAGCTGTTAATAATAAACAAAACTTCTTTTTTATACTTTGCACAAATTCATAGATTTGGGTTTTATGATTTTTTAATTTATGTGCCTCATCAATAATAATCATGTCATAATCTTGTTCATAGATTTTTTCACGGTGTGGACTTTTTTTAGCTGTATCCATACTCATGACAACGACATCATATTGTTCGATTGGTGTATTTCTACGATAACTAATTGCTGGGATAAAAAAGCGTACATTTAGTTCTGTCACCCATTGATTTTGAAGGGAAGCAGGAACTAAAATCAGTGCCTTTTTCACAAGACCTCGTATCATATATTCTTTCATGATTAATCCAGCTTCAATTGTTTTCCCTAAACCAACCTCATCGGCTAAAATAGCTTTCCCATTCATTTTCTCGATGACTGTTTGTGCAGCTTCAATTTGGTGTGGTAACAATTGAAGATTTGTTAGAAATTTTGGCGCCTGCAATCCTGTAAATTCAGGAATTAAATTCATTTTTTCTACTTCATAACTCATTTTATATAGAGTCCAACTATCCCACGGACCATCATTGTTCACACGTTCAATAAAATCTTCCCGCCAATTTGACGACCTTTCAATAATCAATGATGTCACCTCGCTTTTTGTACCTATTAGATTGTCCAAAATCGTAAAACATATAATTACGAATTATATTAATAGGTACATTGGTGAATTGATTGTATGAAAAATCGAAAGGTACGCATCATTTTATTAATAATTAGTAAGGAGCCAACTAAATGAAGAATGGTATATTGATTGGCGTTGTTATTGTGGGAATCCTAGTCATCTTTTTCTTTGGGGATTTTTCGTCAAAGAATCATGAAGAACAGGAGTTTCTAGCATTTCAACAATTTTTAAATGATGAGTTTTTCCCCATCTCAAATGATTGTTTTGATCATTTAAATCAAGCTGTTGACGAACTATATGCTTTTACCTTTTCAGACTGGTATTTTAACGGTGATGGTAGGGATGAAAATGGCATTTTGCAGAGTGATCTTGAACAAATTGAAGATGATGTATTATTATACGAAATTAAATATAATCAAGCGTTAGCATTAAAAAAGAATATTCTTAATCAAATTGAATCATTAAAAGAGACACTTCAATTACTATCTAATGCACCCTCAGAAGAGGATGAAAAATCCTTTGAACGATTTCGATTAAAGTTAATTACAATGATCGAAATACTCTCTACTGAAATGGACGAGATGAATAAATTACTTGAATCCAACCAATAAAAAATCGCGGCTAAGTTTATAAGCCGCGTTAATAATGGTTATTCCGATTCTGCTACTTTTTTTACCCTTTCGACAAACTGCACAACAACTTTATTAGAAGCAAATTTTAGCAAAAGTTTTAATATAGGTTTTAAAGGCTTGTTCGTTGTAGTGTAGACAAAGTGGGTTGTGGTATTTTGTCAATTTTCTTTAATTCATAAAGAGCAGTAATGTCAAACATGTTGGCAAGATTAAAACCTATTTTCACCCTTTTTTCGTTAGCCGTTTCAAGATATTCTAACGTCTCAACATCATACTCTTGAATTCGCTTGCCTTCACGATATGCTTGACGATAAATTGTACCGATCTTTTCTTCTGTTACATGAACCGGTTCATGTCTAACAACTTGGGGCATGATTTTTTGCATATCCTCCAACGATCCATTAAATAGCTTCCAAACCTTTTCAATAGGTGCATTGATTTCAATTTCCTTTGTCCAACTTTTCATACGACATCCCTCCAAAAAGCTAAATCACTATTTTTAAAAACTACAATTCCGTGGTGCTTTCTTCTTGTTCGCCGCTATTCAACCAATTGAGAAGTGGTTCTTGGAACTTTTTCATCAACATGCCTAAAATCTTCCCTATAAAATAAGCAGAAATTAGTGTGCCAATACCTACGGAACCAAATGATTGTATACAAATTAAACAAACGATTAGTGATATACCAACATTAATTAAATCACTTGTAATTTTTGCTTTCGGAAAATGCATTTGAAATCGATTGCTAATTGCATAAGTTAGGGAATCATAAGGCATTAATGGTAATTTCACATTAAAATAAGCAAGTAATGCAAATGCCACAATGAATAAGCTAATAATTAAAAAGATACTCCGCATGATGATTGTTTCTGGTGTTGGTAAGAGACGTACTAAAAATAAAGAAAAATCCATGTAAAAGCCAAACAAAAAAGAGATAAGCAATTGTAAACTAAAATCTCGTAAATCGAATCGTTTCGTTAAAAATACTTGTAAAACGATAAATAATATATTTGATACGACAGTCATAACCCCTACTGACAATCCTGAAACGAGTGCCAACGCATATGGTAAAGATGACACCGGTGAAACACCTAGGGATGCTTGGATTGAAAATGACACACCAATTGCTAATAAAAATAAACCAATGACATACAATGCAACCCGCTTCATTGTATTATTTAGATGGTTCATAAAATCCTTCTTTCTCTAATAAATTATTTAATATCCTACCTCTTATTTTAAATCAAACTAACAAATTAAGGTTATTAAATATTAAGATATTCCAAAAAAGAATAGATTTTATGATTGATCGAATACATTTTCAAAAAAATATAATATTTTTATTGAGCCATAATGAAAGGTTAATAAAAGCAATACTAATAATCTAATTGCAAATCGAACCATTTCTTTCGTATTGTTAGAATTTAAGTGACATTTTAGAGAAATTTGTTCACTATTTTTCAATTTCAAAATAAATTAAAATTACTTCCCTCGTTCTAGGAAATTATAAATCCCTCACAAAAAAAGATATATCGAGATAGTTTTTTTAAGACAAATGTTATAAAATTGACCTTTTCAAAATTGACATATTATATTATCTAAATTTTCAGATTTCAACACCTTTCGATGCATTGTCGAAAGGTGTTTGGCGATTTATACAAGTTTTCCCTTACCTTTGTCATAAAAAAAAACAAGACTTGATTATTTATCAAACCTCGAGACACTAGATAAATACTGGGTTTCTCAACCACTTTTAGCACAGATTTTTTATTGAAATTAATTTTGGTCTTTAAAATATGTTAAATGTGACAAAATTACGAACTTCTTGATTTGAGTCATAAACCGACATTTTTTTCACTTGTAATGAAGTACAATAACATAAGTCATAGCAGAAAATTTACTATTATACAAAATCTTGGGGGAGAATTTTTAAAATGAAAAGTAAATTTTACAAACAAGTATTAAGACTACTAATTGAAATGAAAAGAAAAGATATGTACAAAAAAGCACATCATTTCGGTTTTACTCACCCTAAAACAGTAACATGTAGTCAAGAACTCGATGCTTTACTTAATTTATATTCTCATAAAGCAGCGTAACAATTTTAGCAATTGTTTATATATATTTTTTTGTATTTATTTATACTGGTGTTCAAAAAGTTAATTCTTTTTGGACACCCTTTTCTTTTTTATGTAATATTTCTCCTGCGGTGACTGATTACCATCCTCATCGCAAATTATCAGTCATAAATATTCTCTAGCATAATAAAATGTTAGGTACAAAGATGACAAAAGGAGCGTCTATTGAGTGATTTTCAGTAATGAAAAATTGCAATTTACGATTATGACGATAATCCTCTCTTGGGCAGGATTAATAATTTTAATGAGTATGTATTTTACAATTCCATTGACCGACATATTGATGAACACGTTTCATGTTAATGAAACAAAGGCCATTTGGATTGGCAGTATTTTTTCTTTAACTTACGCATTATGCTGTTTGATTTATGGCCCATTATCCGATCGGTATGGCAGAAAGATTTTTTTAATATTTGGAATTTTTATACTAACCATCGCCACATTTATTTGTGCATTTATCAATAACTACACATTACTACTTATCTTTCGTATCCTTCAAGGTATTGGTGCAGCAGCATTTGTACCCATTTCCCTCGCCTATATTGGGGATGTCTACCCTCTTGAAAAGCGAAAAAGTGCATTTGGTTTTATGACTTCAGGATTTCTCATTTCCAGTGTCCTTGCACAGCTATTTGCAACACTCATACAAAAATACTTGGGGTTAAATTGGATCTATATTATCCTAGCAATACTATATTTGATAACTAGTATCCTTACAATCACTCTTTTACCCAAAGACTCTGCTAATAAACATAAAAATTCTATTTTTTTAAACTTTCTTAACATAAAGAATTTATTATTCAACAAACAACTATCAATATCATTTTCATTTTCCTTTATATTATTATTTTCTTTAATCGGAATGTATACCATTTTAGAAGCCTTTCTTCTTGCACCTCCCTTCTACTTTACGGAACAACAGGTATTCTTAGCCCGCGCTGTTGGTTTAATAGGAACGGTTATGTGCATTCTTGCAGGGAAAATTTCGGATAAGTTTGGGGAAATCCAATCATTTCGTACTTGTTTAGGTATTGCTTCAGTCGCATTATTTTTAATGGCCATTACCCCAAACTTATTAACCATTGTTTTTAGTCTATTATTCGTGGCAAGTATCTCACTCGTTGTACCGATTAATATTACACTCATAAGTCAACGTGCTGCCAATCAAAGAGGTACAGCATTACTTTTTAACGCGTTTATTTTGTTTATAGGTGCAAGTATTGGACCAATGTTAGCGACAAAATTAATGCAAGTTAGCAATGCATTTGTTTCTTTTTCAACATTTAGCGGCATTTTACTGCTAGGTTGCCTAGCTTCACTCTTTTTAAAGGAAAACAAAAGTGCGCCCGAATAAAGAGCGCACTTTCATTTATTTTAATTAAATTTTAGTTTTTTCAACGTGCTAGGTTGTTCTAATTGTAATATTTCTTTTTCTAAGTGATCACATTGATTTTCAATGATACGAAACACATCGTACAAAATGGCATTGTATAAAATTGGGGAAATCGTATCTTTAATAAAATCAAGTAATCGTTGCGCTTCTATCTCTGATATCTTCTCTTGTCTCTCTTTTAAATAAAAAGATTGAATCTCGGAAACCAACCATTGTATTTGTTCATTCGGCATTCTATTTAGCACTCATCTCACTCCAAATAAAATAAAGTTATGTATTTATATTTTTTTGATAATATCTTCCCATTTTTCCTTAGCAACTTTTTGATCAAAGGTGCTTAGTAACCGATAATTTTCGTCATCTAAAATACGATAATGTTTACTTAGTAAATTTTGCTGTAATTTAAAACCACGATATTTATAAAGATTTTTCCACCAAATAACGCCTCCAAAGGTTTTTTCTGTAGGTCGAATGATCACATCATGTATTGTTAATTCTACTAGTTCTAATGGGTCATCACCTAACTGTTTCTTTAACGTTTTACTATCTTGGAAAAGAGCACAAATTGCAATCGTCGTTGTCCAATTAGCAAGACATTTCCCCTTTTCAATCTGAATAAGCGTTTTCTTTGAAATCCCAAGAATCTCTGCCATCTTTTCTTGAGTGAATTGATATTCTGTTCGCACTAATTTTAGATTGTCAGACGCAATTTGAGCAATCAACTCTCGATCCATTTCTATATAACACCTCAAAACACGTTATTCTGTACTACCCTTTATATCGTATAAGTTTGGAAATATTATACAACCCAAAGCATTTATTTATTACTTTCTATTAATTAGACTCTTCAGACAGGAAAAAGGTTACATTTTTTATCTAAAAACTTAATTCATTTCTAAATGAATTGAAACTATGAAGAGAAAAAGATGAAACCATTTTAATTGAATTAGCTACTCTGGTGTTGTAACAGCTGAGGTTGAAACATTATTACGTAAAAACCACAACTTAATAACTCCAACAGCTGTTTTATGGGGGCTGGAATATGCACAAATTGTGGTAGAAAGGACATACGATTGGGTAAAAATTCTAAAGGTAACCTCCCAACTGGAGAACAACTATTAAAACGAAAGGCTTATCGAGATTTCTTTAGTTATGTTTCACCATCTGCTAATGAGAAATGATTTTAAACAAAATGATGCTGCTATATTACCTTACGATTGTGTTATTGGAAATTATATAAAAGAAAAAATAAAAATAGTTGGGGACAACCTTTATAGCTAAGCGTGTCCCAACCATTTTTATCGATTAATTGGATTGTCTTCTCCAATCCTACCAGAATAATTCTTGGCTGCTTTTACAAAAACAAATTCCTCCTCAGGATATCGATAACATGTTAACTTACCACCAAATACTACACCTTGATCTATATTAATTGTATTGTTCACAATTAATGGCTCTCGTTTTGGATCGTGTCCCCATATAATCAGTAAGTCCCCTTTATGTTCTTTATACCATTCTTTTCGTATCGGTTTTCCCTTTTCATCCATCCCTGCAACATCCCCATAACGGCAAAAGTTTTTAATTCTATCATTTTCTTTGCCTATAAAATCGTCACGAATACCAGCATGTGTACAAACAACTCGCGCTTCACCATCTACCGTAAAAATATAATGGGAAGGTGCGTTTAATAATAACTCTTTTATCTCTTCTTTTAATTTCTCCGTTTCTTTTTTACCCTCTAATTTTTCAAATTCTTGAAACTCTTCTTCCACATTTTCATCACCATGGCTAAGTTTGACCTTTCTTCCCATTAACCATCTTGCAATTTTCCATCCATGGTTACTGTCTATCATATAAGCAAGCCCCGCATTTACATGGTTTAAAAAAAATTCCATACATTTGATAGATTGTGGGCCACGGCTCATAACATCTCCAAGAGACACAATCTTACGTCCATCTGGATGGATATATAAACCGTTATTAAGTTGATATCCTAATTTATCTAGTAATTCAATAAATTCATCATAACAAGCATGGATATCTCCAATAAAATCAATGCCTTTGCCTACCTCAATCTTCATTACCTCATACTCCCTTCTATCTCCTAGTATGTAATGATTGAACCATTTTCAATATGATGTAAAATATTTTTTTCATTTCACTAGGTACTTTCCTATTTTTTAACTAGGTCAATCTCCCATTTCTTACTTCAAAATAGGCAAATCACTATTAACTATCTAAGATTTATTTTTAAAAATAGACAAACAACTATATCAATTTTTCACCTGTTCATATCCTATAGTCAGAAGTTGATGGATTTTCAACTTACTTATCAATCATGTTGAAAGGAGGTTTCTAAATGGCAAATTGGGAATGTAGATTCTGTCACTGTAAAAATGATGATTCAAAAAAGAACTGTAAGAAATGTAATTACTACCATTCACCTAAAGGGGAGGGAAGATACATGAGTAATCGATACGATCATGACGCTGATCTCCTTCAGGATGCAGATATGCTGTCATTAATTGATCAAGAGTCCAACGAAGTAATTTGGATTAAAGACTCTATTAACGTAACTGTTCAATCAACAGATACTCAAGCATCTATTTCTCTTCAAGCGGCATTACAATTAGCAATTGCTTTAATTATTAGTATTACAGTTGCTGATTCTGAACGTGGAAATGAAATCACTCAGGACCTATTACAACATTTTGAAAGTGAGCAATTAAATAAACAAAAAATCTTAGTGAGAAATTCAAAAGATGTAAACATTACAACAACTGACACAGATATCTCTGCACATATTCAAGCATTACTACAAGCTTTAGTCGCATTAGTAGTGAAATTAGACATTGCTTAATTTTAAAAAAGTGAGGTGAAAAAAATGGCAAACGAATGGAGAGCTTTAGATTATTGGGATGGAAAAAATGACCTGAACAATGATGCCGACGCTTTACAAGATGCTACTGAAAAAGCGAAAACAATACAACACTCTCATGAATGGATTATTGTAAGAGACTCCGAGTATGTTAATGTCCAAACAACAGATACGCAAGTTGCTTTATCTTTACAACTTGGAATTCAAGCAGCCCTAGCAGCAGTAATTAATATTACACTTGGTGACACTAATCAAGGTAAAAAAGTAGCACATGATTTGAAACAATTCATGAGAACAAGACAACACAATTCACAAAGAACAATCATCGAAAACTCCAAAGAAATTCAAGTAACAACAACTGATACTGACATCGCAGTAAACCTACAAGCAATGATTCAAATTCTAGTTGCTTTAATTGGTCAACTAGATGTCTTATAATATCAGGATTATAAATAAATTTATTTAAAATCTCCTTTAGTCCTGTTCTCCCCACGCAAACGTATACTTTGCGTGGGAATTTATTTTAACTATTTGTATCTCATGGAAAGACTCGTGCATATTCTGATGGTTAAAGAAGTTTTAAAAGGGGTGAAATATGTGAGTAATGAAAATTCTCCAAAGGGAATTCCTAATAAAGTAGTAGACCTTTTAGTAACAAATATCCTACGAAAAAATGGTGTTAACATAGAACAAGCAAAAAATAAATTATCTGAAGAAGATAAACAAGCTCTTAAAGAAATGGTAGAAGATTTAAAGGCGCAAGTAGATGAATTTGTAAAACAAAATTCTAAGAAATAAGTTTTATAAAAGCGCCTTTTTTTAAAGGGCGTTTTGTTATGAAAACCACCATTCAAAAAGTTTAGCAATGGCTATCAAAGGAATCCCCACTAACATCAGCCCAACGAAAAAATATATTATAGGTTTTAGAAAATCTAATATAGCACCTACCAAATCATCTATAAAATTGAACATAACCACACTCCTACAACACGTATATTTACTACATTAACATCTAATCCATTAATTTAGAAAGGCTTAGCAGCAATAGGAGCCGTCTGAAAATTACTTTTGAGACGGTAGCATTTTGATGCGACAACCGCAGAAGAACAATTCTATATTAGATATTTATTACAAAGAAAGACTGTGTTAAAAGTCATTTTACTTTTAACACAGCCCCCTTCCTATCTTCTAAAAATCAAATCGAAACGTATCATCCGTTATTGGAGCTACTTTTGCTTTTGCATAAGTAGACCCCTTTTGTGAAAAGAAATCATACGTAGTCCCTTCATTTCGTATCCCATTCATCACAATTTGATTCACTTCTTCTTCTGGGAACATCGTATCTAACCCCAAATTCATTAAGGCTTTGTTTGCATTATATCGAATATAAGCCTTTACCTCAGGACATAATCCTGTCTCTGCATAGACGTCATTCGTATAATTTAGTTCATTTTGATAAAGTTCTAAGAGTAGTTCATACCCCCATACTCTTAACGTATCTTGTACTTCAGAAGAAAACTGCTGAAACAAATTTTGCGCGAAATATCCCACTGCTACCCCATGAATGGATTCGTCTCTTAAAATGAGTGAAATAACTTCTGCACTATTCCGTAAAAATCCTTGTCCACCTAAGTAGAGCGGATAGAAAAATCCGGAATAAAATAGGAACGATTCGAGCATAACAGACGAAAACATCGCTTTCCAAAGAGATTCTGAATCCCCTTCTTGAATGGAAGAATACACTTCATTAATACGTTCAGCCTTGTATTGTAAAAATTCATTCTTCTTCACCCATTCAAAAAGCTCATCAATTTCATCATTTTTGCATAATGTTGTAAAAATATAAGAATAGGATTTTGCGTGAATGGCTTCAAATGCACCGAATGCTGTTAAAACTGCTTTTTCTTGCAGGTCTTGCGTATACTTTGCTATTTCATTCATCCCTACATTCGTTTGAACGGTATCCAGCAATGTTAAACCCGCTAACACCTTTTTATATGTGTCTTGATGTTCAAAATCTTGCCATTGCTTTACATCTTTACTAACGGCAATTTCTTCTGGAAACCAAATTTGCTTCCATTGTTGCTCCCAAAACACTTGAGCAAGTTCACTAGTTGGTCGATTCCAATTAATTGCTTGGATTGGTTTGTTTTTCATACTCTCATACACACTCCGAAACTATATTTGACAAGCAATACATTCTTCAATGGTTTGCAAACGCTGACGAACATAATAGATTGTTTTAATCCCTTTCATCCATGCATAAATATAAACTTTTGCCAGTTGTTCGGTTGTCCATTGATCGGTTACATATAAAGTTAAAGAAATCCCCTGGTCGATATGTTTTTGCGCTGCTGCATATAAATCAATCATTTTATACGGATCGATGTTGTACGCATCCACATAGTAATCCATATTTTCGTTATTCATAAACGGCATTGGATAAATCGTACGACTATCTGCATAATCCCGCACTTCTACTCGTTCCGTAATAGGCGCAATCGAAGCTGTACATGAACGGATATAACTAATTGAACCAGTCGGAGGAATTGCTAATCGGTAGCTATGGAACAATCCAAATTCTTTAACTTGATGGGACAACTCTTTCCACATTGCTGACGAAATTATTGGCACATGACCTAATGCCTTTTTTATTTTATTTGTCGGTTCTCTATCTTCTTTTGAAATATAAGCAGTAAAATATTCACCTGTTGCATAATCGCTTTTCTCAAACCCATAAAACACTTCTCCACGCTCCTTTGCAATCTGCACTGATGTTTTAAGAGAATAGTAGTTTACTGCTTCCATGAAACAATCGATAAACTCGATTGCCTCATGAGAACCATATAAGATTTCTTCTGAGACGAGATGGCCATGTAAATTCATGACACCTAGTCCTACTGAATGCATCATTTGATTTGCCTTTGCAACGGATGGTACATTTTTTATGTTTGTCATGAGTGAAACGTTAGTTAATAAACGCATGGAAGTATCAATTAATCTTTCAAAATCATTCACTTTCGTAGCAGCATGAATATCAATGGAACCAAGATTGCATGATACATCGAGACCATACTCATTGGGTTCGTCTTGATCAGTAATGTTACTCGTGTGTTGAACTTGTAAAATTTCTGTACATAAGTTGGACATTTTCACTCGTCCAATAGCTTTAAGTGGATGCACATCATTCACATTGTCATCAAAAATTTCAAAGGGATAGCCAGATTCAAACTGTGCTTTTTTCACTTCTGTATAAAGCTTCCGCGCATTCAGTCGCTTTAGTTTCCGGATATTTGGATTATCAAGCAATTCATAATACATTTCTGTTATCGAGATTTCAGACATTCTTTTACCATATTCTCTATAAATATCATAAGGACTAAATAAAACGATATCTTTATCTCTTTTCATTAACTCAAAAAATATATTTGGAATGATAATACCTGTGGATAAAGTAGCTAGACGAATTTTATCATCGGCATTTGGTTTTTTTGATGAAATAAAGCTTTCGATATCCCCATGGAATATATTTAAATAGGCGACCCCCGAACCATTCCGTTGTCCAAGTTGATTGGAGTAACTAAAGGAATTTTCCAACAGTTTTGCTACCGGTATGACCCCACTTGCTCGGTTTATGATTCCTTTAATCGGGTCGCCTAATGGTCGTAAATCTGTTAAATTAACCCCAACCCCTCCACCTAGTCGTGAAAGTTCTAAACAATAGCCAATATTTTCAGCGATGCTATTCATCGTGTCGTCCATTGATAATTTAAAACAACTAACAAGCTCTCCCCTTGCCTTTTTCCCACTGTTTAATGCAGTTGGTGTGGCTGGTTGGTAAGCTTCCATAATTGCTTCTACTGCTCTTTCTGCAAGTTCTTTATCTCCTTGCGCTAAATAGAGAGCGATAATAACAATACGATCTTCATATTTTTCTAGTATTTCTTCCCCATCTCTACTTTTCATGGCATACGCGTCATAAAACTTGCTTGCACTCATAAACGAAGGAAACCGGAAGTTATATTCATAGGCTTTTTTATACAATTTTTTAATAAAATTTATATCGTATAAATCCAAAAATTCACGTTCATAATATCCTTCATCTACTAAATATCGAATCTTTTCTTCTATATCAATAAAATAACGTAAACGCACATTTACGTACTCTAAAAAATAACGTCGGGTTGCTTCTCGATCTTTTTCTAATTCTAATAAACCTGTTCGACTATATTGATTCAGCACTTCATTATTTAGTTTCAAGTATGATTTCATTCAAAACCCTCATTTCATAAAACAGTTGGATAGCTTCGTAGTCTGCAGGATATCCGCGCAAGTCAATTTTTCTAACTAATGGAATGGTGTAAAGGGATGCAATTTTATCTCCTGCAACGCCAAAATTATTACCGAAATTTCGATTGCCACTGACAACAACACCCTTACAATGTTGAGCATTCCTCGCTAAAAACCTCGCAACTTTTTCAGGTATTTGTCCTAATCCATCGGTATAGGTCATTAATAAATATGGTTGTTGTAGTACTAAACCTTCTTTAATTTCTTGTTTATCGCCGTTTAATTTTGAGGCAATATACCGAACATTTCCGGTACGACTTGCAAAGACAATCACGAAATACTCAGCTCGATTTTGCTCATTATGTCATTGAGATTACCAGAAAATAAACCATCCATTTCGATTACTGGTACGGTTAGAAAACCGGCATCAAGTATCTTTTCTTTTGCGCATTCATCATGGTCGATGTTAATAGTTTCAAAGGCTATTCCTGCTCGTATGAGTTCTGATTTAATCCATAAGCATTTTGGACATACTGTTTTTGTATAAAGTTTCATCAATTTAATCCCTCTCCTTTTCGTAAAGGGGAAATAAAAAAAGCTACCTCTTCGAAAAGAGATAGCAATAAAATGGAAACGATTGATGTAAAAATGGTACCGTCTCCATTTCTCAATCCCCGAAGAAATGTTTTGAGTGTTTTTACTTGGCAGGTCTCCTGGCTTCGCTTCATCCGCGGATTCCCTTCCCATGCAAAATGCACAGTGGTAATTGAATCTTCGTCAGCTTTACAGTTGCGGGGACAGCGCCGGAATCTCACCGGCTTCCCTATTAAACTACATGTAGTAGTACCAATTAAAAACGAACACAATATATAGTTTTTATTACTGATGTTAAGTGTATCAGAGTTAGTTACCTCTGTAAATGGTATTTTAGGTATATTATAGTGAACAAATTGAAAAGCATAAAATTTTCATCAATGCACACCTTAACCATTAGGAGGTGAGCAGCTTGAGTAGAAATAGAAATAATAAAAAAACGCTGAATGAACGAAATCATAATCCATTTGAAACTTATAAACACTTACACAGAAACACTACAAGTCATCAAGATAACCCAGAAGATAACACGGCAGAAATTGCAGAAGAATTTGATTCTAAAGTAAAGAATAAAAACAATGCAACAAACCACGATAAAGATCAACAATCGAATAAAAGAGAATAGTTTAGAAAAAGGTGAGATCTTTGTGCTCGCCTTTTTAATTTTGAATATTCTCCTCTATAAAAAAAATCGCAGCTACCTTTGTTAGTAGCTACGATTCCACTATTTTATAAACGAATTGTCCACCCAAAAGTATCTTCAATTTTTCCTGTTTGAATGCCAGTTAATGTATCATATAACATTTGAGAAACTTCACCGATTTCGCCATTGTTAATGATATATTTTACTTCTAAATATTTTAACTCGCCAACTGGTGAAATAACCGCTGCTGTCCCTGTTCCGAAAACTTCTTCTAAAGTTCCGTTATTGTGAGCTTCTACAACTTCATCAATAGAAATACGGCGTTCTTCAACCGGAATATTTTTTGATTTTAATACTTGGATCATTGAGTCACGAGTAATACCAGGTAAAATACTACCGTTTAATTCAGGAGTAATAACTGTTCCGTTAATTTTAAAGAAGATGTTCATACTACCAACTTCTTCAACATAACGGTTTTCTTTACCATCTAACCATAATGTTTGAGAGTACCCTTCACGATCTGCAATTTCTTGACCTTTTAGTGCACTTGCATAGTTACCACCAGTTTTCGCTTCACCAGTACCACCTTTTACGGCACGAACAAATTGTTGCTCTACCATAATTTTTACTGGGTTAATTCCCTCTTTATAGTAAGAGCCTGATGGAGACATGATGATTATAAATTTATAATTTTTTGCAGGATGTACTCCTAAATGTTCTTCTGTTGCAATAATAAATGGACGGATATAAAGAGAAGTACCTGGAGCACTTGGTACCCATTCACGGTCCACATTCACTAATTGTTTTAAAGCCTCTAATGCATACTCTTCGTCAATTTTTGGAATACATAAACGATCATTTGAATGATTAAGACGAGCAAAATTACGTTCTGGACGGAATAATAAAATATCATTATCTACCGTTACATAAGCTTTTAACCCTTCAAATACAGATTGTCCATAGTGGAAAATCATTGCAGATGGGTCAAGGGAAATTGGTTGATATGGAATAATACGACCATCATGCCAGCCAATACCTTCTGTATATTCTAATACAAACATATGGTCAGTAAAGTAATTTCCGAAACCAAGTTCGTCTGCAGCAGGTTTTTCTTTAGGATTAGTTGTTAATTGTGTTGTAATGTCTAACATTGTGTAGCCTCCAATTATTAAATGAGAATTCAGAAAACTAAATATCACGCTTATTGTGAACTTCCGTTATCAAATTATATTACTTTACTATTTTACTTTAAATTCCGAAATAAAACATCACCTATTCATACGAATATTGCAAATTTTTGCTCAATACGGTATGGAAGGAGAAGTCTGAAAAGATATTTTGAGACTTCTCCTTTGTGGCTGTCACTAACGTTTTCGCCACAGATAAATTGTAGCTGTCACTAACGTTTTCGCCACAGATAAATTGTGGCTGTCACTGACGTTTTCGCCACAGATAAATTGTGGCTGTCACTGACGTTTTCGCCACAGATAAATTGTGGCTGTCACTGATGTTTTCGCCACAGATAAATTGTGGCTGTCACTGACGTTTTCGCCACAGATAAATTGTGGCTGTCACTGACGTTTTTGCCACAGATAAATTGTGGCTGTCACTGACGTTTTCGCCACAGATAAATTGTGGCTGTTACTGACGTTTTTGCCACAGATAAATTGTGACTGTCGCTTACGCTTTTGTCACAGATAAATTGCGACGAGGATGGTGACAACTTGTTGTGACCACCGCAGGAGCACAATCTATGTGTTACGAGTGATGATATCATGGTGTGACCACCGCAGAAGCACCACTACTTAAATAAAAGTATCAAAAAAGCTGTGAAGAAGAATACTCTTCTACACAGCCCAATTCATAAACTCTATAACGGCATCAACTTTATATTTTCATAAGATTCGATGTATTCAATCATTTGTAGCCATGCCTTTGGTTTATTCGGAAGTACTTTATAATAATCTTTTAGAAAATCAACAATTAAACTTGCTGGAATTTCCTTCACATTTTCGTCCGTTGGCATAAAGCATAAATCCAGACCTTTAACCGCCTCTCCATCATTTTTCCAAGAGGGATGTAAGTATGGGAAGTCAAGACGTTGATAACCTAGATGGGATAGTACTTCGCGACGAACGTATGGATTCATCGGCTTGATACCACCGAAATCAAAATCTTCCTTAAAGTATGGATTATAAATTTCTGCAAACATTCCAAATAATACTTTGCCATTGTCTTTTGCAAGTTGATGTAAATCTTGCTCGCGGTTTTTGGCTAAAAAGCGTCCAAGTGATAAACCTGGTTGACCGATAATCGTGAAATCTGTCATCGCGATATTCCACTGAGGATAATAACGATATTCAGTTGCCCCTACTACTTCCCCTTCATGAACAGCAACAAATACACGGATACTTGGATCTTCTATTGGTTCTTTCCATAGCTCAAATTCTAGTACTTCTTCTGGTGGGAACACCTCACCTAATAATTTGTGCATACTAGCAAATAGTGGATCTTCAATGCTCGTGATTCTAATATAATCCATAGTGTATCTCTCCTTTTAACCCTAATTACCATATTGTAGCATATCTTTCTATCATTCTAGTTCATATTCGCTCTATCGATTTCTGCAGTATGGATAGATAAATTATTCATATTAATAACTGCTTTCAACTTCTTCAAAACATTTATTCCAAGAATTCCATCTATTGCAAAACCATAGTCCATATCTCCAAATTCGACCTGAATATGCTTAACACTTTGATTCCCCACTTTTATAGCATCGGCTACTTTAGAAAAGACATATTCAAATCCACCAACACCATAAATACGATATATCGGGTCATGATCTTCGGCTACAATACCAAAGGATGCAGCTACATCGGACGAAATCAACGTAGAAGCTGAACCGGTATCAATTAAAACACGGTTTAATGTTAATACCTTACCTTTTATCTCTACTTCCATATCTGTTAGTAATAAACCGTTTTCTAGTACCAACTGTTTCAATAGTAGACACCTACCTAATTGTACGGGTTTTCCCTACTATATGCTCGTCCACCACTCTTAAATACTGTGTTATAAATTAAAAAAACTTTGCCAACATGATAGCAATGTCATAATATTCTTGGATATAATTTAGAATCTAATTCGTTTAAATAAGGGATTTTTCCTCTCGTGTTGTAGATTTCATTTAAGTTAATATCACACAGTAATATTTCCTCTGAAAGTCTAGAACATTCATGTACCAATGCACCCTTGGGATTAATTAGCTTCGTTTTCCCACAACTCCCCTCCCCTACTGAATTTCGTATTGTCAAAACTTATATATATAAATCGCTAATAATCGTTGGTTTTATAGTCTTTTACGCAAAAAAACTTGCCACCCCCTGGATTTTGGTGTTAGTTGAGGTTACCACACACAAAACTACCCAAAAAGGAAGTGACAAGTTTGTACCCTCAATTATTAGCGTATTTAATTGAATTTATCAAGTACCAAGAAAAAATAATTAAAATATTAATGGTGATAATATTTGGTAAGGCTGTTGGAAGTGTGCGTCCTGAACAGCCAATTAATAAAGAATACCGCAAGTTACAAGTTGATAAGTTACCCATTCTGTATCAACCTGAAAAAGCATCCTTTCAGGATTTACTAATCGCCTACTTCCATGAACATGGCAAAGAATTAAAGCCTGTAAGACGACACGCCAAGTCCAAATCAAAAGTACCTGAAAACCTCTGTTGTCCTAAGTGTGGTGCACCTTCCTCGTATTTGTATGCGAATAATGGTGCAAAAGGACAATATCAATGTAAGGTATGTGATTGCTTATTTAATCAAAAAAGTCGCTATCAGAAAGAGGCTATTCTTCGTTGCCCCCACTGTATGAAGACCTTAGAGAAAATTAAAGAGCGAAAAGATTTTCACATTTGGAAGTGTAAAAGTAATCAGTGTTCCTATTATTTATCCAATATAGGTCGAATGAGTAAGGAAGAAAAGACCCGATTTAAACAAGATCCACAGGCGTTTAAAGTGCGTTATATTTATCGTGAATTTTTGTTTGATTATCAACCTTTATCTCCAGCATCACCAGTAAAACCACGTGTAGATTTATCACGGATTCATACGTCATCCCATACACTTGGATTGATTTTGACATACCATGTGAATTACGGTATTTCAGCACGGAAAACAGCAGCGATTATGCAAGACATACATAATGTTTCCATTTCACATCAAACGATATTAAATTACGTGAACAGTGTCTCCATCTTGATGAAGCCCTTCGTTGATGGTTATCCTTATGAACTGTCCGATCAATTTTGTGGCGACGAAACGTATATTCGGGTTAATGGGAAATGGCATTACTTATTCTTTTTCTTTGATGCGGCGAAAAAAGTTATTCTCTCTTACCGTGTTTCGCCTAATCGCGATACATTGTCTGCCATTAAAGCAATCGATGATGTTTTACAAAAGTTCAAGGAGATTCCCGAAAACCTGAATTTAATCGTGGATGGCAACCCCATTTACTTATTAGCACAACACTTTTTCGCACAACATGACATTTGGTTTGATGTGACACAAGTGATAGGCTTAACGAACGAAGATCCAGTGTCAGCCGAATATCGTTGGTTGAAACAAATTATCGAACGTCTAAACCGGACATTTAAAGGGCATTACCGTGCGACAACAGGCTTTGGTTCCGAAGCTGGCTCGGTATCGTTTGTGACGATGTTTGTGGCCTATTTTAATTTCCTTCGACCGCATGCAAAGCTGGAAAAGCGTGTGCCGGTCATGATTCCAGAGTTGGACCAGATGCCACATATGCCAGCACGTTGGACAAAACTGATTGAACTGGCCCAATTGGAGTTAACGAAATAACCGCAGCCTACTTTTTTTAGCAGAGCCCTCAAATAACTACATACGAATGACAATCGGCGTAGCGAACTCTTGACAAACCGAATGGAGAAAAGGTTAAAATTGGTATTTGGCGAGGGTTATTTGGTGTGCCTACTTTTTCCCCTTCGCCCTCAAAAATATGGGCGCAACCTTTTCGGAATGTTTGTCAAGAGCGATTGTCCCCTCGTTCGGAGAGTACTTATCGCCCAATACCTTGTGTTTTTCAATTTTTCATAGAAGTTTTGACACTACCCTGAATTTACACCTAAAACAAATACTGTATTATCAACTGCTCTTGCTGGAAGTTGAATATCCCATCTTTTTTCTGACCCAAAGCTAAAAACAGACGGTATAATGATGATTTCTGCCCCACGCAATGTTAGGATTCTGCAGGTTTCAGGAAACTCCATATCATAACAAATCAGGGTTCCAATTTTACCAACAGACGTTTGAACAGGTACCAACTCCATTTTCCCTGGCTTAAAAATAGTTTTTTCCTTATTCCAAAGAAAAGACTTATGATAGATTTTCAAAATTTGTCCGTTCTTCTCAATGATAGCTACTGCAATAAAAAGATCATCTTCAATTTTATCAATGAACGGAACGACAAGGACCACTCCATATGTTTTGGCAATCTGTTGACATTCCTCCACAATTGCTTTAGATGGCTGTTGTAATTTAATGACTGTTTGTGTTGTTAAATGATATCCTGAAGACCAAAGTTCAGGTAACACAATTAGGTCTGCCCCTTTTCGTATAGCGTATAAAATATGTTTAAAACCATTCAATTTATTTTTTTCTATTTGACCCGAAATGGAGCACATCTGTATAGCTGCTATTTTCATTAATCCTTTCGCTCCTCATAATTTACGTACAACTATTTTACCCAGCACAACGAATAATTAGAAAATCCCTTAATCATATTACAAACTACTACCTTTTAAAATTTTCGAACATTCTATAAATTCTATTGACAAAGTTTCAAAACTATTGCATATTAAAAGAAATTTAAGATTTGGTGGAACGAAGACTAGTATGTGGAATACCATTTGAAAAGAGAGCGATGTTCATCGGCTGCAAGACATCGTACAAATTGGCCCGCAGAACCTACTTCGCTAGCTTCTAGCAAAACTAGACGCAGACTCAAGCGTTATGAGAACAAAGTGGGACTTGGCAAATGCAAGTTCAATCTAGGTGGTACCACGGAAAAGTAACCTTTTTCGCCCTAATTTATAGGGCGAGAAGGGTTTTTTTATTTTAGGAGGATTTTAATGGAGAAAAAAAGAATTGTCGTTAAAATCGGTAGCAGTTCATTAACTAACTCAAAAGGCGAAATTGACCATAATAAATTAGAAGATCATATCAATGCGCTTGCGAAATTAAAGCATGCAGGTCACGATGTTTTACTTGTTTCATCTGGAGCGGTAGCAGCTGGCTTCCGAAAACTCGGTTACCCATCACGACCTGTCACATTAAAAGGAAAACAAGCAGCTGCTGCAGTGGGGCAAAGTCTTTTAATCCAGTATTATTCAGAGCTTTTTTCTTCCCATAACATTACTGCTGCACAAATCTTACTGACTCGAACGGATTTCTCGAAGAAAGATCGCTACAAAAATGCCTATGCAACTTTTACGGAATTGCTCGAACGTAACATTATTCCAATCATTAATGAAAACGATACAGTTTCAATTACCGAATTAACTTTCGGTGATAATGATATGCTCTCTGCTTTAGTAAGCGGACTCGTTCACGCAGACCAATTAATTATTCTAACAGACATTAACGGCTTTTATGATGACAACCCAATGAAAAATCCAAATGCCAAACGGATTAACCACCTATCAGAAATAACAGAAGAAATGTTGTCATTTGCTGCTGGATCTGGTTCAAAGGTTGGAACTGGAGGTATGCAGTCCAAACTATTAGCTGCCCGCACTGCCATTCAAGCTGGTGTAAAAGTATTCATCGGAAATGGTAGTGGTGAAAATAAATTAGTTGACATCTTAGAAGGTCATGGGGATGGAACATATATAGGAAGCGAACAACAAATGATTCTTCCTAATCAAAAACAATGGATTAGTCTTACTGAAGTATCAGGAAAACTTTATATTGATGAAGGTGCAAAACAAGCCATTTTGATGAATGGGAAAAGTTTATTACCAGCTGGCATCTACAGAATTGAAGGCGCCTTTCATAAAGGGGATGTCGTGGAAGTTTATTGTAATTCCACACTATTAGGCCGTGGAGAAGTAATGTATTCCAGTGATGAACTAGAATGTGCACTTGGAAAACGTTCTGATGAAATTGCTGTAAAATCCATTGAAGTGATTCACCGAGATAAATGGGTAAAAGCATAATAAATATAGGGGGTATTCGTATGACAAACATCGTAATAGAAAGTGAAGTTCGTAAAAAAGGAAAATTAGCAAAAAATGCAAGCTACACAATGAACGTAAAAACTACTGCAGAAAAAAATGATGCTTTAGTAAAAATCGCAGAACAACTGTTAATCGACCAACAATTCATTATTGAAGAAAATAAAAAAGACTTAGCAATTGGCAAAGAAAAAGGGTTACCTGATTCAACACTTGATCGAATTATGCTTAATGAATCTCGAATTCAAGCGATGTCTACAGCCATTCATCAATTAGTAGAGCTAGAGGATCCAGTTGGTGAAAAATTAGAATCAATTACAAAGGAAAATGGATTACTTATTGAAAAACGCCGTGTTCCAATTGGTGTAATCGGTATGATTTATGAAGCGCGTCCAAACGTAACGATTGACGCAGCAACACTTAGCTTGAAAACTGGTAATGCGGTGATTTTACGCGGAAGTTCTTCTGCAAAGTTTTCAAACATTGCCCTTGTTTCAACAATTCACCGTGCGCTTGAGAAAACCGAGATTCCTTTAGAAGCTGTCCAATTAATAGAAGATACTTCCCATGAAACTGCTAAAGAATTATTTAACCTAACTGAATATTTAGATGTATTAATTCCACGTGGTGGTAAAGGATTAATCGATTTAGTCGTACGTGAGTCATCTGTGCCTGTTTTAGAAACAGGTGCTGGCAATTGTCACGTTTATGTAGATAATAGTGCAAATTATGATATGGCACTTAACATTATTCTAAACGCAAAAACTCAACGTCCTTCTGTATGTAATGCTGCAGAAAGTCTACTTATGGCTGAAGATTGGTTCAAGGAGCATGGTGTTTCCCTATTAAAACAACTTTCAGAAGTAGGGATTACAATCATCGGTGATGAACATGTTTGTAACGTCTTACCACAAGCTACTCTCGCAACCGAAGAAGACTTTGCAGCAGAGTATTTGTCACTTACGTTAAGTGTGAAAGTTGTTGACAATGTATACGAAGCAATCAACCATATTAATACTTACGGTACAAATCATTCAGAAGCCATTATCACAGAAGATCAAATGGCTGCAGATGTCTTTTTAACAAGTGTCGATGCAGCAGCAGTTTATCATAATGCATCTACTCGTTTTACAGATGGCTTCGAGTATGGCTATGGCGCTGAAATCGGAATTAGTACACAAAAATTACATGCGCGTGGTCCAATGGGATTACCTGCATTAACTTCAACAAAATATTTTATTCGTGGAAATGGTCAAATCCGAAAATAGAATAACAAAACAAAAAAGTAGCACTAAACGTTCAGTTTAATGTGCTACTTTTCTTATTCAAATTAATCCTTAATTTAAATTAACGATTACCTTCTTCACTAGACTTCATGCATTGATTTAATATGCTCTAGATTTAGCAATATTGTATTCCCTCGAGCAGTACGAATCTCAATCATTTTATTATTCATATTCACTAACTTACCTATATGATGCGATTGTTCACCTAGGTTAAACACCACTAATTTATTTTTCATTTTTTCAATTTGGCGTTCAAAGCTAGCTTCAAATGTTGTTTTTGAACGATTTTTTAGCTCTTTATCCGTTAAATCAAAGGGACGTTGTTGATCCAGAAAAGGTATTAACCATTTTAAATGTTGTTTTGAAATGTATAGTGTTTTATAAATCGGCGAGTGGAAGATAAAATAATCACTCATAACATTATATATTATTCCATGAATTGGTTGCCTATTTGCAAAATAAATTTCAGTGTAAAACCCTTTCGCCAGGTTAAGCATTTCATCAAAAGTTAGTACTTTTTCATCATTTCCATTCAGATAGGTAGGTAAAATTGAAGGTCTTTGAATAGTGTCCATTTCATCCTGTACTACAGAAATATTGTCTACATGGTTCATTGGTATATAGACAAAATCATCGCCATCAAAAAGAACAATTATTTCATCATTAGATTCTATTAAAGTACCTCTAAAATCTGATTTTCCTACCAAATCTACTTTGACAATTTCTTTTTTAAATTGATTAAATACGTTGTTCAAACTCTCCCTCCTATCTGTTCAGAGAGTTTTGCAAGAACATTACTTATCTACGACGACGTCTTCTTCCACCTGAGCTATTTTCAGATTCGTTGTTATCACTTTCTTCGTTATTTTCTTCACCTGAAGAAGATGTTCCACTGATAATTATATTGCGAAGGTGGAACATAGATACGTAGATAATTTCTTCCTTAAAAATGATTGTTAGATAATCGTCACATACTTCGTTTAATACACCTTCTAATTTTTCAGGATTAATTTTTACCCAACGTCTACCTATTTTACAAAGTACACCTTTTAAATTATCCTCATCGAATAATCCTTCTAAGCCTTCTGGAACCGTTACACTTGATGCACCTTGATCTTTTGAATCAAGTGTAATACTTTTTACATGGTGTGTTGTATAAAGAATGACACCATCTTTTTTCGTTAATAGAACAAAGTAATCGTTACCTGCCTTGAGCAATTTTCCAACAGCCGCATTTGGTCCACCACGATCGACTCTAATGACCTGCCCTACCATTGTATCAAGTAAAGCTTTATTCATATCGACATAACCCTCCTATTTGTATTGTCTTGCTAAATATATGTGCTTTTATCCTATAATGAGATGTCATTAGCCTAGTTTTATAAAATTTACTAAGTTTTTTTGGATAAATGCAAAACAATAGTGATTAAAAAAAATAGTACAAATCATAATTGATTTGTACTTATTAAATAGTATATTCACGGGTTAGTCGATGGTTACTTAAGGGCATTGCTGACTATCGATCCGTCTCGGTGAACTTAATATTGATCACTTCTTCTGTTTGATTATTGAATGTTATATCAACAAATACACCGAATTCATGATTATCATCAGCTCTTAACCATAGCTTAAATTTTTCGACTGTATTTTCTGTGCCAACTTCTCGACCTATGTGAAGATAATCAACGACATTCGCATTAGGGTATTTTTCCATGACGTTTTGCATCGCCATTCTTCCCCATTTTGCATACTCGGGAGCAATTTCTTGAGCACTTGTTATTTCATCACTTGGAGGAGGTGTCATTATCTTGCCAACAACTGCTGTACCTATAATAAGCAATACGGAAACTGCAATTTTCATTTTCATCAACAGAAAACCTCCTTTTCTATAGTGTTTTCTGAACAAAGGAAGATATTCGGATAATCGTTATGTAAGTATTAACAGTGTATGTTATTTTTACGTTTATGCTAAATATACTTAATTTACTTTTTACTTTTATTTTTTATACAAAAAAACTGTCCCGCGACTCCGAGACAGTTTCATTTGACTTTATATGTTGCATATTGGATATAAAGTTTTTATTTTATTCGGTTACCCTCTGGCTTATGAATAAAATGCGTCAAGTCTATTGTGCATCACTGTGCAGCATTAATAGATGTTTTGGTTAATTTGTTGATACAAGCGTTTTAGCTTTGTCGATTTGAATGCGAACTTGATCGAATCCAGTTCCACCTAAAGAATGACGACGACGAACTGCAGCTTCAGGCTTTAATACGTCATAAACATCCTCTTCAAGTAATTCACTTTCCTTACGCATATCTTCAAGCGGTAAATCTAATAAGAAGATTCCACGTTGGATACATGTAAATACAAGTTTACCTGTTACTTCATGAGCTTCACGGAATGGCATACCCTTCGTTGCAAGATAATCCGCAAGTTCTGTCGCATTTGAGAAATCACTATGAACTGCACTGTGAAGACGTTCAGTGTTTACTGTCATCGTACGAACCATACCTTCAAAGATTTTTAATGCACCAAGAATTGTATGAACTGTATCGAACATACCTTCTTTATCTTCCTGCATATCTTTGTTATACGTTAAAGGAGTCCCCTTTAACACTGTCAATAATCCCATAAGATTGCCGTATACACGACCAGTCTTGCCACGAATAAGCTCTGCCATATCAGGATTTTTCTTTTGAGGCATAATCGATGAACCAGTTGAAAATGCATCGTCTAACTCAATAAATTTGAACTCATCTGTAGACCAAATGATAATTTCTTCAGCAAAGCGTGATAAATGTGTCATTAATAATGAAGAATTTGATAAAAACTCTACAATAAAATCACGATCACTCACTGCATCCATTGAGTTTGGATATACTTTACTGAAACCTAATAATTCCGCTGATTTTTCACGATCGATTGGGAAAGTCGTCCCAGCCATTGCTCCAGCACCTAATGGTAAAATATCGATACGTTTCATTGATTCGTTAAAACGTTCTTTATCTCGTTCTAACATCCAAAAATAAGCCATTAAATGATGTGCAAAGCTGATAGGTTGTGCACGTTGTAAATGCGTATATCCTGGTGCAATCGTTTCAATGTGTTGCTCGGCTTTTTCTAAAATCGTCTTTTGGAAAGCTTCGATTAATTCAACCACTTCAACAACACGTTTCTTTAGGAACAAGTGCATATCTGTTGCAACTTGGTCATTACGGCTACGGCCAGTATGTAATTTACCTCCAACCGGACCGATTAAATCTGTTAACATTTTCTCTAAATTTAAATGGATATCTTCGTTTGCTACATGGAACTCGAGTTCTCCAGCCTCTGCCTTCTTTTTTAACTCTGCTAAGCCAGCAAGAATTTGTTCTACTTCCTTAGAATCTAAAATTCCCTGTGCTCCTAGCATTGTTACATGAGCAACACTACCTTCAAGATCTTCCATTACTAATTGTTGGTCAAAACCAATGGATGCTCCAAATTCATCAACCCAAGATTCCGCTGACTTTTGGAAACGTCCACCCCATAATTTCGTCATAGGACACACCTAACCTTGTGTCAGGCTACTCTTAACAAGTAGCCTGTTATTTCAAAGATGATTATTTTTTAGCTAATACTGCTTTGTTTTTATTTACTTCTGATGCTACTACTGTTGGAAGACCCCATAGTTCGATGAAGCCAACAGCTGATGCATGGTTGAATTGGTCTGCTTTAGAATAAGTAGCTAATTCTTCACTATAAAGTGAGTTTGGAGATTTACGTCCTTCTACAATCGCATGACCTTTGAATAATTTCACACGTACAGTACCGTTTACGTATTTTTGAGTTTCTTTTAAGAAGCCTTCAAGTGCAACGCGGATTGGGTTGAACCAAAGACCATCATAGATAACTTCAGATAGTTTGTGCTCAATAATTGGTTTGAAGTGAGCTAATTCTTTCACTAATGTAATATCTTCTAATTCTTTGTGTGCAGTTAAAAGAACTTTTGCACCTGGGATTTCGTATACTTCACGAGATTTAATACCTACTAAACGGTTTTCAACGTGGTCGATACGTCCAACGCCATGAGCACCTGCAACTTTGTTTAATTCTTGAATTAGGTCAGCAAGTTTCATTTCTTGTCCATTTAATGATACTGGTTTACCTTCAACGAATTCGATTTCGATGTATTCTGGAGTATCAGGAGCGTTTTCTACAGAAACTGTTAAACCATAAGCTTCTTCTGGTGGTGCTACCCATGGATCTTCCATTACACCAGCTTCGTTTGCACGACCCCATAAGTTTTGGTCGATTGAGAATGGAGAATCGATTGTTGCTGGAACTGGTACACCATGTTTTTGAGCGTATTCGATTTCTTCATCACGGCTCCATCCCCACTCACGAACAGGAGCTAAAACTTCTAAATCTGGGTTTAATGCTTTAATTGAAACTTCGAAACGAACTTGGTCATTACCTTTACCAGTACAACCGTGTGCTACTGCATCTGCGTTTGTTGCATTTGCAATTTCAACTAATTTTTTAGAAATTAATGGACGAGATAATGCAGAAACTAATGGATATTTTTGTTCGTACCAAGTGTGACCTTGTAATGCAACTAATGCATACTCTTCTGCAAATTCGTCTTTTGCGTCTACCATATATGATTCAATTGCACCAACTTGAAGTGCTTTATTTTTAATAAATTCAAGATCTTTACCTTCACCTACGTCAAGACATACTGCGATTACGTCCCAACCTTGTTCTTTTAACCAAGGGATTGCTACAGAAGTATCAAGCCCACCTGAATATGCTAAAACTACTTTTTTATTTGCCATTGTCGTGTGCCTCCGATGTTTCATTTATGTATTTTTATACATGTTGAGTAAAAGTTTATACACGAATATTACCATGTAATAAAACGAAATACAAGTGTATTTAAATAAAAAATTTGACTTTTACAATTAGTATAAAAACATAGATATTTATAATGTTTACTTCGACTCGTTCATGTATCATTTTTTATTGAAAAAACTACTTCCTAGCTTTTCAACTAATGCAGGTGCTATTGCATAAAGTTTACTTGTGACTGACATATATCTTGGAAGATTTACTTCTCTTACAGGTTTATCAATCGTTTTTATCACTTCCTTTGCAACATGCTCGGGTTTTAATAAAAAACGTTCGATAGATGCTCGATAAGTATTTGTCGAATCCGCCTTTTTTATAAATGGCGTATCGATTGGTCCAGGAAAAACAGTGGTCACTGAAATATTAAATGGAGCAAGTTCCATCCTTAAGCCATTGGAAAAACCTGTAATTGCATGTTTTGAAGCAGCATATACACTTGCTTTTTTTGTTGCAACCTTGCCTGCTTGTGAACCAATAAAAATAATATGACCGTTCTTTTGGGCAATCATTTTTTTCGCAAATCGATTTGCTAATAAAATGGGTGCTTTCACATTCACATCAATCATTGAACTAATTTCGTCATCTGTTAAATCAAAGGCATTTTGAAAATACCCTACTCCAGCATTTAAAATTGCCACATCTATAGATGGAAGTAGATTAAAAACGTCTTCAATTTCTTCTAATTCTGATAAATCCGCTTTTAAAACATGTACACCTAATTGAGCTAAGCTTTGCAATGCATTTTCATCACGACCTGTACCATATACAACAAATCCTTTTTTTAAACAGTTTTCTGCAATTAGTCGTCCAATACCACTTGTTGCCCCAGTTATAAAGATACTTTTATTTTTCATAATAAAATGGATAATCCTTTCTCAATGTTTCCATAATACATATTATTGATTGTTAGTAAAAAAGGATGTCCCACTAGAGACATCCTAAATTCGATACTTATTCTATTCCTAATAATTTATACATTTCGTCCTTTGACAATAAAAAATCTGCCAATGTATAACCATCTAATACTTCGAGATAAGCTGTTAGAGCTTCCTTTAATGCAAATTTTAATCGACAAGCAGGAGAAATTTTACACATATTACTATTACTATCAAAACATTCAACAATGTGAAAATCTTCTTCTGTATGTCTTACAACTTGACCGATGTTGATTTCTTCTGGTTTTTTATTTAAACGAATGCCGCCTCCACGACCGCGGATTGTTTCTATTAACCCCAATTGACCAAGATCGTATGTAACCTTCATTAAATGATTTTTAGAAATATGATAAGTATCCGCAATCTCTTGGATAGTTGACAATCGATCTTCACCTTTTATTCCAAGATAAAGCAATACACGTAACGAATAATCTGTATATAAAGTTAAACGCATATTCGACACCACTCTTTCTTCTTACATTATAACATTTTTTTGAATAAATAACCGATATTGAAATTGTACATTATTAGATAGTTATTAAAAGATGTATTTTACATACTACATTTGTGTCTATTTTGTTAAAGATGTATTTATTATATTGCTTTTAACCTTTTCTGGATTTATAGTAAGTCATGTAAGCGTTAACTAAATCTTTCAAAACTTAAAAGGACGTGATTTTATGTTATCTCAACAAACAATCGACATTATCAAATCAACAGTACCAGTACTAGAAAAATACGGAGTAACGATCACAAAAACATTTTACAAAAACATGTTTGCTGAAAACCCACAATTATTAAACTATTTCAACCACGCAAACCAACAACAAGGCCGTCAACAAACAGCTCTAGCAAATTCTGTATATGCAGCAGCTGCTCATATCGATAACCTAGAAGCAATCGTACCGGCTGTAATGTTAATTGCACATAAACACCGTGCGTTAGGTATCTTACCTGAACATTATCCAATCGTTGGTCAAAACTTACTACGAGCTATTAAAGAAGTTCTTGGAGATGCTGCAACTGATGAAATCATCAATGCATGGGCAGAAGCTTATGGAGTAATCGCTGATGTATTCATTTCAGTGGAAGAAGATTTATATCAAAAAGCAGAAGCGAATGGCGGATGGCGTTTATTTAAACCATTTAAAGTAGCGAAAAAAGTAGCTGAAAATGATGAAGTTTCTTCATTCTATTTAGTTCCAGAAGATGGACAACCATTACCAGAATTTGAACCTGGTCAATATGTAACAGTACGTGTAAAACCAACTGGATCAGAGTATTTTGCTAACCGTCACTATACTGTATCTCAACCTTCAAACAACAATGAATATCGTATTTCAGTTAAACGTGAAGACGAAAATACTCCAGCAGGTGTTGTATCAACATTCCTTCACAACGAAATTAATGAAGGCGATACAGTTGAATTAAGTGCTCCAGCAGGTGGATTCACTTTAGTAGAAAACAATAATCCGGTATTATTTGTAAGCGGTGGTATTGGTGTTACACCATTAAACACTATGCTTCAAACAATGGAACTTGGACGTAACGTTACATTCTATCAATCAGCACGTAACAACAAATCAGTTGCTTTTAAAGAGCAAATTGAAAAGAAAATTGATGAACTAAACGGCACATACCGCATTCACTATTCAGATGAATTAGGCTACATCAAAAAAGAAGACTTAGCTCCATTCATCCAACCAAATACTGAAGTTTACGTGTGTGGTCCAGCTCCATTCATGGAATCAGTAATTTCAATTGCTAAAGAATTAAATGTATCGAACGAAAACATTCATTATGAATTCTTTGGTCCATTAATGACTGTTAATGCTTTACAAAAAGCTTAATTTAATTACTCTCTATACTCATTGATCATATCCCTATCACAATAAAAATAACCCCCATAGCAGGACTACACCCACCTGCTATGGGGAATTTTTATGTTAAACGAGAATAGTATAAAACCCCTTCAATAAGTTCAATTTTTACGGCCCCTACATTCTCTAAATAGTCTAAATATCCAATTGTTTTCGACAAAGTTAGACCCAATTGTTCTTTAAACACTTGTGCATATAAAGTCATTGTTAATTCAAATACGTTCTTTGGTGTAGATAGTAGTTCCAATACTTCCATTGCACGATGTTTATCTTTTTCTATACGAATTGAAATAAGTTGATTAATATTAACTAAATCCCCACCATGCCCCGTATATAGTTTAGAGATATTTAAATCTTTTAGTATTTCTAAGGAGTTATGATATTGAACAAGGGATTTTGGGCGATCGAATGATAGATCGATTGGTGGCTCAACTAATGGATTTGATGCAATATGCTCTAATAATAAATCCCCACCAATTGCTTCATTTGATTTTTCATCTACAAAGATTAAATGGCTTTGAGCATGGCCTGGTGTATAATAAGCCTTTAATCCGGGATGGCCAGAGATCTCTTCTCCATCTTGAATATATTTCGTTAATGGTGTCGTACCTAACATTTCCAATTCATCTCTTACTTGAACAATTTTTTCAATATAACGTTCTGGAACCCCTTGTAATCTTAACTGCTTTCTGTAAAACTCATTCCGATAATGAATAAATTCTGGTGTTTGTTTCAACCAATGGTCCACATATTCATGACCTAATATCTGTGCCTGAGGAAATGCATCTACCCACCCAGCATGATCAGGATGATGATGAGTTAAGATGACCTGTTCGACATCTTCCATTTTATATCCAGCTTCATGAATTCCAGATTTCAATGCCTCAAAGGTTTCTTCTGTCTTCGGTCCAGCATCGAATAATGTAAGACAATCCCCTTTTAGTAAAAAAGCATTTACATCTCCTACTGGATATGGAGTTGGTAAAATAATTTTATGTATATCCATGGTATAACCCCCTAATTAAGTCCGAACTTATTCTCATATAATGAATTGCTGTTCATATTTTATCCCTTTTTATCTAATTCGTCACGACTTTATATTGACAGAAATAAAAAGAGTGAATATAATTTCAATAATTCAAAATATTTTTTTAAGCGATGATGAAGCCAAGTAAATGAATTTACGGTTTAAGAGAGTGCTGCATATGGTGTGAGTAGCATAACCCACTAAGTTCATTGAACCTACTTCGGAGCTGCTATGAAAACATAGCCGTATTCTCTGCGATAATGAGATTAATGAGTTGTGCCATAGTATTTGGCAAACAAAGGTGGTACCGCGGAAACTACAAGCGTTTTCGTCCTTAGTTTTAGGACGGAGCGCTTTTTTATTTCGTCCTTTGAATAGTTGAATTGTTACAACATACACATCTATTAATGGAGGGAATTTCATGCAAAAAATCTTATTTGTTGGTGCTGGGTCAATGGCAGAAGCTTTAATTCATGGTTGGGTTGAAGAAGAAGTTGTTCCAGCTCATCAGCTATATGTCACTAACCGTTCAAATAATGAAAGATTAGAATATTTACAAAATCAATATGGTGTTAACATCTTAAAAGAACATAATGAAATCTATAATATGGATTTAATTATCCTCGCAATGAAGCCAAAAGATGTTAAAGCAGCTTTTGATACAATTAAGTCTTTTATAAAACCGGAAACAGCCATTTTATCTGTAGTAGCTGGAATTGCCATTGAAACTATTGAACAAGGATTAGGAAGTAGACCAATTGCACGGGTAATGCCAAACACTTCTGCTGCAATTGGAATGTCTGCTAGTGGAATTTCCTTTAACGAGCAAGTAACACAAGAGCTTAAAACTTTATATTTACAAATGCTAGAAGCAATTGGTATTGTCATCGAAGTTGATGAAGATAAATTACATGCAATTACAGCACTTTCAGGAAGTGGTCCAGCATACTTGTACTATCTATTAGAAGCTTGGGAATCTGTTGGTCTTGAATTTGGTTTATCGAAGGAAGTTGTACGTAAGCTAATGGTTCAAACGATTGCGGGGTCAGCTGCAATGCTCCAATCAGTGAAGGAAGAACCTGATGTTTTACGGAGAAAAGTAACAAGTCCAGGTGGTACAACGGAAGCAGGAATTCGTGCTTTAGAAAATAATCATTTTACTGAAGCAATTTCCGCTTGTATTAAGAGTGCTGAGGCAAGATCCCGCGAATTAGCTAAAGGTGAATAGCTATTTCTAAAATAGCGAAATTATCACTTTTCTATTATCTCCTTACTATTCGGAATATTCTAAATATCCAGTAATATTTCCTAGGAAATGCATCATTTCGCTATTTGTCCTTGTCGAAAAAACGCATATCTTGATATAATTCATATCAAATTTTTACACAAATCAACATAATATAAGTAAAAACGCGTGCGAATTGTTGAAAATTGCGCACGCGTTTTGTTTTTATTCTATTATTTTGAACTTCTCGTAGTAGATTTTCCATCAAGCAATCAATATTTCCGGGTGATAATATTGCCAAACTACTACTAAGCTTTTATAAAACTCCTGCTTTTATTCTCTTAATAATTGAATATGTTGTATATATCGCCATTGGTCCAAGTACTACAGCAATAATTAGCCATAAATTTAATGCATTTGCAGCCTTTAAATTTGCATAGTTTGTTGTTATATAAATAATTACTCCAAACAATAATATGTAACTTAGTACATTTGGAAATATTACTAAAAGACGTAACACAGCAGGATTCATTTTCGGTTGATTCATCATATCCCTCCCCATTCTCTATCATAAACGAATATTACTCGAAAAATCTATATTTTTCTATAATATTCCGACTATAATTGATATCGATTAGAGAGAGAATTGGTTCTTATTTATAATTTATATTTCCCTGTCGTTATTCGAATGCTCGCTAAAGTCTTCAAAACTTTCTTCATTTCATCCGGTCCTGTATATCTTTGCTAAAAGAAATGTAAATTAACTTAGCAAAAATTTTGGTTCTTTTTTATTCTGCACAAAAGCATTAAAAAAAACACCTAAAAAAGGTGTTTCTACCATCAAAATTTGTTATTCTTCTATTATTTTTTCATCTTTCCAAAGATAATGAGAAAAATCTTTTGAAATGAAAGTATTTTCGAATACTTTCCTTGCGTCGATTAATAATTTTTGTAAATCTTCTGCAAGAAAACGGGCACTTATATGATTTAAAATCAAATTTCTTGCTTTTGCTTCCTTTGCGATAGTAGCTGCTTCAATATTAGTCGAATGTCCATAATTCGCTGCTAAGTGAGTGGTAGAGTGATCAAATGTCGCCTCATGGACAACAATATCTGCATTTCGGCTTAATTCAATCGCACTTTCACAATATTTTGTATCCCCTAATATCGTCACAACAAACCCCTTCTTCGGTGGTGAAGTGACATCTTTACTATAGACAACCGTACCGTCCACTAATGTTACATCAAATCCATTTTTTAATTTTCCTAACAGAGGCCCTTTTGGAACATTCAATTCCCTAGCTTTCTCAATTAATAATTCACCCGGTAAAGGTTTTTGTTCAATCCGATATCCAAAGCATGGAATCACATGTTCAAGTTCTTTTGCTTTTACAATCATTTGTTCATCTTCAAACACAATGCCGTCCTGAACTTCTACATATTCAATTGGATACGTGATATGTGTATTTGAAATGGCAAAAGTATTTTCAACCCATTCCTTTAACCCTTTTGGACCGTATAATGTTAGCGTATCTTCTCCCCCAAGAAAAGATCTGGAACTTAATAAGCCTGGTAATCCAAAAATATGGTCACCATGTAAATGGGTAATAAAAACCTTTTCAATTTTACGTGGTCGAATCGTAGTATGTAATATACGGTGTTGCGTTGCTTCTCCACAATCAAAAAGCCAAATCGTCCCTCGCTCTTCCAACAATCTTAATGCAAGTGCACTTGTATTTCGCTCTTTGGATGGCATTCCCGCGCCCGTACCTAAAAATTGTAGTTGCAATGATTGTACCTCCGAAGTTGACTATAATATTTATTCCTTTAAATCTTCTAAAAAATCCTTACTAAAACTCGTTTTTGAAGCAAAGCTTTGTTTTTTACCCATCTCTACTCCCTTTTTAAGTATACCTTTACCAAATTTCCGTTCCATTTCATCAATAAGTTCGTAGATTGGTTCTTGTTTTGCATATTCTTCAAAATTAAAAATCGACAGCTGCTGAACAGATTGTTTTCGATCTATAACATTAGAAACTGTTATACCTAACAGTCGAACTGGCTCACCATTCCAAGCTTTATGAAAGAGGTTAAAGGCTTCCTCAAATATATCTTCTTTTTGATATATAGGGTTTTGAAACGTTTTGCTTTTTGAATGATTATTCCAATTAGCATCTCGAATTTGAATGCTAATTGTAGAACCACAAAGATTTTTTACCTCTAATCGCTCCGCCACTTTACCTGCCAGCATTTCAAAGATTTTTTCTAATTCCTTGATATCTGTTTCATCAAAGGGAAGAGTTGTGGAATTCCCTACACTTTTCGTTTCATAAATTGCTTCTGGGTCCACTATTCTGCTGTCTTCCCCATTCGCTCTCGCTCTCAGCCTAACACCATTTTTCCCTAATTGTTGTCGTATGACACTTTCTTCAATTTTCGCTAGGTCACCTATCGTTTTTATATTAATGGAATTTAGTTTTTTCGCTGTACTTTCTCCAACACCATGCATCTCAATAACAGGTAATGGCCACAACTTGCTCGGCACATCCCTTTTCCTTAAAACAGTGATTCCCATTGGCTTTTCCATATCAGATGCTGTTTTCGCTAAAAATTTATTCGGTGCTATCCCAATTGAGCAAGGCAAATCTAACTCATTAAAAATACGAAGTTGAATTTCTTTCGCAATATCGAGAGGATGACGCTCTTTAGATAATTCGGTAATATCCATATACCCCTCATCTATGGATACAGGCTCGATCAATTCTGTGTAGCTTCTAAGGATGGTAAACATCGCTTTTGATGCTTGACGATATTTCGGAAAATCTGGAGGTAATAGAATCAGTTCTGGACATTTTCGTAAAGCCTCTCCCACATTCATGGTTGTATAAATGCCTTTTGCCCTTGCTTCATAAGAACTTGTAACAATAATTCCACGGCGTTCTTTAGGATTTCCTGCAATGGCAATCGCTTTCCCTTTTAATTCCGGATTATAGGATTGCTCAACAGAAGCATAAAAACTATTCATATCTACATGAAAAATTATCCGAGCCTTTGACATGTTCTTTCCTCCAGAAATGTAACCTCGATAGTTGTTACTAAATTTTATCATATTCTACAGGTTGTTTCCTTTTTACAATGGCTCTGTTTAATGAAACTGTTGTTTTTTGACCAGAACATATGTACTTGTTATAATTAATGTAATTATCAATTTGGGGGTGCTTAATATGAAAGTTTCTGATATTATTCGTGAAATTCAATTATTATCTGCACACGATAAAGAACGTGTCTTAAATCATCTTAAATACTTGATAACACCTATGTTCGATACAAGACCTGTTTTCCAAGAAATAAATGAATCTAAAACAAAGGAAGGTTTAGTGTGTTCTCATTGTCAAAGCAACAATGTTATTCGTTTTGGCAAATTTGAAGCAACTAATGGATTGCGAAAAATTAAGCGTCAACGGTATCGTTGTAAAGAATGTACAAAGACATTTACCGAAACGAATGCAACACCTATTTACCGTTTAAAGAAGGCGAATCGTTGGTTAGAGTTTATTGAATGTATGCTGTTAGGTTTAAGCCTTCGTGAGTCTGCTAAAAGAATGAAAGATATTTCTCATACAACTCTATTCTTTTGGCGACATAAAATACTGTCTGCTCTTGCTCAAATTGATATTAATGTATTCAATGGGATTGTGGAAATAGATGAAACGTATTTCCTGTTTTCAGAGAAAGGTAGTCGTCACATTCAAGGACGTAAGCCTCGTAAACGTGGAGGAAGTTCTCAATATAGAGGGATTAGTAAAGAACAAGTGTGTGTTTTAGTTGCTCGTGACCGAACGAAAAATACTTTCGTTGGGGTGCTTGGTCGTGGTCGTATTCAAAAATCCCAATTAGGGGGTATAATTTCTCCAAAATTGAACGACACAAATATTCTTTGTACTGATGCGTGGAGAGCATTTAAAACCTACGCAACTGAAATTGGTTTACCTCACTATCGCTTTAAAACAGGTTTGGAAAGAACTAAGGGGATTTACCATATACAAAATGTAAACAATTATCATCAGCGTTTAAAACAATGGATATTACGGTTTAAAGGTGTTGCGACGAAGTATCTGCAACACTATTTGGCGTACTTCAATTTCTTAGACATACTATCATTTTCAACGGATAGTCATAGTATTCGAAAATTTGCTGTGGAAAGTTGTATTCATCCGATTAATAAAACGAATTCAAACATTTCTTTCGGAGCAGTTAGTTAATTTAAAAATTAACAATTCAAATGAAACTAAATTATTAATCATCCGTATAATTAATATAAGAACACATAGGAGGTGGCGAAATGTCTAAACACAATAAATTTATAAAAGAACAAGAGAGATTACAGCAAGAAGAACAAAAAAATCATCCTACTGGAACATTTAATGATTCTTTTAATCAAACTCAAAGTGGTATGCCTAACACCAGTGGAATGACTTGGAAAGAAATAGGCGGTTTGATATTGTTTTTATTAATTATTTTTGTAGGTTACAGTATTTACAAATTCTTTTTCAATTAATTTCATAATTTCTACGAAAGGAGGTTCGTTCAGATTGAATCTCTTTTATTTTTACTATAAAACAACAGTATGCTGTAACAGAGCCTTTACAATAAAAAGTATTCGACAATAATTTTCGCTAAGTTCTAATCTTCGACAGAAAGTCATAATGTATTACAAAGAGAGATGGAAGGTTTGGAGAAGGGACAAGATTTGAATAAAATAAAACATACTAACATTAGTAGTACAAACCAAGGCCATGGTTTGTGCTACTATTTTTTTATAGTAGAAGTGAAGGAAAGTCGAACAGCTCCAGGGACGTATGAGAGTCCGTAAAAAAAACCGGCTAACTTCACATCCTTATATGAATCAGTTTAGTATGTTGGGTCCAAGAGATCGTGTATAAGAAAGTGGAATCGATAAGGCAATGTGAGGACTTCTATGATTGGCTAAAAAGGAGAATAGAATGATGAATCATGTCATTGCGTTAGATGTGAGTAAAGGGAAAAGTTCGGTAGTTATGTATAATCAATATCGACAATGTGAATATGAAGGTGAACTAAATCATACCCGAGTTGATTTTGAACGATTACATAATCGTATTGAAGAAATAACGAAGTTTGATGGACAAGCACCTGAAATTGTCTTTGAAGCAACTGGTGTCTATTCGAAATCGGTAGAAGCATTTTTAAAAAATCATGGTTATACATATAGTCGGATGAACCCGCTTGAAGCGAACCTACAAATGGCAAAAATGCGACGTCATAAGACGGATGTAAGTGATGCACACGAATTAGCGAAAACACACTTTAAAATGGAGCGTGAAACGACATACGTTCAAGAGGATTATTATGAACAGATGCGAGCTCTCACACGTTATTACGATGAAGTGGATGAAGAAATAATTTTACTTAAAAGTCGGATGCATGCGATTTTGCATATGAGCTTCCCAGAGCTTGAAAAACTCATTACACCAAGTTCTGCTTTATTCTTAAATATCGTGCAGCTGTATCCACATCCAGCACTTGTATTAGCCCATTCAAAAACAGTAATTAAAAATCATTTAAAGGCAAATACAAAAAAGAACCTTTCACTTACTCGTGCAGAGAAAAAAGCAATTGAGCTAATCGAAGCAGCGCAAAATAGTTATCCAGCCATTAAACCGACAGATGTTCGATGTGATCAAGTAAAGGATTACGCCATACGGATTGCAGAATTGAAAGATAAAAAAGAAGCGCTTGTCCAACAGATGAAGACGTTATCAAAAGAACGTCAAGAATATCTTGTATTACGTTCTATTCCTGGTGTGGGCGATTCAACCGCTTGTCGTCTGATAGGTGAAATCGGTGATATTCGCCGTTTTAAAAATGCGAAACAATTAAATGCATACGCAGGAATTGATATTATGCGTTATCAATCTGGCAACACACAATATCGGGACCGAATCAATAAGCGTGGGAATAAACATTTGCGAAAAATTTTATATTTCATGATACAAGGGATGCTTATGTTAAAAGAAAAACCCAATCATTTTGCGGATTACTATTATAAATTAAAAAAGCAACCTCAGAGAAAGCCTCATAAGGTTGCGATGATAGCTTGTGTTAATAAATTTTTGAAAGTGACCTTTCAGTTATTAACACGAGGAATCCTATACGATTATGAGTCCGCACTACCAGCTCAGAAATCGTAATAAAACGTAATACAACTATATCATATAGACCTTTCGAAAAAAATAAAAATCGTTAGGTTTTTTCGGCATGAAAAAATTAGTTTTAGAAGGGAGGGGTACCCCTCCCTTCTAAAACTAATTCATTAAAATAAAAGAAATAACTTAAATATACTTGACTAATCGTAAGAAAGGAGTTGTATTAAATGGGTGCAAAATGGATTAAGTTTGCTGTCATTTATTTAATTATTGGCATTGCATATGGCTTATTCATGCATTATACCATTCAACTTCAATGGAAAACATTGCACGCACATATTCTTGTAGTCGGTTGGCTATCCACAGGTCTTATAGGAGTTATTTATTCTATTTATAAAGATGCTGCAAGAACAAAACTAGCAATGTGGCAGTATTATTTACACAATATTGGGCTACCAATTCTTTTGGTTGGGATGTTATTTGTCCCTATATTAAATAGTATTCCGATGTGGCTATTTGAGCTTTGTGTTACTGGTGGCGGTCTAGCATTTGCGCTTTCTATCATACTGTTTATTATTAATGTGTTTAAGAAAGTTGCTTAAATGAAATATCCCCTTCTCCATTTATGATCTCGCATGTAGCGGGATCTTTTTTATTGCACTGAACGCTGTAAAACTTGTATCTCTTTAGGTTAAAAACTAAAGGTTTTAGAACTTTTTACATATTTATATGGTTACAGCATCACTAAAATCTTTTTGGAGGGACACTGCCAAGAAATCCAACAAACAACTTTATATGTTATAACAGAAATGGGAGATTTTATGCAACCATTAGCGATTATTACTATCATTACATTTCTTGTGACCTTAGGATTTATCCTATGGAGACCTCGAAATATTAATGAAGCAATTCCTGCAACAATTGGTGCTTTTATTATCATTATTTGTGGAACTGTGACTTTCCCAGATTTACTCTATATTACAAAAACAATTAGTGATGCTGCAATTACCATTATCGCAACGATTGTAATGGCAATTGTGTTAGAAAGCTTTGGATTCTTTAATTGGGTTGCAGAGAAGCTGGCAGAGAAAGCAAAAGGATCAGGCATTCGATTATTTTGGTATGTCAATTTCTTGTGCTTCCTGATGACGCTTTTCTTTAACAACGACGGAAGTATATTAATTACAACACCGATACTAATTATGCTATTAAATAATATGGGGCTAAAAAACCAACAAAAAATACCATACTTACTATCAGGGGGGTTAATAGCAACAGCATCGAGCGCTCCTATTGGGGTAAGTAATATTGTCAATTTAATTTCACTAAAAATTGTAGATATGAGTTTATATTCACAAACAGCTATGATGTTTGTACCAGCTACGATAGGACTTTTACTACTTGTTGGACTCCTCTACCTATATTTTAAAAAAGCTTTACCAAAACACGTACCTTCACAAGTAACAGGAATGACGCTCCCTTCCTATCATCCAATTAAACAAGGTTCATTCCAAAAAACAAAGAAGGACCGCGATAAATTTATGCGAAATGTCCTTCTATTTGTTGTTATCGTTCGCGGAAGTCTTTTCATTGCGTCATTCTTCTCCATCCCAATCTCTGTAATGGCAGTTTTAGGCTCTCTAGTCTTACTTGGCTGGAGATGGGTAAGTTTAAAAATTCCCCCTGTAGATATGCTAAAAAAAATCCCATGGTATATTATCGTATTTGCTTTTAGTATGTATGTCATAATCTATGGGTTAACAAATATTGGATTAACAGACTGGCTCATTGCAACAATGAGTCCTATTGTTCAAGGAAGTCTATTAAATACAAGTGTATTAATGGGCATTGTCCTTTCTGTTTTATCCAATCTATTTAATAATCACCCAGCATTGATGGTCGGAACCATTACACTAACCAATTTAGGTCTAGACCCTCTTTCATTAAAAGTAGCCTACTTAGCCAACGTAATCGGAAGTGACATCGGTTCCCTACTACTCCCAATAGGAACCCTTGCAACTTTAATGTGGATGCATATTTTAAGGGAAGGCAAAATAAAATTTAGTTGGTGGCAATATATTAAAGTCACAATTGTTGTCATTCCTCCAACAGTGATATTCACATTAATACTCCTATATTACTGGGTTACTTGGTTATTTTAATGTTGAAATGACTACTGATAGACACTCTATGGGGTTATTACGGGGAAATAGTAAGCTGCCTCCAAGGTATTCATGAACAGATATAAAATAGAAAACTAGTACGACACTCTTTATTTTGTCCCTCAAAAAAAGAGAGTTTAGTAGTAGGGCTGTGTAGAAAGACTTTCTGCACAGCCCTTTCTAAAATATTAATACTCCTGTGGAAATCACAATAAGTTGTCAACATCTTCTTCGCAAGTGGGCAACTCAAAAATGTTTTTTCAGATGTCCACATCTATCTTAAAACTTAAAATCTACCCAACTCTTTACTCTTGGGATATTTACGTGTTGATTGTAGGATTGATCCTTTACAAACACTTTTGTCGGTACATCACTTAAAGTTTCAAGAACAGCAGGCTTATCGTCAAAATAATAATCTAATTGAAGCTCTTTAATAATTTTTATTTTTTCATGGTCCTGCATTCCACAGTAAAAATGTGAATTAATCACTGGGAACCCTTTTTGAACAACCCAGTCTCTTGTGTTCGGACAATATTTTGCTGGTCGAGAAGTAATATAAAAGACTTCATGACCATCTTGAACAAGTTTATTTACAAATTCAATTGCTCCTTCAAAGGCAGGACAATCAGTAAAGTATACCTCTTCAAGTAAGCTATTCCACATTTGACTCCCTTGTTCTTTATCTAACCCAAAGGCTTCATGAATTTCAAGCGTTTTAAGCTCTCGGAAAATTTCTAAGCTGACATTTTGATTTAATTTTTTATTGTATATATGAAAGGCATGTTCACGTAAATTAATTAATGTATCATCTATATCAAAACCAAATCTCACTTTTCTACTCCCTTTATGAATAAAGAACAAATTGAGTAGCAAAAGTTTGCTCTTTTTCAATTTGAATCTTTTGTAATTTTTCTACTTCTTTTTTACGTTGTGTTGCGCAATTTAATATATCTAAATCTGTTATACGATGGTGTGCTAATAAAGTTGCTAATGTGTCTGCATCTTTAAGGGCACTATTTAATCCAAAAGCTCCTGTTGGCGTCATTGTATGGACTGCATCACCAATTAATGCTAGTCCCTCTTTTCCCCACTCCTCTGAAAAATTACTATGCACATCTAACAACACAAAATCGTTCCAAGATTTGATATGTTCGTTTACAGTTTGTTTAAGTTGTGGGAATGCTTTAATTAATTTTTCAATAAAAGGTGTGAAAGGTTGTTTTCGCAATTCAGGGTAAGAACCTTCTCGAATATTCCAACCGATTTGAATAAACCCTTTTGCTTGGGTAAATAGAGAAAGCTGCATTTCATCAATTAAAGCCATCTTAATAGATGGTTCCCAATTTGGTGGTGCAGGAATTTTAGCCCATAGCAAGTCATACCCATGCTTACGAACTTCTACATCTATTCCCGCTTTTTTACGAACTGTAGAGTAGCGGCCATCCGCACCAATTGTTAATAAAGAATGAATGATAATTTCTTTCCCATCTTGAACAGCTTTAACACCTGTATAACTGCCTAACTCATTTTTTAATAAATCCTTAACAGTTGTTCCAGTCATTAACGTGAAGTTCGGATATTTTTTTGCTTCATTTATGAGTACTGTTAACAGGTGTGCTTGTGGAACATGGATGCCTAAGTGCCCTACCGCTAGATCAGGATAAATCGTTTTAAACAGTTTTCCATTTTCCCAGTACTCTAACGTTTCCATTTTTAGCATCCCGAGTTCTTCAATTTTCGTAAAAAGGTTATGCTTTTTTAAAATTGCTTCCCCTTCTTCATTTAAATGTTCTCCTCGGAATTCTTTAAATACTTCTTTATGTCGTTCAAGTAAAACGACTTCCATACCTTGTTTCGCTAATAAATAAGCAAGCAATGCTCCGCCTGGTCCGGCCCCGACTATACAAATATCTGAGTTCATTTCCATTTTATTCACCTGACTTTGGATAAGCGGTAACGAGTAAGTCCACTCCGATTTGTTCAATTTTCTCAAATTCAAGATCGAGCGCTTCATCCATTGTATCCACATCTGGTCCCGTAATTGGGGATTTAGAATTTCGACCACCGATTAATTTTGGAGCAATATAAACAAGGAATTTATTTATTAATTTTGCCTTTAAAAATGAAGCATTGATTTCTGCTCCACCTTCTACTAATAGATCTGTAATTCCTAGTTTATATAATTCATCAAGCATTTCCTCTAAGTTTAGGCCATCTTGATTTGAAACTTGTACAATCTGAATTCCTTTTTCTTTTAGTTGCGTAATTTTTGCAGGGTCAGCATTTTTTCCACATACAACGATCGTCGGTGCTACCGATGTGTCAGTTACTTGAGCAGTTAAAGGAATTTTTAGTTCGCTATCTAAAATGATACGTGTAGGGTTTTTCCCCTGTTGGTTTGGGAGTCGTGTCGTAAGTGCTGGATTGTCTGCAAGAACTGTACCAATACCAACTAAAATTCCATCCACTTCATTACGTAATTCATGTACCTTAAGTCTAGCCTCATCGCTTGTAATCCATTTTGAGTGTCCAGTATGCGTTGCGATTTTTCCATCTAATGTCATGGCAAACTTCGATGTAACAAAGGGACGATTCGTCAACATATTATGGATGAAACGTTCATTTAATTTTCTAGCTTCTTTTTCGAGCAAGCCAACCTCTACTTCTATCCCAGCATCTCTTATAATTTGGATTCCTCGTCCAGCAACAGAAGGATTTGGGTCCATCGTTGCAACTACCACTCGACTAACTTTAGATTCCTTCACTAAATTGGCACATGGTGGTGTTTTACCATAGTGAGAGCATGGTTCTAATGTGACATATAAAGTTGCGCCTTCTGCATGATGTCCCGCCATATTGAATGCGTGTACTTCTGCATGGGGTTCACCCGCTTTTCTATGTAGGCCTGTCCCAACGATTACCCCATTTTTTACAAGAACTGCCCCAACAACAGGATTCGGGTTTGTATTTCCCTTTGCTGAAGCAGCTAAATCTAGTGCTAACTGCATATAGTCTGTATCTGTCTTCATACCATTACGACTCCTTAGACGATTAATTGCTGTTCTGGAATATGTCCAGATTTCTTCACCTTTGTTTCAAGGTAATGGCGGTTTGTATCCGTCACTCCACCCCATAAAGGAATATGATCGTGAGCAAGTAATCCATGTTCTTTTAATGCTTTAAGTTTTTTCGGATTATTAGTAATTAACGTTACCGGTTTTGAACGTAAAGCTTCTAATACAGTAATGGCTTCCTCATAATTACGTGTATCATCTTCAAAGCCTAACGCGTGATTTGCCTCAACCGTGTCGAAACCTTCCTCTTGTAGTAAGTACGCTAATGATTTTGAAAATAACCCGATTCCACGGCCTTCGTGATTAGCTAAATAAAAGATTGCCCCACAACCATGGTCTGCAATCATTTTCATTGATTCATGAAGCTGATAGCCACAATCACAACGCTGACTACCAAAAATATCACCAGTATGGCAAATGCTATGCATGCGAATGATGGCATCATCACGATTTTCAAAATCTCCATATATCAAAACAGAAGACTGTTGTTTAGAAGCTAAATCTAAATTTACAATCGCATCTAAAATTAATTCTTTTGTAGCATATTGTTTATCAATATTTAACCATGTATACCATTGAAAAGTTGTTTGGAACTCACCTTGTTTAATTGGTAAATTCACTGGGCCAACTATACAAATATTTTCTTTATCATTAAATGGAACAATGTCCATTTTGTTTTTTAAAATCTCTTTTGTTTTCGAAAGATTCCCCATACCATCATCACCCATCTAGTTTTAATTATGACTATAATATTTTACGAAATTAGTTACTTTTTGTAACCAAGTATAATTTGATAAGTGATTGATGTCAATTCACTTATATTCCTACTTTTTTACTAAACTTTAATTCTTCGTAACATAATAATAGCTTAAGTAGATGATGAAATCAAAAATGGTGTACCGGGTACATAAACAATTCTGACTATTCAATACAATTTATAATTATGCAAAAAGGCTCTGCAATCTTGAGTTGCATAGCCTTTAAGTTTCAGTATTTGAGTTTTGCGAAATGTGTGTATACATCTTCCAACGTTTCACAACCAATTTCAATTGCTTTATTGATATAAATGCTCCATATTTTCGCGGTCATTTTTGCATCTGCTAACGCATTATGACGGTCAATGATAGGTATTTTATTATGTTCACAAAGGCTCTCTAATGAGATATTTTGAAAATTGGATTCGATAATTCTATAAAGAAATGATGTATCAACAATTCTATGTTTTAAAGGTGTCTTAAAAACTTTATTAGAAAAATACTGCATGAAATTTCGTTCATGGGATGCGTGATGTGCAACAAGTGTTGCATCTTGTGTAAATTCAAAAAACTTAATCATTACATCACCAATATTAGGAGCAGAACGTACTAAGTCATCTGTAATCCCAGTTAATTCTACTATATCTTTTGGAATGGTTTGATCAAAATAAATAAGAGAATAAAACTGTTCCTCCTCAATAATCCTTGACCCTTTCATTTTGATTGCACCAATAGAAAGAATCGAATCTTTTTCTGGAATAAAACCCGTTGTTTCAATATCAAACACTACAACATTTAATTCTTGCAAGGGAACTAACATAGCATTCTCTTTATTTATTTCTTTTTGTAAATGACGTAAGTAGGCCATTTGTTGAGAATTTTGGACGCTCCCACCTACACCAATTCGTCTTTTCTGTACACTTCTTAACAACTGCATAAAAGGTTCAAAAGCCATATGCTAAACACCCTTTTTTTCTAGTGTCATTTCTATAACATGATCGTGTAAACGTTTTCCACTCTTAATAATACTTTTTAGCTCTTTTCGTTCGTCTTTTGATAACTGCTTTATATTTAAGTAATGCGTGTTGTCATAATCTTGAATGTTTTCGATAGATAATCGATAGTTTAATAATTTTTCAAAATGAATTTCACTATTATGAAGTAGCTCTTGGTATTCTGGTTTTGCTTGTAATTTTCGAATTCTTTCTATAGTAGAAGTTTCGTAAATTCCTTCTTCAATTGACAGAAGTCGTATTGAGTTTACATAAGGTAAAAATGCAGCATATTTAATATTTATACACCCTTGATATATACCATGTTGCTCGACAATAAGCCGTCCCATTGGAGTTATCACATTTTTTACATGTTTAATATTTTCCACTAATCTACGTAAAAGCTCTGGATGTTGAAGTTGATAATTGTAAATAGTGCTCTTTAATTTGTGTATTAACTCTACATTTCCCGCTAATACCCTGGCATCATAAAAAATTTGAAGATAGCGGATTACTTCCCAAGAACCAATTTCCATCCAATTTATTAGTTGTTGCTCCCAATTTTCTAAACTTTTTCGCCAAATTGAATTGGAGCTCATAATTTTCCCCGTACAGAACGGGTAACCTACAGCATCTAAACCAAATGAAACTTCCTCACCAAGCGCTTTAAAATATTCGTCGTTTTCACTAGTTGAATACTCATAGACAAGCCCATGATCTTGATCACTGATAGCGCCTTGTTCAAAGCGTCCCCCGCTCCCTGTAATAAACCAAGCAAAATCACAAGGTGGCGACTCCATTAAATTTTGCTTCGCCACTTCCAAAACTTTTAACATAACCTCATCATGAAATTGATTAAGAGCGGTAGTATCTTTTAAAACATGAACAATGTTTCTATCCTTCCATACTTTTATAGATTCATAATCTCGCATACGAACACTTCCTTTTTAAATTAGGGAGCTGGCAAATCGAATTGAGAACGATACATTCCCACACGATAACAGAAAAGATTAGAAACTACTATGAAATATTTTCTATTAAAATAAAAGCCTCTTATCCTTGTAAGAGGCTTTTATATTTCAATGTTTAATTATGAAAACTTTTCTTTCGTTGCTGCTGTTGATAATTTTGCTTCTTCTAATGCCATTTGTTCTGGATAACCGTAGCTACCATGTTCACTAATATCTAAGCCCATGATTTCCTCTTCTTCAGTAACACGAAGGCCACCCATCAGTTTATCCATAATTTTTAATACAACGAAGGATACAACAAATGCATAGACACCACTTGCAACTACACCTAACGTTTGAACACCTAATTGCTCTAAGCCTCCGCCGTATAATAAACCTGGTAGACCCCAATCCGCACCTGATGATAATTCAGGTAAAGCAAATAATCCATTTGAAAGTGTACCCCAAACCCCTACAGTACCATGTACAGATAATGCAGCGATTGGATCATCAATTTTCATTTTATCGAATAATTTCATACTGAATACTACCATGATACCGCCGATTAGACCGATAATAACTGCTGCCCAAGGAGCTACGAAACCACATGAAGCTGTAATTGCAACTAAACCTGCTAATGCACCATTTAATGTTGTAGGTACGTCTGCTTTACCAGTAACTGCCCATGCAGTGAACATTGCTGCAACTGCACCAGCTGCTGCTGCTAACTGTGTATTTAAGATAACATATCCTAAGAATCCATCTGCAACACCGAAAGTACTTGCTCCGTTAAATCCAAACCAACCTACCCAAAGAATTAATACACCTAAAGTTGTATATACTTGGTTGTGCCCTGCTAAAACATTTGAAGAACCATCTCTGTTATATTTTCCGATACGAGGTTTAAGAATCATTGTTGCTGCTAGAGCTGCCATGGCACCTGTTAAGTGAACTACTGTTGAACCAGCGAAGTCTTGTTTTCCGTGTTCAGCTAACCAGCCACCACCCCAAATCCAGTGTGCAACTACTGGATAAATAACTGCCGAGAAGATTACTGCGAATATTACATAACTAGATAATTTTGCACGTTCCGCAAAACCACCAAATGCGATTGTTAACGATACAATTGCAAACATTACTTGGAATGAAAAGTCTACTGCTGGAGTAAGTCCTCCATCTGCAGCTGATGCGTCACCATAGAAGAAATTTGATAAACCGATAAATGCGTTACCTTCACCATATATGAATCCATATCCTACTGCCCAGAAAACTAAAGTACCGATACCCGCTGTAAAGATTGTTTTACCAGCGATGTGACCAGCATTTTTCATTCTTGTTGAACCTGCTTCAAGTAAAATGAATCCACCAATCATGAAGAACACTAATATGGCACCAATTGCCACCCACAGGTTATCCATTAAGACTTGCACTGCTTCCATAAAATCCTTCTCCCTTCACTCTTTAAGTACATGTCACTTTATATTATTATTGGATGTTATAAAATGTAACATGTTTTTATTTACATTTATTGTACCTTAAATTAATTACATGTCAATATACGAGAAATACATTATTTTTCCAATATTACGAACAAAAAGACGTCTGAAACCCTGTAATATCAGGCATTTTAACTATTTTGACAGCTTTTTGACGAACTTTTATCACCTTATATAATTATTCGATTGAACTAATAGTTTAATTAGATTATTAAGGAATGACTCTATGAATAGATACACCATGTAACGTTTCATTACATTAAGAAATTACATTTCATGTTCACATCACCACCTTCTACCATTAAAATAAAAGGTAAGGAATTTTATGGTTTTCAGCATAGTGGAAAGGTGAATAAAAATATGTACAATAAAAATATTATGTATCCTCAATTAGAAACCCCTAGAATCCAACTTCAATTATTAACCCTTGATCATGTAGAAGAAGTATTTTCCCTTTTCTCAGATAGTGAAATCACTAAGTTTATGGATATCGAACCATGTAAAACTTTAGAGGAAGCAGAAGAAATCATTCAATTTCATATTGATGATTCTGGCTGTAGATGGGGCTTATTTGAAAAAGAGAGTAGCCAATTTATAGGAACAATTGGTTTTCACTATTTACGTAAAGCTGATGAATTTATAGCAGAGGTTGGGTTTGATTTACATAAAGCGTATTGGGGAAAAGGATTTATGACAGAAGCAATGAAGGAAGTAATCTCATTTGGTTTTTCCAGTATGGGGTTAGATATAATAGATGCGACTGTGGATCCTAAAAATGAGCGCTCAATTCATTTAATGAAAAAACTTGGGTTTAGAGTTAAACCTGAATTAAAGGACGGCCTTCTTTACTTTTATTTAAAAAAATAAAAAATAGGGCTCCGATACCGGAAGCCCCATTCTATCTTAATATGTTAAGCTGCCTGCCACAATTAGTCCTACAGCGATACCCACTGCAAATAAACTAAATCCAACTGCTTGATTGCCTTCTTCAACTTTCTTTGCCAAGTTTGTTTTTGGAGTTAAAATATATTCAATAATTAAATACACTACAATTTGAGCAACAATCCCAACTACGCCCCAAATAAATGCATCTAGTAAACTAATACTATTGCCCCAAACAGTATAAATTGTGATTCCTAGCCCAATTACTTTTCCCCATAATTTGTAGGCAACAGCAACATTTCCTTGTTTAATAAGTTTCCATTCTGAAAACTTTGTTGTAAAAGCAAAAGCGATTAATCCAATAACAAGCAGTAACAATCCTGTTCCTACGTAAGCTAAAAAATGTAAAAAACTATCTATTGATATAATGTCCATGACTATTCGTCCCCTTTCACTAACCCGACCGGTAAAAAATACGATTCATTATCGGTAATCTGTGCTCCCGCGCGTATACCAATGGCACTTGCTTCACCATTAATATAAAAACTACCAAACATATAATGGGCAGATTTCTTCCCTTGTTCTGTATGTATCTGTGTTGTCGGTAACTCAATGAATTGCTGATAAACCTGTAAAACGTCTTGATAAGTCTGATTTTTTGTTGTATCAATTTTCTCTCCAGAACCATTAAAAATTTCAACAGTATCTCCTTCTCTTCCAAAGACAGGTTTTCGAACATAAGGAATACCTTGACTAATAAAGAAATCATCATCTAAATAGGTTGGTAAAAAATATGATTTAATCCATTCCAATTCTTCGCTATTCAAAAATGGATGTTTCGCCTCATATAGACCCCAAATAACTGCCATTACAGCCTTCGATTGACATAAAAAGGCGGAAGGTGGATTTAGGATGGCTAATTGATTGTCTTGTACAAACTTTAATAGTATTCGACCAACATTTTCATTGCTAATAGGATCTCTATCATCTATTAAATGTTCAATCGGATAAGTTTGTCGGTACAATAAATCGATTTTTCTACCTTCCCTGTCATACAAGCCCGGTTCTATTAACATTTCCCCCTCTTGCATTACAGGGGTATCCATTAACCTCAACTCATTTAAACTCAAATATTGACTCTCTCGCCCAAATAATCGTTGCAAATACAATGTTGTATAGCGGTCTTCCTCATGATCGCCATGGGAAGAAAAGACAATATTTGGTCTGCTTTTTATATTGAGAGAATGAAGGGATAGATTTATCGCTCTTTGAATAGCCTGCACCAGTTTAGCTTCATAACCCCTATTTGGATCCTCTACACCGAAAGCTTCACACACTTTGCCATTTACATTAAATGATTCTTTAATAAACGTGGGTGTATCACTGTTGTATTCTAGTAATTTAATTTCCTCATGATTCACAATTAAATCCATTCGAGCGATCACACTATCTATTTGAATTGGACAGTATCGAATAAACTCCAATGTTTCTTTAGGAAACCCTAGCTGAAGCAATGTTTCATCCGGCACTTGTCGTAAAATTTTCGCAGTTTTTTTATAGATTGACCCAATTCTTTCTGTTGCAAGACGAATATTCTCTAATGTTTTCTGGGAGATATAATGTACATCAAAGAGGGCATATTCTGTGTCATATAAATCATGCCAAAATTCATCTATTTGCTGATAAAACTGTTGCCTCTTCTTTTTAAAAGCCTCCATCTTATCCTCCAAATCCACCTTTTATTCCACTACCTATACCAGATTTATAATTAGAATAATAGGATTGATAACTTGAACTATTTTTTAGTTCATTCTTTGATTTATAAAAAGCTCCGCCATGGTAATAACTTCGTGCATAGGATGAATTATCATCATCACAGTAATATGTACCTGTTTCTTTATCCCAATCCCAATCGTCACAATCATAGCCTGTTGGTTCAGGAGTTCCATTTTCCCCACAAGCGGTTAACGTAACTAACGAAACGGAAAGGACACCTATCATCATTTTCTTTGTATTATTTAACATCAATTTCACCTCCACAATCAACACTCATAACCTGTTGAACTAACATACAGAATATAAGTTTTTCGGTCTTCATCAATTTCAGCAGAATCCCGTTCCCACTCTTTTTCATCGTAATATGTATATACACTTCCTATCACACTTAAAATATCAAAATGATTATTATAGTGCTTCATCGTAATCAAGGGATGGTTTTTTCGAGCATTTAATTCCCGAATTTCTAACGAAACCGTGCTTTTTGTCATTTCTATTTTCTCTAATGGCGGCTCTTCTTCATAGATTTCAACAAAAATAACAAAAAGCTGGTTTTCTATTCCCGATGATAGTTGTTTATATGTCGTTCCATTTTTAACAAAAAACTCACATTCCCTACGAGCTAATATTTCTCCTAAATCGATATCAGGATAATAATAAATTGGCTCAAATTCATTACTTCCCTTTTTTAAGCGATACTCTAAAATGGCATTCTCAAACTCCATACCGTTCTCCCCTTTTTATTTATACATCAAATACGAATAATCTTACATATTAGTTTCAATTTTTGTAAAGGTTCCCCTATAAATTGAGAAATTAGTATTGAAAACAAAAAAAGGCACTAGGAAATAAACCCCTAGTAGCCTAACTTACTAATTTAATATTTTCACTTTCACCGTTTTACGTCCCCATGCCATTGCTTGGTCATAAGAAGGAATAAATACATCAATTTTATTTCCTTTAATCGCACCGCCAGTATCACCAGCCACCGCTTCACCATATCCTTCAACCCACACTTTTGATCCTAACGGAATAACATTCGGGTCAACAGCTATTACTTTTTGATTAGGATTTGCACGTAAATCAATTCCAATTGCAGTTTTTCCAGAGCAACCTTCACAATAGGCAGTATAAGCCGTTGCAGTTACAGTCATTTCTGCAATTGCATCCAGATTAACTGGTTCTGATTTTACTTCTTGTACAATTTCCTCTTCAACTTTTGGTGTGTCAACAGCTTTTTCTTCAGATACTTGTACTGTTTGATTATCAGATACATAAGGTTGTTCCTCTTTCACTGAAGGTTGCTCTTGAACTACTGATGGTTCAGAAGTAACGTCCTCTACTTCCACCAGATTACCATTATCTTCAAGTACTAACTGTTCACCCGGATGTATTAATGAATCCGTTTTCTTATTCCAACTCATTAAATCCTCTAATTTAATATTATGCCTTTGTGCAATACTATATAGATTATCTCCTTTTTTCACCTCATAGGTATCTATTTGAACAGTTTTATACTGTATCATTTCAGTATATAAAGCTTTATCGTAAAAGAATGTATCTGCTATTTCATTAATCACTTTTTTATATACACCTTCACCAGATAGCGTGATAGTGCGTTCCATTTCCATCGCTTTTGCGTTCGCTGTAAAAGTTATTGCAATGAATAATACTACCAACATGGATAATGTTAATTTAATTTTCATAACTTTTCCTCCTAAAATGGATGTTAATAGTTTTTATGTTTTAAATGTTCAGACTATCCATGAAGTTTATGTTTTGATAAGTAAATAGAATCTAACTGTAATATTCGTAATATTTGTAATAGTTAAAAAATAAAAAGTTTTGCTTAATAAATCAGCCTTTATTAAGCAAAACTTTTTAAATTTTCAATATATGTTCGAACCTTTGCATATAAATTTCACCGTTTAATTAAGATATTCGTTTTCACAACTTGGAAATATATAAATTCCTTGGATTTGCTCATAGTTGTAGTATTTTTGAACAAATTTCGCTTGGTATAAGTATTCCATTAAACAAATTTCATTTTCATCTGCATCGCAAAGAACACCCGAGACACTCAGCCCATTTTTAAATGCAACGCCAATCGGCTGACCTATTAACAGTTTTATTTTATCAAGCATCGATTAGCTCCCTCCTTCACTTAGTTTATGAAGGAATTGTAAACGCTTTTGTACGAATGCCTTAAAAAATTGGAGGTGTCCAAAAAGTAATAATTTTTTGGACACCTCTTTTCTTTCTTGATAAATATCTCTTATGAATTATTGTTCCTGCGGTGGTTGTCACCATCCTCGTCGCAAAGAATCTGTCTCAAAATGACTTTTCAGACAACTTCTTAGTAGTTTATTCTTTTTTTGTACCTCTCATTAATTTCTCAAATCGTTCCATCATCGGATCTTTCTTTGGAGTAAATTTAAATGGACTCTTTTCCATACCAAATTCCGTATTCGTTTGTGTATAAATTCCTAACGATTCTCCTGCAGATGCTGTTGGATCATTAATAATACTTTCTCTCGGACCATCAAAATGCGGAGTTGCTTGGGAATGTTGATTTTCTGTATCTTTTGGCATAAGGTCATCTCCTTTGTAGTTAATATGACGAGAGAGTTGTTATTTTATTCAATTCTGATGACCTCATGTATATAAATATTTCAAACATTAGAGGATAAACTAAAATAATAAACACAATTTTATAAAATTCTTTTGACATCCTATTGAAAATAGGGTAAATTACCAAAGGGCGAACATTTCGCATTCAATTTAAAAAAATATTCGTGATTTCGAGGTGCTTTTTTATGGATAACGTATTTGATTATGAAGATATTCAATTAATTCCTAATAAATGTATTGTAAACAGTCGTTCTGAATGTGACACTTCTATCGTGTTTGGTGGACATAAATTTAAATTACCAGTAGTACCTGCAAACATGCAGACTATTATTGATGAATCAATTGCTATTAAATTAGCTGAAAACGGTTACTTCTATATTATGCACCGTTTTAATCCAGAAACTCGTGCAGAATTCATTAAAGATATGCATTCACGTAACTTAATTGCATCTATTTCTGTTGGTGTTAAACCTGAAGAATATACATTTATTGAGCAATTAGCAATTGAAGATTTAGTTCCTGAATTTATTACAATCGATATTGCTCATGGTCATTCAAATGCAGTAATTGATATGATTAAACATATTAAAACTCACTTACCACAAAGCTTTGTTATTGCCGGAAATGTTGGTACACCTGAAGCGGTGCGTGAGTTAGAAAATGCTGGAGCTGATGCAACAAAAGTTGGAATTGGACCAGGTAAAGTATGTATTACGAAAATTAAAACAGGTTTTGGTACTGGTGGATGGCAATTAGCTGCTCTTCGCTGGTGTGCGAAAGCTGCAACAAAACCTATTATTGCTGACGGTGGTATTCGTACTCACGGTGATATTGCAAAATCTGTACGTTTTGGCGCTTCTATGGTCATGATCGGTTCATTATTTGCTGGCCATGAAGAATCACCAGGACAAACAATCACAAAAGACGGCAAAACATATAAAGAATACTTTGGTTCAGCATCTGAATTCCAAAAAGGCGAAAAGAAAAACGTTGAAGGTAAAAAAATGTACGTGGAATATAAAGGTTCATTAATGGACACTTTAACTGAAATGGAACAAGATTTACAATCATCAATTTCTTACGCAGGTGGTACGAAACTAGACGCTATCCGCACAGTGGATTATGTTGTCGTGAAAAACTCTATCTTCAATGGAGATAAAGTATACTAATACAAATAATGAAAGAAAAAGGGGACGTCTGAAAGTTGAGACGTCCCCTTTCTTCGCTTCCGCTACGGATAATTGCTAGGAGATATTTATAATAGAACAAGGAGGTATCCAAAAATCCCCACTTTTGGACACCCCCTTGTTTCTTTTTTAATTTCACTTTAATTCGCATTTTCACACCTATGCTTTTCTAAATCGTTTTAAGAAGGATTGAACCCGTTCATTTTTAGAATCTACCAATACTTCATTTGCTGTTCCTTGCTCAGCAATAACTCCTTGGTCAAGAAATAGGACTTTGTCAGCAATATCTAGTGCAAATTCCATTTCGTGAGTTACTAAAACCATTGCCATATCATCATTTTCAGCGATATCTCGAATAACCTCTAGTACTTCCCCTACTAATTCTGGGTCAAGGGCAGAAGTTACTTCGTCAAATAACATAATCTTTGGTCGTATAACTAATGCGCGGGCCATAGCAACACGTTGTTTTTGTCCACCAGAAAGCTGTGATGGATAAAAATCTAATTTAGTTCCTAAACCTACCCGTTCTAACATTTTAATTGAACGTTCCCGCACTTCATCTTTGTTTTCCTTTTTCACATGAATCGGTGCTGCCATACAATTCTCTAAAATTGTCATATGGGGAAAAAGATTAAAATGCTGGAATACCATTCCGATATCTCCGCGCACTTCTCTTATATGTTTCTCATTCGCCTTTACTAGTTGTCCATTCTTCTCCATTTTCCATAGGTTTTTTCCATTTACAATGATATCGCCGGACGTTGGTTCCTCCAATGTCATTAACATTCGGATAATTGTTGTTTTTCCTGAACCACTTGGCCCGATGACCGCAATTTTTTCTCCTGGACGAATTTCAAGATTGATTCCTTTTAACACATGAGTATCACCAAAGGATTTTTTTACATCTAGATATTTTACAATGGGTTCAGTACTTAATGATACGGAATTCTTTTTATTTTCAGTTAATACATTAGACAATACGATCACTCTCCTTTAGGTTCATGTCAGGAATACTTTTTTTCTTCGCCTTTTCTAATAATGCATTTTTGTCAAATCTAGTATTCATTTTCACTTCTAATTTTTTTATCAATATTGAAGATGGATAACTTAATAGTAAGAAAATAATACCGACAATTGTTAGTGGCTCTAAATAAGCAAAGTTTAAAGCACCATAGGAATTTGCCATCGCTAAAATTCCTGTTACACCGATGATTGATGCTAACGGAACCTCTTTAAACATGATGATAAAGTAGTTTCCTAACATAGGAATTGTTGGTGGTATTGCTTGGGGTAGAATGATTCTTCTCCATTTATCCATGGTAGAAAAATTCAAAGCAATTGATGCTTCCCATTGGCCTTTATCAACACTTTCAATCCCTGAACGATAGATTTCTCCAATATACGTACTATAATGGATACCAATGGCTAGTATTGCACATGTAAACGGTTCTAACGTTACACCTATGACTGGTACTACTGGTAGTGCATAATAAACGAAAAACAATTGAACTAAAGGTGGAGTTGAACGAATAAATTCCATCACCCAAGTGACAATCGATACAATGAGTTTATTGGGGATTCGTCTAAAGAAAATCCATACAAAACCGAAAAGCAGAGCAAATCCAAAACAGGCAAATGTTAAACCAACCGTCACACCTAAACCTTGTAGTACTATTGGTAAAGCATCGAAAAATGTTTCCCACCTGAAATTATCACCCATTAGCTCACCACCCCTTTCTTCGCAATTGTTTCTCCTTTTCTAGTTAACCAAATAAAAGGCAATGCTAGAATGAAATAGATAAATAATACAATGACATAGATTAATGGTGCTTGTGAGAGATTCGTACTTCTCATGATGTCTCCATAATATAAAATGTCACGCATTCCAATTAATGAGACAAGTGATGTTGCTTTCATGATTTGGATTGTGTAATTACCGAACTCCGGAAGCATCATCCGTACTGCTTGGGGTAAAATAATAAGTCTCATTCGTTGATAACGAGACATATTTAATGCAATGGCTGCTTCTGTTTGCCCCTTATCAACTGCTAAAATCGATCCACGTACTACCTCAGATAAATAGGCTCCATAATTAAGACCAATGGCGATTACTCCTGTCCACCAGTTTGAACCTAATTGAATACCAAAAAGCATCGGGATGGCATAATAGAGCCAAAATAATTGCACGATTAATGAAGTTCCTCGAAATACCTCTACATAGACTCCTGTAGCCTTGTTTAATATGACATTGTTTGAAACTCTAGATAACCCAGCGACAAAAGCGACTATGTAAGCGATTATTGCCGAAGCTAATAAAACAGAAATTGTAATACCTAGACCTCTTAATAGTTGTGGAGTAATTTCAATTATGGCACTAATAATGATCATCCCCTTCTCCAAAGTAGTAAGTATAAATTAGAATATAGGGACAAGTCTTTTTAGATTTAGCTTGCCCCTTACTTATTTACCTAGCTTTGACCACCACATACTTGTTCTGTTGTGATTTCACCCACTTCAACCATGTTGCTAATTGAACTAAAACCATTTGCTTCTAAAATTTTTGCGATTGTACCGTCTTCTTTTAATTGTTGTAACTTCTCATTATAAGCATTACGTAATTCTTCATTTTTTAAGTTAAATGCTGCTGCACCATAACTTGGTACACCTTCTACATCTGGTTGTTCAAAAGTTTCAACAAACTCTAATTCATCCGTTGCAGCAGATTGAAGAGCCATTTTCACTGTCATTTCAGTTCCTGTTGTCGCATCCGCACGACCTGCTTGAATTGCAGAGAATGTAGCTGGAATATCTGGTGCAGTGATAATTTGATTTGGATTTACTCCCTCTTTTTGTAAAAATTCAATTTCAGTTGTTCCTTCCATCACGACTACCTTTAATTTTGGATTTGCCGCAATATCCTTATAGCTTTGAAGATTATGAGGGTTACCTTTTGCAACGATTAAACCTTCCCCATATTGCATTTCTGGTTCACTAAATAATACACGTTCACAACGGTCTGGTTTAATTGCCATACCTGCAGTGATTACATCAAACTGTCCTGCTTGCACACCTGGGATTAATTGACTAAAGTCTGATAACTGGGCTTCTACTTTTTCAATTCCCAATTCTTTAAATACAGCTTTGGCAATATCAACGTTTGCCCCTTTGATTTCACCATTTTCTTCATATGCATATGGCACCTCATTAGCAAAACCAATTTTCACCGTTCCAGATTGTTTTAATTGTTCAAGTTTGCTAGAACCTGCTGCGCCATTCGTTTCTGTTGTTTCATTTTCTGAACCACCACATGCTGCTAATATAATCATGGCTAATACTGTGATTAAAGTGATTGATAGTTTTTTCATCCGCAACCCTCCAAATTGTGTGATTAAAAATTCGATCCAATTTTAAAACATACAACTTTTTGTTCAGTCATTTCTTGGATAGCAAAAGCTACACCTTCTCTACCAATTCCTGATTGTTTCATTCCACCAAAAGGCATGGAATCAATTCTAAAATCGCTACTATCATTGACCATTATGCCTCCAAACTCCATATCCTTGATTGCGCGGAATGCAAAATCAAGATTTTTCGTAAAGATCCCTGCCTGTAGTCCATACATGACATTGTTGGATTTTTGAATTGCTTCATCTAAATCTCTTATACTATCTAAAATAACAACTGGGCCAAAAATTTCTTCTTTAGCTATTTTACTTTCTGGATGAACATTTGTAAGGATTGTTGGTTCATAGAAAGCACCATTTCGCCTACCACCACAAAGAAGTTTTGCACCTTCTTGTAACGTTTCCTCTACAAGATTTTCAATTCGAATCGCTTCTTTTTCAGTGATTAATGGACCCATATCTGTCAGCTCATTAAGCTTATCGCCCATACGTAATTGTTTTGTTCGTTCAACTAATAACACTTCAAAAGTAGAATAGATTTCTTCATCTATATACACTCGTTGAACACCTAAACAATTTTGACCTGCTGCCCAAAATGCGCCAGATACAATTGAATCCACAGCATCTGGAATATCCGCATCACTCAGTACAATGCAAGGTGAATTTGAACCAAGTTCCATACTTAACTTTTTTATACCCGCTTTAGATGAAATGATTTTTCCCGCCTCATAACCACCAGTAAAGGAAATCATTCGAACTGCTGGATTTGTCACTAATTCATCGCCAATATCACTTGAATGACCTGTTATAACTGTTAATACTTTTTTCGGTAGTCCCGCTTCATGAAATGCTTCTGCTAGTAACAATGCACTTAATGGGGTGAGGGTTGAAGGCTTAATAATGATCGAGTTACCAGCAGCTATCGCTGGGCCTAATTTATGCGCCACTAGATTTAAAGGATCATTAAATGGAGTAATTGCAACAATTAATCCAATTGGTAGTCGTTGATAAAATCCAACTCGATTTTCATTTCCAGAAGACTGATCAAAGGGAATCGTTTCTCCATGAAGTCTTCTTGCTTCTTCAGCGCTGATACGAATTGTTTGGATACAGCGCCGAACTTCTTTTTCAGCTTCACGGATTGTTTTACTACCTTCTGTTGCAATTGTTCTTGCAAAAAGGGATTGTCTATCTTCAATCCAATTTGCAACTTTATTTAAAATGGAGATTCGTTCATAGGTTGGTAGATTTCTAGCAATTTCTGCACCTTTAACTCCTTCATTTATCGCAAGGATTGCATCTTCTTTACTTGCAGCAGGAATTTGTGCAATAATCTCACCATTTTGTGGATTTTCCACATCAATTGTTTTTTCTCGAGAAACCCATTCACCAGCTAAAAACATTTTCCTTTTTAAAAGCGTTTGTTCCATTTACTCACTCCTCCCCTAAAGTTGTTTTCTATGGATATTAATAAGATCAATTAATATTGAAAAACCCGTTTCAACTTTTCCTGCTCCAGCACCAATTAAAGTAATAGGACCAGCCAAATCGCAATGATACGTAATTGCATTTGTTGCATCTGAAATACATGCTAAAGGATGATCTAACGAAATCATTTCAGGTTTAACAGAAGCAATCACATTTCCATTTTCTTTTTTAAGTTTTGCGATTAATTTCCATTTTTTCTGATTTTGTCGAGCTTGCTCAATGTCTTTGGAAGTTAAATCGGAAATGCCAACCCTTTCAACTTCGTGAACTTTTAATGGATGATTCATTACAACATTCGCTAAAATGACAACTTTGTATAAAGCATCATAACCTTCCACATCACTTGTTGGGTCAGCTTCTGCATAACCTAGTTTTTGGGCTTCATGTAGTGCCTCATCATATGAGAGGCCATCTTCCATACGTGTTAACATATAGTTAGTCGTACCATTTAAAATCCCTTGAATTTCTATTATGTCATTTCCTGCTAGAGAAGTTACTGGCATTCGTAATGAAGGTGTCCCACTCATAACAGATCCCTCATAGCCCCAACGGACATTCCGTTTCTCAGCTAACTCTTTTAGTTGGGAGTAAGCTAATGCAACTGGTCCTTTATTGCTCATAATGACATTTTTCCCATGTTCAAATGCACATTGACAATGATCAATTGCTGGTTGTCCTGTTTTTACATCCGTAAAGGTAACTTCAACGATTGTGTCAGCATTTGTTTGCTTAATCGTTTCAAAACTATTTAACCCCCGAATTAATCCCTCTTGTTCAGGATAATCATCGAGCTTTCCAGTTTCTTTAACTACCGTTAATAAATCCTCTATAGATAAACCATCCGGATGGTACACAGAACCTTTCATCATGTCACTTACCGAAACAATGGTTGCATCCAGTCCATACTGTTGCTCTAGTACTTGTTTTTTATTTTTAAGAATTTCAGCAAATCCTTGCCCCACGACACCAAAACCTAATAATGCTATACGATGTTTCATGACTCATTCCCCTACCTTCGTCATATAACCACATTTTCCCCATTTACATATTTTTGAGGAAGGTGCGCATTTCCAAGTAAAAATTCAAGTATTGTTTGAGTTAAAATCGCTGTACCAATTGGTAAACATTTTTCATCAATATCAAATATCGGTGTATGAAGATCGCGCTTGATTCCATCAGGGTAAGCACATCCTAGGAAAAACATAGATCCAGGGACTTTATAGGTCATATGGGAGAAATCCTCTCCACCTAACCCAAATGGAATATCCATGATTTCCATGTTCGGATACAATTCGGAAACAACTTCTCTTAACACTTTATTGACTTCAAAATTATTAAATAAAGCTGGTTCCCCATGAGAAACGTTCAATTCAAATTGGCCACCAAAGGCTTTAACGATTGAAAAAGCATTTTTTAACCTTTGTTCTAATTCTTTGCGAACTGTTGGCGTATAGCTTCGAAGGGTACCTTGTAAAAATACTTCCGTAGGGATGACATTACTCGCTGAACCAGCTTTTAGTTCCCCAACGCTTATCACCGCTGCATCTAATGGAGATATATTTCTAGCAACAATTCCATGGATTGCTTGGAGTACAGGTCCTAACATCCAAATAGGATCTGTTCCTAAATGTGGGTATGCTCCATGTCCGCCAGTACCGAAGATTTTCCCTTGAAATACATCCACATTTGCCATACTGTATCCATCATGGATTCGTATCGTTCCTACTTCATGTTCCGGATCCATATGTAGTGCTATAATGCAGTCCACATCATCAAGGGCACCTGCTTCAATAAGATATGGAGAACCGGTTTTTCCAAAAACATCAGTATTTTCTTCAGCCGGTTGGAAGATGAATTTTACTGTCCCTTGTAGTTCCGTTTCTTTCCATAGCTCTCCTAGGATGGTTGCTACCGCCAAACCTATTGAAGTATGGGCGTCATGCCCACAAGCATGCATGACGCCTTCATTTTTCGAAGGAAATGAATGGGAAGTTGCTTCGACAATCGGTAGAGCATCCATATCTGCACGAATGGCTATGGTTGGTCCGTCACCTCTAGAAAGGGTGCCGATGACCGCTGTCTCGACCCCAACACCCTTTTCAACTTTCATCCCTTCGATGTTCAATAACTTTTCATATACAAATTGTGAAGTCTCATATTCTGCAAAACTCAGTTCTGGATTAGAATGAATATGTCTTCTCCAACTGATGATTTCATTTGTCAATTTTTGAACCTTTGAAAGGATATTCACTTCCATCTGTTTCACCTTCTTATTTTCCGACTGGTACAGTGTGTTCTTTTAAAATAGCAAATGCTTGTTCTAGGTCTTGAATTAAATCTTCTGTATCTTCAATACCTGCTGAAATACGTACAAGTCCATCTGCAATACCAACTGCAGCACGTTCTTCTGGTGTACATTCAATATGACTTGTCGTTCTTGCAGGACCATAAGTTGTTTCAACAGCACCTAAGTTTGCAGCACGGTTAGCGTATTTTAATGCAGGAAGTAAAATTTTCACCGCATCCATACCACCTTTTACTGAGAAGCTCAGCATTCCACCGAAACCTTTCATTTGTTTCTTCGCAATATCATGATTTACATGCGTTTCTAACCCTGGATAGAACACTTCATCAACAAGCTCTTGTTGTTGTAAGAAACGTGCGATGGCGAATGCATTTTTCTCTTGTTGTTCTACACGTAGTTTTAATGTTTTCATCCCACGTAATAGTAAATAAGCTGACCATGGATCCAATGTTGCACCATTAATTTCACGATAGTGATAAATTGGTTCAATCAATTCTTTTGATCCGCAAATAACTCCACCAAGTGCATCCGCATGACCACCTAAAAACTTCGTTGCACTATGAAGAACTAGATCCGCACCAAGTTCAAGTGGTTTTTGATTAATTGGTGTAGCAAAGGTATTATCTACTACAACAATTGCCCCTACTTCTTTCCCTTTTTTGGCTACTCTTTCAATATCAGTAATTTTTACTGTTGGGTTTGTAGGTGTTTCTAAATAAAGAATTTTACAGCCCTTTTCAATTTCTCTTTCAATTTCTTCGTGATTACCTGTTTCACATAGCACAATTTCAATATTCATTTGTGGTAAAAATTCAGTGAAAATTTTATTTGTACCGCCGTACGTATCTTTAATCGAAACAATTCGATCTCCAGGTCTTAAGAATGTATAAAACGTATTACTAATTGCTGCCATACCTGTAGAAAAACTTGTTGCTGCTTCTGCACCTTCTAAGATTCTCACTTTTTCTTCAAAAGCTTGAACTGTTGGATTCGTATTTCGCCCATAAATATGGCCAGCCTTTTTACCAATTGCCACATCATACCATTCGTCCATATCATCATAAGTGTAAGCAACACTTACTACGACTGGAACTTGTGAAGCTCCATGTACTAATACTTCTTTTTCTCCTGACCATACTGCTTGTGTACCAACATTAATTTTTTCGTTACCCATAAAATATCCCTCCAATTTTTAATTAAAAAACTTTACTTGTTACTAATTGTTCATAGGCAAAACGAGCAATGACTGTATCTTGTACCCCTGTCCCGGTTAAGTCACAGACAGTTATTTGCTCATTATTTGTTCTTCCAAGTTGTGAACCAGTAATAATTTCGCCCAGTTCTACAATGTTTTTATCATCATCTAAAATTCCATTTTCTTTTGCGTGATGTAGCTCCCCTAAACGGAAACATTGAGATTTAACATCACAAACAATCAAGTCAGCTTTGCTAAAGATGTTTTCATCCAGCTCTTGCTTATGCTCTGCATCAGAACCCATTGCCGTTATATGAAGTCCTGGATGTAACCACTCCGCCTTTATTAACGGTGAAGTAGATGGAGTAGTTGTGATTACAATTCCACTCATTTTGACCACTTGCTCTGGGCTTTTAGCAACAATAACCTTTTTCCCTAATTTTGTTTCCATCTCTACTGCATAGTTTTTTGCTGCTTCTTCATTTCGCCCATACACATAAATCGTGTCAAATTGTCTAACTAATGAAAGTGCTTCGATTTGGTATCTTGCTTGAGTACCAGTACCGATTACCCCAACACTTTGAACATTTTGTTTTGCTAAATATTTTGCTGCAACAGCACCAGCTATAGCTGTTCTTACATCGGTTAAATAGCCATTATCAAGCAAAATTGATTCAGTTAATCCTGTTTTGGTACTGAAAAGCATCATCATGCCACTTAAACTCGGAAGACCAATGGCTGGATTATTAAAAAACCCTGAAGATACTTTGATTGCAAAGGTGTCTAAGCCTTTTATATAAGCCGTTTTCACATCAATTTCTCCATTGTTTTCCGGAATATCAATGCGCATAATCGGCGGTAATGTCACCTTCCCATTTGCTAATGCCGCAAAACCTTCCTCGATAATTTCAATTGCTTTTGAATTTACACCGACAAATTGACGAATCTCTTCTTCTTGGAAAATTTTCATAGCATTCACCAATTAGTAAACTTTCGTTGCATTTTTCACAAATAACTTTCTTGGGAAGTCAGCAAATACCTCAATGCCACTCTCAGTAACTCGGAAGGATTCACTCAACTCAACACCATATTCATCTAGCCAAATTCCTGGAATACAATGGAACGTCATATTTGGTTCTAGAATTGTTTTATCTCCTGGTCGTAAGCTTGCAGTATGTTCGCCCCAATCAGGAGGATAATTCAGTCCCATTGAGTAACCGATACGCGATTCTTTTTCGAATCCACTTTTGGCAATCGTTTTGCGCCATACTTCCTCAACTTCTTCACATGTAACACCTGGTTTAATGGATTCTAGCGTTGCATTTAAACCTTCAATCACCACATCTGCCAAATACTTTACCTTTGGATCTGGTTCTCCAATAAAAACTGTTCGTGATAATGGAGAATGGTAGCGATTGTAACAACCTGCTAATTCCAAAATAACTGGAATACCAGATTTATATTTTTCATCTGTCCAAGTTAAGTGCGGAGTGGACGTCTTTTCACCAGATGGTAACAGTGGCATAATCGCTGGGTAATCCCCTCCAAACTCTACCGTCCCACTAATTTGAGCGTGCATAATTTTTGCCACTACATCACACTCACGAACCCCTTCTTCGATTGCATCGATTCCAGTTTGCATTGCATTTTCTACAATTCTTGCAGCTTTCTTCATATATTCAATTTCTTTATCTGATTTAATAATTCGAACATAATTTACTAATGAAGTCGCATCCACAAATGAAGCGAGAGGGAGCCCTACTTTTAGTTGTGTATAACATTTTGCAGTAAAGTAGTACGTATCCATTTCAAGACCAATCGTTGCATTCGATTGTCCAATCTCCTTTAAAATGTCACAAACAAAATCCATTGGGTGTCTTTCGGTAGATTGAACATAATGATCTGGGTATGGAATAATGTGATTCTCATTTAACCAAGTTGTCACTCTAGCTCCATTTGCATCTTGGCCACGTCCAATCCAGAATGGCTCTTCTTCATCTAAAAGTACTATTAGACACTGATGAACATAAAATGACCATCCATCATAACCAGTTAAATAGTTTAAATTAGCTGGGTCAGTTACTAGCAACACATCAATTCCTTTTGCTGCCATTTTTTCTTTAGTTTTTCTTAATCGTGTTCTATACTCTGATAATTCAAATACAGCCATTCTCTAAACTCCCTTCTTTATCCTCATTGCAATTAATGATTTGTTAAGAGAATTATAAATTTATAGATATTTGCGAACAATCTGTCAACTTGTATGAAATTATTAGACAATTTTCACTTCTGAAGTTTTTTGTAATTTTTTCTACATTTTTCTCATAATTCAAAAAAGAATATGTTAGAATACATAACATACAAAAAAGAAAGGGGTAATCGAGTTTATGGTAGAGATTTTAAAAGAACTTTCAAAAGACAATAAGAAAATTACATTGCAAAACGTTTGGCAGGCAAAAAGAAACATAGCTTCCCATATTAATAAAACTCCTTTAATCTTTTCTCCAAAACTATCAAATAGTACAAATTCAGAAATTTATTTAAAGTATGAACATTTACACGAAAGCCGAGCTTTTAAAATGCGCGGTGCTTTTAATGCAATTTGTAACTTAACCCCTACTCAAAAATCCTTAGGTGTCACAACATTTTCAACGGGAAATCACGGTTTTGCTGTAGCATTAGCTGCAAAAAAATTAGGAATCCGCGCAGTAATTTGTGTATCTAAACATGTACCAAAAGCAAAAATTGAAAAGATTAAAAGTTTAGGAGCACAGTTAGAAATCTATGGGGATGGGCAAGATGATGCAGAACAACGTTGTTATGAACTAGTAAAGGAACAAGGTTTAACGGTTATCCCTCCCTTTGATCATCCAGAAGTAATTGCTGGCCAAGGAACAATAGCCCTTGAAATCCTTGAAGACTTACCAGATGTAAATTGTGTACTTGGAGGTTTATCAGGAGGCGGTCTACTTTCAGGGATTGGGTTAGTGATGAAATCTACGAATCCAGACATAAAGGTAATCGGTTTATCAATGGAAAAAGGAGCAGCAATGTTTGAAAGTTTAAAAAAAGGAGAACCCGTTTCAGTAAATGAGGAACCTACTCAAGCAGATAGTTTACTAGGAGGGATTGGGGAAAATAATCAATATACCTTTAATATGGTTCAACAATTTGTTGACCAACCTATCTTAGTCGAAGAAGAAGCAATCAAAAAAGGCATGGCTTATTTATACAAAGAACATAACATCATTGTAGAAGGTGCTGCTGCAATTGGAATTGGAGCAATTTTAAACAATGATGTTTCAATAGTTGAAAATACTAAAAATGTCATTATTATTTCTGGATGCAATGTTGATTTAGATGCTCATGCAAACGCTATAAAAGCCTATTTATAAATTTCTTTTACACATCAGGGGGTATCATTATGCAATTTACTATAAGAGATTTATTATCCATTCCTTTACTATCATCTGCAAAACTATTATCAGCAAATAATATTATTTCATCACAAGCAATCGAATCAGTTACCGTTATGGAAATTCCAGTTGAAGACTTCATAAAAAGAAACGAACTCGTTTTAACTACTGCCATAGGTTGTGGGAATAATCCTGAATTATTCCTCACATATGTTAAAGATGTTCACTCTTCAGGTGCTGCAGCAATGGCAATTGCCGTAGGTGGACATGTCCATTACATCCCAGATGAAGTAATCAATTATTGTAAATCTGTTAATTTTCCATTAATTGAGCTTCCTTGGGAAATTCGCTTTTCAGATATTCTTAAAATTATTTTGGAACAGTTAAATTGCTGGGAGCAACAATCAATTAATAAAGCTGATACCCTCCAAAGAGAACTTTTAAAACTCTATTTAGATAATCACCCTATCGACGAAGTTATAAAGTTTTTATCAAAAGAATTTCAAATGGATGTTGAATTAAAATGTAAAGAACAAATTGAAAATAGCAATAGTTTAAACGAAATCTCTGAGTTAATAAGCACTGACCAACCTGACATTATACGATACGATAATGGAAAGTTTTTGCAAATCGTTCCAATCAGTCCGTTATTAAATCAGGATCCATTCATAATTCTTTTTAAATCCAGAAAATTAAATGCAAAACCCATCCCTACATCAATTTTAAATTGTATCGTCTCAATTTTAACCTTATGGATTCAAAAAAAAATGACTACGATGATTTCTAAGAATAAAGAAAAGAATGAATATATTAAAAGCCTTTTAAACGGTAGTTGGACAGAAAAAGAAGCCTTCATCAATCAAGGGAAAAAACTTGGATTCGAAGTGAATCTTCCTTATATTTGTGTTGTTGGATTTCCTGAAAAACTAAAAGAGTTTTATATACTTCATAAAAAAGAATCTATTCAAGAAATAGAAAAAGATTTTAAAAGAACTTTCTCAGAAATCATAGAGAACATTAGTAAAAAATTAAAGAAGCGTGTTATTTACACGTACCAAAGGGATTTGGTTATCATTTTCCTAGAATGTGATTTTCAAGAGGCAAATCATGAAGTCAATTACTTCTTAGATTTAATCGATACCTTTGTAGAACAAAACCATATACCTTCTATTTCGTGGGGTATTGGAGAAAACTATACTGGTAACTTAACGTTTCATCTAGGTTTTAAAAACGCTCGCACTGCCCTTGAGATTGGAAGAAGTCATAAGGGACCTGGCACAAGAAACACATTCGCAAGTACAGGCATCTATCGATTATTGATTTCAATATCCAATAATTCGATGTCAACGGAATTGATGCATTCTACAATAGGTGCAATTGCTACGTATGATAAAAATAACGGTTTGGATTTGATAGATACACTCTCATCCTATATTTATCATCAAGGGAATGTTAGTCAAACAGCGAGAGCGCTATCACTCCATCGACAATCTTTACTATATCGATTACGTAAAATAGAAGCGTTAACGAATCGATCATTAAACGATCCTGATGATATTTTCTTACTCCAATTTTGTTTAAAATTATGGTCTGTTCGTTTTGAAAATAACGAATCATACGCTATTGCAGAATAATTAAAAACCTATTCTATAAGGAGAAAATGTGCAATTCAATATGTTTGAATTATACATTTTCTCTTTTAAGTTTTTGACCTTAACGTTTGTTTTAAGATTTAACCTCTTCTACCAACTTCTTATACTCTTCATACCATATCTCCCATTCCTTTTCAGGGACATCATCAGGTAGGTCATTTACAAGATTGCTAAAGCGCAGCAAACAAACATGCCATCCAGCTAAATCATTAGGAGTATGATCCGTTAGGTTATTAATAAATTCTGTCATTACGAGTTTCGAGCCTTGATCTGACGGTAGGACTTCAAAGCGAACAATATCCTCTCCCCATTCAAATTCAAGGACTGACCCTTCTACATAATCTGTTATTTTAAATTTCTCAAACTTTCCAGAACCATCATTATAGTTAAAATTAATATTTCCACCCTTACTTAAATCCGTTATTTCAAGATGATCCATCCAATGTTTAAAATTTTCGTTGTTAACTAAAAGTGCCCATACGAATTCCACAGGTTTGGAATATTGCCTTTCGTATACTGCGGAAAACCCATTATCATTTTTTAATAATTTTGCTAGCATACTCCCAACTCCCTCTTCATCTATCGCTTTATTTTACACATATTTGGGACAGAAAACAAAATAAGACGGTTATCAAAAAGATAACCGTCCATGTTTTCATTAAGCTAAATATGCTTCTTTAATTTCTTCATTTTCAACTAATTCTGACCCTTTGCCACTTAAAACAATTTCACCATTTTGAATTACATATCCTCGATGAGCAATACTTAACGCTTGGTAGGCATTTTGTTCAACTAATAAAATTGTTATGCCAGAAGAATTCAATTGTAAGATAATATCAAAAATCTGTTCTACTATAATTGGGGCTAGTCCCATGGATGGTTCATCTAACATTAAAAGTTCCGGATTCATCATAAGGGCACGTCCAATAGCCAGCATTTGTTGTTCCCCACCACTCATAGTTCCACCTTTTTGGTTTAACCGTTCCTTTAATTTAGGAAAGTGAGTAAAAACTTGTTCCATTCGCTCTTGAATGACATCTTTCCCTTTCACTGAGAAAGCGCCCATTAACAAGTTTTCTTTAACGGTTAAATTGGAGAAAATTCTTCTCCCTTCTGGTACATGAGCCATCCCCAGTAATGTAGTTTGGTGTGGAGGTTTATTCGTAATTTCTTTTCCTTTATATTGAATTGTCCCTGTTTTAACTTTTGCTAAACCACTAATTGATTTGAGAGTTGTCGATTTTCCAGCACCATTACTTCCAATTAAGGTCACAATCTCCCCTTCATCAACATGAAGACTGATTCCTCTTAATGCCTGAATTGCTCCGTAGTATGTTTCAATATTGTTTACTTGAAGTACTGTCATTCTCCTTCACTCCCGTCTTAATGAACTGCTGCAGAACCTAAGTAAGCTTCAATTACTTTTGGGTTTGTCCGAATTTCTTCCGGATTTCCTTCAGCAATTTTTTCTCCATGGTCAAGCACAACGATATGTTCTGAAATTTCCATTACGAGTTTCATATCATGTTCGATTAATATCACCGTTACATTAAATTCTTGACCCATTCTCTTAATTACTTCTGTTAATTCTCTTGTTTCCTTTGGATTCATCCCGGCAGCAGGTTCATCAAGTAAAAGTAATTTGGGCTTTGTTGCGAGTGCACGGGCGATTTCCAATTTTCGTTGAGCTCCATAACTCAAATTGTTTGCTTTTTCATTTAGTAAATGATCCAACTCAAAATATTCTAATAATCGATAGGCTTCCTTTTCAGCTGATGCTTCTTCTTTTTTCGTAAAAGGTAAGTTTAATAGAATACCGAGTAAATTTGTTTTTAAGTGGGTATGCATTCCAACTAACACATTTTCAATAACAGACATTTCGCCAAAAAGTCGTATGTTTTGAAACGTTCGTGAAATCCCCTTTTTTGCTACTTCGTCTGGTTTTAAACCTACGATCGATTTCCCGTCTAATTTTATATCACCAGAAGTAGGTTGATAAACTCCTGTAATCATATTAAAAAAAGTCGTTTTCCCTGCTCCGTTAGGTCCAATAACTGCTGTAATTTTACCTTCTTCAACGGTCATCGTAATATCTTTATTAGCTGTTAATCCTCCAAACTGTTTCGTTAAGCTATTTACTTCTAAAATCGTCATTGTGATCCCCCCTATACTTGAACCTTATCAATTGGAACTGAATCTTTTTCTGTATCATTGTTCAAATGATCTGGACGGTGATCTTTCAATTTTTTCACATCAAAAATTTTGTTTTTTGCTGGAATTAATCCTTTAGGTCGATAAAGGGCAAACACAACAAGTAAAGCTCCAAAAATAAATTTTTGCATTTTTGCTGGGCTCAACGCATCCGGAATGGATAAAGCACCAGATAAACTTAATTGATTTAACCAGTTTGTTAGTTCTGTTAATACTTGTAGATTTAAGATTGTGATAACAGCTGCACCAAGAATAACTCCAGGCACACTTCCCATTCCACCTAATACAACCATTACTAAAATTGTAAATGACTCCATTAATGTAAAACTAGTTGGATCGATAAACGCTTGTTTTGCTGCAAAGACGACTCCCATAATCCCTGAAAATGAAGCCCCAAGTGCAAAAGCTAGCAATTTTGTCTTTACTAATGGAATTCCCATAGCTTGAGCTGCAATTTCATTTTCACGAACCGCTTTCCATGACCTTCCTAGTTTTGAATGCTCCAAACGTAACACTGCAAAAATCGTAAACATTAAAATAAATAACGTGACAAAGTAGAATTGATTTGGAAATGATAGAGTTATTCCAAATATTTCTGGCGGAGTAACAGATGCAATACCCATTGCACCATTCGTAATATTGATTGGACGATCGGCATTATTAAAGATGATTCGGATAATTTCACCAAATCCTAACGTTACAATCGCTAAGTAATCTCCCTTAACGCGCAACACTGGAACGCCAATAAGAACTCCTGCGATAGCCGCCATAATTCCACCAATGATTAAGAATCCCCAGAAACTCTCTCCTCCTAGAGGGAAATTTCCAAAAGGCATAAAATTACTTGCTTGTTTCGTTGCAAAAATACTATAACTATATGCTCCTACCGCGAAGAAAGCAACAAATCCTAAATCTAGTAATCCCGCCATTCCAACAACGATGTTTAACCCTAAAGCCATTGAAATATAAATACCAACCATCGTTGCAACTTCCATATACGATTGGAAGGCAGGTCCACCGCTAGATGCGAACGGAATAAGAATAAATAACAAACCAAGAGCTGTAATCCACTTCGTCACATTCTTTAAAGACATATAATGAAGAATTAATAATGACGAAAGTAAAAGTAAAAACGAAACAACTGATTTTTGAGAAAAATAGAGTGCTGCAGAAGTGACAATGATAAATAATGAAAATAAAATTACTTGCAACCATTTATTTGAAAAATACGATGCTAATTTTGCTTTCATATTCGCCACCTACACTTTCTCTGCAGTAGGTTTCCCAAGTAAACCTTCTGGCTTGAATATTAGTACTAATATAAGAATGGCAAAGGCAAATACATCTTTGTATTCCGCTCCAAATACGCCGCCTGTTAATAGTGATAGATTAGCAGAAGCAAACATTTCCATTAATCCTAATAACATACCACCTAACATGGCACCACGAATATTTCCGATACCACCCAATACCGCAGCGATAAATGCTTTTAATCCTAAAATAAATCCAATATAAGGGTCAATTGTTCCGTATTGTACAGCAAATAGAACACCTGTTGCTCCACCTAATGCTGAACCGATAAAGAATGTAATGGAAATAACTTTATTTACATTAATTGACATCAAGGAAGCAGTTTCACGATCAAGTGCAACGGCCCTCATTGCTGTTCCCCATTTTGTTTTATTAACAAAATAATCTAGTGCAACCATTAGAACAATTGCAACACCTAGTACAATTAGAAAAGAAGTTTTGATTCTAGCATCAAAGAAAATGCTTGAAATAGAAGAAGCTTTTAATGTGATTTGCTCAGAAAAAAGAGATGGTCCTGTAACAATATAGTTTCCGTTAAATAGTTCCGCAATAAAACGTACAACGTCTTGCAAAATAAATGAAATACCAATGGCAGTAATTAATGGGATTAGTCGAGGAGCATTACGTAATGGTCGGTATGCAACCCTTTCCAATCCAACGCCTACTAATCCAGTAATACTTGCCGTTAATACTAAAACAATAATTAATAGAATGAATTGTGGGATTTCAGCAGCCCATCCCATTCCCATAATTAATATAAAGAAGGCTGTACCAATAAATGCACCGGACATAAAAACTTCGCCATGGGCAAAATTGATTAGCTGTAAAATTCCGTATACCATTGTATAGCCAAGAGCAACAACCGCATAAACAGCACCGAGCGTGAGTCCGTCTACTAATACTTGAGGTAAACTCTGTAATACTTCTTGAAGCATATAATCCCTCCCTAATATAATGCATGAATACTCTAGGTATAGAAAAAGTGTTGAGAGCTAATCCCAACACCCTTTCACTCACTATTGGCCTACTTCTCCTACTTGAACTGGAGGGTAGCTAGCTTCTTCAAATTTATAAAGGAAGATTTTCGCGTTCACATTATCACCTTTTTCGTCAAAGGAAACGTCTGTTAGTGCACCTTTATAATCTTTTACAGCTCGAACAGCTTCTGCTACTTTATCTTTTGATGGAAGTTCACCATTATTCGCTTTGATTGCACTTTCCAAACCTGTTAAAAATACACCCATTGAGTCGTATCCATAAACAGAGAAGCCTTCAGGGTCTTTATTAAATTTCGCTTTATAGTCTTCTACGAATTTTTTACCAGATTCTGTTGCTGTGCTATCCCCTGCTACAGATGTAATATACGTATTTTTCACTGCTTCACCAGCAATATCTACTAATCCAGATGAGTCCATACCATCTCCACCCATGAACGGAACATCGATTCCTTTATCACGAGCTTGTTTGATGATAATACCACCTTCAGAATATAGACCACCGAAGAATACTAAGTCCGGTTTTTTATTCAAAATTTGGTTTACTACACCATTAAAGTCTTTCTCACCAATTGTAATACCTTCATAACCTACAATTTCAGCACCTGCTTCTTCAGCCGCAGCAATAAAGGCATCAGCTAAACCTGTACCATAAGCCGTTTTATCTTGAATTACAAAGATTTTCTTTGCACCTAATTCATTAATTGCATAATTAGCACCAGCAGGACCTTGGAAATCATCGCGACCAACGATACGGTTTACTGTTTTTAAGCCGCGCTCAGTAATTTCCACAGCTGTATTTGCTGGAGAAACCATTGCAATGCTATATTTCTCATAAACTTCTGAAGATGGGATTGCTACACCTGAGTTATAGTGACCAATAACACCGTAAATTTGTTCATCGGCACCTATTAAGTTAGCATTAGATACACCTTTTTTCGGGTCACCTTGATCATCATATGGCTCTAGTTGAAGCGTATAGCCCAGTTCTTCAAATTTCGCTTGTTCTTCTTCTAACTTTAATTGAGCACCAAGTTTGATTGCCTCACCAATGATTGCTGATCCACCAGATAATGGGGATTGAGTCGCAATTTTTATAACTTTTGTACCTTCAGCTGGCTCGGTATTCGTTGGTGTCGTAGAAGATGATGAACTACTCGATCCTGAATCTGATGAACATGCTGCTAAAATACCAATCGATAATACACCTGAGAGAAGAACACCAAATGTTTTGTTCAATTTCATAGTAAACCCCCTATTTCTTTTTCTATTTTCTAGTACTAAATTCGCACTAGTTCTATTTAAGTATAGTTTTGGAAGTAATTTAACACATCAAGTTTGTCAGAAGTTCTAACATGATTTTTTTATTTCGACACTTTTATACAAAAATAGTATCGAAAATTGGATTTTGACTATCATTATGTTAAGAAAATTTACATGTTTGCCTATTAATATATTGTCACAGCCTTCAAATAAATGTAAAATGATAGAAAAAGTTATCAGAATCTTTCGAAAAGAAGGTGTTTGCAAATGCCGAACAGCGATTATCGTAGTAAAAAAGTTATATCTATTGGAACGGTAAGTGAATTAACAGGACTTTCTGAAAGACAAATACGCTATTACGAAACGAGAAAACTCATTTTTCCAGAAAGATCAAAAACAGGTATACGAAAATATTCTTTTTTAGACATTGAAAGATTAATCGAAATTGCAAATCACCTAGAGGAAGGAGTATGGACACAAGAGATACGAAAGGAATTAAAACGGAGAGAGCAATTAAATATGCAAGAGGTTTCATCATCCCTACTTTAAGTAAAATAATAAAATCGCTAAATCAATTATTTTCAAAAAGTAAAAGGACTTAGTTAATCTAAGTAAACTAAGTCCTTTTAAATACCTTATAAGAGATTCTACAATAGCCTCTTAACAAAAAAACGGACAGATGATTTGTTGGTAATCACCTGTCACATTAAAGTATGTAATGAATCCTTTTTTATTTGTTAGAAAAATTCTAGTTGATTCTTTTTTCCTCAGCACCCCAAAATACTTTTAATTCACGAATCGGATATATTCGAAATTTCGATTCTCCTAGTATCGCATCCATTGAAATTAAACCAAAATGGCGGCTATCAGAGCTTCTTAAACGATTATCTCCTAAAACAAATAGATAATTTTCAGGAACTTTACTCTCACCCGTTAATTCTTCTAAAGTAAAGTTTTCTGTAATTCTTTTTTGAAATGGATTATCCGTGCTTCGATTTACATAAGGTTCTTCATATTCAATCCCATTTATAATCAATATGTCATCCTTCATTTCTACTGTATCACCAGGAAGACCAATTACTCGCTTTATGTAGTATTCATCTTCATAGGGTGCTTTAAAAACGACATGATCAAAACGGTCGATATCACTTATTTTACTAATAATAATTACATCTTGATTTTCGTATGTAGGCATCATTGAGGCACCTTTAACAACAAGGGGAGATACAACAAACTCTCGGCAAAAAAATGCAATGATTATGCCAAAAAATATTGCCACTAACCATGATTGAAATTCACTTTTTGGTCTAGACTGCATATAATTTCCCCCCTCATTTGTACCAATTATTAATATTTTATAATAAAGCGTTAATAAAAAGAAATATTGTCAGAAAATTTTAATGCAAATGTATTCTATTTGTAACAAAAGATATTTTTTCCAACTTTAACAAATTAGTATAAATCTATTATTTCGCCTACTCAAATATGAATCCTGTTATTTTATTTGTTCTTTAGCTTTTAATGCAAGCCATGTTCTATTTTGTTCTACTTGAACTGATACAGGGTGATTGTAAAATTTAGATAAGGTCGCTTCTGTTAATAAATCTTTCGATGGACCTTGAGCAAAAACTTCACCTTTCCTTAATAAAAGCGTATGAGTAAAACATGGCAATATCTCTTCAACATGATGGGTGACATAAATTAAAGTTGGGCAATCTGCTTTAGCCGAAAGTGTATTAATTATTTCTAGTAATTCTTCGCGAGCAAGAAGGTCTAATCCGTTACAAGGTTCGTCTAAAATTAGAATTTTAGGATTTGCCATTAATGCCCTAGCAATTAGTAATCGTTGGCGCTCTCCCTGGGATAAAAAACCATATTCTTCATCTTCTAAATGTTCACAACCTAATAATTGCATGAAATTTAACGCTTGTTGAACCTCTTCTTGTTCAACAGCCTGCCATAATCCAATGGAAGCAAACTTTCCACTTAATACAACACTCAAACCTGTCTCATAATCTTTAATTTTATGTTGTAACGAACTACTAACCAACCCAATTTCTTTTCGAACATCCGGAATATAAGATTTACCAAAAACATTTCCTAGTACTTCTACAGTCCCATATTGAGGGAAAATGTAACCATTGATAATATCTAAAATTGTCGTCTTACCAGAACCATTTAATCCAAGAATGGACCAGTGCTGACCTTTTTCAACTTTCCAGCTTACATTTTTTAAAATATCTTTTTGATTTCGATAATAACGTACATTTTGTATTGAGATCATTTTTACACCTACTATTTTAATAATTGTTCAATATATTGTTTCGTCTCTGGCCACTCATCTTTTGTGATACTATACATCACCGTATGTCGAATCGTACCATCTTTGCGAACCATATGATTTCGTAAAATTCCTTCCTTCTTGGCACCAATTCGTTCAATTGCCTTTTGAGAACGGAAATTTTCATGATCTGTCTTAATTTGAACTCTATTCCATTCTAAAACTTCAAAACAATAACTTAGTAGTAAATACTTACAATTTGTATTGATTGCAGTTCTCCAATAACTAGGAGTTAACCAAGTGAAGCCAATTTCTCCTCGCTTATGTTTTTTATCAATATCCATTAATTTAGTAGAACCAATTATTTTATTAGTTTGACCATCAATAATGACAAGTGGGATTTCGGTACCAGTTTCTTTTGTTTTTAATGCACTTTCAACATACTTTAAAACATCTTCCTTACCATTCACATTAATAGACATATGCGTCCAAATTTCAGGATATTTTGCTACTTCATAAATCGCATCAACATCTTCTAATTGCATCGGTCTAAGCTTTACAAGACTATTCTCTATCAACATTTTTACTCCCCCTTACTACTAACTATTTTAATACAACATAGTTAATATTTTTTAATTATTTGAAAATAAAATAAAAACATTCATAAAAAAATCCTCTTTCCTATTTAGAAAGAGGACTTGTACTTTTTTTGATTAAATTTTTCTGTAATTGTTCTAACGTTTCTTTTATACCAGGAGCACTATTGACTAAAGGGATGTCGCAAATAGGTATATTTTCTTTTCGCTCTGCGGCATAGGCCATCCCTTCAATTGCTAATAATATTTTCGCTAGTTGTTCTTCTTCTATTTTATGCGTCTTAGATCGAGAACTTTTTTCTAATAAAAATGATATTTCTTGTATTGAATGAATAATTGGCCAGTAATATTCCAAAGCTTTTTTATCCTTTGGAATTTCACCGGTTGCAGCATCATAAACCGTTTTCAGATTCTTAATATTTGTATCCATTTTATTAAACTCAATATTTTTCCCGTATTCTTTATAGATTTTTTTATTAGAAAATACTACATAAAAAACTTGAGCTTGACTTCTTAGTGTTTTCGAAATGAGATGTGGTAATCTACTTGATGCAGATTTTCTACCTATTACCCAAACTCCAATAAGTCCAATTGCAACGCCAATAAAAACATCAATTAATCGTGTAGTGGCAAAATAGAAAAAAGAATAATCTCCTACAGTACCAGCTTCAGCCATAATTAATGCATTCGGAGTAAAAAATAATGCAGCTAAGCCATAATTTTTTACAATAAACAACTCAGTTACAAAGGTAAATAATGCCACAAAAAGTGCAATAAAATAACCTGATGGATGAAAAGCTAAAATAACACTGGCAAAGAGAATTCCAAAGATTGTACCCAAACTTCTTTGAATGGCGCGATGGAATGTTGCAACTACGGTTATACCTGACATAACTGCTGCACAAGACAACGGTACCCAAAATGAGCGATTAAAATGAAATTCATAGGCAATAAAAGCAGCAATAAAAGTAAAAATTCCGAATCGTAAAGCATTGATTAAAATAATCGAATTTTTATCAAAAGCACCTATTAATACACGTTTTACATTCGGTGTAGCAAAATGAAATTCTTTAATAGTAGTGTTAGAATCGGATAAATACGCTTTTGCATTGGAAAGTTCGTTAATAAGCAATAATGTATGTTCATTCGGTCTGTCTATCTGCGGTAATTGAATAAGTTTCGATGCACTTTCAAGATCCTTTGAATCTAATACTCGTGCAATCATCCTCAATGTACTCTTTCGAATGTTGAATGTTGTTTCCTTCTACAATACTTACGTACATTTTATTTGCAATATTATTCAATACATATAGCTGATTATATAATTTTGATTCATGCCAAGATAAATAGGCAGAAGCTTACGTTTGGCTCGTATCTTTTATACTATTCATTACTTGGTGTTGTGCATCATTCATTTTATCAGTGCCTAGTACTTCTAATAGCTGTGCTAAAGCGATATACGTTGATTTTACTGCCCTTTTTTCTGGTCCATGAGGATTAAAAAACCAACCTACCATGGCGATACACCATGATAAAGCACCACTCATTAATATTAAGCCAGCACGTATAAAAGCTTCTTCGGGTGCGATAGGCATACCCGTAGTCATCGCAAATATTAATACAAAAAAGATTGCAGAAGGACCAATAAAACGAAAGGCCCCAAATAGAAAAATGGCTGTGGCACCAATCACCCCCATAGTGATGGCAGAGATAATTGGATAAGGAGCTAAAATTGTTCCTAAAAATACTGCAAGGGTGATCCCAAGTACAACCCATGCTAATTTTTTAGCAAGTTGAGCATATGGAATTGGAAAAACATATAGATAAGTAAACCCACCTAATGCAGCAATTAATCCATATTCTAAATTTCCCAATAAAAGCAACACTAATATTGGTATCCCGGAAGCAAGCCCCGCTAAAAAAGCTTTTAACCAAGGGAAAGGTTTTTTATCCACCAATAACGCTTGTTTAAAAATCGAAGGTGATTTGACTGTTTCGTTCATAAATATCTCCTAAAAACTAATCCATATCTATTCTTTATAAATTGAACAATGTTCGTGTGATTCAATTATTGGTCAAAATATGGTATATGATAACACAAAGTGAGGAAGTCGAAATAAATTCCTCATAATTCATGTTAAAATAGTGATTATGGAGGAATTAATATGACCGAAACAATAATTTACTGGGATTCATTTACATATAAACATTGGAAAGTTTATTTGGCTGCAACAAATAACGGTCTTTGTTTTCTAGGTACACACCATTCTTCCTACGACGAACTAGTAAAATGGTGTAAAAAGCAATTTCCAAATAGCCGTATACTCGAAAATAGTAGTCAGCTACTACCTTATGAAGAAGAACTTGTTGAATATTTCGAAGGCAAAAGGAAAAATTTCACCTTTTCCTTTGATATTAGAGGAACATCATTTCAAATGGATGTTTGGGAAGCTTTAAATCAAATTCCTTATGGACAAACGAAATGTTACTCAGATATTGCACAAATGATTGGTAATCCAAAAGCAGTTCGAGCTGTTGGAACTGCCATTGGTAAAAACCCATTATCGATAATTATCCCGTGTCATCGTGTCCTTGGTAAAAATGGTACTTTGACAGGATACAGTGGTGGACTTGATGTAAAAGAATTGTTATTGCAACATGAAGGCATTCCATATAAAAAATAGAATAGGCTAAGACATAAGTAGGTACAAAAATTTAGCTATAAAAATATAAAAGGGAAGAGTCAAGCTGTCGGCATTCGCCTTTTGCTACTACTAGAGCTAGCCACGAGGATGCTTGAGCTATCCCTAGATGCATGTCCACGTAACGGTAATCAGTTTTCATCAAACAAAAAAGTACTATTTTCCATATAAGGAAAAATAGTACTTTAATTTTGTTCCTGACCTGTTAATTATTCGATAATGTATCCATTTTCATCACGAACTTCAATTGGTGTTGAGTTTTTTGGTTTTCTAACAAAACACATAATTGCTGCAATAAGAAGTAGAATACCAGATAAAGAAATAATTCCAGATAATACACATCCTATAATAAATAATATCCCTGCTAATTTCGGATTAGCATTTACTTTTATTGCTCCGACAATAGCTAAGACAATACTAATAAGTCCTAACACTACAAATACCCAACCAATTGTACTAATAAAATCGATGAATTCTCCCATAAAATTAACACTGTCTGCAATTTCTTGCTCTGTTAATCCGGATTGAGCTAATGAATTTTCGATTTCTATGTTGACTTGTGGATCATTTACAACCATCTTACTACCAATTAACATAAGGATTAAAATACCTACAGAAATAATATTTAACACTACAGAAATAATACTTAATGCTTTTTCACCTGTTCTCTTCATACAGACCACCTTTTAAAATTACTTTTACAAACTCCAACCAACCCAGAAACAAAGCAACCCGCCTAAAATATTTACCAATACATACAAAAAACTTTTTACTAATTGTTTTTGGTTTACAAGTTTCACAACCTCAAAAGAAAAAGTTGAGAAAGTCGTAAATCCACCGAGCATTCCAATAGTAAAAAATGAAAGTGCAATTTTGTTGTCTATCTCCCACACATGTGTTAAGCCAATGAAGAAAGATCCTATTAAATTGACAAGTACCGTTGCCCAATAAGAAGGAGTTGCCATCTTCGTTATTAGAATTTGAACACTATATCGTAATGTAGCACCTAATCCTCCACCAACTGCAACCAGTAGCCAAATCATGTCTCTTTCCTCCGAACTAATAGATAGCCGATAAACGCTGCACTTACACTAGCTAACGTCATCCCAAAGATATATGCAGTACCTCTAAACGACTCTTCTAGTAACATATTAAAAGAAGTCTCAGAAAATGTAGAAAAAGTCGTAAACGTCCCTAACATACCCGTGGTAAAAAACAATTTTAGTTTACTTTCCTTTTTTTCAAAAAATCCATTGAGACAACCTAAAATAAAGCTTCCTAGCACATTTACAATCCATAACATAACCGTTGTACCAACAACAAGTTGAATTTCATACCGAATGATTGCCCCTATCATTCCACCTAAAAATACTTGAATAATATTTTGCAAAATCTGTTCCCCATCTTTTATTTAATTTTTTTCTGTTGATAAATCCCGATAATGATTACGCTGGTAATCACCAATAGAAATATAGGCATAAACCCTACTCCAAGAGATTGAATATCCCCTTTCGAAACTCTTACGATTTGAATAATTAAGTAAGCAAACAACAATAAACAAATATTTTTTACAACATTTAATAATTTTCTACTTTGAAGATAAAACTGTTCAACATTTGTTTCATTCAGTCTCTTAGGGTAATTATGCATATGGGGGGCTTTTTCTAAAAGACTCATTAACACAAATTGAAATGTCCCGATGATTGGTAATATAACTATCTCGTACTTTGAGCCCCATCTGTCAACATCACCACTTGCATTAAAATGGCCGGGAATTTGCTCTGGTATAACATTCCAATTAATAAGAACATATAATACAGATAACACAAATAAACCAAAACCAATTATATCACTAATTTTTTCTAATTTTGTTTTTGGGATATGAAGTATTGGACGATACGGTAAATTATTATTCAAAAACATCTCCTCCCTAGTTTACGAATACAATCTTCCTCTATTGAATACGAATACTATAATTTAAAAGTTTCATCATTTGGGTACACTTTACAAAGGATATCTAGTCAGATTGGAGATTGGTACCATGAGTATAGCGAATATACTAGATTTTTTGCATAGTTTGGATACCGAGCTTTTTGAATACATCGAGCAACTAGGGGTTATGATTTATTTAATTTTATTTTTAATTGTCTTTGGAAAAACAGGATTTGTCATTTTAACGTTTCTACCTGGGGATTCTCTTGTTTTTGCCAGTGGAACGATAGCTGCGATGGATCGTTTAAATCTGTTTATTTTATTAATTCTCTTCTTTTCTGCAACATCACTAGCAGATAGTAATAACTACTTCATTGGAAGAATATTAAGTAAATCGTCATTAAATCAAAAATTATTTTTGAAAATTATTCCTCCAACATCTATTGAAAAGGCAAAGGAATTTTTATTAGAGTATGACCGAGTTGCCATTACCTTTTCACGATTTATTCCGCTTATGCGAACAATGACGCCATTTATCTGTGGCTTTACAGGTCTGCCATATAAAAACTTTGTGCGTTATAATATTATCGGCGCTTTTATTTGGACATCAATTTGGCTCGGGACGGGCTATGCACTTGGTAATATATCATGGATTGAAAATAACCTTCTTTTTACATTGTCTTGTATTACGATGATTATGTTCATTCCAAGTATTTACGGCTTCTTTATTCAGTTCCGTAAAAAACATATTAATAATGAGGAAGCATTAAAAGAAGAAGCTAATCGAATCGACTAGCTTCTTTTCTTGTATTAAAATATCCCATTATTTAAGCGTTTACGTTTTTTTCATTTTCGAGCATCTTATGTAAATACTCGATAATTTCTCGAATTCCTTCTAATGAATTCACTAATATTTTCGGGTCTACACATGTAATCATACGATGCTCTAAGTTTGCTACAGCTGTAAAATAGCGAGTCTTCGAATAATTTACAAGACCTACTTGTTGAATTTCCGATGGTGAAAAGTTCAAGATTTCCTTAGCTTCATCTACAACTAGTGCATAGTTTACAATGTCCGTATTTAATACAATCATTCGGCACTGTTCCCCAATACTTTGTCTATTGTATAGAATTCGATTAAAATCAATCACTGGAATTAATTCTTCACGAACTCTAGAGAAGCCTAATAAATAATTTGGTAAATGCGGAATTGGAGTAATACGACCTAATTTCTCTATTGATACGACTTGTTCAACAGGTAACGCATATTCTTCATTTCCACAACGAAATATAACAGTTTTTTCAAACGTCATAACTTCACCTCTCATAAAAGAGTTATTTTGCAGAACATTTTACTATTTCAACTAATAAATCGGCTAATTTTTCTAATTCTTCAATAGGCATTCGTTCATTTGTTGTATGAATTTCTTCATATCCAACAGAAAGGTTTACAGTTGGAATTCCAAAACCTGAGATGACGTTTGCATCACTTCCGCCACCTGATTGACCAAGCATCACTTCTCGGCCAATGTTTTGAACAGCTTGCATTGCGACTTGTACCACTTTATCCTCTTTTGTTACAGAGAAGCCTGGATACATTAATTTTACTGAAACTTGCGCACTGCCACCTAAATCTTTAGACACCTGTTCAAATGTTTCTTTCATATGTGCGATTTGTTGATCAAGTTTTTCTTTCACAATTGAACGAGCTTCAGCTAATATATAAACTTCATCACAAACGATATTTGTTGCTTTTCCACCTTCGAATCGGCCAATATTTGCCGTCGTATCTTCATCAATTCTACCGAGATTCATTTTTGCAATGGCTTTAGAAGCAAGCGTAATGGCAGAAATCCCTTTCTCTGGTGCCACTCCAGCATGAGCTGTTTTCCCGAATATTTTTGTTTCAATTTTCGCTTGGTATGGTGCTGCAGTTACGATGCCACCTACTTTTCCGTCACTGTCCACAGCAAAACCGTATTTTGCGATAATATGTTCAGGGTTTAATTCCTTTGCACCAGCTAATCCACTTTCTTCACCTGCAGTAATAACGAATTGGATTGTGCCATGTTCAATATTTTGTTCCTTTAATCGACGTGCCATTTCAAATAATGCTGCCATTCCCGCTTTATCATCGGCACCTAAAATTGTTGTTCCATCTGAATAAATGTAGCCATCTTCACGAATTTCTGGTTTAATGCCTACTCCAGGTACAACAGTATCCATATGCACTGTGAAGTAAATAGGCTCCACATCTAATGTTCCTTTTAATGTTGCAATAATGTTGCCCGCTGCATGACCGTTACGAGTATGAGCATCGTCTTGAAAAACTTCAAATCCCATTTCCTCTAACTTTTTCACTAAAATAGGTGCAATTACTTCTTCATGTTTTGTTTCTGAATCAATTTGCACCAATTCTAAAAATTCGTTTACTAAACGGCTGTTCATATTGTAAAACTCCCTTATTTGTTAATACTTCCTTATTTTACGCCTCTATATGAAGGAAAACAACCATGTTACATTGCAATTCCCAGAATGTCTTTTTTCTTTTGGTCAATCGTTTCGTATTCACTTTTCACGATTTTCTTCTTCTCTGCTAATTTATTCATCGTATTTCGAACATCAGATAACACTCTTGAGATTTGTTCCTGTGAAGATGATATTTTTGAATGTACAGACCATGCCGAAAAAATATCATCAAAAAAATAATCTGCAAATCGAACAAAGCCATCTGTATTTACATCGAGATGCCTAGTACTCATCTCTTGAATATCTAATAACTCATTCTTAAATCTTTGTAACGCCATTTGTGCTTTATGAATAGCCGATTCTGATTCATTTAATTTTTCATATTTTAAATGAGTTGCAATTAGTCCACCACCAAGGAAGGTATCCCAAGTTGAATAATTACTAGCAGATTTCAAAGAGTCTAACGCCGAATAGAGTGCATTAATTGCTTGATTACCAGCATCTTCCGCTTCCTCGATTTCCTTCTCTAATCGTTTACAATTATTTTCGTTCTCCTCAAGTTTTGCTAATTCGTCCGCTAATAACGGATGATGATTATTAATCCATTTTCTCTTCTCATTTGTAAGATTTTCATACTCTTTCATCATTGTCTGTTCATCTTTTTGTGCAATGTTATTTTTTATCTTTTCTAAATCGCTTACAAGATCTCTTTTCATTAAAAACGTTTCATTTAATCGAAGCTCGATTGTAGCCGCTTTATCAATTTTATTGGCACGAAGCTCATCTTGTTTTCCTGTCCAATTCCGAAATAAATTAATAAAACTAAAATGTTCTAATTTTTCTAATCTTTCGCGAATCTCTTTTAACTCATCTTCATAATTCTTAATTTCGTCCTCTATTTTTTCTAGCTGAGCAGAAATAACAGTTTTCTGGTTTTTAAGTTTTTCTAAGTTCTTAATCTCTAAAAATATCTCTTCTTGTTTTTTTGTCAATATTTCAAAGTCCATGTTCATTCCCCCTATCTATTCATACGGATGATGTTGGAAAAATGATTCAAAAAAAATAAGAGTTATCCAAATTATTGGACAACTCTTTTTGCAAAGTATTATAGAGGAATATTTCCGTGTTTTTTCTTCGGTCTTGATTCTTCTTTTTTATCTAACATATCTAATGCTTGAATTAATTTAATACGAGTATCACGTGGGTCGATTACATCATCAACCATACCACGAGATGCTGCTACATAAGGATTAGCGAATTTTTCTTTGTATTCTTCAATTTTAGCCGCGCGAGTTGCTTCTGGATCTTCAGATTTTGCAATTTCTCCAGCAAAGATAATGTTTGCTGCACCTGCTGCACCCATAACTGCGATTTCAGCGTTTGGCCAAGCGAATACTAAATCCGCACCAATTGATTTAGAGTTTAATGCAACGTATGCGCCACCGTATGCTTTACGAAGGATAACTGTAATTTTTGGAACAGTTGCTTCAGAGTAAGCATATAAGATTTTCGCTCCGTGACGGATGATTCCACCATGTTCTTGTTTAACACCTGGGAAGAAACCAGATACGTCTTCAAATGTAATGATTGGAATATTGAAAGCATCACATGTACGAATGAAACGAGCCGCTTTATCTGAAGAGTCGATATCTAATCCACCAGCTAATGCTTTTGGTTGGTTACATACTAAACCTACAGATTCCCCACCGATACGTGCAAAACCTACAACGATGTTTTTCGCAAATTCAGCTTGTACTTCCATGAAAGAACCTTCATCGACAACTTGCTCAACTACTTTACGTACATCGTATGCTTTTGTTGGTTCAATTGGAACATAATCGATAATATCTGGACGATAGTCATCGCCTTCAGGTTTTGGATATTTTGGCGCTTTTTCTTTATTACTTTGTGGTAAATAGCTTAATAATCGACGAATTTGTTCAATTGATTCATGTTCAGATGGTGCGCGGAAATGTGCATTACCACTAATTGAGTTATGTACTTTTGAACCGCCTAAACCTTCAGAAGAGATTTTTTCTCCTGTTACTGTCTCAATTACTTTTGGACCAGTGATGAACATTTGTGAAGTTTTATCAACCATTAAAATAAAGTCTGTAATCGCTGGAGAGTAAACCGCTCCACCTGCACAAGGTCCCATAATAACTGAAATTTGTGGAATTACACCTGAATAAATTGCATTACGATAGAAAATATGACCGTATCCATCTAATGAAAGTACCCCTTCTTGAATACGAGCACCACCTGAATCGTTAATTCCGATAAATGGTGTACCATTTTTAGCAGCTAAGTCCATTACAGCAGCAATTTTCTTCGCATGCATTTCACCAAGTGCACCGCCAAAAACTGTGAAGTCTTGAGCAAATAAATAAACGTTACGTCCATTTACTTTACCAAAACCAGTAACAACACCATCTCCAGGTCCAACTTGTTTGTCCATACCGAAGTCAGTAGTACGGTGTGTAATGAAAGGATTAATCTCTACAAAAGTACCTTCGTCTAATAATAATTCAATACGCTCACGTGCAGTAAGCTTTCCTTTTTCGTGTTGCTTTTCAATACGTGCATCGCCACCACCAAGTTCGATTTCACGCTTTCGGTCATACATTTCATTAATTTTATCGAACATATCCATGATTACTTTTCCCCTTTTCCACTTTTATCGCATAGCTCGTATAGAACTCCGAATGAATCTTTTGGGTGTAGGAATGCAACTTCTGCTCCTCCAGCACCTGGTTTTGGTTCGTCTGATAGAATACGTACACCTTTTTCACGTAACTCTTGCATTCTCTCACGAATTCCTGTTACTCCAAAGGCAACATGCTGAATTCCTTCTCCGCGCTTTTCGATATGGTTATAAATTGCGCTGTCTTCACTTGTTGGTTCCAATAACTCAAACTTTACATTTCCTGCATCTATAAATGCCACTCTCACATTTTGAGATGGAACTTCTTCAATTTTTAATAATTTTAATCCTAGGACTTCTGTATAATATGGAATACGTTCATCTAGGCTTTTCACAGCGATACCAATATGATCCACTTTTTCCATTGTAACACCCCTCCTGTTATAGTACAAATCTATTTTAACGAATTTAAAAACAACTCGCTACATACTTGAGAAAAATTTCAAATTTGATAAACTAAATCTAAGAAAAAAAGGAGAGTACGAGCATATGAGTAATAAAAAATTTCAGAAAATAGTTGTATATTGTATGATAGCCATCATGGTTATTTCAACTTTAGCTTTTGGTCTATCATTCTTCTAAATTCAACTTTATTGCGATTACTGCTACGTGGTAATCGCTTTTTTCTTTTTAATCCCTTTAAAGGATTGTTTAATCTCTAAATACTCATCCATTTCTTCAATAAATTGATATAGTGATGCCATGGCAAGAAATTTTTCATGATTTTCAGGTAATGGCATTTTAGCAAACTCTTGTTTTACTATATCCAATTTGTCTCTAAATTTTTTCGCCGTATTTCCTGAATGGACGTTGATTGATAACTCCTCCATAAAATCTGCAACAAGTTCTGCTTGTTGTACCATAACAGGCAAAGTAGTAATCTTTGGTAACACCCGCTCAATAATTTCTAGCTGCTTTTCACGCATATCAAAATATAAATAATATTGATTTTCTTTTCTGGCTAAATGATTTTCAACATCTTTGAAGGCGAGGGATTTTGCTTTATTTAGCAGATTAACTGCTTCAATAATCTCTTTCCCGTCCCAGGAGGTATCCCCATTGCGCAAATATTTGACAATTTCAGAAAATATAGAACAGTATAATTCCTCAATTTGATTAATGTAATGATCCAATTGTTTTTGATAATCACCCATATACATATTCACGGCAAGTCCCGTTCCAAAACCAATTGCCATTAAAGATAGCTCATTCCATAATAAATCAACCGTAAAATTACCTTCATTATAAATGTGCATCATAATGACAACACTTGAAACAAATCCGTCTGAAACTCGTAATGATACAATAGTTGGAATAAACACTAATAACATTAAACCTAGTACAATGGGATAATAGCCAAACGATTCTAATGCTACAAAGGCAAATATCATGCCGATAATACTTGCAACCACTCTCGTGTAAACGGCATGCACAGATTTCTTTTTAGTCGTTTGTACGCAGAGAATCGTTAAGATCGCTGCTGAACTAAAAAAATGTAAGTCAAAATAAGCTGCTAGGAATAATGCGATAGATGCACCAACAGCAGTTTTTATAGTTCGATAGCCAATTTTAAACTTTTTAATAAAAGTTCCCCCTTAATTGACTGTTACATCGTATATATAAGAAAGAACATGTCCTTAAAGAATAAACTTTAAGGACGTGTCTTTACTAAATGTTAAACTTCTTCACAAAACTCTTCAAAGTTTGCTTGTAGATTAGTAATAACAGACATTGGGTCATGTCCTTCAATTTCATGACGTCCGATATCAGCTACTACTTTCCCATCTTTTAATAGAACAAAAGATGGAGAAGAAGGAATATGATTATCACCAAAGAAATAACGTGCTGCTGCAGTTGCTTCTTTATCTTGACCAGCAAATACTGTAACTAAATGATTTGGTCTTTTATCATAATGAATAGCATTGGCTGCTGCTGGACGAGCAATTCCACCTGCACAACCACATACTGAATTCACCATTACTAATGTAGTACCAGGACGTGCAAATGCTTCTTCCACCTCTTCAGGCGTACGCAGCTGCTCATAGCCTGCAGCCTCCATTTCAGCACGTGCTGTTCTTTTAATTTCCTCCATAAATAAATCATAATCCATGTTCATAATTTATCGCTCCTTTCAACTAATCATTTTAACATAAAGACCCTAGTTTATATGATAAAAACACTTCTTTTCTATTTAGGAAAATAACTTTAATACGCCTTGTGTTACTGTAATTTCCCCTTTTAAAATGGCATTTTCTAATGCTTTAACCTGAGTCTTTTTATCGCGATCATTGAAAAATGAGTCGATTAAATGATCAACAATCATGGATTGGAACCATTCACGGGTTTGTTCTAATCTTCTTGTTTCCCAATAGGAAGACTCTTTGATCGTCGTTTCGAACTGACAAATCATCTCCCAAGCTTCTTTTAAACCTGTTTTTTCAAGAGATGATGCAGGAAGTGCTTTACTCATCCAACCAGGTGTTGCAGGTTGTAGGAAGTGTAAAATTTGCATATATTCACGCACCGTTTTTCTAGCTTTTGGAATATTATCACCGTCACTTTTATGAACAATGATTCCATCCGCTAACTCCATGATGCCCTTTTTCATTCCTTGCAGTTCATCACCAGCACCTGTTAACACTAGAAGTAAAAAGAAATCTACCATTCCCCGTACAAAGGTTTCACTTTGGCCAACACCAACTGTTTCAATTAGGATGACATCATAACCAGCTGCTTCACAAATAAGCATCGTTTCACGTGTTTTTTTATGAACCCCACCTAAAGTTCCTGCACTTGGAGAAGGTCGTACAAAGGCGTTTCGATTACGACTTAGTTCTTCCATCCTTGTTTTATCACCTAAAATACTCCCTCCCGAAAGAGATGAGCTTGGGTCAATGGCAAGAACAGCGACTTTTTTCCCCATATTGCAAAGCATTGAACCAAAGGCCTCGATAAATGAGCTCTTTCCTGCTCCTGGTACTCCCGTAATTCCGATTCGAATACTGTTCCCTGTATACGGTAAGAGTTCTTGCAATAAATTTTGGGCCTGTTCTTTATGCTCAGGATTAGAACTTTCGATTAGTGTGATTGCTTTGGAGAGTGAAGTACGAGCACCTTCTCGCACTTCACCTGCCAATTTTTGAATGTCAATTTGTTCTTGCTTTTTTTTACGAAACTTTTTTGGTGTAACTTTCATTCCGTCATGGCCACCTTCAACACCAGGCTTTACTTCTAGAGCACTCCTCTCTGGCATTGAATTACGTCCATCCATTATTCAGTCACTTCCTCGTAACCTAATCGTTTGTAGATCTCTTCAATAATTTTCATTGCTGAAACTGGGATTACAGTACCTGGACCGAAAATCGCTACTGCTCCAGAATCATATAAATATTCATAATCTTGTGCAGGAATAACTCCACCAACAATAACGATGATGTCTTCACGTCCAAGTTTTTTCAGTTCTTCAACTAGTTCTGGTACTAATGTTTTATGTCCAGCCGCTAAAGAAGACACACCCACACAATGAACATCATTTTCTACAGCCATTTGAGCTGCTTCTTCTGGGGTCATGAATAATGGAGAAATGTCAACGTCGAAACCTAGGTCGGCATAACCAGTAGCAACTACTTTTGCTCCACGGTCGTGTCCATCTTGTCCCATTTTTGCAACAAGAATACGTGGGCGACGTCCTTCATTTTCAAGGAATTCTTCTGTCATTTGTTTTACTTCTTGGATTAGTTCTTCATCAGAGAAGTTTGAAGAGTATACTCCAGAAATAGAACGAATAATTGCTTTATGACGTCCTGATACTTTTTCAATAGCATCAGAAATTTCACCTAGTGATGCACGAGCGCGAGCAGCATCTACAGCAACTGCTAATAAGTTTTCTTCACCTGTTTCAGCTGCAACTGTTAGTCTTGCTAAATGTTTTTGCACTTCTTCTTCATTACGATTTGCTTTTAATGCATCTAAACGCTCGATTTGTTTTTGACGAACAAGTGTGTTATCGATATCTAAGATTTCAATTGGTTCTTCAACATCTAATAGATATTTATTTACACCAACGATAGTTTCTGATTTAGAATCGATTTTTGCTTGGCGTTTTGCTGCAGACTCTTCAACTTTCATTTTTGGTAAGCCTGTTTCGATTGCTTTTGCCATACCGCCTAGTTCTTCGATTTCTTCGATTAATGCCCATGCTTTTTCAGTAAGTTCATCTGTTAATTTTTCAACGTAGTATGAACCACCCCATGGATCGATTACTTTAGTCATTCCTGTTTCTTCTTGTAAGAATAATTGCGTATTACGAGCAATACGTGCTGAGAAGTCTGTTGGTAAAGCAATGGCTTCATCAAGTGCGTTTGTATGAAGTGATTGAGTATGACCCATTGCAGCAGCGTTCGCTTCAATTAATGTTCGTGTAACGTTATTGAATGGATCTTGCTCTGTTAAAGACCATCCAGATGTTTGTGAGTGAGTACGTAACGCTAATGATTTAGGATTTTTCGGGTTAAATGTACTCATCATTTGTGCCCAAATACGGCGTGCAGCACGCATTTTTGCAACTTCCATATAATAATTCATTCCGATTGCCCAGAAGAATGATAAACGTGGAGCAAAGGAATCAATATCAATACCTGCTTTTAAACCAGTACGTACATATTCAAGACCATCAGCTAATGTATAAGCTAACTCGATATCGTTTGTCGCACCAGCTTCTTGAATATGGTAACCAGAAATTGAGATTGAGTTAAATTTCGGCATAAATTTACTTGTATATTCAAAAATATCTGCAATGATTTTCATAGACATTTCTGGTGGGTAAATGTATGTGTTACGAACCATATATTCTTTTAAAATATCGTTTTGAATTGTACCTGCAAGCTTTTCAGGTGTTACCCCTTGTTCTTCTGCAGCAACAATGTAGAATGCCATTATTGGTAATACTGCACCGTTCATTGTCATAGATACTGACATTTGATCAAGTGGGATACCATCAAATAAGATTTTCATATCTTCAATTGAGTCGATTGCAACCCCAGCTTTACCAACATCCCCTTTTACACGAGGATGGTCTGAGTCATAACCACGGTGAGTCGCTAAGTCAAATGCTACAGATAACCCTTTTTGACCCATCGCTAAGTTTCGGCGATAAAAAGCATTTGATTCTTCAGCAGTCGAGAAACCTGCATATTGACGAACTGTCCAAGGACGAGCAACATACATCGTTGGGTAAGGACCACGCGTATTTGGTGCAATCCCTGATACGTCATTTAAATGTTTCACATGCTGAATATCTTCTTTATTATAAAATTCTTTTACTTCAATACCTTCATTTGTCATGAATGTTTGAGTAGGTGTAAGTTTTTCGTCTAATAATACTTGTTCAATATTAACTGATTTAAAGTTTGGTGTTGTCATTGTTGTGCCCCCTTCACACTTTCAAGTACCTCGTTTAACTTTTCAACGATATTTTGACCTGCAAAAATAAAGCCGTTTAGTCCGTTTTCTAACCATGCTGATTCTTCGTCTTTATATTTACCTGCAGCATCTAAAATTAAGTTTTCAGGTTTAACTGAAAGTAGTGTTGGCACAAGTTCTTTTGTATCCTCATCTTTTGCAGCTACAATCACATAATCGTAATTTGCATTTTGTAGCCATTCTTTCGCAGCATCAACAGTTATAATTTCTCCTGATTGTTCTGGAGACACACCTGCTGTAGCAAAGAATCCTGAAACAAAGTCTGCACGCGGTTTGAAATCTTTTAATTTTCCGAAAGTTAAAATTGCAATTTTAGGTTGTGTAGCACTATATTTTTCACGTAACTGTTCAAATGGAATTGCTAAACGTTTTATTGATGCGAATGCTGCGTTAGTTTCCGCTGGTAATTCATCAACCGGATTAGCATATATGTTTGTACCGATTAACGATTGTTTACGTGTTTGTACAGCTTTTAATCGATCGTTATATACTTTTTCAAGACTTTCTTGTAATTTGCCAGATTCAACATAAGCATCAAATCCACCGTTTTCTTGGATCTCTAAGAATAATGCCCAAGCTTTTTCTACAAATTCTGCAGTTAAAGTCTCAAGGAAGTACGAACCGCCTGCTGGATCTAATACATTCTCAACTTGTGACTCTTCTTTTATCACTAATAATACGTTTCGTGCAATACGGATTGATTTATCAGTAGGTTTTGATAGAACATCATGTGGATGTACTGTAAAGAAATCTGCCCCACCGATTAGTCCAGAGAATGCTTCATTTCCTGCACGTAGTAAGTTTACATAAACATCTAATTTTGAGTAACTACGTAATGAGTTTTCTGCCACAACAGGAATAGCAACTGGATTATTAACGCCATATGCAGCAGCAAATGCTTTCCATAATACTTTAAACGCACGAAGCTTAGCAACTTCCACAAAGAATTGTGTATCAATCGCAAAGTTTACAAAGAAGTTTTTCGAGAATTGTTCGAAATCACCGTCTTTAATTTCCTTTGCAGCGATTGCTAATGCGATAGCTAGTTCTTGTACTGCATTTGCACCTTCATAATGATATGTAACAGTATTCGCGCTAACTGTACGAACATTTTCAAAGCCATCTAATTCGATTGGTGACTCTGTAATAATAAATCCTTGTACTTTTTCTTTATTTTCAATTTTATTAAAAACTTGTAAAAGGGAGTCGTTTTTATTTTGAATAATAAATTTGAATGGGTTTTGGACTAAATATGTCGCTAATTTTTCTAAGTTTGTATCGTTCCATTCGAAATTTGTACGAGCATCAATTGTTAAACAATTATTTCCTCGTTCAATGCTATCTTCTAGATTCGAGAAAAATTGTTCTGATGTGTCACCATAAATTTGCTGAGCAGCTTGTAAGCCCTCTGAACTTTTAAGTGAACGAATTGTTGCAATTTGCTTTTCTAACTCATCACCAATTTTGTCTACTAATGTTTCTTGTGTGTAAAGTGGAGATAGAGTTACATCTTCTGCAAGTTTTGTGAAAAGAGATTCAAAAGGTTTCCCCTTTAGAGCCTTAATTGCTTCTTCTTTCCATTGTTCATAACTTGCTGTCTGAAATTGAATATCTTTCATTTTAATTGACATAAGTTCGCTATTCAGCTTCCCCCTTTAAAAAATATAATATTATTCTACATTACAAAGCCTTCGCAATAAAGCAAAAAAATAAACGGAAGCCTGATATTTAAGGCTTCCGCTATGATTTAAAAAATCGAATTCGCATTATAATTTGTTTTTTCGACGATATCTTTCACTTTATTTAGAAATTTCCCACAAATCAATCCATCTAAAATTCTGTGATCTAAAGATAAACATAAATTTACCATATCACGTGCTGCAAACATGTTATCATGCATGATTACCGGTCTTTTTACAATTGATTCCACTTGTACAATAGCAGCTTGAGGATAATTGATTATTCCCATAGATTGTACAGATCCAAATGACCCCGTATTGTTCACCGTGAAAGTACCACCTTGCATATGTTCAGGTCGAAGTTTTCCTGAACGCACAAGGGTTGACAATTCATGAATCTCTTTCGCTATACCTTTCACCGTTTTGTCATCTGCATTTTTTATGACAGGAACAAATAACGCATCATCTGTTGCCACAGCTATGGAAATATTTATATCCTTTTTTTGTATGATTTTATCGCCAGCCCAAACAGAATTCATTTGTGGAAATTCTTTTAAAGCTTGTGCAATTGCTTTTACGAAAAAGGCAAAATATGTTAAATTATAACCTTCACGTTTTTTAAATTCATCTTTTATTTTATTGCGATATGCAACAAGTTCTGTTACATCCGCTTCTATCATCATCCATGCATGAGGTACTTCTTGTTTACTTCGAACCATATTATTTGCAATGGCACGACGAACGGATGTAACAGGAATTTCTATGTCTTGAGAAGATGAAATTGGCGAAATCTTCGTCTCTTGTAAATTATCAGTTTGTTTGTCCACTTTAGATTGTTGTGGAACTTCTTGTGGCACTACATTAGTAGCTGCTTTTTGCTGTTTTGTTGAGTGTCCAGCTTCGAGATAGTTCAATACATCTTTTCGTGTAATACGACCTTCTAAACCAGTTCCTTTAATTACTTGAAGATCAATATTATGTTCTTGTGCGAGTTTTAAGACAGCTGGGGAGTAGCGCTTCTTTTGAGGTGATGCATTCGTAGGTTTCTTCATACTACCCGCATTTAAAATTGCTGCACTTATGTTCGATGTTACTTGTTTCTGCTCTTCTTGTTTTGCTTCTTCCACTTCTATCGTACACACGACTGCTCCAACTGGAAGTGTTTCTCCCTCATTTGCTATCAGTTCAGTAATAACACCAGAAAAGGAAGAAGGTATTTCTGCATTTACTTTATCTGTTACAACTTCAGCTAGTGGGTCATATTTATTTACTTTATCCCCTGGTTTCACAAGCCATCTTTCTATGGTGCCTTCTGTAACACTTTCTCCTAACTGAGGCATTAATATTTGTTGATTTGCCACCTAAAATACCCCCTACTTGAGCTAGAATGCTGCTAAATCTCTCATTGCTACTTCTATTTTTTCAGGATTAATCATGAAATATTTTTCCATTGTCGGAGCATAAGGCATTGCAGGCACATCTGGACCAGCAAGGCGCTGAATTGGTGCATCCAGTTCAAACAAACAATGTTCTGCAATAATGGCCGCTACTTCACTCATGATACTTCCTTCTTTATTATCTTCAGTAATTAACAACACTTTTCCTGTTTTACTAGCTGCTTCAATAATCGATTCTTTATCTAGTGGATAGATAGTACGTAGATCTAGAATATGTGCTTCAATTCCATCCATTGCTAATCGTTCTGCAGCTTGGAGGGCAAAATGTACTGCAAGACCATATGTTATTACAGTAATATCATCACCCTGCCGTTTAACATCTGCCTTTCCTATCGGTACGATATAATCTTCAGTCGGAACTTCCCCTTTGATTAATCGGTAAGCACGTTTGTGTTCAAAGAATAAAACAGGATCCTCGTCTCGTATTGCAGCTTTTAATAAGCCCTTCGCATCATATGGAGTGGAAGGTATAACGATTTTTAGCCCTGGAGTTCCTGCAAATAGCGCTTCAACCGATTGCGAATGATAAAGGGCGCCATGGATTCCACCACCAAAGGGAGCACGGACAACAATTGGACAGCTCCAATCATTATTTGAACGATAGCGTATTTTAGCTGCTTCAGAGACAATTTGATTTACTGCTGGCATAATAAAATCTGCAAATTGCATTTCTGCAATTGGGCGCATTCCTACCATTGCAGCACCAATTGCCACACCTGCAATCGCACTTTCCGCTAAAGGAGTATCAAGGACACGATATTCTCCAAATTGGTCATAAAGCCCTTGTGTTGCTTTGAATACCCCACCTTTACGCCCAACATCTTCTCCAAGAACGAATACACCTTCATCTCGTTCCATTTCTTCCTTCATCGCTAGATTAATCGCTTCAATATAAGAGATTACTGCCATTACCTTTCATCTCCTTCCCAGTATACGTACTTCCTCGCATGCTCTGGAGCTGCATAAGGGGCATTTTCTGCGTAATCTGTTGCTTCATTTACAATTTGCATAACACGTTCATTCATAGTTGCTAGCAACTCATCTGTTGCAACCTTCACATTCTTTAAATAGTTTTCAAATAAAATAATCGGATCATTTGCTTTCCCTTCTGCGATATCTTCAGCAGAACGATATTGTCTGTCATCATCATCAGAAGAATGCGCTGTTAAACGGTAAGTAACCGTTTCAATTAAACTTGGACCCCCACCAGTTCTTGCACGATCAGCTGCTTCTTTTACGACTTTATACACTTCTAATGGATTTTTACCATCAACTGTAACCCCTACCATGCCATAACCAATCGCTCGATCTGATACTTTTGCACAGCCTAATTGCCGTTCAACAGGTACTGAAATTGCATATTGATTATTTTCTACCATGATGATGACAGGCAATTTATGGACACCTGCAAAGTTTGCTCCTTCATGAAAATCACCTTGGTTTGTAGAGCCTTCACCAAGAGTTACAAAGGAAATATAGTCTTTATTTTGCATTTTCCCAGCCAATGCAACACCTACAGCATGCGGAACTTGTGTAGCCACAGGAGATGAGCCTGAAAGAATTCGATTTTTCTTTTGACCAAAGTGTCCAGGCATTTGTCGGCCACCGGAGTTCGGATCTTCTGCTTTTGCAAATGCAGATAACATTAATTCTTTTGGTGTCATGCCAAAATGAAGTACAACTCCCATATCTCGATAATATGGAGCGATGTAATCTTTTGTATTATCAAGAGCAAATGCAGCCCCTACCTGAGCCGCTTCTTGTCCTTGGCAAGAAATTACAAATGGAATTTTCCCTGCACGGTTTAATAGCCACATTCTTTCATCTAGTCTTCTTGCCATTAACATTGTTTCATACATTTTTAACACTTCATCATCTGACAATCCTAATTGTTGGTGATGTAATCTCTCATTTGTCATTCATTCATCCCCTTTCAAAGCAATAACGATTACTTTGCATGCAAGACTAAAAAATTATGAAATGATGTAAAATCTTAAATGCATTCTTTCAATGATTCCGTAATAAATTACCCTTGTACTATTAATATCTATTAATCATCTATACTGAATTATGATATTTAAAAATGAATTGCTCTTCCGTCAACTGCTAGTGCCGCTTCCCCAATTACTTCACTTAAAGACGGATGAGGATGAATCGTTTCACCAATTTCCCATGGTGTTGCATCTAGCAACATAGCTAATGCTGACTCTGAAATCATATCGGTTACATGCGGTCCTACCATATGCACACCGAGAATATCATTCGTCTCTTTATTCCCAATAATTTTAACGAAACCTTCAGATTGTCCATACACTAAAGCTTTTCCAACAGCTTTAAAGGGGAATTTGCCGATTTTTACAGCATGTCCTAATTGAATTGCTTCCGATTCTGTTAAACCAACACTTGCCACTTCAGGATTACTATAAATACAACGAGCCACATTTTTATAATTAATACTTTTTACTGTTCCATGAACAATATGTTCAATTGCTGCTAGCCCCTCATGGGAAGCAATATGGGCCAGTTGCATTCCTCCAATAACATCCCCGATTGCGTAAATATGTTTTTCCTTTGTTTGAAAGTTTTCATTAACTTTAATAAAACCGGAATCACTTTCAATTTCTGTATTCTCTAATCCAATATTTTGGATATTACCAGTTCTTCCAACAGCGATTAATACTTTTTCTGTATGGAATGTCGTTTCTTTATCCTCTATGTTTGCAATAATTTCAACGGTGTTATCTTCTTTAGATGTGCAACTTTGTAGTTTTGCATTAGTTTGGATTGTAATACCTCGATTTTTTAATAACTTCTCTACTTCTTTAGCAATCTCTAAATCTTCTGTTGGTAAGATAGAATTCCCATATTCGAGAACGGTTACTTCTACACCAAAGTCATTTAACATGGATGCCCATTCAATTCCGATTACTCCCCCACCTACAATCGTCATGGACTTCGGTAATTGCTCCATTTGTAATGCATGATCTGAAAATAAAATATGTTTTCCATCAACATCAATTCCATCTAAACTTCGAGGTTTTGATCCAGTTGCGATGATTACATTTTTGGGAATAATCATTTCATTGTCAGAACCATCATTCATCTCAACGGAAATCGTACCGGGCATTGGTGAAAAAATTGAAGGACCTAGTATTCTACCTGTCCCATAAAAAACATCGATTTTCCCCTTTTTCATTAAACCTTTTACACCCTGATGCAATGTATCAACAATGGTTTGTTTGCGTTTCTGTACCGCAGAGAAGTTTAATGTTACCCCTTGAATTTCAACACCATAATTTTGAGCATTTTGTGATTGTCTATATACTTCCGCACTACGTAACAATGCTTTACTTGGAATACACCCTTTATGAAGGCAAGTCCCACCAAGATTTTCTTTCTCTACAATGGCAGTTTTTAAACCTAATTGGGATGCGCGGATTGCTGCTACATAGCCACCCGTTCCACCACCTAAAATGACAACATCGTACTCACGAGCCAAACATACCCCTCCTAGCAAGTAGGGGCTGAGTTAAAATGACTTTAAACTCAGCCTTGTTTAGTAATAAATTTCAACTTTAGAATAGTGCTCCTACAGTGATCACAATTTATTTGCAACGAAAGCAAGAGCGACAGTCCAAAATTAATTACTTTTAGACATCCCTTTTTATCTTCCATTCAATATGTTTTTTCCGTTTCGTAAAAATTGTTTTCTAGATTTTGATACTCGGGCAATACGTTCTTCTGCTAATCGATTTGCCGCTAAGTAAGTAGGGATACCTTCTTGTTTTGAGATTTCGAAAATTTTTGAAATGCTATCATAAATCGTTTCTACGCGTTTCATCGCACGTTCACGATTATAACCGTATAATTCATCCGCTACGTTTATAACACCACCAGCATTGATAACATAATCAGGTGCATACGCAATGCCAAGTTCATGGATAATCTGACCGTGTTTCGAATCCTTTAACTGGTTATTCGCAGAACCTGCAATAACTTTTGCTTTTAGTTGTGGAATAGTTTCGTCATTTATAATTGCACCTAATGCACAAGGTGAGAAAATATCAACATCTTGTTTGTAAATGTCATCTGGATCTACCGCTACCGCATTAAAATCTTTCACAACTCGTTCTACTGCTTTTTTATTAATATCTGTTACAACGAGTTTTGCACCTTCTTTATGGAGATATTCACATAAAGTATATGCAACGTTTCCTAGCCCCTGAACTGCAACTGTACGCCCTTCTAGATGATCAACTCCAAATGCCTCTTTCGCTGCTGCTTTCATTCCAAGGTAAACGCCATAAGCAGTTACAGGTGAAGGGTTACCTGATGAGCCAAATGTAGGAGAAATACCTGTTACATAGTCCGTTTCTTCATGAATAAGGTCCATATCTGTTACTGTTGTTCCTACATCTTCTGCTGTAATATAACGACCATTTAAGCCTTGAATAAAGCGGCCCAATGCTCTAAACATTTCTTCGTTTTTATCCTTGAAAGGGTCACCAATAATGACCGTTTTTCCTCCGCCAAGATTTAACCCTGCTGCCGCATTTTTATATGTCATTCCCCTTGCTAGTCTAAGAGCGTCTTCAATTGCTTGATCCTCTGTTGCGTACGTCCACATTCTTGCTCCACCTAATGCTGGCCCAAGTGTTGTGTCATGTATCGCAATAATTGCTTTTAAACCAGATGCTTTGTCCTGACAGAATACTAGTTGTTCATAATCATACTTTTCCATATAATTAAAAATTTCCATGATGCAGTCCCCTTTCATAAGAAAGCGTTTTCTTTCTGTAAATTAAAAAGAATTAGCTAAAAAAATCATTAATTCCCTAACAATTCACTAGCTTATTTTTACAATACTTTCTATTTCGAGAATAAGCAACTATAAAAGATTAAATTATTGTATTAGCAATATTCTGATTATTAACATTATTCTATCTTATGTATTTTTTTATCGTTTCTTGACTTTCTTTAGGACAATTGTAAAATGAAAGTAGTTGTTAGGAGGGTACATAGAATGGCAAGAATGCTAGCTTTTATCGTATTGCTCATCCCTGCAGTTATGGCTGGGGCAGGAATAAAATTTATGAGAGATACTTTATTTGGAAAACTAATTTCACCTTTCCCTTGGTTATGGTTACAATTTATAATTGGCATTATTTTCTTTTTAATTGGTCTTGGTTTTTTTGCAGGTTTTTTATTACACCGCGATCGAAAAAACGGAAAGGTTGCTCCAAAATTTCAGAAACAGAAATAAAAAACAGACGTTCAAATGAAAGGTTTTTAATCCCCTACTTTTTGAACGTCTGTTTATTTTTTACTGACTTTTTTTGCGACTTTATTAGGATAATCTGTAATCCACCCAATAACTGCAGGATGGGGGTCAGATAAAAATGGTTCTATACCCACTACACTATAAAATCGTATCCGTTTATTCGCCTTTTTACATAAATCCAATAAGTCATGTTTATAGTATCTTTTATGAGCATGAATAGCGTCATAGTGAATGTTTGGACTTAATTGATTCCAATTAAATTTTTTTGTAATGATGAATGCCGTTTCAAAATCAGGTCGTTGCATTTTTACATTTTTGATTAATTCTTCATGAAAGGAAGAAAAATGACTACCTTTTGGCAGCTGAATTCGCCTCAAAAACTGGTTTAACACTTCGACATTATTTATCAGTGTTTCTTTTAATTCGATATTTAGAGGCATTTGATTTTCCATTGCCCAATGAACAACCTCTTCTAAAGTAGGAATTCGCTCCTTCGATAATCTTCTATAAAAATGTTTTCCTAACGGATATGATTGGAGTTCATCATAAGTACATTCATTTATTTTTTTCCTTTTTCCAGTCAATCTGAATAAGTCAATATCATGGAAAACGACAAGAACAGAGTCTTTTGTACATTGAACATCAAGTTCTATCCCATCTGCACCCATTTTCTTTGCTTTTTCAAAAGCTTTAAGTGTATTTTCTAACGCATAACCGGATGCACCGCGATGGGCAAAAATGGATATGTTCCTTGTCATTAAACATTCAACTCTCCATATTCTAAAAGGAATGTACCTTGCGTTGTTTTGTTAAGCAAGGATGATTTTGAACCAATTTGAATATATGTCCCTGGATAGGCTTCTTTTTTAACTACAATTTCTTCTTTTCCGACATTTTTCAAATCGTGCATTAGTTCTTTTATTTCACGGTCTAGTTGTTTTGCATATTCTTTCTTTTTTTCAATTTCTTGTTTAATTTGGTTTAGTCCTGCAGCTTGCTGTCGATTAAGGTTTTGTTTATATTCACCAATCAGGTTAATTTTCGTAGTTAATTGAACGATTTCCTCTTGTGTTGCTTTTAATAAAGATGCCTTTTCTTGAATCAATTCATAGGCTTTATGTTTACTTAAACTTTCAATAATAAGTTCAGTTCTTCTTTCCAGATGATTACCTGCAATTGCAGTAACAATTGTATTTTTAGCAACGGCTTTTCCGCCAATGATTTTACCTTTCCGTTCATCAAGTAATACAGAATTACCAACTAAATATGAGCCTAAAGAATAGAAACCAATAACAATATCCTTTTTGGCGAAAAGTTTAGCATCATTAACATGCTTTACAAAAATACTACCTCCAGCTTCTACCTCTGTTTCCCCAACACCGAAGATGCCACCTTTAATAAAGACATCACCTTCTAATGATTGGATTAGTTTCGCTCCAGTTATCCCTTCTTCGCCTTCTATTGAAATATCACCTGTAGCAACAACAGAAAAACCATTCATTACCGTACCTCTAATTGTAACAGAACCATCAAATTTAATATTCCCTGTTTCAACCCCAACATCACCATCAATAGGTAAATGGCGATTGACTGAAATAAGACCTTGTCTTTCTTCTAGTACACCTCGAGTAGTCGCATATAATACGATTTTGCCATTTTCCTCTACTTCTTTTGCCGAGTTTTTATCATATTTTAACTGAGTGTCTTTACCGAAAGGAGCAGGTACAGCTTCACCATAAACGTTTATTCCATCGATTCCTGGTTTAGCTGGGATTTTTTCACCTAACCAATCTCCTTTTTGAATTTCGAAGATAAAATTAAGATCAAAATAATTTGCCTTACCATCTTCTTGAATCACAGGTTTTCGATCAGGTATTTCTAAATATTTTATTAGCGCATCTTCACCGGGAATAGGTGCTGTGCCTTGAGCAATTAAACTTGCCTTTCCTGGTACTAACTTATTCAGATCAATTTCAGTTATTCCATGAACAATTTTATTTTCTATAAGGGTATTTTTAATTTGGGCAATAAGTTCGTCCTTCTTTTCACGAATTGTTTCTAATGTTTCGTATACGATTATCGAAGCCGACATTTTGTCTTTAGAAACTTCAACTTCTATACTTGGAAGCCAAACTCCAATTTCAAACTGGTCATCGATTGTATCTAATGCACTCTTTAACAATGCAAAGTTTGTTAGTCGAATACGTGGGTATGTTCTTAATATTTCATCAAGTCTTTTTAGTGGAAATCCTTTTCTAGTTGTTCTGAGGAAAATTTTACCATTATCCTCAATAATCATTAGATAGTCATTATTATATACAATCACCCAAATCCCTCCCTTTAACTAGTATATCGAACGATTGGTGTTTTGTTTAGAGACCTTTCTCACATTCCATTATGTTTTTTCCAATTTTTTAGCAATAGATGAAAGTTTGCCTAAAATAATTTTAGCGTAAGTATAAATACTACCACTAAGAGTGTGTGGCAGTAAATGATCCTTACGCTAAATCATTTATAAAATACTTATTCTTCTTTCTTCCTTGGTTCTTTATAGGTCAGTGCTTGATCACTATCCTTCACACCGGATGTGGTTGGGTCAATAATAACCCCAAGCATTGCTAAAACAAGTAATACCGTTTCTACCGTTTGCTCTATTTGCGAACTAATTAGTGTAATATCCACGCCAAATATATCAGCTACTTGATTAGCTAATAATAACAACGCCGAAACAATCGCTATCCAAAACTGTCTATGTCTTAGTCTAACTTTCCAGTTGATTTTCATAATTTCACCCCCAAACATAACTTCTTCTTACTATAATATTCGAGAGTAAATTACTTGAAATAAATAGAATGCCTAACAATATTACTGTTCTAATTTTGAAATTTGTTAGATGCGCTCATTGTGATGAACTCAGAACAGGTAGTTATTTGTTTAATTTTCACGATTCAAGGTCATAGTGATAGCATAATAGGTTATTTTACTAGTTTTTCATTGGTAGATTTTTGAGTAAAAATGAAGAAAACTAAACTAATTATTGCAGAAAAGAAAAAAGACACCTTCCTTTATTGGTATGAGTATACCAATAAATGAAAATGTCTTTTAAAATAAGTATTTATAAGTTCAAAAGGAATTTTCTCGATTATCGATTTTCATGATACCTTCAAAAGTAAATTTTAGTTACTATCAGGAAGCTACCAATTCAATTCGAATTTTATCAGCAATCATTGCAATGAACTCAGAGTTAGTAGGTTTTGATTTTAAATGGTGTACTGTGTATCCAAACATTTGAGAAATCGATTCGTAGTTGCCACGGTTCCACGCTACTTCAATAGCATGACGAATTGCACGTTCAACACGTGAAGGCGTTGTACTGAACTTCTTTGCAATTTCTGGGTATAAAATTTTTGTAACCGAACCAAGTAGCTCAATATCGTAGTAAACCATTTGGATTGCTTCTCTCAAATATGAATAGCCCTTAATATGAGCAGGAACACCGATTTCTTTAATAATGCTTGTAATTGTAGTGTCAAGTTGTCTTTGATTTACTTTAGCTTGTCCTTCAGGTTGAAGGATGCTTTGTTTTTTTTCATTTTCTGATTTTTGACCAGCACAATGTAAGATTTTTTGTACGAGTTGATCAAATTCAAATGGCTTTAACATGAAGTAAGAAGCCCCATAAGTTACTGCTTGTTTCATGACATCCTCTTGTCCAAAGGCAGTTAGCATAATGACTTGCGTTTTAGCCAATCTTTCGTCACTATACATCGCTTCAAGAACTCCTAATCCATCTAAATGAGGCATGATGATATCTAAAAGTAATACGTCTGGTTGAAATTCTTCTAACATTTTGATACATAGTTTACCATTTGATGCAGTTGCAACAATCTCAATATTTGGATGATTTTCGAAGTATTGTTCCATCGTTCTTACTAAATCTCTGTTATCATCGGCAATAGCCACTTTAACTTTCGGCAAATAAATTCCTCCTTTGATTGGAATTACTATTTTCTACTAAATTTTAGGGCTTCTACGCAATTTATGCCATAGATTTCTTATACTTGACAATTGTATTTTCGACATATCTTAGAGAAAACCTTTCAAAATTTTTAAAATAATGAGGATGTACGATACTTTCATGGTAAATCGACAAAATTCTATATGTATTAAACAATTTACACACATCCGACACATTTAATTTTAATAAAAAAACTAAGAAAAGACTATACTTTTATTTAAAGTATAGTCTTTTCTTCCCTATTAAGGTTGTTTCTTTAACATTTCATTTACGGTAATTGCAGCACCTTTTGTTGGTTGTTCGACAAACATATGCGTTACTGCCCCAACAAATTGTCCTTTTTGTATAATTGGACTACCGCTCATTCCTTGAAGAATTCCGCCTGTTTTCTCCAATAATTTTTTATCTGTCACAATAAATTGAAGGAAATTATCTTCAATTTTTATAATATCTATGTCGAAAGCTTCAACTTGCGAACCTTCAATGGCTGTATAAAGTTGCGCTTTACCTAATTCAATATCTTCAACATGCATAATATCAATTGGTTTACGCAAACTTTGTTTTAAATTGCTTTCCCAATTCCCAAAAATACCGTATGAATCGTTAGACTTAATACTTCCTAAACGAATATCATTTTTTTCAATTACTGAAATCTTGTAGCCTGGATTTCCTGGGCTACTTTTCTTAATTTGTTCAATGGAGGCTAAATATATTGATCCATTCGTAAATTCAGGTGGTGCATTAAGTACACTATCAATTATTTGATGCCCTAATGCTCCGTACTGCTTTGATTCCGGATCTATAAAGGTTAATGTACCTATACCATCTGTTTCATCTTTGAGGAACGGCAAAATATTATTCGCCTGTTCATTCGTCAAAGAAATTTCTCGTTGATCTGATTTTTGTTTTACCGAAATTGTTAAATCTTTGGCATCTAACCGTTGTTTTAACTTCTCTACGGAAGAAACTTGTTCACCGTTTACTTTTGTAATAACGTCACCTTTTTTTAGCCATTGACCATTCGGTAGTAAAACATCATGTGCAACGTATACAAATGGCAATTGCAGCTGTATTCCGATTGATTCACCCATCGGTATTAATTTTTTCGCGGATGCATATGCACTTGGCGAGAAAATTAATACACTAAGTAAAATCAACGTCAACAGATTACGCAAATGGCATCTCATAGTCCACCTCCTTTAAGATTTGTACATTTACTATGTGTCAGTTGTACAACATTAATGAGAGGTAAATATTTGTCGTGTTACATCCTTTTTAAAAAAGCAGCCTCATTAGCGAGACTGCTTTAAATTAAATTACGGGATTAAGCAAATACAAAATTACTTACACCATGCTTTTCATTTCTTGTTTTCGTATGCTAGCAAGATCCAACAATTCAGAGGCATGTTGTAACGTCAACTCTGTAATTTCAGCACCACTCATCATTCGACTTACTTCTTGAATCCGATTTTCTACATCAATATTTGATACAGATGTGTATGTTCGATTTTGATCAACATGTTTTCTTATTAAGTAATGTTGATCTGCCATCGCCGCAACTTGCGGTAAATGGGATATACATAGTACTTGGGAGTGAATTGAAATTGCAGCGATTTTTTCTGCAATTGCTTGAGCTACACGACCGCTTACCCCAGTATCCACTTCATCAAATATGATTGAAGTAACTCCATTTGAAGAAGAGAAAATAGTCTTTAACGCGAGCATAATTCGAGATAATTCTCCACCTGATGCAATCTTTGGTAATGATTTCGGTGGTTCACCAACATTTGTTGATATATAGAATGATACATAGTCTTTCCCATTCGTATCAAAACTATGTAGATTTTCGAAATTAACAATAAATTTGGCTTTTTCCATATGTAAATCACGTAATTGCTCCATTATGGCATCACTTAATTTTATTGCACAGCGTTTTCTTATGTCAGAAAGTTTTACTGCAATACTTTCTAATTCACTTTCCATCTCTTGTAATTTTTTTTCGTTATTTTGAATAGCCTCATCATGATTTTGCAGTTGGAATAATTCTTCTTTAATTTTTTCAAAATAAATTAAGATTTCTTCAACAGTAGACCCATATTTACGTTTCATTGTCTGATATTGAGCTAATCGTTGTTCTACTTCATTTAATCGTTCTGGATCAAATTCTAACTCATCCAAGATATTTTTAACTTGATAAGCAGCATCCTGTAGAGCGTAAAATGCATTTGAAACTGCGTCTTGTGATTCTTGGAATTGCACATCTAATGAAACGATATCTGTAAGTGCAGTCATTGCATCACCTACATAATCGAGGCCTTTATGTTCACCAGAGATGGCTTCATACGCAACATTTGCCCGTTCAAAAATTTTGTGGAAATTTAATAATCGACGGCGTTCTTCTAGCAATGCTTCTTCTTCATTTATTTTAAGGTTTGCATCTTCAAGCTCTTTTATTTGAAACTGATATAAATCAATCCGTTGTGCAATACGTTGCTCATCTAAATTTAATGACTGTATTTCTCTTTTAAATTGACGATAAGCTTCGTACTTTTCCACATATTTCTCTTTTAATTTATTAATGTCATGACTTGCAAAATAATCTAGTAAATTGATATGTTGCTTTTCGTCCATTAACTCTTGACTTTCATGTTGACCATGAATATCAATTAATGTACCACCAATTTCTCTTAAGATGGATAATGGAACAAGTTTACCGTTTATACGACAGACACTTTTTCCATTATCACTGATATCTCGGCGTAGTATAATCGTTCCTTCTTCACTTTCTAGACCTGCATCGATAAGTTTTTCAAATATGGGATGATTTTCATTCGTTATATTAAATAAACCCGTAAGTTCAGCTTTTTTTGCACCATGACGTACAAACTCGTAAGAAGCTCGTCCACCTGCAAGTAAATTAACTGCATCAATAATAATGGATTTACCTGCTCCTGTTTCACCAGTTAAAACAGTTAAACCATCAGAAAAGTTAATCGTTAACTCATCAATAATTGCAAAGTTACGAATACTAAGCTCTCTTAACAAAAAGTCCACCTCAAATTTTTGTAAATCTTATAGTAAATCTAAAATACGTTCTTTCACGTTTTCTCGATCTTCTTCCCTACGACAAATAATTAAAATTGTATCGTCTCCTGATAATGTACCCAAAATTTCTGGCCATTCTAATAAATCTATTAAAACCGCAATTGCATTACCATTACCCGGTAATGATTTTAACATTAAAAAATGCGATACACCATCAATACTAACAAATGCGTCTGATAATGCACGTTGGAGTTTTTGAAGCGGGTTAAAGCGTTGGTCTGCAGGTAAGCTATATTTATAACGGCCATCTGGTAGTGGAACTTTAACTAAATGTAATTCTTTAATGTCTCTCGATACTGTAGCTTGTGTTACGTTATACCCAGTTTCTTTTAAAGCATCTACTAATTCATCTTGTGTTTCAATTTCATTATTTGTAATAATTTCTCGGATTCGCATATGACGTTGACCCTTCATTCCGTTCACCTCTTATGAATATTTATGTATAATTATACTATCATCACAATTTAAAAACTACAAGAAAAATGGGCAACTCGATAACGAGTTACCCATTATTTCATCATAATTTATACATAATTTTATTAATTTTATTTTTTTAGTTCATCGTGTGCTGCTTGAACAACTTCTTTAAATTGAGTAAATGGTTCGATCGTGTTATCAATTGGGTTCACCAAATGGAATAAAAACTCAATATTTCCTTCCCCACCTGTTATCGGTGAAAAAGAAGCATCTTTTACAATAAAGCCGTTTTTTGTAGCCATAGATGCAGTGTCCTCTAACACTTCTAAATGAACTTTAGGATCTTTTACGATTCCTTTTTTCCCTACATTTTCACGACCTGCTTCAAATTGTGGTTTAACAAGTGCTATAACATCCCCGCCTGGAATTAGAATCGTTTTTAACACGGGTAAAATTAACGATAAAGAAATAAATGACACGTCAATTGTTGCAAATTCTGGTAACCCTTTTCCAAAATCCTCTGGTTTGGAATAACGAAAGTTCGTTTTTTCCATAACAGTGACACGTTCATCATTGCGAATTTTCCATGCTAGTTGATTTGAACCAACATCCAGGGCATAGCAATGTTTCGCTCCATTTTGTAATGCACAATCGGTAAATCCACCTGTAGAGGAACCGATGTCTAACATTAATTTACCTTCTACCTTGATGTCAAATACTTCCAAAGCCTTTTCAAGCTTTAGACCACCACGACTTACATATTTTAATTGAGAACCTTTTACTTGAAGAGGAGCATCGACAGGAATTTTTTCTCCAGCTTTGTCGATTCGTGTTTCGTTTAAAAAAACTAATCCAGCCATTATTGATCGTTTCGCCTTTTCACGAGTCTCACATAGCCCTCTCTCTACTAGTAAAATATCGACACGTTCTTTTATTTGCTTTGTCATACTTGCTTCGTTCCTATTGTAGAATTACTTTTTACTAACTTTTGAATACGAAGAACTGCTTCTTCTTTTGTTAGATTAATTTCATCAAGTAATAAATCTACGCTTCCTTGTTCAATAAATTGATCTGGTATACCCATTCTGTCAATATCTATATCATAATAATGGTTTTCACTTGCAAACTCTAATACAGCGCTTCCAAAACCACCTTGAAGAACCGCCTCTTCAATAGTTAGAATTGGCATATTTTTTACCATTAGCTCATGTAGCATATCAGAATCTAATGGTTTGATAAATCGAGCATTAATTACTTTCACATTAATTCCTTGTTTTGTTAGTTCATCAGCAGCGGCCATTGCCATTGGAATCGTTGTTCCAAATGTTAAAATAACGGCATCTTGACCATCTTTTAAAACTTCCCAACTACCAATAGGAATTGTTTTTAATTCATCATCAAGTGGTACTCCAATTCCATTACCACGAGGATAACGGAGTGCAATTGGACCATCGTTATATTCGAGCGCCGTTTTTACCATATGTTGACCTTCATTTTCGTCTTTTGGCATCATAAGGACGATATTTGGAATGTGGCGTAAAAAGGCAATATCAAACACACCTTGATGCGTTTCACCATCAGCACCAACTAAACCAGAACGGTCTATTCCAATAAATACATTTAAATTTGGACGCGCAATGTCATGTAAGACTTGGTCATATGCACGTTGTAAAAATGTAGAATAAATTGCTAAGTAAGGTTTCATTCCTTGAGTTGCTAAACCTGCTGCCATTGTCGTTGCATGTTGTTCGGCGATTCCAACATCAAAGAATCGATCAGGGAAATCTCGTTGGATCCCTTCCATTTTAGAACCGACTGGCATTGCTGGTGTTATTGCAACGATACGACGATCATTCTTCATTAATTTACGAACAGATTCGGATATTAAGCTACTCCATGCTGGACCTTGTACATTTCCTTTAACGAATGCCCCAGTCTCCATTTTATATGGACCTGTTCCATGCCATGTGCCAACAGTATCTTCCTCAGCCGGTTTGTAGCCTTTTCCTTTCTTCGTTATAACATGAACGATTACTGGACCAGTCGCTTTTTTCGCATGTTCTAACGTTTTTTCTAACGCTTCGAAATCATGTCCATCAATAGGTCCTAAATATTTAAAGCCCATTTCTTCAAAGAATACACCTGATACAACTAAATATTTCAAACTGTCTTTCACTCGTTCAGCAGTACTTGCTACTTTTCCGCCTAATACTGGAATTTTTTTCATTAGTGATTCTAGTTCTTCTTTTGCTTTAGAGTATTCTTTTGCAGTACGAAGGCGACCTAAAATATTATGGAGGGCACCTACGTTAGGAGCAATTGACATTTCATTGTCGTTTAATATAACAATCATATTCGTTTTTTCATGGCCAATGTGATTTAACGCTTCAAGTGCCATACCACCTGTTAACGCGCCATCACCAATAATCGGTACGACATAATTGCGTTCTTTTTTAATATCTCGAGCAATTGCCATACCCATTGCAGCAGATAACGAAGTCGAACTATGACCAGTTTCCCATTCATCATGTTCACTTTCCATTCTTTTCGGGAAACCGCTTAACCCTTTAAATTGACGTAACGTATCAAATTGACTTGCTCGTCCAGTTAGGATTTTGTGCACATACGCTTGATGCCCTACATCCCATAAAAATTTATCCTTTGGGCTATTGAAAGCTTTATGCAAAGCAATTGTCAACTCGACAACGCCAAGATTTGGACCAATATGCCCCCCTGTGATTGAACATTTTTCAATAAGAAAAGAGCGAATATCTCTTGCTAGAATTTCCAGCTCTCTTTTATTCATATTTTTCAAAAAGGATGGACTAGTTATTTTGGTTAAATCCATCTCTCACACACCTTTTCATCTAAGTATTAAATAAAGTGAACCATAATTAATTAGTTTTCGAAGTGCAATGAAATGCAATATTAATATACATGTTTAACTTATTGCTTTTAATAAAAGTCCATTTATAAAATGATTTTACTATTATAACAGTGCAAACTATAATTCAAAAGTTTTTGAACCGATTTAGTTATGTCTTTTTACGATATATTGTGCAAATTCTTCTAAGATTGCTGTATTTTTATCAATTTTTCTAAGAGCTGTAATTGCGTAATCATAGTGTTCTTCTAATTTTTGTTTAGCACCTTCTAAAGTCAGTAGAGCTGGATAAGTACTCTTATGACTTTCAACGTCTTTTCCTGCTGTTTTACCTAACTCTTCAGTTGTACCAACGATATCTAATATATCATCTTGGATTTGGAATGCTAAACCAATATGATGTGCATATTCAACTAGTGCCGATCTTTCTTCTGTCGTTGCATCAGATAGGATTGCTCCGGACTCTATACTAAAACGTAATAGAGCACCTGTTTTATTGATATGAACATTTTCTAGTTCAGGTAGGCTTAAACTTCGGTTTTCACCATCGATATCTAGTACTTGTCCACCTACCATCCCTTCTGCACCAGCAGCAACACTTAATAAATTGATTAGTTCGATCTTCTTCTCAGAAGAGACATTTTCCATCCTAGCTAAAACACCAAAACTTAATGTATTTAACGCATCTCCAGCAAGGGTTGCGAGTGCATCTCCAAATATTACATGGTTTGTTGGTTTGCCACGACGCATGTCATCATTATCCATGCTAGGAAGATCATCGTGAATAAGTGAATATGTATGAATCATTTCCACTGCCGCACCAACTACATATGCTTCATTTTTTTTATTATGAAACAAATCACAAACAGCTAATACAAAAAGTGGACGAATTCTTTTTCCACCAGCTTCTAAAGAATATAACATTGATTCTTTCAGTTGAGCTGGAGCTTTAATTGTTCTAACTAATTCATAAAGCACTTCATCTAGCTTCGGTAAATTCTCATCAATAAATTGTTTTAAATTCATTAGTTGTTGTCCACTCCATTATTTATTGGTTCAAAGTTTTGCTTTTCACCATTTTCATTCACTATAGATATTAACTGTTTTTCAGCATTTTGCAATTTGTCATGGCAAAAATGAGATAATTCCATTCCTTTTTTATATAAATCAATTGCTTCCTCTAATTGCACATCACCTTGTTCAAGTTTACGGACAATTTCCTCAAGTTCTTGCATAGCATCAGCAAATTTTTGTTCATTTCCCATGGATTACTCTCCCTTATCCATTATTTTTGTAATGGTAGCTTGCGCTTCACCATCATGATAGTGTATTGAGATTTCTTCACCTTTTTCAATTTGTGATATAGATTTAATCACTTTATTATTCTTGTAAGAAACACTATATCCTCTAGACATAATTGCCAAAGGATTTAATGCTTCTAAAGTGCGAATAGCAGAGAGGTAGGAATCTTTTTTCTTATTTAGAACTGTCATTATCGATCTTGTTAAACTATTTGTCGTTTGTTCTAATTGTTTACTGTAAAATTGTATATCATTTTTAGGTGAATGTAATTTAATTGCTGTATCTAATTTTTGTAATTCAGCTGATTTCTTCATTAAAAATAGTTGTGACGCTCTCCCAAGTTGGATGTCCATTTGGATTAGTCTTTCAGTAAAAGGACGATATAGTCGCTCTGGTGTTGCTAATGGGTATGCTTTTTGAAGCTTTGTTAACCGACTACGTTCGTAGGCTAATTTTGAACTAACCATTTGGTGTAATTGCGACCGATTTTGTAAAATTCGCTGAACTAATTCATGTTGGTTTGGTACAGCTAATTCTGCTGCTGCAGTCGGTGTTGGAGCACGTAAATCTGCAACAAAATCTGCAATTGTTGTATCTGTTTCATGTCCTACCGCGCTAATTATCGGTATTCTACTCTCGAATATAGCTCTTGCAACAATTTCTTCATTAAATGCCCATAAATCTTCAATGGACCCACCACCACGACCTACTATTAAGACGTCACAGAGCTTTTGTTTGTTCGCTAACTGTATATTTTGCACAATATTTGGTGCAGCGTTTTCCCCTTGAACAATTGTAGGATATATAACGATTTCTGCTAAGGGATAGCGACGTGTAATGGTTGTGCAAATATCACGAATGGCTGCTCCTGTAGTAGCTGTTAACACACCCACCGTTTTAGGAAATTTAGGTATTGGCTGTTTGAAATTCGGATTAAATAAACCTTCCTTGTTTAATCGTTCTTTTAGTTGATTAAAAGCTACGAATAGTCCACCTACTCCATCAGGTTCCATAGAATGTGCATAAAGTTGATAAACACCAGAAGCTTCATAGACACTCACTTCGCCACGAATAAATACTTGCATACCTTCTTCAGGTCTAAATTTTAACTTACTTGCATTCATACGGAACATCGCAGCTGTGATTCGGGCAGTATCATCTTTTAGTGTGAAATAAATGTGGCCTGAAGTATGGATTTTAACATTACTCAGTTCACCTTTAACATAAACTTCTCTTAGATGAGGATCTGCGTCAAATTTTCTTTTTATATATTTAGTTAGTGCTTTTACAGTTAAATATGAAGATGATGTCATAGGAACGACTCCTTCATCTTGAATTGCCGTGTTATAGAACACATTAAAAAATTTTATCCAATATAAAAGCTGTTTCTCTATAGAAAAACAGCTCTATCTTTATATATTACATGTTTTCTTGTTATTTGTCCTGTGACAATTGCTTTTCCGCTGATTGTACTGTGTTATAAAGTAACATCGTAATAGTCATTGGACCTACTCCACCTGGAACCGGAGTAATGTGTGAAGCAATTTGCTCAACCTCAGCAAAGTTAACATCACCAGTTAACTTGTTGTTCTCATCACGATTGATTCCTACATCGATAACTACGGCACCTGGTTTAACATGTTCTTTTGTGATAAAGTTTGGTCGACCAACTGCAGCTATTAAAATATCAGCTTGTTTCGTAATGGATGGTAAATCTGGTGTTTTTGAATGAGTATATGTAACAGTCGCATCTTTTTGAAGCAATAGTTGTCCCATTGGTTTACCTACAATATGGCTTCTTCCAACTACAACTGCATGTTTGCCTGCAATTTCAATTCCAGAGTACTCTAGTAATTTAATAACACCAAATGGAGTACATGGTAAGAATGTTTCTTGACCTAACATCATTTTTCCAACGCTTACAGGTGAGAATCCATCCACATCTTTTTCTGGAGAAATTGTTGCAATTACATTATCTTCATTAATATGTTTTGGTAAAGGTAATTGAACTAAAATACCGTGAATGTCATCACGATTGTTTAAGATGTTAATTTGTTCTAGTAGTTCCTCTTCAGTCACTTCAGCAGGTAATTTAATTAATTCAGAAAAAATTCCGATTGCTTCACATGATTTTTGTTTGTTACGTACATAAGTTTGAGAAGCAGGGTTATCACCAACTAATATAACCGCTAGACCAGGAGTTAAGCCTTGTTCTTTTAATTCCTTAACTCGATTTTCTACAGATTTTCTAATTTCCTGCCCAATTTCTTTCCCATTAATAATACTAGTCATTTTTGCTACGTCCTTTCATTCAACTATTGTTGTGTAAATTTAGATAGAACCCCGTTTACAAACTTGCTAGATTTTTCATCACCAAACGTTTTGCAAAGCTCAATTGCTTCATTTAATACAACGCGACTTGGTGCATCTTCCATATATAGTAATTCAAAGACCGCTAAACGCAGTACTGTTCTCTCAATTTTAGGTAGACGGTTTAAAGACCAATTCTCTAAGTTCTTTTCAAGTGCTTCGTCAATCTCTTGTAGATGTTCTGTCACACCGTGAACTAATTGTTCAAAGAATGTATCAGATTCTTCTTCATTTAAAATGTGTCCAATTGCTTCTTGTAAAGTAAGATCTGTGTTATCTAACTGAAACAAAACTTGCACCGCTTTTTCTCGCGCGTCATGTCGCTTCATTGTGTAAAACTCCTTCATTTTTAACATTAAGTTCTATTATACCTATTGTTAGCAAAAATTACATTAATAAATCAATTATTCCCTATTCTCGTTACGAAAACGATTATTACTCGATAAATTTGAGAAGTACTTGTGGTTTATGTAGTACGATAAGTCATTATATCTTCATCATACAATTGGTCCTCAAAATTAAGAAGGCTTCCCCACTTCCTGGTAGAAGCCATCTTGTTACTTAAAGACTTGAGCAGCACTCACTGCCTTTTTCCAACCTTCATATAATTTTTCTCGTTTTTGTTGTTCCATACTAGGTTCAAATTTTTGTTCAAGGTTCCACTGTTTAGAGATGGTTTCTTTATCTTTCCAAAATCCAACCGCTAACCCTGCTAAGTATGCGGCACCTAGAGCAGTTGTTTCATTGATGGCCGGACGCTCTACAGGAACATCTAAGAGATCTGCTTGAAATTGCATTAATAAATTATTTTTAACAACTCCCCCGTCCACTCGTAAACCTTTAAGGGTGATGTTTGAATCTGCTTCCATTGCACTAAGAACATCTTTTGTTTGATAAGCTAAAGATTCTAATGTAGCTCGAATAAAATGTTCTTTAGTTGTACCTCGCGTTAATCCAAAGACAGCACCACGCACGTCACTATCCCAATATGGCGTCCCTAGTCCTACAAAGGCAGGAACCACATAGACACCTTCAGAACTAGTTACTTTTGCTGCATAACGTTCACTTTCGGAAGAATTTCTAAACATTCGAAGTCCATCACGTAACCATTGAATGGCTGAACCTGCTACGAAAATACTTCCTTCCAAAGCATATTCAACTTTTCCATCAATCCCCCATGCAATCGTTGTTAAAAGACCTTGATTGGAATGAATTGCTTTCTCTCCTGTATTCATTAACATAAAGCAACCAGTGCCGTATGTATTTTTCACCATTCCTTCTTCAAAACATGCTTGGCCAAATAGTGCAGCTTGTTGGTCTCCAGCTATTCCCGAAATCGGCACTTCTACTCCAAAGAAATGTTTCTTTGATACATTTCCATAAACTTCTGATGAGGGTCGAACTTCTGGAAGCATTGATTTTGGGATATTTAAAATATTCAATAGTTCTTCATCCCATTTTAATTCGAAAATATTGTACATTAAAGTTCTCGACGCGTTTGAATAATCGGTTACATGCACCTTACCCTCCGTTAGCTTCCAAATAATCCATGTATCGATCGTACCGAATAACAACTCGCCTCGCTCAGCTTTTTCTCTTGCACCTTCAACATTATCAAGAATCCATTTTACTTTCGTTCCGGAAAAATATGCATCAATAATTAATCCCGTTTTTTCTTTAAATAAATCACTATGTCCTTCATCTATAAGTTGATTACAAATATCCGCAGTTTGTCTAGATTGCCATACGATGGCATTATATATTGGTTCACCTGTTGTTTTATCCCATACAACTGTTGTTTCCCGTTGATTTGTAATACCGATTCCTGCAATCTGTTCAGGATGGATATTTTTTTCCGTCAGCACAGTCGCAATCACTGATAAAATTGAACTCCAAATTTCATTGGCATTATGTTCAACCCAACCAGACCGAGGAAAATATTGTTTAAATTCTCTTTGCGATACATGTTCAATCGTTCCTTCTTTATTGAATAAAATCGCCCGTGAACTTGTCGTACCTTGATCTAAAGACAAAATATATTTTTCCATACCCTAACCCCCTCCTTCAAATCCGTATTGTCAAAACTTATATATATAAATCGCTAATAATCGTTGGTTTTATAGTCTTTTACGCAAAAAAACTTGCCACCCCCTGGATTTTGGTGTTAGTTGAGGTTACCACACACAAAACTACCCAAAAAGGAAGTGACAAGTTTGTACCCTCAATTATTAGCGTATTTAATTGAATTTATCAAGTACCAAGAAAAAATAATTAAAATATTAATGGTGATAATATTTGGTAAGGCTGTTGGAAGTGTGCGTCCTGAACAGCCAATTAATAAAGAATACCGCAAGTTACAAGTTGATAAGTTACCCATTCTGTATCAACCTGAAAAAGCATCCTTTCAGGATTTACTAATCGCCTACTTCCATGAACATGGCAAAGAATTAAAGCCTGTAAGACGACACGCCAAGTCCAAATCAAAAGTACCTGAAAACCTCTGTTGTCCTAAGTGTGGTGCACCTTCCTCGTATTTGTATGCGAATAATGGTGCAAAAGGACAATATCAATGTAAGGTATGTGATTGCTTATTTAATCAAAAAAGTCGCTATCAGAAAGAGGCTATTCTTCGTTGCCCCCACTGTATGAAGACCTTAGAGAAAATTAAAGAGCGAAAAGATTTTCACATTTGGAAGTGTAAAAGTAATCAGTGTTCCTATTATTTATCCAATATAGGTCGAATGAGTAAGGAAGAAAAGACCCGATTTAAACAAGATCCACAGGCGTTTAAAGTGCGTTATATTTATCGTGAATTTTTGTTTGATTATCAACCTTTATCTCCAGCATCACCAGTAAAACCACGTGTAGATTTATCACGGATTCATACGTCATCCCATACACTTGGATTGATTTTGACATACCATGTGAATTACGGTATTTCAGCACGGAAAACAGCAGCGATTATGCAAGACATACATAATGTTTCCATTTCACATCAAACGATATTAAATTACGTGAACAGTGTCTCCATCTTGATGAAGCCCTTCGTTGATGGTTATCCTTATGAACTGTCCGATCAATTTTGTGGCGACGAAACGTATATTCGGGTTAATGGGAAATGGCATTACTTATTCTTTTTCTTTGATGCGGCGAAAAAAGTTATTCTCTCTTACCGTGTTTCGCCTAATCGCGATACATTGTCTGCCATTAAAGCAATCGATGATGTTTTACAAAAGTTCAAGGAGATTCCCGAAAACCTGAATTTAATCGTGGATGGCAACCCCATTTACTTATTAGCACAACACTTTTTCGCACAACATGACATTTGGTTTGATGTGACACAAGTGATAGGCTTAACGAACGAAGATCCAGTGTCAGCCGAATATCGTTGGTTGAAACAAATTATCGAACGTCTAAACCGGACATTTAAAGGGCATTACCGTGCGACAACAGGCTTTGGTTCCGAAGCTGGCTCGGTATCGTTTGTGACGATGTTTGTGGCCTATTTTAATTTCCTTCGACCGCATGCAAAGCTGGAAAAGCGTGTGCCGGTCATGATTCCAGAGTTGGACCAGATGCCACATATGCCAGCACGTTGGACAAAACTGATTGAACTGGCCCAATTGGAGTTAACGAAATAACCGCAGCCTACTTTTTTTAGCAGAGCCCTCAAATAACTACATACGAATGACAATCGGCGTAGCGAACTCTTGACAAACCGAATGGAGAAAAGGTTAAAATTGGTATTTGGCGAGGGTTATTTGGTGTGCCTACTTTTTCCCCTTCGCCCTCAAAAATATGGGCGCAACCTTTTCGGAATGTTTGTCAAGAGCGATTGTCCCCTCGTTCGGAGAGTACTTATCGCCCAATACCTTGTGTTTTTCAATTTTTCATAGAAGTTTTGACACTACCTCAAATCTTTCCTTTTTATATTTTATGATGTTATGTATTTTATTAACAGTGTAAAGTGGCCGTCTAAAAAAAGAGAGTTACTTTTTGCGACGGGGATGGTGGGATATTGGTGCGACCACCGCAAGTAAAATTAATCCAGAATAAAAAAGTGCCCAAAAAGTTTAACTTTTTGGACACCTCATAAAAAAGAGAATAAACTCCTTTAGCATTCTCCTCGTTCGCGAGCAGCTGCTTCATCTTTAATTTCTTCACGTAAACCTCTAACAGCTTCTTTACGTCTTTTATTTTTCGCTTCTATTTTTGCTCTCTCTTCAGGTCCCGCAAAAGCGGCAGTTTCTTCTGCGGCTTCAATATTTTCTAATGTATTTTGAACCATACTTTGTAATTTTTCTACGTTATCTGAACGATCATCTGGTTTTGCATTTCTGCGACGAGCCATAATAACATCCTCCCCTAAAGATATAATTATTACGGTCTTTAGTGTGGATGGTACAACTAATAATATACTAAAAAAAGCCCTTCCATTAAAAGGTAGGGCTTTTTTACGAGGGTTATTCTTCTTCTTTAATTTGTTCAAATTGAATTGCTGTAATATGAACATTTACTTCGTTTGTATTAATGGACGTCATATTATAAATTGCTTGACGAATTGAACTTTGAATATCTTTTGCTACTTTCGGAATAGAAAAACCGTATTTTACAGAACAATAAACATCTATCGCAATTTGTCCATCTTCAGAAATTGTTGCTTTCACACCTTTTGAATGAACCTTTTTACCAAAGCGTTCAGCTACGCCAGATGCAAAATTTCCCCGTGTCGCCGCAACGCCATCTACTTCTGTTGTTGCGATACCTGCAATTACTTCAATTACTTCAGGGGCTACTTCTATTTGACCAAGTTCTTCTTTTCCAGAAGGAGTTGGTTGTACGAAAGCTTTTGTTACTTTCTCAGCCATCTTCTTCATCCTCTCCCACTTTGTAAAACTTTTAGTAGTGACACATTTTACAAAGACTTCTATTTGTTTTCATTATACCATTTTTCATATTATCGTTGTTATCAAAGCTATAATATTATTTACTTTTTTACTCTATTTCCAAACATCAGCCAACAATTGATATGAACGTCTTCTTTTTTCTTGATCATAAATTGCACTATTTATGATAATTTCATCTACTTCACGTTCACTTATTAACTGTTCAAGTTTTTTCTTAACCGTTTGCGGTGAGCCAAAGAAAGTATATTTTAATTGTTGAAGTACTGTTTGTTTTTCGTGTGTTGTCCAAAGACTTTCCATTTCACGAGGAGGTTTTGTTTTCCCTTTTTTTCCTTGAATCATTCCTAAAAATTGTTGGAAAAGTGTACTTGCTAAAAATTCACCTTCTTCATCTGTCTCCCCCACCATTGCATTGATGGCAATCATGACATAAGGTTTCTCTAATACATCAGATGGTACGAAATTTCGTTTATATGTATTTATCGCATCATCTAATAACTCTGGAGAAAAATGACTTGCATATGAATAAGGTAAGCCTAATTTCCCTGCTAATTGAGCACTATATAAACTAGAGCCTAACAACCATATAGGAATATTTAATCCTCTCCCAGGTACTGCAATAACTGGTCGATCAACATCTTCAAAATACTCCATAAGCTCTTCTACTAAACGATCAAATTCGTAGGCGCCACGTTCATCACGTCTTAAAGCTCTTGCAGTTAACATATCAGATCCTGGTGCTCTTCCTAGACCTAAATCAATTCGCCCAGGATACATTGACTCTAACGTACCGAATTGTTCGGCTATCACTAACGGAGAATGGTTAGGTAACATGATTCCACCTGCACCAACACGAATTGTTGATGTTGCTGCCGCTAAATATCCAATTAAAACAGAAGTCGCTGAGCTAGCAATCCCTTGCATATTATGATGTTCCGCTACCCAATAACGATGATAGCCGAGTTGTTCGACATGTTGAATTAAATCCCTACTATTTTGAAAAGATTGTTCAATTGTTTGTCCTTCTAAAACAGGAGCTAAATCTAATACTGATAATTTTGGTAACAAAGTTTGTCCACTCCCTTCTATTTTTAAGTATAAGACGATTTCTCATTTCATTCATTTATTTGCACTTATATATTCGAAAAATCGCATTTTGATAAAAAAAAGAGATTTTCTCAAAAGTATGAGAAAATCTCTTAAAAAGTTTTATTTTGTTACTGCTTCTTTTTTCACGTTTAAAATATCGTTTTCTTCAAGGAATTTCGTATTGAATTTACCTGATTGGAAAACTTCATTATTCATTAAAGCTTGGTGGAATGGAATTGTTGTGTTAATTCCAGGTCCTGAAACTTCGAATTCACTTAATGCACGGTTCATTCTTGCAATTGCTTCCTCACGAGTATCAGCGTGAACAATTAGTTTTGCAACCATTGAATCGTAGAATGGAGGAATTGTATAGCCAGCATATACTGCTGAGTCAATACGTACACCATAACCACCTGGAGTCACATAAGTGTCTACAGTACCAGCTGAAGGCATGAAGTTTTTGTATGCATTTTCTGCATTAATACGACATTCAATTGCCCAACCGTTAATTTTAATATCTTCTTGTGCGAATGGTAATTTCTCACCTGAAGCAATTTTTAATTGTTGTTGAACTAAGTCAACACCAGTAATCATTTCTGTAACTGGGTGTTCTACTTGGATACGAGTGTTCATTTCCATGAAGTAGAATTTGTCAGCTTGGTAGTCGTAAATAAACTCAATTGTACCTGCACCTTCGTAGTTACATGCTTGAGCAGCTTTAACTGCTGCAGCACCCATTTCAGCACGACGTTCAGGAGATAATGCTGGAGATGGAGCTTCTTCAACAAGTTTTTGCATACGACGCTGTACCGTACAATCACGTTCACCTAAATGAACTACATTGCCATGGCTATCTGCTAGTACTTGAATTTCACAGTGACGGAAGAATTCAATGAATTTTTCTAAATATACGCCTGGGTTACCAAATGCTGCAGCAGCCTCTTTTTGCGTAATTTCGATACCTTTCACTAACTCTTCTTCTGTACGAGCAACACGGATACCTTTACCGCCACCGCCTGCAGTAGCTTTAATAATTACTGGGTAACCAATTTCGCTTGCCCATTTTTTACCTGTTTCAATATCTGGAACAATGCCTGTCCCTGGAACAAGTGGTACACCAGCTTCTTCCATTGTAGAACGTGCAACGTCTTTAATCCCCATGATTTTAATTGAATCAGAAGAAGGACCGATAAATTTAATACCAGCATTTTCACAAGCTTCAGCGAAGTCTGCGTTTTCAGCTAAGAAACCGTAACCTGGGTGAATACCATCAACACCAGTTTTTTGTGCTACACCTAATACTGCTGGGAAACTTAAATAAGAATCCTTTGATAATTTTGGTCCGATGCAGTAAGCTTCATCTGCTAATTTTACATGAAGTGCTTCCGCGTCAGCTTCAGAATATACTGCTACAGTTTGGATACCTAGTTCTTTACATGCACGAATGATACGTACTGCAATTTCACCACGGTTTGCGATTAATACTTTTTTCATGATAGAAGCTCCCCTTACTCAGGTTTCACTAAGAATAGTGGTTGACCGTATTCTACTAGTTGACCGTCTTTCACTAGTACTTCTACAATTTCACCTTTAATTTCTGCTTCGATTTCGTTGAATAATTTCATTGCTTCTACGATACATACAATTGTTTCTTCTCCAACTTTATCTCCAACTTTTACATAAGCAGGAGCATCTGGTGATGGAGCTTGATAGAAAGTTCCTACCATTGGAGAAGTAATTTTATGTAAAGATGCATCATCAGCAACTGGTGCAGCAGCTTTAGGCTCTTCTACTTTTTCTTCAGCTTTTGGAGCTACTGGAGCTGGTGCTGGAGCCGCTGCCACTGTACCTTGTTGTACAACAGGAGCTGCTTCTTTCTTAGGAGCAACAACTTCAGTTACTACACCATTACTTTTTTTCAATTTAATTTTAGCACCATCGTTTTCATAAACGAATTCATCGATTGATGAGCCATCCACTAATTTGATAATTTCTCTTAATTCTTGTACTTTAAACATTTGTGTGTACACCCCTTAGGTTTTTAAATTAATTACAAAACCTATTTTATAATTTTTTTTGAACTTTTGAAACAAATAATTTTAATTTTATAAATTTTACGTAAAAAACAGTGCTTTCGTTGCGTAAACGAAAGCACTGCGTAATTTCTGTTATATAACATTATTATATCAATAAACTATTAATTGTAATAATTTGATGAAACACTTACTGATACATCACTTATATCTTCCAACTCAGAGCGTACGATAAAGATAATTTCATTCGCCTGTTGTTTTGAAATTTCATCTGATAATACAGTAACAGCTACTTTCTCATCTTCAACTCGTACTAACGCATCAGAATAACCAAGCGACTCAATTAACATTTCAAGCATTGCTTCAGACGATTCTTGTTCAATTAATGCATTCATTTCATTAAATGCTTCATTTTTCTCCTCAGGTGTGTACTGATCTGAAGCAATTTTTTGAGTAAGCTGCTCTCTTATTTTACTACGTTCGTTACTTTTTTCCATACGCATTTCATCAAATAAATAACTTTCTGAAGTCGTTGTTGTAATTTCTTTGTCATCTACACTTGTTAAAGTTGTTTCTTGTAATGTGTCATCTGTAAAGATTGTTAACAGATCCACATCACGATTAGGTTCAAATACATAGTAAACTGAAATCACAGCCGCTAAACTCAAAAGCGTTAATAACCATACTGTTCTTCTTTTTACTTTCATTGTTCATCTCCTTTACTCTCCATCGGTACAATCATAATTCTGTGAGTAGGCATTTGCATTACTCGACTGATAGTTTCTAAAAGTTTCTGTTGAATGCTTGGGTCAGACGCCCCTTCGGATACAACGAGCAATCCTGATACACTTGGCTTTTTACTTGTTGAACTAAAATCTAGTAAACTATCTCCAGATGTTTTTGTCGTATTTTCATCATAATGGAAGTAAACCTTAACTTGTCCAACACCTTGAATTTGGCTTAATGTTTGTTCAAGTTTTCCTTCAGCTGTTGATGTATCATACTGCTCTCCCTTTGGATCATTAAACGTTACAGAAATGTACGCAATGAACACTATTAATGCAATCGGAATAAAGATTAATTTTTGCTTTGTCCATTTCTTTTCCACCTCACCTCTAACGAGCGCCCCCCTTCCATTCAAGACGCCTAATCAATAGGCGTTTATATAATTAAATGTTTTGTTCAGTAAGTTAAGTAATACAGTCTGTATGGGGTTGCACTGAACAAAGTTTCATGTTTCAACACATTGTATGAAGCTAGTCCCAACAGTATGAATTAAAGTTTAAGAAAATCTAACATTGTTGTAATAAAAATTAGCAGTGTTGCTAGTTTTACATAGACAAGAACATCTTTTTCATCAGCTAAGAGCAATAAACATTTTCCTATTAGAATAATCGCAATTAGTTTGATCAAAAACTTTTCCCCACCCCTAGTTGCATAATGACCATTAGAATTAACCAGATAAATACAAAGGCAATGCCTAGAAGAATTGCAACTGCACAAAGTAGTAATAATGATTTTCCAACATCGTCTAATAGCCCGCTAATGGTTCCACCCGTAAACGGTTCAACAATTGCAGCTAAAAACTTAAAAGTCAATGCATGAATTAATAGTTTTCCTGCTGGGAAAAAAGCGGCAATCCAAAAAGCGGTCATAGCACTAAAGCCTGCTACAGTTGTCGCAGTGGATTGATATTTCTGAAAGATTGAAAATCCTTCAACAATCAGTGAACCAACAATTGGTATTGTTTGTTCAATTACTTTTTTCGCTGGACTTGCAATTGCTTGGTCAATTGTGAAGAAAGCTACACCAGTAAATGATAGAACCGTTACCATAGCAATTAATAAAGCCGTAATCATTGTCATGACGGAGCCGCGAATTAGATCCGATGCTTTCGAAAAACTAATATCTTGAATAAACCTTGTACAAAAATCAAGCACCAGCGCCACAGTGACAGCAGGGATTAAAATATTTTTACAAAGTAACATTAGCATTTCGAATATAAAGAGGATTACCGGACTCCATGCAATAAATGAAAACACCGAATTTAAAACTACTAATAAAGACGTTAATATTGGTGTAACTCCTAAAAAGAAATCTGAAGCAACGTTGACCAATTGTCCCATTAATGAAAATGAATCCATCACCGTTTGTCCGAGTGTTAGTATGAGTACAATAATAAATAACGTGTCAGCCCATTTTTTAAATTTGGGGATAAACGCTTCGAGTACTAAAAATAGTATGGTGTAAGTCATTACTAGAATGATAGATTGTCCAGCTAATTTTAGTGGATCGATAAAAACATTAAGTAGATCATTCATTGTCAAAGCCCCTTACTGAAGCTTTTCTAAAATTGACGAGAAATTCGAAAGTACTTTTGCAAATTCGCTAGTCCAATAAAATAGTAGTACAATTCGTACCGAAAACATCACGAGTTCACCAAATGTTTCGTATTCCTCTTCATCAAATAATGATTGAAAAAACAATCCTATCTGATAAAAAAGTGCAGAGTACACAAGCTGGGTTACATAGGGCACTGATGAAACATATGAAAGAAGCTGCTCTACGAATGGAATGGCGAGCACCGACAGTAAGAAATATAGTAGTACGAAAAAGAAAATGATAACAAATAGTCCGTGTAGTTTATGGATCGTTTCCTTAATGAATATTAGAAGTAAAATTAGGATTACGGCATACATTAAATAGTTCATAGGGTACCTAGCTTAAATTGAGCCATTGGAAGAATGTCAAGATATCGTCAAAGAAAAGCCGTAAAAATCTTATTAGTTCTGCAGTTATATATAGGTATGCAATAAAAAATAGAAAAAATGAAAATTCCTTTTTGCCGATTTGCTCAAAGAAAACATGAAGTAAAGCAATGATGAGCCCTACCCCAGCTACTCGCAAAACGTCCGATAACTCCATTACGACGCCTCCTTGTGTAAGGCAATATATGAGCTTGTTCAACTAAATAGACCTGTCCAAACTAAAAAAGCCATCTATTTTTTTAGATGACTGGTTAATAGTTAAATTCTAGAATACGAGCGCTTCATAGTTATTAACTTTTAAAATAATATTTTCTAAATACGCAAAAAATAAAAACAGTAATAAACAAAATTTGTTTATCACTGTTTTTAATAGTATTATGCACGAGATACGTATGATCCGTCAGTTGTATTGATAATAAGTTTATCCCCTTCATTAACGAAGAATGGAACTTGAACAACTAGTCCTGTTTCCATTGTAGCTGGTTTAGAACCACCTGAAGCAGTATCACCTTTAATACCAGGTTCAGTTTCTTTAACTTCAAGAACTACTGTATTTGGTAATTCTACACCTAGCATTTCACCTTGGAATGATTGAATATAAACTTCCATATTTTCAAGAAGATATTTTAATTCATCTTCAATTTGAGCACTTGCTAATTCTGTTTGTTCGTAAGATTCCATGTCCATGAACACGTGAGAATCACCTTGTGCATATAAATATTGCATTTTACGGTTATCAATTTGAGCCTTTTCTACTTTCTCACCAGCACGGAATGTTTTTTCTGTTACGTTACCGTTGCGTAAGTTACGTAATTTTGAGCGTACAAATGCCGCACCTTTACCTGGTTTAACGTGTTGGAAATCTAAAACACGATATAACTGGCCGTCAATCATAATTGTTAAACCAGTACGAAAATCGTTTACTGAAATCATGAGTTTTCCTCCATTACAAAATAATTAATTCCTTTTTCGAATGCGTTAATTTTTCATTACCTGTTTCTGTGATTAAAACATCGTCTTCAATACGTACTCCACCGATTCCTGGTAAATAAATGCCTGGTTCGATTGTCACAACCATATTTGGTTCTAAAACCGTTTCAGAACGCGATGAAAGTGCTGGTCCTTCATGTACTTCTAAACCGATACCGTGACCAGTAGAATGTCCAAATGCTTCGCCATAACCTTTGGAAGTTAGGTAATCACGAGCAATGGCATCCGCTTCGATTCCAGTCATACCAGGTCCAACTTTTTCTAAAGCAAGCAGTTGAGACTGTAATACAGTATTGTACATTTCAATCAATTGGTCAGACGGTTGCCCAACTGCAATTGTACGAGTTATATCAGAGACATAGCCATTGTATAATGCACCGAAATCAAGGGTTACAAAATCACCTTTTTCTATCGTCTTGTTTGTTGCAACACCATGTGGAAGAGCGCTACGCACACCACTTGCAACGATAGTGTCAAAAGATGACGCCTGTGCACCTTGTTTACGCATGAAAAATTCCAATTCATTCGACACTTCAAGCTCAGTTTTTCCTGGCTTAATAAACTCTAAAATGTGAGTAAATGCTTGATCTGCAATTTCACATGCAACCTTAATAATATTAATCTCTTGTTCGTTCTTTATCAAGCGAATTTTTTCAATTAACCCAGAAAGAGGTACTAAGTTAGCTTTTAATAAGGACTTATAATTTTCATAAACCCCGTATGTCATAGTATCTTTCTCAAAACCTAACGTTTTAATCCCCATTTTTTCAACTTGATTTGCTACTTCTTTAAACAGAATACCTTCGTGTTGGACAATTCGGTAATTTTGTACTTGTTTTTTTGCCTGCTCTGTATAGCGGAAATCTGTAATAAAAACTGCATCATTTTGAGAAACAATTGCTACTCCTGCTGTTCCTGTAAAACCTGTCATATAGCGGCGGTTATATTGATTTGTAATTAAAATCGCATCAACATTTTCGTCAATCAACGCTTTACGTAATTTTTCAAGTTTAATCATAAAAAACATCCCCTTTTTATTGTTGTAAAAACTTTCTTAGGGCTAATTCATACCCGAATGTCCCCAACCCTGTAATTTGACCAACACATTCTGCTGCAAGTTTCGATTCATGTCGAAATTCTTCACGTTTATGTATATTGGATATATGTACTTCTATAACTGGGACATTTATAGCAGCAATGGCATCACGTAAGGCGATACTAGTGTGAGTATAGGCACCGGGATTAAAAACGATGCCATCCACCCCACTATCCTCCGCTTCATGAAGCCAGTCGATCAACTCGCCTTCATGATTTGATTGTTTAAATTCTAGATTTGCGTTAAATTGTGCAGCTAGAGTAACACATTTATTTTTTACATCTTCTAACGTTTCACTGCCGTAAATTTCAGGCTCCCTTTTGCCTAATCTATTTAAATTTGGACCGTTTAATACTAATAGATTCATAGCGTGATTCTCCTTTTTTAACGAAAATTACCACCTTTTTTTATTTTATCACAGAGTCTTTATACGGCAACTTATTTCGTTCACCATGCGCTCTGTAATGATACGCAGCAGTTTCGAAAACAAATCGTGCTGTAATAACAACTACTACCATAAACGGAATCGATAATTTTTTAAATGATGATAGTTCTGCAGGTAAATCAAAAATTACCCATTCAACAATAAGAGCTAATACTGCACCGATTACGAGAGACGTGAAAAAATGCGGTACAAGGGCTACATATTGCATGATAAAATATAAAATGAGGGTAATAAGGAAAATCATAATGATTAAAAATAGCCATTTAATCGACCAATGATTGTGAACTAATATCCCCCATTCCTTTGTGTAACCGACAGGACTCCATTTAATAAAATGAAATAGTGATAAAAGTTTTAATGACAATGTCAGAAAAAGAGCAGCAAAAATACTCGTGGTTACTGCTAAGTAAATCATTTTACAACACCTCTTTTTCCATAAGTTTCGCCATTAACAAAATTCATTATACGCTTGGGTAGAGGTTTTGGAGAAAATTTAGTACAATAGTATAGTTACAAGTTTTATATTTTGAGAGAGTGGTGTACATAAATTGAGTAATCAAGCACCTGTTTATGGTGGACAAGCACTTTTAGAAGGTGTAATGTTCGGAGGAAAAGACCATACAGTTACAGCTGTACGTAGAAATGATCAATCGATCGAATATTATTATGCTAAAAAACCCAAAAAACCGATTTTTCAAAAGTTAAAGAAAATCCCATTCATTCGCGGTGTAGTTGCGTTAATCGAATCATCTGGTTTAGGTGCAAAACATTTACAATTTGCAAGTGAACGTTATGACATGGATCCCGGTGAAGAAGAGGAATCTGAAGGTGAAATGTCAAAACTTCAAATGATATTAGGTGTAGCAGTAGTTGGGGTTATTTCATTTTTATTTGGAAAATTCGTCTTTACATTGGTACCTGTATTTTTAGCTGAATTATTTTCTCCATGGGTAACAGGTAAATATCCACAAATATTTTTAGAAACTGGCTTCAAACTAATTTTACTACTTGTTTATTTATATATTATCTCCATGACACCACTAATAAAAAGGGTTTTTCAATATCATGGAGCTGAACATAAAGTTATTAATTGCTACGAAAACGGGCTGGAACTAACAGTCGAAAATGTTCAAAAACAATCTCGTTTACATTATCGTTGCGGATCAAGTTTTATTTTATTCACTGTAATCATTGGTATGTTTGTGTACTTCTTCTTTCCAACAGATCCATTATGGTTACGTTTAGTCATTCGAATATTATTAATTCCTGTTGTACTTGGTATTTCCTTTGAAGTACTTCAGATTACAAATGCATTTAGAGAAATTCCAGTATTAAAGTATCTTGGTTATCCAGGTTTATGGCTTCAATTATTAACTACAAAAGAACCAAAAGATGAAATGGTAGAAGTAGCTATTGCCTCATTCAACAAATTGCATGAAGTTGAAAAAAATCCAGAAGTGGCAATGGAATTACATCACGACTAAAAATAAAGTAACAGGGACTCATGAATGACGATGAGTTCCTGTTTTTTATTGATGCTAAATGCTAAGTTGATTTTGGCACGGTAAAACACTATTCCCTTATAAATCATAAAATACCTAACACTGAACAAATGCAATAAAAATGGGGTGATCCAAAAGTCAAAACTTTTTGGCCACCCCGTTTTTCCTTACTCAATATCTCTTATTTAGATAAATAAATTGCTTTTCCTATATAAATAAATTGCTAGATTTAGATCTAATTTATTTTTACTTTTAGTTAAATCCACGTTTAATAAATTTTCTATTTTCTTTAATCTATATATCAGCGTGTTTTTATGAATATGAAGGTCATTAGCAATTTCTTGTAATGAGCTATTACTATTTAGCCACTTTTCAAGATTTAATAGCAATTCTTCATCTTTTATTATTGGTTTAATTGTGCGCTCAATAAAAGTTTGAATTTTATATTCATCAATATCGGACAACAATAATTCAATCGTTAAGTCTTCTTCAAAGATTAGCTCTGCACCCTCTGAAATAGCAGTTGACAAGGCGATAAGTGATTTTTTATAGGACTCATGTAAATTATAAAAATCTTCGCAATTTCCAACACCAATATGAAGTTCTGTCTTATATCTTGTTTCTATATTTTTTATTAAGGTTAACAGCCCATTTTTCAATTGTTCTCTAGAAACTTTAGGAATGAGCATTATTAATTTATCAAAACTCCATTGCGCAATTCGTAGCTTTGGATGAATGGTTTGAACACTTAATAAATAATCTATTTCATGATATTCAAACCTACGATCAACCTTTACGATTACAATTCGGTTATAAACTTCAGGGTCAATACCCATAACTTCAATTCTCTGGGCCAATATGTCCTTTTCGACTCTACCATTCAATAAATCTAACAGTAAAAACTCAAACATTCTTGCATCGCGTTCTTTTTCTTGTCGGGCAAGAAAATCTTCAACGAACAATTCCGTGATTCTTTGAACAAGTTTCCCATATTTTTCAATTTCTGATGGTTCCCCAGTAACACCAATTACCCCGATTGGTGTGTCTTCAATGATTAAGGGCATTACCATTCCTTCTCGAACACCTTTTAGCGTTTTCGACAATTCATATGTCATGATTGTGACTTCTTTATTTTTCATTGCAAGAAGAGAACCTTCATGAAACTGATTAATTCGGGCAATTTCAGTACTAGCAATGATAAACCCATTATGATCAATTATTACGACATCCTGATCAATTAATTTCTTTAATTCTTCTACAATTTTTGTACCAATCTTCTGTAAATCAAACATCATTTTCCCCTTAAAAATAGTAGTAATCATCATTGCTAGTTCTTCTATTAGACAACCCTATGAACTTGTTCATAAATTAACTCTACTATGTGCAATGCTCTCATTTTACTAGATAAACCTTCTTTGGCAATGCCAGCTTTCATCTGCATTAAACACCCTGGGTTAGAAGTAACAAGTATGGATGGGTTCACTTCTTTGACGTAGCCCATCTTCGTATTTAAAATATTGCTTGCCATCTCAGGCTGTAATAGATTGTAAATACCTGCAGAACCACAACAACTATCTGCTTTTTTCATTTCTCTATATTGTATACCAGGTAAGTTTTCCAAAATCCTTCTTGGTTGCTCGAAAACTTTGTTCACATTTCGTAAGTGGCATGAATCTTGATACGTTGCAATCACTTTTGACTCTGATAAAGGTAGCGACTTTAAATAATCAATTATTCCCAAGTTAATTAGTAAGGAAGAAATATCAATTAGTTTGTTACTGAAACGTCTCGCTTTTTCAGCAAAGTCAGGATTGTCATGTAAATGTTTTTCATATTCTGACAAAAACGCACCACAACCACCAGCATTATTTACAATATAGTCAAATTCATCACTATCAAAGGCTTGTACATTAATCTTTACATTATTTAAACCTTTTTCTAGCTCTCCACTATGGCCATGTAAAGCACCACAACATTGTTGCTCTTTTGGAATCACTACTTCTGCCCCAAGTAATTTTAATAATTGAACGGTTTTATCATTAATTTCTTGAAAAAGTGATTCCATTAAACAACCAGTAAAAAATGCCACTTTTATTGTTGATGGCTTCACAGGAGTAAGTTCTTCTACTTTTCTCGGTACTTCCGGCAGTGCTTTTTCCATCTCATTTAAAAATGGTGGGAATAACTTGAGGAAGCCTATTTTTCTAGTAACCTTTTGTAAACCTGACTTTTGATAGAAGTGAACTAATTTTACTACCTTATTTAAATCTTTCTTTTCTGCAAATAAGTGATTAAAGGTAATATTTCGAACAGTTTTCTCTAATCGCTTTTGTGGTTTTACTTCTTGAATCGCTTCTTTTGTTTGCTCAATTAACGCACCATACTGTACTCCAGCAGGACATGCAGGTTCACACGCACGACACCCTAAACAAAGGTTGAAAGATTCTTCTATGGATGTATCCCATTCCACTTTCCCTTCTCTAATTGCCTTCATTAATGCAATTCTTCCCCGTGGTGATTGGGCTTCATCTTGTTCTGTATGAAGATACGTAGGGCAAGAAGATAAGCAAAAACCACATCTCATACAATCAAGTAATAACGCTTCATCTACATGTTGTTCAAATGATTCTTTCATAAGTAATTTAACGGACACTTTGTAACACCACTCTCTTTTTTGTTTCCTTTGCAAATACTTTACCTGGATTCATGATGTTGTTCGGATCAAAAGCTTTTTTAATTCCTTTCATAATATTTAATCCTGCTTCTCCAATCTTCCATTCGAGATATGGTGCTTTCATTTCCCCAACTCCATGCTCTCCAGTTATTGTGCCTCCAAGCAATAAAGCTTCTTCAAAGATTTCACTAAATGCTAACTCAACTCGATTTAATTCATCTTGGTCACGAACATCTGTTACACATGTAGGATGCAAATTCCCATCCCCCGCGTGACCAAAAGAAGCAATCGAAAGGTTATATTTTTTTGCGATTTCGTCAATTTTATTTACCATTTTTGCAATTTCAGATCGAGGTACAGTTGCATCCTCTAAAATCGTTGTTGGTCTCAATCTCGATAATGCAGATAAAGCGACACGACGAGCTGTTTTTAACTTATCCGCTTCCGCTTCGTCATTTGCTATCTTTGTGAAAATTGCTCCATTCTCATTAGCAATTCTTGTCATTTCATTTACGTCATGTTCTACTGCAGCAAGGTCTCCATCTTGCTCAAAAATGAGCATCGCCTCAACTTCAGTAGATAAACCTATCTTCATAAATTGCTCAACTGCTTCGATTGTTTTTTTATCAAGAAATTCTAGGGTAACAGGAATAATTTTATTGGCTATAATGCTTGATACTGTTTTGGCACTAGCCTCTAAAGAATTGAAATAGGCAATTCCAGTCATTTTCGTCTTTGGTAATGGTACAAGCTTTAAAATGATTTCTGTGATGACAGCTAGTGTACCTTCTGAACCTACTAATAAAGCAGTTAAATCATACCCTGCTACATCCTTTGCTAATTTTCCTCCCGTTTTTAGTATCTCTCCGTTCGGCAATACTGCTGTAAGCCCTTTCACATAATCCTTTGTGACACCATATTTGAGCCCGCGCAATCCCCCAGAATTCTCACAAATATTCCCACCAATCGTTGAAATTTTCATCGAACTAGGATCTGGCGGATAAAAAAGATTTTCTTTTTCCACAAAGCTACAAATATCAGCAGTAATGACACCAGGTTGAACGGTGATCGTTAGATTTTCTTTATCGAAATCTACTATTTTATTCATATGATTAAATAGCAGTACGACACCACCACTATTCGGAACAGTACCAGCTGCTAAATTCGAACCCGATCCTCTTGGAACAATCGGAATCTTATGCTCATTACAAATTTTCACAATTTCAGATACTTCCTCAGTGTTTCTAGGAGACAGAACACAGTCAGGTAAAGCTTGATAGTTTGCAGTTGCATCATATGAATACGCTAGTAACTGCGCAGTTGTCATTTTCACATTTTTCTCACCAACTATATTTATAAATTCTTGTATGATGTGTTGATCCATTACATTCACCTCAATTGAATATCATTTTAATAATTTTATAATTTAGAAAACTCAAATTATATGTACGGTTATGCTAAAAAATAAGAATTTAACATAAAATTTTTGTACTATATGCACAAAAAGGGACTCTTGATATTCTCACCCTTCTCTAACCCATGTTCTTCTTTAGACATTACATAAAAAAACACCCTTTTAGACGAATTTAATCTAAAAGGATGTTTTAAATGAGATTATTTTAAGTTTTCACTAATTTTTTATAAACCACATTTTAGTTGTGCTCCACAACCTGTACATGTGTTACAGCCACCTAATTCTTCAACAGTACCTTGTCGGCAAACCGGACAAGTATTCCCTACTTCTGAACCGATTGTCACATTCGTAGATGTTAGTGGCGCAATCGTATCAACCAATACAACTGGCTTTTCCTTCACTTTTTCTTCCAATACTTCTTCAAATGCTAATTGCTCATCATGTGAAGATTCAGCTTTTAATGTCAGTACTTGTGAATCACGACTTCCATCAACGTAAACCGTACCGCCCTTCGCACCACCTTTGTATAAGCGTTCATATACTTTTTGAACTTGCTCAACAGTATAACCCTTTGGAGCGTTCACAGTTTTAGAAATTGACGAGTCTACCCAACGTTGAATTACACATTGTACATCCGCATGAGCTTCAGGCGTTAATTCCATAGAAGAAATGAACCAGTGTGGTAAATTGTTTTCATCTGCATCTGGATGCGCTTTTAAGTATTCTTGTACAATTTCAGCTTTCACTTCAATAAACTTACCTAATCGACCTGAACGGTAATATACGAAGGAGAAATAAGGTTCTAAACCAGTAGCAACACCCACCATTGTACCAGTTGATCCAGTAGGTGCAACCGTTAATAAATGAGAGTTACGAATACCGTTTTCTAGTACTCCTTGGCGAACATGTTCAGGCATTTGTTGCATATATCCTGTATTCACAAAGGCTTGTCTTAAACGATTAGTTTCTTCCTCTGTTTCACCTTGTAAGAATGGGAAGCTTCCGCGTTCTTTTCCAAGTTCAATAGAAGATTCATACGCTGTGACAGCAATTGTTTCAAAGATTTTATCAACTAACTCATTACCTTCTTGTGAACCATATTCTTTTTCACAATAAATAAGCAAATCTGCTAAGCCCATAACGCCAAGACCAACACGACGTTCTCCTAAGGCTTGCTTACGATTTTCCTCTAAGAAATAAGGTGTTGCATTAATAACGTTATCTTGCATACGTACACCAATTCTTACAGTTTCTTTCAATGATTCGAAATCAACAGTTTTTGACTCTTTTTGAGCAAATTGAGCTAAGTTAACAGCTGCTAAATTACATACTGAAAACGGCGCAAGTGGCTGTTCTCCACATGGATTTGTTGCTACAACCTTTTGCCCGTAAGCACGTGCATTTGTCATGTCATTCGCATTATCAATGAAGAAAATACCAGGTTCTGCGGCATAAGTTGCACAAATATTAATTAAATTCCAAAGTTCTCGAGCTTTAATTTTACGATATGTGCGTACTCTGTAACCTAGAGCTTCCCATTCACGAACATCCCCTACTTCATGCCACTTTTCGTTATAAATGGCCATTTCTTCAGGAGTATAGTTTGCAACATCTGGGAAACGTAGTTCGTACTCCTCATCATTTTCGACTGCTGCCATAAATTCTTTTGTTAAAGTAACTGAAATATTTGCACCAGTTAAAAATTCTGGATTGTGAACACTATATGTTCCACCATCTCGAAGTTTCGATTCGGCATCCTTAATAATTGCTTCACTGAAACCACCAAGGCCAGGTATATTTTTATAATTTACAATACCTTGGTACATCGCTTCTTCTTGCTGTGTTAATGGCTTAAATTTCAGCTTTTCTTGAGCTAAGCGGGTAATAAGCTCATCTTCTGTATTTTCAATTAAATAGCGAAGAATACGTGGATTTTGCATTTTTGAAATAATAAATTCAACGATATCTGGGTGCCAATCTGCCAACATAATCATTTGTGCTCCACGTCTTGAACCACCTTGCTCTACAAGATGTGTTAACTTAGCAATATCGTCAAGCCATGATACTGAACCACTAGATTTTCCATTTACACCGCGTGCAAGTGTGTTACGAGGGCGTAATGTAGAACCATTTGTACCTACTCCGCCACCACGACTCATAATTTCCATAACTTGTTTACGATGATCACTTATCCCTTCACGGCTATCAGGGACAAAAGGCATAACATAACAGTTAAAGAATGTTACATCTGTTTGTGAACCAGCTCCGTACAACACTCGTCCAGCAGGGATAAATTTCAATGAAACAAGTTGCTCATAGAATTTATTAAACCATTTTTCTCTATTTTCATCTGTTTCTTCAACAGAAGCTAACCCTGTTGCATTACGTTTTGCGATTTGTTCATAAAAAACTTCTAGAGGCTTTTCAATAACGTCTAAGGACCTTACAATAATGCCTGTATTTTGTTCTTTAGAATCATCTAGTACGTGACGGTATTCTTCCTCGATTAAAATTTCAGCTTTCTTTGCTTCAAAATCAATTGAGCGAATAAACCCTAATCCACGTGCAGGAAATTTTGGATCTTCCTTAATAGTTAATACTACAAAATCTCCAGGCTTTAATGTCTTCTTTTCTGTATCCTTAAACGAATAGCGGTCAATCATCACCAATCTTGACACGCCTTTATGAGTTATATGCATGTCCTTTGTAATTGGATGAACTTGGGGGAAATTCTCGATGTCATTATTAAGTTGCTCTATGAGGATGGTTGTTTGTGTTTCATTTACCATTACCATCTGCCAGCCTCCTTGCTATTAATACATCTAGTATGATTTACACTCAATAACCACACAATATATTGTGCTTCTATCAAAATAATCACACTAGATGTTGTATTATTTATATTCACTAGAAAAGATTACCGCATAAAAATTATCAATGCAAGGGGTTGATTTTTTTAAATTTGTATAAAACGTTGAGAATACATGACTTTCAATGAAAAAATATTTTTTCAGCTTAAACAAAACGTATGTTCTATATACTATTTTCTATAATTCCACTCATCAGTCAAGTATTTTTTTTCTTCTAAATTTCTAACATACTCTAATTGCTCAGAAGTTAATTCATAAGGAACTAATTCAATATCAAGTGCCTTTTCAAAACCATCTCTGAAAGCATCAATACATTGTGAAATCGTAATTTTTTTAGATGTTAATTGATTAATTGCAACTGCTTTTTCAGGTAATTTTTTTCGCATTCTTTCCTTAACTTTGTCAGAAGAAAACTTAAATACAGATAATAGTTTTTCTTCATCTAGTTCTAATAAAATGGCACCGTGCTGTAAAATGACACCTTTTTGTCTTGTTTGCGCACTTCCAGCTACTTTTTTACCCTCAACAACAAGTTCATACCAACTTGGAGCATCAAAACAAACTGCGCTTTTTGGACTTTTTAAATCAGCACGTTTTTCTTCTGTATCTGGAACGCTAAAATAAGCTTCTAAGCCAAGGTTTTGGAAACCAACTAGTAAACCTTCACTTAACACTCGATAAGCTTCTGTAACGGTTGCAGGCATATTAGGATATTGTTCTGTGACGATTATGCTATAAGTTAATTCATGTTCATGTAAAACAGCCCGTCCACCAGTTGGTCGTCTAACAAAACCAAGATTTTGAGCTTTTACTGCATCTAAATCGATATCCTTTTCTGCACTTTGGAAATAGCCAATCGATAAAGTTGCTGGATTCCATTCATAAAATCTAATTACAGGTGGAATTTCCCCCTTACTATGGAAGTCTAGTAATGCTTCATCTAAAGCCATGTTATATGAAGGACGACATGGTCCAGAATTTATAAAATACCATTTTGCTTTCATCATTTCATCTCCTCACAATAAATATCATTTTATCAAACCCATTGGACTATCGCTACTTTCTCTTTTATAATGGTAAATGGAGAAAGAAAGGAGAAATTTAGTAGTGGAAGTACTTTATACAATCGCTATCATACTTGGTTTAATAATCGTGTATGTCTTAGTAAACATGTTAAGATTAAAAAAAGCAGTAACAAATCTAACTCAAGAAGAATTCATTCAAGGCTATCGCAAGGCGCAATTAATCGATGTACGAGAGACAAAAGAATTTGATGCTGGACATATTTTAGGTGCACGTAATGTTCCATCTACACAATTACGCCAACGATACAAAGAAATTAGACCAGATCTACCTGTTTATTTGTATTGTCAGAATTCAGGTCGAAGTGCACGTGCTGCATTATTCCTAAAGAAAAAAGGTTACAATCAGCTTTACCAACTTCAAGGTGGATTTAAAACTTGGACTGGTAAAGTGAAAACAAAAGCATAACTAATTTTTCACTAAACTGTAAAAATTTCAGTTACAATACTATCTTAAAATAATTGGGATGCCATTCTTTAGGGGCATCCCATTTTTAATATATTTTTAGACTTTTTCCCTATTATCTTTTAGAAAAAAATAGTTTCTTCCTATATAAATAGTCACTATTAAATTAAAATAATTTTTTGATTTCCACTAATATAATCATTTCAACCATCCACGCACACCATAAAAAACGTCTCACTATAGTGAGACGCTTCAAAATATTAAGCTTCTACTTTTGTATAACGAAGCACTGGTGTACGTGCAGCACGTGTTTCATCTAATCTGCTTACGACAGTTGTGTGAGGTGCTTCTTGTACAATTGCAGGGTTTTCTTCTGTTTCTTTTGCGATTTGAATCATAACATCACAAAATGCATCTAACGTTTCTTTTGACTCTGTTTCTGTAGGTTCAATCATCATTCCTTCTTCCACGTTTAATGGGAAGTAAATTGTAGGTGGATGATAACCGAAGTCAAGTAATCGTTTTGCAATATCTAATGTACGAACCCCTAATTTCTTTTGACGGCGTCCAGATAACACAAATTCATGTTTACAATGACGGTTATATGGAAGATCGAAATAAGGTTCTAAACGACGCATCATGTAGTTTGCGTTTAATACAGCATATTCTGTTACTGCTTTTAACCCTTCTGGACCCATTGTGCGAATATAAGTATAAGCACGAACGTTAATTCCAAAGTTACCGTAATAAGGTTTTACACGGCCAATTGATTGTGGACGATCGTAATCGAAATGGAATGTTCCATCTTCTTTTTTCACTAATACTGGTTTTGGTAAGAATGGAATTAAATCCGCTTTAACCCCTACAGGACCAGAACCAGGACCTCCACCACCGTGAGGACCAGTAAATGTTTTGTGTAAGTTTAAGTGAACACAATCGAAGCCCATGTCTCCAGGACGAGCCTTTGACATAACCGCATTTAAGTTTGCTCCATCATAGTATACTTTCCCACCTACACTATGAATAATTTCAGCCATTTCAAGAATGTTTTCTTCAAATAAACCTAATGTATTTGGGTTTGTTAACATTAATGCAGCAGTATCTTCTCCAACTACACGACGTAAATCCTCTAAGTCTACTAATCCGTCTTCATTTGACTTAACTGTAATTGTTTCAAAACCAGCTACAGCTGCAGAAGCAGGGTTTGTTCCGTGAGCAGAGTCTGGTACGATTACTTTGTTTCGATGTCCTTCACCATTTGCTTCATGGAACGCACGAATCATCATCAATGCTGTCCATTCACCATGAGCACCCGCTGCTGGTTGTAAAGTTACTTCATCCATACCTGTAATTTCAACTAAAGAGGTTTGTAACTCATATAGTAATTCCATAGCACCTTGTACAGTTGATTCATCTTGTAGTGGATGTATATTAGCAAATCCAGAAAGTCTAGCAACGTTTTCATTAATTTTTGGATTATATTTCATTGTACACGAACCAAGTGGATAGAAACCTGAATCTACACCATGGTTACGGCGTGAAAGTGCAGTATAGTGACGCATAATATCAAGCTCTGAAACTTCTGGAAGTTCGGCAGCTTCTTCACGAACATATCCTTCTGGTAAAAGTTCAGCAAGATCGAAATCAGGTACATCGATTTCAGGTAAACTATAACCTACACGTCCCTCTTTCGATAATTCAAAAATAAGAGATTGGTTTTCGTTAAGCATTGTAAGCCCCCATTTCTGCAACTAATGTTTCGATTTCCTCTTTTGTACGTAATTCTGTCACAGCAATTAACGCATGATTTTCTAATTCCGGATAAACGCGACCTAAATCGAAACCACCGATAATACCTTTTTCTAGTAATTTGTTATTAATTTCACTAACAGGTTTATTTGTTCTCACAACGATCTCGTTAAAGTGAGAACCTTGGAAAGGAACAACAAATCCAGCATTTTCAAAGGCATTTTTTGCAAATCTTGTTTTTACAATATTTTGCTTCGCCATTTCTTGTACGCCTTGTTTACCAAGAGCTGTCATAGCAACAGATGCTGCAAGTGCAAGTAATGCTTGGTTTGAACAAATATTAGAAGTAGCTTTCTCACGACGAATATGTTGCTCACGAGCTTGTAATGTTAATACATATCCACGGCGTCCTTCGTGGTCAACTGTTTCACCAACTAAGCGACCAGGCACTTTACGCATTAATTTTGAAGTTGTTGCAAAATATCCACAGTACGGACCTCCGAAACTTTCAGGAATACCAAACGGTTGTGCATCCCCAGTTACGATATCTGCGCCTAATTTGCCAGGTGGTGTTAATACGCCAAGAGCAAGAGGATTTGCCGAAACGATGAATAATCCTTTCACATCATGAGTTAATTCACCAATCGTCTTAATATCTTCAATTTGACCGAAGAAGTTAGGATATTGAACTAATACTGCTGCAGTCTGGTCGTCTAGTAGACCTTTCAACGCTTCGATATCCGTTACACCATCTTTTGATGGAACTGTAACGACTTCAATTGATTGACCATATGCATATGTAGCAACAACGTCTCTATATTCTGGGTGAATTGCATCAGATACTAAGAGTTTTTTACGGCGTGTATGACCAGCAGCAAGCATACCTGCTTCTGCTAAAGATGTACCACCATCGTACATAGAAGAGTTCGCTAAATCCATTCCAGTAAGCTCTGCAATCATAGTTTGGAATTCAAAGATAGCTTGTAGCTCACCTTGTGAAATTTCTGGTTGATATGGTGTATAAGCTGTATAAAATTCTGAACGAGAAATTACATGATCTACGATAATCGGTTTGTAATGGTTATAGATACCAGCACCTAAGAACGATACATGAGATTCTGTATCACTATTTTTTGATGCTAATTGCTTTAACTCTTTAAGAAGAGCAGATTCTGACTTTGCCTCTGGAATATTATATAACCCTTTAAAGCGAACACTTTCTGGAATATCCGAAAATAGTTCATCTACACTTTGTACACCAATTGTCTCTAACATTTCTTTTTGATCTGTTTCCGTCATTGGAAGATAACGATGTGCCATGGAATTACCCTCTTTTCCTATTTTTTTGAACGTTTATAAAAAGGTGTAGCAACCGTTTTAGCTTTTACCTTTTTATTACGAATTTCGATTTCTAACTCTGTATCTAATTCTGTGAATTTTGAGTCAATTAAAGCTAAACCGATATTGCGTTTCGTTAAAGGAGATTGAGTACCAGTTGTTACCTCTCCAATTTCTACGCCGTCTTTAAATACTTTATAACCATGTCGAGGAATACCTTTATCAATCATTTCAACCCCAACAATCTTGCGTTTTAATCCAGCTTCTTTTTGAGCAATAAGAGCTTCTTTCCCGATAAAGTCACTTTCTTTTTGTAGTTTCACAACGAAACCAATTCCTGCTTCAAGTGGTGAAATATCTTGAGATAACTCTTGACCATATAGTGGTAGACAAGCCTCAAATCGTAATGTATCTCGTGCACCTAACCCAGCTGGAACAACACCTTTATCTTTTCCAACTTCTAAGATTTTTGTCCAAAGTTTTACAATGGCAGCTGGTTCCCCATATAGTTCGAAACCATCTTCACCTGTGTAACCTGTGCGAGAAACTAAAACTTTCTGACCTGCTACATCAACATCATTAATAAATTTGAAAGATTTAATTTCAGATAAATTTGTTTCTGTTAATTGTTGTAATACTTCTTCAGCAAGTGGTCCTTGAAGTGCAATTTGAGCATATTCGTTGGATTTGTTTGTTACTGTTACATCACCTTCAATGTGACGCTTCATCCATTCAAAATCTTTTTCAATATTTGCTGCATTTACGCATAATAAATATTTATTTTCTTGCAAGTAATAAACAAGAAGGTCGTCAACTACACCACCATTTTCATAGCACATTGCATTGTACTGAGCTCCACCAAACGGTATTTTTGAAATATCATTGGATAATAATTTTTGTAAGTAAGTAGTAGCATCTTTACCTTCAACAAAAATTTCACCCATATGTGAAACATCAAATAATCCAGCACGGTTTCTTACAGCATCATGCTCTTCTTTAATAGATGAAAATTGTACAGGTAACTCCCATCCACCAAAATCAATCGTTTTACCGCCATATTTTGCATACTCTTCAAAAAGCGGAGTTCTTTTTAACTGGTTTGACATGCGATTTCCTCCTCATTACATTACATAAAAACAAGCAAATTCATTTATACAATACATTAACATTAAGATTCGGGATTTTCTGCAATAATTATAGGAATATAACTAAAAAAGGACAGAAGAATCCCTTTAATCTTTTAGGATTCCTCTGTCCTTGCACCTGAAAGTTACACCAGAACAATCGACTATAGATCATGTCTGATTATTCGGCTTTCCCCTTTGGTGGCTATTTTTACGCTACTCGATATTACGTACATTCCAAAAAAGTTTTAGCAACTTTTTAGACGAGTACACATTCAAAAAATGTATTTGATAAAATAGCACTCTCCAGAGATGCGTCCTGTACGAGTCTTTTTGCCTGAGAGATTCATAGTTAACACTACTTGCTCCTTCGGCGACGCTCTTCACGTTCTCTCCCCGTACAATCATCCGCGCAATATTCATAATTTAATGTACAATATACTGCTCTTAGCCATATCCTAACATTAAATTAAATAGAAAGGCAATCTTTTTTTAAAATAGTCATAAAAACGAACAATTTTATTATTTTTTTATCTATTATTCGCCTTTTAATCTTCTAACTTGGAAGCCAATATATTCAACAATTTGTCTTAATGTACGTCCTCCAGTTAAAACGCGGATATGACCTGCTTCACGGTAAAATTTTCTTCTGGAATAATATAATTGTTCTAACTCAGTTTTTGTAGAACGTTGTACAATAGGGCGATTTTTGTCATTTTTTATCCGTACATATATATCTTCGAAGGTTGCATCTAAAAAAAACACTAGACCACTTCGTCTCATCAGTCTACGGTTTTCTTCTTTCATCGCGACTCCACCACCAGTTGCGATAATACACGCCTCGTCCCGAAAATTTCGTAAAAATTCTGTCTCTAAATTTCTGAAATAAGCCTCCCCATATTTTTCAAATATTTCTGGAATTGTCATTCCTTGTTGCCGAACTATTTCGTGATCCATGTCGTAATATGGCATCTTTAAAAAATAGCTTAATCTTCTACCGATAGCACTTTTGCCACACCCCATGAAGCCAACCAAATATATTTTCCGCATGATATCACCTTCTTTACTACGCAAACTGTTACTACTTACTACCAATTTCCTCTAGTAGGTTTATCGTAGCACGAACATTGGCGAATTCCAATGAATTATATATTTTTATTTGTGATTCGTAAGAAAAAACAAAATATGTCGCAAAAAATGTCGTTAAAAGTAGTAATGATATTGCAAGTAAATAGCTTCCTCCTCTATTATTCATTACGTATTTGTACAAAAAATTCTCGCTCCTTTACTGCTCCACTTTGAAATTCAACATAAACGGTAATATAGTTGCCATTTAAACGAAAAGAAGAATTCTTTATCCCCATTAATAGAGGAATATAACCTAGATAATTTTTTTGCATTCGAATGATATCCTGATATTGATCAACTACAACTATTTCGTTGGAGTTAACATAACTAATTTGAATAGTCTTTGCACGCGTATTTGACTGTTCAATATGCTTAACGTTCGATAAATATTGTTCAAAGTCATTTACGAATAACTCCCATGCAACATGATCATTATTTGTTATTGAATCGTTCATCTGATTTAGCCAACTGTAAATGAAAATAAGAAGGTGAATAAACAATGCGAACACAATAAAACTAAATAATGCTTCAATCAAAGTAAACCCACTAGAATTTAATCGATTTCTCCAATTTCGTTGATACATTTCGTCCTTTCTCCATGTAAATTGGTAAAATGCACGCATATTTTAGAATCTTCATAATTCCATCGATAAACATTACTTTCTATATTCATTACTCCACTATTACTTCCTTCATTTAATATCTTCTTAGCTGCTTCGTATGCAGTGATAGATGCATGTAATTCCATTTTTTTATTAATTAGGGTGCTATACATCTGATAAGAAAGCGGTATTAGTGTACCTGTGATTATTAAAATAATAACGATTGTCAGAAGACTTTCGACAAGTGTTATCCCCTTACAGTTCAGCAAGCTTCATCCGCCCTTTATGAATATTTATAATGATTTGTTTTTCTCCTAAAGGCGTTATAAACTTTAATTTTCCAAAGTCATTTATCTCTCCATTGAAAATCCGAATCAATTTTACGGTACTAAAGGGAGAAAATTCGATATTTGCTGGATAAGGTCTATCTATAATACGCTGTCCACTTCTATCGTAATATGCATAATACGATTGTTTATCATTAAATTCGATTGTAATTACCCTGCCTTGTTCTATGGTAAGTGCTTGTATCGTTTGGATATCAAATTGTACTTGTTGAATAAAACTCTCTACTTTTTGCTTTTCTGCAAATTTATTTGAGAATTGCAGTACGATTGAACTAATAATCGTTAAAATAAATAAAACTAGTAACATTTCTAATAGCGTATATCCTCTGCTATCCAATGTTATCCTTTTCACGAGCCATCACTAACATTTGAAGCACTATTAACTACTACACTACCATCCTCTTGAATATTTACAGGATCACCATTAGGACATGTCGTTTCGTTTTCTTTTAAATATTTTTCATCTACAAGTTGTTCTATGGTTGTGGGAAATGTTTTATGGTCAATTTTGTAAGCTTCAACTTGGCCTTGTACCATGTTGACATAGGCATCACAACCCTTTTCATCGATGGTTGCAAAATGTTTTGTAACATTTGGTATGGTTACTAAAATTAGTACAGAAATAATCAGCAATACTATTAACATTTCGATGAGGGTAAAACCTTTTGAATTTTTCATCATGAATTGTCACCTCAATTAAAGTATTTCAATGATTTCATACATTGGTAGTAACACACTTAAATATGCTGCGATAATACAGATTGCAATGATGATAAATAACAATGGCTGTACAACAGCTATACCTGTTTTAATAATATTTTGAAGTTTCTCATCTAGTAAATCACAATAAATAAGCAATTCTCTTCCAAGATGTCCGTTTTTTTCTCCGTGTTTAATAAACTCCTCGAATTTCGGAAAAAACCAAGCAATAACGGAAACACAGTGAGAGAGAGAATCACCATAAATAATATGTTTCTCAATTTCCGATGAAACGTAAGCTAATAACTTATTAAATTGTTGCTGTTGTAATATATTTAATGCTTGTTGTAAAGAAAAACCGCTGACCAATAGACTTCCTAAACCTCTACATAATTCTCTAGTCAGAAGTAATTTATAAAAATAGTTTACAACTGGGATTTTTAAAAACAGTATTAATCTTTGTTGAACAGTTTGTCTTTTAAAATACAATGAACATATAAACAACCCAAAAGTTATTAAAAGTATAGATAAAAATAAAACATCAGGTAAACGAAGTAATATATTTGATAACCCAATATTTGATGTTTGTTCATCTGTTCTTGAGTGAATAATCCCCTGAATATTCGGTAGAAAGTACGTCCTAAATGAAATAAAAACACACGTTAAAACGACGAATAATAATAAGGGATAACTTAAAAGTTTTATTAACTTCTTTTGCATTTTCTCATTGAATTCCATTTGAATAGCGATATTCTTTAGTGCCCTCGCCATATCCCCATTTTCTTCTGCAATTTTTATTGCAATTAAATAGTATTGGGGAATTGAAAAACATCTTAAAATACTAGCTACGTCTTCCCCACTTCGTAGTCTTTCATGAATAGTAGTATTCCAGTAATCAATTTTCTCTGTATGAAATGGGAGTAGCATTGTAATAGAATCCGAAAATGTGTAACCTTCCTCTAAAAGAGTACTTAATCTTAATAAAAACGTAGGAATTTGTTTTATTTTCCCTTTGTTTTTCATAGACATATATCTATCTTTGATATCAAGATATTGTTGTAGGAACATGATTTTGATTCACCTCTAACTTAGAGAGTTGATAGCTTATAGTTTCATTTTTCGGTAGACGATATTCGTCCCCGCGCATGGTTGAATATATTGCCTCAACTAAGTTAAACTCACTTAATATCTCGTAAATTGCTTTTCTTTCATCGGTATCAACCTGAACTAAACATTGCGCAACGATTCCAATTATCGCTTGTCTCATTTCTTCAAGGGAAATATCTAAATCCATCAGACGATATAAACAATTCACCGTATCTTTAGAATGAACAGTTGATAACACAAGATGACCTGTAAGTGCGGCTTCAATTGCAACCTTTGCAGTTTCTTTATCGCGTATTTCACCAATCATAATGACATCAGGGGAATGACGAAGAATTGCTTTTAAACCAGAAGCATATGTTACCCCAGCTCTCTCATTTACTTGAATTTGTAATAATTGAGTTTGATTACTTTCAACAGGATCTTCTAAAGAAATAACCTGTCTAGCAAGTGTTTCACTACAATAATTAATTAGCGAGTAAAGTGATGTAGTTTTTCCAGATCCAGTAGCCCCGCAAAACAGAAGGAGTCCTTGTCTATTTGAAACAAGTTGAATGAGTTTATCAGCAGCATTTGGAAATAAACAAAGTGAAGTAATAGGATGACGAGAGTTTTGAAGCAAAAGACGTATAACAAGACTTTCTTTACGATAAACAGAGGGTAATGTCGATACTCGGAACGAATAAATATTTTCTTCTATATTTTTTTGGAAAGATCCACTTTGGGGTTTTCGCTTTTCACTAATATCGAGTGATGATAAAAATTTAAAAAATGATATCATTCGATCCCCAAGCTCAAACGGTATATTCCCTGCCGGAAATAGCTTTCCGTATTTTCTAAAATGGATTTTGTAATATTCAGTTGTGGGTAATATATGTAAATCAGAAGCTCCAAAATGGATTGCTCTTACCAATAACTGAATACTTTTGTTTTCTACTACCGATTCAATGTCCATCGTTAACACCTCTTCAAAGTAGAATTTTTATCGACCGCAAATTGTTAAAGACAGTATATAATGGCTAAAAATAATAGAAAAGGGATTTTCTCAACAAAAAAATTTGATAGTATTTTCAACTACCAAATGTAATTTTTCATTTAAATTTAATCCATTCTATTAATTAAATAAGGTAAAAGAATATTTTGAAAAATTTACAAGTATTGAAAAATAATTTCATTCCCTCTATCATTTCCACTATATAAAAGATAAAATTGTAATATAAATAAAAAATTTCGTAGAGAGGTGATTTGATGATTCATCCTTTAAAAGTAACGAGCACTTTAGCAGACGAAACTCGATATCAAATATATGAATACATGCTACAAGAGAAAAAGCCGTTTACAGTTCAGGATATCGCAGACCAATTTAAAATTCATCCAAACGTTGCTCGACTCCATTTAACAAAGTTATCTGAAATAAATGTTATTACAGCAGATTTTGTTAAATCAGGCAAAGGTGGACGTCCAGGAAGAGTTTATAAGGCAAATGAGGAAGGTATCGTCTTAAGCTTCCCAAAACGGGATGAAAGCCAATTATTAAAATGGTCTCTTCAATTAATCGATAAATTGGGTCCAAGTGCTTTAGAAACAGCCCAAGAAATTAGTTATCAAGATGGATTTGAGTATATTAGTAAAAAACTTCAAACGGAACAAAAAATAAAACAAATTATCGGTTTCGATGAAAAGGTAAATATACTAACTCAAGCTGCAGCTATGATTGGTTATGTGCCAGAAATAGTAGAAACAAGTACTGGAAAAATAATAAAATTCTCAGTTTATAATTGTCCGTTTAATAATCAATTATCTACAAATAATAATATTGTATGTAAACTACATGAATCCTATTTAAGAGGACAAGTAGATGCTTTATTCTCACAAAACGAATTTGTCCAATTTAAAAATATGGTTAGCGATTGTGATTTTTGCCAGTATTCAATAAATGTTCCTGATACGGTAAAAATATAATAATCCATCTGTTTGTCACAAACTAAATAGAAGTAGCGGTTTACATTAAGCTTTCTAATCATTTATAATAAGAAATGAGATTATTGTGTCGTATGGCAAAAGGAGGGATTCTTCATGAGTAATATGTATAAAGTGTTAGCTTTCTGGACAGGTATATTTGCCGTAATGTTCTATTTAGGTGATATGTACGAGGTTTCGCTATTATTCGTTGGTAATACGGTATTATTCTTATTATTAGGCTTTTTAAACCTAACAGAGCGCATGTACATGTACATTTTCGGAGCTTATTTAACAATTTTCTTCGCTGGATTCACGTACTATACTACATTTATCCACGTACCTGGTGCAGGTCATTAATAAATGACATCGGCTGATATTTTCAGTCGGTGTTTTTTTAATATATAAAAGAAAAAATGAGTACCAAAAACTAGGCACTCATTTTTAATCAGAATCCATTTAAAAAAGGATTCATATCCATTTCAGCTCCAGGAGTTGTATAAGATCCATGACCAGGGTAAATAATAAAATCCTCGGGTAATACAAGAAGCTTTTCATGAATCGATTTTAGTAAAACTTCTAAGGAACCACCAATTAGATCTGTTCTTCCAATACTACGTTCAAATAATGTATCGCCTACAATTGCAAAACCAGCATCTTCAAAAATGTATGAAACACTTCCCGGCGAATGACCTGGAGTAAAGACAGCTTTAAATGTAAAATCCTCAATTGTAAAGGTTTGTTCTTTTTTGATAATATGCTCTTCATTTGGTGGAGCAACAATATAATTCGGTAATTCAGCATATTTGCCAGAGCCATTTTTCATAGGATCTGCAAGCCAACTTACCTCATTCGCATGTATATATAGAGGAAGATCATAGGCTTCTCTTAGCGCATCTACTGCTCCAATATGGTCAAAATGTGCATGTGTTAGAAATATTGCTTTTGGTTTTAATTGGTTGGACCGGATTGTTTTAATAATTTTTGAAGCTTCTTCACCCGGATCAAAAATCAAACAATCTTTCTGTTTATTACTAACTATATAGCAGTTTGTTTGTACAGGGCCTAAACTAAAAACTTTTACATTCAACATTGTTTTCACCTCTTCAATATTATACATGTGTAAGAAGAAAATTACATTGTTTGTTCATATTTATCTTGGATTAGTTCTCGACAAAATAGAGCCTGTGATTTACAATAAAGAAGGAATATTGTTTATCGACATTCATTTTCTAATGTCGAAAGGAGTGTCTTATTAATGAACTTATTAATGGTTATTTTCGCTTTAGTAGCAATCTTTGCAGTAGTAAATATATTCCAAGGTATTAAAGAGAAAAATGTATTGGCTATCATTTTCAGCCTAGCTACTGCAGCAATTTTTGGTTGGTTTGTAATCATGACTGTTTTAAATCAAGGTTATCCACCAAAATTACACTAATACTTATGAAAAAACGAGATATCATCATGATATCTCGTTTTTTCAATTTATTAAATCAAAAAACTGGTGTAGCGATAGTTGCTACACCGTTTTTATTAATTGACAACATCTTGTTTTAAATTACCTGTCTCCGAATCATAGAAGCGAAGTAAATCGCCATTTATAATCGCATCCGAATATTCTAATTCTGTCGTTGCGCGATCGATATATGGTTGACATGCTTCAATACCAATATCAGTTCCCGTATTACGATCGTAACAAACTTCACCAGCATATACTAACTCATTTGTAACAAAACGTCCGTCACGGAAAATAACAAAGTCTTCATGTTCTTCTGAGAAAATATCAGCACCTAACTGCATGTCATTTGAAGTTTCAATACCTAACAAGTGTAAAATTGTAGGTCTTAAATCAATTTGACCGGCTGTTTTATTAATCTCGCCCCCATCTCCAGAGCCTGGAATATGGATATATAGTGGCACCGACTGAAGTAAGGCGCTATCATATGCTGTAATTTCTTCTTTATCTAAGTACATTGCCATTGCTTTGTTATGATTTTCTGAAATACCATAATGGTCTCCATACATTACAATAATTGAGTTTTCATATAGACCTTTTTCTTTTAGTTCTTCAAAGAAAACTTTAACAGCTTCATCTAAATAGCGTACTGTTTGGAAATAACGATTTAAAGTGCCTGAATTAGAATCATATTCAGGAATCATTATATCTTCTGGATCTAAATAGAACGGATAGTGGTTCGTTAATGTAATTAAACGAGAATAAAATGGCTGTTGCATCTGAGTCATTAGTTCTGTCGATTGTTCAAAGAATGGAATATCTTTTAATCCCCAGTTTACAGAATTTTCATCCGTTACCTCATAGGAGTTGATATCATAAAATTTATCAATATTTAATGATTTATAAATCATATCACGATTCCAGAACGATGAATTATTTGAGTGCATTACATTAGTAAAGTAGCCATTTTCACCCAATTTTTCTGCCATTGAGTTATACGTATTTCCGCCGTGTGTAAAGAATACTGCACCGCGACCTAGACCGAATAAAGAATTCTCAACGATAAATTCCGAATCCGATGTCTTACCTAATCCAGTTTGATGATAAAAATCATTGAAATAATAAGTATCTTTATCATTTGTTAAAGAATTTAAAAACGGTGTTACCACTTCACCATTCATTTCATTATTAATAACAAAACTTTGTAATGATTCTAGCGAAACAAGAATTAAGTTTCGACCAGCATACTTGCCAAACATTTCATCATTAACAGCAGCTTGGTTTGCTTGCACATAGTTATCCACTTCAACAAGTTCACTACCGTCTGCTAATGCGCGTTGGGCACTCGACTTTGATTGTACATAAATATCGTATAAATGGTAGTTATACGTACCGATGTTTTTCACAAGTAATTCACGGTCAAAAGCACGTGTTAATAATTGTGGACGTTCTGTTTCAGCTAATCCTAAATTTAAGAATAATACTGCCATTGCTAGCACAAAATAAGCACGTCGGAATTCTTTACGAATTGTTAATTGACCTTGTAATTTCGGAACAAACTTAATAGCTATAATTAAAATAATAACATCGATGAAATAAAGTATATCCAGCCAATTTATAATCGCGCCAACTGATGTACCTAGTTCACCGAAATTGCTAGTTTGGAACAGTACAGGTAGTGTTATAAAATCGTTATAGAATCGATAAAATCCTACGTTTGTATATAAAACGATGGATAAAATGATACTCATCGCTATAATATAACGATTCCGCGCTTTCGTTGATTTTAAAAATAAGGATAATCCATAAATAAATAATAAGAAGCTTAATGGGTTAATAAACAGGATAAACTCTTGCATTAAGTTTTCAATGTCCATTTCAAAACTTGTATGGTATACAATTACAGTTTTTATCCAAGTCGCAAGTACCGCAATAGCTAAAATCGAATGTTTAGGCCATTTTATTGACTTCATCCCTAACATCCTTTCTACATAATTGATATAGTAAAGAACTAAATTTTTCAACATACACATTAGATTTTAAGAAACAAAGTTTATCTTAATGTTTTTACCAACAAGAAGCAATAAAAATTGTCGGCTTAAAAAATATGCAGAAAAATTAATATAACAATTACTATACATTTTTAAATCGTATCTCATAATATTTACGATTTAGTTACAAAAAGGTTCCAAAATTAAAACAGAGGATAATTATTCCACTGTAATATCCTCTGTAAGTTCTGATAAAGATTTTAAATTAAAAGGAAAATTTTTTCAACGTATAATAAACATTTTTCTTTTTTCTACAAATTCTCCTAATATCCATCAATTAATTATCTAATTCTCGTTCTAATTTTGATATTTCACTTCGAATAATTAACATTGCTGATTGAAAATCTTTCGGATCTAATACACGTGCTTTGTATAATTCTCGTACCTCATCTTCCATTAAAATTAAATCACCAATACGATCTCTTGTATAAATATATATTCCGTATTGCTTTAGTAAATCATAAATGTCTTTCATTGTCTTCATACTATACTTCCTACCTCTTTCGATAAATGTTGCAATCAATTCTGTCTTGATCAGTAATAATTACATTAACTGGAATATCATGCGAATCTTTCGGTACTGATTCAACCACTTGAAAATGAAAAGCAAGGGAAATAAGTTGCCCTTCAAATCTTTCTAAATAACGGTCATAATATCCTCCACCATATCCGATTCTGTATCCACTTTTGTCAAAGACGATTCCTGGCACGATCATACAATTTATTTGTTCCGCAGAGACAAGCTCCGTTAAATCCGGGATTGGCTCTCGCAAATCCATATATACGATTTCAAGTTGATTAAAATTCTCGATTTTATAAAATTGCATCGTTCTATTTTTTGAATTACATTTAGGAACCACTACGTTTTTATCTGCTTTCCATAGAGATTCAATGATACCAATCGTATCAACCTCTCTATTATTTGAGATCGTAATAGCAATCGTATTTCCTTCTATTATAGATGGCTCTTTTAATAATTTTTCTCTAATTACTAAAGAGGACCGCATATACAAATCATTCGACATGTTTTCGAGTTTTTCTTTTATTTTTCGACGCCATTCACTTTTATTCAAGGTTATTCACCATTCCCTCTTTAATAAGTAAAAAGCCAAAACCACGAGTGGTTTTGGCAAAAATGCTTATTACTTTGTTTCACGGTGAAGAGTGTATTTCTTCTCGCGAGAGCAATATTTTTTAAGTTCTAAACGCTCAGGATTGTTACGTTTGTTCTTTTTAGAAATGTAGTTACGTTCGCCACAATCTGTGCAAGCTAATGTAATGTTTACGCGCATTATTAACCCTCCCACTCTATATCTGTACTTTTATTCTTGAGCATGATTTATACGACTAAATCATTATAACATATATCGAAAAAAAATCTAGCATGATTTATTAATAACTTTCCATATGTTAAAATAAGTTAAAATGTTTATTTTAGAAAGGACCGACAAAGTGGAACTATCAACTATTATCATGATAATCGGAATAATATGTATTGTTCTCTCCTTTTTCCTAAAAGATTCTTCAAAAAAAGTGGAACAGGAACTAGAAGAGCTTTCTATTAGCATATACCAAGAAACAAACTCCTTAAAGAAACGACTAAAAATAGTAGAAGAAGAATTGCTATTAGAACCTAATTTTAACGTAAAATCCCCTGTTTCGACAAAAAAACAGATGGACGCCTATAAACAACAACAGGTCTCTAATAAATCATTTAATCCTACACCCAAAAAACAAACTCAAATAAATGAAATACTTGTTGCCCAAGTAATTTCACTTAATAAACAAGGCTATCCGATTGATGAAATTAGTAAAATGTCAACATTATCAAAAGAACAAATTAAAAGCATTTTAAACAATGGAGGCGCCCGATGAAAAGATCTTCCGTTCGAGCATTCGGTGTAGCCTGTTTTTTAATAGGTGCTATTTTAACAATTGCAAATCAATACAATATTCCTATTATCACTTCAAAAGAAGAAAATGTTCAACAATATAAAGAGCAAATTGCTGAACTTGAACTTCAATTAAAAAAGGCGAATGAAAAATTAGAACAGACTGAACAAACAAAACAAAATTCAAAAGCTGTTCAATCAAAAGAAACAACACAAGAGACCCAAGAAGTGGAATCATCACAAGAGAATACAATTCCTGATAAAAGCGACAAAATCGTATCAGGCACCCTATATATATACTCAGGTCTTACATCTGCTGAAGTTGCTCAAAAGTTAAAAGATTTAGGCGTTATTAAAAACAGTGTAGAAATGGAACTTTTTTTAGCTCAACCTGAATATGCGAAATCCATTCAAAAGGGGCAATTCGAATTAGATTCCTCAATGTCAGTAGAGGAAATTGCAAATATCATTACAGGGAAACCCCAAGAGTAATAATTTTTCGCGCAAGAATGTTTTTCTCAAGCATTCTTGCGTTTTTATTTATTTCTAAAATAATCCCTAATGAACATTGCAAACTGCCTAGTAGCTGAACTTTTAAAACCATTTTTCTTATACGCTAAACCAATTTCTCTTTTACAATTTTCCAAATCTACCTTGATTATTTGAAGATTATACTGCTCAAGCCCTTTAATATGTGGGATTAATGACACGCCTAATCCACTTTCAACTAATCCAGCAACTGTATGTATTTCTTCCCCTTCAAACGCAATATTTAATTGAAAGCCTTCCCTCCTAAATAGCTCATCAACGGTTCTACGCAAGGAATTTCCTTTTTTAATTGAAATAAAAGGATCATGGGCAAAGTCTTTAATTTTCACGTGTTTTTTTACAGCTAACGGGTGGTTTCTAGCAACAATTAAAAATAACTCCTCATCCCATAATTTTTCCCAAACAACTTCACTATTCCTATCAATAGAAGATATTAAACATAAGTCTAATTCACCTGTTTCGAGTTTTTCCATTATGACGCTAGAATTGCTTTGAGTGAGTTGAAATTTCATGTTTGGATAAAGATTTTTCACATCCATCAATAACGAAGGAATCACTTCGAGCCCTAACGTATGCATAAAACCTAGAGAAACTTCACCTTGACCAGGAGAAACAATATTCGCTAAATCTTCTTTTGCCCTTTCATATTCCTTTATAATACGCTCTGCTCTTTCAAGAAAAAATTTCCCATAGCGATTTAACTTTATTGAACGTCCATTACGATCAAATAATTCTACCCCGACACTACTTTCTAAAACAGCAATCGATTTACTCAACGCGGGTTGAGAAATATGTAATTCCTCTGCTGCCCGGGACATATTTTCATACTTTGCAACTTTAATAAAGTAGTACAGCGAATTAAACTCCATACCCAATCCCCTTATCCCTTATAACTTTTTTTTATAAGATACATAAAAACAATGAATTTCTATTATATAACACCTTTCATTATAATGAATTTACAGTTTTAGTTCAAAAAAATGTCACAACTATAAAGAGGCGGCTACTATGAGTTATTTACAAAAAGGAACGAAACAATTTACGTTGGCTAATTTAGCACTATTTGCTGCAGGATTTATTACTTTTGCAAATTTATATTTAACACAACCTCTGCTTCCACAGTTTTCAGAGGAATATCATGTTTCACCAGCAGTCGCTAGTTTATCCTTATCAGTATCTACAGCAGTCTTATCTGTTAGTTTAATTTTATTTGGTTCTTTTTCAGAGGCATGGGGACGAAAAAAATTGATGACGTTTTCAATTTTTGCTGCAGCGATATTAACAATTGCTCTTACCTTCTCTCCTAATTTCGAAATACTTTTGTTATTACGAATACTTCAAGGTTTTGTCTTTGCAGGTGTTCCCGCAATTGCAATGGCCTATTTAGGAGAAGAAGTGGATCCATCTAGCTTAGGAACTGCGATGGGGCTTTACATTAGTGGGAATTCTGTTGGGGGTCTTGCTGGTCGTGTCATTATGGGGACAATGACACATTATTTTAACTGGCAAATAGGGATGATTTTTATAGGACTTTTAAGTTTAATAGTCAGCGCTTATTTCGTTTGGGCATTACCTACTTCAAAGCACTTCACACCAAGACCATTACAATTTAAAGCCTTAACGAAATCATTATTCACTCATCTAAAAGATCCAGGATTAATTTGTTTGTTTGGAATTGCTTTTACCTTAATGGGCGGATTCGTCACATTATATAATTACATTGGCTATAAATTAATCGGCCCTCCCTATAATTTAAGTGCAGGTATTGTTGGTTCAATTTTCATTGTCTATTTAGTTGGGACGTTTAGTTCAGCATGGTTTGGAAGTTTATCCGATAAATTTGGAAGACAAAAAGTTCTTATGATTGGAATACTCATCATGTTTTCTGGTGCCATTCTTACACTACCCGGAAGTTTATATGTAAAAATTATTGGGATTGTTTTATTTACTTTTGGTTTTTTTGGTGCCCATTCGATTGCTAGTGGATGGGTTAGTTTCCGAGCGAAAAAAGATAAAGCACAAGCGTCATCACTCTACTTATTTGGTTACTATTTTGGTTCTAGTATTGGTGGTACAACAGGGGGAATTTTTTGGGTAAGCTGGGGCTGGAATGGTGTTATCGCATTTATCAGTGCTTTTTTAATTACTTCTTTCACATTGTCGATTATACTTTTAGTACTAGGAAGAAAAACAAAAACCCTAAATGATCAACTTCAATACTAAAAGTAAAGAGGTGTATACATGAATATTTACGAATTTAAAGTAAAAACAGAAAAAGGCGAACCCTATTCTTTAGAACAATACAAAGGCAAAGTGTTATTAATTGTAAATACGGCAACAAAATGCGGTTTAACAGGTCAATTTGAAGAGTTAGAAGTACTATATAAAAAATATAAAGATCAAGGATTTGAAATACTCGGCTTCCCATCAAATCAATTTAAACAAGAGCTCCCAAATGCCACAGATGCAGCAGAAGCATGTCGTTTAAGCTATGGTGTCACATTCCCTATGCACGAACTTGTAAAAGTTAATGGAGAAGATGCACACCCTCTTTTCAAATACTTAACAGAGCAAACAAAAGGTTTATTAGGTAAAAATGTAAAATGGAACTTTACAAAGTTTTTAATCGATCGCGAAGGTAATGTTGTAAAACGCTTTGCTCCAACAGATAAACCTTCAAAATTTGAAAATGAAATTGTTAAATACTTATAAAATAGGGCTAACCCAAATAACGATTAATTTGGGTTAGCCTTTCTTTACCATAATGGTTCATCATCTTTCGAAAAGGACATTGTAAATTTACTAATATATAAATTGAAAACTAAACCGTTTAAAAGAAATGACATCAAAATAAATGGGAACGGAAATTGAAAGAAGCCCAAAATAAAATAAGTTAAAAACAGAACAGGGAACATAGATGAGTTTTTCTTTTTACTAGATGTACTATGAAAAATTCTTTCATTACATTTATCACATTTCGTCTGATAAGCATTCCAAGACATTGAGAAGATTTTTCTACTTGAAAATTGGCATCCGCAGTGAGGACAAGCCGCCTGTTCGCTATTTCGAATACACCATAATAAGTAAATACAATTTAATGCAGAAACAATTAAGACCAACCATAATTGTAAAAATAAAATTTGAAGAATGTTCACAACTAGAAAAATAGGTATGGCTAGTAGAAGATAAAAGAATATTAACAAAGGTACATATTTTCTTTCTGCATATATTTTAATATATTGAATCCATTTTTTATTTTCCCAACGAGTAGTTTTTATAATCGTAAAAATAAGAGCTGTAATTGTAAAAACAGTTAAAATATAAATCATTAAAAACCAGTAGAAATTTGAAGTAAATTCAATTTCATCTAGGTGTCTGGATCCTAAAGTCATTGTATTTAAAGTAAATGAACGATCACTTAACGTAATCATTATAAAAAATAGCCCAAGAATTGTAAAACCGGCTAATACAGTATTATAAGCCCAGTTCCCCTTATGTATTTTATTATTTTGACTTGATACAATTTTATTTATTATTTGAGTCTTCTCTTGTTGTGTAAATTGAAGATTTGTATCGAGTTCCTTTTTCCATTTTTCTTTAAAATCATTCATTTCCATTTATCAACACCTCCAAATCACTTTGTTGTAATATCTCTTTCAACATGTTCCTCGCCCTTTGAATTCGTGACTTTATTGTTGAATTTGGTGTATGTAATAATTGCGCAATTTCTTCTATTGAATAGTCACCAAAATAGTACAGCAGAATTACTTCTCGATACTTTATTTTTAATTGTAGAACCGCTTTTGTTAATTCCATTTTTTCTTCCGATTCCATTAGCAACCTTTCCGAGTCTTTTGAATTCCCTTTAAACCCAACTCGTTCAAAAAGTAATTCTTTTTTACTTTTCCAGCTACGTAAATAATCATAACTACGATTGACAGTCATTTTTGTTAAATATGTCTTTAAACTTGATTGTTCTCGAAACTGGTCTTGTTTTTTATAAAAATTAATAAAGACATCTTGTACAATTTCTTCAGCATAACGTTTATCCTTCACATAGATATAAGCAATTCGAAGTAAGTAATCACTATATCCTTCAACGATTTGTTCTATTGATAATCTCACAGTAAACCTCCTTTCAATCCATTTCATTCTATAGACGGATACTTTTCAATTTAGGACGCAAAAAAAGGAACATCTTAAAAAAATTTTTTAAGACGCTCCCCTTATACTTATACTATACTCTTTCTAAAAAGGCTTCTACCATTTTTGTTCCAGTTTCAGTACCGATCGATTCTGGATGAAACTGCAATCCAAATACTGGGTATTGCTTATGTTGAATCGCCATAATTTCCCCATCATCTGCTGAAGTCGCAACAATTTCAAAATCTCCATGGATTGTTGAAGGTTCGATGACTAATGAATGGTAACGCATTACTTCTATCTCACCGTTTAATTGTTCAAATAACCCTTTTTGCTCATAGTTTAGAGTTGAAAGTTTGCCATGCATGATGTTTTCTGCACGAATAATTGTTCCTCCAAAGGCTTCACCAATGGATTGATGACCTAAACAAATTCCTAGAATCGGATATTCATTATATAATTCTTTAACAACATCAACTGTGATTCCCGCTTCCCTAGGAGTCCCTGGTCCTGGTGATAACACAATCGCTTCCGGATGTAGATTGCGAATATCTTCTATTGATAAAGCATCATTTCTAACGACTTTTACTTCTTTTCCTAATGCAGCGATTTGTTGATATAAGTTATACGTAAATGAATCATAATTATCGATTAGTAAAATCATCTTTGTACCTCCAATAGAGCTTTTGCTTTGTTTAATGTTTCTTCGTATTCTGATTGTGGAATGGAATCATATACTACTCCTGCTCCTGCCTGCACATAAGCATGTTGATCCTTTACAATCATCGTACGAATCGCTAGGGCCAAGTCCATATTTCCATTACTCGAAATATATCCAATTGCACCTGCATAAACACCACGTTTTGTTTGTTCCAAATTATTAATGATTTGCATAGCTCTTATTTTGGGAGCACCAGATACCGTTCCTGCAGGTAAGCATGATGTTAAAACATCTAATACATGAACATCATCATGAAGCTCACCAGTAACTTCTGAAACAATATGCATCACGTGTTTATAACGTTCGATCGTCATATATTTACTCACTTGTACAGATCCAATTTTACTCACTCGACCGATATCATTACGTCCTAAGTCTACTAACATTCGATGTTCTGCAATTTCTTTTTCATCATTTAATAGGAGTTGTTCGATTTGATTATCTTCTTCTTTTGTTTTTCCACGAGGTTTTGTACCTGCTATTGGATTTGTCGTAACGATACGATTTTGAACCTTCACTAAGCTTTCCGGTGAAGTTCCTAAAATTGTATATTCATCAAACTCTACATAAAACATATAAGGTGATGGATTGGACGTTCTCAATTTACGATATAAGCTAAATGGATTTCCTTCAAATGGAGCTTTAAATCGTTGAGATAACACAACTTGGAAAATGTCACCTTTTTCAATATGCTCCTTTGCTGTTTCTACCATTTCAATAAATTGTTGCTTTTCAATTGTTGGTTGAAATTTTACTGCAACTGCTTCTTCATCAGTAAAAGGAATACTTTGTGTAATCTCTTTTTCAATCTGTTTCACGATATTTTGCATCTCTTCTTCAGAGCGCCCATTATTAAATAAATCAATTGCTACAATTGTTACTTTTTGTAGTAAGTGATCAAACACAATAAAGTTATCATAGAAGAATACATGAACTTCCGGCATATTTAAATCATCTTTTAATGATTCACCAATCTTTTCATTATAAAAAGCTGTATCATAGCCAAAATACCCAATTGCACCACCAAAGAAAGAAAATGGATAATCTCCATTTTGAATTGGCATCATTTCCTTCAACTTTAGTAAAACTGATCCTTTTTCTTTTTGTGGTTCTTCGTTAACATATTGAGCTGTGTACTCTTCATTGTTCCCTTTTAATTCTGCAATAGGATTTACAGCAATAAATGAATATCTACCGCTTTCTTCATGTTTCGCTGAGGATTCAAATAACACCTTATGTTTGCCTTTTAAGCTACTAAAAATAGAAATTGGTGTCATCATATCCCCTTGTACTTCGTGAATGACATATTGCTTTACTTCAACAACCATCTCATCTCTCTCCTTCTCTACTCTACTCATCTATGCACTTGCTGATGTTTGAAATCAACAAAAAAGGCCCTTCCATCACAAAAAGGACGGAAAGAGCCGTGGTGCCACCTTTATTGACTATCCATGAAAAAATCGATAGTCCACTCAACTGTTGTAACGCAAGTCATGCGCTAGTACCTACTAAAAGTTCAGTACTAGAAGCTAGAAAGCCCATTCATATTATTTCCTGCACTAGCTTTCACCCACCGCTAGCTCTCTAAAGCAGTCCATAATACTACTATTTTTCATCATCGCTCATTATTATACTACAAATAGTTTATTATAAATTTTCCGATTATTCAAATATAATTATGAAAAATTTTAATTGTTTAAATCAATATGTTGCCCCTTTTTCAAATATAAAAGATGTTCTGCAATATTTGTTGCATGGTCAGCACAACGTTCAATATAACGGCAAATAAAAGATAAATACGTAATTTGTGAAATGTTTTCAGGTGTTACTGCACTTAATTTCATTAAATGTTGTATCATATTACCGTACATCTCATCAATTTGGTCATCTAATTCCGCCACTTCTTTTGCTTTTGTAATATTTTCTTCAACAAATGCATCAACTATTTGACGTAACATTAATGTTGTTTTGAAGTACATGTCTTCAAGTAATTCAACGGATGTAATAAAGCGACTATTCCCAATATGCAAAGTTTCTTTTGCAATATTCACTGCATAATCGCCAATCCGTTCCATATCATTAGCAGCTTTTAATAATACAATTAATCGTCGTAAATCAGTGGCTACCGGTTGTTGCCTAGTTATCAGTTTAATAACTCGATCATTAATTGCTTCTTCTAATTGATTAATATCTACATCTTTATCTATTATCTCTTGTGCTTTTATTAAATCTTTTTCAATAAATGCAGTAAAAGAAGCTTCAAAAGATAAAATACTTCGATTACATAAAACTAATAAATCTTGTTGCACTTCATTTATTTCGTTATCATATCGTCCACGAACACTACTCATTCCTATAACATCTCCTTATTATCCGAAGCGGCCTGAAATATAATCTTCTGTACGTCCGTCTCGAGGCGTTGAGAAAATTTTATCTGTGTAATCAAACTCTACAACTTCCCCATTTAAGAAAAATGCCGTTTTATCAGAAATACGAGCAGCTTGTTGCATGTTATGAGTTACGATGACAATAGAATAGTTATCTTTTAATTCTTGTACTAGCTCTTCTACTTTTAATGTAGAGATTGGGTCAAGGGCAGAAGTTGGTTCATCCATTAAAATAACATCCGGCTCAATAGCAAGGCATCGGGCGATACAAATACGTTGCTGCTGACCACCTGATAATCCATATGCATTTTGATTTAAACGGTCTTTTACTTCATCCCAAATCGCTGCTCCACGTAGAGATTTTTCAACTATTTCATCAAGAATTTTTTTATTTTTTATTCCGTGAATTCGTGGACCATACGCGATATTATCATAGATTGATTTTGGAAATGGATTTGGTTTTTGAAAAACCATGCCTACTTTTGTGCGCAGTTCTTCAACTTCATAAGAAGAATCAAAAATATTCCTTCCACGGTAGTTAATTTCTCCTGATGTTTTTACAATCGGTATTAGTTCTACCATACGATTTAACGCTTTGATATATGTTGATTTACCACATCCAGAAGGACCGATAATTGCTGTTACATCATTCTCTTTAATATCTAGTTGAATATCCTTTAATGCATGGTGCTCACCATACCAAAGATTAAAATTTTTTGTACCAAAAACCGTATTTTTTTCAACTCTATTTATCATTGGACTAACTGCTTGCTTTTGAGATTTCATATTTATCTGATCACTATTTTTTATCATAAGTTCTACCATTTATCACTCATCCTTAATATCGTTTTTGGAACTTATTGCGAATAAATATCGCAATCGAGTTCATTACTACAAGCAGCCCCATTAAAACAATGATTCCTGCAGCTGCAACAAACTGAAATTCCTCTTGAGGACGTTTTGCCCAATCATAAATTTGAAGTGGTAATGTAGTAAATTCACTTAATAGGCTGTCAGGTAAAAATTGCAAAATCACTGGAATCCCTAAAACTACGAGGGGAGCAGTTTCACCTACTGCACGAGATAAAGCTAAAATACTCCCTGTTAAAATTCCTGGAATTGCTGCAGGTAATACAACTCGAGTAATCGTTTGCCATTTCGTTGCTCCCATGCCATAAGAAGCTTCCCTCTGCTCTTTTGGAACAGCTCGAATCGCTTCTTGGGCAGCTACGATAATGACAGGTAAAATTAATAAACTCATCGTTAAACCTGCAGCTAAAATACTTTTTCCTAAAAATAACATTCGAGCAAAAATTGTTAACCCCAACAATCCAAATACAATAGAAGGTACACCTGCTAAGTTTGAAATATTCATTTGAATAAAATCTGTAAACTTATTTCTCTTTGCATATTCTTCTAAATAAATAGCTGTTCCAACACCTAAAATCATTGATACAGGTGCGATGACCAGCATTAAATAAATCGATCCGATTAATGCAGCCTTAATTCCAGCTTTTTCTGCAAATCGAGAACCAAAGTTATTGAAAAAATCCCAGTTTAAATAACTCATCCCTTGTGACAAAATTCGGATTAATAGAATGACTAAAGCAAATAAAGCTAAGCTTGTCGCGATAAAAAAGATTGCTTTCCAAAACTTATTCACCTTTAATCGAGACTTCATACGCTTCATTACTACAGTATCATCGATATATCTCATATTTTTAATACTCCTCCCTGAAGCGTTTTGAAATGTATTGGGCTAGTAAATTCATTAATAGAGTAAAGATAAATAGTGTAAAACCAACTGCATAGATTGAGTAGTAAATAGTTGTACCATAACCAGCATCTCCGGATGAAACTTGTACAATATACGCAGTCATCGTTTGAATTGAACCCGTAACATTGAACTCAAAATTTGGAGTTGCTCCACCAGCAAGGGAAACAATCATCGTCTCCCCTATTGCACGAGATACAGCTAAAACGACAGATGAAATAATTCCTGACAATGCAGCTGGTAATACAACTTTTAATGCAACTTCAAGCTTCGTAGCACCTATTGCTAATGCACCTTCACGAATAGAATTTGGAACAGAACTCATAGCGTCCTCGGATAATGATGCAATCATCGGTAAAATCATGATTCCAACGACAATACCTGGACTTAATGCATTGAATATTTTCAGCGACGGTATCAATTGTTGTAATAATGGCGTTACAAATGTTAAAGCAAAGAAACCATAGACAATGGTTGGCACACCAGCTAGAACCTCTAATATTGGCTTAATGATGCGACGTGTTTTATCTGATGCGTATTCACTTAAGTAAACAGCAGCCGCAATTCCAAGGGGTACAGCTACACATGCTGCAATGACAGATACTTTTAAAGTCCCTAATATTAATGGTAATACACCATATAAAGGCTCACTACCTGAGAAGGGTAACCATTCAGTACCGAATAAGTAGTCGGTAATTGATACTCTCTGAAAAAATTCAAAGGTTTCAAAAATAAGGGTAAAAATGATTCCGATTGTTGTTAAAACAGAAATAAATGCTGTGATTATTAAAATAAGGGGCATTAATTTTTCAATTATCTTTTTGCCTTTTTTATTTCGAGATTGAGCGATTAACTCTTGAACACTCTGCTTTTTCTCGATACCTTGAGAAGACATAATGTAAACTCCCTTCACCTATGTAAAGAACTAATCTCAAACTTTTATATAGAGATTAGTAAATGTTTGAGGTATCCTACTATAACCGTAGTGGATACCCCACACTTAAGAAATTATTTTAAACTTTCTAAAGTAGATAAGCCTTCATCGTATTTTTCATCTGGTAATTTTACATAACCAACTGCCTCTGCCATTTCACCAGCATGTTCTAATGTAAATTTCATAAAATCATAAAATGCTTCATTTTCTTTTAATGCACTATTCTTTGCATATACGAATAGTGGACGTGACAGTGGAGTATATTCTCCAGATTCAATTGTTTCGTTTGTTGGTGCAACACCGTTAACAGATACTGCAGTTAATTTATCTTGGTTTTCTAAGTAGTAAGCAAATCCGAAGAATCCAATTGCATTTTTATCAGAAGCAACACCTTGTACTAATACGTTGTCATCTTCAGATAAAGTGGCAGATTTTACTAAATCAGAACCATCTAAAATTACTTCATCAAAGTAATCATAAGTACCTGAGTCAGTACCTGGTGAATAGAAGACGATTTCTTCATCCGGCCAAGATGGATCGATATCTGACCATTTTTTCGTTGAGCCATTTTCAATCCAAAGTTGTTTTAACTGATCTACTGTTAATTCAGTAGCCCAATCATTTTCTGGGTTAACAACTACTGTTAAACCGTCGAATGCAACTTGAAATTCTGTATAGTCAATTCCCGCTTTTTCTAATTCAGCTTTTTCTTCATCTTTTATTGGACGTGATGCATTTGAGAAGTCAGTTTCCCCAGCGATGAATTTTTCAAAACCACCACCCGTACCCGATACACCTACAGATACTTTGACATCTGGTTGTACTGCGCCATATTCTTCAACAAGACCTTCAGTAATTGGTGCAACAGTTGACGAGCCGTCGCCTGAAACTGAACCCGTTAATTGTGCATCGCCAGAATCTGCAGTTTCTACTGTATCATTACCAGTTGTTGTATCTTCCGTTTCTGTATCAGAACCACATGCTCCTAATAGTAATGCTGATCCTAGTACGGCAGTCACCGTTAAGTACTTCCACTTTTTCATCTCTTATTTCCTCCATCAGTTCATAGTAAGTTTGTCTTACAGGTAAAACTATAATGGTAGATTGTTGATTTCATATAAATCAATGGTAAAGAGATTGTAAATAGATGGTGAACTTTGTAAATCTTTTTAGCATAAAAAAAGGAGGTGTCCAAAAAGTAATAATTTTTTGGACACCTCTATTCTTTCTTGATAAATATCTCTTATGAATTATTGCTCCTGCGGTAGTCGAAATAAATTCCCACTATCCTCGTCGCAAAGGAGTTGTCTCAAAATGACTTTTCAGACAACTCCTTCTTACGATTAGTCAAGTATATTTAAGTTATTTCTTTTATTTTAATGAATTAGTTTTAGAAGGGAGGGGTACCCCTCCCTTCTAAAACTAATTTTTTCATGCCGAAAAAACCTAACGATTTTTATTTTTTTCGAAAGGTCTATATGATATAGTTGTATTACGTTTTATTACGATTTCTGAGCTGGTAGTGCGGACTCATAATCGTATAGGATTCCTCGTGTTAATAACTGAAAGGTCACTTTCAAAAATTTATTAACACAAGCTATCATCGCAACCTTATGAGGCTTTCTCTGAGGTTGCTTTTTTAATTTATAATAGTAATCCGCAAAATGATTGGGTTTTTCTTTTAACATAAGCATCCCTTGTATCATGAAATATAAAATTTTTCGCAAATGTTTATTCCCACGCTTATTGATTCGGTCCCGATATTGTGTGTTGCCAGATTGATAACGCATAATATCAATTCCTGCGTATGCATTTAATTGTTTCGCATTTTTAAAACGGCGAATATCACCGATTTCACCTATCAGACGACAAGCGGTTGAATCGCCCACACCAGGAATAGAACGTAATACAAGATATTCTTGACGTTCTTTTGATAACGTCTTCATCTGTTGGACAAGCGCTTCTTTTTTATCTTTCAATTCTGCAATCCGTATGGCGTAATCCTTTACTTGATCACATCGAACATCTGTCGGTTTAATGGCTGGATAACTATTTTGCGCTGCTTCGATTAGCTCAATTGCTTTTTTCTCTGCACGAGTAAGTGAAAGGTTCTTTTTTGTATTTGCCTTTAAATGATTTTTAATTACTGTTTTTGAATGGGCTAATACAAGTGCTGGATGTGGATACAGCTGCACGATATTTAAGAATAAAGCAGAACTTGGTGTAATGAGTTTTTCAAGCTCTGGGAAGCTCATATGCAAAATCGCATGCATCCGACTTTTAAGTAAAATTATTTCTTCATCCACTTCATCGTAATAACGTGTGAGAGCTCGCATCTGTTCATAATAATCCTCTTGAACGTATGTCGTTTCACGCTCCATTTTAAAGTGTGTTTTCGCTAATTCGTGTGCATCACTTACATCCGTCTTATGACGTCGCATTTTTGCCATTTGTAGGTTCGCTTCAAGCGGGTTCATCCGACTATATGTATAACCATGATTTTTTAAAAATGCTTCTACCGATTTCGAATAGACACCAGTTGCTTCAAAGACAATTTCAGGTGCTTGTCCATCAAACTTCGTTATTTCTTCAATACGATTATGTAATCGTTCAAAATCAACTCGGGTATGATTTAGTTCACCTTCATATTCACATTGTCGATATTGATTATACATAACTACCGAACTTTTCCCTTTACTCACATCTAACGCAATGACATGATTCATCATTCTATTCTCCTTTTTAGCCAATCATAGAAGTCCTCACATTGCCTTATCGATTCCACTTTCTTATACACGATCTCTTGGACCCAACATACTAAACTGATTCATATAAGGATGTGAAGTTAGCCGGTTTTTTTTACGGACTCTCATACGTCCCTGGAGCTGTTCGACTTTCCTTCACTTCTACTATAAAAAAATAGTAGCACAAACCATGGCCTTGGTTTGTACTACTAATGTTAGTATGTTTTTTTACTTTATTCATTTACTTTTTGTTCTTCTGTATCTTCATCAATTTTATCATCTGTTGTTGGTGGTAAAATTTGTTGTTTTACAGAACTTGATGTAATTCCATCTTTTTCATATTTTTGTTTAAGATTAAAATATACATCTAATATTTCTCGAGCGATTTGGTTACCTTGACCTAAGTGAACATTGAAGTTCGTTGTCGCCCATGGAATTAATACCGCATAAGCAACTTCAGGATTCTCCATCGGTGCAAAACCAACATGGGCAAGGTTTACAGTAAATGTTCCATAATCTTCACGTAATGGTCCATAGTAAACAACTTCCGCTGTTCCGGTTTTCCCTGCTGCAGTATAAGGAGTATCGTGAAATGCTGCATAGGAAGAACCTTGTGGACCTACATAAACTTGTCGAAGTCCTTTTTTTACATGGTCAATTTCATCCGTACTATTTGAAATACGATTTAAGATTTTCGGAGTCACTTCTTCTACAACAGGACCTAAAGTTTCCCCATCTTCAGAAGGATTGCGAATTTCCTTTAACAACCTTGGTTGAATACGATATCCACCATTGGCAATTGTTGAAATATACTGTGCCAATTGCATTGGTGTATACGTATCAAACTGACCAATTGCCAAGTTTAAAATTTTCCCGGTATCCGTTAATTCACCTTTTACCCCCGATGTTTCATTTGGTAAGTCAATCCCTGTATTAACACCTAGTCCAAACTGTGCATAGCCATTACGCATTGTTTGAAGTGTATCATCTTTTATTCTAAATACCATGTTCGGCGTGTAATTTGTTCCTGCAATACGCATGGCTGTTTGGAACATATAAGAGTTGGATGATCGTTCTAAAGCTTTTAGATCATTCATTGCAATTGCACCGTTACGGTTAAAGATAGAACTTTTTGGTTTCGTTCCGTACAATCGGATTGGTTGGTCAATTAATACAGTACCCGGCTCAATAGCATTTTGTGAGTAACCCATTAATACTGTAGCAGCTTTTACAGTTGAACCTACCTCGTATGCTGTTGTAAACGTTCCATAAGAATAATCCACAACATAAGATTTGCCCGTTTCCGGATCTTTTTCTATTTTCTTCCCAACCATTGAGAGGATTTCACCAGTATTCGGATTCATCATTATAAAGAAGGCACGATCCAGTAATTTTGATTGGCCCAAAGATTTTAATTCTAGTAACTTCTTCTCAACGATTTTTTCGGCTTCAGTTTGAAGTTCGATATCGAGAGTTGAAACTAAATCTTTGCCTGGCTCACCTGGGAATGTCGTTACCGTATTAATAACTTCACCTTTGTTATTCGTTATATTTTTTACAACAGATTTTTGTCCTTGTAGTAACTCTTCATATTGTGCTTCAAAATAACTTTCTCCAACTCGGTCATTCCGAGAATAGTCTCTTGCTAAATAATAATTTAATTTTGCTTTCGGAATCCCTTTACTTGGAACCGTAGTTCTTCCAAGTATAGCAACGGATGAAAGTTTTACTCGCTTCCAATCTGTAGTAGTGTTCACTCCAGGTAAATCAGGGAGTCTTTCTGAAACACGAGCGAATTCTGCATCTGTAACATTTTCATTTTTAATAATTTGAGGAGAAAGATAATAACCAGATGCCATTTCTCGGTAAATTGCTAATACTTCTAATTCAAACGGTGTGAATTCATTTAACTCTTCCTCAGTAATTCTTTCACGTACTAATCGATCAATTTCTTGTTGGACCTGTTTGTCATCTAATTCCTCATTAGCACGTAATTTTAACTCTTCTTCCTTGGATACTTTTGCATAAGCAACATCTTTATTTTTTAATATCCAAAAATCTTGTCGGTCTCGTAATGTAATACGATCAGTTGGTTGTTCAATTAACATTGCTAATTGTTCTGCAATATCAATCATTTCTTCTGTCGTAGTAGTTTGCATTTTCGTATATGTAATTGCATTTTCAGGGTCATTATCCACTAATATTCTTCCATAACGATCATAAATACGCCCACGAGGTACACTCGTATTTACTGCAATTTCTTCAGTTCTTTCAATCGCACGAACATAATCTTCACCTTTTACAATTTGCAGATAACCTAGGCGGAAAATAAGTGCAGAAAATAATAGAAAGATTGAAAAGAAAAGGATATTCATACGAAACGAAAGACTAGCTCGATATTTTGCTTTTACACTTGAAGCACGATTATTTTTAGGCTTTTTCCGCATCTATTATTCCCCTTTCTTAAAGTTTAGCATTCTTCATTTTACAAAATACATACATTCTAGTATAACATTTTAACACGTTACAAAAAAGCATCTTTCTGGAGGAAATCTATCACATCTTGTGACGAAAAAATGGAAAAAGAGTTGCTCAATTTTAAAAAAATTTATTAAGCGTTTTGAGAAAATTATTTCCTAAGAAATCACACAATAGTATAATAGAATCCCCCCAAAAAGAATATCCCGTAACACTATTTAACTAATATTTCAATTTCATTTGTATCTAAAGATAATCGTTCACGCAGTTCTTCGGAAATTTTTAATGATATTTTTGAGCCACTTTGCATGTTTGTAAATTTATATCCTTGAGCAGTAACATTTGCTCCATCTGCATAAATGACTTCCCCATTATCTGGTTCAACTTTTTCAATATGAGAGAAATAATCTCCACTAATCATCCCTTTTTGATACCATTCATCGGATAAAACGTTGTAATGTGGTGTCATCCAAAATGTTAACATTACATCAACTTCTCCAGGCTCTACTTCCATTTTCCCATTTGAGGTGAGGGGAGTTTGATTAACAGAAAGTTCATATCTGAAATGACTCTTTGCAAGATTTAACATTTCTTCATCAGATAAACTTGGTAATATTTGTGCAATCACTTCATGATAATATTCCCTTTCATCTTCAAAAGTACTTACCTGAAATTCTAACTCTGCAATTTTATCATTTTCACTACTAATCCCTTCTAGATTGTCATTCGTAGGAAGTTCTTCTTCAGTGTTGGCTAAATTTTGATTTTGCGATGAATTAGATAGTATAGTTGAAATCCAAACTCCTGTACCTAATAATAAGCATATTGTTACTACTATCGGCATCAATGATGTTCTTCTTTTCTTCTGAGGAGGGTTTGTAATTTTACTTAAAATTCTCTTTTTTGTTCCTTGATCATACACTTGGTTCTCTGTAAAAATATATTGGATACTTTTCTTAATCTGATTTTCACTCATCTAGTTTCCCTCCTAATCGCTCTTTTAATATATTTCTTGCACGACTAAGTCTTGTTTTTACAGTATTGATTGAGCAATCAAGGATAGTTGCAATTTCTTCTATTTTTAATTCTTTAAAATAAAATAATACGACTACCTCACGATATTTTGGTTTTAACTTTAATACTTCATTACCTATAACTGCCCGTTCATCTTCAATTACGAGAAACTCATCCATGGACTTATGCACACCAAATAAATTTGAAAATTTATTTGTTAGAAAATGATTGCGGTACGACCAACTTCTTAAATAATCATAGCTTCGATTAATCGTCATTTTATATAAATATGTTTTATAAGATGAATCTCCGCGAAATTGAGATTTCTTTTCGAATGCTTTAATAAATACATCCTGCACAATATCTTCAGCCATCTGTTTATTTTTCACATATGAATATGCCACTTGTATTAAACTTTCCGCATAAGTCTCAACAAGTTCTTCAAACAGTTCTGAAGCATTGTCCTCGTCAGATAATAAATCTGTTGCAAACACAGCAGTACACCTCCAAATTTTTCTACACACCTTAGACGGAGCTAGCTTATGAACAGTTTCAAAATTTTATATACACTGTTAAATTTTACATAAAAAATTTTAACGCGGCTTACATTAGTAAGCCGCGCATTCATTAAGATTGCCCCTTTTTTTCCAAGATGTTAATACCAATCCCCATTAAAACGACAGACATGAAAAGAAGTATTCCAAGTGGTTGAGCAAGTTCTGCTATTGAGCCACTGTAAATAGTTACTCCATTTAATATTTCCATTCCATACGTAATAGGTGAAATATAAGATAATGCTAAGATTATTTTTGAAGTGACGATATCGATTGGCCAATATGCACCGCCAAGCATAGCGAACGGAACTGCTATTACAGCAATAATTGCATTAAATTTCCCCGGTGTATTTACGATAGATGCAACGAAAATAGCCAATGCCACAATACATAACAAATACGGTATTATAGCGATTAATGTTTTTAAAAATCCACCGTAAAAATCAACACCAACTCCAAAATGAAAAATACTCAAGACAAGTATTACTTGTAAATAGCCTAATAAAAAACTATATATCAGATTCGCAGTATATATTTGGGTTTTCCCAATAGAAGAAACTATTAATCTTGACCAAATATAATTTCTTCTTTCCATCACAATATGATTTACTCCGTTAGCAATTGTATAAATTACCATAAAAAGAGTAAATCCAAATAAGCTATGAAGTTTGGCATCGTAAATAAAATCCCCATCGTTTGAGAAATTTGCATACTCAACAATAAAACTAGGGTTATTATTTGCATCTTCTAAAATGGATTGTACATTCCCTTGTTGTTCAACCGGATAAGTATTCAAAATTGTTTCATTTTGCATTACTTCTCGATAAATTGTAGAAATTTCACTTTGAAATAACGGTGCATTTAAAAAATTAGGCGAAGTAATTAAATCAAATCTATTTGACTGTAAATGTACTGCTAGTTCTACATCCCCTTCTTCAACTAACTTTAGGGCTTCCTCCTCATCATAAAGAGTGTAATCAACATCGGGCATTTTTTTTAATTCTAGAAGCAATGTCTCTGTTAATTTTTCATCCAAACTTGAATAGACAGCAATTGGTAATTTTGATTGTTGACCCAAACCTAATATATATGCAAATAAACAGATGATTACTGTTATAACAATAAAGCTTACCGGTTCTCTTTTTAATAAAATAAACTTTGTTTTTAATATATCCATCATGCGATACCACCTCTTTTTGGGAAGAGCAGGAATGCCAAAACAATTAAAATAATCATTAAGATAGATAAATTCGTAAGGTTAGGTAATAAATCCGAAAACGATGCTTGTTGAGTTAACTTTAAATAACCGTCTAAAGCTGCACCATTCGGAGTCAATAATCCAATTTTCGCCATACCAGGAGCTATACTACTTATATTAAAGAAACTACCCCCTAGTAATGCGAAAATGGATACAAATGCATTTGAAAATACATTTGAAGCACTAGCTGAATTATTTCGATAATTTAATGAAGATAGTACTGCTGCGATTCCCCCTACTACGATTGCCAAAAAGAACGTTAATAACAGATACAATCCTAGTTGATTGAAATTAATATTGAAGGCAAAATAGCTGAAAGTAAATAAAATTAACATTTGAACCATAGCAAAAATGACAGTAGATATGATAATACTAAATAAGTAAGTTATTGGGCGAATCCTCGCAAGTATCATGCGATCAAAAATATGGGAATCCTTTTCTAAAAACGCTTGACTTGCAATTGTCCCAGCCGTAAATAAAATAAACATAACAGCCATACTAAATGTGTAATAAATTTTAGACGTAATTTCACCTTTCGACTGGATTGTATTAATTGTTGATGTTATTTCAGGAGATGGTACAATCATTCCTTCTAACAGTAATCCATTTTCATTTAAAACTTTATTCAGTGTATATTGATGTTGAAAATCATTTATTAATGTTTGGACAATCGTTGAATTAATTTGTTTACTTTCATTTAAATAAACAGAAAATGATGGCTTTTCACCATTTAAAAATTGATAGGTTAAAAAATCATAAGTAAAATTTTCTGGAATTTCAATGATTGCTGAAAATTCTCCATTATTCCGCGTTCTTTCAATATCCTTCTCATTAACTTTTGTAATATGAACAAATTCCTTCAATTCATCATTCTCCATAATTTGTTCTTCTAGTAACTTAACTGGAACCATCCCTGCAATTTGCCCTCTTAGTTCATCTGCGATTGGGAAGGTATCATTAGCCTTTTGAAAAAATGCTTCTATTTCCTCTTCTTCATTCCCATGTTGAACAAGAGCAATTTCTACATTTGTTATTTCTAAATCACCATTCATAATAGACCCTAGAGCAAAACTTAAAATAAGAATTAACCCGATAGGCATGGCAAGCAAAATTAATAATTCAGAAGGACTTCTTAACAATAATTTAATTTGTTTTTGAATAAGTGCTAAGAACATGTTTCCCCCTCCTAATTGCGTAAAGCACGGCCCGTTAAATGTAAAAAAACATCTTCTAATGTTGGCTCTTCCATTTGAAAACTTTTTAACAGGACATTATGACGTTCACATAACGAAAGTAAGTTTGGTAAAAAATTTACTCCCTTGGCAATTGTAAAATTAATTTTGTCTTCGTCCGCTTTAATATTAGTAAGAATTGGTTGATTGAATAGCTCATTCATAAAGGCGTTTGAATTATTATTAACTTTTACAACAACGGTATTTTCAGATGAAAGAATTGCTTTTATTTCGTCTTTTGAACCAGATGCAATAATCCGCCCTTGGTCCATAATGTAAATACGATTACAAAGATACTCGACTTCTTCCATATAGTGACTCGTATAAATAATGGCTGTATTTGACTGTTCATTTAATTTTTTTACAGTTTCAAGGATATGGTTACGTGATTGGGGATCAATTCCTACTGTCGGTTCATCCATAATTAAATATTGTGGTTCATGCAAAAGAGCAACTCCAATGTTTAAACGCCTCTTCATTCCCCCAGAATAATGTTTTACAAGCTTTTTCGTTTCATTTTCTAATCCAATTTGTTCAAGAACAATTTCAACTCGTTCGTTCAATTGTTTTTTAGGTATTTTATATAAGTTTCCAAAGAAAAATAAATTTTCTTTCGCCGTAAGATCCCCGTATAAAGCGATTTCCTGAGGAACAACCCCTAAAACTTTTCGTAAAAGATTCTGGTCCTTTAATACACTTTTTTGATGAAGCAATACATCACCCTCTGTAGGCGGTATTAGCGTTGACAACATTGCTATCGTTGTTGATTTCCCTGCTCCATTTGGTCCAAGCATTCCGACAATTTCACCCGGCTCAATATAAAAATTAATATGGTCAACAGCAACACCACTCTTAAAGCTCTTCGTTAAATTCACAGCTTCAATCATACGATCCCTTCCTTTCAACTATACTTTACCAACTTTACAAACTCTTTCTAAGTAGCTAACGTCATTAAATAAAATGACTCTGGTCATTAGAAAAGCGTAAGCGGCTCGCTTAGGCTCGACACGCGCTGGAAACTCTGACAAGAAGGCGCTTTTTGCCTTCGCAGAAAGAGTTGAAGCGTCGCGAGAGCCTAGCCGCTGTAGCTAGACAACTAGAAAAGCGCAGGCGGCTGGACCAGCTGCGAAAAAAACTGGAGTCTCCCGACAAGCAGCCCACTGCGTAGGAGGGAGTTGAAGTTTTCGAGCAGCTAGCCGCCAGAGCTAGACATTAGAAATGCGTAAGCGGCTCGCTTAGGCTCGTCACGCGCTGGAAACTCTGACAAGAAGGCGCTTTTTGCCTTCGCAGGAAGAGTTGAAGCGTCGCGAGGGCCTAGCCGCTGTAGCTAGACAACTAGAAAAGCGGAGGCGGCTGGACCAGCTGCGAAAAAAACTGGAGACTCCCGACAAGCAGCCCACTGCGTAGGAGGGAGTTGAAGTTTTCGAGCAGCTAGCCGCCGCAGCTAGACAATCAGAAAAGCGAAGTTATCCCGCCCAACTCCAGTAACAACTTAAACAAATGAAAACAAAAAACCCGGTGAAAGTATTCTGTTTAACCAGAATCTTACCTGTACCGGGTATTTAAACAAGATTATGTTTCACTGCATAAATAGCTAATTGTGTTCGATCTCGTAAATCTAGTTGTTGCAAAATGTTTGTAATATGATTTTTTACCGTTCCAACCGATAAATAAAGAGTTGAAGCAATTTCCTTATTTGTCTTTCCTTCTCCTATCAACTTCACAATCTCTAATTCGCGCTTAGTAAGATTTATTGAGATTTCTGTTTGTTGTGGGACTTGTCGCTGTAAAAGCTTCGGCATTAATTTCGCTGCAACATCTTCTTGTAACACAAGCCCCCCATTTAACACACTATGAATAGAAGAAAGTAATTTTTCCGGCTCAGATGACTTAAGTAAAAAACCATTCGCTCCGTCTTTTAATGTCTCATATGCATATTCTTCATCGTCAAATGTAGTTAAAATAATAATTTTTACTTCCGGGTATTGCTCTCGAATCCGCTTTGTTGCTTCGATCCCATTCATTTCGGGCATTCGTACATCCATTAAAATGAGGTCGACTTGAAAACTTTCAAGTACTTTGAGTGCCTCATGACCATTACTTGCTTCTGCTACTATTTGAAAATGTTCGTCTTGTTCAACAATCATTTTCAGTCCATTTCGAACAATTGTCTGATCCTCTACTAGTAATATACGAAATGTCATTTTAACCCCTCCCCAAACGTTTTTAATGGAAATGTTCCCCTTACTATAAAATTCTTTTCATCTCTCAATACTCGTAGTTGTCCATTTATTTCTTGAAGTCTGCCTTCCATATTAGTTAATCCAAAACCTTTAATCAGTGGTAAGTTAGAAACATGTTTATTTTTCACTTCAAAAAGTAGTTGCTGCAATGAATCAACTGTTAGTGTTACTTCTACCTCTTTGGAATGACTATGCTTCATCGCATTCGTTAAACATTCTTGTAATACTCTATACAGCACTATACTTTGTTCATTGGAAATAGGTATGGAGAGAACCCCTTTTTCAATAGTAAAACGAATATGTAGATGACTTTCCATTTCTAGTTTTCTAATTAATTGAATAACAGATTGTATTCCTGTCGCTTCTGTAGATTTTAATTGCCGAACAGCAAATCGGGTTTCTTCTAAGCTTTCTCTTGCTAATTGTTTGAGTTCCGATAAACTCTCCGAATTATTTTGAATAGACAGCATTTCAAGTTGCATTAATAAGGATGTCAGTTTATGACCAACAGAATCATGCATATCCCTCGCAATCTTTGTTCTTTCCTCCGCGCGTACCAATTCCTCCTGCTCAACCGAATCCCTTTTTATTTTTCGAAATTGCGAAAGTAATTGTTCGTACAATGTATTTTTTAGCTCAACTTCTGATAAATATCTATGAAGGAAATCGCAACAAACAATAATTGATATCATTAGTAAAAAACTATAAAGCGATATCATTTTTAATAAAGTAAGAATGAAACACAATGTGAAAACTATTGTAATAAAGAATATAAATCCTCGTTCCTTTAAACGAAAGGAACTGTCAATTGAAATAAATGCAAGAAATGGTAAGATAAAGGTCGAATCCTCTGAAATGAAAACAGTTAATGTAATCAATGCGATAATGAATAAATAGTTTGCTACTGGAAATTTCATTAGAGGCATGATGAAATATAATAACATGACACCAGTTATTAAAAAGAGTGTTAAGGTGAAATGACTTTTTTGAGCGCTAGTATGAAGTATAATTAATCCAGTACTGATTATTAAGCAACAAATTCGTAAAAGAAATGATTTCAACTTTCTCACCTCAAAGATAAAAAACCATTAATTTTATTATTATATGGCAAATTTTCCTATAAATGAAATAAAAAAAGAGGAAGAGCTTCTCCCCCTTAAACAGTTACGATTTATATTTATTATAAGCATCAATAAAACGTTGAAGATCATCAAATTTAATCGCAACTTTTTCATAGGATTTTTTTAATCCTAACGCTAAAGTAGCTTCAGTAGGTCGCTTTAACTTTAATATTACATTTGGTGTGACTTCATCAAAATCTTTCGCTAAAAAATCAATTGTATCCTTCGTTAGCTTTTGTTTTAATTCTTCCTGTTCTGTAATTACTTCATGTATGTCTGCCCAGCTTATTTCTATACGTTTCATTAAACCAAGAGAAATATACATTTTTTCCTTCGTAAATAAAACAGGATTTAATTGGACTACCCGAATATCCGCTAAGAAGAAAATAACTGTGTAAATATTTAACACTAATAAAATAATAGAAAGAATCATGGATTTTTCATGGATGAACCAATGAATACCAAGTGTTTCAATAACCACCGCATGGATAAGCATTACTTGAAAAGCAATATAACTTGAATTTTTGTGTAACGTTACAGTATTTTCATTTAAAGTTGGTTTCTTTCTCCAACTAGCTAATGCATAATAAAACATTAGCATTTCGGAACATACGATATGGATTAATTGATGCTTTTGTACATACCGGTCAACTGCATTAGTAAAAGAAAATAAGATTGGTAAGCTGCTATTTTTCGTATCTTTAATGATCTTTGGTAAATAGCGAACTAATGTTACAAGTAATAATAATTCTATCGCTAGTAATCCTAGTTCAACCGCAATTCCAACCCATGTAATCGCTACATATGGTTTTAAAAATTCAATAGGGATTAAAATTCTTGATAAGACTAATCCGCTAGCACTTAGTAGTAAAAATAGTTTAATACTCTTTTCTCTTTTCCAAGCTAACACTAAAATTGGTGCAACAATTACTAAATCAATTAATGATTCTAAAGCTACACTACTTGGTCCAGTTTCGAGAATACTTTTTCCAAAATCAGTACGATATAACGTTAAGTTACTACAAAGAACTAATAATAATAAAGCTAGCCAGAGATTTTGCCTTTTCTGTACACTCACTTTCATGGTGAACACTCCTTGAGTATCATCTTACCTTAATTATAAACCAGCTAAATATCAGGAAACAATTTACAGTAATTCGAACGAAAAAGACCATAAGTGAATGATTTCTTATAAATATAAAGGCTTAATATTTGACATATTCTTCATTGTATTTTTCCTTTAAATGACATACTTGATTATAATTATCTACCTTCCAGCATCCATCTTCAAATCGTATATTACTTAAACTGCCATTCGTTAATTTTGTTTTTCCAAGTCCAATTTGACCGTTTGAAAGAGTCGATAAAATTATTTTAATCACTCCTCCATGTGCAACTACTATGATTTTCTGATTTGTATAGGTTTGATGTAATTTATTTAGTCCATATAGGGTACGTTCCTTCACTTGTTCTAAACTTTCTTGGTTCGGACATGTTAAATCGGGATATAATGAAGCTCTTTGTTCTAAAGTTAATCCTTCAATATCTCCATAATTTCTTTCAATAAACTCATTCATTATATGTATATTCAAATTTAAGTGTTCATTAATAATTTCTGCTGTTTGTCTAGCTCGTTGCAGAGGACTTGAAACTAACACATCCCACTCTGTATTAGTAAAATACGTTTTACATTCATGAGCTTGTTTTATTCCAATAGTATTTAAAGGAATATCTGCTCTTCCCTGTATTTTCCTAAGGGTATTCCATTCTGTTTCACCATGGCGTACAAAGCAAATTAAGGTCATTTCTTATCCTCCCTTTTGTATTTCAGTTGATTCTTATCATTGTATATTAACACAGAATATTATTAATGATTCATTTTTTGATTCAATTTAGCCAAATCAACGTACTTTAACAATCTATGATTACTAAAGTAAAATAGAATTGTTTTTGATATGAAAAAACGACGAGATTAACTCGCCGTTTTTGATTAAATATACGATTCTTTTACCAATTTGAAGTTTGGGTGAAAAGCGAACTTCAGGTTATGTAAATATAATTCTTTCAGGTCGTGCTGCAGAACTGCTTCTTGTTGTTCATTTTCTTTTTGTTGGTTTTCTTGTATTTCTTCTATTAAGCTGATGGAATCCGATTCAATATTACTTTTAGCTACCAGGTTTTCAAGTACCTCTGATTGATTTTGAGTAACATTAGATTCCGAAAATTCATTTTCAATTGAATTAGCTTGTATTATGTTCTCTTCACTACTTGCAACAACGGTTGATGAATTCGTAATTGATTCTTTCGGAAGCTCTTCGGAAATTAACGATGCAACATGTTCTTTTAATTCTTTGTTTTCTGCAAAGTAAGCATTATCATACCACATATTTTGATCAAACTTTCCTTGAGTGGCTACAAGTTGTGAATTATATTTGCTGTCAAAGAAAGTTTTATCCGCCATTGCAACACCATATTGCTCCGCAAGATCCTCTCGATGATTCAACCCTACGACATATGGAACAATACCAGGAGCATTATTAAATTTATCAATCATCTGTTGTAAATTATTTTCCCAAATTGCCGCTAACTCTTTATCTCCATCTACTTTGGCATTATGTACTGCATTCATATTCGCCTCAATTAACGAACTATAATACATTTTGTTCGGTACATATTGCCCATCTACCTGTTCATACCAAGCAGGATGTTGTTTTGCTTCAAACGCATAATAATTTGACCAATCATTCGTTTCAATTGCTTCGTTTATTAAATTATTACGAGAATTATTAACATCGTGAAGTGGATTAATTTTTCTAGCTTCATCACCGAATACTTTTTTGAATGAAGTCGTACCATTATTATTTTTTTCACTCGTTGTAATACCAAAATCCTGATTACCATTTATTTGTTGAGTGGCGAAAATATTCATCTTTCCCCTCCTTTTACCATATCCATTTAAATTTAGCATATATCATCATTCATTAATATAGCCTCATAGATTCAAAAAAGTACCCCCTATAATAATCTTCCTATTAACTAATTGATATTTCCTCAATCCTCACATGCTTATTTCTACTAAATCTTATTAATTTTTCTTTAAAAAGAGAAAGCTAGCAATACAATATAGTAATGCTAGCTCCTAAACTAAAGTTCTTTTTTCTTCATATTATATGCCAAAATGAACGGGACAATAGGTAATAGAGCGAAGGCGATAAATAACTTATCAACCATTGCAAAATAGAGCATTGGAAGCAGGAATGCAAACCCACTAACAACTAGCGATTGCCATGATTTTTTCCATAATCCGTGGATTAAAAGGAGTAGTGACAATATTACAAGGGACCAGAATGTTAATGCGACTAAGAAGAAATCCATTTTGCTCACCACCTATCTATTGATATGTATCCACAATATGTCAATAGGTAAATTTTCTCTTTTTCTTTTCACTTTATTATATTCTTACTCTTTAGCTTTTGTTCGGATTTTCCATTTAGATCCAGAATATTTTATTTAGACTTTCATACAGATTTACATTTTTTGTGAATTATTCTCTTGTCTACTTTTAAAATTGTTTGGGAAAACAAAAAAAATGCCCAACCAATCATAGTCAGGCATTTTTTATTATTTTTCTTTTTTCGTATATTCAGCTACAGTATTGATTCTTTCAAGCATAGGTGGATGCGTATAACGGAAAATCTTCACAATAAATGGAGGATTTACCTCGCTTAAACCTGTCTTGGCAAGATTTTGGAAGCTACTAACTGCTGCTTCGGGATTTTTTGTTAGTTCCATCGCATATTCGTCAGCACGACTTTCTTGGTAACGTGATACAAAATTCGAAACTGGATTAGACAAGAATAACATTAATGAAATTAGAAGTAAAAATAATGGTAACGAGTTAATATCTTTCATTTCTTTTATTTTTAGAACTTGTCCGAAACGATCAATAAGCCAAGGCATGATTTTTGAAATTAACCATAAACCAACGAGTGTGGATAAAATATAAGCAGCCATTCCAATGTAAATATGCTTCTGAACATAATGTCCCATCTCATGGGCCATAATGAACAAGATTTCACTTTCTGATAATTGGTTAAGAGTTGTATCCCAAAGTACAATTCTTGAATTATCACCAATTCCCGTTACATAAGCATTCATTGCATTGGTTTTTTCCGCCATATTTACTTCAAAAACATGTTCAGAAGGGATATTTGCTTGATCAGCTAAATCTAATATTTTTTCTTCTAATGCTTTATCTTTTAATGGATAAAACTCATTATAAAGTGGATCAATAATTACCGGTTGTATATACATCATAAAAATGGCAAATGGTATTGTGAGTAACCACGCATACAGCCACCATCTTTTTTTACTTATGTGGAGCAGCCAGTATAAAACGATGACAATAATTAAAGTTGTAATAAACCCAACCCAAAAATCAATGACATAATCACGCATCCAAGAAGAAAAATCTTGTGTACTGATGCCATACTTTTTACTTAAATTATACCGGTATAGATCAACTGGGTAAAAAAGAATGGCGGTAAAAAGATATAGGAAGAATAAATACGCTCCGTTTTTAATGACTTTCCATTTAAGCCCTAATTCAGACCATTTTTCGAACACACGGGATAGACCTGTCCCTAAAATAAATAAATATACGAGCCATTCTAGAGGAGTTAAAATAAAGAAAATAAAATTCTTTACTTTTGAATATTCTTCACTTAGGAGTAATTCACGCTCTGTCATAAATGTTGCTGGATCGGCTACTGTCCCTTTTAATACTTCTGGTATTCCATTTGAGCTCCAATGAAAAATATAAAAATACATCAATGCAGCATAAATTATAAACAGAACAATTGCAGATATTCCCCATTTTTTCAATTTTCACACCTCAATTCAATTCCTATATTCTAGTTTAAGATAAAAAGGACAAGATAGAACCAATTTTTAAAATGTTTTGTTCCTAATCAAAAAATATGCCACTAAATTTTATTAAACCAAAGCTTATTTCATCCCAAGCCACTTAATATTGATAATCGTTTTCATTAACGATATAATCATATTTACAATAGATATAATGTCTGACTGTTATACATAGTAAGATTTATAGTAGAAATGGAGCGAGTTTATGCGTGACGTATATGATGTAACCATTGTTGGAGGTGGCCCAGCAGGATTATATAGTGCCTTTTATAGTGGATTAAGAAACATGAAAACAAAATTGATTGAATCCCAAAAAGAATTAGGTGGTAAAGTTTTATTATTCCAAGAAAAAATGATATGGGATGTTGGTGGACAGCCACCTATTTTAGGTAGTCAATTCGTGAAACAAATCATATCACAAGCAAAAACTTTCGATCCAACAATTATTACGAATACGAAAGTAGACTTCATCGAGAAAGACGACACCAATTTATTTATTATCACAACAAATGATGGTGTTAAACACTATTCTAAATCAATTATTATGGCAGTGGGTGGCGGTATCATTAACCCACAAAAATTAGAAATTGACGGTGCTGAAAAATACGAAATGTCAAACTTACATTATACAATACCGTCATTAAAACCGTTTCAACAAAAACGAGTTCTCATATCAGGTGGAGGTAATGGGGCGATCGATTGGGCTGTTGAATTATTAGATATTGCAGAAGAAGTGATTGTTGCCTATCGAAAAGATCAGTTTTCTGCGCATGAAGCACAAACTGCTCGAATACTAGCAGACTCTAAAGCAAAAGTACTATTTAACACAAGCATTGAACGATTAATACCAAACAAAGAAAAAACACTTATTCAACAAGCTGTTCTTAAACAAGATGGTAAAGAGGAATCGTTACTTCAACCTGTTGATCACATTATTGTTTGCCATGGCTATAACAGGGATGCATCGTTAGGTTTTGCTGAGAACATTAATTTATGTTTGAAAGACAATTATTATTACGAAGGTACTTCAAAAGGCCATACTTCTCAAGAAGGAATATTTGCTGCAGGTGATATCTTATCTTTTGATGGAAAGGTAAACCTTTTAGTAGGTGCATTCCAAGATGCCGTAAATGCTGTAAATAGTGCAAAAAAATATATAGAGCCAACAGCAGAATCCATTGGAATCGTGTCATCTCATAATGAAAAATTTAAAAAACAAAACAAACAAATAATTCGCCAAATATTAGTGGAACAAAAATAACTTCATTTTTTTAGGGCTATCAAGTCTCTCTTGATAGCCCTAAAATATCAAAACTCCACAAATTTCGGATCTTCCCCTTTTGTATTCATTAATTTTATTTGAGATGGTGTCACTTTTAGAATAACCATTTTCGGGTCGTCTGGTCCACTAAACCATGGTTTCAAAAGTTTATTCCAAACCTTCTCCCTCATAGTATCATCAGAAGAGATTTCCACTTTCCCTTCAATTTCTAAAAATTCATCCCCAAAACCTTTTCCATCGTAACCAATTAATATATGGGTATATGGATTTTTTGACAGTTCTTCAACTTTATGAGTGTGGTCACTTGTTACAGTATATAGAGTAAAGTTATCGTTAAAAAAAGTCATATATCGTGAATGAGGCTTATCTCCTTCAATCGTTGCCATCGTTCCAACCATGTTATGATTTAATATTTTTTCTGCTATCTCTTTTGGTGTTTTTGCCACTAACCTCTACTCCTTTAGCATTTTTATTGTTAGTATTTCAATTCTTGCTTTGTTTATCCATCAAACACTAACTTCTATCCCAGGTTTCTAAAAATTGCATCGTTCTTTTTCTACCAATATCAATCAATTGTTGTTTTACTTCTTTTGAAATATCAAATTGAGTAGCACTAAGATTTTCTACAGGTATAAAAACAATACTTTTCTCATGTTTTCTTGAAATATAACGTTCGTCATGGGCCGATTTCATCGTTTTGAATAATGCATCAAACAAATCTAAACCATTCGAGATTTTCTTTGGATCTATTTCTGCACTTGGATGACTTAGCTTAAATCCAAGTATTGGCCGCGCTTTGTTCCTTTGAAAAACCCAAAGCGGAAAATTACTTAAAACCCCTCCATCAACAAAAATGTTTTCACCTTTTTGATCACTTAATTTGATGGGTTCAAAGAAAAATGGAATTCCACAACTCATTCTTAACGCTTTTGCTACAGAAAACTTCCGCCAATCAATCCCATATTTCGGCAAATCATCAGGTATTACAACGATACGTCCATTCGTTAAATCAGAAGCAATAAGCTTGAGGGAACCACGGGGTAAATCACTAAAGGTGATAACACCCTTTTCTGCCAGTTTCTTATAAAAAAATTTCTCTAACGCTTTCCCTCTATAAAGACCCATTTTGAAGTATAGGTTTAGCCATTTTAAAAAAACGAGTCTTCGTGCAGATTTCCGAGGATCAAGAAGTGTTTTTAAATTTAGTTCATCTAACATTTCTTCAATTTCTGATGCTGTATATCCAGCCGCTATTAAACAAGCAAAAATGGCCCCGGCACTCGTCCCTGCTACCCGTTTGAAGGTGTAATTCTGTTCTTCTAATACTTGTAAGGCACCAACATATGCAAATCCTTTAATACCACCACCGGAGAACACGCCATCAATTTCCATCATTTCTCCCCTTTATAGTGTCTCGTTATACTTTAAGAAAAAGGAGAGAAAAATAGAACTTATGTCGAAAAAACTTCCGTCAAAAAATGCCAAAAAGGAAGGGCCAAAAGTATAAACTTTTGAACACCTTCCCTTCTTAATAATAAATCTGCTTCTCAGGTGGTCACCATGCCACCATCCTCTGCACAATTTATTTGTGACGAAAGCATAAGCGTCAATCATAAAAAGACCATCTTAAGAGGACTTTTCAGAGCCCATTTTACTGATTCAATCTAGATGGATTGTGTTTATTATCCGGTTTCCCTTTATTTTCATTTTGATTTTGTTTTTTTGCTTGATTATTTTGTCCAATTACATCGAAATCATCAGGACTTAAATCATATCCATGACCATATTCTTCACGATCTAACTTTTTGCTTTTACCTTTTTTATCAGCCATATTGGTCACCTCCATTCATAATTTGCACTAGATTTGCGATTTTATAGCATGGGAAATTTTCCAAATCCCTAAACATAATTAATGATGAATAAATATCGATTCCATTTGACACATTATTTATTGGAGGTGGATGAACAATGTCAAAAATCATTGGTGTTGAAGAATCTTTATCTAATGTTGAAGCTGTACTAGCAGCAAAAGGATACGAAGTAAAAAAAATCCGTAGTGAAGAAGACGCAAAAAATTGTGACTGTTGCGTAATTAGTGGACAAGATGAAAATGTTATGGGAATTAGCAACGTAGTATCTGAAGGATCCGTTATCAATGCACGTGGACTTTCTGCTGATGAAATTTGTCAACGTGTTGAAAAGCTACTCCATTAATCAAGAAATGCTGGTACAAGTTATAAAACTTCGTGCCAGCATTTTTACATATGATACTTTGTCAATTTAAGTGCAACAGTTCTTCCTGAAACGCCTCGTATGCAGTTTTCCAACCAAGACATTTTTTTGGTCGATTGTTGATAAGTTTAAGTGCTTGTTCCATCTCTTTTTCCGTTACGTGATCAAAGTTTGTTTTCTTTGGGAAGAACTCACGTAAAAGACCATTCGCATTTTCGTTACTGCCACGTTGCCATGATGAATAAGCGTCCGCGAAATAAACTTGGATATTTAAGTCTTTTTCGAGTACGTTGTAACAGCTAAATTCTTTTCCGCGGTCAGTCGTAGCCGTTAATATTGAGCCATTTGGTAGTTCTTGATATAACCATTTAACGGCTGCCTCCATTGCTTGAGCAGAACGGTTTGGAATAAGTACAGCTTTATACCAGCGAGTTTTGCGTTCAATAAAGGTAGCGACACAGCCCTTTGCTTGGCCACGTCCAGAAACAACAGTATCCAGTTCCCAATGACCGAATGTTTCACGTTTACGTACATACTTAGGGCGTTTGGAGATTGGTGTACCAATATTGAATCGACCTCTTGTTTCACGCGGTTTTTGGCGTTTCCCTTTTTGACGAAGTGTGGAAAGAGGCACCTCTAATAAACCGTTGTAAATCCAACGATAGATACTTTTAAAACTTAGCTTTCCTGGATATAAGCGTCCGACAATCTGTTCAGGTGACCAAGTTTCGCCCAATTTTTTCTGAACAACTTCTTTTAACTTAGGTGTTAGTTTAGACTTAGCTCCACACTTCGATTTATTACTATGATATCGAGCTTGAGCCTCTTCAGGAGAACAATTTAGATGTCGTCGTAACTCTCTTGAAATTGTAGATGGACTTCTCTTGATAAATTCTGCAATTTGGCGAATAGAATAACCTAACTCAAAGTAAGTTTCTATTTTTGAACGTTCAGATATGGTAAGATGAATATAGCTCATAACGATTCCTCCTCTGATGTTTGTGTGGTAACTAACATTTTATACGAGGTCGTTGTGGGCTTCTTCTATTTTGACTTACAGGTGTTGCACTTAATATTACAATCCGTCGAGACAAAACCTCTGAAATGAAGTTTTGCCTCTTTGTAGAAATTTTACTTATTGTCTTCCTGTTATCAAGTTCTTCCCTCCCTCCAACTCTCCCTCAATCCCTTCTCCCACCTGCCTCCACGCCACTTTTCCGCCCTTTTTCCACACTTCAAATCTGATATGAAGTTCTTCCCTGTTTTGCACCCTTTCAGGCTCTTTTTCAGGCTTTGGATCGAGCGTAAAATGTAAAGAAGTTGGTACGTAGTAGAGGTAAGGTTTAAGCGAAAAGGATCGTTCCCAGGCGTTTTTTTCAGACCTTTTTTCTGACGCATATCTGCCTTTACAGGCACTTCTTCTGATATTCCTCCTGCTCTTTTCTCTGCAACTTTAAACCCTTCCTGGCTCTTTTTCAGGCTTTTTCTTCCTCTTTTTAAATGCTTACTCCCATCATTTTCTCCATTCGTTTCCCCTCATTTTTTTCAGGCTTTTCACCCTGCTCTTCCTCCTGCTTCTCCTCTCTCTTTTTCCCCCAACCCTTGCGGTTATACGTTTGTTCCTGCGTTTTCTCTTGCTTTTTCAAACCAAAAGACCGAAGGTCTGTTGAATCAATCCGTAACCTTCGGTTTATAATGAGCGGATTTCTAAAGATCGAATATGCGATTGTCTTCCTGTTATTAAGTCGGTTCCCGCTCCAAAAATCAGCCAAACCCTTGCCCCTACTGGCTTTATCGCTATTTTCCTTACAAAAAATCTGTAATTAAGTTCGTACCCGAAATAGGCGTAAGCGGGTAGATTTTAGAGCTTTGCGCGGTCATTTTGAGGGGAGAAAATGATATTAAGTTCGTTCCCGAAGTATGAATAAGATATTAGCATTTAGCTTGATACATTGGTCGTTGACCAACGTATTTATTCCTTGCTAATCCCTATTCTGCTTGACTTTATTGCACGCAAAAAAGGACCAGGAAACATACCAGAGGTATGCTCCTGATCCTTTTATCAGTCTTGCCATTATCTTTTTTCCACCGCGCCAGAAACCAACTTAGTTACAGCAGGTACCGACTTTAGAAGATGGGGAAAGAGATAGTTACAGGAAGACAAAATTATTTCAAGTGCTAACTATATTAGAGTATAACTACACGATGTTGATATTTTTGAAGCAATTATTATAATAAAATTGAATATACTAAAATTTCCAATGAGGTGATTTTGTTGAGGAAAATAGCCCTATCCATATCTGTCACTGTATTCATAGTCATATTCGGTTACTTGCTAATAGTAAACAGCGGTTCTCCTGATTTCAGGGCAATAAATTATTATCTACCAAAAGAGTTTGAAGGGTGTGCAGTGATTTTATATAATCAAAAAGATGCGTCACCATTAACAATTTCAAATGATAAGGAAATTGATATTATTTTTGATGAAAATGGATTCTTCAAAACATCGTCTCCTAAAGATTTCGGATGGCAAAGTGAAGACGACTCAGGCTATCACAAAGCAAATTATTTCTCTGGTGGGACACCTTTAGCAAAGAAAGACATTCACAGCCATAACTCTGGTAGCTATGGCGGGGATAATGCAGAGGATATTCAACATGAAAGTATTTCCGTAAAAACTAAAGATGCATGCCAAGCCGACTTAGTAATAAATATAATTGAAAATAATTTGAAATAGTAACACTTTAACTAAAACATTCTTAGGAAAATCAATACCAAGGTCCCTCTTACTACTTTCCAGCTTATCTAATCCAATAGTATTATTACAGCGTCTTATCCATTAACAAACAGCTATATCAATGAAAAAGGACTATACCGCATACAAAATTGTACGGGTGTAGTCCTCTAACTTTCCTCTACTTCGAGTACCAACTTTAAAGCAGTGGGAAAGAGATTAATGCAGGAAGACATTGAATTAGAATTCTGGATCCTTCCAACCACCAGGACTTATTGATCCTTTATCTCCTCTTAGTCCAAAACCTCTTGAACCTCGAATCCCTCTAATTCCTCTTACTGGATATGATTTTGAAGTTTTAAGACCAACTCTATCTTCTTTATAAAACTCGCCAACTACTTTTCCTGTGCGCGCTGAAAAGATTCGTTTATCATCTACATAACCTATGTGATTGCCTTTTCTATCATATACCTGGTTATTAATTAATTTACCGCAAAACTTGCCACTTAAAGTCCATATTGGATAATCCATTCCCCATATTCCCCCTATTTATAAATTTCATAAATTTTATGAATATAGTCCATATCTTCATTAAATGCGTCTTTTGTAGCACGATTTAATTGTGTTTCAAGAGCTTGGCTATGTCCTGCCATCCATCTACAAGCTCTCGCAAATAATTCACTTACTTTTGGTAATTCTTCTACAATCCCCCTTTAATTGAATTAACCTTTGTAAACATAATATTCGGCTCATATCTACGAATAATTGATTTAAAAAATCCTTCTTCCACGATCAATTCACACCATGTACGAATATCAGAATATACTTTCTTTAAAGCTTCTTCTAATTCATCTCCAAAGCATGCTTTGGAATTTATATTTTGATGCTGTGCTCTTAGTTTTTTCATTATTTCATTTAAATTTTCTAATCTGCCACTAAACGATTCTGATATAAAACCTTTATTCAACTTATCTATTTCATCTACTTTGAAAAATTTATTTTCTTTATTTTTGTCTGCCCTGCAACAATTATAAAGGTAATAATAAAACATTATATTATGCGTAAATACAATAACTTGTCTATCTAAAGACAACTTATAAATCAAATCAGCAATAGTTTCTGCTCTTTTATAATCCAACGATGTAACAGGGTCATCAAATAATATAGGATTAAAATCTCCTCGCATAGTTAAATCAGTAGCAAGTTCAACCATAGCTACAGCTTTTTGCTCACCCTCGCTCATAATTTGAGATACTTTATATTCCTTAGAAGAAACTGTTTTATTCCGCAACGTTTCACCTTTTTTAGGGGTAAACTTTAAATTAATATGTGAAATTTTAAGATCTTGTGCAAATTTATCAAAAATTTGATAGTAGTTTGCTTGAACAATACTCTTAAATGCTTCAGATTGTTTTTGTGTTAATGTTGTTGACATAAACTTGCTCTTTATAGCATTCATTTGTTCAATCGATTTCTTCAAATCGAACCATTCCATTAATAAAGGTAATGAAATATGTAGTTTCCTATTCTTAATATAGGATTCCCTCGTTTCTTTTAATAAATCAATTTTACTCTTCACTTCAACAGATGACTCAGTTAGTCTTTCAATTCGCTTACCAATTATGAGAATTTCATTATTTATATCATTAATTATATCTTCTAAATCTAAAATCACATCATCTGTAATTTTCTCCTTATTAGCAATAAGCTTGCTAAACAACTCTTTGTTACGATTAACTAATTGGATAGTAGATTTTAGCTTACCTAACAGCCCTTCACTTTCTATTAAGGATTCTTCTTCTTCAGTTAATTTAACAATTTCATTGTAAACGTCATATTTTACAATTTCACTTTCTATTGTTTTTATATATTTTCTGTAGCTGTTGTCAATATGATTAAAATTAGTCTTAATAATATGTACACCATCACCATTTAATCGCTGACTGCAAAATATACATGAATCTCCTTTGTATTTGATAAGCTAAAACTGAGCCACCATCGCAGTTGAAAAGTGAGCCACTTTTATATGAAAATAATCCTAACTTCATAGAGTTAGGAGCGTATAGAGGTGATTTCTTTGGAGAAGAAACAAAAAGTTTTATTAGCCTTTCATCAAGAAAATAAGAGTCAACGTCAAATTGCGAAGGAGCTTGGGATTTCTCGGAATACTGTAAAAAAGTATATCGAAGAGGATCTTGAAAAAAGAAAGCAAGATATTCGAGAACTACCTATTACAGATAACTATGTAACGCCTCCGTCGTATAAAAAGCGAAAAGGCAATAAACGTGCATTAACACCTACGGTGATGAAACGTATTCGAAAAATGTTAAAAGATAATGAATTTAAACGGCAACATCAGATGCACAAGCAACAACTAAAAATGATTGATATTCATGAAAAGTTATTAGATGAAGGTTTTGAAATTAGTTATACCACTGTTAGAAATTTTGTAAATAGTGAGGAGAAACGTCAAAAAGAAGTGTTTATTCGTCAAAAGGCAACTGCTGGTCATGAGATTGAATTTGACTGGGGTGAAGTAAAATTAATCATTGATCAAACATTACGTTCTCTTTCAATGGCGGTCTTTACCCTACCATATAGTAATGAAAGAATTGCATATTTATATGAATCTGAAACAATGGTGTGCGTTCAAGATGCTCATGTGAAATGTATTAACTATTTAGGCTTTGTACCAGAGGTTTTTACGTACGATAATATGCGGACAGTCGTAAAGAACTTTATTGGGACTGAACGAGAGATTACCGATGGTATGAAAAATCTATCGATGCATTATCATTTTAAAATACGACTATGTGAACCAAGAAAAGGAAATCAGAAGGGGCATGTGGAGCGGAGTGTAGAATACATCCGTCGGAAGGCATTTGCCCATCGAGATACGTTTGCAAGCTTAGAAGAAGCTCAGGCTTATCTAACAGAAATCATCATGAAATTAAACTCTCGTATGCATTATAAGAAAAGACAAACGCACCATGAATTAATGCTGGAGGAGCGTAAAACTAGGCAAGTAAGCGCAGATATTATTCCATTTGATGCCTCTGAGTTGTTTGAATTTAGAGTGGACAAATATAGCACGATTACTTATAGGCAAAATCGTTATTCTGTTCCTGAAGGACATGTTGGAGAATGGGTGAAAGTAAAAGCGAGTGCGGAAAAAATTCTTATTTTTAGTGAAAATGCCTGTATCGCGACACATAAACGAAGTTGGCAGATCCATCAATGGATTATGGATATTTATCATTACTTACGTACATTTGAAAAGAAAAAAGGTGCATTGGCTCAAAGTGAATGTTTGAGTCAAGCACCAACAAAAATAAAAAATTTATACAAAGATTATTATATTGGAAATGAGCGAGATTTTCTAGAATTACTTATTTATCTAAAAGAACATAACAATCTAGAAAAAGTCTTAGCAGCGATTGAACAACTTAAGAAGAACCCTATGGTTCAAATATCAACAGATAAGATTATTTTCTTAGCAAGTCAAGGCGAACACGTTCATAAAACTGTACATTCCAAAAATGAGGTCACCACCCAATCTCTCGAAAATCTTTCAGCCATTACAGCATTATTCGAAACTAAAAAGACAGGGGTGCTTCATTAATGGATAAGCGACAAGAAATGATTGAGATGTGTAAAGAACTTCGATTACCAAGCATTCGGGGATTTATACAAGAAGATGATATGTGGAAACAATATCAGACAGCAGAAGATTTCTTATATCACGCACTAGTGCAAGAAATGGAAGATCGTGAAGTGCGAGCAAAAGCGAATCGGATTCGATCCGCAAATTTCCCTGAAAAGAAACTATTAACTGAATTAGAGATTGAGAGATTACCGCAAAATGCGGCCTCTCGCCTCCCACATTTAAAGAAATTGGACTTTATTCAAGAAAAACAAAACGTCTTATTAATTGGCTCACCTGGAACAGGTAAAACCCATATAGCAATAGGTTTAGGAATTGAAGCTTGTTTGGCAGGATATAAAGTGTATTTTACAACGGTATCTTCTCTAGTAAACCAATTAAAAGAGAGCCGTTCTGAAAGAACTTTACGTTCATTTGAACTTAAGTTTGAAAAATATGATCTGGTGATCATTGATGAATTAGGTTATATCTCCTTTGATAAAGAAGGAGCCGAGTTATTATTTACGCATCTTTCCCTTCGGGCAGGACGAGCATCCACCATAGTTACGAGTAATTTATCATTTGATCGCTGGGAAGAAATATTCCATGATCCGGTTTTAACAGCAGCTTTAACTGACCGACTTACACATCGAGCTTACATGGTGGATATGGTAGGACCATCTTATCGAATATTAGATACAAAAGAATGGTTGGAAAATAGTCAGGTTTAAGTGGCTCAGTTTTTAATTAATAAATGGCTCAATTTTTACTTGCGAAATACACTCCTTCTTTTATTTCGGAATTGTCAAGAGAGTTATAATATTCTTTTCCAAATTCAATAAACTTCAGCCATTCATCATTTACTTTACTAAGATAAGATATGTTCCTTTTAAATTCCTCATTATATTCGCTTTCTTCTTGTAATTGTTTTTCATATTCACTAATTAACCCATTTATTTTCTTTATATTTTCAGCACTTAAATTCAAAGAAAGAATCTTTAATGAATCTACTATTGCTGTTAATTTCCCTTTCTGTACTGACAAAATAGTAATTTTATCATTAGGATTTGAACTCTCCAAATCTTTAATTTGTCTTTCAAGACTATCAATGACTTCGCTATCAGATTCTTTATACGGAAAATTAGTATCTAAAAGTGATTTAACTGTATTTGAGTTCCCTATTAACATTATTCCTCTTAATTCTTCTCTAATAAAATCAAATGAAGAGTCACTAAAAATCTTATGTTTTTTCGCTTCATTTACTTCAATATTTTTCTGAAGCTCTATTCGTGTGTATTGCATAATAAAAGTGCAGACTAGTGCAACGAATTTGTACAGAGTCTAGCACTTTTTTAGTGCAAAAAAATAGACTTGCCAGCCACCCCAAGTCACTCTACTGTTAAAGTGTCGAATTTTACCAGTGGAGGTTTGAAAGGATGCTAGCAATGTCTGAAATTAATTGTATCAAAACTTTAAGAAATGAAAAAGGATTGTCTATTTCTAAAATTGCAGAAACTATGAATGTAAATTGGCGTACCGCCTATAAATGTCCGTATCAAAGTGTACATTTTTGATTGTCTAAGCATGTACACTTTCGTTCGAAATGCGTTTCTCTATACATGTTTATGAATAATTACAACTTGACATGGAGACCTCTACTCGCATGATTCGTCAGCCAAAAGCCAGCTATTACAAGGGCTGGCTGACCAAACAAGGCTATCATACTCGCCCCTCCAAGTAAAGTTGTAATATACACTGGGGATCAAAAATGTACATGGTTAAACGAGCGTTTTTGTACATACAATTTGGTACCATGATATTTCAAAGTCACTGTGCCATAACTTGTGCTCTCATTCATCATTAAAAATGAATAAAATTCTGGGTGACCATAATCATCATATTCCAAACTTACAGTAAACTCAGGATTGTATATATTATAATAGCCGTCCCCTTGCTCTTTCCATTCACTTTGATACTGTAGTTTTTTCTTTATTTGTTCTAAAGGTGGCTTGTTTAATAAAAATCGCTTTTTCCACAAATATTCGACATGATTAATATCCGCACTTTTATCGATGTCAGTATTAGTGTCACCTACCCGCGTATAAATGTGGTTAGCTTTAACCCTTCTTTTACCTTCAAAACAATCTTCCATCAAATAATATGGTGTATCGTTAGTATTCTTTACCATCAACACATCTACTTGAGTGTCCGCAATTTCTAATGTTTTTAATTCAATAGTTGGTCTAATTCCACCAGCAAACTTCTTAGATTTTAGAAAGTTAATAATCCCTTGCTGATTCCTACGATTTTCATCATTAGCAACACCTTTAATTTCATAAGTATCACTTACTCCAAAAATAAGGTACCCGTCTTTATCTACTCTGTTATTCGCCATACAAATAATGTCATGTAATAAATCCGCTTTGTTGACATGATGTTTCTCTTTAAAATCCCAATACTCACCTTCTCTTTTTAATGAAATCAGATTAATTATTTCGTAGGTTAAATCTATTTCCGCATTCACATATATCACTCCTAACAACACAAAATTACATATTAAGGTAAAATCATTTTAAGCTTATCTAAATCTCTTCGTTAATACAACATCACTACTGAAGAAAGGAAATGATACTATTGAACATTTCTCGAACTGATCTCTACAACAAGATCTGGGCTATCGGCATATCAAAAACAGCCAATGAATTACGTGTTCCATACAATAAATTAAAATCTGCTTGCATTGAACATAACATTCCACTACCAACACAGTCATACTGGGGACGGCTTTATATTGGCAATGAGAGCCCAACGAAAACACCTTTGCCAAACATTGAAAATGATAATTTAATATTTATCGATACAGTTAGGAACGCAATTGTAAAGGATGTTACTCCTCCTGCAACTATTGAAAAAGCGGTTTCCAAGCAAACGACTACTAAAAAAACAGATAACAGTCACACCAAACCAACGTATTTCGATTATTTTTCTGTAGAAGAACAAACTATTTTACTAAATGCATATAACTCATTAAAAATGACAAAGTCACTCTCTGCTAAGCCCCATAAGGAAATTATTAAATATAAAAATTTGATTAAAAATAGAGGTAAGTTTTATAATCGTCAATCATTTAAAGCATTAATCCAATCTGGAGCTGATGATATTTTTCCAGAAGCTCTGATTTTTATCGATAGCTTATTTAAAGCACTTGAAAAAGCAAATGCAACAATTGCTGTAGAAAAGAATGAAACAAAAGTTCACTATAAACATTATTTATTTACATTAAGATTTAGAGCTCCTTCTACAAAAATCACTCTAACACCTGATGACAAAGAATATGAATCCTACAGAACTTTTAAATATGTTGTAAAAGGAATCTTAAGCATCGAAATCAATCGAAATGAGCGTGGGCATACAAACTATCCTCGGACTACTACTGTTACACAAAAAGTTAATGATCCTTTCGATGAACTATTAAAGAGATTATTTGTTAAAATCTTCTCTCTTGCACCTATTGATGACGAAGTACGACGATTACGTTTAATAGAGGAAGTAGAAGAGCAAAAAAGATTAGAGGAAAGAATGCGTCTTAGAGAAATTCATGCGAATGAATTAGCTAAAACAGAATCGCTAATTACTAATAGCATAAATTATTTTTTATTCAAATTGATCAACGATTACATTAATGCTGAGATAGATGCCGATACAGAGGAATATGATTGGGCCGTTAATAAGGCAAATTGGATTAAAAATTCTGTAGAACAACCAGATACAATTCTTGCGGAGGAAGATAAAGCCAAATTAATTAAAGCTTTTCTGTATGGCAATTTAAAATGACATTGTGCAGGAGCCTTATAACTAAGATACACTTGCTGTAGAGTAAGCAAGCATATTGTAATTCTATTTAAACAATAAAGCTGGGAATATTACGCCCAGCTTTTGTTGTATTCGTCGAGATTGGATTTGAATGTCTTGAAGGTGAAGTTGAATGTTAGAGCTATACTTAGCAAACAACACGTGCTGTGATCGGAGTAAACCCTTTATTTTTTCTGATGCGCCCTAATTAATTCAACTAATTCTTCACCGAAAGCTTTTGTTTTTACATCACCGAATCCTTGGATATTTTTCAAATCGTTAATAGTACAAGGTTGCTTTAAAATCAATTCGTCTAATGTTTTGTTCGTAAAAATATGGTATGCTTTCACATTTTGCTTCGTAGCAATTTGCATACGGAATTTCTTCAAAGCATCCTCTAATTGTGATGTATTCACCTGATTCATTTCAGGAGGCGCATCATTCGCTGGTTGTTCATGTAACGTTTCCTGTAACAGCTTTTGCTCGACAACATCTATATCGTCAACAATCAACTCAACATGTGACGCTTTTATGTAATCGCTCATTTCTTGCATTCGATTATCCATAAACTTCACTGGCGAGTCTTTTTCAAGCTCTTGTTTTATGAATTTCACTAATCCGTCAATACGCATGATTTTTTCCTTTACATGCTTACTTGCTTTTTTCGTATTGAGGACTGTTCGATTATTTGTAAATACGACTACATGTTTGATCGGTGTCCTTGTGACTGCCCCCATCTCTTTCATATACGCTTCAAATACTTCCGCTTGCCTCTCCACTTGACGAACTGGACTATAAAACCCTTCTTGAAACACTAATTTATTCCCTTTGTATACTTGTCTTATAAATTCGTCTTTTTCATTTACGAGAATGTTGCCGTAATAGTTCTTCACTTCAATGAGTAATATAAATTTTCTCGTCAACACAACAAAGTCAATTTGCGCTTTAAAATCATTATGTATAATCCGAACATCATGCAGTATATGAAGCGGGAGAAATGCGTTTTGTAGCTCAAATAAAACACTCTTTTCGCCCTTTAGCCCAAGCTCTAACAGTTTCATTTGTTCGTGAATGCGATTAATTTCTACTGGATCAGCAGTTTTGTTCAGGGCATTTTTATATTGTTCTATACGCTGAACAACCTCTGTAGCTTCTTTCACAACGACAGGCGTTTTTAATTTTTCAGTATCAATTAACGCTTTGGCAACTCTTTTGAAAAATCCACCTTGTTTATATTCCATATCATTTAAGCCTCACTCTCGTCATTAAACATCGATTGTATTTATAGTTTAACAAATATATACAATCGATTTTAGAGATTTCAGTTAATTCTCTATTTTATATTGCGAATTAACAACAAGTAATGCATTAACTGAATTAGCAAACCACTTTTTTCTTAACTCTACTATGTCTTCCTGTTATTAAGTCGGTTCCCGCTCCAAAAATCAGCCAAACCCTTGCCCCTACTGGCTTTATCGCTATTTTCCTTACAAAAAATCTGTAATTAAGTTCGTACCCGAAATAGGCGTAAGCGGGTAGATTTTAGAGCTTTGCGCGGTCATTTTGAGGGGAGAAAATGATATTAAGTTCGTTCCCGAAGTATGAATAAGATATTAGCATTTAGCTTGATACATTGGTCGTTGACCAACGTATTTATTCCTTGCTAATCCCTATTCTGCTTGACTTTATTGCACGCAAAAAAGGACCAGGAAACATACCAGAGGTATGCTCCTGATCCTTTTATCAGTCTTGCCATTATCTTTTTTCCACCGCGCCAGAAACCAACTTAGTTACAGCAGGTACCGACTTTAGAAGATGGGGAAAGAGATAGTTACAGGAAGACATTATTATTTCGCAGCAGCAAATTTTTCTGCTACAACATCCCAGTTTACTACATTCCAGAATGCAGAAATGTAGTCAGGACGACGGTTTTGGTAGTTTAAGTAGTAAGCATGCTCCCAAACGTCTAAACCTAAGATAGGTGTTTTACCTTCCATAACAGGAGAATCTTGGTTTGGTGTTGAAGTGATAGCAAGTTCGCCACCATCTACTACTAACCAAGCCCAACCTGAACCGAAACGGCCAGCCGCTGCTTTAGCAAATTCATCTTTGAATGCATCTAAGCTACCGAATTTAGATTCGATTGCAGAAGCTAATTCGCCAGAAGGTGTGTTAGAACCACCTGGAGCTAGGATTTCCCAGAATAATGTGTGGTTAGCATGGCCACCACCGTTATTACGAACTGCTGTTTGTTTGTCAGCAGGAAGCGCATCGATATTAGAAATTAAATCTAGTAAATCTTTGCTAGCAAATTCAGTTCCTTCTACTGCTGCATTTAAGTTTGTTACATAAGTATTGTGATGTTTAGAGTGGTGAATCTCCATAGTTTTAGCATCGATGTGTGGTTCTAATGCATCATATGCGTAAGTTAATTGTGGTAATTCAAAAGCCATAATATATTTCCTCCCTTAAATAAATCAATGTTGATTACCTTTCTAGGTTATCAAACTTTAGTAATCCATTCAATTATTTTACACCGAACATTAACAATTCAGCCTTTTGACGGAAAAGATGGTGTCTATTAACTGGATGGTCTCTAATGAATGACACTCCCTACATAATTTAGGCTGATATAATTAAACTTAAACCTTTAAAATGTCAAATTGTAATAAAAAATATAACAATCATGATGACTTGGATTACTCCCTTGGTTACAACTGAAGTTAAAAAACCGACAAGTGATCCAATTCCTGACTTTAGTGCAGCTTTAAACTCAGATTTTGTCACAAATAATTCTCCAATGACTGCACCTAAAAATGGCCCAATTAAAATACCTACAACCGGGATAATAAATGGTCCTACTAATAAACCAATTGTGCTTCCCCACATTCCGGCTTTTGTTCCACCAAATTTTTTTACTCCAATTAAGTTGGAAATTGAATCTGCTGCAAATAAAAGTATGACAAATAAAATTTCAACGGACCAAAATAACCAACCGAGTTCTGTAAATGAAAAGAACATTCCATAAACAATAAAGCCTAATAAAATAAATAACACAGATGGAATAATTGGGTAGATTAATCCTACAAAGGCAATGACGAAACTTAAAATAATAATTATCCAAGCGATTATTTCCAAAAAAACATCTCCTATTTTAATTTACCACTTATTTACGAAATAGTAAGAAGAAAAGATTCATTCGATTATTTATTTAACCTTGCCATTGTTCATGGTACACTTCTTTTTGGAGGAGAATTTATGGTTAAACATTCACAACTTTTCATTGATAGCTTATTACATCCCAAAAAATTAGCAGCTTACCGGCTATTATCCATTGGTAAAACCATTCAATATGTATTTTTATTAATAGCATTAGTTACTATTTTTTCTTTTATTCAATTTCTTACTGGTGTTTCAACTATTTCCTATAGTATAGAAGGTTTAACAGAATACATAGAAGATATTCAGTGGTTACTCTATCCATTTGCGATTTTATTTTTAATTTTAACTACTACTGTTCTATTATTTGGAAGAATTAGTATTTACGCCTTTGTTGGAGTAGTTATTTTAAAATTAACGAATCGCCGAGGGGAATATCGTCACATGTGGCGAACTGCTGCATTGGCGAACACTTGGTCAACACTGTTATCCATTATATTTACAACCCTACAATTTACTGGCACGATCCCTACTTTAATAGGAATCGTAATCACGGTTATCCTACTGTTTATCGCTTCTACTAAATATCCAAAAATACCAAAAAAATAGTATGCATGAATCCCCCTTCTCTTCATATAGTGAGAGAAAGGAGGGATTTTAATGAGATTTCTAATATTTACAGTTGTTTTCTTTCTAGTAGCAGCTGTGATTAAAATAGATTTAACAGAAGGAACTGTTCCTCTTGCAGCTTTTGATGACTCGCAAGATTTAATATGTAATGAACAAATCTCAGTTCAATCCATTTCAGTCCTAACAACTGAAGGTGAATCCGTACAAAGTTTATTTGCTGCATATCCATCAGAAGTGAAAATCTCACTTCCTGAACGTATGGCGCATTTTTATAAATTAAACCCACATCTAAAAAAACAAGCGATGGTTCCAGGTGAACTAGTAAAAGTCCCTATTTATCATCAACGTGTTCAAGAGTGCTCCAGATAGCGAAACTTTTATGAATTAATTAACGTCCTTTATTTTAAATTAATATGACAATAGTAACTTTATAGCGAACATTATTATGTTACTTTTTCTTCATAGAAAAAAATATAGCGTTTCTTCCTTGTCCTTGTTTACCTACACTGATAAAATAACTAAAGTGTGGTACGACATTTCTTTAAAATACGTACCTTTATAAAAGGAGAGAATCTTCATGAGTGAACTAATTCACCGTTCAAAAACGCGTCCTGTACGTGTAGGTAATTTAACGATTGGTGGTAGTAATGAACTATTCATCCAAAGTATGTGTACAACAAAAACACATGACGTTGAAGCAACGGTAGCTGAAATTCTTCGTTTAGAAGAAGCAGGTTGTCAAATTGTTCGCGTAGCTGTTCCTGATGAACGTGCTGCAGATGCAATTGCTGAAATTAAAAAACGTATCCATATTCCGTTAGTAGCGGATATTCATTTTGACTATAAGCTAGCTTTAAAGGCAATTGAAAATGGAATTGATAAAGTACGTATCAATCCAGGAAATATCGGTCGCCGTGAAAAAGTTGAAGCAGTAGTAAATGCTGCAAAAGCTAAAAATATTCCAATTCGTATTGGTGTAAATGCTGGTTCATTAGAGCGTCACATATTAGAAAAATATGGTTACCCTACTGCTGATGGAATGGTAGAATCAGCTCTACACCATATTAAAATATTAGAAGACTTAGATTTCCACGATATTATCGTATCAATGAAAGCTTCGGATGTTAACTTAGCAATTGAAGCTTATGAAAAAGCTGCAAAAGCTTTTGATTACCCATTACACTTAGGTATTACAGAATCAGGTACTTTATTTGCAGGTACAGTAAAATCTGCTGCTGGACTTGGAGCAATTTTATCAAAAGGTATTGGTAATACATTACGTATTTCCCTATCAGCTGATCCAGTAGAAGAAGTAAAAGTTGCACGTGAACTATTAAAGTCATTTGGTTTAGCTTCTAATATGGCAACATTAATTTCTTGCCCTACTTGTGGCCGTATCGAAATTGATTTAATCTCCATTGCAAATGAAGTAGAAGAATATATTTCTAAACTTAATGTTCCACTAAAAGTTGCTGTTCTTGGTTGTGCCGTAAACGGACCAGGTGAAGCACGTGAAGCAGATATCGGTATTGCTGGTGCTCGCGGAGAAGGACTTTTATTTATGAAAGGTAAAACTGTTCGTAAAGTTCCTGAAGCAACAATGGTAGAAGAATTGAAAAAAGAAATTGATAAATTAGCAGCAGAAATGGCTGAAAAGCGAGCTGAAGAAGAAAAATCTCTAAACTAGGAGGTTTTTATTATGTCACAATTTAAATCTCGATTTGGTATCGATATTGATGGTACTGTGACAACACCTGATACACTTATTCCACATATTAACAAGCAATATAATACAAATATTGTGTTAGACGATGTGATTGAATATGATTTTCTAAGTGCTTTCCCTCATCCTGTCGATCGAAAAGAATTTGCTAAATGGTTTAAGGAAAATGAAGGATATATGTACTCCGTTAGTCATATCGCAAAAGATGCCAAAAAGATTTTAGACCAATGGCAACACCAATATGAGCTAATTTATATTTCGGCCAGAGATACAAGTGTTTTTCCAATTACACAAAAATGGTTTGAAGATCATCAAGTACCTTTCCATCATATTGATTTAATTGGTAGCCATGACAAACTTGAAGCTGCAAAAAAGCATCAGATTGAAGTGTTTTTTGAAGACAAGCACGATAATGCTGTCATGTTAGCGGAAGAGTTAAAAATCCCAGTTATCTTATTTGATACACCATATAATCGGAAAGCTATTCCCAATAATGTCGTTCGGGTTAACAATTGGCTCGAAGCGAATAAATGGATTAAACAACATTTCTAATAAAAGGAGGTGTCCAAAAAGTAATAATTTTTTGGACACCTCTTTTCTTTCTTGATAAATATCTCTTATGAATTATTGTTCCTGCGGTGGTTGTCACTATCCTCGTCGCAATTTATCTGTGACGAAAGCGGTAGCGTCAGTTACAAAGGAGTTGTCTCAAAATGACTTTTCAGACAACTCCTTTTTCTATGCCTCTATATATTCCTCTAATATCCCTTTTTTCCATCGTTCTACAAACGTTTCAAATGGTATACCGTAAAGATTATAAATATCAAAATAGACAAAATACACACCTAATTTTTCTAAAACATCATCATCAATTTTCATTTCATCTTCCCTTCAAAACCTTTCTAAATTCTTTAAAGCTTGTACTAATTGCTGTTACAAAAAATTCATAATCGTCGATAATTCGATTCATTTAAAGTGGTACATTTCCGATAAGATAAAATTAACTTAGGATACTTTGGAGGTTTTAGTTATGCGAAAATTAATATCAATACTATTAACATCTATTTGTCTATTATTTCTAACAGCTTGTACTAACCAACTAACCGAAATAAAGAAAGCGATTTCAGATATCGATTCTACTGCTAATAAAGCTGCCAATGCAATTTCAAAGGATGCTCATACTGTTCGTGCGATAGAAATTGAATATAAAAATGAAATATTTACAATCAATGATTTATTTGAATCTATTTTACGCGACATACAATGGGAATATGAAAATTTTAATGAACTACAAGAATTAAAAGTAAGAGGAACATGGAAAGAAAATCTATTCGAAAGTTATCAATTTACCGAAGAACAAAAGTCAAAATTAAAAACAGAAGGAAAAGTTACAGTAGAATTTCAACTTATTGATAACCAAATCTCTTCTGATTCAGCAGTAGTAAAATTATCGTTAAATGGGGAAAAACTCGTAGATGAAACTGGGGAAAAAGCGCTAGAATTAATATATGATTCATATATTTCTACCCATTAATTCTTAGTACCATAATTATCTATAGCTGATAAAATTTAAACTATTTTCAAATAATTCCCCTTTCCAATTACTAATTCTGATATACTTACTATACTATAGTTTAGCCTGTTTTTTGGGAGGAGAAGAATAATGGGTAATTCATACATGCCATTAAACAAGGAACAATTATTTTCATTCCTCTGTAATATTAGTGAACAATATCATATTGGAATAGCTATTGTTGATATAAATGACCCAAACTACCCGATTGTTTTTCTCAACAATGCATTTTTACACTTAACTGGATATGATAAAGATGAATTAATTGGAAGAAATATCACAACCCTTAAAGGTCAAAAAACGAGCGAGGAATCGCAAGAAGAATTTGAATATCATTTACTACATAAAAAACCATTCCGTCTTAATATATTACATTATCGTAAAGATAAAGTAGCCTTCTGGAATCATATAGCCTGCGAACCAATTAAAGATAATAAAGGGCACATTCAATATGCAGTACTTCATTGTAATGATATAACAGAATCGATGCTAGGAAAAATGCTCTCTAAATTAGAGCATGAAGTATATACTGATTTAGAAAAAGGCGTTGAGTTAGTAAATATATGTAAATTGATTACTAAACAAGTAGAACGTTATTATATCCGAGATATATTTAGTTCCATACATTTTGTTACAAGTCCTGATGAGATAAACCCGATCGCGAGTGGCTCTTTGTCATTAGAATGGGTAATGGAAAATCATAAAATGGACATTAACTCCACAGCGAGTTGTAATGAACGTGCCATTTACATTCAAAAACTAACAAATCATTCGAATCAATATATTGAAAGCGATGTAACATGTTGGACAAAACCCATCTATAATAATGAACAACAATTATTAGGGTACTTTTCAATGTATTTAAAAAATCATTCTGAACTTAGACAAGCTGATATTGACTTTTTAAATAAACTTTCTCCAATCATAGGATTATCGATAAAGTATGCTGAACAAAAACAACAGCTACAGAAACTTGCTTATTTCGATCTTTCTTCAGGAATCCCGAATTATAATTATTTTTATACAAAATTAAAAGAATGGGCAGAAGAAGGTATTAAAGGACATATTTTATTAATTCAACCAAGAGAGTATTCAAGCATAGTAGATTTATTTGGTAGGAGTATTGGTGATGAATTAATTGGTCAATTAATTGAAAGGCTAGAAAAGCATTATAATATCGATAATATCATTTATGGGCGTTTTTCTAATTCTACCTTCATCATCGCAACAAAATCAACATCAGAAGAAATTGATAACTTAGTTAAGAGACTATTTGAAATTACAAGTACGCCCTTTTCAATTGCGAAACGAGAGATTTTCATTTCCTTAAAAATTGGAATTGCTAATTTTGATGAAACAATTTCAATTGATGAAAGTATTCGTAGATCAGATATCGCCCTTACAAAATCTCGAAACCAAAAAGGTGTAGAGGTTGCATACTTTGAGCCAGAAACGGATGAAAAAATTCAAAGAGAACTTGAGATTGTTAACCAACTAACATATGGACTTCAAAATGATGAATTTACTATCCATTTGCAACCTAAAGTTAACTTAATTACAGCTGAAATCGAAGGGTTTGAAGCGTTAGCACGTTGGTATTCTCCTATATTAGGACCAATTTCACCAGCAGAATTTATTCCAATCGCTGAACAAACAGGGAAAATTAGCCAACTCGATAATGTCATACTTAAGAAAGTGTTAAAGTTCCAAAATGAACGTAAAACAAAAGGTCTAAAAATAGTCCCGATATCCGTAAATATTTCTCCAGTCCATTTTTATCGCGAGTCTTTTGTGGAGGACTTCATTTCTTACGTTAATAAGTTTGAAATAAGCCCAGAGTTCATAAAAATCGAAGTAACTGAAAGCGTTGAATTATTCGATTATCAAAAAGCGAAGGAAATATTAAGTGAGTTAAGAAAATTTGGATATGAAAGTTCGATAGATGATTTCGGTGTTGGTTTTTCAAGTTTGAGTTACTTACAACAATTACCGTTTTCTGAAATCAAAATCGACCGGAGTTTTATTAATGGCATTGAGGATAATGCCATGTATGCTGTAGTGCAAACAATTGTACAACTTGCTTCCAACTTAAAAATGCATGCAGTTGCTGAAGGAATTGAAACATTAGAACAGTATCAATTACTGCAAAAAATGGGTTGTCGCACTGGACAAGGCTATTACTTCCATAAACCAATGGCTATTAATGAAGCAGAAAGATTATTAGATACTATTAAATAAATTAAAACCGTAGTGTGATCGATTTCTCACTACGGTTCTTTTTCTAGTTTTTCAAATCTTCCTGAATAAACGTCACAAAGTCTGTTAAATTTTCTGGAGTAACCCCATGACCATCTGGGTAGGTTTTATACGTCACTTCCATTCCCTGTTCTTCAAAGAAGTTTCGACTATTTTCTCCCCATGTAATTGGATAAACATAGTCAAATTCACCATGAGAAATGAAAATTTTCGATTGCTGTGACGGCATTTTTGCATATTCAGACGTTACAAAGTCTGGAATAAACCCACTTAAAGAAACAGTTCCTCGGATAACATTTCCTAAAACGACAGTTAGAGTTTGTGCAACTACTGCCCCTTGATTAAATCCAACTAAATAAATTTTATCTTTATTTAAGTTAAACTCTTTAATTGCCTCTAAAATAAAATCCTTAGTATAAACAATCATCTGATCGAATACTTTTCGTTCAGGTTTTCCTTCTTCAGCAAATGTATAAAATGCGTAACCTGGAGAATGAGTAATCGGTCCTCTTAAACTAAAAATATGACATTTACCTTTAAATTGTTCAACTATTTGAAGTAAATCGTCTTCATTACTTCCTAAACCATGAAATAAAAAAATAGCAGGAATATTTCCCTCATTAGTATTAGCTTTTAAATGTTTAAATGTATATGGTGAATTCATTTGAGTAAACTTCCCTTTCGCTTTTAACTGAACTAATATTTCTATTTTAACAAAATAAATCTATTCATGCGATGGAAAACAAACTCATTGAATAATGAATAAAAAATAATGAATTCCTCATCATAAAATACAAGAAAAAATTAGGGGGATGGCTATTGTTTACTATAATCAATGTAATAGTATTATTACTAATCATATTATTTTTACAATATTTAAATAAAAAGCATGTTAAATTTTCGAATCGAGTCTTCATTGCGCTTATTTTAGGTATTATTTTAGGCCTTATCCTTCAACTGATTTATGGCGCAACCTCTGAAGAAATTACTAATACCGTTGCGTGGTATAACATTATCGGAACTGGCTATGTAAAATTACTTCAAATGGTTGCAATGCCACTAGTTTTTATTTCAATATTATCTGCATTTACAAAATTAAAATTAGGTAATAATCTTGGAAAAATTGCGGGTCTCATACTACTTATTTTAGTAGGTACTACTGCAATCTCTGCTGGTGTTGGAATAACATCTGCATCCATCTTTAATTTGAATGCTTCAGAATTAGTGCAGGGAGAGGCAGAAAAAGAGAGAGGTGCTTCATTAGAAGAAAAGTCTGCTGAAGTGACAACTTTACCTGAGCAAATTATTGAATTATTACCTGCTAACCCATTTTTAGATTTAACGGGTGCGAGGTCTACATCTACCATTGCAGTTGTAATCTTTGCTGCCTTTTTAGGATTCTCCTATTTACGTGTTGTTCGAAAAGATGAAGAAACATCTAAAACAATAAAGAAATTAATTGAGTCAATCTACTCATTAGTGATGGGTGTAGTTACGATTGTTTTACGTTTAACGCCATTTGGAATCTTGGCAATTATGGCTAGAACCGTAGCAACAAGTGATTTTGCTGCCATTTACAATTTAGGAAAGTTTGTTCTTGCTTCCTATGTTGCTCTGATCGTAGTATTTTTCATACATTTATTAATTATTTCACTTTCGGGATTAAGTCCAATCATGTATATTAAAAAATCCGCAGAAACATTATTATTTGCATTCACTTCACGCTCTAGTGCAGGGACATTGCCTTTAAATTTAAAAACACAAATCGATCGTTTTGGGGTACCCGATGGAATCGCAAACTTTGCAGGTTCCTTTGGATTATCAATTGGTCAAAATGGATGTGCAGGTGTGTATCCAGCAATGTTAGCTGTTATGATCGCGCCAACTGTTGGCATTAATCCACTTAATCCTTCTTTTATACTCACGGTTATTTTTGTAGTCGCCATCAGTTCATTTGGTGTTGCAGGAGTTGGTGGAGGGGCTACATTTGCAGCGATTATCGTGCTTTCCGCTCTCGATTTACCTATTGCATTAGCAGGTGTATTAATTTCAGTTGAGCCGTTAATTGATATGGGACGCACTGCACTGAATGTAAGTGGATCAATGGTTGCTGGAATTACGACATCCAGAGTAACTGGCGAATTAAATAAAGAAACGTATCAGAACCCCGTATTAAAGGAACTTGGAGAAGCGTAATTATTATAGAGCTGTTTAAACACTTTTTTCTAAAATGTTTAAACAGCTTTTTCACTTACAACCATACTCCCTCTTAAAAGAATCTCACAAAGTTATATGAGTTAAATTACATAGCGAATTTTTGCTTATCATATTCTTTTCGATTAATTACTACATAAAATCACATTTTTACAACATTCATTTCACCCATATTTAGTTTTTTACTACTATATTTATCCCTATTTTTATTTAATGTGATTTCAAACTAGTTATTTAGTCTATATTTTGGTTTTTATGATTGTCAACCATTATCTATTTTAGGTAAACTGTTTAATAGATACTAAAATATTACATTTTTTAGATTTATTACTTACTATATAAAGGGGTGTTTATGATGTATCACGAAATCACTGTTGATAGAAGTCTATTTTATATCGAACAACATCATGTTGACACTTTCCTATCAATAGCAGAGAAATTAAAAGACTATTCTTATATCGTTAAAGACGGCGCAATGCCTCAGGAAGATGCTTGGATAGTAGCTTTTAATGCTTGGTTATTGTTACTTCCTGATGATCATATTATTATTCAATCCGTTGAAAAATCTCTTTATTATACATCAAACTATATTATTTATAATGCTTTAATAAAAGATGTTCATTTTCAAAATTTAAAACAACGGAAAGATGCTACCCCTGAATTTCTATACATAGTCTCTTTATTCTTGGCCTCCTCCTTAAACGATTGGATTTTATTCGTTATGGATAAATATAATTTATCCTACATGGCAGAGAAGAATAGAGAATTAAAATATTTTGATGCACTACAAGGAACAGAAAGTGAGATTCAAGATTTCTTAAAGGATCAATCCCTTTTTGTGAAAGCAGCGATTTTAGAATTGAAAACGGATTCTTTCTCTCAAATGCTAAAAAAATGCTCAGATGATGCTTATTTCTTTTATTTAGAAAATCTAATGAAACAAAAGATTTAAATTAAAAAGTCGCCTCAAAATGAATTGAGACGACCTTTTATTTTTATTTTGAAATTGTAGACACAATCTCTGCTACGACGATTTGGCTACTAATTACTGGGCTATTCGGATTTGGTCCATCAGAAGGACGTTTATGTGCTTCTTTAAAAGCATCACTATTTTTCCAAGCTTCAAAACCTTCCATATTTTCCCAAAACATCATTACACTTAACTCATCGTATTCTTCAAATTGAGTACTTACATGAACTTCTACTTTAATAAATCCTTCAAATTGTTGTAATGGGCCTGGTTTTGTGAAATTAGGTGCCATTTTATGAGCCATTCCTTTTTTAACATTTATACGGTTAGTTACTGAATACATTTCATTCTCTCCTTAGACGATGATTATTTTATAATAAGCTTTTCGATTGGTGCTGTAATTGTATCAAAAAATTGACCTAGTTGTTCTCTATCAACCGCTACAATAACACAAGTTGATGGACCACCTGATTTTTCTAAAGGCAATGCACATTCAATTTCATTGTTTTTAAAAATTTTCTTACATTCCGCCTTAATTCCTTTAGAACCGACTGGCCATACATGTTTTATAATCCCGATTTTGATTAGTAGAATAAGTTCATTTAACTTTGCCACATCGGCCGGATTCATCACAACTTCTTCCCCTACTAGTGGTCGTCCAACAATAAACCAATCACAGTTTTCCTCATTTATTTCAAATGCTTTTTTTCCCACGACTGTTAAACTTAGTCCAGATTGCATTGAAGTGAAATTCGATTCTGTGGAACCATTTAGTGGGGGCATTTTTTCGCCTATTTCTTCAAACGCCTTTGCGAATCCTTTTTGATAATCAGCCCATGCGTCTTCACTTGTAAAGTTAGCTAAAAACAAATGTGTGGGCTGTGCTCCCGCGCACCATTGCTCTAATATTGAGACGCGTGCGGAGTAGTAGGCCGCTAATTCGTTAGGAACCTTAACACAATCATGCTCTTTTTCACCGATACAACCAGAATTATCAATGGTTATTATCGTATCCCTATCAATTTTAATTGCATTTCTCATATATGTTTTACCTTTCCATTATTCAAAATTTTAACTAAAATTGGCATTATGATTAATACAATTATAACATTAATAACTGTTGCAACAAGTAAACTAGGTAATGCTGAGAAATAAAAAGCAGGTGAAATAATAAAGTAAAATGGCAATGGTGAGAGAATCCCATTGGCAACAATTAAAAAGATCCACTTTAAAATGGTGAAACCTTTTTTATGTAAAACATTAAATAAAGAAACAATGATAAACATTTCGATTGCAATTAAGATATGTAATGGCCCAAATGGAAATCCTGATGAATAGGCGGTTGCAAGATGTCCTAAACCTCCAGCTAACCCAGAATAAATCGGTGGTAGGAATGCTACACTCATAAATGCTGGTGCCGAGTCTAATGCAGCTGTTGTAATAATTCCAGGCACTTTTATAAAGCTACCAATTACTGATAATGCTGCAATTAAAGCGGTTAATATCATTAATTTCAATTTCGAATTATTCATTAACATAACACTCCTTTATTATTTGTGGTATCCCGTACCATATACGAACAATTGATTTACTTTCTTCAAATAATCTTTGATATAATCTTCCACACGTATCCCTTAATTTACGTTGTTCTTTTTCTATAGGGACAACTCCTCGGCCAAGATCATTGCAAATACAAATGACATTCGTCTGTTTATCCAATTTTTTAATTGCCTCTAATAATTGATTTGCAATTTCATCCTCATCGAAATCAGTCATTCCTAAAATAATTTTCTCAAAATTACTTATTACTACATAGGCTTCTTCCGTGAATTGTGTTGAAGGTATTTCCCCATCAAAAAAATGAATAAATTTTTGATCAATATGTAGCAACGAATTTTTTACATAGGCCTTTTTTCCATTATAGGCTCCACCAATAATAACTCGCATCGTAGCCCTCCTTTTATTAAGTTAGGATTTGACCATTTTAATGTATAAATTGTGCGATGATTAACAGCAATTTCATTAAATGTTTGTTTAGATGGTCCAAATTCAGATAAAAGCAGTCGAATAACTCCCCCATGAACAACGAACGTGTATTCATGAGGTTGATTAACGATTTGTTTAAAACAAGCTAACACTCGATGTTTGAAATGTTGGAAGTTTTCTCCATTAGGTGGTGTAATTTGTTGTGGGCAATCAATCCATTCACGGTAAATAAGTAAATTTTTCAACTGATCATAAGTTTTCATTTCAAAATCGCCAAAATTAAGTTCACGTAATGGTGAAAAAGCTTTATATTCTGCCATAGGAAAATATAATTTTGCTGTCTCAACACATCTTTTTAAATCACTGCCATAAACCAATGTAGACTGAAATGGAATGTGAAACGATTCGTGAATATCAAGTATCGATTCATCCGTCCATCCCAAATATTTTCTCATTGTATTTGCTTCCGTTTTCTCATGACGAATTAAATGAACAATAACAGAATTCCCCACAAAATTAACTCCATTCCTTCATATAGTGCACCCATTAAATCACCAGTCATGCCACCAAAATTCTTTAGTGTCCAAATTCGATAGATTGCTATAACACCAATCATCGATAGATATAAAATAAAGACAAGAGGCATTGAAAAATATGTAAAAATTGCAACTAATAGAATCGTATAAATTACAATTGCAGTCCACACATGTTTATTAATTACTTGCGACTTAAAATAAGCAGCTAAACCTGTTTGTTTGACGTTTTTCATTGTTAAGAAATAAATTAATATAGATATTCGACCTAAAAATGGAATGACCACAAAATAAACTAAATGATTCTCTAAATCTCTATTAAATAATTCATATAAAAAAGCCACTTTAAGAAGTAGTAACACAACTAAACAGATTGCCCCAAAAGCACCCACTCTGGAGTCTTCTAAAATTTCTAATCTCCGCTTTTGATCTTGGTAAGAAAAAAAAGCATCCCCAAGATCAATCCAACCATCTAAATGCAACCCACCAGTCATTACAATATTAGCTACAACTAGAATGATTGCTAAAAATAATGGTGAAAAATGAAAATACGAACCATTTAAGTAAACGATAAGTAAATTTGTACATCCCATTAATACACCCATAACTGGCATTAAAGCATACATCGAAGTCACTGTTTGTCGATCCATTGTCAATTGTTTTCGAACAGGTATTGAAGTGAAAAATTGAAATGTAAGTAGTAGACCTACCAAACTATTTTTCATTTAGGACACCACCTTATTTCCAACGTCTTATAATACTATAATCAATCTCATAAGCTTCATCACTTTGTGAGACAATCCACTGATGAAGTTCCCCTAGGAGTTTGCGGAACATGTTTACTTCTGCAAAATTAGATTGGGGCTCATCTAATACTTCATTTGACACAATGATTAATTTTATTTGATTCTCATTCCAATGGGTTACATAGGACTTGAACTGATTTATATATTGATTAATTTTGATTATACGTTGTTGTTGGGAATACTGTTCGGTTTTAAATAACACGTTAGTCACCCATGTCGTAATGCAATCCCAAACAACAACGTCATTTTGTTTGAACCCCATCATTTCTGGAGGAAAATCATCGGGGACTTCAATGGTTTGCCATGCTTCATTTGACTTTGATCGATCTTCTTGATGACGCTTGATTCTCTTTTTCATTTCATCATCAAAGGCTACTCCAGAGGCAATATAAAAAAGGGATGCTCCTTCTTGATTATTAAAAATTTCTAAAGCATATTTTTCTGCAAATGCACTTTTTCCACTTCTTACGCCACCTGTAATAAAAATAATTGTCATTGTTATCTCCTAAAATTTCCTTAGAATAGTTCTGCAAAAATATTATTCATCAAATAAATCAGGATAAATGGATTTTGCAATAAGCTCGACTGCTTCTCCAATACGTGGACCTGGTCGATCTACAATATCTGCATTCAAATAGTATACTTCATTTTTCTGTACTGCAGTAATCACATTCCAACCTGAACGAGATAAAATTTCAGTTACAGGATCTTCAACGTTAACCGTCGTAATTATTGCTTCTGGATTGCGATGTATTAAATCTTCTTCACTTACTGCAAACCAACCTTGTTGATCCCCATATAAATTTTCAACACCAGCACTTGTAATTAGTTCTTGTTGGAATGTTCCAGTCCCTATCGACCAAATATCTGGTGCAGATGAAATTTCGAAATAAACTTTTTTCTTATTATCTATATTAGCTGTTTTCTCTTGAACAGCAGTTATTTTTGATTGAATAGTATCTACTACCTTCTGCCCCTCTTCTTCAACACCCATGACTTCAGAAATTTGTTTAATATCACCATAAACATCCTCTATTGTAGATGCAGCATCAATAACGAATACTTTCATTCCAACACTTTCTAATTGTTCCACTTGTGCATCATCACCTATTGAATAAGCGAAAATAACATCAGGGTTTAACTCTATAACTCGTTCATTATTTACAGTCAGTGTATCAGATACCCGTTCAATTTCTTTTGCTTGTTCAGGATATGTATCATAATCTGTAACACCGATTACTTTATCCCCCACACCTAATTCAAACAATATTTCTGTATTGCTCGGTTGAAGTGAGATAACTTTTTCTGGAACCGTTTCAAACGTTACATCCACACCACGGTCATCCTGAACAGTATAGGAACTTTCATTAGATGTAGATGTTGAGTCATTTTTTGCATTTTCATCAGTCTTTTCATTTGCACATCCTGCTAAAACTAGAGAGATGGCTATAGGAGCCAGCCATTTTTTATATTTTTTCATATTCAATTCCTCTTTCTCTTTTTCTACATAATAAAAAAGCCACCCAAGAATGGATGGCATAACTCATAGAATATTTAAATGGTAATCTATATTCGAAAAATTTGCCGTACATTCTCTTTAGTTCCGAAGAGGGGTGTTACGATTAGAAAAAGGATGGTCTCCTGGCTCGTGTTTTTTTGAGAAATTTTTTATCTTCCTTATAATAAAACACATACAGTTGCGGACACAGCTTCGGCATCTCACCGAATTCCCCATTAAGCATGATTGTGCACCTTTTTCCTGCAAGAATATTCAATTATTAACTACTGTAACATATGAATTTTCAAAAAAATATAATTTTAACACAACTAATCATATTACGGTACTTTCGAGTAATTACTGGCACTCTGGACATTTACCGTAAATTTCAAACTTGTGGGATTCAATCGAATAATTTGGTAATTTTTCGTTCATCATCTCCATTGGACAAACTGGAATTTCTTTTACATTTCCACAATCCATACAAATAAAATGGTGATGATGATGCTCTGATTCACACTGCATACGGAAATTTCGTTCACCGTTTAATTCCGTTTCTTCTAAGATTCCTAACTCAACAAATGTAGCTAAATTTCGATAGATTGTATCAAAACTCATACCAGGATAATCTTTCTTTAAAACCGTTAACAAGTCCCGAGCCGTTAAATACTTATCGGATTCAGCAAACATATTTAATATTAATTCTCTTTTATCTGTTTTTTTATACCCGTTATTTTTTAAGATTTCCCATGCCCGTGTAATATTCACAATAACTTAGACCCTTTCTGCTTTCATTTTCATCGCTGCTTTTTTACCTAGTATCACAATTAATAAGATAAGGATGGACGTTACAACAATTGTTCCTCCTGGAGCGAGATTTAAATAAAACGCACTCACTAATCCTAAAATCACCGCGGCCTCACCAAAGAGAATGGAAAAAAGGATGGTTTGTTTAAAGCCTTTTGCAATACGCATACTTGCAGCTACTGGTAAAGTAATTAATGAAGAAACAAGCAAAATCCCCACAATCCGCATACTTGCAGCAATTACTAAAGCTACAACGACCATAAACAACAGATGAATCGTTTTCGCTGGTAAGCCACTTGCTTTTGCAAATTCTTCATCAAAAGATAAAACGAACATTTCTTTAAAGAAAGTATATAGAAAAAGAAAAACAACGATTGTAATGGCAATTACTACCCATAAATCTTGCCTCGATACTGCCGAAACAGAGCCAAATAAATAGCTCATAATATCTGTATTAAATCCACTAGCTAATGAAATGAAGATAGCACTTAATCCAATACCTCCTGACATAATAATCGGTATTGCAAGCTCTTCATAATGTTTGTATAACGTTCGAAGTCGTTCAATTAAAATTGATCCACTTACTGATGCTACAATACCTAAATAGATAGGATTAATAAGCGCTAACACAGTGAAGGTTTGACTTAAATATAAACTTCCTGCTATCCCTGCTAATGTTACGTGGGAAAGTGCATCTGCAATAAGTGACATTCTACGAACAACAATGAAAACTCCTAACAATGGAGCAATGATTCCTATAAGAAGCCCGGAGAAAAAAGCGTTTTGTAAAAACTCATAATTTATTATCGCATCTATCATATTGCCTTCTCCTCTTTAATGAATCTTTCTAACTGCATGGCCTTGCCATTTGTCTAATTGTTCTTGCGATATTTCATCAAACTCTTGTTTATATCCATGGAAATGTATTGTTTGATTTAAACATGCTACATGGCTTATTCGATTTGAGACTGTGTCAACATCATGTGTTACTAAAATAATTGTTATATTTTGTTCCTTGTTTAAGGAGTACAACATATCATAAAACGATTGGACATTTTCATGGTCAATTCCAACAGTAGGTTCATCCATTACTAAAATCTTAGGCTTAGCAATTAATGCTCTTGCAATAAAAACACGCTGTTGCTGACCACCAGAAAGTTCTCCAATATTTTTCTTGCTGAATCTTTCCATCCCAACTGCTTTTAAAGCATCTTGAACTTGTAATAGCGCATCTTTCGGCATACGTTTAAACATACCGACTTTTTTAGTAAGCCCACTTTTTACAACTTCTTCAACGGTAGCAGGAAAACCTGAGTTAAATGCATTGGACTTTTGTGAAACATAACCGATCCATTCTCTTTGACGAAAAGTTTCATTTGGTTGTCCGAAAAGTTTAATCTCTCCGGATTGGGGCTTTAATAACCCTAGTAATATTTTTAATAGAGTCGACTTCCCAGATCCATTTGGTCCAAGAATAGCAAGAAAATCCCCTTCATTTACCTTAAAAGAAATATTATTTAAAACTTGCGTATATTCATATTGAAAAGATACATTTTTCATTTCAATGATTGATTCGCTCATTTAATCGCTTCTTTCTAATTCATAATCATTACGATTTACATTTTGATAGTATAGTTGATTATAAATTAAAAGTAAAGTATAGTAACTTGAAATTTTTGGCTTTCTTGAATTTTGCTTATTTTGAAAGGATGAAAATGTGAAGCAATTCGAATTAATTGAAGCTTTTTTATCGATGTCAGATAGGGAGATTGTAAAGTTTGCACGGCAATATGATGTGGATTTAACCATTGAAGAGGTAGTTAAATTACGTCCATTAGTAAATAAAGCAAATATTACTTGGGTTTTTACAGGTATCCCAAAATCCTTTTTAAAAGAAGTTGAAAAAATAATCGGAAAGAAAAAATTAAAAAAACTTCTACAATATTATGATTTATATAAACAAAGTTGAGGTTTACCTAAAATGGTAAACCTCAATTCTTTTTAATACAGTTGATAGATTTTCTTTACAACTGTATCAATATTACTTATTTTACTTGATGATTGATTTTGAGTCATAATTGCAAAGGCAAATGTACGACCGCTTTTAGCAGTAATATAGCCTGCTAGTGTATAAACTCCTGTAATGCTTCCTGTTTTTGCATGTACTTTACTTATGTAAGGTGCTTGAGTAAAACGTTTTTTTAGAGAGCCTCCAACTAAGCGTTCTTTTTGTCCCCCTACTGGTAATGCATTATAAAATATATTGTAATTTTGTTCATCGCGTACTTTTAGTAATAAAGATGTTAACTCATTGGTAGAAATACGGTTTTTATGGGACATCCCCGAGCCGTCTTCAAAATTCCAATTCCCCATATTTAAACCAAGTGTATTTCCATAGTCATTTAATACTTTCAATCCATAATGGATATGGCCTTTTCCGTATACTTCATGTCCCATTGTTTTCACTAAAATATCTGCAATACTGTTATTACTTAGCTTTAAGAATGGATTCATTAAAGTTTTTAATGGAATAGACGATTTTGTATAAAGTAATGTCGCATTTTCTGGAACTACTTTTCTCATTACATTACTTCTCTTTGAAAATTTTAAACCCGAACTCTCAAGTGCAATTTTAATTGAATGCAATGTATTGATCGTTGCGTCTTGTAACGATACCCAGTCTTTTGCAGAACTTCCAACAGGTAGACTACCAGTAATAACGATTTGATTTGTACGATATTTCCGTACGATTTTCACTGTATTTTTTTGACCTTTCCCAACCGTTTTCGCCTTATTTACAACTTGCATTCCACTTAAATTAGGCTCTGCAGATACAACTGGCGCACGGCCTACACTCGATGCTTTCACATTTACGATGATCGTACCAGAGTCATAATCGTCATTCGGTGACATGGTTAATGCTGATGTCCGAGCTCCATAATAATAGGTTTCATCTTCAGCTACTACACCAGGTGAAAGCTGAGACCCTGAAAATAGTGTGTCGTCTCCATAAATATTACCATTAATTGTTCGAATTCCATGACGTTTAAGTGTAACGGCAAAAGTCGAGAAGTCTTTTTTATTTAAAGTTGGGTCGCCCCCACCTTTTATGTATAAATTACCATTTAATACGTTATTATTTACTTCACCATCTATGTAAAGTTCTGTTTTAAACCGGTAATCTGGGCCCAATGTATCTAGTGCTGCTGATGCAGTTAATAGTTTCATTGTGGATGCAGGCTTTCGACTAATATCTCCGTTTCTTTCATATAATACTTTTCCTGATTCCAATGATCGTAAAGTAACACTAATGTTTGAGTTTCCTAAAGTACTTTGAACTGTAGCATCTAAACTACTTGCAGCTTGTGCATTATTTGCAAAAACTAAGTTGCTTAGTAAGAGTGCAAATATAAGCATGTACATGGTAAGTCTCTTTTTCATAGCAACCTCCTATTTATTTAATATGACAGGGTTAAAAAATTTGAAATTTCATCTTTTTTATAAGAAGATTCCAATAATTTTTATAGCATAATATTACCATAGTTGATAGATTATAAATCTCTTTTACAAAAATTTGCATAAAAAACCTTCATGAGTTTTTTACACCCAACCCAAGCATGAAAATAAGTACCTTCGGTTCATAATGGTAATGACACAAACAGATGTAAGACGTGGTCTTTTTTGGTGGCTTTGACCCTGTATAAAAAACTGTTTGAGTGAATTTGGTGTTCAACCCTTTGTTAGCTCCACTTGATAGTAGGATGACTACGTACAGAAAAATGCTTATCTTCAAATTCACTCACTGTTTGTGATCATTTTAATTTGGAGTGATTTAATGGAAGTATTTATTGAGAAGTGTGCAGGTTTAGATGTACATTCTGAAACGATTGTAGCTTGTGTTATTAAAGGAACTCGTGAGGACGAATTGTATACGGAGACTGAAACATTTCCAACACTCACAAAAGATTTGTTTCGATTATTAAAATGGTTAGAGACTCATGAGGTTACACACATTGCAATGGAAAGTACGGGCGTGTATTGGAAACCTGTTTTTAATATCTTAGAAGATTTCTTTGACATTACATTAGCGAATGCTCAACGAATTAAAAATGTACCTGGAAGAAAAACAGATGTTTCAGATGCAGAATGGATTGCGAAGTTGCTACGACATGGTTTAATTGAGAAAAGCTTTGTACCACCTGTAAACATTCGTGAACTTAGGGATTTAACAAGACTTCGTAAGAAGTGGATTGGTCATTTAACTTCCGAAAAAAATCGAATTCAAAAGGTATTAGAAAGTTCAAATGTAAAACTAAGTACTGTTATTTCTGATGTATTTGGCGTTTCGGGACGGAGACTATTGAATCGATTAATCGAACAAGGTTATGTTGATGAAGATGATGTAGAAAAAGACATTCATGGGAAGTTGGCTCCGAAAAAGCAAAGGATTACCGATTCATTATTTGGCACAATTAATGAGCATCAAATCTTTCTCATTCGTCAATCCTGGCAACACATTCAATATTTAGAAACCTTGATTTCAGAAATCGATGAACGTGTAGATCAATTACTACAAAATTATCAAGAAGAACTACAATTGTTAATCACAATACCGGGAATAAGTAAAGATACTGCCGCAGTAATTATTGCAGAAATCGGAGTAGACATGGGACAGTTCCCGACATCTCAACATCTTGCATCATGGGCAGGCGTTTCACCGGGTAATCACGAAAGTGCTGGTAAAAGAAAGAGTACACGTACTGTGAAAGGAAATCCTCATATTAAATCAGCTATGTGTGAAGCAGCGTGGGCTGTTTCAAGAAGTCGAAACCGATGGCTAGCAAACAAATATTGGTCACTCGCTGCACGAAGAGGAAAGAAAAAAGCACTCGTTGCGATCTCACATCGAATGCTTCGGGTTATATACTCCATGTTGTTAAACAAGGAGGCTTATAAAGAACCCCAAATAATATAGGTTAACCAAAACCAAAAAGTTTTATACAAAGTTACCCCACAACAGGTAGCTCTGCTTTCTTATTGGCTTTTTTCGGTCAATTTAAGAATAAACATATCTGATCAATAATATTCAAAGACCGAAGGGATTATTTATTTTCACAGAAAAAGACCTAAAAGATAGTTTATTCAACATCCTTTAGGTATCAGTACTTAGCAATAATAGTTTTTACAACTTCATCAATCGAGTTTAGTGCAGGAGTAGATTGATTTTGCGTCATAATTGTAAATGCGTAGGTTTTCCCACTGTTTGCTTTTACATACCCTGCTAATGTATAAACGCCCGAAATACTACCCGTTTTTGCAACTACATGATTTTTATAGGGTTCAGTCAGAAATCGTTTTCTTAAAGAACCACCTATTAAACGGTCCTTACTACCTCCTACTGGTAAGCTATCGTAGAAAATTTTAAAACTTGGTTCATCTTTTACTTTTACTAGTAAGTGTGAAAGTTCATTAGCCGTAACTCTATTTTCATGAGAAATGCCAGAACCATCTTCTAAATACCAACGCTCCATGTTAAGCCCCATGGCAGTACCATATGCATTAAGAGCCTTTACTCCGTAATCCGTTCTTCCTTTCCCATAGGTTTCTTTTCCTATTGTTTTCACTAAAATATCTGCAATACTGTTATTACTAAGTTTTAAAAATGGAACAATTAAGTTTTTTAATGGAACTGAATGTTTAGCATAAATCAATTGTGCATCAATTGGTACCTTTCCCCTTTTTATTACATTTTGTGAAGTAAAGGTTATTCCCTTTTCCTCAAAAGTTTCTTTTATAGCATATAGTGTATTTATAGTTGGATCATATAAAGTGACCCAATCTTTAAATGGTTTTCCTAAAGGAATATTACCAGTGACGACAATTGTATCAGTTCGATATTGCCTTTCAATCTCGATGGTCGTTTCTTCACCTGCTACTACCGTTTTAGCTTGATTAATAAGATTCATTCCACTTAAACTTGGATCTGCTTGTATAATGGGCGCTTTTCCAATTGCAGAAGGTGTCACATGAATAATAATTGATCCAGCATCAAAATCATTATCCGGTGACATCGTTAACGCAGTTGTCCGCGCTGCATAATAATAGCTTTCATCTGAAGTTGCAACACCAGGCGTTAATTGTGAACCCGAAAAAACTGTGTCATCGCCATAAAGATTTCCTGTTACACTTTCAATTCCATAATGTTTTAATGCGTCTGCAAAGGCTTCGAAGTTGTGTTTTTGTAAGGTTGGATCCCCTTCACCTTTAATGTAAATATCCCCTTCTAACATCTTACCTTTCATTTCTCCATCAATATAAAGTTTCGTGTGAAAACGATAATTTGAACCGAGAATATCTAAGGCTGCTGCTGCAGTAAGCAACTTTAATGTGGATGCAGGTTTCATCGCTACTTCTCCATTTTTTTCATATAGAATTTCACCAGTTACTACATCCCGAACTGAAACACTAATATCGCTATTGCCTAATTGATTTTGAACAACAGGTTCCAAGTTTAATTTTGCAAGAGTAATGTTACTAGGTACGGTCAAAAGAAGTAATAAGCAAAGTATTATAATGCTCTTTTTCATCTATACCTCCTACAATAAAAAAATGCACTAAGCTTATTGTGCTCAGTGCATTTTTTATTAATCATTTAAGCTTTCAATTTCTTCTGGTTTATAATTTCCAGTTCGTAGCATTTCGATTTCGTATTTATATGGTGCTTTTTTATTTTTTGCATCCGATCCAACCCATGGTGTTTCTAAAATTTTTGGTATATCTTTAAACACTTCGTGGTGAACAATATTGTGTAGAGCTTCAAATCCGATATGACCAAAGCCGATATTTTCATGTCGATCTTTTCCTGCCCCACAAACGTTTTTACTATCGTTTACGTGAACCACTTTTATTCGGTCTAATCCAATAATTTTATCGAATTGCTCTAATACACCATCAAAATCGTTCACAATATCATAGCCAGCATCGTGGGTATGACATGTATCAAAACAAACAGAAAGACGTTCATTATGTGTAACACCGTCTATAATTTGAGCAAGTTCTTCAAAAGTTCTCCCTATTTCAGAGCCTTTTCCTGCCATCGTTTCTAAAGCAATTTGTACTGGGTGTTCTGTTGCTAACACTTCATTCAATCCTTCAATAATTTTGGCAATTCCTGCTTCCACTCCTGCGCCAACATGTGCACCTGGATGTAGAACGATTTGAGTTGCACCGATTGCGGCTGTACGTTCGATTTCTTTCTGTAAAAAATCTACACCTAATGCGAAAGTTTCTGGTTTTGTTGTATTTGCAATATTGATAATATAAGGTGCATGAACAACAATATTTGATAAGCCATTTTCTTTCATATGAGTAAGGCCAGCTTCTATGTTTAATTCTTCTATTGGTTTACGGCGAGTGTTTTGAGGTGCACCAGTATAGATCATAAAAGTAGATGCACCGTAAGAAGCAGCTTCTTTACTTGATCCAAGAAGCATATCTTTCCCACTCATCGAAACGTGTGAACCAATCAACATTCTCATTTCCTCCTATTACTTCATACGATTACGTTTTTTACGTTCTTTCTTCTTAATTTTTTCCATTTCCCATTTCATTGCACGTTTATAGCCTGGTTTAACTTTTTTAGGTTTATGAACTCGGATTTTAGCGATTTTATCAATTTCATTTTCATGTTTTACTCGATTTTTACGCGCATGACGTTCTTTTAGTTCAATCCATTCACCTTTTTTTACATCTTTTTGTTCAAAAGGAATGCCCATTTTTTCAATACGAACAATTGCATCTTCGTCTTCTGGTTCAAATAATGTTATTGCTACACCTTTATTTCCTGCACGGGCAGTACGTCCTACACGGTGAACGAAAAATTCCAGGTCTTCTGGTATTTCATAGTTAATGACATGAGAAATTCCTTGAATATCAATTCCACGTGCAGCTAAATCTGTCGCAACAATATATTGGAATTCTAAATCACGAATTTGTTTCATCATTTTTTTACGATCACGTGGGCTTAAGTCGCCATGAATTTGTCCTGCACGAATACCTTGTTCTGCTAAATATGCTGCAACAGACTCTGCATTTTTTCTCGTGTTACAGAAAATAACAGCTAAGTATGGATTAATCCCTTCAATTACATCAAGTAATCGTTTATTACGTGATTTTGAACGTACTGGTACTAATACAAACTCAATGTTTTCTGCTACAGGTCGTTTATCGTTCATTTGAATATGGATTGGTGATTCCATATATTTTTTTAAGAATGGTTGTAATTTAACTGGAATTGTTGCCGAGAACACGTACATTTCTAATGTTTCTGGCATAACCGATGCAAATCCATCAATATCTTCAATAAATCCCATATCAAAAGCTAAATCAGCTTCATCAACTACTAAAATGGAAGCAGTGTGAACTAATAATGCGCCTTCTTTCACTAAATCACGAATTCGTCCTGGCGTACCAACTACAATTTGTGGTTGCGTTTTTAACTTGTCAATTGCACGTTGTTTATCTGTACCACCAATAAATAATTTAGCTTGAATAGAAGTTTCTTCAATAAGTTGATTTAACGCATCAAAAATTTGTTGCGCTAATTCACGAGTTGGTGACGTGATTACTGCTTGCACTTCTTGTTTTTCTTCTACGATTCTTTGCACAATTGGTAATAAAAAACTATGTGTTTTTCCTGTGCCCGTATGTGCTTGTCCAATCGCACTTTTACCCTTCAAAATTAATGGAATCATTTCCTTTTGAATTGGTGTTGGTTCTATAAAGCCAAGTTTCTCAATTGCTTCTCTCAAAAATGGCTTAAAATCATAATCCGAATACTTCGACATTTTTCGTACCTCCTAATATGTTTCATATTGTACCATTATGGAAATATAAAGCACAACAAAACACCTGTATAACTCCACCTATATCAAGGGTTTTAGAAAATTCACAAAACGATGCATTTACAATTTAAAAATTTTTATTTAACCCAACAAAGTAAAAAACCAGGATAAAATCTATCCTGGTCGTTTAACAGTTTTTAGTTTGGTAATATTTTTTCAACAGGTTTTGGCTCTTTAATTTTTGGTAAAATCTTATCTAATGTAACGGTACGATTAATTTCATGGGTAGCAGGATCTTCAGGATTAAATTTTTCTAAAAACGTAATGACTTCCTTCACAATTGGTGTTGGCGTAGAAGCACCAGCCGTAACAGCAATTGTATTTATTCCTTTTAACCATTCAATTTTCAGCTCGGAAATATCAGCAATTCGATATGATGGCGTACCTGCAATCTCCTCTGATACTTGTGTTAATCGATTTGAATTGTTAGAGCGTGGGTCGCCTACTACAATCAATAAATCCGCTTTACCAGCTTGTTCGGCAACGGCTTCTTGACGTACTTGTGTTGCTTGGCAGATTTCTTCATGAACTTCAATGTGTGTGAATTTCTCTTTTAGCATATCCATTAGATGTTTTACATCCCATTGACTCATCGTTGTTTGATTTGTAACTAATAATTTATCATTCTTTAAATCTAGCTTATTAACGTCATCTGCATTTTGAACTAAGTGAACATGGTCAGGTGCAACTCCGATAGCTCCTTCAGGTTCAGGATGCCCTTTTTTACCAATGTAGATAATATCATAGCCTTTTGCAGACTTTTCACTAATCAAGTCGTGGGTTACCGTTACGTCAGGACAAGTTGCGTCAATTGCAACAAGACCTTTCTTTTTAGCAATTTCTCGAATTTCTGGAGAAACACCGTGAGCCGTAAAAATAACCGTCCCCTGTTCAACTTGTTCAATAATTTCTCTGCGATTCTCACCATCTAATGTAATAATACCTTCTTTTTCAAAAGCATCGGTTACATGTTTATTATGAACGATCATACCTAATATATAGATTGGTCTTGGTAATGTTTTATCTAATGAGGCATTCCGTGCAATGACCATGGCATCGACAACACCATAGCAGTAGCCTCGTGGATTTATTTTAATGACTTGCATCATGCCAACTCCTTTTGTTGTTACATAGACATATTATAACGGAGTGACACGTTTAATACAAAACATCATTCTACTTTTCTAATCAAAATGGTAAGGAGGTTGGAATATTCGTGGCATGGATGGTTGGGAAGTGATTGGCTTTGGTTTTGGCCTTGATTTTGACCTAGGTTTTTGTTCTATTTGTTCAGCACGTTGTTCAGAACGCACCCTTCTAGCAGATTTTTCTCGTCTTCTTTTTGGTCTTTCAGGTTCAACGATTGGTTCATCTTCGAATTCTTCATCATAATATTCATCATCTAGTTCATCATCAACAAATTCTTGTTCCTCATTTTTGGGTGAAGATTGAAATCCTTTGTATAATTTCCACAAAGCCGGTAAATTTTGAAGCATCGGTGTAGCTTGTTGTATTAGAGGTTGAAAGCTTTGTGCTGTAGCTAACCATTTATTCGCTGTATTCATAAATGAGTCCAATTTCGGAGTTTGGGTAGGTGCTTGCTGTAGTCCTTGTTGTAATGCTTGCTGAAAACCAGGTTGAGGTCTAGGTTGAAATCCTGGTGGCGGCATCATTCCTGGTTGAAAAGCTCCTGGTGGTCGATACCCAAAGTTTGGCATCGGACCACGTGGCATAGGTCCTGGTACGTTTCTAGGGAATGGAGGGAAATTTTGACCACGCGGTATATTATTAAAACTGGATGGACGCATACTAATCTCCTTTCTTGCAACTTAAACGTAGGTTGTTCTAAAATCTATCATATGCAAATAGGCTAATAAATGTACGAATCGTTCTGCGCAACTTATTATGAAGAATTTGTTTCTAAAAAATAAAAAATACACCCGCTTTATACAGGTGTAAATGTTAGAAAACATATTTAAACAAAATAATGATTTATTGGACGTCCAACACCGCCATAATGAACATCAACTTTAATAAAATTCTGTTTTTCAAGGAAATCTAAATATCTTCTTGCAGTTACCCGCGCAACGCCAATTGCAGCCGCAACATCATCGGCAGATGCTCCTTCTTTTGAATCTTTGATATAAGTTAAAACTTTATTTAGTGTAGAACGGTTAAAACCCTTTGGTAATTCCATTCTTATATTTATATCATTTTCGTTGTTTTCTTCTACTTCACGATAAGGATGAATCATCTCATCTAATTCTTTTTGAGTTACATCCTGTGCACCATTTGCTAGTCGTTTAAAATTTTTATAGTTTAAAAGTGTCTGTTGCATTCTTTCAAAAGTGAAAGGCTTCATTATGTAATCATACACACCTAAATGTAAAATCTGATGAATTGTTTGCATATCATTAGCTGCAGTTACTGTGATGACATCGACAGGTAAGTTATTTGTTCGTATTTTACGTAGAGTTACTAATCCATCTTGTTCCGGCATAAAAATATCCATTATGACTAGATCTGGTTTTAACTCAATAATTTTGTTATATCCATCAACGCCATTATTACCCATTGCAATCACTTGAAAATCTTCAACTCGTTCAATAAACTGTCGATTCACTTCTCTCACCATAGGATCGTCTTCAACTAATAAAACTTTTATCATGACGTCCCCTCCTCTCTATAATTCAAATGTAATTAAAAATGTTGTCCCCTTGTTTAATTCACTAATGACTTCTATTGTTCCGTTCCCTTTATTTACAATTTCATTTACTAAGAATAAACCAATTCCTCGATTTTCTTTCGATTTTGTTGAGAACCATTTCTCAAATATTTTTTCTTTTACATCATCAGACATTCCTGTACCATTATCACTTACTAAAATCGCTAATACCCCATCGTTATCATCGATAGAGATAGTTATTTCCTTATCCTCTTTATCAACCTGAACTAAGGAATCGAAGGCATTCTCTATAAGATTCCCAAAAAGTATAACAAAATCGTGGTGGTCTAGTTTTTCTGGGAACTTAGTAAATCTGCTTTCTTTATCGATATTTACCGTTATCCCTAGTTCTTTCCCTCTACTAATTTTACTTAATAATAATCCCGAAATATTTTCGTTATAAATTCGTTCATTTAAAAATTTTGTAACGTTATCATGTTCCTCTTTTACTTGGGATAGGTATTCTAATGCTTGTTTTGTATGTCCAAGATGAAGTAATCCTGCAATGGTATGTAGTTTGTTCTTGTATTCATGTGTTTGAACTCGCAAAGCTTGTACAAATGCTTTTACACCCGTTAATTCCTCGGCAAGTTGTTTAACTGTAGTTAAATCCTTGAAAACAGCTACTGCTCCCACTTTCTCACCATTTACTAGAATCGGAACACGATTACTTAAAATGCTGTGTTCATTAACGAGGATTTCTTGGTCAAAAACAGGTTTTCCTGAAAAGAAGATTTCAGGTAATCTTGTATCTGGTAAAACCTCATAAATATTTCTACCAATCTTTTCAGACGGATTTCCAGATACACCTAAAATTTCGCTCGCTTTTTGATTAAAAACGGTAATAATTAAATCTTTATCAACTGCAATAATACCATCATGCATTGCATTGAAGGTTTCTGATCTTTCTACATAAAGTCTCGAGATTTCTTCTGGTTCTAGGCCAAACATTTGTTTTTTTATATGTCTACCTAACGTCAGGGCTCCCCAAATACTAAATACAATCGTCAATGCAATTGTAATTAATAGTTCCTTTTGAAATTGCAAAATAAATTTTGTAAAAGATGGTAATTTAAACCCTACTAATGCGACACCAATTTGAACATTCTTTTCATCCATTATTGGTACAAAAGCCCGTATTGTTGTTCCTTTATCCCCTTTAGCTTTTGATATGTAATAATGTTCTGCAAATGCAGCATCCAAATCAGATGATTTGCTTATTTTTCCTATTTCCTTTTTGGATGGATGTGAAAATTTTTTCCGTTCCATATTCATTATAACAATGTAATCTGCTCGATTAATAAAACGTATTTCTTCAACGATTTCATTAATTTTTGTTGATCCAATTGTAAAGTCGTCATTTCCTAAACCACTCCTCACTTCTGGTAAGTTAGCAACTGTACGAGCAACTAACATTGCTTCATAACCTATATTTTCCTCTTGTTTTTTTAATACACTGCCAATAACAAATGTTCCAGCTATTATAAAGGATAAGGCAATAATGAAAAACGTTAACAACATAATTTTCCCATTCATAGATAATTTTCGTTTGTACATGTAACCCCTCCTTTATAAAATCTGTGTCTATTATCATTTTTTGTTTATAATAAAAAATAAAAATAAAATGGTGAATATGTTATGAAATATTTTTTATCTGGTTCCGTTATTATCATCCTAATATTAATCGCATTATTTGGATATCGTCAAAATATTTTCTCATATAATACTTTACCCTATGATGACGAACAGCATGGTTTAGATGACCAAATTATTATTAACTTTAGTCATGTTGTGGCAGAAAATACGCCAAAAGGGATGGCTGCTGAAAAATTTGCTCAGTTGGTTGAAGAAAAGAGCGAAGGCCGTGTAATTGTTAAAATTTATCCAAACGGAATGCTTTACAATGATGAAACGGAAATCGAAGCCCTTCGAGAAAATGAAATTCAAATGATTGCCCCAACTTTCTCTAAAATGACCGATTTACTACCTAATTGGCAAGTTCTTGATTTACCTTTTATTATTGATAATAATGAAGAATTAAAAACTGTCTTAACCGGTCCATTAAGCAAAAAATTATTACAAGAACTAAACAGCATTAATATTAAAGGTCTGACATTTTGGAATAATGGTTTTAAACAAATTGCTTCGACTTCCCCAATTTTCAAAGTTGAGGATTTTTATGAAAAAAGAGTTCGTATGATGCCGAGTAATATTTTGAAACAGCAATTTCTACTTCTAGGAGCAGAACCAATTCCAACTTCCTTTGGTAATGTTTATTATGATCTACAAAACAAGCAAGTTGATGCCCAAGAAAATACAATCTCAAATATTTATTCAAAACGTTTTTATACGATGGAAAACCATATTACCCTCTCAAATCATGGAATACTTTGCTATGCTGTAATGATGAATGAAGATTTTTGGAATAATTTAGATGAAGATATTAAAGCGATTATTCTACAGTCTTTAGAAGAAATTCAAGATTGGCAATTTGAGCAAGCTCAACAGATGAATGAAAAAGAATTAAACAGTTTAATGCAAATGAAGGATGTTAAAATTTACAAATTACAAGATTCAGATAGAAAGCAATGGAAAGCGAAGATTCAACCAATATACGAAGTTTATAGAAAACAGTATAATGAAAACTATTTAAATGAATTTTTAGAGGAACTAAAAAAAGAACAAATTATCAAATAATGAACAAAACGAACAAAAAAGAGTTATCTATGAAAATAGGTAGCTCTTTTTAATTTTGTACTACAACAACTTAACCTAATAATAGAACAGTAATATAACAGGTTAAACGTTGGTATTATTGGATTTTCAATATAAATCACAAGAAAATGAACAAAATGAACGATATATTCTTTAAAAACTAAACAGCAATTTCAGAAAATTTTCCGTTATGATAGTTTTCAAGTGAAAGCGATATCATAAATTGCTTACTTTAAATAAATGGAGGATGTGAGAATATGAAACTAGTAAAAAATCTAACTTTCCAAGTTATTTTCGCAATTGTTTTAGGTATTATTGTTGGGGCTATTTGGCCAGAATTTGGAGCAGGTTTAAAAGTTTTAGCAGATCTATTTATTAAATTAATTAAAATGTTAATTGCTCCTATTATCTTCTTAACAGTCGTAATCGGTATTGGCGGTATGGGAGATATGAAAAAAGTCGGTAAAATTGGTGGTAAAGCATTATTATACTTCGAGATTGTATCAACAATCGCATTAGCAATTGGTATTGGGGTAGCTCTAATAGTAAATGCAGGTGATGGTATCGATACATCAGCAGCAGGTGACGCAGATGTATCTAAATATACAACTGCTGCTTCTGAAACGGAACACGGTATTGGAGCATTCATAGGAAGTATTATTCCTGATAACTTTGTAGGTGCTCTTGCAAATGGTGAATTATTACCAACTTTATTTGCAGCGGTATTATTTGGTATGGCTGCAGCAGCACTTGGTGAAAAATCTAGACCAGTCATTTCTTTCTTTGAACAAGTTTCTGAAATCTTTTTCAGAATTGTAGGAATGGTTATGAAATTCTCTCCAATTGGTGCCTTTGGTGCGATGGCTTACACAATTGGAAACTTTGGTTTGAGCACTTTAGGTAACCTTGGTCAATTAATGGGTGCTGTATACATTACTATGTTCTTATTTATCGTATTTGTCTTAGGTTCAATCGCTGCTTATTATCGTGTAAATATCTTTAAATTTATCTCTTATATAAAAGAAGAAATCTTTTTAGTAGTTGGTACTTCTTCTTCTGAATCTGCATTACCATCTTTAATGCGTAAATTAGAACGTTTCGGATGTTCTAAACAAACGGTTGGTTTAGTGGTTCCAACTGGGTATTCATTCAACCTTGATGGTACAGCAATCTATTTATCAATGGCAGCTCTTTTCATTGCACAAGCATACGGTGTTGATTTAACTTGGATTCAAATTTTAACGCTTCTAGGAATCTTAATGATTACTTCTAAAGGGGCTGCAGGGGTAACAGGTTCAGGTTTCATTACGTTAGCTGCAACTTTAGCTGCCTTCCCTATGATTCCTGTTGAAGGTATCGCATTATTAATTGGGGTTGACCGCTTCATGTCTGAGGCTCGTGCTGTAACAAACTTAATCGGAAATGGTCTTGCTACAGTTGTAATATCAAAATCTGAAAAAGAATTCGATCAAGCTCAATACGAAGCATTAAAAGCTGAGCGTGCTCATTAATCAAACGAAAAGAATATTAATAGGGCTGTGCTTTGTGCACAGCCCTTAAATTTATTTATTACATTTAAATTCATATGATGTTGTAATGATGAAGCCACCTTTTTCAACAATAGCTTCTCCCCCATCATTTTCACAATTTGTTACGAGTTGATTGATTTGTTTTTCTGACACAATCGAGAAGATAATTTGAAATACAACTCCGATTATCACCATTAAAACACCAATCATAACCCACACTTTTCCGTTATTACTCACTTTTACACTTCCTATAATCACCTATAAAAATATAAACGGCTCTGTATTAATTTCAGATTGGATAAATTGTACTGCCAATTTCTTTTCGATGCATAACTGCTCCATCTTTTCAGCCACACCTTTAATCATAACCTTTTCCACATGATGACCTGGGTCGACAATATTTAATCCAATACTTTGTGCATCTTGCGCGACGTGGAAATACATATCTCCTGTTACAAACACATCTGCTCCCGCACGTTTAGCAGAATGGATATATTTATTTCCGTCTCCTCCAACAACAGCTACTTTGGAAACGATCTCATCTGTATTACCTACGACACGTACACATGGCACATTTAAACTCTTTTTTACATGCTCAGCAAACTCACGTAAAGTCATTGGTTGTTGTAAGGTTCCAATTCGACCTAAGCCCATTATGTTCGTCTCAACGGCTAACGTGTAAATGTCGTAAGCAGGTTCTTCATATGGATGTGCATTTAATAAAGCTTTTAACACTTTATTTTTAATAGAATGTGGGAATACGACTTCAATTTTTTCTTCATCAGTTTTTTCCATTTCACCTATATCCCCAATAAATGGATTTGCTCCTTCCAATGCTCTAAAACGACCTTGTCCGTTCGTTGAGAAACTACATGAATCATAATTGCCAATTTTCCCTGCTCCAGCTTTTGAAAGTGCAACACGAACCTTATCCGCATAGTCATCAGGAACGAAAACAGCAAGCTTCATTAAATACTCATTATACGTTTTCTCTAAAATTTCTCGATTTTCAAGTTTTAAAGCGTCTGCTAATAAGTCATTTACTCCACCTTCTGCAACGTCTAAGTTCGTATGTGCAGCATACACCGCAATATCGTTTTTAATTAATTTCTCGTATAACTTACCAGCCGGTGTGTCAGTACGTAAATTAGAGAGTTTACGGAAGATTGGTGGATGATGGGCAATGATTAATTGACATCCCTTGTTAATCGCTTCATCCGCCACTTGTTCATTGACATCAAGAGTTACAAGTACTTTTGTAATTTCTTTATTTAAAGTACCAATAGCAAGGCCAATTGGATCATTCTCCATACACGCAATCTTTTTTGGAGACCAACTTTCAAATAGCTGGATTATCTCATTTCCATTTGGATTCTTCATTACTTAATAGCCTCCTCAACAAGACTTATTAAATGTACAAGCTCTTTCTTTTTTTGGACGATTTCTGGTGTTTGCTCTGCTTGTTCAATGGACTGTAGTACACGTTTCCAATTGTCGATTTCTCTTGTCCATTTTTTCATGAAAGTATTAGATTTTTGAGCCACTAAATGGGGGCCTAAAATAATTTGCTCTTCATTTAATTTCATTTTGCCCCGTTGCAATACTAACACTTCATAAATTTTCTCATCTTCTTCCAAAATCACTTCATCTAATATTGCCCACTCATTACGCAATGCCCATTCTCTAATTACTTTTGCATGAATATTCGGCTGTAGAATGAGGCGTGTCACCGATGTTAATGCTCCTGGATTTTTCTCTAAAATCGATACGATTAATGGACCACCCATACCTGCAATTGTAATGGTATCAACTTGATCATTGTCTTCTATCGCTTGTAGACCGTCTGCTAAACGAACAATAACTTTATCTTCTAATCCTTCAAGTTTAACTTGTCTTAAAGCCGATTCATAAGGACCTTTTACTACTTCACCAGCAACAGCTTTATTCACGATATTTTGATGAACTAAGTAACATGGTAAATATGCATGGTCACTCCCGATATCTGCAACAACTGCGCCAGTTGGTACGAAAGAAGCTACAGTTTCTAATCGTTTTGATAATTTTTGTGCGTTCATAACTTACCGCCTTTTTCTATATTTGCCACTCTATTATATAAAAAAACAAAGGGAGTGTCTGATATCTTGTTTAAGACACTCCCTTTGCGACGAGGATAGTCGAAATTTAGTTCGACTACCACAGGAGCAAAGCTATTATATAAATTTTTACTATATGAGAAGAAGGCTGTTCAGTAAAGTTTACTTACTAAACAGCCCTTTGCGAAAAAATTATTATTCTAATGAAGAAATGTACTCAGCGATTGCTTGTGCTTCGTCTGGAGTTTTTAGACCTGGAGTCATTGGAGTACCTTCAATACCGTTTGTTAATACGTCAACGATATGATCAGCTTCTAAACCAACAAGGCTTGGCCCCGTACCACCAGTTAAGTCACCACCGTGACATCCGATACAAGCGCTTACTAATGCTTCACCATCAGCACCACCAGCTGTTTCGCCGCCTTCTTCAGTTCCTTCGTGTCCACCAGCGATTTCTTCTTTGTTCCCTACACCTTCTAATGACATGAAGAAGATAAGTCCGATACCGAATACCATGATTAGAATATAAGGAATAATTGGATTGTTTTTCATTGGTTACCCTCCCTTTTATTATCAATTTTTCTACATCTATTAATATAGAATCTAGTCAACAATCATTATTGTACTGCATATTTCCAAAAACGAAAAGACCTAAACGACAACTTTTACAGGGTTTGACACAAATTCGACAATTAAAAGTCAAAGTTGTAAAATTTGTCTAGCTATTACCAACTTTTGGACCTCTGAAGTGCCTTCACCAATCTCTGTTAATTTAGCGTCCCTTAAATATCTTTCCACTTCATACTCTTTAATATACCCATAACCACCATGAATTTGAATAGCTTCGTCACAAACTTCCATCGCAATTTCTGATGCATAGTATTTGGCCATGGATGCTTCTTTACTAAATGGTCTACCTTGATCTTTTAACCACGCTGCTTTATACATCATATTGCGAGCTAGCTCAATTTTCACTGCCATATCAGCTAATTTAAATTGTGTGGCTTGGAAATCTGCTAATGTTTTTCCAAATTGTTTTCTCTGCTTAGAATAGCTAATTGCCTTATCAAAAGCCGCTTGTGCTATTCCTACAGCCATTGCAGCAATCCCTATTCTTCCCCCATCTAACGTTATTAAAAACTGTTTAAATCCATCGCCTCTTTTTCCCAAAAGGTTTTCTTTTGGAACTTTCACATTTTCAAATACTAATTCAGTTGTATTTGAAGCATTAAGACCCATTTTTTCATAGTCACTTTTAATTGTGAATCCTTCAGCATCGGTTGGTACAATAATTGCACTGATTTCTTTTTTTCCATTATTCATGCCGGTAATGGCTGTAATCGCAACATGCTTTGCAAAACTCGCATTCGTAATAAAAACTTTCGATCCATTAATGAGATAGTAATCACCCTTATCTTCTGCTTTTGTCTCTGTTCCCCCTGCATCTGACCCTGCATTAGGTTCTGTTAATCCAAAAGCACCAAAGGATTCTCCTGTACAAATTGGCACTAAATATTTTTCTTTTTGTTCTTTTGTACCGAAAAGGGATATAGGTGCACCACCTAGTGATATATGTGCCGAATAAGTGATTCCTGTTGAAGCACAAGCGCGGCTTAACTGCTCCGTAACAATGGCAAAACTAATAGTGTCTGCCCCTGCTCCACCAAATTCCTCAGGAAATGGTAGACCCATAATCCCCATTTCAGCTAACTGTTTAAAAACATCTATTGGAAATGTTTTTGTGCGATCCCTTTCTGCCGCGCCTGGAGCAACGACTTGATCTGCAAAATCTCGAATCATTTTATATAACATCGTTTGTTCTTCTGTCAGGTCGAAATTCAATATAAGTCACCCCTAGTTAAGGAAATTTTTCAATATCATAATAGATATATTCTTTCAACTATCGAAAAATTAGCTTAACATTTGGGGAATTTAAGAAGTTTGAATTTAAACAAGTATATAAATTTGATATCCAATTAAAATGACTAGTCCTAAAACACCAGATAGTGTAAAATACATCAATTTTAATTTAATACCTGAAACAAGCCACATTACACAATTCACAATAAGTAGTATATACAGAATGACTAATTGATCCGTAAAATATGTAAGACTTACCTTTACAGAGAGAGCTAAAATGAGCAATGCGGCTATTACTTGCAAGATGGGCGTAATAAGAGCATTTTTCTTTGCTAGGAGATATGCACTAATGATGAATGCACATGCAGCAACTCCAGTTAATAAGATAATTATCCAAACATAACTCGTAATGAACAATACGAGAGCAATAAGTACCAACGCGATAGTAGACAAGGAAATACTTAGTGTAATATGTTTGCGTTTCTCCTTAGCTTTTACTGCCTTTTTATGGCTAATTTCCTCTTCAGTTTCAACCTCATTCCCTTCTGAGTAGAGAGTCATGAGAAAATCACAATAGTGCTCAGGTAACAGTTTATTTTGTTTCCAAAAAAGCACTTCATTTAGAATAATTTTTTTTCTATTATTTGGCATAATCTTTTTCTCCAAATATGTTTAATTATGTATATTAATTATTTTATCTTAAATTTTCCATCTACACATGCATATAAAGTCGTGGTCTGGAAAATTTTACAGCAACATTTCCTATTACCATTTTCACTATAAATGTAAAAAAGAAAGGCATCCAAAATTTTGGATGCCTTCTCAATATTATTCTAAGAAATCTTTTAGACGTTTACTTCTAGATGGATGACGAAGTTTTCTTAATGCTTTCGCTTCAATTTGGCGAATACGTTCACGCGTTACACCGAAGACTTTTCCTACCTCTTCTAATGTACGAGTACGACCATCATCTAAACCAAATCGAAGGCGAAGTACATTTTCTTCTCGATCCGTTAAAGTATCTAGCACATCTTCTAATTGCTCTTTTAGTAACTCATAAGCAGCATGATCAGAAGGTGATTGTGCTTCGTGGTCTTCAATGAAGTCTCCTAAATGTGAATCGTCTTCTTCCCCAATTGGCGTTTCAAGTGAAACAGGTTCTTGAGCAATTTTTAAGATTTCACGAACTTTTTCAGGAGTTAAATCCATTTCTTCTCCAATTTCTTCAGGAGTTGGTTCGCGCCCTAAATCTTGAAGTAATTGACGTTGCACACGGATTAATTTATTGATTGTTTCAACCATGTGCACAGGGATACGTATTGTACGGGCTTGGTCAGCGATTGCACGAGTAATTGCTTGACGAATCCACCATGTCGCATACGTAGAAAATTTAAATCCTTTTCGATAGTCAAATTTCTCAACAGCTTTAATAAGCCCCATATTACCTTCTTGAATTAAATCAAGGAACAACATCCCTCTACCAACATAACGTTTCGCAATCGATACAACTAAACGTAAGTTCGCTTCAGCTAAACGTTTACGCGCCTCTTCATCGCCATTTTCAATACGTTCTGCAAGACTAATTTCTTCTTCTGCAGATAATAAATCAACTCGACCTATCTCTTTTAGGTACATACGAACCGGGTCATTAATTTTAACACCAGGAGGAACACTTAAGTCATTTAAATCAAATGCTTCTTCACTTTCTTCGTGTTTTGCAAGCACTTCATCTTCAAATTCTTCTTTTCCTTCAACTTGAATACCATAGCTTTTCTCTATGTCTTCAGCAAAGTGGAAAATCTCCTCATTCTCCAACTCATATTGTGCAAGATTATTTGAAATTTCCTTCATTGAAATTTCATTATTCATTTTTGCTTTTTCTTGAAGAATTGTTTTTACTTCTTCAACTGTAAGTCCATTCACAACTTCTTTTGATTGTTCTGACTTGTCCGCCATAAACCTTCCTCCTTAAACAAAACGAATCGGTTTAAATTGCCGATAATGATTTCTTTAATTGAATAATTTGCATTGCGATTTCAAGAGCGCGTCTATGCTCGTGTAATTTTTCCGCTTCTTGGGATTCATGAAGTAATTTTTTAATTTGCATTTCAATTTTATGTTTTTTTAATTGTTTTAGACAGTCTGCAATTTCAGCTTCAGCATGTTCAGGATCTCTTTCAACTAGTGCTGCTTCCATCGCAATTTTCCTTAAAGCAGGGTCTTCGATAATTTCCAAAAACCTTTGATAATCTGCTGATGAATGTTCTTCATAAAATCCAATTAGTCGTACAAATACTGCCGCATAATCATCCTTTGCAAAGGGCTGCGGGTCTTCACTTTTTAAGATTTTATCTACAACTTCATAATTACTTAACATATGAGACAATAATAATCGTTCAGCTCGATCTGTGGCTGATAGGGTTTTTTTCTGCTGTATTTCAAATGGTTTTGTTTGATTTCTTTGTTCAGCTCGTTTAAAATTTTTCTCATTATCAGCTGTAAATTTTCGAAATTGTGCTTTAATTGCTTCTTCGGATATATTAGTTTCACTTGATAGCTGTTTTATATACAAATCACGTTCAATTGGAGAAGATCTCCCTACAAGTTGCTCTAACACTTCCTGAATATATTGAAGAACATCATTTTCAAACTGAAAATTTTTATTTCGCCTTGCATGCATCATCATAAAAGAAATATATGCATGAGGTTTTTCTAAAATTTGTTTTTCAAAAGATTCTGATCCAAATTTTCGGATATATTCGTCTGGATCTAATTCTTGTGGTAATACAGCGACTTCTACTTTAAAGTTTTCCGTATATAGCATCTCTGCAGCTCTTTTTGCAGCATCCCAACCTGCATTATCACCGTCATAACAAATAATAATTTGCTCACTTAAGCGTTTCAACTTTGTGATATGTTGCCCGGTTAACGATGTACCCATTGTTGCTACAGCATTGTATACACCAGCTTGATTTGCTGCCAGTACGTCCATAAAACCTTCCATCAAGATAGTTTGACGCTTTTTACGAATATAAGTTCTTGCCTTATCCAAATTAAAAAGAACTTGGCTTTTATGAAAAATTGGTGACTCGGGACTATTTAAATACTTCGCATCATCTGAAGAATCAATTATTCGCCCAGAAAATGCAATTACCTTTCCATTTTCATCCCGAATAGGAAACATGACTCGGTTTCTAAATCGATCAAAGTAAGTATGGTCACTTTCCTTCTGTATGATGAGTCCGCACTCAGCCATTTCTTCTAAGTCATAGCCATTTCTTTTTAACAAAACTGACAATGTATCCCACGATGGCATTGACCAACCTATACCATTCGTTTCGATAAGTTCCTTAGTAAATCCTCTTTTTAGGAGATAATTTAGCGCTTTTTCACCGTCTTCCGTATTCATCAACAAATGATGATAAAATTGCGCAGCAAATTCATGTGCCTCAATCATTTTTTCTTCTTTTTTTGAATAACTTTGGCTATCTTTGTTCATACTATCGTATTGGATGTCTAAATGAATACCGACACGTTCCCCTAGTTTTGCAACGGCATTTGGAAACGGAATGTTCTCAATATCCATAACAAAAGTGATAGCATTTCCACCCGCGCTACATCCAAAGCAATGGAAAATTTGTTTATCTTGAGACACAGAAAATGAAGGTGTATTTTCTCCGTGAAATGGGCATAATCCAAACCAGTTACGTCCTCTTTTTGTTAACTGCATGTAATCACTAATTACATCCACTATATCAACTTGAGAACGAATTTGTTCTATCATTTCCTCAGGTATTTTCCCGTTCACTTTAACCACCAACTTCATTTGCTAATAACAATATTCGCGATGAATTTTAAAAATCCTCTATTTTACGACAAAAAATAGCGAATTAAAAAATCATGATTTTTTAATAATATTTTTACCACAATTCTTTTATTATAAAACAATTTCTGCATATTTTCCACTTTTTTATGAAAAAAATTAATAAATACACGTTAATTCACAACAAAAAACCCCTCTTATGTTATAAGAGGTGGTTTTTGTCATTTATTTTGTTCAATTCGTTCAATAATATCGTTTGCAGTTTCTTCTACCGCTTTATTCGTTACATCAATTACTGCACAACCAATTCGTTCTACCACTTTATTAAAATGTGCTATTTCTTGTTTAATCCGTTCTTGTTTAGCATAAATCGCATCATCATTTAAACCTAGTGCAATTAATCGCTCTTTTCGAATAATATTTAATTTTTCAGGTGAAATCACTAACCCAAAACATTTTTTAGGATCTACTAAAAAAAGTTCTTCGGGTGGATTTATTTCTGGAACGAGTGGAACATTTGCAACTTTATATCGTTTATGTGCTAAATATTGGGACAGTGGAGTTTTAGATGTTCGTGAAACACCTACAAGAACAACATCTGCCAATAATAATCCCCTTGGATCACGTCCATCATCATATTTCACGGCAAACTCGACTGCCTCGATTTTTCTAAAATAGTCATCATCTAACTTATGGACAAGTCCCGCTTCTTCTAATGGTAGTTCCCCAATTTTATCTTGAACTACTTGGATAACTGGACCTAATAAATCCACTGATTGGATATTATTTTGTTGACATTGCCCATGCATTTTCTGTCTCATTATTTCTTCAGCCAATGTATAAACAATTAGTGCATCTTGAGCTTTAGCAATTTCGACAATATTTTTAATCTGATCTTCGTTTTCTATATGAGGAAATCTTCTAATTACTGTGTCTTCAAAGTTAGGTCTAAATTGGGCTACAACAGCTTTTACAACATGCTCTCCTGTTTCACCTACAGAATCCGAAACAACAAATACTTTTAAACTCTTCAAATTAGCACTCCTTATAAGTCATGGGTTTCAGCTAAAGAAATAAATGCTTTCGTTATATTGGTTTTTGTAAGTCGGCCTACAATTTCTAAACCTTTATCAGTCTCATGAACTACTGGTAAGGAGTCGACTTGTCGTTCAATTAATTTTTTAGCAGCAACAATTAATGAATCCGTTTTTTTACAATAAACAATGTTCGGCATTCTAGTCATAATAATATGAACCGGTATTGTATTTAAGTCTTGGCTCCCTATACTTGTTCTTAATAAATCTTTTCTGGACAATACACCCTGTAACATTGTGTTTTCATCTACAACAAACAAAGTACCGACATCTTCTAAAAACATATGTACAATCGCATCGTACACAGTCATATTTTCAGAAACAACTACTGGTAATGACTGAAAATCCTTTACTTTTAAGTTCATCATCGACTCTGTAACCGTAGTCATCGTTTTCTTACCAGAGTAAAAATAACCGACACGGGGCCTTGCGTCTAAAAAGCCAGCCATTGTTAAAATAGCTAAATCTGGTCTAAGCGTTGCCCTAGTCAAATTAAGGCGCTCAGCTATTTGCTCACCCGTTATTGGACCGTTCTCCTTAACTATTTGCAGAATTGTATCCTGCCGTTTATTGAGTTCTATTGGACTCACCCACTTCAAATAGTGTTATACTGATTACCTAATTATTATATACTATTCTGCGTAATATTGCGAAAAAAAGTGTTGGTGCTACAATATTGACACAGTTACAATACTTAACATAAAATATCATATAGAACTTAATATTAGGCAATGAGAGGAAATATAAGTACCTTTTCAACAAAAGCGAGTAGGAACTGGTGAAAGCCTACAAGAAAAGCGAAACGGCACCCTTGAGCCAATTTTTATAAAAGAGGTTTAAAACTGTTTGTAATCGATTAGCATTTGGATAAACGCTGTTCAGGAATCAAAACTGATTGAAAGCGTTTGTCAATCAAGGAACGAGAAACAGCACAACCGGAGCGAACATTATAGTTCGTGAGGATTGGGATGATTCGAGTGACGCAGAGTGCGAACGCTTGCTAACAGTTTTGACAAGCGGGGTGGAACCGCGGGTGTAAGCACTCGTCCCCGGGCATTCAAACGCCCGGAGACGGGTGCTTTTATTATTAATACATGGAGGAATTATTATGACACAAAAATCAATGGAAACAATCGTAAGCCTAGCAAAACATCGTGGTTTTGTATTCCCGGGTTCTGAAATTTACGGTGGTCTTGCAAACACTTGGGATTATGGTCCGCTAGGTGTGGAATTAAAAAACAATGTAAAAAAAGCTTGGTGGCAAAAATTCGTTCAAGAATCTGAATACAATGTTGGTCTTGATGCAGCAATTCTTATGAACCCTCGTACTTGGGTAGCTTCAGGCCATGTTGGAAACTTTAATGACCCAATGATCGATTGTAAATCTTGTAAAGCTCGCCACCGCGCAGATAAATTAATCGAAGAAGCATCATTAGAAAAAACAGGTAAAGAAATTATTGTGGATGGTATGAGCTTCGATCAAATGAAAGCGAAAATGGAAGAACTATCTGTTACTTGTCCAGAATGTGGTAAAAATGATTTTACTGATATTCGTCAGTTCAATTTAATGTTTAAAACATTCCAAGGTGTAACAGAAAGCTCTGCTAACGAAATTTTCCTTCGTCCGGAAACAGCACAAGGTATCTTCGTTAACTTTAAAAATGTACAACGCTCAATGCGTAAACGTACACCATTTGGTATTGCCCAAATCGGTAAGTCTTTCCGTAACGAAATTACTCCAGGGAACTTTACTTTCCGTACTCGTGAATTCGAGCAAATGGAACTTGAGTTCTTCTGTAAACCTGGTGAAGATCTACAATGGCAAGAATATTGGAAAGAATTCTGTAAAAACTGGTTATTAAATTTAGGTATGAAAGAAGATAGTATTCGTCTACGTGATCATGAAGAAGATGAACTTTCACACTATTCAAATGCAACAACAGATATCGAATTCCGCTTCCCATTCGGTTGGGGTGAATTATGGGGTATCGCTGACCGCACTGACTATGACTTAAAACAACATATGGAACATTCAGGTGAAGATTTCACTTATATTGATCCTGTATCAAATGAACGTTATGTACCTTATTGTATTGAACCATCTTTAGGGGCAGACCGTGTTACATTAGCATTCCTATGTGATGCTTATGATGAAGAGGAATTAGAAGGTGGCGACTCTCGTACTGTTCTTCGATTCCACCCAGCATTAGCTCCGTTTAAAGCGGCTGTTCTTCCTTTATCGAAAAAACTTGGTGATGAAGCTGCTGAAGTTTGGGCAGAGTTACGTAAATCATTCCCAGTTGATTATGATGAATCACAATCAATCGGAAAACGTTACCGCCGTCAAGACGAAATTGGTACACCATTCTGTATCACTTATGACTTTGACTCGAAAGAAGACGGCCAAGTAACTGTACGTCACCGCGACTCAATGGAACAAACTCGTATGCCTATCACTGAAGTAAAGGCTTATATTGAAAAACATTTACAATTCTAATAAGCGTAAAATTGAAGGCACTGAACATACAAACCCGTATGTTCAGTGCCTTTTTATTTCAAAAAAGTTAATTTTGTTCATTTAGTTCAATTTATTCATGATTTGTTAGAATATTTAGATTATAATGTAAACAAAAAAGAGGTGAAGATTGATGTTCATTCAAACGCTATTTAAACAAGAGCGAAAAGCTACTTCTCTAGAAAAAACTCCTGCAGATAAGTTATTAGAAATTATCTTAACATTACTAAATAAAGAATTACCTCAACATCAATCCCAACACCATATATTATTTACAGCGAATTCCAATTTAGAGTATTTAAAAAATCTATTAAACTATCATCGTAAACAAATAAATCCAGATTTCCATACCGGTCAATATCATCAAAACGTATATGCGCAATTACAAAAACAAATAAGTCAATTACAAATGTTAGTAGATGGTTACATGGAACTAAGTATCGATATTCAACAAATGAATCATCGTCTACATTTCCACCACGATGCAATTCATTATTTATATAACAACTATAAACAAACTAAGGAACAAAACTTTTATAAGGAAACGGAACCAATGTTTTGGCAATGTCTTAAAGAGGATGTGTTAGAAATCATAAAAAAAATGCTTTAGTTTTCTTTATCCTCACTTTGTTTACGCGTTAGCAGTGGGGTTCTTTCTAATTGTTCAATGAAAGAACGAGATTTTAAACGCATGCCTGTTTGTTCTTCGTAAATAGTTGTTACGATTTTTTTAATAAATTGTTTAGTTTCTCGCTTTAAATCTAACTTCCCTACATGCTCAATAGGTACACTATAAAACATTCTAATTAACTTTAACTGCTTGGGAGATAGTCGAATAATATAAGGGTCGACATGAAAACAACGGTGACATAAAAATCCTCCTTGTGAAAACGAGAAAGCAAATTCACCTGCTACTTCACCACAAGCTGCACATGCATGTAAAATTGGCTGTACTCCTGTAAACGGTAATAACTTCCAATCTACAAAAAGGGTGATTGCTTCTGGATCATATCCTTCTTCAATTGCTTGTAGAGCTTGATATAAAACATCATAGGCAAATGGTTCAGGTCTACCTTCTTCAACGAGTCGATCTATGAGCTCTACAATATAACTAGCATATGCTGTTGATATAATATCCGTCTGTAAATTTCGCATCGAGCTAATATGTTCTCCTTGCTGAAGCGTTCCCATACCCGAAGTTCTTTGCACCATGAACATTGCATGCATAAAAGTTTGTGTCACTCCTGCTAACCTACTCGTTGGTTTTTTTGCACCACGAGCCATAACCGCCACTTTGCCTGCTTCTCTAGTCATAATTGTTACGATTTTATTGGATTCTCCATAAGGACGGGTCTTTAAAACAATGCCTTCCCATTTGTTTAACATTTTGGCGGCACTTCCTTTTCATTATTTCCTTTCATCATTATACAATAGAAAACTTATCCTATTATCACTTTTGTTTTGGCACAAAAAAAGAATACCTACATATATGCAAGTATTCTTTCTTTATCATTAGTATTCGTCTTCTCGGTATCCAAAATCTCGTAAATGTGTCATCTTATTACGCCAGTCTTTTTGTACTTTTACCCATAACTCTAAGAATACTTTTGAACCTAATAGCATTTCAATATCTTTTCTTGCTAGGGTACCAACTTCTTTTAATAAAGCACCACGTTTACCGATTACGATACCTTTTTGAGAATCGCGCTCAACCATGATTGTTGCCTGAACGCGAATCATATTTTCGTTTTCTTCATCACGTTTAATTTTGTCGATCACAACGGCAATTGAATGAGGTATTTCTTCTCTAGTTAAATGAAGAACTTTTTCTCGAATCAATTCAGAAATGATAAAACGTTCTGGATGGTCCGTTATTTGGTCAGCTGGATAATATTGTGGTCCTTCAGGTAAATAATTTTCAATCGTAGCTAATAGATTTTCAATATTATTTCCTTCTAGAGCTGAAATTGGAATAATCTCGGCAAAATCAAATTTTCCTTTATAAGAATCGATGATGCCAATTAATTCATCAGGATGTATTTGATCGATTTTGTTAATGACCAGAAAGACAGGAGTTTTCGTTCCTTCTAGAAGTTCTAGAATAAATTCATCTCCCTTACCAATCGCTTGTTCAGCGTTCACCATAAACATAATCACATCGACTTCTCGCAACGTATTTTTCGATACTTTAATCATAAATTCGCCAAGTTTATGCTTTGGTTTATGAATTCCAGGAGTATCAATAAATACCATTTGTGATTGTTCTCGTGTTAAAACACCTTGAATTTTATTTCGTGTAGTTTGTGGTTTATCTGACATAATAGCGATCTTTTGGCCAATTACTCTATTTAAAAATGTTGATTTCCCAACATTTGGTCGACCAATAATAGAAATAAATCCTGATTTATAGTTACTGATGTTTTCCTGCATTATCTAAATCCTCCGGTGTAAAGGCGCCTGGTAAAAGTTCGCCTACTGTTGTATGTTGTATATTGCCTTTTAAGTTTGTTAAGTAGACAGGCATGTCAGGTGCACAAAACTCGGAAATTACTTGTCGACAAGCACCACATGGAGAACAAGGACCCACAGTATCAGCTACGATAGCGATTGCTGCAAATCTTTTAACTCCTTCTGAAACTGCTTTAAAAATCGCTGTTCGTTCTGCACAGTTCGCAAGGCCGTAACTAGAATTTTCAATATTACATCCATGATAAACCTTGCCGTCTTCTGTTAATAGAGCAGCACCTACTTTAAATTTTGAATAAGGAACATATGCATTTTCCCTTGCAACTTTTGATTGAGCTATTAAATCATTAATATCAATTTTCATAATATCCCCCACTTCTCTTGCTACTCTTTATTGTTCAAACCATTTAGGTATAAAAATTAATAACCCGATGATAGCACTTGCAATCGCAAATACCAGTACTGCCCCAGCAGCTACATCCTTAGCTTTTTTTGCTAGGGGATGAAATTCTGGGGAAACTAAGTTTACAACTGTCTCAATTGCAGTATTGACCATTTCTGTACTAATTACTAATGCAATTAGAAGAATAATCACTAACCACTCAGAAATGCTCAAACCTGTAAAAAATCCCGCAATAATGACAACCACTGCACTAACAAAATGAATTTTCAAATTTTGTTCTGTTAGTGCAGTAAATATGCCGTAAAATGCGTATCGAAAAGATTTGATTAGTTTAAGAAGGTCCACTTAATCACGACCTAAACCAAAAGATGAAAGAATTTCGTCTTGCTTTCCAAACATAACTTTTTCATCCTCAGGAGTCATATGGTCATAACCTAATAGATGTAAAAAACCATGAACAGCTAAGAATCCTAATTCTCGTTCAAAGGAATGTCCATATTCTTCAGCTTGTTCCCGTGTACGGTCAATGGAAATAATTATATCCCCCAATATTCTTGGCAAATCTTCACCTACAATTTCAATTTCACCTTCACCCATTTCTTCTAACGCAAAGGAAATGACGTCTGTAGGTTGATCTTTATCACGATATTCTCGATTGATTTCATGGATCGCTTCGTTCGTTACAAACGTAATAGAAACTTCACTACCATCTTCTATCGATAATTCATTTGCCGCATGTTGAAGTAATTTCTCAACAAGTTCAATATGACTCTCCTGTACTTGATTTGTTTCATCTAAAAAATCAATATTTAACATTATGTCCTCCTACTTTTCATCTTTCGGATATTCAATTCTTGAGTGGAATATTCCATTTAACGTTTCACATAATACTTTTTCAATTTTCTTTAACTCTCTTAAGGATACATCACATTCATCAAATTGATGTTCTTGAACCCGGCCTTGAATGATTGAATGTACAAGTTTTTGAATTTTTTCTGCATTAGGTTGCTTCATAGAACGAACTGCAGCTTCTACACTATCTGCAATACTAATTACAGCTGCCTCTTTTGTTTGTGGTTTTGGTCCAGGGTAAGAAAATACTTTTTCATCAATTTCTCTACCTTCTTCTTTAGCTTTATGTAAGAAGTATTTTAATGTACTAGTACCATGATGTTGTAAGGCAATATCAATAATTTCCTTAGGCATTTTATATTGACGTAATAAATTTGCTCCATCAGTAGTATGTGCAATAATAATTTCAGCACTTCTTTCAGGTGGTAAAGAATCGTGAGGGTTAATCCCCGACATTTGATTTTCAATGAAAAAGGCAGGTCGTTTAGTTTTACCTAAGTCATGATAATAACAGCCAACCCTCGCTAGTAATCCATCAGCACCTATAGCTTCACATGCTGCTTCTGCCAAGTTTGCCACCATTACACTATGATGGTAAGTCCCCGGTGTTTCAGTTAATAATTTTTTCAATAATGGATGATTAGGGTTTGATAGTTCAATTAATTTCATTGTCGACAAAATTCCAAATGCTGATTCAAAGAATGGTAATAATCCCATTGTTAATGCGCCAGAAAGCATACCTGATGTAATACCAGCAACACCGTAAAATACTAACTCACTTAAACCATAATCAGATTGAGACATTAATAAGTAGAATGCTATAAATAAAATATTGACGATTGAAACGACTCCACAAGCTTTTAACAAATCAGATCGTTTTTCAATATTACGCATAAAGTAAATACTTGCGAGTCCACCAAAAATGATATATAAAGCAATATCCATTTGAAGAACAGCAGCATACCCTTCATGGAACATAATCCCTGCAGATGCAGCAGTTAATACTGTAACTAGTGCAGCTGCTTTTTCATTTGCCAATAGTCTTACGAGCATTGTGGCTAGGGCAGTAGGATAAAGGAAAGTAATCGTTTCATCGAATTGGTCTATTAATTGACTTAATATTTTCATTACAACAATAGACATAGAATAAACAATTGCTGTAACAAACACCGTATTACGTCTTTTTTCAAGTTCGACTTTTGATCGTTCAAACAAAATAAACATAAAGGACATTTGCAAAATAACTAAAATTGCTAATCCGATAACTGGTTTTACAGTTGTATCATTATTTAACAGGCCAAGAAGTTCCAGCTGTCTGTATACTTCACGATTAACCAATTCTCCTTCTGAAACAATGATTTGCCCCTGTAATATACGTGTAGGCTCCACTTCTTCTCGAGCTTGGTGAATTAATTCTTTGGTTTTTTCTTCATCCAACATTTCTGTTTCAACGACTGCAGCTCTTCCGATGACAATTACCGCATTTAATATATTTTCATCAATATTCGTTGATTGGCGAATTTTTGATTCAATTTCGTTCCTTTTTAATGTTACTTCTTCTACTCGTATTGGCTCACTTAAAATTGTCTCTATTAAATCAGTCAATACTTTTGTTGCGTTATAGATTGCAGAATCCTGTACTGTTAATAGTGAGTGTAACTGACTATTTGTAAAAACTAATTGCGATTGACTATCGGTAATTTCTTTAAGTTTGTTTCGTAATTGACCTACTTGTGTGTCAGTAATTTTTTCAGATTTTATTTCTTTTCGAAAATCAGAAATAATTTCAAATATAGAATTCGCTAATGCAACCCGATGTTCAGCCGTTTCTTTATTAAAGACATATACCGGCTCCACATTATTCTCAGCATTGTCTCGATCTTGTTCAGTTTTCAATGTATCCTCAACGGTTTTAACGGCACGAATTGTTTCTGGCGCTAATTGAAATGCCTGGATATCGTAGGTTGTACCCCGAACATTGCCCAGCATTAATAAAAACTGAAGCAATCCTGTAAATAGTAGTACAACTATTAATAACGTTCGAAAACTTATCATATCTATAATTTTTTTATAGTGCTTACTCATTATGCACCCCCAAAAAATTCTATATATAATAGTTTACCAATTTATTAATATAATTTCATGAAATGTTACAAGAAAAAGAAAAAAATGTGTACGATTTACGCACACATTTTTCCATCTAAGTGTTATCAGGAAAAAACTATTCATTACTGTAGAGTCTTCCAAAGTTAAACGTGTAGCTTCAATTTTTTATAATTCCTGGTCCGTGTATGCTTGAATAATTTTCGCAACAAGAGGGTGACGTACAACATCACCAGCTTCTAAGATTTGGAAATTAATATCTTTGACATATTTCAATGTGCGTTCAGCAACAATTAATCCAGATTCAGTATTTTTTGGTAAGTCGATTTGGGATTTATCCCCAGTAATCACCATTTTAGATCCAAAACCTAAACGTGTTAAAAACATTTTCATTTGAGCATGAGTCGTATTTTGAGCCTCATCAAGTATAACAAAAGCATCATCAAGTGTACGACCGCGCATATAGGCTAACGGTGCAATTTCAATTGTACCTCGCTCGATTAGTCGTTGCGTTTGTTCCGGCCCGTAAATATCATGCAATGCATCATATAACGGTCTAAGATAAGGATCTACTTTTTCTTTTAAATCACCAGGTAGAAACCCTAATGATTCACCTGCTTCTACAGCAGGTCGCGTTAAAATGATTCGTTTCACGTGTCCATTTTTTAAACTTTGTGTTGCCATTACTACAGCTAAATAAGTTTTACCAGTACCAGCTGGCCCAATTCCAAATACAAGGTCATTATGACGAATCGCTTTTATGTACTCGCGTTGACCAATTGTTTTTGCTCGTATTGGCTTCCCTTTGTAGTTTCTGGCAATTTCTTCTTGATATAATTCAGCAAAATATTCGATTGTCCCTTTATTTACCATTTCTATTGCAGTCGAAACATCACGTAAATCAATATTAATACCTTTTCGAATGACTTTTAATAATGCATGAAGAAGACTTGTAACTTGTTCTTTCTTTTCAGCTTCCCCTGCAATTTGAATTACTTCACCACGGGTAATAATTTGAACTTGAAATGTTTCTTCGATTAACTTTAGATTAGCATCACTCATTCCAAGTAACATTACAGCTTCGTTTGGGTTTTCTACTTGTAATTCTGATAATTGTTCTGTCATAATCAATCTCCTTGGACAATAGGGTAGTTTTTAGCAATATTTTCATTTACCAAAAATAGGACTTTCCCTTTAACTTTATCATCATCGAATGTAACGTGCAAAATGTTTTCTTTTTTTATAATCGTTTTCGGTGGTAAAGATTTTAATATTTTTTCGTGCAATAGCGGCAAAATGAACGATTCTAGTCGTTCTTCGGTAATCTCTTCCGTTACTGTAGTGTACTTTTGAGTCTTTTTGATTTCGATAAATTTTGAAAGCCACTCTGGCAAATCGACTTTTTGAAACGATTTTCCTTGCTCCTTTTCATTATTTATTTTGAAATCAAATACCCACTCCCGATTACTAGCTGAAATATATGTTACTTTCCTTGGTATACTAAATTCTGTTTCAAGCCAGTAATCTGCATAAACTTCTCCAGAAGCCCCTATTACAATCGATTTATCTCCAACTGTAATAACACCTGATACCAGTGTATCCCCTTTATATACAGTTGTATTCGGTAATACACGACGTTCTCCACTCGCGATTTCAAAATGTGTTATGACACCACTTTTAGCAGCTACTAAATGATTTTTGCCTTTTGTTTTATTTTCTTTATTATCTGTAATAGGTGCGAGCTGTGGAACGATCGTCATGCTACTACCTGTTTTTATTATATGCACCCAAGACAAGTCTCTTAACTGTTCCATGATAGTTTGTCGTATTTCAAAATCTGATTTTACTTTTCCTTTGAGTGTTGGATAATCAAAATCTAAATTTTCTTTAATAACTTTTTCGACTGCCACACGAAGTTCAGGTGTTTCTGCTTCAACTTTCACATCCCATATAAATCGAGAGAAAAGAATAGGTATGCAAATTAAAAACAATAACCCTAAAGCTGTCCAACTATTTTTTTGTAAGATTCGCGATTCTTGTAAATAGCGAATCTTAACTTTCAAACGATATTTCTTTCTCGAAGCTCGAATAATCGGTATATCTTTTCGTGTCACTTCAAAGCGGATTTCTTGATCAAGATGTGCTAAATTTTTTATTTTCACATTTTTAACATGTAGATGTTGGATAAAAGCGTTTGCTCCGCTACCTTTATTTATTCGAATTTCAACAGGTCGATTATCGTATTTTTTCATAGTCATTCACCTGTCTCTTCATTTCAAAACTTTGTAGTCCTTCTACATGGATAATGAATTCTTCCTCTTTTAATACATCTATATGTACTTCCTCCGCTTTTATTAAAATTGAAAAATCCTCATATAAAAATGCACAATGTCTATCAGAAGCTTCTAGAAATTTATATGTCCCAATCAATCTTAATTGGCGACAATTTGATATTTCAATTAATGGATCACTTTGGAATAATTTTTTCAAATTAAAATGCCCCCTTTCGCAAAGTATATGCTTATGCGAAAAGGGACATGATTTCAAATTCACGATTTGGTATTTTATTAAATAGATTTTACATTTAATAAAATTAGCGCTGTTTTGCCTTAGGAGGACCTAATATTTCTGAAGTGATAATCGCCTGTACAAGAGATTCTCTATCTTTGGGAATAATGCTTCCAATTTCTTTACTTTTAATTGGATCTTGGAGCTTAGCTTCTTTTCCTTTAGAGATTTGTTTAGTAGAACGATTTACATCAAATTTAGGTCTTGTATTTTCCTTTTTTTCAATAACTACTGGTGTTTCTATTTTTACTTCTGGTTCTGGTTGAACGGTTGGATTTGCTTTTTCATTAAGTTGTTGAAAGATTTCACTAGCAAAATCCTCCAATGTTCTAGCTTTTTTAGGTTGATGTTGTTTTTGATCAAAAACTGGTTCTTTTTTATTATTAAAAGGTGGCATCCCTTTTTGTTCTTTACTTTTTTTATTACCACTAAATAAAGAACTAATGATGAAAAGTACCACCATCATGATTATACCTTCCAAATTCGTACACTCCCTTCATGAGGTGTGTGAAAATTTCTATTTATCTGGTGTATCATTTTTTTCATTTGTCACTTTTGCAATGGAATCACGCATAGATGTATCTGCTTGAATATTTTTATAGTTCATATAATCCATAATTCCAAAGTTTCCAGAACGTAATGCTTCTGCCATCGCCATTGGTACTTCAGCCTCTGCTTCTACTACTTTTGCTTTCATTTCCTGAACTTTTGCTACCATCTCTTGCTCTTTTGCTACGGCCATTGCACGGCGTTCTTCCGCTTTCGCTTGTGCAATATTTTTATCAGCTTGTGCTTGCTCGATTTGTAATTCAGCACCGATATTTTTACCAACATCAACGTCCGCAATATCAATGGATAAGATTTCAAAGGCCGTTCCTGAATCTAAACCTTTTGCAAGTACTGTTTGAGAAATTAAATCTGGATTTTCTAAAACTTTTGAATGGCTTTCACTTGAACCAATTGTCGATACAATCCCCTCACCTACACGGGCGATGATTGTATCTTCCCCGGCACCACCAACAAGGCGATCTAAGTTTGCGCGTACAGTAATACGAGCTTTCGCTTTTACTTCAATCCCGTTAATTGCAACCCCTGCAATAAATGGCGTTTCAATAACTTTAGGGTTAACAGACATTTGCACTGCCTCTAATACATCACGACCAGCTAAGTCAATAGCTGCACAACGTTCAAAAGATAACTCAATATTTGCACGTTGAGCGGCAATTAAAGCATTAATTACTCGGTCTACATTACCACCTGCTAAGTAATGGGACTCTAATTGGTTAATTGTCACATCAAGTCCAGCTTTATGCGCCTTAATTAAAGGATTCACTACTCTTGCTGGAATTACTCGACGTAATCTCATCCCAATTAAAGTAAAGATACTAACTCTAACACCTGCTGCTATAGCACTAATCCATAGCGCTACCGGTACAAATGTAAAGAATACTGATAAAACAATAATAACTACAACTATGCCGATAATTAAACTAATGGCTGCTGCATCAAAAATCATACTTCTTCCACTCCTTTTTTCAGTTCTCTCACTACTATTCTTGACCCTTCAACTCGAATTACTTCAATTTTTTTATTTACATCAATATAGCTACCCTCTGACACAACATCAATTCGTTCATTTCCAATTAAAACTGTTCCCGCAGGACGAAGAGGTGTAATTGTGTCACCGATTTTTCCTAGTAACTCAATACGGTTCACATTCGATACATACCCTTCTTCCGTTGTCGTGGCATCTCTTAAAATAAGCTTGTTGAAAACATGAAGATTTTTTCCGAAGAATTTCATTAGTACCACCATTCCTATAACAGAAATAATCAGTGCGATTAAAATCGAATACGCCATATGAACCACACTTTCTCCTGCAAATAATAAACTTATAATCATCAATGCGCCACCAATAATACCAACAATACCACCTGGTACAAATAGTTCTGCAATTAATAATATAAAGCCTATTGCAAAAATCAATATTGATTCATACCCTGCAAATCCGGCAATAAAATGTCCAAAGAAAAATGCTGCAAACGAAGTAAGTCCAACAATACCCGGTATGCCAAATCCTGGTGAAAATAATTCAATCACTAACCCAAAACTCGCAATTGTTAATAGCAACGTTACAACAATTGGATTTGTTATAAATCGAGCTAGTTTTTCAGCAAAAGTTGGTTCAATGGACACAACTTCACTTTTTGACAAACCAAGTTCAGCGAGAAGTTCATTTAAATTAGCAACTGTACCATCTGAATAACCTACTTCAAGTGCTTCTTCCGCGGATAAAGTTAATAGTTTTCCAATTGGTGCTCGAAATTTTGGTAAATTAATTGATTCATCTGCCATGGCTTGTGCATAAAGCGGATCCTTACCAGAAGATTCTGCAGCAGCCCTCATTTCTGCAATCCACGCACTATTTGCTTTTTTACTAGCTGCATTTCCAGCACTATCAATAATAGCTGCCGCCCCAATTGTTCCATTCGGCACCATGTAGATTTTATCAGCGTGTAAGCTTAAATAGGCTCCTGCTGAATGCGCTTTCGAATTTACAAAAGCGATAATATTCAATGGTGTACTATCCATAAGTTTCGCTATATCCTCAGCGGCATCTGTAAAACCTCCTGGGGTATGTATCTCTAATATGACTGTTTTAGCCTTTGCTTCAACGGCTTCATCAAATGCACGCTTTAAATAGGCATGTAACCCTTTTTCCACTTCATCTTCCAGCAGAATATGATACACTCGGTCATTTGCATGTACTGTTAAACTCGGTAAGAAAAGAACGAATGATAGCAACAACATTATAGTCCAGCTAAACATTCTCCCTTTGTTCATTGTTCCACCTCCCTTTATGTAGCAGTTTTTCATTTGTTATCTTATTTACGAATGAATGATAGGAAAGTTTCAAAATTTAATCAAATAATGTTTTATTTATGTATAAAAAATTTTTCAACCATTAGAATATTATTATCTCATGTATTTTCCCACTTTTGAAATATTTCAATTAATCCTTATAAAAATAAGAAAAAGTACATATAATACACTTTGTAAAAAAGTCCAAAAAAGTAAAATACCCCAGTATCTGTATAATTACAAATACTAGGGTATATCATTTTTTGTCCTCAGTGAATCATAAAATTGCGTGTTATGAACGTAGGGATTGTTAGGAAATTACCACTTACGTTTACGTGCAGCTTCTGATTTCTTTTTACGTTTTACGCTCGGTTTTTCATAAAATTCGCGTTTTCTAACCTCTTGAATTGTACCACTTTTAGATACAGTACGTTTGAAGCGGCGAAGAGCATCTTCAAGCGATTCGTTTTTTCTAACGACAGTTTTTGACATCTCTCTTTCCCTCCCTCCGAACACACGTCAATACACCAATAACAACTTTCCGTTACTTGTGTACTAAAGAATTATAACGTATAGTTTTTAATCAGTCAATAGAAAGAATTATAATTAATAGTTAGAATCGGAAATTAATCCTTGCATGATCGCAACACCTGAACTTGCACCTATTCTTGTTGCCCCTGCTTCAACCATTTTTTTCATATCTTCTAATGAGCGTACCCCACCAGAAGCCTTCACTCCGATAGTAGGACCAACAGTTTTTCTCATTAATGCAACATCCTCAACTGTCGCTCCACCAGTTGAAAAACCTGTAGATGTTTTTACGAAGTCAGCACCTGCTTCAACAGATAGTTCACAAGCTTTTACCTTTTCTTCGTCTGTTAATAACGAAGTTTCAATAATTACTTTTACTAGTGTACCATTCGCTGCTGCTACAACTGCTTTAATATCGTCACGGACAATATCGTATTGACCTTCTTTTAATGCTCCAATATTGATAACCATATCAATTTCTTCAGCACCATTTTCAATCGCATTTTTAGTTTCAAAAGCTTTTACTTCAGATGTAGTTGCACCTAAAGGAAATCCGATAACCGTACATACTTTTACATTAGTACCTTTTAATAATGTAGAGCTTAAGTTAACCCAAGTTGGATTTACACAAACTGATGCAAACTCATATTTTTTTGCTTCATCACAGATTTTTTCAATTTGTGACTTTGTTGCTTCTGGTTTCAGTAAAGTATGATCAATCATCGATGCATAATTTTTTGACATGAAAATTACTCCTTTTACAATTTAAGTTGTACGTACCTCTTAATAATACCATTAAAAATGAAATTATCGAATTTACAGATTGTTTATTTTCTTATTTTGTCCCAAACAGAAAAAATAAAAAGCGACAAAACGGTGCTGCACCCCAAAAGTTAGGGTTCTATATTAATTGTTGGGGTTTTCCTACAATTTTTGAAAAAGAAAATGCACAACATCATCTATTTTTCTATACTTGAATTGACTAGAAACAAGTAGAAAAAAGTGAGTTGTGCAGTATGAATTTTAACATGGAATTACCAGGATTAAAAGGTGTAAATATTGAGGATATCATCGAACAAGAAAATCGTATTTTAGTCTATGTTTCGATGCCTCTAAAAGAACATAGTTGTCCAACATGTGGTGAAAAAACGTCAAAAGTACATGATTATCGAACACGGAAAATTGGGCATCTATCGTTTTGGGGACGTTTAACAAAATTGATGTATAGATGTCGCCGTTATCGATGCACTTGCGGGAAGCGTTTTGCCGAAAAAGCTCCATTTGTCGAGCGTTATCAACGTTTTTCTAAAGAAGTGAATCAAGCGATGATTATTCAATCTGTTCAATCAAAAACTTTTAAAGATGCGGCAATGACACTTGGTACATCTATTTCAACAATCATTCGAAGATTTATCAAACAAGCAAAAGCAGCGTTACCAGAAGGATTCCGTTTACCAAAGGCGATTGCCATTGACGAATATAAGGCAGATACAGATGCCGGAAAATATCAGCTTATTATAGCGAATGCGGAAACACATGAACCCATTGATATTCTGCCAAATCGCCGACTCCAAACGATAAAAACATACCTCCAAAAATACGGACAAGATGTGGAAATCGTAGTGATGGATATGAATGGTAGCTTTAAAGCAGCGGTCCATCAAGCCTTGGCCAAACCAATTATTGTAGCGGATCGATTCCATTATTGTCGTTATATTCATTGGGCTCTGGATGATGTCCGAAGAAAAGTTCAAAAAGAAATGCATGCCTATGATCGTAAAAAGTGTAAGCGAATGCGATTTGTTTTACATAAAAATTCTGCCAAACTATCAGATGATGAGCGTTGGTATTTAAATCGCTATCTAAGTTTATCACCTGAATTGAAAAAGGCATATGAATTAAAAGAAGCGTATAAACAGTGGTTTACACAAGCGAAAGAAGAAAACAATATTCAGAAGATTAAAGAGGGGTTAGAAGCATTTTACCGCAAGGTAGAAGAAGCAAGTATCCCTTCATTTAAAAAACGTATCCAAACACTAAAAAACTGGCAAATAGAAATCTTGAACAGTTTTGTATTTGATTATTCAAATGGCTTTTTAGAAGGAATTAATAATAAAACAAAAGTGCTCAAGCGAAATGCTTATGGATTCCACAAATATGAGCACTTTAAAGCAAAAATTTTATTAGGTCACATGTATAAAAAAATAGGGTTGCATGTTGGATAAGAGAGCGAAGCGAGCCGCGACCTGCCATCTATTCCTTACTCGCTACGCTTCGGAAGAAATAGATGGCAGGAAAGTTACCGTACAAATAGATTTTCTTGTTCTCTCATGTCTTACCCCAACATTTGACAAAGGACCAAAGTTAGAGTAAAAAACTAACTTTTGGGGTGTTTTTTATGGTTAAATATAATGATGATTTGAAATTAGCTGTGGTACTAGATTATCTAAATAATTCATTGAGTTATCAACAACTAGCTAAGAAATATGGAGTAGTTGATAGAACACAAATATCACGTTGGGTTCGTGCATTTAAAGAATATGGTATAGAGGGCTTAGCTAGGAAGAGTAAGAAGCAGTTTTATACTGTTCAATTTAAATTGGATGTATTAAACTTTATGAAACAAACAGGCGCTTCTTATCAAGATACAGCGTTTCAATTTATGATGAATAATCCAAGTTTAATCGTTAACTGGAACCGTAAATTTTTAGAACAAGGATTGGAAGGCCTGCAAGAAAAATCAAAGGGGCGGCCATCTATGTCTAAAAATAGAAATTCAAAGGCAAGTAAACAAGAAAAAGAAATGTCACGTGAGGAGCAGTTAGAACATGAAAATGAATTGCTTCGTTTGGAGGTGGCGTTTCTAAAAAAGTTGAAGGCTTTTCGAGAGAATCCGAACGCCTTCCTCGAAAAGTCCAAGCAGTCATCGCCTTTGAACTCAAACAAGAAGGATTTACATTAAAAGATATCTTGAAACGAGTAGATATTCCAGAGGCAACTTATCACTATCAAATTAAACAAATGAAAAAGGAAGACCCAGATCAAGGGTGGAAAGCTTTGATTTTAAAGACGTTTGAAAAACATGAAGGTCGATATGGTTACCGTCGTATTCATGCAGAATTGAAAGCACAAGGATACAAAATTAATCATAAAAAAGTGCAACGTATCATGCAGGAATTAAACCTAAAATGCGAAAAATTTGTACGCAAATCACGCTATAAATCTTATAAAGGGTCGGTAGGAAAAGTGGCAAAAAACCGTTTAAATCGCCGTTTCAACACACCGTACCCCCTTCAAAAACTAGTAACAGACGTAACAGAATTTAAATGTACAAATGATGAAAAACTGTATTTAAGTCCTATCATGGATTTATATAATGGTGAAATTATTGGATTTAGTATATCAAAACGTCCAACACTAGATTTTGTGATAGATTCATTGAAACAAGCATTACCTATTATTCATGAACGAGCAGAATATCGGACAACGATTCATTCTGATCAAGGTTGGCACTATCAACATAATACATGGGTAAAAACATTAAAGCAGAACAAAATTTTTCAAAGCATGTCTCGTAAAGCAACGTGTGCAGACAATGCGGCAATGGAAAACTTTTTTGGTTTACTTAAACAGGAAATGTATTATGGGGAAGAATTACTCTCTTATGAAGAATTAAAAAAGAAAATTGAACAGTACATCGATTACTATAATAATGATCGTATTAAACAAAAATTGGCAGGCATGAGTCCGGTGCAATACCGAATCCATACCAGCCAATTAGCTGTATAATAAAAACTCTAACTTTAAGGGGTCACTACCAACCGTTTTATTGTTTTGTCGCTTAAAATTATTGTACTTGTTCTGCTAAAACTCTAACAAATTGTCCTTCATTATAAGGATAACCTGCTTTTAAAATTTTTACTTTAATTAATTTTCCAATAAGGTCTTCTGAACCTTCAAATACAACACGTAAATAGTTATCTGTATAACCTACGAAAAGATTTGGATTGTCACTTTCTTTATAGTGCTCTTCTGGAATAATTTCTAATACTTCACCTTCAAAACGAGATGCATATTCTTTTGCAAGTTGGTCGTTTAACGTTAATAAACGGTGTACTCGCTCATTTTTTACATCTTCATCGATTTGGTCTTCCATTCGCGCTGCCGGTGTTCCAGTACGTTTAGAGAATGGGAATACATGAAGTTCAGCAAATTTATGTTTCGCAATAAAATTATAAGTCTCCATGAATTCTTCTTCAGTTTCACCAGGGAAACCAACAATTACATCAGAAGTAATCGCTAAATCTGGTAACGCATCATTTAAACGCTCTAGACGTTCTGCAAAGAAGTCCATCGTATATTTACGACGCATACGCTTTAATACTGTATCTGAACCAGATTGAATTGGAATGTGTAAATGGCGAACAACAATATTTGAATTTTTTAATACATCTATCACTTCATCTGTTAATTGAGATGCTTCAATCGATGAAATACGTAAACGTTTAAGCCCCTTAACGTTTGCTTCTAAATCTCGTAAAAGTTGAGCTAAGTTATAATCTTTGAAATCTTGTCCATATCCACCTGTATGGATACCTGTTAATACAATTTCAAGATATCCTGCATCTACAAGTTGTTGTGCCTGTTTAATTACTTCTTGTGGGTCACGTGAACGCATTAAACCACGTGCCCATGGAATAATACAGAACGTACAGAAGTTATTACAGCCTTCTTGGATTTTTAAAGATGCTCTCGTACGGTCAGTAAAATACGGCACATCTAATTCTTCATATACACGGTTTTTCATGATATTACGAACCGCGTTGATTGGTTGACGTTCTTGTCTATATTGATCTATGTACCCCAACATTTTCTGACGATCTTGAGTACCTACAACAATATCAACACCTGGTATTGCCATGATCTCAGCTGGAGAAGTTTGTGCATAACAGCCTGTTACACAAATTACTGCATCTGGATTTTGACGTACTGCACGACGAATTACTTGGCGTGATTTTTTATCACCAGTATTTGTTACAGTACATGTATTAATAACATAAACGTCCGCTTGGTGTTCAAAATCAGTACGTTCATATCCATGCTCTTTAAAAAGTTGCCATATTGCTTCTGTTTCATAATGGTTTACTTTACAGCCTAATGTATGAAAAGCCACCGTTGACATTTATTTAACACCTCTTTCATTCAAATTCATATGAAATAGCAGAAAGCGCATATAATGGCGCAGTTTCTGCTCGTAATATTCGAGGTCCAAGAGACATAGTTTCACTACCAGCTTCTATTAAGCTTTTTGCCTCATTACGAGATATTCCACCTTCAGGACCGAAAATTAATAAAATAGACTTCGATTCATTATCATACACTTTTTTTAGTTTATCCGCAAATCTTGTACGTATTTCTTGTTTGGCATCTTCTTCATCTGCAATAAAAACTGCATCATAATTCGGGATAATCGATAATAATTGTTTAAATGAGATAGGACTCATAATTTCAGGTATTTGTGTTCGCTGTGATTGTTCAGCAGCTTCTTTTGCAATTTTTTGTAATCGCTCTGTCTTCTTTTCACCCTTTTTGTCATCCCATTTCACGATCGAACGTTCAGCTGCAAAAGGAATCAAGGCATGCATACCGAGTTCTGTTCCTTTTTGAGTAATTAAATCTAGTTTATCCCCTTTTGGTAAACCACAAGCAATCGTTACTTGGACAGGCATCTCCGGTGAAGGAATTGTTTCTCCCGTTTGCTTTACGATAACATTTTGTCCCACTGATACAATTTTGCAAATATAGGCAGTATTATTTTGTACAACAATCAATGATTCGCCGATTTCCATTCGCATCACTTTTAAAATGTGTTTCGCATTTTCCCCTGTTATAATCACTTCATTTTGGTCGTTAAATTGTTCATCTATGAAATAACGCTGCATTTTGCACCTCAGTCGAAAGTAATATGTAATGAAAAAGAAGGAGTTGACCCACGGGTTTGGGACAACTCCTGTACATTATGGTCGTCTTGCAATAATTGCTACCCAATCTTCCATCATTAATACTTCCTCAATTACAAATCCTGAATTGATAAGAGCTGATTTTACATCTTCTTTTTTAGCACCGATAATACCCGATGTTACGTATAGCCCACCAGGTTTTACAATTGAGAAGGCATCATCTGTGAAAGTCATAATAATTTCAGCAAGGATATTTGCTACTACCACATCAGCTGGATCTGATACAGTTTCTAGTAAATTGCCATGAAATACTTCCGCAATATGTTGCACTTTATTTAATTCGATATTTTCTCGAGCTGATTTGACCGCAACTTCATCTAAATCAAGGGCATGAACTTTTTTTGCTCCTAACATCGCTGCAGCAATCGCTAGAACACCAGAACCAGTACCAACATCGACAACAACATCATCAGGTTTCACGACTTTTTCTAAGGCTTGTAAACACATAACTGTCGTTGGATGTGTACCAGTACCAAAAGCCATGCCTGGATCTAGTTCGATCATTAATTCATCCGTGTTAACTGGAGTATAGTCTTCCCAAGTTGGAACAATTGTAAAACGCTCCGAAATTTTCACTGGATGATAGTACTGCTTCCAAGCTGTTGCCCAATCTTCTTCATTAACTTCAGTTGTCGTAAAGTTATTTTCCCCAATATTTATATCAAAATTACTTAGATTTGCGATTGCAAGCTTTATTTCTTCAACTGTTTCAGCTAAAAAACTAGACGCAGGTAAATAAGCTTTTACCACTACTCCACTTGTTGGGTAATCATTTGGATTCAATGCATATATTTCTCCAAATTGATCTACTCTCTCTTTTCCTAATTCAGTTGAATCTTCTATGACAACACCACTCGCGCCTGCTTCATGTAGAATATTTGAAATAGCCTCAACCGCTTCGTTTGTTGTTAATATAGACAGTTCTGTCCATGTCACTTGCAATCAGCTCCTCCTAAAATTTGTAATACATTTTGAATCTTATTCACCTTTGAATGTTTTTTTAATTTTATCAAATAGTGAACTACTTTGTTCTTCTGGGATATCTCCGCTTATTTCAGCAAAGTCACGTAATAATTGCTTTTGTTTTTCAGTTAATTTAGTAGGTGTAACAACTTTTACAATGACATATTGGTGTCCTGTACCATAACCATGTACATTTTTTACACCTTTATCTTTAATTCGGAATTGTGCACCAGATTGTGTACCTGCTGGAATTTTTAATTTTACTTTCCCATGGACTGTAGGAACTTCAATTTCATCACCAAGAGCAGCTTGTGGGAATGTTAGTTTTAATTCGTAATAAATATCATCGCCGTCACGTTCAAAGTATGGATGCTCTTTTACATTGAAGACAATATATAAGTCACCTGCTGGACCACCGTTAATTCCTGGTTCACCTTGACCAGAAACACGTAATTGTTGGCCATCATCTACACCTGCAGGAATTGTAACTTTAATTTTCTTACGTTTTTGAACTGTACCTGCGCCATGACAAGTTGAACATTTTTCCACAATAATTTTCCCGTTACCACGGCATGTGCTACATGTGCGTCTGTTTACCATACGGCCGAATGGCGTTTCAACAGTTTGATTAATTTGACCAGTTCCACTACATGTTGTACATGTTTTTGGATTAGTTCCTGGTTTTGCACCAGATCCTTTACATGTATCACATGTTTCATCTTTTGGAATTTCTATTTCTGTTTGTTTACCGAAGACCGCATCTTCAAATGAAATATTCATGCGATATTGTAAGTCATCACCTTTTCTAGGTGCGTTAGGGTCTTGTCGGCGACTACCTCCACCAAAGAAGGAACTGAAAATATCTTCAAATCCACCGAATCCAGAGCCTCCGAAGCCTCCAAAACCACCTTGACTTGGACCTTCATGACCAAATTGATCATATTGGGCACGTTTGTTTTGATCACTTAATACTTCATACGCTTCTGCTATTTCTTTAAATTTTTCATCTGCACCAGGTTCTTTATTGATATCAGGATGATATTGTTTTGACAGCTTACGATATGCCTTTTTGATTTCATCTTGGCTCGCAGTTTTGCTGACACCTAGTACTTCATAATAATCCCGTTTACTCATACCTCACACTCCGCTCTATTACATAACCAATATTGTATCATAGAATATACTTCATCTGTGCAATGAAAAAGTCAAAGACAAATTCGGTCTTTGACTTTTTACTTTCCTAATTTATACGAATAATCATTGTATTGCTACTATGGTTAGATACTAGTCATTCTACTTTGTCAGTAAGTGCTGCAAACAACACTTCTAATATTCGAGACTAGTCGCTTTTAGCACATTCGTGATTATTTATCGTCTTTTACTTCTTCAAAGTCAGCATCTACTACACCGTCATCTTTTTTACCAGCATCAGCGTTAGCATCTGCGCCACCTTGTGCTGCTTGAGCAGCTGCTGCAGCTTGTTCGTAAACTTTCATAACAAGTGGTTGTAGGATACCTTCTAATTTTTCTTTAGCAGATTTGATTCCTTCGATTTCACCCGCTTCTAATGCTTTTTTCAATTCTTCTTTTGCATCTTCAACAGATTTTTTCTCATCTTCTGAGATTTGTTCACCAAGATCAGTAATTGTTTTATCTACTTGGAATACTAATTGATCTGCTTCGTTTCGTAATTCCGCTTCTTCTTTACGTTTCGCATCTGCTTCTGCGTTCGCTTCAGCATCTTTTACCATACGTTCGATTTCTTCGTCTGTTAAACCAGAATCAGATTGAATAACGATTGTTTGTTCTTTTTGAGTACCTAAGTCTTTTGCTTTTACAGAAACAATACCGTTTTTATCAATATCGAACGTTACTTCAATTTGAGGTACTCCACGTGGAGCTGGTGGAATGTCAGCTAATTGGAAACGACCAAGTGTTTTGTTATCTGCAGCCATTGGACGTTCACCTTGTAACACGTGAATATCTACTGCTGGTTGGTTGTCAGCTGCTGTAGAGAATACTTGTGATTTAGATGTTGGAATTGTAGTATTTCGGTCGATTAATTTCGTGAATACTCCACCCATTGTTTCAATACCAAGAGAAAGTGGTGTTACGTCAAGTAATACGATATCTTTCACATCACCAGTTAATACCCCACCTTGAACTGCTGCACCCATTGCAACTACTTCGTCTGGGTTAACACCTTTGTGTGGCTCTTGGTTTGTTTCTCTCTTCACAGCATCTTGTACTGCTGGAATACGAGTAGATCCACCTACTAGAATTACTTTGTCTAAATCTGAAGCAGAAAGACCGGCATCAGATAACGCTTGACGTGTTGGAATAATTGTACGTTCTACTAAGTCACGAGTAATTTCATCAAATTTCGCACGAGTTAAGTTAAGTTCTAAGTGTAATGGACCATCAGCACCAGCTGTGATGAATGGTAATGAAATTTGAGTTGATGTTACACCAGATAAATCTTTTTTCGCTTTTTCTGCTGCATCTTTTAAACGTTGCATTGCCATTTTATCTTTTGATAAATCAATGCCGTTTTCTTTTTTGAACTCTTCAACTAAATAATCCATTACCTTTTGGTCGAAGTCGTCCCCACCTAGTTTGTTATCACCAGCTGTTGCTAAAACTTCAAATACACCGTCACCTAATTCTAGGATAGATACGTCAAACGTACCACCACCAAGGTCAAATACTAGGATTTTTTGATCTACGTCTTGTTTGTCTAAACCATATGCTAATGCAGCAGCTGTTGGTTCGTTAATGATACGCTCTACTTCAAGACCTGCAATTTTACCAGCGTCTTTTGTTGCTTGACGTTGAGCATCGTTAAAGTAAGCGGGAACTGTAATAACCGCTTTTGTTACTTTTTCACCTAAGTAGTCTTCAGCATAACCTTTTAAGTATTGTAAAATCATTGCTGATACTTCTTGTGGAGTATATTCTTTATCTTCAATTTTAACTTTTTCAGAAGTACCCATTTTTGATTTAATAGACAAAATAGTATTTGGGTTTGTGATTGATTGACGTTTTGCTACTTCACCAACTTGACGTTCGCCATTTTTAAATGAAACAGCAGAAGGAGTAGTACGGTTTCCTTCTGGGTTTGGAATTACTTTTGGTTCGCCGCCTTCTAATACAGCTACACAAGAGTTTGTTGTTCCTAAGTCAATACCAATAATTTTGCTCATATTAAATTTTTCCTCCTATTATTAAAAAAACAACTAAGTTATTTTCTAAAATTACTATTATTCATTTACTGAAACCATTGAAGGTCGCAGTACACGATCTTTTAATTTATAACCTTTTTGAAGCTCACGAAGTACAATTCCAGATTCTTTTTCTGAATCTGCTTCCTGCATAACAGCTTGGTGTACTGTAGGATCAAAGACTTGACCTTCAGCTGGAATAACCTCCAAGCCTTCTTGTTTTGTAGCTTCAATAAATGTTTTATAAACCATTTCAATTCCTTTATATAAAGCTTGAGCATCATCAGAACTTACTTCTACTTGTAATGCACGTTCGAAGTTATCGATTACCGGCAATAGATCTGTTAAAAGCTTTTGAGCGCGATATTTTTCCGCTGCTTCGCGATCTAATTGTGTTCTTCGACGTAAGTTATCAAAATCAGCTCTGAGGCGAAGGAAACGATTTTCTTCTTCTTCTAATTTTGCTTTCAATTCAGCCACTTCTGCACTAAGTTTTTCTTCAGCAGTCAGTTCTACCTCATTTGTTTGCTCATCTTGTGCATTGTTCTCATTATTTAATTCTGTTTCAGTAGTTTGAGAAATTTGCTGCTCTTGCTGCTCTTTGTTTTCTGTCGTTTCAGACACCTGTATATCCTCCTTATAACCCATCATTAAGTTTATTTGAAAGTACACGAGATAGCCCATTACGCATAACGTCTAGTAATGTAATAACACGCTGATAATCCATTCGAGTTGGACCAATGATTGCAATGGATCCTTCTTGATCTTTGCCAACAGAATAACTTGCGGTAATGACGCTTAAATCGTCCATTGCTAAGTGATTATTTTCAGAACCAATTCGAATATGAATACCTGAATTACTCGGTTGGAATAGTGAAATCACTTGACTTTCCTTATCCATTAACTCCATTAGTGCGCGGACTTTATTTAAATCGTGAAACTCGGGTTGATTTAACATATTAGTTTTACCGCCAAAGTAAATTTTGTTTTCATTTTGAACGGCAGTAACATTTTTTAAAGATTGGAAAATTGCATCTGCTGTATGAATATGTTGTTTTAATACTTCAAATGTCTCCAATTCTAGTTTGGATTGTAGCTCTAATAATGGAACACCAACTAAACGTTCGTTTAAGATATTAACTGTTTTTTCAATATCTGATGGATTAAATCCTTCTGGTAACGTGATTGTACGGTTTTCAACGTGACCATTATCCGTGACGATAATTGCTACAGCAGTGTCTCTAGATAAAGGTACAATTTGAAACCTTTTTACTCGATGCTTCCCAACATTTGGTCCAAGTAAAATCGTTGTATATGAAGTTAAATCAGACAAAATGTTAGCAGATTCACGAATTACTTGTTCCATTTCTACAATTTGACTTTTAAAAATTGATTGAATTAAACCAATATCTTCAAAGGACATTGATTTGGGTTGTAACAAGTGGTCAACATAAAAACGATATCCTTTTTCAGATGGGACACGACCAGAAGAAGTGTGGGTTTTTTCTAAATAACCTAACTCCTCTAAATCCGCCATCTCGTTGCGAATTGTCGCAGGACTAAAAGGAATCCATTCTTTTTTTGAAATTTGACGTGACCCTACTGGCTGAGCTGAAATAACAAAATCATCAACGATTACCTGCAATATTTGTAATTGTCGATTTGTTAACATGTCTTCACCTCTGTTAGCACTCGTTTATTCAGAGTGCTAATACTTATTTTAAATTATCAAATCTCTAAAATTATGTCAACGAAAACAACCTTAATCTTAAAGTAAAAATTGCTGAAACACTTCATTACCAATAAAACGACCTTTTCTTGATAACCTGACAAACCGTCCATCATCAATCAATAAACCATTATTCACTAATTGCTGAATTGTATCAACGAATAAACTTTTTAAAGGAGTACCGAATTTCCTTTCAAACTCATCAAATGAAACACCTTCATTTTTCCTTAAACCTAAAAACATCTGTTCCTCAATCATTTCTTCCTTGGTTACTTTATGAGTACTTAATAATGGACGACTCGAATCATTAATTGAAGAAATGTATTTTTTAATCGGTCCAATGTTTGAATACCGATCTCCATTTAAATAACCATGGGCCCCAGCTCCGAATCCTGCATATTCATCATTATCCCAATAAATTTTATTATGTGTAGATTGGTAACCATCTAACGCAAAATTACTAATTTCATACTGTTTAAGGCCATTCTGTTCCATTTTATTCATTAGTAGATCATACATATCCGCCTCTAATTCTTCTGTTGGTAGATTTAACTTTCCTTTAGCATAGCGAATATAAAAAATCGTCTTTGGTTCAACAATTAAAGAATATGCTGAATAATGTGGGAGTTTTAATTGGAAAGCTTTATTTAAAGTGTCTTCCCACTGTTCCATTGTTTGACCAGGTAACCCATACATTAGATCGATACTAATATTTTCAAAACCAACTGCTTTAGCGTGCTCTATCGTTTCATAAACATGTTCATTTGAATGAGTTCTACCTAATTTTTTTAATAATTGTTCATCAAAGGATTGAACTCCCATGCTTAATCGATTAACTCCACCACTTTTTAAAGCTTTTAATTTATCAATAGTCAATTCATCAGGATTTGCTTCAGAACTGAATTCAATTACCTTATTTGTTGGCAAGTATTTAGCAATTAAATCTAGTAGACGTTTGATTTGTTCTGCTGATAAAGCAGTTGGCGTTCCTCCACCTAAGAAAATTGTTTCGATGTTATCAAATTTCCCCGGCATCTGTTGAACGACCAATTCCATTTCTTTTCCGACTGCTTCAATATATTCATCGACTGGCTGATTTTTAAAGAATACTTTATTAAAATCACAGTAATTACAAATTTGATGACAGAAAGGAATATGTATATAGACACCGCGCGCCATTTGTTTCCCTTCTTTCCTTAATTTCTAGTGCTAACCTTTATTGTACCCTTAGACTATAAAAATTCAATTTAATCGCACATAAAATAACAAAATACAACATTTAACTGCAGAAAACTATAGTACTTCACTGATTCTAAATGGGTAACTTTTTTAAAAAGTTCATCCTTATTGGTAGTGTAACAGCACTATATAACTTGTCCTAATCAAAAAAGCCCCAATAATTTGCTTATAGGCAAACTTGGGGACATTTCAAATTAAATCGCATATGCAACTTGTTCACTGTGAAGTTTATGTAATAATTCAACTGCGCTTATTGTAGAAAATTTTTCTGAAAAATCTAGTGCTTCATTTTGTGTTTTAAAAGTAAATGAGCCTAATTCTTTTTCAATATTAAATTTATCGTTATCTAATTTTATTAAATATACACGAATTCTAGGACGATATGGTTTTTCAAGATTAATATTATCACTTGCAATTAATGTGCCAAAAGTCGGATTTTCCTCATTAACTATTGTGTTAATTACAACCAAATCATCTAGTTCAAACCAACTTGGAATATTGACTACTACGTTACTCATTGTTCATAACTCCTCCCTGTTGTTCTTCACATGAAGCTAAACACCCATAAATATCCAGTTTCCAGATATTCACTCACCTTCCACTAATAATATTGTACTATATTTGTTTAGGTAGAGGGAAGGAATTTTTGAAATATTCCACCAATTCAAAATTTCTATTTTAAAAAAACCGCCACATTTTCGTGACGGTTCCATTTTTTACTTTTTATTCGTGTCATCCATTTTCAACACAGCCATGAATGCTTCTTGTGGTACTTCTACAGAACCAACTTGCTTCATACGTTTTTTACCTTCTTTTTGTTTATCAAGAAGTTTACGTTTACGCGAAATGTCACCACCGTAACATTTTGCTAATACGTTTTTACGTATTGCTTTAATTGTTGAACGAGCAATAATTTTTTGACCAACAGCCGCTTGAACTGGGACTTCAAATTGTTGACGTGGGATTAGCTCCTTCAATTTCTCTACGATTACTTTTCCTCGTTCATAAGCAAAGTCACGGTGTACGATAAAGCTTAACGCATCGACTTGTTCACCGTTAAGTAGAATATCCATTTTACTTAACTTAGAAGGCTTGTACCCTGCTAATTCATAATCGAAGGATGCATAACCTTTTGTATTTGATTTTAAATAATCGAAGAAGTCATATACGATTTCCGCTAACGGCATATCATATTGAATACTTACACGCGTTGTATCGATATAGTCCATACCGATGAAATTACCGCGCTTTAATTGACAAAGTTCCATAACAGCACCGACAAAATCGTTCGGTACCATAATTGTCGCTTTTACATAAGGTTCTTCAATGCGATCAATTTTTTGTGGGTCTGGCATCATAGATGGGTTATCGATTTTAATTGATGTTCCATCTGTTAAGAATACTTCATAAATTACGGATGGAGCTGTCGTAATTAAATCAATGTTAAATTCACGTTCAATACGCTCTTGAATGATTTCCATGTGTAATAATCCTAAAAAACCACAACGGAAACCAAAGCCTAATGCTTGTGAAGTTTCTGGTTCATATTGTAATGCTGAGTCATTTAACTCCAATTTTTCTAGTGCCTCACGTAAGTCATTGTAACGTGCTGTATCAATCGGATATAGACCACAATATACCATTGGATTTAATTTACGGTAACCTGGTAACGGTGCTGCAGCAGGATTAGTTGCAGATGTTACTGTGTCCCCTACACGTGTATCTCCTACATTTTTAATAGATGCAGTTAAATAACCAACATCCCCAACAGTTAATTCTGTTTGAGGTACAGCTTTTGGTGTGTGGATACCCACTTCAACAACTTCAAACTCTGCACCTGTTGCCATCATGCGAATTGTATCGCCTGGTTTTACAGTACCATTTACAATACGTATAGAAATAATTACACCTTTATAAGGGTCATATAAAGAGTCGAAAATTAATGCTTGCAATGGTGCATCTGGATCCCCACTTGGCGCAGGAACTTTTTCAACAATTTGTTCTAGAATTTCTTCTATACCGATACCTGCTTTTGCAGAAGCTAAAACTGCTTCTGAAGCGTCTAGCCCAATCACATCTTCTATTTCTTGGCGTACACGTTCTGGATCAGCAGCAGGTAAATCAATTTTATTAATAACAGGTAAAATTTCTAAATCATTATCTAATGCAAGGTAAACATTCGCTAATGTTTGAGCCTCGATTCCTTGAGCAGCATCAACTACTAATATTGCACCTTCACATGCTGCTAATGAACGAGATACTTCATAAGTAAAATCGACGTGTCCTGGTGTGTCGATTAGATGGAATGTATATGTCTCGCCATCTTTTGCTTTGTACTTTAATTGTACTGCATTTAATTTAATTGTAATTCCTCGTTCACGCTCTAAATCCATCGAGTCCAATAATTGGGCTTTCATTTCACGTTGCGTAACCGATTTTGTCTGCTCTAAAATACGGTCAGCTAAAGTAGATTTACCGTGATCGATATGTGCAATTATAGAAAAATTTCGTATGTTTTCTTGGCGTTTTAAACGTTCTTCCCGATTCATGTTATGTCCACTCCCAATCAAATACGCCTCCCGCGCTTATTCTACACACTTGTAGAAATAATGCCTTAAATACAATCTTAGGCATGCGCTGGAGGCTTTAACCTTTATCAGTATAAATTTTACTAATAAATTATTTTAGAAACTTTCTTGTGAGAAAGTCTTTATTACTATTTTAAAAAAGGCTAAACTAATTTGAATTATAGCAGTGAGACATAACCTTTAGCAATGTTGAGTGAGAAAAAAATTTACAAACAAATAAATACACAGTTATTTTTTAGCTATTTGCTGATTGACGAAAGATTTTGAGATTGCCTGTGCCAAAACAGCAATTGTTCGATATACTTCATCTTCTGTGTTATCAATACCACCAATTTCGATTAAAAGCAGGGATTTAGATAAGTCTTGATTATAAACCCCGTCTACTCCGGCACCTTTCTTTTCGATAATGCCTCTTGATAGATTCGGAACGATTTTATTTAATGTTTGACTCAGAGTATTTGCATAAGAAAGGTTTGACTTATAATTTGGATTTTCCGCACCAATAACAAAGGCTACCTTAGCATACTTTACCTTATTATGCGTAATAGTCGATTTATCAGCCCCTGTTGCATCCCTATGAATATCTAATATGAGGTCATAACTATTTTGTTCCAATTCCTTACTAATATAAGGTCGAACTGTTTTGTATGCTGATGCCATTGTCACGCCCTTTTGTTTCATTACTGACATAACATCAACATCAAGAGTCTTTGCATTAAGCCCGTTTAACCGAAAATAATCTTCCATCACTTGGGACATGGTAAACAAATTTGTTTGATCATCATAAACAGCTACCTTGCCCTTTTCGGTTTTTACAAATGGCTTATAGGTTTCATGAGAATGCGTAAATACAAATAATACATCAAAAGAATCTACTGAAGGGGTAACGTCTGTTTCCGTTTGGGTTTGCTCCTCGGGTGTAATCTCTACAGGTGTGTCTGTTGGAGAAGCTTCTTGTGTACTAATATCCGCTGATGCAAAGACGACTTGCTTTTCTTCAACTTGAGGAGGTTCATATTTTTCGTTGTTTGGAAAAGGCAATAGTCCTGCAATGATGGGTAACATAAAAAAGAAGAATAAAAAAACTGCTAGAACTTGAACTTTTTTTAACATGACATCCTCTCCTTCCACTACATTATGGAGAGAAGAGGATGTTTAGAACTACTTTGATTTTTTAACTTTTTGATCCAACCAACTAAATAAACATTTACTAATTAATAGAGAATATTTAGTAATCCATACGTCTACTTCTTTAGGAGTTACAATCAATCTTTCAGGATGAGATGCAAAAGCTTCTTCAAATAATTGAAGTCGATCATTTGTAGACCATGTAGACCATTCACCAAAAATAGGTTTAATTAAATCTAAATTTACTTGAGCATTTGGGTCTGGAGTCCATGAGCGAACAGACAATTTACCAGAAGGCTTATTTTTTTCCTCAATTCTTGCAGCTATGGATCTAAATACATGGTCAATTGCATCAGCAATAATGACTGTCGCATCAACTACAGTAGGAACACCAATCGCTGTTACAGGTACTCCCATTACTTCCTTTGAAACTTCTGTTCGTTGATTCCCTACCCCTGAACCTGGATGGATACCAGTGTCTGTAATTTGAATCGTTTTACATAACCTTGAGCTACCTCTAGTTGCTAAAGCATCGATTACCAGAACAAGGGATGGTTTTATTTTTTCTGTTAAGGCAAGAATAAAATCACTTGTTTCAAAACCAGTTTGACCAGTTACTCCAGGTGCGTACATAACGAAATGGTCACTAGGATTTTCCGATTGCTCCGTTTGCATCGCATCAATAGCAAATGGCCCAACTGCATCAGGTGTAATTGTCTTATTACCAAGACCTACAACAAGAATTTTACTATCTTGTTTAATTTCAATATCTTTATGGATATCATCTAAATATTTTGTGAAGGCTTTTTCTAATTGTTCAAAACCATTTTGGTCATCTATTGTTAAAGTCGGAACAGAGAGCGTAATATATTTCCCTTCTTTTTTACCAATTTGCTCCTGCCCTATTTTATCTACATTAACTCTAGTTATTTTGACTCGACCTTCGTTAAATTCCTCAATATTGACACCGCTCGATTGTTGTAATCTTTCCTTTTGTTGCTTGGTCTGATGCTCAACTACCTCTTTTGATTCATCAATTAAATCGGTTCTGCTCCAGTTAACTTCTATCATTATTAATCACCTCATAAATATGTTGGTCAAACTGTCAAGTAAATATTCTTTGCATTTATGTATTGCAATTATTCTCATGGTTTGGTAGAATGATTTTTGTTGTATTGACAAACGCAATAGTTGAGAAGATACTCATCTCGTACCTTATTTAGGAGGTGAAAGATATGCCAAACATTAAATCTGCAATTAAACGTGTTAAAGTTGCTGAAAAAGCAAACGTTGCTAACTCTCAAGCAAAATCTGCAATGCGTACTACAGTGAAAAAAGCTGAACAAGCTATCGCTACAGGCGCTGATAACGCTAAAGAATTAGTTGTAGCAGCTTCTAAAGCTCTTGACACAGCAGCTTCTAAAGGTCTTATCCACAAAAATGCAGCTGCTCGTAAAAAATCACGTCTAGCTAAAAAAGCTAACTAATGAAACTGCGAAGATCAATTCTCTTATGGGAATTGATCTTTTTTCATTTGGCTATTTCTCCAAAATCTATCATAAGAAACAAAAAACCACCCTCTTAAGGATGGTCTTTTTCATCGGTCTTTATAGAGCTCTTAATAAAAACATTTCTAATAATCGCTCTCGATTTCCCCCAGTAGATTTTAATTTCAAATCGATTTCAGCTAAATTATGTAACGCTTTTAGTAATCTTTCTTCACTTGGTCGATTGCGATTTTCCAACATCAACTTTACACGGTAAGGATGTATTTTTAATTGTTTTGAGATTTGAGTTGGATGATAGCCCTTTTTTTGCAAGTAATAAACATTGTTCATTGTACGAATATTAGATGAAAGAAGACCAACAAGCATAATAGGCTCTTCCTTTTGACGAAGTAAATCATGATAAATCTGTACAGCCTCCGCATTTTGACGGGATAAATAAGCATTTAACATTTTAAAAGCATCATGCTCCAACGTTTTAGCAACAAGGTTTTCTACAATATCTACTGTAATATAACTCTCTTCCCCTAAATACAAACATATTTTTTCAATTTCAATCTGTAATTGAAGCATATTTGCTCCAACCATTTCTACCAATTTATCTACTGCTTCATCATAAATATTTTTATTAAAACGACTTACTTCTGTTCGAATCCAAACTGCCAAATCGTTTTCTTTCGGTGTTTCTGCATGAAGCATCACACTTTTTTCTTTCATTAATTTTGTTATTTTCTTCCGTTCATCTAATTTTTCATAAGGAGCAATCAGAATTGTTACTGAAAAATCAGATGGGTGGTTTAACCAGTTTTCAAGCCGTTTTAAATCATGTTCTATCTTTTCTTTACCTTTTTCAGCTGCTTTTAAAAATGAAGCATTTTTAGCAATCACAAGTTTTCTTTCTGAGAAAAAAGGAAATGTATCAGCTTCATCCATCATCAAATCAACAGGAGACTCTTCTAAATCAAAAATGGATGTTTCAACTTCTTCTGTAGTACTTAAAGCATTCTTTATACGTTTTACAGTTTCATCTACAAAATAGGATTCCTCACCATAGATGCAATAAACAGGAGCGATTTGTCCATTATTAATATCTTTCCATACTTTTGTAAACATTTTGTGCACTCCTTATTGTTATACTAATATTAGTATACATGTTTTTTTATTTTTGGTCGTAGGTATGTATAAATTGTGTCAACAATACAAAAGGTAGTTAATAGAATTTGGCAGATTCTATATAGATTTTTACTATGTATTGACTTATAATTACTTTGAGTAGGAGGGATAGGTATGGCTTCACATAATGAAAACGTTGTAACACACAATCCTTTTGAAGGTAAAAATGGCGCTTCAATGCGTAACCAAGCAACAGATGCTGCAGTAGGATTTGGTGTTTCTTTCGTATTCTTCGCACTTATGTTTATTATTGCAACAATTATTGATGTAGCATCTTAATGCTATTAGGAAAAAGGACTTCTCTTTTCGAGATGTCCTTTTTTCTCTTATTTAGGATAACTGATATCCATTTGGTTATCCTTAACTGATACTTCGATAGTTCCTACTTCACCGGTTGTTAGTATATTCAAATTTAGCTTTTGAAATCTTTCTACTACTTCATTATGAGGATGTCCGTAACGATTATTTTCACCTGCACTGAAGATTGTTAAATTAGGTTTTAAATTCGAAACAAATTCTTCACTACTTGATGTTTTACTGCCATGATGTCCTGCTTTTAATAGCTGAATATCTTTTAAATAAGGGTACAGTCGTAACATCACTTCTTCCCCCTCTTTCTCAAGGTCACCTGTAAATAAACCTCGAAACGTCCCGCTTGTAATTAAAAGCACAAGAGAATCATTATTCCCTTCATAATTAGTCTCTACTGGCCATAGATAACTAAATGAAATCTCATCAATTTTCCAAGAGTTGGATGCCATTTGTTCTTTAACCGGAACCTTTTGATTTTTAGCTTCGGCTAATAAGTCCTTCATCACGTCTTTATGATAAGAATTAGGACTAATGTGTATTTCTCCTATTCTAATCTCTTCTAAAACCTCCTCTGCACCTTCAACATGGTCTGCATCTGCATGGGTAATAATTAACTTATCTATTTTTGTTATTCCCTTCCCTTTTAAATAGGGTACTACGACTTGTCTCCCCACTTCATATGGGCGATTATTTACTTTCCAGGCATCTTGATCAAATCTTAATAATCCACCAGTATCAATCATGTAAACGGCCTTTCTCCGTGGCAATTCCACAAGAATACAATCCCCTTGTCCAACATTAATAAAAGTTATTTTCAAATCGCTAAATAGCTTTCCTGAGAAATGGAGTATTACTAGCGGTATACACAATAGCAAAATGGTTTTAACTAATTTTGATTCGTTCTCTAGCATATAAAAAACGATAAAAATTGATAGATATGCCACAATCATTAATACAACTGTTGGTTTCCCTGGGTTCCACATTTGATAGGGAAGGCTTTGTAAGAAATTAATAATATTAGTTAATAACTCCCGAATAGGTTCATATAATGTGAATAATAAATTAGACAATAACCTTGGAGCAAATGATGCGACTAATAAAAGTATATTAATAGGTAAAATAACAAAACTAAATAGAGGTACAAAGAGAATATTAACAAAAAAGGATGAGATACTTATCTCATAAAAGTGGAAAAGTAAAAGAGGATAAACGAGTAACTGACATACAAAAGTAATGAAAAAAGACTGTACAAGCCAAGAAGAAAATCGTTGAAGAATTTTTCCTGAATAAATTAAACTTGCTGTCGCTAAATAAGACAGTTGAAATCCTATCTGGTAAATAGACCATGGCTCAATAAATACAAATAGAATAAACGTTATCGATAATGCATCATCCACTGTTAAACGCCATTTTAAACGGCTTATGAGTAGTAGCTCGACTACAGTTACTGCCCGCCAAACGGAAGGGGCACCACCGGCAAGTATGCCGTATATCGGAAGGATAACTAGAAGAATCAACGTTGCGAATTCTCTTCTTATTCTTAAACGTATTAATCCTTGAAAAAATATGAGTGTTACAATAGCAACATGTAGCCCAGAAATCGCAAATAAATGGGTGATCCCAAGCTTTTGGTAGGCTCTAGTCATCTCATCATCAACTTGTTCTTGTAACCCTATGAGCAAGGCTTGTGCTTCGCCTATAAGGGATTCAGGAAATGCTTGTTCTATATGCATTTTTAGTTTAAAACGTTGTTGATTTATTTTCTGAGCGATGGATTTTTTTGTACCAACATAAGACCATTTTGATATTTCTAGAGTCCCGATAGCACCGTTACTTTTTAAATATTTTTTCATATTAAAAGCATATTGATGTGCTGGTCTATTTGGCTCTACAAGTTCACCAGAGACTATAAATTGTTCTCCAGCTAATGAAATATGTTTATATTGTTCTATTTCGTTTTCAGAGGAGAAAGTATTCACTACATAAATCTTTCTACCTTGTGAGTCTTCCATAAAACCGCGCAATTTATTACCACTAAATTTATATTCATGTGTCCAAGTTAAAGTTTCCGGCAAAGGTAGTGGCATTTCTAATTTCTTTACCTCATCTGAAACATAATAATAGAATACGAAACAAGTGATGATTACACCGATTATATGTGCAAAATGCAATTTCTTATAGATGAGAAATAAAACTAGAAGAATTAGTATAAACAAAAGCCTCACCGATTCGAAGGCTGCTATTATGGCAACTAGAATTGATAAGGCATAGTAAATCCATTTACATTTGAACGATATCAAATAACGATTTCACCTTCTCTTCAAAAGGTTTTAATTCTTCTTCTGATGCACCAAGACTCCGAAGTTTCGTTAGCATCTCAATAGCTAAATCTAACTTTTCATCCTTTAAAAAATCGATTTTTGACTCTTCAAAAGGAATTTGAACGACATTTACTTTTGCTTTTTCAAATAGTTCCATAGCATATGGACTATTTTTATAATCGTTGGAATAGTAAACATTTTTAATTCCTGCTTGAATGATGGTCTTTGTACAATGTAGACATGGAAAATGAGTAACATAAATATCAGCACCATTGGATGATGTTCCATATTTTGCACATTGTAATAATGCGTTCGTTTCTGCATGTATAGTACGAACACAATGATTATCTACGACATAACACCCTTTTTCAATGCAATGTTCATCGCCTGAAATCGACCCGTTGTAGCCGCCACCAATAATTCTTTTATCTCGAACTATCGTTGCCCCAACAGCAAGTCTTGTACAAGTGCTTCGTAAAGCTAATAAATGACTTTGTGCCATAAAAAACTGATCCCAAGTAATTCGCTCCATATGACTACCTCCAAACTCTATTACACTTAGTTTAGATGTAAAAAAAGAATCATGCAATGTCATATCTACTTAATATCTATTAATTCTTTTAATTTTTCGAAGGTTTTGTCACCAATACCAGAGACATTTGTCAAATCTTCAATATTTTTAAATGAACCAGTTTCTTCTCTGTACGCTATTATCGCTTGAGCTTTAGATGGTCCGATGCCAGGAAGAGTTGTAAGTTGTGATTCATCTGCTGTATTAATATTTATTTTCCCGGCCGAATTTTTTGATGCTTGTCCTCTCGTAACAGTTTGTTCTATTGGAAGATCTGCTAGTTCTTCTCCCTTTTTAGGAATATAGATGACCATTTCATCTTGAAGCTTTTGTGCATGATTTACTAGGTTTGTTTCTGCTTCATTTGTATATCCACCAGCAAGTTGGATTGCATCAATTACTCGATCTTCCGTTGTTAACTCGTATACACCAGGAGAAACTACTTCACCTTTCACATCAACCATAATATTCAAAATAGTAGGCTGTTCATCGATTTTATTGTCAGTATTAAATTGTTCGCTTTGTTGTTGTGGAATTGTTGTTATACTTTCAAAGGATTCTTCCTTTGAGTCTTGTTGAAGGTAATAAAAAAGGATAAGGATTAAAACAAAGCCGGGGAATAGCAGTGTTTTAGTATATTTTTGCAAAAGATGCTTAAACATAAAAACACCTCACAACAGAAGGTGTCATATGGAGTATACAAATAATATACATAATTTCCCTTCTGTTGAAAAGGTGTTTTTTTATTTAATTGCACGTATAAAGATTCGTTCACTTTCATCTGTTGGATTTTCATTATGCCAATCAGCTGTAATTTCAACTTTAGAAAAGCCAATATTCGTCAACCATTCAACATATGTCTCTAATGGAAAAGTTCTTTGAAAATGTTCTTCGTCAAACCGTTCAAAAAGTTCTGTCGTTTCATCTTTTACAAAGAAAGTCATCTGATGATAAACCGAATGTTCATAATCAGCAGGTTCAGTATACCAAATATAAGTAATATTTCCATCATCATAAGTAAAAGGACTATCCATGAAAATTTCATCCATCTTATAAAGGGAATGCACATCAAAAAATAATTGTCCACCATCCCGTAAAATGGTATAGATTCTTTTCAATGTTTCTACTACCGAACTTTCCTCATGTAAATAGTTAATTGAATCAATCGGTATCGTAACAACATCTATTTCTGAAAAACCTTCAATTTGGTCCATCGACATTGCAAACAGAGGTATTGAAACCCCTACCTCTTGAAAGCGATCATTTGCAACAGCCAACATTTCCTCAGATAAATCAATGCCTGTTACATCATATCCAGCTTGATGAAATTGTAAGGTAAGAGTACCTGTACCACAGCCCACATCTATTAAAGTCGGGTAGTCATTACTTGGTGCATATTTCATAACCCAATTGACATATTCATCGTAAGGTATATCTTGCATTAGCTCATCATAAATATGAGCGAATCGTTGATAACTACTTTGTGACATAATTATTGAATATCCAATTGAGGAGCATCTCCCCAAAGTCTTTCTAAATTGTAAAATGCTCGTTCATCTTTATGGAAGATGTGTACAACTATATCTCCAAGATCGACTAAAATCCAACGAGCTGAATCAAATCCTTCCACTCGTTTAATGCTATAACCATTTTCTTCAGCTTTTTCTTGAACTTCTCTTGCAATAGCTTGAAGTTGACGGTCTGAATTACCGTGACAAATAATGAAATAATCTGCTAATAAGGAGATATTTTGCATATTTAGGACAACAATATCTTCCCCATGTTTATCGTCTATTGCTTTATAAGCTATTTGTAATAAGTTTTCTGACATTCTTCACTGTTCCTCTCTTTTATGCGTTCATCATTTCAAATTTTTAGGAAATGATGTCGTTAAAGCATTCAACTGATACTGGAAAAATTGGTTGCTTTGTTTGCACTAAAAATGTTAATGAGTGACTAACACAAGCTTCCAAAGCTAAATCTAAATTATCCTTTGCAATTTGGCGCAAATTCTCAACACCTGGAAATTTACGATTTGGTTCAATCATATCTGCAATGTAAATAATTTTTTCCAACTTTGACATTCCAGCTCTACCTGTTGTATGGAAACGAATCGCATTCAAAATATCTTCGTTAGTAATATTAAATTCATGTTGCGCTATCCATGCTCCTACAGGGCCATGCAAAATTTCTGAACCCCATTCGAGGAGTCTAGAATCAAGTCCATTCGTTTGAACTATCTCACGCATCCAATCTTCATCTGCGTATTTTGCAATATCATGTAAAATGGCTGCAGTTTCAGCTTTTTTTTCATCTTCACCGTATTGTTTTGCTAAAGATATAGCTGTTTCCATTACACCAATAGTATGAATATATCTTTTTTCAGGCATACGTGTTTTCACGATAGCTAAATAATCATCTCGCTCCATACAAACCTTCCTCTCGAATATATTCTTGAACACCTTCTGGCAACAAAAATTTTAACGTTCCACCATTTTTTAACCGTTTCCGAATTAACGTGGAAGATAAATTCAGCTCTGGAGCCTCTACCATCGTGATGTCATAGGAAGTTGTAGATTTCGTACCAGGTCGCTTTAAACCTACAAACTTAACAATTTGAACTAATTCATCGATATTGTGCCAAGTATGGAGGGAGTCGATCATATCGCCGCCAATAATAAAATAAAACTGAACATCCGGCTCTCTTCTACATAATTCAACCATTGTTTGATATGTATAAGAAATGCCTCCCATTTCTAACTCAATTGTTTCCATTTTAAAATGTTCATACGGTTCGATTGCAATTTCAACCATACGCAATCGGTTTTCCATAGAGGCATCCTCAATCATCTGCTTATGTGGAGCAATAGCATTTGGCATAAAACGGACTTCATCTAGTTGCAAAGCATCGTACGCCTCATTTGCCATTATTAAATGTCCAATATGAGGAGGATTAAATGTTCCTCCCAAAATGCCAACTTTTTTCATCCGATAATACACCTTACTTTTGGCTCGGTTTTGGTAATACAATTTTTTTATTATTTCGTGATTCCTTATAAAGCACAACAGTTAAACCAATTAATTGAACTAACTCAGCACCTGTTCCTGCTGCAAGAGCTTCTGCAACATCATCTTTTTCTTCTTCACAATTGTCTAGAATTCGTACTTTTATTAACTCGCGAGCTTCCAATGCATCACGTAATTGACGGAGCATTTGATCATTTACCCCACCTTTTCCAACTTGAAAAATTGGTGTTAAATGATGAGCCTCAGCTCGTAAAAATCGTTTTTGTTTGCCAGTTAGCAATTTTAGTTCCTCCTAAATTTAACAGGTTGTTACCTGTAATTCATCTATTAATTTTTTTGTTGTATGTTCTGTATTTGGGTATTGTCCTAACCAATGATTAAAGGCAATCGCTCCTTGATGAACGAACATCCCTAGCCCAGTTACAACAATTGCGTCTTTTCTTTGAGCTTCCAATAAAAATGGCGTCATTAAAGGATTATACACAATATCAGCCACAATTGTCCCTTGTTGTAATTTTTCTAAAGAAAGTGGTAGGCTAAATTCACCATTTGCTAAGCCAGCAGAAGTACATTGAATTATAATACCAAAATCGTCTAATCTTTGTTCTGCATCAGCTAATGATAACGCTTGTCCTTCACCTAGTTCACGAATGATTTCTTTAGCCTTTGCAACGGTACGATTTGTAATTGTTAGATTACGATAACCATAAAATTGAAGAGCAAACGCAATCCCTCTTGCAGCCCCACCTGCTCCAATTAACAGTACTGATTTTCCCTTTTGACCATCCCCAACTGCTTCTTCAAGAGAATGAACAAAACCTGGACCATCCGTATTGTAGCCCTTTAATTTCCCATCAGCAGTACGAACAACTGTATTAACAGCCCCCATTTTTTCCGCCATTTCGTCCAGTTCATCTAGAAATGGAATAATCGCCTGTTTATGAGGAATCGTCACGTTCCAACCACTTGCTCCTAAAGTTTTTAAAGAAGCGATTGCTTGTTCTAATTGTTCACTCTTTACATGAATTGGAATATAGGTTGCATCAATATTCAGTTCATCAAACCAACCATTATGCATGGCTGGTGATTTCGAATGCGCTATTGGATCACCAATAACAGCAAACCATCTCTTCATAATCATCAAACCCCTTTATATAGAAATGCGGAAGCGGCTCGTTTAGGCTCGACACGCGCTGGAAACTTCGACAAGAAGGCGCTTTTTGCCTTCGTAGGAGAAGTTGAAGCGACGCGAGAGTCTAGCCGCTGTAGCTAGACAATCCGAAATGCGGAGCGCGTTCGTTCATCCGTGAAAGAAACTGGCCGACAAAACGCCACATCCTGTGTCATTGTCGGCACTCGTACATCCTTGTACTTCGGAGACTTCTGACAAGTGTGCTTGCACACGTAGGAAGAAGTTGAAGTTTCCGAACGGCTAACGCGCGGAGCTAGACATCTCCGAAATGCGGAGAACGCTTGCCCAGCTCTGACAACAACTGGAGGAATCGACAAAAGGGCGCTTTTTGCCCTTGAAGGCGATTCTGAAGTTGTCGAAGAGCTAGCGTTCGCAGCTAGACAATCCGAAATGCGGAGAACGCTTGCCCAGCTCTGACAACAACTAGAGGAATCGACAAAAGGGCGCTTTTTGCCCTTGAAGGCGATTCTGAAGTTGTCGAAGAGCTAGCGTTCGCAGCTAGACATCTCCGAAATGCGGAAGCGGCTCGTTTAGCCTCGACACGCGCTGGAAACTTCGACAAGAAGGCGCTTTTTGCCTTCGTAGGAGAAGTTGAAGCGGCGCGAGAGCCTAGCCGCTGTAGCTAGACAATCCGAAATGCGGAGCGCGTTCGTTCAGCCGTGAAAGAAGCTGGCCGACAGAATGCCACATCACGGAGCATTGTCGGCACTCGTACATCCTTGTACTTCGGAGACTTCGACAAGAAGGCGCTTTTGCCTTCGTAGGAGAAGTTGAAGCGGCGCGAGAGCCTAGTCGCTATAGCTAAACATCTAGAAATGCAGAAGTGGCTCGTCCGCGCTCCGAAAGAACAGTTCAAATTACCCCATTATATTAACGAAGGACGAATAAACACTTCTACCCCTTTTGGAGCATGGGCTGCAACGACTACATTCGGATGTTGAACCGTAATCCAGCCTAGTCCTGAAATAACAACGTCCGTTTTTCCTTCTTTCACTGCAAATTCATGACGAACAAGTTCAGGTAGTTGATCAATATACTTTTCAGATGGTGGTGACAGTAATTCACCTTTATGTTCTTCATATAAGGCATCGGCTTTTTCAAGTTTTGTCCGATGAATTGGTAAATCATTTGCGACATAAACTGTAAAAGCAGAACGTTCGCCTTTAATGAAATCAAATCTTGCAAGTGCGCCGATATATAAAGTTTGACCTGCGTTTTGTTGATAAACTTTTGGTTTGATTTCTTTTTTCGGTGTAATGTATTTTAATTCACTATTATCTATATGATGTGCCATTTGGTGATGATTAATTATACCAGGCGTGTCAAATAGTGAAGCGCCATCATCTAATGGAATTTCAATCATATCAAGAGTAGTACCAGGGAAATGAGATGTCGTAATTACATTTCCTTCTCCAGTTGCTTGTTTAATAATTCGGTTAATGAACGTTGATTTACCTACATTTGTACAACCAACAACAAATACATTCTTGCCTTCACGATAATTTTCAATGGCATCAACAACTTCTCTCATACCCATTCCTTTGTGGGCACTTACTAACATAACATCAATAGGTTGTAGTCCTAAATTTTTTGCTTCACGTTTTAGCCAATTGATTACCTTTTTTGGTTTTACCGACTTTGGTAATAAGTCTGCTTTATTCGCAACAAGTAAAACTGGATTTTTTCCAACGAATCGATGCAAACCAGGCAACCAACTACCGTTAAAGTCAAATATATCTACAATTTTTACGATTAAGCCATTTTGCCCACCTAGTCCATTTAAAATTCGTAGAAAATCATCATCCGTTAAACTTACTGGTTGAATTTCATTATAATTTTTCAAACGGAAACAACGTTGGCAAATAACGGTTTCTTTATCAAGAGAAGAAGCTGGAGCATAGCCAACTTCTTTAGGATTTTCTGTTTGAATTACTGCTCCACAGCCAATACAATTTGGCATTTCATTCATTTTTGTTCCTCCCAAGTCTTAATTCCTTTACGCTTTAACATATTAAATACTCGACGTTCTACAAAACGATTAAAAAGCGTAACAAAACCATCCGACTCTGCAACAGGTCGGACTAAGAAAGTATATAAGCTTAAACGATTGGCACCCATAATATCCGTTAACAATTGATCTCCCACCATGGCAACCTCATTTGTTTTTAAACGGATTTCTTTTAATGCTGCATAATAGGCATTTCCCAATGGTTTTCTCGCACGGTAAATAAAAGGAATACCTAATGGTTCTGCAAACCTTTTAACACGTTCCTCATTGTTATTTGATGCAATAATTACTCGAATGCCAGCTTCCTGTAATATGCCTAGCCATTCTGCAATTTCTTCTGTTGCATCAGGTCTGTCCCATTCAATGAGCGTATTATCTAAGTCTGTAATAATTCCACGTATTCCTAGTTTTTCAAGTTTTTCTGGTGTAATTTCAAAAACAGTATTTACATATTCATTCGGCAATAGAAAATTATACAACACTTTAACCCCTTAATTAAATTTTTTCACAATACTGACTTAACAAGCTTTTAAAAGATTTATTAATCAGTAGTTCGTTTAAATACGTTTCAATGAGGAAAATAATCCCCTCAAATCATAAATTTGGTTAACTTTTATTTTTCGATTATATCATAATTGCTATTCGTTCACCCATTTTCACTTCATTGCCATGTTGGATGTTTTCTGTGAAGGATATCGTATTCTCCTCAAAAAACATGACTACCGTTGAACCAAAAGCAAAATAACCAATTTCTTCGCCTTTTTTCCACTGCTTAGACGTATTCGTTAATTTGATACTATTTACAAACATTGCTCCTACTTTTACTAAAGTAAAATTTTTATTATTTTGGTATTGTAACTCACTAATCATACGATAGTTATGGCTTAATGGTGTTTTTCCATATGTTAACCCCATTTTGTTGACTGGGTATGACTTGTTCCCTAAAACATATTGACGAATAACGGCAGCATCTAAAGGGCTATGAATGCGATGATAATTTGCTGGGCTTAAATAAAAGACAATATAACTACCGTTGATATATTTCTTAGCCAATTCTTCCTTACCAAACAGATCCGTTAATGTGTATGGTTTCTCTTTTACAGTAAAAACCGCATTTTCACGGATTGTACCAAAGGATTCAATTTTCGCATCAACCGGACTTACAAACGTTTTATCGTTAGCATCTATAGGTCTAGCATCAGTTTTTAGTTGTCTGGTGAAAAAATCTTGTAAACTTGTAAAACTGTTTATTTCCTTTGAAACTTCTTCAAGTTGTATTTCGTATACTTTACTATACTCTCGAATAAGCTTCTTACTAAATGAAGAGGTTACAAGTCGTTTTAACAAAAAGGAGCTATATTTTCCATTTGTTAATTCGATTAATCGTTGATATATTTTTTCTTTCATTGGTACCTCCAAGTTCTATAGAACCAAATATCCAAATAATTTAAAAGAATATAACATTTATAGGATATTTTGATTTACTTACAATTTATTATTTTTCGAAGTATAATATAAAAATACTAAGAGCGTAAAGGAGTGTTCCCCCATGTTTCTTATTCATATGGTGGATTCCACGATTAAAAAAGTAAAATCGAACGCTGCTAATTTAATTACCATTTGTAATTTGTCATTTGGTGGTGCCTCTATTTTGGCCACATTAAATGAATCTTATAGTTATAGCGTATTATTTATTTTTGTTGCGGCTTTTCTGGACCGTTATGACGGCAAAGTAGCACGAAAATTTAATCTAGAATCAGAATTAGGAAAACAATTAGACTCTATGGGTGATATTATATCATTTGGGGTTGCACCCGCCCTACTAATGTATGAAAATATCATGACGGATTTTGGTATGGTTGGAATGATTTTAACGATTTTGTACATTGCTTGTGGAGCTTTTCGTTTAGCACGATTTAATATAATGGATACTAAAGGATATTTCATTGGCTTACCAATTACTGTAGCCGGTACTTTCCTAACATTTTCTTACTTCTTCACAAAACTCGTAGAACCCCAAAGTTATTTATTTTTATTCCCAATCCTATCAATTTTAATGATTAGCACATTTAAATTAAAAAAAGTGTAAATACGATCGATGCATCATCTATACGTATGCATCGGTCATTTTTTTACTATAAAATATTAATCATTTTCTATAAGAGTTTATCATATAATGTCGAAAAAGGCAGAAAGGATGACGTAATTTGAGCGGTATTTTTGCGTCACTCATGCAGCTCTGGCTCGATATTCCATCATTTTTAGGCTACTTAAAGGGGCAGGCATTTCATCGTCCTTTCACAAAAGAAGAAGAAGCAAAATGTATCGAACGATTTATGGCAGGAGACGAACAAGCGCGGCTTGATTTGATTGAACGAAATATGAGATTGGTCGCCCATGTCGTTAAAAAATTCCATCCACAACACGAACAATTAGATGATTATATATCAATTGGTACAATAGGATTAATGAAAGCAGTTAGCAGTTATACACCAGATAAAAAAACAAGACTTGCAACGTATGCTGCACGATGTATTGAAAACGAAATACTGATGCATTTAAGAGCACAAAAGAAAGTTCAAAAAGATGTATCGCTATTTGAACCAATTGGAGTGGATAAAGAAGGACAATCTTTGCAAATTCGAGACCTGTTGCAACTTGATGAACAACCAGCAATCGATAAAATTGAACAAAAAGAGAGTTTCGAACAACTTTATGAATATTTAGGAACACTAGAACCACGGGAATTAGAAATAATAGTCTATCGCTATGGATTAAATAATAATGAACCATTAACGCAAAAAGAGATCGCTAAAAAATTGAAGATTTCTCGTAGTTATGTTTCACGTATTGAAAAAAGAGCACTTGTTAAACTGTATCAGCAATTCAAACATAACCAGGCTGAACGTGAAAATAAAAAAAATGAAAATGAATTACGTTTCTCAAAGATTGATTAAATCCTTGGTAAAACTGAAAAAATAAAAGCTCATTTAATCTGTTTTGCAGGTTAAATGAGCTTTTTGATTAATGATTTGTTGACTGGCTATTTGCACCGAAGTAAATAAGAATTCCTAGAAGTGCTGTAATTGCTACTGACCCACCCATTAATAATAACATTGCGTAGACCTCCTTATTGTCTTTTTAACCTGCTTTTAATTACCATTCTATCTTACTTGCATTTTTTCAATTTCTCAAGTGCGTTTGTAAATATGCATAAGCTTATAATTTTTCGATTGTTTTTAAAACAATTTCTGTAGAATGTTTTGCTGCAACTGGTAAAAATTCATCGAAACTGATATTTGACTCTTTTCCAGCTATATCAGATAACGCACGAATTACAACAAATGGTGTATTAAATTGATAGCATACTTGCGCTACTGCAGCAGCTTCCATTTCAACAGCTTTCATTTGTGGGAAATAAGATCTTACTTTCTCAACTCGTTCTGGATCATTCATAAATGAATCTCCTGAACAAACTAATCCAACACCAACTTGATGCTCTCCAATTTCTTTTACAGCTTCTTGAGCCATTTTTATTAGTGTTTCATCGGATTTAAAAGCTGGAGGCATTTGTGGGACTTGCCCCATTTCATAATCAAAAATCGTTACATCAACATCGTGATGACGTACTTCATCAGATATAACAATTGCTCCTACATCCAAGCTAGGATCATACCCACCAGCAGAGCCAGTATTAATTACAACATCAGGTTTGTATTCGTGTAATAAAATTGTTGTTGACATTGCTGCATTGACTTTACCAATACCGCTTTTTAATAAAATAACTTCTTTATTTTGATATGTACCTATCGTATATTCACTATTAGCAATTGTCGTTACTTCTGGATTTTCTATGGCTTTGCGTAATAGTTCTACTTCTTCTTCCATTGCTCCAATTACTGCGATTTTCATAATTTCCTCCATTCTGCATCAACTTAACGATATATATTTTTCCACATTACGTCAATATTATTAATAGGAATTTGCTAGTTGATTTAGTTTTTCTACTTTTACAGGTTTCCATCCCTCATTTTCTATCCATTCAATATGAATACGATATTTATAAGCACGATTAGAATCATTTGAGGAAATAACTGCAACAGAGGAATTTGGATTGCCATTATTTTTTATTGACCAATAAATAACCTCATCTTCACTAAGTCCTACAACATTGCGGAAGGTTTCCTTTTTCTCTTCATAATCAATATGTCCTTCTTCATAAGCAGATACATGTTCACCTGTTTGTTTTGTCGGCGTAACTTGCCAGCTTGGGTTGACGATTACCTCGTCCACAATTGGATCATTTGATGGTTGAACAATTTGCTCACTTGCACTTACTACATACACATTTTCATTTTCATCAGACATATTTTCTGTTGAATAGTCATTGTTTGTTGGCTCATCATCTTCTGATTTATCAGTAACAACTTCCTTGGAGTCATCATTTTTTTTACTTTCAGTCACCTGATTTGTTTCTTTTGCATTTTGTTTTTTGTCATCCCCCGTAAAAATACTTACCAAGTTCAGCACAATCAAAATCGAAACGATAGCGATAAGTACATTTAGAAGGCGATCCATCTTTTTACGTGGCTTTTTAGCTTTATAACGTTGTCTTTTTTCATGACGTGTAGAATTTTCAGACTTACCATTATTCATTAGATTGAAACCTCCTTCACATCTTAAATATACTATATTTTATCAATAATCGACCTATCATTTCCATTGTAAGCCCTGTATTTAATATAACTGTTACAAAATTGAAAAAGTCGACAAAATCAAATTGTTGATTTGTCGACTATAAATTAAATGGCTATGTATGAAAAGTTAGCCAAATCAATTATGAAATTATTTTGCAGCGCTAATTGAAACGATGCGAACTTCCATATCTCCACCTGGAGTTGTTAATTTTACGATATCATCTACTTTACGTCCTAATAATGCTTTTGCAATTGGTGAGTCATTTGAGATTCGGCCTTCGAAAGGATCTGCTTCAGCTGAACCAACAATTGTATATTCTTCTTCCTCACCATCAGGTAACTCGATAAATGTAACTGTTTTCCCTAAAGTGACGATATCGCTTGTACCTGCAGTTTCTTCTATAATGATTGCATTACGCAACATTGATTCAATAGCAGAAATACGACCTTCAACGAAGCCTTGTTCTTCTTTTGCTGAATCGTATTCAGAGTTCTCTGATAGGTCTCCAAAACTACGAGCTATTTTAATACGCTCTACTACTTCTTTTCGTTTAACTGTTTTAAGGTACTCTAATTCCTCTTCTAATTTTTGTTTTCCTGCTAATGTCATTGGGTACTGTTTTTCATTTGACAAGACAATCACTCCTTAAATACTCGCAATAAATTTATACGAAACAATACTATACACCTTATTTCGAAAAACGCAATCGTTTTCATTTTTGCGTTTATCAAAGGGTAGAATTTGTTTCATTTGTTTCATTCGGTTTTTAATATTGCTCCAACAGTATATACTTCGTTGAACAATATTAAAAAATCTAATAATAAAACCCGGTTAGTAGTTAAGCATATGAGACACTTACTTCAAATAGAAGCAATATTGTCAACTTAACTAGTAACCGAATTTTACATTTCACATATTAAATATCAATTAGTAATTGTAATTAATACCAACTGTAACACATCATATTACACATTGGTCATAGTTTCAAGAATTGTTTTAATTTTTGTAACCATTAAATCGATTGCGACTTCATTTTCTCCACCTTCTGGGATAATAACGTCAGCATATCTCTTTGTTGGCTCAATAAATAAATTATGCATTGGACGGACAGCAGTTAAATATTGTTCTATAACAGAATCAATTGTTCTACCACGTTCCTTAATATCCCGCTCTATACGACGAATTATACGTAAATCCGCATCGGTATCAACAAAGAGTTTAATATCCATTAATTCTCGTAAACGACTATCTTCTAAAACGAGAATACCTTCTAATATAATTACATCTTTTGGTTCAACATGGATAACTTCCTCTGCACGAGTATGATTAACATAATCATATACCGGCTTTTCGATAGCTTGACGATTCAATAAGCGATTCAAGTGCTCGATTAGTAAATCATTATCGAAGGCTAATGGGTGGTCATAATTTGTTTTTAAACGCTCTTCAAATGTTAGATGACTTTGATTTTTATAATAGAAATCTTGTTCAATGACAACAACAGAATGCTCTCTGAAAACATCATAAATGGCATGGGTTACACTCGTTTTACCCGAGCATGAGCCTCCTGCAATCCCTATTACTAGAGGACGCTTCTTTGACATTTATTTATTCTCCTTCCGCATCATGTTGAACTTGAACAACGGACGATCTACTTTAAACTTCACAATTTGTAATGGATGATTTGCTACTTCAATTTCTTGACCCTCTTCATCCCAAATTTGACCAACTTCCATTTTGAATGAATCAATTTCAGGACCGAAAAATTCAATTGTGTCCCCCGGTTTGAAGTAATTTCGTTGTTGTAATGTCACCATGTTAGTTTCTTCATCATAATCAAGGACTAGTCCTGCAAAATCCCATTTCATTTTTGGTGCATGGAATCCAAACATTTGTTGTTTATAACTTGGTTCACCTTCAAAGAAAGCCGATGCAGTTGCACGATTCGCACAACGATCAAGTTCCTCTAACCATTCTTTTTTGATTTTAAAGTTTTCTGGGTCTGCACAATATGCATCAATCACTTTACGGTATACAGAAATAACTGTTGCCACATAGTGAATAGATTTCATACGACCTTCAACTTTTAATGAATCTATACCTAACTCAATCATGTGAGGAATAGATTCGATTAATTTTAAATCTTTAGGACTCATCGCAAATGGCGCGTCACCTTCATTGAATAACGCTTTTTCTTCTCCATCTACATTTTCATAAAGATCATAGTCCCAACGACAACTTTGACAACATCCACCACGGTTGGAGTCACGAGCAGTCATATGGTTTGATAATACACAACGTCCAGAATACGCAATACACATTGCTCCGTGAACAAATGCTTCAATTTCTATATCCACTTCTTCTTTCATTTTCAGCATTTCTTCTGCACCGACTTCACGTGCTAAAACGACACGATGCAAACCTTCTTGCTTCCAATACTTTACTGCTTTCCAGTTAGATAAAGATTGCTGAGTAGAAAGGTGGATTTCGAGATTAGGTGCTACACGACGACAAGTTTCGATAATTAATGGATCGGCAACAATGATACCTTTAACTCCAGCACCTTCGATGGCTTGTAAGTATTCTTCAAGACCATCCATATTTTCATTATGAGCGAAAATATTTGTTGTAACATAAATTACGGCACCGTATTTATTTGCAAATTCGACACCTTCACGCATTTCTTCAATTGAGAAGTTGTCCGCATTTGAACGCAAGCCGAATTCTTGACCACCAATAAAAACTGCATCTGCCCCATAATGTACTGCAACTTTTAACTTTTCTAAACTTCCAGCTGGTGCTAATAGCTCAGGCTTTTTTGTGATAACAGTTTTTCCATTAACAACTTCACGTATATTTTTATTTTCAATTAGTTGTAACAAGTCGTACCCTCCGTTCTTAATACACTGTTTCTTTGTAGATGAATCCTGTATCTAACGGACGAATAGCAGGTTGAATTTCTTTAATTTTTTCTAATAGTTCGTCCTTAATTTCATCATACGCATCTTCACCGTTATCGAAGTATGCATCAATTGCTTGACGATAACAATTTGTAACAGTCGTAATATATTCTTCAGTTTGTAGAACACCATCAAATTTTAATGAATCAATTCCCGCTTCAAAAAGGTCCGTTAATTCATCAATTAGGCACATATCATTTGGCGAGAAAATATGTGTACCATTTAAGTCTTCATAAATTGGATATTTATTTTTTCTCTCTTTATCATGTAAAAACATATTTTTATTTTCTTTACGGTTCTCAATCTCCATTACTTCACCGCGATATAAGAAATAGTTTCCTAGTAGTGAACGCTTTGATTGGAACATCGCCGTCATACCATGAATTTGGACTTCAATTTCAGCTTTTGCATTTTCTTTTATTTCTACTACTTCATCCAATGACAACTCACGTGCTAGAACTGCACGTTTTGCACCTCGTTCGTTCCAGTAGTTTACTTGGAACCAGTTCGTTGCAATTGTTTCAGGATTCCAATGAAGTGGAATAGTAATGCCTAGTTCACGAACAGCCATTACAACCGCAGGATCACCGAATAAAAGTGCATCAACACCAATTCGTTGCATTTCTTTTAAATATTCATCTAAATCATCTAATCGATCGTTATGGAATATAGCATTTACAGCAACATACACTTTTTTACCAGCTTCATGAATAATTGTTGTTGCTTGTTCTACATCATTTACAGAAAATTCTCCAGCTAAACGTAAGCCAAATTTTTGTTCACCAATCACAAATGCGTCTGCACCAGCTTCAATAAGTGCTTTAATATGATCTACAGATTTTGGTGTAACTAATAATTCTGGTTTTTTCAATTCATTCACCTCTTCAAACAAATTAACAATCCATCACCAATTGGGAAAAATGTACTTTCATAGTCTGGATGGTTCATAATCCAATCGGTAAAATTTTTCAAATTACGTATCATCGTTCTTTTACGACGAGGAACATCTTTTAAATCTAAATCAGATAAGCCGTGCATGTACATATTATCAATATACAAAATTCCTCCTGATGGTACTAGAGGAGAGTACTTTTCAAAAAATCGTTGGTATTGACCTTTTGCGGCATCTATAAAAATTGCTTCAAAAGTAGAGTGTATCGATTCCACATCTACTTCTAATGCATCCCCTTCAATGACTGTAATTCGGTTACCTTCTACAGAACGAGATAGAAAATGTTTTGCCATTGTTACTCGTTCAGGATCCCTTTCAACAGTTACAATTTTACAATCAGGTAAAGCAATAGCCATTCGTAATGCTGAATAACCAATTGCTGTACCTATCTCTAAAATATTTGATGGCTTTTGTATACGAAGAATTTGGTTCAATGCATCAATTGCAGGCAATTGCATAATCGGAACATGATGAATTCTTGCATACTCTTCCATCTCCATTAATAATTCATTACGTGGTTGAACTAAGGATTCTATATAAGCATCTGAAAATTCCATTGACGAACCCCTTTTATACATAATCTTCCGCCGAACTATGTCTGAAAAAGAAAAAAAACCAAACATGAAAGTTGGCACAATAAATTTAATAGTTTATGACAAAAAAATCACAATTTATAATATCACGAAAATAGAAGGAAAGCGAATAAACTTTATTAATTCTCTAGTAAAAAGTTTAAAAGTCAAACTTTTTTACAGAAATAATAAATTACACAATCCTTCTATCTCACAATTACTTTATATATTTTTCAACATTCACAAGGTGTTCATCATATGTTTTTGCAAAATGATTGTTACCTTCACTATCAGCTAAGAAATATAAATATTCTGTATTAGTTGGACTAAGGGCAGCTTCGATAGATATTTTCCCTGCATTAGCAATTGGCCCAGGTGGTAGCCCTTGGTTTACATAAGTATTATATGGATTATCCACTTCCAAATCTTCATATAATACACGATCTTTATGTGATCCTAAAGCATATAACACAGTTGGGTCCGTTTGTAATGGCATATTAATTTCCAAACGATTATAGAAAACACTAGCAATTGTTTCTCGGTCCGTTTTTGCCGTTGCTTCTTCTTCTAGAAGTGAGGCAAAGGTTAATAATTCATGAACAGACATTTCTTTTTCTTCAAGCATAGGTTTGTATTCGACAAGTATATCATTTGTTTGTGAAATCATTGTCGATATTATTTCCTCTAATGTAGGATTTTCTTCATAAAATGGATACGTTGCAGGATACAAATATCCTTCAAGAGCATAGCGAATATTACCATCTAATACTTCTTCTGTGATTAAATCCGGATACGTTGCCATCATATTTTGAATAAACTGTGGATCAACTATCTTATCCATAAATTGCTTAGCGGTATATTCTGTTTTCTTTTCAACTCTTTTTGCAATTTGCTCTAAAGTAAGTCCTTCAGGAATTGTTAATGCAAAGATTGGTTCACGGTATACTTTGCCCGTTTTTAAACTTTCAATAATTTCATCGAAAGTCATTGCCTGGGTCATTGAATAATTACCTGCTTGAAAGCTAGATTCATTTTTAAACTTTGTATAATACTTAAATATCCGCGCATCTTTAATAATCTCTTTTTCTTCAAGGATAGATGAGATTGCACTTATACCAGAACCCATTGGAATCTCCACTGCTATTTCTTTTGTAGATTCTGGATCAATAGGTTTTAATGCAGATTTCACATAAAAATAACCACTAACACCAACTATAAGTACGATTAATAAAACTACAAGTGTCACCATCGAAACTATACGGCGTACTATTTTTCCTTCTTTTTTACGCTGCTTCATTTTATCCATCATTTCTATTTTTTTTGCTTCATTATCCACCGACTTACCCCCTTGTATCTTTTAATATGATACAAGAAAACACAAATTGTGACAACAAAACCTGACACAAGGACTTGTGTCAGGTTTTGTCTGCACCGAAAGCGATAGCGGCAGGCGCAATACACTCTATTGGAAAGAGTTCCAAATTATGGAATAGAGGCGTGTTGTATCTGCACCGAAAGCGTAGCGACAGGTGCAACATTTCACTATTTCGAAGCGAATCTGTTTTGTGTCAGGTTTTGTCTGTGCCGAAAACGAAGTGACAGGCACAATACTTATATCTGCGCCGAAAGCGTAGCGACAGGTGCAACATTTCACTATTTCGATGAGAATCTGCTTTGTGTCAGGTTTTGTCTGCGCCGAAAGCGATAGCGGCAGGCGCAATACACTCTATTGGAAAGAGTTCCGAATTATGGAATGTAGGCGTCTTATATCTGCGCCGATAGCCGTAGCATCAGGTGCAACATATTAAGTATAATTTTTCCCCTTTCCCTACTACCAAATACAAAATAAAAAGTGCTATGACACAAGGCCATAGCACAGAACATTCACTATTCTTGATTATTTAAAGAAGCTAGTTCTTTCTCAACATACTGCCATTCTTCATCTGTTTCAATTGGTAGAAGCTCTAACACTTCTCCCTTTTCTCCAGCAATGTAAGCTGCAGCAAATATTTCGTTAATTTCCTCTTGATCTGCATAAGCATACAATATATACGATTTATTGTATTTTTCAATTTTAAATCGATGCAACACTTCGCAAACGATCTCTTCATCATCTTCGGAAGAGATTGTAAAGAAATCTTCAGCTCCATCAAACTCAGCAATTAACGTATTCATTACTTCATCGACCATATCCCATTCTTCCTCAGATTCAATGTCAGTGAAGTTCGTCATGTTGCCATTTTCATCTAACTCATATTTCAGAGCAGAGATGTCTCCACTTTCTTCATTGTTATTATTCACTAAGGAATAAAGAACATATGAATGTTCATCTGAATCAAAAGTGAAAATCACTTTACATCGTTGTTCTGAACCATCCTCTAATTGTACTGTGAAAAATTGCTCGTCCACACTAACACCTCCAAAAAAATAAAAGGTAGGCAATGCTTGTGCCTACCTAATATGTTCAAAAATTTAATTTTTACTCTTCTTCATCAAATTCATCTTCAAGAGAATTTAAGAAGTCTTCAATTATATCCCATTCTTCTTCAGTTTCGATTGGCTCTAACTCTCCATCTTCACCGTTTTCAGAAGGAACAAATGATGAAGCGAAAATTTCGATTTGACCATCTTCATCTTCTTCTGCACCAACTAATGAATATAAAACATATGATTTACCGAATTGTTCTGAATAGAATGTGTCGATAACCTCACATAGTTGCTCATTGCCATTTTCGTCTACAATTGTAATGTGTCGTTCTTCGTGTTCATGTCCCATAGATGGTCACCTCATCAAAATAGTTATAGTTCTTATGGAGCTCTATTAGTATAAAAATTAATTTTTACTATCTAGATATCCTTGTAAGATCATTACTGCAGCCATTTTATCAATGACTTTTTTACGTTTTTTTCGGCTAACATCAGCTTCAATTAGCATTCGCTCCGCAGCCATTGTCGTTAACCGTTCGTCCCACAATTTTACTGGTAAGTTAAATGTTTCTTCTAGTAATTTTTTATAATTCTCAGAAGCTTCACCACGAGGTCCGACAGTGTTATTCATATTTTTAGGATATCCTACTACAAATTCTGTAATAGAATATTCCTTCACTAGTTCTTTTATACGTTCGATACCAAAATCGCCAGTTTCTTCGTTAATCTTAACGGTTTCGATACCTTGCGCTGTCCAGCCTAGTGCATCACTAATAGCTACACCGACTGTTTTTGAACCAACGTCTAATCCCATTACTCTCATGTTAATATTATGCCTCGTTATTCTTCCTAATATAAAATTTTACGAGCTCTTCTAGAATTTCATCGCGTTCGAGCTTGCGTATTAAGTTTCGTGCATCCTGATGGCGAGGGATGTATGCCGGATCACCAGATAAAAGATAACCTACAATTTGATTAGTAGGGTTATACCCTTTCTCTTCTAGTGAAGAGTACACCTTCAACATCACTTGCTTTACTTCTTGTTCCATTGATTCTTCGGGAAAACTAAATTTCATTGTTTTATCAAACGAACTCAAGACCAGCACCTCGCTTTCAGAAATATAGAGTTGAATCTCACATCTCCATTTTCTTTATTATAACCGATTATATGCTTCAATCAAATAATCAACAGTTATTTCTAACCAATAATTTCAAATATTATTAGATTGATTTAACGTAATCATACACAGAAGATAGTGCTTCTTCAAGTTTTGATGCATCTTTAGCGCCAGCCATCGCCATATCAGGACGACCGCCACCTTTACCGCCACAAGCTTCTGCTACTGTTTTAACAATGTTTCCAGCATGGAAGTTTCCACCTACTAAATCCTTTGTCACTCCAGCACATAACATTACTTTTTCGCCATCAACTGCACCAAGTACGATAACTGCAGATTGAAGTTTTTCTTTTAAATCATCCATCATTTGACGAAGTTGATTGTTATCTTTAGCATCAACACGTGTTGACAATACTGTTACATCGCCAATTTTTTGCGCTGCATCTAAAACTGCGCTACTTTGTGCATTGGCAATTTTTTGTGATAGTGAAGCATTTTCACGTTGTTGTTCTTTTAATTCTTGTTGTAGATTTTCAACTCGTAAAACTAAATCTTTCGGGTTTGCTTTTAATAGAGCAGCAGTTTCTTCTAAAATACGTTGTTCTTCTTTTACAGCTTCATATGCTGCTTTACCAGTAACAGCTTCGATACGGCGAGTTCCTGCACCAATACCGCCTTCTGAAACAATTTTAAATAAACCAATTTCAGAAGTACTTCCTACATGGATACCACCACAAAGCTCAACAGAATAATCACTTACTTGAACTACACGTACAATATCTCCATATTTCTCACCGAATAACGCCATTGCCCCCATTTCTTTTGCTTGTGCGATTGGCATTTCTTCAATGACTACTTTAATATCTTCCCAGATTTTTTCGTTTACAATACGTTCAATTTTCTCCAACTCTTCTTTAGTAGCTGGCCCGAAGTGAGAGAAGTCAAAACGTAGACGATCTGGTCCAACATAAGAACCTGCTTGGTTAACGTGTTCACCTAAAACATCTTTTAATGCGCGTTGCATGATATGAGTTGCTGTATGGTTTTTCACAATTAAGTTACGTTCATCACGATCAACTGTTGCTGTTACAAAGTCGTTTAAATGTAATTCACCTGATTCAATTGTAATTGTGTGAAGGGATTGTCCATTTGGCGCTTTTTGTACGTCTTTCACAAATGCTTTACAAGTATCACTTACAATCGTACCATGGTCAGCTACTTGTCCACCCATTTCAGCGTAGAATGGAGTTTCAGCTAAAATTACTAGAACTTCTTCCCCTTCAGAAGCTACTTCAATATTTTGACCATTACCAACCATAGCAACTACTTTTGTTTCAGTTTCTAATGTGTCATATCCTACAAAGTTTGATTCTACTGTAATATTTGCTAATACTTCAGATTGAACTTGCATTGAATCAACATCAGCACGAGCATTACGAGCACGTTCACGTTGTTCTTCCATTGCTGCTTCAAATCCTTCAAGGTCAACTGTCATACCAGCTTCTGCTGCATATTCTTCTGTTAACTCTACTGGGAAACCATATGTGTCATATAAACGGAATGCATCGCTACCTGGAATTGTGTTTAGTCCAGCTGCCTTTTCTTTTTCGATAACTTCAGAAAGGATTGCTAAACCACCATCTAATGTTTCATGGAAACGATTTTCTTCATTTTTAATCACACGTTGGATAAATTCTGTTTTCTCTTTTACTTCTGGGTAGAAATCTTGCATAATTTCGCCAACAGTTGGAACTAATTCAAACATAAATGGTTTTTCAATTCCGATTTGTTTTGCATAACGTACTGCGCGGCGAAGTAAACGACGTAATACATATCCACGACCTTCATTTGAAGGAAGTGCACCGTCACCGATTGCAAATGCAACTGTACGAATATGGTCTGCAATTACTTTGAATGGTGTGTTTACATCTTCTTCACTACCAAAAATTTCTTTTAAATCAATTTCCCCTGGACGCATATATTTACGGTTAGCAAATTCTTCAATCTTCTCGATGATTGGCATAAATAAGTCTGTATCAAAGTTTGTAGGAACGTTTTGTACAACAGATGCCATACGTTCTAATCCCATACCTGTATCGATGTTTTGTTTTGGTAGTGGTGTATACGTTCCATCAGGATTATGGTTAAATTGAGAAAATACTAAGTTCCATATTTCTAAATAACGTTCATTTTCCCCACCTGGATATAATTCAGGGTCGTTTTCATCATTACCATATTCAGGACCACGATCGTAGAAGATTTCTGAGTTTGGACCAGATGGACCTTCTCCAATATCCCAGAAGTTCCCTTCAATACGAATTAAACGATCTTCCGGAATACCAATTTCATTTTTCCAAACGTCGTACGCTTCTTGGTCTTCAGGATGTAGCGTGATCGATAACTTTTCTGGATCAAAGCCCATCCATTTAGGGTCAGTTAAAAATTCCCAAGCAAAATGAATGGCTTCTTTTTTAAAGTAATCGCCAATTGAGAAGTTCCCTAGCATTTCGAAGAACGTATGGTGACGAGCAGTTTTCCCTACATTTTCAATATCGTTTGTACGGATTGATTTTTGCGCATTTGTAATTCGTGGATTATCTGGAATAACGCGTCCATCAAAATATTTCTTAAGTGTTGCAACACCTGAGTTAATCCAAAGTAGAGATGGATCGTTAATTGGAACAAGTGGTGCGGATGGTTCTTGTGCATGTCCTTTTTCAATGAAAAATTCTAAATACTTTTTGCGTATTTCTGATGCCTTCATTAATTATATCCTCCTAAAATTGCGTTCAATGATGGTGTAAGTATAGTTTTCGTTGAATGTTATCCGCCAAAATATTAAAATATCCGCCTATCTTGTAAACAAAATAAAAAAGCCCCCATCCCATGAAGGGACGAGGACGTAATCTCGCGGTACCACCCTAATTTATAAATCGGCTAGCCAAATATATATAAGCCAACTTATATCTCAAGCACTGTAACGTAAGTGAACGTCAGGGATTAGCTGCACTCTGGAGTAGCATTCAGTTAAAACTCGACGTAAGATTCTTGCAGCCTATGGAATCTCTTTCTTCAACGCTTGTTTAAACTTACTTTTTCCATCATCGTTTTAATTTATTCTGTTGTAAATTATATGAGAATGCAACTGCCCTGTCAATTATAACTAGCTTCTAAAATAATTTGGACAACATATAATGTCACATCTAACAGTATAAAAATAGAAAGGGTGTGGTAATATTGGAGATTTTATCTGTAGAATTTTTTACAGCGCTAATGTCGATTATTTTTATTGATTTGGTTCTTGCAGGTGATAATGCATTATTAATTGGTCTTGTCGCAAAAAACTTACCGCGTAAACAACAAAAAGCCATCATTATTTGGGGAACAGCTGGGGCGATTGCGATTCGAATTGCCTTAACATTAATTGCAGTTCAATTATTACAGTATGATGGACTGCTTCTGGTCGGGGGCATATTGTTAGTATATATATCTTATAAATTATTACTTACTGAAGAAGAAGTAAATGTCAACCCAGGAAAAAAGACTTTTCTAGGAGCAATTGGCACCATCCTTTTAGCAGATTTATTAATGGGTATGGATAATATTATCGCAGTAGCAGGAGCAGCTCAAGGCGATATGCTACTAGTTACCATTGGATTACTTATTTCTATCCCAATTGTTGTGTGGGGAAGCACAATAGTTACTCGTTTAATGGAACGATTTCCAATTATTATTGTTGCTGGTGCAGCGGTTCTAGCATGGACTGCAGCAAAAATGATTGTCAAAGATGCTTATGTAGATCAGTTTTTTCAAACAAAAACAGAAATTTTTACATTTGAAGCAATTCTCGTCATTATCGTTATTTCAATCGGCTTAGTAGTAAAAGGATTCACACAACGAAAAAAACAAACAGAAGAGTCCGTCTGAAAAGCATTTTGAGACGAACACTTTGTGACTGACGCTTACGCTTTCGTCACAGATAATAAGTGACGCAATCACCTCAGGAACAAAGCTTTGTCTTAAAATTTTAATATAAATAAAAGTTTGGGACAAAAAGTGTTCTTTTAAATTTATTTAGAAATATTAGTAATGAAAATCTATTATTTAGAAAAAGTTGATTGGAATGGAGTGTGGCTGACTCCTGCGGGAATAGCATGAGCCGAAAATCCATTTTTGCCGGCCATAGACGGCAAAAATTAGTTGAGGCCATGCCCGCGGAAAGCGTCCACACGGAATGGAAATCAACTTTCCCCACATCAAAAAAATCAACATTTCTATTTAAGAGAAATGTTGATTTTTTTGTTTTGTCCCAGACTCTCTCTTTTAATATTGATATTTTTTCCTAGTGGCATAAATGATTAACACAGCAGGGATCGTAAATACAATCATGCCTAAAAACGAAAGACCCGGTTGAATTTCGTATAAAAAACCACCAAACAAAGTTAACAGTGCAGCACTTAAACTCATTCCTAATGCGGAATAAACACCTTGAGCATTTGATAGCTGTTGTTTTGGTAATGTTTTTGAGATGTACTGGATAAAAGCAAAATGAGCCATCGCAAAGGACAATGAATGCAAAGTTTGAGAGATAATAAATGCCCAAACATTTGGAAATACGAAAATCATTATCCATCGAACTGTTGAAGCAATGCCTGCAACAATTAATAATTTAGAAGTTTTCCAATGCCCAAATCGATCAGCTTTCAATAAGTAAATAATCTCAGAGATAACAGCTATATTAAGGATAATCCCAATATATAAAGGATTAACATCTAAATATTGTTGTAAATATAAATAACTATAATTGTAATAGGATGCCATTGAGCCTTGTAGTAAAACCACTACTAATAGAATAATTGAAAATCCCTTTATTTTAAATAAACCTATCATGGAGGAGGATTTTCCACGGTCCTCTGCTGTAGGTTTTACTAATAACACAGCTGGCGTAGGAAGTGTTTGCATCAAGAGCATAATAGAAAGAAATGCAATCATGCACCATAAGATTGCTCTTTCCCCAGCAATACCAACGATGAAACTTATAATTAAAACTGCAATGACAAAACCAATCGACCCATAAGAACGGCTTTTCCCATAATTAATTTGGCTAGTTTGCATAAGTGTTGTTGCACTGTTTTCTATCGCGGGTAACAATGCGGGATAATTTAAACTAAATAAAAACGTAATCATTAATATTGTTTCAAAAGAATTCGCCGGTAAATATAATAGTGTAACAACAAGGGAGGCAACAACTAAAACAAGGATTAATTTTTTCCCACTCAAAAATTTTGTCGCAAAGGGAAATGCAAACATAGTTGCAACTGCTCGTGCAATCAGACCAATTCCCATAATATAACCAACTTGGGAGGCTGTTAATCCTTTCGCTTCACTAAGCCAACCTGACCAATATTGTAAATACACGCCCCATGTAAAGAAAAATATAAAGTAGCTTTGTGAGAGCCAACGTTGATTGTTCATGTAGATATTAATCCTCCAATTACTGCAAAATCATTGTAGTTAAGAAGTTTATTGCGAATGTAAACCCCACACTAATGTCAGTACACCATAGTTATCAGATTCAATAGAATTCTTTTATATTAACCGAAAACAAATAAAAAGACTAGTTCTTAGGTTTAGACCTAACAACCAGCCTTAAATCGTTTTAAGCGTATCTTGCAATCGTTTGTCTTAAGATTTCCCCCAAATTATGTAAATCTGATTGAGAAATCGTCATACGTACATGTGTTTCATCAGCATCTAATGCTTCCGCTAAGAAACCTACTAACCCACGGGCTTTACGGTCCACTTGCATAATAACATCTACTGATGATTCTGACTGAGAAACAAAGACTATTTCAAGCTCATCTAAACGGCCTCTAAACGTGCCGCCAACTGGAACAAATTCAAACTCTTGAATAAATGGGTATTTGCTACGATATTTATAAGAAGCTTGCTCACATTCTGCTTCTCGAAGTCTAAATCCTAGAGATTGAATTTCATCAAAAATTCTAGATGCGATTTTCGATGGTCGAATTTCAATATAGTCTTTATCTGTCGAGTCAACCCCACTACGAATATCTAATTCTGTTGCAACCCAAACTTTAGTTCTTCCGACAGTGATTGGTAAGTCAACTGGTAAATGGAATGAAAATGGGATGATTTTCGTTTCATTTGCACTAATTGTAAATGGTTCACTTACTTTAAATTTTTCTATCGGTGCTTTTGAAGTATATTTTTTATCATCCACTTCTTTAATGTATGTTGTATAAAGTGTTAAGTAGATAGCATCAATTTGCTGGTCTACATTACCACCGTAAATTTCAACTTCACCACGAAGTAATTCCCCAGCTACATAACTTGATTTTTCTAGTTTCGTATCAACTTTTGCTGAACCTACACCAATACTTGCTAGCATTTTATTGAAAAAAGACAAATTCAACACCCCTTAACAATTGTATGGTTAGTATTACGTGTAATAAATGTTAAAAGTTTCAATTATTAGGATACATTTTTTGTAAGAACCTAATAGATTGTGTGATTAAAGATCTTAATACCTCTATGTCTACATCCGCTAACTTGTTTATATATACACAAGCTTTTCCCGTAGTATGTTTTCCAAACTTCTCTAATAAATTTTCCCTTTCCGTATCGCCCGTTGCAAAATAAAGACTTATTTTTGCTTTTCGAGGGGAAAACCCTACGAGTGGTGCGTCTCCTTCATGACCTGTTTCATATTTGTAATGATACGATCCAAATCCAATAATACTAGGGCCCCACATCTTCGCTTCAAATCCCGATGTCTCTTCGAAAATTTGCAACAATTTATAAGCATCTTCACGTTTTTTAGGACTATCTACAGATTCAATAAATTCAATAACACTTGCATCAGTTTCTTTTGTTTTTTGTTCGTACTTTGCCATAGTGTTTCCTCCGTTTAATATTGATATTTCACCCTAAGAGTAGCCTCAATCATAATCGTTCCTTGTTCAATGGGAGTCGAACCCGTTTCAGCTGACATAGAAACAGTTTTATATAATATTGGCCCGCTAACACTTTCCTCCACAATTTCAATTGCTAGTGGTAAATGGGATAATCGTAAAGATACTGCAAGAGCTTGAGCCTTCTCATTTGCGTTTTGGAGTGCTAATTGAAGAGCACCTTTATAATAATTCTCTTCATTTTCCAATTTAAACGTAAGTTGAGAAGTCGCATTTGCCCCATTTTTTATCGCTGTATCAATTACAACCCCTACTTCAGTGATATTGCGAATTTTAACTGTAATCGCATTTGTTACTTCATAACCCCTAAAAATTCGCTTACCTTCTACGTAATCATAAGCCGGAGTAACATTGTAAAACGAGGTTTGTATGTCATTTCGATCAATATTTAACGCTAATAATGATTGAATTACTTGATTCATCTTTGCTGCATTTTGCCTTTGTGCCTCAGAGACATCTCTTGATTCTGTTCTAACTTCGATTTGCAGCTCTGCATAATCTGGTTTTGTCTCCAATTTTCCATTTCCCGTAACAGTAATCGTCCTAAATCGATGCGAACCATGATGGGCATTAGAATAATCCAATTTTTCCACCTTTCGTTTTGTTCATCTACTAACTATATGCACGAAAAGTATACTATTTGTCACAGGATTAATTCATCAATGTTCGTCATCCATAAAATCATAAGGCGATACCCCATTCATACCAATCATCGGATGAATGTATGGAGCCGTTTCAGCATTTAACACAGGTTCAATAATTTGATCTCCTACAAACATTGATTCTTGTTGTACTTCTTTAGAAGATGTAATCGATACTTCCTTTTCAGTTGTTTGAACAATTTCTATTTCAACAGCCTCTTCTTGCATTGGATTTAACCGCGCTTTTAAGCTGGTGAAACGTTGCAAGTCATCAGTTTTTGAGAGACCATTCGCAAATTCATCCGGATCTCCACATAATATTAAAAAGTTTTTAGCCCGAGTAATCCCTGTATATAGCAAGTTTCGGCGTAACATTTTCGAATAGCTTCGAACAATTGGCATGATAACTGTTTGATACTCACTACCTTGAGATTTATGAATGGAGCAACAGTACGCTAAAGTAATTTGATTTAAGTCTCCTCTGTTGTATGTGACCTCATTTCCATCATATGAGACAACTAATTGATCTTGTTTTTCGATGGTTTCCTTTGCTTTAAAAATGGCTATAACTTCACCCATATCACCATTAAATATATTGCTTTCAGGTTGATTCACCAGTTGTAGCACTTTATCCCCAATACGATAGACAACATCGCCAAAGACTAATTCTTTCCGTGATCCATCTGTATTGGGATTCACTAGTTCTTGAATCTGTTTATTCAACATATCAATTCCCGCAGGACCTTTATACATAGGTGCTAATACTTGGATATCTCGTATTGATTGTCCCTTTGACATGGCACTTTTCACTACTTGTGTGACAACACTTGCTACTTGTTCTGCTGAAGCTTTAATAAAAGAGCGATCTGTCGTCTTTTCAGCTAATGTATTAGGGATATTGCCCTTTTTAATTTGATGGGCTAATTCAATAATAGTAGAACCTTCTGCTTGTCGATAAACATCCTTTAGTTCTACAGTTGGTACCTGTTGTGAAGCTAATAAATCTTTTAAAACTTGTCCAGGTCCAACTGGTGGTAATTGATCTTGGTCTCCAACTAACACTACTTGAACATCTTCTTTTAAACTTTTTAACAACTGATGAGCTAACCATGTATCGACCATAGACATTTCATCAATGATAATAAGTCTACCTTCTACTTCTCTATCTGTTTCTTCCTCTTTTTCTTGACCATTAAACCCTAATAATCGATGAATTGTCATTGCCGGTAATTCTGTTGACTCGGCAAGACGTTTAGCAGCTCTTCCTGTCGGGGCTGCAAGGACAATTGGGAATGGTTCTTCTTTTTGCGCGTAGGTTTTTGGATTTAACGAAAGTCCATGGAGTTCAGCATAAGCCTCAACTAACCCACGAATTACAGTTGTCTTTCCTGTACCTGGACCTCCAGTTAAAATCATAATGGAGGAATTTAGAGCACACTCAATTGCTTTCGCTTGAGTTTCTGCATAGGATACCTCTAGTCGTTCTTCTACTTCACCAATTGCTTTTCGAATTTCGTCATTCGTAAATCGTTGATGTTTATCATTTTGTTGAAGTAACTCTAAAATTTTCGATGCTATTCCAATTTCGCTAAAATAAAGGGATGGTAAATAAAGCCTTGTTTCTTCCCCACATATTTTACTTTCTTCCCGCATTTCTATGATTGCCGATGAAATTTTATCGTAGGGAATATCAACACGTTGGCTTTGTTCTAGCATCGATTTTGCTAACGGCAATACATGTTCCGCATCTAAGTAAACATGCCCTTCTGAAAGTGCAGAATTCGTTAAAATATGCAAGATTGCCGCTTTTATTCGATCTGGATGGGCTCCTGTAATGCCTAGTCTACTTCCTAATTCATCCGCGCGGCCAAACCCTACCCCTTCAACATCTTCAATTAAACGATAAGGATTTTCCGTAAGAAGTTGAATGGTTTCTTCTTGGTAAGTTTGATAAATCTTCATTGCCAATTGTGGTCCAAAACCCCACTCATTTAATTGGATCATTACTCTTTCAAGGCCAAGGTTTTGTTCCAAATTTTGACGAATAAGTTCTTTCTTATCGTTAGATAATCGAGGGACAGCATCTAATGCATTTGGATCTTCTAATATTTTTTTAAATGTATCTAGACCTAATGTTTGAACAATCGTTTCAGCAGTTTTTCGTCCAACACCCGGAAACAAATCGCTCGATAAATAGTGGATAATTCCTTGTTCAGTTGCAGGTACTTCTTTCACAAAAGTTTCAACTTGAAATTGCTGTCCGTACTTTGGATGATTTTTTAAAATACCTGTAAATCGATATAGTTCTTCTTCATTTAAAGGCGGAAAATATCCAACAACAATTATTTCTTTATCATCATATTGTAAATTCGTTTCTTGTATTTTAACTCGAACAATCGAGTACATATTTGTTGCATTATGAAAAATAGAAACAATTGGACGGCCAAGTATAAATAACTTATTGACTTCGAATAAATCATAGTTTTCTGCCATCCTACAAACTCCTTTATGTACATAATTTATTTCGATTTTATCATATGTAAGAGACACTGTCTTACTTAATCCCACCTAAATGGAAACTCGATATTTTTAATGCCTAATGATATGATGAGTATAATCTGTTATTGATAAAGAAGGGATTCGTGAATGTTATGGAATTTAGACCTTGTATCGATTTACATAATGGGCAAGTAAAACAAATTGTCGGTAGCACTTTAGGACATAGTAACCAAGAAGTAGTTGAAAACTTTATTTCTGAGAAAGATTCATCCTATTATGCAAATATGTTTAGAGAGGATCAATTAACAGGTGGGCATGTGATTATGCTTGGCCCTGGGAATGAAGAAGCTGCAATACTGGCTTTAAAAAAGTATCCAAATGGGTTACAAGTTGGAGGCGGAATTAATGCTGAAAATGCAAAAAAATATATCGATGCTGGAGCAACCCATGTAATCGTTACATCATTTATTTTCCATGACGGTAAATTGGACATGGAACGATTAACACAACTAATTGAGGCAGTAGGTAAAGAGCATATAGTAATTGATTTAAGTTGTCGCAAGCGTGATGGAAAGTGGTTCGTTGTAACAGATAAATGGACAAAATTTAGTGACTTTGAAGTTAATGAAAAAACAATACCTTACATAGAACAATTTTGTGATGAATTGCTCATTCACGCAGTAGATGTCGAAGGAAAACGTAGTGGTATGCAAGAAGAATTAGTCCAAGATTTAGCAAATTGGACGTCAATTCCGACTACTTATGCTGGTGGCGTTCGGTCATTAGAGGATTTAGAGAAATTCGAGAAAATATCAAATGGCAAACTTCATGTTACAATTGGAAGTGCACTTGATATTTTTGGCGGAGACCTACCTTATGAGGATGTCGTTTCTTATTGTAAAGATAAATAATAATAAAGGAAAGGCGTATATACTAAACAAAAGTTATACGCCTTTTTCGTTCTAATTTTTCATCACTACACTTCACAAAGAAAAAGCCGACCTCAAATTAAGGTCGACTTAATTTACACGTTGGCTTACCATATCATAAATATATTTTGCTTGATCGAATTTTGGTTCGATTGTAAATGCTTCTTTCAAATGATACATTGCCGCTTCCGTATTGTCAGTTGAAACTGCATATAACACACCTAAATTATAATGTGCATCCGCATTTTTCGGATCTTTTTCTAACACAAATTCAAGTTCAGTCTTTGCATAATCAAACATTTCTAATGTGCAAAGTAAAATTCCATAGGAAAGTCTTATTTGTAAATCTTCAGGTGCAAGCTCTGCTGCTCGTTGCATATATGGTAGGGCTAATTTTTGCTTTTCATCTTTTTCAAATGATTTTGCTAGCATATAATATGCATCTGCACCTTGAATGCCATGTTCAATTGATTTTTGATAAAGCTTTGCCGCTTCTACAAAACGCTCAGCATTATAATATAAATTTGCTAAACCGTAATAAGCAGTAGCCGTACTTTCATCAATTGTAATCGCTTTTTGGAAAAAACGTTCTGCTCTCTCTGCATCATTCATTGCCGCTAATAAATTCCCAAAATTCACGTAACCAATGGCATCATCTGGATTGTTTTCAATTGCTTCTGTGAAAGCTTTTGCAGCATCTTCATATCGTTTTTCTTGAAATGCTTTAATTCCGATTTCATTAAAGTTCATTAAATTTACACCTCAAAATCAAAATGATAGACGACCAAATTGGCCGCCTATAAATTATCCAACATACGTTAATTTTTCATTTTCTTTAAATACTTCATCAATAGTACCGCCACCAAGACAAACTTCCCCATCATATAATACAACTGCTTGACCTGGAGTGATTGCTCGTACAGGTTCAGCAAATGTAATATGAGCTGTTCCATTTTCTAAAAGTTCCACTTCAACAGGTGAATCTTCTTGGCGATAACGGAATTTTGCCGTACAGCTAAATTTAGACGGTTTCGGTTTGTTTGATGTGAAGCTCATCTTAACAGCTTTTAGAGAAGTTGAGTATAATGCATCATGATGGAAACCTTGTCCAACATATAACACATTGCGCTTCAAATCTTTCCCAAGTACAAACCATGGATCCCCATCGCCACCAATACCTAAGCCATGGCGTTGACCAATTGTGTAATACATTAATCCATCGTGAGTACCCATTACACGTCCATCAAAGGTTTCCATTTTGCCTGGTTGAGCCGGTAAATATTGACTTAAAAATTCTTTAAAATTACGCTCCCCAATAAAACAAATACCTGTAGAATCTTTTTTCTTTGCCGTTGCAAGACCAGCTTCTTCCGCGATTTTTCGAACTTCCGGTTTCGCAATATGACCAATTGGGAACATAACATGCTTTAACTGCTCTTGGGATAATTGATTTAAAAAGTACGTTTGGTCTTTATTATTATCAATACCACGAAGCATCAGCACTTCTCCATCACATTCTTCCACACGAGCATAATGACCTGTAGCTAGGTAATCTGCTCCTAATTTCATCGCATGTTCTAAAAATGCTTTGAATTTTATCTCTTTATTGCACATTACATCCGGATTTGGTGTGCGGCCAGCTTTATATTCTTCAAGGAAATAAGTAAATACTTTATCCCAATATTGCTTTTCGAAGTTTACTGCATAATAAGGGATGCCAATTTGGTTACAAACTTTAATTACGTCTTCGTAATCTTCAGTTGCTGTACATACACCAAATTCATCTGTGTCATCCCAGTTTTTCATAAATATTCCGATTACGTCATAACCTTGTTGTTTTAACAAATAGGCAGCAACTGACGAATCTACCCCACCAGACATTCCGACAACTACACGAATTTGTGATGGGTCTTTCGTTTCTACCATTCTCGTTCACCTTTTCTAACTTTAATTCGTAAGTCTTTGTACTATTTTAGCAGTACGTTTTGCTGCTTCTATCACTAACTCTTCAGTTAAACCAAGTCCGAAACTAAAACGAATTGAATTGCGAAGTTCTTCTGCTCCTGATCCAAACATTGCAACTAGTACGTGAGACGGATCTATTGAACCTGCAGTACATGCAGAGCCACTAGAAGCGTACACATTATTCATATCTAAATTTACTAAAAACGATTCAACATCCATTCCTTTAAAGCTGATATTTAATACATGCTGTAAAGAATTATCTCTGTTACCGTTTACATGGTACACGATGTTTTCTTCATCTAAAATTGATAAAAATAACCCTCGGAAATTTTGATAACTTTCGCGTTTTGATTCCATTTCGGCTTGCGCAATTTCTACTGCCTTTGCAAATCCAACTGCAGCCGGGACATTTTCTGTACCTGCACGTCTTTTCTTCTCTTGTGATCCACCAAGAAAAGTCGCATTCAAAGGCGTACCTGTTCTTTGATAAAGGAAGCCAATCCCTTTAGGACCGTTCAATTTATGACTTGATACACTTAATAAATCGACTTTTAACTCTTCAACATTTAGTCGTTCAATTCCAAAAGCTTGAACAGCATCTGTATGAAAAATTGCTTGATGATCTTTTAAAATTTCACCTATTTCTGCAATCGGTTGGATCGTGCCTACTTCATTATTTCCATACATAATTGTTACAAGAATTGTATCTTCACGTAACGCATTCTTAAATGTATCAATTGAAATACGACCGCTTTCATCAACAGGCAAGTAGGTAACTTCAAAGCCATCTTTTTCAAGTTTTTCACATGCATGTAATACAGCATGATGTTCAATTTGAGTTGTAATGATATGTTTGCCTTTTGATTGTAAGGCTTGACTTACTCCAAAAATTGCAGAATTATCAGCTTCCGTACCACCACTTGTAAAAATAATCTCGTTATCTTTAGCACCGATTGCACGTGCTAGAGTTGTGCGAGCATCATCTAAAACCTTTCGCGCTTGTCTTCCTGCTGTATGGATGCTTGAAGGATTTCCAAAAATCGTTTCGAAAGCCTTCGTCATCTCTTTTATTACTTCGGGGTGCATTGGTGAAGTCGCTGCATGGTCTAGATAAATTAATTCCATGAAAATATTACTCCTTTAAATTGAATCGTTTTGATAAGGTTAAATATAGAACATATAACCATCAACTTCTGATGGATCATTGTATTTTGCTAAATCTTCAATTGTTGTTGTATCAAGAACATGCTTAACTGCATCTCGAATACGCATCCACAATTGTTGTTGTGGCGCTTCTTCATTTTCAATACCTTCTACTGGTTGAATTGGCCCTTCAAGCACTTTAATTACATCCGCAGCAGAAATCTTGCTAGGTGGTATTGCTAATAAATATCCACCATAAGCTCCTCGAACACTTTTTACTAACCCAGCAATTCGAAGTGGTGAAACTAATTGTTCTAAATAAGCTTCCGATAAGTCTTTTTCCGCAGCAATTTGTCTTAACGGAATAGGTCCTTCACCATAATGCTTCGCTAATTCAATCATAATCGTTAGTCCGTATCTACCCTTTGTAGAAATTTTCATTATAACACCTCATGTTTCTTTGTCCATAATTTAGCTTAAGTATACCATAACTCCTTTTATTCCACTCGGAAAAGGGCTAATATTAATTAATAAAAAGTATATTTGGAGGATTGCGACAATGCAAAATGAACCGTTAGCTTTCCGAATGCGTCCGCGCAATATTACCGAAATCATTGGGCAACAACATATTATCGGAGAACATACAACTTTATATAAAATGATTCAAAATGGTCATGTTCCTTCAATGCTTTTATATGGGGAGCCAGGCATAGGAAAAACATCTATTGCCTACGCGATTGCAGGCAGCTCAAAGTTACCATTTTTTGCTCTAAATGCAACACATGCTGGAAAAAAAGATGTAGAACAAATAGTTACAGAAGCAAGAATCTCAGGTAAAGTACTACTTTTTTTGGATGAAATTCATCGTTTTAACAAGCTACAGCAAGATACATTGCTTCCCCATGTAGAAAATGGGTCAATTGTATTAATTGGGGCAACTACTGAAAATCCCTTTCACGATGTAAACCCGGCAATTCGTTCTCGTTGTGGGGAAATTTTACAGCTAAAACGTCACGAGCAAAAAGATATCGTCCAACTCATTACAGTTGCTTTACAAGATAAAGAGAGAGGACTAGGAAAATATACTATAAAAATTTCAGATAGCCAAATTGAAAGAATCGCACTTGCTTCAAATGGTGATGCAAGAAAAGCATTAACATTGCTCGAATCAATCTATTACGCTTCAGATGAAGTGGAAGGTGAAACTATTGTGGTGGATTCAACCATCGAACACCTTTCAAATCGTATTGGGGTTTATGGAGATAAAGGCGGTTCCCACTTCTACAATTTACTTTCTGCACTGCAAAAATCTGTTCGTGGAAGTGATACAAATGCCGCACTTTATTATTTAGCCCATTTGCTTGAAAATGGAGATTTAATTGCTGTATGCAGACGTTTATTAGTGATGGCATATGAAGATATCGGCCTTGCTAACCCTTCTGTAGGTGCCCATGTCTATGCTGCATGTGAATCCGCTAAAGTTTTAGGTTTACCAGAAGCTCGCATCCCATTAGCAAATGCGGTGATTGAAATGTGTTTATCACCCAAATCAAATTCTGCCTACTCTGCCCTTGATGCAGCAATTAATGCAATCCATGAAGGGAAAACTGGTGATATCCCATCCCATTTAAAAGACGCTCATTACGCTGGTGCAAAAACATTAGGACATGTTGGTTATAAATATCCCCACGACTATCCAATTGGTACATTTGGTGGTTGGGTAGACCAACAATATTTACCCGATAATGTGAACCTTGAATTTTATAAACCTGTCATAGCTGGCGAAGAGAAAAAGATGGCCGCAATTTATGATAAATTAAAGACCTTTAAAAAATGATAAAACTGGTGAAGAAGAGTTAATCTCTCTCCACCAGTTTTTTATTGTTGGTCAATATGAAACTTTGATACGGTTTGTGCCAAAGTTCCAACTAATAAAGAGCTTCGTTCAGTATCATGTTGGGCACCTCTTATTAATTCAACCATTCGTTTCATTGAATCCTCAACAATTTCAACAACTCTTACATTCTGTTCGCTTCCTGCAGCAATATTTTGAATAATATCTCTCATTTGTTCTGTTACATTAATTTGATTTGAAGGTGCATTGGTCATTGAAGATAATACTTCTTTAACAACGCCAATATACTCAGAACCTTTTTCAACTTCTTGACTATTATTTTCAATGGCATTTTGAATTAATCTGGAGTTACTTTCGATTAAATGTAATGTTTCATCAATTTCTTCCGTTGCATGCTTAGTTTGTAAAGCAAGTTTTCGTATTTCCTCAGCCACAACCGCAAAACCTTTACCATGTTCCCCTGCTCTAGCTGCTTCAATGGATGCATTTAAAGCAAGTAAATTCGTTTGTTCTGCAATTGCATTGATTGTCACTACCACTTTACTAATACTAGTAGAAGATTCCATGAAGGTCTCTGTTAAATGTAACGTTTCTCGAACTTTTTCAACAATTCCATTCATTTTCTCATCAATACCAACCACTTGATCTTGCGCTGCACATAATTGTTCTGTTGATTGCTGTTCCATATGTTCCATAGTTTTACTAATTTGATCAACTTGTAACATAGCATTTCGAACATCATCGAGCTGATGTTGAATGGTTAAAAACATCTCTTCCATTTGAGCGATTAACTCATTCGAACTATATTCTACGTTTTTCGTTTGTTGTTGTAGGTTGGTGTTCGTTAATTGTACATCAGAAGTAGATTTCTGAACTTTCTGAATAAGGGAAGCTTGAGAATCTACAAAATTATTAATCCAGCGTCCCATTTCCCCGGTTTCATCATTCTCAAGTAGTGACTTATCGATTCGAATCGTTAAGTCTCCCTCTCCTTCTGCTATGGTTTGTATCATGGATGTAACTTTATTAATTCGATCGATAATTGGTTTTAATCGTTTCCTAGTAAAATAAAACGTACCTATAATTCCGTAAATAACATTAATTGCAAGAATGATTAAAGGATGAAGAAAATGAAATGCATTTAATACTTGGAATAATAAAATATTCATCATCATAAATGAGATAAAACTAATTCCTAATCGAAAGCCTATTGAACGCGTACGATACACTTCTTCTAAGTCCGCCTCACACATCATACCCCAAACGTCCGGACAGTGGGGCATTTGGAACGTAACACCCTTCCCAATAACTGGTATGTGACGATAGTCTGAATATCCTGGGAACTCTACAAATAAATTCGATCCGTTTTTTATCGTATTCGCAACACCTGGATGCAACTCCTTAGTAGCAGGGTCTGTAAATCGAATTTCAAATTCTGTGTGACGTTTTATTTTTACCGTTCCCCAATGTTTTGTGTTAACACCCGCTTTTAAATTTTCTCCTAAAGTAAACGTTTCATCTTCAAAACGGCTGCGGGATAAGGCAGTTCCAGGTTGAATAAGAGGATCCAAAACAGATTTTGTCATAAATAAATAGTTATCACCAGAATCTTCATAAATATGGCCTGCTTCTCGTTGAATCAAATCAGAAATTACATCATTTGGTACTCGAGCAGCAAGAATAAATTGCACTACATTATCTCGAAAAACTGGTTGTAAAAATAAAAGCGTTACTTCATCATGAAATTTCGATGTTCTTGGTCCAATATCTAAAGTAATTGGATCAATAAATGGCCCATATAAAAGAGGTTTACCTGATTGCCAAACTGAAGCTACAGCTTTTTCATATACTTGTGTATTTTTATAGCTTGTCCCAATGTGTGTTGGAAAACTTGATGCAAATACTTCAATATCTTTATTAAGTAAAAAAAGTTCCGTAAAGTAAGTACTCTTATTTTTAGATTCTACTAAGTATTGGTTCAAGTAATTCGGTGCAATATTCAGGATTTCATAAGCTCGAGTGTCCAAAGAAGCCCAACGATCCTTTGTCCACCCTTGTAATAAATTCACACGAGTTCTCGCAATACTCTCAAAAATCTCTTCCTTTTGTTGTACCGTTCCTTTATTTAATTTAAATGACCACCATAATGGTAATCCTTCTTTAAAATTAAGCCAGCCAAATACACCCATTAACATACCTCCTCAAAACAAACCATTATCAAACAATTAAATTGCACCTTATGTTATAATAGTTTACATGAAAAACCCAAAAACTTACAATACCGAACATACATACGAAACCATCATATCCCTTACAAAGAGGCATTTTTCCAGCTATTCTAGAAACTTTTAACTAAATAAAATTTGTTCAAAAATACATAACCATGTTACAAAACGTAACAATTCTTCTCATTTACGTAGGTTTCATTACAAAAAAAGTGAACCCGACATTTCGGATTCACCTTAAATCTTTTATTTTTTTAATAATTGAACAAATTTCGAAAAATGCTCAAAACAAGTTTGAGGTTTATTATTTTGATTTAATATCGTTCTTTCAAATGATCCCTCTTTAACATTCAAAAGTTCTAATTCTTCATAGCTACTTGCAATTTCATTTAAAAATTGTGCATTAACAATTTTTTGTACATTCGGTATACAATTTGCAGCAATTGTAAATAACTCTTTAACTTCCTCAATTACCTTAACAGATTTTTCAGTTTGCATTTTATAATACGAAAGACTATGGAAAAAAATTAGTTTTGAACTTATATCTAAAAACATCATCCAAAATGTATTTTCTTTAGGGGACTCATCATTTGCCACAGCAGTATTATAATAGTCTACAAAACGTTCTAATAGTTCACCAAGACTTAAATAGGCTCTTTCCCAATTTTGAGATGTATCAATATCATTGAATATTATTTCATCCATCTTTTCCTTCAATCGAATTAACTTCACAGCTTCATTCGTCATTGGAACCTTTGTTGTCATAACTAATCCTCCCATGCTCCGTTTAATATTTTATAAGATAACTATAACAATAATATCCAAATAATTTTCTTTAAAATAAAAACTGATGAAAAAAGTGTGATACAAATGCGAAAAACCTTCATTTTTAAGAATATTCAAGAATGTCCATTTATTATTTCTCACTGCAAAATTTGTCGAAATATACTATTTTATGAAAACAATATAGTATAAACTTTATAATATTCTGAGGACATACTTCTCATATAAATTCTCCACATTATGTATTTCTATAATCTTCTTAACTACCCCATTCTCAAATTTAAAAACCTTACCAGGAATATAAAAAATCCATGTAATTCCTTTCACCCACTCGTTTAAATTTTTATCGTGATTATTACTAAAGAAATATTTGTTATACAATACTTTTGTCATATTAATAAAAGAATCATTCACAACATAACTTTTAGTAGAAAAGTCATACTCAGGTGGTACAACTTGATTCTGGTCATAAAGATGGATCACTTTAGAATCATTATCTATAGCTATTTCCACGACACCAATCTCATCAAAAATATTTAAACCACGATATTCAATTTCAAAAATACTTGACATAATTTTGCTCCTTCAATTTTCAATTATTTTATTAATATATCTAATTTTTTCACTAAATTTAAAATCACTGATGTTTATACACATAAGTACATTGGGTATAGAATATATACCTAAAAACAACATTTTCTCTCTATAATTTTGGTAGTGTCAAAACTTCTATGAAAAATTGAAAAACACAAGGTATTGGGCGATAAGTACTCTCCGAACGAGGGGACAATCGCTCTTGACAAACATTCCGAAAAGGTTGCGCCCATATTTTTGAGGGCGAAGGGGAAAAAGTAGGCACACCAAATAACCCTCGCCAAATACCAATTTTAACCTTTTCTCCATTCGGTTTGTCAAGAGTTCGCTACGCCGATTGTCATTCGTATGTAGTTATTTGAGGACTCTGCTAAAAAAAGTAGGCTGCGGTTATTTCGTTAACTCCAATTGGGCCAGTTCAATCAGTTTTGTCCAACGTGCTGGCATATGTGGCATCTGGTCCAACTCTGGAATCATGACCGGCACACGCTTTTCCAGCTTTGCATGCGGTCGAAGGAAATTAAAATAGGCCACAAACATCGTCACAAACGATACCGAGCCAGCTTCGGAACCAAAGCCTGTTGTCGCACGGTAATGCCCTTTAAATGTCCGGTTTAGACGTTCGATAATTTGTTTCAACCAACGATATTCGGCTGACACTGGATCTTCGTTCGTTAAGCCTATCACTTGTGTCACATCAAACCAAATGTCATGTTGTGCGAAAAAGTGTTGTGCTAATAAGTAAATGGGGTTGCCATCCACGATTAAATTCAGGTTTTCGGGAATCTCCTTGAACTTTTGTAAAACATCATCGATTGCTTTAATGGCAGACAATGTATCGCGATTAGGCGAAACACGGTAAGAGAGAATAACTTTTTTCGCCGCATCAAAGAAAAAGAATAAGTAATGCCATTTCCCATTAACCCGAATATACGTTTCGTCGCCACAAAATTGATCGGACAGTTCATAAGGATAACCATCAACGAAGGGCTTCATCAAGATGGAGACACTGTTCACGTAATTTAATATCGTTTGATGTGAAATGGAAACATTATGTATGTCTTGCATAATCGCTGCTGTTTTCCGTGCTGAAATACCGTAATTCACATGGTATGTCAAAATCAATCCAAGTGTATGGGATGACGTATGAATCCGTGATAAATCTACACGTGGTTTTACTGGTGATGCTGGAGATAAAGGTTGATAATCAAACAAAAATTCACGATAAATATAACGCACTTTAAACGCCTGTGGATCTTGTTTAAATCGGGTCTTTTCTTCCTTACTCATTCGACCTATATTGGATAAATAATAGGAACACTGATTACTTTTACACTTCCAAATGTGAAAATCTTTTCGCTCTTTAATTTTCTCTAAGGTCTTCATACAGTGGGGGCAACGAAGAATAGCCTCTTTCTGATAGCGACTTTTTTGATTAAATAAGCAATCACATACCTTACATTGATATTGTCCTTTTGCACCATTATTCGCATACAAATACGAGGAAGGTGCACCACACTTAGGACAACAGAGGTTTTCAGGTACTTTTGATTTGGACTTGGCGTGTCGTCTTACAGGCTTTAATTCTTTGCCATGTTCATGGAAGTAGGCGATTAGTAAATCCTGAAAGGATGCTTTTTCAGGTTGATACAGAATGGGTAACTTATCAACTTGTAACTTGCGGTATTCTTTATTAATTGGCTGTTCAGGACGCACACTTCCAACAGCCTTACCAAATATTATCACCATTAATATTTTAATTATTTTTTCTTGGTACTTGATAAATTCAATTAAATACGCTAATAATTGAGGGTACAAACTTGTCACTTCCTTTTTGGGTAGTTTTGTGTGTGGTAACCTCAACTAACACCAAAATCCAGGGGGTGGCAAGTTTTTTTGCGTAAAAGACTATAAAACCAACGATTATTAGCGATTTATATATATAAGTTTTGACAATACGATAATTTTTCAGGGGGTGGCTTTTATGAATTTTGACTTGTTAAGAAAGAAAGATTTACAGACGAAAAATAAGATTTTAATTATCGTTTACGCTCTAGCCGCCAATTTAGGAGGCATTGCTCAATTTATCATTGGTCGACCAATCGGAATTGCACTATCTTTAATTATTCCTGTTTTCATTACTTTAATTATTTTTGCTATACAACATAAAATTGAAACAATTCGTCCGATTTTCCCATATGTAGTTATAATCTCTGGTGTCATTACCGTTTTCGGAACCATCGCCAGTTATAAAGTTACTTTAGCAACTATCATACTAAGTTTTTTTGTTTTAGTTTTAGCAAGTATTCATAATCAATTGAGTATATTTATTGTTGGATTTATCGGTTCTGTCATTTGTTTACTTTTTAATGTAATCCTTGATACAACAGGATTTATGGTAGAACCGGCGAATGTATTTGTCGTTCATTTTTTAATGGGTCTCGCAATCTTTTTGCAAGTACGTCAAAACAAAAGATTATTGGAAAGTATCGAATCTTTAAGTTTAGCATCCCATGAAATGGCAGTTAAAGAACAAAATTTACACAATCAACTTGAAATTGCTGTTAAAAAAATTACATCCAAACTTCAAACAATTACTGAAAGTATGACAAAGGCTTCTAGAGCGCAAAGCGAAATGCTCGCATCAATTCACGAAGTAAGTGTTGGTTCCCATAGTCAATCTCAATATGTCTTAAATATAGTAAATAGTGTCGAAGCAACATCAGCTGAATTAACAACTATGTTAAATCAGCTAAATCAAATTGTGAAAAGTGTCAATCTTGCTAGTCAGAGTGCAACAGTTGGAAACGAAGTAATGAATCAACTAAAAATAGAAATTGACTCATTTAGATCATTTTTCAATGAACTAAATGAAACATTTCTACTTCTTTCTAAGAAAATTGAAGAAACAAATCAATTTACATCAGACATTCAAAAAATTACAACACAGACAAATTTACTAGCATTAAACGCCTCTATCGAAGCTGCAAGAGCTGGAGACCACGGAAAAGGGTTTGCAGTAGTAGCAGATGAAATACGAAAATTAGCCAATATAACAGACCAAACTTTAGTAAAAATTGATGAAAATTTAGATCAAGTAAATAGTTACAACAAAGATACACTCCATAATTTGACTACCGGGTTGCAGCGTATTTCATCTCAAATCGAAACAGCTGAAAAATCTAACAATACCTTTACACAATTGTTTCATGCGATGGGACAATTACAAACTGAAATTAAAGATTTCACATTTGCTGTAAATACTATCGAAAATAATAGTAAGTCTATACAAGAAAGTACAAACGAATTTGCAGCAATTATCGAACAAAGCTCCTCTGCGATTGACCAATTGAGCACCATTCTTAGCGAAGTTAATAAAGAACATAATCAAATTTCTGTATTTGTAGAGGAAACATATAATGAAACAACCAATATTCAAGGTGTACAAGCTATATAACGTATAAAGAAAGGTGCGCCCATTAATTTGGACGCACCTTCCCATATAATTATGACTGCGGTGGTTAGTTAATTCTGAACTCTTGTGATTTTTATATCTTTTAAAATATTGTTAATTACCCAACTAGCTGCAATTAAGCCTGCGACAGAAGGACAAAATGCGTTTGAAGATGGTGGCATTTTCGCTTTACGAATTTGAGCATTAGGGTTACCTACGTGTTCCACTACTTCTGGACGAGCGATGATTGGTGACTCATCTGAGAACACAACCGTAACACCTTTTCGAATTCCTTCTTTACGAAGCTTAGTACGTATTACTTTTGCCAATGGATCTGTATGAGTTTTTGAAATATCTGCTATTTGGAATCTTGTTGGATCCATTTTATTTGCAGCACCCATACTTGAAATAATAGGGATATTTCTTTTCAAACATTCTTTCATTAAATGAATTTTATACATAACAGTGTCCGAAGCATCGATTACGTAATCAATTCCTTGTTCAAAGAATTTCTCATATGTTTCTTCTGTATAAAACATATGCATATCAATAACTTCACACTCTGGATTAATATCTGCAATACGCTCTTTCATCACAGCAGATTTTGATTTACCCACTGTCGATAAATAAGCCACTAATTGACGATTAACATTTGTAATATCTACATTATCTTTATCAACTAAAATAATACGGCCTACTCCACTTCTAGCACATGCTTCCGCAGCAAAAGAACCAACGCCACCAACACCTAGTACAGCAACCGTAGTATTTTTTAACTTTTCTAAACCTTCTTTACCAATTGCGAGTTCGTTTCTAGAAAACTGATGTAACATGTTTTATGCCTCTCAATCTATATTTTACTACTCGGAATTATAACATATCGAAATAATGAAGTAAATTTACTTTGTTGCTTATTTAGGATGTACAAAAGTTCGAAAAATAGCAAAAAAATAAAACCCTCCTGCAATTACAGAAGAGTTTTGCATGGTACGAATCCCGATAATACCGTAACCCTTGTTGTTTTGAACCCACTACCCTTGCAGGTGGGTGCTCTCATTAACTTTTTAAACTTCCCTCAGCGTCCAGGGCTTGTTTGCCAAGTTAAAATTTGAACTCCCTTTTAATTGTTGTTCGGTCAAAACTGTAATGTCAAGAAGAGTACTTACGTGTAATTCAGGATTCGTGTTGTTATTATCTTATCATCAATTATCTGAATTTTCAATATAAATTAGAAAAAATATTAAATTTTTTTAAAACTATTACTAAATTTGATTATTATTCTATTAAATAATCTATTAATAATCACACTTGAATATATTATTACCAAAAAAGATATTTTTGTATTAATTTTTAATAATTTTACTAGAGATAAAGCTTTAAACGACTTTTATTTATAAAACGCCAATATACCTAATGAGATAAATAAAAACCACCAGTCGAACTGGTGGTTTTCTCTGCGCGTGAAACGCTGGGTTACTGGCCCACGTCTAAAGACGCGCTGAATGGTCTGCCAACCGCACTACGTTTCCGACTACCGCTAAAGCGGCTATTTTATTTTTTGCTTCGATTTATTTCTTCTCCTGTGAATGGGTCAATGAATTCTTTCATGGTCATTTGATCTTCCAGAATATCTTCTTGCAACTGATTTTTGATATATTCTTGAATCGCTTTTTTATTTCTTCCTACTGTATCGACATAATACCCTCGACACCAAAATTTTCGATTCCCATATCTGTATTTTAAATTTGCATGTCGATCGAATATCATGAGACTACTTTTCCCTTTTAAATACCCTACAAAACTAGAGACACTTAACTTTGGTGGAATACTTACTAACATATGTATATGATCAGGACATGCTGTTGCTTCAATAATTTCCACGCCCTTTCGCTCACATAACTGCCGTAATATTTTACCGATATCTGCTTTAATTCGACCATAAATAATTCGTCTTCTATATTTAGGTGCGAACACAATGTGATACTTACAATTCCATGTTGTATGTGCTAAACTTTTATTATCCATATGGATCTCCTTTCGTACATAATTGGTTGACCAGACCATATATTATTGTACGATTGGAGTATTTTTTTTGTCCATAGCTAAAAGCTTTTTGGAACCCCCTGCATAGCAGGGGGTTTTCATTTAACCAAAAAAAGAAGCATTCCATTTTTAATGGAACGCCTCTCTTATTTCAAATAATTAATCTTCTTTTTTCTTATTTACTGTCAGATTTAACTCTTGTAATTGTGCTTCTGAAACTTCACTTGGTGCTGAAGTTAATAGACAGCTTGCCGTAGCCGTTTTCGGGAAGGCAATTGTATCACGTAAATTTGTGCGTCCAGCAAGTAACATTACAAAACGGTCTAAACCAAATGCAAGTCCTCCATGTGGCGGTACACCATACTCAAAGGCTTCAAGTAAGAAACCAAATTGTTCTTGCGCTTCTTCTTGAGAGAAACCTAAAAGCTTGAACATTTTTTCTTGTAAATCACGTTCAAATATACGTAATGAACCTCCACCTAACTCATAACCATTTAAAACGATATCATAAGCTTGTGCACGTACACTTGCAGGATCAGTTTCCATTTTTTCAATGTCTTCATCAAATGGACGAGTGAATGGATGGTGAGCTGCAGTGTATCTTCCAGCTTCCTCATCATACTCAAGTAATGGCCAATCAGTTACCCATAAGAATGCATATTGATTTTCATCAATTAAGTTAAGTTCTTTACCTAATTTGTTACGTAATGCACCTAATGCCGCGGCTACTACAGATGGTTGGTCAGCAACGAATAATAGTAAGTCTCCAGCCTCTGCATTTGTTGCACTCATTAAGTTTTCTGCAATTTCACCCTCAAAGAACTTCGCGATTGGACCATTTAAGCCTTCTTCTGTTACTTTTAACCAAGCTAAACCTTTTGCACCGTAAATTGCAACAAATTCTGTTAAAGCATCGATATCTTTACGAGAATATTTGTCCGCGCTTCCTTTTACATTAATTGCTTTTACTTCTCCACCATTTTCAACAGTTGAAGCAAATACTTTAAATGACGAACCTTTTACAATTTCAGAAAGCTGAACTAGTTCTAATCCGAAACGCACGTCTGGTTTATCAGAACCGAAACGATCCATTGCTTCTTTATAAGGCATACGTGGGAATGGAAGTTGAACTTCAACACCTTTTGCTTCACGCATTACCGTTTGAATTAAACGTTCGTTCATTTCAATAATTTCGTCCATTGTCATGAAAGAAGTTTCAATATCTACTTGTGTAAATTCTGGTTGACGGTCTGCACGTAAATCTTCATCACGGAAACAACGTGCAATTTGGAAATACTTCTCAAAACCAGAAACCATTAATAATTGTTTAAATAATTGCGGTGATTGTGGTAATGCATAAAATTCACCATCATGTACACGAGATGGCACTAAATAGTCACGAGCGCCTTCAGGTGTTGATTTTGTTAAAATTGGTGTTTCCACTTCTAAGAAACCTTCAGTTTGTAAAAAATTACGAATCGAACGTGTAATGTCTGAACGTAATTTAAACGTGTTGTACATTACCGGTCTACGTAAATCTAAATAACGGTATTTTAAACGAAGATCTTCTCCAATTTCTACTTTATCATCAATTGCAAATGGAGGGTTTTTTGCTTCGTTAATAATTGTAATTGATGAAGCAACAACCTCAATTTTACCTGTTTTTAGGTTCGGGTTAATTTGACTTTCATCGCGAAGTACAACTTTTCCTTCTACTTCAATAACATATTCATTTCGAATTTTATCAGCAATTGCTAGGGCATCTTTTGCTTCATCGCCAAATACAACTTGAACGATACCAGTACGATCGCGAACATCAACGAAAATTAATCCACCTAAGTCACGACGTCTTTGTACCCATCCTTTTAAGACAATTTGTTGTCCCTGATGCTGTTCTGAAATTTCACCGCAAGCATGCGTTCTTTGTGCCATTTTCATTTCCTCCAATTTTTACAACAAAAAAATTTATTTATGTTCTAGTAAATAGTTAACCAAATTATGGAATTCAACCTTTTCTTGGTTTCCTGTTTCCATTTCTTTTACGTTTACAGCGTTTTCTTCTAGTTCAGATTCACCAATTACGATGACAAATTTCGCGCCTAATCGATCAGCAGACTTCATTTGCGCTTTCATTTTACGGTCGACGTAATCCATATCTGCAGCAATTCCTTTTGTACGGAATGAGCTAATTAATTCAGCCGATTTTAATTTTGCTTCTTCACCCATTGCCACAACATAAATATCTAGTGCATCTTCAACTTCTAGTTCAACACCTTCAGCTTCAAGGGCTAATAGAAGTCGTTCAATAGACAATGCAAAGCCGATACCTGGCACATCTGGTCCTCCAATATCTTCGACTAAACCATTGTAACGACCGCCACCACAAAGTGTTGTAATAGCACCGAATCCTTTAGCTGTACTCATGATTTCAAATGCAGTGTGATTGTAATAATCTAATCCACGAACTAAGTTTGGATCAACTTCATATTGAATACCTAATACATCTAAGTAATTTTTCACTTGACTAAAATACTCTGCTGAAGATTCAGTTAAATAATCTGTTAGTGCAGGTGCAGTTTTCATTAATGGGTGTTCGTGATCTTTCTTACAATCTAAAATACGTAAAGGATTTTTTTCTAATCGATTTTGACAATCTGAACAGAATTCTCCGATACTCGGTTCAAAGTGTTTAATTAATGCTGTGCGATGTGCATCTCTTGTTTCTTTATCTCCTAAAGAATTAATGACTAATTTCAGGTCTTTTAATCCGACAGTTTGATAAATATCCATCGCTAATGAGATTACTTCAGCATCAATCGCAGGATCCGCACTTCCAATTGCTTCGACTCCATATTGAACGAATTGACGATAGCGACCTGCTTGTTGTCTTTCATAACGGAACATTGGCCCCATATATGAAAGTTTCACAGGTTGATCAGGATAGCCAAACATTTTATGTTCTACATAAGCACGGACTGCTGCTGCCGTTCCTTCTGGTCGAAGTGTCAGTGAACGTCCTCCACGATCTTCAAATGTGTACATCTCTTTTTGAACGATATCCGTTGTATCTCCAACCCCACGTTGGAATAATTCCGTTTGTTCAAAAATAGGTGTACGAATTTCTTTATAACGATACACCCGACTTAATTCACGTAGAACCGATTCAACTTTCTGCCATTTTGGTGTTTGTTCTGGCAAAATATCTTGTGTTCCTCTAGGTACTTTAAAAGCCAATTTGATTACTCCCTTCTATTAGAAAAGCGAAGAACGCCCGCTATGCTCCGCGTTGCAAAATCACCACGTCCTTATGTCTTATCGACATTACTTACATCAAGTTCGAGAATCTTGTGTTCGCAGTTAGACATTTTAAAAATTTTATTTTCCAAAATAAAAAAGCTTTCATCCCATGCATTACGCAAGGGACGAAAGCTTAAATTCTTCCGCGGTTCCACCCTAGTTGATATACAAAAGTATATCCTCTTCATTACGGATAACGGCCGTTTCCGTTTTTCCCTACTAGGTTTATTACTTTTCGAGAAAAAACCTCCCAAGTGTTTTTCACATTTACTTACTGTAGGAAAGATTTCAGCCTAAGTCTTTCCCTCTCTTGTCAGCAGTGGTAATTGCTACTTGCTTGATCATAGGTGATTTAAATTTTTCACATTAAATTTATCTTAGTCAAGTAAATCATCATTGTCAACTACTTTTAAAATCCTACCAACTAATTCTTCTGGCCTAAAATAGATTAGTACAAATTAAGGGTGGTTTTAGCTTATAATTGAACTTACAATAAGTATTATATGTTAATTCCACTTTTTTTAACCAGTCAATAAAGGTAGGTAAAATATGAAAAAGAAAATAATACCTTTGATACTTACAAGTACTCTACTCTTTCCTACATTTTTCTATAATTCTCATCACACTAATATAGTATATGCAGAAGATAACGAAAATGCAGATTTAATTGTTTCTGCAGAAAAATTATATTTAAGAGAAGGACCCGGTCTATCCTACGCTATTCTTTCTACTTTAACAGAAGGACAAGAATTAGAATTTATTGAGAAACAAAATGATTGGTATCATGTTAAATTTCAAGGTAACGAAGGATGGGTCGCATCATGGCTAACATCATCAAAGGACAAAGTAGAGCAATCCTCTACTAACAAAACGATTATTTCACAAGTCAATCATTTAAATCTAAGGTCTGAACCTAATATTTCATCTCCTGTATTAGGTCAATTAAATATAGGGAATGAAGCAACTATCATTCAACAAAAAGACAACTGGCTTCAAGTTATTTTTAATGGAACAACTGGTTGGGTTTCTACTCAATATGTTTCAATTAATGATAACGACAATTTAATTGAAGAAGAACCTAAAGAGATTGAAAATGAAAATGATAACGATGATAACGAAAAAACACCTTCTGAAGTACAAGTTGAAATTGATCCAAATGCATTTACTATTACAGTCGATGCGGTAAATATCCGAAAGAAACCTGATCTGTCCTCAAAAAAAATTGGTATTGGGAAAAAAGGAGAACAATATGAGGTATTGGAACGGAACAATAATTGGGTAAAAATTCAATTTGGAAAGAAAAAAGGTTGGGTTTATAGTTTTTATGGAAGTTTTAATGTAAATAAAACAGAAACCTCCTCTTCTACCAGTGAAATTACTGATAACTCCCCAACAAGTAATTTTGTAACCATTATCTATAATGGGACAAACCTTCGTGAAGCACCGTCTACTTCATCAAATGTTGTAGTTCGTGCAGATGCAGGTGATACATTTAATATAATTGATACAGATGGTGATTGGTTCGAAGTTGATTTAACTGACGGTAGAACCGCATTTGTTGCAAATTGGGTTGTTTCTTTAAATGATGAAACTGCGAAAATGGAAAATGTAGAAAAGAAAAATAAAAAAGAGAAACGTAAAGAAGGAACATTAAAAGGAGTTACAATCGTTATCGATCCAGGTCATGGTGGAAATGATAAAGGAACTACTGGTGCTCGAGGAACTGAAGAAAAAGAGATTAATATGGAAACTGCTGAATTATTAACTTCTAAATTGAGAGCGAACGGTGCAGAAGTAATTCTTACTCGAGAATCGGATGTTTACGTTGATTTACGGAAGCGAGTATCGATTTCCCATCAATATGAAGCAGATGCATTTATCAGTATTCATTACGATGCAACAGATGATAGTTCAATATCTGGCTTCACAACCTATTATATAAACAATTATCAACAACCATTAGCTCAATTCGTCCATGAAAGTCTTGCTGAAAAAGTAAACTTGCGAGACCGTGGTGTACAACCTGGCAATTATTTAGTTTTACGGGAAAATAAACAAAATGCCATCTTGATTGAATTGGGTTATTTAAGTAATCCTAATGAAGAAAGAATCGTGACAACAGATATGTATCGTGAACAAGCAACACTGGGTATATATCAAGGGATATTAAATTATTTTGATAGTTTATTAGAGTAATGTAAAAGGCTGACTCCGATTTTTTTAGAGTCAGCCTTATTTATTGGATTAATTTTATTTACTTTTGGATTCTACGATAACAGTAACAGGACCGTCATTTACAAGTGATACATCCATCATTGCACCGAAAATACCCGTTTCAACTTTTAATCCGAATTTTCTTAGCTCCTCATTAAAGGCTTCCCATAAAGGCAAAGCCACTTCAGGACGTGCTGCATCGATAAAACTTGGTCTTCTTCCTTTGCGAGTATCACCGTATAGCGTAAATTGCGACACTGAGAGTATGTCTCCCCCGTGTTCTATTATCGATTTATTCATTTTGCCCTCTTCATCTTCCCAAAGACGAATTTCAGCAACCTTTTTTGCAACATACTGTACATCCTCTAACGTATCTGTATGTGTTAATCCAACCAGTAATACATAACCATAATCGATGGCCCCTGTAACCTTATCTTCAACAGTTACAGAAGCCTTTTTACTCCGTTGTATAACAACTCTCATATTTATTACCTCAAAATTTTAATTGATAACTCGTTGAACAGAATAAATATCTGGTAATTGTTTAATTCGTTCAACCACTTTGTGTAAACCAGTAATATTTGAAATGCTGATAGTTAAATGAATTGTAGCAATTTTATCATGATCCGCTCTACCTGTTACAGCAAGAATATTCGTTTTTGCTTCTGTAACCGCATGCATAACATCGTTTAAAATTCCCGGACGATCAAAGGCAGATACTTCAATGTCAACTGGATATTCTTTTCGACTAGGTGATTCACTATGCTCCCACTCTACTTCGATAAGTCGGTCAGCTTGATCGCCTTCTTGTATATTTGGACAATCTGCACGATGGACGGATACCCCACGACCTTTTGTGATAAAACCAACAATTTCATCCCCTGGTACAGGTGTACAGCAACGTGATAAGCGAATTAATAAATTATCGATTCCTTTTACAATAACGCCAGACTCTGTTCTACGCTTCTTCGCAGATGCATTTTGCATTTCTTTTACGATTTTTTCTAGAGCTTCTTCCTGTTCACGCTCTTTACGTTTCTTCTCTGCCAGGCGATTAACAATTTGTAAAGGAGTGATTCCGCCAACTCCTACAGCAGCATATAAATCTTCTTCGTTTGTATAATTTAATTTTTCTAAAACACGTTTAATGTTTTCAGTAGATAAAACTTCTTTTAAATCATAATCTTGAGCTTTAATTTCTTTTTCAATCAGCTCTTTACCTTTGATGATATGTTCTTCACGCAGATGCTTTTTGAAGAATTGTTTAATTTTATTTTTCGCTTGAGAACTTTGCGCTATTTTTAACCAATCACGGCTAGGTCCGAAAGATTGCTTAGAAGTTAAAATTTCGATAATATCGCCTGTTTTTAAAGGCGTATCCAGGGGAACCATTTTTCCATTTACCTTTGCCCCAATTGTTCGATTTCCAACTTCCGAGTGTACTCTATAGGCAAAATCGATAGGAACAGAACCTGCTGGAAGTTCAATTACTTCCCCTTTAGGCGTAAAGACATACACCATATCCGAGAATAAATCGAATTTCAATGATTCCATAAATTCTTCAGCATTTGACGATTCATTTTGGAATTCCAAAATTTCACGGAACCAAGTTAACTTTTGGTCAATACTTTCTTTATTGTTATTTACAGATTTTCCTTCTTTATATGCCCAGTGAGCAGCAATCCCGTATTCAGCGATCTGGTGCATCTCTTTTGTACGGATTTGCACTTCTAAAGGATCTCCATATGGCCCAATTACCGTAGTATGTAAAGATTGGTATAAATTTTGTTTTGGCATTGCAATGTAATCTTTAAAGCGGCCAGGCATTGGCTTCCAAAGGGTATGCACAATTCCAAGAACTGCATAACAATCTTTAATACTATCAACTAAGATACGGACAGCAAGTAAATCGTAAATTTCATTAAATTGTTTATTTTGTAAAACCATTTTTCGATAGATGCTATAAATATGCTTTGGACGACCATATATTTCAGCATCTATTTCTACAGATTTCAGTTGGGATTTTATTTCATCCATTACATTATCCAAATAAGCTTCTCGCTCAACTCTTTTACGTTTCATGAGGCTGACGATTCGGTAATATTGTTGTGGATTTAAATAACGTAGTGCTGTATCTTCAAGCTCCCATTTAACTTTAGAGATTCCTAGGCGATGAGCAAGTGGTGCAAAGATTTCCAATGTTTCATTGGAAATCCTACGTTGTTTTTCGGCAGATAAATGTTTTAATGTTCGCATATTATGAAGACGGTCTGCAAGTTTAATTAAGATAACTCGGATATCCTGCGCCATTGCAACGAACATTTTTCGGTGATTCTCAGCCTGTTGTTCTTTTTTCGATAAATATTTAATTTTCCCTAGCTTTGTAACCCCATCGACCAACATTGCAACTTCTTCGTTAAATTCCCGAACTAAATCTTCACGAGTTACAATTGTATCCTCTACAACATCGTGAAGAAAGCCTGCTGCTACAGTTTCAGGATCCATTTGTAGTTCTGCTAAAATCCCCGCTACTTGAATTGGATGGATAATATACGGTTCACCAGAACTACGGAGCTGTTCTTTATGTGCTTCATTCGCAACTTCGTAAGCCTTTTTTACGAAGGCGACATGTTCATCATTCATATAAGTTTTGACCTGCTCGAATACATCCTCGGGCGTCAAAATTTGCTCTTTCGCCATTAGTTGTCCACCTTGTTAAAAATAATTTTTCAAATTTGATATATAAACTTAATTGTATAAAATCTATGTATAAAAAGTAAAGACAAGTCATAAAATCATTTTGCGATTCCGACAATTTAGAACATTTTTCGAACTTTTTACTCTCTAGTTTATGAAAAACCTCTTTCAAAGTGATAAATATCATGAAAGAGGTTATTGTAATTAATATTCAATTAATGTTTTTACTGGGAAATCACCAATTTTATTTCGACCGTTTAACTCTTTTAATTCAATAATAAATGCACAACCTGCAACAACGCCACCTAATTTTTCAATTAGCTGAATTGTAGCATCTACTGTACCACCTGTTGCTAAAAGGTCATCTACAATTAACGCTTTTTGACCAGGCTTAATTGCATCTTTATGCATCGTTAAAACGTCTGTACCGTATTCTAATCCATATTCCACTTTTACAACTTCACGAGGTAGTTTTCCTTCTTTACGAACAGGTACAAAACCAACCTCTAATGCATAAGCAACAGGGCAACCGATAATGAAACCACGTGCTTCAGGACCGACAATAACATCTGCACCTACTTCTTTCGCAAATTTTACGATTTCATCTGCTGCATATTTGAAAGCAGGGCCGTTATCCATAATTGTTGTAATATCTTTGAAGCTGATACCTTCTTTCGGCCAATTTTCCACTGTTGTTACATATTGTTTTAAATCCATTATTTATTTGTCCTCCTTAGGAATAATTATATTCCTTCATTCGATCGTTAAACCATTGTTTTAATTCTAAGTATGGTGCGTATAAAAGGGTTTGTTCAATTGCAATTTGTTGCTCTCTTTTTTTATAGCACTGTGCTTCACTTAATGCCCGTTTTGGTGCATTACTATCTACAGTTGTCAGACCATTATCTATTTTAACAAATCCTAACTCAAAAAACACGTTTGTCATGAATTTTATTACTTCAGTATTTAAGCCAATATGTTTTGAGAGTTGATCGATATGTAGTCTTAAATTAAATGCTGGTCGTTTTTTTAAGAATGAATAATACCATGCAAAATGTTCTCGCGTTGGCATCCCGTTAAAGAACTTTGATTCCTGCACATGAAAAATTGCATACACTCGCTTTGGCTTAATTGACTGAATAACTTCTTCCAATTTCTCTAAACTATCAGGAAGATCGAGAAGTACGATGTATTGTGAGTTTACCAACATAGTATCTCCATCTTTCAATAAATTAATTGAAGTTTGGATGATTGGTTGAAACATTTCAATTGTCGTTTCATTGAATGCAATAACTGAACATGTATTTAAAGGAATCGTATTCATCCATTTTTGTACTAAACTCTTTCCGCGATAATCAAACAATTGCCACTCATTCGATTGTACATCTTCTATCATAAATTGTGGCTTTTTCTTACCTTGCCATTCATTAATTTGTAAATCTCCTACAACAGAAATGTTTACTCCGTATGAAATTTCTTCATGTAAATAGCCTTTACTAAAACCAATGGCGTCAATTGTTCCATATTTATCTTCTAACTCCATTTTCAAATGGTCTTCCCCTGCACCAATTTTACGAATAGAACGTACTTGAACATCCTGCAACGCAAAAATAGGTTTGGCAAAGCCCGTTCCAAATGGTCCAAGTTTTCGAATTTCTTCAATGGATTCTACTGTTATTTCATCTATTTCAACTGGAACATCAATGAATAATTTAGGGACAAGCATTTCCTCAGTTAAACATTCTTTAGCTTGTTTATGAAGGCGAATACGTAATTCGTCTACATATTCTAATGGGAATGTCATACCGGCTGCCATAGGATGTCCACCAAAATGCGGCAGTATTTCTCGATTTTTCGCTAATTCATTATATAAATGAAATCCTTCAATACTTCGACCAGACCCCTTTGCAGTACCTTTTTCAATATCAAGAGATAATACTATAGTAGGCTTATAATATTTTTCTACAAGTCTTGAAGCAACAATCCCTATTACCCCTGGATTCCAGCCTTCTTTCGCAACTACAAGTACAAGTGAATTCGATATAACTTCATTATTTTCAATCATTTCGATAGCTTGTTCTGTAATTTCACTGACAATTTCTTTTCGTTCAGTATTTTTAGAATTAAGCAGTTTAGCACCTTCTGCTGCATCGATATCATTTTCACTCATTAAAAGCGCAACTCCAGGATCTGCATCTCCTAATCGACCAATCGCATTTAATCTCGGGCCAAAATAAAAACCGATAACCTCTTCGTTAATCTCGTTTTGTTTCACACCCGCAATATCGCATAATGCTTTCACCCATGGATTAGGAGAAATTTTTAAATGCTTTATTCCTTGTTGAACAATATAACGATTTTCACCAACAAGTGGTACAAGGTCTGCTATTGTCCCTATTGCTGCGAACTCATATAGATGTTCAGGTACTTCACCATACAAAGCATGAGCTAATTTAAATGCAACCCCTACTCCTGCTAAATCTCCAAAGGGATAATGTCCTTCTGGAACTCGAGGATGGATGATAATATCTGCCTCAGGTAATACGTCTCCTGCTTCATGATGGTCTGTTACGATTACGTCCATACCAAGTTCTTTTGCAATTCGAATCGGTTCGATGCCACTAATCCCATTATCAACCGTAATAATTAATTGTACCCCGTCTTCATATGCTTTTCGGAAAAGCTCTTCATGGGGACCATATCCATGAGTAAAACGATTCGGTATACAAAAATCTACATCTGCACCTAAATCAAGTAGTACATTCATCATAATCGTTGTACTTGTAATTCCGTCTGCATCATAATCGCCGTACACTAGTATTTTCTCACCATTATTTAATGCTTCTTCAATCCGCTCTACAGCTTCAGCTATCCCATTTAAAAGGAATGGATCATGTAGCTGGTTTTCGTCCATTTGAAGGATTGATTTCGCTTTTGCCGGCGTTTCATAACCTCTTGCTATTAATATTTTAGCTGCAAGAGAAGATATATTTAATTCATTTTGTAATTGAGTGATAGTTTCTTCATGTGGTTGATGAACAATCCACTGCTTTTTTGATTCGATCATTTTGTCACTTCCTCAATCACTAATTATACAAAAAAATATCGTTCTCTACTAACTTATAAATCATTTAAAATATTAGAAATTCTTTTTTGCACATATAAAAATAAAAAAAAGACAAAGTGCAATAAACACTTTGCCTCTTTTCTAGAAAGTTTACACAACTGGCTCGTCTGAACCCCATTGTTGTTTTTCTTTTTTCTCTACAACAGTACCTTTTTTACCCATTTCACGAGTTTTTAAAGAATACCAAATTTGAGCTGCAATACAAATTGATGAGTACATACCTGTTACTAAACCAATTAGTAAAGCAATTGAGAAGTTACTAATAGCAGGAGCACCGAAGATTAATAATGCTACAACTACAATGATAACTGTTAGAACTGTATTAATGGAACGTCCCATTGTTTGACGTAGAGACTTGTTTACAATATCTGCAAGTTCTTCCTTCGATGTAATTTTACCTTTTCGATCGATATTTTCACGAATTCGGTCAAAGGTAACAATTGTATCATTAATTGAGTAACCAACAATCGTTAAAATGGCCGCAATAAACGTAATATCTACTTCTATTCGGAATAAACTAAAGATTGCTACCATGAAGAATACGTCATGTACTAATGAGATAATTGCCCCAATACCCATTCTCCATTCGAATCGGAAGGCAACGTAAATAATGATTCCTAAAGCTGCAATTGCAAGAGCTTTAATTGCGTTTTTAACCAACTCTCGCCCTACTGTTGGTGATACAGTACTTACACTCGGTTCATGACCATAATCTTTTAATACTGAAGCTTTTAAATCTAAAATCTCTTTTTGACTTAAATCTTCCTTATATCGAATGCTAGCATTATTTTGTTCCTCACCAGAAATAATTACATTTTCAGATGGGAAGCCAATCTTATCAATATACTCTGTTATCTCTTCTTGAGTAATCGATTTATCTGCTAAAATTTCTACTCGTGTACCACTAGAGAAGTCAATACCTAGGTTTAATTTGAATACACCTAAAATAATTGCCCCAACTAGTAAAATAATTATTGAAAACGAGTAAAATTTCTTACGATTATGAACGAAATCGAAACGATCGTAATTCGTTGATAAGTCTAATGATTCTAAACCTTCTGAAGCATCGTGAATTTTAGATTTGCGAACACCGTAAAAGAATGGACTATCGAAGTAACCACTTTTTACTAATAAACCAAGTAAAATTCGTGATAACCATACAGCTGTTACGAAACTTAGAACAATTGATATCATTAAAGTTGTTGCAAAACCTTTAACTGAACTTGTCCCAAAGAAGAATAAAACCGCAGCAGCAAGTAATGTTGTTAATTGTGCATCCACAATGGCAGATAACGATTGTTTCATACCAAGATGGAATGCTTCTTTTGCCGTTTTACCTACACGTAATTCCTCACGAACACGCTCAGCACTTAGAATGTTTGCATCCACTGCCATACCGATACCAAGTACAAGGGCAGCTATACCAGGTAAAGTTAGAACAGCATTAATACCATTAAAGACTAATAAAACTAAGTATGTAAATACCGATAATGTAATGATAGAAATAAACCCTGGTAAACGGTAATACAATAACATGAATACGAAGATAAGTAGAACACCAATCACACTTGCAAATACAGTACTTTTTAACGCTTGTTCACCAAATTGAGCACCAACAGATGTTGAATAAATTTCTGTTAACTTAACAGGAAGTGCACCAGCGTTTAAAACACTTGCAAAGTCCTTTGTTTCTTGAACTGTAAAACTCCCGCTAATCATAACATCCGTTGTGTTTAACACTTGACTAACTGTTGCAGCAGAAACAAATTTTGGATTTGGTTTTTGAGACTCAGCTGCGTATGAATCTACACCTTCTTGGAAATCAAGCCATACTACTAAAAGATTTTGTCCAGCAGGCATTTGAGAAATTTTCCCAGTAACATCCGCAAATTTTGATGCATCTTTTAAAGTTAATGTTACGATTGGACGATTTTGTTGGTCGAATGAAGCTTTTGCTCCACCTTCTTTTAAATCTGTACCATCAAGTAACACATTGTCGTTAACATCACGGAAAGTTAAATTTGCCGTACTAGAAAGCAATTCCCGCGCAGATGATTGATCGTCAATCCCCGCAAGTTGAACACGGATTCGATTTTCTCCTTCAACCTGAATACTTGGTTCGCTTACACCAAATTGGTTGATACGATTCGAAAGGGCTGTTGTCGTATCCGTCAAAACATCCTGAGTTATTTTTTGATCTTCTTTTAGAGGTTCAACTTCATATAAAACCTCAAACCCACCTTGTAAATCAAGCCCGAGTTTTACGTCCTTTAAAACTCCCTGTACTGTTGTTCCCATTGCTGCTAATATAACTACAACAACAAGGACAAAAGTAAAAATCCGGCTTTTTAATTTCATTTTAAAAATCCTCCTCAATACGTGTGTATAGTCCTCATATACACACAAACACGCATAAGCGAACTGCGCCAAAAAATGATTTTAATCCCACCTTGATTTGGAGGAAAGCCCAAATCAATACATTATGTAACATACTAATTATGAGTTACAGAGGCTAAACTGTCAAACCGTATCTATATGGAATTATCTTCATTTTTTGATGGGTTCGGCTTTAATAATTCATTTAATTCCTCACTACTAATTTCACTAAACCAATTCGCAACTTGAAATTGTTGAATTTGAAAATGACTAATAATTTCTGACGGTTTTATTGTAAATATGGTTGCAACCATTTCGTGTAAATGAATCTCTTCAATTTTTTGTTTCCGCCATTTCTTTTGAATACAGAAGTTCCAAATATCTTCTATTGTGACGCTATTATACTCGTAATATCTGATTTCCTCCATTTTACTCTCTAATACTGGTAACACTTTTCTAAAAAGCTCTTCGTACTGAATCATAACATTCACCCCACCAGTAGTTTTAAGTCTCGTCCCCTTTGCATACAGTTATTGTAGCTGATATTTCTTTAAATGAGAAGGGATTGAATGAATGGGATCGTTCGTTAAAGGTACAATTTTTCTAACGTTTGTCATCTTCTTATCGAAGCTTTTTGGCTTTATATATAGGATGCAATTTATGCGGGTTGCAGGAGAAGAAGCGGTAGGAATTTACATGACCTCCTATCCAGCTTTTGTTTTTTTTATTTCCCTCTTACAACTAGGCATTCCAATTGCTCTTGCTAAAATAGTGGCCGAGCTTCATGCAAAAAGACGTGATGGACAATTAAAATCTGTAATGCAAACAGCAACGCGATGGTCAGTCGTATCAATCATTTTATTCGCACCAGTTCTTTATTTCTTTATTCCATTTTTAGCAGGTACTCTATTACATAATGAAGCAACCAAACTTACATTATATATTGCATTAGGTGCTGTTCCAATCGTTGTTTTCTCAGGATTAATTAGAGGATATTTACAAGGTATTGCTGTCATTTCAGCTACTGCTTGGTCTCAAATGTTAGAACAATTAGTACGAATCGGCTTAATTACAATTTTATTACCACTATTTGCAACACCAGATAACCCAGCACAAACTGCAGCCTATGCAATGGCAATTACTGCAGTAGGTGAATTAATATCTTTCATCTACTTATATATCCACTATTCATTTAAGAAAAAAAGACCAAAACAATCTGAAAATGTAAAGCCTTATCCTGCTATGCCAATGTTGCGTATTGCAGTTCCTTCAGCAGGAAGTAGATTGTTTGGTACATTTACTTGGTTTTTAGAACCTATTGTATTTTTAAAAGCATTAACTGTTTCGGGGTTAACAGCTGTTGGGGCAACAACTTTATATGGAATTATTTCTGGTGTCCATATTCCATTGTTATTATTCCCTTCGTTTATTCCGAATGCTCTAGCGATTGTATTAATACCAGCAGTTAGTGATGCTGTAGCAAGAAGCAATCATCAATTATTAAATGAACGAATTGGCGTTTCTTTGCGTTTATCATCTGTAATTGGATGTTATGCAGCTACTTTCTTCTTTTTACATGGAGACGAGCTGGCAATGAGACTATTCCATTTGGAAGAAAATCGAGGGTTTATGAGAGTATTAGCTCCAATTTTTTACTTTTACTATATCCAAAGTCCGCTACATTCCATTTTACAAGCAATGGATGAAGCTCGACCTGCCATGATGAATTCAATTTACGGGGGTCTCGGTAAATTATTTGTAATGTTTGTACTAGCCTCCCAACCATTTATCCAAGAATTTGGAGCAATTATTGCAATTGGTTTTGGCGTTTTAATTACGTCCTTCTTACACATTGCAACGTTACGCCAACATAAGATGATAGCAGCAGGCTTTAGATTTTTTGTCATTCCGTATGCAATGTTTATTCTAGTTTGTGTGGCTCAAACCTTTGCCCAACCTTATTTAGCATTCGATTTTTGGACAAATTGTGCCATCACAATTCTTCTATTAACAATCGTACTGTTATTCACTAATCAACTTAAATGGCAGGACTTTAGCTACTTAAAGTCCATTATTTCTAGACGCTCTTAATTGTACATGGAGTTCGTTATTTTCATAGCAACAATAGAAAATTTCTTCAATATCGTTATATCCCTTTTCAGCTAATTGTTGTAAAAGCCAATCTTTATCTTGATTTATATAATTCAAATGATTTTCTACAATATAGCCATCAACGATAAGTGGAAAAATCAATGGATCATCTTTTTTTAAAAAAATTGATAATTTCCCTGAAGGCTCAAGGAATGCATAAGCAATTTGTTGTACAGAAGGAATTCTCTCTTCACGCATTTGTTGGAATAAGTCATCGAGATTGTATCGTTGCTTTCTCATCTCTTCCTGATTGATGACACCATTATGCACAATAATAGAAGGATCACCATCGATAAGATCACGGACTTTTTTACTTTTCAACGTGATGAGAGAATTCAAGTATTGAACTGCGAAAAGAATTACGATTGGAAAAACATTTTGTAATACTGGTTTTTCTACTTCATCAATTGCGAATGCAACACATTCCGCAATTAATACAAAAACAACTAAATCCATAATACTTAGTTCGCCAACTTCTCGTTTACCCATTAAACGGAAGACGATTAAAATAAATATATATAAAAAAATGGTACGTAAAAAAAGCACCAAATAAATTTCCACATTGACCTACCTCCCTTTTCACCCATCATTTTAGGCACAACCAGGAAGGACTATTCAGATAAAATGACTTTCTCCTTTTTTGTTTCTTAAGTACTACATTCATCAAAATAAAAAAGCTTACTATTGTCAGAACTTGTCCGACAATAGTAAGCTTTTAATTTACTCAGTAATAACGCGACCAATTGCTTGACGCTCGAATTTTAAACGTGTGTTTCCATCTACTTTAATAACAACAGTAGCATCTTCAATTGATTCAACTTCTCCATGAAGTCCACCAATTGTTACAACACGATCTCCTCGTTTTAAACTGTTTTGCATTTGAGCAGTTGCTTTTTGTCTTTTTTGTGCAGGACGAATTAAAATAAACCACATTGCAACGAACATAATAAGGATTGGTAGTAAGCCTGTAAGCGTATCCATGTATAAATCCCCCTTTCTAAATCTCACTTAAATAAGTATAGTATAAAATCAGTATAAAAAGCGATTTCAAAATACTATTTTTATGAAAGAAAAGATAATTTTTATAATAGAACCAATATTTTCAACCTAGAAATTCTTTGCATCCGGTTTATTAAATCCGTATTTTTCGAAGAATTCTTCACGGAAGTCACCTAATCGGTCTTCACGAATTGCTTGTCTAACTTGTTCCATTAGTTTTAATAAGAAGTGTAAATTATGATAAGTCGTTAAACGGATACCGAATGTTTCTTCCGTACGAATTAAATGACGAATATATGCACGAGTATAATTTTTACATGTATAACAATCACAATTTGGATCGATTGGGCTAAAATCACGGGCATATTTCGCATTTTTTACCACTAAACGACCTTCAGATGTCATGAGTGTACCATTACGGGCAATACGAGTTGGTAATACGCAATCAAACATATCAACCCCACGAATTGCTCCATCAATTAATGAGTCTGGTGAACCGACACCCATTAAATAACGCGGTTTATTCGTTGGTAATAATGGTGTTGTAAATTCAAGTACACGGTTCATAATATCTTTTGGTTCTCCAACTGAAAGACCACCAATAGCATATCCTGGGAAATCTAGTTCTACTAATGCTTCTGCAGAACGTTTACGTAAATCCTCATATTCCCCACCTTGCACAATACCAAATAAACCTTGATCTTCCGGACGTTGATGCGCTTCTTTACAACGTTTTGCCCAACGAGTCGTACGATCAACAGATGCTAACATATAATCGTAAGTTGCTGGATATGGTGGACATTCGTCAAAAGCCATCATAATGTCTGAGCCTAAATCATTTTGTATTTCCATTGCTTTTTCTGGACTTAAGAAAAGCTTGTCCCCATTTAAATGATTTCTGAAATGAACCCCTTCTTCTTCAATTTTACGAAACTGGCTTAGTGAAAATACTTGGAAACCACCAGAATCCGTTAAAATTGGACGATCCCAGTTCATAAATTTATGAAGACCGCCTGCTTCTTTTACAATTTCGTTTCCTGGACGAAGCCATAAGTGGTATGTGTTCGATAAAATAATCCCGGCATTCATTTCTTTTAATTCTTCCGGTGACATCGTTTTGACTGTTGCTTGTGTTCCAACCGGCATAAATGCAGGCGTTTCAAATGATCCATGGGGTGTATGGACAATCCCTAGTCGAGCACCAGTTTGTTTACATGTTTTAATTAATTCATAAGTTACAGCTGGTTTTGTCATAAAAAATAATTTCCTCTCTGAAAAAAATCCTTTGAAGTTATCGAATTGGGCGAATAAACATTGCATCACCAAAACTGAAAAATCTATATTTTTCCTCTACTGCTTTATTATAAGCATTTAAAATAATTTCTCTAGAAGTAAGTGCACTCACTAACATAACTAGAGTCGATTTTGGCAAATGGAAGTTTGTAATTAGTCCATCAATAGCTTTGTATTCAAATCCTGGATAAATAAAAATGTTTGTCCATCCTTGTTCAGCTCGTATTTCTCCATCGTATTTTTGTGCAATTGTTTCAAGCGTACGTGTTGATGTTGTACCAACAGCAATAACTTTTCCGCCATTTGCTTTTGTACGATTAATTGTTTCTGCTGCACTTTCTGATACGCTATAAAACTCAGAATGCATATCATGATTTTCAATGGAGTCCACACTAACAGGACGGAATGTGCCTAAACCTACATGTAATGTAATAAAAACTATTTCTACACCTTTTTGTTTAATTTGTTCTAAAATTTCATTTGTAAAGTGTAATCCGGCAGTTGGAGCAGCGGCAGAACCAATTTCTTTTGAATAAACTGTTTGATAGCGTTCACGGTCATCTAATTTTTCATGAATATATGGTGGAAGTGGCATTTCTCCTAATTTATCCAAAATTTCATAAAAAATTCCATCATATGAAAATTCAAATAATCTACCACCGTGATCAAGTTCACCGATACAAGTTGCTTTTAGTAATCCTTCACCAAATGAAATTACTGTACCAACCTTTACTCGTTTTGCAGGTTTTGCTAACGTTTCCCATACGTCACCTTCCCCTTGCTTTAATAGGAGTAATTCAATATGGGCTCCTGTTTCTTCTTTTACACCCATAAGTCGTGCTGGCATTACTCGTGTATCGTTTAATACAAGGCAATCACCTTCATGTAATTCATCTACAATACGTTTGAAATAACTATGTTCCACTTCTCCAGTTTTTCGATCCACAATCATTAATCGACTTGATGTGCGATCCTCTAGAGGTGTTTGTGCAATTAGTTCTTCTGGTAAATGGAAATCAAAATCTTCTACTTTCATCGTTTTCTTCCTTTTTTATGTTTGTTCTGGATAAGTATAACCAAAATGTTCATATGCTATTTTCGTAGCAACACGGCCTCTTGGTGTACGTTGAATAAAACCAATTTGTAATAAATACGGCTCATAGACATCTTCGATTGTTATCCGTTCTTCACCAATCGATGCAGCTAGTGTATCAAGCCCCACTGGACCGCCTCTAAATGATTCTATCATGCTAATCATTAACTTATGATCTATATGGTCTAGTCCTTGCGGGTCAACTTGCAACAGTTCTAATGCTTGGTTAGCTAAAGCTAACGTTATCGAACCATCCCCAATTACTTGGGCATAATCTCGTACACGCTTTAATAAACGATTAGCAATACGGGGTGTCCCACGGGAACGCTTTGCAATTTCCCTTGCTGCTAGATGGTCAATTTCGACATCGAATAATTTGCTGCTACGAATAACAATCTCAGTTAATGCGTTTTCATCATAATATTCAAGTCGTAATAAAACGCCAAAACGGTCTCGTAATGGAGCGGATAATGAACCTGCTCTAGTTGTAGCACCGACAAGTGTAAATGGTGGTAAATCAAGACGAATAGAACGTGCTTCTGGTCCTTTTCCCACAACAATATCTAAACAAAAATCTTCCATCGCTGGATAAAGTACCTCTTCTATTGCCCGTGGTAGTCTATGAATTTCATCAATAAACAGTACATCACCAGGTTGAAGTGAGCTAACAATTGCAGCTAGATCACCGGGTCTTTCAATGGCTGGTCCACTTGTAAGTCGAATATTAACATCCATTTCATTGGCAATTATAGCTGCTAATGTCGTTTTCCCTAATCCAGGTGGTCCATAAAGCAAGACATGGTCAAGGCTCTCTTGTCGAAGTTTGGCAGCTTCTATAAAAATAGTTAGATTATCCTTTACCTTTTGTTGTCCAATATATTGTGATATTTTTGACGGTCGGAGTGAAAGTTCAAATTGTTCATCATATTCGTTTACTTCACTAGAAATGATACGATCAGACATTTCTCTCCCTCCTTACTTTGTTTTTAACAATAACTGAAGTGCATGTTTCATATAACTTTCCGTTGTTGTTAATTGTTCATTTTCTTCAAGTTTCGGCTTTATTTTTGCTAACTCTTTTTCTGAGTATCCTAAAGCCATAAGGGCAAGTAGCGATTCTTCTAGTTCATGCTTATTCGGATTTACCCCAAATAACGGCAGTTCATTTTCTGCACTTGGTAATTCAACTTGCTCTAGTAATGAACCTAGTTTTCCTTTTAAATCTAGTATCATTTGTCTCGCTGTTTTTTTACCAACACCAGGAAACTTTACTAAGAACGCTTCATCTTCTAATTCAATTGCTGAAATTACTTGGTTCGGATTTCCACTAGCTAAAATTGCTAATGCACCTTTAGGACCTATACCTGACACTTGAATTAACTTTCGGAACAATTCTCGTTCTTCTAATGTTTTAAAACCAAAAATCAATTGTGCATCTTCTCGAACATGCATATGTACAAAAATCTGTTGTATATCTTCTTTTATTCGAAAAGCAAATGGGTTAGGTGTAAAGATTTGCCAACCTATTCCTTGTTGCTCTAACACTACGTATTCTGGCGTAATTCTAGTAATTTTACCTATGATATAATCGTACATCGATCTCCCCCACATTTCACTTTTAAAATTATAGCATAACATAATCAGACCACGTACTAAACATTCCTTTTAAACAAATAGAAAGACCGCCTATTTCCTAGACGGTCAAAATTCATCTTATAATAGTTTAATAGTAACATAGTTTTATTTTGATTGTAATTTTTCAGTTTCAACAACTAATTGAGGCCAATGTCTTAATGCTTTTTCTGTAAATGGCATTAAATAGTCTAAGAAGGTTTCTTTTTCATAGTCACCTAATTGCAAAACATAAAGCCATTCTCTTAGGAGTTCGTTTGGGTATTGTAAATAAAACAGTTTTTGCCTACAAAGATCATATAAAAATGGATTTTCAGTAAAAAGCTTTTTAATATTGTAATTCATTGTTGGTAATGCTCGGTGCATCCATAGTATCATTTCTTCTGCGGAATCACCAACAACGGCTAAATCAAAATCAATTAGTTTCATGGTTTGGTCTTCACAAATTAAGAAGTTATGGTGAACAACATCCCCATGAAGTAAAGTGATTTTCCCACTAACTCTCTGTCTTTTCCTACGCATTTGTTTTAACACCCTACTTGCGTAGAGAACTATGTCATAAAACCCTTCATTTAAATAGGGCAGTAATTCCTTTTCACTCAATATAAAACGTTCAAGTCGTGCATTCCATTTTTGGTATAAATGTTGTCGTGGAATGCGATAATCATTTTTCCAATCAATCAAGTTACTCGTATCATGTAACTCATTTAAAATTTTTAACGCTTGTTTTCGCTGATGTTCATTAGAGAAGTCTGCACTCAAGCTATTATTTTGCCAAACTTGAACGAGCAAATTAGGCTCTTTGCTCTTCTTTAATGGTATAACATATGGAAACTGGATAGATTCTAGTTTATTGTGTATCAGTTTTACTTTTTCATATACTGCATGATTTTCGTACTTTTTTATAAATAAAGTACCTTTAGTCGTCTCGTGCTTCCATATATTGTTTTTTATTTGCATATTAATATTTCCAAGGTGTGTAATGTGGTGAATAAGGGTTCATATATGGATAGCTTTGACAGTTCGGATACATTTGTTGAGGCATCATGTTGTCATACATTGGTTGTTGTTGCATCGGCATCATATGGTGTGGCATATGCGGCATCATATGATGAGGACTGTCATAATGGCCATCATAAGCTTGAGACTTCGGTAAGAATTGACTATCTAACTCATACATCTCATGATATTCATCAGCTACTTTTGAATCGTCAAAAGCAAGGTCATGGTGTTCATCCTTCATTTCATCATATGCTCCCATTACCTGTTCAGACTGCTGCAGCTCAGTAGAATCTTTTAACCAATCTGGCAAACCACCTTGTTCTTCTTGGTGTGGGTAGTCCTCTTCCATAATAGGTGAAATATCATAATTTGGTTCGAAATATGGTACACCATAAGGCATCATTTCAGCACTTTGACTTCCACCACATCCGCATGGTGAAGGTTGCATATATTGTTGTTCATGTTGAACATATTGTTCTTGACATCCACATGGTGGTTTTTGATAATGATGTTGTTCATGGCAACCACACGGCGGCTCGTAATAGTGTTGTTCATGGCATCCGCATGGCATTGGATAGAAATGTGGCATTACTGGAACATAAATGATTTGTGGTTGTGGAACAGGTACATATTCAATTTCCTTTTCCTTATCCGTCACTGGTTGCATATGTGTATGTTGCATATGAATATCTGGCATCTCTATAAAAATTGGCTGTGGTTGAGGCATTGGCATTGGTTGTGGCTGTGGTTGTTGAAAATGCATTTGCGGTGCAAAATCTAAATGGAATTGTGGTGTCATATCAAATTGTGGCATTACAGGTTGTGGCATTGGTTGGACAGGTGCTGGCATTTCTTGTGTCATTTTTTCTTTTGGCGATGGTGGCATCTCCATTTGTGGCATTTCTTGTGTTACCATTTCCTTAGGTGCTGTTTGCATTTCCTTAGGCGCTGTTTGCATTTCTTTAGGCGCCGTTTGCATTTCTTTAGGCGCCGTTTGCATTTCTTTAGTTGGCATCGGTGCAGTTAGCTGTTCCTTTGTCATATTACTTTTTGTTGGTGTTGCAGAATCAGGTAAAATAATTTCCATACCAGGAACAATATAATCAGGGTTTGCTAAATGTGAATTTAAGCTTTTTAACTCATCGAGACCAATCCCGTATTGTTTAGCAATTCTCCAGAGTGTCTCACCTTTTTGTACAATATGAATTCGCACAAACATCCTCCTTTTCTCGTTTTATAATATGATAAGCAATTGAAAAGGACACAAAAAAATTCTAGGAATAAGTTCCTTCGTGATAAACTATGAATTAGGGAGTAATAGATATACATGAATTTCACTTTGAAAGAGGTGTGAATATGAAGAAATTATTAGGTGAAGAACGACGTAATGAACTATTATCCTTATTAAAAAATGCAAAAAGACCAATTACAGGGACGGATCTTGCAAAACATTCAAATGTATCTCGGCAAGTAATTGTCAATGATATGAATTTATTAAAGGCACGTAATGAACCAATTATTGCCACTAGCCAAGGTTATTTTTATATGTATAAGGAAGACACTGCTTCAAACTACGAACGCAAAATTGTTTGTTTACATACTGCGGAGCAAGCAGAGGATGAGATGCTAACTATTGTAGATTGCGGTGTTACGTTAAAATCTGTTATCGTAGAACACCCTGTATATGGAGAAATTACTGCTTCTATGATGTTATCAAATCGAAATGATGTTCAAAACTTTATTGACCGTGTAAGTGAAACAAATGCAAATTATTTATCTGCTTTAACAAATGGTACCCATCTTCATGTTATTTCCGCTCCTGCTATTGAACAATTGAATTTAGCCGAAGAAAAACTACGAGAGAAAGGTTACCTCGTGGAAGGATAACATTACGAGATCATTCCTCAAAAATAATACAATAGTATATGTGAGCAGATATTAACTAAGCACAAAAATACCTGTTAATATCTGCTCACTTTTTTAAATAAAACGATCCAAATCCTCTTTAGAAGGAACCATACATGCATTGTTTTGTTTTAAAAGTTTGTGACGATTTTTTGCAATGATATCATAAATGATATTTCGTAAAGGTACTGGTACGAGTAAAAATACGTACAATAACTTCCAATATCGGTCAAGCCCTAAAGCAATTCTTAATACAGCCGAAGATTTAGTATAGGCACGATCATTGTCAACTAATACAACACTATCAATTGTTTTTGGAATGTTATGCTTTTCTACTAATTCTCTTCCACTTGTACTTTGAAGTGAAGCAAATTTGAATTGTATCCTCTTATCACGCTTTATGATAAATTGAACACTTTGACTACAGAAATTACACTCACCATCAAACAGAACGACCTTCATATTAGACCTCTCCTCACTCAGGTGTTAAATATGTATAATATGTACCTAGCGACTTCACTGTACAACCAAGCGCACCTAGCTCCTCCACTGCCCCTTTTACCATTGGCTCATTTTCATCTGCTAATACATCAATAATAAAGAAGTAATCCCCTAAACCTGTTTTTAATGGTCTTGATTCAATTTTACTTAAATCAATTCGACGCCAAGCAAAAACAGAAAGTACTTGATGCAATGCACCGGATACATTTTCTGGTAGTGTTAGCATAAATGTCGTTTTTGATTTTCCTTCTGATGTCTCAATTGGTAGTCTAGAATTCTTTTTAGCTAATACAAAGAAACGTGTGTGGTTAAAATGGAAATCATGAATATTTCTTTCTACAATTTCTAAACCATATTTTTCTGCAGACGAAGTATTTCCTATTGCTGCAATACATTTATCTGGATTTTCTGCCACATATTTAGCCGCAGCTGCTGTTGAGGATGTTTGGTTTAATGGAACCGAACTAAAACGGTAAAACAAGTATTTATGACACTGTGCTAATGCATGGGAATGGGAATAAACCCCTTCAATATTTTGCCAGTTATTTACTTGTTCTTTATTTACCATAAGGTGTTGTTGAATTTTTGATAGCACTTCACCTACAACATATAAATCTGCCTCATGATATAAATAGTCAATTGTTAGCGTAACTGTTCCTTCTAGAGCATTTTCTACCGGAACAACGGCAAAATCAACACGATCATTCGAGACTGCTTCAATACAATCTGGTATTGTTGTAAACGGCATTAACCATTCATTTGGAAAAAGACCTTTAGTTGCTAAATATGTAAAAGAAGCTTCCGGCCCTAAATAGGCAATTCGTTTCTCCCATTGTTGATGTTTCACGTATAAGCCCCCTACTTTTTTAATTATTCAGTAATTTTAACATAAAAAAGAGTCCAATCATATAGACAAGATTACTCGGTTTAAATAAAAAAGAGAGCAGACTATTTTGCTCTCTTCCCTCACTTATAACGCTCCAGAACTAATTACTTCTGCAGACTCAACAAACTCTAATTTTTTCAGTAATTGAATTAACTGATCTAATTCAATGGCCATACTTGTTACGTCTAGTGATAATGTAACGTTTGCACGTCCTTGAATTGGAATAGTTTGATGAATTGTAAGTACATTACAATGTGACTCTGAAATAATTTCTAACAACTTTGCTAATGCACCTTTTTCATCTTGTAACTGGATAAAGATCGTTAAAATTCTTTCTCTCACTATGGAGTGGAAAGGAAAAACGGCATCTCGATATTTGTAAAATGCGCTCCGTGATAAATCGACCTCTTTTACTGCATCCCATATAGAAGATACAGAACCACTTTGCAATAGATGCTTTGCTTGTAATGTTTTTTGCATTGCATCCGTTAATACATCTTCACGAACTAAATAATACCGTTGATTCGCAACGTTTTTCATACTCTCCCCCCAAAATCCCTAAAAACAAACTCTATTCGATAAATTCAAATTCAAATTCCATTAAACGAACAATGTCACCATCTGTTGCACCACGTTCACGTAATGCATCATCTACTCCCATTGCACGTAATTGTCTTGCAAAACGACGAATTCCATCTTCACGACTAAAGTCAGTCATTTTGAACAGACGCTCTATGCTGTAGCCAGATAAAACAAATGCTCCATCATCATCACGAGTAATTTCGAAGTCTTCTCCTTTTTTCTCGTGTTTATAAAGTACTGTTGTGTCGCTTTCTTCTTCGACTATTTCATGTAGCTCGAACTCTGGTGTTACTTCTAGTAAATCTGCTATTTCAAATAATAAAGGCTTTAACCCTTGACGAGATATAGCTGAAACTGGGAATACTTTTACAGTATCGCCAACCTTTTCTTTAAATGCAATTAAATTTTCTTCTGCATCAGGCATGTCCATTTTGTTCGCCACAACAATTTGTGGACGTTCAGTAAGGCGTAAATTATATTGTTTTAGTTCTTCATTAATCGTAACATAATCTTCATATGGGTCACGACCTTCCATTCCGGACATATCGATTACATGGACAATAACTCTTGTACGTTCGATATGACGTAGAAATTGCATACCTAAACCGACACCTTGGTGAGCACCTTCAATTAATCCAGGTAAGTCTGCCATTACAAAACTTCTGCCGTCTTCTGTTTCAACCATTCCTAAGTTCGGAACGATTGTTGTAAAGTGATAAGCTCCAATTTTTGGTTTTGCCGCTGATACAACAGATAACAAAGTGGATTTCCCCACACTTGGGAAACCTACTAAACCAACGTCAGCTAATACTTTTAATTCTAATATAACATTTAATTCTTGTCCTGGCTCCCCTTTTTCTGCAAGTTCTGGAGCAGGATTTGCAGGTGTTGCAAAACGCGAATTTCCACGTCCTCCACGACCACCACGTGCAATGATAGCAGTTTGACCATGTTCAACTAAATCTGCAATAACTGCTTTCGTTTCTTCATTTATTACCACTGTTCCAGGAGGCACTTTAATCACTGTATCTTCCGCATTTTTACCGTGCATGCCTTTACTCATTCCGTGTTCGCCACGTTGAGCTTTAAAATGACGTTTATAGCGGAAATCCATTAATGTTCTTAAACCTTCTTCTACTTGGAAGACAACATTCCCACCATGTCCTCCATCTCCTCCTGCTGGACCACCATTCGGTACATATTTTTCTCTACGGAAAGCGACCATTCCATCGCCACCATCTCCGCCTTTCACATAAACCTTAACGTGATCAACAAACATACTCATACTATCACTCCTGTTCCAAGCTTAAAACATATTTCCATATCTTATTAGTTTGCTCATACGTTTGAACTTTCATATTCGGTAATTCTTGCTGTTTAAACTGTGGGGCATCCCAATATCCTCTTAAGTCCAAAGTTAACTTGAATTCATTCTTATTAGTTTCGACTTCGATAAATAGTTGTTGCTCTGTATATGGATCTAAATGATCATAAACATGAATAATTGTCTTTTCTAAGTATTCTACTATTTGCACATCTTTTTTCATATTAACAGGATGTTCTACATGACTTTTTAAATTAAAGTCTATGGAAGGATATCTCCATTGAAATGTTTGTAGCCACTCTACCGTTTTTGGTAAATTAAGTTTATTTAAATTCGATAAGGTTTTGCAGTTTTCCGAAATATTTTCAATCGTATTTTTTGCTTCATCTACCTTACCTAATTCTAAATACATTTTAATCAATTGTAGATGGTTCATAAAATCGTGATTTGCAAACCTTATAACTTCACTATTAGAGAGAGAATGAATCTTCATTTTGAACCTCCAAACTAACTTAAAAAACTACTACTATTATCTTTCTAAGTATAACAGTTTTTCTTATATTTTCCTCTCTAACATTCTAAAAGAATTAATACTTTGAGAAAATTTCAATTATCCAGTATACAGATACTCATTTCGTACTAGGAAGTACTCTAATTGTTAATCCTTCTCTAAATGGTTCTTAGTCAAATGTTGGGGTGATGTGTTCTTGCACGTCACCCTTGTTAACCTAAATGAACCCCGATTTCTTTATATAAATCATTTAATAAAATCTTTGCTTTAAAATGCTTAAAACTTCTAAAACCATAAGCATTTCGTTTCATTACCTTCGATTTATTATTAATGCCTTCTAGAAATCCATTTGAATACCTAAAACTAAAGCTATTCAAGATCTCTACTTGCCAATTCTTAAAAGTTTGAATCGCTTTTATGAATGCTGGAATCTTTGCTTCTTCTACCTTACGGTAAAAAGCTTCTAATCTCTTTTTAACTTCTGTTATATCATCAGTTGTTTTTGCCCAATCAAACCATTTACAATAGGCTTCCTTAAGTTCATAGGCTTTTCTCAATTCACTAGACATCCCTGTATAGCGTCTTAAATACCAGCGATTCTTCTCTGTTAACTTATCAAACCGTTTATATAAGACATGGCGCATTTTCTTACACTTTTTACGATCATAAGGATGCCATTCTTTCTGCACTTTACGACGTACTTCATCTAGTGCCCAATAAATATAACGAGAAAAATGGAATCGATCTGCTACGATAATGGGGCGATTTAATGCTTTTCTAACAGCTGCCTTAAAACTTGGATTCATATCCATTACCACTACTTCTACAGCTGCTCCATATTTCATTAAATAATCCTTAATCGTTTCTTTGCGTCGATTTGGTAAAATATCAATCGGTTCGTGTGTTTCAGCGTTCGCAATAATTAGTTGATAGGTCCCTGCATCGGTATCTCCCTTATATTCATCGATTGCAATACATTTCGGTAAATGTACTCCCTCTTTTAACTGTTCTTTTACAACATTTTTAAAGCGACGAATTACAGTTGAACTAGATGTTCCAAGGACTTCTGCAGTTTCCTTAAATGTCTTTGCTTTTACTGAACGAATTCCAACAACTTGGTTCCATTCTTTTGAGTAACGTTGATATTTATCCACGAAAGGGGATTTTTCTGAGAAGCGTTTTCCACATTCGCATACATAACGACGGCGTTTATAAAAAAGGATAGTTAATCTTTCAAACCATTTTAAATGCTTAATTTTTTGAACTCGATAATCATGAATTTTAGAGGTCATTCTCTTACAAACTGGACATTGATGTTCTTTCTTCGGAAGCGACACGTATAAAGCCACACGGTCTCCAATCTCCTCCATCTTATGAATTGTTACATCTTTTAATCCTGGTATATTCATGTTAAAATTCATATTGCACGTATCACCTTTCATAACTTGTTTCTCGTCAATTCAAGTATATCGAAATCGGTGGTTACGTGCTTTTTTATTGTCAAAAATTGTAGTAAAACCCCAACAAATATTATAGAACCCTCTAAATTAGTATGGTACTTATTCCGTACCTTTTAGCATTAAAATCATAAAAAAGGACTGCTGGCTAGCAGTCCTTTTGCATTCGTATAATATTAAGCTTCTTGAGCAACTGGGTATACACTTACTTTTTTCTTGTCGCGACCTAAACGTTCGAATTTAACAACGCCGTCAACTTTAGCGAAAAGTGTGTCATCACCACCGCGGCCTACGTTTGTACCTGGGTAAATTTTTGTACCGCGTTGACGGTAAAGAATTGAACCACCAGTTACGAATTGACCATCAGCACGTTTAGCACCAAGGCGTTTTGCTTCAGAGTCACGTCCGTTCTTTGTAGAACCTACCCCTTTTTTCGAAGCGAAAAATTGAAGGTCTAAAGATAATAACAATTTCATTTCGTTCCACCTCCTACTTGATTGTAGTTGATTCGAATATATTGTCCATAGTTTTGAACCATCGAGTAAACTTGAGCAGTCATAACTTGGACAATAAGCTGTAATTTTGCATCAATATCAGCATCTAATTCAGTAGGAAGATCTACTCGTAAGTAACCTCCACCTTCAGTTGCTTGATCAACTTCCGGTTCAATATTTAAAAGTGCGTAGATAGCATTTACTGTACCAATGGCAATAGTAGATGCACCAGCACATACTAAATCTCTACCAGTTTGATCATATTCAGCATGACCTGAAAATTCAAATGCAGATACATGTCTATTTTCATCGTGATGAATCGTAACCGTAATCATTCGGTTCACCTCATTAATTAAGCGTTGATTGATTCAACAACTAATTTTGTGTATGGTTGACGGTGACCTTGTTTACGACGGTAGTTTTTCTTCGCTTTGTATTTGAATACAGTGATTTTTTTAGCGCGACCTTCTTTAACAACTTTCGCTGTTACAGTAGCACCTTCAACAGTAGGAGCACCTACTTTTACTGTTTCGCCACCTACGAATAAAACTTTATCAAATGTTACTACTTCGTCAGCTTGAACACCTAGTTTTTCAACATAGATTTCTTGTCCAGCTTCTACTTTGATTTGTTTTCCACCAGTTTCGATAATTGCGTACATTTACCTGCACCTCCTCTTAGACTCAGACTCGCCTGTAATGAAAGGTGATCTTAACGATACTTAATAACCTTCCCAGAGCGGTTGTAGCACGGGTGCTACAAACAACATTAAAATACTAACATATATATTTTTTCAAGTCAACCGTTTCATTACATGTTTCTCAAATGCTAGACGATATTTCCTATATCGCCATTCACTTACTAATCTTAAGAAAATAAAAATTGATAACACTAATAAAAATAACGTTTTTGGTAACAAAATAAAAGTGATAATCATTGTTAATATTGTCAAAATAAGTGATATGGATAAGTACATTTCATAAAAACGTGCTTTCGGATAAATCAATAATATTAACGATAGAATAATTCTTCCACCATCAAGGGGCCAAATTGGAATTAAATTAATGCCAAGTAAAATTAATTGGATTTTTAATAAAGGGTCGGCCAATAACGGATCGAGGAAAGGGACAACACATAGACAAAGCAGGGTAGCCATAGGACCTCCAATAGCAATAATAAGCTGCTTGTTTGGCGATAATGAAATGCCACCCTGTAATTCAATTTCACCACCATAAGGCATAATTACACAACGCTCTACCTTAACTTTACATAAAAAAGCAGCAACAATATGCCCTAACTCATGGATTATTAACGATGTTAAGATAAGTGCATAATATGAAACATTCCCAGATAAGATCATTGAAAACAAAATAGGCAAAAATAATGGATGAATTGTCATCCGCATCATGGTTGCGTATGCTCTTTCATCCATTGTAATGTTTCTTCAAGATTTAAAACTCGCCCATCTTGTTCAATTTTCAAATATAGATCCCCTGGTTCTTTATTGGCAATCGTACTACCTCTTTCAATCGAAGTATAAGGTAAGAGAGAAAATGAGTCCACATTTCCATAAGTCACTGTTGTATTATCTTCATAATAAACCGAAATTGTTTTACCTGTTGTCTTAGAATGTCCAGTATAAACAACCAAGCCATTTTCAATAGCAAGAATTGGAATTGTCTCTTCGAAGCTTAATAAATAGCCATTATCATAGGGTTTGATAGCAACAAAAGAAAGCAATTCTTGATTTACTGGCTCAGATGACACAGTAATTTTCGTATCTGATTCTTCACCAAAAATTTCTCGAAGAACATTACGCATTACCGTCAAATCCTCAGAGCTATATACAATTTTCTTTACATCGATATTAATTTGTCCCCGTTCCTGCATCCCATTGCCAATCAAGACAAGTGCACATAGAAGGAAGGCTGCAATCCATTTCCACTTTTTGTTCACTACCTCATCCATTCTGCATTTTTCATAGTATATGAAAAATATGAAAATACGATTCAATGAGATTTAGAAAAATATTAAAATAGTCAACGAGAATGATGCAACCATCGCAGGTCCAAAGAGTTTTAACTTTTTTGGATACCCTCATTCAACTTATGAATAAACAAAGAGAGATGCCTCAATAACCGTTGAGACACCTCCTAAATTGTTTGTTATTAAACTTTCACTCTTACTTTGAAAAGATAGAAATTAATTTTTTAAACATCCCTTTTTGCTGATCTTCTAAAGTCATAAGCGGGACGGATTCACCTAAAATTCTTCTAGCGATATTGCGATATCCCAAAGAAGCTTTGTTGTTTGGATCCATTACAATTGGTTCACCTTTATTGGATGAACTAATAACCTCTTCGTTATCTATGATTATTCCTAATAAATCAATAGATAAATGAGTTGTGATTTCTGTAATGTCCATTGTATCCCCATTCTTCATTAAATCTTTTCGAATGCGGTTAATGATTAATTTTGGCGGTTCGATCGCCTCTTTTTCTAACAACCCAATAATTCGGTCTGCATCTCGAACAGCAGAAATTTCTGGAGTTGTTACAACGATGGCACGATCAGCACCTGCTACTGCATTTTTATATCCTTGTTCAATCCCTGCAGGACAATCGATTAATACATAATCATATTCACGTTTTAATTCATCTATTAAACTCTTCATTTGCTCAGGCGTAACAGCATTTTTATCTGTTGTTTGAGCAGCCGGTAATAAAAATAGTTTCTCATCTACTCGTTTATCACGAACGAGCGCTTGATGTACTTTACAGCGGCCATTAATAACATCAACTAAATCATAGATTATACGATTATCTAATCCTAAAACTAAGTCTAAGTTTCGTAAGCCGATATCAGTATCAACTAAACATACTTTCTTCCCTTGAAGAGCCAATGCAGTTCCCAGATTGGCAGTTGTTGTTGTTTTACCTACCCCGCCTTTACCTGAAGTTATTACGATTGCTTCACCCACATCAGCTTCCTCCTTTTACCTTATTAAAAAATGGACGTATTTTTCTTACTTCTTGTAAACGTTCATACGAAATTATGCCGTCTCTATTAAGGTATGCAAACAATTGTTCTGAGCTGTTTTGCACAACAGGACTTTCATTTGACATAATTTCAATAGAGTCAGCAATTAAAACGTGGGTAGGTTTAAATTGTGATGCAGCAACAATCGCATCACGATTTCCTTCAATTCCAGCGTGTACTATACCTCTTAAATTTCCTAACACATAAATATTTCCGACTGCCTCAACTTGACCATTCGGATTAACATCACCAATAACTATGATATCGCCGGCTGATTTCAATACTTGGCCTGAACGAACAATTCCGACATATGTATCGTACTGTTCCGTTATTAGTTTTTCATTACTCTCTATTATTGGTATTACATCACTATGCAATTTTGCAACTTGCATACTACCAGAGTTTTCTACAATATTAATTAGTTCAACTTGCTGTTCATTAGAGAGGTAACGATTCCCTAAATGGAGTTGTACATCTACTATCCCATCAATACTACCTTCTGAAACTTTATGACTAAGTTCCTCTACTAAATCTGCGTAGGCGCACTGATCATCAAGCCGAAGTACTAACCCTTCTTTTGTCCCTTTAATATGGACAAGCTGTTTTTTCATAAAAAGCGACACCTCACGCCATCAAATTAAGAAGCATCTCGGGCATGCTGAATTACTCGCGCATTAATTAAATACTTAAAAGCCCACCCAAGCATACTTAAAAACAATAAATTTGCAATAATTGTTGGAAGTAAACGATTACTTAAAAAACTTGTTAAAGGTATCGTTGTTAGATTAATAAAAGAGAAAAAATAGTATAGTACTAATTCCATAAGTGCCACTAAAAATAAAGACAATATAGTTGTTACGCTTAGATGTTGATGAATAAATTTAATCGCAGATCCAGCAACGAAGCAAACAAGTGGATATAAAAAGGAATATAATCCAATAATATCAATGTAAAAGACATCATACAAGAGTCCAAAAAACAAACCGTACAAACATGCACGTTTGCGACTATAGTAAATCGATATAAAAATTAAATATAAGATAAGAAAGCGGGGTACTAAATATAGAATATCGTCCCCCCACTGTATAGGAGAAAACAGTGCAAATTCAGGCTCTAATAAAAATAAAACTACGGCTACAAAAGGAATTAAAAAGCGAATCATATTTTATTCTTCCCCTTCACCTGTAGACTCGTCAACATCATTTGTTAAGTCTGCATTCGTTCCATTTCCATCAGATCCGTCTACTTCATTAATATTTCTTTTAGCAATAATAACATCCTCCAGCATTGAAAAATCTGCTGCAGGTTTGATATAAGCCATTTTTGTTAAACCAAAATCATCTGTTGTTACTTCTGTTACTTCTCCAATTAAAATCCCTTTAGGGAATATCCCTCCTAGTCCAGAGGTTACAACTTGTTCACCCTCATTTACATCTAAGCTAGAATCAATACGTTTTAATATTAATTCATTACGTTCAGTGTCATATCCTTCTAACAAACCAAAAATATCCTTTTTCTTTCCATGAACAATGGCAGATACTCGGAAATTTGGATTGTTTGTTTGTAATAATTCAACTTCAGAAGTAAATGGAGTAACAAGACTAATTTTCCCAATTAATCCTTTAGCTGTCATTACAGCCATGTTTAATTTTACACCATGAGAAGATCCTCTGTTGAGGATGATTTTTTCTTCCCATTGATCCGGATTTCTCGCAATCACCGTTGCCTTAAGTGGATTAAAATCTTTTAAACTACTTTCTTTTTTCACTAGCTCTTTTAAAGATTCATTTTCTGATTGCAATGTATTAACTTCTGCTTGAAGCACGGCAAAATCTTCCAAACGCATTTTTAAACGTTTATTTTCTTCGTACGTATTTAATAAAGAATTAATATCATTAAAAATACCAGTTATGTAATTAGCTGGCTTAGCAACAATAGATTGTGCAAAGCCAACTGTGTCTTTAATAAATTGTTCGGGAAGATTAGCATTTTGTCGATCACGTAATGAGAAGCTAATCAATGCCACAAGGAAAATTATACCAACTAGGAGCAGTATTAATTTCTTGTTTGAAAAAAACTGTGGCATTGCTATCCCCCCTATTTTTTCATTTGCTGTGAACGAACTAAATCAATATGTTCTAAAGCTTTACCTGTTCCGATTGCAACACAGTCTAGTGGATTTTCTGCGATAAATACAGGCATGTTCGTTTCATCACTGATTACTTTATCAAGATTACGTAAAAGTGCTCCACCACCTGTTAATACAATCCCTCGTTCCATAACGTCTGCAGAAAGTTCAGGAGGTGTTTGCTCTAACGTTTTCTTAACTCCATCAGTAATTGCAGAAATTGCTTCACGTAATGATTCAGAAATTTCTTCTGATGAAATTTCGATTGTTTTTGGTAGTCCTGTTAAAAGGTCACGTCCACGGATTTCCATTTTTTCATTACTGTCATCTACTCGAGCTGTACCAATTTCAATCTTTATTTTCTCAGCTGTACGTTCACCAATTGTTAAGTTATATGTTTTTCTAATATAACTAATAATTGATTGATCCATTGCGTCGCCACCAATGCGAACTGATTCACTAGTAACGATACCGCCTAAAGAAATTACGGCAACCTCAGTCGTTCCTCCACCGATGTCTACAACCATAGAACCCGTTGGATCCCATACTGGCAAATCAGCTCCAATCGCTGCTGCGAACGGTTCTTCAATGGTAAACGCTTCTTTAGCTCCAGCTTGTCTTGATGCATCGATTACTGCTCGTTGCTCAACTGAAGTAATGCCATAAGGAACACAAATCATTACATTTGGTTTTTTCCAATTTGAACCTGAATTTTTTAATGCTTGTTTTAAATAATATTGAATCATTGCAGTTGTGATATCAAAATCTGCAATAACCCCATCTTTCATTGGACGAATTGCAACAATCGACCCTGGTGTACGTCCAATCATATTTTTCGCATCATTACCAACAGCAACGATGTCTCCAGTTTTAGTATTTTTTGCGACAACAGAAGGCTCACGTAAAACGATACCTTTTCCTTTAATAAATACAAGTGTATTTGCTGTGCCAAGATCAATCCCGACATCTTTATTTCCTAATCCAAACAATTTTGTACTCCCTTTCTCTTTTTAGACCATTCTCATTCCAATGCCTAAAATCATAAAATTTATTATAGCTGAAAAGCTCGAAAAATTATAGTATCACATGTACTGTTCTACCACATTTGTCTATTGACAATCAATTTTAATCGACATTTTTCATTGTATTTCGATTGTGGCTTTGAAACAAATAAAATAAATATGTAAGTTTTTACAATCGTGTAACAACTTCACCATTCAAATGACGAAATTTAAAAGAAATGGTTCGATGAAATAATACAGTAATAAAATTAATTTTCAAATCTTAATTTTACTCCTTTTAAGGAAATATTAGTAATGTTTTTAACATCGATTTGTTACTTTATTTTTACTTTAATTTACCCAAATTTGAAGGGAAAATCCGTCTTAATAAAAAAGTAAGAAAGATTCCATCAAAAATGGACGTCTCAAAGTTCTTGAGGCGTCCATTTTCCTTCTAACTATTACTTCAACATTATAAGTATACGTAAAAATATTCAAATTTACGAATCCTAATTTGAAAAAATTCAAGTTCTAACAATTACATATATCCTTTTTCTTTTAAGCTGATAAATTGATGATCACCAATTATGACATGATCAATCAATTCAATGCCTATGATATATCCCGCTTCTTGTAAACGTTTTGTTACATCAATGTCCTCTGGGCTTGGTGTAGCATTGTAGTGTAGAAATGATGCGCCGTGTTATGTTACCATAACCGGTTTCAAAATTCCCCACTCAGAACCGTACGTACACTTTTCAATGTATACGGCTCGCCAGTTGTTTATTCTGGAATTACTTCTCGTAAAATGTTTGCTTTGGGTCCATTTCTAACAGCATGATTTCGTATTTGTGAATCACCACTACTTTTTTAAATCTTTAAGTTTAAGGAATGTATGTACTATTTGATTACCTTGCTTGTGCTGAACTAAACATAAACGCCCTTGTTGATATCGTCTCATCCTCATTGCAACCTTTTTAGAAGTACTTCTTCTTTTAAAGGCAATAGTTTTAAGAAAACTGCGTTCTGCTAAATAAAATAATTTGTTTAATATGTGAAAGTTATCTGCTAGTTTATAATAATTTGCGATTTTTTCTAGCTCTTTATTATAAGTTAACAAAATTTCGGTATCAGAAAGATTTGTTAGTTTTCTTCTGGGCTCCACCGTGAAATTTTGTAAATTCCCATAACCATTTTTTGATGCAAAGGTTTGTATCCTTTTAGCAGGTATTTTTATCATAATAGATTGTTTCCTTTGTTTGTTTAAAGTAAATTCATATCCTAAAAATGGTATTTCCTTTTCAATGTGAGTGATTAGAGTCTTTTCTTCACTAAGATGTAACTTATCCATTAGAAATTCACGAATTAAAAATTGTATCTTTCGAGCACTTTCCTTTGTACCAACAACCCCAATTACAAAATTATTAGCATATCGAACATGTTTTATATTTAAATGGTATTCTATAAACGTATCAAATTCATGTAGATAAATATTTAGAAGCAATTTTGAAAAGTTGCATATTTGTGTTTCATTCATTTGCCAACCATCTAGAACACCACATTTAAGGGCATGGTGAATAAGTAATAAAAAACGCCGATCTTCTATTTTTTGGCCTAATAAGTTCAATAATATTGGAAAATGAATCAGACTACAATGTCCCCCAATTTCACCATGAATACACCAAGTAATCCCTCTCCAACTATCTTTAATATCAAGTAATGCCGTATGGTAATTGCGATTTTTTATTGAACAATGTGAATGCTCGCTGAAGATTGGTTCATATATTTTTTGAAGCATCATATTCAAAACCTCAAACATTAATCTATCTTGAAAATTTATTTGACTTGTTTGTCGAATTGGGAAGAAGCGGTATGTACCATGTCGTAATCTTTCAATGATATTTTCGATAATTTTTTCATCAATATTAGTGTTTGGATAAAGGTTAGTATATGCTTTGTTCCACAATTCTTTGTGATAAAGTAGACGATAACAATCTTTTAACTTTTTATTTTTACGAGAAATATTCCAGTAAACGTCTAACTGTTGAAATGGATTTGATGCCATGTTCATGACTCCTTCCAGCCTAAACGTTTAAGAAACAACCTGTCTTCCTTCCCCTTGCTAAACTCATTACAAGCAAACGTTGAGTACTATGAAGACTCCGTTGCCATATGTGATTTTCAAATACCTTTATATTATAGCCAATAAGGCACTCACACTTAGGCAATCCCTGCATTACATATAAATTCAGTTTCGTGATGGTTAGGTATCCCTTTCGACATTTTCCTCTACCAGAGGATTGAAGGATAAATCTCACTATGGATAGGAAAGCGGAAAATTCCAATAGACTTTAATTGTCACCCATTTTATCCTCATTACCTGTTAGCTATCGTAGGCAATGGCACACCCAACACTCATCTGTCTAGGATTCAGGCAGTATAGCTTTTACCATACATCACTTGGTCTGAAGAACTGATTCAATGTTGATAGCTACATTGTCTATTCTCCTTTTCACGTCATGCTATGTTCCCTTTAAAAGTTTCCTTGCAAGGTAAGACGTTGACCATAGAACATTGTGAGAAGTTCTAGTTTTCTTTTGAAAACGCTGAATTTATATACATTACAGGCGCACTCCGCTTGATAGCAATAGGTAAGGTTTTGATGTCATCTCCACCTTTTCCCCTGCTCCACACCGTGCATGCAACTTTCATCGCACACGGCGTTCCATCGTTCATTTTGTTATTTCGTTTAGCTCAAACCACGATTATTTCAATTTCCCAATTTTAAATAGCCTCGTTGCCAACCATCTTTCTTAACTGATTAATTTTTGTTTGTTGTTCCGAATTTGGTTTTATCTTGTCTACATATTTTAGAATGGTTTCTTCCTTTGTCGCATGAATCAATCTATGTACATCTCTTGATATTAAAACCAAGTTCACATAACGGTCATCCTTCGTTTCACGCCATAGCGTTTTATGGTGACAATCCATCTCTGTTAAAATTAATTCATCGCCCATGACAGCACATTTGCCGTTTTGTGCGACAAACAAGGAAATACGGTTGTCATTTAATTCAATAGTTGCACGCTCGCTATTTATCGGATGCTCCCGTAGCCATTGTAGCTTCCATTCTAAGACACTGTTTTGGTCTCGATGAATTAGTGCACGTCCTTCTGATGTAAATTTACAGACGCCATTTTTGGGCATAAGTGCATTTCTTGTTTTGATAAAACCAATTGGAATAATGGGGTAACCGTTGATATACCTTGTCATTTCTGATTTTAGATACGGTCGAATTCCTTTATCATTTATCCGATGAGCTGGTGAGCGTTTCTTTAAGGACAGATGTTTGAAGCGGTGTCGTTCTACTATTGTTAATTGATATTGAATTGGCATCAAACTCGCATTTACTTGTGTCGCGATTTGGTAATAATTATGAATCCCAATAACCATACTGTTGTAGACTTGAAGTTGCTTCATTAGTTCTTGTCCATTCGGTGCTCGTTGAATCACCTTTATTTGATTTTTCAACTGTTCTTTAATACGCTTTCGTGCTTTTTCTGTAATGTGTGATTGACAGACAAACTTCTTATTTCCAACTCGGTCATAGCCTTTTCGCTCCATTTTTAAATCAAACCCTAAAAATTCACTGCTTTTCTTTTTCAAGTTCGTAATCTGTGATTTTTCTTCTGAGATAGGAAGTCCCAGTCGTTCTTCTAACCACATTTTACTCGCAATGAAAATCTTATTGGCATTCGCACGTGACGTGGTGAAAATTTTAAAATCGTCTGCGTAACGAACAATATACATTTCTTTTAGCGCTGATGTTTTTCTTAATTGTCGGTAACGATATTGATGGCTATATAAACCCGTACTCTTCACATAATAATCATTAATTGAGCGACATTTCTTACTCTCCCATTGATTCGCAATCCACCAATCGAACTCATTAAGATTGATATTGGCAAGTAGTGGGGAAAGAATGCCTCCTTGTGGAGTTCCTTTTGTCGGATATGTTATGTCACCATTCGGTAGAACAACGGGTGCCTTTAGCATTTTCCTCAATATAACGAGTAACTGCTTATCTTGGATACCCATCGTCCAAATCTGACGCATGAGTTTTGTATGTCTCACTTCATCAAAGAATCCTTTAATATCAATGTCTACAACGTACTGCATTCGATTATTATTAATACGACCGGCTGCTAATGATATCGCATTTTCAGCAGACTTTGTTGGTCGAAATCCGAAGCTATATTTATAAAACTTCGCTTCACAAATCGGCTCAAGTACTTGTAATATACAGTGTTGGGCGATACGGTCCCACATTGATGGAATACCTAGCGGTCTCATTTTTCCATTTGGCTTTGGGATTTCTACCCGTTTCACTTGGCGTGGATGATAATGTTGAAAGCGTTTCTTAACAGTTATGATAAAGTCCGCCGTACTTAATTTTTCTATATCATTAATGGTTACACCATCAACGCCCGCTGTTGCACTACCATTATTTCGTTTAATATTACGGTAAGCGAGCAGAATATTGTCATCTGATGTGATGATGTGCATCAGATTTTTAAATGGTTGGTTTTCTTTACTTTTGGCATATAATTCATCAAAAGTTTCCGTCATACCATAATACTCGGCATGTCGTAGCCTTGTGTTTTTCATTCTAGGAATCTTCTTGAAGTTTTCGCTCATGGTGTATCACGCTCCAATCTTGGCTCGTGACCTTTTTAGTCATACGAGAATCCCTGAAGGTTTGAGTTGAAATACATTAAGTGAACGACTTGAGGCTATTGCTCCATTTCCATTACAGAAACTTCAACGCTCCTGCCTCTACTCTCACTACCATAAAAGAAAGTTATAGTTAGATACCTTTCCTTTCTACCACTTCATCGCGTGTGTCCGCTCCATGTTGGTAGCTTTCCACGTTCCCTTCACTCTATCAATGTCCTAACTTAGGTGCTAGCTCTTACCTGGCGTCCTCTCCACCGCCTGTAACGGTGCATGGAGCTTTCGAAACCACCATACTTACTCGCCCACGGAACGCACTTGTCTCTTTCAACAAGTCTATTCATTTCTGAATACTCGCCACTCACAGATAGTTCATTCGCTAGTTCGTCAGTGTTTTACCACATTCTCACCATATTAGGTTTTTTACGACTCCCGACCTATCCGTTACAGCCCCTACCTCTAGGTGCCTTTCGGTTACTATATTAGCACTACGGTAACGTTCAGCCGACTTCACCGAGCTTCACACCTTATTCAATTACACCTTTGAATAACGCATGTCGGAGTATTAGAGTAGGCGTTTTGAGGCGTTACCCTCTCATTCCACCTATTGAGTGAAGAGTTCACGACTCTCTTACTTGTCATTTAGACGTTCGGACAGCGTGCGCAACCTTTTCAGTTACGAACGTGTCGCACGGTGATTATGTGCACATATAATTGATGCTGCTGATCGTTTAACGGCTTCACGGAATATTTCGCGTGGATGGACGATACTTGAATTTAAGCTTCCGATAAATATTGTTTGTTTGTGCAATACTTGATTTTTAACATTTAAGAAAAGAACTACAAAATGTTCTTGTTGAAGCGAGGACATTTCAGGCATTAGGAACGTAGCAGCATCTTGTGGAGATCGGATGGTAAAGCGCGAATCTACTTGTTTTTGGGCTAATCTTCTTCCGAGTTCAATGGCTGCAAGAAGTTGTACAGCCTTTGCTTCACCAATCCCTTTAATCGAGACTATCTCTTCTAAAGTAGCGTGTTTTAACCCATGTAATTTTTCAAAATAATTTAAAACGCGATTAGCAAGAGTTAACACTGACTCTTGCTTTGTACCAGTACGTAATAAAATCGCGATTAGTTCTTGATTAGATAAACTTTGAGCACCTTGATTGATTAACCTTTCCCTCGGTCGATCGTCTACATGGACATCACGAATCATCAACTCTGGAAATGGAATCGTCATCCCTACCACTTCCCTTATATTTTAATAATATCTAGTTCAACTAATTTTTCGAATAGACTAGCTAAAGGGAGTCCTACGACATTGTTATAATCACCATTAATATGGTCGACAAATAAAACACCGTCAGTTTGAATTCCATAACCTCCTGCTTTATCAAAAGGGTCACCAGTATCAACATAGGCTTCAATTAATTTTTGCGACAGATTTTTAAAGTACACTTCTGTAACTTCTACAAAAGTAAATTCTGTACTATCCTGCTGAATGATTGCAACACCTGTCATTACCTGGTGATGGTTGTTAGATAACTTTTGTAAGTGAGTTATAGCTTCTTCACGTGTTTTAGGTTTATGTAGTAGTATGTCTTCAAAAACAACTATCGTATCAGCCCCAATAATTGTTTTCCCCACTACTTTTTTTGCCACGTCACGAGTTTTTAACAAAGCTACATCCCGAACATAATCTAACATCGTATTAGCAGTTACCGTTGTCTCAATAACATCACTTGTTATAACCTCAAAAGGAATTCCTAGTTTTTCAAATAGTTCTTTCCTTCTTGGTGATGCTGAAGCTAAAATAATTTGTTCATCAGTAGTAAAATTCATTTCCATTCCTCCTAACTATATAATAGCTTAGGAAGTGCATTTTGAAAAATTTCGAGGAATTCCCTAAATCCTCTTTTTACCCCAAAAACGACCTATTATAATTTAATTTTCATACAGTCGTTTTCATTAAAATAATGTGTAATTAGGTGTAATCTCACAACACTTAAATCACCTGAAATGCTTGATAATGCTGAAGTTATGGAATCCCAATCAGATGGAATACTGTCAGGTTCTTTCGTATCTTCAAAATAAAATTTTGACGGATTATTACTTTGCAAATGTGTTGGTAAAGATTGTAACGCGGGGTTAGAACAAGCTGAACCGGAAAAAGTAAAAGATTTAGCAAAAGATGTCGGATTGTCTGAAATTACAAGTTCCTCTTTTACAGGTGTAACAGAAGACCAAACGTAAAAGTTCCCATCTATTTCAACGATTGCGCTCGTATTTAATGAGGCGTAACCAGCGATAAAATCCAAAGCTGATTTATGACTTGAGAATACACCATGTTGGTTTGCGAAAAATTCCACTGCCATTTTGTCTACTTTTGGTTCTTCAGATGATTGAACTGGTATTACTTCTTCTTCCTCAACTTGATTCGTTGCCTGTTGCTGTTGTTGTTCATTAGGATCCATTGAACTTAGTAATAATATGAAAAATAGAACACCTGCTAAGCCTGCAACTGATCCAATTATCGCCGCATGCATTAGATCTCTTTTTCCTATAACATTTGGAAATTTCATTCGCTTCACCTCATATTAACCGTATCAAAAATAGAACGAAAAAAAGCGAAACTAATGTCGCCTCGCTTAAAAAATAATTCGCAAATAGTACTATTAAACGATAAATTCCAACATTATTACTTATCACTATTTGCATATTTTTTTGTTTTCAATCATTCAACGTTTAAAATCTCTTTTCTTAAATCCGTTAATAAATAAAGTGATCCCGTGACAATTGTTTTCCCTGGTAATTTTGTGCAACTTTTAATGAAACCTTCCCTATCTTTCAACACGTTTTTCTTTGTTGCATTAGAAAGTTTCAACATCTGCTCAGCATTCATTGCGCGTGAATTTGAAAAATCAACAAAATAAAATTCATCACTTACCGTCTCCAGAATAGCAAGCACATTTTTAACGTCCTTATCCGCTAACATGCCAATGATGAAACGGATATATTCATTGGGAAATTGTTGTTTAATAGTGCTCACTAGCATTTGTGAACTTGCAGGATTATGTGCTCCATCAAAATAAACATTTTGCAGCACTTCCTCAAATCTACCTTGCAGTTTAGAATTGTGCACACCTTCCTTAATTTTTTCAGCGTCTACTTTTACTGAAAAATGTTTTGCCACTTCTAAAAACGCGGTTATTGCCAAAGCCATGTTTTCACCTTGATGATCACCTGGAAGAGTTCTGTTTAAATGAGAAATATCAATTCCTAGAATTTCATTTAAATAGCGGTCTCCATTAGTAGAAGGTATCACATAAATTTGTCTACCCAGAACATACAAGGGCGAATTTTTTTCAGAGGCTTCGTCTTCAATAACATTCATAGCATCCTCAGGTAATACCCCCACTACAACAGGCTTTTCATGTTTTATAATTCCAGCTTTATGCTTTGCAATACTTGAAATGTCAGATCCTAAAAATTTGGTATGTTCCAACGAAATACTTGTTATTACAGAGACGATTGGAGTGACAACATTTGTACAATCTTCTCGCCCTCCCATCCCTGTTTCAAGTAAAACTAAATCGACTTTTTTATTGACGAAATAAAGAAATGCCGCGCATGTTAAAAGTTCGAAATCTGTTAGTTTCCCACTTAATCCAGCACGTTGCATTCGTTCAAAGATTTGATTGAATTCTTGCTCTGTAATTGATTCACCATTTGATTGAATCTGGTCATGTACATCAACAATACATGGCGACATAAATTTGCCCACATTTAATCCATGGTGCATTGCGATTTGTTCAATAAACGTTAATGTAGAGCCCTTTCCATTCGTCCCTGCAATATGGACAACAGAAAGTTTATCCTGTGGATTATCTAATAAGTTTAATGCATGTTTAATTGCATCTAATCCTGGTTTAATTTCATTACTACTTTTTATATTCCATTCGTTTTTATACTTATCCAATCCTACGATCAACACAATACACCCTTTAACATTTAATTAAGTTACGTTCAATTATAACATTATCAAATACTTATTAGAGTGTTAAACTATACTCAAGGAGGTTCTTATGACAAACTGTTGGATTATTTATAATGGAAGTCTTATATCAGAAAAATTTGTTGACCAAGCTAATTTAATGGCTGAAGCCGTAAAAAAATATAATGTGGAACCTGTTGTATTAAAAAACTGTGATGTAATGATGAATTTACAAATTGACTTAGAAGATCGACCAGATTTTGTCATTTTCCTCGACAAGGACGTTTTATTAGGCCAATTTCTAAAACAACAAGGTATACCAGTATTTAATGACCCGGATATTATTGAAACATGTGATAATAAAGCAAAACAATACTTAAAATTATCCCAAGCTAACATACCAATTCCGAAAACAATTATTGCTCCAAAAATTTATAAAAATTTCTCAATAAAACAAACCGGTTATTTTGAAAAAGTAATCGCACAACTAAAATTGCCAATGATTATTAAAGAAGGACATGGCTCTTTTGGGATGAAAGTATATTTAATTGAGACAGAAGAACAATTTTATGAAAAAGTTGAGGAATTAAATGGTGTAGACTTTGTGTTCCAAGAGTTCATTGCATCAAGCAAAGGCCGAGATATACGAGTAAACATAGTTGGCGAAGAAGTAGTAGCTGCTATGTATCGCCATTCTGAAACAGATTTCCGCGCAAATATTACAAATGGCGGTACTGCAGAGCGTGTCGAACTTACAGAAAAACAAATTAACATTGCCAAACAAGCTGCGAAAGCATTAGGAGCAGAGTATGCAGGTGTAGACTTGTTATTCGGGAAAAATGAAGAACCTATTGTATGTGAGGTTAATGCAGCTGCCCATATTCGAAACATTTATAATGTGACAGGTGTAAATGTTGGAGAAAAATTAACAGAATATATATTAAGGAAGCTTGCACTATGACAGTGGGATGGTTATTTTACTCTGAACAAGATGCTAAGAAAAACAAATCGTTTATTGATGAACTTATCGCTGAAGCACGTACACAACAAATTGAACTAATATTAAAATTTGAACACGAATATAATTTACATCACCACTTCGACATAGATTTTGTTTGGAACCGTACACGAAATTACAAAGTAGCCCTTTATTTTGAACAACAAAACATTAAAACCTTTAATAATCATTTAGTTAATAAGTTAGCAAATAATAAATGGGATACTTATCAATTTGCAAAAAAATTGAACATTCCTTCCATCCCATCTTGGAAAGCATTACCTGAACAAATCACTTATCCCGTGGTTGTAAAATCTGTATCCGGGCATGGTGGACAAGAAGTTGTACTTTGTAAGACGGAACAAGAAGTAAATCAGTACATAAACCAATTTGGTAAGGACTCATCAATCATTCAACCTTTTATGCCATCGAATAACCAAGATATTCGAGTGTGGATGCTTGGTGAACAAATACTTGGTTCAGTATTAAGAACTGGTTCAGATAATTTTAAATCCAACTACACACTAGGGGGAACAATTGAGCATTTTCTTATACCAGAAAATTTAAAAAGTTATCTTTACAAAATTACCCGCGAACTTAAAAGTGACTATATTGGTATTGATTTTATAAAAAGCGATGGTGTTTATTACTTAAATGAATTAGAAGATCCTGTTGGTGCACGATCATTCTATAACCTATATGATGTCAATTTACCTCAAGTCTTAATTTCATATATTAAAAAGATGCTATCTTAGAAATTGAAAGCTCATCAATTCCATTCCCAATGGTTTTGATGAGCTTCTTGATTCACTGATCTTTTAAAATTTTTAAAATACTATTCGTTAGTGAATCTATTACCCCTTGAACTTGATGATTAGGTGAAGCTAAATCAAGTAATCTCCAATTTATTTCAATTTGAATGCAAGGGATTCCAACTGTCTTTGAGACTTCTGAAGAAACTGTATTTTTATAACCACCAGTAAAGAGCTCGTCTATAATCACTGGTGTTATATTTTGACTTTCAAACGATTCTTTAATAATGCCCGCATATTGGGGATTGTTAAAAACATTTTTTCCGTTACCGGTTCCAATTTCAATCGCACTCGGTCGTTTACTAGACATAATATGCAAATCAAATAAATACTTAAGATTGAACTCTGTTACCACTTTTTTTATAACTTCTTTATATGGATGAAAACCATCGTAATTCGGATCAGTCAAATCATTTTTCGTTTTCGTAATGGCAAAACAATTTAACCTTTTTTGAAGGATCTTCACTAATGCCCCTGTCATGAATTCACCTTGTTTTATCTTGCCCTCTCGAAAATGTGTAACACTATGAGGGCTAGATAAAATAATAGGAAGCTCTCCTTTAAGTATTTCAAATGATTCAGGGAAATCTTCTTTGATATAGGCTTTTTCCAAACCCATTATTTCTTCAATGAGATCCATATTTTCCTCCTAAAGTTTAGGTATTTTCTCACGCACTGCTGATAATGTTAGATAACTAGATAAAGGAACGATAATAATAATCATAGCAACCTTTATCCACCAATCATCAATCTTTAACTGCGTGATAGTAAAAATCGTAGCAAGGACTGGCAAAAACTGTGTGTTCACACTTTTTCTAAATAAATAGAAGAGGTCCCTTTCAACATCACAAATCTTACCAATTTGTTTAATCCCCAACTTATCTCTTAAATGTGCTGGTATCCCTATGGAGATGTTGATACTACTTTCATTTGAAATTATATTTGTTTCTTTAATTAATTCAGTAGATGCAAGTTCAAGTACAGGTACAGTTATTGTTCTTCCACGATAATGAAGAGTAATTAAATCATTTTCAGCTATCCCCAATAAACTCATCACACTTTTTGACACACGTACAATATTACTCGATTCATCTGTACTGTATGGACGAATTACTTTCAACTTTACTGAAGAAGGACGAATTGACCATCGCAGGTAAAAATAAAACAGTTTTTGTAACGGATTTAATTTCTTCCTTCTCCGCTTCTCAGGCAATGGATAAATCACCGCTCGATTATATCCAACTTTTTGAAGAAGTTTCTTAGCCTTTACTTTCTCCTCATATGTATCAATCTTATGTACTTTATTATGACTATAGTGTTCTGCTAAAAAGTTCAATTGCTCATCAGTTAGTTCAGGTGTACTACTAAATAATTGGTAATAATAATCAGATAGTGTATCAGGTGGATGTTCAAAATTTAAAAATTCCCGCTGTAAGTAACTTAATCTGATTGTTCCAGCATCTAAAGAACTATCTAATATAATTTTGGAACGCTCCAAATCGATAGATGCGGAAGTTGCCCTATTTACAATTTCAAAATGTGATGTACCGATTTCATTAACCTTTTGGAAAATATCATCAGATACAGTAATACTGCCGTCAGCAATCTTTTTTACCGCCTGAATTTGGATTTTCGAACTAATAATTTTCTTTAAAGGATGGAACACGATTGCAGATGGTAGTTCTAATTTTTTCTTAATTGAAAAACTTAAAATAATTTCATCAGCCATCGATTTCTTTGAGCTTTTAATGCATCCTATGGCAAATTTGCTATTCATTGGATTATATATAACAACATAATCATTCTCTTGTAAATTCAATTGTTCCAATACTGAAGGATTTAGCTCAACTCGATTAAAAGGAATGTTCTGCCCTACTTTTTTCCCACTCACACGATATATCTTACTTTCCCTATGTTCTAATGATAATTTAGGATGTAAGTGAATATAGGAAGTAAAGAAGGCAAAAAATCGATGATAATTTTTTATCTGACCAATTTTAATTAAAGAAGTAAAACGGCTTGTCCTAAACGTTTTTACATCTTCCTTATTCAAATTAACTTGCTGTTCATTATTGGTTGATAGTGATTCTGATAAAAAAGAGTACAAACTATCATCTTCTGTTGAAATAACAATCCCCTTATTAGTAGCTTCTATATCAACTACAATTACCGAGGCAATATTGTTTTTATTTATATAAGAATCGATTTTTTGAGAATTAAATAACGTTACTGCTAAAACATGAACATTATAAATTTTATGTAGTTTTCTCGCCCAAAACTTTGCTCTGTTTTTATTTTGGGTATCTTTCACAACAATTAAAATTTCCTTTTCACCTTTATACATACTTTTTGAAAAGGAAAAAGACTGTTTTTGTTCGTAAACAAATAAGTGATTTATTTCATTTTCGAACGATGGATTGCTTGCCATCAATTTACCTCCTAATATGAGGGCATTTTATATTAAAAAAGGAGAAGTAATTAGAACCTAATTACTTCTCCTCATATTTTATTACATATTACGTAACTCTGCTAAACGTTTTTCAACTGCTTCATGCTTTTCTTGATAATCTGCTAATTTTTCACGTTCTTTAGCAACAAGGGCTTCTGGTGCTTTTGAAACGAATTTTTCATTTGAAAGCTTACCAGATACTAATTTCACTTCTTTTGCCCATTTTTCTAATTCTTTTTCAAGACGCGCAATTTCCTCGTCTAAGTTAATTAAACCAGCAAGTGGTAAGAATAATTCAGCTCCAGTAACAACTGCTGACATTGATTGGCCTGGTGCTTCTAAGTTTACACCAATATTTAAATTCTCTGGATTACAGAATTTTTCAATGTAAGCACGATTGTCATCTAAAATGCCTGCTGTTTCTGGATCTTTAGCTGCAATGTATAATGGAACTTTTTTACTCATTGGTGTGTTTACTTCTGCACGAATGTTACGCACTGAACGTATAATGTCCATGAGTAGTTTCATACTTGTAGCTTCTTGTGCAAAATTAAATTCTTCTTTCACTTTTGGCCATGCAGCTACTGTAATTGATTCTCCTTCGTGTGGAAGGTGTTGCCAAATTTCCTCTGTAATAAATGGCATGAATGGATGTAATAGGCGCATTGTTTGATCTAATACATATGCTAATACTGAACGTGTTGTTTTCTTAGCCGCTTCATCTTCACCATAAAGAGGAAGTTTCGCCATTTCAATATACCAAGAACAGAAATCATCCCAAATGAAGTTATATAATTCGCGACCAACTTCACCAAATTCATAACGTTCTGCAAGATCTGTTACACGTGCAATTGTTTCATTTAATCGAGTTAAAATCCATTTATCAGCAACATTTAAATTACCTGTTAAATCGATTTCTTCAAATCTAAGACCTTCCATATTCATTAATGCAAAACGTGAAGCATTCCAAATTTTATTCGCAAAATTCCATACTGCCTCTACTTTTTCAGTTGTATAACGTAAATCTTGACCAGGTGACGAACCAGTAGCTAAGAAGTAACGTAGGGAGTCAGCTCCGTATTGTTCGATAACTTCCATTGGGTCTACACCGTTACCAAGAGATTTACTCATTTTACGGCCTTCACCATCACGAACTAAACCATGGATTAATACATCTTTAAATGGACGTACGCCAGTAAATTCTTTACCTTGGAAAATCATACGGCTTACCCAGAAGAAGATGATATCATAACCCGTTACTAATGTGTTTGTTGGGTAGTAACGTTTAAATTCTTCGTTTTCAGTATCTGGCCAGCCCATTGTTGAAAATGGCCATAATGCTGATGAGAACCAAGTATCAAGAACGTCTTCATCTTGTGTCCAGTTTTCGCTATCTTCTGGAGCTTCTTTCCCAACATAAATTTCGCCTGTTTCGTTATGATACCAAGCTGGGATTTGGTGACCCCACCATAATTGACGTGAAATACACCAGTCATGAATATTTTCCATCCAACGATTGTACGTATTTTCAAAACGATTTGGTACGAAGTTTACTTTCTCGTCTTCATTTTTTTGAATTGCTAGTGCCTGTTCTGCAAGAGGTCCCATCTTAACGAACCATTGTGCTGAAAGGTACGGTTCAACCACCGCTCCTGAACGTTCAGAGTGACCTACTTGATGAGTATGTGGTTCGATTTCAACAAGTACACCAGCTTCTTGTAAGTCTTTTACAATTTGTTTACGGCATTCAAAACGATCCATACCAGCATATTTGCCAGCTAAATCATTCATAGTACCGTCTTCGTTCATTACTAAAATACGTTCTAAATTATGACGATTACCTACTTCAAAGTCGTTAGGGTCATGAGCAGGAGTCATTTTTACTACACCTGTACCGAATTCCATATCTACATATTCATCTGCAACGATTGGAATTTCACGACCTACGATAGGTAAAATGACAGTTTTACCAATTAAGTGTTTATAACGTTCATCTTCAGGGTGAACGGCAACCCCTGAGTCACCTAGCATTGTTTCAGGACGTGTAGTTGCAACACGTAGTTTACCTGAACCATCTGCTAATGGGTATTCCATATGGTAGAATGCACCTTCAACTTCTTTATGGATTACTTCGATATCAGATAATGCTGTTTTTGCTGCAGGGTCCCAGTTAATGATACGTTCCCCACGATAAATTAACCCTTTTTCATATAATTTTACGAATACTTCTTTAACTGCATCCGATAAACCTTTATCAAGAGTGAAACGTTCACGTGTATAGTCTAGACCTAACCCTAATTTAGCCCATTGTTGACGGATATGACCTGCATACTCTTCTTTCCATTCCCAAGTTTTTTCTAGGAATTTCTCACGACCAAGGTCATATCGAGTAACGCCCTCTTCACGAAGTTTTGCTTCTACTTTTGCTTGTGTTGCGATACCAGCGTGGTCCATACCAGGTAACCAAAGCGCATCATAACCTTGCATGCGTTTCATACGGATAATAATATCTTGTAATGTTGTATCCCAAGCATGACCTAAGTGTAATTTACCTGTAACGTTTGGCGGTGGAATTACGATTGAATACGGTTGTTTTCCACTTTCAGGTTGTGCTTCAAAATACTTGCCTTGTAGCCACCATTCATAACGACCAGCTTCAATATTTTGTGGATCGTATTTCGTTGGCATTGAAATGTTTTGTTGTTCTGTCATGATTGTTTTCCTCCTTAGAAAATAAAAAAACTCCATTCGTCAAAAAAGGACGAAGGAGTTTATATAAAATTCGCGGTACCACCTTTATTCCAAATTAACTTAAATAATCAAGTTGTATTTAAGAAAACTTGGCACTTATTAGGGTAACGGTTTTACCGGCATTTTGCTACTAACGTTCACAAAAGCTGCTCCTAGGCTACCTTCAAATGAGCACATGCAGAAACTTTTCAGCTACCGTTTCCTCTCTTTTGCATGTAAGAATCATTTTACTCTTCCTATTCATAGCATCAACTATTCATTTTCACTTGAAACACAGCTGTCTCGGAGCAAAAGGAATTTAATCCTTATCGCTTCCCTATTCATAGGATAGGGAACCAAAATGCTACTGTATACATTGTATAATATTACAACAACTGTTTTCAAGTTACAACGAATATCCCGAAAGGTGTGTGAACAAATTGAAAAAAAAGGGCTTCCAAGGTAGAGGCTATAATCCATATTTATTGCCACCATGGCTAAGGAAAACAAGATTTTTCTGTAAACAAATCATTATTCCAATTACTGTTTTTCAGGGAATACGAACAATCATCATACCAACGACAGGTGACATTATTTTTCTATTAATTTTAGCTGGGTTATGCTATTTATTCATTACGGATTTTATTTGATATATTTAAAATCGTATAGGACTCTTTCAAATCATTATAAAAATCATCAGCATCTGTTGGGAAATATTGATTGGAGTGAATTATTTTCTCTTTCTTTTGTGGTTCTTCAACTTGAGAATAAACCTGGTTTTCATCGCTATCTTGAACGATTGTACCTCTGTTAACTACAACATCTGTAGCAAGGTCTAAAATATTACTATCACTCTCATCAAACGTATTTAGATGAACTTCTTTGATTGCTGTATTTTTTGTTTTTGGTGCTTCTTCTTGCAATTCAACTGGTTGTATCGTTTGTTCATCCACTGGAGTTGGTTGAACTGCTGGGGCTACATTTTGAACTGGGGCTACTTCATTTATAGATTCCTCTTGTTGCAGTGGTACTGCTTCTTGAATTGGTTCCACTTGTTCTTTTGGAACTACTTCATTTACAGGTACCTCTTGTTGTGGTGGAACTGCTTCTTTTATCGGTTCCATTTGCACTGGAGCAATATCATCAATTGGTGCTACATTTTGTTCTGGGGCTACTTCTTGTGACGGTGAATAGTCTTCAGTACTTGATGGAGTTCCTTCAAAAGTTTGTCCATCCTGAATAGTTTCTGTTACATCTAGTACTGGGAAATCGCCAAAGTTTGGCTCTTCAGGGAAAATGGCATCATGACCGAAACGAATTTCCTGAGTTATATCTTGTTGTGGTTCCTCAGCTCGATAATCGATAATTGGAGGTTCATTTACCGGTTCATGATTAAATAATGCCCCATGTACTGGTTCTTCAAAGGCGCAGTTTACTTCCCATTTAAATGTACAACTGCAACCATCGTAAACTAAAAATTGAATGTTATCTACAGCTAATTCCGGTTTGTTATCTTGAGCAACTTTCTCACGGGGTAAATCTACATTTAAAGGCAATGCATATTCAAAATAGCCATTATTTCCATCAAACTCTAACTCTTCTATTAACGTGCCTTCACTATATTGTGGCAATTCATGTGGGTTAAAACGAGCAACTGCCGTAATATGATAGATTCCATGAAGTTGAATCGAATCTTCTGTTTCAATTTGTTGCCAACGAGGTATGATATTGCACGAAATAACTTCTTCGACTAAGCCTAATTCTTCTGGAAAAACAAATTGTGTCATCATATCCCAATTAATATTTTGCATATGATATCCCTCCCGTATCTACCATATGCGCAAAAAATTGAAGTATACCAAGAAAAGCGGAGCGCGTTCGGTCAGCCGTGAACGAAACTGGAGACTTCTGACAAGTGTGCTAGCACACGTAGGAAGAAGTTGAAGTTTCCGAACGGCTAACGCGCGCAGCTGGACATTAGAAAAGCGGAGGCGGCTCGTTTAGCTCCGATAGAAACTGGAGGCTTCTGACAAGTGTGTTTACACACGCAGGAGGAAGTCGAAGTTTCCGAGGAGCTAGCCGCCGAAGCTAGACAATAGAAAAGCGGAGAACGCTCGCACTGCTCCGACAACAACTGGAAGAATCGGCAAAAGGGCGCTTTTTGCCTTTGAAGACGATTCTGAAGTTGTCGAGGAGCAAGCGTTCGGAGCTAGACAACTAGAAAAGCGGAGGCGGCTCGTTCAGGCTCGACACGCGCTGGAGACTTCGACTAGAAGGCGCTCTTTGCCTTCGTAGGAGAAGTCGAAGCGTCGCGAGAGCCTAGACGCCGGAGCTAGATACTAGAAATGCGGAGGCGGCTCAGATTGGAAAACACAATATCCAAAACAAATAAAGGCAATCATGAATTGAAAATCATGATTGCCTTTTATATTTTACTTATCGAGCTAATTTTGCAAACACTTTATGGAAAGCATCTACAGTTTTTGCAATATGCTCTTCTGTATGTGCAGTAGAAATGAATAATCCTTCAAATTGAGATGGTGGTAAATATACCCCTTCTTCAGCCATCAATTTAAAGTATTCTGCAAATAGCGCAAGATCAGAAGTTTTCGCAGTTTCAAAATCCACTACTTCTTCATTTGTTAAGAATAAACCAATCATTGAACCTGCACGATTTACTGTGTGTGGAATGTTATATTTCGTAGCAGCTTCACGAATACCAGCTTCTAATTGATCTCCTAACTTTTTGAAATACTCATAGCTTTCAGGCGTTAGACGAGATAATGTTTCAATACCTGCTGTCATCGCAAGAGGATTTCCTGATAATGTACCTGCTTGGTATACTGGTCCAGCTGGTGCAATATGCTCCATAATTTCACGTTTACCGGCAAAAGCACCTACTGGAAGTCCTCCACCAACAACCTTTCCTAAACATGTTAAGTCAGGATTAATGCCGAAATACCCTTGAGCACAATGATAGTCAACACGGAAACCTGTCATTACTTCATCAAAGATTAATAATGCACCGTGGTCTTCTGTTAACTTTCTTAATCCTTCTAAGAAACCTGGCTTAGGTGGAACAACTCCCATATTACCTGCAACTGGCTCTACGATAACACCGGCGATTTTGTCTCCTAACTTCTCAAATACCGTTTGAACAGCTTCTAAATCGTTATAAGCAACTGTTAATGTATTCTTCGCAATATCTGCTGGAACTCCTGGGCTATCTGGTAAACCTAGTGTAGCAACACCAGAACCAGCTTTAATTAATAAAGAATCTCCATGGCCATGATATGAACCTTCAAATTTTAAAATGATATCACGGCCAGTGTATCCACGAGCTAAACGTAATGCGGCCATCGTTGCTTCAGTACCAGATGAAACGAAACGAACCATTTCAATAGAAGGTACACGTTCAATAATAATTTGTGCTAATTTTGTTTCTAATAGAGTCGGTGCCCCAAAAGAAGAACCTTTTGCTGCTTGTTCTTGGATTGCTTTTACCACTTCAGGATGAGAATGACCTAAAATAAGTGGTCCCCAACTTAATACATAATCGATGTATTCGTTCCCATCAATATCTTTAATTATTGCACCAGAGCCAGACTCCATAAAAATTGGATCTGCATTTACCGATTTAAATGCACGAACAGGGCTATTTACCCCACCTGGCATTAAGTGAATACTTTCTGAAAATGCTTGAATGGACTTGTCATAACGATTCATATTATTTTCCCTCCAACCAACGAGCAACATCTTTTGCATGGTAAGTTAAAATTAAATCTGCACCTGCACGTTTCATACCTAGTAAAGTTTCCAGTACTACTGGTTTTTCTTCAATCCAGCCATTTTGTGCAGCTGCTTTAATCATCGCGTACTCACCAGATACGTTATAAGCAACAATCGGTAAATGATAATTGTTGCGGACATCTCGAATAATATCTAAATAAGATAATGCTGGTTTCACGATTAAGAAATCTGCACCTTCTTCAATATCAGATTCAGCTTCACGGAATGCTTCTAAACGGTTAGCAGGGTCCATTTGATACGTTTTACGGTCGCCAAATTTTGGAGCACCTTCTGCAGCTTCACGGAATGGACCATAATAGCCAGAAGCATATTTTACAGCATATGACATAATTGGAACATCTTCAAAACCTGCTTCATCTAATGCAACACGAATTGCAGCAACAAAACCATCCATCATATTAGAAGGAGCAATAATATCAGCACCAGCTTTTGCTTGAGAAACTGCTGTACGTGCCAAGATATCTAATGAAGGGTCATTTAAAATCTTCTCACCTTCAACTACTCCACAATGTCCATGATCTGTAAATTCGCAAAGACAAGTATCTGCAATTACAAGTAACTCAGGGTGACGCTCTTTAATTAAGCGAGTTGCTTCTTGAACAATCCCGTGATCATGAAAAGCACCTGTTCCAACAGCATCTTTTTCTGCAGGGATACCGAATAAAATAACAGATGGAATTCCTAATGAAACAACTTCATCAATTTCTTCCTCTAATTTATCTAAAGAGAATTGGAAAACACCAGGCATTGATTTTACTGGGTTCTTAATATTTTCCCCTTCCACTACGAAAATAGGGTAAATTAAGTCCTCTTTATGAAGATATGTTTCTTTTACCATTGAACGCATTGTAGCAGATGAGCGTAAACGGCGATGTCTTTTAAAGTTTAAATTTGTCATTGATTCGCATCCTCTTTCTTTACTATTTCTTCAATAACAGATTCCATTGTATAAGTTTTTGGTTTATATGTAACGTCCAAGCCATTGCGATGTAATGCAGCCTCCGTAATATGACCAATTGCTGCATATTTAACATTTCGTTCCTTAATTACAGGCGCTATATGTTTCGCATAAACATCTACAGCAGACGGACTTGCAAAAATAATTATTGGCCTTTCAACAGTTTGAATTAAGTGAATTAGTGGATCCACTGTTGCAAGGTTTTCAACTGTTTCATATACATTCCATTCTTTTATGCGAAAAGGTAACCCTTTTTTCAAAGTATCTTTTGCTTTCTTCCCACGCACAAACAAACATCGAGGGTTATTGCCAGCTATAGCAGGGAATTCTTTTACAAATACATCTGCACTATATACAGAAGGCATGAAATTTACTTGAAAACCATGATATTCAATTAATTCTGCTGTTTTTTTACCGACAGCTGCAATTTTACCTTTAAATTCAGTTGGTTTAACGCTGTTTCGCCTTAATTTATCAATAAAGACTTTAACAGCATTTTGACTAGTAAAAATAAGCCAATCTAGGTTTCTTGCCATTTGTATTTGAATATGATCATATGGTTCTATAATTTCTTTCGTATCAATAAGTGGATAGGCAAGTGCCTCTCCACCTAATGAATGAACTTTTGAAAGGATTGAAGTTGTTATTTTAGTACCTGTTACAACAACCGTAATTCCTCTTAAAGGGAAATTATGCATTTTCTTCAGCCTTCACTTTTTGAATGAGATCAAAGGCTCCTTGCTCTGTTAAAATCTTCGCTAGTTCTTTTCCTAATTCTTCAGGGTTATTACCTTTTATCGTTTCTTTATAAATGATAGATGCATCAGGAGCAGCTACTAAACCTGTTAATGTAATTTCATCACCATTTGTCGTAGCATATCCAGCAATAGGAACTTGACATCCACCATCCATTGCAGCTAAAAATGCGCGCTCAGCATGGGCTTCGTTCCAAGTTGTTTGATCTGTAATTTTCGCAAGGGCTGCTAATAATTCTTCATCATCAGCTCGGCATTCAATTCCTAATGTACCTTGAGCTACTGCTGGTAAACATATATCAACATCTAGATATTCAGTCACAACGTCATCATTCCAACCAAGACGTTTTAAACCTGCTGCTGCTAAAATAATCGCATCATAATCTTCATTCTCTAATTTTGATAATCGAGTATCAACGTTTCCGCGAATCCATTTAATCTCAAGGTCAGGTCTTGCCTGTAAAAGTTGCGCACTACGTCTTAATGAGCTTGTTCCAACAACAGCACCTTTTGGAAGATCGGCAAATTTAACATGATTTTTTGAGATAAATGCATCACGAGCATCTTCGCGTGGAGGAATACAACCAATTACTAATCCTTCAGGCAAAATGGCAGGCATATCTTTCATTGAGTGAACAGCAAAATCAATTTCTTTATCGTAAAGGGCTTGTTCAATTTCTTTAACAAATAACCCTTTTCCACCTACTTTAGATAATTGAACATCTAAAATACGGTCACCTTTTGTCACGATTTCTTTTACTTCGAATTCAAAAGGAGCACCTGCATTTTTTAATTCATTAATAAACCAATTTGTTTGTGTTAATGCTAATTTACTTTTTCTTGATCCTACGATGATTTTTCGCAATGTAAATCCTACCTTTCTGCTAATACCAAATGTGGAAGTTTGAAAGCTTGCTTCCTAAGAAGAAATTTATAACTACAAGTAAAAATGTATATATTTGAGCCCATGCAAAATTCAATCCTGTTAATTTTCCACTTCGATGTAAAACTAAAACGATTAAATAAATAACCATTATGACAAAGGATCCAATGATTTTAGTATCAAGTATAGATAACCCTTCTAATTTTAAATAAGCCCACTCTAAACCCAATAATAAGCTTATAAAGATAATTGGTATCCCAACGACAATTGAATACGTCATCCATTGACCCATTTGATGTAAGCTTGGTAATCGAGACCACATTTTGGGAAACTTTTTCTTTTTCAAAATATTGTACAAGATTAAATACAACAATGAAAAAACAAAGGAAAGTGTGAACGCTGCATAGGATAAAATAGCAAATGAAATATGAATAAACAGCATTTCTGATTCTAAAGATTCTACTAAAGGATTTCTTACTTGATTTGGAGCAAACAAATGAATTGTTACAAAGATAAAACCTAAAGCATTTATTAAAAATACAGGTAAATCGACCCGTACAATACAATGCAAAATAATAGAAATCGTAACTAACAACCAAGCATAAAAATATATACCTTCAGATAGTGAAAGTATTGGAAAACGCTTTGTTACCAAAATGTTCAACAAAAAGAAAGAAGTTTGTAAAATCCATACGACCGAAACAAACCAAAAGGCTACCCGTCGTACTTTTACTTGTTTAAAGAAAAAATCAATAAAATAACAAACAATCCCGATTGCATATAGGACAACCATTATTTCATAAAGTCTAGCCATCACTATTTGTGTCATGTAGCAACCCTTCTTTATCTTTAACAACTTTTACTACAGTAATACGAAACATTTAGAATTTCAGTAAAATTTATGTAAAATCCCAAAAGAATAAGCGTTTACGTATCTATAGTTTACCATACAGATACGAAAACGCCTCACATTCTTTCTCCTTAATATGACAATTTTCGATTTAAAATTGTCTCTTTTTGTGAACTTACTGCTTGTACAACTTCTCGGTTTTGTTGTTGAACCTCTTCTTGTACATCCTCTTCAATTCCAAATATTTGTTGGAACAATTGAAGTTGTTGGCTAGCCTTTGGTGAGTTTGCCAATTCTTTTGCTTGTAAAATTGGTTCCTTTAATAATTGGTTAATAATCGATTTCGTATGTTTGTTTAATATTTTACGTTCACGTTCAGTTAAATTCGGCATTTTGTTTTCAATACTAACCATTGTTTCTTGCTGAATTTTATTTGCTTTTTTACGTAACGCAGAGATAACAGGGACAACGCCTAAAGTGGCAAACCAATCTTTGAATTGTACCACTTCTTGTCCAATCATATCAGTAATTTGTCTTGCAGCCTGCTCACGTTCAGCTAAGTTTGCTTCTACAATTCCTTGTAAATCATCAATGTCGTATAAGAAAACATTTGGTAAATCACCAATGCGTGGATCTAAATCGCGTGGAACAGCAATATCAACCATGAATAATGGCTTACCTTTACGCAAACGTTCTACAAATTGCATTAATTCGCAATCAATTACATAATCCGTTGAACCAGTTGAACTAATCAGAATATCAGCTTCAAGTAGTACACATTGTAATTCTTGCATTGATTTTGCATTACCTTCAAATTTAGATGCAAGGTGTTTTGCTTTTTCAAAAGTACGGTTAACAACGGTTACTTTACCAACACCATTCCCGTATAAGTTTTGAATCGCAAGTTCCCCCATCTTACCAGCACCCAAAATTACTACATGTTTATGTTTTAAGGAACCAAAGATTTTTTTCGCTAATTCTACTGCGGCATATGAAACAGATACTGCGTTTTCATTGATAGTTGTTTCACTATGTGCACGTTTTGCAAACGTAACTGCTTGCTTAAATAATTGGTTATAAATAGTACCAGTTGTCCCTACTTCTTGAGCTTCTAAAAAGCTTTTCTTAACTTGTCCAAGAATTTGAGTTTCACCTAATACCATTGAATCAATTCCCGCTGTCACACGGAACAAATGATGAAGAGAGTCGTCATCTTCACGGATATAAAGATGTGTATCAAATTGATCAACTGGAATATTAAACCATTTAGATAAGAATTGTTTAATATAGTAGCGACCTGTATTTAACTGATCGACAACAGCATATATTTCAGTTCGATTACAAGTTGATACAATGACGTCTTCTAATATACTTTTTTCTTTTTTCAACGCTGCCATTGCATCCGGTAATTCGCTTTCAATAAACGACAATTTTTCTCGAATTTCGACTGGCGCAGTTTTATAATTCAAGCCTACTACAAGTGTATGCATGAACTTTACACCTCACACGTTCTTTTTCATAAATTCTATTCTAACACAAAGATTGCATAAACCAAACTTTAATTATGAATAAGTTATGACGACATTTACAAATTAGAATAATTCTAAAGTAAGTCTAACAAATATCTATAGTACTTTCAATGAAATTCACTCAGATGTCGAATTTAAAGAAGTATTTCATATACATATTTATATTGTAATACATAATGCGACAGAAATAAACTACTTATTGATATTTAGTTTTTCTTAATAGTAGATATTTTATCCAGTCAAAGTAAACAATGTTTTATATGAGGAAAACATAAAAAGGTGACTGGAAAAGTCTATTTCATCGACTTTCCAGTCACCTAAATTTAATAATAACTATAATTGATCTACTCTAACAGTTTTTTTACCTATTATATTACCGTTCTTATCAAAGGCTAAAAATTCAACATCTAAATTTAAATAGTATGTTCGATGCATCTCAGCTGGATAGTTTGCCCGAAATACACCTTGTCCTCGTTCAATTAAATCGTATTGATACTGACCATGTTGTGATGAGAATCGAACAGATACTTTATCAATATTGCTACAAACTGGGTTTGTTGTTGCATGCATCATAAAATCAGGATAACGTAATCTCGCTTCTGCCTCATCAAATACATTATCTATAGGACAAACATCTGTAGAAACAGTTGTGCCACAAAGTATAGCATCAATGATTTTCTGGTATATACCATGTAAATCTAAAACATCTTCTATATAGAAGAATTGACCACCCGTACCATTTGAAATTTGTTGCATTAATGCAATACTGCTTTTACTCTGTTTACCCACTAATACAGTGTGAATCGTAACATTTTTATCTTTGGCATCTTTAATAATTTGATTAATTTGACTTGGTGAAGATTTTCCGTCTGATAATAATAGAACGTATCTTGGGAGATTATCACTTGAGAAATTACTATAAGTTTTTTCTAAACCTTTTGCAATATTTGTTCCACCCTGAATTGTCTTATCTTGATAAATTGGCGGATTTTCATCAGTTACAGTAGGTGCATTGCCTTTGTCTTCTAATGTCCCTGAAGTATTAAAACGTACCGCAACATTATACTCTTCATTTAAATGTTTAATGAGTTGTTTTGTTTTAGCACCAACATAGTTTTCAGGGTCAACTTTTAACATCGAACCGGATTGATCGACAACAAACCCAACTTCGACATCTCGTTCGCATCGTTTATCATTGAAAACAGGGTTTGTAAAGACAGTTTTAGTAATTGGCGTATCTAAAAGGTTAGCGAAATTAGTTTTATGGCTACTATTAGGAACAGAAGAACTTGGAATCTGAACGGAAACTTTTGATTCTCCATAATTAAGGTTAGAGTCTGATTCTAATGTAGCAGTACCATTACTAAATCTAACTGTTTTGGTAATTCCATTAAATTCAACAACAGCATCTCCTGAGAATGAAGAAGCTTTAAATCCACCCTTTTCAATCATTGAAATTGTGATTTTTGTATATGGTTTTCTATTGGTATCTACTTCCGGTGTGTTGGGATTTTGAGGTTGTGCTCTATCCTGTTCGGTTTTTAATTGATCAACAATTCTTTCATCATCTAATAGTTTATTAATTTGCTCCCTATAAGTTCTAAGTGGTGATAACAAATATGCTTTATCTGTATCTAGTAGAAAATCATACATTGATTTTATAGCTTTAACACTATCATAGTGAGTTAGTGTAACGTTGTTAGGTAGTAAACTAATTAAATATAATACTTCCTTTGAATTAAATGATAAATCTTTATCTGGATAATAGTCTTCTAACCAGCTTGTATTAATATTATAAACTGGCCATCCTTCAAAGTTTGTATAATAATATACAGAAATAGACCAATAAGAATTATTAATTACTTGCTCAAATAACCATTGAGGTATATTAATCCCATTAATTTGTAGAACTGCGTTATTATATTGTGCAGAATCTACATACTGTTGAATATCCCTTCCAGTAAATGTCTTTGTTGTAGTGTTAATCGAAATAATATTTACTAATCCTTGAGAAAACTTTGGTAATACTGGAAGAATTGGATTACCCCGATCATCTATAATAGGGTTTTTATTAACATCTCCCCAATCCCAATCAGGCTGCTTCGGATCATAATATTCATACTCAATACGCACTTCAGGTCTTGGTTCGTACGTTACTGGGATTTCAATTTTTCTAATATGATCGTATTTGGAGTTGTTATTATTTTGTAATTCTAAAGTAATCGTATCGCTTAATGTCGTCGTACTTCTCTTACCTTCTACATAAAAATTGACTTCTCCACCATCCGATACAATGAATGTTGAACCTGTTTGTTGGCTAGTTGGACTTTTTCCTAAATCCGTATTTAACTTAGAAGTCACCTTAAACGTCAATGTCTCTTCATATGGAATTTCATTTCCATACTTATCCTTTAATTCAATTGTAATTAATGAAGATTCATAGCCATTTGCAGTAATTACTGAATCTCCTTTAATCGTCACAGCTTCACTTTGTGTAACAGTATTAGTAGATGAATTCCCACTACTAGGTGGTTGTGTAGCAGTTCCTCCTGTATTTGACGGAGGCTTTAATGTCACAGTTCCAGTGTTCGTAAAATTTGGTGGTAGTGTTATTTTGTCATCGTCCCGTCCAGCTGCACTTCTTTGTAATCCTTCATAAGATAGTAAGTTGTTACTATCTATGCGATATAAAAATACCGCTAAATCACCGCGTGTTAGATTATTGTACGGTTTATAGTCATTGTAAGTTTTCTTCTCAGACGTTCCTGTTGTAATTTCGTTCATATATAAATATTGCACTGCTTCAACAAATGATAAATCCATTCCATTTAACGCTGCCACTATTTTAGCAAACTGTCCACGTGTAACATTTCCGTCCCATTTTAAAGGCAAGTTTAAATCGCTGTAAAAGGAGTAAACGTCATTCTCTGAATATGAACTCGAATAATAATTAGGATCTAGCTTTGCAATAGCACGTAATAATTGATATTCCGTTACATAAGAATTTGGTGAAAACTTATTCCCTGAAACTGTTGGAATTATCTTATTATCTACTGCCCAATTAATAGCTTTATATTTTGAGTCAGTCGTTTTTACATCATTCAATTGTGCCGCTTCTGTAACAATCGGAGAAAAACTTGAAAATGTCAGAATCGCACATATTAATATAACGAAAAGTTTTTTCATCTACCCATCACCCCTTAGTCGAAGAAGAGTATGTCATCACGATAATTTTGCTGTAAGTCATTTTCTAAATATTCTAGGAATCTCACAATAATTGCGGCTGCTTGAGCACGAGTTAATTGTTGTTTCGGATTGAATCTTCCTGTTGTAGTATCCCCTGTCATTAATCCTAATTCCGTCGCTACATAAACAGCATCACGAGCATAATCATAAATTTGAGCATCATCTCTATAATTCGTTTTATAACTTGGATCTGGTGCCTTTGTTTCTAACCCAAGTGCTCGAACTAAAATTGCCGCTGCCTGTTGACGAGTCAAATACCCTTCTGGATCAAAAGTTGTTTTTGTCGTGCCTGTAATTATTCCTTTATCAACAGCAGAAACTAGATAATTATAGTCTTTTGCTGTTCGCTTCACATCTTTAAAAATACTTGCTGTTTGTGTCTTCTTTTTCTTTTTATCATCTTCCAATACTCGTAAATCTACTGCTTTACCAATTGCAATAGCAAAATCATAACGTTGCATCTTTGCATTTGGCGAAAAGAAATTCGATTGCTCATCTAAAATCCCTAATGAATAAAGCTTTTCGATTTCATCCTTTGCCCAGTGAGAAGAAAGATCGCGAAATTTTGGAACAATTAGTCGTTCTACTCTAGGTGCATGTTCAGTATTTAAATCAATCTTCCCTTTTCCGTAGTTCGGAAGATCATAAGTATATTCAGAGATAGAGTTAGCATTACTAATAACAGAATATCCACCATAAAAACTACCTAATGAGGCTGGATTTTTTTCATAGTTTAAAACACGGGATTTTGTTGAGGATACACGGTTTTTCACATAACCGACAGCCCCATTATCAAAAGTAATTTGGTACTCAGTGATTTGTGTATCTGTTGCACCCCAGAAGTTTTCATAACCAACGTTTTGATTATCTATTTCAACTGTAATCGTTTGTGCTTTTATCCCTTTTTTTGTATCACCTTTTGTTGTATATGTTTTTCTTGCTAAAGCATTTCCTGAATAATAGTCTGAAGCTGGTCGCTTATCTGTTACTGCACCTTTTGTAAATTGATAATCTGATAATTCGTACTTTACATCTCCAACTTGGATTGTTTCTTTTGCACTTTTTGAGACAACTTCCCCATTTGCGGTGCTTTGGCCAATTTGATCATAATTCGTAACCTTTGATATATATGTGTAGTTACGTGTTAATTTCTCACCATTCTGACCTGTTAGGGTTAAATTGAAGCTTTCTGTTAACTCGCCTTTCTTTTCATTAATTTTTTCACTAATTTTTATGTTTTTACTAGTTCCTGTAAATTTAATTGGTTTACCAGTAATAAACACAAGTTCTTCGTATGTATACTCGTTTTGAATACCGCCGTTAACATCTAATGCCTTGGCTTGTGCAAAATTAGGCACACTAATAATCGATAGCATCAAAATAGCAATGAGTGTTATTAATGATATTTTCTTTCCCATGAGTAACTTCCCTTCCTTTATAGAAAGAGCATGTGAAGGTTATTTAGTTCTCCACATGCCCTCAAAACTTATTCTTCGTTTAATAGAAGAACATGGCCATTAATTGTGTTTGTAGTAATCAATACTGCTCTGTCATTAACCCTAATATCTTTTGGTTCAATGACTTTGCCATCTCGAATAATTAATGCTTTGTTAATACTTACATTTGGCATTGAGCCCATTTCAGTCCATGAATTATCCATCCAGCGACTTACATTTTTCAATGTAACTTTTTCATTATCAGTCATTGTATCTACACTTTGTACTCGTCCAGATGAAACAACTTGTCCAACCCATTCTTTAGAGGTAATAAAGTGAATTGCTTGAATATGTCCATCTTTTACGTAGAAGTAGCCATAGTCTGAAATCTTCCATTTTAAATCCATATTCGGAATAACTCTTATCGTAGCACCACCATAGTTTTCTTCTGCGTGAGTACTATTACTAAATGAGAATTCTGTTGATTTCATTGATGTCCAAATATGATTTTGTAATTGATACAAGTTAGTTAATTTCACATCGTATCCTGAAACCTCTGATAATTGACCAAAGTATAGATTATGCGTATTTAAGTTTGGTGCCATAAATCCATCATTTGTAATGTTAATGACTTGAGCATAATTGCTCTTCGTTAATCCATCTGTTACTACAAAAGCTGTACCGTATGCAACAAGAGTTGATGGCTCAATTAAACGACCATGACGTACAAGAATAGTTCCTTCGTGGAAATTGATTTTTCCTGCATCTTTTAGACGGATAAACTTCGATGATATATTTACAGCCGTCATTGGCTCGTAATACGTACGCTCATAGTTTTCTAATACCATAATTTTTTGTACTATTTCTTTTCCAAATTGCTCGATTGTTACAAAATAAACATCGCTCGTACGATAGTTTTTTAAGTCATTTTTTGTAATTTTTTTATTCCCTGCATAAATTGGTGTGTTTTTTGCAAATTCAAATGTACTCAGGCTAGTACTATTTCGTGTGCCAAATAACCAGTTTACAAAAGGTTGTGCATTTTTAACTGTCATCTTATTAGAAGCAGTATTCACTGATTGGAATTCTGCTTTGTATAAATTTTTGATAACTATTCCTATTGTAACAATTTCCACTTCTGCTAAAACTGATGTTGTAGCAGTTGAAAATTTTAAATGTACTCGGTCTCCTTCGTAAAGAGTACTTAGATCAACAGAATCATTTCCTTTCAAGAAATCCGTATTCTTATTTACGTAGAAAGTTGTCTCACTACCTTGATCAAGTTTCACAACAATGAACATGCCATTCGGGTCTATCTTTGTCACAATACCTGACTTTTGTTTACTCTTTGGAATAATTTCTCCCTCTTCAACTTCGGAAGTTCCGCGCAATTCGGTAACTTTTCTTAAATTTACTTTCGCTTCAACTTTCATACCTTTCTTGAAGCCTTCAATCTTTGTTACGGTGTTATTAATGTATAAATAAGTACGATCGTCTATATTTAAGGTTGTCGTTTTACCTGCGCTATTTTTCAGCGTAATTTTACTTAGTTTTTTTTCAATGGTACCGTTCTTTAGTTCCTTTTCATCATATGTCACCTTAACAAATGTTCCTTTAAATGTTGTGGTTGCTGCTTCAACCTTTTGTGTGTAAGGAAGAGTAGCAATTATCAAACTAAAGAGTAGCGCTAGTATGTATAATGACTTTTTTGCCAAATGATAAACCTCCTAATAGATTAGTAGAAATATGAGAAATTATCCACCTAAAGTAATTATCGGTAGGAATTAGATATAATCCACTTTTCACCCAAAATTTCCATTAATTTTAGTATAACAAAAAAAGATGCTTTATTAAAACTGACTATAAAGCCAGTATTAATAAACCATCTTTAATAAAGAAGTATGTAGAAATTAGCCCATGCGTTTTTCAATTTCTGCCCAAGCTTGGTCAAAGCCATGACCAGTTTCAGATGAAAAGACAACAAGTGGATCATTTTTACCCATTTGCAATGTTTCTTTTACTACTTTTTTATGCTTGTCTAATTTACCCTTTGGAATTTTATCTGCCTTCGTTGCAATAACAATACTTGGGATATTGTAGTATTTTAAGAAATCATACATCATTACATCATCATTTGTAGGTGCGTGTCGTAAATCAACAATAAGGATAACAGCACGTAACTCTTTACGCGCTGTTATATATTTTTCAATCATTTTTCCCCAGGCTTCACGTTCTGTTTTTGATACTTTTGCATAACCATATCCTGGAACGTCTACAAAAAATAATTGATCCTCAATTTTGTAAAAGTTCAATGTTTGAGTTTTACCTGGCTTTGATGAAATTCTTGCCATTGATTTACGACCAATCATCTTATTAATAAACGATGATTTTCCCACATTTGATCTTCCTGCTAAAGCGAATTCTGGCAGTCCATCTTCTGGATATTGTTCTGGTTTAACAGCACTGATGACCATTTCTACGTTGTGGACTTTCATTTATTCAAAACCTCCAACAAGTGCTATTTTAAGCACTTCTTCTGCCGATGACACCGGTTTAAAAGTAAGCTGTTCGCGAATACTTTCCGGAATTTCATCAATATCTTTTTCATTATCTTTTGGAATAATAATTGTTGTTAATCCAGCACGGTGAGCACCTAATGATTTTTCTTTTAAACCACCAATTGCTAATACTCTTCCACGTAATGTGATTTCACCAGTCATACCAATCTCACGTTTTATTGCTTTATTTGCAATTGCTGATACTAATGCCGTCATCATCGTAATCCCTGCTGAAGGACCATCTTTCGGTACTGCACCTTCTGGAACGTGAATATGAATATCATGTTGTTCAAAGTAATCTGAATCAATTGCTAGTTTGTCGGATAATGAACGAACATAACTCAATGCAGTTTGAGCAGATTCTTTCATTACTTCTCCAAGCTTACCTGTTAGCATCAGTTTACCTTTTCCTGGAGTTAGTGACACTTCGATTTGTAAAGTATCTCCTCCTACAGTTGTATAAGCTAAACCTGTTGCTACACCAACTTGGTTTTCAGTTTCCGCTTGACCGTAATGGTAACGATGTTTTCCAAGCATTTCTTCTAACACTTTTGAATTTACCGTAACTCGTTTTTTATCTCCAGAAACAATGATTTTTGCAGCTTTACGGCATAATGCTGCAATTTGGCGTTGTAAGTTACGAACCCCAGCCTCACGAGTATAATAACGTATTAAATCAATAATTGCTTCATCTTTTATAGTCAGTTGGGATTTCTTTAAGCCATTTTCTTCAATTTGTTTCGGAATTAAATGATTTTTCGTAATTAAAGTTTTCTCAATTTCAGTATACCCTGGAATTGTGATTACTTCCATTCGGTCAAGTAACGGTCCAGGAATTGTACTTAAATCGTTTGCAGTCGCTATAAACATAACTTGAGATAAGTCGTAAGGTTCTTCAATATAATGATCGCTAAATGAATTGTTTTGCTCTGGGTCTAAAACTTCTAGCATCGCTGCAGAAGGATCTCCACGGAAATCATTAGACATTTTATCGATTTCGTCTAAAAGGAATACTGGGTTAATCGTTCCAGCTTTTTTCATGCCTTGAATAATACGCCCAGGCATAGCCCCTACATACGTACGACGGTGACCACGAATTTCAGACTCATCACGAACTCCACCTAATGAGATACGAACAAAGTTACGATCTAAACTTTCTGCAACAGAACGCGCTAAGGACGTTTTACCAACCCCTGGCGGACCAACAAGACATAAAATCGGACCACGTACTGAATTCATGAGTTGACGAACAGATAAATACTCTAAAATACGTTCTTTTACTTTTTCAAGACCATCATGATCTCGATTTAATATTTCTTCAGCGTGGTGTATATCAAGTCGATCTGTAGTTGTTTTTGTCCAAGGAATCGTAATTAGCCATTCGATATAGTTTCGAATAACACCACTTTCAGCACTTGCTGCAGGTAGTTTTTCATAACGATCTAATTCTTTTAATGCCGTCTTTTTAACTGATTCTGGCATTCCTGTTTCATCAATACGTTTTCGTAAATCAGCTACTTCACCAGTCTTTCCTTCTCTGTCACCTAACTCCGCCTGAATCGCTTTCATTTGTTCACGCAAATAGTATTCCTTTTGCGTGCGTTCCATTGCTTGCTTCACTTTTGAGTTAATTTTCTTTTCAAGATTCAATACTTCTTGCTCATCATGAAGTCGGATAATTAAATGATCTAATCGTTTTTTAATATTAAAAATGCTTAATACTTCTTGTTTTTCAGCAACTTTAAATGGTAAATGGGAAGCGATGATATCAGCTAAACGGCCAGGTTCATCAATGTCTACAACAGAATCAATTGTTTCTGTTGTAATTTTGTTCGAAGACTTTGCATACTTCTCGAAATAACTTATTAGTGTCCGCATTAAAGCTTCGATTTCAACATCTTTCGTTGTATCATCTTCATGTAGTTCTAAATCAACTACAGTGAAATCTTTTTCTTCTGTGTAATTTGTAATTTTTGCTCGGCTAATACCTTCAACTAAGATTCGTAAAGTACCATTCGGTAACTTTAACATTTGTTTTACATTCACGAGTGTACCGATTGAATATAATTCTTCTTGTTTAGGTTGTTCTACACGTAAGTCTTTTTGCGTTGCTAAGAATATTAAATTTTCATTCATCATTGCGTGCTCTAATGCAGCAACAGAACGAGCTCTACCAACATCAATATGTAAAACCATTGAAGGGTATACTAATAAGCCACGTAAAGGTAACAATGGAATATTTGTTTTCGTATTGCTCATGCGGGCGTTCACCTCCATCCAGATTTTCCGTATTAACCCGCGTCCATAGTATGTGATAAAAACAAAACATTTCACTTACATAATCATAGTAATTTTTGCAAATTTTAATTTCAAATCCTTCGTTAAAAAAAGATGGTATTACTATTTATTATGTAAAGAAAAAAATAATATTTGTATGTAAATCTTGGTAATGAAGAAATTTGAAAAAAAACTGACTTACGACCTAGCGGATTAACGCATGTTCGAAGTCAGCTTATTACTGTTTTATTCAACGCTGAACTTAAGCTATTTATGCTGAAGTTTTTTTGCCTTTTTTATTCAATTCAGTACCATCAGTTAGAATTAACTTTGGTGTAGCTTTCTCAGTAATCGTTTCTTCTGTTACGATACATTTTGCAATATCATCACGAGAAGGAAGTTCATACATCATATCTAACATTGTTGACTCAATAATAGAGCGTAAACCACGTGCACCTGTCTTACGTTCGATTGCTTCTTTAGCAATAGCTTTTAATGCCTCTTCTTCAAATTCTAACTCCACTTTATCAAGTTCAAGCATTTTTTGATATTGTTTCACCAAAGCATTTTTTGGCTCAGTTAAAATTCTCACTAATGCTTCTTCATTTAATTGTTCTAAGGATGCTAATACTGGTAAACGTCCAATAAACTCTGGAATTAAACCGAATTTTAGTAAATCCTCAGGAATTAATTGAGAAAGTAATGATACATTGTCATCATCTTGTTTTGTTGGATTAGAACCGAAACCAATTACTTTTCGACCTTGACGACGTTTAATAATCTGTTCAATACCGTCAAATGCTCCACCAACAATAAATAAGATATTTGTTGTATCTATTTGTAAAAATTCTTGATGAGGGTGTTTACGTCCACCTTGTGGAGGAACACTTGCTACAGTACCTTCAAGAATTTTAAGTAATGCTTGCTGTACACCTTCACCTGATACATCACGAGTGATTGAAGGATTCTCAGATTTACGTGCTACTTTATCAATCTCATCGATATAAATAATTCCTTTTTCCGCACGTTCAATATCATAATCTGCAGCTTGAATCAGTTTTAATAAAATGTTCTCTACATCTTCACCAACATAACCTGCTTCTGTTAGAGATGTCGCATCGGCAATTGCAAATGGCACATTCAAAATACGTGCTAATGTTTGTGCTAATAAAGTTTTACCACTACCAGTTGGTCCGATTAAAACAATATTTGATTTTGCTAACTCTACATCATCTATTTTACTGTTTGAATTTATACGCTTATAGTGATTGTACACAGCTACGGCTAGTGCTTTTTTGGCGCGCTCTTGTCCAATAACATATTCATCTAAAATTGATAATATTTCTTTTGGTTTTGGAATATCTTGAAAATCGATTTCTTCTTCTACTCCAAGTTCTTCAACTACGATTTCAGAACATAGCTCTATACATTCATCACAAATATATACACCTGGTCCAGCTACTAATTTACGTACTTGTTCTTGCGGTTTTCCACAAAAAGAGCACTTTAAATTGCCTTTTTCATCATTAAATTTGAACAATTTGCTTCACCCCTATTCAAGCAACAATCTTACAAGATTCTTAAGCCTTAATCAAATAGATTGTTTCGAGTTTGCTCATAATATAATTATTATAAGCAATTTATGTTTATGTATTAGTATGTTAAAACAAGGCACGGTAAAACGCCGTACCTTGTTTTACATGAATTTTATTGTAACATTATTTCAAAATTCTACTAGTATTTTGAATTGGTTTAGAAATTATTCTGTAATTTTAGCGTTTTCAACTAAAAATTCTACAGTTTTTTGAGTGCGAATATCATTTTCAAGAATTTCAGTGTTTCCACCTAAAGCTGAAATGATTTGCTCATTTGTCATACCGAATTGACCGCCCATTTTTTCTAATTCAGCGTTAATATCTTCTTCTGTTACTTCGATATTTTCTGCTTTACCGATTGCTTCTAAAGTTAAAGAAACACGTACGCGGTTTTCAGCTTCTGGACGCATTTGCTCATGAAGAGCTTGTTCATTTTGACCAGAGAATTGGTAGTAAAGATCTAAAGACATACCTTGCATTTGTAAACGTTGAGCGAACTCATCGATCATGCGGTGAATTTCGTTATGAATCATTGATTCTGGAATGTCGATTTCTGCGTTTTGAGAAGCTTTTTCCACTAACTCATCGCGTAATGAGCTTTCAGCATCAGCTTTCTTTTGTTCAGCAGTTTGTTCTTTAAGTTTAGCACGTAATGCTTCTAAAGATTCAACTTCTGGATCGATTTCTTTAGCGAATTCATCGTTTAATTCTGGTAATACTTTAGTTTTAACTTCTTTAACAGTTACTTTGAAAGTAGCTTCTTTACCAGCTAATTCTGCTGCATGGTATTCTTCTGGGAATGTTACTACAACATCTTTAGATTCTCCAGCTTTTAAACCTACTAATTGTTCTTCAAATCCAGGAATGAATGAACCTGAACCGATTTCTAGTGGGTAATCTTCACCTTTACCACCTTCGAATGCTACACCATCTTGGAAGCCTTCAAAGTCGATTACAGCTGTATCACCTTCAACGATCGCTTCGTCTTCTTTGATTTCTAACTCAGCTTTACGAGCTAATTGTTCTTGGATTTTCGCTTCGATTTCTTCGTCAGTTACTTCAACTGAAGCTTTTTTAACTTCTAAACCTTTGTATTCACCAAGTTTTGGTTCTGGTTTAACAGTTACTTTAGCAGTAAAAGTAAAGTTTTGGCCTTTTGCAAAGTTTTCAGTTCCATCGATTTCTGGGTAATCTACTGGAATAATACCAGTTTCGTCGATTGCGTTTGAGTACGCATCTGGAACTAAAATTTCTAAAGCATCTTGGTAAAGAGCTTCTACGCCGAAACGTTTTTCAAATAACGGACGAGGCATTTTACCTTTACGGAAACCAGGTACGTTGATTGTTTTTACTACTTTTGCAAATGCTTTATCTAATGCTTTATTTACTTCTTCAGCTGGTACTTCGATTGTTAATGTACCAACATTTCCTTCTTGCTTTTCCCATTTTGCTGACATTTATAATACCTCCAAAAATAGTTTACAATTGTTAGACAAACTACTCGTTTATACGATTTTGACAACCATTTTAGTATAACATAGTCTACAATAGTTTCAACTTTTTTCATACTTCTTGTAGTTCTGTTAACTTTTCAAGCATCTGTAAAAATTGGACAAGTTCGTAATCCATCTCTTGTACACTACCAAACATTGTTCTTACAAAATCAATATACGCTAACGCAACATCTTCATCATCATATTCCAACCACTCAAATGGATAGGTTACAATTGCATGTTTCGCAATTAAATATTCAACCATTTCTAATGTTGACGGTTCTTTCTGTAGTTTTTCTGAAATCATTTTCGTTATATTGATAAAATGCGGTAATTTAGTTGGTAGTTCTAAAGTACTTGGATTAACTACGCTGCTTTTATCTAATTTAGATAATCTTATTTCTACATTTACTTCTTGTTCTACAAGTAAAATTAAAATAATGCTTTTAATAAAAGGATGGGTTTGTTCATACTCTATAATTGATTTTAATTGCGTTACTAATGGACGGATATTTGTTGTAGTTAATTCATGAACTTTATTTAACTGTTCTGTTGGTGGTAAAGACAAAAAATTATCTATAGAAAATGCATCAGCATCAACTTCATTCCGCACATTATTGCTAATGTCTTCTTGCTGATTTTTATTCTCAGCAATATTTGCATTAAGTTCTTTTAGCCGTTGAAATTTCTCTATTTTATCGTTAGGTATAGCACCTTCTTCGATAAGAGACGTAATAATTTGTTCGACTTGTTTATATTGTTTTAACTGCATACAAACAGTTAAATATAATTCCATTATTTCTAAATACATCGTGGGGCCTAAACTTAAAACCCTTTCACAAATTTCCTTCGCTCTTTCAAAAGATTTCGTTTCATATAGGGAGTATGCGTAAACACTTAAGGTAAATTCGTCACCTTCACTATACTTCAGAGCTTCTTCAAAGGTTTCATTTGCTAAATGATATTGATAACTTTCAACATACTCATGAGCTTTTTGGATTAATCTTTCAACCGTCCCAGGAAATATTACGACATTATCGAATGTTGTGTATTTTTTTAGTTTTCTTTTCAAAACTTCTCACTCCCGGATGTCTACAAAATATTTCCATAGTATTTCTTCATTTTACCTTTTATTGAACATCAGAACAATACAATTATTTTGAGATTCGAATTATTTACCATTTCTGCAAATCTCCTCATTAATTCTGCCAAAATTGTACTAAGTTAACCAAGTATTTGCCTTCAAAATACATTTTTAATCGGTCATTTATAAATTACTTAAGCATAATATTCGTTCTAATTTACGAGAAAAAGGCTTGAAGAACCTTTATCTCCAAGCCATTTAATTAATTATTTTCTTTTGTAATGTCAAGAATTAAAGATGGTAACCAATTAAGTAATGTCTCACATGTAAAACCTGCATTCATGGATTTCACTTGAGACATATACCAATCATCTGGTAAAGAGAAGGGTGAAGTACTTTCGTTATCTTCTTCAACCACTATATTGGCTTTTTTCCCTACCATCTTTTCAATTAAAACCATTAATTCTTGCATAGATATAGTGCCTGTTGATGTGGCATTAAATGGCCCCTCAATATCTGATAAAAAGGCAAATTTTAAAAATTTAGCCGCATCATCTGATGAAATAAAAGACATTCGTGCATCTAGATTAATAAAATGAATTGGCTTTCCTTCTATGACGCGTTCAATATGATAATGTAAACGTCTTGTATAATCATCTAATCCTAATACAATTGGAAAACGAACAGCTACGATAGGAAAAGTTGCTTCTTGGAAAAATACAGCCTCAGCTAACCTCTTTCCTTCCCCATAAGAAAAATCTTGGCTATTACCATAGCGAATTTTATAGGTATATGGATTAAAATCTTCTTCAGTTAGCTCTTTTCCCAATAATCCATCATAGACACTCAATGTAGAAGTGAATATGTACTTCTTTGTTTTACCTTTAAATACTTCACAAGCAGTCAACGCCTCATTTGGAGAATAACAAATATTATCAAAGATGACATCCCAAGAGGTATTTTCAAATACTGTTTTAAATTCCTCGGAGTCAGTACGATCGACAATGATTTGTTGTACTTTGTCTCCAAATGGATGCGGAGTGATACCGCGCGTTGCGATAGTGATATCAAAACCATCTTCTATTAAAAGTTCCACTAGTCTTTTACCAAAAAAACGTGTTCCACCTAGCACTAATATCTTTTTCATAACACCCTCCCCAATTTTTGATAATTTTTTATTTTCTATCTCTTTTATTTTCTATTCCATAAATTGAATTCCTTCTAACATGTATAATTATTTGATACTTGTCTAGGCTAGTTCTGTACAATTAAACAAGGAGTGGTATAGATGGGTATTATGAGTAGAAATCCAAAAGAAGAGCCATTACATTATGGGGAAGTATTTACAATTTGGTCACATCTGTTATCAAACAATGGTATGGTTGCTGCCTATCAAACACTTTATAACCATACTGGAGATCAAGAATTATTAAAAATATTAGAAGAAGCTATTGTGGGTATTGAGGAAGAAAATAAAAAACTAAAAGAAATCTTAAAAGTAAATGGTGTTGGCTTACCTCCTGCACCGCCTGAACGACCAAATGCGAGACGTGATGACATTCCAGTAGGGGCAAAGTTTATGGACCCAGAAATCAGTGCAAAATTATCAGCCGATGTAGCTGCTGGCCTCGTTGCTTGTAGTACGGCAATGGGGATGTCAACTCGTGAAGATATTGCCTATATGTATGGTCAGTTCCATATGGCTAAAGCTCAACTGGGTGCAAAATTATTAAGACTAAATAAAGCAAGAGGTTGGTTAGTACCCCCACCATTACAAGTAAGCCCACATGATGAAAGATAATCTTTAGGATAGGAGACAAAACGAGTCTTCTATCCTTTTACTATTTAACCCTTTAATCCAAACAGTAAGCGTAACAACTCCACATTTCTAATAACAAAATGATATAAAAGCATAATAAGGATAAAAGATGTTGTAATTAAAACGAATGCTTTTATAGCAATAGGCCATGAAAGCTCATAAATAAAATATCCAACAGCAACAATGATTGGCTGGTGCAATACATAAAAAGGCATCGATGCTTCACTTGTATACTTCAAAAAATTATTTGAAAAAGTTAAATACTTATTACCTAAATAAAAAATGACTAATATCCAACTCCAACAATTGACTGTTTTCACTGCATAAAAAATAATATCTTGTATACTATTTTCTTTTGGGAAAGCAATCATAAACCAAACAATATAGATAACGGAAGTTGATAGTGCTATAGGCAATATCCATTTAAACGATGACACTAATGCAGGTTTGAACTCAGGACTCGATAAAAAGTAATATCCAAATATGAATGTCATGAAATAAAATATAATATCCCATCCACCAATACCCATTGTTTCAATCACACCCGATAAAAATAACAGAAACGGAAGTAAAACAAATAAACTTTTTCTAAACTTTCTCCTAGCTATTGTTTTAAATAATGGGACGGAAATGATTGAATAAACAAGTAGTACAAGTAAATACCAAAGATGCAGTCCCGAAAAAGCAAAATTTCCCCTTCCACCAATATCTAAATATAATCCATCAAAATAATGCGGAATAAAATTTATGAATGATCCTGAAAATTGATAATTTGTCACCCGTTCGATATAGACTTGTGGTGGGGATAATATAAACATCCCGAATAACAATGGTACACCTAATCGAACAAGTCTCTCTTTAATAAAATTTGATGTACTTCGATTGTTTAAGGAATAAGTAACACTAATTCCTGAGATAGCAAAAAATAACGGCATTAGCCATACTCCTAAAAATAACGAAAATACGAGTATCCCATTTGTATCTACTTCATTATTTTTAACATGCCAAGGAAACGGATTAAAAAACATTGAACAGTGATACAAAAATACTCCTAATGTTGCGATTACTTTAATCCAATCGTAATCATAATATCGAACTCTTTTGCCCCTCCCCATAAAACACCCCTATCCGTAATTACTATAATACAAAGAATATACAGATAGACATAAAAAGGAAAAAGTTATTTACAACTTTCTCCTTCTAAATAAATTATACAGTTAGTGTATTTTCCTTAATTGCTGCAATAATTTCTTCTGCCACATCATAGGCAAGTTCTAATTGCGAAGTAAACCCAACGCAAGAACAGTTCATTTCACCTAATATATATTCATCTTCTAAAGCTTCATTTGTATCTAGTATAAAGTCCGCTGTCCAAATGAGAGGTAGATCATAATTGCCAAGTAATGAACGTACTTCAGGTAATTGGCTTAAAAAACTTTCTACAAGATTTGACCATTGTTCAGGTGTATCATAACGGTACTCAGCTCCTGAGAAAAGAGTGGCACTAAATGCATCTTCAGTTTCTGCTGGTTTTTTATGAACAACATAAAATGGTTTATCGCGCAGCATAAATAGACGGATTTCTCCTTCTTTAATTCGCGGTAAAAAACGCATGTCCACAATCATTCCGTTTTCTCCAGCAATATATTGTTCACAATAATCAATGAATTCACCGAGTTGCCAATATTCAACATGGTTATCTTTTGCTTCCGTACATTTAATTTGGGCATCTAATGGCGCTTCATCTTGCCCCTCTAGCGCTTCAACTAACTGAACACGCCATATCCCTTCCCCAGTCGATCCACGATTTTGTTTTAATACTCGTTCACCATAAGCTAATGATTTCGGAAATTGTTGTCTAAAATTCTTCTTATCATAATAGGCAAATGTATCATCCGGAACTAATGTAGTTGTTTTCAGTTTAACTAAAACATCTTTTGATCCGTATCCAATCATTGCATCAGGATGTGGCATACCGATCACCCCATCTTCACAAAGACGTCTAAGCATTTGAAAATAACTTTGTTCCTCTTTTAAATTACCTGGATTAATGCGAGATACATATGCAATTCCATTTAAAGATACATAATTATAGATTTCTTCTTCTCGCGCTTTGTCATAAAAAATAACTTCTGCATCTACGCCTCGTTCCTTTAATGCATTCACCATCGGCATCGTATCTTTACGAAAACCATCTGCACCTTTGTCATTTCCACCTTGTACTTCAAAGAATACAACTTTACTTCTCATAAAAGCCCTCCTTTTTTCCATTTATTACTAATCATTATAAAGGAGAATAATCTCATTATTTTACAGTAATTGTAAACTTTATGTGTATTTTTAATTACCAGTTCTGAAATTTGTAAATACATATTATTTTAATTACATTAAATTAAGGATGAACTTAGGAGGTTAGATATGTTTCAAAATAAAGTTGTTATTGTCACAGGTGCTGCCCAAGGGATTGGAAAAGAGGTTGCAACTCAATATGCCAAATCAGGAGCTAAAGTTGTATTAGCCGACCTGAACGAACAATTAGGAGAAGCAATTAATGATAATTTAAAGGAACAAGGTTACAATACTACCTTTGTAAAAACCGATGTTCGCCAGGAAGCTGATATCATAAATCTTATGAAAACTACCGTCGAGCGATATAGTACCATCGATATATTAATTAATAATGCTGGTGTCTTTAAAATCTGCTCACCTTTAGATTTAGACATTGATAGTTGGGATGATGTAATCAATACCAATTTGCGAAGTGTTTTTTTATGTTCACGGGAAGCTGCAAAATATATGCGATTAAACCAAAATGGAGGGGCTATTGTTTCGATGGCTTCTACAAGAGCATTTATGTCAGAACCAAATACTGAATCCTACGCTGCTACTAAAGGGGGTATCATTGCACTTACACATGCTCTAGCTAGTTCCCTTGCACCTAACAAAATACGAGTAAATTGTATTTCACCTGGTTGGATTGAAACTGGAGAATACGAAAAATTACGTCCAATTGATCATCAACAGCATTTTTCCGGAAGAGTTGGACAGCCAATCGATATTGCAAAGGCTTGCTTCTATTTGACCGATGAACGAAACGATTTCGTAACAGGAACTAATATAACTGTAGATGGTGGAATGACGAAAAAAATGATCTATGAGGAATAGGATTTTACTATTTTTTCCCTGTACTAAAACACAAATATTCTGGTTCAACATGAATTTTTTTAAAATTGATACATTAAAGTTGACTTGAAATAACATCTGTATTACATTATAAAGGAATCGATTCTGTTGTTATATAACAATAAGCCACACTATTTTCTTTCTTAACATTAGAAAACCGAATAATAGCCATCTGCCAATGACTACTATTCGGTCCTTTTTGCCATATTTATTAATACGTAGTTGAGAGATCTCCAACTTTTTCTTTTTTGTCTTTTTCGATTTGTTTTTTCTTTTTATTAACTTCTGAACGAAGCAACAATGAAATTAATAATGAGATAGCAATTAGTCCTGTAAAGATATAGAAAACAGGAATATAACTATTAGTCATATTTTTCACTGTATTCACTAATATTGGACCAAAAATTCCACCTAGTGACCAAGTTGTTAATAAATAACCATGAATAACACCAAGTTGTTTCGTACCGAATAAGTCACTTGCGTAGGCTGGCAAGTTCGAGAAACCACCACCATAACAACTAACTACAAGGAAGATGAAAACTTGGAATAATAAAACGTTTGTTGTAAATGGTAATACTGCAAATGTAATGATTTGAATAACGAAGAAGATGACAAATATATTTGGACGACCAATATAGTCAGAAACCGCTGCCCAGATAAGGCGTCCCCCACCATTAAACATTCCCATTAAACCTACCATCGCTGCTGCACCTGCAACAGATAAACCTACAATTTCCTGTGCCATTGGAGATGCTACAGAAATCATCATAATACCAGCTGTTACATTCACTAAATGCATTGCCCAAAGCATCCAGAAGTACTTTGTTTTCACAGCTTCTCTAGCCGTCATTTGTGCTAAATCTTGTTTTACTTTTGTTTTACCAGCAGTAGCTGCATTTTTCATACCCTCTGGCATAAAACCTTGTACAGGGGGCGCGATATAAGATGCACCTAAAATCATTAACGTAAAGTAAGATGCCCCTAAAATAAAGTAAGTTGTAGAAATTCCTACGCCTTCCATTAAGTTCGCTGCAACCGGCGCAGTGATTAAAGCTCCAGAACCAAATCCTAATACTGCCATACCAGTCGCTAAACCACGACGATCTGGGAACCATTTTACTAATGTCGATACTGGCGCAATATAACCTATCCCCATACCTAATCCACTAAGAAGTCCATATGTTAGCCAATATAAAACTACAGAATCCATTAAAATTGCAAGTCCAGCACCTGCTTGTCCTGCTCCAAATAGAACAGCTGCAACCATCGCCGATTTTCTAGGTCCTAATTTTTCTACCAAACTACCAAAAAGTGCCGCTGCAAAACCAGCAAGCCCCATCATAATTGTGAATGCCACAGTTACATTCGTTTCACTCCAACCCATTTCTGTAACAATTGGCAGTTTATATACACTATAGGCATAAGCTCCGCCAATCGATAGGTGGATTGCAATAGCAGAAAGTGCAATTAGCCATCGATTTTTTTTCATATCTTCTCTCTTACCCTCTTTCTTTCTAAATGTGAAAAAGTTGTGACAACTACTTTACCAAGATAACATTAATAAAATATGAAAATCAATAGTTTTGCAGAAAAAATTATTTTTATAAAGTAGATTTTATCTGCAATAAGTAGAAGATAATTATATAAACGCGAAAATCAACTATATACAACATTATTCTGAAAATTGATATCAGTTATTATAAAATAATTTAATCATCTTATGTATATACAGTTTTTATAACGTTTTAATCATCAAGAATGTTGAGTTAATAACGTTTATAACTTAGAAATAAATAGTATAATCTAGAAAAAATTTATCAATTCATAGTTATTATGTTATGAAACAACTAATTTCGAACTCAATTATTACAGATATAAAATTATAATTAATTACCAATTAAAGATTTTTTGATAATATATTAAAAAAGTTGCAACATGACATAAATATGTAAACTTCATTTTCAATTGAATACTATTTAACGAAATAAAACACCTTTTAATGACTTCATTAAAAGGTGTTTTATATCATTATCTAACTATTAAAACATCATATTTAGAAAAACGAAGGATTCGTTCAGCAACAGAACCAATAATTAACTTTTCGATTTGGTTTACTCCCGTTGCTCCACAAATAAGTAAATCGATTTCAGGTAGTTGTGTTAAAATTTCTTTTGGCGATCCGGTCTCTACTTTTACTTCTACATTCAAAACCCCTGTAGTTAGAGCTTGTCCTTTTAATGCCTCAATTTTTTCTAATCTTTCATTCTTTAATTGATCTGCGTATTTTAAGTCATACGCAGCAATGGCACCAAATGATTTAGTATCAACAACATTTACTAGTTGTAAAATTGCCTCATTATTTTTAGCGATTTCAACTGCACGTTCAAATGCCTTGATGGATTGTTCAGAAAAATCAATTGCAACGGCAATCTTTTTATAATTATTTACCATATTCACCCTCCTTTGTTAATCAAATCATATTCGATATTTATATTTTTAACAAGAAAACTATTAATTAAGTAGTGTTTGTATATAAACAGTGTTATTACAAATAATAAAAAAGGTGTTTTATCACCTATAACAACGATGTGGAGGGATATGTAATGAATAACATTCGTGAAGGCTTAATCCCTACAGTATTAGGGTCAGCTGTTACCGCTGCTGGATACGCAATGAAACAAAAAAGTGGATCTAACAAAATGTTAGCAAACACTATTTTCGGATTCGGCTTAGCACATATTGTGTTAGGGGCAATTGACCTTGTTGAGCATCGTCGTTAGCTTAAAGGAGAGCGCAACGATTGTGCTCTCTTTTTTTACCTTTTTAGTTCCTTCAACATTAGATATCAAATCTAGATAATTGATAAATAGAAGAAAAATTAAGGTAAACGTATGGGAGAACTCTTTGTAATTTTGCTTATTGTACAAATTATTGGGAATGTCATTTACTTTTTTAAATGGTTTAAGATGACGACACGGGAAAGAGAATGGGATCGTAAAAAATCAAGAAGAAGCAGTTATGACTCTGGTTCATCCGATTCTTTTTGGTCCTTTGACACTAGCAGTTCGGAGAGTGGAGGGGGATATGATTAATTATTCAAACACACATGTTAACTATTCTATCAAAATAAAAATCTCTCAACAAACTAATATATCTGCCCTTTTCTGTTCTCTTTTTTTACATAGTTTATAGTTATAATTATGGAAAATAGAGGTGTTACGATGGCCCGTTTATTTGGTTTTTGTTATCCTGGTTATCGTTATTGTGGGCCTGGTTGCAGTGGACCTGGAGCACCGACGAATCCAGTAGATGCATGTTGTAAGTACCATGATGAATGTTATAGATATTGTGGAGATAAAAAATATTGTGATGAACTATTCCAGCGCTGTTTATATCCATATATCAACCCCTATAGCAAAATGGGGAGAGATGCTAGAGTTTTCTCTAGAGCGATTCATTTAAAGAATTTCTTTTTCTAAAAACCCTTCCTTAAATTTGGAAGGGCTTTTATTTATTAATCAATCATTACAACATGTCCCATCTTCATTTAAATGTCCAGATCGATTGATTTTTGTTTTTAAGTAATTTTTATTATGTTCAGAAATATCGCCCCACAATTGCTTCCTTCCTGCTACAGGGAGCCCAGATGCTTGTAATGCTTCTATTTTTTTAGGGTTATTTGTAATTAGTGTAACTGGTTTAATCCTTAACGCTCGTAAAACACGAATTGCATCATCGTAATTTCGTGAATCATTCACAAACCCTAACATATGATTTGCATCCACTGTATCATAGCCATTTTCTTGTAAAATATAAGCCATCGCTTTACTAAATAGTCCGATCCCTCTTCCTTCATGATTTGCTAAATAGAACAATGCTCCCGTTCCATGTTCTACAATCATTTTCATTGATTCTTTTAATTGGTATCCACAATCACATCGTTTACTACCAAAAATATCGCCGGTATGACAAATGGAATGCAACCGAATAATTGCATCTTCCCCATTTTTAAAGTCTCCATAAACTAGTACACTTGATTGCTGCCGTTCTGCTAAATTTACTGAAGACAATTTATCAATAATCTTTTGAAAATCTTCCGTCACTTCTTCGCAATTTAACCAACAATACCACTGAAAAATAACTGTATTTCCATATAAATTAACTGGTAAGTTTACTGGACCAACTAAATAAATGGCACCTTTTTCGTTTTGTATGAGTTTAATTTTATTTTCTAAAATAGATAACACTTTACTATTTAAATTTACCTGTGCCAATGCGTTTTCCTCCTTCTTTGCTGTTAGTTTGGTTACTTTAGTAAAATTTATGTCACACCGTCATTGAAAGGTTAAGATATTCAGTTGAAAAATGAAGTGATATACTATGAAATACATATATAGAGAAAATGAGGTAAAATAGAATGAAATATAGTTTTCGTAACGATTATAGCGAATTATGTCATCCCGAAATTTTTGAAGCTCTTATAGCAGCTCAAAAGGAACAAAATAATGGATATGGCTTAGATAAACATAGTGAAAATGCGAAAAAGCTAATTCAAGAAAAATTGGAAACGAATAATTGCGATATTCATTTTGTTACAGGTGGAACACAAGCAAATGCAACGGTAATATCATACATATTACGACCATATGAAGCGGTACTAAGTTGTGAATCTGGACATATTAATGTACATGAAACAGGGGCCATTGAAGCAACTGGCCATAAAGTCTATACAGTTCCAGGGCAAGATGGAAAATTATATCCGATTGATATCATCAATGCACTGAAAACTCACACAGATGAACATATGGTGAAAATCGGGATGGTTTATATATCACTATCTACTGAAGTTGGAACTGTATATAGTGTTTCAGAGTTAAAAGCTTTATATGATTGCTGTAAAGAAAATAATCTTTATTTATATATAGACGGCGCTCGTCTTTCAAGTGGTTTAGCAGCAAGTGATGTCGAGTTTCACTTGTTAAAAGATCTATGTGATGTTATGTATATTGGTGGAACAAAAATCGGATTGATGAGTGGAGAAGCCATAGTCATTTTTAACGATCAATTTAAACCTTATTTCCGTCATCATATAAAAAATAAAACTGCTATGTTGGCAAAAGGATTTGCAATTGGCATTCAGTTTGAACGTGCATTCCAAGATAATCTATATTTTGAAATGGGAAAACATGAAAACGAACTTGCATATTTTTTAAGTAATGAACTTAAAACTTTAGGCGTACCTTTACTTAGTGAATCACCTACAAATCAAATTTTCCCTATATTTAGTAAAGATCAAGTTGAGGAATTAAAAGAACTTTATGATTTTGAAATATGGGGAGAAGTAGAAGATAAAATTGCTATCCGCTTTGTTACTTCTTGGGCTACAACAAAAGAAGCATGCATTGAACTAATTCAAGATATTGAGAAAATCATTTCAAAATAAAAATAAAATCTTCCTATTTCTAATTTAAAAGAAAGAGGAAGATTTTTTATTTACCCATTATATAAGTCTTTAATAATGCTAACCGTTCTCGAATATGAGATTTTACCGCAACACTTCGAGGCGTTTTTGCAGCTAATACATCCGCTTCTAAACCAACAACATTTGCTAAAAATTTCGCTCTTGCTAAATGGTAATCATTCGAAACAATCGTAATAGTTTTAACTCCTTCTGGTAAAAAGTCTTTTGAAAATAATAAGTTCTCATAAGTTGAAGTTGATTTTTCTTCCATTTGTATTCTTAATGGGTCAATTCCTGCATCGATTAAATATTGTGCCATTACAGATGCTTCTGTTGCTGGTTCATCGATTCCCTGTCCACCAGAAACAATTACTTGCACATGCTTATGATTTTGCAAATAATCAATCGCTACATCTAAACGATTTTTTAATGATAGCGAGGGATCCCCATTTGGCTTAATTTTTGCACCTAAAATTATTAAATAATCATTAGAACCATCTGCAACAGGTGTTTTGCCCTTCTCTATCTTTTCTCCCAGCCATGTGTAGCCACTTCCAATTAATAATAGAAATACAATTCCCCCACCAATCCAAAATTTCATACACTCACCTCTTACCTCTATTAAACGAATGATTAGAGGAAAGGGTTCTCACTTTTACTAATTTATTGATTCTCTACAAATCGCAATAACTGATTAATTAAATCTGGCATTTCATAAAATCCACTGTTAATTCTTAACCGCTCCGAAACCTGGTGTGCGTCCTTTCCATATGGACCTAAATTCATAACAGGAGCATTAAATTTTGCAATTTGTTCAAATGGGATATCATAAGTTCGATTCCACACAGGGGTATTTTCTTCATAGGCAATCCAACCATTATCATCCATTAGCTGACAATAACTTAAATCGCATATTCCATTAAAATAATGTACTTGTTGTAGTGGAATATTATATTGTTCTGATGCTTTTAATACTACATCAATGGCTTTTTTCACTAGTGGATGATCACTTGAATTCACTGCTGGATAAAATGGTGGTGCAAATAACACGACAACTGCTGGTGCTAACTCCTGACATTGAATCATTAATCTATCTGCAATAGCAAAGGATTGGTCACGCTCATCTAAATTCGGCAATGCCAATACCTCATGTATTAGTTGTTCAATATGTGGCTTCCCTAGTTTGTTTGTTGCGTAATCCAAAAGTTCACTATAACGAATTGTTCGAATTTTTCCTATAGGACTAATTTTCATATTTGCACAAACTTCATCATACCGCGCTTGACATTTTTGCATTGCCTTTTTTGTTACTTCTTCAAACATATCAAAAATTTCAGCCGCGCTTCTCTTCATTAAAAAGACATTGTACATCGCCACTGCTCGATACGGTGTTTGGGTAGAATATTGATCTTTTAAATCTTGTAATTTTAAGGCTACCGGAAGAGGGGTTGTTTCACCGTAAACTGTTTCGCAAAATGTATCGTTCCATTCCATTTCAATTTCCAAATAAGCGCTCATAAAAGGTGCACTTATCCCCTTCAACGGCTCACCTACATGGGTTTCCTTTCCGTAGAATAACGCTGCCGGCATTACTTTCCCAATTGAACCAGTATATAAATATTCATTTGTATCATATGGTCCTTGGGAAAAGGAAGGTTCGCTATTTAAGAATAGACTAATCTCCAAATTATAATTTTCAGTAACTTCTGCAATATGTTTTACAGCGACACGCATACCAGCTGAACTTACTTCTTCGTCTGGTACTGTAACTAATAATAAATTTAATGCCCACTCTTCTTCAATTGCACGTTCTAAAGCTTGCATATGAAGGGCAAGCCCCATTTTCATATCCATTACACCACGACCGAATAAGTAGTCACCGGATTCAAGATCCTTTTGTGCCTGCTCATTTAACATCCACTTTGCTTCATGAAAAGCTTGCGTAATCATTTCAGGTTCTGTGGCAAGCGGCATAAGCGCACCATATTCTTCAATTTGAACCGTATCAAAATGACTAATGAGCACCACGGTCTTTTTTGCGTTTGGATGCTTATATAACGCAGAAAGCACTTGTCTTCCACCTTCAACATCAACGGTTTGTAAAAAGTGTTGATTTGTATTGAAATACGGTAACAATTGAAATTTCGCAAATAACTTTTGTGTAAATTCCTGTTCGCCTTTAGTTAATGTTTGACTTTCCCAACGTACAAGTTCGTATAGTAATGATTTTAATTTTTCTGGAGTATCCCATTTCATCCTATCATCCTTTACTCGAAGATATTTTTTGAATACCCTAAACATCCCTAAACTATCATTTACCTAATAATAATAGTTTTAACTTTGCAAATAGTGGAATTCGTTTAATTTTACAGAACCCTAATAATGGATACAAATATTTGTGCTTTAAGAGCCAGATGTTTTCAATAAATTGGGATGACATTTAATGAGTTGTCTTATGATGGAATTCTCTTGGGAGCTCTTCTAACAAAAGATTAGCGAAAAATTTTCAAAGCCAAGTTACGAAATATCGTTCAAACCAACAACCTGAACTTAAACGCAAATACTTTGACAATTAGTGCCCATAATACTTTTGCGAGAGATTTACTTGAAGTAAAGATTATCAATGTTATTGAAGAAATTTTCTGTAAAACAAAAGGTAATTTGAAGAGGAAAAAACAGATTTGATTGAAGCAAGGATTGGAAACTTAATTGCGTTTTTAAATACGACTTAATCAAAAATATGTGAAAATTAAGATAATAATACCTACTTCTACATTATATTACAAATCAACTTCGATGTCCTATTAGAAATTTAATAAAAAACTTTTATTAATATATTATGTGGTTATAAATTACTGGATCGAAAATTATGTATATACTTAACAATACACTCCCTAGACGCAATCAACGTAAGTTGTATTTTGAATTAAAATAGGTGCTTATCTTTAGTAAAGTTAAGCACCCTTTTATTGAGGAAAGACTTTTTATTGAATATTTACCTTAATCAAAATCATACATATCATCATCATTTTCTTGCTCTACTTTAATAATTCGACCAGTTCTGGCATTGATTTTAACTTCATACATTTTATTTTGCATTGTTAAAACGTAAACTTCATATTTTAATACACCGTTATCCATATCTAGATCCACATGTACGATTTGTCCTGGCACTCTACTAAGAGCAATTTGCTGAGCTTGTTGTACAGAAATTCTTTGGTTATTCTGTAAATACATCGGATTTTGATATCCGTAATACATACTAAATTTACCTCCCCTAAGAAATTCAATCGACTCATATTATTCAAAAGATTGGGGGATGGTTACTTTTCTTAGGTTTTGGCATGATTAGGATTTTAATTTGAACTGTCATCTGAAAAAACCGACATTTGCTAGATTATAATAAAAATAAACATAGACAATTCTACAATACTTGCAGAATCATCTATGTTCTAGTGATTATTTAGAAACGATTTTTCTCTAAGAATTATAAAGATTTAATCATTCCTTAAATTTCTTGACGCTTACTCGCCTACCATACCGTCATGATCATTATCTCGCATGTATTGGTATAACCAGTGATCACTCGTAATTGGCATACTGAAACCAGCTGCTTTTGCCTCTTTAATCGTCACCTGTCCATCCCCGTTTGTATCAATAGTAGAAATATCACCTTTATTTTTTGAACTAGATGATTTAGAAGATTTATTACCAGTTAAACCAAGTGATTTGTTTACTTCATCAGGGTTCACATTATCAAATGTATCAACTACTTTTTTACCTTTTATCGTATATGTATATTTATAACTGGAAGGAATCTGCGTTTTCGTATTTGGATATGTAATAATCGCTTCGAAATTAGTGGCCCCACCAGCTTTACGAATCGCATCCTCCATATAAGCTTGATCACCATGTCGGTTGAGCGTACTGTCTTGAGGGGTAATATTATATGCATTTGATACCCCACCTAGTGAATCAGCAATAATATGCCCTTCATCTAAAACTGGGCTTTCAACACCAGGAACTTTTGCCTCGTCAGCATAATATCTTCCTGAAGACAAAACTGGTTCGTTACGATCATCCTGTAAAATAATTTCATCAGCAATAACACGTACTAGTTGTCCGTACTCATTGGTAAAAGCCCAATATTCACGGTCACCAAAACCAATATCAACGACAACATTTGGTTCACGATAACCAGACAAATCACCACCATCAACTTCAATCAGTTTATGACCTGAAAACAGTTCATCCTTTGATTGGGTTGAAGTCTCTTTTTCTACCGGTTCATCTACAACTGTAGTGACAATTTCATCGTTTTCATTATTATTACTTGTATTTACAGTGTTTTCTTCTTGCTGAACTGTTTCTTCATCAGTAATGGATACATCTTCTACGTTGGTACAACCAACCATAAAAATGCTCAACAATAGCAAGAATAAATAATTTAATTTCTTTTTCATTTAGGACTCTCCTATTTTTTCTTTTTCTAAAATTCTTGGATGGTTTACATAGTTGTTTGATTACTACGGAGATGTGTCCTTTAGTTGAATATCGTATAAGATAAAAATCCAAGCCCACAAACTCTAGAAATTCAAATCAAACTCTAAGTAAAAAACTGTTAGCAAAACCTATAAACCTCACTTATTATATCATGCCTGCCTCATTCCTCTTAAAAGTCAGAATTTACTCAAGCTTCTTAAAATCCCTTTTTGTTCCTATTACCTGTTATTAAATTACTTTTACCTTAACTAGAGGACAGGTTAAAATGAAATCCACTGTTTCTATTTGACTTTTTCATAGGAAGATGGATAATTAATAGAATATAAGAGAAATTTTAGTTGTAAAGGAGAATAATAATGTTTGATCAAGTAGCAGTAGGAATTTTACAAGCTCTTACAGTTGTAACAGTTGCAGTTATTGTTGTAGTAATGCCTCTTGTTGATACAATGGTACGCAAATAATTAGGACAAAATACAACACTGTAAATAAAAAGCCGGTTAAAGTTTACTCAATTGTAAATTTTAACTGGCTTTTTTATGAAAAACTGATATGTGTATATCTCACATTAATCATTTAATACATCAATATTATCAATTGGTTCCCCTGCATTAAACTTTTCACTGTAAACCATTCGAATAAATTTTATTCTTTCTTTTTCATTCAGTTTCTCTAACAATCTATGCCATTCTTCAAAAGCTTTTTCAGCAGTATTAAGTAGACCAGCCTCATGCATTGCTTCAGAAAGTGCTTCATCTTTAATATGATGTTTTGGGTTACTTTTAATTTTAATAGTCATATCCCTGAATACTAGTGTTGCACCTTTTCTAGCATATGCAATGTAGTTTGGTGAAATTTCCATCGCTTCTATAAGTGTTGGTGCATGTAGAATTTTATCCGGTTTATCGAAGGTACAAATCAAATGTTTACCATCTGGATGTACATATATGTATTGTTTTTCTTTCACAGTTTATACCACCTTTTTTAGAACAGCAGCTATTACTTTATTAAAATTAAAGTTATTGTTGAACCATAATCATTTGAGTATACTCCAGTACCATAACAATCCAATATCATATAGTTATTAACTGCCATTACTTAAGTATATAATTAATATTCAAAGAATCAATAAATCTGTCGCATTTCTTGAAATTAGAGCGATTTTCTAACGCGCTTTCTTTGGTGCAAAGAAAAAAAGAGAACTCTTGTTATACAAGAGTTCTCTTCGTAATATTAGTACGTCCCAGGAGGGATTCGAACCCCCGACCGTACGCTTAGAAGGCGTATGCTCTATCCAGCTGAGCTACTGAGACATTATCACTTAAGGAGTGATTTCCTTAAGGACAATATTTATTATAGCAGACCTAGATGAAATGTCAACAACTTAAATAAACATTTTAAGAAAAATTTTCTTTGTTTTTTTATTCTATTCTTCCAATTCAAACACCTTTGTAAATAACTCATTACCTTTATCTGTATACCCCGTTACGGTCCACTTTCCAGATTCAAAATCCACTACTACATAACTTTTATCAGCAATGCCTCGGGGTTTCAGTAAGCTTCCAGGGTTTACAAATAACACATTATCTACAAGTTCTGCACCTAATAGATGGGAGTGGCCAAAAAAGGCAACATCTGCACCCACTTCTTTTGATCGATATAATAAATTCATTGTAGTTGATTTTACATTTAATAAATGACCATGAGCGACAAAAATCGTTAAGCCACCGATTTCAAACACTTCTTCTTCTGGAAATCGTGTATCATGATCACAATTACCGCGCACTTTTTTTACATTTTCTAAATATGGGTGATCAAAGGGTAATTCGCTATCACCGCAATGTATGATTGCATCCACATTCTTATGTTGGTCGCGTACACGTTTAATTACTTCAGCATCTCCATGGGTATCACTCATGACTAAAAGTTTCAACACCCATCCCCCCTCTTACATATTACAGAAAGTGATTATTTCAGTAACGTAGGTAATTTATCCGCTAACTTACGAATTGCATTGCCTCGGTGTGAAATAGCCCCTTTTTCTTCAGGAGATAACTCTGCCATAGAGCGGTCTAGTTCTGGAACGAAGAAAATTGGATCATATCCAAAGCCATTAGTTCCTCTCTTCTCATGAAGAATTACCCCTTCACAAGTTCCAAATATAGTATATGTCTCGATTTCTGGACCAGCTATCGCTAAAGCACAACAGAAACGCGCAGTACGCTCTTTATCTTCAACGCCTTGCAATTTTTCAAGTACCTTTACTATATTCGCTTCATCGTCATGATCTCCTGCATAACGTGCTGAATAAACGCCTGGTTCGCCCCCTAATGCATCAATTGCTAATCCACTGTCATCTGCAATGACAAGTTTCCCAAGGGCATTAGCTAGCGTTTCAGCCTTTAGTATAGCATTTTCTTCAAATGTCGTACCAGTCTCTTCAATCTCCATATCTGGTGCGACATCAAACATCGTTACTACTTCATAACCTAGAGGAATAAACAATGCTTCAAAATCTTTTGCTTTCCCTTTGTTTTTTGTTGCGATAACCACTTGTTTCATTTAAGCTTCCTCCTTCATAGACCGTACAAGATTTGCTGCTTCTCCCAGTACTTCCTTTTGGATAGCAATTAGTTCTTGAATGCCCTTTTCCCCTAAGGATAGCAATGTGTTTAACTCATCGCGGGAAAATGTTGCTTCTTCTCCTGTACCTTGGATTTCTACAAAACGGCCATCCCCTGTCATGACAAGGTTCATATCAACCGCTGCAGCCACATCTTCTACATAGTTTAAATCGACAACTGGGCCTATTTCTTCAAGAATTCCAACACTTGTTGCAGCTAAAAAATCTACAATAGGAAACTTAGTAAAAGGTTTTACTTCATTGTATTTCACTAATGCTTGTGTTAATGCAACAAAGGCACCTGTAATCGATGCAGTACGTGTACCACCATCTGCTTGAATTACGTCACAATCAATCCAAACAGTTTTCTCTCCTAATGATTCTAAATCCACGATTGCACGTAATGCTCGTCCAATTAAACGTTGAATTTCCATAGTACGACCATTTATTTTACCTCGTGAAGCATCGCGTTGAGTGCGTTCTGCTGTTGCTCTAGGTAACATTGAATACTCTGCTGTAATCCAGCCTTTTCCTTGACCTCGTAAAAAGCCTGGAACTCTATCTTCAATTGTCGCTGTACAAATTACTTTTGTATTCCCTACTTGAATTAATACAGAACCTTCTGGATGCATTAAATAGTTTGTCTCCATTTGTACTGGTCTTAATTGTTCTATAGCTCGTCCATCATGTCTTGTCATAAAAGTCCTCCTTGTTACTCGCGTCAATCTTATCACAAAATATTTTTCCGTACCACGCTCATACGATAGGTATCTTTGAATTTGCTAAAATTTCCTATATTACTGTGCTAGTACGCAAAAGTAAAACAGGTATTCAAACGACTGCCTTGTTTGAATACCTGCACATTATAGTTTTATACGTCGAATATCCAAATCATTTATTGATAGCCAGTTTTCAGCAATTGTTCGAAAAATAGGAACGGAACCAGTTGCATAAAAAATGTGATGTGGTTCTTCACTACTTGTGTTTAACTTTTGCTCATAGGCTAGTAGCTCTTTCACTTCTTTTGCTGTTTCCTCTGCAGAAGATAGTACAAATACATCAGATCCTACTACTTTCTCAATATGATGTTGGATAATTGGATAATGTGTACAACCTAAAATAACTGTATCAAACTTTTTGTTCTTGAGCGGTTTTAATCCTTTTGCTACAAGGTCGAATGCAAATTGTCCCTCATATTCTCCACTCTCCACTAATGGAACGAATGTTGGACATGCAAGAGGAATTATTTTCGCCTTCGTACTTAAAGAAAGCAGCGCATTTTCATATGCTCCACTTTTAATTGTTCCTTCTGTTGCAAGAACAACTATTTCGTTTTTCTTTGTTTTTTTCTCTGCAGCACGTGCACCAGCATTAATTACACCGATAACGGGAATCGACAAGTGTTTTTGTAAACTTTCTAATGCTACTGCCGTTGCTGTATTACATGCGATGACTAACATTTTAATGTTCATTTTCACTAATGCATTCGCCATTTGCCATGTAAATTTTAATACTTCATGTCGATTTCTAGGCCCATACGGACACCTTGCAGTATCACCTATATAATAAATTGTTTCATTAGGTAAAACATTTATTATTTGTTTAGCGACTGTTAAACCGCCAACACCTGAATCAATAACGCCTATCGGGGCATTCACTAAAACCGCCTCAATCCTCTTCCATTTGTAAATGTAGTTTGTGTAATAATTTTGATAATGTTTCTACTTCTTCTTTATCAAAATCCACTAATAATTCGTGGAGGTAATTTTGTCGTTTTTTAATTACTTCCTCAATTATTCGTTCGCCTTCTTTTAACAAATGAATGTGTACAACACGACGGTCTTGTTCATCCCGAATACGCACAACTAATTCATTTTTTTCCATACGATCAACCAAGTCGGTTGTCGTACTGAAAGCTAAATACATTTTATTCGATAATTCCCCAATTGTCATATCGCCCGATTCGTGTAACCATTGAAGCGCAATAAACTGTGGAGGAGTAATCGTAAAATCACTTAAAATTTCTCTTCCTTTTTGTTTTATCAAATGAGATGTATAACGAAGTTCTTTTTCTAAAAAAGCTACTGTATCTTTGCTATGCTTTTCAATATCACTCATTTAGTGCATCCACTCCTCAAGAATCAATCCTTGTATAGCATCATCCGAATTATAGTTCATAACAGACTTCTGCTTTTTGGTGTCAATTCTATTTTGAAGTGTTTTTTATGAAATAGCAAGCATCCATTCAATGTAGCGATAATTCATCTAGCCTTAACAATTCAATTAAGGCTTGTGATCTGCTGGATACGCCCAGTTTTTGAATCGTGTTTGAAATATGATTACGCACCGTTTTTTCGCTTATGCCCAACTTTTGCGAAATATCCTTTGTGGAATAATCTAGTATTAATAACTGGAATATTTCCCGCTCCCTTTTCGTCAAAAGTGAACGATGCTGCGGGCTATTCATAAGGCAACACCCTCCTATCTCCTCTTCTATGTAAAGTATGTCAAGAGATGAAAGGCTGTGAGGGCATTTTCACTATTTCCCATGCAATATCTGTTTTTCTTTTTCATTCCATGGTGTTGCTTTACCGGTATTTTTATCAATCTGTACTATTGTACCCCTACCAGTAAAACAGATTTCGTCATTTTCATTTTTAGCTAAATAGTGAAGATCGATTGAGGTAGTTCCAATATGAGCCGCCTTTACATAGATTCGAAGAGTTTCATCGAAGTACACTTGTTTTAAATAATCACATTGTAAGTTAGCCACAACTGGAATTTTTGTTATTTGTTCTGTCGTCCAATTCGTCATGAAACCAAGATGTTTTAAATATTCAATACGGGCAAATTCAAAGTATGCAAATGGCACCGTATTGTTCAAATGTCCAAACATATCAGTTTCAGAAAATCTAACTTTTACTTCAGTAAAAAATTCAAATTCTTCTTCCCATGTTTTCAGATCGTGAATATAATTTGCTCTCATGCTAAAACCCCTTCCAATAATCACCTTAATCCCCATTAAAAATGAATAATGGTTCATTGTATTATATCAGAAGTTTTATAGTTTTCGAAAGCAAATACAATGTGATCCATCTTTTTGAGACATCTTTTTATTGAATGGTGTTAATTCCTTTGTGACTTCTATCTATATTATGCAAGCAATAAAAAAAGGTATCTAAATGTCACATTAAATGACTTAGATACCCTTAAAAGTTTGAATCACTATATTATATCAATATATTAGTCAACCATATGATCTGAACCGAAGAAGTTACGGAACATTTGTACAGTTGTAGAACGGTTAAGTGATGCAATTGAAGTAGTTAATGGAATACCTTTTGGACATGCAGCAACACAGTTTTGAGAGTTACCACAGTTTGCAAGGCCACCATCACCCATAATTGCTTCTAAACGCTCGTCCTTATTCATAGCACCAGTTGGGTGTGTGTTGAATAGACGTACTTGTGATAATGGTGCAGGTCCGATAAATGAAGATTTTTCAGATACGTTTGGACAAGCTTCCATACATACACCACAAGTCATACATTTAGATAATTCATAAGCCCATTGACGTTTACGTTCTGGTAAACGTGGACCTTCGCCTAAATCATAACTTCCATCGATAGGAACCCATGCTTTAACTTTTTTAAGTGCGTTAAACATACGGCTACGGTCAACTTGTAAGTCACGAACCACTGGGAAAGTTCTCATAGGTTCAAGACGGATTGGTTGTTCTAATTGATCGATTAATGTAGAACATGATTGACGTGGACGACCATTAATTACCATTGAACAAGCTCCACATACTTCTTCAAGACAGTTACTGTCCCAAGTTACAGGGGAAGTTTTTTGTCCCTCAGCTGTAACAGGATTTTGTTGAATATACATTAAAGCTGAGATAACGTTCATACCAGGACGGTACGGTACTTCGAATTTTTCCCAACGTGTAGATCCATTTGGATTGTCTTGACGTTGGATTTCGAGTTTAACCGTTCTGCCAGTAGTTTCTACGGCTGTTGTCATGATTAATGACCTCCTTATTAGTTTGAAGAGTAGTCACGTTTACGTGGAGGAATAAGTGAAACGTCTACTTCTTGATAGCTAATTTCTGGTTCTCCTGTTTTAGGATTGAATTTAGCCATAGTTGTTTTTAAGAAGTTTTCATCGTCACGCTCAGGGAAGTCTGGTTTATAGTGAGCTCCACGAGATTCGTTACGTAAAAGTGCCCCTTTAGTAATAACACGTGCTAGGTATAACATATTTTTCAACTGACGAGTAAAGTGAGCACCTTGGTTACTCCATTTTTGCGTATCGTTGATATTAATGTTTTCCCAACGTTGTAACATTTCAGTAAGTTTGTTGTAAGTAGCTTCTAGACGATCGTTATAACGTACAACTGTTACGTTATCTGTCATTAACTCACCAAGTTCTTTATGCAGTAAGTATGCGTTTTCAGTTCCATCCATTTTAAGGATAGCATCCCATTTCGCTTGCTCTTCTTTAACGCGAGCATCGTATAGAGATTGTGGAAGATCTTCAGCGTGTTTCTTTAAGCCTTTTACATATTTAACTGCGTTTGGTCCAGCTACGCTACCACCGTAGATTGCAGATAATAATGAGTTAGCTCCAAGACGGTTTGCACCATGTTGTGAGTAATCACATTCACCAGCTGCAAATAGACCAGGAATTTCAGTCATTTGATCATAATCTACCCATAAACCACCCATAGAGTAGTGAACTGCTGGGAAGATTTTCATTGGTAATTTACGTGGGTCATCACCTACGAATTTTTCATAGATTTCGATGATACCACCTAGTTTAATATCTAATTCATGTGGATCTTTATGAGAAAGGTCAAGATATACTACGTTTTCACCGTTAACACCTAATTTTTGGTTTACACAAACATCAAAAATTTCACGTGTTGCGATGTCACGAGGTACTAAGTTACCGTAAGCTGGGTATTTTTCTTCTAAGAAGTACCAAGGCTTGCCGTCTTTATAAGTCCAAACTCGTCCACCTTCACCACGAGCAGATTCTGACATTAGACGGTTTTTGTCGTCCCCAGGAATCGCTGTTGGGTGAATTTGAATCATTTCACCGTTTGCATATGAAGCACCTTGTTGGTAAACAATTGATGCTGCAGAACCAGTATTAATAATTGAGTTTGTAGATTTACCGAAGATAATACCAGGACCACCAGTTGCCATAATAACAGCATCAGAACGGAATGCTTGGATTTCTTCAGTTTGCATGTTTTGAGCAACGATACCACGGCAGTGACCTTCGTCGTCTAATACAACTCCAAGGAACTCCCAGTGTTCGTATTTCGTAACTAAACCATCAACTTCATAACGACGAACTTGCTCATCAAGTGCGTATAATAATTGTTGACCAGTTGTTGCACCAGAGAATGCTGTACGGTGCATTAATGTACCACCGAAACGACGGAAGTCAATTAAACCTTCTGGAGTACGGTTGAACATAACTCCCATACGGTCGAATAAATGAATGATACCAGGAGCAGCATCACACATTGCTTTTACTGGTGGTTGGTTCGCTAAGAAGTCCCCACCATAAACTGTATCATCAAAGTGGATCCATGGAGAATCCCCTTCACCTTTTGTATTTACTGCACCATTAATACCGCCTTGCGCACAAACAGAGTGTGAACGTTTAACGGGTACTAATGAGAATAATTCAACTTCAGTGCCTTCTTCAGCAGCTTTCATCGTAGCCATTAAGCCGGCTAAACCGCCACCTACGACGATGATTTTGCTTTTCGCCATGATTATTCCTCACTCCTCATTTTTGCTAAGAACTATCTGATGTTCTATTTTGTAATTACACGAATGCTAAAATTGCAGCAACCCCAACGATACTTAATAGTACGAAGAATACCATTGTAACATATGAAGCCACTTTTTGAGATTTCGGTGATTGAGTAATACCCCAGCTTACTAAGAATGCCCAAATACCGTTAGATAAGTGGAAAGTAGCTGATACAATACCCACGATGTAGAATGCTAACATCCATGGATTAGCAACGATTTCTTCCATCATACTGAATTCAACTTCAGCACCTAGCGCTTTTTGAACACGAGTTTGGAAAATGTGCCAAGCGATGAAAATAACAAGGAATACTCCTGTGAAACGTTGAATTGCGAACATCCAGTTACGGAATGTACCGAAGCGTTTCACGTTGTGTGTGGCAGTAAAGGCAATAAAGATACCATACAGACCATGGAATAAAATTGGTATGTAGATTACTACCCATTCAACAATTAACAATAGCCAGTGTGGAATTAAGTCCATCATTCCTGTAGCATTGTTGTAGTTTTCTTCACCACCCGTAGCAGTGAAGTTCAGCGATAAGTGGAACACTAAGAACAGACCTACAGGAATAATACCTAGTAGTGAATGTAAGCGTCGCCAGTAGAACTCTCGATTTTTCGACAAGACTGTTACCCCCCTTAGTACTTTAAATACAGTAGCCAATATAACGTCACTATTTTGTAAACGTTCAATCATTGACTGTGTATTTCATCATGGTACAATATTATGACATGTCCATTGTACTCTCAGAAACCAACACCGTCAAGGTTACTTGGAATTTTTTAATCGACCGAAAATGGAATATTTTTTCTAAGACAAGCCATAAATATTCTGAAAAAAACTTACTTTTCCTAAAATACCCTAAAAAAATAATTAAATTCATGAAAGAAGGAATTTTAGATGACATCAATTCACGATAAAACAGTTCCTGCATTTGGTTACGAAATTATTAGAGATTACATACTTCCTACTATTTTGGGAAAACATGAAAAGGATGTTCTCTACTGGGCTGGAAAAGATTTAGCACGTAAATTTCCATGTACTGATCTTCAACTCATTACCTCATTCTTTCAGGATGCAGGATGGGGTACTCTCTTAGTTGAAAAGGAAGAAAAAGATGGTTATATCCTCACTTTGTCAAATGAAGCAGATTTGTTTAACTTAGAAAATCGAACATTCCGACTAGAAGCAGGTTTTATTGCTGAACAGATACAATCAATTCAAGGCTGTATTACGGAATGCTATGATGAAAAAAGAGAAAAACAAAATCAAATTGTATTTACAGTAAAATGGGACAACAAGGAAAAAATAGGTTAAGAATAAATTTCTTCCATATTAATATAGAAGAAAAGGTGTTTTCGAAAATCGAAAACACCTTTTTATTTCTACTTTACAATTTCCTCTATTAAATTAAATTCATCGTGTAAAGCATTTGCTGCTTTAACCATATCATCTTGTGGTACGACAACTGATACTTTTATTTCTGATGTACTTACCATTTTTACTAGAATATTTTCCTTACGTAATCGATCAAACATACGAGCAGCTACTCCAGGATTTGAAACCATGCCTGCCCCAACGATTGAGACTTTTGATAACCCAACTTCAAAATCCGCAAAGCTAAATCCTAATTCCGGTTTATTTTTTTCAAGTACTTTAATTGCTTCAGCAAAATCCTCTTTATCTATAGAGAAGGAAACAGTCGGTTTTACTCCATCTATTACTGCTTGTACAATAATGTCGACATCGATATTGTTATTGGCTAGAGTTGAAAAAATATTTGCTAACGAAGAATTTTCATACGAATCGTATCCTACCGTTAAACGAATAATTTCTGCCTCATATGCAACGCCTCTAACAACTAGGTTTTTTTCCATGTCAACCTCTCCTTTAATCAATGTTCCTTGAGCTTCCGTACTTGAACGAACTACTAATGGTATTTCATAAATTTTTGCTAATTCAACTGCTCTTGGATGTACAGTTTGAGAACCTAAATGTGCTAATTCTAACATTTCATCATAAGTGATTTGTTTTAACCTTCTTGCACCTTTTACAACTGCTGGATCTGCTGTATAAATTCCATCTTGAGCAGTAAAGATTTCAATATGCTCAGCCTTTAGCGCAACTCCAATCGCTACTGCAGTTGTATCTGCCCCGCCATCACCAAGTGTTAAGATATTATTCCTGTTATCAACACCTTGTGAGCCTGCAACAATAACGATTTCTCCTTTTTTGAGGCGGTCAATAATTCGTTCACCATTGATATTGTTTATTAGAACACTATCATTGTTTTCAATTGTTTCAATCCCCGCTTGCCATCCTGTTAATGAAATAGCTTTAAATCCTTTTTTCTGTATTGCGATTGCTAAAAGGCTACTAGCAATTTGTGCGTTGGTCGATTCAATTACATGCAACTCTCGTTTTGATGGTTTGTCTGATAGGAGATTTACAATTTGATAATTTTTATCTTCCAATAACTCCATATTTGGAACGACCACAATTACATTGCGTCCTCTTTTCTTTTCATCAATAATTCGTTTTGCGATTTGTTCTATTTTTTCAGTTGATGATAGTGAGGTGCTATCAATTTTTATTACGATGCTAACCATTTGTACCCTCTCCTTTATACGAAGAACTTAATTGGTTTTCTATAAAAAAGGGCAACCTCTCACTTATCGTGAAAAGCTGCCCCACCATACATAATGCAAGAAAGTATATGAACTGAGATAGCCCTCCAGAATCATTTTTAGATTCTGACAGTCTTACATTTATTCAATGCAAAACCAGCAAGTAAACCGAACAATTTGTTCACCGCTTCGGCAAGTTACCCTTTCGCAAGTCTTCATTGGAATTGTTCATCCTTCAACAAGTTACTATTGAACCTTGCACCTCTACCATTCTATTAAATTTTCTTGTGCTTACAATATCATACAATTATTCCTTTGGCAATGTATCTTTATGGAAATATTGGTATATTGCATTGGCAGTTTTACTAGGTATGTTTGCTTCCATTAATTGTTCCACAGTAGATTCTTTTATTTTTTTGATTGATCCAAAATGTTTTAATAATTGTTGCTTTCGTTTTGGTCCTATTCCTTCAATTTGATCTAAGACTGATTGTATTGCATTCGTTTGATGTTGTTGACGTAAAAACGTAATTGCAAAACGGTGTACTTCATCCTGAATTCTTTGGAGTAAGTAGAAGCCATCGCTTGTTCGTTTCATTTCAATTGGAACAGGTGGATCACCGAATAGTAGCTGGGAGGTGTTATGTTTTTCATCCTTTGCCAAACCAGCAATCGGTATGTAAAGTCCGAGTTCATCCTCCACTACTTCTCTAGCAACTTCCATTTGCCCTTTTCCACCATCGATGATGATTAAATCTGGTAAAGGTAAATTTTCTTTTAAAACTCTCGTGTATCTACGGCGAATTACTTCCTGCATTGCACCATAATCATCGTGTTTTGCCGCTTCTCGAAGTTTATATTTTCGGTATTCCTTTTTAGCAGGTTTTCCGTCTATAAATACAACCATTGCGGATACTGCATCGGCTCCATGCATGTGACTATTATCAAAGGCTTCAATTCTAAGTGGTGGTGCAATATTCATGGCTAAACCTAATTCCTCACATGCGCCTACAGTACGTTCTTCTTGTCGTTCAATTAGCTGAAATTTTTCATGTAAAGCAATTTGTGCGTTTTTCATCGCCAAGTCCACTAATTCCTTTTTCTGTCCCCTTTTAGGAATGATTACTTTAACATCTAACAATTTTTCTAAAATAGTTTCATCGATATTGCTTGGAATAAAAATTTCTTTTGGTTTTATATGTTCAGGTATGTCGTAAAAACGACCGATAAATGTTAGGAATTCTTCTTCTGGATCTTGATGTATTGGAAAAATTGACACATCTCTTTCAATTAGTTTACCTTGTCGTACAAAAAATACTTGTACACACATCCATCCTTTTTCAACGGCATAGCCGAAAACATCTCGATTGGATAAATCTTTAGAGACAATCTTTTGCTTTTGCATAATCGTTTCGATATGAGCAATTTGATCTCGGTATTCTTTTGCTCGTTCGAATTCCAGATTTTCTGCTGCATCTAGCATTTTCTTTTGCAGATTGTCTTTAACTTCTTCATAGCCACCACTTAAAAATTTAGAAATTTCTTCAATCATTTCCTCATAAACAATTGGCTCTATTTCCTTTACACAAGGAGCTAAACATTGTCCGAGATGATAATATAAACATACTCGATCAGGTAGTTTTGAACATTTTCGGAGAGGATAAATTCGGTCTAACAATTTTCTTGTTTCATTGGCAGCGAATGCATTTGGATATGGCCCAAAATATTTTGCTTTGTCTTTTTTAACTTTTCGAGTTGTTAGTATGCGCGGATATTTTTCATTTGTAATCTTTATATAAGGATAAGTTTTATCGTCTTTTAGCATAATATTGTATTTTGGATCATGCAGTTTAATTAAGTTTAGCTCCAACATTAGTGCTTCTAAATTACTAGATGTGACGATATATTCAAAGTCCTCGATTTCACTAACTAAGCGTTGGGTCTTTCCATCATGCGTACCGGTAAAGTAAGAACGAACACGATTTTTTAAGACTTTCGCTTTTCCAACATAAATAATTGTTCCTTGACGATCTTTCATTAAATAACAACCAGGTTCATCCGGTAAGATTGCCAATTTATATTGAATGTTTTCATTCATACTTATCACCTTTAATTTTTCGATATCTTTATTATAAAATTTAGGTGAAGACAAAAGCGAGAGAAAAGATAAGCAAATTAATTACTTTGAAGAGCAAATATTTTAGCCAAATAAGCAAATAAATCCAGGTCAAAAGCAAATAATAAAGAAAGGCTGTGTTAAAAGTCATTTGACTTTTGACACAGCCCTTGATTAGTAGAATTATTTATTGTTGTTAATGAATTCAGCTAATGCTTCTTTTGGTTGGAATCCAACAGTTTTTGCAACTTGTTGACCATCTTTGAATAATAATAAAGTCGGAATTGACATTACTTGATATTCAGCAGCAGTTGCTTGGTTATTATCAACGTCTAATTTGACGATTTTTACTTCTTCTCCCATTTCAGCATCAAGCTCTTCTAAAACAGGTGCGATCATTTTACAAGGTCCACACCATGTAGCCCAGAAGTCTACTAATACTAAACCTTTTTCGATTTGTTGAGCGAAATCTTGATCTGTTGCGTGTGTAATTGCCATATAAATAGCCTCCTTATTCTAACATCAAATGTAGTATAGCATGATTTACCAGAGAAAAAATAATATTTTGCTTACTGTAGTATTATGTCGAATTTAAGAAGCTTTATTACGCTAGAAAAAACTGCAATCCTATTAAGAATTGCAGTTCACCAAATCAATTATGAATTAACTTTTAATGCTTTAAATTCTTCGATTAATAATGGAATCACTTCGAATAAGTCTCCAACAATTCCATAATCAGCTACTTTGAAAATGTTAGCTTCTGGATCTTTATTAATGGCAACGATTACTTTCGAGTTCGACATACCAGCTAAATGTTGGATTGCCCCAGAGATACCAGCAGCAATATAAAGATCTGGAGTAACTACTTTACCAGTTTGACCAATTTGAAGCGAGTAGTCACAGTATCCTGCATCACACGCACCACGAGAAGCACCAACTGCTCCACCTAGTAAGTTTGCAAGCTCTTTTAAAGGTTCAAAACCATCAGCAGATTTTACACCACGCCCACCTGAAACAATTACTTTTGCTTCCGATAAGTCTACACCTGTCGATGCTTTACGAACTACTTCTTTAATAATTGTACGTAAGTTTTGAATATCAACAGAAAGTTCTACTACTTCACCAGCACGGTTTGTATCTTGTTCAATTGGTGCAATGTTATTTGGACGAATTGTTACAAAAACAATCCCATCTTTAATTTTCACTTTTTCAAATGCTTTACCAGAATAAATTGGACGGATAAATAATGCATCATCACCAGTACCTTCAATTTCAGTAACATCGGAAATTAATCCACTTTGTAATCTTGAAGCGATTTTTGGTGATAAATCTTTTCCTAAAGAAGTATGACCAAGTACAATTGCATCTGGTTTCACTTCATCTTTAATAGCAAGTAACGCTTGGCTAAAGCCATCAGAAGTGTATGATTTTAAATGTGGATGCTGTACGACTACAACACGGTCTGCCCCATATTCTATTAAGCTACCAGCTAATTGAGAAACTTGATCGCCAATTAGTGCGCCTACAACTTCTCCACCATCAGCAATTTTTTGTGCTGCTGCAATTGCTTCAAAAGAAACATTTCGTAAAGCCCCTTCACGTACTTCGCCTAACACTAACACTTTCTTTGCCATATATAAATCCCTCCGTTACCCTTTTTCGTTATCCTCTTAGACTACTTTTGCTTCAGTATGAAGTAAGTTAACAAGCTCTTTTACTTGTGCAGATAATTCCCCTTCTAAAATACGTCCAGCAGATTTTTGCGGTGGTAAGAAAATCTCCACAGTTTCAATTTTTAACTCAACATCATCTTCATCGATGTCTAAATCATCTAATTCAAGTTCTGCTAGAGGCTTTTTCTTAGCCTTCATAATCCCTGGTAAAGATGGGTAACGTGGCTCATTTAATCCTTGTTGAGCAGTTACTAATAATGGTAAAGATGTTTCAATAGTTTCCAAATCCCCTTCAACATCACGAACAATCTTTACGTTCGTTCCATCGATTTCTAAATTTGTAATTGTCGTAACGTAGTTAATTCCTAATAAATCTGCAACGCGTGGACCAACTTGACCTGTTCCACCATCAATTGCAACGTTACCAGCTAAAATTAAATCAGCATCTTTATCTTTTAAATATTCTGCTAGAATATAAGCTGCTGCCCCTTGATCTAATTCATCTAAATCATCTTCTGTATTAATTAACACTGCTTCATCAGCACCCATTGCCAACGCGGTTCTTAGTTGTTTTTCTGAATCTTCTCCACCGATAGTAACAACAACTACTTTGCCACCCTTAGCATCGCGTATTTGGATTGCTTCTTCAATCGCGTATTCATCATATGGGTTAATAATAAATTCAGCACCATCTTCTTGAATTTTACCATTTTGAATAACAATTTTTTCTTCTGTGTCAAATGTACGTTTTACTAATACAAAAATATTCATAATTACTGACCTCCAGTTATAAATTATTTTCCTTTAAAGGATGGTTGCCTTTTTTCTATAAATGCTTGAATTCCTTCTTTGGCATCTTCAGACTCGAATACAGTACCAAAGCTTTGAGCCTCAGCCTTTACCCCTTCATGGAATGATTCAGATTTATTATATTGCAACATTTGAATCGCAGTTTTTAATGCGATAGGGCTCTTTAAAGCTATTTTTTTTGCAATCTCTAACGTTTTTGGTAGTAATTCATCAACTGGATAAGCTTTATTTGCTAATCCCCATTGGACTGCTTCAACCCCAGTAATTGGTTCACTTGTGAAAAGCATTTCTGCTGCCTTTGCCACCCCAACATAACGTGGTAGTCTTTGTGTACCCGCAAATCCTGGTATTAAACCTAGTTGCAATTCAGGCAGTCCAAGTTTTGCATCTTCAGAAACAAAACGCATATGACAACCCATCGCCAGTTCCAAACCACCGCCAAGTGCAGCACCATGAATCGCAGCGATAACTGGTTTTGGGAAAGTTTCTAATCGTTCGAATACTTGTTGTCCACTGCTTGCTAGTTCAGAAAACTCTGCTCCAGAAGCAACTTCTGTAAATTCTTTGATATCTGCCCCTGCAGAAAAGAAGCGCCCTTCACCATGTAATACAATAACGCGAACTGTATCATCATTTTCTACAGCATCTAGTAACTCGTTAATTTCTATAATTAATCCCCTTGATAGTGCGTTTGCAGGTGGTCGCTGAATTGTAACAATAGCAACTGCATCTTCCACCTTCCAACGTAAATATTCCATTTCTCCCACACCCTTTAATTCTTTATTCCATTTAATAACAACTGCGTAACTTTTGGAGCAGTAGCAATTAAATCGTAACGATATTCATTCATTACCCAAGTTGTAATGGTTTCATCAATGGTACCAAATACCATTTGTCGAGCAATTCTAACATCCATATTTGGATTGAATTCTCCACTAACCATACCTTCAATTAATATTTCGTCTAATAACTTCAAATACTCTTTTAATACCGAGTTAATCTTTAATCGCAATTGTTTACTCGATTGTCTCAATTCTAATTGCGTGACTGTTGCAAGGTGGCGATCATTTGCTAGGACCGTAAAATGGTTTTCAATCATTCGAGAAAGTTTCTCAGTTGAAGATTCTCCATTTTTGATGATTTCTTGTAAATTCTCAATAAATACACCCATTTTTTCTTCAAAAACCGAGATTAATATATCTTCCTTATTTTTGAAATACAAATAAATTGTACCGTCAGCAATTCCCGCTTGTTTTGCAATCTTTGAAACTTGAGCTTGATGATAGCCATTTTCTGCAATCGCAATAACAGCAGCATCAATAATTTGTTTATACTTCGGTTTATCACGCTTCATATAGCTCACCACCAAAAAAATATGAAAACATGAATGACGATTCATTCATGTTTTCATATTATAATTTATTCAACTTTCTGTCAATATTTCACTATATTATTTAGCCTGTAATTCTAAGTTTTTTTGTTTTTCTTCTTCCACTAAAGTACGTCTTAATATTTTACCCACTGCAGTCTTTGGTAATTCTTTACGGAATTCATAATATCGTGGCACTTTGAATGCAGCTAAATTTTGACGGCAATATTTATCTAATTCTTCCTCTGTTACAGATTTTCCTTCTTTTAAAACGATAAAAGCTTTTACCGTCTCTCCACGATAAGGATCAGGAATTCCCGCTACCACACATTCTTGTACTGCATCGTGTTCGTATAGTACTTCCTCTACTTCACGTGGATAAATATTAAATCCACCAGCAATAATCATATCTTTTTTGCGATCAACTACATAGAAATATCCATTTTCATCCATATAGCCTAAATCTCCTGTTAAGAACCATCCATCTATAAATGTCATTGCAGTATCTTCAGGTCGATTCCAATAGCCTTTCATCACTTGAGGTCCTTTAATGGCAATTTCTCCAATTTCTCCAGGAGGCAAAATTATTCCATCACTAGAACGGAGGATAACGGCATCCGTATCTGGCCATGGTACGCCGATTGAGCCCTTCACGCGATTACCCCAGATAAAATTAACATGTGTAACTGGCGAAGTTTCCGTTAGTCCATAGCCTTCCACTAATTTCCCACCAGTTATTGCTTCAAATTTTTCTTGCACCTCAACAGGTAATGGAGCAGAACCACTTAAACAAGCCTTAATAGATGATAAATCATATTTTCCTATTTCAGGATGATTCAATAACCCAATGTACATGGTTGGTGCACCAGGGAATAGTGTTGGTTTATGTTTGTCTATTGCTTTTAAAGTTTGTTCAATATCAAACTTTGGTAATAGCACCATCTTGGAATATTTCATGACTGATAAAATTAATACAGTTGTCATCCCATATACATGGAAAAATGGAAGTACACCTAAAAATACTTCTTCCCCGTCTTTACATTTATACATCCATGCATCACACATTTTTGTATTCGCAATTAAATTTTTATGAGTTAACATAACTCCTTTTGGTGATCCCGTAGTTCCACCCGTATATTGAAGCAATGCAATATCATCTTCTGAATTAAAATCAACTTCGAGTGATGCAGGTTCTTGTGTGCGCATAATTTCAGTAAATAAATGTGTAATGCCTTTATGTTCTACTTTGACACTAAAGCCATATTGTTTTTTTTGTATAAATGGATAAATTAAATTTTTCGGGAATGGTAAATAATCTTTAATTGCTGTGATGATAACGTTTTCAATTTTCGTTCTCTTTATCACTTTTGTAATTCTTGGATATAGTATATCTAATGATAAAATAACTTTAGCACCGGAATCTTCCATTTGATATTGTAATTCACGTTCAGTGTAAAGTGGGTTTGTTTGGACAACAATACCACCCGCTAATAAAACACCGTAGTAAGCGATAACTGCTTGCGGACAATTCGGTAACATAATCGCAACACGGTCACCTTTTTCCACACCTAAACGCCTAAGATAATTTGCAAATTTTAATGAGGATTCATACACTTCCTTAAAAGTTAGATTTCTTCCCATAAAGTGAACAGAAATTTTATTCGGATGCTTCTCATATGCCCTAGTTAATAAACTTTGAACAGGTATATCCTCATAGGTTAAACTATGAGGAATTTCTTCTGGATATTGCGAAAGCCACACTTTATCAGTCATGAAAATCCTCCTCTTTATTCAAATTTTTAAATTTTCTTACAATTATTATAATTGAAAAGGAAAAGGCTTTCAAACTATTTTTATAAAACTTTCAAAAATTTGCTAGAAAACGTAAAAATATTCTCGTTTTAATAGCATTGTTATTGATGATTAGATAATAAAATTGGTAGATGATTTCACCAAAAATACTATAATAAGATAACAACTAAACTACGGTATAAACAAAAAAACTAGTAGATTATCCCATTAATCTACTAGCATTAAACCATTTTATATAGTAGACAAATAATAAATGCCTACAATTAAAAATAAAATACAGACAACTATTAATACTTTTGCTAATTTCTCCATTTGTCCTCCTATACAATGCTTGCCCCAATGACAAATGATAAACCGAGAGAAATAGTAAAGGAAATAAATCCAACTGAACGATTATCATTCGCTATCTCTTCATCAACTTTGAAGCGTGGTGTTAAAAACTCGAATAAAAGATACGCAAAAATTAATAATACAAATCCAAAGAATCCCCAACCGACCATTTCAAGTAAGGTCGAATGACGTTCAATCGAATATCTAAATATATTACAAATGCCTAGTATTTTTCCCCCAGTAGCAAGAGCTACGGCGACATTCCCCTTTTTTATTTCATCCCAATTTTTATATTTAGTAACTATTTCAAATACAACCATTGAAACAACCAAACAGAGTACTACAACACTAAAGTATCCTGCTGTTTCTACTAAAGGGTGTTGCCAAAAACTCGAACCTAGCATAATGTCATCCCCTAATTCTAAATTTTAGATGGAGAAGTAAACTCCACCTAAAATTTTGTTATTTCAATTCAACTATAGTGACGCCAAATCCACCTTCACCTGCTTCACCATAGCGGAATGACTTCACACGTTTATGTCCTTTAAGGAAGTTTTGAATTCCTTGTCTTAATGCACCCGTGCCTTTACCATGGATGATTGAAACGCGTGGATAATTAGCCAGAAGTGCATCATCTATATATTTTTCTGTACGTAGGATAGCATCTTCATACCGTTCTCCACGTAAATCCAATTCTAATTTCACATAGGAATTACGATTTTTAACATTTGTCATAGCGACAGTTTGTTTTTGTTTTTCTGGCTTCACATATTGTAAGTCTGATTCTTCTAATTTCATTTTTAAGATGCCGATTTGTACAACCCATTCTTTTTCCGATACTTTCTCAAGTAACGTCCCTTTTTGACCATAACTAATAACTTTTACTTCATCGCCAACTTTTAGATTCTGCTCACGTTCTCTAATTTGTGCTTGCTTCTTGAGTACAGGGTTCTCGATTGGTGCTGCTTCTTCTAGACGTTTTTTCGCATCGATTAGCTCGTGTTCTTTAATAGCCTTATTTGCATTTTCACGCATTTCGCGTAGTTCTGCAATAATTTTTTCAGCCTCTTCTTTTGCTTGGTCAACAATTTTTCGGGCTTTGTCTTTTGCCTTCTTCTCTAAATTATCTTTCTTTTCATCAAATGTTTTTAAGCGTTCATTAAGTTCTTCATGTAATGTACGTGCCTCTTCAAGTAGTTCATGTGCTTCTTCTGCTTCACGCTCAGAACGACGTCTACTTTCTTCTAATGAAGCAATCATTGCTTCAACTTCATGACGGTCAGAACCAGTGAAGGATTTTGCTTGATTGATAATTGATTCTTTTAAGCCTAGACGTTTTGATATTTCAAATGCATTTGAACGACCTGGAACTCCAATGAGTAAACGGTATGTTGGACTCAATGTTTCCACATCAAATTCAACGCTAGCATTTACTACTCCAGGACGATTATAGCCATATGCTTTCAGTTCTGGATAATGGGTAGTTGCCATTACTCTAGCACCTCTGCCAACTACTTCATCCAATATAGAAATCGCTAATGCTGCACCTTCTTGTGGGTCCGTTCCTGCTCCAAGCTCATCAAATAATACAAGCGATCTTGAGTCAAATTTACTTAAAATATCTACAATATTTACCATATGAGATGAGAATGTTGATAAAGATTGTTCAATGGATTGTTCGTCACCAATATCAGCAAATAATTGGTCGAATACGGCTAATTCTGACCCGTCTAATGCTGGAACAGGTAAACCAGCTTGCGCCATTAATGTACAAAGTCCAACTGTTTTTAATGTAACAGTTTTCCCCCCTGTGTTTGGCCCAGTAATAACAATTGCTGTAATATCTCTTCCAAATTCAATTGTATTTGGAACGGCATCCTCTATTGGAATAAGTGGATGTCTAGCACGAACGAGTTTGATATAGCCTTCTTCATTAATTGTTGGTTTTGTACATTTATTTGCTTGTCCGTATTTCCCCTTAGCTAAAATGACATCGATATCACCTAAAATTTGAACTAGAATAAATAGTTCATGAGCAACTTCTTGAACTTTGGCAGAAAGTTCCGTTAAAATTCGTTCAATTTCAACTTTCTCTTTAATTTTTAATCGACCAATTTCATTATTTGCCTGTACAACGGATTCTGGTTCGATAAATAGCGTTTGTCCTGAAGAAGATTGATCATGGACTATACCGCCGTAATGGGCACGGTATTCTTGTTTTACTGGAATTACAAAACGGTCATTTCGAATTGTCACAATGGCATCTGATAGCATTTTTGACGCATTGGATCCGCGCGTTAAACTTTCTAACTTTTGACGCACCTTTGCTTCTTCTGAACGTAATGATTGGCGAATGGATCGTAAAGTCGTACTAGCAGAATCTAGAACTGTACCATTATCATCAATACAATCATTTATTTCATGTTGTAATGCAGTAAGTACAGGTAATTGCTCTTTTCGTTCAATGAAATGAGGAATTTGGATTTCTCCCTCTTCTTGAATTTCTTCAATAAAATTACGCAAGATTCGACTTGCGCGGATTGTACTTGCAATTTCCATTAATTCAACAGGGCTTAACATACCGCCGATTTGTGCTCGTTTGGCATGTGGTCGCACATCAAAAATGCCCCCCATTGGTACATTTCCTTTTACACGTAAAATCGAAAGTCCTTCATCCATTTCTTCTAACAGTTCAACAACTTTTGCAAATTCTGTTTCGGGAATTAGTTGTTCAATTGCACTTTTACCTAATGAAGATGTACAGAATGTGGCTACTTGTTCACGTACTTTATCATATTCTAATGTCTTCAATGCTCGTTCTGCGATCACTCCCGAACACCTCCTAAATCATACTTATATTTCTCTACTTGTTTTTTCTAATAAAAGTTTCAAATTGTTCTTTTGACCATGTATTTACAACTAAATCTTTTTTCACCCATGCTTTTTGCGCATATTTCGTACCAATTTCCATAAATAATAGTTGCTCAATTGCATGGGCATCTGTATTTATTGCGATTGGCACATTTAATTCCATCGCCATCATAAGATGTTCTATGCATAAATCTAAACGGAAAGGGTTCGCATTTAGTTCTAAAATTTTACCGTACTCATTTGCCCATTGGATTAATTGCGGTATATCAGGATTATAACCTTCACGTTGACCTATAATGCGCCCAGTTGGATGAGCAATCATGTGTACATATGGATTACTGATTGCAGTAAATAACCTTTTCATAATCTTTTCCTGAGGTTGTGAAAAACTAGAATGGATTGATGCAATTACAAAATCCAGTTCTTTCATCACATCATCGTCATAATCTAACGTTCCATCTGGTAAAATATCCATTTCTGTACCTGCATATAGGGTAAAGTTTGGATGTGTTTCATTAAACTCAAAAATATCAAGACGCTGTTTTTTCAATCTTTCAGGAGTTAATCCATTTGCGACTTTTAAATATTGAGAATGGTCCGTAATCACACCATGTGTATATCCACGACTAATTAAAGCCTCACCCATTTCTCGAACAGTGTGGGCACCATCTGACCAAGTTGTATGCATGTGTAAATCAGAGACAATTGAATCTAAGGTAACAAGATTGTCTAATTCATCTAAACGTTCAAGCTCTTTACCAGACTCCCTTACTGTTGGCGGGATAAATGGTAAATCAAAATGAGCAAAAAATTCTTCTTCTGAATCAAATGTTACAATCGTTCCATCTTGTTGTTCAACACCATATTCACTAATTTTCTTGCCTTGTTCTTTTGCTAATTGACGCATGCGAACATTGTGATCTTTTGAACCTGTAAAATGATGGAGAGCCGTTGCAAATTCATTTTCAGCAACTAATCGGAAATCGACACTTACTGGGTCTTCCCCGTCAATAATGACAGACACTTTTGTATCCCCTGCTGCGACTACTTCTTTTATTACTAAGTTTTCAAGCAATTGTTCCTTCACTTTTTCTGGCTTGTCCGTAGCAACAATAAAATCAATATCTTTACTCATCTCACTGACACGACGGAAACTTCCTGCTACTGAAAACTTTTGAATTTCTAAAATGTCCAAAAGTACATTTTGAATATCCACCACCACTGTTTGTAAATACCAAATCGGTAGACGTTCTTTCCGTTCTCCAAAATGTTCTAGTTCTTTTAAAATCTTTTCTTCTGTTTTCGGACCGAAGCCTGCCAGTTTTTGAACAGCGTTGGATTCACAAGCTTCTTTTAATTTTTCTGCACTATCAATGCCAAGTTCACTATAGAGTTTAGCAAGTTTTTTCCCACCAAGGCCAGGAAGCTTCAATAATGGAATTAATCCTTTAGGTACTGCTTCTTCAAGCTCTTGTAATTGTGATGATTCTCCTTTTTCAATCAACTCATGGATGACAGCAGCTGTACCTTTTCCGATACCTTTAATTTTCGTAATGTCTTCTATCTCATCTAGACTTCTTTCATCTAGTTCCAGGGCATTGGCAGCTTTTCGAAAAGCTGAAATTTTAAAAGGGTTTTCACCTTGAAGTTCAAGTAATAGCGCAATTTTTTCTAATGTTTTGATAACGATTTTTTTATTCATAAAGAACCTCCGTCCATGCGAAATAGATTCAATTTGTCATCGTGAAAAAGGAAAGTGGCTGTCCAGAAAATGTAATTCATCTAGACAGCCTATCCTATTCTTATTAAATTTCTGTAAAAAATGTTGTAAATATATTTAAGTTTCGTTACAGAAATTGTGCTCCTGGGGTGGTCGCATTAAAATGCCACCATCCTCGTCTCAAAGGGGACGTCTAAAATAAATTTTCAGACGTCCCCTTTACTATTTATAAATATACCACCAATTTTGTACAATTTTAGTCAAAATCGGTGTATGTTCTAACATAAGATTAGCGATAATTGAACTGCCCATTAAGTTTTGAACAGAACTAATTGGTATCAATGCTAACACATACATAATAATAAACAAAATAAAATAAAACTCTACAAAGCAAAGTGCTGCACCTAGAACTCGATTCACCGAGTTTAATATAGGAAAATACTTTAAGAAATCGAATACAGAAGCTAAAATTTGCATTGCAAGTTTAACGACAAAGAAAATTACTGCAAAGGCAATAATTCGATAAAACGTTTGATCGACATCTAAACTATCTAAAATTAACGTCATGGAAGAATCTTGTGTAATTCCTGGATAAGGAACCCATAAAACAAATTTTTCTGCCAATGGTTTATAATAGATATACGCAACTAGTAGTGCAATAAAAAAACTAGATAAGTGAATGGCTTGCACAATAAAGCCACGTTTCAATCCAACAAGTAAACTACCAGCAAAAATCAGTAATAAGATAATATCTAACATTTATTTCAACCCTTTAATTTTTTCAGCTCTTCTTCAAGCTGTTCAACTTGCTCTTTTAATTTTAATAGTTCATGAACAGTATTAACAGCTGTAAGTACTGCTAACTTTGAACTATCTAAAGATGGATTATGTATATGTATTTCTTTCATTTTATCATCTACTATGGATGCAACTAATCGCATATGACCAGTCGATTCAGTTCCTACCATTTTATAAGAATGACCGTAAATTTCCACGGTTATTCGATTTTTTACTTGTTCCTGATCAACCAAAATAATACCTCCCAGAACGTATATAACAAGCTAATCTTTCAAAATGAAAGAAAAAGTCGATAATCTATATCGTTTTATTTCTATCAAATTAGAATATATTTGGAAAATTTATAATACATATCATAACATGAAACGTATTTTGATGTGAACAACGAACCAAGAAAGGGACGAACTTATGTCGAATATTGTGTTACAACTTTCATCAGAGATACAAAATGAAATAAAAACTTACTATGCAACTTCTACGGTGGAACGAAATGCACCGGGTGTCATTTTTGCTGCTAAACTTCCAGATACAGCAATAACGATTTATAAATCCGGTAAAGTAATGTTTCAAGGCATCGGTGCAAAACGTGAAGCAAGTCGTTGGGGTGAAGTGAAAGAAAAAAATCCTGTACAAAACCCTAATCCCAATGCAATTAACGCAAAAGGCGATAAACTTCCAGAGAACTTTGCTACAATGTCGGTTATCGGTTCGGATGAAACAGGTACTGGCGATTACTTTGGACCAGTAACGGTTGCAGCTGTTTATGTACCAAAAGATAAAATTGAATTAATTTATGAAATTGGTGTTAAGGATTCAAAAATGTTAAATGACACCCTTATGACAAGAATGGCTCCAGATATTATGAATATTTGTCCCCACAGCATATTAACTTTACGGAACGAAAAATATAATCAGCTTCAAGCAAAAGGCTATTCTCAAGGAAAAATAAAAGCAATGCTTCATAATCAAGCGTTAAAAAATGTTTTATCGAAAATTGCGCCTAAAAAACCAGATTATATTTTAATTGACCAGTTTGCAGAACGAAATATTTACTATAACCATTTAAAAAATGAGAAAGAAATTGTTCGTGAAAATGTATTATTCTCAACAAAAGCTGAACAACTACATAGCGCCGTTGCAGCAGCCTCTATTTTAGCTCGTTATGCCTTTTTAAGAGAAATGGATCGACTAAGTAAAATTGTAGGAACTGAACTACAAAAAGGAGCAAGTGGTAAAGTTGATGAAATGGCAGCGAATATTTGGTTAAAACACGGAGAAGAAACGTTACGCTCTATGGCGAAATGGCATTTTGCTAATACCGATAAAGCCCGCCATTTAATTGAGAAAAAAAGAAAATAGAAAAGGGATTGTCTGAAAACTTGTTTTGAGACAATTCATATGCGACGAGGATAGTGGAAATTTATTTCGACTACCGCAGGAGCAAAGCTAAGAAGAGGGCTGTTCAGTAAAGTTTACCTTACCGGACAAGCCCTTTTCTATAATTTTCCTAATGGTATTGGACGAACCGGTGCTTGTGCTTTTTGGGTTTGTTCTATTTCATTTTGACCAATTGATTTTTGTAAAATATCCCTCAAAATCGGTTGACACGTTCTTCCTTGACAATACCCCATTCCAGCTCGAGTCCTTTTTTTAACCCCTTGAACACTTGTGCTTCCCTCATCTATCGCTTTTAAAATCGATTCCAGGCATACCCCTTCACATCGGCATATTAATAGATCATCCATCTATATTTTTAAATACTCCTCCCATTTGTCTCTCATAATTTGTCTCCCTTTACGAATTTCCGGAAGAAATGTAATTGGCGAAAGATTTCTTGCCTGTTCTACCTCATTAAATGCAACAGATATTTCATTTTCACTACTTAAATTAAATTCTCTTAAAATACTCCTTGCGGCAAGTTTCCCTTGGGCCATTGCCACTTGAGCACCTTCAATACCAGTAATATTACCTGCAACATAAATTCCTTCTACTGTAGTTTTCAAATGTTCATTATGCAATGGAACAAATCCACCTAGTTCAGGAATATCTATAATGACACAATTAGCTAATTGAGACAGATCAATCAGCGGTAATAACCCTCCAGATAGGCAAACCGTATCTACATGTAAAGTTTTTTCAACCTCTGTTACTTCACCATCAATCTTTAAACTTCTTACATTGACACTCTGAACTTCTGCGCGGCCGTTGATTTGTGTTACTGCTTTTCTAAAATAAATCGGAATCCCATTTATTTTTAGTTGCTTATATTTCAGCAAATGTAATAAAAGTTTTGTATAAGCGCCATGAACAAATTTTCCACCCAAACGATAAATTGGATTTGTCGCCATTCCAGCAGCCGATGCAACAGATTCTAGTACTTCTTTAGGATTGCTTTTTTGATTTAACAAGTTTGTAGTAGGTGGTAAAAATAATCCTTTCACATTTACCCCTGCATGTTTCATTTCAATTGCGACAGAAATGGATAGTGGATCAATCCCAATAAAAATAACATTTTGCCCAATTTTAACATTGTGGAGATTCGTAAATGTTTGGGCTGCTCCGACAGTAACGACCCCTACCTTTTGCCATCCAGGTATAGGCAATGCTTTTTCTATTGCTCCCGTAGCTAATAAAATTGCTTTTGCCTCTATCACTTTTACCACTTCATTTGATAGAAAAACTTTTTTATCCTCTATTTTCCACACGGATGTGTCAAATAAAAATTTCACACTTAGTGCCTTTGCTTTGTCAGCCAAATCCTTTGCAATTATTTTCCCAGCCCAAACTTGTTTCTTTCTTCTGTCCTCATATAACTGCCCTAACAAACGTCCACCTAAACGATAATTTTCATCCACAATAACTACTTGTAGACCTTTTAAAGCAAGTTCAATGGAAGCAGTTAATCCAGCAGGGCCAGCACCAATAATAACAACATCACACTTCATCATTTTGCACACCAGCAAGATTACTTTTGACAATCATATTTTCTTCAATTAATGTTAGACAAGTACGTATTCCCGGAACGCCATTCACTGTTGCTCTACATTCAAAACAATGCCCAATTCCACAATAGACCCCTCTTTGTTCTCCGGTAATCTCACATTGACGGATTGCTCGAATTCCATTATTAAATAATGCTGCTGCAATTGGCTGTCCTTCAATCCCTTTTAATTCTTTCCCATTAAAGATAAAATGGATTTCTTTTTGCTTAGCCATCGTAACCCCTCACAAATTTGAATTTAACCTAGTAGGTAAAACTCTCAAAAAAACGACTCAAATGAAATGGTGTTAAATCCATCTCAGTTGTTTGGTCAGTAACTATTTCTGCAATCATTTGACCCGTGATAGGAGCTAGTGCAACACCATCCCCCTCATGACCAGCAGCAATATATAACCCACTAACTGTAGGAACTTCACCAATAATCGGTAAATTATCAGGAGTGAATGGTCTGAAACCAACAAAGGAACGAATTAAATTAACATGCTGTAAACATGGAAAAGCAGCAATAGCCTTTTTAGCTATTTCCGTTAGGATGAAGCTATTCACAGAGGAATCAAAACCAGCAAGTTCCCTGGAACCTCCAATTAATAGATTTCCACTTTTCGTTTGACCCATTGATAGTCCGATTCCTAATGGATTTTTTTCAGGCGGTTCTTTTTGTAATTTCGATACAATATATGAACCACCTAAAATATTACAATTTATTATTTTAGGTAATTTTTCAGTAACTAAAATAACGCCTTTTCGTGGCATAATCGGTACTTCTAAATGGAGTGAACTTAGTAAACTAGTTACCCATACACCACAACAAAGTACAACGCTATCTCCATATATTTCACCTTGTGTTGTATTTACACCGATTACACGACCATTAACTTCTATGAGGTTTGTAACTTCACAATTTAAGTGCATTGTCATATTTGCTTTAGATGCAGCCTTTGCAAATGCAAAGGCTGTTTTAAGAGGATTTACTTCTGCATCTTGTTCACACCAAGTAGCAGCTAAAATTTTTGGAGACAGGTTTGGGTTTATCTTCCTTGCTTCATCACCAGTAATAATTGTAACTTTTAAACCAGCTTCTCTTTGCTTTTGAACATGTTCATAGAGTACTTTTAATTCCTCTTCATTATTAATTAAGATCATGCCGCCACCGTTTTCGTACTCTAAATCTTCCCCTAATTCTTCTTCAAGATTTTTATACAATTCCGCGCTTTTCATCGCCATTGCTAGCGTCGGCCCGGACTTTTTCGACTGTAACATTATTGCCTTGTCACATGCACCTGACGTACCTGCAGCAATATCCTTTGCATCAATCAGAACAACATTTACATCTTTTTTGGATAAATAATAAGCTACTGATGTTCCAATAATTCCTGCTCCGATGACGATGACCTTTTGCTTCAACGTCAATACCCCCAAAATAAAACCCAAGTTTTAGCCTATATTATGCATGCTCAATATTAATCGTTCTATCCGAGTCTGTTTTATTTGGGAGTAATAAAGACACTAAAACCGTTAAAATTGCAGAAACTAATACACCCCACAAGATACCATATATTACCGATACAATAGCACCTGATACAAGGCCGATACGTCCGCCCCATACGGAGACTTTACTATTTTGAGAACCCATTTCAAATTTCTCAGATTTTCGCTTTTTCCATATAAGCCCGATAATTAATACAGGTACGACCCCTCCACCAGTCATCGTATACGCGAAGGAGAATAAACTGATAATGGATTCTGAATATACCGCTGCTAAAATAGAGAAAATCCCCACTAAAACTACTAGCCATCTTGAAATAGCAATTATTCTTTGATCCTTTAACTCTTTCGAAAATGGAATAATTAGATCATTCACAATAACAATGGCTGCCGAATGTAATTGTGAAGAAGCACTAGAAATGGCTGCTAAGTAGATTAAAATAAAGAATAAAATCGCTACTAACTGAGTCATCTCGTTTAAAATAAGCCAAGAAATCGCATTACTAGCTTCAACATCTGGATTAATCGCTTTCACTATCATACCTGAAACAGAGGCTAAAATAGTAAAGATGATTGCAGCAATACCACTATAAAACATTGCTCGACTCGCTGCTTTTGGATTCACTGCAGCAAAACTTCTTTGCCAATATACTTGAGCAGCTAAAATACCAAAACACCCAGTAATGAATAGATTTAAGACTTCCCAACCGGAAATACTTAATTCCGTTAAGTGACTAGCACCTACATCAGCTAACATCGTTTGAAGATTAGAGTAGCTAAAATCGACCTTTGCAAATACCTTAATATAGAACCATACGGCAAGACCTAATAGTAATACCCCTTGAACGAAGTCGGTCCATACAACGGATAACATACCACCAACTGTTGTATAAATAATAAATACAGCAGAAAAGAAGAAAATTAATGGAAGAGGGTCCGCGCCAGTAAATACAGAAAATAATGCACCCATCCCCTTTGCTTGCCCACCAATCCATGCAATCATAATGGCAGAAGTCAAAATACCCACAATGGCACGAGAGACTTTATCCCGTAGTATGAGATCATTTAAAAGTTCTGCAATACTTTTATAAGTAAAACGTGCAGCAAACCCTGCAAATATTAGAGCAAATAATATCTTTGATCCTTGCTCACCAATAATAAATGGGATATTCGCAACACCTACTTCAAATCCCTTTGAAGAATGTCCTACAAAGTTTCCAACACCCATAATTGTTGCTATATCAGTAAATAAAATTAAGAAAAATGGTAAGGTTCCACCAGCTATAGCGAATTGTAAAAAACTTTCACTCGACTTTTTACGGAAGCGTAAAGACATACCAATAAAGAAAAGACTTAGTAGTATCGTAATCACCCAGGTCCACGTAGCTAACATTACATTCCCCCTTTTTTATTGGTAATGTATGTCTATGCTTTATTAACATCATATATAAATTAAAAACCGTACTACCAACTTTGCTACCAGTGATAGTACGGATTAACTATTTCTTATTTTACAAGTTTACTAATTGCTTTAAATGTATCTCCTTTAGCAACCTGAAGCATTTCAAATAATGCCATTTCGACATTCGTCACTTTCGCACCAAGTTGGACCATTTTTTGTAGTCCAATGGCAGAATTTTGTGCTGTTCGTGAAGAAACACAATCTGCTAAAACTTCTACCTCATAGCCATTAGCAAGTAAGTGTGCTGTTGTTTGATAGACACAAATATGTGTTTCAATTCCTGCTAATAATACTTTTTTACGTCCTGTTGCTTCTAATTGTTGGACAAACTCTTCTGTATCATAAGCACTAAATGTAATCTTTTCAATTGGTTGTTGATCTGTTAAATGTTGTGAAATTTGTTCAACAGTTGGGCCAAGTCCTTTTGGATATTGTTCTAACCAAAGTACCGGCAATCCCAATATTTTTACACCTTCAGTTACTTTTGCAATATTACTTATCACTTCTTCACTATTATCAACAATTTGAGCTAACTTTCCTTGAATATCAATTAGTACAAGTACAGTATCTTCTTTTTGTAACATAATCATTTCCCCTTTGTATTCCAATTTCTTTCCTTATTATATATTGAATAAATAGTAAATTGAATTCTAAATATATGAAAATACTCCTTAACCCAGATAATTCTTGCATAAAAAACCTTCATGAGTTTTTTACACCCAACCCAAGCATGAAAATAAGTACCTTCGGTTCATAATGGTAATGACACAAACAGATGTAAGACGTGGTCTTTTTTGGTGGCTTTGACCCTGTATAAAAAACTGTTTGAGTGAATTTGGTGTTCAACCCTTTGTTAGCTCCACTTGATAGTAGGATGACTACGTACAGAAAAATGCTTATCTTCAAATTCACTCACTGTTTGTGATCATTTTAATTTGGAGTGATTTAATGGAAGTATTTATTGAGAAGTGTGCAGGTTTAGATGTACATTCTGAAACGATTGTAGCTTGTGTTATTAAAGGAACTCGTGAGGACGAATTGTATACGGAGACTGAAACATTTCCAACACTCACAAAAGATTTGTTTCGATTATTAAAATGGTTAGAGACTCATGAGGTTACACACATTGCAATGGAAAGTACGGGCGTGTATTGGAAACCTGTTTTTAATATCTTAGAAGATTTCTTTGACATTACATTAGCGAATGCTCAACGAATTAAAAATGTACCTGGAAGAAAAACAGATGTTTCAGATGCAGAATGGATTGCGAAGTTGCTACGACATGGTTTAATTGAGAAAAGCTTTGTACCACCTGTAAACATTCGTGAACTTAGGGATTTAACAAGACTTCGTAAGAAGTGGATTGGTCATTTAACTTCCGAAAAAAATCGAATTCAAAAGGTATTAGAAAGTTCAAATGTAAAACTAAGTACTGTTATTTCTGATGTATTTGGCGTTTCGGGACGGAGACTATTGAATCGATTAATCGAACAAGGTTATGTTGATGAAGATGATGTAGAAAAAGACATTCATGGGAAGTTGGCTCCGAAAAAGCAAAGGATTACCGATTCATTATTTGGCACAATTAATGAGCATCAAATCTTTCTCATTCGTCAATCCTGGCAACACATTCAATATTTAGAAACCTTGATTTCAGAAATCGATGAACGTGTAGATCAATTACTACAAAATTATCAAGAAGAACTACAATTGTTAATCACAATACCGGGAATAAGTAAAGATACTGCCGCAGTAATTATTGCAGAAATCGGAGTAGACATGGGACAGTTCCCGACATCTCAACATCTTGCATCATGGGCAGGCGTTTCACCGGGTAATCACGAAAGTGCTGGTAAAAGAAAGAGTACACGTACTGTGAAAGGAAATCCTCATATTAAATCAGCTATGTGTGAAGCAGCGTGGGCTGTTTCAAGAAGTCGAAACCGATGGCTAGCAAACAAATATTGGTCACTCGCTGCACGAAGAGGAAAGAAAAAAGCACTCGTTGCGATCTCACATCGAATGCTTCGGGTTATATACTCCATGTTGTTAAACAAGGAGGCTTATAAAGAACCCCAAATAATATAGGTTAACCAAAACCAAAAAGTTTTATACAAAGTTACCCCACAACAGGTAGCTCTGCTTTCTTATTGGCTTTTTTCGGTCAATTTAAGAATAAACATATCTGATCAATAATATTCAAAGACCGAAGGGATTATTTATTTTCACAGAAAAAGAACCCATTTATTAATGGATTCTGATATAGTAATAGTTTTTATCGTAGTATTAGCTTTTTAAATTTTCCCACACAGCCGCGATTCCTTGTCCACCGCCAATACAAACTGCACTTACACCATATTTAGCGTTTCTTCTTCGTAGTTCATAAAGTAACGTTAAAGAGATTCTCGTACCACTCGCTGCTAATGGATGACCAATTGCTACAGCACCGCCATTAACATTACCAATTTCTAAATCAAATCCTAATTCCTTTTGACATGCTAAATATTGAGCAGAGAAAGCTTCATTAATTTCAATCAAATCGATATCGTCTAAAGTTAAATCTGCTTTTCTCAACGCTGATTGGATTGCTGGTACTGGTCCTATCCCCATATACTTTGGCTCTACTCCAACAACATCCCATGAAACTAATCGAGCAATTGGTTGTAAGTTGTTTGCTTTTGCATATTCGCTTGAAGCAACAATCATCGCTGCTGCACCATCTACCATCCCGCTAGCATTTGCTGGTGTTACTACTCCATCTTTTACGAAGCGAGGCTTAAGCTTTGCTAATTGTTCTAAAGAAGACTTTCTTACATGGTCATCGTTCTCAATCACCACATCGCCTTTCCTTGTTGATATAGTAACAGGAACAATTTCCTCTGCGAAATATCCTTTTTCAATGGCGTTTAAAGCACGTTCATGACTTGTTAATGCATGAAGATCAACTTCTTCACGAGAGATATTATATTTACTAGCTAGATTTTCAGCAGTTTCTGCCATAGAACATCCACCAACCGTATCATTTAGCCCTTCCCATAACCAATCTTCTACAACTGTTGAACCAAGAGGGGTACCTGATCGCATACCTTTCACTACATGAGGAACTTGACTCATACTTTCAGCTCCTCCAGCCAAAACTACTTGCGCTTCCCCTGTCTTTATTAGACGAGCAGCAGAAATTAGCGCTTCTATTCCTGTCCCACATAATCGATTTACTGTCACAGCCGGTACTTCAATAGGTATCTCAGATTTCAATCCGACGTGCCTTGCAAAAAATAGGGCATCCTTACTAGATTGATGTACGTTACCAAAAACTACATGATCGATTTCTTTTGGATCAATTCCAGATTTTTTTATCGCTTCCTTTGATGCAATTGCACCTAAATCAATCGCGCCTATATACTTAAAAGTCCCTGAAATATTAGTAAATGGGGTTCTAGCACCATTTAAAATAACAATTTCCATAATAAAACCACCTATTCTATTTCTTAGTTAATATTAATGTAACTTCAGAAATCATTTTATATCTTATCTCCATAGGAATTTCCATTGCTTTTGGAGTATCTAAAAATGAAGTCCAAGCTCTAATTTCATATCCTTGGGCAACACAATCTTCTCCCTTATAAAACTCATGTGAGATTTTAAAAACTTTACGATGCAATTCACTAATAACACTTTTTACAGTTACTTGATCCTCGAAAAATAACGGTTTCTTAAATTGACATAATGCTTCTACTAAAGGAACGTTTATTTTCATTGTTTCAAATATAGTATTTGATCGAATCTCACTTTTGTTTAGATATTCATGGGTTGCCTCATCCATCCATTTATAAAAATTTGGGTAGAACACAATGCCAGCAGCGTCTGTGTCACCCCATCTAACTTTAAAGTCATATTCTACTAGCATAATTAATTCCCGCCCTATATTGGTATTCCATTTCGATAAACTAATTCGAATAAAAATGGCAACGTTATAAGAAAGGGGTGTCCCATAATTAATTGGACATCCCCTACGTTTCGCCTAAATAAATCTTTATTGTATTCTGAATCATTTTGAAACTATGCGTTGTATTGTACTGTTTTATCAATTAATGGTAAATTTAACTTTTTTGAAAGTTCCTCGATGGACAAATCACCATATATATCAATCACGTGGATGCCATCTTTTTCAAAAGTAAATGCTGCATATTCACTTACGAATAAATCTACTTTTCTTTCACCACTAGACTTGTATGTTAATTCATCTACTAATTTAGGCGAACCATCTTTTGAAAATAATAAGGATGCTACAATTACTTTTTTAGCTCCTGCAACTAAATCCATTGCTCCCCCAACCCCTAAAATAGGTTGATTTGGAACAGCCCAGTTGGCAATTTCACCTGTTTTATCAATTTCAAGTGTCCCTAAAATGGCTACATCAATATGGCCACCGCGAATCATCCCAAAAGAATCTGCGCTATTAAAGAATGCTGCACCTTTCGTAATTGTAACAGGTGACTTTCCTGCATCTACAATATCTGGATCCACCTCATCTATTGGTGGTCTCGGTCCCATTCCTAATAATCCATTTTCAGTTTGTAAATAAACTTGTTTATCTCCAAGAAAAGATGTTACTAACGTTGGAATTCCAACACCTAAGTTGACTACATCTCCGTCTTTTAGTTCTTCTGCAATTCTTTTTGCAATAATTGCTTTACTATCTAGACTCAACGTACGCACCTCTTTCCTTTTTGTATCCCGTTTGAACTATGTAATCTACATAGAGATGTGGGGTTACAATAATTTCTGGATCTAATTCATCTACAATTTCATCCACTTCAGCAATGACAATATCAGCTGCAGTTGCCATCATTGGATTGAAATTACGTGCAGTTGCGTAATAAGTTAGGTTCCCTAATTTATCTGCTTTTGCAGCCTTAATTACTGCAACATTACCCCGTATAGCTTTTTCAAAGACATACCGTTCTCCATCGATTTCACGAATCTCTTTTCCTTTACTCAATTCTGTTCCAACTGCAGTTTTTGTGTAAAAGCCACCAATTCCTGCACCACCAGCACGTATCGCTTCAGCAAGTGTGCCTTGTGGAAGCAATTCAATTTCTAATTCGCCTCTTGACCAGGCCATTACCGCTTCTCTATTAATAGTAAAAAAAGAGCCGACAGCTTTTTTTATTTGTCCCGCTACAAATACTTTGTGTAACCCTTGTCCGTTTTCGCCAAGGTTATTACTAACAATTTCTAAATCTTTTACATTTGTACGAGCGATTTTGTCTAAAATAGTTAATGGACTACCTGTAGCACCAAATCCTCCAACTAGAATTCGGTCTCCATCTTTCACTAATTCTTCTATTTTGTCTATATTAACTAATTTCTTCATTCCTTCACCTCATACATGATTGTCTGGCAAAACCTTAAACTAGTAATAAATAGTGCTAATTGCCATCCAAAAAGTTATTTTGTATGATAAGAAAAGGATTTATAATTTAGCAACAATTCGCATTTTATGCATTAGTATTTTGTTTGCAGACAAAACAATGCATCGAATTGTTTTCGGTTCCCAAACCTAATCAAATTATAAATCTCTTTCCTTGAGACAATTAGTATAAGTTGCAGCTTACACTAATTGTCTTGCATTCATTATATTTTCAACTAACTTCGTATTCACTTTACCAGAACGGAATTGATCACTAGACAAGACTTCTTTTAAAAACGGTATAGTTGTACTAATTCCTTCTACTTTAAACTCGTCTAATGCCGCAAGCATACGTCTTATTGCATGATCACGATCATTTCCAAGGACAATTAGTTTACCAATCATAGAGTCGTAGAAAATAGGTACTTTATATCCTTGATAGCAATGGGAATCAACGCGAACTCCTGGACCTTGAGGAATTTGCCATTTTGTAATAACACCTGGTGTTGGACGGAACCCTTCATTCGGTTCTTCTGCATTTATTCGAACTTCAATAGCATGTCCTCTTATTAGAATGTCTTCTTGGCTATAACGTAATGGCTCTCCATTTGCAACATGTATTTGTTCTTCAATTAAGTCAACATTTGTAATCATCTCTGTTACAGGATGCTCTACTTGAATTCGTGTGTTCATTTCTAAGAAATAGAACGTACCAGCATCTTGGTCAACAATATATTCAACTGTTCCAGCACTTTGGTAATTCATTGATTGTGCCAGTTTAACTGCAGATTGACGAATTTCTTCACGTAATTGTTCTGAAATGAGTGGTGCAGTTGCCTCTTCCACTAATTTTTGATGTCTACGTTGCGTTGAACAATCTCGCTCACCCAAATGAATCACATTACCATATGAATCACCTAAAACTTGAATTTCAATATGGCGTGCATTTGCGATGTATCTCTCAACATACATAGATGAATCACCGAATGCAGAAAGTGCTTCAGCTGATGCAGATTCAAAGGTTGATTGAATTTGCGATTCATCTGTAACAATTTTCATTCCTCGACCACCGCCACCAGCAGCAGCTTTAAGCATGACAGGTAGTCCGATTTGCTTTACAATCTTCACAATTTCATCCACAGAATTTACTTTTTCAGAACCAGATAGTATTGGCACTCCACATTCTTTAGCCAATGATCGAGCTACTAGTTTGTTCCCCATTTTTTCAATGTGCTCAGGTTTCGGTCCAACGTAGATGATGCCGTTTTCTTCACAAGCTTTTGCAAGCGCTGGAACTTCAGATAAAAAACCATACCCCGGATGAATAGCATCTACTCCAACTGCTCGTGCAGTAGTAATAATAATAGGTATATTTAAATAACTTTTTTGAGAATTTGCAGGTCCTAATACGACAACTTGGTCAGCTAATTGCGCAGGTAGACTTTCTTTGTCAGCCTCTGAAACAGCAAGTACTGTTTTAATACCTAGTGCTTTACAAGTACGTAAGATTCGTAATGCAATTTCTCCTCTATTGATAATAAGTAAGCTTTTAATTTTCAAAGATTTATACCTCCTACTTAACTTTTACAGAAATAAGCGCATCTCCGTACTCAACTAGTTGTGCATCCTCAACATGGATCGCTACTACTTCTCCTTCAACGCCAGCAGGAATTGCACTAAATACTTTCATAATTTCAATTAATCCTACTGTAGAATCTTCAAATACTTTATCTCCAACTTTAACGTATGGAGCAGCTCCAGGTTCTGATTGAGCATAGTAAATTCCTGTTGTTGAAGCTGTAATTGTCACAACACCTTCTTGTTCCGGAACCTCTACTTTTTGTTTTTGTTGGACTGGTTCAGCTACAACTTCTTCTACCACTTCCGGTTTTTCAGCTACTGCTACTGCTTGAGCTACAGGCGCGGATTCTTGAGCAACCGTATTAGCAACTATTGTTGAATTAATAGTAGGTACCACTTCTTTACCTATTACAATTTTATTCTCACCGTCTTCAACCGCTAAATAATTGAAAGGCGAACTTTCTAATTTCTCAATAAGCTTTGTTAATTCCGTTACTGATAAATTCTTTTCAAAAATTTGATTAGACATATTTTATTCCTCCCAATGTTTATTTACTTGATAATACTAACGATTGATTTTTTGTTTGAATTTGTACATGTTTAATACTACTATTTTTACTAATATTCGATAAAAGTTGTTCAAGTGGTGCTTTTGCAGAGAAGTATTGTTTATATGGCCCGGCTTTGCGCATTTCTTCAATATCTTTTGTACCTTTCATAATATAGCGCAACATAAATTCTTCATCCGAAAGTGTTGGACCACCAAATTGTTCTTTTAACTTTTTGATCGGTATATCTTCAACCGGCTTATAATGTAACTCTTTAGCACGTGGTAAACTTAAGAACTTATCTTTTAAGTTTTGATCCATCATTAAATATCCTGAATCTTCACTATATATTCCTGCAGCAAATTGAATTAATTCGTCAATAACTACTTTGTAACGTTCACCTGTCGCCACGTTGATAGCCGCTTGCGTTACCATAAATTGAGAGTATGGCGTAATCATCACTGGATATCCAAGTTCAGCACGAATGCGAATTGATTCTTCTACCACTTCTTCAACTCGGTCTTGTAAATTCATACCAATTAGCTGATAACGTAAGTTAGAAATTACACCACCAGGAACTTGGTGAATATATTGCGAATAGTCATATTCTAGAGGAGCACCAATTGGTAAGTTGTCCTCTTTTGCAACAACCATTAACTTATCTGAAACTCTTTGAATACGTTCAATATCCAAACTATGACCAAAATTTAAATGTTTTGCATTTTCAATTGTGGTAAATACAGATGGTTGGCCCGATCCACTCGCTAATGGTGGGATTGATGTATGAAGAGTTCTTACACCAAGTTTCATTGCTTCTACATAAAGCTCATTTGCAAGGCCAGTTGTACCATGAGTATGGAACTCTATTGGAAGTCCATTTGAGTTTTCTATAATAATAGGCAATATTCTTCTTAAACTTTCAACCGTTAATAGACCAGCCGCGTCTTTAAAATAAATAACATCCGGCTTATTTTTTACGATTTCTCTAGTTTTCTTAGCAAAATATTCATCCGTGTGTCTTGGAGAGATACTATAGGCAATGGCATGTACTACCTCTACCCCTTTACTGCGCAAGTAAGGTAAGAACCACGGGAAATCTGTTTTTAAATTTCCAAATATATTGGCCATTGTTTGAACACGATTTAGTGCACCCCGATCAATTAGAAGATCATAAAATAGCTTTGAAACAGAAGGAGGTGTTTCTAAAAGTTCGAATAACACTAAGCCTGGTTCACCCATAAATGCCTTTTTTGAATTTGGCATTTTCTCCCCAATAATTCTCACTAATTCCCATGGATCTTCTTTCAAATCACGTACAATTTTTTTGAAGTTGTAAGGCATAATTGGCACTTCAACAACATCAAAACCCGCTTGATCTAAATCTTCTGCAACCGCTTCCACCATACCCACTCGAGATTCAGCAGCCCACAAACTTTGTGTACCATCCCTTAACGTGGTATCAACATAACGAATTTTTTCCATAACGATTAACACACCCTTTTGTTAGAAAATTTAGAGTTTTAGAAAATGCATTTTTCATAGAATAAATTTGATTATTAGAGAAAAATACGCAATTTCTAAGCGGAATCCGTATTCCGTATCCAAATTCTAACTTGAGTGTTATACAATGTCAACACAATTTATAAAATTCTGAAAATATTTTAGATTGTAATTTTTTCTTTTTTAATATTATTAATGTGTTATTTTAAGAAAATAATTTAATTTAGGATGGACTTTCTGTAGAATACTAAGAATACACTTGCTATTTAGAGAGAAAAGTTAAATAATTAGTAGAATATTTGATATAGTATTAGTAAAAATATAAGATTTTAAAATTTATTATAGGTGGTTATTCTATGGTTTCACATTCGAAAAATACTTCTCCAAGAGCAGATGCACAAAAAAATCGTATTAAGATTAAACAATCTGCAATTACTATTTTTAAAAATAAAGGTCTTGAGGCAACAATTGAGGAAATTGCAGATCACGCAAATGTTGGGGTAGGGACAATTTACCGAAACTTTGGTAGTAAACAAGAATTAGCAAATCTAATTTCATATGAGGTTTTAAATGAAATATATAAAAAGCAAATCGAAGTGATTGAATCTGATTTTCCTATTGAAGAAAAACTATATAAAATTTTTGATACTTTCATCTACTTATCTACTGAATATGGTGAAATCCATCAAATGGTACTACAACTTCTTACATCGACTATTGAACCCAATCCATTAAAAGAAGATTGGCAACAAAAATTACATAGTCTTTATCATAGATTAGTAGCACTTGGTCAAAAAGAGGGCATTTTCTCAAAAGAAAATACTTTAATACAGGAAAAAATACTTATTAATACCGTAAATCCTATGATGGTAAAAGAAGTTTCAGCAATACTACCGATTGAGGAAGCAGCGGTTACACTTTCCAAATTTGTTCTAAATGGTCTCATTATCAGAAAATAACAATCTATTATTTTTAAATAATATCAGCATTTCAAATACATGCAAAAAAATTTTAAATAAATGGTTTTTTTTTCAGAACAATAACAGGAATCGAAAAAACTATTCGGAAGGATAATTTATGCTACGACTTAGTTGGCTCATAAGTATAGGAATCTCGTTACTTGGATTTTTGATCGTTGGAAATTTATTTAATGCAAATGATGGGGATTTTGGATTCATAGGTATTATTTTTGTTATTCCATTTCTTTTATTAAGTATGTTTATTACGTTTCGCTATTTCTATGTATTGTCCAATAATGCGACAATGCTTTCAAATATTATTGGATTAGTTGCCGGTGTCATTATCATCGGAATTTTATCTTATTATGAAATAGATTTTAAGAATAATGTACTTAATAGTAATGAAAATAACTATAGCATTTATATTAATTTTTATACTTTTGCACTCATTCACTCTATTTCTGCAGTCATTGGTGGTGTATGGGGGTTGTTTTCGAATTCAAAAGAAAAAGAACATACGACTTAAAGTCTATGTTCTTTTTCTTTTATTAGTTTAATCTTCCATTTTCATAAGGCTTTAAAATACCATAGATTGTTTGAATTACAGGAATTTCCACCCCATGTTTTGCTGCAATTCTCAATGCCCCGCCTTGTAAGTGCTCAACTTCAAGCGGTAACCCTTTTCTCATATCTTGGTGCATCGATGAAGTTGCTTCAGGATGCATAATTTTAATATTATTGGCCATTGATTCGATTTCTTTTTCAGTCAATGAAATTCCTTCTTTTTCTGCAAGCATACTCATTTCATAGACGATGTTTTGTGCAACTGCTAATGTCGCTTCATTTTCTGCAATATATCCAGATGTTAATTGTGTTGCTGATGTAATACCAGAGAAAGACGTAATAAAAATATATTTTTTCCACATATGCTTTAAAATATCTTTTTCCTGTAAAATTTTTGTTTTCACATTACGGCCAACTTCTGCTAGTTTTTCACAAATCTCAATTTGAGCTTCATGAAGTGCCCCGAATCGAACAACACTACTATTATTTGAATGTACAACATGTCCTTTTTCATTTAATGTAGCAATAATGCCTGCAAAACCGCCAATTACCTTTTCCTTACCAACTGCTTTTTGTAGTAAATCTAATTGTTCTACACCGTTTAACAATGGTAATACAAATGCACCTGTTCGTTCTACAATCGTTTGAATTTGTGGAATTGCTTGTTGTAAATGGTAGCCCTTTATTGCCAAAATAATTAAATCGATATTTTCTACACTCTCAGGAGTAGTATAAATCTTAAAATCTTGACTTGTGAAATCCCCCTCAGGACTATTTATTACAAGCCCTTCTTTTTCTAATTGTGCCGCGCGTCGTTCTCTTACAAAATAAGAAACATTATATCCTGCTTCGAGTATTCTTCCACCAAAATAAACACCTAGGGCACCAGCACCCTGAACTAATATATTCATCATGATAACCTCCTAATCTACTTAACTCTATGTTATCATGAATATTCAGAAGATTGTTGGTTTTTGTTAGTGTAAAAAGGGACGCCCTTAATGGACATCCCTTCTTACATGAAATTATTTTAAATATTTATCAAAGAAATCCACCATTGCATTGTAAAACTCAATACGGTTTTCCTCGTTCATGAATCCGTGTCCTTCATTGTCTTTTAACATGTATTCTACATCTACACCACGTGAACGTAATGCTTCAACGATTTGATCTGACTCTTGTTTATTTACACGAGGGTCATTTGCACCTTGCGCTACGAATAATGGTGTTTTAATTTTGTCAGCATGGAATACTGGCGATACTTTTGTTAATAATTCTTTATCTTCTTCTGGGTGCCCTACACGCTCATAGAACTGTTGACGCATTGTTTCCCAATATGGTGGAATTGTATCCAGTAGTGTAAAGATGTTTGAAACCCCAACATAGTCTACTGCAGCAGCATAAAGGTCTGGGGTAAATGTAATTCCGGCTAATGTTGCATACCCACCAAAGGAAGCTCCATAAATACCGATTTTCTCTGGATCTGCAATTCCTTGGTCAATAGCCCATTGTACACCATCTGTAATATCGTCTTGAATTGCTAAGCCCCATTGTTTATTTCCAGCCTCTAAAAATGCTCGTCCATATCCAGTAGAAGAGCGGAAGTTCACTTGTAATACAGCATAACCACGATTTGCTAACAATTGCACTTCTGGGTTAAAGCCCCACATATCTCTTGCCCAAGGACCACCATGAGGAATAACAATCAACGGAAGATTTTCTGCCACTTTATTTTTAGGTAATGTTAAATAGCCATTAATTGTTAAACCATCCCGAGCTTTATATGAAATAGATTGCATCTCAGCCATTTCATTAGGGTCTAACCATGAACCTAATGTTGCTAGCTCAGTTAGATTATCTGTAGTTGAATCATAGTAATAATATTTTCCATAAACTTTATCACTTGAAACAGATACGATGAATTTCGTCATATCCTTGTTGTAATCATTAATACCAAATTCACTTTCACTAACACCTAGTTTGTTTTGAATGTTCTTAAATACCTTTTCAAAATCGTTATCGAAAAACTCATAATGCACTTTATCTGTCATATAAGTAGCAAATAAGATTTTATCTTTTGATGTGCTGTAAATTGCATTACTAATGTCCACATTTGAGTTTGTGAAAAGGATTTCCTCATTCCCTTGTAAATCATATTGAACTAATTCAATTTTGTCTCGACCTTTATTGGATAACATATAGACCGATTGATTATCTTGAGAGAAAGCAATTGGTGAAACTGTATCTCCAGATTCAATTGTAATGAATGGTTTAAATTCATCTTTTTCTGAGTCACGGTAAAGAACAGCCCCGGCTACACCATCTGTAGCAACAGCCATACGAACTTGTCCATTACTGTCAGATATCCATGATTGAACATTCCCTGGATTCTTAGCAACTAGTTTTGTTTCACCAGTTTTAACATTTAATTTATAAACATCGAAAACAGTAGCGTCTTCTTTGTTCATCATAATTAAAATTTCATCTTTAGCATCTTTTAATATATCAATTGGATAGGCAACAACATTTTCATATGGAGTTAAATCTTTCTCTTCTCCACCATTAAACGTAGTTGTGTAGATATGATAGTTTTCATCGCCACCATTATCTTTTAAATATAAAATAGTATCTTCTTTCCAAATGAAACCAGCAATATCACGATCTGTTAAATTCGTCACACGTTCTGGTTCTGAATCACTATTCATTTCTTTGACAAAAATATTTAGTCGATTTTCCCAAGCTGCAGCATAAGAAATATAGTTACCATCTGGAGATAATTGATATCCTAAATTACCTGGATTTTTCATGAAATCTTCTACAGAGTATTGTTGTACACCAGTATTATCAACATCTTTATTTTCTACTTTTTCGAAATTACTGAAAATTAATTCGAGCTCGCTATCTGTAACCGTTATACGATTATTCGGCACACCTTCAAAAAGCCCTAATTTATCAGCAGTAGATTTATAACTTTGACCTTCTTTTTCCACGTTTAATTTATTGACTAACACATTGGCAATTTGCTCTTGGGTAATCACACCATCAATATTTTGCCAATCGGCACCTTTAAGCAAAGCATTTAGCACTTCTTTTCGCATAAAGTCAGAACCATGCTGATAACTTAGTTTAGTAACAGCTTGTTCGAGAAATGCCTTAGTGGTAACCCATGAATTTTGATTTGTTGTAACTGTAGCAATCTCTTTATCTATCGGATTTGTAGAAGTGGTAGCAACTGCTGAAAATGGTAATGTAAAGAGTGATGCTACTATAACTGAAGATATTACTTTTTTCTTCATACTATTCCTCCTTTTCTAATTCTACTTACGAACTGAACTGGGAATAGTTTCATATTCACCTAAATTTTTCTGAAATATTTTAAAAAATCCACGTCCCAATTTAGGAACGTGGATACTTTTACTAGCGTACTTCTGCTCCAGCTTCTACAAGAGCTTTTAATACTTTTTCATGTGCGTTGACAACTTCATCATCTGTTAATGTGCGTTCAGGATCGAAGTATGTTAATGAGAATGCAACTGATTTTTTACCAGGAGCCATTTTCTCACCTTCATAAACGTCGAACACTTTCACATCTTTCAATAGTTTCGTACCAGCTTTGCGAATAATTTCAATAATTTCTCCTGCTGGTGTTGAGCGATCAAGTTCTAATGCAATATCACGCGTCATAGCAGGGAAACGTGGTACAGCTGTATAAACAAGATCTTCAACTGTTGCAGTTAAAATTGCTTTTAAGTTCAATTCCGCAACAAATGTATCTTTAAGATCTAAATTTTTACGCTCAACTGGATGTAACCCTCCAATAATACCAACCTTTTCTCCATCTAAGAAAATATCTGCTGTTTGACCTGGATGTAAACCATCGACAGTTGATTTTACATAAGAAATTCGATCTGCTAATCCTAATTTTTCAAATAATCCTTCTAAAATTCCCTTTACAATGAAGAAATCTGCGTTAACTTTTTCACCTTGCCATGCGTTGTCTACCCATTTTCCAGTAACAACTACAGCAACATGCTCCTCTTCATAAGGAAGTCCTTCATCTGTTTTGCCTAAGAATACAGAACCAATTTCATAAAGTGCTACAGATTCAGCATTACGAGCAACGTTATAACTTGCTGATTCTAATAAATGAGGAATTAAGCTTTGACGTAAAGTTGAACGTTCTTCACTCATTGGCATTAATAATTTTGTTGTTTCTTCTGCTTTTAAAGCATATTTTTGTGATAGCTCTTCAGATGTTAAAGAGTAAGTCACCGCTTGGTATAAACCAGCACCCTCTAAGAAATTACGAGCAACACGACGTTTCGCTTGGTAAGATGTTAATCCACCAACTTGATCATTGCCTTCTGGTAATGTCATTGGAATTTCATCGTATCCGTAAAGGCGTGCAATTTCTTCAACGATATCTTCTTCAATTTTAATATCTTGACGGCGAGTTGGCGCATCGATGATTAGTAAACCATTTGCCGCTTCCACATCGAACTGTAAACGTTTTAAAATTGATAACATATCTTCTAGAGAAATTTTCATACCAAGACGTGCATTGATGAAGTCAGGTGAAACAACTACACGAGTTGGCGTTTTATCTAACTCATCCACTAACACTGTTCCTTCTAAAACTTCTCCACCTGCTAGTTCTGCGAGTAATTGAGCTGCACGTTCAGCTGCTAAAATAACTCGGTTTGGATCTACACCTTTTTCGAAACGAGCCGATGCATCAGAACGTAAACCAATTTCCTTTGATGTACGACGAACAGAGAAGCCATCAAAATAAGCAGATTCGATGACAACAGTTGTTGTATTTTCTGTTACCTCAGAATTTGCACCACCCATAACACCTGCAATGGCAACTGGTTCTACTCCATTTGTAATAACAAGGTTATGTGCTTTTAACGTACGTTCTTGATCATCTAAAGTAACAATTTTTTCTCCTTCATTTGCAAGACGAACGACAATTTCTTTCGTTTTTAATGCATCATAATCGAAGGCATGTAGTGGTTGACCATATTCCATTAAAATATAGTTTGTAATATCAACGACGTTATTGTGTGGACGAACACCTGCAGCCATTAGGTAATGTTGTAACCAAAGTGGTGATTGTTCGATTTTAACGTTTTTCACAACTTTTGCTGCATATAATGGATTTTCTTTTGCTTCCACACGTAATTTTAAATAATCTTCTGCTTTTTCATAAGTTGTTTCATATTTCACTTCAGGTAATTTCACTTCACGAGATAAAATGGCAGCTACTTCATATGCCACACCTAACATTGAAAGTGCATCCGAACGGTTTGGTGTTAAGCCAAGCTCTAATACTATATCACGTAAACCAACAAGCTCTAATGCATCACTACCTGGAACTGCATCTTCAGGTAACACGTAAATTCCATCCGCATAAGCTTTTGGAACAACACGACCTTCAACACCTAATTCTTGTAACGAACAAATCATTCCGTTTGATTCTTGACCGCGCATTTTTGCTTTTTTAATTTTGATCCCACCTGGAAGACGAGCACCTGGTAAAGCAACGATTACTTTTTGACCTGCTGCAACGTTTGGTGCACCACAAATGATTTGTCGTACATCCCCTTCGCCTACTTCAACTTGGCATACGTTTAATTTATCTGCATCGGGGTGTTTTTCCTTTGAAACAACATAACCAACTACAACATTCGTCATGCCTTGTGAACGATCAATTACTGCATCTACTTCGATTCCAGAGCGTGTAATTTTTTCAGCTAATTCTTCGGCTGTTAAACCATCTATATCTACATATTGTTTTAACCAATTTAAAGATACTAACATTTTTGGCCCTCCTACTCTTCTGTACGGTGGAATTGTGATAAGAAACGAATGTCATTTGTGTAGAAATGACGAATATCATCCACCCCATATTTCAACATCGCAATACGTTCTGCACCAATACCGAAAGCAAAGCCAGATAATTTTTTCGAATCATAGCCAGCCATTTCTAGAACGTTTGGATGTACCATACCAGCTCCTAAAATCTCAATCCAGCCAGTTTGTTTACATACGTTACAACCTTTACCACCACATTTATGACAAGAAACGTCCACTTCTACAGATGGCTCTGTGAATGGGAAGAAACTTGGACGAAGACGAATTTCACGCTCTTCACCAAACATTCTTTTTGCCAGTGCATCAAGTGTACCTTTTAAATCACTCATACGAATGTTTTCACCAATTACTAACCCTTCAATTTGCATAAATTGGTGTGAGTGAGTAGCATCATCATTGTCACGACGGAATACTTTCCCTGGACAAATAATGCGAATAGGCTCACCTTTTTTAGCTTCCATTGTACGAGCTTGAACAGGTGAAGTATGTGTACGTAAAAGTGTTTCTTCAGTAATGTAGAAAGTATCTTGCATATCACGTGCAGGGTGACCTTTTGGCAAGTTCAATGCTTCAAAGTTATAATAGTCTTTTTCCACTTCAGGACCTTCAGCAATTTCATATCCCATAGAAAGGAATAAATCTTCAATTTCCTCAATAACACGAGTTAATGGATGACGGTTACCTGTACGAATTTTTCGACCTGGTAATGTTACGTCAATTGATTCCTTTTCAAGTTGTTCTTGAATTGCTTGTTCTTCTAAAACTGCAATACGAGCTTCAAGTTGGTTTGTTACGTTTTCACGAACTGTGTTTACTAAAGCCCCCATTTTTGGACGTTCTTCAGGAGATAATTTCCCCATTCCTTTTAATAAATCCGTAATTGGACCTTTTTTTCCTAAGTACGCAACACGAACGTCATTTAATTCTTTTAAATTTGAAGCAGCTTCGATTTTCGCTAGTGCTTCTTGTTCTAATTGCTTAAGTTGTTGTTCCACTTTTATTCCTCCTTAGAGAATTCTTTTTACGATTGAGCTATTTGCGTTTGGGTAGGAAATACTTTTTCCATATAAATAAAAAAACCCCGCCCCTAAAAAAGGGACGAGGATTATATCGCGGTACCACCCTAGTTATTGCAAAAAAGCAATCACTTCATTAACATAACGACTAACTTAGCCGGCCTTCCTTTCACAAGTTGATCCCGGAAGCTGCTCGCGGGGTGAACTTCAATTTTGGTTACATACATAAGCTTGCAGTCTATGGCTTATGCTCCCTACATGCAACATTAAAATTTACTCTTCCCGCTCATAACGCATTTTTATTATGAATTTCTAAATCCTTCATTATTTTACGTCAACTCTCAGTATTTTTCAACTAATTTACGAACGCACAAGTTGATATAAAAGTATTCCTGTTGCGACAGCCACATTTAATGACTCAGCCTGCCCTAAAATTGGAATGATAACATTTTGATCGGTTTGGCTTAATAATTGGGGATGAATGCCACTACCTTCATTGCCAACAATTAATGCAAAGCCATCTGTTTTTTTAATTTCAGTATATTCAATCGCATCCTGAAGTGCTGTACCATACACTTTTACACCATTATGTTGTAAGTCTTCAATCCAATCTTCTAACTCACCACGTACAACAGGAATGTGGAAATGAGAACCTTGACTTGAACGTAACGTTTTTGGATTATAAGCATCTGCACAGCCTTTTCCAAGAATTACTGCATCGATTCCAGCAGCATCTGCTGTACGAATCATCGTTCCAATATTGCCTGGGTCTTGTACAGCATCAACAAGCAATAATTTACGCCATTTCAATTGATCTTCACGAGAAATTTCTTTCTGTTTACAATGAGCAAACACACCTTGTGATGTTTCTGTTTCCGCAATCTCCTTTGCAACAGTTGGCGTCACTTCCACCATCATTACATTATCGATATCCCATAATAATGGTAAATCGACACCTTCACGAACAATGATTTGGATAATTTGGTCTTTATTTTTTAACGCTTCTTCTACTAAATGAAATCCTTCTACAAGAAATTCACCTGTTTTTTCACGTTCTTTCCGAGTTGTCACTAGCTTTTTCCAATGTTTTACTAATGAATTTTGAGTTGATTCGATTCGTTTCATATGAACTTTATTTACCGCCTTTTCACTTCATTCTTGCCTAATTTTACATGAAAAGTGGAAGCATGTAAAAATTTATATCGTAGCTAGTCGATTTAATTGAGTGCCTAACAATTCGATATGTTGTTCAGTTGTACCCTCCCCAAAGGAAACACGGAAAAATTGTCGTGCCTTCGATAAAGTATGCCCCATCGCTAAAATCGCTTTCGTACCAGATGCACTATTAATATCACATGCACTTCCAGTGGAAATACAAATATTTTCTTCATTTAAACTTAACATGACGTATTGACCTTCAAGCCCTGGAATGCAAAGTCCACAAATGCTAGGAAATTGCTTCTCTTCCTGCGATTCAATCCACTCGATAGGTGAATCACTAATGAATTCTTTCAACCGTTTTCGTAATTGCCAATGCTTTTCTAGATGATACTTATACTGTTCCACAGCAGTAGCCATCGCAATGATTGCAGGGGTATCCACCGTACCACCACGAATTCCTTTTTCATGGGTTACCCCTGGAAAAACGTGAACGATTCTTCTACGGGGATTCAAATAAATTGCACCGCACCCTTTTGGTCCACCAATTTTATGGGCTGATACAGTAATGCTATCCACTTTTTGTGAGAACTGTGTGATATCTAGCTTGCAAAATGATTGAACACAATCAACATGATATGGAATTCCATGTTCACTAGCGATATTTGCAATTTCTTCTACAGGTTGAATCGATCCAATTTCAGAATTTACATGTTGTATGGAAATTAACACCGTATCTTCCCGAATGGCGCCTTTTAGTTCATCTAAATTGATTACTCCATCACTTGTTAATGAAAGTTTCGTAACTTCAAACCCTTCCCGTTCCAATGTATTCATCGCTGCATGGACACTCGTATGTTCGGCAGCAGAAGTGATAACATGTCTTCCCTTTCCTGCCCTAGCAAGGGAAAGAATAGCGATAATGTTACCTTCAGTTCCACTTCCTGTAAAAATAATTCCATCACGATTAACACCCATTTTGTTTGCTACAATTGCTCGCGCTTCCTCTAACAAAAAATGAGCTTTCCCTCCAGCATCATGCAAACTGGATGTATTTCCATAAACTTCTTTCGCTATTTGACTATACGCATCTATTGCAGCTTCTGTCATAGGACTTGTTGCCGCGTAATCTAAATAAATCATTGTGATTATCCCTCATTTTCAATCAATAATCTTCAGCTAAATCTAAAATTTTTATAAGTTTAGTAGTAAAATCAATGCTTGTTTTCTACTTCATTTTATGTAAATATAGGTGTCAAGACAACTGTAAAGAAGGGGACTATATGAAAATCGATACGGATATCGTCATTATTGGAAGTGGTATTGCCGCATTACAAGCAGCTCGTGTCTTATCACAAAAATTTGACGTTCATATCGTCACAAAGGCAAATATAACAAATGGTAGTTCTTATAAAGCCCAAGGTGGTATTGCCGCTGTTACAAGTACTGATGACAATACTTCTTTGCACATTCAAGATACATTAGATGCTGGTGAACACCACCATTCCTATGAAAATGTTGAAGCTCTAGTTGAAAAAGGTCAAGATGCGATTACACATCTTATCCATGACCAATTTCCTATTGATCGAAAAGAGGATGGCACTATTTCATTAGGTCTTGAAGGTGCGCATAGTAAACCACGAATTATTCACTCAGGTGGCGATGCAACCGGTAAAGCATTGGTCGATCATTTAATTGAAAAACTTCCAAAGAACGTTCGTATTCATGAGTATGAACTTGCCTATGAACTATTATTAAACACTATTGGCGAATGTATTGGAGTTAAAACGAAAAATGAATCCGCTGAGAATGTATATTTTGCATCTTATGTCATTTTAGCTACTGGCGGTGCAGGTGCCATTTATTCTTGTACATCTAATTGTTCAGATAGTTATGGGGATGGAATAGCTCTAGCCTTTTTAGCAGGTGCAAAAATAGCAGATATGGAATTTATTCAATTCCACCCTAGTCTACTTTATATCGATGGCAAATCAAAGGGGCTTGTTTCAGAAGCAGTGCGCGGTGCTGGAGGTTATTTCGTAGATGAGAATGGCCGAAAAATTATGGAAGGTGTTCATCCTTTAGGTGATTTAGCACCAAGACATATTACAGCTTACGAAACGTATAAAGAACGAGCAAAAGGTAATGAAGTATACATCGACATATCACAAATTCGCGATTTTGCAAAAAAGTTCCCGACCATTACAAAATTATGTGAAGAAAACGGAATTTCAATCAATGATAATCGTATTCCTGTTGCACCTGGTAGCCACTTTTTAATGGGTGGTGTTGTAGCAGATCGCTTTGGACATACAAGTATTCCAAGACTATTAGCAGTTGGTGAAGTAGCATGTACTGGTGTTCATGGTGCAAATCGATTAGCAAGCAACTCCTTATTAGAAGGAATCACTTTCGGAAAATTAATGGCCGAAAACCTTTTGAAATATGGAAAGAAGCAAAAAAATTTCCAACAGTTTCAAGCAAGGAAAACTACAAACTATATAGAACTTTTACCAACTCATAAAGTTCAAAATGAAATGTTAGCACATGTAGGTATTTTACGAGATACAGAAGGTTTAAATAGATTAATTAATCTACTACCATCTTTTGAAGAGTATTTTTCAATTAATCTAAGTAGTTTATCCCGAGAAAAAATTGAACGACTCTTTATGCATATTAGTGCATCTCTAGTAGCGACCGCTGCTTTAACACGAAATGAATCCCGTGGAGCCCATATTCGAAAAGAATATCCAAATAAAGTAGACAATTGGCAGAATAAATGGGTCGTGTTTGAAAATGGAAAATTAAATGTGAAGGATGAGCTATATGAACAAAATCAAATTGCAATCGATGTTAAAGCAGTTTTTTAACGAAGATATTGGTGATGGAGATTTATCAAGTGAATTATTATTCTCACCTACAGAACAGGGATCCTTCACATTTTATGCAAAAGAAGAAGGTATTTTCTGTGGAGCCGAAATTATAGAAAATGGTTTTACTTTACTAGATTCATCATTAAAAACTACCATTCTAAAACAAGATGGTGAGAAATTAAATAAAGGTGATGAAATAGCAATTATTGAAGGGAACTTACGTAGTTTACTGACTGGTGAACGTGTCGTACTTAATTTAATCCAAAGAATGAGTGGAATTGCAACAAATGCTGCTAATGCTGTTTTATTAACAGAAGGAACAAACGCAAAAATTTGTGACACTCGTAAAACAATTCCTGGTCTTCGCATGCTTGATAAGTACGCAGTTCGATCTGGTGGTGCTTTCAATCATCGCAGTGGCCTATATGATTGCATAATGTTAAAAGATAACCATATTTCCTTTGCTGGTAGCATTACAAATGCAGTTAAAACTGCCAAAGCAAAAATTGGACATACCGTGAAAATAGAAGTAGAAATTGAAACGAAAGAACAACTATTAGAAGCCATTGAAGCCGGAGCAGATATTATTATGTTTGATAATCGCTCCCCTGAACAAATTGCTGAATGGTTGCCTCTCGTTCCATCCCATATTACAACGGAAGCGTCTGGTGGTATTACATTAGAGAACTTACGCAGTTATGCAGAGTCTGGTATTGAATGGATTTCTTTAGGAGCACTTACCCACTCCGTTAAAGCCTTAGATATTAGTGCATTAGTTAAATTGAAGGGGGCATTGTAAAGTGGCAATTGCAAATCTTTTAAACAATAAAGGAATGTTACCAGAAAAATATCGCACAATGGAACGTGCCGAAATGGAAAATCGTATTCGTGAAATAAAAGAGAAATTAGGAGAAAAGTTATTTATTCCTTGTCATCATTATCAAAAAGATGAAGTTGTACAATTTGCAGACAGTATTGGGGATTCCCTACAATTAGCACAAGTTGCAGCAGCTAACAAAAAAGCAGAACATATCGTTTTTTGCGGTGTTCACTTTATGGCAGAAACTGCAGATATGTTAACAACAGATGAGCAAGTGGTGTATTTACCCGATATGCGTGCAGGTTGTTCAATGGCGGATATGGCTGACATTTACCAAACAGAAGAAGCATGGGTTCAATTACAACAAATTTTTGGTGACACATTGATTCCACTAACTTATGTCAATTCAACTGCTGCGATTAAAGCATTCACAGGTCGAAACGGTGGCGCTTGTGTAACCTCTTCCAATGCTAAGAAAATGGTAAAATGGGCATTTACACAAAAAGAACGTTTATTTTTCTTACCAGATCAACATTTAGGACGAAACACAGCATTTGAACTAGGTATTCCATTAGAGCAAATGGCCGTGTGGAACCCAATTAGTGGCAAGCTTGAATTTGAAGGAAATGTGGAAGATATTAAAGTTGTTCTTTGGAAGGGCCATTGTTCTGTACACCAAGGTTTTACGGTAGAAAACGTGCGAGAAGTTCGTGAAAAATATCCTGAAATGACAATCATTGTTCATCCTGAGTGTTGTAGAGAAGTAGTCGAAGTTTCTGATATGAATGGTTCTACTAAATTTATTGTAGACACTATTAATGCTGCTCCTGCTGGATCAAGTTGGGCAATTGGTACCGAGATGAACTTAGTTAAACGAATCATTGCAGAACATCCAGATAAGAAGATTATTTCATTAAATGAAAACATGTGTCCGTGTTTAACAATGAATCGTATCGACTTACCACATCTTCTATGGGCTTTAGAAATTATTGAAAATGGTGAAGAAGGTAATGTCATTCAAGTTGATAAGGAAGTTACAAAAGAAGCCATTTTATCATTAGATAGAATGTTAACATTAGCTTAAGGTTTGAATTTGGAGGGAACTTTCCCTCCTTTTTATTTTGGCTTAATGTTATTGGGATTAAGTGTACCTTATTACGAAAAATTTCCATGCATCTCTATTAGAGTTTTTGGAGCTATACGAACGCGCTCCGCTTTTCTATGTTTTACTATGTATAGTTTCCTTTTATTACGGCACACTATTAAATGAGGAGGAGATTGTTATATGAACTTTCAAATTAGAGATGCAATAAAACAAAATGTCCAAGGTGATAGTGCTGCAGAATTTCGTGATACTGTGCAAGATGCAATTTCCCGTGGAGATGAACATTTACTTCCAGGATTGGGCGTATTTTTAGAGGCATGGTGGAAAGCTTCTTCTGAAGAAGAACATCAAGCCTTTACGGAAAAACTATCAAAAACTTTTATGAACTAAAATTCTGTACTGGCAATATGTCTGTCATATTGCCAGATATATTACATTCCCCATTCTTTCCCTAATAATTCTTTAAGTGTTTCGAATTGTTTTTCTCCAATATGATTAGAAATTTTCACTTCTAATTCTTTTTTTATGAAATTATATTTTTCTACACATCTTTCCCCTAGTTCTGTTAATTCAATACATTTATCTCGTTTATTATTTGCATTCAAAACATTGACTAATCCTTTTTCTTCAAGCTTCTTAATAAATTTATGAGTAGCTTGTCTTGTAATTTGGACAGATTTTGTAATAGACGATATGGTAGGTTGATTTTTATAAATTTTCGCCATAATATACCATTCTGAGTTCGATATGGAAACATCGCTCATTTCACTCCATCTTTCCCCAAGGACTTTTCGCACCATATTATGTCTTTCGCTAATTAGATCAAATAAATCTAAAGTACCGTATTCTAAACTCATAATTGTCACTCCAAGTTTTAAATGTGTCATCAAGTATACAAAAATCAGAATTATACGTCAACTAAGTTGACATTTTTAAGAATATAGGGTACTATTATAATAGTCAACTAAGTTGACAAATACAATTTGGGAGGCAAATAAATGTTCAAGATTGGTGATACGATTATTTATTCTTCACATGGTTTATGCCAGATTGATGATATAACAGAAAAAACCTTCTCAGGTGTTACAAAAACGTATTATGTCTTACATCCTGTCGACAATGTCCACTTACAAATCAATGCCCCGATAGATAATAAAACCATTTCCATGCTAGAAATAATGACAAAGGAACAAGCGGATGAAATCTTTACATTATTTACACTTCCTGGCATTGAATGGATTGAAAAAAACAATCAACGTACTCAAATTTATTCCTCAATTATAAAAAAAGGAAACCGCAAAGAAATTGCAAAACTCATTAATACACTAATGACAAAAAAATATGAGCTTGAGCAAGAAGGAAAAAAGTTCCCAGAATATGATCGAAAATTATTATTAGAAATTCAAAAGGTTTTATTTGCTGATTTAGCCATTTCTTTAAAAACTACTCCAAAAACCATTGAAAATAGAGTAGAAAAACTATTACAGATAAGTGATAAACAAACAACTTAAAAAAACAATAATAAAAAGCAACCTAGCGTCTCCCAGGTTGCTTTTCCTATGTAGCGATGAGTCTTTCCATCTTGAAATTGTCATCGCGTCGATCAATCCCAGCGAGTCCCCCGTTCATGATCTATATATTGTCTTGAGTCAAAGTACACGACCCGCATACTTTGCCAAGGTAAACACACAATCACTTCCCCTGAAGATTCCTGTGCATTTATTAATAAATTAAAATTTCCCTCTTCAATTAAGCCAGTAACGAAACTAATACTGCTTTATGTGCATGAAGTCTGTTTTCTGCTTGCACCTGCCGCTACGCTTTCGGTGCAGAGCATCTAGCGTCTAGCTCTCTCTTCTTACTAAGTAAGTAATGAAACTAGAACTGCTTTCTGAGCATGTAAACGATTTTCTGCTTGCACCTGTCGCGATGCTTTCGGTGCAGAGCATTTAGTTTTTGCTTCTTATTTATGCCAGTAACGAAACTAATACTGCTTTTTGTGCATGAAGTCTGTTTTCTGCTTGCACCTGTCGCGATGCTTTCGGTGCAGAGCATTTAGTTTTTGCTTCTTATTTATGCCAGTAACGAAACTAATACTGCTTTTTGTGCATGAAGTCTGTTTTCAGCTTGCACCTGCCGCTATGCTTTCGGTGCAGAGCATCTAGTCTTCATTTCTTACTAAGCAAGTAAAGAAACAAGTACCGCTTTTTGAGCATGTAGTCTATTCTCAGCTTGCTCAAAGATATAAGAATTTGGTCCATCGATAACAGATGATGATACTTCTTCTTCACGGTGAGCTGGTAAACAGTGTAAGAACATGTAATCAGATTTTGCATGTGCTACTAAGGCATCGTTAATTTGATATCCTTTGAAATCTTGAAGACGTTTAGCAGACTCTTCTTCTTGACCCATACTAGTCCATACATCTGCATAAACAACATCCGCATTTTTCACTGCCGCTACTGGATCAGTTGTCACTGTTACAATACTTCCGTTTGCTTTTGCAATCTCTTGTGCTTTTGCAATGATTTCTGGATCTGGTTCATACCCTTCAGGAGTTGCAACTGCAATGTCCATTCCCACATGAGCAGATGCTACAACTAATGAGTGAGCAACATTATTGCCATCACCAACGTAAGCTACTTTTAATCCTTTGAAATCGCCTTTATTTTCAGCAATTGTTTCAAGGTCAGCTAATGCTTGGCAAGGATGGTAAATATCCGTTAAACCATTAATCACAGGGATAGAAGCATGTTCAGCTAATTCTTTCACCATTTCATGAGAGTTTGCACGAATCATAATGGCATCTAAATAACCTGATAAAACGTGACCTGTATCTGAAATCGGTTCACCACGGCCAATTTGCATGTCTCGGGAATGCATATACATCGCTTTACCACCAAGTTGATTCATTCCAACTTCAAATGAAATACGTGTACGAGTCGAATTTTTTTCGAAAATCATACCTAAAGTTTTACCTTCTAGTAATTTTGGGCATCTACCGGCTTTTGTAATTGTTTTTAATTGTGTTGCTAATTTAATTAAGTCTTGAACTTCTTCACTTGTATAATCAAGTAGTGTCAGTAGATCTTTTCCTTTCAAACTTGACACTAGCTTTAACTGAACCTCTTCTAGTAATTTCATTAACTAACGCCCCTTATTTCGTTGATGATGAATTCATTATACATTTGTATATTTATTAAATCAAGTGCATTTTTATTATTTTATAAAACTTTCTCTAAACAAACAATATTCATTAAGTATCGAGCAAATTATGAAATCTACTCATAAATATTCGCATTTAAGATTAAAAATAAATCTTCATTAATACACCAATATTACTTATATGCAAGTTAGACTTAATTAGACATAAAAAAGGGAAGAAAATTTTTTCTCCCCCTCAAACTTTAAATATTAATCAAAAACAATTTTATTTACTGTCTCACGATCTAATCTTTTAATAACTTCTACAACTAATTTTACTGTATTTTCGTAGTCATCTCGATGAAGAATCGCTGCATGAGAATGAATATAACGTGTTGCGATTCCAATTGCCATTGCAGGAACACCATTTGCAGTTAAATGGATTGAGCCAGCGTCAGTTCCTCCACCTGGTGTAGAATCGAATTGATATGGGATATTATGTTCTTCAGCGATATCTACAACAAAGTCTCGAAGTCCTTTATGACCTACCATTGATGCATCATAGATAATAATTTGTGGCCCGTCCCCAAGTTTTGATGTGGATTCTTTTGCAGTAATCCCTGGAGTATCTCCAGCAACACCTACATCTAGCGCAAAACCAATATCCGGTTGAATTTTAAATGTAGATGTTTTGGCGCCACGTAAGCCAACTTCTTCTTGAACATTTCCTACGCCATAAACAATATTTGGATGATTGCTATCCTTTAATGCTTTGAATACATCAATTGCAATGGCACATCCAATACGATTATCCCATGCTTTTGCTAATAACATTTTTTCATTTTTCATCACATTAAATTCAAAATATGGAGTAATCATATCCCCCGGGCGAATTCCCCACTCTAGCGCTTCTTCTTTTGATGTTGCTCCGATATCAATGAATAATTCCTTCATATCAACAACTTTTTTACGCGCTTCCGCAGGTAAAATGTGAGGAGGTTTTGAGCCGATAACCCCAATAATTTCTTCACCTTTACGCGTTGTAATCGTAACGCGTTGGGATAGCATCACGTGACTCCACCATCCCCCAACTGTTTGAAACTTAATAAATCCTTTTTCATCAATTTTTGAAACCATAAATCCAACTTCATCAAGGTGTCCTGCAATCATAATCTTCGGACCATTTGGATCACCAATTTTTTTGGCAATCAAGCTACCGAGGTTATCGTATTCAATTTCGTCTGCCAATGGTTCGATATATTTTTTCATGACTTGTCTTGGTGCTCGTTCATTCCCTGGAATACCATTTGCATCTGTTAATTCTTTTAACATTTTTAACGTATCATCTAATTGAGCCATTTACTTGTCCTCCCAAATCCTAATAACCTGAACGCTGACGCTCATAGTTTTTTTCGTTCTTAGAAATATATGCTTCAATTATATCATCTAATGTGAACTTCAAATTATAAGCTAATACTCCATAACATTGCCAAACTTCACGGTAAGTATCCGCAGTTGGATGTTGAATAAATTGTAAAATGACTTCCTGTGTTTGTAAAAACCAATTTGTTAAATCTTCTTTCTTATTTATCTCTGGCCATGATTCCAACGATAATCCTTTTTCGTTTCCTAATGAAAGAAGAAAGTGAATTGAATCAACAAATTCCTCTAATATAACTTCCCTTTTTGAAGGTCCCTTTGTACTCCAAAATTTAAAACATCTTGTTTCATTAGCGAGTTCTGCCAGTTCAATCATTAATGCTAGTCCTTTTTCTTTAAACACATCTCGATCTATCTTTTGTGTTTGTTCAATAAAAGAATCTAGTTGTCGTTGCATTTCAAAAAGTTCTTTAAATTCCATAAAAAATTCCCTCAATTTCTTTATAAAAAATGAAACTTCATCCACTACTTAATCGTAAATGAAAGTATTACGTTTTTACAAGGGGGACTTTTATGGCTCTTCTAATTATTCGCTTTCTTATCATTGCACTTATCATTTATTTATTTTATAAAGGGGTACGTTTCTTAACTGACCCAAAACGAAAATTAGATGAAGCATATGAGAAGGGAGAATATTATTTTTACGATGATGTGAAAAACGTTCGCAAAAACTTTTTCATTTCCTACAAAGGTGCCTTATTTGAAGGTGAAAAGTATTTAGGAACAACAGAAAATGCTTTTGAAGTCGTTTCAATCTTCGTTTGGGTACACGATACAATGAAACTTCAAGGACTAACAAAAGAAGATTTTCTCTATTTAGAAAAGGAGATTCAATTGAACTACCCAAAAGCCAAAATTAATTGGAAAAATCCAATAGAACAATTAATGAAAAATGAGACTAGTAATGATTGAATACCCACATAAGGATTGTCTAACATTGCATGAACTATGCATGATAGACAATCCTTTTTAATTTATTAATATTTATATTTTTTCTTATAAAAATGGTTATTTGTACAAGGAACAATTAAAGGAAGTCATATAAATAGAGAGAAAGGAGGTGCTAATATGGGTTGTAGAAGAGACCGCGTTATGGGTGATTTTGATAGAAGACATCGCTCTTGTGGATGTAACCGTGTAATGGGTGACTATGATAGAAGACACCGTTCTTGTGGCTGTAATCGTGTTATGGGTGATTTCGATAGAGGCAGAAACAAAGGTCGTGATAGCGTAAGAAACATTAGAGATGACAAATGCCTAAAATGTACAATTGAAATTGTAAGTCCTGAGAGAAATCACGGGAAACATTGTAAGTGCTCGCGTTGTGGGAACAACAGAGGCTGGTAAAAATAATTTAGCTTAATTGCAATTTTGTTTATACAAACCTTCCTAATTTTAGGAACATGATGCGTGCCAATACAGCACGCATTTTTATTTTATACAATCGAAAATACTTTTACTATGAGAAAAATATGAACTGCTGCGAGTAATGGAAAACCAAATGCAAATGAATTATGTTTTGTTTTGTGTCGGAATAAATACATTCCTAACACACCACCACAAGCTCCACCTAAAATAGCTAATGTAAATAAGGATTTTTCTGATATACGCCACTCATGATTTTTGGCACGGGATTTGTCAATGTACATGAAAATACATAATATGATTGACATGACTGCTATATATGATATTAAAGCTAAATCCATAGTATCCCCCTATCTTTATCTCTATAATAGACAAAAAAGCTGATAGGTTCTCCTACCAGCTTTTTATTAAGTATTTATTATTTTGCACCTGTCGCTTTGCTTTCGGCGCAGAAATAATTTAATTTACTATGTAGATTAAATTATTTCGCTACAGCTTTTTTTGCTGCATCTGCTAATTGAGCAAATGCTTGTGCGTCAGTTACAGCTAAGTCAGCTAACATTTTACGGTTAACTTCGATACCAGCTACTTTTAAACCGTGCATTAAACGGCTGTAAGAAAGACCGTTGATGCGAGCAGCTGCGTTGATACGAGTGATCCATAATTTACGGAAATCACGTTTCTTTTGACGACGGTCACGGTATGCATATTGACCTGATTTCATTACTGCTTGGTTAGCAACTTTGTATAATGTATGTTTTGAACCAAAATAACCTTTTGCTAATTTTAATACTTTTTTACGACGCTTGCGCGTTACTGTTCCGCCTTTTACGCGTGGCATAACAATTACCTCCTGCAATTCTTTCGAATGTTTAATTTAATCACGTTCGTTCATCTATTACACAAAAATTATTTCATGTAAGTAAGTAAAGATCTGATGCGTTTGAAGTCACCTGAAGTAGCAACTTTTGCTTTACGTAAGTGACGTTTTTGTTTAGTAGATTTGTTAGCGAATAAGTGGCTACCGTATGCACGGTCAAATTTTAATTTTCCTTTGCCCGTTTTTTTGAAACGCTTCGCAGCGCCACGGTGAGTTTTCATTTTTGGCATTTCGAATTTCCTCCTAAATATTCGTCAATATTACTTTTTCTCGTTCTTCGGTTGAAGAACTAAGAACATACTTCTGCCTTCCATCTTCGGTTTTTGTTCAACCGTAGATACTTCAGCACAAGCTTCAGCAAAACGATCTAATACGCGTTGTCCAATTTCTTTATGTGTAATGGCACGTCCTTTAAAACGTAAAGAACATTTAACTTTATCGCCTTTTTCAAGGAATTTAATTGCATTACGTAATTTTGTTTGGAAATCATGTTCATCAATTGTTGGACTTAGACGAACTTCCTTCATGTTGATGACTTTTTGATTTTTGCGAATTTCACGATCTTTCTTTTGCTGTTCAAACTTAAACTTACCATAGTCCATAACACGAGCGACTGGTGGCTTAGCTTGAGGGGCCACAAGGACAAGATCCAAGTTTGCACGAGCGGCAAGTTCTAACGCTTCATTACGAGATTTAACTCCTAGCTGATCACCATTATGGTCGATTACACGAAGTTCACGTGCGCGAATGCCTTCGTTTACATACATGTCTTTGCTAATACGAATCCACCTCCAAGATTTGTCGCGAATACACGATTAAGGCTTAGCTAGCCCGGTTGAACGGTACACTTTCTAAGTATGTCCATAAAAAAAGGGACGGACATTATTCAGAAGATGTCCGCCCGCTATATATACATACGCGTCTAATCAGCGTAGTCAATTCAACGTGTCATACCTGTTAACTGCAAAATGCGTAATTCAGGTGAGAAGCGGGCAGCCTCTACTTCAACCACAAACTGTATTCATAACCTAAATAATCATAACACCACAAAGTTTTAATGTCAACTAACATTTATAAATTTCTTTTATTGAGTTAGTTAATTGCCTTTAGGGATATGTTATGTGCTATATATTATAACGAATTTGCCAAAATAGCAAAGTAAATTGCTTTACAACACTTATTTAGTTGCTTCGGCAGTAATTTTTTCAACAAATTCAGCAAGTGAAACTGTTTCTGAATCTTTAGATCCATAACGACGTACATTTACAGCTTCAGATTCTAATTCTTTATCACCTAATACAAGCATATAAGGAATTTTCTTCATTTGTGCTTCACGGATTTTGTAACCAAGTTTTTCTTCACGGTCATCCATTTCTACACGAATGCCTGCTGCACGAAGATCTGCTACAACTTTTTGTGCATATTCGTAATGTACTTCATTTGAAACAGGGATTACTTCTACTTGAACTGGTGCTAACCAAGTTGGGAAGGCACCTTTGTACTCTTCAATTAAGAAGGCAACGAAACGTTCCATTGTTGAAACGACACCACGGTGAATTACAACTGGACGATGTGGTTTACCATCTTCTCCAACATAAGTTAAGTCAAAACGTTCTGGTTGTAGGAAGTCAAGTTGAACTGTAGATAATGTTTCTTCTTTACCAATAGCAGTTTTCACTTGAACGTCTAATTTAGGACCATAGAATGCAGCTTCACCTTCTGCTTCAAAGTAATCAAGTCCCATATCATCCATCGCTTCTTTTAACATGCTTTGTGCTTTTTCCCACATTTCATCATCATCGAAATATTTTTCTTTATCAGCAGGGTCGCGATAAGATAAACGGAATTTATAATCTTTTAAATCGAAATCTTTATAAACATCTAAAATTAATTCCACAACATTTTTAAACTCTTGTTTAATTTGGTCTGGACGAACAAAAATATGAGAATCGTTTAAAGTCATTCCACGTACACGTTGTAAACCAGATAAACCGCCTGAACTTTCATAGCGGTGCATTGTACCAAGTTCAGCAATGCGAATTGGTAATTGACGATATGAGTGTAATGATGATTTATAAACCATCATATGGTGAGGACAGTTCATAGGACGTAAAACTAATGTTTCGTTATCCATTTCCATTGGTGGGAACATGTCTTCATGGTAATGACCCCAGTGACCTGAAGTTTCATATAATTTCTTAGAACCTAATACTGGTGTGTAAACATGTTGGTATCCAAGTTTTACTTCTTTATCTACAATGTAACGTTCGATAATACGGCGAATTGTCGCTCCATTTGGTAACCAAAGTGGTAAACCTTGACCAACAGTTTGTGATAAAGTGAATAATTCTAACTCTTTACCAATTTTACGATGATCACGTTCTTTTGCTTCTTCTAACATTTGAAGATGATGTTTTAATTCTTCTTTGTTAAAGAAGGCTGTACCGTAAATACGTTGAAGCATTTTGTTATCAGAGTTACCTCTCCAATATGCTCCCGCTAATGATAATAATTTAAATTCTTTTAATTTACCTGTTGATGGTACGTGAATTCCGCGGCAAAGGTCGAAAAATTCACCTTGATAATAAATTGATACTTGTTCGTCAGCTGGAATTGCTTCAAGTAATTCTAATTTATATTCATCACCGATTTCTTCGTAAATTTTTTGTGCTTCATCACGGCTTACATTTTTACGCTCGATTTCGATATTTTCGGCAATGATTTTTTTCATTTCTTTTTCAATTTTTGGTAAATCTTCTGCTGAGATTGGTGTTGGAGAATCGATATCGTAGTAGAATCCACCTTCGATTACAGGACCAATACCTAATTTCACACCTGGGAATAAACGTTTTACAGCTTGAGCTGTTAAGTGAGCTGTAGAGTGACGTAAAATTTCTAATGCTTCTTCAGATTTAGGTGTGATGATTTCAATTGCACCGTCTTCTTCGATTGGTGTTTTAAGGTCGATTTGTACACCATTTAATTTACCAGCTAATGCTTGTTTTTTAAGTCCTGGGCTAATAGAAGCTGCCACATCTTCTGTTGATGTCCCACGTGGAAACTCCTTCACAGCGCCATCTGGGAATGTAAGTTTAATTACTTCTGACATGATACTTTCTCCTTTTTCTTTGATTTAGTCGATGAAAACGCACATAAGTTCTCGAAACGCTCATAAACAGACAAATTTCGCTACTAGAGCAAAATAAAAAGCGCCATCCCTATGAAAGGGACGACGCGTATGCTCGTGGTTCCACCCTTCTTCCTTCCGAAACACAAAAGGTTTCAGACGAAGCTCTAGGTCGGTTAACGTACCGATAAACGTTAGCGGATTATCCCCGCTAAAGCTCAGAGGTAGTAAAGTTTGTGCCGGTACTAGGAAACTTACAGCCAAGGTTTCCCTCTCTAGAAGTCGTTTCACAAGCTTGTTGTCCTCATCAACGCAAGAGTATTTAAATTCTATCGATAGTATACGCTCGAATGAATTGAATTGCAACTAGCAACCAAAAATTTTATCCACGGCGATTTGTACCATCTAGTGGAACAGGGATAGTAAGGCTTTTAATTCGTTCCATCATCCGCGCTGCTTTAATTCTTTCATAATCCCCTTTTTGAGAATTAGCTAAATGATATTCCAATTCGTCATAGTTAAAATTCGATGAAATAAAAATCGGTTTTTTCTCTGACATTCGATAATTTAATATCGTGCTAAAAATCTCATCCCTTGCCCAACTTGTCATAGATTCAGCGCCAAAATCATCTAACATTAGAACAGGTGCTTTTTTAATATATTCAATTTTTTGTTTGATAGTAGAATCATCAATCGATTCTTTTAATTCTCTTAAAAATTCAGGTACATACATCAATACCGTTTGCACCTTCATTGCAGCTAACTCATTTGCAATAGCTCCAAGAATAAAAGATTTCCCTACACCAAACCCACCATGAATATATAATCCTTTTGATGGAATGGTTTGTTTTTCACGAATTTCATTAATAAAGTCCGCCACAAAGTCAGCAATTCTAATTCGACCTGGTGTGTTGATATCCATTGATTCGATATTTGCAGTAAGCGCATCTTTCGGCATATGGAAACTTCGAATCATCTTTTCGATTTCTCGTTGTTCTTCTTCAATTATTCTTTGAGAACATGGAATATAATCTACAACGATAATTTGATTGCCTAAACGTAATTTAGGAATGAAGCCATTTACATAGTTTGTACAAGTGGCTGTTCCACCACTTCCACAACATTTATGAGCTTGGTTCGTAAATTCTTGTAATGCTGGAAGACTGCGTTCAATAACATCCTCTGTTAATACATTTTCGTGGGTCTTTAGAAATTCTTGAACTTCTTGATTGGCTAAAATATTTCTTTTCACTTCTTCATAACGTTGTTGAAATGAAGGAACGTTGATTACTTTATTTAATGCATTTTTTATTGGTTCTATTGTTCTCACCTACTATTCTTTTCTGCCAAGCTTTTCAAGTATTCTTAACCGCTCTTTTTCAAAATCGATGGAATCCGTTTGCGGGTTATCATTTGTTGCCCCTTGATCATCGCGTTCTTTAAACCATTCTGGGATTTTTTCAACTCTTCCCCATTTACTTCTAGGGCGATTTTCTTGTTCCACTTGTCGTTTCGCATAATTTTCTTTTTCCATTGCGACATGTTCAGCAGCATCTTTAGCTGTTACGAAATTTTTACGACTCCAACTATCTGCAATCGTTTCAACATATGCTCTTGGTAATTTTCCATCTTTTATTTCTAATACATATTCTATTAATACATTCGCAACGCCTACTGGAAGCTTATAACGATGTACAAGCTTTTCAGCAAGTTGAATATTATTCGCATAAGGTTCTACACCATGGTTCATCTTTTTCAAGAATTCATATGGTGTTGTCATTTCATATTCTTTAAACTCTTCTTCAATCACTCGATTACCAATCATTTGTTGTATATCAATTTCGGATATAGTTGGAACATATCCAACATTGCGGAGCATTTCATTCGTTGTTTCTTTATTGTGTATTACAGCTTTAGCTTGTTGTACCGTTTGGATATTTTGATGCACCCAATTAGCTGCAATCGTTTCAACATACTTTTTAGGCAATTGACCTGATTTCAGATTGTATACATATTCAATCAAAACATTAGCGACACCAATCGATAAGCCACTATTTAAAACAAGGCTTTCTGCTAATTTCAAATTTGAAGCACTAGGTTCAAGTCCATTTGACAATTGTTTTAAAAATTCATAAGGAGTTTTAGAACTATAATGATCTACATCATTACCATTGCGTTGTATATGTTCCTGTGTTATTTGTGGAACATATCCGAGCTTGCTCTTCATCTCTAACTCTTCTTCTGTTTTTGATAAATATTCAAATGCTTCTTTTGCAGTCTGAATGCCAGCTTGTCTTAAAGTATTCGCAATTGTTTCCACATAACGCTTAGAAAACTTTCCATCCTGTCTAGATAGCACATACTCACTTAATACATTGACAACACCTAAAGGTAAATCATATTTATTAATCAGATCTTCTGCTATTTTAACATTTGTTGGGAAAGGTTCGCTGCCATTATTTAAATCTTTCATAAATTCGTAAGGTGGTGTAGATTCATAAAAATAATAAATACCATCCACTTCAGAAAAATCTTTTTTAATAGATTCTCTTGTGATAGATGGAATAAAACCGGTTGTCCTTAAGAATTCTTTATTTTTAATAGTTTTGTCAATTTGATTTAACGCTTCTTCCGCAGAATCAATTCCAATTTTCATCCAGTTACTTGCAATCGTTTCAACAAACCTTCGAGTAACTTTCCCCTCCGTTTGCTCAAAGGCATATTCCATTAATACATTCACGACACCAATTGGCATTGAATAGTTTTTAACTAGGCTTTCTGCTAATTCTATTGTATATGGGAAAGGCTCTCTACCATTATTTAATTGTTTTAAAAATTCATAAGGTATTGTTCGTTCATATTTTGCAAATCGATCATTAACAATAGGAACGTTTTGTTTTGCAAGTTCGGCTTCGCTTACTTGAGGAACATATTCTTTATTTTTCAATTTCTTAAATTTATCGTGTTCTGAGCGAGCGATTGCCATTGCTTCTTTGGCCGTTTTAATATTTTTACGATTCCAATGATCAGCAATTGTTTCAACAAAGTTTTTTGGAAGCTTTTTATCTGTTTGAAGCATAACATATTCAATTAATACGTTCACTACGCCAATATTCATTCCATGGTTAATAAACAGATTCGATACAAGATCCTTTGTATAATCTGTTGGTTCTTTTCCATTATTTAAATTACGTAAATGCTCAATTGGATTTGTTGATTCAAAATACTCGATCATCTCTTGTTCTTTTGATTTAACAGGATTCTCAACAATTCGATTTTCTTCAATCTCTGATGAAAAGAACTTTTGTAATTGAGGAGGTTCCTTTGAAATCGTTAATTTATAAACATCTGCTGCTGCTTTTTTTAATCGATCTCTCGTAAGATTCATTTGATCATCTAGTGCTAAAATGACAACCTTTTGCATTTCAATTGGGTTGAAACGATAAAGGTATGCTAATTTTGCAATAACCTCACGTATTTCTATCGTTAACGTTTTAGACGGCACTAACTGTTCGCTTAAACCACTTTTTAATAAATCAAAATCAAATTCTTCCATGTAAAATGGATAATCAGTTTTAACAGTTGGCTGATTATCCATTTGTTCCACATTAATTTTACTATGAACCGGTTTATAAACGTCCGTAAACGTTCTAGAAATATCCGTATAACCACTAGTAGAGATTGTGCTTACGAAACGTTTCCGTAATTTCCGATAGGCCTGTTCACCGATTTTTGAAAAAAGAAACATTGATAATAAAGGATCTTGGAAAAACGTATTGGCATCAAGAGGACGAATCAGTTCATAAATAAATGAGCGATTTTCTTCTTCCTGTTTGCGAAAGGTTCGAAGCAGTCCAATTGCTTCTAGGGCAATTCGTGCTTCAAAAATTTTTCCGATCGGCATGTTTAAAACACTCATTAAATAATAATGAGTCATACTATTAGTCAATGCATCTTCCGCTTCAGCCCATAATGTTAAATAAAGACTTATCGGTTCTGGCCCTGTTAATGGTTGGTAAAACAACGTTAAGAGTTGTCGCTCCTGCGTTGAAAGTGATTGAGGGAGACTGATTTCAAAATGATCCGCAGGCTGTAATTCCTTATATAAATGAACCATTTTTTACCCTCCTGAAATTTTATTTTTTTAAATCGGATTGACGGTGCAATAAATCTTTTAACTCCGATATAAAGACATTAATATCTTTAAACTGTCGATACACAGAAGCAAATCGAACATAGGCAACTTCATCTTCTTTTGCAAGTAAATCCATAACCATTTCTCCGATTTCCTCTGAACGCACCTCAGAGTTACCGATTCTTCTTAAGTTTTTTTCAATTGAAATTACAATGGATTCTAATGTTTCCAATGGTACAGGACGTTTTTCACATGCACGTATTAAACCACGCAAGACTTTTTCTCGGCTAAATTCTTCCCGAGATCCATCCTTTTTAACAACGATTAGTGGTGTTTCTTCAATTCGTTCAAAAGTTGTAAAACGATACCCGCAAGATTCACATTCTCTTCTTCTTCTAATTTCTTTATTATCGTCAACTGGTCTTGAATCAACTACCCGTGTACCATTATATTGACAAGCTGGACATCTCATATATATTCTCCGTTCAACTTAATTTCGTAATCATATTATAACAAATCTATTTGCGCTATAAAAATGCTCTATTTCTTTTTGCAAGTTAACATTTTAATACAATTTACAAAACATGAAAAGAGTACGAGATGTAGCAACAGTTTACAAAGAATATTAAAGGAGCACTAATACAAATTTGTACTTCCTAATTATTTCCTATACAAAGAAAAAAAGGCAGGAATGTATATCCTACCTTTGACTTAATTGATATTTATTTCACAAGGTTATGCAGTAACAGTTTCTAAAGCTTTAACAATTTTCTTCGTTAAATCTACAACACGTGCAGAATAACCCCACTCATTGTCATACCAAGCTAAAACTTTTACTTTTCTTGTACCCATTACCATTGTTAATAATCCATCAACAGTTGAAGAATAAGTTGTTGTATTGTAATCAGTTGATACTAATGGTTCTACTGAGAAGTTTAAGATTCCTTTTAATGGACCTTCTGCTGCAGCTTTAAACGCATTGTTTACTTCTTCAACAGTTACATCTTTTTGTAAGTCTACAACTAGGTCAACTAAAGATACGTTAGAAGTTGGAACACGTAAAGCCATACCATGTAGTTTACCTTGTAATTCTGGAAGTACTAATGCTAATGCTTTAGCAGCCCCAGTTGATGTTGGAATAATACTCTCCGCACATGCACGGGCACGGCGTAAATCTTTATGTGGATTATCAATATTTTTTTGGTCATTTGTATAGGCATGAACTGTAGTCATTAAACCATTTTCAATTCCAAATGTATCATTTAATACTTTTGCTACAGGAGCTAGACAGTTCGTTGTACATGATGCATTAGAAATAACATCGTGCTTAGAAATATCTAATAATTCATCATTTACACCCATAACAACTGTAACATCTTCGTTTTTACCAGGGGCAGTTAAAATTACTTTTTTAGCACCAGCTTCTAGGTGCATTGCTGCCTTACTACGTTCATTAAATTTACCAGTTGCTTCGATTACAATATCCACACCTAATTCTTTCCATGGTAATTGTAATGGATCACGTTCACTAATTAACTCTACTCGTTTACCGTTAACAATTAATGCGTTTTCAGCAGTTTCGACAGTACCCTCAAATCTACCGTGATTTGTGTCATACTTTATTAAATGAGCTAATGTTTCAGCTGGGTAGCTTGCATTAATAGCTACAATATTTAAATCTTCTTGTACAATTGCTTGGCGGAAAACCATGCGACCAATTCGGCCAAAACCATTTATTGCAATAGAAACTGTCATTATCTATAAAGCCTCCTGTAATATGCTCTTAATTATGTTATCTGTTCTCTCCAAATAGTATAGCACATTCGCAAAAAAGGTGAACATATTTCTTCAACAAAATAAAAATTCTTATATTCTGAATATAAAGAAAAGCGGAGGCGGGTCGCTCAGGCTCGACACGCACTGGAGACTCCGACAAGAAGGCGCTTTTTGCCTTTGTAGGAGGAGTCGAAGTGTCGCGAGAGCCTACCCGCCGCAGCTAGACAACTTAGAAATGTGGAAGCGCTCGCCCTGCTCTGACAACAACTGGAGGAATCGACAAAAGGGCGCTTTTTGCCCTTGAAGGCGATTCTGAAGTTGCCGAGGAGCTAACGCGCGGAGCTAGACAAATTAGAAAAGCGGAGAACGCTCGTTCAGCTCTTGAAGGCACTGGAGACTTCCGACAAGCGTGTTTACACGCGCCGGAGGAAGTTGAAGTGTCCGAAAGAGCTAGCGTTCGCAGCTAGACATCTTAGAAAAGCGGAGCGCGTTCGTTCAGCCTTGAAAGAAACTGGAGACTTCTGACAAGTGTGCTCGCACACGCAGGAAGAAGTCGAAGTTTCCGAACGGCTAACGCGCGGAGCTAGACATATCCGAAAAGCGGAGCGCGTTCGTTCAAGCGTAATACCCATAATAATACTTACTTTTAAATCCAATGATAATAAATCGAATTTCAAATCCATCAAAATAAAAAACCTCTACGCTTAGAGTAGAGGTTAAAGGATGTTATTATGCCTTGTAATTTCAAGGGGAATGTTATAACACATTCCATTTATTTAAAATATCTTCGAGTTGTTGTCTAGTTTCTTCAATCGACCCATTATTATTTATCACCGCATCTGCACCTTGTTCCTTGATTGAAAGAGGTAACTGTGAACTGATGCGTGCTTTTGCATCTTCTTCATTTAATCGATTGCGTTCAATCAATCGTTTCAATTGCGTCTCTTCATTTACTGAAACAACAAGTATTTTTTCAACGTAATGTTGCAGTTTACTTTCAAATAACAGAGGAATATCCATAATAACTGTTTTTGCCCCGTTTGCAACATGTTCATCCCGTTGACGCAACATTTCTGCTCTAATGGCTGGATGGATAATATCATTTAATACTTTACGTTTAGATTCGTCATGAAAAATGATGGAGCCGACTTTTGCTCGATCCATCGCTCCTTCAGGTGTTATTACTTCTGGACCAAAAACATCCGCTATTTTTTGTAATGTTTCACTTCCACGCTCTACTACTTGTCGAGCTACTAAATCCGCATCAACAATTGGAAAACCATATTCTTTTAACATATTAGCTACTGTACTTTTACCACTCGCAATACTACCAGTTAATCCAATAATCATTCCCAAATCCCACACCTTTTAATGTTGACATTGTGGGCAATAGACTGAAGTACGCCCACCAATGACCATCGATTTTGTATTTGATCCGCATTGAGGACAGATTTTCTTACCGTACATTTTAAGTCGGTGCTGCATTCCACCTGCTTCACCGTTAATGTTACGATAATCCGAAATTGTTGATCCGCCCATATCAATACTTTCTTGTAAAATGTTGCGGATAACTTCAAATAATTCAATCTTTCTCTGTTTACTTATACGGCTCGTTTTTCGACCAGGATGAATTCCCATCTTAAATAGTGATTCAGTTGCGTATATATTACCGCAACCGGAAATTACTTGTCCGTCCATAATGACTTCTTTAATCGGTTTATTTTGATATTTCGGTAACTCACTCTTTCTGAGGAAAAAATCACAAGCATCTTCTTCAAAAGGTTCTGGTGCCATTTGCAATAGCGGTGCATGTTCTTCTTCCTTCACAATAAAGCGCATTTCCCCAAATCGACGAATATCACTATAAACAAGCAGTTCCCCTGACGTTAAGTAAAAAACGCCATGGGTATGCTTCCTGAATTTTTCTTCTGTAATCTCATTTAAATCATTTACGACAAACCAAGCACCTGTCATACCTAAATGATTAACAAATAAATACTCATCATAATTTTTTTCTAAATGAAAATAGATATATTTGGAACGCCGTGTTATTTTCGAAAATGTCATTCCTTGCATTGCTTGTTCAAATAAGTTAGGTTCTATCGCTTTCACAATGCATTGCTTACCTTCTGCCCAAGAATTATAAATCGTTTGGGATAGTTCAACTTTTTCAATTGTCTTCCCTTCTACTTTAGGCACTAACGCCCGAACAACACCTTCTACTTCTGGTAATTCAGGCATCTCTACACTTCCTTACTTTGCATCGTACCAAGTACTACCATATGAGAAATCCACTTTTAAAGGAACTTTTAATTCTATAGCATTTTCCATTACTTCTGGTACAATTCGTTCTAAAATTTCAATTTCATCTCGTGGTGCTTCAAATATTAATTCATCATGCACCTGTAATAATAATTTCGATTTAAGCCCCTCTTCTTTTAATTTTGCATCCATATCAATCATTGCCTTTTTAATAATGTCAGCAGCACTTCCTTGAATTGGGGTGTTCATTGCAGTTCTTTCTGCAAAACTTCTTAAATTAAAGTTTCGATTTGTAATATCCGGTAAATATCGACGACGATTTAAAATCGTAGTGACATACCCTTTTAATTTAGCTTCCTGAACAATATTATCCATATACTCTTTTACACCAGGAAAACTTTGTAAATATTTATCAATAAACTCACCCGCTTCTTTACGAGTAATATCTAAATTCTGAGATAAACCGTAATCACTGATTCCATATACAATACCGAAGTTAACTGCTTTTGCAGCACGGCGCATGTTACTCGTTACTTCATCTTCTGAAACATGGAACACATCCATTGCAGTACGAGTATGAATATCCATTCCTTGATTAAAGGCATCTACTAAATTTTCGTCATTAGACATATGTGCAAGTACACGTAATTCAATTTGTGAATAATCCGCAGCAAACAAGACCCAATCTTCATTTGAAGGTACAAATGCTTGTCTTATTTTACGTCCTTCTTCTAAACGAATCGGGATATTTTGAAGATTTGGATCTGTAGAACTTAATCGACCCGTTGCTGTTAATGCTTGTTGGAAACGAGTATGCACTTTACTATCTTCACGGTGTACTTCCTTGATTAACCCTTCAATATACGTTGACTTCAATTTCGCCAACTGACGGTAATCTAAAATATATTTTACGATGGTATGTTCTGTTTGTAGTCTTTCTAACACATCAGCAGCAGTGGAATAACCTGTTTTCGTTTTCTTAATAACAGGTAAACCTAATTTTTCAAATAGAATCACACCAAGTTGTTTCGGTGAATTAATATTGAATGTTTCACCTGCTAATTCATAAATTTCTTTCTCTAAAGATGTGATTTTCTCTTCAAGTTCTACACCCATTTTTTCTAATGTTTCAATATTAACTTTAATCCCTTCACTTTCCATTTTGCCTAGGATGGTAGCTAAAGGTAGTTCAAGATCATAGTACAGATCAAATTGTTCATTTTCTCTTAATTTTTCTTCAAGCACTGGTTGTAATGTCCAAATAGCAAATGCCTTTCTTGCCACATGCTCAGCTAACACATTTTCATTAGGAACAGTCCATTTTGCACCTTTACCATATATCGTTTCATTCGCTTGAACATCACGATATCCGAATTCGGAGGCAAGTGTTGCAACATCATCACCAGAAATAGCTGGATTTACAATATAGGACGCAAGCAACATATCAAACTCTACTCCTCGCAAATCAATATTTATACGGTTTAAAATGGCTTGTGCAGCTTTGCTATCAGACATATATTTTTTCTTTGAATCATCTTCTAGCCAATTTTTTAGCGTTTCATTATTGCTTAAAGTATCAATGGAAACGAAAAAATTAGCTAGTCCATCTGAAAAACCAACACCTAAAATTTGGCAAGTGTGATAGTGTTCGTTTTCTATCTCTACATGGACAGCCATTGCGTCTTTTAACATATCAGGTGTCACTTCTTGAACAATTTCAAAATCTAATTCTGCCGTAACTTTCTCTTCAACTTGGAAATCACTTTTTTCAATTAACGATTTGAACGAAAGCTCCTGCCACACTTGTAAAACTTCTTCTTCATTTGGACCAGGGTAATCTAAATCTTCTAATGAAATGTCAATCGGTGCATCAGTAAAGATGGTTGCTAATTTTTTTGACATCTTCGCTTGTTCTTCGTTCGCTTCAAGCTTCTCTTTCATTTTCGATTTTTTCATACCATCAATTTGTTCGTATAGCGCTTCTACAGAACCATATTCCTTCAGCAGTTTTATCGCTGTTTTTTCACCTACGCCAGGTACCCCTGGAATATTATCGGATGGATCTCCCATTAACCCTTTCATATCAATAATTTGTTTAGGTGTTAAGCCATATTTTTCTTCAATATGACTAGGTGTGTATTTCTCAATATCTGTCATACCTTTTCGAGTAATATATACGCTCACTTGCTCTGTTGCTAGTTGAGTTAAATCTTTATCCCCCGAAACAATAATGACTTCCATATCTTTATTTTCAGCTTGTTTTGCTAAAGTACCAATTATATCATCTGCTTCATAGAGTTCTTTTTCGTATCGTTTAATTTGATACGCATCAATTAGTTTTCGTAAGTATGGAAATTGCTCCGACAATTCTGGTGGTGTTTTTTGACGTCCACCTTTATATTCATCAAAGGTTTCATGACGGAATGTAGTTTTTCCTGCATCAAAGGCTACTAGCATTTTTGTCGGTTTTTCTTCTTCTAAAATCTTTTGAAGCATCGTTGTAAATCCGTACACCGCATTTGTATGGATGCCACTTTCATTTGCAAGAAGCGGTAATGCAAAAAATGCTCGATAGGCCAAACTATTTCCGTCCAGTAATAATAATTTTTCTTTTGCCATCAAAATTCTCCTTTATTATGTAAATCAAAAACTTCACGAAGTATCTCTATTTAACTTTATCTTTATTAACGACTTTTTTCCATTATAAAACACGTATCCATCCATAAACGATCAATACGTGTTTTGTCATTAAATATTATTACCTTTTTAGCATACGTTTTTCTTTCGGATAAAAGATTTCTTCATAAATAACAGTGATTAAAAATGCATTTAAAAAGGAAATTACTAAATATAATGGCATTCCAGCTAATTTATAAGTCATAAATGAACGTGCAAAAACTTCAACAAAACCAACTTGTGCAAAATAAAAAATCATACCTACACCGACTTGCCAAATCGGGCGTTTGTCTTTACGCTTATCAAACTTGAAAACTTTTTTAAAACTATTTCGTACTTCTTCTGCAACAAATAATGTTAAAAAGAATATAGGAATAAATGTTATTGGTATATAGAAAATTTCAAATTTCGTCCAAGTATAAGGTGTCGGAGTAAATAAAGCTGTAATTGAACAAGTCATAATAAAAGCTAACAATACATTTTGAATCCATTTATTTAAGTTATTCAATCGCTTTACCTCTTTTCTATTAAAAAATTACTATTTTATTATAACAATAAATATACTAATATAAAGTAGTAAATTATGTGAATTGTATTTTGGAGATTTAAGAAGACGAAGAATATTCCATTTTGGAAGTATATGTCTAAAAAAGAAAGCGCGGCCTACCACTGTAAGCCGCGTACTATTTTAGAAATTTTAGTAGTAATGAAAAGACTGTGAGCGGACCTAACACAAGCACAAGGACAAGTCGTAAAGACAACTACAAGTTGGCTTTGCGGCTTGTGTGCTAAGTCCGCTCACATAACTTATATTTTTATTAGAATCTATATTCCGATGACTATCAAAAAACCACCTATCAGAATCGCTCTGATAGGTGGTGAAAAATTTTATTATTCTAGGTAGCCGGATAAAATTTTTGCATATGGTGAATCTGATGGTAGGATAATCATAGTATCATCATCAATTGTCTTTTTATACGATTCTAAAGTACGATACAATGAATAGAACTCTGGATCCTTAGAGAATTCTCTGTTATAAATTTTCGCAGCCTCTGATTCCCCTTCAGCTCGAATCAATGCAGCTTCTTTTTTAGCTGTTGCAATTAATTCTTGTACCTTTCGATCCGTTTGTGCCTCAATACGATTTTTCTCGGCGTCCCCTTCAGATAAATACTTTTGTGCAATAGATTCACGTTCAGAAATCATACGTGTATAAACGGATTGTTCATTTTCTTCTGGTAAGTCCGTACGACGAATACGAACATCCACTACTTCAATACCAAAATTCCCATCCGTTAATAATTCATTCACTCTTTCTGTCACTTTATCATTAATACTACCACGTGAAGAGTTTTCATCATTAATGATATCATCATAATTTAATTGTCCTAACTCAGTTCGAATAACCGAGTAAATATATTCTTCCATACGCGATTCTGCATTCACTAAGTTCCCCGCATTCGAAATCAATGCCTTTGGATCTGTAACGCGCCAAACTGCATAATTATCAATAATGATTCGCTTTTTATCTAACGTATTAATCTCTTCTTCTGTCATATCATACGTCATTAAATTTTTCGGTAATGTTGTCACACTTTGGATAAACGGCACTTTAAAATTAATACCCGGTTCATTTTCGTATTTTACAACTTCTCCAAATTGACGTACTACACGATATTCATTTTCTTTTACAATATAAATATTAGCAAGGATTATAACTATTACTGCAAACAAGGCTGTTAGAACGATAGCAGACTTGGCAAATTTACGACCATCAAAGGGCTTTTTATTCTTTTCTTTTATTACTTTTGCATCTTTAATATCAACAACGTTTTTATCCTTTTTATTTTTGCTAGCAAAAAGTGATTTAATGAATTTCTCTAAATCGCCATCAAAGTTGTTGTTACTCATTGTTTGTCGCCTCCTTCAGTAGATTCTTCAGTTTGTTTTGGAGAAGAACTAGCTGTCGGTTGAAGAGGTAAATATTTTAACGTTTCCCCTTCATCATTCATGATATAAATTTGAGCATTTGGAAGTACAGCCTCTAACGTTTCAACAATTAAACGTTGTCGGGTAATTTCTTTATTGCCCGCATATTGCTCATATAACTTTTTAAATACTGCAACTTCACCTTCTGCTTGTTGAATACGTGCAACTTTTTCACCTTCAGCACGGGAAATTATTGCATCTTTTTCCCCTTGAGCTTCACTTAGCTTTTGGTTTTCATATTTTTTTGCTTCGTTCGTTTTCGTATTTTTCGTTTCACGCGCATCCGTTACGGCTGTAAACGCTGCACGAACTTCAGCATTTGGTAATTCAACATCTTGTAGCTTAACCCCTAAAATACTAATTCCGATATCATATTTTTCAATTAAATTAACTAGTAAATCTCGGGTACTCGCTTCAATTTCAGCCTTTCCATCTGTTAAAGCTTCATCAATTGTTGAGCTACCAATGATAGAGCGAATCGCACTTGAAGTGGCATTATGTAGTATCTTTTTTGGATTTTCTGCATTGAATAAATATTTTTCAGGGTCTGTAATTTTCCATTGTACAATTAAATCGGTTAATACAATGTTTTCATCACCAGTAATCATCTTCGTTTCACTATCAAACGTTTCGACTACCCCTTCATCAGTCTGTTTATAGCCGAATTGTAAACTATATGTCTCTTTTGAAAGTACCTCAACCTTTTGGATTGGCCACGGTAACTTAAAGTGCAAACCTGAATCCGTAATGGTTTCATCTGCAGACCCAAATGTAATGACAACTGCTTGCTCTGATTCATCAACAGTGTACCAAGATGTAAAAACAGCTAATAATGCAATGATTGCTAGTACCGACATACCTGTGATGAGCAATGTTTTTTTTACACTCATTTTCATCCTCCTCGTTTTTTTGAATTACCTTATTTACGTAAAAATTTATAAAAAGTTTCATTAATTACAAAAATATTAACAATCAATAAATTGTTGCAAAAAGAAAATGCCTCACTTATGGTGAGACATTTACTTTATACTTTGCAATATTACTAAATCTGAAACAGGGGGTTTCTAGATTTAAGGTTAATCGATGAATATGAAGGGAACATAACAATAATGTAAAGAAATTGTTAATTCAAGTTTCTTTGCAAAGGAATTAATACTTTCATACAAGTCCCTTTCCCTACTGTACTTTCGACTTGAATTTTTCCTTGATGTGCTTCGATGATATGCTTAACAATGGCTAGACCAAGGCCCGTTCCACCTGAATTACGACTTCTTGCTTTATCTACCCGATAAAATCGTTCAAATATCCGGGCAATTTCATTTTTCGCAATGCCAATTCCTTGATCTTCTACTTCGATAATTCCGAATCTGTCGCTTTGTTTAATTCTTAAAGATATCGTTGTATTTTCCGGTGAATAGGTAATCGCATTTGTTATTAAATTCGTAAATACTTGTATTAAACGATTGAAATCACCAGCAATGATGACATCCTGTTCAGCGTCAATCTGAAACTGCATATTTTTTTCAACTAAACGCGGGATAGTTAGCTCCACTGCACGATTTAAAACATCTTGTAAACTTGTTGGCATAATTTTTACAGAAAAACCATGTTGCTCAATTCTAGATAATTCAAGTAAATCTTCTATCAACATTTGTAGTCGATTACTTTCCTGATAAATTATATCTAAAAATGAAATAAGCATTTGTTCATCTTTAAATGCACCATCCAACAAAGTTTCCGAAAATCCTTTAATGGACGTAATGGGTGTGCGCAATTCATGGGATACGTTCGCAACAAAATCTTTTCGAATTTGTTCGAGTCGAATTAGCTCTGAAATATCATGCATAACAATAACAACACCTAACCAACGCCCATGCTCTCCAACTACTGGGGCACCGTATACTTGTTTGTATTGAATTTCATGATTTACAACAATTTCAATTTGTTTACGATAAGGTAGCTCCGTTAAAAAAACATGATCAATAAACTTCTCTAATTTTTCTGGTAAACCTAAAGTTAAGAAATTTTTCCCTCGTACTTCATCTAACTGTAATTCAAAGCCATCTAAAAATTGACGATTAACTATCGAAACAGTAGCTTCGCGGTCAATCATAATTAGTGCGCTACCCATATTTTCAATTAACGTTTTCAATCGTTCATCTTCAATTTCTTTTAACTTTTCTATCTCTTGTAAGTTTCGAGCCAATAAATTTATCGAGTTTCTCAAGTCAACGATACTGGCAGGACCTGCAGCATATGCTCTCGCTCGATAATTTCCTTTTGTTAATTCCCTAGCTGTTTGTGTAATATTATCAATTGGGTCTAGTAAATTTCTTATTAACCTGCTCGTAACCAAACAGATAAAAATAAATGCAACAATTAAACATAAATTCATAACAAAGGCAAACTGTTTTTTGAAGTAATCCAATTGATAATCATCAATTTTTATATTGTTTTCGATAAAAAATTTTTCAATATAGAAAGGAAAAAGCTGGCCTAAGACAAAGCCAAGGACAGCTAAAATAGAGCCAGTTAATATGATGTAAAATAAAAAGAGTCTATTGCTATAAGCTTTCATACCATTTTCGGCTCCTCGAATTTATACCCGATTCCTCTAATCGTTTTAATGTATTTCGGTTTACGGCTATTCTCTTCAATTTTATCCCTTAAGTGACTGATATGAACATCTACAATTCGTGTATCACCTGCAAAATCATAGTTCCATACTGCACTCAACAATTGGTCACGTGTTAATACACGATTTTTATTTTCTAATAAATAAACAAGTAATTCAAATTCTTTCGGTGTAAAGTCTAATGGTTCCTCATTTAAGAAAGCTTCAAAACGTTCTGGATAAACTTGCAAGTTCCCAAATTGATAAAACGTTTTATCCATTTCTACCTCTTGTGATGGAGTCGTTGTGAATCGACGTAAAACTGCTTTTACCCTCGCCACTAATTCACGTGGACTAAATGGTTTTGTCATATAATCATCTGCACCAAGTTCTAGTCCAAGTACTTTATCAAACTCATCATCCCGCGCTGTTAACATAATAATTGGTATATTGAATTTTTGACTACGTATTTCCTTACAAACTTCCATACCATCCATCGTTGGTAACATTAAATCAAGAATAATTAAATCAGGTACATGAGTAATAGCAGTTTCTAGACCTGTTTTTCCATCATGAGCAAGCAAGACTTCATAACCCACTCGTTCTAAATTATATTTTAATAATGTTGCGATTGAAATTTCATCTTCTACAACTAAGATTGTTTTTGTCATCGTTAAACCTCCAATGTTGATTTGAAACCCCCATTTCAAATCATTTGCACGTCCTAATTGGGAGGTAATACTTTAATTATTCCTTCTATTACCTGTACATTCTTGTCTTTTATAGCACTTACATAGATATCAACTATATTTAAATTCAAATCAACTTGCTGTACTTCGAATAGTATTTCAATTGTTTCATAATGATAAACTGGTTCAAGGTATGTTAAATGTTGTTCACGAATATGAGAACCAGGTCCAGGCATATGTTTGGATATGGCAGAAGTAATAATGCCATTTAACATAATGACAGGAACGATTGGTTTTTTATATGATGTTTCAGCTGCATAATCATGCTGAATATATAGAGGGTTACTATCGTTCGTTAAACCTAAATAAAGTAATAAATCTTTATCCTCTATTTTTTCTGTTATTTGTAACCTTTCACCAACTACAAGCTCATTTATTTTTTTACCAATTTTCATACCCTTTCTCAACAGCAACTTCGCAACCCCTTTATATTTGAGATTACTCTCATAGTATCAACTTTTTCAGAAAATAACAATAATCTTAGAAGCTTAGATAAGTTACAGTAAAAAGAAAAAATCGAACAGGATACTTGCCCTGCTCGATTTACTCTAAAAACTATTCTAATACAGCCATTACATCACGTACTGCTTGTGCAGAAACGTCTAAAGCTGCTTTTTCACTATCTGTTAAGTCTAACTCAAAGATTTTTTCAACACCTTCTGCACCTAGAAGAGTTGGAACTCCAAGATAAATACCATCATATCCATATTCACCTTCTAAATATGCAATTGAAGGTAAAACGCGTTTTTGATCTTTGATAATTGCTTCAGCCATTTCGATAAGTGCTGCAGCAGGTGCATAATAAGCTGAACCGTTACCTAATAAGTTAACGATTTCGCCCCCACCAACACGAGTTCGTTGTACGATTTCTTCTAAACGTTCTGGTGAGATTAATTTTTCAAGTGGGATACCACCTGCATAAGAATAACGTGTAAGAGGAACCATTGTATCACCATGGCCACCAAGTACGAACCCTCTAATATCTTTTACTGAAATATTTAATTCTTCTGCGACAAAAGCACAGAAACGAGCTGTATCTAATACACCAGATTGACCAATGACACGATTTTTAGGGAAACCTGTTTCTTTATAAACCGTGTACGTCATAGCATCTACCGGATTTGTTAAAACAATAATTGTTGCATTTGGAGAGTATTTGGCTATTTGACCAGAAACAGATTTCATAACCTTTTGATTAATTTGAACTAAGTCATCACGGCTCATACCAGGCTTACGTGCAACACCAGCAGTAATAATCACTACATCAGAATCAGCAGTATCTTCATAATTTGAAGTACCTTTTACATATGAATCAAAACCTTGCACCGGAGCTGCTTCCCACATATCTAGCGCTTTTCCTTTAGTTGGGTTTTCTGCATCGGGAATATCTACTAATACAACATCACCAAGTTCTTTTTGAGCTGCTAAAAAGGCTGCAGTTGCACCAGTGAAGCCGGCACCAATTACTGAGATCTTTTTTCGTTTCAATGTCATTCAAATACGCTCCTTCAATATTTTATTATTTTACACAAAAAGGAGAGAATTCGAAAATCCTCTCCTTTTTTTGACAATATTATTTTGTCCTATTTCATTATTATTAGTCAACTAATAAGTAATGAATCAAAATAAATTATCTAAATTGATTAAATTTTAATATTAAAGGTTTTTAATTAATTCGTTAGCGAATTCAGAACATTTAACTTCAGTTGCACCTTCCATTAAACGAGCGAAGTCGTAAGTTACAACTTTAGAAGAAATTGTATTTTCTACAGATTTAGTAATTAAATCTGCAGCTTCTTGCCAACCTAAGTGTTCAAGCATTAACACACCAGAAAGTAATACTGATGATGGGTTAACTTTATCTTGACCAGCATATTTTGGAGCTGTACCGTGAGTAGCTTCGAAAATAGCATGTCCAGTTACATAGTTAATGTTAGCTCCTGGAGCGATACCAATACCACCAACTTGTGCAGCTAATGCATCAGAAATGTAGTCACCGTTTAAGTTCATAGTAGCTACTACATCGAACTCTTTTGGACGAGTTAAGATTTGTTGTAAGAAGATATCAGCGATTGAATCTTTTACGATGATTTTACCAGCAGCTTCAGCATCAGCTTGTGCTTTGTTAGCAGCTTCAACACCTTGTTCTGCTTTAATTCTGTCGTATTGATCCCAAGTGAATACTTTATCACCATATTCACGTTCAGCTAATGCATAACCCCAGTTTTTGAATCCACCTTCAGTGAATTTCATGATGTTACCTTTGTGAACTAATGTTACTGATGGACGGTTATGTTTAATAGCGTATTCGATTGCAGCACGTACTAAACGCTCAGTACCTTCAACTGATACTGGTTTAATACCGATACCTGAAGTTTCTGGGAAACGGATTTTGTTAACGCCCATTTCTTCTTTTAAGAAGTTGATTACTTTTTTAACTTCTTCAGTACCTTGAGCATACTCGATACCAGCATAAATATCTTCAGTGTTTTCACGGAAGATTACCATATCAACATCTTCTGGACGTTTTACTGGAGAAGGAACACCATCGAAGTGACGTACTGGACGTAAGCAAACATATAAGTCAAGTTCTTGACGTAATGCAACGTTTAGTGAACGGATACCGCCACCGATTGGAGTTGTAAGAGGACCTTTGATTGCGATTAAGTATTCGTTGATTTTATCTAAAGTTTCTTGTGGTAACCATTCACCAGTTTGGTTGAATGCTTTTTCACCAGCAAGTACTTCTAACCATTCAATTTTCTTTTCGCCGTTGTAAGCTTTTTCAACAGCTGCATCGATTACGCGTGATGCTGCAGCCCAAATATCAGGACCAATTCCGTCACCTTCGATAAATGGAATTGTTGGATTGTTTGGTACTTGAAGTACACCGTTTTCTACTACAATTTTACTCATTAAAGTTGCCTCCTAAAGTCATAAGTCTAGGACTGTGCCATTAATAAAACACAGTCCTTGACATTTTAACATAATTTTTAAAAATTATCGCTCGTTAATTGGAACATATTTTTGCATTCCAGGTCCCACATATTCTGCTCTAGGACGAATTAAGCGGTTATTAGCATATTGTTCTAGGATGTGTGCTACCCAACCTGATGTACGAGAAACAGCAAAGATTGGAGTAAATAAATCATGTTCAATTCCTAAAGAATCGTAAACAGACGCTGAGAAGAAGTCAACGTTTGCTGGAAGACCTTTTTGGCCTACGATCATATCATGAATTTTAACTGACATTTCAAATAATTCTGGTTTGCCAGTTAATTTAGTTAATTTTTCACTCATTGCACGTAAGTGTTTAGCACGTGGGTCGCCTTTACGATATACGCGGTGACCGAATCCCATGATTTTTTCTTTATTATCTAATTTACCTTGAATATAAGATTCAACGTTATCAATTGAACCAATTTCAGATAACATTTTCATTACTTGCTCGTTTGCTCCACCGTGTAGAGGACCTTTAAGAGCGCCAATTGCTGCAGTAACACCAGAGTATACATCAGAAAGTGTTGCTACACATACGCGAGCTGTAAATGTAGAAGCATTTAATTCATGGTCAGCATGTAAAACTAATGCTTTGTTGAATGCTTCAACTTCAATTGGTTGTGGCTCTTTACCATGTAACATATATAAGAAGTTTGCTGCATATCCTAATTCAGGTTTTGGTGCAACTGGTTCTAAACCTCTGCGGATACGAGAGAAACCAGTAACTACAGTAGCAATTTTAGCTTGTAAACGAATCGCTTTACGGTAGTTTGCTTCTGGAGACATGTCGTCAGCTTCTTCGTCATATACACCTAATAAAGATACAGCTGTACGTAGAGCTGCCATTGGGTGTACTGTGTCTAATGGGTATGTTTTAAATTGGTCAAAAATCGCTTGAGGTACACTAGCATTTTCTGCTAATTGTTTAGTTAACTCTGCTAATTCATCTTCTTTCGGTAGACGTGTATGCCAAAGTAAGTAAACTACCTCTTCGAATGTAGCGTTATCAGTTAGATCATCAATGTTATAACCTACATATGTAAGTGTGTCATCGATAATTGAACTGATTTTTGACTCTGCTGCTACGATACCTTCTAAACCGCGTGTTGCTGTCATAAAAAATCGCTCCCTCATAAATGAATTTAGATTGTAAGTGCTTTCTTTCTATCCCAAAAGAAGCACAAAGAAAGTGTTCTGCTCATATTGAACCTATAAGTAAATCGCTTACACAAGTTATTATAATAAATTTTGACGTCTTTGTGAATGAATTTAATAGAAATGAAGAAAAAATTGAATAGAATATAAAAAAAGAGTTTAAAAGAGAATAATTGGATATGAACGAGATTTGAATTACATAAAACAGAGGTGACAAATTTGCAATCAAACAAAATGAGTAATTTTCCTTCTAAAAAAGTTATTAAATACCTAATTTTAATGGTATATTTTATCATTTTGTGGCTTATTTTGCCAGTTTCCCTTGCTTTATTTGCTGCTTACTTTCTCTATCCCGTCATCAACTTTTGCCATAAAAGATTGAAGATACCCTATGTCATTAGTGCTATTCTTGTTTCAATCTGTATATTTTTAGCCACTTATTCATTATTCTATATTACCATACAAAGTATTATATCTATTTATCCCGAAGTTAAACTTCAAGTAGAGAAATTAAATATACTAAATTCTGGAGAGCATATCTTATTAGAAACAATTTTTAATAAATCATTATCTTTAATTGATACTGCTATTATGGGTTTAGCAAATTTTCTTCAAGATCTATTAGCATATGTTATTGAAGTGTTCATTTTCATCGTTGCATTCTTTTTCTCCATTTTTGAATCACGAAGAAATCGATATTGGTTCTTTATTTACGTTCCGAAGCAGTATCGTGATGAATGGAAAAGTTATTTCATGAAAGCAACAAATCTTTTTGGTTATTTTCTTTATGTTGAATTTCAATTGTTTATTATCACTTTTTTATTATTAAGTTGTGGACTTGCTTTATTAGGGTTTGAGCATCCAATTAATAAATCATTTTTAATTTCATTAGCAGATGCGCTCCCGTTTTTTGGAATCGGACTCTTTCTTATTCCATTAGCAATATATTTCTTTGCCATAGGTGAAAAGTTTTTATGCTTTGCAATCATACTCCTTTATATTTTTATCCAAATAACAAGGCAAATTGCAGAGAGTTTGTTATGGGCTTCCACCTTCCATTTACGAACAGTTCATACGTTCTTTATCAGCGCTGCTTCTATTTTATTATTTGGAGTTTACGGAATTTTATTAAGTCCATTTTTATTATTAATTGCTGTAAAACTAAAACATAATTCACTTTATAATAATTAAAAACTACAGGCAGTAGTTGGATGCTACTGCCTGTAGATATATACTTGACCATTTTTAAATTTTCTTCTTAACCAATTAAAAATTACAGGTTTAAACAATTTTCTTGTAAATGGAACAACCATTAAAAATCCAACAATATCCGTTAAAAATCCTGGAACCGCTAATAATAATCCTCCTAAGAAAATTAAAAATGTATCAATCATTGCAGGACCTGGTGGGATACCGTTTGAAAGACTTGATTGCATATTTTGAATGGAATCGATTCCTTGCTTTTTGGCAACTACAATCCCAACAATACTTGTTAGAACAATTAATAAAAGGGTATTAAATATTCCCATCGTTTTACCAACTAAAATAAATATCGCAATTTCTATTAACATAGTGGCGATGAGCCCTAGAAATATTTTTCTCAGTTCAGATCTCCCCCTCACATATTTCTCATAATTAAATACGGTTTTTCAAGTTAAAAGTTTCATTATGAAATAAAAAACGAGAACATTCTCATACAATGTGAGACGTTCCCGCGTTAAAACTAAAGTTTCTGATTAAAGTACACTTGCATGTCCTTTATAAATAACACCTGTTTCTGCATCCATCGTGATTTCTTGACCATGACGGATTAATGTTGTCGCCTCGTTTACTCCAACGATTACCGGAATTCCTAAGCTAAGGCCAACTACTGCAGCATGACTAGTTAGTCCGCCTTCCTCAGTAATAATTCCAGCACAATTCTCAATAATTGGCATCATTTCACGATCCGTGCTTACTGTAACTAAAATACATCCTTCTGTATCATATGCAGAAGCTTCCTCAGCATTTTTAGCTACAACCGCTTTTCCAACAACAGACAGTTTTCCAACACCTTGTCCTTTTGCTAGTAAATCACCAATTACATGTACTTTCATCAAGTTCGTTGTACCCGCTTCACCTACTGGAACACCCGCAGTGATAATTACTACATCACCATGGTCGACATATTGATGTTTTAATGCTTCATCAACAGATAGCTCTAAAATTTCATCCGTTGTCGTTACTTTTTGTGTAACAATTGGTATTACTCCCCAAACAAGGGTTAATTTTTGTGCAGTTGAATGCTCATTAGTAATGGCTATAATCGAAACGCCTGGGCGATATTTCGCAATCATTTTTGCAGTTGTTCCACTTGATGTAGGAGCAAGAACAGCTTTTACACCTAAATTAATTGATGTGTAAGCTACTGCTTGCGAAAGAGCTTCTGTCATTGTCGTTCCTTTTTCTCGACTTCGAATAGAAACAATTGAACGATAATCTAAAGAATTTTCCGTATGAACCGCAATCTTATTCATCGTTTGAACAGATTCTACAGGATAGTTACCTGCAGCAGTTTCGCCTGATAACATAATTGCATCTGTACCATCAATAATTGCATTCGCAACGTCTGATGCTTCTGCACGAGTTGGTCTAGGATTACGTTGCATAGAATCTAACATTTGTGTAGCCGTAATTACTGGTTTACCAACTTGATTACATTTTTTAATTAACGTTTTTTGTACAAGAGGTACTTCTTCTGCAGGAATTTCTACCCCTAGGTCACCACGGGCAACCATTAAACCATCAGATACTTGAATGATTTCATCAATATTATCTACGCCTTCTTGGTTTTCAATTTTTGGGATAATTTGTATATGACTACCGCCATTTTGTTCTAACAGTTCACGAATTTCTAATACATCTTTCGCTGTTCGAACAAATGATGCTGCAATGAAATCTACTCCTTGGTCAATACCAAATAAAATATCTTGAGCATCCTTTTCTGTAATTCCAGGTAATTTTACTGATACGCCTGGTACATTAACACCTTTTTTATTTTTTAATATTCCTGGATTTTCTACAATTGTAGTAATTAATCCTTTTTCTGTATCTTTTGCTAAAACACGAAGTTCAATTAAACCGTCATCAAGTAAGATTTTATCATTTTGATTCACATCATCGATTAGCTGGTCATACGTCACAGAAAAACAGCTTTCATTTCCAACGACTTCTGTCATCGAAATATCAATAACTTGTCCTTGAGAAAGATGTAATTCTCCATTTTCCATTGTGTGCGTACGAATTTCTGGACCTTTTGTATCTAATAAAATACCAACTGTTTTGTTTAACTTTTCTGCAACATCACGAATTGTTGCAATACGAACTGCGTGCTCTTCATGAGTTCCGTGGGAAAAGTTTAGTCGTGCAACATTCATTCCCGCGTTTATTAGTTTTTCTAACATTTCTGGCGATTCACTTGCCGGACCTATAGTACATACAATTTTTGTTTTTCTCATATTTTTCTCTCCGTAACTAAAGTTAAATTGAAAGTTCTTTTGATAATGTGTATAAGCTTAAATCTGCTTTATGTTTTTGCGTAAATGCTTCTTCTAAATCATAATCGATAACTTGGTGATTTTTTATTCCTACTGCACGGCCACCGCGACCTTCAAGTAAAACTTCAACTGCTTTTGCACCTAAACGTCCACCTAAAACGCGGTCACGTGCTGACGGTGAACCACCTCGTTGAATATGACCTAATACAGAAACTCGAGTAATAATATTCGCTTTCTCTTTTAGAATTTTTGCTAATTCACTACCAGACATAACACCCTCAGCGACAATGATAATACTATGTTTCTTACCGCGCGCTTCACCACGTCTAATGCGTGCAATAATTTCATCTATGTCATAAGCTTCTTCAGGAATTAAAACTGATTCAGCACCTGCTGCAAGTCCTGCCCATAATGCAATATCTCCAGCATCACGGCCCATTACCTCAACAATAAATGAATTTTCATGACTTGTTGCAGTATCACGGATTTTATCGATTGATTCAATCACTGTATTTAGTGCAGTATCAAATCCGATTGTATATTCAGTGCCTGGAATATCATTATCAATTGTTCCTGGAACACCAACACATGGAAAACCTTTTTTCGTTAATTCCAATGCGCCACGATATGATCCATCTCCACCGATAACGACAAGTCCTTCCACACCAGCAGCCTTCATTTTTTCAATACCTTGATATTGGTATTTATCTTCTTTAAATTGTGGACAACGCGAAGAAAATAATTTTGTACCCCCTCTTTGAATTATACCTCCAACAGAGCCTAAATCTAATAAGTCCATTCTACCTTCTATAAAGCCCTCGTATCCGTGATTTATCCCCATCACTTCAACACCATGAAAATTTGCTTTACGGACAACTGCTCGAATAGCAGCATTCATTCCAGGTGAATCTCCCCCACTTGTTAATACAGCTATTTTCTTCATCGTGTTTCCTCCTAAACTACCCTTACTATAAACATTAACATAAAATCCTAACAATGTAATAAATCCACTTTAAAACTAAACATTCTTTTACAAAAATAATATATATTCCATTTTATTAAAAAATAAATAATCGCGTTATTATTTTACCTTTAATAGAAAAAAACGACAAAGCTAAATTTAGAAGATAGGAAAATAAAAATTTTAAATACGTTATCTAACTATAATCCATACTTTCCTATACTCTAACAATTAATAAGTACCTTAAAAGAAATTCACCTCGGCAGATAAAAAAGCCGAGGTGTCTTTCATTTATAAATCTTCTAATTCTATATATTCACCAATTTTTCTAAATTTATCATAGCGATTTTCAATCAGTTCTCGCTCTGAAAGTGTTGATAATTCTTCTAGGGCTTTTTCAAGGAATGTTTTTAATGATTTAGATTGTACTTGAACATCTCGATGTGCACCACCAGCGACTTCAGGAATGATGTCATCGATAATGTCCATTAGTTTTAAATCACCTGCTGTAATTTTCATTGCCTCAGCTGCTTGTTTTGCAAGACTAGCATCTTTCCATAAAATAGATGCTGCGCCTTCTGGAGAGATAACGGAGTAAGTCGAATTTTCAAGCATATATAGCTTGTTCGCAACACCTAATGCTAACGCACCACCACTTCCACCTTCTCCAATAACAACGCTTATTACTGGTACTTTTAATCCAGCCATTTCAAACAAGTTTTTAGCGATAGCTTCGCTTTGACCGCGCTCTTCAGCTGCTTTACCAGGATAAGCTCCTTTTGTATCAATAAAGCAAATAATAGGTCGATTAAATTTTTCTGCTTGTTTCATTAAACGTAATGCTTTTCGATACCCTTCTGGATGAGGCATTCCAAAGTTACGGCGGATATTTTCTTTCGTAGTTTTCCCACGTTGATGACCAATGATTGTAATAGGTTGCCCTTCAAATAAAGCAATTCCCCCTACAATAGCCTCGTCATCACCGTAGTAACGATCACCATGAAGTTCTATAAAATCTGTAAATAATTCTTGAACATAATCTAATGTTGTCGGTCTATTTGGATGTCTTGCTACTTGCACTCGGTCCCAAGGCTCCATATTTGAATAAAGTTTCGATTCAAGTTGTTGTAATCTTGTTTCTAATGTTTCAATTTCATCAGACATATCAACATCTGCACTGCTCGCAATCTCTTTTAGCTCATCGATTTTTTCACGTAATTTTACAACTGGTTCTTCAAAGCCTAGTGTTTTAGACATGTACAACTCCTCCTTTACGGTGGATTTTCACGATTGCTGCAATTTTATCACGCATGTCTTTTCTGTGGAAAATTGCATCTAATTGACCGTGTGCCAGTAAAAATTCTGCAGTCTGGAAATCATCAGGTAATTTTTCACGTACAGTTTGTTCGATAACACGACGTCCTGCAAATCCAATTAAACTTTGTGGTTCTGCAATATTAATATCACCCAGCGATGCAAAACTAGCAGAAACACCACCTGTTGTAGGGTGAGTCATAATCGATATGAACAAAAGACCATGATCACTATGACGTTTAAGGGCTACACTTGTTTTTGCCATTTGCATTAATGAAATAACACCTTCTTGCATTCGTGCCCCGCCACTTGCTGTAAAAATAATAAATGGAAGTTCATATTCTGTTGCTCTTTCAATCGCTCTTGTTATCTTTTCACCTACAACAGAACCCATAGAACCCATGCGGAAGTGGGAGTCCATAATCGCAACGACTACCTGTTCACCTTTTAAGCTTCCCATACCTGTTAAAACCGCTTCATTTAAACCTGTCTTTTGAGAATCTACTTCAATTTTATCTAAGTAAGATGGGAATTTTAATGGATTTGAAGTTCGTAAATTTTCATCAAAGGATTCGAATGTACCCTCATCTAAGAAAATGTCTACTCGCTCCCAAGCAGTCATCTTATAATGATGGTCGCAATTCGGACATACTTTTAAATTACTTTCTAATTCTTTCGTTAAATATATTTTTTTACATTCAGGACATTTAGTCATTAAATCAGCCGGAAAGGAGTTTTCTTTATTACGATCTACAATGACACCTTTACTTTTCTTCTTGTTAATAGATAATAGATTTCTAATTGCCACTGTTTTTCCCCCTTTAATATTGGTCAAAAATCTGTGTTTTTTAAATACATCATCCATTTTTCATAGGCTTCGATTGTTTCAATTTCATTACCTTCTTGTAATGATGCTAATAGCTTTTGTATGATTATTTTCTCTTCTTCAGTAGTTAGCTTTTTCAATGATTTTGAACTATAAGCTGCTAATTGGAGCCAAATTTTTAGTGCCAGTCTATTCCCTGAAGCGATGAGTATTTCTCTTAAAATAAGGTCGCGTACAACTTCTTCATCATTTTCTAATCTAAAAATTAAGCTTTCCCAAACTGGGAGTCGTCTTAAAATCTCATTAGAACAAATTACTCGAAGTGCTTCCCTTTCATGCATTTTTCTTGTCGTATGAACATCTTCTATTGATTTATTTTCTTGTAAGATAAAAGAAGCTACTATTTCAACTAATTGATGGGATTGAAATGAGGCTAAGAAGGTACCTCCACCGTGTCTTGTTTCGATTAGTCCGAGCAATTCTAAACTACGTAATGCTTCCCGAACTGACGAGCGACCTACATTGAGCCTCTCTGATAAAACTCTTTCCGATGGGAGCTTATCTCCAGGTTGAATATTTTCATGCTTAATTAACTCTCTTAATTGTTGTACAATCTCTAAAAATATTTTTTTATTCTCCTGTTTTTTATCCATAAGCCCCCCTCAAATCAGAAATATCCCTTTACTTAATAATTTCTTCATCCAATCAGTTAATCCTTCATTCTATCGTGGTAAGAATTAGATATTTCGCTTCTAAAAAAATCAAATTGTCTCCAATATTGAATGTGTTCTCTTCAAACTCCAACTATGTCAAAAGTGGTCTGACCACTTTTATAAGCATACATAATGAATTTCTCTTTGTAAAGAAAAAACTGTGCATAAATGCACAGTTTTTTTTGATTAATTATTAACTTTTCTCGTTTACTAACTATTTCTCATTATTTTCACGATAATTTGCGGAGTTCCATTTCTTAATTCGAATATTCCTTCAATATAAACAATTCGGTCAACTTGAATCCATCCTAATACTTCGTTATATTGCTTAGGGAAAAGAGTAGTAGAAATCGATCCATACTCATCCTGAACTTGAATAAATGCCATGAGCTCCCCTTTTTTCGTCCGTATCTGGCGAATATCTTCTACCATTGCTACGAATTTAACATACGTGTTAGGTACACTATTTTTTATGGTTTTAATTGTAGAATGTATGTCTGTCCATTTCGTTCGTTCCAATGAAACTGGGTGTTCAGATAAGTAGAAGCCTAATACTTCTTTTTCAAATTGTAGCTTCATTTTATCTGGCATTGGGGAAGCTTCTATATATTTGGGTTTGCCAAATAAAAAACCTTCTGATGAAAATAAATCATTCTCTTCTGTAGGTCTGACAATTTCGGCATGTTTTTCAGCAGCTTCTAAAGTTGAAAGTAATGTTGCGCGATCCTTTTTAAAATCATCCAAAGCACCAGATTTAATTAATGGTTCCATTACCTTTCGATTAAAATGAATCGCACTTAAACTCACCGCCAAATCAAATAGATCCTCAAATGGTTGTGGCCTTGATTTTCGGATATCGATTATCTTTTGTAAAAAGGGCTGTGGCAATCTTCTAATAGCTGACAGGCTGAAACGAATGCCATCCTTTTCAACAGTAAAGACTCGATTGCTCTTAACGATAGAAGGTCTTAACACTTCAATTCCCTTATTTCTAGCTTCTAAAATAAGTTGGAACAGTTTTTCCTGATTTCCTATTGCATTCGTCATTAATGCTGCATAAAAGTTTGCTGGATAATTCGCCTTTAAATAAGCCATTTGATAAGAAATTAAACTATAAGCAACTGCATGACTTTTCGGGAAACCGTAGTCAGCAAATCGTACAATTAACGCGTACACTTCCTTTGCAACTTGTTCAGGAAAGCCTTTAGCAATTGCACCATTTACAAAAGCTAACTCTTGTTCCTCTAACACTTCTCTTTTCTTTTTACTAACTGCTCTCCTTAGTAAATCTGCTTGCCCAATTGTGAAACCTGCCATTACATTGGCAATTTGCATGATTTGTTCTTGATAAACAATAACACCATATGTTTCTTTCAAAATTGGTTCAAGGACAGGATGTGGCATAACAACTGGTTCTTTCTTCGCTTTTCGTTTCGCATAAACGGATATAAACTCCATTGGTCCTGGACGATAAAGAGCATTGACTGCTACGATATCTAAAAAATGTGTTGGGGCAATTTCTCTTAACGCATTTTTCATTCCGTCCGATTCTAATTGGAAAATACCATTCGTATCTCCTTGCCTTAAAAGTTCAAATGTTTTTTCATCATTCAACGGAATTTTATTAAAATCGATAACTTTTCGAGTAGTGTAATAAATGGATTTTCGAATATTTTCTAATATCGTTAAATTACGTAGACCGAGGAAATCCATCTTCAATAACCCTACTTGTTCCACCTCTTGCATAGACCATTGAGTTAAATAAATTCCGTCATGACCTTGTTCGATTGGAACAACTTCAACTAACGGTACAGGACTTAATACAACACCAGCAGCATGAGTAGAAGCGTTTTTAGGCAAACCTTCTAATTTTTTCGCTGCCATAAACCATTTCTTACGGATTTCTTCAGATTCAACCCATTTTCTAAATGGTTCTGATGTAATATAAGCTTCTTGCAATGTTATTCCGATTTTATTTGGTATTAACCTAGAAATCATGGATAGTGTTTCGCTTTCGAAGTTAAACATGCGAGCAACGTCACGAGCTACCGCTTTAGCAGACAAAGTTCCAAATGTAATAATTTGTGCTACATGTTGTTTACCATACTTTTCTGATACATATTGAATCACTTCTTGTCTTTTTGTATCAACAAAATCAATATCAATATCCGGCAGTGTAATACGATCCGGATTTAAAAACCGTTCAAACAGTAAACCATATTGTATTGGGTCAACTTGTGTAATATATAAACAGTAAGCAACAAGAGAACTTGCAGAAGATCCACGACCAGGTCCTGTTAGTATGTTTACCTTTCTAGCATAATTCATAAAGTCGGCTACAATTAAAAAATAGTCTGCATAGCCCATTGATTGAATAATATTTAACTCATACTTCAATCGATTTATATACACTTCACTTGGAGAATCGGTATTTAATCGTTCTTTTAAACCATGATAAGCAAGTTTCGCTAACTCTGTTTCTGCATTTTTATCATCTGGAAGCGGATATTTCGGCATGTAGTGGCCATGATTTGTGAGCTCTACTTGGCAGCTAAGCATGACCCTCTTACTTTCCTCAAGCAAATCAAGTTTATCTTGGAACCATGCTTCCCATTGATTTTTTGTAGGGGTAAAATGATTTTCTTGATAATTATGTATTCCTTCACTCAGTTTGACCCCTGTTTCAATGGCCCTCGCAACTTGATATGGAAAATACTCTTCAGGTTGTAAAAATAAACACTCTTGTATAGCCATACATTTAACATTGAAATGATCACTTAAATAAAAGACTTTATTTTCTTCCGGAGAAACCATTCCCCCACTACGAGATATACCAAAATAAACTTCTGCCTGAAATGCATCTTTAACTTGAGAAATGAACGGTACATTTTGTTCTCGTAACCAATTTCCGTTTTCCGAAATCACTGGAATAATAGCAATACACCCTTTAGAATATGCTGTGAGCCATCGCCAAGGGATTAATCGATCTTCACGGATTGAAATGCTACTACTTATTTTCAACAAATTTTTATATCCATCATTATTCTTTGCATAAATAATTAATGGCAAATTTAGTTCATTAGAAAATTGGACTCTTATATTTAATCCGATAACCGGATGAATGCCTGCTTGTTTTACACTATGCCAAAAAGGCAAAAGCCCGTACAATGTAGAATTTACCATTGCACAGCTTTTTGCCTCTTGTTTTTTTAGAAATGGAATGAGCTCTTCTATACGAATGGTACTTTTTAATAAATCCGCACTAGTTCGTATTTGTGGGTATACAACTGACAAAACTTCATCCCCAATCTTATTTATATTCTCGACAAAGTTCTATTAAATCTTCTATCGCACGATCTGCTTCTTCCCAAGAATAAACCGTTGCACCTGAAGCAAGTGGATGTCCGCCCCCATTATACTTTTTAGCTAGTTGATTAATAATTGGACCTTTCGAACGTAGTCTAACACGAATATGGTTTTCATCCTCAACAAAAATCAACCATGCTTTAACACCTTTAATATTACTTAAAGAACCAACTAGCAATGATGTATCAGTTGGTGTTACTTGAAATTTATTCAAGATTTCTTTCGTTAGCTTTATGTACACTGCCCCGTCTTTATCCATTTGGAAGTTCTCATAGATGTAACCTTGTAAATGTAGAAGATTAGGCTCTTTCTCATACATACTATTAAAAACTTCATTTCGGTCAAAATTGTAACGAATTAAATGACCCGCTATTTCAAATGTTTTTTCTGTAGTACTTGGATATAAAAATCTTCCAGTATCCCCTACAATACCTGCAAATAATGCACGAGCAGCTTCATCTGGTAAAACCCAACCTTTGTAACTTTTACCCTCTTCAAATAATTCATAAATCATTTCACTACAAGAACTTGCATCTGTATCTACCCATAACTTATCACCATATTGATCGTCATTTGGGTGATGATCAATTTTTATAAGAAATGAACCATTTGTGTATCTAGAATCATCAATTCTATCCGTATTAGCAGTATCTGTAACGACGACTAAAGCATTTGAATATGTTTCATCACTTACTGAATCTGGAGTAGCAATAAAAGTTAGATTGTGGTCATGGTCCCCAACTGCGTAAATGGATTTGTTTGGATAATTTGCTTCTAATATTTTTTTCAATCCAAACTGTGACCCATATGCATCAGGATCTGGACGTACGTGGCGATGAATAATGATTGTGTCATATTTTTCAATTGTGTCAATGATTTGTCGTTTCAAGTTGTTTTCCCCCTAAGGAATCTATTTTTTATTCTATCTGTTAGCATTTTTATATAAAAATCGTTACAATATTATCAGTGCTTTTTGGGAGGTCATAATAATGTTCAATATAATATTTGTCGCATTGATTATCTTATCTTTTGTTGCGTACTTTTATTTTAAAACAAAACAATTCCGTTCTGTTTTACCAATTCGAAAAAAATGGTATAAAGCCCAAGCTGGTGTAGCACTAGGTTGCTTTATCGTTTTCTTTGGTATCAATACATGCATTATCTATCCAACACTTGTAGGATTTTTAATAGGCGCTGTCTTTATACTTGTAGGATTATTGTATGCAAACGCTCAATATAAACGAGCTCGACACGAAGGACAATTTGTTAAAGAAGAATTTGAATTGAATAAATAATAATGATAAGGCTAGTCCAAAACATATTGGATTAGCCTTTTAGTTATTATCTCTCTAATAGCTGGAACGTCATCATTGCTTTCCCAACCAGAATCGATTCGTTGAAAATATCAAAGTCCATTTTTACGAATTTACGACTCATATCTAAAATATGTGGAACAACTGTTAAGACACTTTCCATTTGAATTGGCTTAATGAAGTAGATTGTCATGTTTTCAGCTACTGCATCTCCACGTTTTCTTCTTTTCAACGCAAATGCCCCAACCTCTGCTAGTAATGTCGTAAAAGCTCCATAGGAAATGGCACCATAATGGTTCGTCATCTGAGGAGTTACCTTAAATTCTACGACAACATCTTCTTCACCCATAACTTTCATTTCACTTTTTACTAAGTCATCGATTGTTTCACCGTGTTGCGGCTGTCTTTGTGCATGTTGTAAGGCTTTTAAAACATCTTGACGACTGATTACCCCTTTTAAGATACCATCATCATCAACAATTGGTAGTAAGTCAATCCCTTCCCAAATCATACGGTGCCCAGCAGATGCAACGCTCGTTTTCATCGTTCCAGAAATCGGATTTTTCGTCATTACTTTATCAATTGGCTCATTTTCCTCTTTACCGATTACGTCCTTTACTGTAATCATCCCTACTAATTTATTAGCTTTCGTAACAACTGGGAATGCTCCGTGTGAAGTTCGGATATTTAAGTTTTGGAAGTCAGCAATTGTATCTGTATTTTTTAATGTTGCAGTCTCTTCAATTGGAATATATATATCTTCAATTAATAAAATATCCTTTTTAATTAATTGGTCATAAATGGCACGATTAATCATCGTAGCTACAGTAAATGTATCATAGCTTGATGAGATAATTGGTAGTTCTAATTCATCAGCAAGCTGTTTATTTTCCTCTGTTGTATCAAATCCACCTGTAATTAATACTGCAGCACCTGCTGTTAAAGCATTCTGATGGGCTTTAACACGGTTCCCTACAATTAAGAGGCTTCCTGCATCTGTATAACGCATCATATCATCTAATTGCATGGCACCAATTACAAACTTCGTTAATGTTTTATGTAACCCGGCTTTTCCACCAAGAACTTGTCCATCGACAATGTTAACAATCTCAGCAAATGTTAAGCGTTCAATGTTTTCCTTTTTCTTTTTCTCTATTCGAATCGTACCAACTCGTTCGATGGAACTTACAAGTCTGCGATTTTCAGCTTCTTTAATTGCGCGATATGCAGTACCTTCACTAACTTGCATTTCTTTTGCAATTTGTCGAACTGAAATTTTATCGCCAACAGGTAATGATTCGATATACTGTAATATTTTCTCGTGCTTTGTTGACATGGCTATCACCTAATCCCATCTATCTTTCCTTGCCATTAGTGTAACATATTTCAATTATGTATAGATAATAAGCATATTTGCAATAAGAGAAAAAAATAAGAATGCTGTCTAAAAAGTCATTTTGAGTAGTTCCTTGTGACAAAGATGGTGGCATATTGATGCGACCATCAAAGGAGTTCTTGAGAGATATTTATCAAGTAAGAAAAGGGTGTCCAAAAAGGGTTTTCTTTTTGGACACCTCATTCTCTTGCTAATGTATTACAGACGAACTTTCTCACCAGCTTGTAAAATTTGTACTTCGCTATCCTTAACTAATTCAGCGAATACTGTAGGATCTTGCTTAATAATCGGGAAAGTATTGTAGTGTATTGGAACAACTACTTTTGGTTTTAATAATGAAACTGCATAGGCTGCATCTTCTGGTCCCATTGTGAAGTTATCTCCAATTGGTAGGAACGCGACATCAATATTATTTCTATCACCGATTAACTTCATATCTCCGAATAATGCTGTGTCACCAGCATGATAAATTGTTAAACCTTCAGCAGTGAATAAAATACCACCTGGGTTACCTGCATTAACCACTTCATCTTCTGTTTCATAAGTAGAACCGTGGAAAGCAAGTGTATATTTTACTTTACCAAATGGAAATTCGTATGCTCCACCAACTCCCATTGGATGTGCATTCACACCAACTTTTTGTAAATAAACTGCAAATTCATTAAGAGCAACAACAAAAGAATTATGCTTTTTCGCTAATTCAATTGTATCTCCAACATGGTCATTATGCCCGTGAGTTAATAAAATAACATCTGGCTTTTCTTCTTCTGCCTTTAAGTCTGTTGCAGGGTTACCAGTAATAAAAGGATCAATCAAAATTGTTTTTCCGTTTGTTACTATTTTTACTACTGAATGTCCGTGATATGATATTTCCATTTATTAATCCTCCTATAAACACACGTAATAATTTCTTAATTCTCTTTTTAAGGGTGTTTTTCCTTCTTTTTGCTATACTATTACAAGTACAAATCCATTTTTAATTTTCAGGAGGACTCTCTTATGACAGCAATTAATAAATTACAAAGCTATTTAAAAGCGAATGAAATTGATTTAGCTTTTATCACAACTCCAGATAATGTGTTCTATTTCTCAAATTTTAAAAGTAATCCGCATGAACGATTACTTGGGGTTGTCGTTTTTAAAGACCAAGATCCATTATTAATTTGTCCAAAGATGGAAGTTCCCGATGCGAAAGCTTCAGGTTGGAATTTTGAAACAATTGGACATTTAGATACTGATAATCCATGGCAAATTTTATCGAATGCAATTAATGCGCGAGGTGTAGCTTTATCAAACTTTGCAATTGAAAAAGCTCATTTAACTGTTGAGCGACTTGAAGCACTACAACAATTTTATCCTCAAGCAAATTTTGTCCGTCTCGATGATCAAATAAACAAGATGCGTGTAATTAAAGATGAAGTTGAATTAGAAAAAATGAGAGAAGCTGCAAAACTAGCAGATTATGCTGTAGAAGTTGGATGTAAAGAAATTGCTGAGGGCAAAACGGAAATGGAAATCTTAACTGCAATCGAAAATGCCGTTAAAGAAAAAGGTTACAATATGTCCTTTGAAACAATGGTGCTTTCCGGTCCAAAAACAGCTTCACCACATGGTACACCTGGTAATCGCAAAATCCAAAAGGGCGATATGATTTTATTTGATTTAGGTGTTATTTATGAAGGATATTGTTCAGACATTACTCGAACTGTTGCTTATGGAGAACCTACTGATGAGCAAAAATTAATTTATCAAACCGTTCTTGCGGCAAATGAAAATGCGATTAACACTGTTAAATCCGGTGTTCGTGCAATGGACTTAGATAAAATTGCAAGAGACACAATTGGAAATGCTGGTTATGGCGAATATTTTACACATAGACTTGGACATGGTTTAGGAATTTCAGTTCATGAATTCCCTTCGATTAACGGTTCAAATGAGATGGAGTTATTACCTGGTATGGTCTTTACAATTGAACCTGGTATTTATAAAGAGGGTGTGACAGGGGTTCGTATTGAGGATGATGTCGTTGTAACGGAAAACGGTGTAGAAGTACTAACTAAATTCCCTAAAGAATTAATGATTCTATAATATAAAAGCTGCTATTGGAAACAATCCAAAGCAGCTTTTTCTTTATTGTAATAACGTATCTACTGGAACATATTCACGGCCTTGATCTTCTGCCACTGCCTTATAAACAACATGCCCTTCTAAAGTATTGATACCTTTTTTCAATGCTTCATTTTCGATACAAGCTTGTTTATATCCTTTATTTGCAATTTGTAATGCATATGGAACTGTATTATTCGTTAATGCAATTGTAGAAGTACGTGGAACCGCACCTGGCATATTTGCAACAGCGTAATGAACAACACCATGTTTAATGTAAATTGGGTCATCATGAGTTGTAACTCGGTCTGTTGTTTCAAAGCTACCACCTTGGTCAATCGCAATGTCAACGATAACAGAACCAGGTCTCATTGATTTTACCATTTCTTCAGTTACAAGTTTTGGCGCCTTTGCACCAGGAATTAATACAGATCCGACTACTAAATCAGAATCTTTTACAGATTCCGCAATATTATAAGGGTTCGACATTAATGTTTGAACGGAATGACCAAAAATGTCATCGATTTGACGAAGACGTTCAGGACTTACATCTAAAATTGTTACATCCGCGCCCATGCCGATAGCAACACGAGCCGCATTTGTTCCTGCCATACCTCCACCAATAACCGTTACTTTTCCACGTTGAACACCTGATACTCCTCCTAAAAGGATACCCATACCGCCATTCATTTTTTCCAAATATTGTGCACCAATTTGCACGGACATTTTTCCTGCTACTTCACTCATTGGTGTTAAAAGTGGTAATGAACGATTAGGTAATTGAACCGTTTCATAGGCAATTCCTACAACTTTATTATCAAGTAATGCTTGTGTCAACTCAACTTCTGGAGCTAAATGCAAGTATGTGAATAAAATTAAACCTTCTTTAAAATATTTATATTCACTTTGAATTGGCTCTTTTACTTTCATAACCATTTCTTGATTCCATGCTTCACTTGCTGTTTCAACTATTTTTGCTCCAGCATTCAAATAGTCCTCATCCGTAAAAGAAGAACCTAATCCTGCACCAGTTTCAATAAAAACTTCATGGCCAGCACTTGTTAAAGTTACAACTCCCGCTGGTGTCATTGCTACACGGTATTCATTGTTTTTAATTTCCTTTGGTACTCCAATTTTCAACGTTGATCACTTTCCTTTGCTGTTTGTAGTTTTATTACCAAATTTTATACCATTATATCAATTAATGAGAAAATTGGAATCTATTATTTTTCACAAAACTAAAAATAAATTTTTTTAATTGGAAGGTTTTATCGAAATTTAAATAATTCACTTTTTCATCACTTTTGTAAGGAATTTTTGTGAACATTACATAATTTTGTAAATTATATATTTTCTTTATTTTGGTATTTGCTATAATGAAGGTATATTTTAAAGGGGGAATTTTAGATGACTCATTATAAAAGTATCGTAGTTGCAGTAGATGGTTCGAAAGAAGCTGAATACGCTTTCAAAAAATCTATTGAAGTAGCAAAAAGAAATCAAGATGCAAAATTAAACTTAGTAAATGTAATCGATACTAGATCATTCGCCGCTATTGAAGCTTACGATCGTTCTATCGCAGAACGTGCACAAAGTTTCTCTGAAGAATTATTAGCAGGCTATAAAAAACAAGCAGAAGAAGCTGGCGTAAAAGATGTAAACGTAATCATCGAATACGGTTCACCAAAAACGATCATTACAAAAGAACTTTCAAAACTTGTAGATGCAGATCTAATTGTCTGCGGTGCTACTGGTTTAAATGCTGTTGAACGTTTCCTAATCGGTTCTGTTTCTGAAGCAATTGTACGTTCTTCAAAATGTGACGTTCTTGTTGTTAGAACTCCTGATACTCCATAATTTAACAATGAATGTAATGCAAAAAGCCAAAGAATCCTCTTTGGTTTTTTTATTTTCTGTAAAATATATGATATCATGATAAATATTTTGTATAGAGATTCTTACTAAAATATGTTTTAGTTATAATGTGCGTTAGAAAAGAGACGATACAAAAATGAATAGAATTCCATATTTTGATAATGCTAGGGCAATATTAATTTACCTAGTCATCGTTGGGCATATTCTTTCAAAGTATATTGATGATAGTCATTTATTGGGCAGCATATATATGTTTATTTATACTTTTCATATGCCAGCATTTATTTTAATTTCCGGATTTTTTGCAAAAAAAATATACGAATCTGGCTATTTAACAAAGGTTATAAAAAAATTATTATTTCCCTATATACTTTTACAAATTTTCTATAGTGTTTACTATTATTATATTTTTGATGACTCAATTGAACTTAGTTTGTTTATTCCGAGATGGGCTTTATGGTTTTTACTAAGTTTAATATTATGGAACATATTATTATACTTTTTTGGAAAAATTAAGTATGGATTACCATTAGCTTTAGTTATTTCAATTCTTATTGGTTATGACGATTCGATTAATGAGGTATTAAGTCTTTCACGGACATTTTTCTTCTTTCCATTTTTCCTAGTAGGTTATTATTTAAAGACCGAACATTTATTAAAACTAAAATCACGCACGCATGTACTTAACGGAGTCCTACTAGCGATGATTGGTTTTATTACTATCTATTACTTTGTTCCAATCGAACAACATGTATGGTTATTAGGGAAACGTCCATATGATGAAATATCGACCGTTCCTATGCAATGGGCTTGGCTAGGTCGATTCGTTGCATATATCGTTATGTTTACTGCGACATATATGTTTTTAACTCTCGTATCAAATAAACGAAGATTTTATACATCCATCGGTTCAGTAACAATATCAATTTACTTATTACATATGGTTGTAATACGAATTTTTTACGATTCACCAATTAAAGAGTATATTCTAGAATCAAAACAATACTGGCTTATCTTTGTTTTTGCTGCTAGTATTTTATTTATTCTATCGAGAAAACCTGTTTACACTGTTGTTAACCAGATATGTACCCTCCCAACAAAGAAAAATATCCTAGGACATAAATGATTTTCTTTAAAGGTTGAGTATGATTCTGCATATAAAAAATCAACATTTCACATACGAAATGTTGATTTTTTGTTTTTAAAGTTTGTTTATTTATTTTGTTTCCAAATTTGAACTTTCTCAAAGAACATAGCAAGTGCTTGCTTGTTTGACATGTTTGGTACTTTTGCCAGCAGTACCTCACGTGGAGCTCTTTGCTCATCACTTTTCTTTTGTAAAATTAAAATGCTCTTCTCATGGGCTTTTGAAGCAAACAAGTTTTCAGGAAGTTGAATAACTGCTTGAATCCATGTGTGTTTCTTTAAATATTTATGTAGATCTTTAGCTTGTTCTGATTCAAAAAGATTAGCAGGAATTAAGAAAAATAAATATCCGCCATCTTTTGAATGATTTACGGATTGCTCAATTAATAAGTGATGAGCATAACTTAACCCTTCATGTGCACATAATTCATAATCAAGGGCAACATCTTCATTTGGATAATAACCAACAGGCAAATCACATACAACAGCATCAACTGGATCAACAAGCATTTTTTGTAAAGCATCTTGATGATAGAACATGACTGGTTGTTCAATTATTTCCGCTGTATCTGCTGCTAATCGTATTAACAATTCATCTACTTCAATACCTGTAGCAGAGCTTTTTCCATCAAGTAAATTCATTACAGTTAATAATAAATTTCCTGTTCCAACGGCTGGGTCTAAAATAGAAATTTGATTATTTTTAATATGTTCTTCAAAAAACTGCTCTACAAAATAACCAACAAGTAATCCAAGTGTATCTGGTGTCATTTGATGATTTGGTTGAGAAGTTTTTCTCATCCCTTTTAATATCGCAATTTGTATGGCTTTACGAATTTCTTCTTTTGATGCAGTACTACCTAACCATGAATCTTTTTCATCTAGGATATCTTCAAGAGCTTGTAAAACACCATCTAAAAATGTGATACTTTCTTTTTTCTCGTATTCTTCCGCTTTTTCATTAATATACGAAAATATTTGTTCAAACTTTTCCATCATAGACTCCTTTTGAAATGAACAACCCACTCAAAAATAGAGTGGGCGAACATTTAACGTATATTTTTCATCCTTGTTTATTCTATATTACAACAATTAAACAAGATACGAAAATAATTATTTCGCTAATGCTTCTTTCACAGCATTAATAGCAGCCTCATAATCTGGATGGCTTGTACCTTCTGAAACATACTCTACATAAGTAACAGTATCATTTCTATCAATTACAAACACCGCACGAGCAAGTAGACGGTTTTCTTTCATATATACCCCATAACTTTCTCCAAAAGAAAGATCACGATAATCTGATACAGTGTGAACACCATCAATACCTGCTGCTGCACACCAACGTTTTTGAGCAAAAGGTAAATCTACTGATACTGTGTAAAACGCAACATCTTCACCTAAACCTGCTACTTCCTCATTGAAACGACGCGTTTCTGCATCACATACCCCAGTATCTAATGACGGTACTGACGCAATTAAACGTACTTTTCCTGCTGAATCTTTTAATGTAACTGTTGACATATCATTTGCTAACACAGAAAAGTCAGGTGCTTTATCCCCTACTTTTACTTCATTACCTACTAATGTTACTGGTTTGTTAATAAATGTTACTTGTACCATAATCTCATCCTCCTTTTCTGAACTTATCTTACTAAAGGTAAAGTAAAATTTGCAAACAACTAAGCTTGAAAAATATAGCGTGAATCGTTACTGTGATCTTTAAGATTGAAGTGAAAAATAAAAACCATCTGTAAAACAATTACAGATGGTTCTCTTCCTAAGTTGCTGAGATTGATTGATCTGTTTCGTAATCTACTTTCTTTTGAACAATCACTTTATTTTTTGTATATACTTTTTCATGAACTACAATCGTATCGGCAATAACATCATTCAGCCCTTTATTTTTAGGCATAAAAGCAACAATAATATATAAAATTTTAATCGTATTATTAATAAATCGTCCTACAATCTCTCTGAATAAAACGGTCATCCAATCTAGCTTTTCCCCATTAACTCGTTTTACTTTTAATCCAAAAATCATTTTGCCGATTGTTTGATTCCAAATCTTCGTAGTTAAAACAAAGTAAGCATAATAAATTATCGCTGAAATAATCGTTATTGGTGCATACCAATTTGAGTCATTTAAACTCCAACCAAACAGACGAAAAACAGGATTTACTAAGATGCCAACAATTGCACTCACCAATAATGAATCAATGGCAAAAGCCCAAAATCTTACCCAAAAGCCCGCAGTTTTTTCTTCGTACTGTTCAATTTCTTCTACTGAATACTTATTAGGAGCAGGAACGATCTCATTGTTTGTATTAGACAAATTTGATTCGTTATTTCCAAATTCAGACATCTAATTCCCCTCCTTAAAATTCACCATATAAATACATCATACGTGGTGCATCATAACTAGACATAAGTTTTGTTAACATTCTCTCTTCAGGAGAAGGTCCAAAGAATGAGCTGATCTTCATACCAAGTAATGAAGTGAAATCACCAAAACCTGTTTCATATTCAAAAAGCTCTGCATCTTCTAAACCGTAGTCTGCTCGAAGTGAAGCAATTGCATCTTCTAGCCCGCCAAGCTCATCAACAAGACCTGCCTTCAATGCTTGTGAACCACCTAATACACGACCATCGGCAACTTTTTTCACTTGTGCTTCAGTCATTCCACGTCCTTGCTCAACTACATCTACAAATACCTCATAAGAATCGTTAATCATTTCTTGCAACATTGCTTTTTCTTCTTCTGTAGTTGGTCTTGTGCCACCGAACATATCTTTATGAGCACCAGACTTAATTGTTTCAAATTTAATACCAACTTTATCTGCTAGTTCCGAGAAATTATAACTTTGCATGATTACACCGATTGAACCAGTTAAAGTTTCACGATGTGCATAAATTTTATCTGCTGGTGCTGAAATATAATAACCACCAGAAGCAGCCATTGAGCCCATTGATACATAAATTGGAATTTCTCTTTTTTCTTTAATTTCTAATAATTTTTTGTGGATTTCAGCAGATTCAATGACACCACCACCTGGTGAATCAACAGCTAATACAACAGCTTGTACGCTATCGTCATTTAAAATTGCTTCTAGCTGTGCTAAAAAGTTTTGATGGTCATATTCTACTGTTGTCCAAGGTGTACTTGAACCCACATCTTGTATCGTCCCATCAACGGATAATAATGCAATGCGTTTATTAAAATCTCCTGGTTCCAATACAATTTCAGATACTTCTTGTTCAGTACTCATTAGACTATCAAAATTACTAAAGAAATCTGTTTTAAATAAAGCCATCACTGTGTTTAATCCAATAGAAAAAACTAATAATACTACTGCAGCTCCCAATGCGAGCCATCTTTTCATATTCATGTTATTGATTCCTCCTCACTCCATACATACGTATAAGATGTTCAATTGTTTCAAAAAATTTTGTTTCGCCTTTAAATTTACCAAAAAAAATGGAGATTCGAAATAAATACCATTTCAAATCTCCATAATGCGACACTATTCCCTAGGAAATAATATCTGCATTCCTATTTCACTGTTTGTTTATTCAGTTCTTTTTGACGTAATTCAATACGACGAATTTTTCCTGAAGATGTCTTCGGAAGTTCGTCGATAAATTCGATTGCACGAGGATATTTATATGGTGCTGTAATGTTCTTTACATGATCTTGAAGTTCTTTTATTAAATCTGGATTTGTTTTTAATTGTGGATCACGTAACACAACAAATGCTTTCACAATACTACCTCGAATTTCGTCAGGGCTTCCTACAACAGCACACTCTTTAACTGCTGGATGCTTAACTAGAGCATCCTCTACTTCGAATGGCCCTATAGTATAGCCAGAAGAAATGATAATGTCATCTCCTCGACCTTCGAACCAGAAGTAACCATCTTCATCCTTATATGCACGGTCACCAGTTAAGAACCATTCGCCTCGGAATTGCATTTGTGTTCTTTCTGGCTCTTTTAAATAACCTTTAAATAATGCTGGTGTTGATGAGTGAACTGCAATATCCCCTACTTCTCCAGGCTTTGTAGGTTCACCAAGATCATTAATAACATCTACAACATTTCCTGGAGTAGGTTTGCCCATCGAACCTGGTTTTGGTTGCATACCTAATAATGTTCCAACTAATAATGTATTCTCAGTTTGTCCATAACCGTCACGAACCTGTAGTGAAAATACGTCTAAGAATTTATTAATTACTTCACTATTTAACGGTTCTCCTGCAGAAACAGCACTTTTTACACTAGATAAATCATATTGTTCCAATTGATCTACTTTCGCCATTAAGCGATATTCAGTCGGAGTACAACATAAAACATTTATTTTATTATCTTGAAGAAGTTGTAAATATACTTTTGGATCAAATTGACCTTTGTGAACAAATGCAGTTGCTCCACTTCCTAGCACGGCTAAGAAGGGACTCCAAATCCATTTTTGCCAACCTGGAGCAGCAGTTGCCCAAACGATATCATTTTCTTTAACGCCTAGCCAATACTCTGCAGTTGTACGTAAGTGAGCATATCCCCAACCATGGGAATGAACAACACCTTTAGGGTTTCCTGTTGTACCACTTGTATAGGATAGAAATGCGATATCAGATTGTTTTGTTTTAATATCTTCAAAAGTATCTGATAAAACATCTAAGTTTTCATCAATCGAAATCCAGGATTCTGTTCCTTTACCATATACAAAAAGTTTTAATCCATCTAAATGTTTTACATCTTCAAATTGACTAATTTCATCTTCAAAAGCAATAATTGCTTTTGCTTGAGAGTGGGTAATGCGATAATCGATATCTTTTGCACGTAACATTTCAGAGCTTGGAATGATTGTTAGTCCTGCTTTTAATGCTCCGATGTATGTAGCATATGCTTCTACTGAGCGAGGGACCATAATGAGAACCACATCACCTTTGCCGAGTCCGTGATTAGCAAATAAATTAGCAACCTTATTTGCTTTTTTTATTAATTCTTTGTAAGAGACCTTTTCTAATTCCCCGTTTACATGATGAACGATTAAAGCTGTCTTTTCTTCATTTTGTGCATACTTTTCAATTTCATCAACAATGTTGTAATCTTCAGGAGCTAATAAATCTTCTCTTTTCATTTGTATCCCCCTTTTTTGCATCAAATGATACATTATACTAATTATAATAATACTCAATCGAAATTTCAAAATATTCCTCTATTTTGACTGAATTTAGGTAAAATCGTACTCTTATTATTTAAAAATCAATAATAATTTTCCGTTAAAACTAATAAATTTGGGATAAGATAATACAAATGAAAAAAGGCCAGTAGCATTTAGCTACCAGCCCTTTAATTTAATAATTATTGTTGGCCGCCACGTAATTGTGATTCAGCCATTTGCACAAGGCGTTTAGTAATTTCTCCTCCGACTGATCCGTTTGCACGAGAAGACGCTTCAGGTCCGAGTTGAACACCAAACTCTTGAGCGATTTCATATTTCATTTGGTCTAAAGCTTGTTCTGCACCAGGTACTACAAGCTTATTACGGTTACCGCTATTGTTGTTTGCCATGTCTCTCACCTCCTTGTGCATATAGAATGTGCGGTATCACATTTTTAATACACAAAAATTTAGAGGTAAGTATTTCCGGTTAATAGTTAAAAACTATAATAAATCAGCAAACTTATCTTTCGATTCATTTTTTTCAGGGAATCGATACACTTCACGATTTTTTACAGCACGTTCAATTAATTCATCAAACTCTGTGAAGCTTTCATAATATTTTATTTTATCAACTTTTGGTTTCGTTTTTGGATTAGCTGGCGTAAAGATTGTACAGCAATCCTCATATGGACGAATTGACGTTTCATAAGTACCAATTTGCTCAGCAATTTGTATAATCTCTAATTTGTCAAAAGCAATTAATGGTCTTAAAATCGGTGTATTCGTCACATCGTTAATAGCAGTTAAACTTTCTAACGTTTGACTAGCCACTTGTCCTAAACTTTCCCCCGTTACAATCCCAAGAGCACCAATTTCTTCTCGCACTTTATCTGCAATTCGCATCATTAATCTACGAGTAGTTGTCATCAATGTATTACTAGGAACACGATCACGAATTAATGTTTGAATTTCAGTAAAAGGAATAACATGTAAACGAATATTTGCACCAAATTTCGTTAATTCATTTGCTAAGTCTTTTACTTTTTGCAATGAATGATCACTTGTATATGGTGGGCTAAAGAAGTGAATTGCTTCTATACGTACACCGCGCTTCATTACTAAATATCCTGCTACAGGACTATCAATACCACCTGACAACATTAACAATGATTTTCCGTTTGAACCTACTGGCATGCCCCCAGCACCCGGTATTACTTGAGCCATCATATAAACTGCATCTTTTCGTATTTCAATGCGTAGTTCTACATCAGGTTTTCTTACTTGAACCGAAATATTTGGATTACTTCTTAATACATGACCACCGATTTCTCGTTGAATTTCATGGGATTCAAGTGGGAAAGTTTTATCGGAACGGCGAACTTCCACTTTAAATGTAATTTGTTGCTCCTTAAATTGTTCCATAATTAATAAAGAAAGGTTTTTCATTGATTCCATATCTTTCTCACAATAAGCAACTGGGCTGAATGATTGTATACCAAAAATCGTAGGCATTCTATCCATTAAGACTTCATATTGTTCTTCCGTTTCAATTTCAATGTGCATACGATCGCGTTCTGAGTGAATGTTTAATGGGGCAATATCATTAAAAGTATTTCTTATATTCGTACGTAATCGACTAATAAAATCCTTCTTATTTCGTCCTTTTGTAGACAGTTCACCGTAACGGATTAAAATTTCTTTCCAAATCATTTATTATTCTCCTTTTAATTCTTTCATCACTTCAGTGAAAGCTTTTTTAAATTGTTGAATATCTTCATCAGTAGTTAGCCCACCAAAACTTAGTCGGATTACACCATTTACAAAATTGGGTGGTGTTTTTAATGCTAAAACAACATGACTAGTCTTTTTCTGTTTTGAAGAACATGCACTAGATGTTGAAACAATAATTCCCCTTTTTTGTAATGCATTAATCAAAATTTCCCCTTTTAAATCTTTCACACTAAAGGACAAAATATGGGCCGCACCATTTGGAGTTGAAAGTATATGAATAACGCTACCAAAGCTTGTTAAAAATTCCATTAATTCATTATGCCATTTTCGGTATTTTTTCATAGACTGTTCTAGGTCTTCCACTGCCATTCTTGCAGCTTTCGCAAGGGCAACTGCTTGTGGAACAGCAACCGTACCACTACGCAATCCATATTCTTGTCCTCCACCTAAAAGAAGTGGAGCAATATTCATTTTTTTACGGAATGCGATTACGCCAGAACCTTTTAATCCATGAATTTTATGTCCTGAAATGGATATAATGTCTGGACCTGCATCATCTTTAAAGTAAATAGGCATCTTACCAAAACTTTGGACAGCATCTACATGAAAAGTTGCTCGACTGCTTTCATGAATAATTTTCGCAGCCTCTTCGATTGGTTGAATTGCTCCCATCTCATTATTAACATGCATAATACTTACTAAAACCGTATCTTTACGAAGTTTTTCTTGAAGTTCTTGTAGTGAAATAACGCCATTTGAATCTACTGATAAATAATCAATTTCATACCCATCTGCTTGCAGTACACGAATTGATTCTAAAACAGAAGCATGTTCAATTTCAGTAGTAATAATATGTTTTCCTTTATGTGTATTCGCTTTTGCGATACCGAAAATCGCAAAGTTATTTGACTCTGTTCCACCAGCTGTAAAAAGGACTTGGCGGTCATCTGTACCTAAAATTTTAGCCATTTGAGCTCTTGCACGATCGAGTAAAGTATTAGACTCAACACCTGCCTCATGAATTGAAGCTGGGTTTGCATAAAAAGATTCATTAACCTGAATAAATGTATTTAAAACCTCTTTATAAGGTTTAGTTGTAGCACTATTATCTAAATATATCATTTTATCCTACCTTCTTTTAAATGCTTTTCAATTTGCTAATGGCTGGATTATAGAAGACACTATAATATTTTAAAAATTTGCATAATGTCATATCCATAATAAAGGAATGTCTGAAAAGTCATTTTGAGACAGCCCTTTGCGACGAGGATGGTGTTAACCACCGCAGGAGCAATAATTCATAAGGGATATTTATCAAGAAAGAATAGAGGTGTCCAAAAAGATTTAACTTTTTGGACACCCTCTATTTCTTTATTTCATTATAACGCTTATGTCAATCCACGACTACCCATCTAATTTTTCGCATACATTTCTTCTTCTACAAGCTCTTCAATTCGTTTAATTGCACCAGGCTCAGCTAGTTCAACAGCTGCCGCTGCATCTTCTAATGCTTTTATGTACCGGTATTGCTTAAAGGCTTCTTCTGCCTCTAGTAAAAGTTGATGTACCTTTGGATTTGTCGCTCTATAACGATTGCCATATTGAATCATACGTTCAATTAACATTACATTTAAAATCATTTCATTTGCATGTTTATTTGCTTCTTGAATGCAATGGTTTGCATGTTGTAAATTGCTATGAACTTTTTGCATATTTAATGGAATCTCTTGAAGGCTTTGCATCACAATAAATAATTGTTCCTCCGCTTCTTCAAGGCGAGCATCCATTTCTTCTGGAATACCAGGGATATTAGCTTTATTCAACTGTCGATCTGTTTCTTGTAAAAGACGCTTTAATGATTCAAGTTGTGCTCGAGCTTTATTTTCATCAATTCGTAAATTTTTCAAACGATTTGAGAACTGTTCTTGTTCTTCTTTAATTCGTTCAATTTCATTACTGATATCGATTAGCTCTTCCTGTAAGCTTGAATAAGCTGACTTCTCCTCTTGAACACGAGTAACAAGTAATTCGTAACGCTTTTGAATGACTTCAAGCTGCTTCAATCCGATTTTCGGGATTTCTGCTTCTTTATCAGATAAATGATAACTACTTTGGACATAGATTGCTTCATTACCTACTTCTCTTGTTACAGTTAACACTTCATTTAATATACTGAAAGTTTTATCACAGTTTTTATCAACGTAATTTTTCGCAATAACTTCTTTTTCAAGTAGGTCATAATAGTTATCAATTGTATCGTTGATTTCTTCGATGCGTGGACCCACTATATCTATTTCTAGATTAGCAAGTTTTTCTTTTAAAGCATCGAGTTCGCCTTCAACACTTTCCAAATACTCCGTTAACTCTAGATGTCTTAAATAATAAGCTTGATCTTCCATTTCTCGTTGCCCGTTTTTTAAGTCATGGATAGCAGTTGGTATCTTTGTTTGAATTTCAGTTAGTAAACTTGGAACCTCATTTAACAACTTGAACAATTCTTGAGCCTCATTCGAAAGCTGAAGGACAATTTCTCTTGCTTGTAAATAATTCCCTTCTACTGTTAGCACATCGTATTCTTCAAATTTTGGTGTGAACTGCTCAACTCTTTTTTCAAGAGCTTGTAATGCTGGACCAAAAGAATATTGATGAGCTAAAAGCGTTTTACGAGCCGAACGATACTGTTCTTTTAATTGTTCAATCTCAATTCTATTTTTTTCTTCACTTCCAATTAACTCTTCTAATTCATTTAATATCTTTGTTTTATTTTCTTCGCACTTTGCGATATATTCTTCTATCTCACGTTCGATAATGGAAGCTTTTTTAAATTTAAACCGATCTATGTATTCTTCAGCATCAAAAAGCATAGAATCAATTTTAATGACATGGACATCTATTACTTCTGTCCACATGTTTCGCCAATGTTCAAACATTTCTTCTGTTTGACCATTCATGTTTAATGCTTTGACTTTTGTTAGCTCCTCAAATATTGGATAATGCTGAATTTGCATTTTTTCTTTTTCAAGTCGCTGTATAACAACATTATGTTTTCGCCTGATTAATAACCCAACGATAAATAATGCTAATAGTACGATGACGACAATGATGATATACTTCATCGTAAGCCCCCTATTCCAAAATCACTACGCCTGCTATTTTGTAACTATAATATACCATGTTTTTTGGGTTTTGTTTAAAAAAATAAAGGTTTTTGTTAAAGTAAACTTTAATAATGATATGGAGGTTCCGTTTATGAAGAAAGATGGTCACATACACTCACCATTTTGCCCCCACGGCACTAGTGATGCATTTGAATTATATATTGAAAAAGCAATAGAAAATCAATTTACACACATTACATTTACTGAACATGCACCACTGCCTACAAATTTCGTAGATCCAACACCAGATAAGGATTCTGGTATGAAGCCGAAAGATTTAACAACGTACATTGAAACTTTAAAAAAATTAAAAGAACATTATGCAAAAGATATAACTATTAATATAGGACTAGAAATTGATTATATAATTGGTTACGAAACTGAAACCCGTGCACTTCTTGACATTGTCGGTCCTTCATTAGATGACTCGATTTTATCGGTCCATTTTTTAAAATTCAATGATTCTTACACATGTATCGATTTTTCTGAAGAAGTTTATTTAGATTTCGCACAAAAAGTCGGTGGCATAAATGAAATGTACAACCTTTATTATGATACTGTAATAAAATCTATTGAAGCAAATTTAGGTAGATTTAAACCAAGAAGAATAGGTCATCCAACACTAATACATAAATTCCAACTAGCTCACGGTGAACAAATTGAAGATGGTGATCGCATTAAAGAAATTTTACAATTAATGAAGGATAAAAATTATGAATTAGATGTAAACAGTGCCGGTTTGAGTAAAACATTTTGTAAAGAACCTTATCCACCATTACCAATGATTGAATATGCACGTTCAATCGAGCTACCAATTGTGTTTGGTTCTGATGCGCATTGTGTAAAAGATTTACATCAACACTATCATTTACTTTTTAAGTAACAACATTTGGAGGTCTCTATGTTTTCAAAGATAAATTATGAAGGCTCTATTTCAGCACAGTATAATACTCTATCCCAACAGTTAAATGCACTTCTTGATGGAGAAAAGGATACTATTGCAAATTTAAGCAATGCATCTGCTTTATTAAATCAATTTTTGAATAATATAAATTGGGTTGGCTTCTATTTAATGAAAGAAGGGGAACTTGTATTAGGGCCATTCCAAGGTCTGCCAGCATGTGTAAGAATTGCAGTTGGTCGTGGTGTATGTGGTACGGCTGTTTCTAAAAAAGAAACAATCGTCGTTGAAGATGTCCATGCATTCCCCGGTCATATTGCCTGTGATGCTGCAACAAATTCAGAAATTGTAATACCATTAATTAAAAATAATGAAGTAATTGGTGTTTTAGATATTGATAGCCCAAATAAAGGTCGATTCAGCGATGAAGATCGTCAAGGCCTCGAGCAATTTGTTAACACCTTAATGAAGCATTTATAACCATCTGGAGGTGTCCAAAAAGTAATAATTTTTTGGACACCTCTTTTCTTTCTTGATAAATATCTCTTATGAATTATTGTTCCTGCGGTGGTTGTCACTATCCTCGTCGCAAAGCAGTTGTCTCAAAATGACTTTTCAGACAACTCCTTCTTACGATTAGTCAAGTATATTTAAGTTATTTCTTTTATTTTAATGAATTAGTTTTAGAAGGGAGGGGTACCCCTCCCTTCTAAAACTAATTTTTTCATGCCGAAAAAACCTAACGATTTTTATTTTTTTCGAAAGGTCTATATGATATAGTTGTATTACGTTTTATTACGATTTCTGAGCTGGTAGTGCGGACTCATAATCGTATAGGATTCCTCGTGTTAATAACTGAAAGGTCACTTTCAAAAATTTATTAACACAAGCTATCATCGCAACCTTATGAGGCTTTCTCTGAGGTTGCTTTTTTAATTTATAATAGTAATCCGCAAAATGATTGGGTTTTTCTTTTAACATAAGCATCCCTTGTATCATGAAATATAAAATTTTTCGCAAATGTTTATTCCCACGCTTATTGATTCGGTCCCGATATTGTGTGTTGCCAGATTGATAACGCATAATATCAATTCCTGCGTATGCATTTAATTGTTTCGCATTTTTAAAACGGCGAATATCACCGATTTCACCTATCAGACGACAAGCGGTTGAATCGCCCACACCAGGAATAGAACGTAATACAAGATATTCTTGACGTTCTTTTGATAACGTCTTCATCTGTTGGACAAGCGCTTCTTTTTTATCTTTCAATTCTGCAATCCGTATGGCGTAATCCTTTACTTGATCACATCGAACATCTGTCGGTTTAATGGCTGGATAACTATTTTGCGCTGCTTCGATTAGCTCAATTGCTTTTTTCTCTGCACGAGTAAGTGAAAGGTTCTTTTTTGTATTTGCCTTTAAATGATTTTTAATTACTGTTTTTGAATGGGCTAATACAAGTGCTGGATGTGGATACAGCTGCACGATATTTAAGAATAAAGCAGAACTTGGTGTAATGAGTTTTTCAAGCTCTGGGAAGCTCATATGCAAAATCGCATGCATCCGACTTTTAAGTAAAATTATTTCTTCATCCACTTCATCGTAATAACGTGTGAGAGCTCGCATCTGTTCATAATAATCCTCTTGAACGTATGTCGTTTCACGCTCCATTTTAAAGTGTGTTTTCGCTAATTCGTGTGCATCACTTACATCCGTCTTATGACGTCGCATTTTTGCCATTTGTAGGTTCGCTTCAAGCGGGTTCATCCGACTATATGTATAACCATGATTTTTTAAAAATGCTTCTACCGATTTCGAATAGACACCAGTTGCTTCAAAGACAATTTCAGGTGCTTGTCCATCAAACTTCGTTATTTCTTCAATACGATTATGTAATCGTTCAAAATCAACTCGGGTATGATTTAGTTCACCTTCATATTCACATTGTCGATATTGATTATACATAACTACCGAACTTTTCCCTTTACTCACATCTAACGCAATGACATGATTCATCATTCTATTCTCCTTTTTAGCCAATCATAGAAGTCCTCACATTGCCTTATCGATTCCACTTTCTTATACACGATCTCTTGGACCCAACATACTAAACTGATTCATATAAGGATGTGAAGTTAGCCGGTTTTTTTTACGGACTCTCATACGTCCCTGGAGCTGTTCGACTTTCCTTCACTTCTACTATAAAAAAATAGTAGCACAAACCATGGCCTTGGTTTGTACTACTAATGTTAGTATGTTTTTATAATACTTAATTCATATTTTTTCAAAACAAAAAAACTTACTATGTATGATGAGAATCACCTCATAAATCATAGTAAGTTTTTTATGATTGTAACAGCATTGAGTCATCATAAAGACAAACTTGATTTTTCCCATTATTTTTTGCAACATACAGTGCAGTATCTGCCTGTAAAAAGATTTTTTGATACTCAGCAGGTGCTTTCTTATTCCAAAATACTAATCCAGCAGAAATCGTTACAGATGGGTCTGTTGCTTTTGGAATTGAATCAACAATTTGCTGAGAAAGTTGGAGTGCTTCATTTTCATGGATGTTTGTTACATAAACAGCCATCTCTTCTCCACCCCATCTTGCACTTATTCCGCGATCGTCAATGATATTCATTAATAGTTCACCAATTTGAACTAATATCGTATCTCCAATTTGATGTCCATAAGTATCATTAATCCGTTTAAAATTGTCTATATCAATAAGTAAAAACATTCCGGAATCGTCATTCTGTAACGATTGCTCCACAAATTTATCTAAATAGTTTCTAGCATACAATTTTGTTAAATGATCATGATCCACCATTTCTTGCAATTGATTTCTTAAAATTGAGTTCGCAATGGCTAATGATGAATGATGTATTAAAGATTGCATTAACTTAAAGCTATCAAAGGAGAAGAAATAAGAATCACGATGTAATACAATACTAAAACCATTGATACGTTGTTCAACAATCATAGGAATTGCCATTACTGATTTATAACGAACATCTTTTGAAATTAGGCGACTAAAATCTGCAATAAACAATGGATCATGGCTTTTATTAAAATGATTACCTACATGATTAATATAGATAGCACCCTCATCCATTTGGAATAAGTCCGTTGAAGCTTCCGTTAGTTTATATTCATCATTCTCTTTTAAGACAAAACATAACTCCATCGGTTGAAACGATTTCATTAATTGCTTTTGTAAGAACATAAACATTTCATTTATATCTAATCTCATATTTAGACGATGTGAAGTTTCATTTATTAATTGTAAATCGCTAATTAGCCGATGCGATTGATGGTAAAGCTTTGCATTTTCCAGCGCATTACCAGATGCATGGGCGAGCATTCGAATAAACTCTTTTTGCGTTGATGTAAACAAATATGAGTATGGTGCACTAACTTGTAGTATCCCATAAATCGCTTGTCTTCCTTTAATTGGTGCGTTCAAAAGAGTACAGTTTAAATCATCTGCATCTTCAGTTATGATTTTACCAGACACAAACGCTTCAATAGCTGATGGTCTTTCAGATAAATAGTCAAATTGCTTTATAGGAATTTTTGTCTGGCGATCTTGGTCATTAGATAAAATTAATTCAACATTAAAGTTCGGGAAATTTTCTTGAATAGTAATTAGTACATTTTCCAAAATCAAATCAATATCCATCGTTGAGTGAAATAAATCAGACATTGTATATAACTTCCGATATTGTTTTTCATTATGGCGAACTACGACATTTTTACTAATCATCGATAATGTTTTTGAGACAACATCGACAAAATCTTCGAAATATTCTGATTGTGTAAAGGCAGACCATTTAGGCGTTGATTTTACTAATAAGACCCCATGTATATCGAAATGTCCAACTTTCAACAAAATCATATGTGTGAGCTGTTTAAACTCGCTTGTCATTAGTAAATCATCCGGTACTTCCACCCATTTTTGTTGTCCAAACCATGATTCAAAATTTTCCCAAGGAATTTCATTTATCTCATTGGTTGAATTTATGTTAAAAGGTTTTAATGTTTCCCCTTCATATAAAAGAAAAAAACATTGATCAATATCAAAATGTTGATGTAAGCATTTATGTAACAGTAAGGAATATTCATAATAACTGTCTTGTTTTTCAAGAGCACTGATACATATACTTAACAAATCTGACTTGATATTAATTAATGTCTGCCGATGCTCAATCATGAAATCACCTTTTCTTTTCCTTTACGAAATCAATTACTATTAGCTTATAATAAAGTATACACCTTTTATGTCTTATTGACTATAAAATTGTAGGATACATACAAGTCCTACTATAGCATAATGTCTTTGTAATATTAATAGCAATAAGTACTTTATTCCTTCTTTTACCAACTACTTTGAAACATTATTTCTTGACGTCATATAGCAGAATATTATACAATGTTTTTTGTGTAAAATGAACGCAGCAGTTATATATGCTTGCTTTGTATTTTATTCCTCTAATATAGACAAGTTTATTGTGAATTAGATGGTGTATTGCGTAACCCTAATCGGCTGCTAGGGCGAAGGTACATGAAAATAAAATGCAATCAGGTTCGGGTATAACTGGTTTTTGTTTTACAACAAAAAAACCAAATTAAAAGGAGGAGACAAAACTATGTCTCGTTATACAGGTCCATCTTGGAAAGTGTCTCGTCGCCTTGGTATTTCATTAAGCGGCACAGGTAAAGAATTAGAAAAACGCCCTTATGCTCCAGGTCAACACGGTCCAAACCAACGTAAAAAATTATCTGAATACGGTTTACAATTACAAGAAAAACAAAAACTTCGTCATATGTATGGTATGAGCGAACGTCAATTCAAAAACCTATTCGTTAAAGCTGGTAAAATGAGAGGGGTTCTTGGTGAAAACTTCATGATTTTACTTGAAACTCGCCTTGACAACTTAGTTTACCGCTTAGGTTTAGCTCGCACTCGTCGTGGAGCTCGTCAATTAGTTAACCACGGTCACATCTTAGTTGATGGTAAACGCGTTGACATTCCTTCTTACAGCGTAAAACCAGGTCAAACGATTTCTCTTCGTGAAAAATCTCAAAACCTTGCTGTAGTTCAAGAAGCTATTGAAGTAAACAACTTCGTACCTGAATACTTATCATTCGACGCTGACAAAAAAGAAGGTACATTTGTACGTCTTCCAGAGCGTTCTGAATTATCTGCTGAAATTAACGAATCATTAATCGTTGAGTTCTACTCTCGTTAATATTTGCTACTTTCAAATGATAAAAGCCTTAGAAATCTTGTTCTTACAAGGTTTCAAGGCTTTTTTATTTTGACACAAAATTATTACTGCTCCTAGAATGATTTAAAGAAAAAAGGCCAACCCAAGAAAACTTGGATTAGCCTGAAATATTATCAATTAAATAAATTTCACCATATGATATTTTTTCTTACCACGACGAATGATTGCAAAGGCATCTTCTAAACGATCTTTTGCATCCACTATATAATCAAGGTCTGTTACTTTTTCTCCGTTAATTGAGATAGCACCATTCGTTACATCTTCACGCGCTTGACGTTTTGATGAAGAAATTCCTGCTTCAACAATTAAATCTACAATGTTTTTATCTTCTTTTCCAATCTCAACAGAAGGCACACCTGCAAAGGCCACTTTCATTTCATCAACTGAAAGAGATTTTAAGTCACCAGAGAATAATGCAGCAGTAATACGTTCAGCTTGCTCTAGACCCTCTTCACCGTGAATAAGTTTTGTCATTTCAGCAGCTAATGTTTTTTGTGCTTTTCTTAAATGTGGCTCTTCTTGTACTGCAACTTCTAATGCTTCAATTTCTTCACGAGATAGGAAAGTAAAGATTTTTAAATATTTAACAACATCCGCATCCGCTGTGTTTATCCAGAATTGATAGAATTCGTAAGGTGATGTTTTCTCAGCATCTAACCAAACTGCCCCACCAGCAGTTTTACCAAATTTAGTACCATCTGCTTTCGTTACTAAAGGAATGGTGATACCAAAAGCTTTTGCTTCTTCGTCATGAGTTTTACGAATAATTTCTAGACCCGTTGTTATGTTCCCCCATTGGTCAGATCCTCCAACTTGGATACGAACATTATGATTGTCATATAGATGGTTAAAATCCAGACCTTGTAAAATTGTATAAGTAAATTCTGTAAAGGAAATACCTGTTTCAAGTCGAGAAGCAATTGTATCTTTAGCAAGTAAGTAGTTTACATTTACCAGCTTACCGTAATCACGTAAAAAATCGATTACGCTCATGCCTCCAACCCAATCATAGTTATTAACTAAGATTGCACCATTTTCACCTTCGCCAAAATCAAAAATACGTTCCATTTGTGCTTTTAAGCCAGCAACATTCTTTTCAATTTGTTCAGCTGTTAATAAATTACGTTCTGAAGATCTTCCAGAAGGATCTCCAATCATTCCAGTTGCACCACCAACTAAAAGTACTGGACGGTGCCCCGCTTGTTGGAATCGACGTAATGTTAATAAAGGAACAATGTGTCCAATATGCATTGAATCAGCAGTTGGGTCAACACCAACATAAAGTGAGACACTTTCCTCATTTAATAATTTTTCCATACCTTCAGCGTCTGTTTGTTGGTATAACAATCCACGCCATTGTAAATCTTCAATTAATTGGTTTGTCATGATGTTTTCCTCCTACTTTCATTATCTTTGGTTTACAAATCAATAGTTTATACATAGACTCTGTTGCAATAAAAAAAGCCCCTACACGCAATTTTTATTGCATGCAGGGACGTTAAATATAAGTTAACGCGGTACCACCCAGCTTGGAAAGTAACAACTTTCCCACTCGAGATCGTCTATCGTGACGCGGACGTTCAAGCTCCAAGAACGTAATTCATGTTCCCACTTTGTCTAGCTTCCACCAGCCGCTAGCTCTCTATACAGTGAATGAAAACACTACTTCAAACTCTTCAACACTTGAAAAACTATAATAAATATTTTACCTGTTCTTCTCTCAATGTCAATATTTATGTTCGAATAATATCGAATTATGCTATAATAAACAAGATTTAGGGAGGTGGATTTATGAAAGAGTGGTTACAACAGTTCAAACAACGTATCGAACAATTCAACGAAAAAATTGAAACAATAGAAACATCTCAACGTTATAAATTTATACGAATTACTGGGAGTGTATTATGGAATTTAACACTCATTTTTGTAATTAGTTTATTAATAGGCATTGTTTTTGTTGGGGCTATCGGTGCAGGTTACTTTGCATCACTTGTAAAGGATGACCCTCTCTACGCTGGCGAAGAAATGAGGGAACAAATATACAGTTATGAAGAAACAAGTGAAATTTACTTTGCCGATGAAATTTATATTGGGAAACTTCGAACTGATTTAGAACGTCGTGAAACAACATTAGATGCTGTATCACCACTTTTAATAAATGCAGTTTTAGCAACTGAGGATGAATATTTCTTAGAACATAATGGCATTGTTCCAAAAGCGGTATTACGCGGACTATTACAAGATTTTACAAATTCATCCACACAAACAGGTGGCTCGACATTAACACAGCAATTAATTAAAAACCAAATATTAACGAATGAAGTTTCGTATGAACGAAAAGCCAGAGAAATATTACTTGCTTTCCGACTAGAAAAATTTATGACGAAGGATGAAATATTAGAAGCTTACTTAAATATTATTCCTTATGGTCGAAATGCGTCTGGGAAAAATATTGCCGGCGTAGAAACTGCTGCACAAGGTATTTTCGGTATTTCAGCAGCTGACTTATCTTTACCTCAAGCTGCGTATATTGCAGGTATTCCTCAAGCTCCTTTTGCTCATACACCATTTACAAATAAAGGTGTCTTAAAGGATCCAGAAGGGTTACAACCAGGAATTGACCGAATGAAAATCGTACTAAGCAGAATGTTGGAAGTAGGTTACATAACAAAAGCGGAATACGAAGAAGCCATAAATTATGACATTACAAAAGATTTCCGCGAACCAGAAGCACAAGCTACAGATAATTATCCATGGCTTACTTATGAGCTAGAAAATCGTGCAAAAGAAATTATTGCAAATATTTTAGCTGAAAAGGACGGAATTGATCCGAAACGCCTAATTGAAGAAGAAAATTTAAAAGATAAATATTTAATTTTAGCCGATCGCAACGTACGTTCAGGTGGATATCGCATTTATTCTACAATTGATAAAGATATGTATGATGCAATGCAAAAAGCAGCTAACAATTTCCAATATTATGGACATACATTTACAACGACAATAACTGATCCTGAGACAAAAGAAGAAAAAACAGTTGAAATGCCAGTTCAAGTTGGAAGTATTGTCATTGAAAATAAAACAGGAAAAATCTTAAGCTTTGTTGGTGGACGAGATTTTGAAATCTCACAACTTAACCATGCTACACAAGCAAATCGACCTAATGGTTCTACAATGAAACCATTATTAGCTTATGGTCCCGCGATTGAATATGGTGTAATCGGAGCAGGTAGTCCTGTGGTCGATGTGAAATTTACACGCAGTTACGATGGTTATAGTCCTTCAAACTATATTGAAAGTGAAGAAAGAGGGTTAATGCCGGCTCGAGAAGCATTGGCTCATTCACAAAACTTAACAGCATTACGTTTATATGACTCAATATTAGATCGTCAACCAGCTACATTTTTAGAAAAAATGGGATTCTCTAGCTTATCTGAAGGAGATTATGTCAATCTAGCAACTGCTATTGGTGGACTTACAAATGGGACAACGGTTGAAGAAAATACAAATGCCTTTTCAACATTTGCAAACGATGGTCAATTTATCGATGCATATATGATCGAAAAAATAGTTGATTTAGACGGTAATGTAATTTATGAACACAAACCAGAACCTGTACAAGTCTTCTCAAAAGAAACATCTTATATGGTAACTGATATGCTTAGAGATGTATTAGATTACGGTACTGGAGCCCGCGCTAAGAGTATGTTAAAGTTCTCATCAGACTTTGCAGCAAAGACTGGTACTACGCAAGAATATAAAGATGTTTGGCTAGTTGGCTATAATCCAAACATTACATTAGGAGTTTGGATGGGTTATGATCAACCAAAAACACTTTATCAATTTAACAATACTTACTATCAACCAAGTACACGTGTCAACATGCTTTGGGCAAATTTGATGAATTCAATATATGATGCAGAACCAGAACTTGTTGGTACAAAAGAAAGATTTAAACAACCTGAAAATGTTGTATATGCTTCATTCTGTGGAATTTCTGGAATGGCTCCATCAACCGCTTGTTCAAATGCTGGGTATGTTCGTAGCGATTTATTTAATCGAAACGTATTTGTCCCTTCTCAAACTGATGATAGCCTAATTTCAGCATCTGGAGAAAGTGTGATAGTAAACGGAAAAGCCTATCAACCATTAAATTCTACACCAAGAGAATTTGTTGTTTCTGGTGGTGGTTTTGGCATTAATCCTGATTTTGCTAAAAGAATGCTAGGCAGATTAGGTGGAGACCCATCAAAATTACTACCTTCTGGTAAAGTGGTGTCAACTGCTACTTTCAACGCAGACAGTAGTGCGCCTCAAGCAGTCACTGCAACTTTACAAGGGAACACACTTACTTGGACAAGATCTGGATCCAATGATGTCGTAGGATATCGCGTTTATGATATAACAAATGGACGTACATTAATTAGTACCGTACGTGATGGAGAAGGACGTAGTGTTACAGTTCCAAACAATGGTACATTTACAGTAGTAGCTGTTGATATTACTGGTTTAGAGTCTGCAAATTCTAATCCTATCGCATCTAATGTAGAAATACCAACAATACCTGAAGTACCGATTGACGGTGTTCCACCAGAAGATGAAAACGGTGGTTCAAATGAACAACCACCAACTAACCCCGAACAAACAGTTCAGTAAAATACAAAAAACGCAAGGATGTTGGATAACAACATTCTCGCGTTTTTTATTTATGCTAATACTGTTGAAAGTAAAACTTCTTCTAATATTGCTACAGCTTGATCGATTTCCTCTTTTGAAACAGTTAGAGGTGGTAATAAACGTAGAACCTGTGGACCAGCAGCAACAAGTAATAATCCTTTTTCTTCTGCTTTTGCTACAAATGGTGCAACATCTTTACCGCAATCTATTCCAAGCATTAGACCTTTTCCACGGATTGTGAATTGATCACTTGGTAAAGTATTTTCTAACTTTTCAACGAAGTATGTTGATTTTTCAACAACTTCATCTAAGAATGATTGTTGGAATACAATATCAACTACTGTTTGGGCCACAGCTACACCAAGTGGATTTCCGCCAAATGTTGTTCCATGTGAACCTGGACCAAAAGTATCATATAACTCACTAGTAGCTAAAATACCTGCGATTGGGAATCCCCCACCTAGTCCTTTTGCCATTGAAACAATATTTGGTTTAAGTGAAGTTTGTTCAAAGGCAAATCGCGTACCAGTACGGCCTATACCTGTTTGTACTTCATCCACGATTAATAAAACGTTACGCTCTTGGCAAATTTTATTAATAGCATCTGCAAATTCTTCAGTGACTGAATTTACTCCACCTTCACCTTGAATGATTTCAAGCATGATTGCTCCAACAGAATCATCCACTGCATTATTTAATGCTTCCACATCGTTAAATGATAAATAAGTAAATTTATCAACTAATGGTCCAAATCCTTTATGAATTTTTTCTTGACCAGTAGCACTCATCGCACCAAATGTACGGCCGTGGAATGAATTTTCAAAAGTAATTATATGACTTTTACCAGTATGTTTACGGGCTAATTTAATAGCAGCTTCATTTGCTTCTGCACCACTGTTACAGAATAAAGCGTATGATAAGTGATTGTCTTTTACTAAACTAGCAGCTAAAGCTTCTTGACCTGGACTTTCAAAAAGATTACTAGTATGCCAAATTTTCTCACTTTGTTCTTTAATTGTGTTAACTAGTGCTGGATGACTATGTCCTAAACAACATACAGCAATACCACTAGTGAAATCTAAATAGCTTTTACCACTGCTATCTTTTACTACTGTTCCATTTCCTTCTACAATACTGATTGGTCTTCTTGCGTAGTTATTAAAAAGCGCACTCATTTGACTAGCTCCTTTGATAAAATTGTAGTTCCTATTAAACTATCATTTACGATTTGAACTGAAGGGATTCCTGCATTCAATACTTGAAGGGCACCTTGAACTTTTGGAATCATTCCACCATAAATATGACCCTCGTTAATCCATTGATTAATTAACCCTTCTGTTGCCTCTTGTTGATATTCCCCTTCAATACGAATCCCAGCAACATCCGTTACAAGAAGTAAACTTTCAGCACCAATCGCTAACGCAACTTCGCTAGCAACAGTATCTCCATTAATATTTAATGCTTGTCCATCTACTGTAGCACCAATACAAGAAATAACAGGAACTATATTTTGTTCAATTAATTGATTTAGTAAATCCGTATTTACTTTTTTAATTTTCCCAACAAAGCCATATGTTTCTTTGTTTAAAAATTCACTTTCTAGTAAATTTCCATCAAAACCATTTAATCCAATAGCATTTATACCAGCTTTGTTTAATTCATGAACTAAGCCAGGATTCACTTTTCCTACTAGTGTTGATTGCACAATTCCAATAGCATCTTCGCTTGTTACACGAATCCCGTTAATAGCTGTGGAAGTGACATTTTGCTTTTCTAATTCACGATTAATTGCAGGGCCACCACCATGGGTAATTACAATATCATAACCTTCTTGTTGTAATTTTTTGAAATTGGAAAAGAAGGCCTCATTTAAGCCTTCTAATGTGCTACCACCAAGTTTAATAACAATTTTCTTACGAGCGGTATGATGCGTTGATTTGAACGTAGTCATAAGTTAAATCACACCCCCATGCTAATCCTTTTCCTTCACCTTGGCCTAATGAAACATTTATTTTCACTTCATTTGCTTTTAAGATTTTAATCAGTTCTTCTTCAGAAAACTTAACTGGTTCTCCATTTTCAACCATTAAAGCATTTCCGATTTTAATCGTAATTTTTTCAGGATCTACTGTTGCACCACTATAACCTACCGCTGCAATAATACGACCCCAGTTAGCATCACAACCGAAAACAGCTGTTTTTACTAAAGGAGAACCTACTACAGTTTTTGCAATTTTACGAGCCTCTTCGTCAGAAACTGCACCTTCAACTTCTACTTCAATTAATTTCGTTGCGCCTTCGCCATCTCTTGCAATTGCTTTTGCTAAGTCTTCAGCAACTGCCTTTAATGTACTGTAGAAGTTAGCCCAATCAGGATGTGCTGGTGTTAATGGATCGTTTCCAGCAAGACCATTTGCCATTACAAGAACCGTATCGTTAGTAGATGTATCACCATCAACAGTAATTGAATTAAAAGTTAAATCAGTAATTTCAGAAAATGCTTTTTGTAATTCATCCGATTCAATATTTGCATCTGTTGTAATAAAACCAAGCATTGTTGCCATATTAGGTTCAATCATACCAGAGCCTTTTGCTGTACCTGAGATGATAACTTCTTTTCCATCAACAATTGTGCTGTAAGTCGTATTTTTCATAACTGTGTCAGTTGTTAAAATGGCTTGTGCAAAATCAATACCATCTTCTAGGTTATTTCCTAAATTTAACATTCCAACACCACTACGAATTGGTTCCATATTTAAAATTTCCCCAATTACACCTGTTGACGCAACACCAACTAAAGAAGGATCAATACCTAATTTATCTGCAGCTAATTTTTGCATTTCATATGCATCTGCAATACCTTGTTTACCAGTACATGCATTGGCATTTCCTGAGTTAACAATAATCGCTTGCATTTTCTTTGTGTTGTACACTACTTCTTTTGAAACTTTTAACGGAGCAGCTTGTACTGCATTTGTCGTAAATACACCTGCAACACTCGCAGGTACTTCACTTTTTAAAATCGCTAAATCTTTCTTTTTATGTTTAATACCACAATGGATTCCAGAAGCAGAAAATCCTTTTGGTGATACGATGTTTTTACTTGAAAGTTTTCTAACTTCATATATTAAGTTTGTCATAAAGTATGGTCTCCCCCTTAAATGAATAACGGTATTACGTCTAGTCCTGTTTTTTCTGGTAAATCGAATTGTACGTTCATGTTTTGAATCGCTTGTCCTGCTGCACCTTTTACTAAATTATCAATAACACCGACAATCGTTGCTCGATTTGTACGCTCATCTAGTTTTACGAATATATCACAGTAATTTGAGCCTTTTACTCGGTTTGTACCTAAAGAAGCTACATCAGTAACAACACGAACAAACGGATGATTTTTATATGTTTCTAGTAAACAATCAGTCAGTTGTTGATTCGTAACACCTGGTAAAACTGGTGCATATGTTGTGGCTAAAATTCCACGAGTCATGGGAATTAAATGTGTATTAAAGCTAATGCTAGTTTTAGCATCTGCAAACATCTCAATTGCTTGTTCAATTTCAGGAATATGTTGATGTTCATTTACTTTATAGATAGCAAAGTTTTCATTCATTTCACTATAGTGTGTTAATTGAGAAGGTTTATTCCCTGCTCCAGAAACTCCACTTTTAGCATCGATGATTAGATGCTGTGGATCGATTAACCGTTCTTTTATTAAAGGTAAAATCGAAAGTAGGACAGCTGTAGGATAACAACCTGGATTAGCGATTAGTTCCGCTGACTTAATATTCCCAGCATTCCATTCAGTTAAACCATAAACACTTAAATTTACAATTTCCTGAGGAGCTGGTGTCTTTTTATACCATTTTTCATATTCATTTAAATCTTTTAAACGATAATCGCCCGATAAATCGATTAATTTTGGTCCTACACCTACAAGTGGCGGGAGTAATGTACTTGTTACCCCTGAAGGAGTACTAGTGAACACCACATCAAATTTCGATAATGTCTCCGCTTCTATTTTCTTTAAAGCTTGATCATGAATTGTTAATAAATGACCATACTTCGATGAGAAAATAGCTCCTTCCTCCGAAGATGTAAACAATTCAATCTTTTCGACTTCTGGATGATTATGCAAAAAACGGATTAGTTCTAATCCGCCATACCCAGTTGCTCCTATAATTCCAACCTTCAATCCACTCACCCCTAAATTTAGATAAAGATAGTATAAGTCTGTATATTTATTTAGTCAACTGTATTTTTATATATTCCAAATTTATGAAAGAATATATATAAAAAAGGACACTTATTTACATATGCAAATAAATGCCCTTTTATGACAGGTGAATAAATATTTATTTTATATAGTTATTTATTTCTATATAAAAAGTAATTTATTAATCTTCCATAGTAGATAAGTCACCAGTTGGTAAGTTTAATTCCCAAGCTTTTAATACTCGACGCATAATTTTTCCGCTACGTGTTTTTGGAAGTTTTTCTTTAAACTCAATTTCACGTGGAGCAGCATGTGCAGCTAAGCCTGTTTTAACAAAGTTACGAATATCTTCTGCTAATTCATCAGACGGTTCAACACCTTCTCGCAATGCAATAAAGGCTTTAATAATTTCACCACGTACTGGATCTGGTTTTCCAATTACTCCTGCTTCAATTACATCTGGATGCTCAAGTAGTTTACTCTCAACTTCAAACGGACCTACTCGCTCTCCAGCAGTCATAATTACATCATCTACTCGACCTTGGAACCAGAAGTAACCATCATCGTCCATATATGCTGAGTCTCCTGATACATACCATTCACCTTTTAAGAAATAAGACTCGTAGCGAGCAGGGTTCCCCCATATTTGGCGCATCATTGAAGGCCAACCTTTTCGAATTGCTAAGTTCCCCATTGTAAACGGTGGTACTTCATTTCCTTCATCGTCTACGATTGTTGCATAAACACCTGGAACTGGTTTCCCCATTGAGCCTGGTTTAATTTCCATAGTTGGATAGTTACAAATCATATGACCACCAGTTTCTGTCATCCACCAAGTATCATGAATACGATGGCCAAGTTCATCCATTCCCCAACGGATTACTTCTGGATTTAGTGGTTCCCCAACTGAAAGTACATGGCGTAGAGAAGATAAATCGTATTGTTCTAAAATACTATTTCCTGCTCCCATTAACATACGGAATGCAGTAGGTGCACTGTACCAAACTGTAACACCATATTCTTGAATTGCCCCATACCAAGCTTGAGGACTAAAGCGCCCACCAATAATAAGATTTGTTACACCATTTAACCATGGTCCAAATATTCCATATGCAGTGCCCGTTACCCAACCAGGGTCAGCTGTACACCAATAGATATCATTTTCTTGTAAGTCAAGTACCCACTGAGCTGTTTGGTATTGTTGGATCATTGCATTATGAACATGCAACACTCCTTTTGGCGCACCAGTTGAACCTGATGTATAGTGTAAGAGCATTCCATCTTCACGGTCTACCCACTCTATTTCAAATTCAGTAGAAGCTTCTGATAATTTTTTATTGAAATCAATGATATGATTATTTTCATCAATCTCTTCTCCTACTAAAAATACTTTTTCTAATTTAGGTAATTTTTCAACTGGAACTCGACTTAACAAGCTAGGTGTTGTAACAATTACTTTTGCTTCACTATCAGAAAGTCGATCATACACTGCACCTTCCATAAATGCTTCAAACAATGGACCTACAATTACTCCCATCTTAATAGCACCTAATAGTGAAAAATAAAGTTCTGGTGATCGTGGCATAAAAATAAAGAGACGATCGCCTTTTTCTAATGTTGAGTACTGTTTGAACACATTAGCTGCCTTATTTGATAAATCTTTCATTTGACCAAATGTGTAAGATTCTTTTCGAGTGCCATCATTAAAATAAAGAGCTACTTGGTCCCGGCGATGTGATTCCGCATGACGGTCAATCGCTTCATACGCAGCATTTAGCTTCCCCGTTGTATACCAACTAAATGCTTTTTCTGTTTCTTTCCAATCAAATGTCGCAGCTGTTTCATCATAATTTTTTAAATGATGATCCCCATTAACAACTGCTAATCTCTCTGTAATTTTCATCCCCATAAAAATTACCCCTTTCAAATCAGATACGACTCGGCTTATTCGTATAGATGTAATCTGTTGTATAAAAATAGCACTAACTACGAAGATTCCCGAGACATTAACTATTAACTATTATACAACAGTTAATAATTAAACATAATTGTATTTTACAATACTAGCAACATTTTAAGCAAAATATTTTTAATTTTTCAAAAATTAAAGGAATCTTTGCGAAAAGTAGCTTTTTTTTACATAAAATATAATATAATCTATCTATATAAAATTCATTTGGAGCGAATGGGAATGAAACATATTAAAAATTTTAATAGTATAGAGATGGATACGAGGCAAGGGTTAGTAAAAGTGGAGGGTCCAGTCCCACCTGAGCAGCTAGAAAAATATGAATTTCACGAAGATTTAGTAGCATTTAGACCACCTGAGCAGCAGAAAAAAGCTTTGATAGAGATCGCAAAATTAGATGAAGGTCGTATTATCATTATCCGCAATCAACAAACTATCGTAGGCTATGTTACATATTTGTACCCAGATCCTCTTGAACGCTGGGCAGAAGATCGAATTGAAAATATGATTGAACTGGGTGCAATTGAGGTCATTCCTGCATACCGTGGTAGTGGTGTAGGTAAAAAGCTTTTAGAAGTATCTTTTATGGACGAAGAGATGGAAAATTATTTAGTCATTACAACAGAATATTACTGGCATTGGGATTTAAAAGGAACAGGTTTAAATGTTTGGGACTACCGAAAAATGATGGAGCGCATGATGCAAGTTGTTGGTTTTGAGTATTATGCAACAGACGACCCTGAGATTACCTCCCATCCCGCAAACTGTCTTATGGCTCGTATCGGTAAACATGTAAATAATGATACAATTGAACGGTTCGATCGGTTACGCTTTAGATATCGTTTCATGTACTAAATTAATTAGTTTTAAGGGGGGAAATAGATATGATCGTTGAAGAAATTATGAATAGAGAAGTTTATTCATTATTACCAACTAATACAGTAAACGATGCCGTACGACTCATGCGTGAGAAGAAAATACGTCATTTACCAATTGTTAATGAACAAGGCAAGGTCGTTGGAATAATTACAGAGCATGATGTAAAAAATGCCCTTCCATCTTGTTTAAAAGAAGAACCAAATTCGACAATATACCAAACACCTATTGCAGAAATTATGATTAAAAACCCTATCATCGGGCATCCTTTAGATTTTGTTGAAGAAGTTGCCGTTACCTTCTATGAAACGAAAATCAGTTGTTTACCAATTGTATCAGGAGGAGAACTGGTTGGAATCGTTACAACAACAGATTTACTTTACACATATATCGAATTAACCGGTGCACATAAACCTTCATCTAAAATTGACATTCGCGTTTCCGATAAACCTGGTACGTTATCAGACATCACTCAAATATTTAAAAAACATAAAGCCAATGTGCTGAGTGTACTTGTCTTCCCAGATTCTAAAAATGAGAATTGCCGAATTTTATCAGTCCGAGCACAAATTTTAAATCCTCTTAATATCATTAGTGAATTGCGAGAACAAGGTTTTGATGTACTTTGGCCAAATGTTCCGGGTGTACAACAATGAAAAATGCAGTTTTTATTTATTCACCAGAACAACTCGGCTATAAATTTTCAGATTCTCATCCTTTTAATCACAAACGTTTACTATTAACGATGGATTTATTAAAAAATATCGATGCACTATCAGATAATGCTATCGTTCCGGCAAGAGTAGCTACTGATGAAGAAATTGCCCTTGCCCACGATGAAAAATATATGGATATAGTCAAAAAAGCTGGTCATGGATTATTAACAGCACAAGAATGCGAAAATTACGGTATAGGGACTGAAGATACTCCTATTTTCCCTAATATGCATGAAGCAAGTAGTTTACTAGTAGGTGGAACTTTACAAGCGGTTGATTACGTGATGCAAGGAAAAAGTAGACATGCCCTTAACTTAGGTGGAGGGTTACATCATGGTTTCCATGGTAGAGCTTCAGGCTTTTGTATATACAACGATAGTAGTGTAGCCATCAAATATATACAAAAAAAATATAACGCTCGTGTTTTATATGTAGACACTGACGCTCATCATGGTGATGGTGTACAGTGGACTTTTTATGATGACCCTGATGTATGCACGCTTTCTATTCACGAAACTGGCCGTTACCTATTCCCGGGAACAGGGAATGTTACTGAACGTGGGAATGGACAAGGTTATGGAACATCTTTTAATTTTCCATTAGATGCCTTTACTGAGGACGAAAGCTTCTTGAAAGTATATGAAAGTGCAATGCGGGAAGTGTTTGAATTTTTCAAGCCTGATGTAGTATTTACACAAAATGGCGCAGACGCTCACTATTTTGACCCGTTAACACATTTATATGGAACGATGAATATCTATCGAGAAATTCCTAAACTTGCCCACCAGCTTGCCCACGAATATTGTGATGGTAGATGGATCGCAGTGGGTGGTGGTGGTTATGATATTTGGAGAGTAGTTCCTCGTGCTTGGTCCTTTATATGGACTGAAATGAATGACCTACCTTCCCCTAATGGAAATCTCCCTGTAAGTTGGCTTGATAAATGGCAACAAGAATCACCAGTACCGTTAATCCCTACTTGGGAAGATCCAAACCCTTTGTATGAGCCAATTCCAAGAAAGGCCGAAATCGAAGAAAAAAATGAACAAATGCTAACGAAAGCATTACATATCATTCGAAATGAAAGAAAATAATAAAAATGGCAATCATGATTGTAATAAATCACGATTGCCTTTAATTATTAGTTTTAAACTAAACTTTTAATCAGCTGTTTTTACAGAATCTCGAACTTCAATTCTATGTGGAATGATTACTTCTTGATTATCAATCTCTTCTTTGTTCATGATTTTCGTTAATAATCGCATCGCTACAGCACCAATGTCATAGAGTGGTAACACAACACTAGTCAGTTGTGGGCGTACCATTCTCGCCAATTTCGAGTTTTCAAAACTAATAACTTCGATATCTTCTGGCACTTTCAATCCTCTATCTTGAGCCCCATGAATAATACCAATAGCTAATTCATCGCTACCAGCAAAAAAAGCTGTAGGAGGTTGTTCTAAAGTAATAACCGTCTCCAATGCTTCAATACCACTATCATATGAACCTTCTTCTGGGAGAATTAATTGCTCATCAATTTCTAATCCTGCATCAATTAATGCTTTTTTATAAGCTTCTAATTTAAATTTAGAATTGATTGTGTTATGGAGAGGTCCCGATACAAATGCAATACGCTTATGCCCATTCGCAATTAACATTTGTACAGCTTCATATGATGCTTGGAAATAATCGATATTAACAGAGGCAAATTGATTGGATTCATCAACTGTACCAGCTAGAACAATAGGAACTGGAGAATGATCCATAGATTGATGAAGTTTCGGTGTCACAGCATCACTCATCATGACGATCCCATCCACCTGTTTTCCGTACATAGTATCAAGGAGAGAAAGCTCTTTTTCTTCATTTTGGTCAGAGTTTGCCAAAATAATATTATATCGGTACATTGTGGCGATATCCTCTATCCCACGTGCTGCTTCAGCATAAATATTATTCGAAATATCTGGGATAATCACTCCGACTGTTGTTGTTTTTTTACTTGCAAGACCTCGTGCAACTGCATTTGGTCGATACTCTAAACGTTCAATCACTTCTAATACTTTTTTTCTTGTAGCAGGTTTCACGTTTTGGTTTCCATTTACTACTCTGGATACTGTCGCCATTGAAACGTTTGCTTCGCGTGCAACATCATATATTGTTACAGTCAAAGGATACGCCTCCTCGTATTTTTATCTTGTAAACTCATCATACGACAATTCTCATTTCTTTTTCAATATAAAGTCTTTCTAAATACGAAGTAATAGAACGACATTTTTCGACTTTTCATCAAAGAAGTATCTAATAATTATTATTTTCCATACAATCTTAAAAAATGTAAAAACGCAAGAATGTTATCGATTTAACATCCTTGCGCTCCATAAGTATTCTTAAATTATGCTTTTAATTCATATTGCTTCATGAATTTTTGAATTTCATCGTAGAAAGCATTGAATTGTGGAATATCCATTTGTTGTTGAGAATCAGATAATGCAACAGATGGATCAGGATGTACCTCTGCCATTACTCCGTCTGCACCAATTGCAATTGCAGCTTTTGCACAAGGCAATAATAAATCACGACGACCAGTTGAATGCGTTACGTCAACAAATACTGGTAAGTGCGTTTCTTGTTTTAAAATAGGTACTGCAGAAATGTCTAAAGTATTACGTGTTGCTTTTTCGTAAGTACGGATACCACGTTCGCAAAGCATAATATTTTCGTTACCTTTTGACATAATATATTCAGCAGCATGGATGAATTCGTCGATTGTAGCAGCTAAACCACGTTTTAATAGAACAGGCTTGTTTGTTTCACCTACTGCTTTTAATAACTCAAAGTTTTGCATATTACGTGCACCAATTTGAATTACATCTACATAGTCAAGTGCCTCTTCAATATGAGCAGGAGTTACGATTTCAGTAACTACAGCTAAACCATATTCTTGAGAAATTTGTTTTAAAATTTTAAGACCTTCTAAACCTAAACCTTGGAAGTCGTAAGGAGATGTACGTGGTTTGTATGCTCCACCACGAATTAATTTTTGACCTTTCTCCTTAAGAGAAGCTGCAACTGCTGCAACTTGTTCATATGATTCAACAGAACAAGGACCAAATACGAATGTAGGAGCACCTGAACCAATTTGTTCTCCATTGATATTAATGACAGTATCTTCTGACTTTTTCTTACGTGATACAAGTAATTCTTTTTTCTTCTCAGCTTCTAATTGTTTTAAAGCTGTTTTAAAGATTTGTTTAAAAATATAATCAACCGTCATTTGATTTAACGGACCTTTGTTATTCTCTCTTAATAGGTTTAACATATGGCGTTCACGAAGAGGATCGTATCGGTTAACCCCTTGTTTTTCTTTAATTTTACCGATTTCGTTTACTACCTCTGCTCGTTCGTTAATTAAACGTAAAATTTCTAAATTTAATCCGTCAATTTGACTACGTAATGCTTCTAAGTTTTGCTCACTCATTCCCTTTTCTCCTCTCCCTGTACCGAACTCTTTCAGAACGCTGAAATGTGTGATACATTTTAAGATAATAACTCTATTATAATCAAGAAAGTTCAGAATGTCACGCTTTTAATTTAGCGCTTCAACTCGCTAAAGTATTTTCATATATTTTCAGAAAGGAAGCGGTTACAATGTGTTCGAAATTATTTGCTTTAGATATAGGCACTCGTTCCGTCGTAGGTATTATTCTTGAAGAGCAAAACGAGCATTTCCATGTATCAGATATTATTGTAAAAGAACATAAAGAACGTGCAATGGTTGATGGTCAAATACATAATGTTTTGTATGTTGCTGAATTAATAAAAGAAATTAAATCTGAACTGGAACAAAAACACGGCCCGTTAACAAAAGTAAGTGTTGCAGCTGCAGGTAGAGCATTAAAAACAGAACAAGCTAGTGTGACAATTAATATTCGCAATCGGCCAATCTTTACAGAAGAAGATATTAGTCGCTTAGAATTACAAGCAGTTCAACAAGCCCAAGCTAAACTACTTCAAAATAAAGAAGACGTAAAAATGAGTCACTATTATTGTGTTGGTTATTCTGTACTTTATTACAAATTAGATGGTGAAGAAATTGGTAATTTACTAGACCAACAAGGTGATGAAGCAACGGTTGAAGTCATTGCCACTTTTTTACCTCGAGTCGTTGTGGAATCATTACTCGCTGCTTTGAAACGTTCCGATTTAGAAATGGAAGCTTTAACACTCGAACCAATTGCTGCAATCAATGTGTTAATTCCACCTACGATGCGAAGACTAAACGTAGCGTTAGTTGACATTGGTGCAGGAACTTCCGATATTGCGATTACAAATCAAGGCACTATAGTTGCATATGGAATGGTACCTACTGCAGGAGATGAAATAACAGAAGCATTAAGTGACCAGTATTTATTAGACTTCCCTATAGCAGAAAAAGCTAAACGTCAACTTTCAACGGATGAAACAATTGTTATTCAAGACATCCTTGGATTTGATCAAGAAATACCGAAAGAGGAAGTAATAGAAGCCATTAAACCTGCCATTCGAAATTTAGCAGAATCTATTGGTAATGAAATTTTAAGATTAAATAATCAAGAAGCACCTAAAGCGATTATGTTAGTTGGTGGAGGAAGTTTAACACCAAATTTAACAACAGAACTTTGTAACATTTTAGCACTTCCTTCTAATCGTGTAGCAGTTCGAGGAATAGATGCAATTCAAAAATTAACAAAAGAAGAATTCATTCCAGCTACACCAGAGCTTGTTACACCAATCGGTATTGCAATTGCTGCGAAAAAGGCGCCAGTGCAATATATGACCGTTGTTGTAAACGAGCAAATAGTTCGTCTATTTGAAATGAAAGAAATGACCGTTGCAGATGCATTTTTAGCTGCCAACATCCGAGCGAAGCAACTTTATGGAAAACCTGGACAAGGTATTTCTATTACTGTAAACGGACAAGATATTTTTATTCCAGGCGAACATGGGCAACCTGCCACAATTCTCGTTAACGGTGAAACGGCTTCAACGAAAACACTCATCCATCATGGGGATAATATTTCATTGATTGAGGGTATTGATGGAGTTGATGCTAAAGCAACAGTTCGTGATATTGTCGATGGTGCTTCTGTAAAAACAGTGACGATTCAAGGAACAATGTATATCGTTGAGCCGAAAGTGAAAGTTAACGGTGAAAATGCCCCTCTTGAGTTGGAACTAAAAGACCGTGACCATGTTGAAATTGAAACGGTTGAAACTATTGATGAATTATTAAAAGCTATCAATCGATTAGATATACTTCATAAGCTGCAGTCATTTTTCATTCATGTCAACGGCCAACCGATGTTTTTACCGGAATTTACTGCTAAGTTATTTATTAATGGAAAACCTAGCAAATTACAGTATTCAATTCAAAGTGGTGATACATTAACAATTGAAGATTCACCTCTTCCCACTGTACAATCTATAGCAAATAAATTAGATACTTTACTTGAAGAAAAAATAATCGTAACCTTCCAAAATGAACAGCTAGAATTAACGAAAGTTTGTAGAGAAGTACTAGTAAATGGTGCTGTTGTACAACCGAATACTACGATTCAAAATGGAGCTACCATTCAAATTATAGAAAAAGATACGAAACCATGGATTTTCCAAGATGTTTTCCGCTATTCTAATTGGCAACTGCCAACTAATTTTAAAGGGCATTTTACAATTTTGAAAAATGGGATTGCATCTTCATTTGACGAGGAAATTTTCGGTGGCGATAAACTAGAAATTATACTATCTGAATATCCTGTAACAAACATGACCGTGTAAAGTTATTCTACAAAATAAAAAAACGCAAGAATGCTGGTTTTTCCAGTATACTTGCGTTTTTCTTATTTAAATGGAAGATGGACGAGCAATCTCTGCCATATCTACACCTTCGTATGTTTCCATTTCTAAAGGTTCTTCCCCTTCGTATGAAACTGTACCATCATCAAATACACGTGGTACTTTTGACGTTTTTGACTTCACTTTATCAACTAATTGAGTTGATTGCTCTTTTAATTGATTTGAAAGTTGTACTGTTTTTTCTTTAGCTGTAGAAGAAAGTACGACACTTTTATCTTTTAATTGGACAGCTTGGTATGCAACGTCACTTCTTAAATCTCTACCTGTTTTAGGTGCAAGTAGCATGCCAGCTGCTGCTCCAACAATTCCCCCTACTAATGCACCAATTACAAAGTCCTTCATATTTAAAGTTTCCTCCTCGTAGATATCAACATTATTTCCCGTATAAACTTGAGGTAAATTTGCTACAACTTCATTTTTTACTTCATTATAATTTGGCTTTTCCCCGTTCATTTTGCCATCCCCCATTCGCTTATTTACTACGTTTTGTTTTTGAAGATTCTTTAACTATTTTTTCTGCTGCTTTATCCACATCTTCTTGGTCAATGACTTTTCGCTGTTTCCACTTATCAGCAATTTCCATGGCTACATTGCTCCATTGAACCACTTGTGCAATCTTTTCTTCATTTTTACTAACTTCTTTTGTAATAGAAGATGTGATTTGATTAATAGAATTGTTTAAACCTGTAACTGAAGTACCAATATTTTTTACCGCATCAACAACAGAATTCAGTTTTTCTGATTTTTGAGTTATATCTTCTGCCAATGTATTTGTTTTAGCAAGAAGAGAGGTTGTCTCACGAGTAATTCCTTCCATTTGTCCTTCAATTCCTGCAACTGTCCCAGCAATACTATTTAACGTATTTTTAAGGGAAAATAATGTCATCCCTACGCTAATACATAGGACTAAAAAGCCAATTGCTGCTATCAATACTGCAACATATAAAATGATTTCCATGATGTCAAAACCTCCGAGACTCGTTTAGTGTTTTATTCGACAAAAAAATAATAAATCCTTTTTTACTTTGAAAAACACGTTCTTTTACAGGAAAAATCATTGAAATGATTTTAGAAAAAACAGCCTAAACATAATTGTTTAAGCTGTTTCTTCACCATTTTTCAAAACATTTTCAAATGCATCTTGATACTTATGAACATCACCTGCACCCATAAACAAGAACACAGCATTAGTATGCTTTTTTAGTATTTCAATATTTTCCAACTGCAGGACGCTACTACCTTCAATTAGATTTGCCAAATCAGAGATTGTTAATTCTCCTTGTTTTTCCCGGGCAGAACTAAAAATCTCGCATAAATAAATAGCATCAGCCTTTTTTAAACTATCCGCAAATTGTTGCAAGAAAGCTTGCGTACGACTAAATGTATGCGGTTGGAAGATAGCCACGATTTGTCTGTCAGGATATTTTTGTCGAGCTGATTGAATTGTTGCATTGATTTCAGTCGGATGATGTGCATAATCATCAACAAGAACATTATTACCAATTTTCGTCTCTGTAAAACGTCTTTTTACACCAGAATAAGTACTTAGACGCTCTTGAATTACATCAGCTGGTATTCCTTCATAATGACATAAAGAAATAACGGCTAATGAATTCAGAATCGCATGATCCCCATATAGAGGAATTGTAAATTTATCATAATATTCATTTCGCACATATACTTCAAATGTTGTACCATCCGTAGTTTTCTCAACGTTTCTAGCAGCAAAGTCATTGTTTGCCCCTAAGCCATAATATACAACTGGAACATTTGCTTGAATTTTTTGTAAATGTTCATCATCACCACACGCGATGATGGCTTTCTTAACTTGTAATGCCAGTTGTTGGAAAGCAGAATAAACATCATTTACGTCTTTATAATAATCTGGATGGTCAAAATCAATATTTGTCATTACTGCATAGTCTGGATGATATGCTAAAAAGTGACGACGATATTCACATGCTTCCATAACAAAATAAGAAGCATTTTCTTCACCTGAACCTGTGCCATCTCCAATTAGGAAGGAAGTTGGCATAAATCCTCCAATTACATGACTCATCAAACCAGTTGTTGAAGTTTTCCCATGAGCACCTGTAATGGCAATAGATGTATAATTTTTGATATAGTCTCCTAAAAATTTATGATAACGAATTACTTCCACGCCTAATTCTTTCGCTCGAACAATTTCAGGATGTTCGTCAGTAAATGCGTTTCCAGCAATTACTGTCATTCCTTTTTGAATATTATCTGCATTAAAAGGTAGGATTGTTATATTTCGATCTCTTAATGGTTGTTCAGTGAAGTAATATGTCTCAACATCAGACCCTTGAACTTGTTCCCCAGAATCAAATAAAATTTGAGCAAGTGAGCTCATACCTGAACCTTTAATTCCTGTAAAATGATAAACTGTCATATTAAAAAACCTCCCGGGATACCTAGGTCCCAATGAATAAAGTAAAACTACACAAATTTTATTAAAATTATTTAAAATTATATTTATAACTAGTTTGTGCCATTTAGTAAAAACTTACCCCATTATAGCACTATTTTTATTAAACATTAACTGTAGGAATGCACGAAATTTCCTAAATTTTTTCTGAAAAAAAATGAGAGGGAATTCCCCCTCATAATGTACCTTTTCACTTGAAAGAAAATTAATTAGTCAAACATATTAGAAATATCAGCATCTGTAATATAAACTTCTCTCGGTTTACTTCCCCTCTGCTCAGAAATAAATCCATGACTCTCTAACAAGTCAATTAGTCTAGCTGCTCGGTTATATCCAATGTGATATTTTCTTTGAATCGAGGAAGTAGAAGCTGTGCCTTGTTCATATACAAAGCGGCAAACTTCTTCAAACAATTCATCTTGTTCTTCAATCATTTCTGTTTTCTTTAATAATTCATCCTGTTCAAATATATAGTCTGGTTCCCCTTGTGAGCGTACATGATCGATTATTTCTTCAATCTCATCATCAGTAACAAATGTACCTTGTAAGCGAATTGGTGCACTCATCCCGTTTCCTAAGTACAGCATATCTCCTCTTCCAAGAAGACGTTCTGCACCTTGACTATCTAATATTGTACGTGAATCCACTTGTGAAGATACCGCAAATGCAATTCGCGTTGGGATGTTTGATTTGATTAGTCCTGTAATAACATCAACTGATGGGCGTTGTGTTGCTACAATTAAGTGAATACCACAAGCACGAGCTTTTTGTGCAATACGGCAAATTGCTTCTTCTACATCAGCTGGAGACATCATCATTAAATCCGCTAATTCATCGATAACGATTAAAATGTAAGGTAACTTAAGAGCATAATCACCATTTGACTCTGCTAATTTATTATATCGCGGTAAGTCACGAACACCTGCATGAGCAAATAATTGATAGCGTCTTTCCATTTCTTCCACAGCCCATTTTAATGCAGCAGTTGCTGCTTTTACATCCGTAATTACGGGACTCACTAAATGTGGAATATGATTAAATGGTGCAAGTTCTACCATTTTTGGGTCAATTAACATTAATTTTAACTCGTGAGGCGTCGCCTTATATAATAAACTAACTAAAATGGAATTAATACATACTGATTTACCCGAGCCTGTTGCACCTGCAATTAAACCATGGGGCATTTTTCGTAAATCAATCGTAACGGGCTTTCCTGTTAAATCAAGTCCTAACGCCGCTTCTAATGGCGACTCCGATTCAATAAAGCTTTCACTATTAGTAACTTCAGATAATCGAACAGCACGAGCAATACGATTCGGAATTTCAATACCTATTGAACTTTTCCCAGGTATCGGTGCTTGAATTCGAATATCTTTTGCAGCTAAAGCTAATTTTAAATCATCTGCTAAGTTCCGTATTTTACTAACTTTTGTTCCATGACCGACTGTAATTTCGAACTGGGTAACAGCTGGACCTTGCATAATAGACTCCACTTGTGCTGTTACTTGGAAGTGAGACAATGCCTCAACCAAAACATCCGCTTGAGATTCCATCCAATCACGGTCTTCTGTTTTTTCTTCAGGTGGTGATAAAAACTCAACAGATGGTTTAACATAAATTTTGCTTGTTTTTTTCTCAACAACATCTTGAATCGGTTCGTCAATCTTTTGTTGTTTTTCTTCTAATGTATCTTTTGGCAACTCATTTTCAACCACATCAATATTCGCTTCTATTTGTTTCTCTGTATGTTCCTCTTTATCTGATGTTATATCAGAATTCGGTAATTCAGAAGAGATAGGAGCAATCACTTCTTCAACTTTTTCTAATTGATTTTTATTTGTTTGTAATAAGCCATTTGTATGCCTAGATAATTCCTTAATTACATCATTATGTTGAGTAAGTTGTTTTTGTGCTAATTTTGCTGCGTATTTTTCTTTGTCAGATTTTAACATTATCACGTTAAATGGCAATGTACCGCGCTTTTTCTCTTTTACTTCTGTATCTTGTTCATCAATAATTTCTGTTTTTGAATCTTCAGTTGTGTCTTGATTTTGTTCAATCAAGTCTCTTTCATGAGTAGCATCAAGATTGGAAGAGTCATTTTCTTTTTGTATTTCTTCAGTACCCTTCTCTTTAATCTCTTCAACTAAGATTGGAATTTCTTCGACCTGATCATACAGTTCACTTTTCAGATCTATTACAGGTTCCTCTATGTCGTTTTCAATCACTTCTTCAATCTCAATTGAAATAGGCTGATGGAGAATTTCACTTTTTACAGACTCTATAACCTCATTATTTTGAACATGGTGTCCAGTTTCTTCTAGCTTCTCTACAACCATTTCATTCTGTTGATTATTTACCTCTTTTTGAACTGCAATAATTTCAATCATTTCCGATTGTTCTTCATCAATTTTTACCTTTTCAAATGGTACATGCTGATTGCTCTGGTCTTTAAGTTCTTCTAAAATTTCTCGTGCATCTAGTTGATCATCAGAATTTTTAGTTGTATGCGATTTATTGTTAATTATCGTTTGTTGTGTAGTTTTATTTTCAGGGTGTTCTACACTTGATAGCACCTGCTGAGTTTCTTTTGAAATCAATTTTTCATCTACAATTTGTGTTGCACTTGCAATCTCTTTTGAAGTTTGAAGAACCTCGTTATAAATTTTGGCTGCTTCTTTGTTCGGTGGTTTTAAAACCTGCTGATGATTTTCTTCATCTTCCTTTGATTGCTCATACTTTTGTTCGGATCCCTGTTTTTTCGTTAATAATTCATTAATGTTACTTGGTTTCCTAAATCCGTGAACCGGTGATGGCACATTCGTTGGTACAAATCTTCTATGAGCAACCGGTGGATTTGGACTTTCTTGTACGACTTTTGGTGTTGGATTTACTCTTTTAATTCTTGGACTAGTTTCTTCTTTTTTTTCTACTTTTCGAATGCTCGAACTATAGTTAACTCCAGATGTGTTTCCTTTAGAACGTTGACGTTTCTCTAGTAATTCCCGAATACCCGATACTTCCACATCATAGACTTTTGATATTGCATTTTTTTGATAATAGTCTGTTATGTTCCTACTATCTCTAAATTCATTTACTTCTTGATCGAAGTTTTTTGGTGTGGAAGAAACCTCTTTTTCATAGTCATCTATTAGAGGAAACCGAAAACTTGAACGTTTTTGTTGGTGTTGTTCAGTTGTTGTTTCTCTATAGTTAGAGTATTCTTGTTCATCGAATGGCTCTTCTTCGTAATATTCGTCATCATCATCTCTATCATTTAAAAACAATTTATTCAGTTGTTTTTTAAACCAATTCACTTTATATCACTCTCTTCTACAAACATAGCATTTTTATTCTAAAGTAATTATATGTATAAGTGCAGGATAATTTAACCATAAAGAGATATTTAATAGATTTTTTTCTATGTTAATATGTTTTAGATTAATATAAAATTTCTCATACATAATGATACAAATTGCAATATATATATCAAAATCATACCACATATTCATTGCAATATTATAACAATGATGCAACATTTAGTTAAAAGATAAAGGACGTCTAAAATTAATTTTTAGACGTCCCCCTATAATCTCTTGAAGTTTAAAATACAACTTTTAGAGAAAAGAGTTTTAATAAATTTTTTTGATACGAAAGAGGTTGTCCAACTTACTTCGACTTCCTAATTTAACGCATTAAAGAGTTGAAGGTATTTCAAATGGTGCCCCAACTTCTGCATCATAATTTAACACTAAAATTCCTTTTGCAGAAGGTGCATTTGGAATTGCTAATTCTTTTGCAGAGCAAAGCATACCACTTGAAGCCACACCGCGTAACTCAGATTGTTTAATTACTAAACCAGAAGGCATTACAGCACCAATTTTAGCAACTACTACTTTTTGTCCAGCTTCTACATTCGGTGCACCACAAACGATCTGTAATACTTCATCTCCCACATTTACTTTACAAATGCTTAGTTTATCAGCATTTGGATGTTTTTCTTTTTCTTCAACATAACCTACAACAAATTTTGGTGTAAAGTCTACATCAAGTGAAACATTTGCGCCATTCTCTTTTAAAGCAGCCTCTAATTTCCCAACGATTTCAGGTGTTACTTCAACATTTCCTTGAGCTTCAATTTGCATATATTTGCTTGCATTAAATAAATTAAATGCTTTAATTTCACCCGTTGCTTTTTCTTTTAAAATGGCAACATCGCCAACTTTTTCAACTTCTGTATTTACAATACTTTCTGTTGCTAATTGTACTAATAATACATCTCCAACATGTGGTTTGTTATAACTAATAATCATTTTTCATCTTTCTCCTTATTTACTTTATTTTTAGCCAATATAAATATCGGCTCTAATTCGCCTTTTTCATATACAAACGATAAAGAAGTGATCGGCACTGTGCCTACAGTAAAGAAATGCATCGTCATTTGTGCTAATACATCATACCCTACTTCATTACGAATATCACCAATAATTAATACATCTTGATGAGGAACAGATAACGTCATATCCCCTTCTACTTTTTCTTCCATCTCTTTTAAAAATGTTTCATTTAAAATTCGACTCGCATCGTAGCCATCATTATGATTTAGGAAATAGAATACATTTCCTGCCACTTCATCTTTCTTTGTGTTTGTCGGTAATTTTCGAACGGAAAAACGGGCAGCTTCACGAATTTGATTTGCTGATACTTGTAGCTTTTCCAACATTGATTCGTCAATTAGTCGATAGGTTGTCCCTAAATCAAGAGCGTAGAAAATACGAGTTTCAGCAGTGTGGTCTGTCGTAATAAAAGGATGTCCCTCATTAGATTTTAAAGGAAAAGAAGTGGACCTTACAACAGGGTACACAAGGGATAAATCATGGAACCCTTCTTTTTGTTCTTTTTCCATTGCATCAAAGGTTTGTACAATCGTATAAACTACTTCATCAATTGCCTTTTCCTTTATTGAATGATATTTAGCTAAAATATCAGATAAGGTAAGTTCCATACCTTTATTTAGTGATTTATGGTTTAAACGTAATGTTTCTTTTTCATCATCAAAAATATATTCGTATCGTTCAGTACCTAAACGCGACTTTATCTGTTCAACCAGTTGCTTTGATTTCATAGTTTTACGCCTCTTTTACACAATAGTTAAGGATAACAAGTAGAAATCCTATTTAAAAATAAACGGCTCACCAATTGTGAACCGTAATTAATAAAGTATTTATCTAGAGTATTGTACAAAAGTTTTATTAACTAGTCGATTAGTTTGTCCTATAGATTGTACTAGTATTATTCAATTAATTCTACTGATCTAGCAATCGACATCATATCTGTTAATTTTTCATCGATTTTTTTATTTTTAGTGATAGTAGAAATCTTTACACCGCCGCTACTTGTAATAAGTTCGTAATTTTCATCATCAATTTCAACAACAGCTGAAAATCCAAAGGCTCCATCTGATTCGTATGTACTTTCTTTAATCACCTTTTTTGAAGAGTCTTTCTTGAATAAATTGTAGTGAAGTTTGCTATCTTGCTGCTCATATTGATTAACAAAAAGTATATATTGGTCTTTGCCTTTTGTTAAAATTAAGTTATTTAAATCTTCACTCTCTTTAACACTATAGCCTGATGGAACAAATAGCTGTATTTCCCCAATTGTTTTATTTGGTTTGTTTGAGTTTTCCTTGAATACAGTTTCTGCACTTGCTAAGCCAAGTTCCACTTGCTCATCGATTGGTTTCCCACAACCAGTAAGCACAAATGCAACCATCATAAATACAACTACATGAACCCATTTCAATTTCATATGTATCCCCCGCTTTCTGAAAACGTATTGTCAAAACTTATATATATAAATCGCTAATAATCGTTGGTTTTATAGTCTTTTACGCAAAAAAACTTGCCACCCCCTGGATTTTGGTGTTAGTTGAGGTTACCACACACAAAACTACCCAAAAAGGAAGTGACAAGTTTGTACCCTCAATTATTAGCGTATTTAATTGAATTTATCAAGTACCAAGAAAAAATAATTAAAATATTAATGGTGATAATATTTGGTAAGGCTGTTGGAAGTGTGCGTCCTGAACAGCCAATTAATAAAGAATACCGCAAGTTACAAGTTGATAAGTTACCCATTCTGTATCAACCTGAAAAAGCATCCTTTCAGGATTTACTAATCGCCTACTTCCATGAACATGGCAAAGAATTAAAGCCTGTAAGACGACACGCCAAGTCCAAATCAAAAGTACCTGAAAACCTCTGTTGTCCTAAGTGTGGTGCACCTTCCTCGTATTTGTATGCGAATAATGGTGCAAAAGGACAATATCAATGTAAGGTATGTGATTGCTTATTTAATCAAAAAAGTCGCTATCAGAAAGAGGCTATTCTTCGTTGCCCCCACTGTATGAAGACCTTAGAGAAAATTAAAGAGCGAAAAGATTTTCACATTTGGAAGTGTAAAAGTAATCAGTGTTCCTATTATTTATCCAATATAGGTCGAATGAGTAAGGAAGAAAAGACCCGATTTAAACAAGATCCACAGGCGTTTAAAGTGCGTTATATTTATCGTGAATTTTTGTTTGATTATCAACCTTTATCTCCAGCATCACCAGTAAAACCACGTGTAGATTTATCACGGATTCATACGTCATCCCATACACTTGGATTGATTTTGACATACCATGTGAATTACGGTATTTCAGCACGGAAAACAGCAGCGATTATGCAAGACATACATAATGTTTCCATTTCACATCAAACGATATTAAATTACGTGAACAGTGTCTCCATCTTGATGAAGCCCTTCGTTGATGGTTATCCTTATGAACTGTCCGATCAATTTTGTGGCGACGAAACGTATATTCGGGTTAATGGGAAATGGCATTACTTATTCTTTTTCTTTGATGCGGCGAAAAAAGTTATTCTCTCTTACCGTGTTTCGCCTAATCGCGATACATTGTCTGCCATTAAAGCAATCGATGATGTTTTACAAAAGTTCAAGGAGATTCCCGAAAACCTGAATTTAATCGTGGATGGCAACCCCATTTACTTATTAGCACAACACTTTTTCGCACAACATGACATTTGGTTTGATGTGACACAAGTGATAGGCTTAACGAACGAAGATCCAGTGTCAGCCGAATATCGTTGGTTGAAACAAATTATCGAACGTCTAAACCGGACATTTAAAGGGCATTACCGTGCGACAACAGGCTTTGGTTCCGAAGCTGGCTCGGTATCGTTTGTGACGATGTTTGTGGCCTATTTTAATTTCCTTCGACCGCATGCAAAGCTGGAAAAGCGTGTGCCGGTCATGATTCCAGAGTTGGACCAGATGCCACATATGCCAGCACGTTGGACAAAACTGATTGAACTGGCCCAATTGGAGTTAACGAAATAACCGCAGCCTACTTTTTTTAGCAGAGCCCTCAAATAACTACATACGAATGACAATCGGCGTAGCGAACTCTTGACAAACCGAATGGAGAAAAGGTTAAAATTGGTATTTGGCGAGGGTTATTTGGTGTGCCTACTTTTTCCCCTTCGCCCTCAAAAATATGGGCGCAACCTTTTCGGAATGTTTGTCAAGAGCGATTGTCCCCTCGTTCGGAGAGTACTTATCGCCCAATACCTTGTGTTTTTCAATTTTTCATAGAAGTTTTGACACTACCTCTGAAAAAGGCGTATGCTATAAAATATTATCTTGATAACATAAATATTGTCCAATAAGAAGTTTGACAATGTGTTCGAACATTTCTGTACGGTTTATCAGTCCAGCTGTAAAAACGCCAATTGCTCCTGAGTGATGTCTAGTATCTTTTTCTTTTGTAAATTCATCCATTACTGGACCTAATTCCTTACCCGCTCGTAACTCTTTTGCAATGTCTTCAGGTAGTAAAAATTGAGCACCCGCGCAAGATAAAACCGTTCCATCTGGCAAGGCTACAGCACCCCAATTACAGCAATACATTAAGCCATCTAATTCATGCACTCCACCTTCTAGCCCAAAATTCAATTCAGCATTAGCAACTTTTAAAGTATTTAATGCCCGATTAATTGCTCCTTGGCGAGTTTCTTCATTAGAAAAGGGTTGTTCCGAAACATTGGACGCAACTGAAAATTGTTCAAATTGAACATCTTCAAAATATGTACGAACTACATTTTCAATAGCAGCTGTTTTTGCTTTATTTTTAGTTCCAATTGCAACTTTCATGGATTTCATCTCCGAAATGTTTAATTTACGTTTAATTAAGACGTTTGTATCAAAAAAAAGTGGCCGTCTGAAAGTACTTTGAGACGGCCACTTTGCGCCGAGGATGGTGGCATTTTAATGCGACCACCGCAGAAGTAATACTTCCTTTGAGTATTTTTTGAATAAGGAAGAAGGTGTCCAAAGAGTATTTTCTTTTTGGACACCTTCTTTTTACTAAATACAATTTTAAGCGTTGTTAATAATTGTTTCAACTGTTGTTCGGTCAAGTGTTCTAATAAGTTTAACAAGTAATTCTTTTGCAGCTGCATAATCATCAACATGGATAATCGAAGCAGCTGTATGAATATAACGCGAACAAATGCCAATTACTGTACTTGGAATCCCTTTTTGTAACGTATGAACTCTTCCTGCGTCTGTTCCACCTTGTGAAACAAAATATTGATATGGAATGTTGTTCGTTTCTGCAGTATCTAGAACAAATTCACGTAATCCATGGTGTGTTACCATTGTTGGATCATAAATACGTAAAAGTGTTCCTTTCCCTAACTGTCCAAACTGAGTTTTATCGCCTGTTGTATCATTTGCTGCCGAGGCATCTAGTGCAAAGAATAAATCAGGTTGAATCATATTTGCGGATACTTGAGCACCACGTAAACCAACCTCTTCCATTACATTGGCACCTGAATATAAATGATTGACAACTTTTTCATCTCTTAATTCTTTTAACAATTCAATGGCTAATCCACAACCATAACGATTATCCCATGCTTTCGCCATAATTTTTTTAGGATTCGCCATTACAGTAAATGGACAAATTGGAATAATTGATTGCCCTGGTCTAATCCCCATATCAAGAGCATCTTGTTTACTGTCAGCGCCTACATCAATAAGCATATCTTTGATTTCTGTAGGTTTATTTTTATCTGTACCTCTTAGTAAATGAGGAGGAATAGATGCAATAACACCTGGGATTTCTTGTTCCTTGGCATAGATAGTTACTCTTTGAGCTTGTAGTACTTGGTTTGACCAACCACCTAAAGTTTGAAAACGGATCATCCCATTTTCTGTAATATTCGTGACCATAAATGAAACTTCATCCATATGGCCAGCAACTAAAATTTTGGGAGCATTTTCTTGTTCGGATTTTCTTACTCCAAAGATGCCACCTAAATTGTCCTGAATAATTTCATCAGAATATTTTTCAAGTTCACTACGCATAAATTTACGGATATTTCGTTCATCACCAGGAGCACCCGGTAATTCCGTTAAAGTTTTAAATAATTGTAACGTCTCAGTATTCAACAAGAACACTCCCTGTTTATAGATTCATACGTCCTTTATTTTACCACATATTTCTTCTCTTTTTAGTTTGCACATTAAATTAAGCATGTTCTAAAATAATTTGATTATCCTTATAAGATAATTTATGAAGTGATGGATTTGTAAATGTGAGAATTTTAGTTATGGTATAAAATATCTGTTGGAATGGAGTGTGGCAGAGTGCAGCTAACTGCATTTGCTGGCAAAATTAATTGAGGCCAACCCTAGATGAGAGCTTCTAAATCAACTTTATCCAGATCAAAACTGAAACATTTTTACTATAAACAAAATTTGAAACAATCATATCGTTTTAAAGAATAACAAGACATACTTCTATATTTGATGTTAAAATAAGGGATAATTTAAAGGAGGATGGCATATGAAATTACGAGATTTTTTAATTGGCGTGGCAACAGGTTTAGCTGCAGCAGTAATTATTAAAGAAGCTTCTGACAGAATTTCACCATTTTTACCTGCCAATCAAGTACTGAATAATGTAAAGTTTGAATTTAAAAAAGAAACACCGATTGATGGTTCATGGATTTATATGCAAACAGAAGATTTTAATAATGGTATTTCTACAATTCCAGTTTATCGCGGAGGCATTACTAGAGTTGTGAATGGAGAATTAGAAACATTTGAATTCGCTGCAGATGCTCGTTCTGGTGTAATTGTAGAATTAGTAAAATCGTAATAAAAAGTGGGGAAAAGTTTCGAAAAACTTATATCCCCACTTCTTTTTAGGTCCTTTGTCAATTGTTGGGGTAAGAAATGAGAGGACAAGAAAACTTGGATATTTGATATACTATTCTGCCATCCATTTCTTCTGAAGCGTAGCGAAGAAGGAATGGATGGCAGAACGCGCGCGTTCATCCTACCCAACATACAACTCTATTTTTTTATATAGGTGACCTAATAGTATTTTCGCTTTAAAGTGCTCATATTTTCGGAATCCATAAGCATTTCGTTTGAGCACTTTTGATTTATTGTTAATTCCTTCTAAAAAGCCATTGGAATATCCAAATACAAAACTGTTTAATATTTCATTCTGCCAGTTTTTTAGTGTTTGTATACTTTTTAAAAAGCTTGGAATGCCTACTTCTTCTACCTTTCGGTAAAATGCTTCTAATCCACTTTTGACCTCCTGTATATTTTCTCTCCTTTTGGATTCTGTAAACCACTGTTTAAATGCTTCTTTTAATTCATAAGCCTGCTTTAACTCTGATGATAAAGCTAGATATCGATTTAAATACCAACGTTCTTCCTCTGATAGATTGTCGGAATTCTTATGTAAAACAAATCGCATTTTCTTCGATTTCTTACGATCATAGGCATGCATTTCTTTTTGAACTTTTCTTCGGACTTCATCTAAAGCCCAATGGATATAACGACAATAATGGAATCGGTCCGCCACAATGATTGGTTTTCCCAATGCTTGTTGAACCGCTGCTTTAAAACTTCCATTCATATCCATGACAACGATTTCCACTTCTTGACCATATTTTTGCAAATAAGTTTTGATCGTTTGAAGTCTGCGATTAGGCAAAACATCGATTGGTTCATGTGTTTCCGCATTCGCTATAATTAATTGATATTTTCCTGCATCCGTATCTCCCTTGTATTCATCAATGGCAATTGCTTTTGGTAATTGAACACCCTTTGGTAATACTGCTTTTGCTTGTTTTTTAAATCTTCTTATGATGGTTGAAATAGATGTACCGAGAATCATTGCCGCATCTTTAAATGTTTTCGATTTCGCGGATTGAATCGTCATCGCTTGATTCGCTTCTCTTGAATAACGTTGATATCGCTCGACAAATGAAGCCTTTTCTGCAAAACGCTTTCCACATTGACAGCGGTAACGACGACATTTATACATCAACTTAGTTAAACGTCCCCAAAAGGAAAGGTGGCCGATTTTTCGCATTCGATAATCATGTATTTTCTTTGTTTTTTCACCACACGCTGGACAAATATGTTCTTTTATAGGCATGGAAATATAGACTAGTACACGATTTTCTTGTTCAACCATTTCTTCAATATTTACACCTTTTAATCCTGGTAGTTCCATGTTAAAATTCATAATGCACAACTCACCTTTTTCTGCTTGTTTCTAGTCAACTCAAGTATAGAAAAATAGGTGATGTTGTGCATTTTGTTTTTCATAAATTGTAGGCAAACCCCAACAATTAATATAGAACCTCTTTTTATGAATTCATTTGAAATTTAATTTTCGCTTCTTTTGTTCGTTTTAGAGATGATACAACTTCTTTTCCATCTGCTGACCATTGAATCATACGATAATAGGCATCGTGATAGAAAATAAATTTATAATTATTTGCTAATGCTTCCTTCATAATTTTTTCTTTAGCAAATACACTTGTCATTGGATAATCATCATACGCCATCACCCACAATGGATTTTGATGTGCATGAGTAGCCATTATATCTGCCATATGAATCATTGTTTCCCCGTTTTGGGTTAATTTAATGATTGCATGTCCATCACTATGGCCACCTGTATGAATCATTTCAATTCCTGGCGCTATCGTAATAGAATCTGTAAATGTTTCCACTTGATGTTGAATCGGTTCCCAATTTTCTTTCCAGTACGTATTTCTAGAACGGATATTTGGATTACGCATTTCATTCCATTCTACTTCTGTAGTATAAATCTTTGCATTCGAGAAAGATGGTACAAGAGTATCCCCTTCCCAATATGTTAACCCACCAGCATGATCAAAATGCAAATGAGTCATTAAAACTACATCTATATCCGCAGGAGTTAAACCTAATTTCTTTAAACTTTCAAAAACAGTTGATTCTTCAGTAACCCCATAGTTTCGAAGCTGTTTCTCTGTTAGCTTATTAAAACCTACTCCGCTATCAATTAAGTAGTTCTTACCCTCATATTGTATTAGGATTGGTTCACATGCCAATTCAATTTGGTTTAATTCATTTGTAGGATATTTTCTTGACCAAAGTGGTTTTGGAACTACCCCAAACATTGCTCCGCCATCTAAAGAAGTGACTCCCCCATCGAGCCATGTTAATTGCATTTTGTGAAATTGAAGTTGATCCATCCATTTCTCCCCTTTTCCCTAAAAACTTTATATTGTAGCGACTTCCGTTTAGTTGCCGCATGAATATACTACTTTTTCGAAATAAACTGAGATTCTAATCTGTAGATTGGCTGACCCTTTGCGGAAAACTTCTCTTCGTATTCCGTCATAATGTTATCTTCTGGCTCATCTGCGTGTAAATCTAGAGAAACAAATTTTAATAACATACCATACTCTGACATACTAATTAGAGAATATTCAAATAAACCACGGTTGTCCGTTTTAAAGTGAATTTCCCCATTATCAATTAAAATTGATTCATACAATTTTAAAAATCCTTCATGAGTTAATCTGCGTTTTGCATGGCGTTTTTTTGGCCAAGGATCTGAAAAATTCAAATAAACACGACTAACATCATTTTTTGTAAAGTATTTATCTAAATCAGCTCCATTTACTTTTAACAAACGTAAATTCGGAGGAGTGTTTGCATCTATTACCTTCTCAAGTGCACTTACGATGACACTATCATATAATTCTATGCCAATATAATTAATATCTGGATTCGCCAAAGCCATTCCAGTTACAAATTGACCTTTACCTGTTCCTACTTCAATATGTAGTGGGTTATCATTTCCAAAAACTTCACGCCAGTTTCCTTTAAAGTTTTCTGGGTTTGGAATAATAATTTCTGGGTGACTATTGATAAACTCTTCTGCCCAAGGTTTGTTTCTTAATCTCACTTACATGTTCCTCTTTTCTTTGCTGTTCGTTTTATATGAGTTGAACTTATATCCTAACGTTCATGCCCATTAAATTTCTTATATTATAACTTAATTATCTACTAATTCCATAATATCGCTACTTTTCATTCACCAAATTCCAACTTTTTGGCTGAATATCAAATTCTATAGTCGATTCCTTAGTTAATGGTTTGATAATTTCTCCGTCAGTGTGACAAAGAATCTGTTCTTTAACACTGATTTTTACATTTTCAGCACTCGTTTGTACGACTGCCTTTAAACGAGTATGTGCTCCGAAAAATACCATTACGAATAATAATAATAACTTTATTCTCGGAAGATTATGTACTAGTGTTAGTTCTAGTATTCCATCATTTGGTTTAGATTTTGGGGATATTTTCATACCTCCCCCAAAATAAGGTTGATTGCTCAGTGTAACAAACCATACATTTTTATAGGATCTCTCAACACCGTCTATGCAAACTGTTAAATCAAATATCTTAAATTTAAATAATCCATACACTAAAAAATAAACATAACTCAATTTTCCTAAGCCAATTGAATTCAATCTTTTTTTAAGCTTAGATTGGTTTGCTAGATTCGCAACAAAGGCATCGAAGCCAATACCTGCATTATTGATAAAACTCTTCTGAGTAGTAGTATTTATTTTTAAAAGACCACTATCCATTTGTTCATATGTACACTCTTTTTTTAAGATTAATTGTTCAATTTCTTTGGCATTGTGAAATGAAAAATAGCCACGAGAAAAATCATTGCCTGAACCTGCTGCAATATTTCCAACGAAAACATTTCGAAAACCCTTTACCCCATTTAGCACTTCATGAATGGTACCATCTCCACCTACAACAATAATGAGTAATTTTTCCCCATTTGACAATGCTGTTTCACCTAGTTGTTGTGCAATCTCTTTTGCATGTTCTTTATATTGTGTTAAATGGAAAGTATAAGAGATATTCAGTTCTTTCCTAAATTGTTCCCAAATTTTCTTCCCTTTTCCATTCCCCGCAAATTCATTGATAATAAAATGTAGCATCATCTCTACTCCTTAAGATTTTCAACATTCCATATATCACGATTAAAGGAGGTGGTTTGAACATGGTTTAATATTGATTGTGCTGCTTGCATTTGCATTCGTTTCATTGGAGAGATTGAGCGCTTCAATTGCATTAACCATTTTGGGAATTCTCTTTTATCAATAAATTGAACATTATAAAGAGAACCAGGATAATCAAAATAACCGTTTCTTGAAAGCAATACTTTTCGAATTGGTAAGTCTACTCCTTGATTCGTGAAAATTTGCGAAATAACGGATTCCATTCGATTTAATTGGATGAGTGGGTTGAGTATTTTTTTATCTACTTTCCCTACTTTTTCTGTCCAAAATCGTTCGCTATTTCCAACATAAACAGCCATGTTATCGTTTTCCACCACTGTAATACAAATACATTCTGTTGGTGTTAAAATGATAACATCCAACTCAACTGGTGCTTTTTTGACTTTAATAATTGGATAATAGAAAATTAAATAACTATCTGGCAATTGTTGAAGTATATTTCTTAACAACGTATCTCGTAGAAACTTAGGATCTACATAGGATTTTTCTCGTAAAGTCGAACTAGCCCACTTTAATTGAAAATGGAAAAATTGATCTAGAAACATCACTTTTAATTCTTCTAGCGTTTGAGGATGATACACAATTTTTGGCTCAAAAAATAAGGTAGTTGTTTCATCTTCAGGAATAATCTCATCGTTATCAACTAACTCATTTTCAACATTGACTTCCTCTATATTTTCTTCTGTTTCATTTCTTCTAAATATCTTTTTAAAAAATGTAAAACGCTCTTTTGGCTCTTCGTTTTCCTCATCAGTCTCTATATGTTCCCAATTAGGAAGTTCTTCTCCAGACAACCATTGTGTTTTGACTCTATCCCACTGGTTTTGTTTCAATCGGACAAATTGAGTTGGATATCTCGTTAAGGCCGTTTCGTATCTCGAAATATAATCTTGAAGTTTTACTAATTGAGCCATATAAAACACTCCTATCTACTACAGTTACTTTAATTTTACATGAGGAAGGTAAAAAAAAATAGTGGATAGCCAATTAGCTAATCCACTATTTCAAATTATTTTATGTCAGTTACTTGAAAATTACTAGGAATTTTTGTTTCAAATTGTGCCTGCAGTTTACGTGTCCATTCACCAATTACACCATTATTAATTTTTGTACCATCAATTTCAGTCACTGGAGTAATTTCAGACGTTGTAGATGATACAAACACTTCATCCATTTGTAAAATTTCAGATTTTGTAAATGCTGACTCTTTAACTGGAAGATTCACTTCTTTCGCACAAGTTAAAACTACTCGACGCGTAATTCCATCGAGAATCAAGTTGTTGGTTGGATGTGTATATAATATGCCGTTTTTAATACCAAATACATTCGTAGACGAGCCTTCTGTAATAATATCTCCACGATGCAAGATCGCTTCATAACAACCTTTTTCATGGGCTTCTTGTTTTGCTAGGACAGCGCCTAGTAAATTTAACGATTTGATATCACAGCGTAACCATCGAATATCTTCCACAAAGGTTGCTTTTACACCTTTTTCTTTATTTTCTAAAGGTCTAGGTGATTCTTTCACATTACCAGTTAGCACAGGTAAAACTGTATCTCCAGGAAAATGGTGATTTCGAGAGGCTGTTCCTCTTGTAATTTGAAAATATAGATTCCCCGTATTTAATTCATTCTCTTCCACCAATTGATGTAGCAACATGTGTAATTTATCTTTCGTATAAGGTACTGTTATACGAATTTTTTCTGCACTTTTATAAAAACGATCAATATGTTCCTTTGCAGTAAACATTTCCCCGTTATACACTTTTATTACTTCATAAACTCCATCACCAAATTGATAACCGCGATCCTCTTTATCAATTACAATTTCTTCATCTTTAACAATTTTATCATTCCATAAAGAATATCCCATTCTAGCACTCCCCATTCATATTTACTTTGCCAACTCAACGATTGCCTCAGCATATATTGCTGCAGCTTTTATTAAGTTATCAATGACAACAAATTCGTCAGCTTGGTGGGCAACATCCGGTTCTCCTGGGAATAGCATGCCAAAAGCTACCCCTTTCTTCATTACCCGCGCGTACGTTCCTCCACCAGTTGATAATGGTTTTGAATGGTCGTTTGTATATTTTCTATATACTGACAACAACGTTTGAACGAGGTTGTCTTCTTCAGGAACATAATGTGGTGCTGAGTTTGATACAACATCAAGACTAAAACCATAAGAAGATGTTCGTTTAGTAGCCTCTGTAATTTTTTCTTCAAATGGATATGAAACCGAATAGCGCATACTAACTTGAATTCTTGCACCTTTTTCACGGTGGAATAAAATAACTCCAGGATTTAATGTTGTCTTGCCAGACATTTCATCTGAATGATTTAATGATATTTTCGTTCCATAATGGTCGCTATCGAATGCTTCCACAATAAATGAAACAAATTGTTTACTTGCTTTAGTTAATAAATAAGGCTTTAGGAATTTTGCTAAAAGAACCGCTGCATTAAGACCCTTTTCCGGCTCCATAGCATGAGCAGATTTTCCTTGAACTGTTACAATATATTTATCATTTTCTTGATTTATTGTACCTTGGATGTGATTTTTATTTATAAATTCCTGGAAATCTCCCATAATATCATCCTGTACATTTTGAACAATTGCCTTTGCAAAGTCAGGCACCATATTTGAACGTTGACCTGATTGGAAAGCAATTAATTGTTCATCACTTAACGTCTCTTTTAAGGTAAAGTCTAATAATGCAATTCCTTTTTCAGCATTGATAAGTGGAAAATCAGCATCAGGAGCAAATCCGATAGTTGGCATTTCTTCTTTACTAAAATAATGGTTCACACATCGGAAACCACTTTCTTCATCAGTTCCAATAATTATGCGAACTCGTTTATTTAATGGAATACCTGCATCTTTTATCATTTTCATTGCAAGCCAGGCTGCCATTGTTGGACCTTTATCATCGATTGCCCCACGGCCATATAGTTTGCCATCCGCAATTTCACCTTTAAATGGCGGATAATTCCAAGAATCGCCTGCTGGTACTACATCGACATGACATAAGATTCCGACTAAATCTTCTCCTTGTCCCATTTCTATATGTCCTGCAAAGTTATCTACATTTTTAGTAGTAAATCCTTGTTCTTCACCTTTATTTAGCATAAATTGTAATGCTTGCAATGGACCTTGGCCAAATGGTGCATCACTTGTCGCATTTGCTTCATCTAGCACACTCTCAATTTGTATTAATTGTTGTAACTCACCAATTAACTCTTCTTTTCTAGATTGTGCTAACTTTAACCAATCCATTAAGAACCACCTCACTAATTAATACGATTATTTTACTCTTTCTTTATAAAAGTACAAAGAAATAAGTTATATTCGGTTAATTTCTTTCATAAAATAAATATAGATGGCACGACTACCTATAAAATTTTCAGAATTTTTACAAATTATTTAAAACTAAATTTCAATGTAAAAATTATATTAATTGACTGAGAATTATGGAAAAGTTAATAGTTTATTGATATAATTGCGTTGTCAAGGTAATTATTTTGACACAAACTTTATAATAAAGGGGATGTCCGAGGCAACAATTTAATCAGCTTTTGAGAACACCTCTATATGTAGTCGTCCGCTAGTCTTTGCCATGAGAATTAAGATCGAAGGAGTGGTTCATTTATGAAACCAACTACTGACAGAATGCTTAATCGTATTAAAGACGTGTACATGTTTATCCTGGATAAGGGAACAGTGTCTACACAGGATTTAGTCGAAGAGTTCAACATCACTCCTCGCACCATTCAAAGAGATTTGAATGTGTTAGCCTTTAACGACTTGGTTGAAAGTCCAAGTCGAGGTAAATGGACAACGACGAAGAAAAAAGTTAAATTGACATCTTAGACTTTTCGAATTAATTTCGTATATAAAAAAAGAATGACCTTTCGTCGGGGTCATTCTTTTTTCTTATTGTTTTGTTGTAAAGAAGCTAATTCCTCTTCTGTTAATTCACGATATTCACCAAGTTCTAAATTCTCATCAAGTACTAAGCTACCCATTGATAATCTCTTTAAATAGGTTACTTTCTTGCCAACGGATTCAAACATCCGCTTCACTTGATGGAATTTACCCTCTTGAATAGTAAGCTCAATTTCTGATGTGCTTCCTGATTTTAAAATGACAAGTTCTCCTGGTTTTGTAACATAGCCATCATCTAATTCTACACCGAGTTTAAATGCTTCTATATCCTCTACAGTAACTTCCCCATCTATTAATGCATAATAAGTCTTAGGTACATGCTTTTTAGGAGATAGAAGATTATGTGCTAGTTGACCATCGTTTGTAATTAACAATAACCCTTCAGTATCTTTATCTAATCGCCCAACAGGAAATGGTTTAAAATGTTGTGCTAGCGGATCTAATAAATCAATTACTGTTTGATCATAATTGTCTTCCGTAGCAGAAATCACGCCAGGAGGTTTATTCATCATTAAATATATAAATTCAGTGTATTGAACAACTTCCCCATATACACTTACTTGTTGTACTTCAGGATTAACGTGTATGCTTGCATCCTTTACTACTTCACCATCTATTGTTACTGCTTTTTGCTTCAATAATTGTTTTACTTCTTTTCGAGAACCAAATCCCATGTTTGCTAATAATTTATCTAAACGCAACCTTAAACCCCCTACTTAAACCCAAACTTCCCGGCAATTTTTGAAATACGCTCACCTAATAGTTTTTGTGCTAGTCCTAATCGGAAAGACGCGTAGCCATAAATTCCTGCACCTACCCCAATACAGATTAATAAATAAACGAGCGCTAACAACTTACTTGTTGGTTCTGCAATTAGGTATAGTCCTTTATTAACCAGGATGACTGAAATTGCCATGACAATTGTTAAAATACAAATTAAAATAACTCTTCTGAATACTAATTTCGAACGATATTGAAGGACTTTATGAATAACAAGGATATTAATCACAATCGTCACAATATAACCAATAACCGTAGCTAAAATCGCTCCATCAACTTCAAATAATTTAATAAGCGGTTCATTTAGCATAAGTTTCACTAATAAACCTGTCAGTAAACTAAAGATAATCCATTTTTGATAATCGATTCCTTGTAAAATTGCAGCCGTTACAGAAAATAACGCAAATAGGATTGCTGCTGGTGCATAGTGAGCTAATACAAGCGCACCCATATCATCTTTTTCGTATAACACATGGTAAACATCGGGAGCTAAAATCATAATCCCAATACTAGCTGGTATCGTAATGAATAATAACACTTGATATGTTTTATTCATTGCACCTTTAAGACCATTAAAGTCACCCAGTGTATAATATTTTGTAATCGTTGGGATTAACGCCATTGAAAAACCTGTCGCTAACATAACCGGTATTATAACGATTTTATGAGTTAATAAATTTAACATCGATAAATACGTATCCGTCACTTTTGCTAAACCGATTTCATTCATTGCTCGATTAAAAGTTAGCATGTCCACTAATTGGAATAGTGGGTTTGAAAGTCCTACAAAAACAATTGGTATCGAATATTGTAAAATTTCTTTGTAAATATTTTTAGTTGATAATTCTCCAGTTGATACGGAGGTAGCTAACAATTGATTAAATTCTGGTTTTAGCTTTCTCCAATAATAATAAAGAACTACTAATCCACCAAGGGCACCTACAAATGCAGCAAATACTGCAAATTTAATCGCAGTTCCTGGAGTTCCTTTAAATAACACAACAACAATAAAGGATCCACCAAGTAACACAATAATACGAACAATTTGTTCGACTAATTGTGATACAGACGTTGGCATGTAATGATCATGCCCTTGGAAAAATCCTCTGACTAAACTCATAAATGGTACAACTAATAATGCAAAACTTACCCAACGAATCACCGATGCAATTTGTTCTACATTATAAATTTGTTCTTTATCATTAATAACAACGCTTGCAATTGGTGTAGCCATTAAATTTAATATCAAAAAGGCAATAAATCCAGTAACAATCATTACTAACACACCGGATTTAAATAATCGTCGTCCAGCTTCGTAATCACCAAGGGAATTATACTTCGATACAAACTTCGATACTGCTAATGGCAACCCCGAAATTGCCACTGAAAGCATAATATTGTATGGAATATAAGCATATTGGTATAATCCAATATTCTCTTTCCCTACAATTGAATAAAACGGGAAAAGATAAATTAAACCTAATACTTTAGAGAGAAACAATCCGATTGTTAATATCGCAGTTCCTTTCATCAATGAAGACATATAAACATTCCAATCTTTATGAAAATGTAGAGATAATTTATGTATTTAAAGAAAATAATAGCCGACTTATATAGTCGACGCCGTTTACTAACATCAAGTTCGAAAAACAATCTACATGTTAGTTTACCTCTGAAAGACAATTTACTCAAATAGTTTCTTCATATTTATGTATAATATGGTGTACATAGAAACATTTTATGAAATGATTGATAAAGAAAGTGAGATTAAATATGTTTGACGTTATCGTAATAGGTGGAGGTCCCTCTGGTTTAATGGCTGCAATTGCTGCTGCTGAACAAAAGAAAAAAGTGTTACTAATAGAAAAAAGTAATAAACTAGGCAAAAAATTAGCTATTTCTGGTGGCGGTCGTTGTAATGTCACAAATCGATTATCTGTAGATGAAATTATTAAACATATCCCAGGAAATGGTCGATTTTTATACAGTCCTTTTACAGTGTACAACAACGAAAATATCATCGAGTTTTTTGAAGGACTCGGTGTGAAATTAAAAGAAGAAGATCACGGACGTATGTTTCCAGTATCAAACCGCGCGCAAGATGTTGTTGATGCATTAGTAAAAGAATTAAAAAGACTACATGTTGAAATACGTTTACAAACATCCGTAGCAAAATTATTAATGGACGATGAAAAGGTATTAGGTGTGCGCCTTGATGATGGCACGGAATTGCTAGCGAAGGCTGTGATTGTTGCAGTTGGCGGTAAAGCGGTTCCTCAAACAGGTTCTACTGGGGATGGTTATCCTTGGGCAGAACGAGCAGGTCATACAGTTACAGAGCTTTATCCAACTGAAGTACCAGTAAAATCAAAAGAAACATTTATTGAATCCCGTGAATTGCAAGGCTTGGCTTTACGTGATGTTGCAGTTTCAGTTTTAAATAAAAAAGGTAAATCAATCGTTACACATCAAATGGACATGCTGTTTACCCATTTCGGTTTAAGTGGTCCAGCGATTTTACGTTGTAGTCAATTTATTGTAAAAGAACGTAAGAAAAATGGAGGAGCACCTGTTAAAATTCGAATTCATACGTTAACTGAGTTTAACGAAGAAACATGTCTCCAATATTTAAACAAATTAATTAAAGAAGATCCAAAAAAAGCAGTTAAAAATATTTGGAAAGGGATTGCGCCGGAACGTTGGCTATTATTTTTAATGGAACGTGCAAATATTAATCCATCACAAATCGCTGCTGAACTTTCTCAAGAAAAAATACGTTCATTTGCGCGTGAATTAGTGAGTTTTGAAATGGAAGTACACGGAACACTACCTTTAGAAAAAGCCTTTGTGACAGGTGGTGGCGTGTCCGTTAAAGAAATTGAACCGAAGACGATGGCCTCAAAAATGAAATACGGCTTGTACTTCTGTGGTGAAATTCTCGATATTCATGGTTACACAGGTGGCTATAATATCACAAGCGCGCTTGTTACCGGACGCATCGCTGGTATGAGTGCTGGATCTTTATAAATATCAACCGGGCTAACATATCATATGCCCGGTTTTTTTAATTAGACATGGTAGTGAAGATTCTATTGACCATGAAATTTTTATGTTATTTGCGTGATGAAGACAATTTTTACCTATTCCATTCACCTTTTTCGTATTCATCAGCCATATGAATACCATTTCGCTCTAATTTCCTCGCCATTTTCGTATTCATCAGCCTTTAGCAATTGAGCGACACCACCATTTACACACGAAAAGAGGTTGCAACGAATGCAACCTCTTAAAATACTTATACATTTACTTTATTATGATAATTGCGGCCGTCTGTTACAGCTTCTACGTAACCAGCGCGGATAACAAAATCACCGAAATATTCGCCATCTAAACGTTCTTTAGCGTAATGTTCGAAAATTGGTTTTAATGAAGCTAAAATTTCTTCTTCACCAATATTTTCTTTATAAATTTTATTTAGACGGTATCCAGCATGACTAGCACCAAGATACATATTGTATTTACCTGGACCTTTACCGATAAAGCCAATCTCACCCATAGCTGCACGTGAACATCCATTTGGACAACCAGACATACGAATTGTAATATCTTGTTCACGTAAACCATTTTCATCTAATAAAGTTTCGATTTTTTCGATTAAAGATGGTAAATATCTTTCTGATTCAGCCATTGCTAAACCACAAGTTGGTAATGCAACACAAGCGATTGAGTTTCTGCGTAACGCAGAGTAATTAGCGCTGTCTGTTAGCTGATACTTTTCAATAATCTCTTCAATTGCTTTTTTCCCACGTGCTCCAACGTTTGCAATTACAACATTTTGGTTACCTGTAAAACGGAATTCACCTTTATGGATTTGGGCAATTTCACGTAACGCTGTTTTTAATGGATAATTTTCAAAATCAGCTACACGACCATTTTGAATAAATAATGTGAAATGGTATTTTCCATCATCACCTTTGATCCAACCATAGCGATCTCCAGTGTGTTTGAATTCATATGGTTTAGCCTCTTCAAATTCATAGCCTAAACGTTTTTCGATTTCTTTTTTCACATTGTCTAATCCTAAACGGTCTACTGTATATTTGAAGCGAGCGTTTTTACGAACAGAACGATTACCGTAGTCACGTTGTACTGTCATAATTTTCTCACATACATCAACAATGTTTTCTTTTGGCGTATATCCAATTACGCGAGATAATTGTGGGTAAGTCGCAGTATCTCCATGAGTCATACCCATACCGCCACCGATTGCCACGTTAAATCCAACTAATTTATCATCTTCTAAAACAGCGATTAAACCGATATCTTGAGAGAATACGTCTACATCGTTTGCAGGTGGAATTGCAATACCGATTTTAAACTTACGAGGTAAATATAATTCACCGTAAATTGGTTCTTGCTCTTCTTGTGTATCCACCACTTTTTCTTTATCTAACCAAATTTCATAATATGCATTTGTTCGTGGTAATAAATGTTCACTAATTTTTGAAGATAATTCAAAAACTTCTTTGTGTAAAGTTGATTGGAATGGATTTGCGTTACACATTACGTTACGGTTTACGTCACCACAAGCTGCTATTGTATCAAATAATACACTATTTAATTCTTGCATATGTTTTTTCATATTCCATTTTAAAATGCCATGGAACTGAATTGTTTGACGAGTCGTAATTTTAAATGTACCGTTACCATATTTATCAGATAATTCATCAAGTTTTAGCCATTGTTTCGGATTTGCTACTCCACCAGGCATACGAACACGTACCATAAATTGATAAGCAGGTTCTAATTTTTTACGTTCGCGCTCTTGACGTTGGTCACGGTCGTCTTGTAAATAACTACCGTGGAACTTCATTAAACGGTTATCCCAATCGGAAATTCCAGCACTTAGTTCTTCTTCCATTGATTCTGCTAATGTACCGCGTAAGTAATTACTAGCAGCTTTTATTTCTTCCACATCACTAGGTTTACCTTCTTGAGGTGGTAATACAATTTTCTTTACCATGTTTACTTCCCCCTTAGTATACGTCTCGTTGATAACGTTTCTCTTTTTGTAAGTTTGCTAAATACTCTTCTGCTTGTTCTTTTGTTTGATTACCTTGCTCAGCAATAATGTTAATTAATGTTTCATGAACATCTTTCGCCATGTGGTCTTTATCGCCACATACATATACTACTGCGCCTTCTTGTAACCAACTATAAAGTTCCTTAGCATGTGCAAGCATTTTGTGTTGAACGTATACTTTTTCTTCTTGATCTCGTGAGAATGCAACATTTAATTTTGTTAACACACCATCTTTTACCCAACTTTGTAATTCCGTTTGGTAAAGGAAATCTGTTACAAAATGTTGATCTCCAAAGAATAACCACGATTTACCTTCTGCCCCACGCTCTTCACGCTCTTGAATAAACGAACGGAATGGTGCAATTCCTGTACCAGGGCCAATCATAATAATTGGTGTTTCATCAGATGGTAATTTGAAATTCGGACTATGTTGAACATACACACGAACTTTGTCGCCAACTTCTAATTGGTCCGCTACTTGAGTAGAGCATACGCCTAAACGTTCACGACCATCCACTTCATAACGTACCGCACCGATTGTTAGATGTACTTCATCTGGGTAGGCAGTTTGGCTACTAGAGATAGAATATTGACGAGCAGGGATTTTTCGTAATGTATCCACAAATTGTTGTGCATCCCAATTGAATGGACCAAATGTTTCAACTACATCAATTAAATCACGACCATAAGAATATTCTTTGAATTTTTCACGATCGCTTAATAACTGCTGGAATTCTTCGTTTGAAGTATATTGTGCGATTTTTTCTAAAACTGGTTTTGATAGAACTGTAATTTCAAGTAAGTTGATTAAAGCAGATTCAAGTGTAACTGTTTCATCTCCAACCTTTACTTGTTTTTGTGGATCAAAACCTAATGATGTAATTAAAGCTGAAACAAGCTTTTCATTATTTGTCGGGATAATTGCTAAACTATCACCTGGTTCGTATGTTAAGCCTGACTCTTCTAGAGAAAGCTCTAAATGAATTGTTTCTTTATTTGATCCTTGCCCATTTAGGTTGATTTTTTCCAAAATTTCAGCATGGAAAGGATTTTTACGTGAGTATTCAGTTGTTGGAACTGATAATACAGTAGAAGCAGCTTCTTTTTCAGATAAAGATTGAACTACTGCACCTTGTTGTAACTTTTCTTTTACTGATTCAAACCACTTTGATGCTGGTTCATCGAAATCTAGGTCACAATCAACGCGATCTACAATACGTTCAGCGCCAAGTTTTTCTAGGAAAACATCAAAATCTTTACCTGTTTGACAGAAGAATTCGTAAGAGCTATCGCCTAAAGACAATACAGCAAATTTAACATGATTTAGTTTCGGAGCACGTTTTCCTTGTAAGAAGCTATGGAAGCTAATTGCATTATCAGGTGGCTCCCCTTCACCATGCGTACTTGCGATTACAAGAAGATGGTCAAGTTTTTTCAGGTTATTCGTTTTATAATCACTCATTGAAGAGACATTTACTTCGAAACCTAATTCTTTTAGTTGTTCACCATATTTTTTAGCTAGCCCTTGTGCTGTTCCTGTTTGTGAAGCAAATAAGATTGTAATATTTTTTGGCTTTGTTGCTTCTTGAACAGGTAATGCTACAGGAGCACTAACATTTTGACCTGTTTGAACTGGAACTTGAATTGCTTCAAGTGCTGCAGTTGCACTTAAATAACCAGTTAACCAAATTTTTTGTTGGGATGTTAAACTAGCTAATACTTCATTCAGTTTTGTTACTTGTTCTTCATTAAAAGGGCTATTGTTGACTTCTAACTTCACTTGGTACACCTCTTTGGTAAATTATTTTAAGCGAATTTTTTCATTTTTTTCGATTTGAACAATGCGATTATCCTGGACTATGAGTGTAATTGATCCATAATTCATCGTACTAATCATTTGCTTTAAGCTTTCTATTGCTTTTTCAAAATTCTCTTGTTTCTTATCTTTATCCATATTTAAACACTCCTTTAAGAAACTAATGCTTCGTTTACTCGTTCAACCAACACTTCACGAACGTTGTGGTCATAGCCTAAACAATCACATAACACAATTTGCTCTTCTGAAAGCCCAAGCTTTTCAATTTTTTTCCGAATTCCAATTTTTAATAAACCCGTAAATAAAAGATATGGAACAATAAATACTTTCCTTTTACGCTCATTTATTTGCTGTAAAGCATCTTCAAATGACGGCCCATTACCATATAAGAAACATGTATCAACATTGGAAAATTGAAATTTTTGCTTTAGAAGGTTTGCAATACTTTGAAGATCGGTTTGTACTTGTTTGTCACTGCTACCTCGACCAATTAACAAAATATCAACATCTTTTTCACGCGTTGTGTTTTTCGCTATTACTCTATCATTTAAACTATTTATTAGTTTTTCATGAATGCCGAATGGTCTACCTAACGAAATCGAAACAGATGGATAAAGTTCTTGTGCCTTATGAATTTCTAATGGTATATCTTGTTTTGCATGATTAGCAGATAGTAATAAAATTGGGATAACTGATATGTTCGTTGCGCCTTTTGCAACACATGTAGCAATTCCATCTATAATTGAAGGCTCAGCTAATTCAAGGAAGCATAGTTCTTGAATATCAACTTGAATGAATGGCTTAACCGTCTCAATAAATTGAATTGCTTCATCAATACCTGCTTTTACACGAGTACCATGGGCAACAAATAGAACAGCTTTCATCATTTCTACCTACCTTCTCAAACAGGAACTTCCTGAAGTAAACTTTGTTGAACTTGGGTTTGTTCGAACCAAGCAATCTTTTCTCGCATATTCACAACATCCCCAACAATAATCATACTTGGATTTTTAATTTCTTCATTTTTTGCTATTTCTACTATCGTTTCCAAAGTACCGACAATTGTTTTTTGCTGTGCTGTTGTTCCCCAATGAATTAGCGCAATCGGTGTTTGTGGATTACGTTTATATTTCATTAGTTGTTCGGTTACATATTGTAAATTTCCAACCCCCATATAAATAGCGAGAGTGTCAACAGATTCTGCTAAGCCTTTCCAGTTAATCGAGTCATCTTTTCCTTCTCGCATATGCCCTGTCACTATGGCAAAACTTGAACCTAAATCACGATGTGTCACTGGAATTCCTGCATATGCAGGAGCAGCTATACCTGATGATATACCCGGAACAACTTCGAAAGGTATGTTTGCATTAGCAAGTACTTCTGCTTCTTCTCCCCCTCGACCAAATACAAAAGGATCTCCCCCTTTAAGTCGAGTGACAATTTTCCCTTCGTTTGCATAATGCACCAGTAAATGATGAATTCTTTCTTGAATAACACCATGTAATTTTGGTAATTTACCAACGAAAACTAATTCTGCGTTTGGTTTGGCATATTCAAGCAATTCCTTATTCACAAGTCGGTCGTATAAAATAACATCCGCTTGTTGAATACACTTAAGTCCTTTTACCGTTATTAAATCTACGTCTCCCGGGCCTGCGCCAACAATATATACTTTTCCCATGATGTCCTCCCAAGATTAACTTTTATTTTCTAACCGTTCTAAATATTAGTTCTATAATAAACTTTATTATTCTTACTGGTCAACTATGTTTTTAAAAAATATATTACTATTTGTAAAACTAATTATTTAATGACTCTAATCATTGTCTTGGAATACATCTAAATGATACGGCTACTAAGTATATGAAGACATCTTAATTCTTTTATAACGCCTAGTTAAAAAAGAGACTTATGTATAGTTTTAGTAAATAAGCCTCAATAAACTCCTGTTCCAACTACGTGCTGTTCCCACAATACGGACTTGGAAATATTCAAGTTTATTGAGGCCTCTAGTTATCTAGTCAGCTTCGTTAATTCTTAGTAATCTGCTATACATAATAATGTTTAAAGCCTTATAAGTCAATAGTTTTCATAATATTTATATAATAATAGAAAGTACAAAAACACATACAACTTAACGCAAAACAAGTGTATTTTTCTTTAAAAATAAAGGGATTTTTATAATCAATGAATTTTCCTTTACACCTTAATTAAGCGCATATAAAAATTGTAATAGGAATAATAAATTTCAAATTTATTTCTCACGTTGTATTTAGGAATTGATCCAAACATCCCTACTTAACAAAAAAACTGTCTCAAAAATATGGTTTACATATTTCCGAGACAGTACTATTTTTTATTATTTCACTACAATATTTACCAATTTCCCTGGTACAGCAATAATTTTTACGATTTGTTTACCTTCAATAAACTCCTTCACTTTTTCATCTTGTTGTGCAATTTGTTCTAGCTGTTCTTTTGATGCGTCTTTAGCGATTTTTACTTTAGAACGTAATTTACCGTTAACTTGAACAATTACTTCAATTTCGTCATCCACTAATTTTGACTCATCATATGTTGGCCATGCTTCGTAAGTAAGTGTTTCGTTATTACCTAAGATTTGCCATAACTCTTCAGACACGTGAGGAGCAATTGGTGCTAGTAATTTAACAAAGCCTTTTGCATACTCAGTTGGAATCACTTCAGCTTTATAGCAATCATTAATAAATACCATCATTTGTGAAATAGCTGTGTTGAAACGAAGATGTTCATAGTCTTCCGTTACTTTTTTCACTGTTTGGTGGTAAGACTTTTCAAGAGTTGTATCAGAACTATTTTGTACTTTTTCCGCTAATGTACCTTCATCTGTTGTAAATAAGCGCCATATACGATCTAAGAAACGACGTGCCCCATCAAGACCATTTGTAGACCATGCTACAGAAGCATCTAGTGGACCCATAAACATTTCGTATAGACGTAATGTATCGGCACCGTGACTTCTTACGATATCGTCTGGGTTTACAACATTCCCTTTTGATTTAGACATTTTTTCATTACCTTCACCTAAAATCATTCCTTGGTTGAATAATTTTTGGAATGGTTCTTTTGTATGAACAACACCTAAATCATAAAGTACTTTGTGCCAGAAGCGTGCGTATAGTAAGTGAAGTACCGCATGCTCTGCTCCACCAATATAAATATCAACTGGTAACCATTGTTTTAATAATTCTGGATCTGCTAACGCTTCTTTATTATTAGGGTCAATATAACGTAAGAAGTACCAACTTGAACCAGCCCATTGTGGCATTGTATTTGTTTCACGACGACCTTTTTTGCCTGTAACTGGATCAACAACATTTACCCATTCTTCGATATTTGCAAGTGGTGATTCACCTGTACCAGAAGGACGGATATTCGAAGTTTTTGGTAATACTAATGGAAGTTCTTCTTCAGGAACAGTTGTCATTGTGCCATCTTCCCAATGAATCACTGGGATAGGCTCACCCCAATAACGTTGACGAGAGAATAACCAGTCACGTAAGCGGTAAGAAATTTTCTTTTCACCTACACCGTTTTCCTCTAACCATTCAATTGCTTTAGAAATTGCTTCAGCTTTACCTAAACCATTTAAGAAATCAGAATTGATATGTGGTCCATCACCTGTGAATGCTTCATTCTCAATGTCGCCACCTTCAAGAACTGGTTTAATTTCTAATCCAAATTCCTTTGCAAATTCATAGTCACGTTCATCATGAGCAGGTACAGCCATAATTGCACCAGTACCGTAAGATGCTAGTACATAGTCTGCAATCCAAACTGGAATCTTTTCTCCGTTAATTGGATTTACTGCATAAGCACCAGTAAATACACCTGTTTTTTCTTTAGCTAAATCTGTACGTTCTAAGTCAGATTTTAATTTTACTTTTTCAAGGTATTCTTCTACAGCACCTTGTTGTTCAGCAGTCGTAATTTTTGCTACTAATTTATGCTCAGGTGCAAGAACACAGTATGTCGCACCAAATAAAGTATCTGGACGAGTAGTAAACACTTTGAAAGTTTCGTCTGTTCCATCTACTTTAAATGTTACTTCAGCACCTTCAGAACGACCAATCCAGTTACGTTGCATTTCTTTAATTGATTCTGGCCAATCAACCTCATCTAAATCATCAATTAAGCGATCTGCATAAGCAGTAATTTTTAACATCCATTGTTTCATTGGACGACGCTCTACTGGGTGACCACCACGTTCTGATTTCCCATCGATTACTTCTTCATTTGCTAATACAGTACCAAGCGCTGGACACCAGTTAACTGCTACTTCATCGATGTAAGCTAAACCTTTTTTATATAATTGAATGAAAATCCATTGTGTCCATTTGTAGTATTCAGGATCTGTTGTATTAATTTCACGATCCCAATCATAAGAAAAGCCTAATTCTTGAATTTGGCGTTTAAATGTCGCAATATTTTTTGCTGTAAATTCTGCAGGGTCATTTCCAGTATCTAATGCATACTGTTCAGCTGGTAGACCGAATGCATCCCAACCCATTGGATGTAACACGTCAAACCCTTGCATACGTTTAAAGCGTGATAAAATATCTGTAGCTGTATAACCTTCTGGGTGACCTACGTGTAATCCTGCACCTGATGGATATGGGAACATATCTAATGCATAAAATTTTGGCTTTGAAGTATCATTTAATGTTTTAAATGTTTTATTTTCTGCCCAATATTGTTGCCATTTCTTTTCAATTTGTTGATGATTAAAACTCATGGTAGTTCCTCCTTTTTTGGTAAGTCCGTGTAGTAGTGTTGCGACATGAAGGTTTTCACTATTTCGCCTTGCATTTTTGTCCAGATTTCTTACAAAGACTGTATTAATTTTTTCTATGTAATCTGCGACATCCGCCAGTTTCTTTAGGTAAGCTTACTAATAAGTAGAATATCCTATATTCGGAAAAATTAACAAAATATTTCAAAAATAAAAAAAACTCGCCCCATTCTAATAGAAGGGACGAGAGATATTTGCAAACTCCCGCGGTACCACCCAGATTAGTGACACATCACTCAGCTCAAACCTTAACGCGGCTCACGGTTTTAGTTACTTATTCACTAAAACTGACTCCAAGGCGAGTTCGATTTCTCTACTTACTAGCTTGCACCAAACGCTAGCTCTCTAAAAAGCTTCAAAATCTACTATTCCTTCTCATTGTCGTCCATATTCATTAATGCATTCATTTTAATGGAAATATTCGAAATATACAAGTCCCACATTAAAATATACCTATTATATAGAGTAAATGCACTATTTCTATATCATTAATGTTGAACTTTCTTAACTGGGCGATCGTAAAATAAACAAGGTATGATTGCTATGATTAACATCATGCACAAAGTTAGTATTAGAATGTTCATACTGTAAACATCAACTATTAGTCCTCCAAAAAGCGGGCCAATCATTCTTCCAATAGAACCAATACTGTTGACAATCCCTTGATACGACCCACCTTTACCTTCTGGAGCTAACATATTTGCAATAGTGGGTACAGCTGGCCATACGAATATTTCTCCAATCGTTAATATAATCATAGAGACTGCAAAGATTTTAAAACTATCTGCAAAAATGATTACGATAAAGGATAACATCATAATGGCGATACCAATGACTAGTTGTACTTTTATTTGTTTTTCATACTTTTGTACAATTGGGCTAATAATTGGTTGAAGTAAAATAATTAACAATCCATTTATCGTCCAGAGTAAACTATATTCTTTTAAGCCGATACCTTGCTGCTGGATGTGTGTAGATAAGGTGGATGGCCATTGAGAATAGGCTACCCATGTTAATAAAAAGCCCCCACTAATAATTAATAATGAATAAAAACTTGCCCGGTTAGCTGTATTATTAACTGCACTATCTTTCACTTTAGATTTTTCGACATTTGAAATCATATTACGATACGAAACAGTCGCTAAAATGAAAAAAATGATATACAAACCAAGGTTTGAAACAAATAAATAATCAAAACTTTTATCAGCAATCACGCCTCCAACTGCAGGACCAACTGCTACTCCTAAGTTTTGAGCAAGATAAATAGCATTAAAACCTTTCCTACCACCTTCTGGCCACACAGAACCAACAAATGCGAACATAACGGGAGTGACAACACCACTACCAAACCCCATTATCGTTAAGAACCATACGTAATGTGGCCAACCATGCCAAAACGTGATTCCCACTAACGAAAAAATGGTAATAAAGATTCCAAACATGATAGATTTATACCCACCAAATTTGTCAAATAAATAGCCACCAACCAAGTTACCTAGCATGGTTGCCCCTGCATTAATCATTAGGACAAGCCCAGCTATAGATAATGATTGGCCTAAATGCTCGTGCATGTAAATTGTATTTAAAGGCCAAATTAATGAACTTCCTGTAATATTAATTAACGTTCCAATCACTAATAGCCAGACATTTCTTGGCATACTCAATTCCTCCATCATCTTGATGCAACAAAGAAATATATTATTCTGTTTTTCGAAGTAATTCAAGAAAAACAATATAGTAGAATTGTCCATACATATAAAAATGCATAATACAAAATCCCGTGTTAAAATCATTTAGAGGAGTGAAACAAAAATGTCTAATCAACAATTTCCTTTCCCTTCTGATGGGAAACGTTACTATACATGGAATCGATATTTACGTGATGAGTTTGGTCAAAAGGTTTTTAAAGTAGCACTAGATGCAGGTTTTGATTGCCCAAACCGTGATGGTACAGTTGCTTTCGGTGGATGTACATTTTGTAGTGCGGCTGGTAGTGGTGACTTTGCAGGAGATCGTGTTGACCCAATTCCAGTTCAATTTGAGAAGATTAAAGAAAAAATGCAACATAAATGGAAAAATGGCTTAACAATGGCTTATTTCCAAGCGTACACAAATACCCACGCACCACTTGAAGTGTTAAAGGAAAAATTTGAAGCTGCCCTTGCATGTGAAGGGGTTATGGGATTAAGTATTGCTACACGTCCCGATTGCTTACCTGACGATGTAGTAGAATATTTAGCGGACTTGAATTCTAGAACTTATCTTTGGGTAGAACTTGGACTTCAAACGGTTCATGAAAAAACAGCGAACCTTATAAACCGCGCTCATGATTACGCTACATATGTAGAAGGTGTTGAAAAACTTCGTAAACATAACATTCGAGTTTGTACGCACATTATTAATGGTCTACCTCTTGAAGACTACGATATGATGATGGAAACAGCTCGTGAAGTAGCGAAATTAGATGTACAAGGTATTAAAATTCATCTACTTCATCTATTAAAAGGAACTCCCCTTGTTAAACAGTATGAAAAAGGGATGCTTGAATTTTTAGAGAAAGATCAATATATAAATCTTGTAGCGGATCAACTAGAAGTAATTCCTCCAGAAATGATTGTTCACCGCATTACTGGGGATGGACCAATTGATTTAATGATTGGGCCAATGTGGAGTGTTAATAAATGGGAAGTTTTAAATGGAATTGATGCAGAACTTGAGCGCCGAGGTAGTTGGCAAGGAAAAAAATACAAAGCGGAAGTGCCTAAATAATGAAACTTCAACGAGTATTACAATATGCACAACATTTACTAATATCATCCGTTACTAACGGAGATACAGTGATTGATGCAACAGCAGGAAACGGTCATGATACACTCTTTCTAGCCAATCTTGTTGGTGATCAAGGACAAGTATTTGCCTTCGATGTACAACAACAAGCAGTTGAAGCAACTACGAATCGCTTAACCGAGGCTAATTTAGGTCACCGTGCGACTGTTATTTTAGATGGACATGAAAATATCTCAAAATACATCTCAACTCCAGTAGCTGCGGCTATCTTTAATTTAGGTTATTTACCTGGCAGTGACCATGCAATCATTACAAAACCAAATACTACAATTCAAGCAATAGAAAGTATACTTGCGTTGTTAAAGGTTGAAGGAATCGTGGTACTAGTGATTTACCATGGTCATGAAGGTGGAAAAACGGAAAGAGATGAAGTCATAAACTATGTAAGTACCTTACCTCAAAAGTATTTCCATGTACTGCAATATCAATTTTTAAATCAAAAAAATGACCCACCTTTTGTTATTGCGATTGAAAAAGTGAAAGAAAAATAATTAGAAAAAGACAATGCCATCTCACTACTAATAAATGAGATGGCATTTTTTTACAGTTAAAGCCAATCCAATTTATTGGATTGGCCATATTTAATATTATTGTTTATTTCTCTTTTCCCAGAATTCTGCACCTTTAATTCCTAATTTAATAGGATCAAAAATCGGCTCTTTACCTTCTCTTCTTTGAGATTCATAGTCTTTAAGCGCAACAATTGCAGGTTTCATTATAATTAGAATTGCGATAACGTTTATCCAAACCATCAAACCTAATCCTACGTCACCCATTGCCCAAGCAAGCGTTGATGTACGTACTGTTCCATAGAATGCTGTTACGATGATAACGATTTTCGCTACCCAAATCCCTATTTTTTCAGCACTTCCAGAGAATAGATATGCTACGTTGGTTTCGGCTATATAGTAATAAGCCATTATTGTTGTGAATGCAAAGAAGAATAATGCAATCGCAACAAATGGAGCACCAAATCCTGGTAATGCAGAATCTACTGCATATTGTGTATAAGAAGCCCCTGCTTCAATACTTTTCGCAAACGTGATTTGTTCCTCTCCAGAAAGTTCAGATGCTTTGAATTCACCCACATGGATAAATGTATTATCTTCAGCAGCCTTTTCATCATGTACATTATACATACCTGTAAATAGAATCATAAACGCCGTAGCTGAACAAACTAGTAAAGTATCAATATATACAGAAGCCGCTTGAACTAAACCTTGTTTTACAGGGTGAGATACTTCAGCAGCAGCAGCTGGGTGAGCACCTGTCCCTTGCCCTGCTTCGTTTGAGTAAATTCCTCGTTTAACACCCCAAGCGATAGCAGAACCAATAATACCACCAAAGATTTCTTGAGCCCCAAATGCACTTGAGAAAATTAGTCCAATTACACTTGGTACTTCTGAAATATTTAAAATGATAATTAAAATTGCCATTAAAATATATGCTACAGCCATAAATGGTACGATTACCTGTGCTGCATTTGCAATAGATTTTACCCCACCGATAATGATGATACCTAATAAAACGGCAATAATAGCACCAGTGATCCATGGTTCAATTCCAAATGCATTATTTACTGCACCAGCAATCGCATTTGATTGAACACCAGGCATTAATATTAACATTGCAAGTAATGCTGCAATTGCAAATATAACCGCAAACCATTTTTGACCCATACCTTTTTCTATGTAAAAAGCAGGACCACCGCGATATTCTGTTTCTTTTTCCTCTTTGTAAATCTGAGCTAAAGTTGATTCAACGTAAGCTGTAGCTGCCCCAATAAAGGCGATTGCCCACATCCAAAATACTGCACCAGGTCCTCCAAATCCAATGGCAGTTGCTGTACCTGCAATATTACCAGTCCCAACTCGACCAGATAACGCAATACTCATAGCCTGGAATGAAGAAATACCTTTCTCGGATTTTTCCCCTTTGAACATTAAAACGAACATTTCTTTGATGTAACGCACTTGTAAGAATCTAGTAATCACTGAGAAAAATACCCCAACTAGTAGAATCCCATAGATAAACCAGGGACCCCAAAAGAAATTATTTAGTGCATTAACAATATTCTCCATAACACTTCTCCCCCTTGATGTATACTATTGTTATAAAATTCAATATATTACATCAATTCCATTAATACAATATTTTTCTAAAAAAAAACAAAAAAAACTCAGTTCATTCACTGAGTTTTTTTAAGATACTATTTTACAATATAACCTAGAGACCTTAAAACATTATTCATGAAGTCCTTCGTATACAGAAAAACTTCCTCTCTTTCGTTATCATGAAAAAGATTATGGTAGTTGTATGGCCATTCTTTATATTGTAATTCAGACGTGTTTTGAGAGAATAACCACTTTTTTGAAATAGATGGATCAGTAATTTTGTCTTGTTGGGCAGTTAATAATAAAATAGGCAAAGTTAATTTATTCTCTTGTTCTGTTGTTATATTTTTCATTAATTGTTGAACGTCCTTATACCATCCTCCTGTAACTTTAGAATGATATGGAACATCATCAATCATTTCCGTATACCCATCTAAATTTCGAGTTAACATTTTCTTGTCAAACTCTAATGAGATTTTTTTATTTGGTGCAAGGGTACCAATACCACTTGTTAAAGCGTTGGTAATTAAATTTGATGTTTTTCGTAAATGAAGCCATGGAGAGGATAAAATAAGCCCTGCACACTCTACTGTTTTTTTCTTTAAAAATTCAATTGCAAGTAAACCTCCGAAACCATGACCTATTACAAATACCGGAAGCTCATAGGAAAGAGCATTTTGCATTAACAGTTTGATGTAGGTGATGTACTCGTTAATCGCTTCGTCATGCACTCTTAAAAATTTTGATTCTTCACCATGACCGGGTAAATCCCCCATCACAATGTGATACCCATCAGTGCGTAATTTTTCAATTAACCAGGCATACCAACGATGATGTTCAAAAGCACTATGTATTATGACCACAACTGCTTTAGCATGTTCATCTGTTTCCCATTTCCACATAACTTCGCCTCCAACCCAAATAGCATACTTTTGGGCATACATACCTTTTATATTTTCTTTATTATTTTATTTTGTTACGATAAGCATATATATCATACTTAGAAACGAGGAGATTTACGATGATTTACCCTTTTAAAGATAAAAATCCTAAAATAGACCCATCTGTATTTATAGCTGATTATGTCACAATTACCGGCGATGTGACAATCGGTGAAGAAACATCTATCTGGTTTAATTCTGTCATCCGTGGTGATGTTGCACCAACGTACATAGGTAAACGTGTTAGTATTCAAGATTTGAGTTGTCTTCATCAAAGTCCAAATAATCCATTAATTATTGAAGATGAAGTGACTGTTGGACATCAAGTAACATTACATAGTTGCGTAATAAGAAAACGCGCATTAATTGGGATGGGTTCCATCATTCTAGACGGTGCAGAAATTGGTGAAGGAGCTTTTATTGGGGCTGGTAGTTTAGTTCCCCCAGGTAAAAAGATTCCACCGAATTCTTTAGCAATGGGAAGACCTGCAAAAGTTGTACGCGAAATCACGCCAGAAGATCGTGAAGATATGGACCGCATTATTCGTGAATATGTTGAAAAAGGTCAATATTATAAATCGCTTCAAAAGTAAACATATTATATAGTAAGAATGTAAAAGCAGGTGAAAAAACTCACCTGCTTTTTAACATATTATAATCCAGCTTTTTCTTTTAATTTCTCAGCAATATCTGTATTTTCCCAAGGAACATCTAAATCTGTACGACCGAAATGACCGTAAGCAGCTGTTTGCTTGTAAATTGGGCGACGTAAATCAAGCATTTTAATAATGCCTGCAGGACGTAAATCAAATAATTCACTTACCCATTCTACTAATTGACTCTCAGCTACTTTTCCAGTTCCAAATGTATCGATTGAAATTGACACTGGACGTGCTACACCAATCGCATATGCTAATTGCACTTCTGCTCGATCAGCAAGACCAGCAGCTACAATATTTTTCGCAACATAACGTGCAGCATAGGCTGCAGAACGGTCAACTTTTGTTGGATCTTTTCCTGAGAATGCACCGCCGCCATGACGTGCATAACCACCGTAAGTATCAACAATAATTTTACGACCAGTTAATCCAGCATCACCTTTTGGTCCACCGATTACAAATCGGCCAGTTGGATTAATGAAATATTTTGTATTATCGTCAATTAATTCACTCGGAACAACTTCACGAATTACTTTCTCTTTTAAATCTTCTTGAATTTGTTCTAATGTTACATCTTCATTGTGTTGAGTGGATATAACTATTGTATCGATGCGAACTGGATGATTGTTTTCATCGTATTCAACTGTCACTTGTGTTTTTCCATCGGGACGTAAATATGGAATTTCCTTAGATTTACGTACTTCGGCTAGTTTACGGGATAATTTATGAGCCAAACTAATTGGTAGTGGCATTAGTTCAGGTGTTTCGTTACATGCAAATCCAAACATTAAGCCTTGGTCACCTGCACCAATTGCTTCAATATCTTCATCGCTCATATATCCTTCACGTGCTTCAAGCGCTTGGTCAACACCTTGAGCAATATCTGGGGATTGTTCACCGATTGCAGTTAGTACTGATAAATTTTCAGCATCAAAGCCATATTTACCGCGAGTGTAACCAATTTTGGCTACTGTATCTCGAACAACTGATTGAATATCCACATAAGTAGAAGTTGTAATTTCACCTGCTACAAGTACTAAACCAGTTGAAACAGTTGTTTCACATGCTACACGTGCATTTGGATCTTCTGTTAAAATTGCATCTAATATTGCATCGGAAATTTGGTCACATATTTTATCCGGATGCCCTTCTGTTACACTTTCTGATGTAAACAGTCGACGGTTTGTCATTTGGTTTCCTCCTAAAATCTATACGAGATTAGTTCTCGATTTGATACGGTACTCATTACCCATGTTAAGTCCGCACATGAAGGTTGGACTCCAAGCCGTTACTGCTTATTAACACGAGGATATCGAAAGGCGAATAATAATTGTTACATTATTTTCATTTTGTACTCTTTTCAAAAAAAAATTCCTTTTACTCACATAAAACCCATGAGTAAAAGGAATTGTAAATACAGTACCTTTCACTCTTATCGTTCAAGGGATTTTCCCTTGCATCAGGTTGGCACCATCGCATTTATTATATATAATAAATGCAGGTTGCCGGGCTTCATAGGGCCTTGACCCTCCACCAGCTCGGGATAAGAGTATCCGTTCAAATCAACATATTACGGAAATCGACATCCAATGTCAATTTATAAATGTTGATTTCTTTAAAAGTTTAAAAATTAAAAAATAATTTATGAATAGTATAGATTATTTAATTCAATGTGTTATACTATTTTTGAAATTAAACAAACATCCCATGCAGTGGGAATTCTGAAAAAAGGATGGTATTTAATCGATGAATTCAGTAGAAATTGCGAATGAACTGAAGGAATTATTAAACGGCGAGAATATTAAAGTTCAACTATCAGTACCACAATTAGTGGAAAAAGCTACATCACGTGGAGAAGCAGCTCTAACTGTTGACGGTGCAATCGTTGCTGAAACAGGTAAATATACAGGACGTTCTCCGAAAGATAAATATTTCGTAGAAGAAGAGAGCACAAAAGACAAAATCGATTGGGGCAGTGTAAACCGCGCGATTTCTGCTGAAGTGTTCGATAACCTATATCTTAAAGTTGTAAATTACTTAAAAGAAAAAGATGAGCTTTATGTATTCAAAGGATTTGCTGGCGCTGATAAGGATTCACAACTTTCAATTCAAGTAGTGAACGAATATGCTTGGCACAATCTTTTCTGTCATCAATTATTCATCCGTCCAACAGAAGAAGAACTTGCTTCTCATGTTGCAGAATTTACTATTGTTGCAGCACCAACATTTAAAGCAGACCCAGCTGTAGATGGTACAGCTTCTGAAACATTTATTATTGTATCATTAGAAAAGAAAATAATCCTAATCGGTGGTACTGAATATGCTGGTGAGATGAAAAAATCTATCTTCACTATCATGAACTATTTACTACCTGAACGCAATATTTTCTCAATGCACTGTTCAGCAAACGTTGGCGAAGCTGGCGATGTTGCACTATTCTTCGGTTTATCAGGAACAGGTAAAACAACATTATCTGCAGACAAAAACCGTAAATTAATCGGTGACGATGAACACGGATGGTCAGATAACGGTGTATTCAATATTGAAGGTGGATGTTATGCAAAAACAATTAACCTTTCACCTGAAAAAGAACCTGAAATCTACAATGCAATTCGTTTCGGTTCTGTTTTAGAAAACGTTGTAGTAGATCCAGAAACTCGTATTCCAGATTATGATGATGGTTCATTAACTGAAAATACGCGTGTTGCTTACCCAATCGATTATATCGAAAACATTGTAACACCATCAGTTGCAGGTCATCCAAAAACGATCGTATTTTTAACTGCTGATGCATTTGGTGTATTACCTCCAATCAGTAAGTTAACAAAAGAGCAAGCGATGTATCACTTCTTAAGTGGTTTCACATCAAAATTAGCAGGTACAGAACGTGGAGTAACTTCTCCAGAACCAGTATTCTCTACATGCTTCGGTGCACCATTCTTACCATTACCAGCAACTCGTTATGCGGAAATGTTAGGTGAAAAAATTGACGAACATGGTTCACAAGTATTTTTAGTAAACACTGGTTGGACTGGTGGAGAATACGGCGTAGGAAGCCGTATGAAACTTTCATATACACGTGCAATGGTTCGTGCTGCAATTGACGGTAAACTTAACAATGTTGCTACAACTCAAGATGCAGTATTTGGATTACACATTCCAACTGAAATTGAAGGGGTTCCTAGCGAAGTATTAAATCCAAGAGATGCTTGGTCAGATAAAGCTGCATACGATGCAAAAGCTGCATACTTAGCAGACTTATTCAAAGAAAACTTCAAAAAGTTCTCTAATGTTTCAGAAGAAATTTTGAAAAATGGCGGACCTTTAGTATAATATAGTTAGACAAAAGTCGACATAACGTTTTATAAACTTTATATCATAAATAAAGAGCCATTTCCTTTTGAGGAAATGGCTCTTTCAATTTTATCTACTTCTCATCCACTCACATAATGCTTTTACTGTTTTACGATTGACATTAGGCGGATAATGATGTCCTAACCCAGAAGAGTACCATGTTTCTACTTGTTTATTTTCTTCGATTAACTTTTGCTCGAGGTCATAGGATTGATTAATACTTACATTCTCATCTTCTGTACCATGAATAAGGAGTACAGGTGCATTAATATCATTTACTTTAAATAACGGTGTTCTTTCATCAAACTTTTCTTGCTCTTTATTTGGAGAACCACCGATAATCCGTTTTAATGTTCTTCTCATGTCTACACGTTCCATATACATGCTTGTTACACTAGAAACCCCTGCCCATGTAACAACTGATTTAATATCATCTCGTAAAATGGCAGTCCATAATGCCATTAAACCACCTCTAGAAAAGCCAAAGAGATGAATCTCATTTTTATCAACAAATTTCTTCAACACCTCTGCTGCATACACGGCATCATATCGATCTTCACCTGCAATCTCATCTCTTCCCTCTCCTCCCCGATTTCCACGGTAATAAGGAGCAAAAACAACAAATCCTTGGCATGCAAATTGAGCAATACGCGAAGGACGCACCATGCCGATAGATTGTAACCCACCTCTTAGATAAAGTAATGCATCATAATTCCCTTCTAACTTCGGTTTTGCTAGTAATCCCTTTACCCTAAGTCCCTGCGACCAATACAAGATTTCAAACAACTCGACATTCGGATTAGGTGAAGGATAACTTCGAATAGTTTCAATACTACCATTGTCTTTCATGATTTTTCACTTCCTGTAGCATCTTTTTCATTCCTGCATCTTTCATATAAAAACTTAAATTTGGTTCATTCCATAATTCATCTATCGTAAGCCAAGTCATTCCTAATGTTTCATGCTCTTCAATGAATTCATCTATTCTTTCTACTTTCCCAGTAAACACGGCTTTACAAAATGGTTCTTTATCATATACAACATAGTAGGCAAACCATTTTAAATCTGTAATATGTACTGCTGTTTCTTCGTAAACTTCTCTTACTGCAGCTTCTTGTAATGTTTCACCCGGTTCAACTTTTCCACCGGGAAACTCTACCCCACGTTTTTTATTAATAGTACAAAGCCATTTACCATCTTTTTGCACTAACACTAAAACATGTTTTGGCTCTATTTCAAACGGTCCCTCATCGAATCGTAAATCTACTTTACAGCCTTGTTCATCAATAAAAGAAAACATCCCTTCGTTCAACTCCTACGTACGTTTAATAATAATGGTACAACCCACTAAAGATACTCATAGTCTATCGAAGGGATGTTTCATAATCAATGGAAATAAGGTAATTGTTCAACAAACTGTTTTGTATTTTCATCACCAAATTCATGAATGAGCGCATAAAGTTTTTTTAGTCTTGTATCAATTTCATCATTTTCTTCATCTAAATGATAGGGAATATACGGCAAATGAGCACGTACCAAATTATGAAACTCCAATGAATTTAACTGTAGAAATAAATGTTCAAATATTTTTGCCTTATCGCTATCCATCTTAAGTTTAAATTCACATGATTCTCCTAAAGGGACATAACTATATGTTTGATTTGCCACATTTACATAAATTGTAGTATCGATAGTAATCACTCCTTTTAGGTAAGTATGTTGCGAACGAATCGGAGCTATTCAACAAAGTAAAACACGGCCCATAAAATTGAGCCGTGTTTTGTAATTATTGGTTATTCCCTAAGAAAGCAGATAACATCCAAGTGTGTTTTTCAAGGCTTTGATATGTGGCATTTAACATATCCTCTGTACGATCATCGCCCTCTTCAGAAGCTTGTTCCATCGCTTCTTTTAAATAAGCCATAATTGTTTTAAAATCGGAAATTGTCGTTTGTACCATTTCCTCTGTAGATTCTGAACCTGTTGCTTCTTTAATATGAGACAATTCAAGATGTTCAACCATTGTCGCAACTGGTTTTCCACCTTTAGAAAGAATACGTTCTGCTACTTCGTCTAAATTTAATGTTACCTCATTATAAAGTTCTTCAAATTTTGCATGAAGTGTAAAGAATGATGGACCTGTTACATACCAATGATAATTGTGTAACTTTGTGTAAAGCACTGACCAAGTTGCTACTAAATCATTTAATTGTTCAATTAATGTTTTATTTGCCATGTAAATCACCTCATAATTATTATTTAATGAAAACTAATTTCAATTAAATTATAACCTGATAATATTTTGGATAAATTGTCTATAATTTGAAATTTTTATTTCCCTTCAAATCATATCACCTATACTATGTCCCAATTTTAAGTATTTAAACATGATGAAGAATATTGACATAAAGTTCATAAACCAAATGTTCGCGATAATAGAAATTATTTTATACTATAATAATAGAGGTGAAAGCATTGAATATTACATTAGCAATTATCGTTTTAGTCGGAGTTATATATTTTATTTTAATAATCGGTGCAATTATTTTTATTAAGAAAAAGAAAAAAGGATTTTTTACTCAAACAGTTGATCCAAAACCAGAACAAAGTCTGCAAACTCATGAGGAGTTAAAAGACAAATGAAATATTTTTTTATTTGGTTAATACAGTTTTACCGTAAATTTATTTCGCCTATGACGCCACCTTCTTGCCGTTTTTATCCTACATGTTCCCATTACGGTTTAGAAGCTTTTCAAAAACATGGTGCAATAAAGGGATTAATTCTAACGGTTACGCGCATTTTAAAATGTCATCCTTTGCATCCTGGTGGAGTTGATCCGGTTCCTGACAAATGGCCTTCGAAAAAAAAATAGATTCGAAGGCTTTTTTTTATTGTCTTTTTTTTCAACTTCCTGTATTATTGAGAATGTTAAAAATATAAATCGTAATAATTACTATTTAGAAAGGTGTGAAAATTATTGAAAAAGTTTTCAATTTTGTTGTTATTTTCACTATTATCACTTGTTTTAGTAGCATGCAATAACAGTACGACTACAGAAGAAAAAACGACAACAGCAGACGATTCTAATAAACTTAAAATATATACAACCGTTTATCCTTTAAGTTATTTTACACAAGAAATTGGTGGAGATTTTGTAGAGGTTTCTTCGATTTACCCACCTGGTACTAATGAACATACTTTTGAACCGACTCAAAAAGATATGATGCTTCTAGCAGATTCAGACCTTTTCTTTTATATTGGACTTGGATTAGAAGGGTTTGTTGAAAATGCTCAAAAGACTCTAGCTAAGGAAAATGTAAAACTAATCGCAACAGCTGATTCAATCGCTGAAGAACATTTACATACATCTGCTGTTGAAGAACATCATGAAGACCATGACCACCACGAGGGAGAACATGACGACCACGACCACGGAGATATTGATCCCCACGTTTGGTTATCACCAATCATTGCAAAAGATTTAGCACTATCAATTAAAAATGAACTTATTACCGCATTACCAGAACAAGAAGAATACTTTAACGACAACTATAATCAATTAATCTCGGAATTAGATTCATTAAATTCCGATTTTGAAAAAATGGCAGCTAGTGCATCAAACAAAACATTCTTTGTATCTCATGCTTCATTCGGTTATATCGCTGGTCAATATGGTTTAGAGCAAGTTGCCATTGCTGGTCTTAACTCTCAAAGCGAGCCTTCACAAAAAGAACTGATGGAAATTGTTGATTTAGCAAAAGAATTAAACATTAAATATGTTTTATTCGAACAAAATGTCTCTTCAAAACTATCAACAATCATTCAAAATGAAGTAGGAGCAAAAGCCCTTACTCTTCATAATTTGAGCGTTTTAACAGAAAGTGATATTAACAACAACGAAACTTATTTCACTTTAATGAAAAAGAATATTGAGACTTTACAAGAAGCGTTGAATTAATATTGAGGCTGGGACAAAAGTGATTTTCAAAAATATTAAGTAAATTATTAGTATTGAAAATCTACTTTTCAGAAAAAGTTGATTGAAATGGAGTGTGACTGAGTGTAGCTGACGGCATTCGCCTTTCGCTACAGAGCACAGCTTCCTGCGGGAACAGCACGAGCCGAAAATCCATTTTTGCCGGCGTTAGACGGCAAAAATTAGTTGAGGCCGTGCCCGCGGAAAGCGTTCACACGGAATGGAAATCAACTTTCTCTACATCAAAAAAACAACATTTTCACTTAAGAAAAATGTTGTTTTTTATGTTTTCCCCCAACCGCTAAATTAAATCTTTTAACTTTCTTCTTAATAATTTATTAGACCCATTCCGTGGTAATTCGGATACAATATAGAATTTCTTAGGAACCTTATACTTCGCTAATTTTTCAAAACAATATTTTTGAAGTTCTTCCTCACGAATATCAGATTTTAGAACAATAAACGCTATCGGTACTTGTCCCCAAACCTCATCTTCTATTCCACAAACACCCGCTTCACGAATAGCATCATGACCCATCAAAACATTTTCGACTTCAGCAGGATATATATTTTCACCACCAGAAATTATTAAATCTGAACGGCGGTCTACCACATATATATATCCTTCTTCATCCAAATAACCAATATCCCCAGTATGTAACCAACCATCAATTGTTGGACTTTTGTCAGTAAAACGGCCAATATAGCCTGGCGTTACATGAGGACCTCGAATAAGGATTTCTCCCTCTTTTCCTTGTTCCTTTGAATCAATTTTAATTTGATTAAAGAATAAAGGCTTACCCACTGATCCCAATTTTCTAAGTGCATCTTTATTAGTTAGTGTGGCTGTTTGAGAAGAAGTCTCCGTCATCCCATATGTTTGGCATAGGGAGATACCTAGGCTATGTGCACGTTCTAGATACTTCTTTGGTACAGGTCCACCTCCAGCGAGCATCACTTTAAACTTCGGTGAAGCTTTTAACTGATGTTCTTCTAAACCATGTAAGATTCTTTCTAACATTACCGCAACAACAGACATATGCGTGACTTTACCTTCTGCAATATCCTGCACGGCACCTTCCTTATCAAACTTTTCATATAGCTTCACTGCATTTCCATATAGTAATGAACGTACAAGGATAGAAAACCCACTAATGTGGAATAATGGAAGCGCACAAAGCCATACATCTTCTTCTGTTAGACCAATGTTTAAAACAGAAGATAATGCACTTGATTGGTGATTTCCAACCGTTTGACGTACGCCTTTTGGAAAACCAGTTGTGCCGGAAGTATACATAATTGTTATAGTTTGATCAACTGGCCAATCAGCTGCTATATCAATAGCTATAGCATTACTTTCTTCAACAGTAGAAAAGTTAAGTTTCTGAATATGTTCTGGTAGTAAGTCGATATCCGCTTCATCAACTAATACAACTTCTACTTCTGCATCTTGTATTTGATATTCAAGTTCTGATTTTGATAATTTTCGATTCAACATGACCATTTCACATTGAAGATGCATACAACCATACATCATAAATATTAGACGAGGTTGACTTGGGCCTAATACTGCAATTCGTTGTTTTTGTCGAATGCCATTTGCTACAAGTTGCCCTGCTCTGTTCAATGAAATCTGTTTTAATTGTTCAAATGTCCAACTATTACCGTTAAATATTAGACCAACCCGATTAGGAGTTAGAAAAGCTCTTTGTAAAATCCAATTCGGATACATATTAATCCCTCCACTAATATTTTAACACTATATAGAACAGTAAGTGCTGACTTTAACTCAAGATTGTGTTATGAAGAAAGTAAAAAGGTGTCCAAAAAAGTTTTACGTTTTGGACACCTCTCGATTCTTAAGAAAAATTAATATGGTATTTATTTTTCCCTTTTTCTTTCACGTTATATAAAGACTCATCAGCACGATTAACAAAATAAGATATATCCTTGAATTTTGTTGTACAAATGGTAGCACCAATGCTAGATGTAATTGTTATTTCTTTCTTATCCGTAACAATTGTCTCCATTGTCGCTTGTTGAATCTTGTAGATAAACTTTTTAACATCAACCTCTGACTTTACATGTTTTAAGATAACAATAAATTCATCGCCACCAAGTCTTGATGCTACCCCATCAGTTCCTACGATTGCTTGTACTCGTTTTGCAAACTCCTTTATTACTTGGTCACCCGTTTCATGGCCGCATCGATCGTTAATATATTTAAAATCATCGATATCAAAGAAAAGTAGTGAAAAATATTTGTCTTCCATATTTAACTTCTCAATCGCTTCTCTTAAACATTTTTCAAAATAACGTCGATTTGGTAAACCAGTTAAAGAATCATGGTAAGCTAAGTATGTTAATTTTTCTTCATTCTCTTTTTGCAATGTAATGTCTCTCGCTACTAAAACGATATGTTTAAATCTTTCATTATCAAAAACAGGAGTTCCTGAAAGTTGCGTCCATATCCATCCTCTTGTCATATGAAGAGCTTTTAAAGTAATACTAAAGGGTACACCATTTTCGATAGCATTATTGAAGCATTGGTCAAGTAATTCAAGGTAATCTGGATGGATGTTAAAAAAAGGTTCTTTATTAAAATAGTCCCTCTTTGGATCAAAATCGAACATTGTTTTACTGGAGGGAGAAATATATATATAGTTTTTTTGGTCGTCCATTAGAATAATGACATCTTGGACACTTTCTGCGATTATTTTAAAGTTTAGTTGGCTTTCACGATACATGCTAGATAAGTAATCAACAACTCGTACATCTTTTAATACTAGAAATAATCCATTTTCTATAGCAGTTTCTTCCATTGGAATAAATTTCACAACACAGGGAATATGCTCACCATTTTTGTGAATAAATACAAACTTACTTTCTTTTGAACTCCCTTTTATTGCAAGTTCAAAACATTCGATTACCTCTTGTTTATCTTCCTCAACAACATAGTCCCAAATACTTGTATGTATTACTTCTTGAAGTGTATAGCCACTTAATTTTTCTACTGCAATGTTTCCATCATAAATAATTCCATTAATATTTAGTGTTATGATAGCATCTGTATTTAACTTAAAAAGAGATTGATAATCTATTTTCGATGTTGCATTGATAAGTAATTGATCCATTTAATGCCGCTCCTACATTATTAAAAACACTTTTACACATTGCTACTAATTATTACTATAACACTAAATAAAAAAACCGTCTCAACAAATATGAAACGGTTTAGTAACTATTTTATGGGAATCTTGGGAATTGACCAAAGTCTGGTTTACGTTTTTCTTTAAACGCATCGCGACCTTCTTTAGCTTCATCAGTTGTGTAGTAAAGAAGTGTAGCGTCACCAGCAATTTGTTGTAAACCTGCTAATCCATCAGTATCAGCGTTCATAGCAGCTTTTAAGAAGCGAAGAGCAGTTGGTGACATTTCAAGCATTTCTTCACACCATTTAACTGTTTCATCTTCCAGTTGTTCGTAAGGTACTACAGTGTTTACTAAGCCCATTTCAAGTGCTTGTTGCGCATCATATTGACGGCATAAGTACCAAATTTCACGAGCTTTTTTATGACCAACGATACGTGCTAGATAGCCTGAACCGTAACCTGCATCAAATGAACCAACTTTTGGTCCAGTTTGACCGAAGATAGCATTGTCTGCAGCAATTGATAAGTCACATACTACATGTAATACATGACCTCCACCAATTGCATATCCTGCTACCATCGCTACAACTGGTTTTGGAATTACACGAATTAAACGTTGTAAATCTAATACGTTTAGACGAGGAATTTCGTCATCACCTACATATCCGCCATGGCCGCGAACTTTTTGGTCGCCACCTGAACAGAATGCTTTTTCACCTTCACCAGTTAAGATGATTGCGCCAATATTTTTATCATCTCTCGCTCGAGAAAATGCATCAATCATTTCCTCAACTGTTTTTGGGCGGAAAGCATTGCGTACTTCTGGACGATTAATCGTAATTTTAGCAATACCGTTATAGAACTCATACTTAATATCTTCGTAAGTATGTAAACTAGTCCATTCACGAGTCATTTAATTACCCCCTTTTTTCTTTAAGACATCCTTTACTATTGTAGCAAATAATGTCGGATTTTCCACATGAATTGCATGTCCAACATCACGAATCTCTATATGATTTGCATTTGATAATAATTTCACCATTTCCTGAGCGATTTTACAGAACTTCTCATCAATTGATCCTGTAATCAATGTAACTGGTAAGGTAATGTCGCTTAAACTTGTCCAAAGGGATTTTTGTGCCCCTGTACCCATTCCACGTAAACTATTCGCTAAGCCGATTTCCTTTTGAGATAACCGTTCTTCTCGGATTTTTTTCTGTACTTCTGTGGGAAGTTTTTTTTGAGACTCGAACAGAGGGATATTCTCCCACTTTTCTACAAAGGATTGTAAGCCATTTTGCAATATTTCATCGGCTAATTTCTCATCTGAAATACGGCGTGCCTCACGTTCTTGTTCTGTTTTCAATCCTGGTGAAGCACTTTCTAAAATGAGATGATTTACCTCATTTGGATAGTTGGCAACATATGATAATGCAACACGTCCACCTAACGAGTATCCAAGTAATGTGAAGTTCGATAAATGTAGCTCTTTAAATAGTTCATGGAGAACTTCTACTTGTTCTTCCATTGAGTACATTGTTACTTCGGTTGGTGCATCTGATAAGCCATGTCCTATTAAATCGACTGCTACAATTCGATAGTGATTCGGGATTAGTTGTGCAACCTTATTCCAAGTAGCAACACTTCCTGTAAAGCCGTGGAGCAAAACTATCGTATCTGTCGCCTCTTCATTCCAGCAATGAAAATTGATATTTATGCCTCTTACAATCATCGCTCTAACTCCTCAGAAATACGTTGCCATAAATTTCGATGAGCGGTTACATTTTGACCACGATCCGTAAAGATTTCAACTAATCGTAATGGCTTTTCTCTTTCACTATCCAAGAACTTCCCTAATTCATTGAAGTCTTTAATTTGGAGATATTCCATATCATACATTTTCGCAACTTCTTCAAATTGAAGAGCAGTTGGTGTGCCAAATAAGTCTTCATAATATTGTTCAACAGTTGATTGAGAAAGATACGAGAAAATTCCTCCCCCATCATTATTCAATACAATGACAGTAATACGACATTGCTGATAACGTGTGGCAATTAACGCATTCACATCATGTAAAAATGCTAAGTCTCCAATTAATAAAAACATCTCTCTATCATTTCTACCTTGGCTAAATCCAAGGGCAGTTGACATGACACCATCAATTCCGTTTGCTCCGCGATTTGCAAAGACTTGTAAATCTTTCTCAGTTGGAAGTAAGAATGTATCGATATCGCGAATTGGCATACTGCTACTAACAAATAAATCACTTTTATTCGGAAGGTTTTCAATGATATTACGAACAATTGCACCTTCATCTGTCTCAACTTCTGTATAGGATTGGATATGTTTTCGTGCAATTTCTTCAGCTTTTTGCCACTCAGCAAAATAACCAAATTCCATCGAATTTTCAATTTGTAAGTTTTCTAGCCAACTACCAATATTAGCATGGATAAAATGTGTGGACACTGCTGTTGAATCTCTAAACATCGGATCTTCATCGATGACTATATAATTCTTTGGCATCGATTCCGTTAAAAAGATCGATAAAAATTTCGAAACGGGTTGCGCACCAAAGCGAATAACCGTATCAGGTATCACCTTTTCCTTGAATGCTTTATTTTTTAATATTGCATCATATGTAGAGATGATATATTGTTCACAATCCTCAGGTACATTCCCGCGCATATTCGATAAGCTTTCAATTAAAACTGGCCATTTTAGTTTACGTATAAAGGACCACAATTGTTGTAAATCAGTACCTAATGCGAGTTCACCAATAATCACAAAACCTTTCATTGTTTCATTGATAGTAGCTGTGAACATGTCCGTAGCTTCTTTTGATGGTACTAATTGACCAGTAAAACTACTTTTAAAATTCCCTTCTACTAATTCCTCTTGGAAATCAATTAATAATGGCTCACGGAAAGGTACGTTAAAGTGAACAGGACCAAATGGACATGTTTTTGCTATCGTCACTCCACGTGCTATATGGCGTTCGATAAATGGTAATGTTTGTGGAGCTTCATCTGGTATTGGAAACTCCACTGACCATTTCACTTGCTCACCGTATAATCGGATTTGATTAATGGCTTGTGGCGCCCCTACTTCACGTAACTCATGTGGGCGATCTGCCGTTATCACAATTAAAGGGATACGTGCATATTTTGCCTCAACAATGGCAGGATAATAATTTGCTGCTGCGGTACCAGAAGTACATAATAATACAACAGGTTGTCCTTTTGCCTTCGCTATTCCAAGAGCAAAAAATGCTGCAGAACGTTCATCTACTTGACGATATGTTTTTATTTTTTTAGTAGATGCAAAAGCATAGGCAAGTGGTGTAGAACGTGATCCAGGACTAATAACTACATCTTTTACGCCATTTTGAATTAATGATGCAACCATTTTATAAACATATTGGGATAAAATTTCACGCTCACTCACTCAGTTGTCCTCCTAAAGCTCGAATCATTGGACGGAATTTAACTAAAGTCTCTTCATATTCGGAAACTGGCTCTGAGTCTGCTACAATACCGCCACCAGCATATAAATAAGCCTTATCCTTAATAAGTGCCGCTGAACGAATCGCAACAGCAAATTCACCATTTCCTTCTGCATCCAACCATCCAATAGGAGCTGCATATAAACCGCGATTCATCGTTTCATATTTTCGAATAATTGACAATGCACCTTCACGAGGAACGCCACCTAAAGCTGGTGTTGGATGTAAATCTTTCACAAGCTGTAATATTGTCGCATTTGGCTTCAATTTTCCTTCAACTGGTGTATATAAATGCTGGATATCACGAATTTTTAAAAGCTTCGGATGTTTCGGCACTTTGAATTCGGTACAATTTTTTTCGAATGTATCAGCAATCATTTCAACCACATAACGATGTTCCCCGAGATTTTTTGAATCATTTAATAAATTCTCCCCAAGCTGCTTATCTTCATCTGCTGTTTTTCCTCGTTTTATTGAACCCGCCACACAAGAAGAATAAGCATATCCATTCTTCACTTTAACCAGTCGTTCCGGTGATGCCCCAAAGAATAATAATTCATCTTGTTCTAATCCAAATAAATAACTTTCTGGTTGCTCATTGATCACATGTGATAATACTTGAGGTGATGATAAGGTCTCAGCAAAATCCATTTCTAATGACCTTGCAATAACAACCTTTTCAGCCTTTTTATCTTTAATTAAGGACGTTACTTTTTCAATAGATTGTAAATAATCCTGCTTTTTTAATTCCATATATTTTGTCATTACTGGCTTTTCATAAGTCTTCAATTCTTTCACTTGCGCAGCGTGAATTAAATGGTCTCGTTCCACACGCATTGCATCGAATTCTTGTAGGCTATTTGCTTTATCTGTTACTAAATGAATACTGATATATGCTTTGTCATTACGAATAACAAGCTGATATGTAGCAACGGCAAACAAACTTTGTGGGAAACCATCCCATTCACCAGTTTTTGTATTTTCCGGATCAAAGGTAAAGCCTCCAAATAAAATTGGTTGTGGCTCGCTTTCTTCTTTAATTATATTTTTCGTTAATTCTCGCCATTCTTCTTCAATTTGGTCAAATCGATTATCACCTGCATTATTTTTAATAACGTAAGCGTGGCCGAGTCCAACCAATGTTAATGTTTTTTCACGGTTTTGCCAAAAAAAGCGTTTTCCTTTATATTTCTGCTCACCAGCAGCAAAAAATGCTAATGCTGATAGTCGACTTACTTCTATTGTTTCAATGTAGAAGGTTTGCGCTCTATTTATATTTCCTACTTCTACTTCAGTGGATTGTAGCCACTTCTGATGCATGAAATTTCCCTCCGTTAAAAAGCAATAAAATACAACTCGACCCATTTGGACGAGTTGATGTTTTACTTATGGGGTTTAATATTCCCTTAAAGATAACAGAAATGCTTCATCTGCTTGTAATAAATAAACTAAAACTTTTCACTATCTATTCTATCACAACATCCAAGTCGCATATAGAATATTGCAATCATGACTTTGAGTATTTTGAGTGTAATTTTATCCATTAAAAAAATGCGCTAGGAAAAAACTCTAACGCATTCCAATTTCCGAGAGATATTTCAAAAATCCTTTACTTGCCATAGTCTCAATTTCACTTTGTGTAAAAGTTTTAGATAGTGCACTTGTGATATTTTGATATTCAGAAGCATTTGTTAATTGTTCAACAGTTAAATCAATACCATCAAAATCAGATCCAAACCCAATACGTTCTACACCTACGAGGGCTGCTATATGGGTAATATGCTTTATTAAATCATCTATCGTTGTAACCTCTTTACTCTTCTTAACAAAAGGCGGATAAAAAACTACATGGATTCGTCCCCCATGTTGAACTAGCTGTTTTATTTGATCATCGCTTAAATTCCTTGGATGGTCACATAGAGCTCTTGCATTACAATGACTAGCAATTAAATGTTTGGCTAATGGAAGTAAGTCATCAAAGCCTTGTTTATTTAAGTGAGCAACATCAATAATGACATCGTGTTCATTCAGCAATTCAATTACTTGTTTTGCAAATGGTTTTAGTCCTTTATCAGGAGATTCTGATGCACCATATCCAACAGCATTTTCATAATTCCAAGTTAAGCCTACTAATTTTACACCAGCATCTAATAACAATTTCAACTTATAGAGATCATCGCCAATACAATCACATCCCTCTAAGCTTAACACTGCTCCTATTTGCCCATCCTGTAGCTCGTTTAATTGCTTCCAATTTGTAATATGGACCATCTCTGGTTCATTTAATACTTTAGTTTGAAATGCTTCTACTTGTCTCAACGCTTCAGTAAATTTCTGTTCTTGTGGGATGTGTGGTTCAATAAAAATCGCAAATATTTGGACTTTCACGTTACCTCTTTGTAAATTTTCTAGGCTAGCATGTAATCGGGAATCGTTACGAAACTGCACATCCTCCAACCTAGAAAGTTTTTCTAAAACATCACAATGCAAATCAATTATTTCCATTTGTTCATCACCTCATTTAATAGTTATGAGCATTTTGATAATAATATTTTGTTCGCTTCTTCACCATAAATATAGATAAAATAGTTTAATTAAATCTTATAAAATAAAAAAACACACTCAAGTTGTTTAACAATCTTGAGTGTGTTTTGAATGACCCGTACGGGATTCGAACCCGTGTTACCGCCGTGAAAGGGCGGTGTCTTAACCACTTGACCAACGGGCCTAACTATGTATGGCGGAGAAGGAGGGATTTGAACCCTCGCGCCGGTTACCCGACCTACACCCTTAGCAGGGGCGCCTCTTCAGCCTCTTGAGTACTTCCCCTTATGGCTCCGAAGGTAGGACTCGAACCTACGACCAACCGGTTAACAGCCGGTTGCTCTACCACTGAGCTACTTCGGAATATTTACATGGTGGGCCTAAATGGACTTGAACCATCGACCTCACGCTTATCAGGCGTGCGCTCTAACCAGCTGAGCTATAGGCCCAAGTATATTGGAGCGGGTGATGGGAATCGAACCCACGACATCAGCTTGGAAGGCTGAGGTTTTACCATTAAACTACACCCGCATTAATGGTGGGTCGAGACGGAATCGAACCGCCGACACTTTGAGCTTCAGTCAAATGCTCTACCAACTGAGCTATCGACCCATTAATTAATGGCGGTCCCGACCGGGATCGAACCGGCGATCTCCTGCGTGACAGGCAGGCATGTTAACCGCTACACCACGGGACCTTGGTTGCGGGGACAGGATTTGAACCTGTGACCTTCGGGTTATGAGCCCGACGAGCTACCGAACTGCTCCACCCCGCGATAATGTTATTGTTAGAAATATAATAAAAACTTACGCATTAACTATTATCGAACCGTCACGATTTCGTTTAGTAAATTCAAGAAGCTTGCGAAATCGTTACGCTGAAGTTTTGCTACGAAGATTATTCGTTCGTGCTCCACCCCGCGATAATATTATTAATTTACTTACACTTCATTGTACCATATAAAGAATGGCGGAGGAAGAGGGATTCGAACCCCCGCGCGGTTTAACCCGCCTGTCGGTTTTCAAGACCGATCCCTTCAGCCGGACTTGGGTATTCCTCCGTGTTATGACGATTGGTGGACCTTGCAGGACTCGAACCTGCGACCGGACGGTTATGAGCCGTCTGCTCTAACCAACTGAGCTAAAGGTCCTAAAGATGGCGGCAGAGGGGATCGAACCCCCGACCTTACGGGTATGAACCGTACGCTCTAGCCAGCTGAGCTACGCCGCCAAATTATTAATTTATTTGGTGGAGCCTAGCGGGATCGAACCGCTGACCTCCTGCGTGCAAGGCAGGCGCTCTCCCAGCTGAGCTAAGGCCCCATTATATTAAATATTAATTCTTATAATTAAAAATAAATCTTCAAGTAAATTATTTTAATAAGATTGCTTTATCAAGATAATTTATGAAGAAAAGTTAGTTTTATATTGGTGGAGCCTAGCGGGATCGAACCGCTGACCTCCTGCGTGCAAGGCAGGCGCTCTCCCAGCTGAGCTAAGGCCCCAATTGAAATGGTCGAGAAGACAGGATTCGAACCTGCGACCCCTTGGTCCCAAACCAAGTGCTCTACCAAGCTGAGCTACTTCTCGTATATATATGGCGCGCCCGGCAGGAGTCGAACCCACAACCTTCTGATCCGTAGTCAGACGCTCTATCCAATTGAGCTACGGGCGCATATAAATGGTGCCGAGGACCGGAATCGAACCGGTACGGTAGTCACCTACCGCAGGATTTTAAGTCCTGTGCGTCTGCCAGTTCCGCCACCCCGGCACATTTGGAGCGGAAGACGGGGTTCGAACCCGCGACCCCCACCTTGGCAAGGTGGTGTTCTACCACTGAACTACTTCCGCATGTGCTTAAAAATTATAATTTAATTAAATGGTGCGGGTGAAGGGAGTCGAACCCCCACGCCTTGCGGCGCTAGATCCTAAGTCTAGTGCGTCTGCCAATTCCGCCACACCCGCATATAAAACTGGTGAGCCATGAAGGACTTGAACCTTCGACCCTCTGATTAAAAGTCAGATGCTCTACCACTGAGCTAATGGCTCGTACAAATGGTGCCGGCGAAAGGACTTGAACCCTCAACCTACTGATTACAAGTCAGTTGCTCTACCAATTGAGCTACACCGGCAAAATATGGTGGAGGATGACGGGCTCGAACCGCCGACCCCCTGCTTGTAAGGCAGGTGCTCTCCCAGCTGAGCTAATCCTCCTGGGTAATATGCCTAGCAACGTCCTACTCTCACAGGGGGAAGCCCCCAACTACCATCGGCGCTAAAGAGCTTAACTTCCGTGTTCGGTATGGGAACGGGTGTGACCTCTTTGCCATCATCACTAGACTATTATTTTTTTGGACAAGATTTATAATATCACATTTAAAGATATTTTCAAGTCCATTTTCCAAAAATATATTTTGAAAAATTTTATGACCCGTACGGGATTCGAACCCGTGTTACCGCCGTGAAAGGGCGGTGTCTTAACCACTTGACCAACGGGCCTAACTATGTATGGCGGAGAAGGAGGGATTTGAACCCTCGCGCCGGTTACCCGACCTACACCCTTAGCAGGGGCGCCTCTTCAGCCTCTTGAGTACTTCCCCTTATGGCTCCGAAGGTAGGACTCGAACCTACGACCAACCGGTTAACAGCCGGTTGCTCTACCACTGAGCTACTTCGGAATATTTACATGGTGGGCCTAAATGGACTTGAACCATCGACCTCACGCTTATCAGGCGTGCGCTCTAACCAGCTGAGCTATAGGCCCAAGTATATTGGAGCGGGTGATGGGAATCGAACCCACGACATCAGCTTGGAAGGCTGAGGTTTTACCATTAAACTACACCCGCATTAATGGTGGGTCGAGACGGAATCGAACCGCCGACACTTTGAGCTTCAGTCAAATGCTCTACCAACTGAGCTATCGACCCATTAATTAATGGCGGTCCCGACCGGGATCGAACCGGCGATCTCCTGCGTGACAGGCAGGCATGTTAACCGCTACACCACGGGACCTTGGTTGCGGGGACAGGATTTGAACCTGTGACCTTCGGGTTATGAGCCCGACGAGCTACCGAACTGCTCCACCCCGCGATAATGTTATTGTTAGAAATATAATAAAAACTTACGCATTAACTATTATCGAACCGTCACGATTTCGTTTAGTAAATTCAAGAAGCTTGCGAAATCGTTACGCTGAAGTTTTGCTACGAAGATTATTCGTTCGTGCTCCACCCCGCGATAATATTATTAATTTACTTACACTTCATTGTACCATATAAAGAATGGCGGAGGAAGAGGGATTCGAACCCCCGCGCGGTTTAACCCGCCTGTCGGTTTTCAAGACCGATCCCTTCAGCCGGACTTGGGTATTCCTCCGTGTTATGACGATTGGTGGACCTTGCAGGACTCGAACCTGCGACCGGACGGTTATGAGCCGTCTGCTCTAACCAACTGAGCTAAAGGTCCTAAAGATGGCGGCAGAGGGGATCGAACCCCCGACCTTACGGGTATGAACCGTACGCTCTAGCCAGCTGAGCTACGCCGCCAAATTATTAATTTATTTGGTGGAGCCTAGCGGGATCGAACCGCTGACCTCCTGCGTGCAAGGCAGGCGCTCTCCCAGCTGAGCTAAGGCCCCAAATAAAAATTTTATATTATGATTTGCAAAATGGTGCCGAGGACCGGAATCGAACCGGTACGGTAGTCACCTACCGCAGGATTTTAAGTCCTGTGCGTCTGCCAGTTCCGCCACCCCGGCACATTTGGAGCGGAAGACGGGGTTCGAACCCGCGACCCCCACCTTGGCAAGGTGGTGTTCTACCACTGAACTACTTCCGCATGTGCTTAAAATTATAATTTATTTAAATGGTGCGGGTGAAGGGAGTCGAACCCCCACGCCTTGCGGCGCTAGATCCTAAGTCTAGTGCGTCTGCCAATTCCGCCACACCCGCATATAAAACTGGTGAGCCATGAAGGACTTGAACCTTCGACCCTCTGATTAAAAGTCAGATGCTCTACCACTGAGCTAATGGCTCGTACAAATGGTGCCGGCGATAGGAGTCGAACCCACGACCTACTGATTACAAGTCAGTTGCTCTACCAACTGAGCTACACCGGCAATTTATGGTGGAGGATGACGGGCTCGAACCGCCGACCCCCTGCTTGTAAGGCAGGTGCTCTCCCAGCTGAGCTAATCCTCCTGGGTATATAAGCGAAGCAACGTCCTACTCTCACAGGGGGAAGCCCCCAACTACCATCGGCGCTAAAGAGCTTAACTTCCGTGTTCGGTATGGGAACGGGTGTGACCTCTTTGCCATCATCACTTCACTTATTTATTCACTTTTTCAAAAGCAACTCTTATATAATATCATTACTTTCGAAATTAGTCAATTACTTTTTATATCGTTATCGTTGAAAAACTTATCCTCAACTTAGAACTTTACTCTTAAAAGTTTTGTTTGTCGTTAAGGACAAGTAATAATATACATCAGATTAAATGCTTAATCAAGTACTTTTTTCAAAAAACCTTTTAAAATTTTCAAATCTATTATAAACAGCATAATACCTATTATAACTGTTACTCCACCTATAATTTGTGTAGTCATCAACTTTTCTGAAAAAATAAAATAAGCAAGGATAGAAGCACCGATAGGTTCAAATAACACAGCTACCGAAATAACATTAGTACTTACCCATTTAACTGCCCAATTGAAAAGAGTATGACCAAGAAGGTTCGGAATAATAGCTAAAAGCAAGAACCAAACCCAATCCATTGTCGGATATGGACCAAAAGATTCCCCTGTTATTAATACGTAAAAGAATAAACAAACCGTACTTATCGAATAAACAACCATTGTATAAGTAATGAGGGAAATACGTTTTCGTACATCTTGTCCAAATAGTAAATAACCTGTAATTAATGCACATGCAATTAAAGCGAGGATATCTCCATATAATGCACTACCACTTACTCTAAAATCTCCCCAGCTAATCAAGAAACTTCCTAAAACCGCAATCGATCCAGAAGCAATTGTTTTTATTGTAATTTTCTCTTTAAAAAATAGATATGTTCCAATAAAAGCAAATAAAGGTTGTAATGTTACGAGAACAGTTGAACTTGCTACTGATGTGTAATTTAGTGATTCAAACCATAGAATAAAATGAAATGCTAAAAAGATTCCTGCTACGGAAGAAAAGAGCCAATCTTTTTTTGAAAGTATTTTAATTTCATTTACATATTTCGAAAAAAATAAGGGACTCATAATTAGTATAGAAAATAACATTCTATAAAACGCAATAACACTACTATGCGCTTCCGTTAATTTAACAATAATTGCAGATAAAGAAATTGAGATAACACCAATAAGAATAGGTATATATGGGTGTATTTTAGGTTTTTCCATTTTTTTATAACCCCATTATATTATTTTTGCTATATTTATAAAATAGTATATATATTTCTATTTTGTCACAAATAGGCAGTGGAATTCAATCATTAAAAAGGGGGTACAACAACAATTGAATATTACTATACTTAATGAACCATTCTCATATGAAGTGGTTATTAAACTTGTGATTGCTGCTACTTTGAGCTTAATTATAGGGATTGAACGGGAACTGAAAAAGAAACCTGTTGGATTAAAAACTAGCTTAGTAATTGCGACATTCAGTTGTTTACTTACAATCATTTCAATTGAAGCAGCGTATAGTACTCCTCCTCGGGATGATATTAATATTACAATGGATCCACTACGTTTAGCAGCACAAATTGTCAGTGGTATTGGATTTTTAGGTGCTGGTGTCATATTACGAAAAGGAAACGATAGTATCACAGGCTTAACTACTGCCGCGATGATATGGGGTGCTGCAGGAATTGGAATCGCAGTCGGAGCTGGTTTTTATATCGAGGCTTTTGCAACAGTTGTGATTGTTGTAATCGGAATTGAATTGATTGCACCATTCTTGTCCAAAATAGGTCCAAAACGTTTACGCATGAAAGAACTATCGTTAAGGGCAAGATTGTCAAAGGAAGAAAATATTCAAAACCTCCTTACTTTTATGAAGCAAAATGAAATGTATATTGAACATATACGTATTAAAGATATACCCGTATCAACAGAACAGGTCTTATTTGAAGTCGATATTAAATTTTCCACATTATATAAAAAAGATACTATTTCAATTTACACTACTTTGCACACACTACCTTATGTACACAAAATTGAGATAGAAAACTTAGGCTAAAATTGGAGGAACAAACATGGGCGAAATATTTAAACTAATAAAGGGTGGAAATAAACCCTCTCTTATAGCAGCACTTGTTAACTTATTTTTAGGAATAATTAAAGGTGTTGCCTATTTTTTTACAGGTAACGTAGCAATGTTCGCAGAGATGATGCACTCCCTTGGTGATGCTGCAAACCAATTCTTCGTCTTTATTGGCTCGGCTTTATCGAAAAAAGCCCCTACTGCAAAATTCCCCAATGGTTTTGGGCGTGTTGTAAATCTTGTTTGTTTAGGTGCAGTTTTAATTGTAGCAATCCTGTCATATGAAACAATAAAAGAAGGATGGCATCATTTTATTCATCCAACTGAAGAGTCTGGAGGCGTACTGATCGCTCTTGGAGTGTTGTCAATAGGTATTATATTAGAAGGAACTGTATTGCATAAAGCGGCACAAGAAGTACTGCATGAAGTGGGAGTTGAGAATAAGGGTTTCTTAGCCGTACCAAAGTCTGTTGCGTATTTAAATCGAGCAAAGCCTGCTACGAAACTTGTTTGGATGGAAGACTTAGTAGCAACATCCGGTAACATCCTTGCCTTTCTAGCGATTGTCATTGCCTATTTTACAGGTTGGTCAGCATTAGAAGGTTTGGTTTCCATGATTATCGGAATAATGATGTTCTATGTAGTTGGTAGAGTATTTCTTGATAATGCTCGTGGTGTCATTGGGGAAACTGATGAAGAAATGCAAATTCATATAGGTAACTTAGTGATGGAAGATCCACACGTAACGGATATCCGTCGATTAGAAGTAATTAAAGAAGGAGAATTTCTTCATGTAACAGTTGTTGCAGAAACAGACCCTAATCTCTCCCTAGCCTTTTTAGATGATGTTCGAGATCATTTAGTCGAAATGATTATGAGTCAAAAAGGGGTTACGAAAGTTTCACTATTATTTGATGAAGAAGATGAAGTTACTAATTGGGAACATCATTTAGCAGAAAAGAAACAGGATTCTAATGAGTAAGGAAATTAATTATGAATAGCTGAACCAATAAAAAAGCAATCATGGTATAATACATGATTGCTTCAGACTGTAGACAAACTCGATAAATTTCGAGTTTGCCTACAGTCTTTTTTCTTTTAAAATATAATTAATAGTCTTAGGAATAGAGTCAGTTGATTTCCGTTTCGGTGGACGCTTTCCGCGGGCGTGGGCCAATCCTCCTCGTCACTCATTCTTCGCTCCTGCGGGGTATCGGCCGTCACGCTTTTCCCGCAGGAGTCGCCACCTGCACTACAATCAACTACTTGCTAAATAAACATTGAGGTGAATGGATATGATGACGAAAAATCAAGGAAACGAACGCGATCAAATTGAGATGATTACGATTGACCAACTTGTACCACAAAACCATCTTGTAAGAAAGCTCGAAGCGGCCATTGATTTTTCTTTCATCTATCCACTGGTAGAACCACTATATTCTACATTAGGTAGACCCAGTATTGACCCGGTCGTTTTAATTAAAATGACCTTTGTTCAATATGTATTTGGGATTCGTTCGATGCGTCAAACTATCAAAGAAATTGAGACAAATATGGCTTATCGTTGGTTTTTAGGATTTGGCTTCCATACAGAAGTACCTCACTTTTCAACCTTCGGGAAAAACTATGTCCGTCGTTTTCAAGACACAGATATCTTTGAACAGATTTTCTATCGAATCCTCAAAGAAATTACAGATAAAGGCTTGTTGAGTCCGGACCATGTTTTCGTTGATTCTACTCATGTGAAGGCGAGTGCGAATAAACGCAAATTCGAAAAGAAAATGGTCCGTAAAGAAACGCGTGCGTATGAGGCGAAGTTACAAGAAGAACTCAACCAAGACCGTGTGAATCATGGGAAAAAGCCGTTCCCTCCAGAAAAGTTTGAAAAAGAAGAAATGAAGGAAATCAAAGAAAGCACAACCGATCCAGAGAGTGGTTACTATGTGAAAGATGAACGAACAAAACAGTTTGCGTATTCTTTTCATGCTGCTGCGGATCGTTATGGATTTATACTTGGAACGCTTGTAACACCTGGTAATGTTCACGATAGTCATATGCTACAACCTCTTGTTGAAAAGATCATGGAAAAAGTGAAAAAACCACTTGCTGTTGCGGCTGATGCTGCGTACAAAACACCAGCTATTACGAAATTCTTATTTGAACAGGATATTCAACCAGCACTTCCTTATACACGACCAAAAACGAAAGACGGATTTTTGCGCAAACATGAGTATGTGTATGATGAGTACTATGATTGCTATCTTTGTCCGGAAGGGCAAATCTTAAACTATTCGACAACGACTAAAGATGGGAAACGTCAATATAAATCGAACCCTACTCAATGTGCAACGTGTCCTTTACTTACCCAATGTACGAGCAGTAAGGACCACCGAAAAGTTATAGAACGACATATTTGGGCTCATTATGTTGAGGAAGCGGACCATCTTCGTCATCAAAACCATATCAAACAAATCTATGCGAGACGTAAAGAAACGATTGAACGTGTCTTTGCGGATGCGAAAGAAAAGCATGGTATGCGATGGACAACCCTACGTGGGATTAAAAAATTGTCCATGCAGGCGATGCTTACTTTTGCTGCCATGAATTTAAAGAAGCTTGCCAATTGGACTTGGCAAGCTCCATAAATGGCATAAATGATAATACCCGAGGAATGTTTTTGCTTAAAATAAATCGATATAATATCCAAAAATCCAGAAAAATCACAAAAGGCTTTCAGAATGAGACCATTCTGAAAGCCTTTTGTCGACAATCTGAAGCAATCATGGTATAATACATGATTGCTTTTTCTTACTTGAGTTTATTCAGCTCTTATAAAGACATCTTTAAAATCGTACGAACATCCTCTGCTTGTAACTCTTTAAATCTTCCAAATGGTCCATTAACCATTGATTTTTCAACTAATGTTTCAAGTTGTGAATCATCAATATCATAATCACTTAGGCGACTTGGTGCACCAATTGATGTCCAAAATTCACTTAAACGGTCAATGCCTTCTAAAGCTACCTCTTCAACTGTTTTTCCTTCAGGATTAACATTAAACACACGTGTTGCCAGTCTTGCGAAACGCTCAGGATTAACAGAAACGTTATGGCGCATCCAATTCGGGAATAGGATAGCTAGTCCTCCCCCATGTGGAATATCATAAACCGCCGAAACGGAATGTTCGATATTATGAGTTGCCCAATCACCTCGAGAACCCATAGATAAGAAGCTATTTAATCCAATTGTTCCAGCAAGTAAAATTGTTTCACGCAGCTCGTAATTTTCGAGGTCTTCAATTAATTTTGGTGCTGTATTAATCACAGTTCGTAAAACACCTTCACACATTTCGTCCGTGATTGGTGTGTTCGTAGCATCGTGGAAATATTGTTCAAACACATGCGACATAATATCCACAATTCCGTATACTGTATGATCCTTTGGTACAGTAAAAGTATACGTTGGATCTAGTATTGAAAACTTTGGAAACACTGCTGGATGTCCCCAACCATATTTTTCTTTTGTTTCTTCGTTAGAAATAACTGAGCCCGAATTCATCTCTGAACCAGTTGCGGCTAGAGTTAATATTGTCCCTAAAGGTAACGCATCTATAACATTCGTTTTCTTTATTACAATGTTCCAAGCATCTTCATCTACTTTAGCACCTGCTGCAATTAATTTTGAGCAATCAATAACTGAGCCGCCACCGATAGCTAAGATAAAATCAATGGATTCCTTTTTACATATTTCGATACCTTTTCTAGCTGTTTCCACACGAGGATTTGGCTCAACGCCACTTAATTCAAAAACGTTCATATTTAATTTGTTGAGAATTGCCATGACATCATCATACAAACCATTCTTCTTAATACTTCCTCCACCATAAACAATTAAAATATTATGACCATATTGAGGTAATTCTACTTCAAGTTGACTAATTTGATCTTTCCCAAAATGTAAACGTACTGGGTTATAAAATGAAAATGTATTCACTATTGACTCCCCTTCTTGACTCAGTCTAGCCTAAAACACTATTTGGCCTCAATTTCATTTGTTATGAACTAACAAAAAAGCTATGTAAGGAGTATTCCCTTACATAGCTCATTTTATCTTAATTATACCCAACCACGGAAACGAGAAGCTTCGGCAGTACGACGAACACCCACCATATAAGCTGCTAGACGCATATTAATGTTGCGTGTTGTTGCTGTTGTATATACATTTTCGAAAGCAGCAACCATTTTTTTGTGTAATTTCTCTGCTACTTCTTCTGCAGTCCAGTAGTATCCTTGGTTGTTTTGTACCCACTCAAAGTAAGATACAGTTACACCACCAGCAGATGCTAATACGTCTGGAACAAGTAAAATGCCGCGCTCAGTTAAAATTTTTGTTGCTTCTGCAGTCGTTGGACCATTTGCTGCTTCCACCACAATATTTGCTTTAATATTATGTGCGTTTTCAGCAGTAATTTGGTTTTCAATTGCTGCAGGTACAAGAATATCACAATCTAGTTCTAGTAATTCTTGGTTTGTAATTGTATTTTCAAATAAAGTTGTTACTGTACCAAAACTATCACGACGATCTAATAAATAATCAATATCTAACCCATTTGGATCATGTAACGCACCGTAAGCATCTGAAATACCGATAACTTTTGCGCCTAGATCACTCATAAACTTCGCTAAGAAACTACCAGCGTTACCAAAACCTTGGATAACAACACGTGCTCCTTTAATATCGATGTTACGTTTTTTCGCTGCTTCTTGAATCACAATCGTAACACCTTCTGCAGTAGCACGGTCACGACCTTGAGAACCTCCAAGGACGATTGGTTTACCTGTAATGAATCCTGGTGAATTAAACTCATCCATACGGCTATATTCGTCCATCATCCAAGCCATGATTTGCGCGTTTGTAAATACGTCTGGAGCAGGAATATCTTTTGTTGGTCCAACGATTTGACTAATTGCTCGAACATAACCACGACTTAATCGTTCAAGCTCACCCATAGACATTTGACGTGGGTCACAAATGATACCACCTTTACCTCCGCCATATGGTAAATCGACAATACCGCATTTTAATGTCATCCACATGGAAAGCGCCTTTACTTCTTCCTCACTAACCATTGGGTGGAAACGTACTCCACCTTTTGTAGGACCAACCGCATCGCTATGTTGTGCACGATATCCTGTAAATACTTTTGTTGTACCATCATCCATCTTTACAGGAATACGTACATGTAACATACGAAGTGGTTCCTTTAATAATTCATACATTGCTTCATCGTAACCAAGTTTATTTAACGCATCTTTGATTACATCTTGTGTAGATGTAAATAGATTTAAATTTTCAGCCATCTATTTCGCCTCTTTAAATTTAATGGTAATTATTTATTTGCAAACATTGTATCATACTTTATAAAAGAAATGGTTAAATATGTGTGTGTCTCTATGATGTTTGGAAATTTTAAATTATTTATAAAAAATGAAATTATACTAAGAATATTTTTCCTGTATATTCTGTAAAAAAACAGACGCCGTCATTACGTCACGTCTGCTTTTGTTTTCAGTTCAGAATTTACAACAATTCTGATACTGATTTTGCCTGCATGTGTAGTGTTAAATAGTCTGGACCACCAGCTTTTGAATCTGTCCCCGACATGTTAAATCCACCAAATGGTTGATATCCAACTGTTGCACCAGTACATCCACGGTTTAAATATAAGTTTCCAACATGGAAATCTTCACGAGCTTTTTCTAAATGGAAACGATTATTAGATAATACCGCACCCGTTAAACCATATACAGTATTATTCGCAATATTAATTGCTTCATCAAAACTGTTGGCTTTCGTTAATGCCAATACAGGACCAAAAATCTCTTCTTGCATTATACGAGCATTTGAATCTACATCTGCGAATACAGTTGGTTGGATAAAGTAACCTTTTGAATCATCAGCAGTTCCACCTGTTATTAAGCGTCCTTCACCTTTACCAATTTCAATGTATTCCGTAATTTTCTTAAATGCCCCTTCATCATTAACAGGTCCCATATATGTTTCGATGTTGGATGGATCTCCAACAATAATTTCTTTTGTTAATTCTTCTACACGTTTTAATACAGTTTCGTATGCTTGATCGCCAACAATTACTGCACGTGAGCAAGCAGAACATTTTTGTCCACTAAATCCAAACGCACTCGTAACAATTGATTGGGCAGCTAATTCAAAGTCTGCATCATCATCGACAACGATTGTATCTTTACCACCCATTTCAGCAATTACACGTTTAATCCAGATTTGACCTTCATTTAATACGGATGCACGTTGATTAATACGTAAACCTACATCACGAGAACCTGTGAAGCTAATAAAACGTGTACGTGGATGATCTACTAAGTAATCTCCCACTTCCGAGCCAGATCCAGGGATATAGTTTACAACACCTGCTGGTAATCCTGCTTGTTCAAGAATCTCCATAAATTTATACGCAATTACAGGAGTTGTTGAAGCAGGTTTTAATAAAACGGTATTCCCCGTCACTACTGCTGCTACCGTTGTACCTACCATGATAGCAAACGGGAAGTTCCAAGGTGATATGACAACTCCAACCCCTAAAGGAATGTAAGAGTATTTGTTAATTTCACCCGGGTTTTGATTTAAAGGCTTCCCTTCAGCAAGTTCTAACATTTGGCGACCATAGTATTCTAAGAAATCAATACCTTCTGCAACGTCTGCATCAGCCTGAATCCACGGTTTCCCTGCTTCCTTAGTCATCCAAGCCGCTAACTCAAATTTTCGGCGACGTGTTATTGCCGCAGCCTTAAATAATACTTCTGCTCGTACAACAGGATTTACTTTTTTCCATTTGTTAAAAGTCGAATCTGCTACTTGCATTGCTTTTTCAGCTAAATCTTGACTCGCTTTAGATACATGCCCCACAACTTCTTTTTTATTAGATGGATTATATGAAGTAATTTTTTGTTCAGTAGTGATTCTTTCTCCACCTATTATTAAAGGGTATTCTTGTCCAAGTTCACTTTCAACTTTTTTAAGCGCTTCTAAATAAGCCTTTTGATTTGCTTCAATATTAAAGTTCGTTAATGGCTCAGATTTGTACGGAATCATGGATTAAAACCTCCTTCATCATTACGTTTAGATTGCGTTTTTTCTCCAAATATCATAAGTGCAAAAAATATTTGCAGTAAATACCCATTTCCATATATAATAATGCAAAATATTGTTGCGTAAATCAAGCGAATTTTTCTAAAAATGTTCGAAATTTTTGAGGTGAAGCAGTTGACAAAAGAAGATAATATATTAAAAAAGTTTTATGAATTTGCAATAGACCACGTATCTGTTGGTATACACGCCATTGACCGCAATGGATATACCATTTTGTACAATAATAAAATGAAAGAAATTGAAGGGTACAAAATTGAAGACATTTCAGACCGTTCTATACTGGATATTTTCACCTTCAATCAAAGTGAAAGTACATTATTAAGAGTTCTACAAACTGGACAAAAAGTGCTGAATGTAAAACAAACCTATTGGAATAAAGATGGTCACGAAATCACAACGATAAATGACACCTTTCCAATAATAGAAAATAATGAAATAAAAGGTGCCATCGAATTTGCCAGGGATATCACATCATTGGAAAAACTTATCTATCAACCTTTAAGACGTTATGGGGAGCCTTTAAACTTTGAAATGTTCTCTGTAGCATCTGAACAAATGAAGAATGTAATCAATAACGCAAAAAAGGCCGCAAAAGCTCGTATCCCTGTATTATTAATAGGTGAATCTGGAACAGGTAAGCATTTAGTTGCAGAAAGTATTCATAATGAACTAAATCCCATAAATGATGAATTTGTTACTCTTTTTAGTAGAAGAAATCCTCAAGCCACACTTGATAAATTACAAAATTATTTAAAGACAGAAAAAAGTTATACACTGTTCTTTGATCGGATTGAATATTTATCATTGCCTATTCAACAAAAGCTCATTGATATATTAAACAAGTTACCTGCCGGGAAACATTTGATTATCGGGAGTATTGGCGATGATCCAATTGATTTAATAAGTAATGGTAAATTATTAAAGGACCTATACTATTATTTTGCTTCCCTAACGATAACTATACCTCCATTGCGGGCTAGAAAAGATGATATTCAACCTTTTGTTACAGATTATTTTAGTCGTCTTCGAGAACGATTTGCTTCAAATATTGAAGGTATCTCTGATGAGGTAATGCAATATTTTTTACAATACGATTGGCCAGGGAATTTAAAAGAACTTGAGCTTTTATTAGATGAGATTACTTCTATGATGATGAATGAGAAAATTGTTACTCTTGAAATGTTGCCATTACATTTTCGTTTCAAAGTTCAACAAGCGAATGAACATATTCGAAATCCTGACTTTTTTATCGTTCAACCAAATCAAGAATTACTACCACTAGAAGACTATATGCGAGAGGCAGAAAATTATTATATCCAAAACGTGTTAAATATTTTTGAGGGGAATATAACAAAAACAGCTCAAGCTTTAGGTATGAGCAGACAAAATTTACAATACCGTCTTAGAAAACTAAAAAAAGATTCGTAAAATAAAAAATAAAAAGATGCATGGCTTTTTGCCATACATCTTTTTATTTTTAATGACCCGATTGTTCAATCCAATCTTGTAGTTTGTCCCTTAAGGATTTAAAACCATTTGCGTCATCTTCGTCTACGCGATCTTGTAATGTTTTTCTTGGTTGTTCTTTTTTCTTTTGAATTGGTGCTACTTGCAACGCACGAGTTGATAAACTTATTTTCTCATTATTCTCATCAACATCTAAAATCTTTACTAAAATTTCGTCCCCTACTTTTAAATAATCGGATACATCTTTTACAAAACCGTATGTGATTTCCGATATATGAACAAGCCCTTGTGTTTGGTCGTCCAAAGCAACAAAAGCCCCGTAAGGTTGAATTCCAGTTACTTTTCCGGTTACAACTTCACCTACTTCATATTTTTTTGCCATCAAGCATTTCCTACTTTCTATATCTACGTAAATGTCATGTTAAATTATAACATATGACAACTATCTGAACAAAGAATCACCCTCTAATTATAAAAACAAATAATTATCCGGTAATTGGAATAAAATACCTTTTTATCCTTTTCCATAAAATTTCATCATTTAGACAAAATAATCGCATTATTCAAACAAGATTAGTAATATAATATAAACAACAAGCAAAAAATGAAAGGAAGTGCTCAAATTTGAAAAATCGATTTCACGAACAATTAAAACTTTTAAGAGAAGAAAAAAATTGGTCACTTGAGGAATTGTCGAAAAAAACACAAATTGGTCTAGAAAAATTAAGCCTTTACGAAAAAGGTGAGCTCGTCCCTTCAATGCAAACGATTTTAAAACTATCTACAATATTAGAAGTACCAGCTTCGAACCTAATGGATGGTATTAAATAAAAGGTATTTCCTTATTATAAGGAAATACCTTTTTATTTCTTATATTATGCACTTCGCCTCAAATTTAATTGCTAGTAATTTATAGGAAATCTCAACACATTTTTCAAACGGAATCCACTGTTCAAAAGAATGCTCATAAACCGTTTGGATTACTTTAGCTAGTTTCGAAGGATCATTCTCACCTTGAAGTGCGGCTACAACATCTGCAGTTTCGGTATCATAGCTATCTTCACCTAATTGAAATGGATCCCACTTTTTTAAAAGCGCAATAGCTTTTTGATTCATTATAATATTTTCCAAAGTTTTCACCCTATTTTTACTATTTGCTATGATATTATATAATACATAATTAAAAAAAGAAATGAGTGATAGATTTGTTTAATTTTGATGAGCTACATAACCGAAAAAATACGAATAGCTTAAAATGGGATCTTTTTAAAGAACGCTATAAAGCACAGTATAAAGTAGAAAATGTAGAAGAAATATTACCAATGTGGGTTGCTGATATGGATTTTGCCATTCCACAAATTATTACAGATGCAATCAAAGAAAGACTTGACCACCCTATTTTTGGTTATTCCTATGTTAGCGATGCTTGTAAAGAAAGTATTGTAGGTTGGTTTGAACGACGTCATAATTGGACAATCGATCCGAAATCAATCCTTTTCCATCAAGGTGTAGTACCAGCTTTGGCTACTATTATTGAAACATTTACAGAACCAGGTGATAAAGTGGCAGTTTCTACTCCTATTTATCCACCATTCTTTAGCATTCCAAAAGCACAAAACCGTGAAGTAGTTGAATGTAAACTTGATACTTCAAACAACGATTATAACTATGATTTCGACGCCCTTGAAGAGCAATTTAAAACAGGTGTAAAAGTTTATATTCTATGTAGTCCGCATAACCCAGGTGGAAAAGTATGGCTACGAGAAGATTTAGAACAGCTTGTACAATTATGCATTAAATATGATGTTCTTTTAATCTCTGATGAAATCCATGCAGATATCGTATTTGACGGAGCAAAACACATTCCTACATTAACGGTAAAAGATGCAGACAAAGCAAAAATCATTACATGTATTGCACCAACTAAAACATTCAATATTGCTGGGATTCATGCTGCAATGATGGTAGTGCCAAATGTAGAACTTCGAAATAAATTAAACTTAAATAAAGCCGCGCATGGTCGAGACGATTTAAACATTCTAGCTGCGGCTGCTGTGAAAGCTGCCTATGATGAAGGCGATGAATGGGTAGATGCAATGATTCAATATGTATCAAACAATATGGATTATGTTGTTGAACATTTAAACAAAATCGAAGGAATTAAAGTAACGAAACCACAATCAACATATCTAATTTGGATCGATTACCGCGAAACTGGTTTAGATGAAAAAGAAATGATGCTTCGTTTACTAGAAAAAGGAAAATTAGCCCTTGAACCAGGTACGAAATATACTGAAGCAGGTAGAGGATTCTTACGTATGAATGTCGCTTGCCCTCTTGATACAGTAAAAGAAGGCGTAGAAGGTTTCAAAAAAGCATTATTATAAAATACTAATCTTAAAACCAAGTGTTATTTTAACACTTGGTTTTTCTAATTTATGAAACTTTTTTCTCAATTTCCCTTTACTAAATTTTGTATTATATAATATAGTCAATAATATCCAGAATTATTGGAAAAATAGTGACAATGGGGTGTATTTATTTTGTAATTTATTTTACAACTATCTATTATGGAAAAAGTATCCTTACAGTTTAAAATGTTTATATTTTCATTTATTCTCGTGTTTTTCTCTATTTTCACGAGTGGTGCAATGATGATACATAATATTGGAGGCGCTTTTGAAAAAGAATTTGGTTTAAGGGCAATTGCAATTGCGAGAACCGTTGCTCAAATGCATGATGTCCAAAACACCGTAGGAACGAAACAAGGATTTAAGACGATTCAACCAATAGCAGAAAGAATTCGTTTAGCAACGGATGTTGACTATATCGTTATTTATGACATGAATGGTGTACGTTACTCTCACCCTTCCGAGAGTAAGATAGGAACAGTTTCAGCGGACATGTTAAAAAATGTTGCTTCCTCACAACATGAGTACATTTCTAAAGCTTTAGGTGTTCAAGGTTTCTCAATCCGCGCCTTTGTTCCTATTATGAATAGTGATGCCACAAAACAGGTTGGCATAATTAATGTCGGTATCCTCTCACCAAAGTGGTATATATTGGTGGGAAGCTATAAATTAGATATTTTTTTATCATTATTATGGGGTGTTGGCATCGGATTAATCGGTTCTATTTTAATTGCCCGACATATTAAAAGACAAACCTTAAATCTAGAACCTTACCAAATCGCTCGGATTGTACACGAAAGATCTGCAATTATGCAAGCAATGGATGTTGGTATCCTCGCTACCGATGAAATTGGGAATATCACCTTTATCAATCGACTTGCAAGGCAGTATACGCATTATTTTAGTAACAATGGAACTTTAAAGAACATCTTTAAAAATACTTGGCTTGCAGAAGAGAAAATTGTAAACAACGATAATTATCGTCCTTTATTAATGCATGATCAAATGTATTTAGTTCGCACTTTTCCCATTCGAATTAATGATAAAAATGCCGGCTATCTCATTATGATTACAAATCGTCAGGAAGCCCATATACTTGCAGAACAATTAACAGGGGTTAAAGCTTTAGTAGATACATTACGTGCTCAACACCATGAATCTCTAAATCGATTACATAGTATTGCAGGGTTAATTCAACTGAATCGAAATGAAGATGCACTGAGTTTAATCATAGATGAAATTACTGATGAGGAAACGATTGTCCAAAATTTACGTGATAAAATCCATGATTATTCGATTCAAGGGTTGCTTTTAGGGAAACATTCTCGTGCAAAAGAACTAGGTATAGATTTGACCTTAGATGACGATTCATATTTACTTGATTTTATGACCGGTTTTTCAACTGGTGATATGATTACAATAATTGGTAACTTAATAGATAATGCAATGGAAGCTTGTTTAACTAAAGAAACCCGCGATGTTAATATTTTAGTTCAAGGAGACCAACATTTTTTGTTTATTGAAGTCCAAGATAGTGGAATTGGAATTGAAGGTAATCCAAATAAAATTTTTGACTATGGTTATAGCACAAAAAAACAAGACGGCCATGGAATTGGCTTAGCATTAATTAAGAAAATTGTTGAATTCAATAAAGGAAAAATTTCTGTAACATCAGAGGTCAACATCGGTACTACGATAACGGTCCAAGCAGGGGAGGAAATTTAATGCCAACAATGTCAGTATATATCGTAGAAGACGACCCAATGGTTTTAGAAGTAAATAAAAATTTCTTAAACAAACTTGTTAATTTCAAACTTATAGGCGAATCGCAAACGGGCGAACAAGCCTTCAAACAAATTACTATGTTAAAACCAGATTTAGTATTACTAGATATGTATTTACCTGATATATCAGGGATCGATTTGTTTTTAAAATTAAGGAATGAACGAATTCCATGTGATGTTATTATGATTACTGCTGCTCGTGATGCAAAAACGGTACAAGAAGCACTTCGTATGGGTGCAGTCGATTATTTGGTGAAACCATTTCGGTTTGAACGATTTGAAAAAGCTCTACAAAATTATTACCAAACTTCTAGAAAAATATCTTCTTCAAGTACACTAGCACAAGAAGAAATAGACCAACTACTAGGTAATGAAAATGAGCAAATTACCTCCCTACCAAAAGGGCTAAATGATATCACAATGAAACAAATATTAGACGGACTACTTGAGATAGATGATCCAATCACATCTGAACAACTTGCTCAAAATGTTGGTATGGCTCGTGTGACAGTAAGAAAATACTTAGATTTTTTAGCAAATAAAGGTAAGGTCCATATAGATTTAAGATACGGATCTGTTGGAAGACCAACGAAATATTATTCATTAAAATAACCTAATTATTGAATTCGATTACGTATGAAGAAAGGATATTTGGATAGAACAGGAGATGATGATGAATGAAACAATTTACTGGTATTTCAGCACTCTATTTCATATTTTTTCTTTCAGTAATATTCCTTACTTCTAGTCAATCTACTGAATATCCTGTTGATTATGAGCAATTAGGTAAAGAGGAACGCATAGTTATACGCTTCTCCCACGTGGTTGGTGAAGATACTCCAAAGGGAATGGCAGCTAGGAAATTTGCAGAACTAGTGAAAGAACGGAGTAACGGTCTAATAGAAGTTCAAGTATTTTCAAATGGTACTCTTTATAAAGATGGCGAAGAAATGAATGCTCTTTCCCGTGGAGACATTCAAATGATTGCACCTGCTATTTCTAAATTAACCGACATTGTTCCCGAAATTTCTGTTTTTGATTTACCCTTTGCATTTAATTCATTAGATGAAGTACACGAATATGCACTAAGTGATATAGGTGAGAAATTAACAAATAGATTAAAAAACCATAATCTTTTAGTTGCAGGTTTATGGGACAGTGGTTTTAAACAAATAAGTAATAGCATTCGCCCTATTGAACATTACTCTGACTTAGAAGGTTTACGTATCCGAATTATGCCAAGTGATATTTTAACTAAGCAATATGAAACATTAAACGCTGAAACTAAACGTACAGATTTTGTCACAGTATTTAATGTTCTACAAAATGGCAATGTCGACGGGCATGAAAACACGCTTACAAATATCACTAGCAAAAATTTATATTCTTTACAAAATTATATAACAATTAGTAACCACGGATATTTAGGCTACTTAATATTATTCAATTATGATTTTTGGAATAGTTTACCTGAAGATGTTCAACAACTTCTAACTAAGATATTACAAGAAGTCCAAGAATGGGAATGGCAACTAACAAAAGAAATGGATCAAGAAAAATTGCAAGAAATCCAACATTGCGCTATTCAACTTCATACCTTAAGTGAAGAGGATAAATTGGAATGGGAAGAAAAATTACAACCAGTATATGACTATTATCGAGAACACTATAGTGAGCGTTTCATTGACGCCCTTCCAAAATTTCAAAACTAGCTTTTGGAAATAAAGATTTTATATTAACAAAAAAAGGGAATGTGCAAAAAGTATATTTTTGCGCATCCCTTTCTAATACTTAAAAGTATTGCTCCTACGGTGGTCGCATCAAAATGCCACCATTATAGTCGCAAAGGGGACGTCTCAAATGACTTTCAGACGTCCCCTTCTTTATTGATTTTGTGCGTTTTGCTGTCTTTCACGTAAGATACGTTCTTCAAGCTCTTTGGTTTTCAGTTCTTGTTTTTTAGATAAACGTTTAATTGCCATTAAAGCAAGACCACAAAGTGCAACAACAATAATCAATTCGATAACCGCTGGAATATAAGTTGATTTATCTTCAGGGAAAGATAAAAAACTGAACAATAGTAACTTATCCATTATATGGTCACTTCTTTCGAAAATTATTCGATTACATTAATCGATTCTATTTTAACATCTTCAAGTGGTTTATCACGCATATCTTTCTCAACGTTCGCAATTTTGTCAACAACGTCCATACCCTCTACAACATGTCCAAATACTGTATGTTTGAAGTCTAACCATGGAGTACCACCAACACGTGCATATTCTTCAACGATATCTTTTGGATACCCAGCTTGTTCCATTTGTTGAATCATATTGCTTGGCGTATGTTGCATTTGAACGATAAAGAATTGAGAACCATTTGTGTTTGGACCAGCGTTTGCCATTGAAAGTGCACCGCGTAGGTTAAATAATTCTTCATTGAATTCATCTTCAAATGAATTACCCCAAATTGATTCTCCTCCCATACCTGTACCAGTTGGGTCTCCACCTTGAATCATGAAATCAGAAATGACACGGTGGAAGATAATACCGTTATAATAACCAGATTTCGCATGGCCTAAAAAGTTTTCTACTGTTTTTGGAGCATGTTTAGGGAACAATTTAATTTTAATTGACCCTAAAGTCGTATTCATTTCAACTAAAACTTCACCAGGATTTAATTCTTTTGTTAATTGTGGAAACATAAATTTTGTCTCTCCTTTTTTCATGTTTATTATGAGTATTGTTGTAAATACATCTATACCTCGTAACAGTTTACCATAGAAGCCTTAATAATTACTAATAAGGTGTCATCGCTTTTTGTATATATAATTTGGGGTATACTTGATAATAGAAATTCCAAAAGTCTAGGAAGAAAGTGATTTATTTTGTCGAACCGTAAACATAATTTTATCATTATTTTAATATCAAATTTTATTGTTGCAGGCTCTATGACAATGATTATGCCCTTTTTATCTCTATATATCGAAACATTGGGCAACTTCACAGAAAGTTATGTACAAAGGTGGGCTGGACTTATTTTCGGCGCAACATTTGTTTCAGCGTTTATAATGTCTCCGATATGGGGACGTGTTGCAGATAAGTACGGTTATAAACCCATTATGATTATAAACTGTTTCGGTATAGCCATCAGTATCTTTCTCATGGGACATGTGCAAAATGTAGTTCAATTTTTCTTACTTCGTTTATTTATGGGAATAGTGACTGGTTTCATTCCAACATCTATGGCATTTATTAGTAAACATACACCCAAAAATATTGCTGGTAAAACACTTGGTACACTCCAAATGGGTAGCGTAGGCGGTACACTTTTCGGTCCTGTATTAGGTGGTTTGTTAGCAGATGCTGTTGGATTTAGTTATACATTTATTCTTACTGCTTCTACCATTTCCATCGCAGCAATCATTATCATATTTGGCATTCATGAACCAAAAATTCAACGAAAAGCGAAAAATAGTATTTATTCTAGGAAAAATGTGATTTGGGCCATTTTCCATCATCCTTTAATGTTAAATATCATGTTTGTAACATCCTTAATTCAAATTGGCAACTTTAGTATACAACCTCTACTTTCCCTATATGTTTCTCACTTAACAACAAGCAATCAAGTCGCATTACTAGCAGGTATCACGTTTAGCGCTGCAGGAGTGGGTAATCTTTTAATTGGCCGATTTTTTGGAAAATTAGCAGATGAATTAGGCTATGAAAAAGTATTAACTATCCTTTTATTTATTAGTGTTCTTTGTATCATTCCACAAGCTTTTGTTACTTCTCTTTGGCAGTTGGTCGTATTAAGGTTTTTGTTTGGTATATTTTCAGGTGGTCTAAGTCCAATCATCACTGCTTTAATTCGTCGAGAAGCACCGATTGAAGTACAAGGTGAGATCATGGGTTACAATCAAAGTTTCAGATTTTTAGGAAATATCATTGGTCCGGTATTAGGTGGATTTATAAGTGCTCTTGCTTCAATATCATCCGTATTCTTTGCAACTGCTCTTTTATTTTTAATTGGTGCTTTAATTGTATTTATCATCCAAAAAAGACCAAGAAAGGATTTCGATGATGTATTAAAAGATCATGTGTAATTTTCCATCGTCCATAAATTTCCGTTTTTAATACTTCAGACATGCTCCAATCACTCAAATTCTATGCTATTCTTCTAAAAGGACCATGTTTGGAGGAAATAAAAATGAAACAAGTAGTAGGTTTTCTACTCATTTTGTGTTCTTTTCCCCTTTTATTTTTACTTGGGCGTGAAATATGGGATGAGGTTACTGTAGTAAAAGCTCATGAAGAACGAATACAAGAGCAAATACAACTTCCAACGTTGGAAAGTCAGTTACCTGTAACTATGGTTGATCGGAACGGTCAAATTTTTAGTGAAGAATATGTTGAATGGAGACAACCAATAAAATTAGATGACGTACCCGAGGTGGTAAAGCAAATCTTTTTACTTAGTGAAGACCAGGAGTTTTTTAACCATATTGGATTTAACTTAAGTGCCATTACCCGGGCAATCGTTGTCAACTCTTCTGAGCAATCCCTTGAACAAGGTGGTAGTACAATTACCCAACAACTTGTACGTATGCGCTATTTATCAGAAGAAAAAACATACGAACGAAAATTAACAGAGTTGTTTTATGCTTATGAGCTTGAACAATTGTATGACAAAAAAGAAATTCTTGAAATGTACTTAAACGAAATTTATTTTAACAATCAAGTATATGGGATTGGTGCAGCTGCAACCTATTATTTTCAAAAACCATTAGCCCAGCTAACAATACCACAAATGGCTTTCATCGCAGCAATACCAAATAATCCATCACTATATGATCCTGTAAATAATTTTGAAAATACAAAGGCGCGACAAGAAAGATTACTCGATATTTTAGCTGAACACGATGTGATATCTAAAGATGAAGCAGAAGCGTACAAACAAGAAAAAATATCTTTAAATCTAAAAAGGAAAATTCAAAAATATCCTACCTACAGTACATATGTTTTAGAAGAACTTAAATCCCTTGTTGCACAAAATGATGGTTTTAAAGAAAAGCTAGCCAATGCAAAAACAAAAGAAGAAAAACAGATTATTCAAAGTCAAATTGAACAAAAAATTAATGATCTATTAGAATCGGGAATAATGATTGAAACTGCTTTAGAGCCTGAGAAGCAAGAAAAGGACGAACAGAAAATTAATTCTATTTTAGGTGCCGGCTCGCTACAAGCAAGTGCTGTTGTTGTTGATAATACGACACGGGAGATTATTAGTTTATATGGTGGTAAAAACTATAAAAAGTATGATTTCCATCGTGCCTATCAAGGAGTTAGACAACCAGGTTCAGCATTTAAACCGTTAATTGTGTATGCCCCACTTTTCGAAACTACAAACTACTCACCAGACTCGAGCGTTAGTGGCGGACATTATTGCGTTGGTAATTTCTGTCCTCAAAATTATGGTGGTGGGGTTTATGGTACTGTCTCAATACGTACTGCATTTAAATATAGTTACAACACTTCGGCATTGCGTCTATTCCATCAAATCGGGGTTGATAAAGGATTTGAATATATTGAGAAATTCAATTTTAATTCAATCACTGATCAAGATAAAACCTATTCTGCATCTCTAGGTGGACTTACTTATGGCGTAACGACATTAGAAATGGCAGATGCCTATACAAGTTTCATCGATGGCACTTATAAACCCGTTCATAGTATTCGAAATGTGAAAGATAAACATGGAAATATACTTTACAGCTGGCCAGAAGAAAGTGAAACAATATGGTCTAATCAAACGGTAAAATATATTCGCTCACTTTTACATGATGTGATTACAAGCGGGACAGGTAGAGGTATCTGGGCAAATTCCTCCTATGTGGGGGCTAAAACCGGTACAACAAATGACTATCGAGACTTTTGGTTAGCGGGTTTAACCAATGAATATACTTCAGCTGTTTGGATTGGTTACGACAAACCCCGCTCCATGCAAGATTTAGAAGACGATAAAATACATTTTTCTATTTTTAATACTATTATGAATTGATATTTCACTTTTCTAATTAAAATATGGTAATAAAATGGTTCCTTTATGAATTCTAGGAAAACGTTGTTCTCCGTTCCGGCCGGCGCTTTCCGCGGGCACGACCTCAACTAATTTTTGCCAGCTAAAGCCGGCAAAAATGGATTTTCGGCTCGTGCTGTTCCCGCAGGAGTCGCGGCCTCCACTCCGAACAACTTAAATCTACTTCTAAACGAAAAGAGGCAAATTAGATAAAATTTAATCATAAAAAAGGAGTGTCTGAAAACTCATTTTGAGACAGCTCCTTTGTGACGAGGATGGTGACAACACCTCAGGAACAATAATTCATAAGAGATATTTATCAAGAAAGAAAAGAGGTGTCCAAAAAATTATTACCTCAAACTTCGCACATAAATAATTAGGTTCAATAGTTGATGCTATTTGGTTCTTCTCGATTTCAATAAGAACCTTGACATACTTTTTTTAGATACAAAAAACACCTCATTCTTTGGTATAGTGGATTTGTCGAGAATACACTACCAAACAGAAGAGGTGCTTCCATTATGATAGAGCATAATGACCAAAATAATCAACTACCAAAAGAATTAAAATCTGTGTTTCGTGAATTAGAGATCGTGAAACATCTTCGAAAAGCCGGTATTACTAAGAAGTTTGGCTTTACAACTTCCTATTTGTTTCAACTTGTTTTTTGTTTAATCTTTCATCATAAGAGTTGGTTCACCCTTTTAAATTCAAAGAAGGGAGACCGTTACCCTGCAAAGGACTCTGTTTATCGTTTCATGAATCATTCCAAGTTTGCATGGCGTCGCTTTTTAACGTATTTAAGTGTGCATGCCATTCAAAAGGTCGATCAACTGACGGATGTAACGCGTCCAAAAGTGTTGATCATTGACGATTCTATGTTTGATCGGAATCGGAGTAAAAAGGTAGAACTTCTTGCGCGTTGTATGGATCATTCATCTTTAACGAAACGCTTCTATAAAGGGTTTCGTATGCTTACTTTGGGTTGGTCGGATGGCTTTACATTTATGCCACTTGACTTCACGTTACTGAGTTCAAAAAATGCACAAATTAATGGGATTTCCGAGAATATTGACAAGCGTTCTTCCGGCTATAAACGACGTGTAGAAGCGTTGGAATCTGCTCCTACCGTTATTCCCAGTATGCTTGAAAGAGCATTACAAGCAGGTGTTTCCGCTGATTATGTGTTAATGGATACATGGTTTACGCAACAACCTCTTATTCAATCCATCGTTGAACTCGGTCTTGACGTCATTGGCATGGTGAAGGCAACGAATCAACGCTATTTGGTGAACGATCAAAGGCTATCTCTGAAAGAACTATACAAAGTTGCCACACCTGTTTCTGGCAAGAAAGGCATCATGCGATCGATTCAAACTACTATGGCAAATGGCATTCAAGTAAAGGTCGTGTTTATTCAAAACCGCAATAAAAAGAGCGAATGGCTTGCGATTCTCAGCACCGATTGTACGCTTTCTGAACAAGAAATCGTCCGTATCTATGGCATGCGTTGGGATATTGAAGTCTTTTTCAAGACGACAAAATCCCTATTACGCCTTCAGAAAGAATTTCAAGGCATATCGTATGATTTACTCATTAGCCACACAACGGTTGTGTTTTCCAGATACATCGTCTTGTCCTGGCAAAATCGTTGCCATAACGATCAACGAACATTAGGTGGCATTTTTTATGAATTATGTGATGAAGTCAACGAACTGGATTGGGCTGTCGCGTTACAGCAATTAATCGAGCTTCTTGAAGATGCCCTAAAAAAGACAAATAAAACAATCCAAAAATTAATCAAAAGTCAACTACAGCAGTGGATTAACGGTCTGCCTAACTATATCAAGGCTTATTTGTCGATTTTAGTCTGCGAAGTTTGAGTTATTACTTTTCGGACACCTCCTTTTTATTTTTCTAAGATTTTATCTAAAGCCCTTTTTGATTATATCCCAAACATAATTGTTAATTAGCAAACGGCAGACTTGCTAATACTCCGTTAAACAGTTTTAAAACAACATAAATGATCAGGGTAATAAAAATAGACCAAAACAGAACTTCATAAATTACTAGACCCACCGTTCCAGACATTGTTAAAAATTGGCTCATTTTATACATGTTATATACAAAATAAATGAGTACCGTTAAAACAAGAATAATCATTAATACAGTAAGTGATTGGATACCAAATGCAGATGCTAAAGAGCCGAAAAAGAGTATTACGTACCCACCCCGCGCTGCACTAATCGTTTCTCCTTCGTTATCCTTCGAGAATAAAAGCATCCCTACTTCATGAATGGTCTCCCCTATTAATTTCAATGCAGAAAAGAGCATAAAAAAACAAAGAGTAAATACAATTAATAACAAAACCCGTAATTCTAAATCTGTTAGAAATTCTCGCATTCCTGAATAAATTCCAATTGAAGTTAAAAAGTCTAATGAGATTCCAACCGTATAAATTCCAAAGGTCAAACTAAATAGTAAAATCGTAAATAATGGTAAATAGCCATATAAGTATGGATTTTTCATAACAACTTCCTCATTTTATTATTTCAACATATTTCTTAATCAAATTAGTAAACTTATGATTTACCTAAAAGGTCCTATGCAGTGAAAAACGCTATAGAAAATGATATAATATTGACTGTTGTATTTTTATATATCTAAATTTTTTGACAAAAGGAGGGGGAAATTTTGTTTCAAGTATTATGTATTTTTATTCCAATCCTAGCTGCGCTTTTTATGCCTTTCTTCTTTAAAAAAGTGCGCTCTATACATACTGGTTGGTTCGTATTGATTGTACCACTTTTTCTAGTAACCTTTTATGCTACATTTGTACCGTTGATTTCAAAAGGTGAAACCGTAATAGCTCAGTTAGATTGGATTCCATCGCTTGGAATATCCTTTGTGTCCTATCTGGATGGTTTAAGTTTATTATTCTCTTTACTTATCTCTGGAATAGGGGCACTTGTAGTACTATATTCGATTTATTATTTAGATCGAACAGTAGAGCAATTGCATAACTTTTACATTTACTTATTGATGTTTATGACTGCTATGCTTGGAGTTGTTCAATCAGATAATATGATAACACTCTATCTATTCTGGGAACTAACATCAATTTCCTCATTTTTACTAATTGGTTATTGGTTTAACCGTGATAAATCCCGTTTCGGTGCATTAAAGTCAACCATTATTACAGTTGGCGGCGGGATGTTGATGCTCGGTGGATTCGTTTTACTATCGATTATGGGGGAAACATTCTCCATTAGAGAATTAATTGAACAAGCACTTGAATTAGCAACTAACGATACATTTGTTATTGCACTAATATTAATTTTACTTGGGGCATTTACGAAATCTGCTCAGTTCCCGTTCTATATTTGGTTGCCAGATGCAATGGAAGCACCTACTCCTGTAAGTGCGTACTTACACTCTGCAACAATGGTTAAAGCCGGAATTTACTTAGTTGCCCGCTTTACGCCAATTTTCGCTTTATCAGAAGTTTGGGTGTGGTTAGTAGCTGGAATTGGATTATTGACATTATTCTGGGGTTCATTCTTTGCTGTGAAACAAACCGACCTAAAGGGAATTTTAGCCTTTTCAACAGTTAGTCAACTAGGTTTAATTATGTCGTTATTAGGTGTATCAGCAATTGCCTATCACGTAAATGGTGCACAAGATACTGTATTTAAATATGCAGCTTTTGCGGCAATTTTCCATTTAATAAACCATGCAACGTTTAAAGGTAGTCTGTTTATGATTGCTGGTATTGTCGATCATGAAACAGGTACCCGCGATATACGTAAACTCGGTGGATTAATGGGTCTAATGCCTATTAGTTTTACAGTAGCATTAATTGGTAGCTTCTCTATGGCTGGATTACCGCCATTTAACGGATTTTTAAGTAAAGAAATGTTTTTAACAGCAATGCTTTCTGTTGCCGAATTTGATTTATTCAACTTTACAACATGGGGCGTTCTATTCCCTGTAATCGCTTGGGTTGCAAGTGTATTTACCTTTATCTACAGTTTCTATTTTGTATTTAGAACGTTTACTGGAAAAATTAAGCTGGAGGCATTACCTAAAAAACCACATGAAGCTCCAGTTGGGATGTTAATTTCACCAGTGATTTTAGCCTCCTTAGTAATTGCCATATTCTTTATTCCAAATGTTATTGCAGACACATTTGTCAAACCTGCTGTTGTCGCAATACAACCTTTCTTATATACAAATCCAGAACAGGTTGATATTCACGTATCAGCTTGGCATGGATTTACGCCAGAACTATTCATGACTCTTGGCATTATTGTTGTTGGCCTTGTGTTATTTATGATTCTAGCGAAATGGCAAAAAATCTATGATGCATTTCCAGCTAAATTAACTTTAAATAATTTATATGATTTTATAGTCTATGAATTTAGTGATAAATGGATGAATCGCCTTTCTAAGACTTATATGACAGGTTCAATTCGAGGCTATCTATCTTATATGTTTACTGGTATTGCAATCATTGTCATAGGGACTTTATTTATTAAAGATGGTTTTAAAGTTTCCTTTTTAGGTGCATCACCAATACGTCCATCACAAGTTCTTTTAATATTAGTGTTAGTTATTGGTACGATTACTACTGTTTTTGCAAAATCCCGAATTACTTCGATTGTTGCATTAGGTGCAGTAGGATATACGGTGTCATTATTCTTCGTCATGTTTAATGCACCAGATTTAGCGTTAACTCAACTTGTTATTGAAACGATTTCGGTGGCGTTATTCCTTTTAGCCTTCTATCATTTACCGAAATTCCGAAAAGCAGAAGAACGTACTCGTTTCCGTTTTGGAAGAGCCTTTGTTTCAATTGCAGTAGGTGTAATGGTGACATTAGTTGCTCTATCTGCGCATTCACAAAAATATATTGAATCTATCGCACAATACTATAAAGATACTGTTTATACTCTTGCTGGCGGTGGAAATATTGTAAACGTTATCTTAGTAGACTATCGTGGCTTCGATACTCTATTTGAAATTACAGTACTTGCAATCGCAGGTATGGCAATTTACGGAATGATTAAACTTCGCATGAGCAAAAAGGGAGGGAAATTATGAAAACAAATGATGTCATCTTACAATTTACAGCTAAGATCGTGTTTTTCATGATTTTCTTCTATGCTGTTCATATTTTCTTTGCAGGACATTATACACCTGGTGGAGGATTTGTTGGTGGATTAGTAACTGCCAGTGCCATCGTGCTTTTAATTATCGCCTTTGATATTAAAACGGTTCAATCCATCATTCCAATCAATTATATTTACTTAGTGGCTGTAGGATTGATTATTGCTGGGGCAACGGCAGCTTTCTCAATGTTTATGGGTAAACCATTCTTTACTCATTACTTTGATTATTTTTATTTACCTTTACTTGGTAAAACATCACTTCATACGGCTGCACTGTTCGACTTAGGTGTTTATTTGGTTGTTGTTGGCGTTACGATGACCATTATTCAAACGATTGGGGAGGATGAATAATGGAAATACTGATGGCTTTTGTTTGTGGCTTCCTCTTTATGGCAGCTATCTATTTAATATTATCTCGTAGCCTTTTACGGATTATTATCGGAACAGGACTACTAAGTCATGGTGCACATTTACTTATCCTTACAATGGGAAGTTTTAAAGGAAGTGCCCCACCTGTTCTTTCTGAAGGGGTTACAGACTACGTGGACCCAGTTCCACAAGCATTAATATTAACTGCCATTGTAATTAGTTTCGGTGTAACCGCATTCTTTTTAGTATTGGCATACCGCGCATATCAAGAATTAAAAACAGACGATATGACATTAATGAAAGGAAGTGAAGATCATGAATAACTTCCTTTTACTACCGATCATCATCCCCTTCTTCTTTGGGATGTTCTTAATTTTTAATCAGAAAAGATTAGCCTATCAACGAATTATTACAATGCTAGGATTAATCTTAGCGATAATTTGTGCACTGTCATTAGTGTATAAAGTTTATTTGGATGGACCACAAACCGTTACTTTCGGTAGTTGGCCAGCACCATTCGGTATTACGATGGTTTCCGATATGGTTTCTGCATTACTCGTAACAACAACTCTAGTACTTGCTTTCTTCATTGTTTGGTATGGATTTGAATCAATTGGGAAAGAAAGAGAACGCTTCTTCTATTATCCTGGGGTTATGTTTATTATTACTGGGGTGAATGGAGCATTTACGACAGGGGATATTTTTAACCTTTTCGTATTCTTTGAAGTATTATTAATGGCTTCTTATTTACTTATCGTCCTTGGCGGTGAAAAAGCGCAACTACGTGAATCGATAAAATATATTTTAGTGAACGTATTATCTTCTGCCTTATTTGTTATTACAGTAGCGTTTCTTTATTCAGTAGTCGGTACATTAAGTATGGCAGATATTTCATTAAAGATTGCAGAAATTAAACAGCCTGGGATTATTACGGTAATTGCGGTTATGTTCTTAATGGTATTTGGGATGAAAGCGGCAATCTTCCCACTTTATTTCTGGTTACCAAGTGCATATTCGGCACCACCAATCCCTGTACTTGCATTATTTGGTGCTTTACTTACTAAAGTTGGTGTATATGCCATTATGCGTACATATACATTATTCTTTACTCATGATTTAGCATATACGCATGAACTATTATTAATTTTATCCATTATTACGATCATCGCAGGTTGTATCGGAGCGCTTGCTCATTTCGATGTTAAACAAATCATCATTTATAATATCGTCATTGCTGTAGGGGTTATTTTATTTGGTGTTGCTCAAATGAACCAAATAGGTTTAGAAGGAGCAATGTTCTATCTAGTTCATGACATGATAATTAAAGCAGCTCTCTTTATGTTAATTGGACTTGTCATCTACGTAACGGGTACGACAAATTTACGAAAAATGGGTGGCTTAATGAAAACGTATCCTGCATTAGGTTGGTTTTACTTAATCGCAGCTTTCGGTTTAGCTGGTGTCCCTCCATTAAGTGGGTTTGTAGGGAAACTACTAATTGTCCAAGGTGGATTCCAAGCAGGCAATATCTGGACGAGCCTATTATTACTAGCGTCAAGTTTAGTTGTTTTACTCTCTGTCATGCGCATCTTTATTTACGCTTTCTGGGGAGAACAAGGACAAGTATCAAATCAGGTGAATAAAAAAGTTTATAACCGTATGTTTTTCCCTACTATGTTATTAGTATTTATTTCAATCCTTTATGGAGTTGGTACAGAATGGTTAACTCCATTAATGGAGGATGCAGCAAAAATTTTAATTGAACCATCCATCTACACAGACGCAGTAATGAAAGGAGGAAATTAAATGTCCTTTCAAGTTCTACTAAATGTATTTTTAGCATTTTTATGGATGTTTTTATCCTCTAACTATTCATTATCCCGATTTATTATCGGGTACTTACTAGGTTTATTATGTATTATTGCAATGAGACGTTTCTTTAAATCTCGTCTTTATACTGATCGTGTTTGGGCAGCTATCAAACTTGCATTCCTTTTTATAAAAGAATTAATTTTGGCGAATGTATCAGTATTAATGCTTGTTATCAAACCAAAACTTGAACTTCAACCTGCTTTTTTTAAATATGAGACAGAGCTAACACAAGATTGGGAAATTACACTATTATCAAGTTTGATTACATTAACACCAGGAACAGTGGTAGTTCACGTTTCAGACGATTCAAAATCACTATTTATTCATGTAATCGATAGTGATGATATTGACTCTACAATTGATTCCATTAAAAATTCCTTTGAAAAGGCCATCATGGAGGTGAGCCGTACATGACATATTTTCTATGGGTTGCTGTATTAATTATTGTGCTTTCCATGATTGCACTACTGTATCGCCTTGTAAAAGGACCGAATCCTTCTGACCGTGTCGTAGCACTGGATGCAATTGGTGTTGCACTAATATCTTTAGTTGGTCTTTTGTCAATTGTAGTTGAAACGAGCTTCTTTTTAGAAATCATTCTTTTACTGGCGATTTTATCATTCATTGGAACAATTGCCTTCTCTAAATTTATAGAGAAAGGAGATATTATTACTCGTGACAATTCTCGCTAACATACTTATTGTATTTTTCATTTCATGTGGATTATTGTTCATTGTTGTCAGTGCAATCGGACTTTACCGGTTACCTGACCTTTACACTCGTACACATGCAGCTTCTAAAAGTGCTACTCTAGGGGTTATGTGTATTCTGCTAGGCGTATTTTTTCATTTTTGGCTAAAGGAAGATCATTTTAATCCAGGGATTCTGTTAGGGATTCTTTTCCTATTCATTACAGGTCCAGTTGGCGGTCATATTATGAGTCGCTCATCTTATTTGGCAGGAGTAAAACCATGGTCTGGCACAGTAAGAGATGATTTAAAAGAAGAAGTTGAAAGAATGAAAAAAGAACAAGGTCTTTAAACGTTAAAAGAAAGCGCGAAATTCATCGCGCTTTCTTTTTTAGTATCTTCTATAAGGTCCACGTCTGCGAGGATAATGATATCTTGGATAATAATATGGATAAGGTTGATAATAATACGGGTAACGATTTGGATAAAACGCGTTTCCTAAAAGTCCACCTAAAAATCCTCCAATAAATGGATACCCAAATGCACCAAAACCGCCATACCCACCATATCCTCCATAATAATTAACCATGTTTAACCTCCTTTTCTTATGTAACATATGAAAGAAAAGGAATGTTATCTAGGTAAAACGCCTAGAAATGTTATCACTAATATAGAAGTCCAATTATTGTACTGCTTCACCTAATCGTTCGACAAACGTAGCTAACGTTCTTACCATAACCCCAGTACCACCTTTTGGACCTAAATCATGGGCTTGATTTGCGTCGGATGTACCTGCAATGTCTAAATGGATCCAAGGAATATTCTCAATGAATTCACCGACAAATCCTCCACCAAAAATCATATGACCGTCCCTACCTGGGGAATTATTTAAGTCGGCAACATCTGATTTTCGGATACGCTTTTTATCATTTTCCGTTAAAGGCATGCCCCAAACAAATTCCCCTGTTTCAATACTTGCCTCAATGAAGGCATCGAAAAATGCTTCATTGTTTGTCAGTGCACCTGTTTTATCAAATCCTAGTGCTGTAATAACACCACCAGTTAAAGTTGCTACATCAATTAAAGAACTTGCCCCTTGTTGCTGAGCATACGTTACAGCATCAGCTAATACGAGACGACCTTCTGCATCTGTATTTAATACTTCAACGGTTTTACCACTATATGTTGTGATGACATCATCTGGTTTAAAGGCTTCACCTGAAATCATATTGTCTGTTGAACCGATTACAGCAACAACATTTTTGTTTGGTCGAATTTCACCAATAATTTTCATAGCCCCTAGAACTGCTGCGGCACCACCCATATCACCTTTCATGCCTACCATACCTGTTTTTGGTTTAATAGAGTAGCCACCCGTATCGTAAGTGACACCTTTCCCTACTAACCCTATGACACCTTCCCATTTTTCCGTTGCTTGATATTTTAATGTAATCAGACGTGGCTCTTCTTTCGATCCTTTATTAACACTTAAAATTCCGCCCATTCCCAGCTCTTCTAATTGGGCTTTATCTAATATTTCCACTTCAAAATCATATTGCTTTGCTAACTTTTCTGCATAATTGGCAAGTTCCGTAGCCGTTAATAGATTAGGTGGTAAGTTTACTAAATTACGTGCCTCATTTACAGCATCCGCATAAATTTTCCCAACTTCAAAACTTGCAGCAATTTCATCAATATCAGCTTCAGTTACAAAGTGTACTGCATCCATATACAAATCAATTTCATTAGATGTTGTTTTATAATTTGGTATTTGATAGAAACCTAAGCGCGCACCTTCTGCAAAGAGATATGCAATATCGTTCTCATCAATAGGGCTTGCAGTAAATGATTCAAGCCAAATTGTGAATTCACATGCTTTTAAATTTCTAAGTTCTTTTCCAACTAAGCCAAATGTTTCACGTAGCTGGTTTTCAGTTAACGTTTTTGTGTCTCCTAAACCGACAAATAGCACTCTTTTTAATTTCTTGTTCGAACCGATATAAGGAATTTTCGTCATCTTTTTACGGTCTGTATTAATATCACCTGAACGAATCCATTCTTCTAAACTTTCTCCATAGAATGAAACGAACTTACTCCATCCACTAATGTGATCACAATTTTTTTGGACACCTACAATTAATAATTCAGTGTTTACTTGTTCAAATGTTTTTGCTTCTTTTACGATTTTCAACGTAATCCCTCCAATATGAATATTATAGTCGAAAACATGAAAATTTCGTATTATTAACGCTGTATTCATTGATTTAGTCGTTATCGGTTATGCTATACTTGATATAGAAAAAGAAAGGTAGGGATGATTATTTTGGCACTTTTTCAAAATACACCACTAATTTTATCTATCTTCTCTATTTTATTTGCACAATTTGTTAAAGTCCCAATTCATTTTTTAGTTTCAAAAAAACTAGATTGGTCTTTATTAACCTCAACTGGAGGAATGCCAAGTTCTCACTCGGCAGCTGTAACAAGTTTAGCAACTGCAGTCGGATTTGAAACCGGACTGAATTCCCCTACCTTCGCAATTGCCGCTATGTTTGCTGGAATTGTTATGTACGATGCAAGCGGAGTGCGTTACCAAGCCGGCCAACACGCTGCCATCATAAACCGTATGCGAAACGAACTGGCTTTGTTTTTCCGTGAAGTAAAACATTGGCCAGAAAAAGATGAAAATGAAAAAATACAAGAACTAAAAACCCTACTCGGTCATAAACCAAGCGAAGTATTAACAGGTGCTTTAACGGGTATACTTATTTCTGTTATTTTTTATAGTGTGATTCTTTAATTGTAAAATAAAAAAGGAGACGTCTCAAAATGGACTTACCCCAGTCAAGTAGACAGCTTTAAAAGAGACTAAGCAGCCATCTGGTGTCGATATTCTATCGGTGCCAGGTGGTTGAGTCGTTTTTGGAAGCGTTGGTAGTTATAAAAGTAAATGTATTCCTCCACAGCCTGTCTCACTTCATCTGCTGAATGATCATGTAATAAATACAAACACTCACTTTTAAAGTGCGAGAAGAATGACTCGATACATGCGTTATCATGGCAGTTTCCCTTGCGAGAATGACTACCAATCATGCCAAGTTGTTCAACTGTCTGATGATATTTAATGGATGTGTATTGGAAGCCTTGATCTGAGTGAATAATGCTTCGATACACATTTCTTTTTGCCGTCAATTCCTGTAGCGTATCCATCACTAATTCTAAATCGTTACGTTCGCTAATCTTCCAAGCGACAATTTCGTTGTTATATAAATCTTGCACAGCCGATAAGTAGAGGAATCCACTTTTCGTTGGTAAATATGTGATATCAGTGACGAATACTTCATTTTCTGTTCGCTCGTTAAATTGGCGCTTTAGTACATTATCAAATACACGTGACATCTGATTTTTCCATACACGACGCTTTTTACGGATAATCGAGTGAATGCCGAGTTCACACATTAATCGATAAACTTTCTTATGATTCACATGGAATCCTTTCTCCCGTAAAGCAATTTTCATGCGTGGATAACCATACATTTTATATTTCTGATGAATCGATAAAATGTGTTCCTTTAACACGATATCAGCTTGTTTACGGGATGATGTCTTACCGTTTTTAATCCACTTATAATAGCCTGAACGTTCTACTTTTGCCATTTCAGTCAGCCACGTAATAGGATAGCGATCTTTCATTTCCTCTATAATTTGATAACGATCTGGATAAGTTGGCATTCCTCCATTTACAGATTTGGATACTGCTTTTTTAAATATTCAACCTGAGCTTTATAGTAATCACGTTCTTCTTCTACACTATTAAAGTGAACACGTTTTCCTTTTAAGGGATTCTTCACACCTTTTGCGCCAGATCCTGAAGAAGGTAGGCGGTTAAAAGCTTCAATCGAACCTACTTCTTTATATTTTTGAACCCATCTTTCCACCTGAGTTTTACTTCGGAGGTTAAACTTTTTCGCAGTTGTTACATAGCTATCTTCACTATTTAAGTAAGATAAAACAACTTGTAATTTGAAATCATTTGAATAAGTATTGTTTTTTCTGGACATAGAAAAATCCCCTCTAAATAGACTGTTAGCTACAGATTACCGTAGCCTTTTTTACATTGTCTACTTAAAGGGGATAATATCAAAATGACTTTTCAGACGCCTCCTTTATTAAAACATTCGATAGCCAGCTTTTCTTAAGTAGATCATGACAATACCAGCTACAATCGCTCCTGCAAAACCACCTGTTAAGATTGATATATCAACTACTTTTAGAGCAGCTAATTTATCTAGTAATGCAGGAAATGCTGTTCCAGCCTTAAAAAAATAATCTAAAAAGCTAACTTCATCAATAATAAATACCACAACAACCGGATAAATTATTGCCATTAACCATGTCATTCGAAGTAACATGTTTAGTAAGAAACCGATTCCAAAAAACATAACAAAGAAAAGAACGATTGATATGATTAATTGCACTAATGAAACTGATCCACCCATTTTATGTATAACCTCCATTTATCTCTCATTAGTTTACATGATATAGTAGGAGGTTTCAAATGACGGATTTAGGAATTCTCGACACTTATCGATGGAAGAAAAGTTTATAGGATGAATATTCAAAAACATCTCCTGGATTTATTCCCTCCACCTTACTTAGTTGATGAGAAATTAATTCTTGGCTAGCCATTTCTTTTAGCATGACGGAAACATTCATCTCATTCACAATCTCTTCCAGTGTAATCCACTTTGCATCAAACAATTCCTCTTCTTGTATAATAATCGGTTGATGTTCATCTTGTTGCTTACAACAAAAAATTGCCATATTATCACTGATTTCATTGCGAATAACACCTGTCCGTAAACCAATTAATCCAGTTACTTCAACATCAATCCCTGTTTCTTCTTTGATTTCACGAACAACTGCTTCATCTGCAGTCTCTCCTACATTGACAAAACCCGCTGGCAATGACCAAACTCCTTTTAATCCGCCATATGTCTTGTTTACTACAAGCCATTTTCCTTCACGATTAACAACTACGCCTGCAACCCCAAGCCACACTTTTCCTCTATCTTTATTCATTTCATACCTCCTAGTCTATGTCTTATTCTTCCATTTCAAAAATTAATTACATATGGATTATTTTACAGGAAATTATCCTCCATCCGTATTCCTTTTAGATTACGAGTGAAAATAATTGACAAAAAAAGTTATTTATGCTATATTTTACAATATTAAAATCAGAGTATATAATAAGATTCTCCTGGCCAGGGAATCTTTTTTTTGTTTTGGAGGACTTATACATTGGATCACAACCAATCTAGCATCACTTCTTTAATGACTGCTTTTGGTCGAGCATACCACTTTCTAAATGATACACCGAAAATATATGAAGATTCAGTAGCGATAGATTTAATTACAGACAAGGAATTTAGAGAAATTAGTGACAACCTGATAAAGGCTGTCCATTTACTAAATCCAGATATCGCATCTAAGTACGAGAGACAACCAGCCGAATTAATAAAATGGTTTACCCAAGTTCAACTATCACCAACGACCCTATCACGCTCTGCCTATTGTGATAATGTACTTTTACACGAACTGACACTTGGTGTAGAACAATATGTTATTTTAGGTGCAGGCTTAGACACTTTTGGTTTAAGACACCCAGAATTAAATAAGCATCTACAAATATTTGAGATCGATCATCCGGCAACGCAACAATTTAAACAGACTCGAATAGAAAATGCTAATTACACAGTCCCAGACAACCTACATTTTGTTTCGATGGATTTCACAAAACGCTTCGATACGCAAAGTTTACTAGACTGTGGATTTTTAACAGGGAAAAAACATTCTTTAGTTTACTAGGTGTATCCTATTATTTAACGAAAGATGAACTAGCCGAAATGTTGAAAGAATTATTTAGCATCGTTCCACCAGGTAGCTCAATTGTAATGGATTATGGAGATAATGAAATGTTTAAGATAAATGGATTATATAATCGTGTCCAGAGTATGGTCCAAATCGCAGCTATTAATGGAGAACCAATGAAATCCTGCTTTACTTATAAAGAAATAGAACAATTTCTTGAAGGCTGCGGACTACTTATTTACGAACATTTATCGCCATCCCTTATTCATGAACAATACTTTAAAAACCGTTTAGATTATTTGAGTGCATTTGAAACGATTCACTTTCTTCATGCTGTGAAAAAATATTGAAGTTCTTTGCGGTCTACGAATGTAGGCCGCTACTCTAATTTATTAATACATAATCTTATCACGCTATTCTAATAATAATTTTGAAGAAACGTTCTACAATAGAATTAATCTTGAGGAGTAAACATGGACAAATGGCCCTATATAATCGCAATCATCACATTCATTGGATTTTGTATATTATGGCTTACCTATGATACATCCGTGATAGAAGCATTCGATAAAAACGCTTCGAATTTATTATACGGACTTGACTTTATAACACTGTTTCATTATTTAGGCGAAACAAAAGTAATATTCTTTATTTCTTTGATTTTATTAATTTTCATTGGGGTCCGATTAAAAGATTTAAAATTAATGCTTTTTGTTTTTCTAACGGTTGGTTTAGGCTATGGATTATATCAATTTTTAAAACATTTAATCGAACGACCTCGTCCGGAGATTCCAGATCAATTTTCAACCTATAGCTTTCCCTCTGGCCATGCAGTACATGGATTGTTGTATTTATTAACAATAGCTTATGTCATTTCTAAAATGGTTATCTCGAAAAAAGCTTCCCAATTCATCTGGGGCATTGCTATTATTTTATTACTTTTAATTGGTACATCACGTATTACAGAAGGACGACATTATGCATCGGATGTTTTAGCAGGATGGATGCTTGGCTATAGCTGGTTTATGCTTTGTGTTTGGTGGTACGAAACAAGAAATCGTAAAAAAGTGAACAAGAAAACGCATTGAGTGCTTGATATTCTCAATGCGTTTTTTATATTTTGATAAAAATCTACCCTACTCACAAACTTCAGGCGTACCTTCTACTTTAGCCGTTCTAAAGGACGTTCCACAACCACATGATGCGATGGCGTTTGGATTGTCGATGGTGAAACCTCCGCCCATTAGTGATTGCTTATAGTCAATTTTTGTTCCCATTAAAATTGGTGCATCTTCACGGGAAACAAGAATTTTAATTCCATGCTGTTCATCAGAAAAATCATCTTCGTTTTGGTTACGATCAAAATTCATACCATAAGAAAGCCCACTACAGCCACCACCATGCACTGCAACACGTAAAAAAGCACCATCTTCTTCATTGTGTTGTTGCATTTCTTTTACACGAAAAGCAGCAGCTTCTGTTAATTCAATTACCTTTTTCTCACTTGTCATCCCATTCACCTTCCTTCTTCTTATTATATGATATCAAGCAGATTTCTAAAGGTAAAGTTTTCGGCTTGTATCGAGTCATTTAACTTTTTACGGTAATGATAACTTAAATTACATTTTTTCACAAAATACTGTTATAATCGGAGTAAACCAAATTACCTAGAGAGGTATGATACTATGGAAGTATCCCCATTTTATGAAAAGAAAATTGATTGTATTTATTGTAAAAAGACATTTCCAACGTTAAAAATTCGTACAAAAGCCATAAAAGTTGAACATACGGATACTGATTTTTGCCCAACGTATGCTGAGTCTGCTGTTAACGCATTATATTATAATGTTTTTGTCTGTGAACATTGCGGCTTTTCATTTACCGAAGACTTTACAAAATATTTTGCACCTGGCGTACGTGAAACAATCCAAGAAGAAATTACAAATAAGTGGATATCACGTAACTTCGGCGCTGAACGAACAATCTTTCAAGCCCTCGAAGCTTATAAATTGGCTTACATTTGCGGAGTATATAAGAAAGAAAAATCCGTTACAGTAGCTGGACTTGCACTGCGTATCGCTTGGTTATATCGTTCCTTGAAAAATGAAGGACAAGAACAACGATTTATGAAAATGGCAAGAGATCAATATTTAACTTCTTTTTCTACGGAAGATTATGCGAGTACCCAGATGTCCGGAGTTCGTGTTATGTATATGATTGCAGAACTTTCTCGAAGAATTAATGATTTGGATACTTCTACCCGTTTCTTCTCAAAAGTAATCGAAAGCCAACGTACTGGTGGAGAAGCAAAACTTGTTGATATGGCCAAAGAACAATGGCAAATTGTGAAAAAAGATCGTGAAATATCACGTGAAATTGCATCGAAGTAAAATGATTGTATTGAAAAGGCTGTGCAGAAAAATTTCTGCACAGCCTCCTTATTATTCTATAAATTAGAATACTTGTTCAACTTCAATAATACCTGGTACTTCTTCTAATAATGCACGCTCGATACCAGCTTTTAATGTAATTGTAGAACTTGGGCAGCTTCCACATGCACCTAATAGACGTAAGCGAACGATACCGTCTTCAACATCCACTAACTCACAGTCCCCACCATCGCGAAGTAGGAATGGGCGTAATTTATCTAAAACTTCTTGCACTTGTTGTTTTTGTTCTAATTCTGTCATTTCTCTCGACTCCTTTCATTAAAATTATTATAATGTGAAGAAACGAAAAAATCCATCATTCCGTTATGAAAGGTTGTTAATCTATGAATGAAAATAATACCATAATAGAAGTTTTTGGAGCGGATATCATTTGTGCAAGCTGTGTCAATGCACCATCATCAAAAGATACATACGAATGGTTACAAGCAGCTATTAGCCGTAAATATCCAAACCAACCATTCACAATTCGTTACGTGGATATCGAGCAACCATCCGAAAACGAACGAGACAAAGAATGGGCAGAACGAATTCAAAACGATGAATTTTTCTATCCTCTTGTACTAATTAATGATGAAGTGGTTGGTGAAGGGTATATTCAAATTCAACCGATCTTCTCCACATTAGAAAAATTAGGTTTTCAACCAAGTGAATAATAGTTAATCATTGAAAAAGCAGCATCATTTTTTAGATGCTGCTTTTTATATTTTGTTGCAAAAAACGTTCTTTATTACAGCCAATTAGTGTTCATTTTGGCGTTTATACATCCAAAGTAATCCTGATTTCATTAAACGTGCAATACGCCCTGTAACTGTTGTATCTGCTAAGTAAACAAAGCCTTGTTTTTTACCTAATGAACCCATAAAGCCTTTTAATTTAATTTCAGGCATTTTTTCTGGTAGTGGTTCATTATTCCAACGATGTCTTAATACTTTTACTACACGTTCTGCTTGTTCCTCGGCTAATTGTGCACTTGCTGGTAAGTCAGAAGATGCACAATCCCCAATCACATAAACATGTTCATCAGCAGTTAGTTGGAAATATTGATTCACAAGAGGACGTCCTCTTCTATCTTTTTCTGCATCCATTTCACGAACAATTTTTACAGGTTGAACACCTGCTGTCCAAACAATTGCATCTACATCAATTACTTCATCATGATTATAAAGTTGAGTTGCTTCAACTTTTGTAATATTTGAGTTTGCAATTACTTCAACATCATGTTTAATAAACCATTCTTTAACATAATTACTTAGTTTCTCAGGGAAATCACGTAAAATACGATTAGAGCGGTCAAACAATTTAATTTTTAAATCTTTACGACTTTCACGTAATTCACTTGCAAGTTCGATACCACTTAATCCAGCTCCAACAATCCCAACTGTTGATCCTGGTGGTAAACCACATAACTTTTCAAATGTTGTACGTGATTTTGCAATTGTTTGAATGCTATAAGTATTCTCTTCAGCACCTGGAACACCATGATAATTATCTTCACAGCCTAAACCAATTACTAAATCATCATAAGGTACAACTTGCCCGTCCTCTAAAATAACAGTTTTTTCTTTTAAATCAACTTTTGTAATTTCACCATAAACTGTTTTTAATCTTGGATGTTCTGGGAAACTTACTCTAATTTCTTTATCAGTAGATGTGCCCGCTGCTAATGCATAAAATTCTGTTTTTAAACTGTGGAAAGGCGTTCGATCCACTAATGTGATAACAGTGTCTTCTGGAAAGTTATTAGGCAATAAACGAAGTAATACTCGCATATTCCCATAACCGCCACCTAGTAATACTAGTTTTCTCATAAAATACTCCCCTACATTCTAATCAACTTTGCCTGTCGCAAAATCGTTCACAATTTATACATAAAGAGTATATCTTATTGTGATACTTTTCACAATATCTTTTCTTATTTTTTTGTGAATAATTTCACAAAAATATTCTATTCGTTGACGAATTAACAAAAAGCTAGTAGCATGTCATTTAGTGAGGTGACCAAGCGTGAATCCATTAGTTGAATTTTGCATTAGTAGTCTAGCGAATGGTGCACAAGAAACTTATGAAATCTTAGAAAAAGATCCAAACATTGATGTTTTAGAATATGGTTGCTTAAGTTACTGTACAACATGTGATCGCTCTTTATACGCTCTTGTAAATGGTGATGTTGTCGAAGCTGACACGCCAGAAGAGCTTACAAAAAAGATTTATCAATATATTGAGGATAACCCACTTTTCTAAAAAAAATCCGTGCACAATCAATTTTGTGCGCGGATTTTTAATATTAAATCATCTAAATTTTCAACACAATATGTAGGTTGAAGTTCCTTTTTTAAAACCTGGTCAGTACTCGTTACTCCAGTATTTACATGAATGGTGTCGCATCCAAAGCGAATACCACAAAGAATATCTGTGTCATAATTGTCACCAATCATCACCATTTCATCTTTACGATAACCATACTCGTCCTGAATAACTTGCAACATAACAGGTGATGGTTTCCCGATAAACACTGGTTCTACTGAAGCAACATTTGCAACTAGACGAACAAAAGAACCATTTCCCGGTAAGAATCCCATCTCAGAAGGAAATTTCATATCCTCATTAGTCCCAATTAATTGGGCTCCATTTTGTACAGCAACAGCAGCTTTCGATAATTTCATATAGTCAATTGTGCGATCGATTCCCATGACAACTACTTCAGGATTTAATTCTTCTACATTGATTTCAAATCCCTCTTCTTTCATTGCATGAAATAACCCATCGGAACCAATCACATGAATTTTCGCATCATGATAATGTTGTTTGACATACTTAGCTGTAGCTAATGCGCTTGAATAAATTCTTTCTTCTGGCACATCAAGACCAAATTTATCCAATGCCTTTTGCAACTGGCTAGGTGTTTTAGAAGAGTTATTTGTTACTAAAAAATAGTCTATATTGTTATGTTGTAGTTCCTGGATGAATCGAATGGCTGACTCGATTCCTTCAGTTCCTCGATATACCGTTCCATCTAAATCAAAACAGTATGCCCTATATTGATTCATTAGTCATTCTCCGGTAAAAAGGCAGATACTGGTCCTAACTCATTTTCTAAATAATTTCTTACAAGGTCTGGGAACTTTTTAATCGTAGGAAGACTATTTGTAAGTACTTGTAACACTTCTTCATTGTTTACTTGCACAAATTCTCGAACTAGCATTTTACGTAAACCAACTACATCTTTCATTGGTTTTTCCATTTCTGCTTCGATTACTTTTTCATCGATTAAGATATCTATAATATCATCATAACTACCTGGATCACGCATGATGAAACCGTCAATAATTAAATTCCCTACATCCATCATTGCTTCAATTACATTATGTCCAATGCGTTGTAAAGCTAAATTTGAAATTTCATCTGCTAACCAATTATGATCACCTTCAAAAATTGTTAGTAGTTCTTCTAAGTGTTTTAATGTAACCGTAATTTTATTTCGATCTACAAAGTACATGCTTAAGATCCTCCATTCAAATCTAAAAAGGTTGATAGTCGTTTCCTATCTATAGTAACATATTATGAGGAATTGGAAGGAGAACAAAACAAAATGGAACGTTTTTTCTTATACGATGATATAGAAGATACAAAAACGAGATTCGTAAGTTTTACTGGTAATCACTTGCGCTATGATTTAGCAATTATGCAATCAACACGTTTTTTTGGTAAAGTACTAGTCTTAGATATGCAATTTGGTCGCTTTGCGATTATTGGACCAGATGATTTAGAAGAACCTGGTTATTTAGAATATGTATTTAATAAAACAGAAGAAGAAGCAACAGATCTAAGAGAGTATTTAACTGAGTTGTTGGGGTAAGTTCACCGAATTATAGATAAGAAAAAAAACGAGCTGTTACAAACCAAAAAACCACCATTTCCATAATTGAATGGTGGTTTTTTGATACGAAGGACGTTGATTTCCATTCCGTGTGGACGCTTTCCGCGGGCATGGCCTCAACTAATTTTTGCCGACTTTGGCCGGCAAAAATGGATTTTCGGCTCATGCTATTCCCGCAGGAGTCTGCCACACTACATTCCAATCAACTTTTTTCTGAAAAGTAGATTTTCAACACTAATAATTTACTATATCTTTTGAAAACCACTTTTGTCCCAAGCTCATTTTACTTTAATTCTGCTCTACTTCTATTGTACTTTCCTCAACACTTGCTGTCGCTTCCACTTGTTTTGGAGCCTTCCCGATTTTCTTAACGATAAAATAAGCACAGCCAAAATTACAGTATTCAAACAAATAGTCTTCAAAAGTACTTATTTTCGTATCAAACGTTGCTTTTTGATTTCTATCGTCGAAAAACCCTTTTAAACGGAGCTGACCATAACCCCAATCCCCAACGATATAGTCATATTTCGTTAAAATATCGGAGAATCGTGCAATAAATGCTTCCTCTTGAAAACCATCTCGGACGTTTTCAACAATTTCGTATGCATACCCCTCCGCAATTATCATGGAAAAATTCCCCCAATCTACATCAAACCTATTCCATTATTTCATCTCTGCTTCAAGCTGTCTTGTTTTTGTTGCTTCATTTACTTGTTCATCCGCATGATAACTACTACGTACAAGTGGGCCAGCTTCACAATGTTTAAACCCTTTGCTCATTGCAATCTTACGTAGTTTGCCAAATTCTAAAGGAGAGTAATATTTTTTTACTGGTAAATGTTTCTTTGTTGGCTGTAAATATTGGCCTATTGTCATAATATCTACGTTGTTTGCACGCAAATCGTCCATTACTTCTAAGATTTCATCCCATTCCTCACCTAAGCCAATCATTAATGAAGATTTTGTAGGGATTTCTGGTTGCATTTCTTTTGCACGTCTTAAAAATTCTAATGAACGGTCATATTTTGCTCGAGCTCGAACTCTTGGTGTTAAGCGACGAACCGTTTCGATATTATGGTTTAAAATATCTGGTTTTGCATCCATTAACATTTTTAAATTTTCCTCTACTCCACCTAAATCCGATGGTAGTACTTCAATAGATGTTTGAGGAGATCGACGACGAATCGCTTTAACCGTTTCTGCTAATACTCCAGCTCCACCGTCTTTTAAATCATCACGTGCTACCATTGTAATAACAACGTGTTTTAAATTCATGATCTCAACAGATTCTGCTACTCGTTCTGGTTCAGCTAAATCTAATTCATTTGGCAAGCCTGTTTTTACTGCACAAAAACGACATGCGCGTGTACAAACTGCACCAAGAATCATCATTGTAGCAGTTCTTCTTTCGCCCCAACATTCATGAATATTTGGACATCTTGCTTCCTCACATACTGTATGCAAGTTTTTTTCACGCATTAATTTTTTTAAACCTTTATATTCATCGTTTGTATTTAATTTTATTTTTAACCATTCGGGTTTTCGTAAGATTTCTTTTTCATTTGTAGGTTTACTAGTCATACTCATTCAGCCCCAATCATTTATTCGAAAAACTCGTGATTAATATTTTCATAAGTAGTACAAAAATATAACTTTACTGATGTCAATGTAACATATTCCTACAAATGAAAACAACTAACTTTCTTTATTTGATTACTTATTCTAGTGGAACTGGTACCTCTATCGATGGCTGGGCTCCATCTCCACCGTTTGTATAAATATGCGGTACTTGACCTCGAACTAATCCGATTGCTACAGGAATCGTTTGTTCAACAGACGATTGCTTACTAGCAAAAGGAATTATTATTTGGACATTCACTTTAATATGGATATTTACTTCTACTAATGCATTATTAATTCCAAACTCTTTAAAGGATGTTGCTACATCACTTGCTACATTTCCAATAATATGAAAACGTATGGGCACTCTAGGACCTAAATTACCCAATAAAGGTAAATTCAAAGCTTGGGCAATGGGTACGAAAAATACAATCCCATCACCTTTTTGAATTTCACTTATATCATATTCTACATTTTCTAAATCTGGTAATTGCGTTAAATCCCCTTGTTCAGCAAGTTGTAAATGCTCTTTCACAAGAGTAACAGTTTCTGCCCGAACTTTATTAATAATTTCCGTATTGAAACGGGTTGTAAGCATATAATCAGACTCAGACGGTAAATCTTCAATAATTTCATTGACGTCTAAAACAGTAGACGTTCTAGCATTAATTGCTTTACTTACTACGTGTGATGCAATTTTAAATGTCTGTACTTCTGCATATTGTAAATATGTCGGCATTAAACGGGCATTTAATGTATATAAAAATATAATGACCGCCACGACGAAACTAATGATAAAAAGTGCAAACCGGTTGGCCTTTCTTCGCCGTTTTGTGTAATAAAACTTCATCCTTCTTCTTGGTTGACGAGAAAACAAAACATCTCCCCCTGCTCCACTTTATGAACAGGGGGAGATTTCTATTCGATATTCACAATATAATCTGTCTCTACTTTTTCTATGAAAACATTAGTCTCTACAGCTAAACTAATTAAATACGTTGATTTTAATAACTTATTATTCTCTTCAAAAATCCGCACATGTGGTAATGCAGAGTTTTCAGAGTTTTGTTTTGCCACAACGCCTCGTCTACCATCAGACAGTAATACAATCGTACCATTTGGGTAATGAACAATACACCGTTTTAATGCTTCTACCACCCGCGAATCAAACAATGTTCCATTTGCTGAATCAATTATTTTAATCCCTTGGTGTGGTAACATTTTCTTTCGATATACTCGATTTGATGTGACTGCATCGAATACATCCGCAACAGCGATAATTTTAGCATATGGATGTATTTCATCATTTACTAGTCCTCTAGGGTATCCACTTCCGTCTAGTCGCTCATGATGCTGAAACGCGCAATGGGCAACGAGTAAAGATACTGTATGTAAATTTCGTAAAATATCAAAACCGAATCGTGCGTGCTTTTTCATTGTTTCATATTCTTCATCAGTTAGTTTACTAGGCTTTAATAAAATTTCAGTTGGGATAGCCATTTTGCCAACATCATGTAACAATGCGCCCATCCCGATTGTTTTTAAATCCCCATAAGTATAGCCTAGTTCCTTGGCAATCGCTAAAGAATATAGCGTTACTTGAAAAGAATGTTGATAAATATATTCATCGTAAATAAGTGTATCTGTTAAGATTGTTAATAAGTCTTCATCTTTTGTTACACTATTTAATAAATCATCTACAAGGTTTCCAATAACTTTGGATTGCTGATCTAAAATTATTGATGCTGAATAACTATTGAGTCCTTTTACTTTATCGAATGATTCTGTAATTTGTTTTACAGCTTTCATTCTCTTTGCATGTGAGACAGTTTCCTCAATCTCTATTCCATTTGAAATTTCATCCTCAATGTATAAATATTGAATACCAAGTTGTTTTAGTCGTTCAATAATACTATCTGACACAACGACATTTTTCTGTAATAGAGGATGCCCTGCTTCATTCCAAATTGTTCTACCAATAACCATACCTGTTGTAAGCACATTGATGGATATAAGACGCATTGGCTTTTTCCCTCGTTTCTATCTCTATTAAGAGTAAAATTAAAGCAACGTTAAAATTTATTATTAATTTCATCAATTCATGACGATTACATCTTATTTTTAACAAATCCTACCAGTATATCCCGTAAAAACATTGGTAAATAGTAATGTTTTTTTGCATATTTAAAGTTCGGGAAAAAGTAACCAAATGTAAACATATCTAAAGTTGCAAGTTTATATTGCTGATTTAAATCGGCTATTTTACCATTTATCATCAATTCACGATTTTCATTCATTTTAAATTGATATGTGAGCATTTTTCCAAAAATTGTCCCTCTAAAGCCAAGCCCCTTTAACTCTAATAGTGGCCATTCCTCATTTTGTGCTTGTAAGTAGACTTCTTTTAGTTCATTTCCCGACAGCTCAATCACACACACATTAATTGGGTGAGGTAAAATTCTATGGATATCATAGTTCGTAATGGTCCCTTTTTTCAAATGGTCTAAAAAGATTCCCGCATTAAACATTGTACAATCTGCTTGTGTAAAATCTAACATCGCCTCTGCAAAAAGCTTCGATAGTGCTGAATAGTGGAACCATTCTTTATTATAAAATTTCGTCGTTTCAAAAACAGGTGTTTTTAATAATTGCTTACCTTGCTCAGCAAGCTTCGTGATAAGGTCTCCTTCTCCATTGACTTCAGGAAGCATCGCATTTTCTATAGCAATTTCTTTTTTTTGAATCACTTTCCGAGTGGTATGATCAAATTGTAATGATAAATGCCCTGTATATAAACCAAATTTTCCACAACCTGTTAATAATACATTATTAATGACTTTCCCTTGCTCGAATAAATGATGGGTATGCGCTCCAAAGATAACATCGATAGAAGGGCAAAGATTTGCTAATAGTTCATCTTCTGTGATGCCTAAATGGGACAAACAAAGGATTATATCTACTTCATCTTTTATTTCATTTACTACTTCAATAATTTTCTCTTTCGGATCAACCACATGCCAATTCAATGCTTTATAAAATGCTTCAAAAATAGCAGTTGCCCCAACAACCCCAATTTTTGTACCATACTTTGTTTGTAAAATCGTATATGGCTTTAACCATTTCGGTTGTTCTCCCTCAATTGGTTTTAAATTGGCCACGACTACATCAAAGTCAGCATCATTGTATAGGTTATATAAATCATCAAAAGACAAGGTAATCCCTTCATTATTACCGATTGTTACCACATCATATTGTGCTTCATTTAATAATTTTACATTGCCTTTTCCAACTGTAGCTTCTGTATAAATATTTGATCGATCTAGGTGATCACCAATATCAAAAAGGAAACTTGGTTCACCTAATTTTGCATACTGTACCCGTTGTTCTTTAATAAAGTGTTGCATACGAACCCAGTACTCAAAATGGCTATGTATATCATTTGTATGAAAAATATGGATGTTCTCAAGCATTTTCACACCATCTCTCACTTATTAAATAATCCTTCTAAAATAGATCTTACACCCATTAAAAACATAACAACTTGTAATAAAATAACAACTGTTTTTGAATTCAATCGTTTATTTAATGCAGCACCTAATTTTGCACCCACATAAGCACCAATGATCACTGGTATTGTATAACCCCATGGTACATTCCCTAAATAGATATGACTTGCAGAGTTAACGAGGGATGTTAAAAATACTAGGAACATCGATGTTGCCACCGCTACGTGAGGTGGGAATAAAAATAATAATACCATTGCTGGAACTATTAATGATCCTCCCCCAATGCCAAATACCCCTGAAATTATCCCAACAAAGAAGGTGAAGATAATTCCAAACCAAATTGGATAACCATATTCATGCTCAATACCATTTTTATCGATAAAATGTCTTTTCATCCCATGATTCACAAACCAATGAATCGGTTTTAATCGATCTCGTACAAGTAATAACGTTGATAAAACAATTAATAAAATACCAAAGTATAAATTAAAAGAAGGTAAATCCAAGTTTTTATTTAAATATGCACCTAACATTGCTCCTGGGATACTACCTATAAAAAAGATAAATCCACTTTTAAAATCAATTTGTTTAGTTTTTACATAAGAAAGCGTTGATGCTAATCCTGTAAAAATCATCATCACCACAGATAATCCCACAACTCTTTGAGGTGTAATATCCGGAAATAATCCTATTTCTAAACCAAAAAATAATGTTGCTGGTATTAATATTACGCCGCCTCCAAGGCCAACCAAAGCCCCAACGATCCCTGAACATAATGCAATAATTGCTAATAATAGTAGTTCCATTAAAATTCCCCTTCAAAAAAATCTAATTGCTTTGGAGAAAGGCCTTCAAAATCTAAATCCAAAATTTCTTGTAATCGTTTAGCGTTTTTGGCTGCGTGATGTCCTGAGTTGTTATTAAAAAGAACATACACTTCCTCACACTGTGTTTCCAATTCTTTAATATTTGCAGCTAATTCATAAAGTTCTTCATTGTTATAATCGTATAAAAAACGAACTTCTCTCCAATTTTCAGTCGATCCTGAATTTCTCCATCCAAATACATTTCTACCATGAATTCGTACAAGCGTCTTATTGGAGGTAGCAACAGGAACAAAAGGAATTGACCCAACACCTGCTTGTGGTTCATCACATACAGAATGAATAAAACCAAGTTCTTCTAAAAAAATCAAGGTTGCTTGTCTTCTATCCTTGCTATACCATGTCTGATTTCGAAACTCGATCGCAATGGGAAAATCATGTAATTGTTGTTTAATATATCGCAAATATTGAACATTTTTCACTGAACATTCAAACCAAGGTGGAAACTGAACTAAGACCATGGCTAACTTGTTTGCCTTCTGAAACGTTTGTGCACATTGTCGAAATGCTTCGAACATATCATTTCGTGTCTCATATGGATTCTCATCGCGTAAATGTCCTGTCATTCCTTGATAAGCCTTTACAATAAATTGAAATGTACTCGGTGTTTCATTTATCCATTTTTCTATACTTTTAACAGAAGGTATCGCATAAAAGGACGTATCCACCTCAACTATCGGAAAATGACCACTATAATCAAATAATCGATCCTGTTTGGCGGCATTTGGACGATAAATCAAAGGATGATCTCCCCATCCGGTAAGTCCAATTTTTATCATATTATTTCACCTATTTTACAATATTTCATTATTCTTCATCTTCATTTATTAATAGTATAAACGAAAAAATTAAAAAGTTCGTTTATGCATGTAACATAAATCGAACTTTTTTATTATTTTCATAACATCAATGAAATTTATTCAATTTAATTTTTGAAAAATGAACTGAATGTAGGGCATTTTTTTTATTTTTGAATACATTACAAGTGAGCGCGTTTGCTATCGATTACACATTTTTCCATTTGGTATTTTCTTGTTTAATCAATTAGCCATACGAGTTCAATAATGTTCAAAGGGTGATATTGTTTGTCTCAACCGAATGTACCGAATATTACACCGCAAATTTCCATTAATCGAGACGATGCGATTAATTTATTACTTGCATCCATTGCCATGGAGGAAATCGGGCTGGCTCATATTATTAATGCCGAAGGGGAAAAAATTCAATACGCGATTGGAACAATTCCAGGACTATCACCGGAAGCGACACTGGATCAAATTTTAGATGTCAATGACAGTGTTCAGGATATGCTTGCGATGGTCATCAAAAAAGAACTACTTTTAGACAATAAATTAAAACAGGTTATTGATTTAATTACAGGCTCTTAATTTTCACTTTGTTAAATTTAAGTTATAAAAAAACCTATTCTTTATTGAAGGGCTACGTTTTAGATAATGTATGACTTTATAACTCTATTAATGATTTATAGACCAACCTTCTTATTTACCTCAATTAAGCATCCAAAACCCTTGAACTAATACAAGTTTTATAGTTGAAAGATAATGTTGATTATCTCCACAGTTTATTATGGCTAGATTTTACACCCAATAATTTTGTAACCTCCGTATGTCTATAACGATCCTTTTTCCTTAAAATCCTTTGTTTTCATCAATGTTTTCGATCATTTTATGGTTTCTCTAAACCTTATAGGTACCGAAAATTTTCAACATTCGTTGAATTTTGGTACCTACATTATTTTTTAAAAGAAAATATTAAATTAATAGGCTACTATATATACTCTTTTTTTTAATCTGAATAACTTACTAAAGAACACGTAGCGGCTGTTTAGTTCTATAACTAATTCACTCTACTACATGAGTGTTTAGTTACGAGTTAAATAGAGGTACGCGTTTCTTATTTTTAAGAAAGGAGTAATGGAATGTCTCAACCCAATTTACCCAATATAACCCCGAACATTACTCTCAGTAGAAGTAGTGTCATCAATCTACTCTTAGCATCAATTGCTATGGAGGAGTTAGGGCTTGCTCACATTATTAATGCTGAGGGGGAAAAAATTCAGTATTCGCTAGGTACAATTCCTGGTCTGCCTAATCCAGCAACACTTGAAGAAATTTTAGCTGTTAATGATAGTGTTCAGGATACATTAGCAATGGCAATTAAAAAGGAATTACTCCTAGATAATAAATTAAAGCAAGTTGTTCAACTGACTGATAATGGGGTTACTGGACCTACTGGACCGACTGGACCTACTGGGCCGACTGGACCGACTGGACCGACTGGACCTACTGGGCCTACTGGACCGACTGGGCCGACTGGAGCAAGAGGACCGACTGGGCCGACTGGAGCAAGAGGACCGACTGGACCGACTGGACCGACTGGACCTACTGGAGTATTTGATCCAAATCAATTATTATTCTTCGTTAGTGGTCCCGCTGGTGACGTTGCAGAGATGCGCTTAGGCGATACTCTGACATTTAATTCCACAACTTTAGACATTACAGTTACAGATGGCTCTGCAATTGTAGATATTGAATTAACTAACGTTCCGACTGGACCGACAGGGCCTACTGGACCTACTGGACCTACAGGGCCTACTGGACCAACAGGGCCTACTGGACCGACAGGGCCTACTGGGCCTACTGGACCGACTGGACCTACTGGACCTACTGGGCCTACTGGACCTACTGGACCTACTGGGCCGACTGGACCTACTGGACCTACTGGACCTACAGGGCCTACTGGACCTACTGGACCTACTGGACCGACTGGACCGACAGGGCCTACTGGACCGACTGGAGTAACTGGACCTACTGGACCTACTGGACCTACTGGGCCTACTGGACCTACTGGACCTACAGGGCCTACTGGACCTACTGGACCTACTGGACCTACTGGACCTACTGGACCGACTGGACCGACTGGACCTACGGGGCCGACTGGACCTACTGGACCTACAGGGCCTACTGGACCTACTGGACCTACTGGACCTACAGGGCCTACTGGACCTACTGGACCTACTGGACCGACTGGACCTACGGGGCCGACTGGACCGACAGGGCCTACTGGACCTACAGGGCCTACTGGACCTACTGGAGTAACTGGACCTACTGGACCTACTGGGCCTACTGGACCTACTGGACCGACTGGACCTACTGGGCCTACTGGACCTACTGGACCGACTGGAGTAACTGGACCTACTGGACCTACTGGACCTACTGGGCCGACTGGACCGACTGGACCTACTGGGCCGACTGGACCTACTGGACTGACTGGACCTACTGGGCCTACTGGACCTACTGGACCGACTGGACCTACGGGACCTACTGGACCTACAGGGCCTACTGGACCTACGGGGCCTACTGGACCGACTGGACCGACTGGACCAACAGGGCCTACTGGACCGACAGGGCCTACTGGACCGACAGGGCCTACTGGACCTACTGGACCGACTGGGCCGACTGGACCTACTGGGCCGACTGGACCTACTGGACCGACTGGAGTAACTGGACCGACTGGACCTACTGGACCGACTGGACCTACTGGGCCTACTGGACCTACTGGGCCTACTGGACTGACTGGACCTACGGGGCCGACTGGACCTACTGGACCGACAGGGCCTACTGGACCTACTGGACCGACTGGACCTACTGGACCTACTGGACCGACTGGGCCGACTGGACCTACTGGGCCTACTGGACCTACGGGACCTACGGGGCCGACTGGACCTACTGGACCTACAGGGCCTACTGGACCTACTGGACCTACTGGACCTACAGGGCCTACTGGACCTACTGGACCGACTGGACCTACGGGGCCGACTGGACCGACAGGGCCTACTGGACCGACTGGGCCTACTGGACCTACTGGAGTAACTGGACCTACTGGACCTACTGGGCCTACTGGACCGACTGGGCCGACTGGACCTACTGGACCTACAGGGCCTACTGGACCTACAGGGCCTACTGGACCGACTGGACCTACTGGACCGACTGGACCTACTGGACCGACTGGGCCGACTGGACCTACTGGACTGACTGGACCTACTGGGCCGACTGGACCTACTGGACCTACTGGGCCGACTGGACCTACGGGACCTACTGGACCTACAGGGCCTACTGGACCTACGGGGCCTACTGGACCGACTGGACCTACTGGACCGACTGGACCGACTGGGCCTACTGGACCTACTGGACCGACTGGACCTACTGGACCAACAGGGCCTACTGGACCGACAGGGCCTACTGGACCGACAGGGCCTACTGGACCGACTGGAGTAACTGGACCGACTGGACCGACTGGGCCGACTGGACCTACTGGGCCGACTGGACCTACTGGACCGACTGGAGTAACTGGACCGACTGGACCTACTGGACCTACTGGGCCTACTGGACCTACTGGACTGACTGGACCAACAGGGCCTACTGGACCTACTGGACCTACTGGGCCGACTGGACCTACGGGACCTACTGGACCTACAGGGCCTACTGGACCTACTGGACCTACTGGGCCGACTGGACCTACTGGACCTACAGGGCCGACTGGACCTACAGGGCCTACTGGACCGACTGGACCTACTGGACCTACAGGGCCGACTGGACCTACTGGACCAACAGGGCCTACTGGACCTACTGGGCCGACTGGACCTACTGGGCCGACTGGACCTACTGGACCTACTGGACCTACTGGGCCGACTGGACCTACTGGACCTACTGGACCGACTGGACCGACTGGACCGACTGGGCCTACTGGACCTACTGGACCGACTGGGCCTACTGGACCGACTGGACCGACTGGACCGACTGGACCTACAGGGCCTACTGGACCGACTGGACCTACGGGGCCTACTGGACCTACGGGGCCTACTGGACCTACTGGACCTACTGGACCGAATTTAATGGAAGAAGGTTTCTCTGCAATTGCTAATGCTGTTTCTGTAAGTGCCAATGCACAAATTAGTAGCTGGTCTATTGCATCACCATACTTTAACAGCGGAAACTTTAACCCTGCAACTGGAGTATATACGGTTCCAGCTACAGGAAGATATGCAATATCTGCAACAATCTCCTACGAGACTTTAGTTGCATTAACTATTGGTATCAATGCGGCAACACCTGCATTCGTTGTTCGAAGAACTACGCCAACGACAGATGATTTAATTTTTGGATTATTCCCAGTATTAAATCTATCATTAGACCTTCTTGGTATCGGTTTAATCAATGTCAGAGGTATTCTTGGAAATGGAACTGTCACATTATCCGGAGTTGTAGAGTTAGATCAAAATGACGAAATTGGATTATTCTATGTAGCAGATGGATTAACAGTTAACATTGACTTAGGTGGACCATCAACTCCTATCCACTGGTCAATTTACCAAATTACAGAATAATCCTAAATTGACCTGTTTGCACTAACCTTCACTTCCAAGCGTGTAGATAAAGTTGCATTTATACTTTGTCTACACGCATTTTATTTTCCTAAAAAATTAGTGCAATAAAATTTATTTAATTGGAGCTTACTTTCACTTATAGATCCTTTAGTGAAACAAAATCTTTTAAAAAGGGAAATCGCAGCAGTGTGCTCAGATTTCATAGAAAACTTTTGCATTACATAACACAAATTTGTTCAAGCAGCTCTAGTTTTCCGATAAAAAAGAGTTTTCAAAAACTGATTTTATATCCACTCCAATTTCAAATAACTAGGCACCAATTACTCCATAACTCATATATTATAAAGAACGTCTTAGTCATTTATCATGGCAAAGGCCAAAATGGATTGGAGGATCTATATGTCATTACCTACTATTCCTAACATAACTCCAAAAATCTCACTAACCCGTTGTGAAACGATCAATTTATTACTTGCATCGATCGCATTAGAGGAGATTGGTTTATCCCATATTTTGAATGCAGAAGGGGAAAAAATACAACATTTCTTAAAAAAGGACCCTTGTAACGTTGAAGATTATATAAAGATAAATGCAAGCGTCAATAAGATGCTGCGATCAATTGTCAGTTCTCAAACATTACTTCAATTTAAGTTAGAAGAAGTTATTTCGATTGATGATGAGGCTTGTCATGAAAAGAGCGATTCAAAAGATAAAGACAAATGCTCTCAAAAATGCGAGAAAAAATGTGATAATCAAAAAAATAATAACTGTAAGGACACAAATGTAATCCCTTGTACTTGTTCGAAGTGTCAAAGTAAAGAGAAAGAGAAAGACAAAGAAAAAGAGAAAGATAAAAATAAAGAAAAGAATAATAAGTGTTAGAAGTAAGCGCCTGTACCGCTTTTGCAGATTAACATTGTATGAATCGTGAGGAAATGTTTAGGAGAGGAGTTGAATCATTGCACACAAATCATAGTTTCGATGAAAAGAAAGTCATGAAAACGGTGGAAAATCATTACCATTTTATACAGTCATTTATCCAATTTATAACAAAATACTTTTTTGTCTATTCTTATGCAATTCCCTCAGAAAAAAAAAGAAATTTAACTGAAAAACAGATTATACAATCTTTACTCTTAATTGAAAAACTGCATATGTATTTGTTTTATCGGCATTATCTCTATAATCAGGTAATATCTTTATCAGATGATATTTTTACTTACGATTCAATTGAAAGCAATAATACTTATTTATTAATAAAAAAGTTACAGCGCCTTATCCAGCAACATCATTTTGTCCATTTAGATAATCAACTGTTATGCAACAATATTATCTCTCAGATTCTGAACTATTACCCTGCTTCCTCTGTTAAAATCATTATTTTGAAAAAACCTTCTCCTCCTTGGAAACCACCGAATTATTAATTTTAACGGATGGGATGATTGAATGACAACGCAAACAATCTCACTCTGTATGATTGTTAAAAACGAGGAAGACTTAATTGAACAATGTTTACAAAGTGTTCAGAAGTTAGTTAATGAGATTATTATTGTGGATACGGGCTCAACGGATCAAACGATTAACATTTGTAAGAAATATAATGCTTCTGTCTTTTCTTATGAATGGAATGATCATTTTGCAGATGCCCGAAACTATGGATTATCAAAGGCTAATGGTGATTGGATATTATGGTTAGATGCTGATGAAAAATTGGAAGATAAAAAAACGAAATTAATACAAGAGGCAATACAACAAACAAATGAGTTAATGATTTTTATGCCTATTGTCAATTATTACGGTGATTCTCTACCCATACAAGAAGAAGATGCTTTTATCTATTACCAGCCACGACTATTTCGTAATCATGCAGGTATACAATTTACTAATCGAATTCACGAAACACCTCAACTACCGCAACCACTCGAACCATCAAATGATATAGTAAGCATTGATACTGAAATTTATCATTATGGTTATATCAAAAAAATTACAGACCAACGAAATAAATCTCAAAGGAATTTACAGGCCCTTTTTAAAGAATATCAAGACAGTTCTCATAGTCCATGGATTGAATATCATTTAGCAAGTGAATTTTATCGGTTAAAAGAATATCAAACAGCTTTTAACTATTTAAATAAATCAATTTTAGGATTTTTACGGCAAGGGTATACACCTCCTGCACTTTTATACCGTTTGAAATATGATATTTTATTTGAGACGGGTAGCTTTGAAGTTGCTAGTTCTAGTATTGAAAAAGCTCTTCTTCTTTACCCAGATTATGTAGATCTTCATTTTTTAAAGGGGCTTTTTTTATTTCAAATAAAAAATTATCCAGCTGCAATAGCTTCATTTGATAAATGTCTGGAGCTTGGGGAACATCATAAAGACTACCTTATTACAAAGGGTGCAGGTAGCTTTAAAGCAAAACATTATAAACAATTATGTTATATAGCAATGAAAGTTCCAGAAAGTGATTTGTAGTTGGATGTCTTCAAGGAGCAATGTTTGTGAAAAATGTACTTTATATCGGTTGGATCGGCTATAAAAATCTAGGGGATGAATTAATGTACGATTTGTTTAAAGAACAATTCGCTACATTGGGAGATTCCTTTAAACTAGATTGTGTTAATATCGAGCATAAATATTTAAAAAATGTACGGATAGATGATTTTGACCTGATCGTATTAGGTGGGGGCTCTATATTAAATGGAAAGAATAATATCGTTCACCCGTATATCATTGAGTATTTACATCAATGTCTACTATTAAATAAAAAAATTATGATGTGGGGCACTGGAATCGATTGGCTTCCCAAGTCTTATATTCAACAATTAGAAAACAATGAAAAAATTCCACTTGATAGTACGGATTTCTGGAAATCAAAAGTACAAAAGGTATTTCACGAAAGTGTTTGGGCTGGTGTAAGGGGCCCGCTGACATTTAAGATATTGGGGCAATACGGTGTAACGGATAAATTACACATCAGTGGAGACTCCGCATTCTTGTTAAATCATCAAGTCCCCCAAAAAATACTTCCTGAAATCCAGGGCAAAAAAACTATAGGAGTGAATTGGGGAACAAGTTTCAATAATATATATGGTCAAGATGAGCTAAAAGTAGAAGATCAGCTAGCCAATGCGCTAAATCAGCTTATTGAAAAAGACTATACAATCTATTTATATACGGTTTGGCAAAGTGACTATGAAGCAATGGATCGACTTTATTCAAAACTGAATAAAACAGAAAATGTAATCCTCGATAAAACCCTTTATTCCCACAATGAGTTGTTAGGAATATTAAAGAACTTTACTTTTACAATTAATTTCAAACTTCATCCCAACTACCTCTCATTAGCAGCCAATGTTCCATTCATCGCCTTAGGATACCGCTTCAAAGTATTTGATTTTATTAAATCCATTGATCTTGAAAAATATATTATCGCGACAGATGATGTCGATATTGATGAACAAATTTTACGTTTAGAGGAAGACATATCAGTCAATTCTTCTACCCTTAAAAATAAGATGAATGACGTGAGAGAGACTTATTACGCTCGTATAATTGAACCTTTTAAGAATAACCTGTTTCTAGAATAAAAAAAGAAGCGCAACCTTTATGGTTAGCGCTTCTTTTTCATTTGAAAGACTACTTTTCTGCAAAGTATTCTTTAAAGAATTCTTCATTTTTCAGTACACTTGGATCATTTGGTCGATATTCTTTTGCTTTTTTATTATATTCAACGGCCAACTCATGATTTCCAATATGCCAGTGACAAACACAAAGTTGCAAATATGGGTACCATGTAGAATAGCTTTCTTGTCTGAATCCTGGAATATCTTCAGGATTTACCTGGCAAGCGAGCTGATACCAAATGATTGCTTTTTCATAAAGTCTTCGCTCTTTATATAAATCACCCATTCGACATGAAACTTCAGGTCTAGGTACGTCATACATAATGGATTTAATCAGTGCTTCAATCTCATTTTCCGTATCACCTAACATGCGATAACAAGTTGCCATATTAATACAAGCACGGATTTGATCCTCTACCCAACCTTTTTTCGTATCAAGGAACTTATTATAGTATTCAATTGCTTTTTCATATTGGCCGTGATCTTTTAATTCATTACTATAATAAAATAAATCTCTTGGAGTAAACGTGTCTCCTCGTTCTAAACGTTTCTCATAGATTTTTAAATTTCGATCACTTGGAACTTGCCCTTTACGTTTATCCTTTTTACGGTGGGTAATCGCAACATCAGATGCCACAATATTGCCACCAACTTCTAAGTATTCATGAACCGCACCATGCCATTTAAAATTTTTCTCTCTACGGACTAGTCGGTTTCGTCTAAAGCTAAATGTTGGATTTTGATATTCATCAAAAGCAATATGATAAAGCATAGACACTGCATCAGCATTATCTGGCAATTCTTCTTTTAACTTTTTAAACTTTTCCTGATCCCCTTCTGATACAATATCGTCTGCATCCATCCAAAAAATATAATCCATTGAAGCTTTACTAAATGCAAAATTTCTTGCTGCTGAAAAATCATCAATCCATTCGAAATCGAAGACCTTATCTGTAAACTGGTAAGCAATTTCTTTCGTTTTATCCGTCGAACCAGTGTCTACAATTATAATTTCATCACAAATATCCTTCACACTACTTAAACATTGTTCCAGCACTTCTTCTTCATTTTTAACAATCATACACAAACTAATTGTCAGCATCTTTTCACCATCCAAAATAGAATCATATTAGTATATGCGAACCCATATAGGAGGGTGAAAGGAGCCGTCTGAAATGTTCTTTTATGACAGCAACCTGTGACTGACGCTACCGCTTTCTCTATGATCACCGCAGACAGAAAGGCTGTGTTAAAAAGTACTTTGACTTTTAACACAGCCCCTCAATTAACTCTTTTTCACTTCTTATTTAAGCCTGATTTTTTCATTTTTATCAATTTGCACAACATGTTGATCCTGAATAACCACCGTAATGGATCCATAACTTAAAGTAGAAATCATTTTTTCAATATTTTTTAAAGCTAATTCAATATTTTCTTGTTTCTTACTCATTGTACATTTTCCTTTCTATAAGTTATTTTGGTTAAGTCCTTTTCAGCTCCACGACGAAAACACCCATCTCCATTATTCACATAAAATTAGTATGATTTATGAATAAAAAAGAAGATTCAACCTATATACAGTATGATGCATGAGTATAATGGCTGAATCTCTAGTTTTCTAGTGAATTCATTTTTTAAATTTAATTTTCAGATTATTCCCTTAACTTTTAATAAATGGACGCTATCTCATTTTATTGAAATAGCGACCTTTAGAACCTCAATTATCAGGTTTTTAATCTTATATTTTATTGATAGATTTCATCAAATGTTCCACCATCAGCAAAGTGTGTTTTTTGTGCTTCTTGCCAGCCACCAAACTCATCAATTGTAATTAAGTTTAAATCTTGGAATTGATCTTTATATTTCGCTAAAATTTCTTCATTGCGAGGTCTGTAGTAATTTTTCGCTGCAATTTCTTGACCTTCATCAGAGTATAAATATTCTAAGTAAGCCTCGGCCACTTCGCGAGTACCTTTTTTATCTACCACTTTGTCAACAATTGCTACAGGTGGTTCTGCTAAAATACTTAATGAAGGAGTTACAATTTCAAATTTGTCTTCTCCTAATTCATTTAAAGAAAGGTAAGCTTCATTTTCCCAAGCGATTAATACATCACCGATTTCACGTTCAACAAATGTTGTTGTAGAGCCACGTGCACCAGAGTCTAATACTTCAACATTGCCATATAAATCTTTCATAAATTGTTTAATTTTTGCTTCATCACCGTTGAACTTTTCACCAGCATATGCCCAAGCAGCTAAGTAGTTCCAACGTGCACCACCACTTGTTTTAGGGTTTGGTGTAATAACAGATACCCCATCTTTCACTAAATCGTCCCAATCTTTAATGCCTTTTGGATTGCCTTTACGAACTAGAAATACAATAGTAGACGTGTAAGGTGAAGAATTATTTTCGAATTCTGTTTGCCAATCTTCGTTTAATAATTGACGAGATAATGCAATTTCATCAATATCGTAAGCTAGAGCTAGAGTAACAACATCTGCCTCTAAACCATCGATTACTGCACGTCCTTGTTTACCTGAACCACCGTGTGATTGTTGGAATGTTACATCTTGACCAGTTTCTTCTTTCCAATGACTTACAAACGCTTTGTTATATTCTTCGTATAACTCACGTGTAGGATCATAGGATACGTTTAATAATTCAACAGACTCTTTTGAATCTTTCGCATCTCCAGATGTTTCAGCTTTCTCTTCGCTTCCTCCACAAGCTGCTAATACCGATAATGATGTAGCGATTAAAAATGGTAATAATAATTTCTTAGATTTCTTCATTTGTCTTCTCTCCCTTAATTCTCATTTGACTTATTAATTTAGTAGGTTTTAAGAAACAATGGATGACATTGTTTTCTTTTCCTTTGGTAAAGCAGAAATTACATTTTGATTTGTGTGATACGAAAACACAAAAGGTCACTATATCAAATGTATGAATATAGCGACCTTTAGTTTTTCTAATCAGTCTTGTAATGCAAAATTTAATTCCTATTAAGTTGGTAAGATTACTATACCATAAAAAGGATGGATGTCAATAATTTTCTGAAAAATTTTTTATCTTAAAATATTAAATTGAAAAATCCTCTGGTATAAACACTTTCAATTGTTTTGGACGGATATATACTATATCCCCTTTTTTAATCCCTAACTGATTGAAGTGCTCTTTTGTTACTTCTGCTTCTAAATATTCATCAATATCATCGCGTTTTAACTCAATTTGAACAACAGGACCTAAAAGATGGATATGAACAATGGTAGCTGCAACTGTATCATTGCTCGTTTGCACTTTTTCAATATGAATATCATGAGGACGAACGTAGCCCACTGCCTCCTCATGAGAATCCAAATAAGTAGGTACATCAATTTCAAATTGACCTTGTGTTAATTTTCCGTTGTGTAATCTTCCTCTAAATAGATTCACATTCCCTAAAAAGTCATATACAAATGGACTTTTTGGATTTTCATATACTTCATCTGGTGTTCCAATTTGTTCAATTTTTCCGTTATTCATCACAATGATACGATTCGCTACATCCAATGCTTCCTCTTGGTCATGAGTAACAAAGATACTTGTTACATGGAACTCATTGTGGAGCTTACGTAACCAGCGACGTAATTCTTTACGTACCTTCGCATCTAACGCACCAAAAGGTTCATCAAGCAATAACACTTTTGGTTCTACTGCAAGGGCTCTAGCTAAAGCAACACGCTGACGTTGCCCCCCTGAAAGTTGTGATGGGTAACGATCCGCTAAATTATCTAATTTTACAAGTGATAATAATTCATTTACCTTTTTTGCTATCTCTGCTTTCGATGGACGTTCTTTTCGAGGGCGTACTTTTAAACCATATGCAACATTATCAAATACTGTCATATGACGGAATAAAGCATAATGTTGGAATACAAATCCTATTTTACGTTCTTTCGGACTTACACCTGTAATATTTTCACCATCAAATAAAATAGCGCCTTCGTCTAATCCTTCTAAACCTGCTAAGATGCGTAAAAGGGTAGTTTTTCCTGAACCTGATGGACCTAATAATGCGATTAATTCACCTGATTCGATATCAATAGAAATATCACTTAATGCTTGAAACGAACCAAATCTTTTTGAAACATTTTGAACTTGAATGCTCATTTATTTACCCCCTACACTTCTTTTGCTTTCCACTCGATAATATTTTTAATGATGATTGTAATAATTGCTAAAATTGACATTAAGGATGCTACTGCAAATGCCGCAGTAAATTGATATTCGTTATATAAAATTTCAATATGCAAAGGCATCGTATTAGTTAAGCCTCGAATATGTCCGGAAACAACTGAAACGGCACCGAATTCTCCAATTGTCCGCGCATTACATAAAATGATTCCGTACAATAATCCCCATTTGATATTGGGTAATGTGACTAACCAAAACGTTTTAAAACCGCTAGCACCCAAAGAAATAGATGCTTCTTCTTCTGTTACTCCTTGCATTTGCATTAACGGAATTAATTCACGTGCAACAAATGGAAACGTTACGAAGATTGTCGCTAAAAGAATACCCGGTAAAGCAAAGACAATTTTAATATCATTTGCGAATAACCAATCTCCAAATAATCCTTGTGCACCAAATAACAATATAAATATTAAACCAGCAATAACTGGAGAAACCGCAAATGGTAAATCAATTAGGGTAATTAATAAATTTTTCCCCTTAAAATTAAATTTTGTTATTACCCATGCTGCTGCCACACCAAAAATGGTATTTAGCGGAACAACGATTAATACAACAGTAAGAGTTAATTTTATTGCCGCTAAAGCATCTGGATGAGTAATCGATGCAACATAGGTATCCCAACCTTTTTCTAGAGCTGTTACAAAGATGGTGATGAGAGGTAAAATTAAAAATAAAGCTAAAAATAATAATGATATTGTTATTAGAGACCATTTAACAATGGCAGATTCCTGCAAAGCATAAGACTTTGTAGCTGTACGATTTATAACTATAGGGGCATCTTGTTTTACCTCTATTGGTTTCGTCATATCATCTTCTCCTCCTTAATGCTGATTGAATTTTCTATTCGTAACCCATTGGATGATGTTAATAATAAATAGAAACAGGAAAGATCCAATAAGCATTACTGTAGCAATAGCAGTCGCTCCAACATAATCGTACTGTTCCAATTTCGTCATTATTATTAATGGTGTAATCTCTGTTTTCATTGGAATATTCCCTGCAATGAATACGATAGAACCATATTCACCTAGAGAGCGGGCGAAAGCTAAAGAAAATCCTGTAATCATGGCTGGCAATAATTCTGGAAAAATAACTTTCGTAAACGTTTGAATACGATTTGCACCAAGACTCGCCGATGCTTCCTCAACCTCACTGCTTAAATTTTGCAAAACTGGTTGCACTGTTCGAACAACAAAAGGCAGACCAATAAATGTTAGTGCAATAATAATTCCTAGTGGTGAATAAGCAATTTTAAAATCAAAAAATTGGCCAACCCAACCATTCGGTGAATAGAGTGTTGCTAAAGCGATACCTGCAACTGCAGTCGGCAAAGCAAATGGTAGATCAACAAGACCATCAACAATTTTTTTTCCTGGAAACTCGTATCGAATTAATACCCAGGCGATAATTGTTCCAAATACTACATTTATTAAACCTGCTCCCAGACTTGTGCCTAGTGTTAACTTATAAGAAGCAACTGCCCGTGGATGTGAAATTGTTTCATAAAATTCGCTCCAGCTCATTGAGAAAGTATTAAAAAATATCATTGATAATGGCAAGATTACGATAATACTCAAATAAAGCATCGTATACCCAAGGGTTAATGAAAACCCAGGTATTATTGTCTTTTTATTACGTTTTTTTAATGTTAGTTCCATAAGTACCTCCCCTAAAAATCACTTTACAGTAATGATGCATTTCATATCAGCACATTTTCTCTTAATCTCATCTGTTTGGTTGGTTTTATAGACTTGTGCCGCCCTCCAAAATAATCTTAACTGCTCTTTCCTTTCTCCATTGCGCGGACAACAGTAAATAGTTCGGAAAATTCTGACCTTTACTGAAATAGGTAACTCAACCATTCACCCTTTTAATTAAGTGGATGCCATTAAATTTTTGTCTGATTCCTTTGTCTAACTCCCTTAAAAAAACAAAAGATTACATGCTTCTCCCTATGTATATAAGAAAAAAACTTGTAACCTTCAGTTTGTCTGATCAGTTAGATATGTAGTTTTTAATATTTCATGTTCGGAATATTATTTCTTAAAAACACATTAAACAAATATATCCGATAAGTCAACAAGGAATTGAAAAATAATCTGTTTTTTTATAAAATTCTAATTGCTTCTTATATAAATGGCTGTTTAAAATTATATTTGACTATTTCTAGTTATATAGTATACTTTAAATACAAAATAATAATAAAGTGAATTATAAGAATTTTTCATTTTAATATTTTAAATGCTGACTAGACAACTAGAGGTGTTTTAATGCGATATTATTGTACTTATTATGGCATTAAAGCGCCTTTTTCTATTAAAAGGGGGAATTTTATGCTTACTTATAGCACTTGGAATGATTCACAAGTCGATTTTGAAGTGGATGATACCTATAAAGGCGCTTTGAATGTATTAAACTGGGCTTACAACCATTATGGGGAAGAAGTAGTTTATGCATGCAGTTTTGGAATCGAAGGGATTGTACTTATTGATTTAATTTCAAAAGTAAAACCTGACGCAAAAATTGTATTCCTAGACACGGACGTTCATTTTAAAGAAACCTATGAAACAATTGAACGTGTAAAAGAAAACTATCCTTCATTAAATATCGTGCTTAAAAAGCCTGCCATTACTCTTGAAGAGCAAGCTGCACAATACGGTGATGAGTTATGGAAAACAAATCCGAACAAATGTTGCGATATCCGCAAATTAGTTCCATTAAGAGAAACACTTACTGGTGCAAAAGCATGGATTTCCGGATTACGCCGTGACCAATCCGAAACAAGAGCACATGTAAACTTTATAAACAAAGATAATAAATTCAAATCTGTTAAAATTTGTCCTCTTATTCACTGGACATGGAAAGACGTGTGGCGCTACGTAAGTAAACACAACTTAACGTATAACCCATTACATGACACAGGTTATCCAAGTATCGGTTGTCTACACTGTACAAAACCTGCCTTTACAATGGATGACTTACGTTCAGGAAGATGGTCAGGTTCTAATAAAACAGAATGTGGTTTACATGATTAGAAATGCGAAAGCGGCTCGCTTAGCTGCGAAAAAAACTGGAGACTTCTGCCAAGCATGCTTGCATGCGTAGAAGGAAGTTGAAGTTTTCGAGCAGCTAGCCGCTGTAGCTAGACAATTAGAAAAGCGGAGAACGCTCGCCCAGCTCTGACAACAACTGGAGGGGCTGACAAAAGGACGCTTTTTGTCCTTGCTGGCAGCACCAAAGTTGTCGAAGAGCTAGCGTTCGCAGCTAGACAATAAGAAAAGCGGCGTGGACTCACCCAATTCCGTTTCATCAAAATAAATCAACAACACAACTTAGGAGGAAATTTACAATGAGTATTCAACCCCATGGAGGCAAATTAGTTTATTCTTACAATCCGGATGCATCTTTAGAAAATATAGAAAAAGAAATTCAGCTTGATGCGATTGCATTAAGTGATCTTGAATTAATCGGTATTGGCGCATATAGCCCAATCGAAGGCTTTTTCTCTAAAGAAGATTACGAAAGTGTAGTCGAAAAAATGCGTCTTGCTTCAGGTATTGTTTGGAGTATTCCAATTGCATTACCAGTTACAGAAGATGTAGCAGCTACATTAACAATCGGAGAAAAAGCAAAATTAATATTCGATGGTGAAGTATATGGATTAATCGAAATCAGTGACATCTATTCACCTGATAAAAATGTAGAAGCTTTATTAGTTTATGGAACAAATGACATCAACCACCCTGGTGTTAAAAAATTATTTGATCGTCCAAATACGTATGTTGGTGGTAAAACAACGTTAATTAAAAAAGCACCAAAGCAATTCCCTGCTTTCACTTTCGAACCAAAAGAAACTAGAGCAATCTTTGAAGAAAAAGGATGGAACACAATTGTTGGGTTCCAAACAAGAAACCCGGTTCACCGTGCTCATGAATATATTCAAAAAATCGCTTTAGAAATCGTTGATGGTCTTTTCTTAAACCCACTTGTTGGTGAAACAAAATCAGATGATATTTCTGCTGAAATTCGTATGGAAAGCTATCAAGTATTACTAGACAAATACTATCCAAAAGAACGTGTTCAATTAGGTGTCTTCCTAGCTGCTATGCGTTATGCAGGTCCAAGAGAAGCAATTTTCCATGCACTTGTTCGTAAAAACTATGGATGTACACACTTCATCGTAGGTCGGGATCACGCTGGTGTTGGCGATTATTACGGTACGTATGATGCTCAAAAGATTTTCGAACAATTTGCTCCTGAAGAAATCGGCATCACACCATTAAAATTTGAACATAGCTTCTACTGCACAGCTTGTGAAGGTATGGCAACAACAAAAACTTGTCCACACGATGCATCTTCACGTGTAATTCTATCAGGTACAAAAGTACGTGAAATGTTAAGAAGCGGACAAATTCCACCAAGCACATTTAGCCGTAAAGAAGTAGTTGAAGTATTAATTAAAGGTTTACGTCAAGAAGTTCATTCATAATAAAGAGGTGTAGGATTTTGAGTACAAATATCGTCTGGCATGAAGCATCAATAAGCAAAGAACAAAGAAGAGAAAAAAATAAACATCATAGTTTTATCTTATGGTTTACTGGTTTATCTGCATCAGGTAAATCATCCATTGCGAATGCTGTTGCCCAAAAATTATTTGAACAAGGTAACCAATCTTTCGTTTTAGATGGCGATAATATCCGTCACGGTTTGAATAAAAATCTTGGGTTTGATGAAGAATCTCGTAAAGAAAACATCCGCCGAATCGGTGAAGTATCAAAACTTTTCGTTGAGAGTGGTCAAATCGTTTTAACGGCTTTCATTTCTCCATACAGAGAAGATCGAAATGTTGTAAGAGCACTTGTTGAAGAAAACGAATTTATCGAAGTATATGTACAATGTTCCGTTGAAGAATGTGAACGTAGAGACCCAAAAGGACTTTATAACAAAGCTCGTAAAGGTGAAATTCCAAACTTCACAGGCATTAGTGCACCATATGAAGCTCCAGCTAATCCTGAATTAGTCGTAGATAGTGAAAAATTCTCAATTGAAGAATGTGCTAACCAAATTATTGAATTTTTAGTAGATAAAGAATATATCTTAAAGAATTAATTTTAAAAATGCCATCCTTTTAAAAGCGGATGGCATTTTATTTTGTTTTGCTGCAAAATTACTGTTTCATCATACTTAAAAATGAAAAAATGATTCATACATATGTGGAACATGTTTAAAAGATTCTAAAAATTTCTTCAACATTCTAGTTCACCACCTAATCATTAAATCCATTCTTCTTATGATGGTCAATTTATCAATTATCATGCAGTTTTCACCAAGGTTATTTCTAGTATGATTCACTTTTCGCTGCACATAATAATCAAAAAACAAAGGAGTATTTCATATGAAGAAATTTATTTTGCTAACGGCATTTATTTTCTCACTTGGGCTCGCAGCATGTGGTGATACAACAGAAGAAAACCTTGGTGGTGAGGTAAAAGATAATACAGAGAGCACAGAAAACGATGCTACGAAAGAAACTGAAGAAGCTGCAACAAATGACGAAAAAGAATTAAACCAATTAATAGTAGATAATGATAATATAAAAGCAACTTTAGTGAAAATTGTTAAGAAGAATGATGACGTTTGGGGTAATACAGTTGAGGTTGTTTTTGACGTAACAAACAAACGGAAAGATAGTATTGAAGTGCAGGCAAATAGTGTATCGGTAGATGATATGATGGTTGATGAAACCCTATTATCGATGAGCCAAGAGGTTGCACCAGGCAAATCTGCTAAGGCTACCTTAACGATTAGTGAATTTGAAGGATATGACTTCCCTGCCTTCGAAAAGAACTTTGAAATGACTTTACATGTATTCTCATGGGACGATTATGATTACACAGAGGATCATCCTGTAAAAGTTGAATTTTAAAATGAAACAAACCAGATTCTCATCTGGTTTGTTTTTTATTATCAATAAAACTCCATATATGGTTTTTCTTCTTTGTAATAATCGATTCGATCTTGCAACGTACCTGTGTGAAACTCAAATTTATGGCCATCAGGATCTGTAAAGTAAATTGATTTTTTATCTCTTTCATCTCTGGTACGACTTGGAAGAATATTTACATCCATTTTCTTTAGCCTATCGTACACATTCTCATATTCTGAATCGTCTATGGTAAAAGCGATATGAGTATAAGATTGTTTAATTTCATTACGTGGTATATCTTCCTCTACATTTAGCGCAAGCCATAACCCACTTAAATCAAAATAAGCAGTTCGCTTTCCCTTCACTAATAATTTTGCATCGAATACATTTTGATAAAACTCAATTGATTCCTCTAGATTGGATACTGAGAATAAAAAGTGGTTAATACCTTTAACTACCATCGTATATCCTCCAATAAATATGCGTTTCTTCTATTACGACGGATATTATCAAAAAGTTCCAATCTCAATAAAAAAGGTTCTTAGTCAAATGTTGGGGTGATGTGTTCTTGCACGTCACCCTTGTTAACCTAAATGAACCCCGATTTCTTTATATAAATCATTTAATAAAATCTTTGCTTTAAAATGCTTAAAACTTCTAAAACCATAAGCATTTCGTTTCATTACCTTCGATTTATTATTAATGCCTTCTAGAAATCCATTTGAATACCTAAAACTAAAGCTATTCAAGATCTCTACTTGCCAATTCTTAAAAGTTTGAATCGCTTTTATGAATGCTGGAATCTTTGCTTCTTCTACCTTACGGTAAAAAGCTTCTAATCTCTTTTTAACTTCTGTTATATCATCAGTTGTTTTTGCCCAATCAAACCATTTACAATAGGCTTCCTTAAGTTCATAGGCTTTTCTCAATTCACTAGACATCCCTGTATAGCGTCTTAAATACCAGCGATTCTTCTCTGTTAACTTATCAAACCGTTTATATAAGACATGGCGCATTTTCTTACACTTTTTACGATCATAAGGATGCCATTCTTTCTGCACTTTACGACGTACTTCATCTAGTGCCCAATAAATATAACGAGAAAAATGGAATCGATCTGCTACGATAATGGGGCGATTTAATGCTTTTCTAACAGCTGCCTTAAAACTTGGATTCATATCCATTACCACTACTTCTACAGCTGCTCCATATTTCATTAAATAATCCTTAATCGTTTCTTTGCGTCGATTTGGTAAAATATCAATCGGTTCGTGTGTTTCAGCGTTCGCAATAATTAGTTGATAGGTCCCTGCATCGGTATCTCCCTTATATTCATCGATTGCAATACATTTCGGTAAATGTACTCCCTCTTTTAACTGTTCTTTTACAACATTTTTAAAGCGACGAATTACAGTTGAACTAGATGTTCCAAGGACTTCTGCAGTTTCCTTAAATGTCTTTGCTTTTACTGAACGAATTCCAACAACTTGGTTCCATTCTTTTGAGTAACGTTGATATTTATCCACGAAAGGGGATTTTTCTGAGAAGCGTTTTCCACATTCGCATACATAACGACGGCGTTTATAAAAAAGGATAGTTAATCTTTCAAACCATTTTAAATGCTTAATTTTTTGAACTCGATAATCATGAATTTTAGAGGTCATTCTCTTACAAACTGGACATTGATGTTCTTTCTTCGGAAGCGACACGTATAAAGCCACACGGTCTCCAATCTCCTCCATCTTATGAATTGTTACATCTTTTAATCCTGGTATATTCATGTTAAAATTCATATTGCACGTATCACCTTTCATAACTTGTTTCTCGTCAATTCAAGTATATCGAAATCGGTGGTTACGTGCTTTTTTATTGTCAAAAATTGTAGTAAAACCCCAACAAATATTATAGAACCATAAAAAAAGACCGAGCACAAAAGCACTCGATCTCTTTCCTATCTATCCTATTGAACCTTCCATCTCGAACTTAATCAGGCGGTTCATTTCTACTGCGTATTCCATTGGTAATTCTTTAGTGAATGGTTCAATGAATCCCATTACGATCATTTCTGTAGCTTCTTGCTCAGAAATACCGCGTGACATTAAGTAGAATAATTGCTCTTCAGATACTTTAGAAACTTTTGCTTCGTGTTCTAAAGAAACGTTGTCATTTAGGATTTCGTTGTATGGAATTGTATCAGATGTTGATTGGTTATCTAAAATTAATGTATCACATTCAATGTTTGAACGTGCACCTGTTGCTTTTTTACCAAAGCGAACAATACCACGGTAAGTTACTTTACCACCTTGTTTAGAGATGGATTTTGACACGATTGTAGAAGATGTATTTGGTGCTAAGTGAATCATTTTCGCACCAGCATCTTGGTGTTGACCTTTCCCTGCAATTGCAATTGAAAGTGTCATACCACGTGCACCTTCACCTTTAAGGATACATGCTGGGTATTTCATTGTTAATTTTGAACCGATGTTACCATCAATCCATTCCATAGTACCGTTTTCTTCAACAACCGTACGTTTTGTAACTAGGTTGTAAACGTTATTTGCCCAGTTTTGGATTGTTGTATAACGGCAATATGCATTTTTCTTAACAATGATTTCAACTACTGCTGAGTGAAGAGAGTTTGTTGTGTAAACAGGTGCTGTACATCCTTCAACATAGTGTACGTGTGCTCCTTCATCAACAATAATTAAAGTACGTTCGAATTGACCCATGTTTTCTGAGTTAATTCGGAAATACGCTTGTAATGGTGTTTCAACTTTTACACCTGGTGGTACGTAAATGAATGATCCACCTGACCATACAGCTGAGTTAAGAGCTGCGAATTTGTTATCAGAAGATGGGATTACTGTACCCCAATATTGTTTAAAGATATCTTCATTTTCACGTAAAGCAGAATCTGTATCTTTGAACACAATACCTAGTTCTTCTAAGTCTTTTTTCATATTGTGGTAAACAACTTCAGATTCGTATTGAGCTGATACACCAGCTAAATATTTTTGTTCTGCTTCTGGAATACCTAATTTATCAAATGTTGCTTTAATTTCATCAGGTACTTCATCCCAAGATTTTTGAGTTGCTTCAGATGGTTTTACATAATAAGTAATTTCATCGAAGTTTAAAGCAGAAAGATCTCCACCCCATTGTGGCATTGGTTTCGTATAGAAAATCTCTAACGCTTTTAGACGATAATCTAACATCCACTCAGGTTCATTTTTCATTTTTGAAATTTCACGAACGATTTCTTCAGTTAATCCACGTTTTGAACGGAAAACTGAAACGTCCTTATCATGGAAGCCGTATTTGTAATCGCCGATATCTGGCATTTGTTTGGCCATTATTTTCTCCTCCGTTCAGAACTATTTTGCTTCGTTTTTAACGCCCTTTTCCATTGCTTTCCAAGCGAGTGTTGCACATTTGATTCGAGCTGGGAACTTTGAAACACCTTGTAGTGCTTCCACATCCCCTAAATCATATTTATCTGAATAATCTTCACCAAGCATCATTTTCGAAAAAATATCAGCTAGTTCAAGTGCTTCATCTAATTTTTTTCCTTTAATGACCTCAGTCATCATAGACGCAGAAGACATAGAAATTGAACAACCTTCTCCGTCAAATTTCGCATCTTCTACAATACCATCATTTATTTTTAATGTTAAGTGGATACGGTCACCACATGTCGGGTTATTCATATCGATTGTTACACTATTTTCTTCTAAAGCACCTTTGTTACGAGGTTTTTTATAATGATCCATAATAACAGAACGATATAGTTGATCTAAATTATTAGTAGACATCGTTAAAATACTCCTTCGCTTGGCGTAATCCTTTCACAAGCGCATCGATATCCTCTTTGGAATTGTACATATAGAAGCTTGCACGTGCTGTTGCAGAAACTTTTAGCCATTTCATAAGCGGTTGAGCACAATGATGACCTGCACGAATGGCAATCCCATTCATATCTAATACTGTTGCTAAGTCGTGTGGATGTACACCTTCTAAATTAAATGTTATTAAACCACAACGTTTCATTGGATCTTTTGGACCGTAAATTGTTAGTCCTTCGATTTTTTCCATCTCAGTAATTGCATATGCTACTAATTCGTGTTCATGCTCTGCAATTTTTTCTAATCCAATTTCAGTTAAGAAGTCAATTGCAGCACCTAACCCAATAGCTCCAGCAATGTTTGGCGTACCACCTTCGAATTTCCACGGTAACTCTTTCCATGTAGAATCATATAAGTCTACAAAGTCAATCATTTCTCCGCCATATTCGATTGGTTCCATATTTTCTAAAAGTGCTTTTTTTCCATATAGAGCACCAATTCCAGTAGGTCCGCACATTTTATGTCCTGAGAATCCTAAGAAATCTACATCTAAATCTTGAACATCAATTGGCATATGTGGTGCAGCTTGAGCAGCATCCACTACGATAATTGCACCATGCTCGTGGGCAATTTGTGCAATTTCTTTAATTGGATTGATTGTTCCAAGTACGTTTGATGCCATTGTAATTGCAACGATTTTCGTTTTATCCGTAATTGTTGCACGAACTGTATCTAACGTAATCGTACCATCTTCTTCAAGATTGAAGTATTTTAATACGGCACCTTTTTCTTTTGCAAGTTGCTGCCATGGAATTAAATTCGAATGATGTTCCATGTACGAAATAACAATTTCATCGCCTTCTTGGACATTTTGTCTTCCGTAACCTGAAGCAACTGTATTTAGAGAAGTTGTCGTGCCTCGTGTATAGATAATTTCTTCTGTTGAAGTTGCATTAATAAACTTACGAATCTTTTCACGTGCACCTTCATAAGAATCTGTCGCGCGATTTCCTAAAGTATGTACACCACGATGTACGTTGGAATTATCTAAATCGTAATATTTTCTAACTACATCTAAAACTTGTTTCGGTTTTTGGGATGTTGCAGCACTATCAAGGTAAACGAGTGGATGCCCGTTTACCTCTTGATCTAGAATTGGAAATTGTTTTCGGATTTCATTCATTAGCGAACTTTCCCTTCAATCACCTTTGTCAATTGTGCTTGAACACTCTCAATTGGAATGTTGTTAACAACTGGCGCAAGGAAACCATGAATAATTAAACGCTCAGCTTCGGCTTTTGAGATACCGCGGCTCATTAAATAGTAAAGTTGAACTGGGTCAACGCGTCCTACTGAAGCTGCATGTCCTGCCATTACATCATCTTCATCGATTAATAGCATTGGGTTTGCATCACCACGAGCATTTTCAGATAACATTAATACACGTGATTCTTGTTCTGCATTTGCTTTTGTTGCTCCATGTTCGATTTTACCAATTCCATTGAAAATCGTTTGAGCAGCTTCTTTCATAACTCCATGCTTTAAGATAAAGCCTTCAGAGTTTTTACCCCAGTGACGAATTTCAGTTGTGAAGTTTTGTTTTTGTTCTCCACGACCAACAACTACAGTTTTCGAATTAGCTAAAGAGCCATCTCCAACTAAATGAGTAATGTTTTCTGAAATTGTATCTGAATCATTCATTAAACCTAATGCCCATTCAATTTTCGCATCACGTTTAAGGTGAGCACGGCGGTTAACATATGTTGTGAATCCTTTTGCTAATACATCCACTGCTCCAAATGTTACTTGGGCATTGTCTAATGCAACCACTTCTTCGATTAAGTTCGCTTGACCTTTAGATTGCTCAACAGTTGATACATAAGTTTCTACATATGTAACAGAAGAATTACTGTCAGCAACAACTAATACGTGGTTAAATAACGAAGCTTCTTCATTATCGTTAATGAATACAACTTGTAATGGTTTTTCCACTACAACATTTTTTGGTACGTAAACGAATACCCCACCATTAACAAGTGCTGCATGGTAAGCTGATAATTTATGTTCATCCACTTTAACTGCTTCTGTCATAAAGTATTTTTGAACTAAATCACCATGTTCACGAACAGCTGTTAAAATATCAGTGAAAATAACACCTTGTGATTGTAATTCTTCTGAAACTTTCAAGAAAGCAGGTGTGTTATTACGTTGAATATAAAGGTTTTCTTGACCTTCAATATCAATAATTTCTTTAATTTCTGCTGGAAGTTCATCTAATGAATTAAATGCTGCACTTTCAACAGTGTGTGCTGGAAATTCAATGAAGTTCCATTTTGTAATATTTGTTTTATCAGGTTTTGGCATTGGTAGTTCAGCCGCTTTTTCAATTGCAGTAGCACGTAAGTTAGCAAACCATGTTGGTTCATTATTGCTTTGTGAGAACGAGCTTACTTCCTCCGCTGATAACGCCAATTTTGTTTCAACCGTCATCTGTTTCGTCCTCCTCGATTATGCTTGTTCTACTGTTTCGTCTTCGATACCTAACTCTTTTTTAATCCAGTCGTAACCTTCAGCCTCTAAACGTTGTGCAAGTTCTGGACCACCAGATTTTACTACTTTACCTTGCATCATAACGTGTACATGGTCTGGAGTGATGTAGTTTAATAAACGTTGGTAGTGAGTGATCGCGATACATCCGAATCCTTCACCGCGCATTTCGTTAATACCTTTTGCAACAACTTTTAATGCATCGATATCTAAACCAGAGTCGATTTCATCTAGGATTGCAAATGTTGGTTTAATCATCATTAATTGTAGGATTTCGTTACGTTTCTTTTCCCCACCAGAGAAACCTTCGTTTAAGTAACGTTGAGCCATATCTTGGTCCATTTCAAGGAAATCCATTGTTTTGTCTAATTCACGGATGAATTTCATTAAAGAAATTTCATTACCTTCTTCGCGACGAGCATTAATTGCTGAGCGAATGAAATCTGCATTTGTAACACCTGAAATTTCTGATGGATATTGCATCGCTAAGAAAAGACCAGCTTTTGCACGCTCATCAACTTCCATTTCAAGCACGTTTTGACCATCTATTTCAATTGTACCTTGTGTAACTTCATATTTAGGATGACCCATGATCGCAGAAGCTAACGTGGATTTACCCGTACCGTTAGGACCCATGATTGCATGGATTTCATTAGTGTTAATTGTAAGGTTCAGACCTTTTAAAATCTCCTTATCTTCAATTGAAACATGAAGATCTTTGATAACTAAAGTTGACATTGTATAACCTCCGTAATTGTGCATTGAATGGTGGAACCATTTCTAATTTATTATCATTCTAATCTTAACCGAAAACATCATACCATGCAAAACATTTATCCCGCAAACAATATTTTTCAGTTGAAAGCGCTTAGATATTGAGATTTTGTATATTTTTATTATATATAAGAAAAATAATGCTACGATAGTTTTGTAAAATTCATTTTCAATAAATAAAATCTAATTGAGAAACTATTTCACTATGGTTATGATGTTAATTCATACCGTATCTCAAGAATCCTGTACTAATTTTCTTCTATTAAATAGAATCCTATACATAAAAACAAAAACGGTTTTCAAATTGAGAATTCAACTTGAAAACCGTTTATTATTAAACCGTTACGTTTGTTGATAAAAATTCATGAACACTTGCAGCAACTGCACGACCTTCTTTAATAGCCCATACAACTAAGCTTTGGCCACGACGCGCATCGCCTGCAGCAAATACACCTGGAACATTCGTTTCAAAATCTTTAATTGATGCTTGAATTCTATTGTTAGATAGTTTCACACCAAATTGTTCTGGTAGTGATTTTTCCACTCCTTCAAACCCGATTGCCACAAAAACAGCTTGAGCTGGCCAAACTTTTTCTGTGCCAGGTAGTTCTTTAAAGTAATGGAAACCATCATCACCTAATATTTTCTTCATTTGAATTGTATGCAGTTCTTTAACATTACCATCTTTGTCTGCTACAATTTTTTTCGTTTGGATACAATATTCTCTTGGGTCCTTACCTGTAATGGCTGCTGCTTCTTCATATGCATAATCTAATTTAAAGATATTTGGATCTTGTGGCCAAGGACGGTCATCTTCACGCACTTTTGGTAATTCAGGGTGTTTACCAAATTGATGAACTGATCGTGCTTGTTGACGAAGAGCTGTTGCTACACAGTCAGCACCAGTGTCACCACCACCAATTACGATTACATCTTTCCCTTTAACATCGATAGCTGTTTTATCTTCGAAATTTGAATCTAGTAAACTTTGTGTAACACCAGTTAAATAATCCATCGCTAAATGGATACCCTTTGATTCACTGCCTTCTAAATGAAGAACGCGTTGTTTTTGAGCACCGATACATAAAATAACTACATCGTATTGTGCCTTCAATTCTTCTGCAGTAATATCTTTACCAATCTCCGTATTTACGACAAAGTCAATTCCTTCTTGACGAAGTAAATTAATACGACGATCGATTACACTTTTTTCAAGCTTCATATTTGGAATACCATACATTAATAATCCACCAAGACGATCATGACGTTCGTAAACTGTTACACTATGACCTAATTGGTTTAATTGATCGGCAGCTGCTAAACCAGCAGGACCTGAACCAACAACTGCAATTTTTTTCCCAGTACGTGATTGAGGAACTCTTGGCGTAATCCAATCATTTTCAAACCCTTTATCGATAATTGAACGTTCGATTGATTTGATTGCCACAGCTGGTTCATTAATACCTAAAGTACAAGAACCTTCACAAGGCGCTGGACAAACACGCCCTGTGAATTCTGGGAAGTTATTCGTCATGTGAAGACGATCTAATGCTTCCTTCCAATGTCCTTTATAAACTAAATCGTTCCACTCAGGGATTACGTTTTGGATTGGACACCCTGCTGCTGCACCTCTGATTTCTACACCCATGTGACAGAATGGTGTGCCACAATCCATACAACGAGCACCTTGAGTTTGCAATGATTCATCAGATAATCTTGTTGCATATTCATTCCAAGATGAAATACGGTCTTTCGCCGGTAATTCTTTAACCTTTTCTCTTTTGTACTCCATAAATCCAGTTGGTTTTCCCACTACTTTTCCCCCCTATCTATTTGTAATGGCAAGTTCTTTACCACTCGTTTGGTCAACAAATGCTTGCATTGCTGCTTCGCTTTCTTCTAGACCTTGGAATTTATGATATTCAATCTTCTCTAACATTACTTTGTAATCTGTTGGAACCACTTTAATAAATTTCGGAACAAATGAATCCCATTTCGCTAAAATGTCTAATGCTAGTGAGCTTTCTGTATGTTCTAAATGCTTGATAATCATAGAACGAACAGCTTCAATTTCTGATTTATCGCTTAATTGCTCGAATTCAACCATTTCTGTATTACAGTTTTCTTTAAATGCATTTTCATCTGTTGGTAACACATACGCGATACCGCCACTCATACCTGCTGCAAAGTTTTTACCCGCATCACCAAGAATGACTACGCGTCCGCCTGTCATGTATTCACAACCGTGGTCTCCGATACCTTCAACCACAATGTTTGCACCACTGTTTCTTACAGCAAATCGGTCTCCAGCACGACCATTAATATAAGCAGTACCACTTGTCGCACCATATAGACAAACGTTCCCTGCAATTACGTTTTTCTCTTGTTCACCTTTAATTGGTGCAATGGCAACTAACTTACCACCTGATAAGCCTTTACCAAAGTAGTCATTCACATCACCCACACAAGATAGAGTTAATCCACGTGGAGCAAATGCACCGAAACTTTGTCCAGCATGACCTGTAAATTTCAACGTAATTGTTTCATCTGTTAGACCTTTTTCACCGTACTTTTTCGAAATTTCACTTCCGATAATTGTACCCATTACACGGTCTGTATTTTTAATTTCATATTCTAGTTCGATTCGCTCTTTATCTCGAATACTATTTTCCACTTTTGGTAGTAGTACACTTAAGTCAAACGTTTCTTCAATTTGTAGATCTTGAGAACGTTGTTTTGTACGAACCCCTTCTACTTGATAAAGTAATGACGAAAGATTCAATTGACTTGCTTTCCAGTGAGATTTCGCTCGGTCACTCACCTGAAGTACATCCGTACGTCCTACCATTTCATCAACAGTTCGGAATCCTAATTTCGCCATATATTCACGCATCTCTTCTGCAATAAAGCGCATGAAGTTTACGATATGATCTGCATTACCCATGAATTTTGCACGTAATTCTGGATTTTGAGTTGCTACTCCGACCGGACAAGTGTCTAAGTGACAAGCACGCATCATGATACAGCCAAGAACGATTAATGGGGCTGTTGCAAAACCAAATTCTTCAGCTCCTAGTAATGCAGCCATCACAACATCTTTCCCTGTCATAAGCTTTCCATCTGTCTCTAGAGTAACGCGCTCGCGAAGGCCGTTTAACATTAACGTTTGATGCGCCTCTGCTAATCCTAGCTCCCACGGTAAACCTGTATGTTTAATAGAAGTTTTTGGTGATGCACCAGTACCTCCATCATAACCAGAGATAACAATTACATCTGCTCCACCTTTTGCAACACCTGCTGCAATTGTTCCTACTCCAGCTTTTGCAACTAGTTTTACAGAGATTCTTGCATGACGGTTCGCATTTTTTAAGTCATAGATTAACTCTGCTAAGTCCTCAATTGAATAAATATCATGGTGTGGTGGTGGTGAAATTAATCCAACACCTGGCGTTGAACCACGAACTTCCGCTACCCATGGATATACTTTATTTCCAGGTAACTGACCACCTTCACCAGGTTTAGCACCTTGAGCCATTTTAATTTGAAGCTCTTGTGCATTTACTAGATAGTGAGATTTTACTCCGAAACGACCTGATGCAATTTGTTTAATTGCACTATTTCTGTTATCACCGTTTGCATCAACTTCATAACGAGATGAATGTTCTCCACCTTCACCAGAGTTTGAGCGTCCACCTAAGCGATTCATTGCGATAGCTAAAGTTTCATGAGCTTCTTTTGAAATTGAACCAAATGACATCGCACCTGTTTTGAAACGTTTCACAATGCTATCCACTGATTCAACTTCTTCTAAAGGAATTGAATTCGTTGTTTTAAATTCAAAGAGATTACGTAAGAAACCAATACGTTCTTCATTTGCCATTTCCGCATACATACGGTAAATTCCATAATCATTTTTACGTGTTGCTGTTTGTAATGTATGGATTGTTTTTGGGTTAAAGGCATGATGCTCGCCATTTGCACGCCATTGATGTTCACTACCAGATTCTAAATATTGAGAATTTTGAGTGAATGCTGCCTCATGTCTACGTTTTGCCTCTTCGCCAATCGTTTCTAAATTAATACCATCAATTTGTGAAGCAGTACCTGTGAAATATTGATCAATCACATCTTTACTAATACCCACTGCTTCAAAGATTTGAGCACCACGATAAGATTGAACCGTTGAAATACCCATTTTTGACATTACTTTTACTACGCCTTCAGCAATACCTTTACGATATTTCTTCACAGCATCTTGATAGCTAATTGTAATATGTCCTGACTCAATCGCTTCTTCCACTGATGCATACGCTAAGTAAGGATTAATTGCATCTGCTCCAAATCCAATTAATGAAGCAAAATGATGTACCTCACGAGCCTCACCACTATTTACGATAAGACTTACTTTAGTACGTTTACCTACACGAATTAAATGTTGATGTAAACCACTTACTGCAAGTAGAACTGGAATCGTTGGTGTTGAAATATCTTGTAATTCATCAGATAAAATAAGTAATGATACTCCTTGATCGATTGCCGCTTCTGCTTCTTTAAATAAGCGATCTAGTTCATCTTTTAATGACTGTTTGAACTCTAGTGTTAGAGTAGTAGATTTGAAATGATTATTTTTCAAAGTAACTAATTGTTGTAATTCATCGTTTGTTAAAATCGGTGTTTCTAAGAAAATTCGTCTTGCATTTTCTGCATTTGGATGTAGAAGATTACCTTCAGCTCCTAAAAGTGTCATTGTTGAGGTAACAATGTGTTCACGAATTGAATCAATTGGTGGGTTTGTTACTTGGGCAAATAATTGCTTAAAGTAATTAAATAATGATTGTGGTCGATCAGATAATACAGCTAATGGTGTATCCGTACCCATCGAACCAATTGGATCTTTCCCACTACTTGCAATTGGAACAATATATTTATGAAGGTCTTCATATGTGTAACCAAACGTTTTTTGACGTAAAGTCAGTTGGTCTAATTTTTTTGGTGCTTCTTCAGTTTCTTCTAACGTTACTAAATTTTCTTCTAACCATTCTGCATAAGGCTCTGCAGCTGCCATTGTACTTTTTAGCTCTTCATCGGAAATAATTTTCCCTTGTTCTAAATCGATTAATAACATTCGACCTGGACTTAATCGTTCTTTATAAAGTACTTCTTCTTCTTCAATATCCACAACGCCCACTTCAGAAGAAAAAACGATCATATCATCTTTTGTCACATAGTAACGGGCTGGTCGTAAGCCGTTTCGGTCTAAGATAGAACCAATTTGTTTACCATCTGTGAAACATACTGCAGTAGGACCATCCCAAGGCTCCATTAAACTTGCATGATAGGAGTAAAATGCCTTTTTCTCTTTTGAAATGTGTGGATTCTCTGTCCATGGTTCTGGGATTAACATCATTGCTGTATGCGCTGGTGTTCTACCTGCAAGAACAAAAAATTCAAAAGCATTATCTAACATAGATGAATCTGATCCTGAATGATCGATTATCGGCAATAATTTTTGTAAATCTTCACCGAAAGCTTCTGAAACAAATTGTTGTTCACGAGCAGTCATCCAGTTAATGTTTCCGCGCAATGTATTGATTTCTCCGTTATGAACAATGTAACGGTTTGGATGTGCTCTTTCCCAACTTGGGAATGTATTTGTCGAATATCGTGAGTGTACAATTGAAAAGGCAGAAATGAAGCTGTCATCTTGTAAATCAACGTAAAATTCACTAACTTCTTCCGGAGTTAATAAACCTTTAAATACCATTGTTTGACTAGACAAACTAGGACAATAGAATTTATAATTATTTTGTTTCGCCCAAAATTCTGCTTGTTTGCGGATTAAGTATAATTTTCGTTCAAAGTCTAAAGAATTTTCGATATTTTCATTCTTTTTAATAAAGACTTGACGAACTACTGGTGCAGTAGATTTTGCAATATCACTTAGAAGTTTTTTATTCGTAGGTGCTGTTCTCCAGCCAATTAAAACTTGACCTTCACTTTCAATCAATTCATTAATTCTTTGCTCAATGGCTTCTCTCTCTTCTACATTTTCAGAGAAAAAGAATTGACCTACTCCATAGTCCCCTTTTGCTGGTAGTTCTAGCTCCGGACATTTTAATCTGAAAAATGCATCTGGAATTTGAACCATCAAGCCGGCGCCATCACCTGTTTTACCATCGCCACCACGTCCAGCACGGTGTTCCAGGCGACATAACATTTCTAAACCATTTTTTACAATGTTATGTGAAGGGCGTCCCTTAATATTTGCGTAAAAACCAATTCCACAAGCATCATGTTCAAAACTTGGTGAATAAAGACCTTGTGCATCCGGTAGTTGGTGAAAACTCATGTAAATCCCTCCAAAACTTCTTATTTATCTTATTTACATTCTACGTCTTTTGAAATAATATAAACAATATATAGATTGGATGGAATTAATCTAATAAATAGATAAACGGGGTGAAAATGTTGGAACTACGCCAATTGAGGTACTTTGTTGAGGTCGCAGAACGTGAACACATTTCAGAAGCAGCCGAACATCTCCATGTAGCACAGTCAGCAGTCAGTCGACAAATCGCAAACCTAGAGGAAGAGCTTGGTACTCCACTTTTTGAGAGGATTGGACGTAATGTAAAATTAACACCTATAGGTAAGTTGTTTTTGGAACATTGTGTTACCGCACTGAAGGCAATTGATTTTGCAGCCAAACAAGTGGAAGAATATTTAGATCCTGCAAGAGGGACAATTAAAGTTGGTTTCCCTACAAGCTTAGCAAGTTACGTACTCCCAACCGTTATTTCAACCTTTAAAAAAGAATATCCAGACGTTTCATTTCATTTACGCCAAGGATCTTATCGATATTTAATTGATGCCGTAAAAAATCGCGATTTAAATTTAGCATTTTTAGGGCCTGTCCCGAATAAGGACGAGAGCATTAATACCATGATTCTCTTTAGCGAAAAGATTCATGCATTACTTCCTGCATCTCATCCGTTAACTGAAAAAGAAGTATTAAATTTAGCTGATTTACGGAAGGAAAATTTCGTGTTATTCCCTGAAGGTTATATTTTAAATAAAGTAGCAGTGGATGCATGTAAATCTGCAGGCTTTGTTCCGAACGTTACATCAGAAGGGGAAGATATGGATGCATTAAAAGGGCTAGTTGCAGCCGGAATTGGGATCACATTACTTCCGGAAAGTTCTTTATCTGATATTACACCACGTCTAACAGTGAAAATGAAAATTGAAAATCCGTCTATCACGCGTACAGTCGGAGTGATTTATCCAACAAATCGAGAATTAGGGCCATCTGAAAAAGTATTCTTAGATTTCGTCAGCACCTTCTTCTCTCGAATTAATCAATTTAATGGCTACTCGGTTTAAACCGGGTAGTTTTTTTATTGGGGTTAATTCAGAATATAACACCTATTAAAAAGAGGACTGTACAGATAGATTTTCTGTACAGCCCTCTACAGTATTGCTGAAAAGTATTGCTCCTGCGGTGATCACATCAAGATGTCATCATCCTCGTCGCAAAGGTGTCGTCTCAAAATGTCTTTTCAGACGCCACCTTTATTCATTTACAGGTACTACTGCGCCGCCCCACTCGTTAAGGATGAAGTTTTGGATTTCGTCAGTGCGTAATACTTCTACAAGACGTTTGATTGCTGCGTTGTCTTTATCTTCAGCACGAACAGCAATTACGTTTACGTATGGAGATTCAGATCCTTCGATAGCGATTGAATCTTCAACTGGGTTAATACCAGCGTCGATAGCGAAGTTAGAGTTAATAACTACTGCATCGCCTTCGCCTTCTTCATAATAAGTTACTAACATTTCAGGAGCAGAGTTAGCATCGATTTCTAAGTTTTTAGGATTTTCAACGATATCATCTACAGTTGCAGCTGTTTTATCGATACCGTCTTTTAATTTAATTAATCCTTGAGTTTCTAAAAGTGATAAAATACGACCTTGGTCAGAAACAGAGTTAGAAATAATGATTGTTGCACCATCTGGAAGTTCGTCTAAAGATTTATATTTTTGAGAATAGATACCGATTGGTTCGATATGAATTCCACCTGCATTTACAAAATCATAACCTTTTTGTGCAATTTCAGTTTCTAAGTAAGGAATGTGTTGGAAATAGTTTGCATCTAATTCACCAGAATCTAAATCTTGGTTTGGCATTACATAGTCTTGGTATGGTTCGATTTCTAATTCGATACCTTCTTCAGCTAAAATAGGTTTAGCTTGTTCTAAAATAATATCATGTAAACCGTTAGAAGCCCCTACTTTTAACGTAACTTTTTCTGAATTTGTAGTTGTTTCTTCTGTACCTTCATCTGTTGCTTTACTTTCTGTAGCTTTTTCGTCTTCTTTAGAGCCACAAGCTGCTAACGCTAATACGAATACTGCTAAGAATAAGAACGATAATAACTTCTTCATCTTGTATTTCTCCTTTTTAATTTTCTTTATGTCAACGGATTTTCCGTGAGCACCTAATTAACGCTTATCAGTTATCGAAGTAATCAAATCTCCAATAAACTGAATCACAAATACAATAATAAGAATGACAATTGTAGCCATAAGAGTTACATCATCACGGCTACGTTGGAAACCATCGATAAATGCTAAGTTCCCTAATCCCCCAGCTCCGATAATACCTGCCATCGCAGTATAACCTACTAATGTAACAGCTGTAACAGTAATCCCTGATAATAATGCAGGCATTGATTCTGGGATAAGTACTTTCCAAATGATAGTTGAAGTTTTTGCTCCCATTGATCGAGCAGCTTCAATTACACCTTTATCAATTTCACGTAAAGCAATTAAAACCATTCGTGCATAGAATGGCGCAGCACCGATAATTAATGCTGGTAATGCCGCATTTACTCCACGAATTGTCCCTAATAAAAATTTTGTGAACGGGATTAATAAAATAATCAATACAATAAATGGAATTGAACGGAAAATATTTACTAAAGAACCCGTAATAAAGTTCGCTATTTTATTCGCCCAAATTTGGTGAGGACTCGTTAAAAATAAAAGAATCCCAATAGCTAAACCTAAAACAAACGTAGCTCCTGTAGAGATGACTGTCATGTACAATGTGTCATATGTAGCTTCCCACAATTTGTCCCATCGTACATTCGGAAAGAATCCACTAAGCATGATCAATCACCTCCGTTTGTACTTCTTGCTGATCTAATAGCTCTAATGCTTGTTTCACTTTGGTAGGGTCTCCATCTATTTGAACTATTAATGTTCCATATGGGCCACCTGTCGTTTGTGAAATGTTTCCGTGAACAATATTTACTTCTACGCCAAACTCTTTAATGAGCTGTGAAATAATCGGCTGTTCAGTTTTATTTCCTATAAACGTTAATTTTACAATCTTCCCTGTAGGATAGTTTGCTAAAATTTGTTCAATTGATTCTTTCGATTCCTTTGTTCCAGAAACTTGCATTACGAAGTTCTTCGTTATTTCTGCTTGTGGGTTTTGGAACACTCGTAGAACGTCTCCTTGTTCAACTACTTGTCCAGCTTCCATTACTGCAACACGGTTACAAATTTTCCGAATTACGTGCATTTCGTGGGTAATGAGAACAATGGTTAAACCTAAACGTTTATTAATATCAAGCAATAGTTCTAAAATGGAATCAGTCGTTTCAGGATCTAGTGCACTTGTTGCTTCGTCACAAAGTAATACTTCAGGATTGTTCGCTAATGCGCGGGCAATGCCTACACGTTGCTTTTGACCACCAGATAACTGAGAAGGATAGGCATTTTCTCTTCCTGAAAGACCAACTAGATCAATCAGTTCCTTCACACGTTTACTTCGCTCAGTTTTTGATACACCTGCAATTTCTAGCGGGAATGCAATATTCTCCGCGACTGTACGAGACCAAAGTAAGTTAAAATGTTGGAATATCATACTAATTTTTTGGCGAGCATTTCGCAGTTCGTTTCCTGATATAGAGGAAATTTGCTTACCATTGACTGTAACTGTTCCGTTCGATGGTTTCTCAAGGCCATTAAGTAAGCGAATCATTGTACTTTTTCCAGCGCCACTATATCCGATAATTCCGAAAATTTCACCTTTATTAATTGATAAATTTACATTTTTGACAGCAGTGATCTCACCATTTTTTGATTTGTATATTTTCGAGATGTCTTTTAATTCGATCATAAAAATTCTCCTTTATTTCGCTGCCATAGACAATATGTAATTAGGTAATTATTACTAATAAAACCCCATCTACAAGATAAGTAGAAGGGGTTTCGCAATTTATTTAATATTTATACGAACCGTTCTCTCATCTTCCAAAGTATCCACTTCGCGTGACTTGGCACCTTTTCACTTTTGTGATGGTTGCCGGGCTTCATAGGGCACTTCCCTCCGCCGCTCTTTATAAGAGGTACGATATTCAATTAATGTAATACTTCTTGAGTAACTTTATCATGATAGATTTATAAAGTCAACTAGATTTTCAACTTTTCATATAGAAATGGTACGGATTGGAAAGCGTAAATTTTTTCAACAAGTTTTCCATCGCGGTGTATAAGCAAACAAGGGACACTTTCTATTTTATAATCCATTGCAAGTTGCTCCATAAAGTTAATATTCGCTTTACCAATTGGAGTGTTAGGCAATACTTCTTCAACAACCGATAACATCTTTGAAGCGACTGCACATGTCCCACACATAGGAGTGTACAAATAAAAGGCTACAATTTCGTTTTCAGTTAGTTTTTGTTCCCATTGTTGTATCGTCCATTCATCCATAAAATCAACTCAATTTCTAAATAATTTGTGACAAAATAAAATTGCGACTTTTGCTCATAGTATGGGAAAAGTCGCAAATTAATATTTCCTTTATTTTTAAGAAGATAGATATTGTTTATGAACAGAAAAACTCGCCTCATTTAACAACTGTGCCAATACTTTTTTCGGAGCATTCGCAACCTCGATATATGTTCTTGGAATGAAAAGATGAACAGCTTCAGAATAAATTCTTTTTGTAAGCTTTCTCAACTTTTCTCCTGATTTATCTGCATCAAACAAAGTATAAAATCTACATTCTTCAAAAGGTTCAAGTAAATCTAATAGCGCATCTTCACTAATTGTCCCATTCGTACATATAATTTGTACGTGTTCTGCAAAAATTGGCTCAATGTTTAATTTATCCGATCGACCCTCAACAATTATACACTTTTCAACAATCATTTGCTCACCCCACGATTTGTAAGTAAACTTGCTAAAAATGTGTGAAAAATATGCAAAGCATATCCAAAAAAGAAGGTGGTTATATTAGTATATTTTGTTGTAAAAAAAAACGCCAGTGCTAATCTGGCGTTTTTAATATATTATATTCTTATTCAGCTTCAATTAATTCCTCATATTGCTCAGCTGTTAGTAAACTTTCTACTTCAGAGATATCTGTTGGTTCAACAACAATCATCCAAGCTTTTTCATATGGAGATTCATTTACAAATTCTGGGCTATCTTCTAGGTCAGCGTTAACTTCTACTACTTTACCAGAAATTGGCGCATATAGTTCAGAAACTGTTTTTACAGATTCTACACTACCGAATGGTTCGTTTGTTTGGATTTCGTCACCAACTTGTGGTAACTCAACAAATACGATGTCACCTAATTCAGATTGTGCGAAATGTGTAATTCCAACGCGTACTTTTCCATCTTCTACTTTTACCCACTCATGTTCTTCTGAGTAACGTAATTCTTTTGGTGTGCTCACAAAAACCCCTCCAAAACATATGTAATATGATTATAAGTTTGACATATTTCTACAGTAAAAACAAGTTAATAACTATTTTTATTTCCACGTATTTGTGAAATCTTCTTCTTTAAAGCCAAGTGTTATTTTTCCCCCATCTGTAACGATTGGGCGTTTAATTAACATACCATCAGAAGCCAAAAGTTCTAACTGTTCATCCTCTGTCATCGTACTTAATTTGTCCTTTAACCCTAATGTTTTATACTTCATACCAGAAGTATTGAAAAATTTCTTTAATGGAAGACCACTTAATTCCCAAAACGATTTTAACTGTTCTTTTGTAGGTGTTTGTTCCACAATATGAATGTTTTCGTATTCAATTTGATGTTCATCTAACCATTTTGCTGCCTTTTTACAAGTTGTACAACGAGGGTACTGGAATAATTGAATTGTCATGAAGAGTGCTCCTTAAAAGTTAATATTTAAACTTATTTTAACAAATATTTCACTCTTCTGATAATAAAAAGAAGGAGGCATTTTTATTAAACACCTCCTCCCCTATTATTTAAACAACATATTTTTCAGCTTCAATTAGCTTTTGTGCAGCCTCACGTTTTTTCAAGATTAAATTATAAGGGTTATGACGTGTTAGTTTGCGAAGTGCTGATAGTGTCATTCTACCTGCATCGCCTTCAACAGAAGCAATAATTGTTTCTTTTGCTTCTTTTTCAATTTCTGCAAAGGCTTCTTGACAGAAAATCTCTGTGTATAGAATTTTTTGTTTCGATTTTTCTACACCGTCACGTTCAATCGCTTTTGCTGTACGAAGCACTGCCGATTCCATTGCGTATAATTGGTTTGCGATATTCGCAATGTTTACAAGTACTTCTTGCTCTGCTTCTAATTTTGTACCAAATCTTTGTGCTGCAACACCAGCTGCTAAAATGCCGATTTTCTTCGCATTTTTCACTAGATATTTCTCTTGTGCTAATGGCTCATCGCCAATTTCTTCTGGCATAAGCATTAACAATTCTTCTTGTAGTTTTTGTGCAGCTTGAAGAAGTGGTAATTCACCTTTTAATGCTTTTTTCATAAATGTACCTGGTACGATTAAACGGTTAATCTCGTTTGTACCTTCAAAAATACGATTAATACGAGAGTCACGGTAAATTCTTTCTACTTCATATTCCGCCATAAAGCCATAGCCACCATGTAACTGTACAGCTTCATCTGCAATATAATCTAATGTTTCAGAACCGAACACTTTAGCAATCGAACATTCAATTGCATATTCAGCAATCGCTGCGGCAACTGCTCTTCCGTCCTTTTGCTCCTCGTCTGTTAATTGACTTAAACGATCCTCAAAGTATCCTACAGTACGATAGTTTAACGATTCAGAAGCATATAGGTGAGATGCCATCGTTGCAAGTTTTTCTTTTGTTAAATTAAAGCTCGATAATGGCGTTTTGAATTGTTGACGTTGATTTGTATAAGCAGCAGCTAGCTCAAATGCACGCTTACTAGCACCAACTGTTCCAACCCCTAATTTATAACGACCAATGTTTAAAATGTTGAAGGCGATGACATGACCACGACCAACTTCACCTAATAAGTTTTCTACTGGAACTTCTGCATCTTGTAAAATTAATGTACGTGTTGAAGAAGATTTAATCCCCATTTTCTTCTCTTCTGCTCCAACTGAAACACCAGGGAATTTACGTTCAACGATAAATGCAGAGAATTTGTCACCATCAATTTTTGCATAAACAACAAACACATCTGCAAATCCAGCATTTGTAATCCATTGTTTTTCACCATTTAAAATATAATGCGTACCTGCTTCGTTTAATCTCGCAACCGTTTTTGCACCTAATGCATCTGAACCTGAACCTGGCTCTGTTAATGCATAGGCTGCTAATAACTCACCTGAAGCAAGTTTTGGTAAGTATTTTGATTTTTGTTCATGGTTACCGAATAATACGATTGGTAAAGAACCGATCCCAACATGCGCACCATGAGTAATCGAGAAGCCACCAGCTGGAGACATTTTTTCACCGATTAATGCTGATGAAACTTTATCTAAACCTAGACCTTCATATTCTTCAGGAATATCTGCCGCAAGAAGCCCCAGTTCACCAGCCTTTTTTAATAGGCGTACGGAATGTTCAAATTCATGATTTTCCAGGTTCTCAACTACCGGTTTTACTTCAGTTTCTACATAGTCTACAGTCGTTTGAGCAATCATTTTGTGCTCATCTGTAAAATCTTCTGGTGTAAATACGCGATTTACGTCCACATCTTCAATTAAGAAACTTCCACCTTTAATAATGTTCGTTGTTTGAACCATATTAATTCCTCCCAATTATTTATCATCGTATATGCAATTCCGCCAATTTCTCGGGGATATCCGCCAAACTACAATTTATAGCAGTTCAAATACGCCAGCTGCACCCATACCGCCACCGATACACATTGTGACAACTCCATATTTTTTACCTTGGCGTTTTAATTCGTGAATTAGTTTTAACGTAAGCATCGTACCTGTTGCTCCAAGTGGGTGACCAAAGGCAATGGCACCACCATTTACATTGACTTTATCCATATCAAGTCCTAAATGACGAACAACTTGTAACGATTGAGATGCGAAGGCTTCATTTAGCTCCCACAAGTCAATGTCGTCTTGAGATAAACCAGCTATTTTTAAAGCTTTTGGAATGGCTTCAACTGGTCCAATTCCCATTACTTCAGGTGGAACTCCTCCAACTGCAAAGCCTAAAAATTTAGCCATAGGTGTTAACCCTTGTGCTTCAGCTTCCTCACGATCCATCACTAACACAGCTGCTGCACCATCTGAAGTTTGTGATGAGTTGCCTGCTGTAACAGAACCCTTGATGTTAAAGGCTGGTCGAAGTTTTGCTAACACTTCCATTGATGTTTGAGGACGAATCCCTTCATCTGTATCAAAAATAAACGTCTTCTTTTGTAATTTGTTATTTTCATCTACATAATAGTTCACAACTTCAACCGGAACGATTTCATCTTTGAACTTGCCTTCTTGAATCGCTTTGGCAGCTAATTGATGAGAACGAACCGCAAAGGCATCTTGATCTTCCCTTGACACTTCATAACGTCTCGCTACCTCTTCCGCTGTATGCCCCATACTCATGTAATATTGAGGTGCTTCCTCTGCAAGTTTCGGATTTAATCGAACCGTATTACCCGGCATCGGAACTAAACTCATCGATTCAACGCCACCAGCAATAATCGCTTTGGAATGCCCTAGCATGATACGTTCTGCTGCATAGGCAATAGATTGCAAACCTGAAGAACAATATCGATTAATTGTAATCGCTGGTGTAGAATCAGGTAAACCTGCTAATGCACCAATATTACGTGCAACGTTTAAACCCTGTTCAGCTTCCGGTAATGCACATCCTATAATTAAATCATCAATAGGTCCTTCATAACCCGCTCTATTTAATGTTTCCTTTACTACAAGTCCACCTAGATCGTCTGGACGTACTGTTGCAAGAGAACCTTTTACTGCCTTTCCAATTGGTGTTCTTGCACCTGCCACAATTACGGCTTCACGCATATATCGTATCCCCCTTCTAAAAAGCTAGATCGTGATTAATTTCGTAATGGTTTGCCTTTAATCAACATGTGTTGCATTCTAGCTTGAGATTTCGGATCTGCAACAAGCTGAATAAATGCTTCTCGTTCAAGATTTAATAAATAATCTTCTGTCACTTCTGTTCCATAAGGTACTAAACCACCTGCAATAACGTAGGCAAGCTTTTTGGCAATCTTCAAATCGTGGTCACTAATGTAGCCTGATTGATACATGCCTTGAGCACCTAATAGTAATGTTGCGTATCCTGGTGCACCTACCACTTTAATTTTCTTTGGAACTGGTGGTTTATAACCCGCTTCATAAAGTGCTATTGCAGCTTGTTTTGCATCATAAATTAAATGGTCTGGATTTACAGATATACCATCCGCAAAGTTTAAGAAGTTATTTTCTCTAGCCTCAGCAGCTGAAGTAGATACTTTCGCCATAGCAATTGTCTCGAACACTTTATTCGCGATTGCTTGATAATCCACATCCACACCATTTGGTAAGCCTTTAATGAATTTTTCATAAAGGGCAAGATTACCGCCACCGCCTGGAATTAGTCCAACCCCTACTTCTACTAATCCCATGTAAGTTTCACTAGACGCTTGGATATGAGCAGCTGGTAAACAAACTTCTGCTCCTCCTCCTAGCGCCATGCCAAACGGAGCTGCCACTACAGGTTTTTTACTATATTTAATACGACGCATTGCTTTTTGGAAGGCACGAATCGTGAAATCTAACTCGAAAATGTTATCGTCCTGAGCTTCCATCAAAATCATTCCAAGGTTTGCCCCTACACAGAAGTTCTTACCTTGGTTTCCGATGACAAGCCCCTTATAATTCGCTTCCACTTCATCAATAGCAAAGTTAATCATTTGGATAATGTCCAAACCAATTGCATTTGATTTTGAATGGAACTCTAACAACGCAATTCCGTCACCTAAATCTATTAAACTAGCTCCAGAGTTCGACTTAATGACCCCATGCTTTTTCTTATAACGTTTTAAGTGGATTTCCTTTTCGTTAACTGGAACTTTTGAGTAGTCTGATCCATCAAAGTATGCAACTTCTCCATCTACTTCTTTATAGAAAGATTCATAGCCTTTTTCTAATAAGGATTTAACGAAAGCAGGAATTTCTCTACCTTCAGCTTCCATTTTTTCTACTGATTGTTTAACACCGATTGCATCCCACATTTCAAATGGTCCTTGTGTCCAGCCAAAGCCCCATTTCATTGCATTATCGATTTCTACAATGTTATCAGCAATGATGCCAGTTAGCTCTGCAGAATAAATCAGTGTCGGTGCAAAGATATTCCACAATAACTCACCAGTACGGTCTTTCGCATAAACTAATGTTTTTACTTTATTTGAAAGTCCCTTCGTTTGCTTTGCCATTTCAATAGAAGGTGTTTGTAGCTTTTTCACCGGCACATATTCCATTGTGGCTGGGTCGATTTCGTAAATGTCTTTTCCTTTTTTCACAAAGAACCCTTGCCCAGATTTAGCACCGAGACTACCTGCATCTACTAACTTTTTCATTAATTCAGGTACTTCGAATACTTTTTGCTCTTCACCTGTTGTTTGATCATATACAGTTTTTGCAACATGTAAGAATGTGTCTAATCCAACAACATCCAACGTTCTGAAAGTGGCTGATTTAGGTCGACCAATTAATGGACCCGTTACAGAATCCACTTCACCAACCGAATATCCTCTTTCTAACATTTCACGTAGCGTAATCAGTAATCCATAAGTTCCGATTCGATTTGCTACAAAGTTCGGTGTATCTTTTCCGATTACTACACCTTTACCTAGCACATCTTCTGCGAAAGTTTTCATATAAGATAAAACTTCATTCGATGTATGCTCAGTCGGAATAATTTCAAGCAATTTTAAATATCTTGGAGGATTGAAGAAGTGTGTTCCTAAGAAATGCTTTTGGAAATCCTCAGAACGACCTTCAATCATCGCATTTACGCTAATTCCAGAAGTATTCGATGTAACGATAGTGCCTGGTGTACGAACACTATCAATTCGTTCAAATAACTTTTGTTTTATTTCTAAATTTTCAACGACAACTTCAATGATCCAATCAACATCTTTTAATTTTTCGAAATCATCTTCTAAGTTACCGACTGTTAATAATGATAAGTTTTCCTTTGACGTAAGAGGAGCAGGCTTTTGTTTTAATAATTTTTGAACTGCACCTTGCACAAAACGATTTCGTACAGATGGATGTTCTAAAGTTAATCCTTTAGCTTCCTCTTCTTTTGTTAATTGATTTGGTACGATGTCTAAAAGTAATGTAGGAATTCCGATATTCACCAAGTGTGCTGCAATACCTGACCCCATAACCCCTGAGCCAAGTACGGCTGCTTTTTGAATTTTATAAGTCATAAGCATCCCCCTTTAACCATCCTCTTGAATGAATACTCATTCATTTTAAAAGTAAAAAAAATAAATATCCCTTAAATAAACTTAGTTAAACTACATTTCTGTTCTTAGTGTAGTTGATTTTGTCATTTTTAGCAATCTTTTTTATCCCAATTTTCAAAAAAATTAGTAGGTTTATATAATTAGTTTATGAGTGACCATTCATTTAAGTCAAAATACTTTGATATCTCTATTCTAATGTGTACACTAATCTGTAAGGAGAGTGAACAAAATGAAAGCTATTACTACACAAGAACAATTTAATGAAGTAATCGGATCCGAACAAGCAGTTATCGTAAAATTCTATGCAGGTTGGTGCCCAGATTGTACTCGCATGAACATGTTCATCGATCCAATTATTCAAGAGTATAGTCAATACGAATGGTACGAAATTAATCGTGATGATTTCCCAGAGATTGCTGAAAAATATCAAGTAATGGGTATCCCAAGCTTATTAATTTTCAAAAACGGAGAAAAATTAGCTCATCTACACAGCGCTAACGCAAAATCTCCAGAACAAGTAACTGAATTTTTAAATGCCCAAGCTTAAAAGCTGTAGCTATAAGCAAAGCCTGATGTGTGCTTTGCTTATAGCTTTTTTATTGGATTTGTTTTGGATGGATTGGGGATGAATGCTAGTTCTAACGTTTGTTTTTGCTGTTTTGGCTTTCATCCGGCTTATGAACACCATTTCTTTCGGTTTTTCTGCTCCGTTTGTCCTTCATCCTGCTTATGAACACCATTTCTTTCGGTTTTTCTGCTCCGTTTGTCCTTCATCCGGCTTATGAAGACCATTTCTAACGATTATCATGCTCTTTTTTGCTTTCATCCAACTTATGAATACCATTTCTAACGGTTTTCTCTCCCTTTTTTGCTTTCATCAGGCTTATGAATACCATTTCTAACGATTATCATGCTCTTTTTTGCTTTCATCGAGCTTATGAATACCATTCCAAGCGATTTTCCTGCTCGTTTTGTCCTTCATCCGGCTTATGAATACCATTTCTTACGATTTTCCGCCTCGGTTTGTCGTTCATTTGGCTCATGAAGACCATATTTAACGTTTTCCATCGCTTTTTAAGTTTTCATCACAAAAAAACCAGCCAAATTCACTTGGCTGGGCTATCTCATTTTTCAATATTTAATATTCTATAAAGCTCATCCAATTTCTTAATTTCATAAGTTGGGATTACCTTTGAATTATTTTGCTTACCTCTTATATTAATCCAGCAAGTATCAATTCCTGCATTATAGCCACCTGTCACATCGGCGGTTAAAGAATCCCCTACAATTAATGTACTTTCGCGATTAAACGGCTCGATTTTAGAAAATACATAATCAAAAAACTCTTTTGTCGGCTTTTGGTGACCCACTTCTTCCGAAATAAACACATCTTTAAAATAACGTTCTAAGCCAGAATCTTTTAAACGCTTATATTGTGTTTTAGATTCCCCGTTCGTTACTACGTATAAATCAAACTGCTCATAAATATCTTGCATCAATTCTACAGCACCTTCAATTAAATGATGCCCTTCTGATAGAAATGTGCGATATCTTCCTTCTAATGCAGCACCATCGACATGTAGACCATAATGTTCAAATAAAAGCGTAAAGCGTGAATTGACAACTTCTTCCCGCTCCATTTTTCCCAATTCAAACTCTTGCCATAAACGATCATTTAGTTTTTTATAGTAAGCTTTAATTTCTGGGGTAAGTTCGATATGTTGTTCTGCAAATAGCTTATGTAGTGCAGCGTTTTCTGTTGCTCCAAAATCAAGCAACGTGTCATCCAAGTCAAATAATAAAGTTTTATACTTCTTCAAAACCATTCCTCCATACAGGGTTATTTCCACAAAAATTATACCATTCATTTGGAAAGTTTGATGCAAATACCCTATTATAGATGTCAGAAGGGCAGATGTGGAAAAATGAAAGTACAACTTAATGTAAAAGGGATGTCACAATATAACGAAATTGTTAACTCAAAATATCAAAACTCCGCGTGTGGACCAACTACCGTTTACGTTATATTAAATTATTTACTTGGAAAATCAAAATATGATATAAACTCGCTTTATAAGATTCTCGGGAGCACTCCCATTGGCCTCTTTAAATGGCGCATCATTAAAAATCTCCAAAAGCTACTTGGCCCCGACTGGAATGTAGAAAATTGCACACTCTATGAAGCAATAAAAGAAATCGATGCTGGAAGACCTGTTGCGATGAAATTTGATCAATATTTTACATTTCAATGGAATAAAAAACACACTTTTAAATATCATTGGGTCCCTTTAATCGGCTATGAAATAAAAGACAACACACTTTATTTAATTGTCCATGATAATGGCTGGAAAAATCGAGATAGCCTTATTCGTGTTGTAAAATATGCTGATAATCACAAAGTATTAAGTTTCGTAAAAATAGAGCCGAAGTGAATGAACTCACCTCGGCTCTTAAAATTATACTAATGAATATAAAGACCGCGCATGTTTCGCAATCAATTTGAATCCTTTGTTTTCAAGGTTTTCAAAGATATCGTTTGCATAGTCGTTTAATTGTAATTCATCCAAACTCGCTTGAATTGGCATTTCTCTATGAATCGTTGCTAATTGCAGTGACAATTTCAACATCTCAACATTTTCACTAATTTTTGAACGCTGACCAGGTTTCAATTCTTGTAAGTTACTTAAAACCCCATCAATCGAACCGTATTTTTGAATTAATTGCAATGCCGTTTTTGGACCAATTCCTTTTACTCCAGGATAGCCATCACTAGAATCACCCATAAACGCTTTTACATCCGCAAATTTATTCGGTTCTATCGAGTATTCTTCCTTGAAACGTTCAATTGTATAAAGATCGTATTCAGTATATCCTTTTTTCGTAAAAGCAATTTTCGTTGAAGGATTCAGTAATTGGAGTAAATCTTTATCTCCACTAATAATGGTAATTTCCGCATCGTCTTTCCACTTTTCTACCATCGACCCAATTGTATCGTCAGCTTCCATTCCAACTTCCCCAAAGTTTTTCCAGCCAATCATTTCTGATACTTCCTTTGCCATATCAAACTGTGGCAGCATTTCCTCTGGTGGCGCTGGTCTGTTTGCTTTATATCCATCAAATAATTCGTTTCTAAATGTTTGTGCTCCCATATCCCAACAAACCGCTAAATGTGTTGGTTTCATTAAGGACTGGGCTGTTAGTACGTGGCGAGCAAACCCTTGCACTCCATTCGTTGGTGTTCCATCTGCCATTCTTATATATTGCCCCATTGCACTAGAGGCAAAAAAAGAACGGAATAGCAGCGCCATGCCATCGACTACTAAAAGATGTGGTTTATTCGTCATCATAACAATCCTCTCTAAATTCAGGTCCTATTATTATAGCAAATTACACGTACCTATGAAGCTACCAAATTTATCATCTATTATTCATTGCGCTTCATGTCGCGGATCGCTTGAATGGATAACCGTACGAGTAAAATGGCACATAAGAACAATCCTAAATAAGCAGCCGTATTTAAATAAATGGCATAGGCCGTATTAATAAATTGCGAAATGGCGAGTAATGCAACGGAAATAACCCCAAAAGTAATCCCTACCATTAATAAAACAAACTTCGAAAATAGTTGAGTTATAAATTTTGAGTTATTTTTATCTGAGAAAATATCATGATGTAAAATTACTTTTCCATCTTCTACCCGTTTAAATAACTGGTCTACTCGTCTAGGAATCTTTCTTAAGTTCGGTAATATCAATGCAAGTTCTTCCTCAAGTCGATCCTTTGTCGCGATTGGTTCTTTAAACGGCTTCTTAAATACTTGTTTTAAATATTGATTGGAGAATTTTTTCGCTTCTTCAAAAATATTAAAGGTTGGCTCAATAATGCGCAGCGTACCATCCAACGTCACGACAACACGTAACGCAACACTAACTGATGGGTAAAATTGAAGACCATAATCCCGAATGACAGTAAAAATTGAATACACTAATTCATCCGTTTGTATTCGATCAACATAAGAGATTTTTAAAATAATTTGGCTAATCGCTTGCTCTAGCTCATGGCGATCAACATCGTTTTTATTTTTTACCAATAAGGAAATTCCATCAAATAAAATTGATGCATCCCGTTGTTGAATACCGATAAAGAATAATTTTAACCCTTCCTGCTGTGTAGAGGGTAGTCGGCAAACAGCACCAAAATCAAGAAGCGTAATGATTTTTGTTTCTTCATCATAATAAATATTTCCCGGGTGTGGATCTGCATGAAAAATACCTGAAACTAAAGCTTGTTCTAAATATGAAAACAATAATGTTTCTGCTACTTCATTACAATTTGCATTATAAAATTGATAACGATTTGCCACACTTTGACCTTGTGCAAGTCCCATCACTAAAATATTTTCGTTACTATACTTTTCGTATACTTTAGGAATATTTACTTTTAAATTACTGTTTTCCATAACGTTTTTTATTTGAATCATATTGCGAGCTTCAATATTAAAGTCAATTTCCTCTCTCAAAGATGCTGCAAAGCCTTCAGCAATATCTCGGAAACCTAAATTTTCTGCCCACTGAGATTTAGAAGAAACCCAATTCGCAAATTCTATTAAAATACTTAAATCTTCCCGCATAATTTCTTTAACATCTGGACGTAAAAGCTTTACGACAACTTTTTCGTTTGTACTTTTTAATATCGCCCGATGTACTTGCCCAATGGAAGCTGCTGCAATTGGCTTCATACTAAAATCAGAAAAAACATCATGGATTTCACCTGGTAAGTTTTGTTTCAGAATATCCTTCACTTGTTGTTCTGAAAGTTGGGTAACATTTTGTTGGAGTTTCTCTAATTCTTCTATAAAGATAGGAGAAAACAGCTCTTTGCGAGTAGACAACACTTGGCCAAACTTAATGAAGATTCCACCGCATTGCTCGAGGGTATCTCGAAAGGCAACGGCCAATTCTCGGTCTGAATCACGATTTCTCGCATATTTCATAGTACGAGTAATACCATTAGTCACGGCAATTTTTAATACTGTTCTTAATCTTTTTTGATGTCTCCAATAGCCAATTAAACGCTTAATGAAAGACTTCTTCCCTACTACTCGTCCATTATTTTCATCAAGGGCAATTGGGTCAAATAACTCAAAAAATAAATAGATAAGCATGGAAATTAAAAGCATACTTCCAACCCAAAGTAAGGTTGCCACATTCACGACATTATTCATCGTAGAGAAAGAAAAAGTATAATCCGTTCCTCTTAAATACGTATACCAAAAGATGAAAGTTGTGAAGGAGACACTAATAATGACAGATAAAATTCTTTTAAAAATATTTACATTCGATCCGATTAACCGTCCACTAATAAAAAAGATTAATACGGATACAAAAAATATTTGAACGATTGGTAGAATAATATTCAATCTCCTCACTCACTTTCTTGATAGATAATTGTACAATTCACCACAACATTTACATTCCCTCTAATTGCTTTACTAATCATACAAGTTTGTTCTGCTTTAATTGCTAAACGATTTGCAAGTCGAATATGTTTCTCACTTTTTTCCTTTAATGCAATTTCAACATGATGAATGATTTCTTTATAAGTGAGAGTCGAGTTTTCCACTTCTACAATTCCTTCAGATTTCAATGTAAGATAAGCGGGCACTTTTGAAAGATCCAACATTGTTGCTAAAGAAATGAGATAACAAGTAGCTGCTGCACTTAATAACAATTCATCTGGATTTGTACCAATGCCTGGGCCATTCATTTCTTTTGGAATGGATACTTCCGTTTTCAAATTACCGCATGAAATATATCCAACTTCATTTCGTCCTCCATCCCAAGTAGTTTCATATTTAAAACAGTGCTGACCATTCGTTAACATGATCTCATTCCTTTCCTACCAGTATATAGAAATGAGGACTCTATATTGTAAGAGCCCTCATTCTAAAGTACCATTGAAGTTGTTTTTACATCATCACTTCTGGATGCTGAATATATAATGATTTCTTTTGTATTATTTGAAAAAACTAATCCGTGCAGTTGGCCTTTTTCATAAATCGCGCCGCCTCCATCAATCCCGATCTTTTTCTTGTCTGGAGAGACCCATACGTCGCTAGATTGATCTGTATTTAATAGTGGGGTTGGTGTGTGGCCAAATACAACGATTTCTTTTGCTAAATGGGGGTTCGAGAAAAATTCTTCACGAATCCAAAAATAGTCATCAAACTTTGTTTCTCTAAAGTTTTCTACGTTTGCATCAATTCCAGCATGAACAAATAAATACGGTTCCCACAAGTAAAAACTTCTTAACTTCTTAATAAATCTAATAATATCACTATTATTTTTACGAATGCTTTCAGTTAATTCTTTTACAGAAAAGTTATCCGATGCTATATTCAAGTCTGGAACATCAAGAAAACTTTGAACCGTCGCAATACCCCCAACTTTTTGATTAAAGTAAAACTGGGATACCTCTTCCGGCTTATCTAACCAGTTAAGGAAAATCTGTTCATGGTTCCCACATAACGTAACGATATCGTACTGATCGGATAGTTCAATAACTTTTTTTAAAACCTTTAAACTATCAGGCCCACGATCAATATAATCTCCTAAAAATACGAGCTGTTCCTCTTCGGGATTCCAATACGTTAAAAGTTTCTCTAACAAATCGAAACTACCATGTATATCTCCAATTACAAATACTTTCTCCATCCACACACACCCCATTAACAATGCACTTTTGAAAAAGCAAGCTTGAAATATGTATTCTTTATATTATTTTACCCTTCTTTTACAAATGCTCAACTATTTATACTAAACTATACCATATTTATTAAGGGTTGTTTAATTTATCCAAATAAATGTTGGGATTGTTACATTTGTATTTCCCCAAATATATTTTCTTCAAACAAGGGGCTGTCTGAAAGTCATTTGAGACAGCCCCTTTGCGACTGACGCTACCGCTTTCGTCACAGATAAATTGCGACTGACGCTACCGCTTTCGTCACAGATAAATTGCTCGAGGATGGTGCCTACCACCGCAGGAGCAATTTATCTGCGACGAGGATAGTGCCAACTACCGCAGGAGCAATAATTCATAAGTGATAATTATCAAGAAAGAAAAGGGGTGTCCAAAAAATTTTTACTTTTTGGACACCCCCTTACTTAAATCATATTCAGTTGATAAACTTTTTCTTTTGCCTCTTGCTGAATTTCTTCATACTTTTCAACTAATTCTTCATAGTTAATAGGCTTGCTAATTAAATATCCTTGAATAAAATCACAGTTTTTTCTTTGTAAATATTGTAACTGTTCAATAGTTTCAATTCCTTCTGCCACCACACTTAACTTTAAGTGCTGTGCCATTGAAATAATCATATCGACTAACGGTTCTCGGTCTTCGATATTAGTGACTTTCTGAACAAAACTTCTGTCTATCTTTAAGCAATCGATTGGAAGGTCCTTTAAATACGACAATGATGAATACCCAGTACCAAAATCGTCAATTGCAATTGTAAGACCAATTTCCTTTAAATCTTTCAGTATTGGCGTAATATAGTTTGTGTTCATCGTCATACTCTCTGTTATTTCAAGTTCCAATGATTGAGGAGAGATATTTGTATCTTTTATAACTTCTTTAATAATATCAACAAAATTATCCTGGAATAGTTGTCCCACAGATAAATTTACCGACACCTTAAAAGGCTTATTCAAAACTTTCTGTAGCTCCATCGTTTGACGACAAGCTGTTTCTAGCACCCATCTTCCAAAGGGAATAATAAGCCCGGACTCTTCCGCTATCGGTATAAAGTCCATTGGAGAAATCCACCCTTTTGTAGGATGATTCCATCTAACGAGCGCTTCCATAGATTTAATTTCCCCAGTTTGTAAGTCTAACTGAGGCTGATATTGTAAAAACAACTCATCATTTTCAAGAGCTTTATATAAATCGTTTTCTAATTCTACACGTTTTGTTCGTAAATTTAACATGGAAGATTGGTAGAATAAAATTCTTTCAGGTACTTTATCAGCTTCATACATTGCAAATTGAGCATATTTGATTAAATTTTCACTTGTAGTCGAGTCTTTAGGATAATGGGCAATACCGATATTTAAATTGCCAGTTAATGAAAAGTGTTGAATATGGAACGGTGCAGCCATTATATTTTGAAGATCTTTACATAGCTTCGTAATTTCTTCGTCTTCTTTATATTCATTTATATAAATCACAAATTGATCAATTCTTAATTTACTAATGAAATACTTTTCTCCAATTACATTACTAATTCTTTCTGCTGCCATTTTTAACATTTGCTCAGAATAAAACGAACCTAAGGATGATTTAATCGCAGTAATCCGGTCAAACTCCATCACAATCAACGTTTTTTGAGTTAACCCATGAATGGATTTATTTAACTTTTCTATTAAAAAACGTTCATTCGGTAATGTTGTTATGTCATCATAGTAAGCCATTTGATGCATTTCTTTTCTTGATTGTTCGAGATGTTTGTTTGCTTCAGACATACTTTTAAATGGATATTCCACTGTTGTAAAATAAACCGCTCTAAAAATTGCAACATATGCGAAGAATTGGAACACATGGCCTGTGAAATTAGAAATATCATAAACATCATTATATGTAATAAAAAATATATCACTAATAATTATGTATATAGATGCTGTGATAAATAGGAGACTTCTTCTTACTGCTCTTTTAACTTGTTTATTTAAATAAAGGATCAAAACAATTTGACCAGCTAGAGCAAGAAATTGAAGTACATTCTTTAATGTTGTAGTACCAACACCTTCTTCTACTAATGTTGGTAAAAGTCGATTCGGTTGATAAATGACAATAATAAATGCAAAGGTAAGTAAAATAGAAGTACCAAAGGCAATATTGCGAGCTGTTATTGTGCTTTTTTTATTTTTTGTCACCATAATTGCCAAAATACCAAAAGCTAATAATAATCGAGTAAACATATAAAACCATGTGGCTTGATATGGACTACTCTCCGTAATAAAAAATGGCATCCCTTTATAGGAGATCATATGGCATACTGTTAAAATTGCAATTGATAAAAATAAAGCTCCTAAGTAGATATCTTTATTAAATAAATTAAAACGTGTTGTTAACCATAGTTGAGCAGCAATTGACATTGTACCAATTGCACTTAATAATTCGATAAGTAAATGAACGGAAATATAATTTTCCTCTCCAAATATTCCATACAATTCATCACTAAAAAGGACAACAAGCGCAATTAATAGGATAGAACAAATCAGGTAAAGAGAAATATTTCTTATGTATTTACGATCAAATGTTTTTGTCATTAGGTGTCTCTCCGTATTTAATTAGTATTAATAACCTAACAAGAATCTTACATTTTTTCCTTTTTACATCATACCAATTTCCTAATTGAATTAAAATACTTCTCGATTAACTTTTAAAATAATGTAAAAAATCAATATTTTCTATAAATTAAGTAGGATATTTTGCTTTTTTTCATTTTTTACCATAAAATTTATTACTTTTATTCAAATTCCAAAATATTCTTTAAATTGATGAAAGAAAAAACTAGACATGGTTAAATTTTTCATGTATATTATAGAAAGTAATTATATCGCTTCTATCTAATGAATTCACATGTTACAAAAAGTAATCGTGATCGTTCGGTACTTTTTGTAATGTGTGAATTTTTTTTAGCATTAGAAGTAATTAATTATGGAATAAATTTTTGGAGGTCTATTTAAATGACACAAGGTACAGTAAAATGGTTTAACTCAGAAAAAGGTTTTGGATTTATCGAAGTTGAAGGTGGAAACGACGTATTCGTACACTTCTCTGCTATCCAAGGCGAAGGTTTCAAATCTTTAGAAGAAGGTCAAAAAGTTGAATTCTCAGTAGAAGAAGGAAACCGTGGACCACAAGCTTCTAACGTAGTAAAACTTTAATCCTAAAATAATCAAAGGACAATTTCAAAATTGAAATTGTCCTTTTTTTATTGTTCTTTCTCTTTATCAAACCACAGCTGTTCTTTATCATCCACATCACCATTATAATTAATTAAAATTTCTTCTCCCGCTTTGATATCTTTATAAGCGTAGAAATCAAATGTGTGGTTATCAAAGTTTATTTCATAGGTTGCATTTGGTTCATAGGAATGGTTAAACAACATTCCATAGCCAAGAAGGATGGCAGTATGATTGATACCATATTCAAAAGCATAGTCTGCAAGTAATGTCTTCTCAATATGTTCATGTTGCTCGTTTGGGTAAGCTATTACTGGCGCTTTATGTAGTAACTCTCCCTTTTTAATATCGCATGTTGCAAATACCCCTCTATTGAATTCTCCATCACTAAGGGGTGATGTTTTTACTTCTATCATGTTTTCTCTACCTACTTACTTTTAAAGTTCTTCTAACTATAACATTAATTTAACCATTAAGCTTTATATTAATATAAATTATTTGAACATTGATTCTTTCGCAGCATATAGTGCCTGATTTGCTTCACCAAAGCTTCATTTGGATTGCTTTTGAAAGCAGTACAGTAGAAACGCCAAAGCTAGAAGTTACCGAGATAATTTGATCTTCCATTTGAAATACACACTCCCTTTTCATTATGAAAGCTCTATCTCATCCCCAATTGATTCATAAGCCAATATAATTTTTTCCTTTAAATCATCTAAAAATCGACCTTGTTGATCTAATTTGATTGCTTCCTCACTTGTCCAAGTATATTTGATCACAAAACCTGGACAAATATTTAAACGGTCATAGTTTTTACTTAAGATTTTTTCTTGGATTCGATGATGATCCTCCGCTACAATCAGACCATCCTTTTCAAAGGATTGGAATAATTCGATAAAACCATCCCTTTTACATTGATGCAAGGTTGGTGCGTGTTCCTTCCAGTACTGAATGTATTGTTCAAAGGAAAGACTTCCGTCAAACCATAAAAGGTTACTAGAACGATAAGACACATGGAAATTGCTACCGAGGTTAAATCCTTTTTCCTTTAAATTCATTAACTTTTCTAAATCCGTGTTCTCAAAAGTTTTCTTCGCTGCATGCATTGTGTCACCTGCATATAGCCATAAATCGATTTGCCAATCATCACCCTTACCACTTGAATCAAGTGCAATTTGCTTAATCGTATTCTTCCCACTTTCCGCATAATATTTCCATCCACGATGATACTTCACATTAGCAGGTTCTCCGCCAATCATTAAATCTTCTAGTAATGCCACACATCGTTTGTTTAATAAGAACGGATTTCCTTTACAAACTGCAAACTGTGTATAAGGGTTTAAATAAGCAAATTCGTGATCGACATACTCAATGAAATCTTCTATCAACTGCTTTTCCAAACCTGAAACCATTTCATTAATGACAAGTATATTTAACTTTTCAATAACAGTACGCCATGACAGTGCACAAGGATGTTCAATAATATGAATATCAATTTCTTCCGAAAAAGCAGGATTTAATTGACGCGACCAAATATGTCCACGTAGCGGTTTATTCTCTACAATAAAAACCCAACCTGGATCTGCAAAAATAACTCCATCATAACGGGCACCACGGTCATCATTTTCTACTTTCGTTTCTTGTTCAAATTTATCATCAGAAATAATAATCGATACAACTTTACGACCTTCAATCTCACTTCCCTTAAAGACATCATTCATATGACTAAGCTGCGTACTAACAGATTCAATTTTTAAATCACCTAATCCAATGGAATCAATTTTCTCTTCTTCCTTCAAATCATATTTCATAAATTCCTGACGAACTAATTCAAAAAACATAATTTGTACGGATGGAATGTTCTTTAACAAAATTAAAAAGGTTCTCGTTAATTCATCTTCATGGTGATGGGGCTTATTTTTATAAGAATTAAAGACATTTAAATGATTCATAGTATAATACCTCCTAAAACTTCAAGTATTAATTATCTCAAATAAAATGAAAAGCCGCCATGACATCATGACGACTTCTACTAATTTATTCAACTACCTCTTTTAATTTTGCCTCTTTTATTTTTTCTTTTTCTTGTTCAATAGAAGTTTTAATGTAAGAATGTTTTTCACGAACAATGACTAATGCAATGGAAGCAAGGATTCCAGGAATAGCAAAAACGATAAAATTCATTTCAATCGGTAAAGAAATCGACAGTAGGAATCCTCCTAATATCGGTCCCATCATACCGCCCATACGTCCAATTCCCGATGCCATCCCTAATGCTGTTGAACGAATAAACGGTGGATAATATTGAGAAACATAGGCTTGTACAATATTTTGTGCACCAATCGTTGCAGCACCTGCAATAGCTACTAAAACATAGATATATAATGTATTTCCACCAAGACCAAGCAAAGTTAGAGCAATGGCACCTGATGCATACATCGGTACAAGCATCTTCTTCGATCCATATTTATCACATAGTCGACCGATAATAATTGTACCAACTATAGCTCCACCTTGAAGTGTAACGAGGAAGCCTAAGCTCGAATTTAATCCATAACCAGCTTCAATCATCAGTTTTGGTAACCATGTATTTAATCCATAAACCATTAGTAAGCAAGAGAAAAATGCAACCCAGAACATAATTGTACTAAGTGCTCTCTTTTCTTTAAATAACCCAACAACTGGAACCTTCGATATATCTTCTTGTATCGTGTCAATTTCCTCATTCCCATTAAAGGTAAAATTCGGATTCACTTTTTGTAAATTTTTAAATAACTCTTCTTTTCTGCCTTTTCTCGCTAGGAAAACTGCCGATTCAGGTAATTGCTTGTACATTAAAGGTAAGAATAATAGTGGGATACCTGCAAACCAGAAGATTGACTCCCAACCTAAACTAGGCATGATAACGATACCTAATATTGGTGCTAGCATTCCACCTACAGAATAACCACATAACACAATGGAAACTACCATACTTCTCATTTTTTTCGGCGAATAGTCGGTTAATAATGCAATTACATTTGGCATTATTCCTCCTAAACCAAGTCCGGCAATAAAACGGAAGATTGAAAACATCGTAGCATTTGATGCAAATCCACAAAGTAATGTAAATAAACTAAATAAAATTAAAGAGATAGCGGTTACATTTTTTCGTCCTAATCGATCGGCTAAAACGCCAAAAATCATCGCACCGAACATCATCCCAAATAATCCATAACTGCCTATTGCACCAGCTTGTACAGTATCTAAGCCCCATTCTTCCATCAACAGTGGCACAGCTGTACCGTAAACTACTAAATCATACCCATCAAATAGAATAATTAAAAAACACCAAGTTAATAAACCGAAATGAAAACGGTTAAATTTACTCTCAGCAATCACTTCTGCTACATTTATTTTTTTCATATTCTGCCCCCTTTGTATCCCCTCGTATTGTCAAAACTTATATATATAAATCGCTAATAATCGTTGGTTTTATAGTCTTTTACGCAAAAAAACTTGCCACCCCCTGGATTTTGGTGTTAGTTGAGGTTACCACACACAAAACTACCCAAAAAGGAAGTGACAAGTTTGTACCCTCAATTATTAGCGTATTTAATTGAATTTATCAAGTACCAAGAAAAAATAATTAAAATATTAATGGTGATAATATTTGGTAAGGCTGTTGGAAGTGTGCGTCCTGAACAGCCAATTAATAAAGAATACCGCAAGTTACAAGTTGATAAGTTACCCATTCTGTATCAACCTGAAAAAGCATCCTTTCAGGATTTACTAATCGCCTACTTCCATGAACATGGCAAAGAATTAAAGCCTGTAAGACGACACGCCAAGTCCAAATCAAAAGTACCTGAAAACCTCTGTTGTCCTAAGTGTGGTGCACCTTCCTCGTATTTGTATGCGAATAATGGTGCAAAAGGACAATATCAATGTAAGGTATGTGATTGCTTATTTAATCAAAAAAGTCGCTATCAGAAAGAGGCTATTCTTCGTTGCCCCCACTGTATGAAGACCTTAGAGAAAATTAAAGAGCGAAAAGATTTTCACATTTGGAAGTGTAAAAGTAATCAGTGTTCCTATTATTTATCCAATATAGGTCGAATGAGTAAGGAAGAAAAGACCCGATTTAAACAAGATCCACAGGCGTTTAAAGTGCGTTATATTTATCGTGAATTTTTGTTTGATTATCAACCTTTATCTCCAGCATCACCAGTAAAACCACGTGTAGATTTATCACGGATTCATACGTCATCCCATACACTTGGATTGATTTTGACATACCATGTGAATTACGGTATTTCAGCACGGAAAACAGCAGCGATTATGCAAGACATACATAATGTTTCCATTTCACATCAAACGATATTAAATTACGTGAACAGTGTCTCCATCTTGATGAAGCCCTTCGTTGATGGTTATCCTTATGAACTGTCCGATCAATTTTGTGGCGACGAAACGTATATTCGGGTTAATGGGAAATGGCATTACTTATTCTTTTTCTTTGATGCGGCGAAAAAAGTTATTCTCTCTTACCGTGTTTCGCCTAATCGCGATACATTGTCTGCCATTAAAGCAATCGATGATGTTTTACAAAAGTTCAAGGAGATTCCCGAAAACCTGAATTTAATCGTGGATGGCAACCCCATTTACTTATTAGCACAACACTTTTTCGCACAACATGACATTTGGTTTGATGTGACACAAGTGATAGGCTTAACGAACGAAGATCCAGTGTCAGCCGAATATCGTTGGTTGAAACAAATTATCGAACGTCTAAACCGGACATTTAAAGGGCATTACCGTGCGACAACAGGCTTTGGTTCCGAAGCTGGCTCGGTATCGTTTGTGACGATGTTTGTGGCCTATTTTAATTTCCTTCGACCGCATGCAAAGCTGGAAAAGCGTGTGCCGGTCATGATTCCAGAGTTGGACCAGATGCCACATATGCCAGCACGTTGGACAAAACTGATTGAACTGGCCCAATTGGAGTTAACGAAATAACCGCAGCCTACTTTTTTTAGCAGAGCCCTCAAATAACTACATACGAATGACAATCGGCGTAGCGAACTCTTGACAAACCGAATGGAGAAAAGGTTAAAATTGGTATTTGGCGAGGGTTATTTGGTGTGCCTACTTTTTCCCCTTCGCCCTCAAAAATATGGGCGCAACCTTTTCGGAATGTTTGTCAAGAGCGATTGTCCCCTCGTTCGGAGAGTACTTATCGCCCAATACCTTGTGTTTTTCAATTTTTCATAGAAGTTTTGACACTACCTATCCCCTATGATGAAAATTTCTCCAATAGCAAAATAATATTTTCTTAACATTGTTTAATAATATATTATTCTGAATTTCTACATAATTCAACATTATTTTCAAAAATAAATACCAAAATATTCAAATTAATATTTAAAAATTGATAATAACGAGATAAAAATATTATTAAGACAGTGAAAAACGGAAAATAGTAATTATAAAATTAGAGAAAATAATTCTCTAATAGAGAACTTAATTATTGTCGAAATATCAAAAATATATTAATCTTTTAATAATAGACAAATTAAAAGGATGATTTTATGTCTCAACATGATTACGTCAAACACACATTTAAAGATATAACGGCTAAATTAGAAGTGGCAGATGCTCAAACAATTCAAATTCAACTTCTACGGATCCTTAAACTAGAGAAAATGATGAATGAGTTAATTTCGAAGACAACAGTCAATTATGAAATTGAAGAATATGAAAAAACTAAAAATCTTTTATTTTCCCGTCATGGCGAACTGTACGCTCAACTTGCAACGCTATACGTACAAGACGAAAATTACGAAGCAGCGGAAATTTGTTTTTTAAATGCACTTTCTTATGAAGATCAATCACAATACAATTGGGATTTTATTTTATGCATCCTTGCCAAAAACAATCTATCACCAGCTACTGATGTTAGAGTAACTGTAAATTATATAACGGAGCGTAATGTAAAACGTATTTTTGAAGATATGAAGCGAATTGAAGAGTTAATATCGAATCCAAATCTACGAACGTATTACTTAGATGAATGCAAAAAATTGCAGAAATGGCTAACAGATTTACATAAAGAAATTTATATGCGTCCACATTTAAAGGAAGCATTGTTAAAGCCACTTCGCATAACAGAAGCGATGCCAATCGAAGAGGCACTGCAACAGCTTGATAAACTTACTGGATTAGAGGAAGTAAAGGAAAGAATAAGCCGTATTCATGATTGGATTCTTTACTGTGGAATGCGAAAAGAACAAGGCTTCAAAACTGAGCCAATGAATTTACATATGGTTTTTCACGGTAATCCAGGGACAGGTAAAACGACAGTTGCCCGCATATTAGCAACAATCTATAAATCGTTAGGGGTATTAAAAAGTGGGCATCTTGTAGAAGTGGATCGTTCCCATCTAGTTGCTGGTTATGTAGGTCAGACAGCTATTAAAACACGGGCAAAAATTGAAGCCGCGTTAGATGGAGTTTTATTTATTGATGAGGCATATTCACTCGTTCGAGGGTCTGATAATGATTTCGGGATGGAGGCAATCGATACGCTAGTAAAAGCAATGGAAGATTATCAACATCGTCTGGTTGTAATTTTAGCTGGATATCCCCAAGAAATGCATCGATTCTTGGAAAGTAACCCAGGCCTACAATCTCGTTTTAAATATCATATTCACTTCCCTGACTACTCGACAGATGCATTGCTGGATATTTTACAAACCATGTTGCTAGAACGCCAATACCGGTTAGATGACAAAGCAATTCCTTATGTTCAACAACTACTCAATGACGCCATTTCAAAACACCCGGAAAAACACGGAAATGGTCGACTTGTACGAAATTTGCTGGAGGAGCTAATCTTTACGAAAGCAACTCATGCTGTGCAAAAACGTGATGACACACCACTTGATTTACTTACTATAGATATTGTGAAACAAGTGTCGATTTAACTAAAAAATAAAGCTGAACTGTTAAATTCAAGTTCAGCTTTCTTCATATAATTACCCAAAATTCCCGTCCAAAAACAACAGCACATAACTTACGGCACATAGATAAATCGCTATTCGAGTGACTACATATATCACGGTTTCATAGAAAGTAAGTTTTCTTTCCCTCTTCGTCTTTTTAAAATGCCGATAATAATACATTGAACACAGCACTAAAACAATTGCCGATAGTTGAAATATGTTCTCCAAAATATAAACCAATACATCATCACTTCCTTATTTTATTTATATTTCGAACTTTTAACGTGTATGTGTGCTTCTTCAATACTTCTATCACCACATGTTTATAACCTTCCAAATAAAAAAAGACAAACCCAATAAATTTTGAGTCTGTCTACAATTAACCTATTTATCTAGAAACTACTACCCCTTTATTACGACGGAACCATGCAATTATCACTGCAATGATTAACGCAAATCCTAGGTACCCCATTGTTGAGTATACTTTACCTACTAATGTTGTGAAGCCAACTAAGCTTGCTACAAACCCTGCTAAGCCAACTACAACAATTGTCGGTTTAAATACTTTGTGATCTGGAGCTACAAAACGTACTGTAAAGGAATAGAACATCCCCACTGCTGTGTTGTACATCATTCCTAGTAATGCAATTGCCATCAATACACCAACAGCTGGGTGAATTTGTTTCGCTAACTCTAATGTAGGCATGTCCATACCTGATACAACATCCATTTTTACGAACATTGTTAAGTTGATTAAGATGATTAATGCCCCAAGCATTGCCCCACCAAAAATACCACCAAGACCAGCAACTTTACTATCTTTCTCTGTACCACCCATAACGATTAATAGCGCTGCACCAGCTGCAAGATTATAAGATACATATAGTAATGCACCCATGAACCAGTTAGAAGCAGCACTTGCTTGATTTTGAGCCATTTCATTCGCTTCTGAGAATGAAATATCCATCGTAAATAAAGAATAGATTAAAATAATAAAGATTACAATCATTAAATAAGGTGTAATAACAGCGATTAAGTTCATGATATTTTTTACATTTAGTAATAATGTTGCGATTGTTAATGCAACCATGATAATACTTCCTACCATAGGATCAATTCCGAACATTTGATTGAAAGTAGAACCTGCCCCTGCGAACATAACGACAGCTACTCCGAATAAGAAGAATGTAATCAGTATGTCTAATACTACCCCTACATAACGACCACCAATATGATAAATTACCCCTTTATGTGAAGTTGTTTGTAGTTTTGATCCAAGTTGTGCGAGTGTCATCCCTAAAAGTGCAAATGCAATTGTAGCAACAATTCCTCCAGCAATTCCCCATATCCCAAAACTCGTAAAATACTGCATAATTTCTTGTCCAGAGGCAAAGCCGGCACCAACGATTAATCCGACAAAGGCTCCTCCTATTTGTAAACTTTTCTTCATTACGATTCACCCGCTTTTAAATTATTTAAAGATTCTGAAAAATATATGTTCAATTTATCCTTAAGCATCGATTTTTGATGCTTAAGGATGTTGCGCTTATTTATATACCTTTTTATCTACTGTGTAGGATTCTACTGTTTCGATATTTACTTTGTAACCAATTCCAGCTGTTTGTGGAACTTGAATATATCCATCTACTGCAACGACTTCTGGCTCGATAATATCTTTTTCCCAGTAACGATTTGAGCTCGCTGTGTCCCCTGGTAAAATAAAGTTTGTTAATGTTGTTAAAGCAACATTGTGAGCACGACCAATCCCAGACTCAAGCATTCCTCCACACCACACTGGAATTTCTTTTGATTCACAGTAATCATGGATTTTCTTCGCTTCAGTTAAGCCGCCAACTCGTCCAATTTTGATATTGATAATTTTTGTTGCACCAAGCTCCACTGCTTTACGCGCATCTTCTAGGGAATGGATACTTTCATCTAAACAAATTGGCGTTTTCAATTGTTTTTGTAATGTCGCATGGTCGATAATATCATCCGATGCTAATGGTTGTTCAATCATCGTTAAGTTAAACTCATCTAATTGTTTTAATAGTTCTGCATCACTTAAACGATAAGCGGAGTTCGCATCAGCCATAATCGCTACATCCGGGAATTTTTCACGTAACGTGCGCATTACATCAACATCCCAACCTGGCTTAATTTTTACTTTAATGCGTTTGTATCCTTCTTTTACATACTCATCTACAAGTGCTACTAAATCATCAATGCTTTTTTGGATACCAATACTAATACCTACTTCAATTTTGTCTTTCTTACCACCAAGTGCAGATGCTAATGATTGATTTGTTTGTTGTGCATAAATGTCCCAAATCGCACCTTCAATTGTTGATTTCGCCATATTATTTTTACGAATTGGCTCGAAAATTTCACTTACTTCATCTGGATGGGAAATTTCTTTATTTAAAATAAGTGGAATTAAAAAATCTTCAAGCATATGCCAGTTCGTTTTTAACGTTTCTTCATTGTACCAAGGCGAATGGAATGCAACCGATTCTCCCCAGCCAATTGTTCCATCTTCATTTTTCGCTTCTAATAGTAAAAAATCTTTATTTGTGAATGTTCCAAAGCTTGTTGTAAACGGTGCTTTTAGCTTCATTTGTAAATGGCGAATTGTAATTTCAGTAATTTTCATATTAATATCCTCCAAGTTCTAACGTATCTTTTTTTACAAAAATATAGTTATTCCATTGCTCGCTCTTTTGAATTCGTACGGCACAGTAGCCTGCTTCAAACATTTGTTGAAATACTTTTCGTGTTTCCAATCGCCAATGCATTGCGTGTTCCTGACTCTGTGCTTTTATACTTTGAAAATCCCATGGAACAGGAAGTGAATAGACATCAGCTATGAAAGTATCAAATGGGAATGGATTTAACGTTGGTAATCCTGCTTCATCGAATAAGATTTCCCCAAGTGGCTCAGGGTTATCAATCTGTGGCTCCACTTGCTTTTCCACATAAGGACTTTTTAAATACCAATGAACTTCAAAACGATCTGATGGTAATCCTTTGTTAAAGCCATCCTGCATTTCACCATAACAATTTTCAATGTATGTATTACAAATACCATTCAACTTTGTTAGGTTTAAATAGCCGTTTCGAGTTTCAAGAGGATCATATGTCCAATGCATAATGTCGTACCCTTTTCTGATGGCAATCGTTCTTTGTGCATGTTTAAGTTTTTCTCCAATTTGTTGTGAGCGATAGTTTTCATCGATTCCTAACATATGTGAGCAAAGAGATACTTGTCCGTTTTTGAAACCAGCAAACCCGTAACTAAATCCAACCAGCTTATCCCCATCATAGGCACCTACCATAATGCCACCATTTTTAACGGCCGTTAATGTTTGGTGAGTAGGAATTGGCTCAATACCCCAAACTTGTTTTTCAAGTTGTTGTACTTGTTCCATTTCTTCTATAGTTGTTAATTCTTTCACTTGTATCATTATTAATCTCTTCTTTCTATTTGCTGTAATGCAATAAGGAGTGCCTTTGCAATAATACATGCTCCTACAGGTAGTTGCTGTTGATTAAACGTCATTTGTGGATGATGTAGACCCGGTGCAACACCACATCCAAGCCCAAGCATTGTTGTTTTCAAATGAGGTTTTGAGTATGAATAAAAATGAAAATCTTCTCCACCTGGTGTCACAACTTCTGGTGCGCAATGTTCTTCCCCGACCGTATCGATAATCGCCTGCTTCATAATTGCTTTTGCCTCATTATCCACTTGCGCAGCGACTATATGCGTAGCTACTTCCGTTGTAATGGTTGCACCAAACAAAGTACTAACAGCTTCCACTGCTTTTTCAAATCCGTTTGTTAAGGCGTCCATCGTTTCATTTGTTTGTGCACGGCAATCAATACTAAATGTTGCAGACCCTGGAATAATATTTGAAGAAGTTCCCCCCGCTTGAATCTGTGTCATTTTAATAGAACCAGATTCAGTAGGGCTAATCCAAATGCGTTTCATTGCATCCACTAAAGCAGAAGCTACTTCTATTGCATTGATTCCTTGTTCTGGTCGTGCTCCATGGGCTTCTACACCTGTAATTGTTCCTTTAATAAGTTTTGCTGCGCCATGATGTAATGCTGGAGAATGTGCCCCATCTGGAAGTTCAATAAGTGGTCTTACATGGACACCAAATAAATACTCCAATGGGTCGATAACACCTTTTTCAACGATTTTCTTTGCTCCCTCACCCTTTTCTTCAGCAGGTTGGAAAATCAATCGAATAGCTCCCGGTAAAGTTGCCTTCTGTTCATTTAGAAGAAGCGCCGTACCAAAGGCCATTGTCATATGTCCATCATGTCCACAGGAGTGATTTGCCCAAAACTCACCATCTACTTCCTGCCAAAGTGCATCGATATCTGTCCTAAATCCAACTTTTGGAATGCCTGGCCCAATATCAACATAAAATCCTGTCACATCGTCAAATGCTTTTGGCTCTAATCCTTCAGCTTTCAAAAGTTCTATTAAATAAGCCGTTGTATTTACTTCTTCCCAGCTAATTTCCGGGTTTGCATGCAAGTGTGCAAACACCTTTTGCATTCGTTCCGTTAATTGTTGGTCTGTCATATCATTCAACTCCATCGATTTGCAATAAAGCTATTTTGAAAATCATCATATTTAACACGTTGCTCATTATAGTACTCACGATCATGAGACATCATGCCGACTACTAAGGTATTTAAAAACGCAATGAGTGAAGGCATCATATCAATCGTTGATAGCTCTGGTTGTTGCAAAACAAATGCTTCGTTTACAAAAGAATGAATCGGTGCAACGTTTGAATCTGTGATGGCTACTGTATAAACACCGCGCTTTGCAAATTCCTCAGCAATTTGGATTGGTTCTTTAAAATAGCGATGCAGTGAAATGACAATCGCTAATTCTGATTCCTTCACTTCTTGTAATGTACGAATCAACATACCCGTTTCCGTATGTACGAGTTCTACATTCGGTCGAAGCATGTTTAATGTAAATTGAAACCATTGGGCTGCAAAACTAGATGCACCGGCTCCAATTAAATAGATACGTTTCGCTTCATGTAGTTTTTTCGTTGTTTCGTGGAATTGTTCCGGATTTATTTGTTCTGCAATTCTGACAATTTGATTGCTAGTTTGGCCCATTACTTTCTCACAAAGTTGTTGCTCTTTAAACAACTCTTCTTTTGAAGATACATAATTACCTAGAGTACTATTCGTATTGTTTACAAATAAATACATCGTTAATTCTTTTTGTAACTGGGCATAACCATTTAAACCAATCGTATAGCAAAATCGTATGACGGTTGTTTCACTTGTCCCTGCTTGCTTTCCTACTTCACTTGCAGAATGAACACCTACATACGTTGGATTATTTAATACAAAACTTGCAACCTTTTGTTGTGACTTCGATAGTGAATTAAATTGTTGTTCAATTCTTTCTTTAATCGTTAATTTATTCAAGAGGAAGTCTCCCCTTCATTTTTCATTTGATGAAGTTTACACTTCAAATATATTTAGTAATCTATCACGTAAAAATTAGATTAGCAACAATTATCTGAAATTTCTTAGTAATTTGTTTATTACATTTGAGCATGAAAGCTGTTTAAAACAAGAAAAAAATTAATAAGCTAGCGATTTATCAAATAAAAAAGAAGCAAGTTTACCAATAAAAAAACTGAGCACCTATCCATCTTTAACCATAGATAAGCGCTCAGTTTTTATTGAAATAGTACCGTGAATCCAATCCAGCCAACAAGGATAAAATTTATAGACACCAACACAATTGCCAACCATCTAATATTTTTTCTTAAGTAGTATGCTGCAGCAAGGTAAAACATTGGAAAAATCATTCCCCACCATTCAAATAGTGGTATAGCAGCTAAATACAGAGAAAATGGAATAAATAAGATAAAAGCAATAACGAGTAAAGATGCCTTATTTGAAGCAATCGCAATAACGGATAACACAATAGCCGCAATCATAAATGGCCAAAAGAAGATTCCCATAATAACCCCCTTACTGTTTCATTTCAAACCTTCTATATTTCAACATCGATAGAATCCCTAGTAATGGCCCAATTGCTAATATTGCAAAAACCCATTCCCAACCAATGATCTTCTGCAGTATAGGAATTAGATTGATAGAAAAAATTGTGAGTAAAAACCCGATACACATTTGAAAAGTAAGGGCTGTGCCGACATATTCAACTTCAGCTACTTCTGAAACGGCCGCTGAAAATTGTGCTGAATCAGAAATGACTGACATCCCCCAAACCATTGAAATGACTAGCGTTACCCAGATTGGTTGTCCAAATGTAAAACCTATTAATATCGAACAAATTGCACTGATGCACATAGAGATAATTGTTAAATTGGCTCTACCAATTCGGTCTGAAATAATCCCACCAACGACACAACCAATCCCTCCTGCTATCCCAATAGACAAAAATGAAGACAATGCCATAAACCAATACGGAATTTCTGGTGCATAGGCTGTGAAACTTGCGATTAAAAATACAGGAAGCCATGTCCACATCGCATACAACTCCCACATATGTCCGAAATAGCCATAGTTCGCAAGCATCACCGGTTTATTGCGTATAACTTTTTTGATTAGCTTCAATGAGAAAGGTAATTTGCTTAGTTTTACAGGTGCATCTTCCAATAACAATGTCACAATGGCAGCTGATAATAAAGCTAATAGTGAACTAATAAGAATAACAATCTTCCAATTAACTGAAGAGAAAAACATGATGACAAAGTGTGGTAAAGATGAGCCTAAAGTTAAGGCGGCAATTAAAATCCCAATTGCGATTCCCCGTTTCTTTGGAAACCATTGGGATAAAATCTTTACAGCAATTGGATAGATTCCTGCTAATGTGACGCCAGTTAAAATTCTTAAGGTTATTCCAAAAAAAGCGTAATCAACGAATACGAGTAACGCATTGAGTAGTGCACCAAGTAACGCTGAAAGGGCAAAGATTTTCCGAGGATTAAAACGGTCAGCCATTCCAAAGTACGAACTTACAAAGGCACCAATCACAAAACCAATGGGAACAGATGCAGAAAGCCATGCTTCTGTATTTGAGCTAAGATGCCAAATTTGAATCAGTTCCGGTGCAATCACAGATGCGCTAAACCACAGACTTAACGCACATAGCTCTGCTAAGCCAATCCATATTAACGCTCGCCAACTCCCTTGAATCATACCTTCCCCCCAAACTAGATTTAAGTAGTTTAATTATACAAAATATGTAAGGTGAAATGATTGTAATCAATAAAAAAGAAGCCAGAACAAAACAAAAAATCAACATTTCGGTGCTGCACCCCAAAAGTTAGAGTAAAAAACTAACTTTTGGGGTGTTTTTTATGGTTAAATATAATGATGATTTGAAATTAGCTGTGGTACTAGATTATCTAAATAATTCATTGAGTTATCAACAACTAGCTAAGAAATATGGAGTAGTTGATAGAACACAAATATCACGTTGGGTTCGTGCATTTAAAAAATATGGTATAGAGGGCTTAGCTAGGAAGAGTAAGAAGCAGTTTTATACTGTTCAATTTAAATTGGATGTATTAAACTTTATGAAACAAACAGGCGCTTCTTATCAAGATACAGCGTTTCAATTTATGATGAATAATCCAAGTTTAATCGTTAACTGGAACCGTAAATTTTTAGAACAAGGATTGGAAGGCCTGCAAGAAAAATCAAAGGGGCGGCCATCTATGTCTAAAAATAGAAATTCAAAGGCAAGTAAACAAGAAAAAGAAATGTCACGTGAGGAGCAGTTAGAACATGAAAATGAATTGCTTCGTTTGGAGGTGGCGTTTCTAAAAAAGTTGAAGGCTTTTCGAGAGAATCCGAACGCCTTCCTCGAAAAGTCCAAGCAGTCATCGCCTTTGAACTCAAACAAGAAGGATTTACATTAAAAGATATCTTGAAACGAGTAGATATTCCAGAGGCAACTTATCACTATCAAATTAAACAAATGAAAAAGGAAGACCCAGATCAAGGGTGGAAAGCTTTGATTTTAAAGACGTTTGAAAAACATGAAGGTCGATATGGTTACCGTCGTATTCATGCAGAATTGAAAGCACAAGGATACAAAATTAATCATAAAAAAGTGCAACGTATCATGCAGGAATTAAACCTAAAATGCGAAAAATTTGTACGCAAATCACGCTATAAATCTTATAAAGGGTCGGTAGGAAAAGTGGCAAAAAACCGTTTAAATCGCCGTTTCAACACACCGTACCCCCTTCAAAAACTAGTAACAGACGTAACAGAATTTAAATGTACAAATGATGAAAAACTGTATTTAAGTCCTATCATGGATTTATATAATGGTGAAATTATTGGATTTAGTATATCAAAACGTCCAACACTAGATTTTGTGATAGATTCATTGAAACAAGCATTACCTATTATTCATGAACGAGCAGAATATCGGACAACGATTCATTCTGATCAAGGTTGGCACTATCAACATAATACATGGGTAAAAACATTAAAGCAGAACAAAATTTTTCAAAGCATGTCTCGTAAAGCAACGTGTGCAGACAATGCGGCAATGGAAAACTTTTTTGGTTTACTTAAACAGGAAATGTATTATGGGGAAGAATTACTCTCTTATGAAGAATTAAAAAAGAAAATTGAACAGTACATCGATTACTATAATAATGATCGTATTAAACAAAAATTGGCAGGCATGAGTCCGGTGCAATACCGAATCCATACCAGCCAATTAGCTGTATAATAAAAACTCTAACTTTAAGGGGTCACTACCTTCACTTAAATGAAAATGTTGATTTTTTGATGTGTGGGAAGTTGATTTCCATTCCGTGTGGACGCTTTCCGCGGGCATGGCCTCAACTAATTTTTGCCGACTATGGTCGGCAAAAATTAGTTGAGGCTCAGTGCTCCTGTCGCTTACGCTTTTGTCGCAAATAAATTTGCTATTCCCGCAGGAAGCTTGCTCTGTAGCGAAAGGCGAATGCCGTCAGCTACACTCAGCCACACTCCATTCCAATCAACTTTTCAACACTAATAATTTACTAAATACTTAAAATAACTTTTGTCGTGCCTCTTTTAATAAAATTTATATTCCTAATGACTCTTTAACTTCATTAATCTGCAATATATGGCGTCTTTCGTGATAGCCCACAAAGGGAATCCATTGACTCAAACTCATTTGGCCAAATGCTGGATGGGGATAAGCTTTATTTTCCAAATCAATTTGATCTGCCTTTTCGACTACTGTTTTTAGCTCTTGACGAGACATCGCCAGTTTTTCTTTCAATTCTTCTAATGTAGCAAAATCATTAGTAGGAACTGAAAACTCAGGTGCTGATACCTTATACTTTCGATTAACCGTTGCTTCAATTGGCTTTGGTTTAGCCGTTTGTACTTCACCATTTTCTAATTGTTCTTTAATGATATTTGCAATGGCAATTTCCATTAAAAATAGATGTTCTAGTATTTGTTTAATAGACCACTGATCTGTAGAAGGTTTTTGATTCAACACTTCATCTGACAATGACTCTACTTCCTTCAATAATTCATCCCGTGCTAGTTCATTTATTTGCATACACCATTTCCCCTTATTCTAATTCTCTTTCGCAAAAAGTAGTTTATAAGTTTGAATAATAATTAATGGAACAAATGCCAATCCATAAATCGTCAAGATTTGAGTAGATTCTAATGTTGCCACTTCAAACCATCCGAAGATAAGAACTAAATTTAGTAGTACAAACCCAACTAAAAATGCAATCCACACAGTTAAATTTGAGAATAAGCCAATTTTAAATAGTGATTGGTCTGAGCGACAATTGAATCCATGGAACAAACGGGATAAACATAATGTCGCAAATGCCATTGTAGTACCTACTGCTGTGTCTCCAGTTGATAATCCAAGTTGAAATGCGATAATGGTTACTGCTCCAATGACAAGACCTTCTAACCCTACTTGTGTTGCGAACTTTCTATTTAATAGCGGTTCATTTATGTTACGTGGCTTTTCCTTCATCAATTTCTTATTGTGCGGTTCCAATCCAATGGCAATGGCAGGCAAGCTATCCGTTAATAAATTGATAAATAACAAATGTACTGGAAGGAATGGAACTGGTAATGCTAATAGCGTTGCATACAGAACAACAAATATCGCACCAGCATTTCCTGATAATAAAAACTTAATTGCATTTTTTATATTGGCATAAATACTTCGCCCATTTGAAATGGCTTTTACAATCGTTAAGAAATTATCGTCCGTTAAAATCATCGATGAAGCATCTTTTGCAACTTCTGTTCCTGTTACGCCCATTGCGACACCGATATCTGCTTGTTTTAACGCAGGGGCATCATTAACCCCATCTCCTGTCATGGCAACCACATGTCCCTTATCTTGCCACGCCTTCACAATTCGAATTTTATGTTCAGGTGATACCCGCGCATAAACAGAAAATTGTTCAACTTTATCTCGCAATTCTTTATCTGATAGTTTTTCAATTTCAATACCCTCAATTGCTTCAGATGGATCTTTTAAAATACCAATCTTCTTTGCAATCGCCGCAGCTGTAATTTTATGGTCACCTGTTATCATGATAGGCTTAATACCAGCTTGAATACAATCTGCCACTGCTGGAGCTGATTCTTCTCGAGGTGGATCCATGATAGCAATTAATCCTACAAACGTATAATCTTTTTCGTCTTCTACTCGAATTTGAGGTAAGGATACATCCCTATATGCAATTGCTAGGACCCTTAACCCCTCATTGGAAAGGTCAGTATTAGCTTGTCTCACCTTTTCAAAATGTTGCTTCGTAAAGACAGATACTCCATTAGCTGTTTCAATTCGCTTAATGCGCGGAAGAAGAACATCTAATGCACCTTTTGTAATCATAACGTAGTGATTACCCATTCGATGCACAGTACTCATTAATTTTCGAGTTGAATCAAATGGAATTTCCCCTACTCGCTGATGAAGTCCTCGTACAATATGTTCATTTAGCTGATATTCATGCCCCAAATTCACTAAAGCTAATTCTGTTGGGTCTCCAATTTGTTTGTCTTCCTGAGTAACGGAATCATTACATAATACAGCCATATCCACTAATTTTTTATGAAGCATATTTGTCATTTGTAATTGATCATGCTCAACAAATTGATGTCCAGTATAAACCTTTTGAACCGTCATTTTATTTTGAGTCAGTGTTCCTGTCTTATCTGAGCAGATGATTGAAACACTACCTAAACTTTCGACAGCAGGTAATTTACGGATAATCGCATTTTGTTTTGCCATGTTTTGTGTTCCTAATGCAAGTACAATCGTAACAATCGAACTTAATGCTTCAGGAATGGCTGCAACCGCTAATGATACGGCAAACATAAATGAATCAATTAACTCGCGACCACGCAAAATATCTAATCCAAAGATGATTAGACAAATGATGATAATACCAAGTGCAAGTCGTTTCCCAAATTGGTCAAGGCTTACTTGCAGTGGTGTTTTCTTTTCTTTCGCGCTATCTAGTAAACTAGCAATCTTACCAATTTCCGTATCCATTCCAATGGCTGTCACGATGGCTTGTCCTCGTCCATTTGTGACGAAACTTCCGGAAAACACCATATTTTTCTTATCGCCAAGTGATACGTCTGGTTCATTGATTTTTTGTGCTGTCTTATCGATTGCTAAGGATTCACCTGTTAAAGAACTCTCGTTTACTTGTAAACTATAACTTTCAATGACCCGACCATCTGCACTAATATAATCTCCAGCTTCCAAAATCAAAATATCTCCAACAATGACTTCTCTTGATGGGATTTCAATAACTTGTCCATCCCTTAACACTTTAGAAATAGGAGCTGCCATTGCTTTTAAACTATTTAGCGATTTCTCAGCTTTAATATGTTGAATTGTCCCAAGTATTGCATTTAACACAATCACCACAATAATGACACTGGAACTTTCAAAATCTCCTAAAAACATAGAAATAATCGCTGCGAAGATTAAAATGATGACCAAAAAATCTTGAAACTGCTCAAGGAATACTTGCAAAGCACTTTTCGGTTTACCTTCTTTTAGTTCGTTATATCCAAACCTCTTTTGCCTATATCGTACCTCAAAGTCTGTTAATCCGTGTTGTGGAACGTCCAATTCTTTCATTACCTCTTTTACAGACGCTTGGTAATATTCTGTCATAACTGCTATCCTCCCCATAGTTCTATCCAAATGACCTTGTGTAATAGAGTGAATTCTCTTTTGGTGTCCTATTAAAATGGATTATTAATATAAACAAATCTATGGTTGCAATTAGCAAAATATACTATTTTTGAAACTACTTTTTATGAAGTTTAAGTTAATTTTTATTTTAAATACAAACTACCTTTAAAATTTCGGATGCTATAAACAAATGCACTAAGGGGAAATATAAAAAATATCATGGAAATTCACAATCAAGGCTCTCTTTTTAGATTGATTAGGTAGGAAGGTATTTATAATGAAAAATATTTCAAACGTTTTTTGGATTTCAGTTATAGTTGTTTTCATTGCAGCAATATTTGGGGTTGCTGCACCTGAGAGTTTTGAAAAAACAACAGGAAACATACAAGAATTTTTAACTTCATCATTTGGCTGGTATTATTTAATACTCGTTACCGTCATTGCGCTCTTTTGTATTTTCCTTATTTTCAGCCCAGTTGGCGTAATCAGATTAGGTAAACAAGATGAAAAACCCGAGTTTTCAAGAGCTTCCTGGTTTGCAATGTTGTTTAGTGCTGGAATGGGAATTGGTCTTGTGTTTTGGGGAGCTGCGGAACCCCTCTCTCATTTCGTAGATCCTCCTCTAGCTGAACCAAGTACGGATGCAGCATATAAAGAGGCGATGCGTTATACATTTTTCCACTGGGGCATTCATGCATGGGGAATTTATGCAATCGTAGCATTAGTATTAGCGTACTTTAATTTTCGTAAGGGAGAACCTGGCCTCATCTCCGCAACATTGAAGCCTGTTTTAGGAAAGAAAGCAATGGATGGTATTCTTGGAACCATTGTGGATGTATTAGCAGTTGTGGCAACAGTTGTCGGTGTAGCAACTACTCTAGGTTTTGGTGCAACACAAATTAATGGCGGATTGTCATTTCTATTTGGCATACCAAGCAATTTTACAATTCAATTAATCATTGTAGCGATTGTTACGGTTTTGTTTATTATTTCTGCGGCATCTGGTTTAGGAAAAGGGATCCAAATCTTAAGTAACGCAAATATGTTTCTTGCTATTGCTTTACTAATTTTAATGTTTATTGTTGGACCTACAATTCTCATCTTAAATATGTTCACAGATTCTATTGGTGGCTATATACAAAATATCGTTCAAATGAGCTTCCGGATTGCACCACTAAATGACGAGCATCGTTCATGGATTAATAGTTGGACAATATTTTATTGGGCATGGTGGATTTCATGGGCGCCATTTGTAGGAATCTTTATCGCGCGAGTATCTAAAGGACGAACAATACGTGAGTTTGTTATAGGTGTTTTATTACTTCCAACATTGGTCAGCTTTATATGGTTTGCTGTATTCGGTACATCCGCAATTGAAATTCAAAAAGCTGTACCTACTGATATTTCTAGTTTAGCAACGGAAGAAGTACTTTTTGCTATTTTCAACGAGTTACCTTGGTCTACTATTTTGTCGATTGTTGCAATTGCACTTGTTAGTACATTTTTTATTACTTCAGCCGATTCAGCAACCTTTGTACTAGGAATGCAAACGACGAACGGTTCACTTACTCCCCCAAATGCAGTGAAAATCACTTGGGGTATCGCACAATCAATAGTAGCATTAGTTCTATTATTTAGCGGTGGATTACAAGCACTTCAAAATGCATTGATAATCGCAGCATTTCCATTTTCATTTATCATTATTTTAATGATGATATCCCTTTATCGTTCTTTAGCAAAAGATAAAAAAGAGCTTGGGCTATACCATAAACCAAAACGTAAGAAAGTGGAGAATACAAAAAGTTAGGGTGTCCAAAATTGGGCACCCCTTTTCTTATGTGAGAAAATAATAAATACTGTCCATAAAATAGACAGCATCGAAAATATTAACTAACTTTCATTCCATTATGATTCAAAACTTTTTTCATATGCAAAATAATCATTTCTCCCACTTCTTCAAGCCAAACATCGTCCATTATATTGAGGATTAATTGCATACCGCGGCCCCGTGACCCATAATTCAACTTGTCACTTTTTTCAAAATGAAACAGCTTACCCTTTTGTTTAATACAGATTTCTAATTCTTCCTCAGATGTATTCCACAAAATTTCTATCGAATTACCTTCTCCATATTCTAGGGCATTCACTAATGTTTCTTCCGTCACAAGACAAAGAAATAGCTGTTCTTTTTCTAAGTAGCCTAACTGTTGTGCCAAATCGCTTGTATAATCCATCGCTTTTAAAACATCATGTTCTGATACGATTTCCATTGAATTTACATTACCCGTTTCTAAATTCATTTTCGCTCCTTTGTTTATACTAGAGTTGTTTTGAACAGCTTTTATAGACTCTACAACTTTGCGATTAACATCGTAACATCATCATAAAATGAAGGAGTATTAAGATCCTTACATTGTTGCTCAATGACAAGGGACAACATTTTACTCAAGTCATTTGTTCGATGCTTTAACAAATTGCCTTTTAATTTATCAATATTTTTTCGAATTTGATTTTCTTCACTTTCGATGAGTCCATCTGTATAAAAAACCATCCATGTTTGCTCATTTTCATATGTATAAAACCCTGTTTCAACTTCTATTTCTGCTAACATCCCTAAAGGAACCGTACCATCAGCAAGCTCTCTAATAGAACCGTTAGCACATAGAAGTAAGGCAGGCGGATGACCAGCTGAAGCAAATTGAATCGTATGCGTATTAGTATCGATCATTGCATAGACACATGTTAGATAATAATTTTTCATTTGTAACGATTCTTTATCTTGAAATAAAGTATAGACATGTTTGTTTAATTCTTTTAAAACAATTTCAGGCTCTACACATTTATTTACGATTCCGCGCAATAACGAACGTACACTCATACAAACAAGGGCTGATGCTACACCATGTCCCATAACATCCAGCATAATCACACCATAACGATGGGAATCGATTTGATACCAAGCATATGTATCGCCACCTAAAATATCTGATGGGAGATAAATTCCCTCTATATGAAAGGAATCGTTTTGAATCGGATGAGAAAGTGCGCTTTTTTGCACTTCTTTCGCTAATAATAAATCATCTTTTAATCGTTGTTCCGCTTTTTTTCGTGCTGTAATGTCCGTAATAACAGCAGCATAATAAAGGGGTTGACCGTGATCATCATTTATTTTTGTAATGGTAGTCTGTTGGAGAAATAACTCCCCATCTTCTTTTTTATTCCAAATTTCACCCATCCATTTCCCATTTTGCTCGATGGATTCCCACATCTTTCGGTAAAATGCTTCATCATGTTTGCCAGATTGAAAAATGCCTGGTGTTTTTCCAATCACTTCTTCACCAAAACCTGTAATCATGGAAAATGCAGGGTTAATAAAGCGAATAATTCCCTTTGTATCAGTAATAAACACGCCTTCTAACATATTTTGAAAAAGGCGGTCTGCTACAAGAAGTCGGCCTTCTTTATTTCGTTCTGCTTCATCAGATGAAAAAAATTGATGTTCGATAATAATATCATCAAGTTCTTTAGTCATGAGCAATCGCCTGGAAATATTCAATTGCTTCTTCTTCGACTTCGAATAATTTCATAAAGCTAGAAAACTTCACAATTGAAAAGATTTCTTTAATCGAGTCTTCCATATTTGAAATGACTAATTCTTTATTATTGCGTTTTGATTGTACAACGCTTTCGGCAATAATGCCTAAACCCGCACTGTTAATGTAGGTTGTTTCGGCTAAATTTAAAATTAGGTTTTGAGAATCTTGGTTTAAAAGATTGTTCATATCTTGACGAAACAATTCTATATTTTTTAAAGTAATATTTTCCTTCCATTCAAGTACTTGAATGGCGTCATTTACTGTTTTTAACACTTCTAAACCTCCTTTATTGTAATAAATCATTTAGAGATGTCCCCTTTTTGAAACTCACACATAAGTAATAGATTTTTACTAAATTATATTATTGATTTCCGTTCCAGGTGGACGCTTTCCGCGGGCGTGGCTTGAGCCTCCTCGTCGTTCGTCCCTCACTCCTGCGGGGTCTCAAGTCTCACGCTTATCCCGCAGGAAGCTTTGCTCTGTAGCGAAAGGCGAATGCCGTCAGCTACACTCGCCACCTTCCACTACAATCAATATTCTAAAAAATTACTAGTAATTTATGTGAAGATTACTTATTAGACATCTCATAAATGATATTTTATTTATTTAATTTTAAATTGTGCTGTTAGTTGGTTTAATGCTTCGGCCATTTCAGCTAGTGTTTCGGCTGTTGCTGCTGTTTCTTCAAGGCCAGCACTAATTTCTTCAGTTACTGCGGCAATGCTCGTTACAGCTTGTTGAACTTCTTCTGCTTGAGCCGTTTGTTGTTCATTAGCTGCTGCAATTTCTGTCACTTTAGCAGAAGAATCTCCTACTAGTTGTAAGATATCATTAAATGTACTTTCGACTTTTTCTGCTTTTTCACTACCCACTTCAACCGTGTGCACAGATTCTTTTGTATTTTCTTGAATAATATTAACTAGCTCTGAAATTTCCTTTGTTGCTTTCGAGCTACGTTCTGCTAATTTGCGTACTTCATCTGCTACAACCGCAAATCCTTTTCCAGCTTCTCCAGCTCGTGCTGCTTCAATTGCAGCATTCAATGCAAGTAAATTTGTTTGTTCTGCAATATCGTCAATTACTTCAACAATTTCACCAATTTGCTCAGACTTATTCGATAACTCATAAATGCTATCACGAATTGCTCTCATACCTTGGATTGCGTCATTGATGACGATGCCACCTTGTTTCGCTTCAGTCATTGTATTTTCTGCTAATTCTGCAGCCTGTTCAGCATTTTGTGCCACATCTTCCACAACGTTTGTCATTTCTCTCATCATTGCAGCAGAAGCACCCGCATCATGAGATTGTTGTTGGCTACCAGAAGCAATTTCTTCTGTACTTGCAGAAATTTGTTGAGAACATGCTGCTAATTCATTCGCTGAGTGTATTACTTTTTCCATTGCAGTACGTGTTGCTTCAGTCAATTGGTTAAATGAAGAGACCATTTTTCCAATTTCATCATTCGACTCATAGTTGACACGAACCGTTAAGTCGCCTTTTTCTGCTTCTTTCATCACATCCACTACATCTTTTAGTGGGTTTACAATTGCTTTCGAGATTACTGTACTTAATACGATGAAAATAATACTAGCTAGCACCATAACAGTAATCATCACTGTTCTTGCAAAATTTTTCTCGCTAATTGTTAATTCTAATGTTTCATCTGCACGATCTGATAAATATTCTGCAACATCTTGTAACGTTGTATTTAAAGTTGCAAGAGGTGTTTCTAAATTAGCTTTGTAATAAGCAAAGGCATCTTCACTTGTCCCTGTTTCTACAATTTTGTATAACTGTTCACGTTTTGTACCGATTTCTGTAATAGCATCGCCAATCGTTCCAATACGTTCTTTTTCATAATCCGTTAACTTTACTTCTTTGTACATCGCAAAATATTCTTGGATATGTTGAGCACGTTCCTTCACTTGATTAATTAAGTTAGCTCTTTCCATTTCATCTTTTGTTAATATAATTTCTTTTACAAGCGCTTCGTTTGCACGGCTTTGTGCACGAATATCATTCAACCATTTGATTGGTAGTAATTCATTTTCATATATGTCAGTCGTTTGGTCAGACATTTTTTCCATATAGAACATGCCAAATATGCCTACAATTAATAGGAAAACGATGGTTAAACCACTTAACATTTTTAACTTATTGGAGATTTTTATATTATTGAGCCAAGTCATCTTACTGCCTCCTGTTCAGAATTGATTTTCTGATTTAATTGAAGTAACGTATCAATTTCAATGATTCGATTGATATTTAATAGAATCATCAGGCGATCATCGAAATGGTACATGCCTTGAATATATTCTTGTTCAACTAAACTTTCGTAATTTGGTGCTTCTTCCATCTTGTTCTCATCGACCTTTAATACTTGTGTTACTCGGTCAACTAATAATCCAAGTAACTCGTTATTAATTTCGACGATGATAATTCGCGACTTTCTTGTGAGTGGTTGTATTGGTAGCCCAAGTCGTTTTCGTAAGTCCATCACTGAAATAAGCTTTCCTCTAAAATTACTCATACCAATAATGGAATACGGCGAATTAATAATTGGTGAAATCGAAGGTACCGTAATGATATCTTTTACTTTGTCGATTTCAATGCCGTACTCTTCTTCACCTAAATAGAATGAAGTCACACCAATTACTTTTTCATGTTGATTCGTAGCTAGACTTTGATTGTACGGAATGGAATCTTTTACGCCTTCCTCAAGGACAATCGAAGCAACATCAAGTATTAAAGCTACTTTCCCATCGCCCATAATCGTTGCACCAGCAATATATTTTGGTGAGCCCATATATTTGCCAAGGGGTTTGATAACGATCTCTTGATTTCCAAGGGTTTGATCAATTACAAGTCCAATTCGTTTTTCTGCTAATCCGACAATTACTACTAAAAGTCGTTTGCTTTTATTGATTTGATCTTCTGAAGCATTAAAACGTTTATGTAATCGTACTAATGGAAGTACTTGATCTCGAACGATTCCTACTTCTTGGTTTTGAATTGTTTTAATTTCATGTTTTCCTAGTCTTATAATCTCTTGAACGTTTACAAGTGGAACGGCGAATTGTTTATCACCCAATTTCACAAGCAACGAACGGATAATGGCCAACGTTAACGGCAATTTAATGGTGAATGTTGTTCCTTCACCTTGTTTTGTTTCAATATCAATAAGCCCATTTAGCTTTTCGATATGGGTACGCACAATATCCATTCCCACACCACGACCAGAGATTTCAGTTACCTTTGCTGCTGTTGATACGCCCGATTTAAAAATAAGGAATAGAATATCCTTTTCAGACATTCGTTCCGCTTCAGCCGGTGTAATCTGTTGTTTTTTGATGGCGGATTGTTTTAACTTTTCCGTATCAATCCCATTACCATCATCGGAAATTGTAATGACAATATGATTTTCTTTATGAGCAGCTTTTAAAATCACGGTACCTTGTGGAGATTTCCCCTTCTTCTCACGTTCTGCAGGAGTTTCAATTCCATGGTCCAGTGCATTTCGTAAAAGATGAATGATTGGATCGCCAATCTCATCGATTAAGTTGCGATCTAATTCGGTTTCTTTACCTTCAATAATAAAATTAACTTCCTTCCCTGCTGTTTGAGCAAGGTCACGAACCATACGAGGGAAACGATTAAACAACTGTTCAATCGGCAACATTCTCGTTTTCATCATTCCTTCATGTAGTTCGCTGACAATTTGTCCTAGCTGATTGTCTACTTCATGGAAGTCTTCTATTATCGATTCATTTGGATAACGTTCTGATAAGCGATTTCCAACATCTTTTAGGCGGGTTTGACTAATCACTAATTCCCCTACAAGATTAAGTAAATATTCTAAACGCTCTACATCAACCCGTACTGTTTGTTGTACTTTTAGTTTTGCATCTTTTTTAGGTGCAGGTGGTGGAGCTTGAGGTGGCTTTTGCTCAACAATGCCTACCTTTTTCCCTTTTGTAAAACTCTCTAAGTTTTCAGGCTTGATTTCACTTAAGTGAACACTCTTAATATCTGAAATACTATTAATTGTGGACAGTACTTCGTGATTTTTGGAATCGGTTACAACTATGTATACTAAACTGCCTTCAAACTTTTCTTCATCCTCAATCACTTCTGTTGACGGGAACGATGCAAGGATTTCCCCAATTTCTTTTAAATTATTATTAATTAAAAAGGCACGGACAGATTTCAACATTGCATTTGGATTTAATGCGACATAAACCGCAATAACGTTCATCTTCATTTCAAATGCTTTTTCTACCATATCCTTTTGGTATTCATCAAAAATAACTTCCGGGAAAATAATCTCATCGGATGATTTCTTTTCTTCTTGTTTCACATCCGTTTTTGCTGTTGGCTCACCCACAGTGGCACTATTTTTACACGCTTCTAACTTTTCAATCAGCTGTGAAACATCTACAGAATCAACAGTGCCTTCTAAAATCGCTTCTTTAAATAATTTGATTGTATCGATTGAATCAAAAATAAGATTAATAATTTGGGTATTTACTTTTAATTGTTGATTTCGGATTGCATCAAACACATTTTCTACTTTATGGGTTAACTCTTTCATCGTAGTCATTCCCATTGCAGCAGAAGACCCTTTTAATGTGTGAGCAGCACGGAAGATTTTTTGGATTGTTTCTTGGTTTTCACCATCTTGCTCTAATACTAGGACTTCCTCTTCCAAGATTTGAAGCTGTTCATCTACTTCATCTAAAAAGGCACCTAGATAGACGGACATATCCATCTCCATGGTTTTATCCCTCCTTTACCTCCTCAGGATAGAGCACTTTTTGTAAATTCAATATGCCAACTAATTGGTCATTTACTTTTGCAAATCCTTTGAAGCAATCTTTTTCGATAGTGTTAAACATTTCTAATGGCGGTTCCAACTGTTCGTCTTCAATATGAGTGACCATTAATACTTCATCTACAATTAGACCTATGCCTTCATCCTCATTTCGAATAATGATAATACGTGTTTTTTTGTTGAATGGTACTATAGGTAATTTATAGCGCATACGCAACTGAACAACCGGTATAATACTACCTCTTAAATTAATCACACCATTAATGTAATCCCGATCGTTTACAACTTCTGTAATGGGCTGAATCCGAATAATTTCTACAACTTCCTTTATTGAAAGGGCACATAATTGTTTCTCTATCGCAAACACGACATATTGACCAAAGAGTTGGTCTTTATCGAACTCCTTCATACACATCCCCTCAACTAGTTAAACTTTAGTACTACTTATTACAAATACATAATATCGCACAAAAATTGGATAATAAATATACCTTTTATCATTTCTAAACTATTGTCACATTTCTTTCTTCCTGACACGAATATAAGTAAAAAGAACTATTAAATTTTTCTTGCAATCTATACATTTAAAGTAACAAATATCCAATTGTGAAAGATTTTTTGCAGTAAACATGGAAAGAATATAAATTTATATGATGGAGATTCATCGAGGATTTATTAAAAAAAACGCCTACAGTTCATGTAAGCGTCATTAATTTCGATTTTAATAATTGAGTTAGTTGTTCTTCTGCAGCGTAGAATCCAAAAAGATGTTTGCCCTTCTTGATTTCTTTTTCGACTTCACCTATTTTTTGCAACACTAACTTATCATTTCCTTCTAATTTAGCAAGTATCGCTTGGCTTCTTTTATAACTAAACGGATCAATTGGACTTAATTGTTGATGTAAATGATGGATTGTTGCTTTATCAAAATTTCCTCCTACAATAAGATCGACCTGTTTGATTTGATTAATAAATTGTAAAGCCATTTTATTTTCCTTCGTAACAGGTATTTGCTTAAAGGGTTCAAGTAATCTAGAAGCATTTTCATAGTCTTCTTGAATAAGTGTGTAGTAAAAAAGAATATAACATACCATCACATTATCCACAGTTGGTTGCATTGTTTTGGCTCGCTCTATTAAATCAATTGACCACTTTGTTGGATGAATTGGCGAGTTCATTTCTTTGAACAATAATAAAGAAATTAAAAACTCTTCCTGCTCTTTCCCCTTTTTCGATAACTCAAGTAACACTCGTCCATCCGATTTTAGCGTTCCTTTATAAGGCAAAATCGTTACGATAAAAATAAACAAATTAAATATTCCAAAATATGTAACCCAGTTTATATTCAATAAACTCCCTGCTATTAAACTAATGATTGCTGCAATAAAAGAAAAGATAGGTCCACCCGCAGCAAACCGTTTATGTTGTTTCGCAATCGTTGTTAAATCGTTGGATAAAGGGGAACAATTCGCTATCCCACCTACTAAAAACCAACTATTGTTAATTTTTAATCGTAAACGTTCCATCTTTTCGATTGTTATAGGACCAACTGTTAAGTAATTAAATCGATAGCCAGACCATATCCCAAATAACGCATGTCCTAGCTCATGAATGAACAATGTAAAAAATAAAAGGCAGAACGCCAATCCAAAATAATTTACCGTCTCTGCAAAGTTTGTAAAGTTAAATAATCCTATTAATAAAGCTATTAAAATCGTAATCCCCAAAGGAGATGTTAGTTTATTCATTAATTTATCCCCCAATTTAATCAATACAGCGAAGGGAAAAAGTAAAAGAGGTTGGGACAAAACTAAAAAGACACCATTTTTTCTAACTTGAAAAATGGCGTTTATTTTTGTTATGAAGGACGTTGATTTCCATTCCGTGTGGACGCTTTCCGCGGGCATGGCCTCAACTAATTTTCGCCGTCTATGGCCGGCAAAAATGGATTTTCGGCTCATGCGATTCCCGCAGGAGTCAGCCACACTCCATTTCAATCAACTTTTCTAAAAAGCAGATTTTCATCACTAATATTTCTAAATAAATATGAAAAACCATTTTTTGTTCCAAACTCTTTTCCTCAAGTTATTCCGTTATTCCCCAAGCTGGATTCCACACGACTTCCCACAGATGGCCGTCTGGGTCTTGGAAATAGCCTGAATATCCGCCCCAGAACGTCTCATGTCCGCGCACTGTAATCGTGGCACCAGCCTTCTCTGCCTGCTCTAATACGCTATCAACTTCTTCTTTACTTCCTACATTATGACCGATTGTAAATTCAGTAGGGCTTTTTGGTGTCACATACAGTCCCGTGTCATGTGCAATATCTGCCCGTTTCCAAAGGGCGAGTTTTACTCCTGATTGAAGATCAAAAAAGGCAACAGCACCATGCTCAAATTCCTGCCCGATGATTCCTTCTGTTTGTAGTCCAAGCCCATCTCGATAAAATGCTACCGACTTTTCTAAATCATCTACACCTAAAGTTAGTACGGAAATACGTGGTTTCATGTAAGAACCTCCAATAATTATCTCACAAATGTAATATAGTCAACATTCACTGGTTCAAATCCACTTATGCGAAGTCGAGTGTTAATTTGCCCTCGATGATACTGACCATGTAAAGCAACATGGGTTAAAACATCGCGTACTGAATTTTTGAACTCGATACCTTTACTATTTTTGTAGGAAATAATACTATCACGGTCTGCACTTTGAAGAAATTTCGTAATGGTTTTTTGATTTTCTTTTATTAATTCCGCGCAACTGTCTAAATCAATATCCGACCAAATCGGCAAATGTGAACTATCCAACCCTTGTAATCTAGTAAACCAAACTTTTTCAGCAAATAATATATGGGAAAACAAACGAATCGCTTCTTCATTTTCGCTACTTTTCAATGCTTCTAGAATACGTTCATTTGCCCAATGTAAATGGTCATACATCCTTTGAATTGTCTTCATTTGATCCACCCCAGTATTTATTTTTCTTTAATAATACTTTCTTCAATGGCTTTCGTTATTGCTGCTGAACGATTTTTCACATTCAACTTGGAATAAATATTAGAAATATAATTTTTAACAGTACCTAATGATAAAAACATTCTTTCTGAAATCGCCTTATTGGAGAGCCCTTGTGCTAAATATTTTAAAACCTTTAATTCTTGTTGACTAAGTTCATAAGGATTCGAACTAACCGTTGAATCCTGTTCTACCGGACTACTATGGATGGATTGGAACACCTCTTTCGCAAGCTCCTGTGGAATTAATGAACCGCCATGATACACCATCTTAATGCCATCCACTAAAAACTGCGGATCAACCGCTTTTAAAATATATCCTTCAGCCCCCGCATTTAATGCATTCATTACATAAGTAATATCTTGGAAAGTGGTTAAGATGATCACTTTGGTTTCTGGCATTTGGGTCTTAATGATTTCTGTAGCTTTTACTCCATCCATGACCGGCATTTGAATATCCATTAATACAATGTCTGGTTTTTCACGTTCACAAAGTTGAATCGCTTCTTCTCCATTTGAAGCCATTCCGATAATACGAATTTCCGACATGCTTTCCAAAACGATTTTCAAACTTTTTCTTATTAATTCTTGGTCTTCAACGATGATTGTCTTAATCATTCAACATGACTTCCTTTGCTAGAGGGATTGAACAGCGTAGTTCTGTACCTTCATTCGGTTTTGAATTAATGTTCACCATACCATTTAATGCAGTCATTCGGTCCTTCATTCCTTGTAAACCAAACCCTAGACTGATAGATTCAAAACCGATTCCATTATCTTTTATTTCCATTAATAGAGACTCTTCTTTAAAATATAACCTTACGTTGATTTGAGTTGCCCTCCCATGTTTAATGGCATTCGTTAACCCTTCTTGTAAACAGCGAGTATAGGCAAACTTAATTCTTTCTCCGATTTCTCTTTCATTACCTTCAATTTTAAAATCTACAGTTGTCCCCGTATGTTTCATAAACTCTGTTACTACTTCTTGGAAAGTTTGAGATAAGGGTAAGTGACTTTCGGTTGGTGAGATTTGATGAATTGTTTTTCGTACATCATTCAAACCATTTCTTGCAAGGTCGGCTATTTCTTTTATATGTTCCTCAGCTACTTGCTGGTTTGCTCTCATGACAAACGGCAAAGCATCTAAACTGGTGATAACGGAAGTGAAAATATGCCCCACTGTATCATGAAGGTCTTGTGACACCCGATTTCTTTCTTCCATAATCGTCAGCTCTTCTATTCTCCTAGAATATTGTTCTAACGCTTTATTTTTTTCTTGAATCGATTGTATTAACTCTTTATTTTTGTTGTTAATAACTGTAATTCGTCCTAGACTGAACCCAATCATATAAAAAAGTGCGGTATTGATAAATGCTGAAATAAAATGCTCGGTGAATTGATCGCCCAACGCTGTTCCAGTCAAAAAGACCATAACACTCGTAATCATCCCAATCCATAGATAGGGACGAACTTGGCAAACGTAGCCAATCATAATGAGAGGCAAATATAAGAAATCATAGACGCCCGCCATTTGAAATTGAATCATCATATAAAAAAACATACTCGCCGTAATAAGGGTTTCTGCTATGTAAAAGCTTATAAGTTTCATGTATTTTGGGCGATAAAATAGCAATGGAACTAAATAAATCGCCATAAACCAAAGAAAGATTAGCCATTTATTTTGATAATTGGCCGTGTTTTCGATTACATAACTGGCATTATAGTAAATCCATAACGTTCGCATGAAAAATAAAAACGTATCTAACCAATTCCAGTTTCTCTTATCTAAAGCAACCTGCATTCTTTCACTTCTTTCAAATAATCTATCTTCAATCTACACAAAAAAAGTCATATGTTAAAGTGACTTTTGGAAAAAAATACATAAAAATATGACTTCCCTTTATCCTGACGGCACTTATTACTCTGACTTTTCATCTTTAAACTGAGAACTAACAAATGGATAAAGGATGGATGAAAATGAAAGTTGGTTTAATGCGTATACTGAGCATTTGTGTCGTTAATTTTTTATTGAATTACTTGTTGCTTTTTCCCCTCGATTTATTTCAATATATTACAACCCCGGATTTAAAAATGTTTTCCTTAGTCGGCATCATCGTGAGCGGTACCACTGCACTTGCAACTGTACTATTTTATAAATTGGTAGATGGTAAACAAATTCGTTCACTTGGCTTCCAATTTAAAAGAAACGATTTGTTATTTTCAATTTGTTCGATTGTATGTACAGTATTCATTGTCTTTATCGTGAGCATGGTGGCATCTAATTTAGGGGTTGTATCAGCAAAGTGGAATATGGGAGTATTTATTGAACCGAGTTTTTATCTTTTATTGTTCATGGTATTTGCGTCTTGGTTTGTTGCTGCATTTTATGAGGAAGTATTGTTTCGAGGATATTTTGTGGCAAACTTAAAATTCCTTTCCAAGAAGAAGTTGTACTTCATGACGAGTTTTCTCTTTATGATTTTCCACATTTTCAAAGGGTTAGATCCAATTAGTATTGTGGTGCTAATGTTGATGAGTTGTGTATTTTTGAATGTTTATTTAAAAAGCGGTTCGTTGCTTCCGTGTATTTTCGCTCATTTAATTTATAACTTCTCGACATCCCACCTTGTCGGAAGTAGTGATATTGCAATTTTGAAATTTGACGGGGATATCGGTTTGTTGAATTTGATTGTGATTGGGTTATTTATGATTACGACTCTTGTTTTAACGAAGGTTTTCTATGGAAAAAAAGAGACGTCTATTATTGTGAATAGTGAGAGAGTATTATCGTAGCTTCCAATTTTCATTGGGAGCTTTTTTTCATAAATAAAATGCCCTCTTACTATGTAAGATTAAATACAAGTCTTTCCTAGAAAAGTTATTGGATATATATGTTAAGACTGAGATAATTCTTTAAATGATAAAATGATAGGCATAATAGATATCTTTGAAAGGAACGGTTAGATTTGATTAATTTAAATAGTAAATGGAAGGAAATTACCGAGAGAAAAATAAGGTATGATTCTAAAATTGTAGAATATAAATGTAGATTATTAAGTTCTCAAAATCACTGTATCGTTTTGTTCCATCTTATAAAAGAACCTTTTACAATGAAGGTTAACGATTTACATATAACAATTCCATTAGGGAGTTATACAATTGCTTATTATTGGTTAGATCGTCCATATAATTTATATTTTTGGAGAGATAAGGAGGGAAATTATTTAGCTTCGTATTTTAACATTGTAAAGAACACAAAATTTCTAGAGAGTATAGTCTCATTTGAAGATTTAATTATTGATGTACTAGTACTACCAAATGGAGAGTATTTTATTTTGGATGAAGACGAATTGCCTGTAGAATTAGAAGAGTTTGAAAATGGATTAGCTAAACGTGCATTAGAAACATTACTAAATTCAATTGATGATGTACTGTCACAAACTGTTGCAGAATCTCAAAGTATTTATAACCATAAAAGATTTATTCCACTTTTAGAAAAGGGATAAAAAGCCTTTTTATTTTAAGTTTAATGATATTCTAAAATTAGGCGCTATTCTTGAATAAGGATGCGCCCTTTATTTTCGGGCTCTTTTATTGAAAAAAATTAGCTTGACATGAAGGACGTTGATTTCCATTCCGTGTGGACGCTTTCCGCGGGCATGGCCTCAACTACACTCAGCCACACTCCATTCCAATCAACTTTTTTCTAAACAGCGTATAATCATTACTAATATTTCTAAATAAATTTGAAAAGCAACTTTTGTCCCGAACTTTTTAATTCGATAATAAAAAGTAAGATTTTCACCAATTTGTAAGGAAAAAGCAGTGAGAGTAGGTAGATGTACACTAGTGATTATTTCCCTATCAAACATTATGGAAATAATACTGTAAATCAAAAACCACATGATAATATACGAAGACACATAATTAAAAAATGGATTTTCCGATTACATTATTTTACAATCTATTATATGAATTAGTATTTACTGGTAGATACTATCGGAGGAATGCACATTGAGCTACAACTTTATACTTTCATCCATTTTAATTCTTTTTATTTTTTGCTATATGATATTACTTAATTATGCTTGGCAAAATAGAGAAACTCCTATTACGATTAGTTATGGCTTGGGTGTATTATCAGCTTTTTTTTACACATTTGGATATGCTTTTCAACTTTTAAGTACGACAATCGACCAAATGATGTTTTGGATACACATTCAGTATATTGGAATTCCTTTTGCGCCGATTATTTGGGTAATTATGACATTACAATTCACAGGTAACCAAAGATTTTTAACAAAAAGAACAATCGCTTTATTATCAATCGGTCCAATTTATACGTTAAGTGCCCATTTTACAAATGAATGGCACCATTTATTTTACAAAAGTACAGCTTTAGACTTTTCTCAAGGATTTCCACTCATTGTTTTAGATAGAGGCCCTCTGTTTTACTTACATATTGTCTACGTCTATAGTTACTATTTAATTGGTATAGGTTTATTAATCCACTTATATCTTAAATCAAATAGAGAGAGAAAAAAACAAGTAGCCCTCATGATGATTGGCTCTTTATTTGTATTTGGTTTTCCATTTATCCATTCAATAGGTGCTATAAAAGTACCGATTGATATATCTCCTTTTGGGCTTGTATTTTCATCTTTATTTTACTTATGGGGAATTTACCGATTTAATCTGCTAAAATTATCTCCTCTAGCTATGAAAAAAGTTTTTGAATCCATAAAGGATGCTGTAATTATTTTTGATATAGATAATAATTTAAAAATCTATAATAAGTCTGCCATAAAATTATTTGGATATTTACCTAATAAAAAGTTGATTGGCAACTCGGCAGCAGAAGTACTATCACATTTTCCACCGCTAGTACAATTTATTGAACGTACGTCAGAAATCAATAACTTAACAACTCAATCCATGCAATTAAGAGCAACGTATTATAATGTTCATTTTTCATTTGTAAATGGAAGTAATAATAAGCCAATTGGTAAAATGTTCATATTACATGACATTACAGAATCGATATAGTATGAAGAAAGTTTACTTCAACAATCTAAACAATATGAATATTTAGCACATCACGACGTACTGACAGGACTATATAATCGAACTTATTTTGAGGAAGTAGTAAAACAAAAGTTGGCACAGTCCCCCAAAAAAGATGCTGCATTAATGATTTGTGATTTAAACTTTTTTAAAGAAATCAATGATGAATACGGCCATCTAACAGGAGATAATGTACTAATATTCACAGCAAATTGTTGGCATAAAAATTTACCAAATCCAAACATAATAGCACGTTTAGGTGGCGATGAATTTATTATGTTTTTTGAGCAAATAGAATCAAAGGAAAAGTTTATAAAGAAAATCAATGAGGTGCGGAATGTATTTCAAAAGAACTTGTATAAGCGAGACGGCATAGAAATTAAAGTTATACCAAGTATCGGCATTGCTTTTGTTGAAGAGGATGGTATAAATTATGAGCATCTCTATCATACTTGCGATTCACGTATGTATGAGGATAAAAAAAATATAAAAGATCAGTATTTGAAGAATGAAGTATAGAGAACACCATAAAAAATAATCAATCTTTAACAATCAGGCGCTTTCCTTGAATAAGGATAGCGTTTTTTTCCGTTAAACACCCTTATTCAAAAGAACACTTGCCATAAGTGTTTGTAATCTTAAATTTTATCTTCGCAATCTTTATTTTATGTTTGACATACAACTTTCACAGTTCTATACTATTATAGTTATCAAATATAATTATCATTTATAACTATTAATAGGAAGAGGTTAACCATGAATCAACATCAACAAGTGTTTCATAATCTTGTTTTCACATTGCGTCCATTTGATACACAGCTAAGTGAAATTTTACGTAATCATGGCATTCAACGTTCGGAATGGTCAGTGCTGTATTCCGTTGTGCATGAGCCTGATATTACAGCAGCAGAGTTAGCTAAAAGGTTAACTTTTGAAAAACCAAATATGACACGCATCATTAAAGTTTTAACGAATGCAGGTTATATCGAAGTGGAAACTTCATCAGGAGACAAACGAAGAAAGAATTTACGCATAACACCTTTAGGAAAAGAAAAATATTTAGAGGCACGCGTTGAAATCGACGCTTTTGAAAAAGAAATTTTAGAGGGTATATCTGCGGAGGATCAAATACATTTGCTTCGTACCCTGGAGCAAATACACACAAATTTAAATAAGAAAGCTGGATTATATTAATGAGTAACACAAATGAAAAGCTATGGACGAAGGATTTCATCATGGTATCCATTACAAACTTCATCGTCCTACTAATATTCTATTTATTAATGGTGACAACCTCATCATTTGCAGTCAATGAATACCATGCAACAGCTAGTCAAGCAGGTTTAGCAACGGGTATTTATATTGTTGGGACATTAATCGGTCGTTTATTTACTGGCCGTTATATCAGCACATTTGGGGTTAAAAAAATCGTAGTTCTAGGGTTAATCGCCTTTACTTGTACGACTGGCCTTTATTTTGTACATGCAGGCATTACATTTTTGCTAATTAGCCGTTTAATAAACGGGATGGCTGCAGGGATCACTTCAACTGCAACGGGGACATTGGTTGCTCAAATCGTTCCAATGAGTCGTAAAGGTGAAGGGATTGGCTACTTCAGTATGAGTACAACACTAGGTACTGCCATTGGACCTTTCCTAGGTATTTTCTTAGCACGTTTTGTTTCTTACAATATGATTTTCTTTATTTGCGTTATTTTAGCAGCATTAGCTCTTATTATTAGCTTTACACTAAAACCATCAGCCGTAAAACCAGTGGCAAAAGGAAAAGAACAAACAAAACAATCATTCAGTTTTAAAAACTATATCGAACCAAATGCAATAGCAATCGCAATCGTAACCTTCTTTATGTCATTTGGCTATGCAGCATTATTATCATTCCTTACATTCTTTGCAGAGGAACGTCATTTAATTACAGCGGCAAGCTTCTTCTTTCTTGTATATGCCATTGCCGTTTTACTAACACGACCATTTAGTGGGCGTTTCATGGATACAAAAGGTTCAAACTTTGTCATGATTCCTTGCTTTATTTTATTTGCCCTTGGATTATTTTTAGTCAGTGCGGCACATACTGGCGGTCTCTTATTGGTTGCCGCTGCGATTGTCGGTGCTGGCTATGGTAACCTACAATCTGGTGCACAAGCAATTGCGATTAAGCTTACGCCACCTGAACGATCAGGCTTGGCCACTTCTACTTTCTTTATCGCATTAGACGCTGGTCTTGGCTTCGGTCCTTCGATTTTAGGTGCAATTGAGCCTGCAATTGGCTATGGTAACTTATTTATCACACTTGGCTTCATTACAATATTCTCACTAGCACTATACATTGTGTTGCACGGCCGAAAAGACAAAAAGCTTATTCAAATCTAATAATCTAAAAAGAGGATGCTAACGGGGTTTTAGTTGAATAATGGTCTTCAACAATTGAGCGCTTTTCTTGAATCAAAAGTAGGGCTTGTGAAAGAATTACTTGTTGTGTGGTATTTATGGTAGTTAATGTTGTAAATGAGGTCATATGTTGTACAAAAAGGATAGATGTAAGCAGGTATAACCTGTTTATCTATCCTTTCTTTTTACCCTTTAAATATTAAGGCACCTGTTTTAACCTATTATATTGCACCCATTCCACCGTCAATGCGGTATTGCACGCCGGTAATGAAGGCGCTATCATCACTCGCAAGGAAAACGACTAAATTCGCAATGTCATTTGGCTCGCCATATCGACCTAATGGAATACTTTGAGCCAATGCTTCTTGCGTAACGTTTAACCCTTCCTCTAAGGAACGCATCATTCTTGTATTCACTGGTGATGGATGGATTGAGTTCACGCGAATGTTTGAGTTTGCTACTTCTAGTGCTGCTGTCTTTGTTAGTCCAACTACCGCATGTTTAGAAGCAATATATGGAGAGACATTTGGTGAGCCACCTAAACCAGCGACAGAAGAAGTGTTAATGACACTACCAGATTTTTGTTTAATCATCACTGGAAGAACATGTTTTAAACCTAAAAATACTCCGCGAACATTTACGTTCATCACCATATCGAAGTCTTCCACCTTTTGTTCCACAATCGGCGCTACTTTTCCTTCGATACCTGCATTATTAAAGAACACATCAATTCTACCAAACTGCTCAACTGCTTTATTTACATAATTTTGTACATCCGATTCTTTTGTTACGTCAGCTTGAACTGTAATTACTTCACCCAACTCAGATAAATCCGCCTTTGCATGCTCAAGTGCCTCTTGGAACAAATCAACTAAAACTACTTTTGCTCCTTCTTTTAGGAATGTTTCTGCTGTTACTTTCCCTATTCCGCCTGTTCCACCTGTAATAACTGCAACTTTATTTAATAGTCGTCCCATAATTATCACCTCAGCTTCGTATTTAATTAAACTATATACTATTCAAGATTAAACAGAAACCCAAAATTTGTATAATATTGAAAATTCTAATATTTTAATAAAAAGTGACCTGAAATGAATTCTAGCCACTCACTTTTTTCTAAAGAATAAATAACCGTTGCAAATCACAATCAATAATAATAGTATTTCAAGGCTAATTAAACCAATGGCAAGGTCATAAGGATACCCGTAGAAACCAATTTGAGTTGGTCTTACGTTCAATAATAAAAACCCGACGAATACGAAAAGTAGTAAACATATGACACTATAGAAAATACGTAGCCAGCGATATTTGATGGCTCTTTTTTTCATGACAGTTCTTAGTGTTAATGCTGACACTATGATACTGCCTAATAGGATGAATAACATTACTAAACCTGCTACTTTAAATAAAGGTGGTGCAAACGCTTCTTCTACCGGTTCATTCCCCATTAAGATTTGAAGCATTCCCATGGCGATTGGCTTTTTCGGTTCTGAATTCGACTCACCCATTATCAAAACAACACCGATATTTTCTTCTGGAAGCATCATAATTGCACTAGACGACCCGATGCCATCTCCACCTTTATAAAGAAGTGTTCGATTTTCAAGTGTACCTACTTCAAATCCACCTAAACTATATTCCCAACCTTCTTCATCCGTTGAAACAACACCTTTGAAGGACATTTTTAAAGTGTCTTCACTTAGTAATGACGAATCACCTAACGTAGCTGCTACATATTTGGCAAGGTCTACACTATTTGTATAAATGCCACCTTCTGGATCCTGACTCGTTCCAAATGCTTCGTAATTTAATAATCTCGTATTACGAAAACCAAAAAACCAGCTATATTCTTTTGCGATGTCTTGAGAAGATTTTAGTTCATGCCCAAAACTCGTACTCTCCAAATCTAATGGTTGGAATACATTCGTTTTCATATAATCGTAATAAGTCATACCGGATACTTTCTCGATTATTAAGCCCAAGATGTTATAGCAAGTATTACAGTATTGACCTTTTTCACCGGGATTTGATGTCATTTCAACGGTACTTAACGCTCTAATGGAATCTTCTAATGAATTACGATACTTCTTCTCATCTTCAAAAATCACCCCATCTGCTTTGAAACGATCCACACCAGCAGAATGGGTTAATAAATGTTCGATTGTTACCTCTTTTGATTTCTCTTTATCCTTATATGTGAACCATGGTAAATACTTTTGTACAGGGTCTTGTAAACTCAATTTTCCTTCTTCTTGTAATTTTAAAATCGCTGTTGCCGTAAAGGATTTCGTGACAGATGCAATGGCATAAATTGTTTCAGCAGTTGCCTTTTTTTTGAGCTTTACTATCACTGTATCCTATCCCGCTCGCATCAATCACTTCACCGTTTGCAACAATTGCATAGGAACCACCAACAATTCCAGCCTGTTCAAATTGCTCTTCAACATATGTCTTTACATTTTTTAAATTCTCCTGAGAAATATTTGCCGACGCATTGCCCATAAATGAACTAACACAAACGATACTGATAAATAGAACCACAAACCACTTCCGCCACAACTGACGATTAGCAACAAATTCATTCATCTATTCTCCGCCTCATTTACAAAATTTCTTACTTATAAATTAATTGAAAAAAGTCATAGGAAGTAGTGACTTCAGGTTAATCAGAAGTCATTTTTAGAGATAACAAAACCGTACATTTGGGATACTCCCCCCTATGTACGGTTGTTTGTTATTTTGCAATTTTAAAATGTAAAATGACAGATTGTAGCTGTTCTGACAGATTTGCTAAGGATACACTTGCGGCTGTAATTTCTTCAATTGCGCTTAGTTGCATTTCCGAAGCTTCATTGCTAGACTTTGCATCTTTTAAAGTTTCATTGGCCAGTGTATGAACTTCTTGCGTATTTTGTAAAATACTATGGCTAATGCTTGCTATGGATTTAATGGACTCATTCAATGACTCTGCATTTGTAGTAACAGAACCTACCATCTCTTCAATTTCACTAAACACCATATTTACTTCATTGGATTTTATTAATCCCGTTTTTACACATTCAGATTCTGCATGGATTGATTCAATAACATCTTGAATGTCTTGTTGAATATCACTAATCATATTAAATATTTGATCTGCAGAAATACGAGATTGTTCGGCTAGTTTTCTTACTTCCTCTGCTACAACAGCAAAGCCTTTACCTGCATCTCCTGCACGAGCAGCTTCAATGGCTGCGTTTAATGCAAGTAAATTGGTTTGATCAGCAATTTGAGTAATCATGCTAATGATATTACCAATTTCTTGTGATTTATCATGTAAAGTATTAACAGCAGTTTCTGTCTCTTTAGAAGATGTTGAAATTGACTCAATTTGTTCATTGATGGCATTCACCACAAGTGAGCCATATTGAGTCTTTTCAAATGTTGAACGTGATAATGTGTCCATCTCCACACCATTTTGAGCAATTGATTGTACAGCTGAATCCATATCCGTTATAGATGTGGTAATTTGAGTTAATTTTTCAAGCTGTGTATTCGCACTATCCACATGCGAGTGTGAAATATTCGCAATGGAATCAGCGGCAGCCATGTTTTCTTCTGTTGTTGCAGATAGTTGTTCTGCACTAGCAGCCACTTGCTGACTTGTATCCCGCGCTTCTGATACGATGGCAATTAACGCATCTTGCATATGATTTAAGTTTTTAGCTAAGGTATTAATTTCATCTTTTCCTTTTGTTTCAATATGTGTCATCGATAAGTCGCCTTCAGCAATTACTTTTGCACGATTCGCAACAAGGGAAAGACGTTGGACAATTTGACGACTAAAGAAATAAGCAATGGCAATCGCGATAATGGTAGTAATAACAATTAAACTATTTGATACGAATAAAATTTCAGAATATACCTTTTCATTATTCTCAACGATGGTATGAATTTCTTTAATTTGGGCTGTTTCAAGGGCATCAAAAGCTTCCATCGCATCATTAAATAAAGTGCCACCAAGCTTTAATCCTTTTGCTGCTTCTTCCCATTCTCCAGCTTTCATTAATTGCTCATTTTTTCGAACACGTTCATCAAATAGTAGCCATTTCTCATTGAAATGGGCAATCGCCTTATCAACATCAGAGGATAAGATTATTTCGTTTAATTTTGAAACTTTCGTTTGTATCTCATCTAAGTTCTTTAATGCAGCAGCTGTCGCATCAATATTTTTGAACGTTAGTGCAGACAGCATTTGTACGCGTGTATTTTCAGTTAGATTCGCAATGTCTGTTAATTCAATAGAAGGCTCTACACCTTCAGAATTAAGGGTATCTCCGTTACTTTTCAATTTGCTCGATTGCGTAATGTTGTAAATATTCAAGGCTACAAACAACACTATCACAATGCCAAAAGAGACGAGCATCTTACCAAAAATCTTCACTTTACAATCTCCTTTATATTGAACTTTCAAATTCATAGAAAAATTTCCTATCCCAGTAATTTTAACAATAGGTATTTGGTTGTAAATGGATATTTGGTAAATTGTTAATACATTTACATAATTATGTATTTTATTGGAAATAAGTAGTTATTAATTTAAAACGTAAAAAACTACCGATTGAGGTCTCGGTAGCAATTCAAGGAGTAGTGGTTTTAATTCCTAGGTATGTATATGAAACAATGACTCGTTTTATTCTGTAATGTTCTCGAGGGCGATCAACCATTACATTAGTTACAAAATAAGCTATTAGAATAGCAAACAGACTTGTTTCATTCCTAGAAACTCCCCATATGATTAAATTGTTGAAGTCTTCAATCTCAACCATGTGATTCAATTGCTCTATCTCTTTTACATAAATCCCATCGCTTATTGTTATCGCTATGGGATTGAATCTCCTATCCTGCACATAGCTATTGGTCATGCTCAAACATTACTCGCATTTTTTAACTTGTTCAGCTAAAACGTATACTTAAAATTTCCTAGACATTGGCTACCTGCAAGTCTTGGTAAAAAGTAAGACACCCAGTGGTATTTATTTAACAAAAAAATGCTACAACAATTACAACTAACGATTACTTAGTAGAATTTGCACCCGGTCTTGGTGTGAAGACATGTTTAAAATACAGCGCTATCTCCACTACATTCAAAGACTAAACGGCAAACTAGACAATATCTTTTATATCAGTATTTAGTAATTCAGTATTTAGTTTAAAATCAGTATTTAGTAGCGCTTCTTTTTTTTGATTTATTGAAGGTGGATTTGAGTTACCTTCTTGGACGTTTTGTGCAAGTAAATTTTGGGGTACTTCATAGACAATTGTCTCCCATTTCACGATTTGATGATTTTCATAGACTGGGAATCGTTCAAGATAACCAAATTTTTTTAGCTCGTTAAATCCAGAACGGAATGATTTTTCCCCGTCTGCTCCATGTTTCATCAATTCCTCCACATAAAACACCCAATCATCCGGCATGGACAGCATATAGGCAAGAATTCCTTTTGCCTTCCAACTCAATCGAGCATCATTTAGTAAACCTCGATCTAACACCACGTAATTTTCATTTTTTTCAACACGAATAATTGCCATGTGCTCCACCTCTTTAATTTTTTATACTTTTTATTTTCTATATATCCTTTTTTTCAAAATTAAGAGACATGGAGATTTTATTATTTCAAAATAAAAAAGTTACGCTAGCTTAAGCGCAACTAAATTATATAAAAATATTGTTCATTTCTATTTAAAGATAATGGTCTTTCACCTTCATCTTCCAAAGTAAGAGGCTACCCATTAAGGAGCAGCCTCTTTTCATTATTTTAATTTTACAATGAGTATATCGACTTCAGTTATCGCTTTTAAGCTATGCTTTTCATTAGGGTCAAATAACAGAACATCCTCGGCTGTAAGAGACACGTCCTCACCTTCTACGTTGAAGACGACATCCCCTTTACGTACGATGATAATCGATGTATTGTTGATACTGTGAGCTGGAATTTCCTCTCCTGCACGTAGCTGTACGTTCAATAAATCAAATTGTTCATGTTCTAAAACTTTCCCCATCTTTTTAGCTTGTTCCGCTAAAACGCTCGCGATTTGTAGTTTTTGCATAATTAACAGCTCCTTTAGTTTGGATATGAATATTATAGAAAATAATTTTTATCATCTGCTGTGATTTGCGTCACAATCAAGTATTAAAATATGGGTTAATTTAATATCAACATTTATAGCATTTTTTTAGTCATTTCATTTTACTATATGGAGAAAGGAATCTTACTTACTTATTTAAATTTATATTCTTCCGAATGCTCTGCAATTAATAAGTTCTTAGTTTCTGCTCGCTCCTTATATACTTTTCTAAGTCGTGATTTAAAATATTTAGCTAATTCATTATCTGTACAGTACACATAGCAACCTTTCTGCCCTCTTGTCATCAAAGTACGATAAGTGTTCCGGATAATAGCATCTACAGCTTTTGTAGCTGCTACAGGATCTTCTTTCATCCACTTTTTAATACCTTTAATAGACTGGTCTGTTTTAGCACGTTTCGTATAATCGGTAACTACCTTACCATTCTCAAATCGTAAATCATCTCCAATTATTACACCAACAAAGTCGAATTCTAGACCTTGACAAGTATGAATACAACCAGCTTCGTCAACAGATTCCTCTGCTATTGCCCATATATCATTCCCTAAATTCCAGCTGATAGAAAAATCGTGTTCTTCAATATTAATATCATGTACATCACGATTATTTTTTCCTTCTGAAATCCATTCCCAACAATAACCTGCAACAATACGTGCCTTATTGTTAATAGCATTTTTTTCTTTAATTATTTTTCGTAGTTCATTTGGCGAATCAAAAATTCTAATATCGTATTCCATTCCTAAATCATTGTTATTTGCCGTTTCGCGAATTCCAAGTACATCATCTAACCAAGCAATATAACCATCTGAACCGTCACATCTAAATTGTGATGCTAGCTCTCCCTCGAATACATTCACATCTAATTCACTAGCATACTTTTTGATGAAATCAACACTACCAATATCCTTTAACGTTACTCGTTGTGCCTCATCAATGAAAAATACACTAAACTTTGCACTATTAATTAGCTCTTTTACTTGATTCTCACCAAGATTATTAAACAATCCAGACTTTTCGTTTAATCGGTGTGCCTCATCTACAATTAATACATCAAATTCATTTTTATCTGCAGCATGGAAGCTCCCTGAACCTTTAAATAAGTTATCGATGCTTTTTTTCTTCATCGTACCTTTAAGCTTTGTTGCATATACATCACGCGGTGCACTATTTTTCGTTACATACATCGCAAAATAATCATTCTGAATTAACTGGACTAACAAATTGATTGCGAGTACCGATTTGCCTGTACCAGGACCACCTTTTACAATGAAAACACCTTTTTTATTCTCTGAAATACAGCCTGTTACATAGTCTAGTATTCTTTCATACACAACCTTTTGATCATCTATCATAATAAACTCAGGATTGCCTTGTAGCATCGCAGCCATACTATCTTGAAGAGATTTAGATGGCTTAATACGGCCATTTTCAATTCTAGCGATAATATCATTTTTGTCGCCATATTTAATGTATTTTTTAATGAATTGACGAAGCTGTTCCATTTCACCTTTTCTAAAAATAGGTGCTTTTTCAATGTGCTCTGCATAATGTTCATCTAATATAGGATCGTTCTCTAAAATAAAGTAATTATGAAGATATGCACATGGGTGTAAATGAATCGGTGCAGTTCGAACTTCTTCATTGAAGTCTTCTATTAAAGATGCATAACTCCAAGCCTGATAGGAAGGATGGGTTGTCAGATGTTTTGTACCGCCTAAATAGGTCTCAACCACTACTGCATCCAAACGGTTATTTTTTTCAACAGTCTCCCATTGCTTCAATTCAACAATAACTGCATGATCCGTTTTACCATCATTCCCAGCAATAATAAAATCAACACGTTTTCCCGTATTAGGAATCTTAAACTCAATTGCCGCTTTTGCATCTTTTGGAATATCACGATCACGTAATACATTCGACATTCGTTGCAAGGAATGATCCCATGAACGAATTTCGCTCTTGGATGTGCGACCAATTTTTTCTTGGTATACATTATATAATCGATCAACAATTACCTCGTTCGAAACATCATCGAGAAATTCTGAAATTTGAGCTTCATAAATTATCATAAGTTCACTCATTTCTATAATAAATATACAAATGTATTTAATTTATATTTCCCTTATAAACATTCACTTTGATTAATTTTCTGTTTCAGTAGATCAACATACTCATTGTTAATAAAGTTAACAAAATACAAAATCTACCTATACATAAAAATGGGAATATTTTCATTTAAAATGATAATACAATAATTTCTTGTATTTAAAAAGAAAACATACTCAGCCAAAAGTTAAACCAAAAATTATACTCGTTCTTATTGTTTCCTCTCAGTTATTAAAATGAAGATTATTTTACAATAAAAAAACGCCAAAACCCTTATATATCAGGGATTTTGACGTTCAGTGAAATCATATGAATTTCAATTATGGAGACGGCGGGAGTCGAACCCGCGTCCAGAAACTCCAATACTTAAGCTTCTACGCGTGTAGTTTGCCTACTTACGATTCGCGTGGCATTATGCCGACAAACAGGCGTCCTGCACGCTAGCTTGGAAATCTCTTGACGGTGACTCAAGCGGCACCACCGACCGTATCCCACTAAAGTTGGGCCCCACGTTCTCTACATGGGCGATAGCTATTACATACGTTTATTTATATTAGTTAAGGTGTATTACATTTTTTCAGAAATTGGTTTAATTTACCTTCATTACTCACATTATACCATGAAGTTAAACAATAAAAAAAGAGAATCTTTTATAGATTCCCATTCAAATATTCCACTCAATCGTTTCTGGCGGCATAGATGTAATATCATACAGCACGCCGTTTACGTGTTTTACTTCGTTAACGATACGTACTGAGTTTTTTCTAGTACGTCCCAAGAGATACGTTTCTAAACAATATAACTTCGATCAAAACTGCTTACAATAATTAAACTATAGCTTTACGAAATTTCAATTATTTCACTATAGAATTCTTTGAAATTATCTTTATAATTATTAAAATAGTTATCTCTAAAAGCCTTTATTTCCATTGCAAGATTTAGATGCTTAATCACGTCAAATTCACATTGTAAATAGTCTTCCGGAACAATTATTTCTAATATTTTATTAAAGTAGTCATAAAACAATTTATCTAATTCAATTAACTTACTTTTCAATTCTTCAATTTTTTGTCCCCTTTTTACAAAGAGTTTGTATGTAATATTCTCATCACCCATTCTAACATCCATCATTGGATTAGAATATTGTATTCCTAAACCTTCAAAATGAATTGTTCCTTTGTGTTTCATATAATTGTATAAATTCCTTAATTCTAATACGAGTTCGTTTGTGCTAAAACTTTTTAATACATCTAATAGCTTATGGTCTTTTCTATATTTTAAAAGCCTTACTACATTATCATAATTACATGCATTACTATACTTATCATATTCTTTTTGATCACACAAAAAATAATATGAACTATCAATAGAATAGTAATATATAACTTGCCAAGATAAATCAATTGCAAAATAGTAAAAATTTAAGGCATTCATTAGAAAACCCGAATGAATGAAATTTAAATGTAACTGATCGTGTGTAGCTACCATATCTCCATAATTATTATTTTCTGTCATATATCCATTAAACCTAGCATTAGAAAACATGTAGTAAACATCGTCCACTTTGTTCAAGGCATATATTATATTTGGATCGAAATTTATATAATGTTTTTCTATCGGAAACAATCCATGCCAATTACTACAATCATGCGTTGTATATAGTGAGTTATAATCCAATACTATTCCACCTTTTAGTTTTATCTTATCTGGATTATACTTTTTTCAAGTTTACAATTATACAGATTTGATAAATGAATTAACTTAGTATAATCATCTTCATTACACTTCGGACCTACCGTTATTTTCATTTCTTTAAATACAGATTCATCTAGTTGAACAAATATCTCTGTTTGATTAACAGGATATCTTTTTAAATCCAGTATATCTCGAGTAAATGCATCATTAGGATAATTTACTTCTTCCATCAAACCTATTATTTTATATCTCCATTCGTTCTCAATATGCCAATACTTGTTTTTAAATAATCCTAAATCATACAGATTGACATGAATAAAATCACTTTCTTCATAAACAGCCTTACTAATCAACAACTCTCTATTATCAACATATGCAACCTTATTAGGACCAAATATACTTGATGTTCTCATCCCTAAAGAAAAGTCTTTTCTATCAATATCAATCATTTCAGCATATTTAAACATAGCACCACCTTTTTCATAAACTCTAATATTATCTCTACCCTTAAACATATCTATGGGTAACTCTATTCTAACTCCCTTAAAATTATCACCGTACATATTCCACATATGGATAGATTCATTTCTTTCATCGTCCCAACAAGATACAAAAACTAAAGTATTAGCATTTTCCAAATTAGCTGTTAAGGCTTCTTCAGGATCATTTACTTTATCTAATCTATTAAATCTTATTGACTTGTTAGTAATAATTTTTTCTAATGTATCGACCGATGTGTAGTGAAACAAACTATTCGGCAGTTCCCTAACACCTAGTTCTTCCCACATAAAATCGTCTGTATAAACTAATTTATCGAAGTTATACATTCAACTCCTCCTTTTTTACAGTAAATACCACATTTTGAATTATAGATTATTAAGTTGTACTTAAAAAGGTTTAAAAACCACCGTGTAATTTTTGCATCTACTAGACCATCTACTCCTACTTATCTCCCCCCTAATAATAATAATACATTTTCATTTTGAATTAGTTAAATCAACTATTAATAAATCTCCTTATTTTTCTAATATTGTTCTAACAAACTACTACAATAAGAAAATATATTCTCCCAAGCACCAGTAAATATTCTTTCCTCAAACACCTATATATGTAATGGTTCAATAATTTTGGACCATAGAAAAATAATAAGTAGGTGAAAAAACTGGAAAAAGGAATTTATAAAGTGCCCCTAGATTACCGTTTTATTAAACACATTCGGTTAATACGAAATAAGACTTTGGCAGAATTCAGTAATTACATGAATGTTGATATTGCCACCATTAGCAGATTAGAAAACAACAAGGTTACATTCACACCTTTTTACGAAAGTAAGCTGCGTGAGGCATTACGCAAATTAAAAGTTTCTAACGCGGAGTTATTAGCAATTAATAATGTAATAGAAATCAGATATAAAACAATAAACATTAAAGGAGAATAACAGCAATGGAGATTACTAACGGAGTGATTATAGAGGACATTTTCCCATATACAAAAGAGGTTTTAGCAAATTTCAAAGCGGAACAAATTGCATTACAGCATGAGTATGAAGAATTAGAAACGGAACTAGCTGCAATCCAAGAAAAAATTGCGGTTAATGTATTAGATCGCGAAACGGCTAATCTTTCTGACCGTATTTATTTAACTACCCAACATAAAGAACTAAATTATAATGTTGAAGTTATAAATCTAATGTTTGAGGAAAATCAGCAGAGGCAAACACAATTAAAATTACAGTACGCCATGCTATTACGTGAAGCAATCAGAAAAGAGACAACTATTCGAAGTAAGTACGATGTGAACAAGATTATTGACCGCTATAAGTCAATTATGTTAAACGAAATTGCTGGGTTGGGACGTGAAATGTTATCGCAATATCGAGAGATAGCACCTGAAGTGAATTATCTTTTTGATGATTCAGAAGTACATGAGATGTACCCACGTTTAAGCCAAGCATATACAACTGAATATTTCCGCCCAGGTTTTGAGAACAAGTACGGAAAATCAATTATTAGTCGTGATGAAATTGATAATGCACGCTATGGAAAAGGGGCTAACTAATGAACTTATTATACTTGCAGCGTAATAAAGAAAAAAACGTACTAGAGGAATTGCGAGAAGGTAATACCTACGTCTTGGAAGATATGAACGCTACAGAAAAATTAACATACGGTTTACAGCTACAACAAGAAGTAGGCATACCAAATGAAAGTCGACTGGATTTCGAAGCAGTGGGCGAGGCATATAAACAAAAATTACAACAAGAAAAGGACGATGCTGAACATTCAGAACGTATCCGCAAAGAACATATTGAAAAAGTTGCTAAACAAAAAGCTGAACAAATTGCTGCTTATCGCGGCTACTAAAAATACCAGGCTAGTTGCTTCATGCAGCTAGTCTTTTTTAATGCCAAAACAACTCTAGAAAAGAGGTTTTACCATGACTTACACAAGCCGTATCAAACTAACAGAAATGACCGAAGAACAGTTCAAAACACTTCTACAGAATAAATATAATGGCGAGGTAAAGATGGTTTCTCGCTACTACAATCACCAAAGCACATCAATCTTTCAATGCGATCGCTGTCACACTCGTTTTTATGGACGTCCCGATTATTTACTTGGGGCAAGGAACGGCCAAACTCACGAATGTTTTACTAACTATGGTGCTGCTGCAAGTACTTTTAGAGACAAGCCGTATAATTTAAAGAAAATAAAATTCTCAATGAAAACAAAAAAAGAGATAGTTAACTTATTCAATAAGGGAATGGATTTCTATGAGATAGGAGAACGTTTAAGATTACATTCCTATTCCGTCTACAAAGAACTATTTGAACAAGGTCTATTACTAAAATAGTAGTAGACCTCGTTTCTTCTCGTACATTTGCTATGACAATTTTTCAGTGTTTATAATTAAGTAAATTCTGTTTTAATTCATCCAACACCTTCTTCCTTATTTCATATTTCTCTCCTCCCTCCTCACCCCAAAAGTCAAGATCAGCACCATCCTCAATATATTCTATCGCCTTCCTTTTTACTTTATCCTGAAGACAATTCATCTCTAATTGTGTTGCTGCTAAACCGATATAAATTAAAGCTAAGTATCTTCTATTTAAAGTTATGACTAAGTCAAAGTACTTGCTATCCAAGTTAGTTATTGGTTCATCAATTCCTTTTAATAGTCGTTCTAATGTACTTTCCGAAGCTTCTTCTGGTGTTCTTCCCATTTTTAAATTTTTAATAAATTCATCCTGGGCATCACAAGTAATATCATCTTCAAATAACTTTATTCCCCAATAGCCCATTGGGTTTTCCCTCCTTTTTTAGTTGATAAGCTTTAAAGTTCAATAATATTATGTTTATCTATAACATTTGCTATACCTAATTTCCCGATAAATCTTCAATAATTTTCAGAGATTTATAGTGTCGTATAGTATTGTGTAGTGCAGTATCGTGAAGGACTGGTGTGTGTAGTGTCTTACAATATTTAACTCGAATTTACCCAAGCTTACAGTGATTTTATCTTGCATTACAATGTATTTTTACCAAGAATTATTGAAATTGCTGATAGCTGTTATACTGATGAAAGAATAAATAAAGGAGTAGATTTTAAATGTCTGAAGATATGGAAAAGAAGATGATTGAACTTATAGAGGATATGAGAACAGAAATGAACGATGGTTTTAGTAAATGCAGCGAGAGAATGGACGATATGATTAATGATTTAGGGGAAATTAAAGATATGCTATCAACATTAAAAAAGGGGGGAATTACATATGTCTGAAGAAGTGGCAAAATTGGAACTTGTCGAGAAAATGAGATCTGATTTAAAGAAAATGTGTACTGATATAAGAGATATTGAAGGCGACCGAAAACAAGCCCTATCCATTATAGATAGAATTAATGGCCGTTTAGATGGAATGATTGAGAATCAAACGGAGTTTCGCAAAGAGTTTAACGAGAGAATGGATAATATAGAAAAACTGTGTGAAGGCGTTATAGACCGTACCAAAAAGTGAAGTGCTATGTAGTGTCGAGTATTGTGCCGAGGTTTTCCGAAAACTGCCGAAAAAATTTTTTTAGTAAATGGCTGCTGCTAATTCTTAAAAAACTTGGCCCCCCCCATCTACAAAACGCATTGAGACGAATTGAGTAGGGTAGTTAAGCGTTTAATCATTTTTCGATTCGTCTCACGTCCCTCTGAAGCGTTGGTATTACTGAATTTGACCCCAAAAAGGTTTTAAAAACATCGTGTATATTTAGTAAGCACTTGATTTGGCATATAGCCATGCCCGGTCCCCGGTCCCTCCCTTTTAAAAAGCTAAGAAATCACTGAAAAATAGCCGGTTTGAAGGCATTTTTAGGGGGTTTTTGAGGGTTTTCAACATCGATTTCTCACCTTTTGGTTGTTATTCGGTCATTCCAGGCAGTTTCCAGGCGGTTTGCCGTACACTCCCCGTACTTTCCGTTGCCTTCCCCCGGTCCATTTGCCTCACTTCCCCGGGGCAGTTCGCGAGTGATTCCCTCAACTTCCACTGCTTGTAGCTGCTGTCCAGGGCATGTCTAGGCCGTGTGCTTGCGTGCTGCTGCTGTTATTCCACCTGGGCCGCTGCAAGTATCTATTCAATGTCTACACTATATAGACCGTTAGCATAGTGATTATGGTTACCAGGCACACAATTACGATGGATTCGAATGGTTTACGGCGTATGATCATTGCGACCGCTTTTACCTCTTTATCGAATATTTTAAGAAGTACCGCTATCCCAACAGCCATTAAAAAATTCATTCTGTTTCCCCCTTTTTATATCAATCCCATTTATATAAATTTTCAACCACGAAATTGAAATCCTCAAAGCTTTGGCTTACATATAATTATCAAAATCTACTCCTATGGTAAAACACAAAAAATAAAAGGTTCAGTACTTTTAAAGCTTTTTATAGAGAGATGAAAAATATTTTCTACAACCTTAAAACGACATTTTTTATTAAATCAGACACAAGTCTATAAAGGTACACCATTATGGACGTTTAATTTAGCAGTCTTAAAATGTCTATTTATTATTAAAAATAAACCTTTTTGTACGTCTAAAAACTATTTAACCTTTATAGAAAACATTGTATAATAAGTCTATAATATAATTAAGGCGGTATTAATTTATGGGGGCTATTTCATTCGGCTATATTCGTGTATCAACTAAAGAACAAAACTTAGATAGACAATATGAGGCTATTAAAGACTATGTAACAAGCGAAGAATACATATATAATGATAAGGCAAGCGGTAAAGACATGGAACGTGAGGGCTTTCAGAACATGTTAAAAGCTATGCGTAAAGGTGATACGCTTTATATTAAGTCTATTGATCGTCTAGGACGTAATAAAGAACTAATCAAACAGTATTTGCAGCTATTTAAAGAGAAAGGTATTCGCGTTAAGATTATTGACCTCCCCACTACTATGCAAGACGTACCACAGGGCCAGGAATGGGTAATTAACATGATAAACAATATTATCATTGAAGTTTATACCTCTATGGCAGAACAAGAACGTCACATGATTAAACAACGCCAATCCGAAGGGATCGCAACAGCAAAAGAAAAAGGTAAGCACTTAGGTAGACCAAAATTAGTACTCCCTAAAGAGTGGGATAGTCTTTATAAACGATGGAAAGACGGAGAAATAAAAGCAGTTGAATTTATGGTAGCAGTGAATATGAAAAAAGCGACTTTCTATAAGAAAGTAAAAGAATATGAGGCTACTCTATAAACTATATAAAAACTCTTAGAGGGCGATTTTAGGCCTTCTTTTTTTAATTCAATTAATTTGTATGTACGAATAAATATCATACGTATATCGATATTGTGCATCCATAGAATGACAAACTATGTATTCCTAAGAATAAAGTGTAGCCACTGATACTAACTAATCTCTGTTCTTCAAATTTTGCCTCCCCATTAAACATTGATATTTCAGTGTCTTCACGCACTCATTTTCACATTGGTCAAAAAAATATTTGAGACAACGATATGTATTAAAGGCAGCTGCGTGTTTTTTCCCTTCCTTCAGCTGTAACTAAAGAAAATATTACATTTCAGAAAAGCACACATATCCACAACAAAATAGCTACCTTAAAACGCTTCTAAATCTTCAAATTCTGTTCACTGTCGCAAACACAAAAACAGAGTTAATCCACAATTTGGGAAATTAACTCTGTTTGTCTATAATACGTAAACCGAATATTTAACTAAAGCCCCCATCAATTCTATAAGAAAGTAAGGGGTACAATAGTCTTTAGCAACTAATTTATCTTATTTTCCACTTTCACCGAAACTCTTAATTCTTTCACCAATTTCATCACGTACACGTTGGAAGAATGTCCATTTTTCCTCTTCTGTTCCTTCCGCTTTTGCCGGATCATCAAATCCCCAGTGTTCACGTTTAACATGTGGAGGTGTGACTGGACATTTATCCGCAGCATCCCCACATAATGTAACCACCAAATCGGCATTATTTAAGATTTCAGGATTAATGATATCTGATGTTTGATTGGAAATATCAATATCAGCTTCTTTCATAGCCTTTACAGCATTTGGATTTAATCCATGTGCTTCTATTCCAGCACTGTATATGTTCCATTTATCACTCAAATATTTCTTTGCCCAACCTTCTGCCATTTGGCTTCTGCAAGAATTTCCAGTGCATAAGAAATAGATCGTTTTTTTAGTCATGTTATAACTTCTCCTTAAAAAATTAATAATGTTAGGTACAAGCCTAGTAAAGTAATAAACAGAATTGGAATTGTTAAAATAATACCAGTTTTAAAGTAAGTTCCCCATGAGATTTTGACACCTTTTTGGGAAAGAACATGAAGCCACACTAATGTTGCAAGGGAACCAATTGGTGTAATTTTTGGACCTAAATCAGAACCAATGACGTTAGCGTAAATAAGTGACTCGCGTACAATTCCAGTTGTATTTGTTTCTGCAATAGCTAAAGCGTCAATCATCACTGTTGGCATATTGTTCATTACAGAAGATAAAATTGCAGCAATAAAGCCCATTGCCATCGTTGCAATAAATAGCCCTTCTTTAGCAAAGAATTCTATGATATCTGCTAAAGAATCTGTTAGCCACGCATTTCCTAGTCCATATACAACAACGTACATACCAATAGAGAAAAATACGATATTCCACGGTGCACCTTTAACAACTGCTTTTGTATTTACTACATTACTTCTTCTAGCCATCATTAAGAAAAAGATTGCGATTACTCCGGCCACTATTGAAACTGGTATATTAATAAATTCACTTGAAAAGTAACCAACTAATAATACTATCAGCACAACCCACGATAATCGAAACATCTGAAAGTCTTTAATTGCTTCTTTTGGCTTTTTCAATTTCGATAAATCATATGTGCTTGGAATATTTTTTCTAAAATAAATTAATAAAACAATGATCGTTGCGATTAAAGAAAAAATGTTCGGTAGAATCATTCTTATCGCATATTCTACAAACCCAATATTAAAGAAATCGGCAGAAACAATGTTAACCAAGTTACTTACGACAAACGGTAAAGAAGTTGTATCTGCAATAAAACCACTTGCCATAATGAATGGGAAAATCATTGCCTCTTTAAAATTAAGGTGACGAACCATTGCTAATACAATTGGTGTTAAGATTAAAGCTGCACCATCATTTGCGAATAATGCAGCAACAATTGCACCTAAAATACTTACAAAGACAAACATTTTAACCCCATTACCTTTTGCAGCTTTTGCCATATGTAAGGCAGCCCACTCAAATAAACCGATTTCATCCAAAATTAGTGAGATAAGAATAATTGCTACAAAAGATAAGGTTGCATTCCAAGTAATGCCGATTACTTCGTTCACATCGTTAAAATCAACTACCCCTACTAGTAAAGCTACAATGGCACCGCCACAAGCAGACCAACCGATATTCAACCCTTTTGGCTGCCAGATAACTAGAATAAGTGTTGCTAAAAAAATTATTGTTGCTAATATTGCTGTAATCACTAAATTTAACCTCCATCATTACACGGTGTACACACTTGCTTCCTGTTAACAGCAAGAATTGCTTGTATCTCCAGTCACACAACATGAAGCCGATTCTATCTTATGAACATCGCTGTCAGCTTTCGTAAAGAAAAACTCCCACTCATTTCCGTCTGGATCTGTCACCCAAAATTTATCTTGAACAGCATAACAACACGTTGTATCCATCTCATCACGTGCAAAAAAGCCTTCCTTTTCAAGTCTTTCCTTATGAGCAGTAATTTCTTCGCTTTTTTCAACTTGAAAACCAAAATGATTTACTTGATTCCCGTTCACTTCATCACGAACATTAAGTGTAAAGTTAAGCCCTGGTTGTTCTAATAAAAATTTGGCATAATCATCTTTTACCTTTACTGGCGAAACACCAAATACCTTTTGGTAAAACTCAATGGATTTCTCTAAATTCGTTACGTTAATTCCAACATGAACATACTTCATAATAAATTCCTCCTTAAGTTATAATTAATCAAAAAAAATTGATTTAATACCCCCAAAAATTAGCAGCAGCTTCCTTTTCCAGTTTTTCTAAAAATACAACATAGTTCCTCTGATAATAAATTGTTTACTTCTTCATCATTCAAATCATAATAACTCCAGGTACCTTTTGTCTCTTTTAAAATAAGACCTGCATCCAACAAAATTTTTAAATGGTAGGATAACTTAGATTGTGACATTTCAAATGTCTCTGTTAAATCACATACACACGTTTGCCCTCTTTGACAAAGTTCATACATGATTTCTAATCGCTTACTGTCAGCTAACGCTTTAAATTTCTTTTCGTATTGCTTGAACTGTTGTGTCATTGTATTCAATGTGTTTTCTCCCTTCATCAATTTTTTTTGATGTATTTATTATATGTACAATTTTATAATAAATGCAATATATAAATCAAAAAAATTTGATGTAGTCATTAAGGTTTCTTGTTGAATTAACCTACCTTGTTAGGGCCTTTTCATTAAAGTGATTCGTAAATTAACAAGATCCTAATTCATTAATCACATATGCCAGGTTCTTTAATTAAGTACGAACAACCTTAAAACCTTATAATACAGCTAATCAGTAACTTTCGAGATAAATTAATAATCACAATTACTAACTTCTGAAATCACACATGTATATGATTATTAGTTATTAATCCCTGAATAAGTGACTAATGATTGGCTGTTAGAAGAATTTTGAAATTAACACAGGTTATTCGGACAAAAAAATCAAATATGTCTAAACTGTCAAAAACGCTTTAATCCCTACAGCCACAAGGATTTAGAAGCTTTCTTATATTTCAAAACAAAATAACATTAAGTTTCTACCGATAATAAACACTATTGTGATGAACTATATACTGTAAATAAGAGATAATAAAAATATAGTGTGTTATTATTAATCCTCATAATTAAATAAAAAATTCCCTAACATAAATAATATTAACTCCTAGAAACAGTTAATCATTATAAATGTTAGGTTTTTTTCCTTAATTAGGTTTCTAAAGGCAGTTATTAATAAGCCTCTTTTAACCTACGTGCATTCCTACCATTTGCTAATGCTTTTTTATGTTCTTCACTAATAGCCCGTTTTTCCCTTAAAAAGGTATTGTTGAAAAGAGATCCTGGCACTTTAATTTCAATACTAGTAGGTTTACCCTCGAATTCAGTTAATACCTTATAATCTATATTCATAGCAATAGCTTTTTTAATATATTTGTTGATAAGAGTTGGCGTAGCAGAATAAATTGTCCAAATATCATCAATTGGATCTAAATTAACATATGTTTCTTGTTCCTCTTTAATAAACTTCATTTGCATAGGTTGATAGTTAGTTTTCATTTTTATGGTCTCCTCTGTTGTTTAGTTCTATTACATAGCGTAAAACTTCGCCTATTTCATTTGTCTCTGCAATAACATAATGCATGCCTTCTGGGCGGCTAACTCTACAACTATAGGGTTTAGTCTCGTCACCAATAATCAATGAATTGTCGTGGCTGTAAACAACGCCGACAATCTCGCTTCTTTCTTTTAATAAAAACATTACTGTTCCTCCAAATATATTTATTACTTAATAATTAATACTTCTTTTATTACTAGATATTAGCTTTATTATTTTTATTTATTAGTAGAGTAATATAAATCTGTATATATTAAGTCTGTATTAGTAAGTCTGTATAACCTTTAATTTTTGCAATCATTAGTTGTAATCTTTACATATCAAACTTGTAATTTTTAAAATCACTTATTTGTTAATCACATATGGTTGTTCTTATCCTCATTAACAAACGCCGCTAATCTTTGCTTATCTTGTTCTTCCTTTTCCAATAATTTCTCTTTACGGAGTAAAAATTTCTTTGCCTCAGTAGGATATAACTTATCAAGTTCTGTATTTGTAAATGGGGCGACAGTTTTATAACAGTTGTTGTTATGACCCCTTCTTTCCAAGATTTCTAGTAATCCATATTTCTGAAGCCGCTTATTCGACTCCACAATTGATTTCGTAGATTTATTTAGGAAAACACACAATTGATTAATTGTTGGAAAAGCATAACCAATTTCATTGTTATACAAACTCAGTAGCTTCATGTAGTGTAGATAATCGTTACCACTAATCAAACCCAATTCTACATAATGAAATAGATCTGATGGTGCTTTATCAAACCTTTCACGTATTGCTTCCTTTCCATATCCTTGATTTTTATTTTCCATTCTTTATTTCCCCCCTCCAGACATTTGTAATGTCCACTAATGTACTAGCAAAACGAACGAATTTTAGGACATGAATAATAACCTTGTATTCAATTCGCTTTATATAGGGGGTACTAGCAATTTGGTTATGTTTTAGGACATTTCTTTTTAAAAAGATTTTTATGTAATGTAGAAAAATAAAAAAAGCCGCCCAATAAGGACGACTTTGTTAGATTACTTATTAATAAATTCGCGTAGAAACGTATTTACTTCTTTACTTAACAGTTCTTTATCTAGTGATTGAACTGTCTCAACTAAATCTGTATCTATATTAATTTTAAGAAAGTTAATTTGATCTTCTATAAATTTATCTATCACAGTAATAATTGATATTCTCTCATTTTCATCTCTATTCTCTATTCCTAAGCGATTTAATATTTCATCTTTTTTAAGATAGGCTTCTTCTTCATCTTTAATAAAATTTAGTATATCTAATAACGCTTGTCGTTCCCAACTCGTATTTTCCATCTGCACTCACCTTTTCCTAAATACTTTCAAATCATCATTTCTAACGCAACGCTTAAGTTTTTTTTATTACTGATTTTACTTTACAATTTCAGTATATTACCCTACCATGAAGCCAGAATTGAGGACAACGGCTTGGTGCTAAAAATGTTTGCCTATGTTAGCAAATAGAAACTTCTATTCAACTAACACAGACAAGACATTTGCACTTATTTCATGAATCCGTCATTTGAGGTTTCCGTTATGTATGCCCTTGTTAAATGCGTTCTCTCGAACAATACACCTACTAATCCATATCTGCCCTGATAGCTGCTAAAGTTCGTACAGTTGCCTTACAACTGCCGTTAAATCATATTCTACTGTTTTGAGAAACTCTGAAACTTCTTTAACAAATGATGTATTCTGCGTGACCTTAATCACCAGACCTTCCACTCCTGACCTTTAATGGTTGTCAGCACCATTCAGATACTTGCACCAACAAGGAAGTGCTTTATTGTATCCTAGACGTTTGTTTGCAGTGGGAACGTCATAACCTTTCCAGTTTTATTTTGATTCGAGTTAGTGGGCAACCTCGAAAGAATTTCTCCTAAAAAAGACAATAGGAAACTAGACCTTTGCACTTTAGCTTTTTTTGGAGTAAAATGAAGGCATTGAAATTCGTATTTAGTTATCGCTGATTAATACGGTTGTACTAACGTGTCGCCAAACACTTAGTACGTGGGAGGGTGTTCGTCGCACTCTCCTTTTTATTTGTCTATAAATACTCCTTTAAGCTATTTGCAACTTCATCTACATTTAGGTCCAGGTATTGTGTTGTTACCGCTAAATCAGAATGACCAAGTGCTTTACTAATTAACGGCACACTAGCACCCTTATCCAACAAACTCTTCGCATATCCTCGTCTGATCGCATGAGGGTTAATATTTTCTATACCAAAACGCTTTGAATACTTATTAAGCTGCTTTGAAATCGCACAGTTTGATGACTTGGATGTACTCATTGATAAGCCGTTTTGAGTGATAAATACACTTTGATTATTGATTTTATAATGCTGACGTATCTTCTTATTTTGCTTTATTAGTAGTTGAAGCATTTCTGTTAATTCATCATCAAGCGGTAGCTTTAAAAACTTATGGTTTTTTAATGTAGATCCATCCAAATTTAGGTATTGATGTTCAAAATCAATATGCCTTTCCTTTAACTCACACAACGTATGAATACGTATACCGGTCCGATACATTAATAAAATTGCTGTAACATCTCTAAACCCAATGAAAGTTGACTTATCAATAAAATGAACCAATTTAAGAATGTCATTTTCTTTTGCCGCTGCTTTCACCTCTGTATCAACCTTAATTTGAATCTTTAGCCAAAATTTCTCCTTCAACCAATCATTAAAATAGAACTTACCCAATACTGCTTTAATTGTTTTTAAACGTATTTTCTTAGTCCTTTGAGAAACATCTAGATTCTCCAAATAGTAATAAATTGTATCTAATGTTATTTCCTCTACGAAATCAATTTTATTTACCTTGCAAAAGCTACGGAAAATATAATCATAGCTGTCGATAGTACGCGGTCTATTTCCAGCAATATTCATTTGTCTAAATACGACTTCCAAAGCATAATCAATAGGAATCCAATGTTCATTCTTTTTTGGATTTACTAAACGTGCGTTTCCCATTGAAAATACACCATGTTTTCTACTTTTATCCAAATAAAAAAACCTCCTATTCATCATCTGAATTAGAAGGTTTATAAACGAAGTCCATTATATAAATGTAATACCCTAATAACGAAAAAAGTTAGGGAGTCTAATTGAAAGTTTAACACCCTCAACAAGTTACCCTAACTTTTATAAACGTTGATTTAACGCCATTTCTAGCGATAAAACATATGTATGGAGACGGCGGGAGTCGAACCCGCGTCCAGAAACTCCAATACTCAAACTTCTACGCGTGTAGTTTGCCTACTTGCATTTCGTGTGTCATTATGCCGACAAACAGGCGTCCTGCACACTAGCTTGGAAATCTCTTATCAGTGACTCAAGCGGCACCACTGATCGTATCCCACTAAAGTTGAGCCCAACGTTGTCCACATGGGCGATGGACAGGTTGAGCGCTACGAGACTAAGCTGCGTAAGCTAAATTTTGTTGTTTGCCAGTTATTATATAACTTCCGTTGATGACGGAGCCGAGACCTCCGACGCGCAGTTCAAGCTTGAACCATCCCTGTCGAATCCGTAACGTCCCCCTATATAAGAAGGATGTGTAGTTAAACACATACGGAAAAGGTTGTTTAAGCCTTTACTACTCTGGCAACTTGTAAACTTATTATAGGACAAAATTAATCAAACTGCAACCTATCGCTTTATTCCTGTTTGACCGATTTTAACCAATCGTGAATTAGAATTGATTTTTCGCCTTAAACGCGCGTTCCATTTCTCTTTTAGCCTCTTTCTTCTTCAGATCATCACGTTTGTCGTAGTTTTTCTTCCCTTTACCTAAACCGATTAATAGCTTAGCGTAACCATCTTTAATGTACATTTTTAATGGGACAATTGTGTATCCCTCTTGTTTTGTTTTCCCAAGTAGTTCGCTAATTTGCTTTTTGTGCAATAGTAACTTACGAACTCGTAAAGGGTCATGGTTAAAACGATTTCCTTGATCATACGGGCTAATATGCATGTTGTAAATCCATGCTTCCCCATGGCGAATTTGTACATAAGAATCTTTCAATTGCACTTTTCCGGCACGAATAGATTTAATTTCAGTACCTTGTAAGACCATTCCTGCTTCATATGTTTCTTCAATAAAATAATCATGGCTTGCTTTTTTGTTTTGGGCTAATACTTTCCCTTGTCCTTTTGCCACAGCCAACACCTCACAATTCTAAAAAAGTAAGCAGCTTCACTCACTTTCAAACTCTCTATTAGAAAATAATACATTTAAACAAAGAAATTGCCAAGTGCGAGATACCACTCACACTCGGCTATATGTTAGCGTTTTTTCTTCTTCTTTTTCGATTTTTTCGCAATGCCTTCATAAAACTTTTGCTTTTGTTTTACTTTGCGACCGCCAGTACCTGAACTAGATCCTTTGCCACTGCCGCCACCTTTTTTACGATCACGGTCACGACCATTTTCGCGATCTCGACGTCTGCTACCGCCACCTTCACCTTTTCGTCCAGCATGAATAACTTTCGGAGCCGCTTTACGAGTTCTACCATAAGATTGAACCATACCAACGATTTCAAAATCAATCGAAGACTCTTCAATAACGACATTCGCCACACGAACTCGTACTTCATCCCCAATTCGGAATTGACGGTTCGTATGTTCACCAATCATAATCATTTGGCGTTCATCGAAGTTGTAGTAGTCATCCGTCATGTTCGTAATGTGAACAAGCCCTTCAACGGTATTCGGTAATTCCACGAAAATACCGAAGTTCGTAATCGAGGAAACAATCCCTTCAAACTCTTCACCGATTTTATCAGACATGTACTGTGCTTTTTTCAGTGCATCTGTATCACGTTCTGCATCTACTGCTCGGCGTTCACGCTCAGAAGTATGGTCTGCAATTTCATCCATCACTTGTCCCCATTTGAAGGTTGTTTCCTTCGATACATCCCCTTCAATTAAATACGTACGAATTAAACGGTGTACGATTAAGTCAGGGTAACGGCGGATTGGTGATGTGAAGTGTGTATAGTAATCCGTTGATAAACCGAAGTGACCAATGGATTCAGGATAGTATTTCGCTTGTTGCATCGAACGAAGTAACATCGTTGAAATAACCGGCTCTTCTGGCATCCCTTCAATTGCTTGAATAATTTCTTGTAATGCTTTTGGATGTACCGAGTTACCTGTTCCTTTTACGACTAATCCAAAGTTTGTAACAAATTCAAAGAAGCGTTGTAGTTTTTCTGGTTTTGGATCTTCGTGAATACGGTAAATGAACGGCACTTGCATCCAGTGGAAATGTTCTGCCACTGTTTCGTTGGCCACTAACATGAACTCTTCAATTAAACGCTCTGAAACCGTACGTTCACGAAGCACGATATCTGTTGGCCAGCCATCTTCATCTACAAGCACTTTCGATTCTTTGAAGTCAAAGTCAATAGCACCGCGCTCCATACGTTTTTTGCGTAAAATAGCAGCTAAATCCGCCATATCCTTAAACATTGGAACAAGTGGCTCATAACGCTTCATTAACTCTTCATCTTGTTCTTCCAAAATTTTATACACATCGCTATACGTCATACGCTCTGTTGTTTTAATGACACTTTGGAAGATTTCATGTTCAACGACTTGTCCGTTTTGGTCAATAGTCATTTCACAAGATAACGTTAAACGATCGACTTGAGGATTTAATGAACAGATTCCATTTGATAAACGGTGAGGTATCATTGGAATTACTCGGTCTGTTAAATACACACTCGTTGCACGTTCATATGCTTCTGTATCAATGATCGAGCCTTCCTTCACATAGTAACTAACGTCTGCAATGTGAACACCTAGTTTATATGTGCCATCCTCATTTTTTGTAACTGTTACCGCATCGTCCAAGTCTTTCGCATCGGCACCGTCAATTGTCACGATGACTTCATTTCGTAAATCACGACGACCGATTAAATCTTGCTCTGTAATTTCATCTGGTACTTCCGCAGCAGCTTGTACAACTTCTGGTGGAAACTCAGGTGGAATGTCGTATTTATAAAGGATTGATAAAATATCAACACCTGGGTCATTTTTGTGTCCAAGGATTTTTGTAATAACCCCTGTTGCCGATTTAATATCATCTGGCCAGTTCACAATTTCAACCACAACTTTATGACCGTCTACTGCACCTAATGAATCCTCTTTTGTTACGAAGATATCCATATTCATTTTTTTATCATCAGGTACAACAAATCCAAATCCTCTATTTGCTTGGTATGTACCAACAAAAGTAGACTTGCCACGTTCAATAATCTTGATTACCGTACCTTCTCGACGGTCACCGGATGTTTCTTTTAATACACGAATTAATACGATATCCCCATTTAGAGCACCGTTAATTTCATGTGGTGGAATGAAAATATCGTCCATTCCCTCTTCATCTGGTGTAACAAATCCAAATCCTTTCGGGTGACCAATAAATTTACCTCTCAGTAAATTCATGCGCTCTGGAAGACCATAACGATTCGCCCGAGAACGAACTACTAACCCTTGATCCTCCATGCGTACTAACGTTTTAATGAGCTCTTTAAACTCTTCTGCATCTTCAAGTTGTAATTCTTGTTCTATTTCATCAACTTTTAACGGTTTATATTCATCAAGTTTCATTAAGTTTAATAACCGTTGTTGTAAATCTTGAGACATACAATTTCCCTCCTTCTACTCCCAATCTAATGATTCTAAAAAGTTTAGAATCAATTCGTGAAGTTGTTGCTTTTCTTTATCTAGCGTAATAACATGGCTAGATTCTTCAAACCATTTAATTTCTTTTTGTAAGGATTCCACTTCTGTGTATATAGTATGAGCAGAATTGGGATCAATAATTTCATCATTTTTTGATTGCACGACTAGAATCGGCGCGTAAATCATATCCAGTTCACTGCGCACATCGACAATCAATTGTTGTAATTCCGGCAAAGAAGGCATTCCCTTTGCTCGAATCTCTTCTATTTCTTGTTCGATTTGATCCTCTTTTTTTCCTTCAAATCGTTTGTAATCATATGCATATTTAATAACGCCTTCGAACATTTTATCAGTAGTTCTCATCGTCATAGGTGAACACATCGTAACAATCCCTTTTAAAGGTTTATGTAGCGCCAGCTTTAATGCAAACACACCACCAAGGGATAATCCAGCAACGGCGATTTTCTCGTATCCTGCATTTTTTAATGTTTCATATCCTTGTAATACATCTTTCCACCAATCTTCTGGTGACGTCACAATTAAATTTTCTGGTGGTACACCATGACCTTTATAGTGTGGCGCATGACTTGTGTAGCCATTCTTTTCAAGGAAACGCCCAAGCATTCGAACATCTGATGAACTGCCAGTAAAGCCATGCAATAACAATACCGCGCGTTCTCCAGCTTCGAAAAAGAATGGTTTTAATTCTGCATTTCGCATAGTTCCCTCCATTATCTTTCGTTCATCTCATTGGCACATAATATGTTTTGATTCGTGAATATTTATGCTGACCATTAATTAGTTATACAAGAAAATTATGGTACTATAAGGTTAAAATAAAACACCTAACCTGTACTTGGTTAGGCGTTGGAATCTTGTTATGTTGTTAAAATTTAACGATTGCTAACGCTAAAAGAAAGAACAAAACTGCAAGAACAATAGTTATTCTATGTAAAACTAACTCCATACCTCTTGCTTTCTGTTTACCGAAAAGTTGTTCAGCTCCACCTGAGATGGCACCTGATAGACCCGCACTTTTACCTGATTGTAGTAAAACAACAACGATTAAACCGATGCTTACAATAATCAGTAATGTCAATAATACTGTATGCAATTACTCCACCTCCTGATTAGAAACTTCACAACAAAGTACAGTATATCAAATATAACCTGAAGTTACAATAATATGGTTGTATAGTTGTAATAAATATTTACCATATATTTTCATCTCTTTTACTTCTACTTCATAGTAACTTGTTACTCTCTAATTGTTACGAATAATCTAGTAGGAGGAACACGATGAAGAAGAAAAAATGGCTTTCATTAGCATTAGTTGGAGCAATTACAGCATCATCTATCGGTGTAGTTCAGGCAAAGGATAAAGAACTAAATCCCAAGAAGGTACAAGCAAAAAATGTCATTATGTTAGTTATGGATGGTAGTAGCGATAATGTGAGTACGATTGCTCGTTGGTACAAAGGTGAACCATTAGCACTAGATAACATTTTAACAGGTGCTGTTCGTACGTATTCAGCCGAGTCAGCAATTACAGATTCTGCCCCTGCAGCAACAGCCCTTGCAACTGGAAATAAATCGAATAGTGGCTATGTTGGCGTCTTGCCTTCTGTCGTAACAACACCTGGTGTAGCACCTGTTGCCGAGGAAGATGCATTCAAACCAGTGGCAAATGTATTAGAAGGAGCAAAACTTCAAGGGAAAGCGACAGGGATTGTATCCACTTCAGAAATACAACATGCAACTCCTGCTGGTTTCTCATCCCATGTAACGAGCCGTAAAAATTATGATGATATAGCAGAACAACAAGTCTATCAGAATATTGATGTTGTGCTTGGCGGTGGTTATGAAGCACTAAAAGAAACTCGCAAAGATGGCGAAGATTTAGTAAAGGTGATTGAGGAAAAGGGTTATGACTATGTAACAGATCGCAACGAATTGCTTTCATCTAAATCAGACAAGCTTTGGGGAAGTTTTGCTCCAAGTGCCCTAGCCTATGATTTTGATCGTTTAGTGACAAAGCCTGACGAACCAACATTAGCTGAAATGACAGAAAAAGCAATTGATACACTTAGTAAAGACAAAGATGGCTTCTTCTTAATGGTTGAAGGAAGTAAAATCGATTGGGCAGCCCATGCCAATGACCCAGTTGGTATGCTTTCTGATTTCTTAGCCTTCGATGATGCCGTGGCGGAAGCATTAGAATTTGCAGAAAAAGATGGCGAAACGTTAGTCATTGCCGTAACTGACCATGGCAATAGTGGAATTACAATTGGTAATGTAAGCACAACTTCTACTTATGATGCAACACCAGTTTCTGCATATATTAATCCATTAAAAGAAGCAAAAATGACCCTTGCAGGCGCTTTGAGCTTATTGAAAAAAGATAAATCGAATTTAGCTGAAGTTGCTGAAAGTTATGGTTTAACGAATATTACAAAAGAAGAATTAACTGCTTTAAAGGAAAGTGACAATCTAGGTAAAACATTAGTACAATTGCTTTCAAATCGTGCCAATATCGGCTTCACAACAGGTGGGCACACAGGTGACGATGTGTTCTTATATTCATTTGGTCCTGCAAAGCCTACTGGATTAGTCGATAACACGGATTTAGCCCATTCAATGGCAACTGCTATGGGATTCGATTTAACAGATTTAACAAATAAGCTATTCATAAATGCAACTGCAGAATTTGAAAAACTAGGCTACACAACGAAAATTGATTTATCGGATAAAAATAATCCAGTATTTGTGGCTGAAAATAAAAAATCAATCATCACAATTCCCGAAAATAAGAATATCATCCACATCCAAAATAAAAACAGCAAAAAAACAAAAACGCATACTCTGGATTCTGTAACAGTTTACAATGATAAAGATTTCTTTGTTTCGAAGGAAGTTATTAAATTAGCGAAATAAGTTATGGAAGCTGCTTCGTTGATATGAAGCAGTTTCTATTTGCTTTTAATTGTGATTTATTTGCTTATCGTAAGAATTTATTTGCTTTTTCTGATGCATTATTTGCCTATTGCCAAAAGTTATTTGCTCTCTGCAAAAATAAAAAAGAGTCCAAATCAGCAAATAGTTGATTTGGACTCTTTAAGCGCCTTTTTAAGCAATTCATTAAAATTTTAAGTTGTGCACCTTTCTTCGACTGCCGTACATAAGCGTTACTCTTGTCGCCAGCTCGGGTTAGGCTACCCCGCGGCACATGGGTGAAACCACTTAATGCTGCTTCCTTCCGGACCTGACATGGTTCATGGGTACCCATTGCGCAGGACCCAACCGTCAACGCTACGTGCAAGAGGCAGACCTTACATACGGACAGCCTCAGAAAGGGATTCAGTCTCGCTAGAGCGGATTGCGAGTTACAGGGCACCGCTACCTCCCCACCTAGCACTTATGTATATTACTATATAGTAATATAAGATGAATTTCAACGTTATGTTCTGGTAATTTAGGAATTTGTTTATTAGATACATAGCATCTAAGATAAACACAAAATTGGGCTCTCAAGTTTCCCTGAGAGCCCATTAATTATCTTATCGTAGGTTATAGAATGATTTTAAGCCTAAGTATTGGCTAGTAGCACCAAGTTGGTCTTCGATACGAAGAAGTTGGTTGTATTTCGCAACGCGGTCTGTACGAGATGGAGCACCTGTTTTAATTTGACCAGCGTTCGTTGCAACTGCGATGTCTGCGATTGTAGCGTCTTCTGATTCACCAGAACGGTGAGAGATGACAGCTGTATAACCAGCGCGTTTTGCCATTTCGATTGCATCAAATGTTTCAGTTAATGTACCGATTTGGTTAACTTTGATAAGGATTGCGTTACCTACACCTTGCTCGATACCTTGAGAAAGTTTAGATGTATTTGTAACGAATAAATCGTCACCTACTAATTGAACGCGGTTTCCGATACGTTCTGTAAGAAGTTTGTGACCTTCCCAGTCGTTTTCATCTAAACCGTCTTCGATTGAGATGATTGGGTATTTAGAAGTTAACTCTTCGTACCAGTCAACCATTTCAACAGAAGTTTTTTCTACACCTTCACCAGCTAATACGTATTTACCTTTTGCATCATCGTAAAGTTCAGAAGATGCTACGTCTAGAGCTAAGCGAACTTCTTCACCTGGTTTGTAACCAGCGCGTTCAATTGCTTCTAAGATAACTGTAATTGCTTCTTCGTTTGAACCTAAGTTTGGTGCGAAACCACCTTCGTCACCTACTGCAGTGTTGTATCCTTTTTCTTTTAATACAGCTTTTAATGTATGGAAGATTTCAGCACCGATGCGTAATGCATGACGGAAAGATTCTGCACCAACTGGCATTACCATGAATTCTTGGATGTCTACGTTGTTATCAGCGTGAGCACCACCGTTTAAGATGTTCATCATTGGTACTGGTAATTGTTTTGCGTTTACGCCACCAAGGTATTGGTATAAAGGAATATCTAAATAATCAGCTGCTGCATGAGCTACTGCTAAAGATACACCTAGGATTGCGTTAGCACCTAATTTACCTTTGTTTTCTGTACCATCAAGTTCGATTAATGCATTATCAATTACTACTTGGTCAAGAACTGAGTAGTTGCCTTCTAATTCTTCAGCGATAATTGTGTTTACGTTTTCTACAGCTTTTAAAACACCTTTACCTACGTAACGAGTTTTGTCTCCATCACGTAATTCAACTGCTTCATATTCACCAGTTGATGCACCAGATGGCACGATCGCGCGACCAAACGCACCTGATTCTGTGAATACTTCTACTTCTACTGTTGGGTTACCACGAGAGTCTAACACTTCGCGAGCATATACTTGAGTAATAAATGGCATAAATAATCTCCCCTAATCTATTTTTCAACCTTAAAATAATGGCTTACCTGTCATTTCTTCGGGTTGTTTTACATTTAGTAATTTTAACATAGTTGGCGCTAAATCTGCCAAAATTCCACCATCTCTGACAACAATATCATTTTTTGTCACAATTACCGGAACTGGATTTGTTGTATGGGCTGTCATTGGTTCACCTTCAATTGTGACAACCTCATCGGAATTTCCGTGATCGGCTGTAATAATTGCAGCCCCACCCTTAGCTAGTATAGCGTCTACAACTTTTCCTAAACATTCATCTACTGTTTCAATCGCTTTAATTGTCGGTTCAAGCATACCACTGTGACCAACCATATCTGGGTTAGCGAAATTTAAGATGATGGCGTCAAACTTATCTGCTTCAATTTCTTTTAGCAGTGCATCCGTTACCTCATATGCACTCATTTCAGGTTTTAAATCATATGTAGCTACTTTTGGTGAAGCGATTAAAATACGCTCTTCACCTGGGAATTTTGCTTCACGGCCACCACTCATAAAGAACGTTACATGAGGGTATTTTTCAGTTTCAGCAATTCGCAGTTGAGTTAAACCATTTCTTGCAATGACTTCACCAACAGTATTTACTAAATCTACATTTTCAAAAGCAACATCTGCATGAACATCTACACTATAGTGAGTAAATGATACAAATTTTAAGTTTTTAGGATGCTTTTCTGAAAGTTTAAAACCAATAAATTGGTCATTTGTAAATACCGTTGAAAGTTGAATTGCACGGTCTGGACGGAAGTTGAAGAAGATTACTGCATCATTCGTATCAATTGTAGCTACTGGTTTTCCTTCTTCTGTAATTACAAATGGTTTTACGAATTCATCATACACTTCATTTGCATATGAAGTTTCAACACCCATTTTCGCTGATGCTGCAGTATGTCCAATTCCATCCACTAACGCTTTATATGTTAATTCAACACGTTCCCAACGTTTGTCACGGTCCATTGCATAATAACGGCCATGAATCGATGCAAATTTCCCTACGCCGATTTCATTCATTTTCTTTTCTGTTTCTTCAATATAGCCAACTGCTGTTGATGGTCCAACATCACGGCCATCTAAGAAACCGTGTACGAATACATCGTCAAGGCCATTTTCTTTGGCTAATCGTAATAGGGCAAAAAGGTGCTCGTAATGACTATGAACACCACCGTCAGATAGTAACCCCATTAAGTGCAATTTAGAATTATTTGCTTTTACATGTTCAACCGCTTGTAAAAACTTATCGATTTTAAAGAATTCGCCATCACGAATGGATTTGTGAATTCGCGTTAAACTTTGGTACACAATTCGGCCAGCCCCAATGTTTAAGTGACCTACTTCAGAGTTACCCATTTGACCATCTGGAAGACCTACCGCTTCTCCACATGCAGTTAATGTAGAGTGAGGGTATTGCGCCCAGTAACGATCAAAGTTTGGCTTTTTACTTTGCGCTACTGCATTTCCGAATACTTCATCGCGAAATGCAAAGCCGTCTAAAATAATTAATGCAACAGGTTGTTTAGGCATTTTGACTTGCCGCCTCCAGTAATTTTAAATACGATGACACTTCTAAGCTTGCACCGCCTACAAGGGCACCATCGATATGTTCTTTCGATAACAATTCTTCAATATTTTCAGGTTTTACGCTACCACCATATTGTATACGGATTTCGTTTGCAGCATCATGTCCAAATAATTGACCGACTGTTTTACGGATAAATCCACAAACGTGATTTGCATCTTCTGCTGTAGCTGTTTTTCCTGTGCCAATCGCCCAAATTGGTTCATAGGCAATGACCATATGTTTTACTTCTTCAGATTTGAAACCTTCTAAAGCTTTTGTTACTTGGTATACAACTTTTGCTTCTGTTTTCCCCGCTTCTTTTTCTTCTAACGTTTCACCACAACAAATAATTGGAACGATTCCATGAGAAAGGGCTGCTCCTACTTTTTTGTTAATAGCTTCATCCGTTTCATTGAAATATTCACGGCGTTCAGAATGACCTAGTATGACATAATCCACATAAATGGAGGCTAATTGTGATGGGCTCACTTCTCCAGTAAAGGCGCCTTCATTTTCATAGTGCATGTTTTGTGCACCAATCGCTAAATCTGTTTCAGTAGCAATATCAACTAATGTTGGTAAATAAATAGCTGGAGCACAAATAACTGAATCTACTTTATCAGCAGAAGGAATTTTGTCGCGTACTTCTTCTGCAAACTCCACTGCCTCATCAAAATTTTTATACATTTTCCAGTTTCCTGCAATAATTGGTTTACGCATGAATTTGCCTCCTTATTTATCGTTTAACGCTACAATACCAGGAAGTTCTTTACCTTCCATAAGCTCTAGAGAAGCTCCTCCACCTGTTGAGATGTGGTCCATTTTATCTGCTACATCAAATTTTTCTACTGCTGCCGCTGAGTCGCCACCACCGATTACTGTGTAGCCTTCTGTTTCTGCCATGGCATTTGCAACAGTCTTCGTACCATTTGCAAATGGTTCCATTTCGAACACACCCATCGGACCATTCCAAATAATTAATTTGGATTGTTTAATGACATCTGCATATTTTTCAGCAGTTTTTGGACCAATGTCTAGACCCATCCACTCTTCTGGGATTTCATTAATATCTACAACTTTTGTTTCAGCATCTTTTGAAAATTCATTCGCTACAACCGCATCCACTGGCATATGTAATTGAACGCCTTTTTCTTTTGCTCTTTCAATAAAGCCGCGCGCTAATTCAATTTTATCTTCTTCTAATAAAGATTTTCCGATTGAATGTCCTTGCGCCTTTACAAATGTGAAGGAAAGGCCGCCGCCGATAATGAGATGATCTACTTTATCTAGCAAGCTTTCGATAACACCGATTTTATCTTTAACTTTTGCACCACCGATAATCGCTGTAAATGGACGTTCAGGATTTGATAAAGCTTTCCCTAATACATCTAGCTCTCTTTCCATTAAAAGACCAGAAACGGCTGGAACATATTTTGCAATACCTTCTGTTGTAGCATGTGCACGGTGAGCAGCACCAAATGCATCGTTTACATAGATATCTGCTAATTTCGCGAAAGCTTTTGCGAGTTCTTCGTCATTTTTTTCTTCGCCTTTATGGAAACGAACATTTTCTAATAATACGATGTCGCCATCTTTCATTTCGGCAACTGTTGCTTCAACTGTTTCACCAATTGATTCATCTAGCTTTGTAACTGGTTGTCCAATTAATTCACTTAAACGAACACCAACTGCCGTTAAACGCATTTCTTCTTTTACTTCGCCTTTTGGACGACCTAAATGGGAAGCTAAAATAACTTTCGCTCCTGCATTTACTAGTTCTTTAATTGTTGGAAGTGCAGCACGGATACGCGTATCGTCTGTAATCTCCCCGTTTTCCATTGGTACGTTGAAATCCACACGAACAAATACACGTTTACCTTTTACATCTACATCTTTCATCGTCTTCTTTAAAAACATTGAAGAAAACCCTCCTTCAAAATTTGCGAGTTTATATTATTTTCTCATTTATGCAATAGTTTATTGTAAGGTTAAAGCGTCTCCTTTATTCTTACAATAATTTAGAAAAGCGAAGCGCGTTCGTTCAGCTCCGAAAACAACTGGAAGAATCGGCAAAAGGGCGCTTTTTGCCCTTGCAGACGATTCTGAAGTTGTCGAGGAGCTAACGCGCGAAGCTAGACCATCGAAAAGCGAAGGTGGCTCGTTCAGGCTCGACACGCGCTGGAGACTCCGAACAAGAAGGCGCTTTTTGCCTTCGTAGGAGGAGTTGAAGCGACGCGAGAGCCTAGCCACCATAGCTGGACAATCGAAAAGCGAAGCGCGTTCGTTCAGCTCCTATAATAAAAAAGCCATCACGCTCGCACAATCTAGTTGATTAAAAAGAAAGAAGCGATGGGTATTTTTATCCCACGCTTCTTTTACCCTTAACCATTATAAATGGTAATAAATATAAAGGCTATACTTTTTATGCTAAATTAATGATTAATGTGGCATATTCTTAATAAGTATGTCACATTATTCTCTTATTTCGAACGTTGTGTAATATATAGAGCAAGATCCATTAATCGATTAGAATAACCGATTTCATTATCGTACCAAGCTAATACTTTTATCATGTTATTATCTAATACCATTGTTGATAAGCCATCTACTGTAGATGAATGTTTATCACCATTATAATCGATTGATACTAATGGTAATTCGTTATAACCAAGAATTCCTTCTAGAGAACCGTTTGCCGCTTCTTTTAAAGCATTGTTTACATCTTCTACTGTTACTGTTGTATTTAATTCCGCTACTAAGTCTACACATGATACGTTCGGTGTTGGAACACGCATAGAGAAGCCATCCAGTTTACCTTTTAAGTGTGGTAATACTTTCGCAACAGCAACGGCAGCCCCTGTTGTAGTAGGAATCATTGAAACTGCTCCTGCACGTGCACGTCTTGGGTCACTATGCGGGAAGTCTAAGATTCGTTGGTCATTTGTATAGGAATGGATTGTTGTCATTAATCCACGTTTAATACCGAACTTTTCATCAAGTACTTTCGCTACTGGTGCTAAACAGTTTGTGGTACAAGATGCATTTGAAATAACTGTTTCAGATGGATTGTATTCTGTATGGTTTACCCCCATTACGTATGTAGGCATCTCACCTTTAGCTGGTGCAGATAAAATCGCTTTTTTCGCACCTGCTTGAACATGTTTTGATACATCTTCCATCGATCTAAAACGACCAGTAGATTCGATCACTATATCAATATCAAGTTCTCCCCATGGTAAGTTTGCAGGGTCTTTTTCGGATAATACTTGAACGCGTTTACCATTTACGATAAATGCATTATCTTCTGATTGTACTTCCCCATCAAAAATACCGTGAATTGAATCGTATTTTAATAAATGAGCTAATTGATGTGCATCTGTTAAATCATTAACAGCCACAACTTCAAACTCACTGTGATTGATTGCCTCGCGAAATACAAGTCTTCCGATACGTCCAAATCCGTTAATTGCGATTTTAATAGCCATAGTTATTTCCTCCAATTTATATATTTAAGATTTCAAAAGACCACCCAATACAGTTTAGCCTGATGAAAACTTTATTAACCATTTAGAATTGCATTTGCAGCACCTTCATCTGTAATTAATACAGTATGTTTTGCTGCAATATTAAAGTAAGCTTGAATCGCTTTCGCTTTATTCACCCCACCAGCAACAGCAATGATGTTACGACTCTGCTTTACTTGCTCCAATTGAATGCCGATTGTATTAATGCGATGAATGATTTGACCTTTTTCATCAAAGTAGTATCCAAAAGCCTCTCCTACTGCTTTTTTATCACGCAATAGTGAAATAATTTCAGGATTTGATTGTCTTCTTTCAGCCATTTCTTTCGCATTCCCAATACCATGGATGACAATTCGAACTTCATCGTATAAGTCGATAATTTCCTTTATAATCGGTTCTTTCATCATCGTTTCATAGGCTGTTTGACTTAAATGTTCTGGCAAATAGAGCGTTTTACTGTTGGCATGACATTTTGATGCATATTGTGATACCAACGTATTTGCTTGAAAATCTAACTCATCCCCAATACTTCCTCGAGCTGCAATGAATGTTAAGCTGTCTAAAGACTTAACTGGCTCTAAAAAATGAGTTAATGCTGCAACGGTACTGCCACCTGTTATCGCAACATAATCATCTTTTTTTGCATGTTCTGTTAATAATGAGGCTGCTTCTTTTCCAATGAGGTGTTTAATATTTGCATCCTCATCTAAGTTGCCTGGTACAATCACAACTTTTTGAATCCCTAGAACGTTTGCTAATAATTTTTCCTTTTGTAATAACCCTGAAAGTTCTTGGAATACGTCTTTCAATTGATCTAACATTTCATTTCCAAGGGAAGTACAAATCATTCCCTTTTGAGTGATTTCAATCAATTGTTGATTTTTCAGATTTTCTATTTCGTTCCTGACAAATCTTTCAGTCATCTTTAATGAATCAACAATCGCCCTTCTTCCTATTGGACCTGACATTGAAATCATTTGCAAAACGCGATATCGAAGTTGAAATGTTGAAATCACTTCAGGAACTAATATTTCGAACGCCTTTTGGGAAAAATATTTGTTCAAATTTATTACCTTCTTTTCTTATCAGGACTTTTTTGCCCCGCATATATAAAAATGTCCCGGTAAGGGTAAAAAAATACCCGATACCAATATTATACAACTTCTATCTATATTATTGAAGTGATTCGAGTAATGTTACATAATCTAAATTTCCATATTGCACAATTTCTCCATCTTTTTCGACAACAGGGATCATGAGCATATATTTTTCATGGATTTCATCATCATCTTCAATATTAACCATTTCGATTTCAAATTCTACATCTTCTTGCACCAATTTTAACATCATTAAACCGTCAGTACATAATGGACAGTTCGGTCGACTATAAAATGTAACTTTCATCTTTAATTCCTCCTTTTTTAAGAATGACAAATTTCCATTGAATAATCAAATAAAATCTACACAAACTATATCCTGTACGTTTGTACGACTATTGAATTTGGAGGAATAAATAATGGAAAACCAATTTATGAATCAATCTCAGGGAATGCAAGGAAACATGCCAATGTCGATGAATCATGGTGCACATGAAGTGTTAGACGTTCATGAGGTACTAAGTGCAGCAATTGGCGCAATGAACACATTTATCTTTTTCCGTCCCCATGTTCAAGATCCAGAGCTTTTAAATATTTTGGATAGACAATACGCATTTATGCTAGATGAATACAATATTACGGCTGAGTGCTTCAAAACTGGTCAAGATCCAAGCCACCCAACTCGTTCTTATAAAATGCAAATGGGCAATGATTCAAAATACGGCTTATCACCAGGTCAACCAAAACAACCGATGCAATCAGCAAACGAAATTAACGACGGCATTATTTCAGGCTTCTTGTTAAGCTGCCACAAAATGGGTGCAGCAGGTAAAACGCAAGCAGCCCTTGAAGCAACAAACCCGGTAGTACGCCGTGTTTTACAAGATTCCATTCCAAACTGTATCGAAATGGCATACGAACTATCACTATGGCAAAACAAACAAGGCCTATACCAAATCCCTCAACTAGCTCCACAAGATATGCAAACTATGCTTAACATGTACGGCATGGCACAAAAAGCAAAAGATATGCCGAACTGATAAGAAAAGCGAAGAACGCTCATTCAGCTCTGAAGACAACTGGAGGAAACGACAAGAGGACGCTTTTTGTCCTCGAAGGAGTTTCTGAAGTTGTCGAAGAGCTAGCGTTCGTAGTTAGACAATGTTGAGAACAAAAACCGGGCAAATTTTTGCTCGGTTTTTACTGTTGTGTACATACATATACACACGAGTATTACTAAGTGCATTAAAGCTTATTTAAACGCACAAGTTGTATTGCTATACGCACAAAATCTAATTTAAACGCACAAGTTGTATTGCTATGCACACAAGATTTTCATGATTTCGTCTACATCCATTTTGTTTTCGTCTTGATAACACATCGTTTCGTCCATACATATTAGATTCGTCCGCTTAATCTAATGTTTCGTCCACATACACTTAGTTTTCGTTCAGATATCCCATCGTTTCGTCCAATCATATTAGATTCGTCCGCTTAATCTAATGTTTCGTCCACATACACTTAGTTTTCGTTCAGATATCCCATCGTTTCGTCCAATCATATTAGGTTCGTCCGCTTAATCCAATGTTTCGTCCACATACACTTAGTTTTCGTTCAGATATCCCATCGTTTCGTCCGTTCATTCTAGATTCGTCCACTTAATCTAATGTTTCGTCCACATATGCTTAGTTTTCGTCCGGATAACTTACCGTTTCGTCCGCATACACTTAATTTTCGTCCAGATAACATATCGTTTCGTCCATTCACCCCCAATCAGACCATTACAGAATAAAAAATCCATTCAACGGTTGTTATTCACAACCATCAAATGGATTCTACTTTTATAAAACTTTTCCTAAAAAGGCTTTTGTTCGTTCATTTTGTGGGTTTCCGAATAGTTGTTCAGGATCGCCTTGTTCAACGATGAATCCGCCATCCATGAATACCACGCGATCTGCAACTTCTCGTGCGAAGCCCATTTCGTGAGTTACGACAACCATTGTCATCCCTTCAAGTGCTAACTGTTTCATAACGTCCAATACTTCATTTACCATTTCAGGATCCAGTGCTGAAGTTGGTTCGTCAAACAGCATAACTTTTGGCTTCATTGCTAACGCACGTGCAATAGCTACACGTTGTTGTTGACCACCTGATAATTGCTGTGGATAATTATCAGCTTTTGCACGTAGCCCAACTTTATCTAATAATTCCAAAGCTAATTTCTCAGCTTCAGCTTTTGACAATTTACGAATCAGCATCGGTGCCATCGTAATATTATCTAATACGGTCATATGTGGGAATAAATTAAACTGTTGGAAAACCATTCCTACTTCTGTACGAATATCGTTAATATTTGTTTTCGGATCGTTTACCTTTACCCCATCAATATAAATAGCACCATTTGTGATTTCTTCTAAAAGATTAATACATCTTAAAAAAGTACTTTTACCTGAACCAGAGGGACCAATTACACAAACTACTTCTTTTTCTTTAATTTCGTAGTCTATGCCTTTTAATACTTCTAGCTTATCAAAATGTTTGTGTAAATTTTCTACTTTAATCATGATGCAACCCGCCCTTCTTTTTTCTTACGCGGATTGTAACTATTACTAAATCTTCGTTCGACATAAGCGACAACTTTAGTTACTAGGTACGTTAAGATTAAGTATAAAAGTGCAGCGACTAAATATGGTTCCCAGAAACGGTTATACGCCCCTGCTACAACCTTTGCTGCATATAAAATATCGTTTGCCGCAATAACTGTTACTAATGATGAATCTTTTAATAATGCAATAAATTCGTTTCCTAATGGTGGAATCATTCGACGGAAGGCTTGTGGTAAGATGATTTTTCGCATCGCTTGAGAATGAGTTAAACCAAGTGAGCGTGCAGCTTCCATTTGTCCTTTATCGATTGATTGAATACCAGCACGGATAATCTCTGCGTTATATGCTGCACAGTTTAAAATCAATGCTGTAATACCTGAAACCATAAATCCATACGATTGTCCAAAAATTGCTGGGATAAACGCTAAGTGAATAATTAAAATCTGTACCAACATTGGAGTTCCGCGAAACAGGTCTACGTACAACTTAGATGGCCAATAAATCCATTTTTTCTTTGAAGTTTCACCTAATCCGATTAAAACCCCAAGAATAATACCACCTACATAACCACTAATTGTAAGTAAAATTGTAATCCATATCCCACGTAAAAAAAGCTCACGGTAGTTCCAGATTATGTCCCAGCGCAACTCTAAGAAGTCCATCTGAAACACCTCCAAATTTTCTATTCTAATTCTTGACCAGTAATTTCTGCTAATTTACCATTTTCTTTAATTTTTTGTAGACCTTCATTTAATAGTTCTAACACTTCAGTATTTCCTTTTTTCACCATGAAACCATAGTATTCTTTAGCAAATGCATCGTCTTCGATCACTTTAAGTTTTGCATCTGGGTTATTTTTTAAGTACTCAAATACTACTGCGTTGTCACCAATAGCTGCTTCTGAAGTTCCGTTAATCACTTCTTGAATAGCGATTGGTAAATTTTCATATGCCATAATATCTGGGTTAGTTTCACCAAGTAAATCTTTGGCTGCGATGTGACCAGTAGAGTTAATTTGAACTGATACTTTTTTACCTTTTACATCTTCAGCAGAAGTAATTGGAGAATCTTCTTTTACAACTAGCACTTGTGTTGCTTCAAAATATGGTTCAGTAAAATCAAAAGTTTCTTTACGTTCATCAGTAATTGTAATACCTGATGCTCCTAAATCTAGTTCACCATTTTTTACTTGTTGGAATACTGGTTCCCAACCAACATTACGAATTTCATATTCAATACCTAGTTCTTCTGTCATTGCATCTAGTATATCTACATCAATTCCTACTACATTACCTTTATCATCCATATATTCAAATGGTGCAAAAGTAGCTTCTGTTCCTGCTACAAGTTTAGTAATTTTTTCACCTTCACCTGCACTACCAGTTGATGAGTCTGAGTCACTAGATCCACATGCAGCTAACATAAGTGAAGATGCAGTTAGAAGCATTCCTAATTTAAACATTCCTTTTTTCTTTAACATAGTTAGTCCCCCTAAAGTTGTTATAATGTTTGCAATATTCTTAGTTTCAAACCTAGTAATATATATAACAATTATATAAACATCGGAATTATTATACAACAAAAAATTTTCGAAATATATGTACTATTATTGAAAATAATTCCTACTTATACGATAAAAATTATACTTATTCGAGAAGAAAATATATATTTCGAAAAAATTTCATATATTCTACAAATAAAAAAATATTTGCATAAATAAAAAAACAACCGTATAAAAATACGGTTGTACTATGTAATAGTATTTATTTTTTTAAAAAATTAGGAAAAAAATGTTTAAATGAATGAAATAAGGATAAAATGAATTGGTACAGTAATACATTTTATCCTTTATCTTCATTCCCTTTTAAAATTTATTAGGCTGCTAAACTAATAAATTCATAAAAGGTTTGCTATTATAATATATATTTTGAAACAGTAAAATGGCGCCCTCGGAGGGAATCGAACCCCCAGCGGAAGAACCGGAATCTTCTGTGTTATCCATTACACCACGAGGACAATAATAAAATAAGTCTTACTCGTAACGCTAAGAAAAAACATGTACCCATACGAAGGTCAAAACCATAAAATTACGACTTTTCTATTATACAAGCACCTACACGACAATTCAACTATAAAGTTTATGGAATATACATTTAATTAGACTATTCAACTTTACGAACTCTTAATCATAAAACAAGTAAATTAAGTAGTTTATATTTGACCTTTATTGACTATTCTGTGTATGATTATGTTACAGCTGATACATTTCAGCACGTAGCAATTTTATAAAACACCTTTATTAAGGAGGATATAACAATGAATTTAATTCCTACAGTTATTGAACAAACAAACCGCGGTGAACGTGCATACGATATTTACTCTAGACTTTTAAAGGACCGCATCATTCTTTTAGGTAGTGCAATTGATGATAATGTAGCAAACTCAATTGTTGCCCAATTACTTTTCTTAGCAGCAGAAGATCCAGAGAAGGATATCTCATTATATATTAACTCACCAGGTGGTTCTATCACTGCAGGTATGGCGATCTACGATACAATGCAATATATTAAGCCACAAGTTTCTACAATTTGTATCGGTATGGCAGCATCGATGGGAGCATTCTTACTTGCTGCTGGTGAACCAGGTAAACGTTTTGCTTTACCAAACGCTGAAGTAATGATTCACCAACCTCTTGGTGGAGCTCAAGGTCAAGCTACAGAAATCGAAATCGCAGCTAAACGTATTTTATTCTTACGCGACAAGTTAAACGGAATTTTAGCTGAACGTACTGGTCAACCATTAGAAAAAATCGCTCAAGATACTGACCGCGATAACTTCATGACTGCACAAAACGCAAAAGAGTATGGTTTAATTGACCATATCATTGAACGCAGCTCTGATAAAAAAGAATAATATCCTATCAATTGGTGAAGAAATGAATTTTTCTTCACCAATTTTTTGTTTCGGCGCAGAAAAAGGTGGTGTCTCTTTCAGTGCAAGACATATCCCTTACGACTTTTTGCGCCTGTCGCTATGCTTTCGGCGCAGAAAAAGGAGGTGTCTATTATAGACACCTCCTTTTTTGCGAGCGTTTTCAAAATAAAATACATTATTCTTCTTTTTCGATTAGAGTTGCTAGGCCTTTAATGGCTTCTGACTCATCTTTGCCATCAGCAATTAAAGTGACAGCTGTGCCTCTAGCGATAGCTAAACTCATAATACCCATAATGGATTTTGCATTTACTTTTTTCTCTTCTTTTTGTAAATACACTTCTGATTTATAGCGATTTGCCTCTTGCACGAATAAGGCTGCTTGACGTGCCTGTAAACCAGTTTTTAATTTTACTTCCACTGTGGTCTCAACCATTTACGATACTCCCTTTCATACCGATCATCTGTATAATATAATCTTATCTAAAATGTATGAAAAGAACAATCTTAGATTCCTACAAATTTGAAATATATTATTTTATCATTTCTCCACGTCTTAATGCATCAGCAATTTCATCAATTTTTCGTAAGCGATGATTTACACCTGACTTACTTACTGTACCAGTCGACACCATCTCACCAAGTTCTTTTAATGTTACGTCCTGATATTCCACTCGTAATCTTGCAATTTCACGCAATTTTTCTGGGAGTTGGTCTAATCCAATAGCATTGTCAATAAAACGGATATTTTCAACTTGTCGTATTGCTGCACCTATTGTTTTGTTCAGGTTCGCTGTTTCACAGTTTACAATACGATTTACGCTGTTACGCATATCACGGACAATTCGAACATCTTCAAACTTTAACATTGCTGTTGTCGCACCAACAATCCCTAAGAAATCGGATATCTTTTCTGCTTCCTTTAAATAGGTCACAAATCCTTTTTTCCGCTCGATTGTCTTAGCATTAAGATTAAATTGATTCATTAAGTCAGCTAAGGCTTCACCATGTTCTTTATATAAAGAGTAGATTTCTAAATGATATGATGATGTTTCAGGGTTGTTAACAGAGCCACCTGCCAAAAATGCTCCACGCAAATAAGCACGTTTCTGGTTTTTATTCCCTAATATCGATTTTGATATTGTATGATTCAATTGAAAATCTATTGACAAGATATCTAAATCAGATAGGATTTCACGAGCACCTTCACGGATACGACAAATGTATACATTATTTTTCTTTAATCGCATCTTTTTACGAACCAATAGCTCGACATTATAAGGATATAACTTTTTTACGATTGTATATAAACGTCTTGCAATCGCAGCATTTTCCGTTTGAACGTCTAAACTCAGTTGTCGATTAGTAAATGATAATGTACCATTCATTCGAATGAGTGCAGAAACTTCAGATTTTAAACTGGAATCATCAGCTTCTATTTGAGTTAATTCTTTTTTTGTTTCGGAAGCAAATGACATCTCTTCCCCCCCTTTCAATATGTCGTATTGTCAAAACTTATATATATAAATCGCTAATAATCGTTGGTTTTATAGTCTTTTACGCAAAAAAACTTGCCACCCCCTGGATTTTGGTGTTAGTTGAGGTTACCACACACAAAACTACCCAAAAAGGAAGTGACAAGTTTGTACCCTCAATTATTAGCGTATTTAATTGAATTTATCAAGTACCAAGAAAAAATAATTAAAATATTAATGGTGATAATATTTGGTAAGGCTGTTGGAAGTGTGCGTCCTGAACAGCCAATTAATAAAGAATACCGCAAGTTACAAGTTGATAAGTTACCCATTCTGTATCAACCTGAAAAAGCATCCTTTCAGGATTTACTAATCGCCTACTTCCATGAACATGGCAAAGAATTAAAGCCTGTAAGACGACACGCCAAGTCCAAATCAAAAGTACCTGAAAACCTCTGTTGTCCTAAGTGTGGTGCACCTTCCTCGTATTTGTATGCGAATAATGGTGCAAAAGGACAATATCAATGTAAGGTATGTGATTGCTTATTTAATCAAAAAAGTCGCTATCAGAAAGAGGCTATTCTTCGTTGCCCCCACTGTATGAAGACCTTAGAGAAAATTAAAGAGCGAAAAGATTTTCACATTTGGAAGTGTAAAAGTAATCAGTGTTCCTATTATTTATCCAATATAGGTCGAATGAGTAAGGAAGAAAAGACCCGATTTAAACAAGATCCACAGGCGTTTAAAGTGCGTTATATTTATCGTGAATTTTTGTTTGATTATCAACCTTTATCTCCAGCATCACCAGTAAAACCACGTGTAGATTTATCACGGATTCATACGTCATCCCATACACTTGGATTGATTTTGACATACCATGTGAATTACGGTATTTCAGCACGGAAAACAGCAGCGATTATGCAAGACATACATAATGTTTCCATTTCACATCAAACGATATTAAATTACGTGAACAGTGTCTCCATCTTGATGAAGCCCTTCGTTGATGGTTATCCTTATGAACTGTCCGATCAATTTTGTGGCGACGAAACGTATATTCGGGTTAATGGGAAATGGCATTACTTATTCTTTTTCTTTGATGCGGCGAAAAAAGTTATTCTCTCTTACCGTGTTTCGCCTAATCGCGATACATTGTCTGCCATTAAAGCAATCGATGATGTTTTACAAAAGTTCAAGGAGATTCCCGAAAACCTGAATTTAATCGTGGATGGCAACCCCATTTACTTATTAGCACAACACTTTTTCGCACAACATGACATTTGGTTTGATGTGACACAAGTGATAGGCTTAACGAACGAAGATCCAGTGTCAGCCGAATATCGTTGGTTGAAACAAATTATCGAACGTCTAAACCGGACATTTAAAGGGCATTACCGTGCGACAACAGGCTTTGGTTCCGAAGCTGGCTCGGTATCGTTTGTGACGATGTTTGTGGCCTATTTTAATTTCCTTCGACCGCATGCAAAGCTGGAAAAGCGTGTGCCGGTCATGATTCCAGAGTTGGACCAGATGCCACATATGCCAGCACGTTGGACAAAACTGATTGAACTGGCCCAATTGGAGTTAACGAAATAACCGCAGCCTACTTTTTTTAGCAGAGCCCTCAAATAACTACATACGAATGACAATCGGCGTAGCGAACTCTTGACAAACCGAATGGAGAAAAGGTTAAAATTGGTATTTGGCGAGGGTTATTTGGTGTGCCTACTTTTTCCCCTTCGCCCTCAAAAATATGGGCGCAACCTTTTCGGAATGTTTGTCAAGAGCGATTGTCCCCTCGTTCGGAGAGTACTTATCGCCCAATACCTTGTGTTTTTCAATTTTTCATAGAAGTTTTGACACTACCCAATATGTATGCCGAATAATATCATATCAAAAATTAGTTCATAGATGTTTGTTAACTTTTAACATTATTGTTCGATGCATAATCGTATAACCATTGTGCAATTTTTCCTGCTTCATGTCTTACTGCACCTGTTTGGATTATTGCAATTTCCTTCTGAATGACTTCAAGCCCCATATTTTTTAATTTATCTATATCAAATTTAACCGGTTCTGCATTCTCTTCTTTATAGTTTTCTTTTATCGGAAGTGGTAGTTCTATATTATTCACTAAAATCGCATCTAAACATGGCATTCCAACATGATCATAGATTGCTTGCACATGATCCGTTGCACGGTAATGAATGGTTTCACCCTTTTGCGTCATTAAGTTACAAATATAGATTCTTCTTCCTTTAGCTTTTACCAATGCCTGACCAATTTCCTGTACTAATAAGTTTGGAATAATACTAGTATATAAACTACCAGGACCTACTAGAATAAAATCTGCATTTGCTATAGCACGAATTGCTTCAGGAAGCGGCTTTACATTGTTTGGTGTTAAATATACTCGCTTTATTGGTAAATGGGAATTCGGGATTTTCGATTCCCCTTCAATAATCGTTCCATCGATTAATTCTGCATGCAATGTCACTTTTTTATTGGCAGCTGGGATTACTTTTCCGTGAACTTTAAGTACTTTACTCATCTCTGCAATCGCATGACTAAAATCTCCAGTAATGTCTGTTAAAGCAGTAAGCATTAAATTGCCTAAGGAATGTCCACCTAAATCAACTGATTGGGAAAAACGATACTGAAACATTTGTTCAACAAGTGGTTCTGTATCGGATAATGCTGCAATCACATTTCGTATGTCCCCAGGTGGAGGAATATCGTAGTCATCCCGAAGACGTCCAGATGAACCGCCATCATCCGCAACGGTTACAATTGCTGTGATATTAAACGGATATGTTTTTAATCCGCGTAACATCGTTGATAGTCCTGTACCTCCCCCAATGACCACGACATTCGGTTTTCTTTTTTTCATTACTTCAATCCTTTCTACGATTGATGTCACGATGAGTAATAGCAGTTTGATAGTTACTACTTAATAGTTCACCAAAATATTCTGCTAATGTGACAGATCTGTGCTGTCCTCCCGTGCAGCCAAAAGCAATTACCAATTGTGATTTCCCTTCATTAATATATTGAGGAATCATAAATTTAAATAAGTCTGTTAGTTTAACAATGAGTTCTTGTGTTTCTTCAGATGCTAACACATATGAAGAGACCTCCATTTGCAAACCTGTTTTAGGACGCAATTCCTCCACATAGTAAGGGTTTGTTAAAAAACGCACATCAAAAACTAAGTCAGCATCAATCGGAATTCCGTTTTTATACCCGAAAGACATAACATTAATTGAAAATTTCGGACTACCGGAATTCGAGAACTCTTTTCCAATTCGTTCTCGTAATTCCCGCGGTTTCATGTTCGAAGTGTTGTACACAAATTTTGCTCGGCCTTTTAATTCCGCAAGCAGTTCTCGTTCTTTTTTAATCCCTTCCAGTGGTAATCCTGTTGGGGCTAGAGGATGTGATCTTCGAGTTTCTTTATATCTTCTTACTAATGTTTCATTGTCAGAATCTAAAAATAGAACACGAGTATGAACATAGGTTTCTTTCTCAAGTAAATCGAGTGCATCGATTAATGAATCAAAAAATTCACCACCACGCATATCCATCACTGCTGCGATACGAGTAATGTGTCTTTCCGATTCTTTCATTAAGGCTAAAAATGTTGTTAATAACGCAGGGGGTAAATTATCGATACAGTAATACCCTAAATCTTCAAAGCTTTGAACAGCAACTGTTTTCCCCGCCCCTGACATTCCTGTTATAATGACTACCTCATGTGTATAGTTTTTACTATTACCCATGATGATCATCTCCTCTATTTTAGTTCGTTTGAATTTTGTATTTTCTGTGCTAATAGTTCAAAATCCTTTGTATAAACAAATGTGCCGTATTGTGTGCCTTCATTTAGTGCTGCAAAAAGCAAGTTTACACGGTCACCTTCAGCCATTGGTAGTTTATGAATACTTTCGATAGGATGCCACTCGAGTACACCTTCTCTTGTTTGTTTAAAAGGTTCTCCTTCTATTCCATGAGCAACAAAGGTAAACAGCATCCACTCGTCCACTTGCTCTTCGCCATCCTTAATGACCATTGTATAGATACCCTTTAAATGAACATTTTTTGGCGTTACATTTGTTTCCTCAAAAAACTCTCGTGTCGCAGCTTCATAAATCGATTCACCGCTCTCCATCTTTCCACCCGGAGCAACATACCAACCTCTTCTTGGTTTCTTTAATAGTAATACTTTTCCGTCTTGAATTGCTAATAAATTTGCGATCCTTTGCATAATAACACCTCAAATCATTGGTTACTCCTATTATTACATTATACCTGTTCAAATAACTCCGTTACAAAATAATACGTTTTTAAATTATTAGACATGCCTAGAAAAGCGGGGATGGAGTTTAGCAACGTTTTGCGTTTTGCTTTTCTTATTGACAAAAGGGCGCTTTTTGCCCTTGAAGGCGATTCTTCCAGTTGCTTTCGGAGCTAAACTAACGCGCTTCGCTTTTCTTTTGTCCAGCTGCGGCGGCTAGGCTCTCGCGTCGCTTCAACTCCTCCTACGAAGGCAAAGAGCGCCTTCTTGTCGAAGTCTCCAGCGCGTGTCGAGCCTGGACGAGCCGCCTCCGCTTTTCTTATTGTCTAGCTGCGAACGCTAGCTCTTTCGGACACTTCAACTTCCTCCGACGCGTGTAAACACGCTAGTCGGAAGTCTCCGCAGTACACGGATGTACAAGTGCCGACAATGCCACGTGATGTGGCGTTTTTGTCGGCCAGTGCCGTCAAGAGCTGGACGAGCGTTCTCCGCTTTTCTATTGTCTAGCTACGCGCGTTAGCCGTTCGGAAACTTCGACTTCTTCCTGCGTGTGCGAGCACACTTGTCAGAAGTCTCCAGTTTCTGTCACGGCTAAACGAACGCGCTTCGCTTTTCTAAACAAAAAAAGGGTTGCTTCCAAAGAATGGAGGCAACCAAAATTCTATGTTAATAAAAGGGGGTTATGGTTTCATTTCCCTTATTATACTTGCACATTGTTGCAACGAAGTTACAGAATAATTAAAAGCATATTACTATTGACTAATTTTCTCTTTTAACTCTTCTACATATACTTGTGCTGATTGAGCAGCGATACTTCCATCGCCTGTTGCAGTCACGATTTGACGAAGCATTTTATCACGTACGTCCCCTGCTGCAAAGATACCCTTCACAGAAGTTTGCATCTTCTCATCAGTCACAACATAACCTTGTTCATTTAATATGCCTAAGTTTTTAAATGGTGCAGTTAATGGGTCCATTCCGATATATACGAAAACTCCGTCTGTTTGGAATTCTTGCTCACTGCCATCAACAGTGGATACAAGCGTCACACTACCTACCTTGCCATCTTTTTCGTTAATTTCTTTTATCGTATGATTCCAAATAAAATCAACTTTTTCATTTGCAAAGGCACGGTCTTGTAAAATTTTCTGTGCACGTAGTTTATCACGACGGTGAACAATTGTTACTTTGTTTGCGAAACGTGTTAAATAAACACCTTCCTCAACAGCAGAGTCTCCCCCACCAATAACAACAAGATTTTTGTTTTTAAAGAATGCTCCATCACATACTGCACAATAACTTACACCGCGTCCACCAAGTTCTTTTTCACCAGGTACACCGATTTTTTTGTATTCCGCACCAGTTGAGATAATGATAGAACGTGTTTTATATTCTTTTGAACCAGCTTTGATCACTTTATAGTCTTCGCCGTCAATGATTTCTGCTACATCACCATAAGCGTATTCTGCTCCGAATTTTTTCGCATGTTCAAACATTTTTGTAGATAATTCAGGGCCTAAGATTGTTTCAAAGCCTGGATAGTTTTCAACTTCTTCTGTATTTGCCATTTGTCCACCAGGGATACCGCGCTCGATCATTAATGTAGAAAGATTTGCGCGTGATGTATAAACCGCTGCTGTCATCCCTGCAGGACCTGCTCCGATAATAATTACGTCATAAATTTTTTCTTCTGCCATGAAAAAAGCCTCCCAATTTGAAGATATCCTACGTCTTTAACTACATTTACCACTTTAATCCTATGCCAATTAGTTTGTAACTTCAAATAGTTTGCCTAGCCTACTTAGAATCAAAAGGTAAAAATTGAACGAGTTCTTCAATATATTTCGATAAAGTTGAAACGGAAATACTATATTTTTCTGCATAATGTTTTTTAGTAATTTTTTCGCTATTTATCGTAGAGTAAAACATATACTCGACAGATGCAGCCAAAGCTTTAATATTTTTAAATTCATAGCCTTCTTTTAACGCTCTTTCACATAGCACAAACCACATTTGGAATAAATACTGTGATTCGATGGTAATCGATCCACTTTTGTTGTACAGATCTTCAGCAACTTCCATAGAACGAACAAAGTATTTTTCCAGCTCATTTTTTTGGTTAAATGAATGTTGTAGTGCATAGGCAAGACATAGTTTTTCGATGCCGCTGTATTTTGAAAGATCGATTAATTTAGGATGTGCAATGATTTCCTGTTTATGAGCTGATTTACTTAATAAAAAGAAGCCAAACATTCGATGAGCACTGTATTTACTATTAATTTTTTCAATGATGAATTCACGATTTTGCTCTAAAGAATCGATATTTACTTCTTCTGAAAGATTGCCCCATGGTTCTAACCCTTCCTTAGTAGGATCCATTTCCACAAGAATTCTCCATGCTGCTTTCCCTTCTTCTTCACGACCGCTGAAATAAGCAGATTGTGCTAACCAGAAATAGAAACCAGCATCCCCAGAAAAGCCACGTTTTTTCATACTTTGTAGCCATTTGTAAGCCAACTCATATTGACCGACAAGTGCAAGTGTAGCCCCTAATTTATAACGATTTTCCCAATCGTATGGATTGATTTTCTTTAAAATCTCTAGCAATGCTTGTAGTTCTTCTTCATTTTTTTCATAATACGCAACGACTGTTAAATTACAAAGAGCATGCAAATTGCCGTGATTTTCTCTCAAAACGTTATGTAATAGTGCTCTAGATTGCTCTGTTTCGCCAACATAAAAATTAGCCAAAGCTAAATTATTATAGGCTGGCCATAAATCGGGATACGTTTCTATTATTTGTTCTAACACTTCAATCGCTTCAGGAAAATTTCCATCTTCCATTAATCGTCGTGCTTTTTCTTGTGCAATCAATTTTTGCGATTCATCATCGTCTAAAAATTCTACTTCATTTTCTTCAAATTGAACGAATTCTAAAATATCTTCTGCTTCCTGCACATACATTCCATCTGGTTCCATTTGTAAGTACATTTCTGCATATTTTTGAGCGTCTCGCATTAATCCGATGCAACCTGAGATTTCAGCTAAAAAGAAAACATGTTCCGCTTCACTAGGTTCAAGGCTATAAGCAGTATGTATCAGTTCATATGCTTTTTCGAAATTTTGCGCTTCCATCTCTAATATGCCGAATTGCATTAACACATGGGCGTCATCTGGACTGAGCTCTGCAGCACGCTTCATATATTTATAAGCTTTATCCATTTGATCTTTATCAATGGCCTTTAATGCTTTATTAAAGTAATATTCGCCATTTGGAATAAATGTAACAACATTATTCGTTTTTTCTTTTTGACGCTTTTTCTCCAAGTTAAATCCTCCGAACATGAAAATAGGAACGTATCTTAGTACGTTCCTTTGACAATTGATTTTATTATAACACAATTATGTTAATAGTCATTATAATCATGTTCGGAATCATCTATTTTCAAACCTATTTTTTCGTACTTGCTCTTTTTTCTTCGTGACGAGTTTTAAGTACGCCAAGAACGTCATAAACATTGATTTTTTGTTCTTGTAATAATACTAATAAGTGATAGATTAAATCTGCAGCTTCCCATTTCACTTCTTCTGCATCACGATTTTTCGCACCAATGACAACCTCAGTTGCTTCTTCTCCAACTTTTTTACAAATCTTATCGATTCCTTTGTCAAATAAGTATGTAGTGTAAGCTCCTTCTGGCATATCAATTTCACGTTGACGAATAACGTTTACTAGTTCATCAATAATATCAAGTGATCCAACGCGTTCGTTTTCTACTACTGTTTCTGTGAAGCAAGAAGTTGTGCCATTGTGACATGCAGGTCCTGCAGGTAAAACCTCAACTACTAATGCATCTTTGTCACAATCTGTTTTAATTGAAACAACCTTTTGCGTATTGCCACTTGTTTCTCCTTTGTGCCATAGCTCGTTACGAGAACGAGAGAAGAACCAAGTTTCACCTGTTTCAATTGTTTTTTGTAAAGACTCTTCATTCATATAAGCTACAGTTAATACTTCTTTGCTTTGTGCATCTTGTACAACTGCAGTGATTAATCCTTTAACGTCAAACTTTAATCCTTCTATCATCTTACACATACTCCTTTTTCTCTAAGGTGTGCTTTCACTTCTGCAACACTTGTCTCTTTATAATGGAAGATTGAAGCTGCTAATGCTGCATCCGCATCCACGTCTTTTAAAACTTCTACAAAGTGTTCTGCATTCCCTGCACCACCACTTGCGATGATTGGTACAGTTACAGCGTCACGTACTGCTTTTGTTAATGCTAAATCAAAACCAGACTTTTCACCATCTTGGTTCATACTTGTTAATAAAATTTCACCCGCACCTAAACGAACAGCCTCTTTTGCCCATTCAACTGCTTGCCAATTCGTTTTGTTACGTCCACCATGCGTATAGACCATCCAAGTTCCATCTTCTTCACTGTAACGCGCATCGATAGCAACAACAATACATTGTGCACCAAAGAAGTCAGAACCTTCTTTAATGAGCTCTGGTCTTTCTAAAGCAGAAGTATTAACAGAAACTTTGTCTGCTCCAGCTCGTAGGATTCGTTTCATATCATCTAACGTACGAATACCTCCACCTACTGTAAAAGGAATGGCAAGGGTTGCAGCCGTTTGTCTTACAACATCGACCATCGTTTCACGGCCTTCGTGGGAAGCGGAAATATCTAAAAATACTAGTTCATCTGCACCTTGTTCATCGTAGAATTTTGCTAGTTCAACAGGGTCTCCCGCATCTCGTAGTTCTACAAATTGAATACCTTTTACAACTCGGCCTTCCTTTACATCAAGGCAAGGAATAATGCGTTTTGTTAACATGCTAGCACCTCCACACCATTTAGCCATTGTTCAAGTAAAAACACGCCGAATTCTCCTGACTTTTCAGGGTGGAACTGCATGCCACAAACAGAACCTGCTTGTACAACACCTGGAACTTCAACACCGAAGTAATCCGCACTCGCTACTAATTGTTCTCGATCGATATTTGCACCGTAGAAGGAATGTACAAAATAAACATATTTACTTTCAGGTAACGTTTTGTTTTCTAACCAAGTTGGTAATGATTGAAACTCTAACGTATTCCACCCCATATGTGGTACACGATATTTTCCAAACTCGCTTTCACCAGAGAATCTTGTAATTTTCCCTTTAAAGTAGCCAAAGCCTTTTGTTGGCGCCACTTCTTCACTTTCTTCAAACAATAATTGCATTCCTAAACAAATGCCAAGGAGTGGTTTTTTCGCATCTACTTGCTGGCGAATAAACTGATCTAAACCTGTTTCAGATAAACGTTTCATTGCATCTGGAAATGCTCCAACGCCTGGTAAAATTAAGGCATCTGTAGCAGCTAATGTGCTAGAATCTGCTGAAACAATCACTTCACAATTCAAACGTTTTAATGCTTGTTCAACACTGAATAAATTACCCATTCCATAATCAATTACACCAATTATCATGTTAAAAGTCCTTTCGTTGACGGTACACCTTTCACACGAGGGTCAATTTGCACCGCATCATCTATTGCACGAGCTAACGCTTTAAAAATCGCTTCTATAATATGATGTGTATTATGACCATAAGGAACAATCACATGGACATTCATACGAGCTTCAAGGGCAAATTTCCATAAAAATTCGTGTACTAGCTCTGTATCGAAAGTGCCAACTTTTTGCGTTAATGCTGGCTCTACGCGATATTCAAGATGTGGACGATTTGAACAATCGATTACCACTTGAGCTAATGCATCATCCATTGGCACAAAAGCATTCCCATAACGTTTAATGCCTTTTTTATCACCTAACGCTTCACGAATCGCTTGACCTAATACAATCCCAATATCTTCTGTTGTATGGTGGTCATCGATGTGTGTATCGCCATCTGCAATAATTTTACCGTTAAATAAACCGTGCTTTAAAAATAAATCAAGCATATGGTCCATAAACGGTACACCTGTATTTACTTCTGCTTGTCCATCACCATCTAAATCGATTTCGACAGCAATTTTTGTTTCGTTTGTTTTACGTTCAATTGTTGCAAATCTACGTTTAAATTCTGTCATTTTACTTATCTCCTTTAGTCCAGCCACGGGATTCAACTGCACGGGCATGTCCTTCTAATCCTTCCATTCGAGCAAGTCGTGCAATTTTCGGTGCACTTTCTTGCCATGTTTGTTCACTGTAATAAACAACATTGGAACGTTTAATAAAGTCATCTACATTTAACCCACTTGCAAAACGTGCTGTGCTATTTGTCGGTAAAACGTGATTCGTTCCTGCAAAATAGTCTCCTACTGGTTCAGAGCTATAACGACCTACAAAGATTGCTCCAGCATGGCGGATTTTTTCTGCATCGCTTTCTGCATTTTCTGTAACGACTTCTAAATGTTCAGGTGCTAATGAGTTTACTGCTTCAATCGCTTGTTCCATTGACTCGGCAATATAAATATGACCAAAGTTTTCAATCGATTTTCGTGCAATTGCTTCACGTGGTAGTTCGCATAATTGCTTTTCCACTTCTTCAGCAACTTCATTCGCTAGTTTCTCACTTGTTGTAATTAATACCGCACATGCTAATGCATCGTGCTCTGCTTGTGATAATAGGTCAGCTGCCACTTCATCTGCATATGCTGAATCATCTGCAAGAACGGCAATTTCACTTGGACCTGCAATCATATCAATGGCTACTTCCCCAAATACTTCACGTTTTGCTAACGCTACGTAAATATTTCCTGGGCCAGTAATTTTATCAACTGGTGCAATTGACTCTGTTCCGTAAGCTAGTGCAGCAATTGCTTGTGCACCACCCACTTTATAAATTTCATTTACTCCTAAAATGGATGCAGCCACTAATACTGCAGATGGTAGTTTGCCATCTTTTCCTGCTGGTGAAGTAATAACAATACGCTCTACTCCTGCCACTTGAGCTGGGATTACATTCATTAATACAGAGGATGGATATGCAGCAGAGCCACCAGGTACATATAATCCAACTGCATCTAATGGAATAATACGTTGCGCTAACCAAGATCCATTCGCTAAAGGTAATTTATAGCCATCTCTTTTTTGTGCTTCATGGTAATATCGGATGTTTGCTGCTGCTTCTTCTAAATCTTGTTTTAATTGTTCGTCGAAGTTTGCTACAGCTTCCTCAATTTCTTCTTGAGAAACGCGGAAGTCGTCAAGTTTAATGCCGTCCCACATTTCACTATATTTTCGAAGAGCTTCATCGCCATTTTCACGTACATCTTGAAGAACGTTGCGAACTGTTTTTAATTGTTCTTCATTTCCACCTTCAAGTTGTCTTTTTAAAGAAATGTTGTTTGTTAATTTTGTAATTTTCACAAGTCGTCCTTCTCTCTAATTAACAAATTTTTTTAAACGAGTTACTAATTCTTGAATCCGCGCACTTTTCATACGGTAGCTTACAGGATTAGCAATTAATCGAGATGAAACATCTGTAATATGTTCATATTCAACAAGGCCATTTTCTTTTAGTGTGCGTCCAGTTGAAACGATATCCACAATTCGATCGGCTAAACCAATCATTGGTGCTAATTCAATCGAACCATTTAGCTCAATGATCTCCACTTGTTCTCCAATTTCTTTATAATAGTTCATCGCAATATTTGGATATTTTGTCGCGATACGTGGAGCAATCTCGTTCATTTTTGTATTTGGTAATCCAGCCGATGCGATATAACATTGGCTAATTTTTAAATCTAGTAATTCATGAACATTTCTTTTTTGTTCTAATAGAGTGTCTTTCCCAGCAATTCCGATGTCTGCTACACCATGTTCTACGTATACTGGTACGTCTGTTGGTTTTGCCAAAATGAATCGAATTTTCTCTTCAGGGATTTCAATCATTAATTTACGAGACATCTCTACTTCTTCTGGTAAATTAAACCCTACATCGATTAACATTTGATATGCTTCTTCAAAAATTCGCCCTTTTGGCATTGCAATAGTTAATTCATCCATTATGCTAAATCCTCCTGGCTAACATAAACAACCTGATCGAATTGTTTCGTAAATGCTTCTTCATTAATTAATCCTTTTTTCGATTGCAACGTAACGCGTTTTCCTTCTTCACGTAAACGATTTGCAACTTGTAGAGCCTTCATATACTCTAAGTCATTGAAAATTACCGCAACTGTTACATCTTCAGCTTCTTGTGAAGGAAGAACCTCTAATAATCGATCAACACGGATACCGAATCCAGTTGCCCCTACTTCACTTCCAAAATGGTGAAGTAAACCGTCATAACGTCCACCGTTTCCTAATTCAAAACCGCTTCCGTCAGCAAACACTTCAAACAACATACCAGTGTAATAGTTCATATGGCTTGAAAGGGTAAAATCAAGTGCTACATATTCAGATAAATCTGCTGCATTAATTAACTCCACTAATTGTTGCATATATTCTAACGCATCATTTTTACGAACGTATTTTTCAATTTCTTCAATCGATGCAAAAGTCGTTGCTTCATTAATAAATTGTAGCAATGCATCTGATTTTGTTTTCGGTAAATGGAATGTCTCTACCGCTTCTTCAAATCCTACATAATTTCGATCCACTAGTAGTTTTCGTAATGTACTAGCTTGTTCATCGCTTTCTGTATAATCTTTTAAAATGCAGTTTAATACACCTGCATGACCAATCGTAATTTTAAATGATTCAATTCCGAATGCTTGAATTAAACGAATTGCAGTGATAATGACTTCTGCATCAGCAAAGACCGTACTATCACCAATAATTTCAATGCCCATTTGTCCAAACTCAGCTGGTCGGCCACCTTCAGTTTGTTGTGCACGGAACACGTTAGCAAAATATGCAAGACGTAAAGGAATTTTTTCTTTTAATAATTTAGATGTTGCAACACGCGCAATTGGTGTTGTCATATCTGGTCGAAGTACAAGTGTGTTACCTTGACTATCTACTAATTTAAAAAGAGATGCATCACTAATTGCAGATGCTTTACCAACTGTATCAAAATATTCTAAGCTTGGCGTTTCAATAAAGTCATATCCACGCGCTCGCAAAAATTCACGTCCAGTTTGTCGAACCGTTTCGATTTTTTCATATATTACTGGGAATGTATCACGCATCCCAAGTGGTTTTTCAAACATTTTTAACGAAGACATCAAAATCCACATCCTACCATTTTTACTTTAACGTACTAGAGTACTAGAGAATTAGTATATGAAAGTAATTTTAACCAATCCTCATCTATTCGTCAATGATTATGTACTTATTTACAATTGACGGTCTTACTTTATTCAAACTCAATTATACCTTTTATTGAAAGAAAAGATTCAAAATTCAAACAGTCTACAAAAATATTCCTAATAGACTGATATTTTTAATAGAATAATGAACATAATGAAGTCTCATTAAAATAAAAAAAGACTTAAGAACAATTGCTATGTCCTTAAGTCGATTCGTTATTTCTTATTTCTTTTTCGTTCTGCCATTTGTTCCGCAGTATAGATAATTTTCATCGGATTGCCTCCCACCATACTACCTGCAGGAACATCCCGATGAACGAGGGTTGCAGCAGAAACGATTGCCCCGTCCCCAATTTCTACACCTGGAAGAATGGTTGAATTTGCGCCAATCATTACTTCACTGCCAATTTTCACATCGCCCAAACGATACTCATCTATTAAATATTCGTGGGCAAGGATTGTGGTGTTATAGCCAATAATTGAATTGTTCCCTATCGAAATTCTTTCAGGAAACATAGAATCCGGCATCACCATTAACGCTAAAGAAGTTTTTTCACCAATTTTCATATGTAAAAACGTTCGATAAATCCAATTTTTTAAAGCCATAGATGGAGTAACTCGCCCTATTTGAATAAAAATGAAACATTTAACTACTTTCCAAAATGAAACAGTTTTATATACTTTCCATAATGAGTTTGCACCTTGTACTGGATATCGCTCCGTTTTCCTCATACATTTATAACTCCTTCACAACCGTTAATAAATCGGACATATTATTCAACATATAATCAGGGTTAAACTGTCTTAAGAATTCTTCACCTTTTAACGCCCATGCAACACCGGCTGTTTTCACACCCGCATTTTTTCCTGCTTCGATATCATGATAATTGTCACCAATCATAATGACATGTTCTTTATCTACCCCTAATTTTTCAATGGCTAATAAAACTGGTTCAGGGTGTGGTTTAACATGCTGTACATGGTCAATACCAATCCAAAATTCAAAGAAGTGTTTAGCACCCATAAGGTCTAATCCTTTTTCAATCGTATCGCTTCTTTTCGTTGAGACAATCGCCATCTTTATTCCAAGCTCTTTTAACTTTTCTAACGTTGGAAGTACACCATCAAATTCTTTTACAAGTTCATCATGGTGAGCTGCGTTCCATTGTCGATATTTCTCAATCATTTCAGTTACTTCGTTTGGTGTTATTTGTTCAAAAGTTTCTTTTAATGACGGTCCAATAAATTTCATGCAATCTTTTGGCGAATATTGCCCAGGAAATCTTTCCTCTAAAACATGCATAAAAGTTTGAATAATTAACTCATTTGTATCTAGTAATGTCCCATCGAAATCAAAAAGTAATGCCTTCATTGATGATCACTTCCCTATTTTTGTTTCTTTACCTTGTTCTTTTTTGTTTGCTCCTGATCAAGGTATCGAACAATCGGTCTTACTTTCCATCTTCTGTAAATAATAGCTGCTAAACCAATGATGATTGATAGTATTGATACGACTTGTGCCGAACGTAATTCACCAATTAAATATAAGCTATCTGTACGCATTCCTTCGATGAAAAAGCGTCCAATTGAATACCAAATCATGTACGTAAAGAATATTTCCCCTCGATGTAAGTTCACTTTTCGTAGGGAAATTAAAATAATTAATCCAATTACGTTCCATAATGATTCGTATAAAAAAGTTGGATGAACATATGTACCTAATTCTTCAATATACATTTGTTCAATAATCCAGTTTGGTAACATTAAGTTTTCTAAAAACTCTCGCGTAACAGGGCCTCCAAAAGCTTCCTGATTCATAAAGTTGCCCCAGCGACCAATAATTTGACCAATTAAAATACTTGGTGCAGCAATATCAGCTACTTTTAGGAAACTAACTCCTCGACTACGAGCAAAGAAGTAAGCTGTAATTACAGCCCCGATTAAAGCTCCATGTATGGCAATTCCACCATTCCAAATTTGAATGATTTTCCCCGGGTTCGCTGAATAATAATCCCATTTCATAATCACATAATAAGCGCGAGCAGATAGTATCGAAATAGGAATTGCCCAAATTAACATGTCGGCTAAAAAGTTTTCAGGTAGACCGCGTTTCACTGCCTCCCTTTGACCAACGAAATAGGCTAACACAATACCTGTCGCAATCAAAATTCCGTACCAACGTACTTGGATTGGTCCTAAAGAAAATGCAACGGGATCAATTGCAAGTAAAATATTCTCCATAATAACTCCTTCCAAAACCTATATTAGTAATCCTCTAACTCGTGAATGGAAATTACCTCATCCAATCTTCGTGAAAATTCCTGAGCTGCATTCACACCCATTTTTTTGAGTCGATAGTTCATTGCCGCAACCTCAATAATTACTGATACATTTCGACCTGGTTGCACCGGAATCGTTAATTTCGTGATTTCCGTATCAATAATTTTCATTTTCTCTTCATCGAGTCCAAGTCGATCATATGTTTTATCTGGATTCCAGTTTTCAAGTTCGATAATAAGGGTTACACGTTTATAAGGTCTTATTGCACTTGCTCCGAAAAGAGTCATAATATCAATAATGCCTATTCCTCGAATTTCTAGTAAATGCTCTAATAAAGGTGGTGGACTTCCAATTAATAAATTTTCCGCTTCTTGGCGGATTTCAACACAATCATCAGCGACTAATCGATGTCCTTTTTTGACTAATTCAAGAGCAGTCTCACTTTTACCTACTCCACTTTTTCCGATGATTAAAACACCAATACCATAAACGTCCACTAGTACACCATGAACAGCAGTAACGGGTGCAAGCTTACTTTCAAGGAAATTTGTCAATCTACTTGAAAATCTTGTTGTTTGCATTGTCGTTGTTAACACGGGTACATTATTTTCGTTTGAAGCAACAATTAATTCTTCTGGAACATCTAAATTTCGAGATACGACAATGGCAGGAGTATCTTGAGAACAAAGCTTAAACATACGCTCTTTTTTTAATTCCGTTGGGAGCATTTCAAAAAACGAAAGTTCAGTTTTGCCAATTAATTGAACGCGATTGGCTGGATAATGGGTAAAGTAGCCCGCCATTTCTAATCCCGGTCTTGATATATCACTTGTTGTAATATAACGGCCAACACCATCATGTCCACTAACTAACGTTAAATTAAATTTTTCGATTACGTCTTTTGTTGTGACTTGCATATATTTATACTCCCCTACCTTATTTTACATTTAGTAACTATTTTAACATGTTACCGTTCGAATGTATTAAAATGAGGTACTGTTTGTTTAAAAAATAAAACGAAGCCAGTAGTGTTTCTGGCTTCGTTACATTTACATTATTATTTTTGTTGTGCTAACCAAGCAGCTGCTGCTTCAGCATCTTCACCTTGAATTAAATTAGCTGGCATACCACCGCGACCGTTTAAGATAACGTTTAAAATTTCTTCTTCAGATAAACGGCTTCCAACGTCAGCTAATGAAGGAGTACTACCCATACCTTCTAAGTTTCCACCATGGCAAGTTGTACAATTGCTTTTTACAATATCTTCGCCTTTAGCAGAAGCTGTATCTGTTCCAGTGTCATTTCCTGTATCGGTAGTTTGTTCAGTTTCAGTATCATTTGTACCTGTGTTTGTGTCGTTTGTTGCTTCATCGTCACCGCCACCACACGCAGCTAAAAAGATTGCAGAGCCGAATACTAGTGCTAATAATGATTTTTTCAATGAGAACCCCTCCAGATTTCATTTGTGTGGATTACATTACCTATTATAACAAAATTATACTCGCTTGAAACCTTCACCAATGACTTCATAAGCGTCTGAAACGATAACAAACGCTGATGTATCAACGGATTTGATGATTTGTTTCAGCTTTGTGAATTCGGTTTGATAGACAACAACCATTAACATTGTACGTTCTTTTCCAGTATAACCTCCAAAGACCGGGAGCTTTGTAACTCCACGATCGATTTCCTTATAAATGGCATCTCGTAATTCAGTTTCTTTACTAGAGATGATATATACCATTTTGGATTGACTGAAACCTAATTGAACGATATCAATGGTTTTCGTTGTTACAAATAAACCAACTAAGGCATATAATCCTTTTTCTAAGTCAAATACTAAGGCAGCACTTATTGCAATGATTCCGTCTATTAAGAGTACACTTGTTCCTAATGTAAGACCGGTATATTTTGTAATGATTTGAGCTAGCAAATCGGTTCCGCCAGTAGAAGCGTTCCCTTTAAATACTAACCCAATACCTAATCCAACAATTATTCCTCCAAATAGTGCAGCCAATAACGGAGTATCTGTCCATGGATCTATATTTTCTGTTAACAGAACAAAAAACGGTAAAGCTAATGTACCGATAAAAGATTTAAGACCAAATTTTTTTCCTAATATTAGAACACCTGCAATAAATAACGGTATATTAAATGCGTATTGAACAATCCCTGCATTCCATCCAAAAAGACCATTTAGAATAGTACTTATTCCACTAACGCCTCCGGAAGCTACTTGGTTAGGAAAAAGGAATGCATTAAATCCAAACGCAATGACCGCTGCTCCAAGAAGTACATAAAAGTATTCCTGTATTGTATTCTTTGTAAAATCTAATACTTTATTCTCGTTTTTTTTACTCATATTTTTCCCCACATACCTATTTTTGTATAATATCTGTCGAAGATTATAACAAACCCCTATAAAAAAAGAAAAGACAAAAGGTTTTAACCCTTTGCCTTTACATTGATTTTTCTGTCCAAATAGCTGCTTCATTATAGATTGCTTCGGTTTTTTCATTGTCTACACCGAGTTGAGGTTTTAATCGTTCGATATTATCCCAATCCATTTTACTTAAAGCGATGCTAAGCTCCAAATAAGGTGTCATTTCTGTTTCAACACCACTAATGGTATCTGCTACTTCATCTGAAAATGGTAGCTTTTCTAAAATAACATCCATTGGTCTTTTCAATAGACTATCAATAAGTGAAAACAAGCCTACTAAAAAATATTCGGAATAATTTTCTTGTCTATTATTTTTCGCCAGTAGCTCACAAATTTTCGCTCTTAATAAAGAAGTCCTCACAAGCTCATTAAATACATCCGTATGATTTTTCAATTCCCCTTCACGCATTGCTAGTAGGTAGATTAATTTTCGTAATTCTGTTAAACCTACTAATAAAATTGCCTGCTTAATTGATCGAACTTTGGATTTTTGTCGCTTGTTTGTTTCATTAATTATTTGTAAAAGTTTATAAGATAAAGAAATATCTCTCTCAATATTTTCTGCAATTAAGTTTATATCAGGTTCTTCATCCTTCAATAAAGAAATCACTTGGAAATATTGTAGTGTATTTAATGGAATATCTGTTGATTTAATAATTTGTGGTTGTTCAAAAAAGTAGCCTTGAAATAATGAGTACCCTGAATGTTTCGCAACATCAAATTGATTTCTTGTTTCAACTTTTTCTGCTAATAATTGAATATGTGGATAAGATTGTTTAATTCGATTTTCAATTTCCATTCGTTCTAATAATGGAGTTGATAAAAAGTCAACTTTAATATAGTCAGTATGTTCAAATATTTCATCGTAATGTACTACATCTTTATTAAGAACAAAATCATCTAAAGCTATTTTAAAGCCTATTTCTTTTAATTCGATTACCCGATCTACCAGTTCTTTTGTAATTGGAACATTTTCTAAAATCTCAATAACAATTTTTGAAGGATTGATAAATTCTATTACATTACTCATTAATAGATTTTCTGTAAAGTTAATAAATCCAGGCTTCCCCTTTGTCACTTCTTTAATGCCCATGGATAAAAAGTAATTAACTAATACATCCACTGTTGCTGCATCAGGTGCTGTATTTGGAAAGGCGTTTATATTCTGGTTACGATATAAAAGCTCATATGCCACAACTTCTTCATCTATATTAAATATCGGTTGTCTTCCAATAAAAACATCCACTCGACATTCCCCGTTCATAGTTTATCTATAGTAATTATACTATGATTATATATCTCCTTCCCAAAAAACCAATAGTTTACTAGAAATTCCTTAATATTTTGTGAAGGCGTTTTCAACAATTTATTATTCTCTTTGATTTTCATAAATTATTTCAATGAAAAAGAGACTGCCCATTCGACAGTCTCTGTGTATGATTACGCGAAAATTGTTGACCATTCATTGCGTTTTTCTAACATTTCTTTTGCTAACTCTTTTGCACCTTCTAAGCTATGGTTTGCAGCCCAACCACATTGTACTTCATTACATGCAGGAACTTCTGTTGCTTCAAGCACATCTTGTAACGTTTTTTCTAAAATTGTTAGCACTTCTTCATAGTTGTCATGGTTTATCATTGTTAAATAAAAACCTGTTTGACAACCCATAGGACTCATATCAACAACATGGTCAGTATGGTTACGGATATTTTCTGCCATTAGATGTTCAATTGAATGTAGAGCGTCCATTTTCATATGTTCTTTGTTCGGCTGTTTAAAACGAACATCATATTTATGAACGACATCTCCATTTTTACCTTCTTTAATTCCTGCAAGTCTTACATATGGTGCTGCAACTTTTGTATGGTCTAAGTTGAAACTTTCAACATTCATTTTTGTCATTGTTATACCCTCACTCTCTAGGTGTTCACTATTTCATCCTTACCTATTTTACAGCTTACTTTCGTTTCTGTCACTTTGGAAAGGGGAAGAAGCAGGGATAAAACAATAAAGGAGTTGTCTGAAAAGTCATTTTGAGACAACTCCTTTGTGACGAGGATGGTGACAACCACCGCAAGAACAATATTTCATAAGTAATAATTATCAAGTAAGAAAGAGGTGTCCAAAAAATTTTTACTTTTTGGACACCCCTAAAACATTAATTAGTAATCGGCATTTCTTTTAAAGATCTGCGAAGTATTTTTCCTGTAGAGTTTTTCGGTAACTCGTCCAAGATTTCAATGACTTTTGGAACTTTATATTTTACGATATGTTGTGCACAATACTCTCGCAGGTCATCTGCTGAAATTGTATTATCCTTTAACACAACAAACGCACAAACCGCTTCTCCAAGGTTCGGATCTGGGAATCCAACAACCGCTGCTTCAATCACTTTTGGATGAGAGAATAATACTTCCTCTACTTCCCTTGGATAAACGTTAAATCCACCAACAATGATCATATCTTTTTTACGATCTACTATATAGAAATAGCCATCTTCATCTTGTTTCGCTAAATCCCCAGTATAAAGCCAGCCATCTCGAATAGCATTTTCTGTTTCTTCTGGCATTTTGTAATAGCCCTTCATCACGTTAGGCCCACGTACAATGAGTTCCCCTACTTCTCCGATAGGTACTTCATTTCCGTTTACATCCACTACTTTGTTTTCTACATTAACAATGGATGTGCCAATAGAGCCCGCTTTTCGTTCACGGTCTAATGGGTTAAAACAAGTAACCGGTGAAGCTTCCGATAAACCATACCCTTCTGAAACTCTAACATTAAATTTCTTCTCAAAATCATAAAGGACTTGTACAGGTAAAGGAGCCCCACCTGAAATGGCTAATCTTAAGCTCGAGAAGTTACTGATATCTCCTTCGTGTTGATAAAGGAAATTATACATTGTTGGAACCCCTGCAAAAACAGTAGCTTTTTGACTACCAGCAAGTTCATATATTTCTTGTGGGCTAAATCTTGGTGCAAGTAAAACAGTTGCTCCTTTTAATAAAGGCGCATTTACTACAACGGTTAATGCAAAAACATGGAATACAGGTAATGTCGCAATTACACGGTCGTCTGTATTTATTGTTAAATACTCACTAACATCCCGCGCATTTGAATATAAATTTCGATGAGTTAACATAGCGCCTTTTGGGTAACCAGTTGTCCCAGAAGTATATAAAATAATTGCTACATCCTCATCATTTAAAGGCATTGGATCCACTATTGTTGTTGTTGACGAAAGAAGTTTTGAAAATAGTTGTACTTTATCTTTTGCTGCATCGCTCAATGATGCTAATTTCTCTTTAATATCTGGCATTGTTTCACAAATAATATACTTATCTACCTGTGAGAAAGCCTTTACCCCTAATTCCACTAATGGTAGTAACATATCTAAAGCAATTACTAGTTTTACGTCACCATTTTGGATGATGTATGAAATCTCATCCGGAGTATACATTGGATTCACAGGTATCGCCGTTGCGCCAATTCTCATTGTTGCATAAAGCGAAATAAGAAAGTGCGGTGAATTACCAAGTAAAAACGCTACATGATCCCCTTTTTCTACCCCTAGATCTTGTAATGCAGATGCAAATAGACTGACTTGCTGTTCGAACTCACCATATGAAGTATCACGACCTAAAAAGTGATATGCAACTTTTCCTGGTTGTTCAATCGCAGTTTGACGAACTCTTTCAACTAAATTCAAAACACCCATCCCCTTTGCATGTTTTCAACATAACTAGCCCCAATAAGCTACTATGTAGTATGAAATGAATAAGTATTCATTTTCTAATCATTATAAATTAGATATATTAATAAAACAATGAATTTTTGTATTTTATTACACATTTTCCTAAGAAAATGAAATATTATTCTATTTCACATGCATTTTTCTTAATCTCGGACGTGGGCAATATATCGCCATCTTATCAAATAAAAATAGATAACTTGTATCAGTACTAGGAATAAAAGAGCAAAGATTAATTCTTTTACTATGGATATATTTGCAACATTCTTTAATACTTTTTGAATGGCGATAAATGCAAACAAACTGTGGCTTAACGCCACACCCCACGGTAAGAAAAACTGTGGGAATAGATGTTTTGTTACAAGACTTTTCAACTCATTGTCAGAGATACCCATTCGTTTTAACGCATCAAATTTACGTTTTTCATTTTCTAAGTTCGTATGTAGTTTAAAATAAATAAAACTACCTGCTGCAAGTAAAAAGACAGCCGCAACTAAAAGACCTACTAAAGTGAATAATGAGTATGTTGATAATATATAAGAATAATTTAGACCAGCATTTTCAAAATAATATGGTAATAAATACTCGTCTTTTAAATATTCAGCAGCAACGTTTTGTTGGATAGACAAACCAATATCTGTCGTTTCAATCCATTGAGGAATATCAAACGTAAATAGGTGATACCCCGGTTCTACATTTGGATAACCTTTATATGGATTTACCAACTTAGCAAAATCTTCATCACTAATAATGATCGAATTCAAACTAACAATTGAGCCAGGGAAAATAAGTTTCGGGTAAACTTGATCAATTTTTATTGGAATATTATTTTCCACTAATACTGTTTCAATCGTTCTCTTACTTAACTTCTTAATAGATTCCTCTGTATAAGGAATAAACATCCCTTCTCCTTCAGATAAACGCACCATCGGATAGCCATAAGAAAACAGCAAACTATTAATGTCCGACTCCCTAAACACTTCCACTTCATATTGCGTATAAGAGGATGTTTGTTTTTTTACCGTAAATCGAGTGAGATGATACGATAAACCTCTCTCTTCCAATTGTGAAACAAGTGTGGAAACATGAGTTCCTTCATAGGGATTATCTATATGCCCTTTATAAATTAACCCCAAAGGATTCAATTTATCGTATTGAGATGTATAAGAAGAAAGAGTAGATAGTAAACCGACTGATAAAAACGCAAGAGTCGAAACCATTGTTACAACAAAGAACATCTTCCCGTTATTTTTTAAAATAAAGGTTTGCTCTGCTAAAGGTAGCATTCTAGAATTTTTCCAATAGACGATTTTTTTCTTCTTTAAACTTTCAACAATATATTGCGTTGAGTCCGAGAAGAAATAAAACGTTCCAAAGGTAATTAATATCGGTATCAATATTGAGAAGGAGTAAAGACTTGTTCTCGTCATCACTATCGATAACCAGTAGCCTAACAAAATAAGGACAATCCCAAGTAGAGCCCTTGTTTTCGTGTAAGTAACAGTATAGTTTCCACCTTTTGGTCCTTGCATTAAATCAATAATTTTTCTCTGTGGAGAGAAATGGACACTAACCATTGAAATGACGATAAATGCGCTTAAATAAACAGCGAAAGTTAATACAAACGGTTCCCAGGAAAGGTAGAGTGGCAATTCATCTAGCATTAAAATTTCTCGAACAATCATAAAGAAAAATTTTGAAAATGAGTAACCAAATATGATTCCTAACACAATGGACATGACACCGATAATAATTGTTTCTAAAAACACAAGCTTACTAAGCTGTCTTCGTTCCATTCCTAAATGTAACAAAATACCGAACTCTTTTGACCTTGCTTCCAAAAAAGCTTTCATGGAGTAAAAGATGAAAAACCATGTAAATAAAACTAATATGATTTCTGCAACAACCATCCAAAGTATTGGAACATTGCCTAAAAAGCCACGGTCAATTTTTGGGTGAAACATGAGCATTGAATAAATAAAGAAAACAAAAACAGAAAAAAAGCTAGCCATAAAGAATGCCGCATAGATGCGAAGATTGCGAATGACGTTACGGTAAGCGAATTGATGAAAGGTCACCTACTTGTCCCCCTCCTAAAAGACTAAGTACATTTAGAATGCGTTGGAAGAATGTTTGGCGTCTGTCATCCCGATAAATTTCGTTAAAAAACTCACCGTCTTTAATAAATAACACACGGTCACAAAAACTGGCTGCTATCGGATCATGGGTTACCATTACAATCGTTGTTTTTCTTTCTTTATTAATTTTGCTTAACAATTCAAGTACTTCACGGGAATTATTTGAATCTAAATTTCCTGTTGGCTCATCTGCTAAAATAATAGTTGGTCGATGTATTAATGCACGAGCAATAGCTACTCTTTGTGCTTGTCCCCCTGATATCTCATTCGGTCTTTTATATAAAAATGATTTCAAACCTAAACTTTCTACTAATGTATTTAATCGCTCTTCCATTACTTCAACGGGTTGATTGTCCAAAGTTAGTGGCAAAACGATATTTTCCTCAACTGTTAACATCGGGAGTAAGTTGAAATCTTGAAAAATAAAACCTAATTCTCGTCTTCTAAAAAAGGCAAGTTCTGTTTTATTTAAATTCTGTGGTTTTATGTAATTAAATATGATTTCACCAGACGTTGGTTTATCAATTGTAGAGATTAAATTTAATAGCGTTGTTTTACCACTACCAGAAGGACCCATTACCGCAAGGAACTCACCCTTAGCAACTTCGAAACTAAGTTGATTGATTGCACGATTCGTTACTTTTCCTTCATATACTTTGGTTACATCTTTTACTTGTAGTATTGGCATATGTACTCCCTCTTCTAAAATGTAAGTGTAATCGTTGTCCCTACCCCAACTTCTGATTCAATCGTTAATTCATGTCCAAGCTTTTCACAAATTTCCTTCGCTAGGTACAACCCCATACCTGTTGATTCCCCAGTTTTCCGTCCATTTTCACCAGTAAAAAATGCTTTTGTTACTCTTGTTAAATCGGATTTTGGGATTCCAATTCCTTCGTCTTGAACAGTTAATTGGATATGGGAATCTGTATGTTTTGCTTCAACATAGATTTTTTTGTTCGGTTCAAACGTATACTTTACTGCGTTTGTAATAAATTGGCCTAATACAAATTTCAACCATTTTGAATCACTAGCGACAACAATACTTTGGTCAATATCAATTTGTGGAAACACACGATTTGTAATAAATAAACGTTTATTTTCATTTATTGTTGCGGTCACAATATCCTTTAATGATACCTGTTCCACTTGCATATCTTCTTCAAATTTTTCAAGACGCGCATTCATTAAAACAATTTCTAGACCTCTTTTAATTCGATCCACTTCTTCTTGTACACTTGTCGGATCAAGTGGTCCTTCTTCTTGTAATAACAATTCCAGTACGGCTACAGGTGTTTTCATTTGATGGATCCACTGATTTAGAAATTTATCTTGACGATTTTGAGTTGCATACAAAGCTTGTACTTCTTGTTGATATACTCGGTACAACTCATGTAAATAACGCTCCGTTTCAATATATTCAACGGTTTTTGCATTTTTTTGCAAAGCATCTTCCATTGATGTTGGTAATTGCGTAATCTTATTCAAATAACTTTGTCTTAAAAAATAGCGCACTCCTAAAAACGAAATTATCAGTATAAGACTAATGGATATAGTATAAATAGCTGTATCAATGTTTCTGAACCCATCTAAATAAAATAAGAGGAGAATAAATAGCACTAGGATAATTTCAAAAATAATAAATGATAGATGTTCCTTTATAAATATTTTCAATCCCATCTACATTTCCTCCGCGCTTAAAACAAATCGATATCCTGCACCGCGCACTGTCTCAATAACTGACTGCACGCCATAGTCTACTAATTTTTTTCGTACCCTCGTCATATTTACATTCAATGTATTTTCATCAACGAATGCTTGATCGTCCCAAAGCTCTTCCAACAGTTTTTCACGTGTTACAACTTTAGGTGCTTGTCCCATTAATAAATCCAAAATAATACACTCTTTCTTTTGGAGAGGAATTACCTCATCTTTTATGACCAATTCCATTCGTTCCAAATAAAGAGTAAGTTGCCCAAGCTTCACTGTTCGTTCTTCCTGCCTCGCTGAATATTCACCATAAGTACGTCTTAGATGGCTTTTAATTTTGGCTAGAACAATCTCATAGTTAAACGGCTTAGTAATAAAATCATCACCACCGTTTTCCAGCGCAAAAATCTGGTCCATTTCCCCGGAACGAGCAGAAATAAAAATAATCGGACATTTAGTATGCTGTCTTAACTGACGACACCAATAGTATCCGTCATAGGATGGTAAATTTATATCAAGCAACACAATATGAGGATTAAACGCTAAACACTCTTCAACAATCTCCTCAAAGTTTTGTACAATTTCCACATCATACTGGTACTTCCTCAACGTATCCGCTAAAAGTGAAGCTATCTTCACATCATCCTCAACAATAAAAATTCGATGCTTCTCCACAATACATCCCTCCTCCAACTTCCTATTCTTTAAGGGTTATGTTTTATTTAATTTAATATAATTTAATTGTACCAAAAAAGGCATCGTCTCACATGATTGAGGCGATGCCTTTTTCTGCGCAGTTAGCGTAAGCGGCAGGTGTAAAAAAACTTTATTAGTCCGATAGCGATTTCGAAAAACACAAAATAGCTATCACATTTGAGAGGGTTGTTTTTTCTCCACGAAAGCAAAGCAACAATTACAAAAATCTTTATGTACTTAAGTAGCTGCGCCGTGCTCTAAACCAATAAATATTAATATATCAACTGTAAGAAATCCTCTTTCGTAATTCCACCAAAGTAATGTGGAATGTCTACTTCCTCAATGGCTTTTGCAATTTCGCTTCGATCATATCTTACACCGATTAGAAGTTTTTCAATTTTTTCTACATCTCCAACACCAAAGAAATCTCCGAAAATCTTTGCTTCTTCAATAATGCCTTTATTTACTTCTAAGCGAATATCAATTCCACCAGATGGGAAGCGGTGTGTTTTTTGAATATTGAAGCGTGGTGATTTTCCGTAGTTCCATTCCCAAGTTTGGTAACGTTCCTTAGAAAGTGTATAGATTTTCTCCCAATCTTCTTCGGTTAATTCATAATATTGAATATTTTCCTCGCCACCGAAAATCGATTTTAAAATTTCCATACGAAACTCTTCTACAGTCATTGGTTCCTTTAAGAAATCTGAGATATTTCCAACACGAGAACGTACAGACTTAATTCCCTTTGATTCTATTTTATCCTTTTTCACTTTTAATGCAGAGGCAACCGCATCAATGTCAGTCTTGAACAATAATGTTCCGTGACTGAACATACGTCCTCTTGTTGCATATTGTGCATTTCCAGAAACTTTGCGTCCTTCTGCTAAAATATCATTTCTTCCTGACAATTCCGCATCCACACCAAGTTTTTTCAATGCATCTACTACAGGCTGTGTGAACTTTTTATAGTTATGAAAACTGTCCCCATCATCCTTTGTTAAAAAGCTAAAGTTTAAATTGTTCAAGTCATGATATACTGCTCCGCCACCAGATAAACGGCGCACGACAATGATTCCCTTATCTTCAACATAATCTGTGTTAATTTCTTCAATTGTATTTTGATTCTTTCCAATAATGATGGATGGCTGGTTGATATAGAACAGAAGGTAATCATCTTTTTCAATATCCATGTTTTTTAATACGTATTCTTCAATCGCTAGGTTAATGCGTGGGTCTGTAATTCCTTTATTATCAATAAAATACATGTTTTTCACTCCCTTAATTTTTCATTTTTTATTTTACATTATTTTTTGAAATTGGTGTTGACTAACGCAAACTGTTATAGTACAATTCTAAATAAGAAAACAGTAATATAACAGATTGTCCAAAAAGGAGGAGAATATTATGTTAGAAAACGTTGTTGAATTTTTCAAAAACTTACCAGATAAAGTTTGTGTACAGTGTGGTGAAAAAATCGAAGAACAAAGCGAATGCTACAGCAGCACTTGCGACAAATGTAATACTCTTTAATAAATCGCTTATATTAATGTAAATCCCTATTTGTTTTTGAACCTAAAAGTAAATCGCTTAAATAATTAACCCCCACAAGAATCGCTCACTTGTGGGGGTATTTTTTAATGATTGTGTTGTTCTTCTGTACTACTATGTTCTGTTTCACCATGTTCCTCTGTTGTATCATGGTCCATTTCCATTGAGTCACTGCTATTATCTTCTTTTACTTTACTCATATCAGGGTTTCCAACAATCAGTTGCTGTTTTGGCATCACGTGTAAACCTCTTGCTGTTGTATGTGCAAACATATAGTACACACCATCATGGTCAAAAGTAATCTCTGCTTTATAAACACCATCACCATCTAGTTTACCATCAATCATTTGACCATTATCTCGATATCCTGATTCCCATACTTCAAACTTAACAGATTCTGCATCATCCACATTTTCATTATTTTGTGTAACATGTGCAGCAAGTTCTACTGGTTCATTTACCGCTACTTCTTCAGGTGTTAAAATATGCACTTTTACCTCGAGCGCTTCTACGTCTACAGGTTCATCATTTGTATCGACTTCTTTGTCGTTTGATGAGCACCCCATTAATAATACAGGTACTGCAACCATACTAAATAACCATTTTTTCATGTTCTATTCCTCCATCAGTGGGATTGAAATTGATACAGTTGTACCTTTCCCTAATTCACTTTTTATTTTGATACTTCCTTGATGTTGCTTAACGAGCTGGTCAACAATTGATAAACCTAAACCACTTCCCCCATCAGAACTACTTCTCGCTTTATTTACTCGATAAAAACGTTCTGTTATATGAGGTAAATCTTTTTCAGGAATTCCAATGCCTCTATCAATAATTTCAATGATGGCATTGCCCTTCACTATTTTAGTCAAAATGGAAATTGTTGAATCATTATTAGAATAACGAATTGCATTTTCAATTGTATTAATAAAAATCTGTTTCAACTTTTCTTCATGACCTTCAACAATGATTTCTTCATCAAAGGAAGTAGTGATTTCAATATTTTTTTCTGCTGATTTTTGCTCTAACAAACTAATCGCATCACGTATTGTTTCAGCTAACACAATGGGGTACAATTCAAATTTTTGTTCGTTAGACGTTCTTGCTAATTCCAGTAATTCATTCGTTAGCCTTTCCATTCGATTGGCTTCCCGAGCTATTAATGAAATGGCTTCTTCTTTCTCTTTTCCATCAATGAAATTTTGGATAATCGCTTCACTATATCCTTTCATATAGCTAATGGGCGTTCGTAATTCATGGGATACGGTTGCTAAGAAGTTTTTTTGTGCTTCATCTTCCCGTTCAATGCTTGCCGCCATTTCATTAAATGCTTCAGAAAGTTTCCCAATTTCATCCTTTGAAGTAACGGTAACACGGGTTTCGTAATGACCATCAGACATTTTTTCCACAGCCTGTTGCAAATCATTCAAAGGTCGCATAATATGACGAATGCCTTCATAAACAAAAAATCCTAACAGTGCTGAAAAAATGATGGCACATCCAATTATCATAAACACATCTTTATTTGCTAGTTCACTAATTTTAGCTAATGGATAATACAGATAAATGATACCTTCTAATCGATTTTGATCGGTTAAAGGCATAATTACCGAAATGATTTGACGTTCAAATCGTTCTTCATATCCTATTTTGGTAACAGCATTACCAAGTAACAATTCTTTACGCTCATTCGGACCAATTAAGGCATCATAGTCGATTTCAAACGGAACACATGCACTTAATTCTCTCGGATTGCGAACTGCAAACACATCAAAATTGGAATATGTATTAAACTCTTCAACCTCTTCAATGAATTGATCTGTTACTTTACCACCTTTATATTTTGTAAGCAGCTTTTCACCAACTTCAATCATCGTTGTTTCAGTATCTTCAACATATAGTTGTTCGTATAAATATTCCGTTAATACATACATGAATGTAATGGTAACGAGCAGAAATAAAACGATTAAACCCCAAATTTTAGTAGAGAGCTTTTTCATTTGTTTTTCTCAAAGCGATATCCAATACCCCAAACAGTTTGGACATATTCGCTTGCTTCCTTCGAATGTTTCGCTAACTTTAACCTTAATGTTTTAATATGTGTATCTACAGTTCTTGTCCCACCTGCATAATCGATATCCCAAATACGCTCTAACAATTGTTCTCGGGAGTAAACGGTTTTGGGATTTAGCATAAATAAATGGAGCAATTCGTATTCTTTTAAAGTTAATGGCACGTTCTCGCTGCCAACATATACTTTTCTAGCAATTTCGTCTAATTTAATGAGTCCATATTGGATGTATTTATAATTTGTAGGTTCAATATGGTTTCCTGTTCTTCGTAATACTGCATGGATACGCGCAACTAACTCACTGGCTGTAAAAGGTTTAACCATATAGTCATCACCGCCAATTGTTAATCCTTTTACTTTATCTTCATTGGCATCTCGAGCTGTTAAAAAGATAATTGGAATAGAAGAAATTTCCCTAATTCTTTTGCATACTGTAAAACCATCTTCTCCTGGCATCATTACATCTAACAAAATGAGATCAATATCATATTGATTAATATACCGATAAGCCTCTTCACCATTAGAAACCGCGAATGTGTTAATGTTTGAATTTGATAACATGACTTCTATTAAATTGCGCATTTCTAATTCATCATCTACGATTAACACTGTAGTCACTTCACGACCTCCCTCACTAATAACTGAAATGGCCCTTGATTTGTCTCAATCGCCTTTTGAATTTTTTGATCTTCAATAAAATAAAGTTTGTGATCATCGTATCCCGCAACAACTTGGTAATTTTTATAAGTCGTCACAACAAAGGGATTTGCGCCTACTTCAATATTCCAAAGCCTGTCACCTTGGAGATTAAAAGCAAATAATTCATTCGATCCGTGATTTACAACAAAAATTGTATCACCATTTCGTGAAAAACCAACTGGCATTAAGGAAACGTTAATTTCACTTTGTAGTTCACCTGATTGTAAATTGTAAACATCTATTGCTTGATTTGATTTACTTCCTTCTCCATGTCCACCAACCCAAGCTACCCCCTCTTCTGGGATAATAATAATGCCATTAGAAGACTTTTCTATTTCCCACTCAGCTTCTACTACAAAGGTATCCATATCAATAACAGATAGGATAGTATCTTTGTAATTGACAATATATAATTTTCCATCATAAGAAGTCATGGACATCGGATAATTTTTTAATTTTAGCTCTTTCAACTTTTTCCCTTGATCGTCGTAGCTATATATGGAATTTGTTTTGCTATTTGTTAAATAGATTTTTTCCTGTTCTTCATCATAATAAGCGTTCGTGGTGCCAATACCAGTCTTTATGGTTTGAATTTTTCTTCCGGAAGACAATTCGTAAAGATCTGCCTCATCTAATTGATGACCGTATAGTAAGATTCGGTCCTTTTTTATGAGGGATGCACCAGTATATGCCTTATCAAATTCCCATTTAGCGATTTCCTCTGTTCCATCATAGAAGAGGATTGATGGTTCTAAAATATTGACTGACGCTACGAAGGATTGATGTGGATTAATCTTCGTAAAAGCTTGCTCATTACAACCTGCTAAAAAGAAAAGAAATAAAAGCATGAACGGGAGCCTTGCATCTTTCATCATGTCCATCACCTCTAGAAATATATTACTTTATATTTGTGAAGTTTGAATGAAATAAATTCGACAAGGGGGTGTCTGAAAAGTCATTTTGAGACACCCCCTTGCGACGAGGAAGTTTACATCAAGATGCGACCACCGCAGAAGCACTAATTCAAAAGAGTTATTTATCAAGAAAGAAAAGAGGTATCCTAAAAGTAAAAACTTTTTGGATACCTCCCTTGAAGCAGCTATATTATGTTAACTGAAGTTGAAACATTTCCTTTAGCATTTCAAGTGCAGCTTCTTTCCCTTGAGAAACACAATCAGGAACACTAATTCCTTCATATGAGCTACCTACTAACTTTACATTTGGAAATTCCATATGCAATTGCTCTTTTATCATTTCTATTCGCTTTTCATGCCCTACCGTATATTGTGGCATCGATTGTTTCCAACGTGTAACAACAGTAAATAATGGTTGTTCCGTTATACCTATTGCCGTTTTCAAATCCTGCAATACGGTTTTTTCAATATCACTATCAGACAACTCTACAATGGCCTCATCACCTACGCGACCGATATAAACACGTAACAAATCATAGCCTTCCGGTGCGACATTATTCCATTTGTGGTTAGTCCATGTGCAAGTAGTAATGGATAAATTGCTATTTCTCGAGACAAAGAAGTTCATTGCATCTTTATATTTCTTTAATTCATCCTGTTTAAATGCCATGTTAACTGTTGCAATTGTGGCATAGTTCATATTTGGTAAATCTTCTAGTAAACCATAAGTATTAAATATACTTTTCGTAACGTTAAAAGGTGTTGTCATTATGACAGCATCACATTTTAACGGTGGAATGTTATTGAAATAAATTTGAACCGTACCATCTTTTGATTTATCAATCGACTCCACCTTCACACCCTTTAATATGGATGTTGGTGATAAGCTAGACTCGATGGATTCTATTAGCGTTTCTAGACCATTTTTAAAGGTTTGATAGGATTCATTTTGTGAATTTGGCTGATGTGATGATTTCTTCATGCCAAGTATTAGACTTCGATGCTCTTTCTCCAATTGATAAAATTGAGGGAACATCGATTGAATACTTAAGTGGTCAATATCACCAGCAAAAGTACCTGCTAATAATGGTTCGACTAGGTTTTCTACAACTTCTTTACCAAACCTACGTCTAAAGAAATCCCCTATTGGTTCATCTTCATCATCCCGTGTTTTAGGCAATAATAAATCTCCTACTGCCCGCAATTTACCACTAAGAGAGAATAATCCAGAAGTGATAAATGAGGAGACTTTAAGTGATCCTTGGTATGTTAATAAGCTGGGAATAGGATTTAGTTCACTTCCTACTACAACATAAGTTTGCCCTTGATTGTTCGTAACCATCTCGTGCTCGATGCCTAGTTCTGCCGCTAATTCTCGCACGCTGTTGTTGTAATCTAAAAAAGATTCAGGGCCACGTTCGATAATAAATCCATCTTTTCTTAACGTATGGATTTTACCCCCTAAACGTAAAGATGATTCAATTAATACAACATCTATAGGCAAATTATTCTGTTGTGCTTCCTTTTGTAAATAGAATGCTGCAGTTAATCCAGTGATTCCACCACCAATAATTGCAACCTTTCGTCTACCTAAAGTCACCCTCATCACACTTCCTATATTATTTCGCTAATTTATTATAAATCGCATCAATCATTGCATCAATGAACAAAGGATGCGTATTAGGCATTGGCGGACGTCTATAAGTCGCACCAAGCTCTTCACATACTATCTTACATTCATAATCATTGTCATAAAGTACTTCTAAATGCTCTGTTACAAATCCAACTGGTGCATATACAAAAGAACGGAAACCTTTCTTTTCGTAAAGTTCACGCGTTAAATCTTGTACATCTGGCCCAAGCCAAGGTTCAGGTGTTTGTCCAGCAGATTGCCAACCCACCTCGACATTTTCAATACCCGTTGCTTCTTGAATTAAACGTGCAGTTTCTATTAATTGATCTTCGTACGGATCTCCTGCTTGTTTAATTTTCTCTGGTAATGAGTGATTCGAAACGATTAAACATGCCTTCTCACGTTCTTCTTCGCTCATTTTATCGAATTCAGCATTAATTGCTAGCTTCCAGTACTCAATAAATTTCGGTTCATTATACCATGACTCAACCGAAGTAATTTTCATATTGCTTCCTAGTTTTTCTGCAGCCTCTTTTACGCGACCATTGTATGATTTAATGGAAAATGTTGAGAAGTGAGGAGCAAGTACAATCGTAACCGCTTCTTCAATACCATCTTTCACCATTGCTTCAACTGCATCTTCAATAAATGGTTCAATATGTTTTAAACCAACGTAAAGTTTGTATTCCACTTCACTTTGAACTTCATTTAAACGCTTTTCAAGAGTTTCAGCTTGCTTTTGTGTCATTTTTGCTAAAGGAGAAATACCACCAATTGCTTTATATCGGCTTTTTAAATCTTCTAAATGTTCCTCAGAAGGTTTACGCCCATGACGAATATGTGTGTAATATCTTTCAATATCTTCTTCTTTGTATGGCGTTCCATATGCCATTACAAGTAGCCCACGTACAGGTTTCATTTTTTCACCTCAAAAGTTTTTCTACTGACGATTCTACTTACTATAGTTTAGTTACTTGTTCACGACTATACTCATGAATTAAAGTTGTTAATCGTTTTAATACATCTGGGTTTACTTCTGGGAAAACACCATGGCCCAAGTTAAAGATGTGACCTGGAACTTCTAATCCTTGATCGATAATATCTTTCGTACGTTGCTCAATAACAGACCAATCTGCAAGTAACAACGATGGATCTAGATTTCCTTGCACAGCTTTATTTACACCTAATTCGCGCGCTTTGCGAATCGGCATACGCCAATCAAGTCCAACAACATCAATCGGAAGGTCATTCCATTCGTTTACTAAATGACTTGCACCAACACCAAATTGAATAAGGGGAACATTTTCTTTACGAAGTTCTACAAAAATTCTTGTCATTACCGGTTTTATGAAGATACGGTAATCTTCTACATTTAAAGCGCCTACCCAAGAATCAAATACTTGAATTGCTTTTGCACCAGCTTCAATTTGTGCAGTAACGTCTGCAATAATCATATCCGCTAATTTATCCATTAATGCAAACCAAGCTTTTGGCTCTGATACCATAAATGATTTGGTTTTGTTGTAATTGCGTGATGGTCCACCTTCAATCATATAGCTAGCTAATGTGAAAGGTGCGCCCGCAAAACCGATTAGCGGAACATTTAATTGTTCTTCAGTTAAAATTTTGATTGTCTCTAAGACGAATGGTGTATGTTCTTTTGCGTTAAATTCACCTAATTTTTCTACATCTTCAACAGTTCGAATTGGGTTAGAAATAACAGGACCTACACCCGCTTTAATTTTTACATCAACGCCGATTCCAGGTAGAGGAGTGACAATATCTTTATATAAAATTGCAGCATCTACATCGTAGTTTTCGACAGGTAATCTTGTTACATATGCACATAATTCAGGTTGATGTGTAATTTCTTCTAATGAATATGTTTCTTTAATTTTACGATATTCCGGTTGAGATCGACCTGCTTGACGCATATACCATACAGGAGTATATTCTGTACGCTCCCCCCTCGCCGCGCGTAATAATGTATCATTAAAAGCTTTCATTATTATACCTTCCCCTCAATTTAGTAACTTGGTAAAATTGATAAAATATTACACCCAAGTTTGTTTAATTCAGTAAAAGAGTTTTATACTGAAATAAGTAAAATGATAATTTTCTCATTGATATCCGTTTTCCAATATATACTGTTACTATGACATTGTATAGTTTTCTACACCAAATGTCATAAAATTGTTCGTTAACTACCTTTTTTTATGATTATTTTTTGTATTTAAATAGCATTTTAATCTGTTTTAAATTAAAATCATTCTCATTTTGAAAGGGGATTTAAAATGTTCCTCTATTTGACATCTGGAACCCCAGATTTTATGGAAAAAGTTCGTAAAAAACATAAAAAAGAAGACATGGTTGTGTTACATGGTTCTGGCAATTCCCTTCTCCTACATGAAACAGAAGGAAAAACAAAATTTGCAACACCACGTAAGTTCGAAGTGATTGATGGAATTAATTCAATAGAACAAAGAGGGTATTTTGTGTTAAACAACATACCTGTTACAGACGAAGGTAGACCAATTTTTGAAAAACGCTTTTTGAACCGCTCCTCTGCTTTTACGGATGAACCAGGTTTTATTGCCTATCGTTTACTACGTCCAATAAAATCAGATATTTATATCGTGTTAACACAATGGACAGGGCCACACTCCTTTGAAGCATGGAAAAATTCAAAAAAATTTATTGAAGCTTACAGCAAACAGGAAGCGATACCTGGGGTGGATAAACAAAATATATTTAATGCCGCGAGTTACATTACGACTTACTCAGGGAAATTATCAGAGGAGAATTAAGTTGGTTTAGCTTCGGAGCGGGTCGGGTTATTTGCTTTTCGTCTCGAGTTATTTGCTTTTGATTAGGAGTTATTTGCTCTTTGACTAGATTTATTTGCTTTTCATCCAAACTTATTTGCTCTTACCGCGCACATAAACAAAAAAAGTGTTTTAAAAGCTCTATGTGGCTTTTAAAACACTTTTTTGATTGCGAGCGTTCTCCGCTTTTAATTTGTCTAGCTATGCGCGTTAGCCGTTCGGAAACTTCGACTTCCTCCAGCGTGTGCGAGCACACTTGTCAGAAGTCTCCAGTTTCTATCACGGCTGAACGAACGCGCTCCGCTTTTCTATTGTCTAGCTGCGAACGCTAGCTCCTCGACAACTTCAGAATCGTCTGCAAGGACAAAAAGCGTCCTTTTGTCGATTCTTCCAGTTGTTGTCGGAGCTGGGCGAGCGTTCTCCGCTTTTAATAAGAATAATCATGTTTTGAAGGATCTTTCGAGACTCTGAATGTAATTTCATTTAGGACTATTACAATAATCGCTGGTACGAAGAATAGTGGTTGTCCCACTGAACATAGTAATACGATGATTGCTTGAACGACCATAAATAGACGTAATACCTTTTGTACCGCTTCTTTTCTTTGTGATTCTTTAACAGGATACAGTCTGTCCATTCGGAAATCCTTTGATGATAGCAAGGCATATTTTAATTGTAATGTTGTTGCAAACGCCAATGCCCCAGCTACAATCCACGTTACGACAGGAATATTCACTACGAATGCAATAATTCCTGAAATCAAAGTTAAACGAACCCATAAGTAAAAATGGTCATCGGTACGGATAAACGTTCTATATACTAAATAGTTTTGTGTACTCTTTTTACCATATGGGACAATGCTATAGACAAAGTTTAACCAGCTACGTTGTTTGATAGATCCCTTTAAATGCGGGACATCTGTAAAGTAATTTGCAAAGCGATAAAAACCCATCATTCGATTTTGTTCTAACTTTACAAAATGCTCATAAGGAACCGGTTGTCTCAAAACTTTTTTCTTAAGAGCCATGTTATATACAATTAGTAAAACAACGAAGATGATTGCCATCGTATAATTCATTATCAGCGCAGTTTGAATTGTTATTATAGAAAGTAAAGCTCTTGTAATGCGGTCGATCACTATATTTTCTCCGCGATTTCCATAGCGGTAATTAAATTCAATTTGCACATTTAAAAACTTCAAAACAGCAATAAACAATACCCCAAGCCAAATTTGATTAGTTGATAATTCAGTAACAGCTTTTAATATTGGGATTGCCACGATATAAATGACTACAGCTAATCCTACTTGGGACCAAAACGTGTAATTTAATGCCTTCTTAAAATATAAAGCCATTTTAGATTCTAAAGGTAATAAATAAACTTGATCTGGTTCACGGAGCAAAGTTACCGGACGGCTTAATGCTAAAATAACTCCTACTATAATGGATACAATCCATTCTGCCGGAAACGTATCCGGAGCTACTTTTAACCACTCACTATATTGGTACCCCACTGCCCCAACAATGAATACTAAGACGATCGCCAAATGCCCAGTAAAAACAAAGCGCATATATTTTTGCACTTCATTTATATAATGGTTAAATCGCGTTGACCAAACTTCATTCAAACTATTCATGGTCTTGCTCCTTCGTCATTGCGATATATAGATCATCTAATGTTGCAGTTGGCATATTAAAGCTTTTTCGTAAATCATCCATTGTTCCTTGCGCACGAACTCGTCCTTCATGCAACAGAATAATGCGATCACAATGTTTTTCAGCAGTGGATAAAATGTGCGTAGACATTAAGATGGAAGCACCATCTTTTTTCTTTTCATCCATTTGATCAAGTAAAGACTGAATACCAAGTGGATCAAGTCCCACAAACGGCTCGTCAATAATATATAATTTTGGATTCACTAAAAACGCACACATAATCATTACTTTTTGACGCATCCCTTTTGAGAAGTGGGATGGAAACCAATTAAGGCGTTTTTCCATTCGAAATTCTTTTAATAATGCCTCAGAACGTGACTTTAATGTATGTTCATCTATCCCATACGCCATAGCCGTTAGCTCTAAATGTTCCTTTAAAGTTAATTCGTCATAGAGTACTGGTGTTTCTGGAATATAGGAAAAGGATGTACGGTACTGATCAATATCTTCACTTAGAGTGACACCATTTAAACGGATTTCTCCCTTTTGAGGTAAAAGAGTACCAATAATATGTTTAATGGTTGTACTTTTCCCCGCACCATTAAGACCAATTAAACCGACTAGCTCACCTTCACCAATTGAAAAATTCAGATCTTTAATTACGGGTTTTCTTGTATAACCACCTGTAACATCGCTTAGCTGTAACAATGTCATTTTTTAACTTCACTCCTATTCTTTCTACATTTTAGCAAAAATCGCGATTGGAATCAGTTGTCATATGTTAAAATAAATAGAAAACATATATTTGAAAGGATGCTAACAATGAACGATTGCATTTTTTGTAAAATTATTGATGGTACTATTCCAAGTGTGAAAATCTATGAAGATGAAAACGTCTATGCCTTTATGGATGTTGCACCATTAACAAAAGGACATACATTACTTGTACCAAAACAACACGTGAAAGACCTTTTTGAAATGCCTGAAGAAGTTGCAAAAAATTTATATGCAGTTGCTCCAAAAATTGCAAATGCAATTAAATCAGCATTTAATCCAGCTGGAATGAATACAATCAATAATAATGGTTCATTTGCAGGGCAAACTGTTTTCCATTATCACTTACACTTCATTCCACGCTACGATGAAACAGATGGATTAAAATTCAAATGGGAAACAAAACAAAACGAATTCACACCAGAAGTGTTGCAACAAGTTGCTTCACAAATTACAGATAGTTTAAATGCTTAAATAGATAACATAACGCAGCCACCTTCTTTGGTTGCGTTCTTTATATTTTAAGTACTCTAACAAACTATTAGAAAACTCATATCCCTTATATTCTATTGCGCCATATTGCAAATTATTAGTTTTGCCATTAATATTATATGTAAGTTTCGCTAACGGCAATGAGTGCACGTTAGGAGGCGATTAGCATAGAACTGTAGAGGAGAGTTAGCAAATGAATACGAAGAATCTTGTTTTAATGGCGCTTTTAGTCGGTGTAGGGGCAGCACTTTATTTAATTATCCCTGGTTATGGTGAAGGGATGAAACCAGACTTTATGCTTACGATGATGTTTATTGGAATTTTACTTTTCCCAACATTTAAAGAAACATTTTTATTAGCAATTACAACTGGTGTACTTTCTGGTTTATTCTCAACATTCCCAGGTGGTTTTGTGCCAAACATCATTGATAAACTTGTAACTGGAATAGTATTTTTTGTTATTGTTGTAGCTTTACGTCACTTATCTCAAAAAGTTGCGGTAGGTGCAGTGTTAGTAGGTTTAGGAACAATTCTTTCAGGATCTACTTTCTTAACAATGGCATTATTACTAGTAGGGTTACCTGGTGGTGCAGCGTTCAGTGCTTTATTTATTGCGGTAGTTTTACCAGCAGTTGCTCTTAATGCTGTAACATTTATTATCATCTACCCGATTATTACGAATCTATTAAAACGCTCTAAATTTAACACATCAGTATCACAAGCTTAAAATAAGGATAGACAAAGTCTCTATGGCTTTGTCTATCCTTATTTTTTTTGATTATATTTCTGTCATTACATTATATTTAATTTTGTCGATTCATGGTTTAATATGAATAACAATAGGAGAATCATAATAATAGTAACCATTTTTATTCATAAGGAGATGAACAGAATGCGAGCAAAAACATTTTTAATTGGCTTATCAACTGGCATTGTCGGAGGGATTGCGGCCGTTTTATTTACTACACCTCAAACAGGTGAGCAACTTCGTTCAAATATATTAGAAAATTCTAAAAAGGCAAAAGAAAATTTATTAGAGTTAAAAAAGCAAACCATTAATTTAAAAAACGCAACTTTCTCATTAAAAAATGAAGTCGAAAATAATATACCAAAAATAATTACTGACTTAAGGGATAGTGTCTCAAGTTTTAAGCAAGAAATTGAACCGGACGCAATGAAGTTAAAAGAAGAAATAGAAGGTTTACAGAAATCTATCACCGAAATCGAGAATAATTTATCAGAACTAAATAATAAGAAGTCTAATGAACAATAATTTTACTAGTCTATTTTACCTAAAAAACCGTAATTTTTATAGCGCTTTACCATTATTTTTTTCACATTTATAATATTTTTTAAGCACTTTTCAATTATTTAATTTTTCTAACTTTAAACTTTTTTCTTTTATTGCTATAATATTTTCATATTGTTAATGTTAAGGAAAGAAGAAGGTGATGGTGATGGCTTTGTCGGAAGAAAGTTACACGATGAAAGAAGCTATGCTCTATAGTCAAAGAATTGCACAATTATCCAAAGCACTTTGGAAAGCCGTAGAAAAAGATTGGCAACAGTGGATCAAACCTTATGACTTGAACATCAATGAGCATCATATTTTATGGATTGCCTACCATTTAAAAGGCGCATCAATCTCAGACGTAGCTAGATTCGGTGTTATGCATGTCTCTACAGCATTTAACTTCTCCAAAAAACTTGAGGAACGAGGATTTTTAAAGTTTTCTAAACGTGATGACGACAAACGAAACACGTATGTCGAACTTACGAAAGAAGGGGAAGAATTAATTTTGCTCATGTACGATCATTACTATGATACTGAGCATTCGATTCTTAATGGATCACTTGCATTAAAAGAACTTTATGGACGATTCCCTGAATTTCTAGACGTAATGGCAGTTATTCGAAATATTTACGGGGAAGATTTTATCCAAATTTTCGAGAAATCTTTTAATAACTTTAAAGAGACCCTTGTAGAACAAGATGATAAGCTCATTGTAAAAAGATAGTTTAATAGAATTGATTGAAAACTAATTTGAATGTTAACAATGGATTATGAGTGTAGAGATACACTCTTTTTCTTTTTTATTTTGAAAATTGCCCATTCTTCAAAACAAATGTAGCATTTTTATAATTTATCATTTAAACTATCTTCACTAAAGTTTTAAAGGGGTCTTAGTTGTGCATTGTTGGAAAACGATTAATTTGAAAAATGAATATGGCTCTACTTGGCTTACGATTGTATCCATCACAATATTCATCATTATCTTCTCCTTCACCTTTGTATTATTCGGCCAATTACACCCTTCATTTTACAAAGATGATTGGTTATGGATTTTCTTAATATGGGGTATTTTCCTTTACCCATTGCATAAGCTAACTCATTATTTTTCTTTATTTGGCTATCGAAAATCCGTTAAATTGCGAATTCGCAGGGATTTTTTAATTATTCCAGTACTTATTATGCGAATAAAAAAAGAGATCCCAAAAAATCGTTATATTTTTACTTTATTAGCACCTTTTATCTTTATTAACGGATTCGTTATTTCTCTTATTTTGTTATTCCCGCAATTCACTCATTTTTTATGTATCATACTATCGTATCATTGTAGTATTTGCTTAATAGACATATTATATGTAAAAGATTTAATTTCTGCTCCGAGGGACTCCGTAATAGAGGAAACACCTAAGGGCTATGAAATATTAGTACCTACTAAGTTTTGAGGTACTATTTACTTGTGTTTGATTAACATTTTTTGTTATTCTTATTGTTGTAAAGAGAGGGGAGGAATAGACTTGCTACTGTTAGTTGTAGTGCTATTCTCTGTATTTTATTTATTCCAAATAAATCGAATGACCTATGCACTTGTTACTCAAAAAGAAATTCCAGAAGAAAAACATGCAAAAATATTCCGCACAATAAATGTTTTAATCACAATTCTTTTAGTATCTTTCTATGTAGAAGTATCAGTTGCAATGTAGCTTAGAATCTGGGGGTATTCCAGATAGAGTAAAACTCAACGGTATAATATAGAAGAGCTAAAGGCATTACCTTTAGCTCTTCTTAGTCTTTTCATCTGTTTGTTTATATTAGTAGATATATGCTGCACCAACAATAATTAATAAGATGAACAGAACAACTAATAGCGCAAATCCATTTCCATATCCGCCACCGTAGCTATTACCCATCACGACACCCCCTTTCAAAATCTATATTATGCAGGTGCTACCCCTACATCTAGGCTGTTCAACCGAAACCATTTTGTTTTTCAAGCGTTTATGTTATAGTAACTATGGATTTTAATTGAAGTTAGGAGCGTAAATACCCAATGAAAAAAACTTTATTAGCAATAGCACTTTCTTCGTCAGTATTGCTAGCTGCATGTAACTCAGGAGATGAAGTTGTAGTGTCATCAACTTATGGTGATATTACAAAGGATCAATTCTATGATGAAATAAAAAATCTTGCAGGTAATGCACTATTAGAACAAGTAGTTATTGAGCAAATTTTAGAAAATAACTATGAAGTATCAGAGGATGAAGTAAAAGAGCAATTCGAATCTGTAAAATCACAATATGGTGATCAATTCGAAACTGTGCTAGCAGCAAACGGCTTATCAGAAGAAGCGTTTAAACAAAATATCCGTTTCTCTCTTCTACAAGAAAAAGCAACGAAAGATGTAGAAGTTACTGATGAAGAAATTAAAGCATATTATGATCAAGCGAAATACGAATTAAATGCGCGCCATATTTTAGTTGCAGATGAAGAAACAGCTCGTTCTGTTTATGAAAAACTAAAAGCTGGTGGCGACTTCGCAAAATTAGCTAAAGAATATTCAACTGATGGAACTGCTGAAAAAGGTGGAGACCTTGGTTGGTTTACTGTAGGTGCAATGGTACAAGAATTCAATGATGCAGCATACGCTCTTGAATTAAATGAAATCAGCGAACCAGTACAAACTGAGTTTGGTTACCATATCATCCAAGTAACGGACAAACGTGAAGTGAAAGATTACGGTACTTTAGAAGAGAAAAAAGACGAAATCAAAGAAACAATTGCTTCTACTAAAGGTGATTGGAATGCAAAAGTCGCTGAATTAATTAAAGATGCAAAAATCAAAATTAAAGATGAAGACTTAAAAGATGCATTAAAAAACTACCTTGATTCTGAAGAAGACTTAAAAGAAGCAAAAACTGACGATAAAAAAGAAGACAAATAATTTCACAAAAAAAGTGCTGTCTAGAAAGAAATCCTTTCTAAACAGCACTTTTTTCATATTAAATCTTTTTAACAAACTCAGATTTTAATTTCATTGCCCCAAAACCATCAATTTTACAATCTATATTGTGGTCACCTTCAACTAATCGGATATTTTTCACTTTTGTTCCGATTTTTAATGTAGATGAGCTGCCTTTTACTTTTAGGTCTTTAATGACAGACACAGTATCTCCATCTGCTAATAGGTTGCCATTTGCATCCCTTACTACTAATCCCTCTTCTTCATGTTGATCATTTTCTGACCACTCATGGGCACATTCAGGACAAATTAAAAGCTCTCCATCCTGGTACGTATATTCTGAATTACATTTTGGACAATTTGGTAAATTCACTCGTAATCTCCTCCATTTTCCATCATTAGGGCATGTCCTAGTATAGTAAACCTTATATTACTTTTCAATCATTTTCACCGATTCCACCATTTAAGTCAATTAAACACAGGAAACATGGCATTATGAATCATTACGAGTTAACTCTTCTATCCTCTTGACCATACCAAAAAGCTGCTCCTATCACTAACGCACCACCAATAATATTCCCTATGGATACTGGAATAAGATTTGCAAAAAATCCACCTATTGTTACAAGCTCACCATGTGGAATCATTAATGCAATGGATAACAAAGTCATATTCGCTACACTATGTTCAAAGCCTGATGTAATAAATGGAAAAATACAACAGAATATCATTCCGAGTTTTGCCGACTCATTTTTTAAGCGAAAAGAACACCAAACCGCTAAACAAACTAAAGTATTACAAAGAATCCCTCTAAACAGAAGTTCCATAAATGGAGCGTTCATTTTGGCGGCTGCTAATTTATCTACGTATGTTGCGATATTTCCTTCATGTAGACCTGTCATATAATACATAAATGCACATAGCACGGATCCAATTAGATTCCCAATAAAACTAGCAATCCAAATTGTCCATGTATTTGTCCAAGTCGTTCGCTTTTCTAACGTACTGATAGTCATGATAAGATGATTTCCTGTAAATAAATCCGCTCCACCCATTACGACAAAACTTAAGGCAACTCCAAAGGAAATCCCTTGAATAATCCGTATGTAAGGACTTCCTGCTGGATCTAATAAACCGCCAATCGTAATGAGTAATATAATTCCAAATCCTACAAAAATGCCACCTAACATCGTTAGCATTAAATAGCTTAATTTACTTTTATTTAACGTATTAACCTTTGCTAATCCGGCATTTACAATCGAATCAATCGTATCTCGCAAACTCGATCACTTCTCTTCTTTACTAGTCTTTTATAATTTCGATTATACCTACTAGACTTGGTAAATAATAGATTTTATATAAAATAAAGACACCCATAAATTGGGTGCCCTTTACAATTATTCAAAAGTTGGTTTATAGAACGAACGGTTATCAAGTGCGAAGATTCTCTCTGTATATTCTCCAGGTTTTGTTTTCGACAATGCTCTCGTTAGCATATTCATTTTCGCGTCAATATTGTCAATGTAATGAAGGATTTCAGCTTCTTGAATCATCGGTTTTTTCGGGCTACCCCATTCTTCTTTCCCGTGATGAGAAAGTACGATATGTTTTAAAACCATAACTTCTTCCCCATCAATCCCTAATTCCTTCGCTGCTTGACCAATTTCATCTACCATTATCGTAATATGCCCTAAAAGATTTCCTTCGACTGTATAAGACGTTGCGATTGGTCCTGTTAATTCCTTTACTTTCCCAATATCATGTAAAATAACGCCTGCATAAACTAAGTCACGGTTTAGTGTTGGATAAAGATCACAGATGGATTTGCCTAATCGAAGCATCGATACAACATGATCTAATAATCCTGAAGCATAATCATGATGATTTTTTGACGCAGCTGGGAAAACAGTTAATTCAGCTTGATACTTCTTCATTAAAAATCTAGTAATTCGAGAGATATTTGGATTTTTAATTTCAAAGAAAAACTGAGTTAACTCCTCATATAGTTGTTCTTTCGGTGTTGTTGAAGATGGTAGTAAATCATTTATTTGAATTCCCTCATCTGGGCGAGCAATGCGAATTTGCTTAATTCGTAATTGATTCTTTCCACGATAATCATGAATCTCACCGCCAATATGAACAATCACTTCTGGGCGATACATATTTTCATGCTCTTCGTTTGTATCCCAAAGTTTCGCTTCAATATCCCCACTCTTATCTTGTAAGATGAGTGTCATGAAAGGTTTTCCTACTGTTGTAACTCCTTTTATAGCTTGTTTGATTAATAAATATTGACTAACTGGTTCCCCCGCTTGGAGTTGTGTGATTCCTTTCAAATTGAAAACACTCCTTTGTATCATATTGCATTATCTTTATATAAACGATAATTTCATTGTACCACGGGAGTTACTATTTAACGATAAATCACAGTGCACTTTTTATGATAATTTGCTATTAATCTCTTATAATTGTATTATCTTTCTACATGGTAGTGTCAAAACTTCTATGAAAAATTGAAAAACACAAGGTATTGGGCGATAAGTACTCTCCGAACGAGGGGACAATCGCTCTTGACAAACATTCCGAAAAGGTTGCGCCCATATTTTTGAGGGCGAAGGGGAAAAAGTAGGCACACCAAATAACCCTCGCCAAATACCAATTTTAACCTTTTCTCCATTCGGTTTGTCAAGAGTTCGCTACGCCGATTGTCATTCGTATGTAGTTATTTGAGGACTCTGCTAAAAAAAGTAGGCTGCGGTTATTTCGTTAACTCCAATTGGGCCAGTTCAATCAGTTTTGTCCAACGTGCTGGCATATGTGGCATCTGGTCCAACTCTGGAATCATGACCGGCACACGCTTTTCCAGCTTTGCATGCGGTCGAAGGAAATTAAAATAGGCCACAAACATCGTCACAAACGATACCGAGCCAGCTTCGGAACCAAAGCCTGTTGTCGCACGGTAATGCCCTTTAAATGTCCGGTTTAGACGTTCGATAATTTGTTTCAACCAACGATATTCGGCTGACACTGGATCTTCGTTCGTTAAGCCTATCACTTGTGTCACATCAAACCAAATGTCATGTTGTGCGAAAAAGTGTTGTGCTAATAAGTAAATGGGGTTGCCATCCACGATTAAATTCAGGTTTTCGGGAATCTCCTTGAACTTTTGTAAAACATCATCGATTGCTTTAATGGCAGACAATGTATCGCGATTAGGCGAAACACGGTAAGAGAGAATAACTTTTTTCGCCGCATCAAAGAAAAAGAATAAGTAATGCCATTTCCCATTAACCCGAATATACGTTTCGTCGCCACAAAATTGATCGGACAGTTCATAAGGATAACCATCAACGAAGGGCTTCATCAAGATGGAGACACTGTTCACGTAATTTAATATCGTTTGATGTGAAATGGAAACATTATGTATGTCTTGCATAATCGCTGCTGTTTTCCGTGCTGAAATACCGTAATTCACATGGTATGTCAAAATCAATCCAAGTGTATGGGATGACGTATGAATCCGTGATAAATCTACACGTGGTTTTACTGGTGATGCTGGAGATAAAGGTTGATAATCAAACAAAAATTCACGATAAATATAACGCACTTTAAACGCCTGTGGATCTTGTTTAAATCGGGTCTTTTCTTCCTTACTCATTCGACCTATATTGGATAAATAATAGGAACACTGATTACTTTTACACTTCCAAATGTGAAAATCTTTTCGCTCTTTAATTTTCTCTAAGGTCTTCATACAGTGGGGGCAACGAAGAATAGCCTCTTTCTGATAGCGACTTTTTTGATTAAATAAGCAATCACATACCTTACATTGATATTGTCCTTTTGCACCATTATTCGCATACAAATACGAGGAAGGTGCACCACACTTAGGACAACAGAGGTTTTCAGGTACTTTTGATTTGGACTTGGCGTGTCGTCTTACAGGCTTTAATTCTTTGCCATGTTCATGGAAGTAGGCGATTAGTAAATCCTGAAAGGATGCTTTTTCAGGTTGATACAGAATGGGTAACTTATCAACTTGTAACTTGCGGTATTCTTTATTAATTGGCTGTTCAGGACGCACACTTCCAACAGCCTTACCAAATATTATCACCATTAATATTTTAATTATTTTTTCTTGGTACTTGATAAATTCAATTAAATACGCTAATAATTGAGGGTACAAACTTGTCACTTCCTTTTTGGGTAGTTTTGTGTGTGGTAACCTCAACTAACACCAAAATCCAGGGGGTGGCAAGTTTTTTTGCGTAAAAGACTATAAAACCAACGATTATTAGCGATTTATATATATAAGTTTTGACAATACGTTCTACATCAAGGGGGTTGTTGAAATGAGGAATTATCGTTTTACAGCTTTTGAAAAAACAGGGGAAGTTTTATTCGATGAAGTATGGAGTTTTAATGACGATGAAACAGCTAAAGTAGTGGGACAAAAGCAAATTGAAGAAAAAGGTGTTGCGGATAAAACGCATCGACTTGTTGATTCTTCTGGCAAATTAATCTTATTCCATGTTTAAATTTGGGAGACCGGGCATATTTGTCTGGTCTTTTTTGTGTTGAGATGAGTATTTTTTTGTGAATACGCTTTTTCAGTGATTTCTTTTGGATTTTGTACTCATCGGCATTATGAATACTGTTTCGTTCGATTTTCTTACCGATATTCGTTTTCATCGGCTTTATGAATACCGTTTTGTTCGAAGTCCTTACCGATTTCCGTCTTCATTAGCTTCATGAATACCGTTTTGTATTAATTTCTCATTAATTTTCGTCTTCATCGGCTTCATGAATACCGTTTTGTTCGAATTCCTTACCGATCTTCGTATTCATTGGCTTCATGAATACCGTTTTGTATTAATTTCTCATCAATTTTCGTCTTCATCGGCTCTATGAATACCGTTTTGTTCAAATTTCTCACTGATTTTCGTATTCATTGGTTTCATGAATACCGTTTTGTTCTATTTTTTCATCAAATTTTGTCTTCAGCGGCTTTATGAATACCGTTTTGTTCGAATTCCTTACCGATTTTCGTATTCATTGGCTTCATGAATACCGTTTTGTTCGATTTTCTCATCAATTTTCGTCTTCATCGTCTCTATGAATACCGTTTCGTTCGATTTTCTCACCGATTTTCGTCTTCATTGGCTTCATGAATACCGTTTTGTTCGAATTCCTTACCGATTTTCGTATTCATTAGCTTCATGAATACCGTTTTGTATTAATTTCTCATCAAATTTCGTCTTCATCGGCTTCATGAATACCGTTTTGTTCGATTTTCTCATCAATTTTTGTCTTCATCGGCTTTATAAAAACTATTTTCTTCAAATGACACTCTATATCTGTCTTCATCATCATCTCAAAATCCATAAAAAAAAGGTGGCATGCACCCACCACCTTCGACTACCACTATTTGCCTTTAAATTGTTGAGTACGTTTTTCAATAAATGCTTTAATTCCCTCTAGATGGTCTTCTGTTTTTCTCATTCGTTTTTGAGCCTCAGCTTCTAACTTCAACACATTTTGAAGTTCTGAAATCTTTTGCGAATGTAAAATCGCTTTTGTTTCTAATACAGCTAAAATTGGGGATGATAAAAACTTCCCAACTAGTTGATCAACCATGGCTTCCACTTCATTTTCTTCCGCAATATAATCGATTAATCCCGCTTCAAGAGCTTCTGATGGTTCCATAATGGAGCCTTGCCAAATCATTTGCTTAGCCTTTGGAACACCGACTCTTTCTTTCATAAAGAAATGTCCCCCACCATCTGGAACCAATCCGACACCGATAAAATTCATCGCCAATTTACTTTTTTCTTCTGCCACAATGACATCACAGCCAAGAGCGATACTAAAGCCCAATCCCGCAGCTGCTCCATGAATCTGGGCAATCGTAACCATTGAAAGTTGATAAAATGCCAACATCATACGACTTAAATAGCCCATGACAATTTCAAAATCTACTGGATCCGCTGATGTTAACATCATTTTTATATCGCCACCAGCTGAGAAAACTTTTCCTTCCCCTTTGATAACTAAAATTTGAACTTCAGGATTGTCCTTTAAAAACTCAAAACAATCCGCCAATTCTTGCATCATCAGTAAATTTAAAGTATTTGCTGATTCTGGTCTGTTTAAAGTTAAAGTTGCACGACGATCTGCAATTTCTACTTTAATTGTCTCATATGCCATCTATTCCACCCCTATCAATGAATGAGTATTCATTTATACTATTCAATAATTCCCATCATTTCACCTTTATTTTCTTATATCTTTCCCTACTATAAATGACACTATCAAAAGCAATTTCAAAATTTCTAATAATTCGCTTTATTCAAGTAAATCGTCAAATGATAAAAATATTATTTCTCATACATAATTAGTTTAAAATCGCAATAATATTCTGATTTTATAAGCTTTTTTCTTACTTTAAGAACCGTTTTTATCAAAAGAATCCACAATGAAAAAACCGAACATTAACTAAAATATATAAATAAAACGTTCGGTATTTCATGTCGAATTTAAGCGTTTTCATAGCTATAATTAATTTTTTTCTTAAATTCTGTTGACAAAACTGAACGATAAGGATTATGATGTTATCAATTAAATCAACGAAAAAATATTATGACGGAGACATGCTTTATCTCTAGAATCTTAAGAGAGCTGATGGTTGGTGAAAATCAGCGTTTCTACGATAATAGTTCCACTCCTGAATAGATTGGCTGAAATATTAGTATGCCAATCCGTGTTATGCACGTTACGCATACTTTCGAGGTTGTACGAAAAAGACGTTTTCTACAACGAAAAAGGGTGGTACCGCGTAAGATTGATAATAATGCCTTTCGCCCCTTACACAATGTAGGGAGGTGGAAGGCTTTTATATTCTATTTGCAAAAGGAGATTCTATTCACAGTCTCTTAAACAAATAAAAATCACTTATCAATTGGTCCACAAAAATAAATGAAATCAAAATATTCATAAAATAAGGAGAGTTTTTTATCATGGTAACAAAATTAGAAACTGCTACAAATGTAATTAACGTATTTATTGCTGACCCACTAAGCGAAGATGGTATTTTCCCATTACGTCAAGAAACAGAATTAAATTTAAACGTTATTGTTGATACTGGTTTAACTCCTGAACAATTAATCGCAAAAATTGAAGATGTAGATGTATTACTAGTTCGTAGCCAAACTAAAGTAACTCGTGAAATCATCCAAGCTGCAAAAAATTTAAAATTAATCGGACGCGCTGGTGTTGGTGTTGATAACATCGACTTAAATGCTGCAACTGAACACGGTATTATTGTAGTAAATGCTCCAGACGGTAACACAAACTCTGCTGCAGAACATACAATTGCCATGATGACTTCTCTTGCTCGTCATATTCCACAAGCTTATAACGCTTTAAAAAATGGTGTGTGGGATCGTAAAACTTATGTAGGTGTTGAACTTAAAAATAAAACTTTAGGTGTTGTTGGTTTCGGTCGTATCGGTGCTGAAGTTGCTTACCGCGCGAAAGGTCAACGTATGGAAGTAATGGCATATGACCCATTCTTAACTGAAGAACGTGCAAAAGAACTTGGCGTAACAAAAGCAACTGTTGAAGAAATTTGTGAAGCTGCTGACTTTATCACAGTTCATACTCCACTTTTACCAGAAACACGTAACCTATTTAACAAAGAAAAATTCGCAATTATGAAACCAGGCGTACGTATTATCAACTGTGCTCGTGGTGGAATCATTAACGAAGATGATTTATATGATGCAATCGTTGAAGGTAAAGTTGCAGGTGCAGCACTTGACGTATTCGTGGAAGAGCCAGCTACTGATAACAAATTATTAACATTACCACAAGTAATTGCAACTCCACACTTAGGTGCATCTACTATTGAAGCACAAGAATCTGTTGCAGTTGACGTTTCAAACGATATTATTAAATTCTATAAAACAGGTACTGTTACAAACCCAGTTAACATGCCATCTATTCCAAAAGAATTACTTGCACAAGTTGAGCCATTCTTTGATTTAGCTGAAAAACTAGGTGCATTCTTATCACAAGTTACAACTGAACCAGTTAAAGAAATCAACCTTTCTTATGCAGGTGAAGTTGCAAACTATGATGTTCGTCCATTAACTTCTAATGCTTTAAAAGGTTTATTAAAGAAAAACCATGGTGAACATGTAAATGACGTTAACGCTCGTTACTTATCTGAACGTATTGGTGTTAAAATCAATGAACATAAAACAACTACTGCAAAAGGCTTCACTAACTTAATTACTGTTGAAATTAAAACAGAAAATGAAGTACACACAGTTGCAGGTACTTTACTAAACGGTTTAGGTGCTCGTATCGTAAAAGTTGAAGGTTATGTAGTTGACGTTGTTCCACAAGGTCACTTACTATACATCAAAAACACTGACAAACCTGGTGCAATCGGCCGTGTAGCAACAAAACTTGCTGAAAAAGAAATCAACATCGCAACAATGCAAGTTGGTCGTGACCAAGTTGGTGGTACTGCAGTAATGATGCTTACAGTTGATAACGAAGTAACAGCTGAAGATTTAGCTTACGTTTCACAACTTGAAAACATCGATGAAGTAAAAGCTATTAACCTATAATTAAACAATTGGGCTGTGCTAATTTGCACAGCCTTTTTCTATACTTTGCTCATGTGGTGATCACATCAATATGTCATCATCTTCCTCACAATTAATGCGTCTCAAAATTACTTCTCATTTTTTAATTTATAATAACTTCCTTCAATTCGTTCATACTACTTTTAAGAAAGGGTGTGATCAACATTTTAACTGAACAACAAAAATCAAATTTAAAGAAGATGCTCCTGGTACAAAAAGAGTCACTAGTTCGAGATTCTGATTATAACGATGAATATTTAGAGCGCGGCAGTTTGCGTGATTCTGTCGATGAATTATCCACGGTTGATAATCATCCAGGCGATTTAGGAACAGAACTTTATGAACGTGAAAAAGATATGGCATTGAAAGTACATGATGAAGATGAACTAGCAAAAGTAAATGCCGCATTAGAAAGAATAGAAAACGGTACATATGGAGTTTGTGAAGTATGTCATGAAGATATTCCATATGAACGATTAGAAGCAATTCCTTATACATCTTTTTGTATTGAACATACCGATGCAAAAGATATTCCAAAAGGTCGTCCTGTTGAGGAACAAGTTATACTCCCGGCAGTAGATAATTCATTCTCAGGTCGGGACGATAAAGACGACATCCACGATTATGAAGATACATTCCAACTCGTAGCAAGATACGGTACGTCCGAAACGCCTTCTGACTTCGAAGGGGATCTTGATGACTTCGGGGATTTATACGATGATAATGAAGAAGTTGCAACAAATGATGAATTTGAGTCTTTCCATGTTTCTGAGAAAGATATGTTAACGCAACAAGTATCGCGAAGACAAGTTGAACATGCTCGGAAATTTGATTATTTAGAGTAAAGAAAAAGTGTTTGAGACAAAAGTGGTTTTTCAAATTTATTTAGAAATATTAGTGATAAAAATTTGCTGTTTAGAAAAGTTGATTGGAATGGAGCGTGGTAGACTCCTGCAGGAATAGCATGAGCCGAAAATCCATTTTTGCCGGCCATGTCGGCAAAAATTAGTTGAGGCCATGCCCGCGGAAAGCGTCCACACGGAATGGAAATCAACGTCCTTCATATCAAAAGACCACCATTTTTCTAAAGTGAAAAATGGTGGTTTTTTAGTTTTGTCTCATGCTCTTTTTTAATTATAACTGTTTCAGTAACTCTTTAAATTCCGTTAATGATTTTACTTCATATGTTGGTGTTACTTGTGATTCATTTTTGTTACCTTCTCGGTTAATCCACACGTTTTTCATGCCGATACGAGATGAACCTAAAATATCTGTATTTAAGTTGTCCCCTACCATAATTCCTTCTTCTGCAGTAATGCCTGCTTTCTCCATCATAAATTCAAACAAACTTGCATCTGGCTTCCCTTTACCAAAGTCCCCAGAGATAATAATATGATCAAAATATGGTGGGATTTCAGGTGTAATTTCTAATTTTAGATTTTGTAAACTTGGTGCACCATTTGTAAGTAATACTAATTTGTATTGACCTTTTAATTCATCAAGCACTTTATATGTGTCTTCATAAACGAATGGTGATTTTTTACGTTCTTCAACAAAACGCTCGCCTAATTCCGCACCAAATTGCACATCTTCAATACCAAGAGCTTTTAATCCATTTATCCAAGCATCTTTACGATATGTCGGTACAATTTCCTTCATTTTTTGGAAGGAATCAGTTGGATCATCAAATGTTCCCCAAAGTCCTTCAAATGGGTTAATCCCAATTAATACAGTATAATCGTATGTTTCATATCCTTCATAAAGTTTACGAGCTTCAACGCGTACTGCTTCTTCTAACTTTTCAGGGTCCACGTCATACTTTGTTGCTGCATATTCACATGTTTTTTCAAAAGCTGTTTTAATACTTTTTTTGTCCCATAATAATGTATCATCTAAATCGAAAATAATAGTATTAATTGACATATTTAATCTCCTATGTATTAGAATTAAAGCTATCTTTATTTTAACATATTTTCGAAAACTTAAGGGTGCCACTCTGAAAGTTTTAAAACTATTCTGGCATATTGTTGTATTCACATGAATTAAGGTTTATTGTTAAGCATATGTTACACTTATGAGGGACGACCATACATTCGAAGGAGAGGAACTTGCAAATGTTAAAGAAGTTTGCTTCAGATGCACTTGGCCTATCAGATATTGGAAAAGTTATAGATCCGCTTGATTATGATAAAACAGAGGCAGATGATTATGTTTTACATGAAAAAGGAGAGAGAATTTACTTTCTAATCAAAACAAAAGCGGATGAATATTGCTTTACAAATTTAGCACTCATCCATGTTGACGGAGATTCTGCTGTTAGTAAAAAGCGTACTTTGAAACGTTATGATTATAAATATAACCGTATTCGCCATGTATCCCTTGAAACAGCTGGGACAATTGATCTTGACGTGGAAATTAAATTTACAATTGGCGAAACTGCATTAAGCATCGATATCAATAAAAATTATGAGGACAAAATTCGCGATTTATATAAAAGCTTAATTACAATTGAGAAAACAATGAGGGAAAATGATAAGTATCGAAACTACATGTTAGAGAGTCTTGATTATGCTACAAGAACTTTATCTTCCTCAGGACATGGTCATACTTCACCTGCCGATTCGTTTAGAGCCATTACAGAATTTACAAACCAATGGCTAAAAGAGCATTCAAATGCCTATACAAAAGAAGACTTTAGTGATGTCTTTGAACTATTTTTAAAAAATTAATTTTAAGGAGGTGTCCAAAAAGTAATAATTTTTTGGACACCTCTTTTCTTTCTTGATAAATATCTCTTATGAATTATTGTTCCTGCGGTGGTTGTCACCATCCTCGTCGCAATTTATCTGTGACGAAAGCGGTAGCGTCAGTTACAAAGGAGCTGTCTCAAAATGACTTTTCAGACAACTCCTTTCTTACGATTAGTCAAGTATATTTAAGTTATTTCTTTTATTTTAATGAATTAGTTTTAGAAGGGAGGGGTACCCCTCCCTTCTAAAACTAATTTTTTCATGCCGAAAAAACCTAACGATTTTTATTTTTTTCGAAAGGTCTATATGATATAGTTGTATTACGTTTTATTACGATTTCTGAGCTGGTAGTGCGGACTCATAATCGTATAGGATTCCTCGTGTTAATAACTGAAAGGTCACTTTCAAAAATTTATTAACACAAGCTATCATCGCAACCTTATGAGGCTTTCTCTGAGGTTGCTTTTTTAATTTATAATAGTAATCCGCAAAATGATTGGGTTTTTCTTTTAACATAAGCATCCCTTGTATCATGAAATATAAAATTTTTCGCAAATGTTTATTCCCACGCTTATTGATTCGGTCCCGATATTGTGTGTTGCCAGATTGATAACGCATAATATCAATTCCTGCGTATGCATTTAATTGTTTCGCATTTTTAAAACGGCGAATATCACCGATTTCACCTATCAGACGACAAGCGGTTGAATCGCCCACACCAGGAATAGAACGTAATACAAGATATTCTTGACGTTCTTTTGATAACGTCTTCATCTGTTGGACAAGCGCTTCTTTTTTATCTTTCAATTCTGCAATCCGTATGGCGTAATCCTTTACTTGATCACATCGAACATCTGTCGGTTTAATGGCTGGATAACTATTTTGCGCTGCTTCGATTAGCTCAATTGCTTTTTTCTCTGCACGAGTAAGTGAAAGGTTCTTTTTTGTATTTGCCTTTAAATGATTTTTAATTACTGTTTTTGAATGGGCTAATACAAGTGCTGGATGTGGATACAGCTGCACGATATTTAAGAATAAAGCAGAACTTGGTGTAATGAGTTTTTCAAGCTCTGGGAAGCTCATATGCAAAATCGCATGCATCCGACTTTTAAGTAAAATTATTTCTTCATCCACTTCATCGTAATAACGTGTGAGAGCTCGCATCTGTTCATAATAATCCTCTTGAACGTATGTCGTTTCACGCTCCATTTTAAAGTGTGTTTTCGCTAATTCGTGTGCATCACTTACATCCGTCTTATGACGTCGCATTTTTGCCATTTGTAGGTTCGCTTCAAGCGGGTTCATCCGACTATATGTATAACCATGATTTTTTAAAAATGCTTCTACCGATTTCGAATAGACACCAGTTGCTTCAAAGACAATTTCAGGTGCTTGTCCATCAAACTTCGTTATTTCTTCAATACGATTATGTAATCGTTCAAAATCAACTCGGGTATGATTTAGTTCACCTTCATATTCACATTGTCGATATTGATTATACATAACTACCGAACTTTTCCCTTTACTCACATCTAACGCAATGACATGATTCATCATTCTATTCTCCTTTTTAGCCAATCATAGAAGTCCTCACATTGCCTTATCGATTCCACTTTCTTATACACGATCTCTTGGACCCAACATACTAAACTGATTCATATAAGGATGTGAAGTTAGCCGGTTTTTTTTACGGACTCTCATACGGTCCCTGGAGCTGTTCGACTTTCCTTCACTTCTACTATAAAAAAATAGTAGCACAAACCATGGCCTTGGTTTGTACTACTAATGTTAGTATGTTTTTTATTCAATCAGTTCATTTCTGAAGCTACTAAATGAATTTCATATTCTTCCCCCGTATCATGAATTTGTACAATATCGCCTTCTTTTATAGGTGTAAGGATTTCAGAGCGATGAATTAAAAGTTGATCTGTTTCTTCAGGGCGCTTTAGAAAAATAGCATAATCCAGTTCAAATCGATCTAACGTATATAAATTGGGCTCCATTAATAAAAACTCCTTTCAAACGGATTACCTGCATTAATCTGTATTTAATATAACCATTTCTCTTTATTGCATCCGAAATGGAAAAAGCCGCTACATCTATGCAGCGACTTTTTAATCAATTATATAACTCATTTAACATCTTTATTTTTTTCTCAATTGCTTCTTCAAAGGTCATAATATATGCAGCTGGATCTTTTGGGTTGTGGAATTGTGTAATCTTCCCTGTTTCTGGGTTTACAAATTTCGTTGAAGCGCCACACCCAATTCCTAGAATCGTTTGTACTTCTTCCATGATGACAATATTATAGATACTTTCTTCACCCGGTTTACAGTATCCCACGTTTTCTAAGTTTCCTAATATATTTTTTTGACGGTATAAATAATAAGGTACATAGCCATTTTCGCGAGTCCAACTACTTGCCATATCCATCATTTTCGTAACCGTTTCACGATCCGCCACTTTATACTTGTCCTTATTATGAGTCATTTCTGACGCACGTTTAAATGACAATGTATGAACTGTTAAGGATTCCGGTTGCATTTTTGCCGATTCATCCAAGGAATGTTGGAACTCTTCTATCCCTTCGTTCGGTAGACCAATAATTAAATCCATATTAATATTGTTCATACCGGAATTTCGAGAAAGCCAAAACTTATCGATTGTTTCCTGTACAGTGTGATGACGACCGATTGCTTTTAAAGTCTCATCTGTATAACTTTGAGGATTTACTGAAATGCGATCAATTCCCCATTTCTTAAGAACAGCAATTTTCTCTGGTGTTATCGTATCAGGTCGGCCTGCTTCTACTGTAATTTCTCGGATGTTTTCAGGATTTGGGAAGGATTCAAACATCGTTTTATATAAAGCGTCCATTTCCTCTGCTTCAATCGATGTCGGAGTACCCCCACCCCAATAAACAGATGTAATGTTTATATTATTGTCTTTCAACCATTTACCCATTGCGCGGATTTCAATGTGTAATCCGTCAATAAAGGATTCTACTCTACCAGACTTTCGGTTACTTTGGATGGCATAGGCTGGGAAAGTACAGTATGCACATTTTGTTGGACAAAACGGTACCCCTATGTAGACTGAAATCTCTTTACCTAGTTCATCTAAGTCTGGGATAGTCACTAATTGGCGTTCAACAATTTCTCGCATAAGGGCTATTTTCGAATCAGATATACGGAAGTCTTGTTTTAAAACTTCATAAATCTGTTCATCAGAAAACCCTTGTTTACGATACTTATGATATAGCTTAGTTGGTCGCACCCCTGTTAAGATTCCCCAAGTTTGTGTCATTCCTGTATATTGCTCAAGAACATCTAACATAACATGGGAAAGTGCTCGTTTCATTCGAATTGCCTGTTCTTTTTCCGTTCCAACTGAGTCATATTGAATTGAATAGTTACTGCTATATGATTGACCATCTGCAAGCATTTCACATGAAGTATTGATTGTATTAGTTTCATCTATTAAATGTTGAAAACGAAAAGATAGTTCAGCATCTGGAGCAGATACTACTATTTTCGAATCTTCAAAAAATAAATTTGCTATATGATTTAACACACGATTCCAATCTTCTTTAAATTCTTCATTTACTTCGATTATTTTCATCGTAGACTCACTTTCCTCTTTATTTCAATCATTTTATTATAAAGCATTTTAATATCGAAACAATAGTAAATCACTACCACAGAAAACAACTATTCACACTTAGTACTATGGTAATAGTAAATACTGTAATTAAAGCAATACAAATTTACTATAAGTTCTAGATATATTGAATCAACTCATATATAATATATAATTATTAAATTTTCAAAAAGTTAATAGAGGGGGTAACTACATGGTACTTTTCAAAAAAATCCCATACAAAAAATTAGAAAGTGTTAGCTTCACATCAATCCTTCAACAGCTAAGCATCGATTTTCACTCAATTCCTGAAGCTAAGTGTGATGAAAGGACACTGTATATAACGATTTCTCTCTCCTATTATAGTAAAAAGTCAATTTGTGACCTCATTTTCTTACTGGATAGACCAACTCTTGCTGGAGCAATTTCTCTAAATGAACATTATGATCCGATTCGAAGATTTTTTATGGAACATTTCGACTATACCCTTTGTTATGAAGACGAAATACTCATTGCAAATACCTTTATGAAAACCAATCGTTTCAAAGAGATCTATACGAATTACACTTCAAATATAAAAAGACCACACGAGAGTATCGTGCGGTCTACTTATTAAAGTCCGTCGTATAACGATTGAATTGGTTTAACTAAAATACGGTTAACTTCTTCAATAATTTTACTTAGAGCCATTTCAGCTTCTAACATAGCAATTATTTTTGGACTACCTTGAGCCAATTGTGCAGCTTTTTGTGCATACACTAACTCATCTTCTTGCAATTCCTCACCGTTCATTTGTTTTTGTTGCAATTTCATTTGGATATCACGGAAATTCGTAAAAAGTTTTGTCGCTTCTTCGTCAGCGCGAACTGCTTCAACAGCTTCCTTTAATGCAATAAACTCCGGAGTTTGACGTAGCGTTGCTTCTAACTTATTAATGTCATTGTAAATGTTAATCAAAAGGTTTACCCACTCTCATTTATTAATTTATTAAAAAAACAATCAACCCTTGAACAATTCCAATTACTCCACCTAAAACAGCACCAAGTATTGTAATCATTTGAAGTTCGCGGTTCGCAATACCAATAACAATCTCTTCTAATTTTTGCAATGGGAAAGAATTGACTTGCTCTCGAACAACTTCTTCTAGATTTAGACGAATTAACATTTGTTCTAGTTGTTTTTCTGCCTCAGCAAACCCTTTATCAACTAATTTAGGCAGCAACTCATTATTTGCATAGTCAATACCAGTCGGCCAATAATGATTAATTGTTTGATTTAGTCTACTTTCAATTGCAAGTTCTCTCTTAGCGTATGATTGTATGTTTGATAATATCGGTTCGAAATCAATATCTTTAAGAAAATTCATCGCAGGTTGTTGTTTAATTTTATCCCATTCATTAGAGAAAATGCTAATTAAAAGAATTTTTGTACCAGGAGCGTTAATGAATTTCACAAGTTCTCTCTGAAGTTTTGTTACTAGGGATGTTGAATCACCCAAGAACATTTGGACCATCCCACCAAATGACCCTTTTGAAACTAAAAAATCATCCATCATATTTTTAATGGTTGTTTCACCTTGGGGAGATAAAAAATATTCTTCCCCTCTTCGAAGTAAATAGTAAACAGCCTCTGGGATTTTCTTTTCAATTGCTTGATGTATTTCTTCAGGTAGAAGTTCATTAATTGTTTTTGAAGATAAAGTATTCTTTACATTTAAAAATTGGTTTTCTATTACTGTATCGATTTTAGTTTCAATTGTATTAGGCAAATGTCCAAATCCTGCAATTTGTAACCATTGTAATATCGTTTTATCATCAGTAAAAACAGTGCTTTGAACCTTTTTTTGTGCAAAATCCAACACAGAATTTCGCATTTCTTCAGTAAAGAGCTTTTTTTGAAAGACTTCCGGTGTTAATAAATATTTATTTACCGTTACCCCTATTTGTGTTGCAAGTTCTTCTCTTCTTTTTGGTACAAGTCCAGGTGTAAAGGGTAAACGCCAGTTTTTAATGTAGATTGCATTATGTGGTCGGAACAGCATTTTGATTGCTAAATAGTTTGTAAATCCACCAATAGCAGCTCCAACCAGTGCCATAATTATTATCGTGACTAGTGCATTTTCCATAAATAACCTCTCCGTCATTTAAACTTGTGTTTATTATATCAAAGTGTTGGAACTTAAAGATAATAATAGCCTTTCATACCTATTTTTAGTACGATTAACTAAAGCTATAGGTTTCAAAGGGGGATTTATGGATGATACAACATTTTCACTTCAAATCATTATTTGAAAATAGTCAGTTACCTGGATGGGTGATTACGTTTTACTACAAACAACAATATTATAAAGCAGAATATAATAAGGATGGGTCGATAAAATGGATTGGTATAAAACCATCCGAAGAAGAGTTAGTACCAGTTGAAAAAATGATTCATGAATTAATGCTCTTTCATGTTTATGATTAATAAATAGAATATCAGGGAATTTTTCCAAGGTAATATGTACTCTTTGATTAAAAATATTTTTTTAGTGAACAATAATAACTAAAAACAATTACTAACACTGTAGTAGTGCTACGGCTCAATTTCAATTTTTAAGCAGTGACAGTAATAGTACTTAACAGCTCTTTTTCCTATTAATTTATAGATACTAATATTCTCAAATATTCTAAATTTTCTCTTTTAAAATTTGTTTTCACAATTTGTATTTTTTCATAAAATATTTTATCATTGTATTATTACATTATTTTTATTTCACGGGAGGTGTACTCTTTGATCGCCCCCCTCATTTGGGCTTGCGACAAAGAACGTATTTGGACGTAGACATAGTAGAGTTAACCATTAAGTTGGCAGCATTTTTCTTGTTAATTGCTGCTACGGCATTTTTCGTTGCAACTGAGTTTGCAATCGTAAAGGTGAGATCAACACGAATTGATCAATTAGTTGCTGAAGGCAATAAAAAAGCAATAAAGGCTAAAAAAGTTATTTCAGATTTAGACGAATACCTATCTGCCTGTCAATTAGGGATTACAATTACAGCCCTTGGTTTAGGTTGGCTAGGTGAACCTACATTTGATATGATGTTACATCCTTTATTTGAAATGTGGAATTTTGATGCAAGAATTTCTTCACTTCTTTCTTTTGCTATTGCATTCTTACTTGTAACATATATACACGTTGTCGTAGGAGAATTAACACCAAAAACGTTTGCCATCGAAAAATCAGAAGAGCTTACTTTAAAACTTTCGGGGCCTTTAATTCTTTTCCATAACGTCATGTATCCGTTTATCAAACTTTTAAATGGATCTGCACGTGGTTTATCTGGATTATTTGGATATAAAATGGCTTCTGAATCTGAAGTTGCTCACTCTGAAGAAGAACTTCGTTTAATTTTAGCGGACAGTTATAAAGGTGGAGAAATTAACCACTCAGAATACGAATATGTAAACAGTATTTTCGAATTCTCTGACCGCACTGCGAAGGAAATTATGGTTCCTCGAACTGAGATTGTTAGTATCGAAAAAGATTTAACAGTTAAAGACGTGTTCGAAGTTATGGGTGTCGAACAATATACACGTTACCCTGTTATTGATGGAGACAAAGACCACGTAATAGGTTTAATTAACTTAAAGCATCTTTTAACTGCTTATATCCAAAATCCTGCAAACGGTAACAAACCCGTTGTAGACTATATGCAACCAATTATTCGAGTGTTTGAAACCGTGCCAATTAGTGATTTATTACTTAAGATTCAACAAGAACGAATTCACATGGCTATTCTAATGGACGAATACGGTGGTACATCAGGATTAGTTACAATAGAAGATATTATTGAAGAAATTGTCGGCGATATTCAAGACGAATTTGACGAAGACGAAATACCGGAAGTTCAAGAAATAAGCAACGGTCACTATATACTAGATGCAAAATTGTTAGTAGAAGAAGTAAACGATATGCTCGGTATTGAAATTACTGACGAAGACGTTGATACAATCGGTGGCTGGTTCTTAACGCAACGCTTCGATGCTGTCGAAGGTGATAGCTATGACTTCCAAGGATATGAATTTAAAATTAAAGAATCAGATGGTCACCATATCCTTTATCTTGAAGTAACCAAACTACCTGAAGAAGAAAAAACGTCAGAAGAAGACACTGAAGGTAACGAACAGAATTAAACATACTTAATACAAACGACTTTCCATTATATGGGGAGTCGTTTTATCATGGGTTAAAGTTTTGCTTGGAGGAAACAAAGTGGAGTTATATACAAATTTACGAGCAGGGGAAAAAGGTGCTTGGTTATCAATTGGAACCTATATCCTTCTCAGCAGTATCAAACTAGCAATTGGACATTTCGGATCTTCAGAAGCATTAAAAGCAGATGGTCTGAATAATACAACAGATATCATTGCATCTGTAGCTGTATTAATTGGCTTAAGAATTTCTCAACGACCACCTGATTTAAATCACCAATATGGGCACTTAAGAGCAGAAACGATTGCTTCAGTTATTGCATCCTTTATCATGATGGTTGTTGGTTTGCAAGTACTCCTAAACTCAATTAAGCATTTGTTGAATCCTATTAAAGAAACGCCCTCCATCTTAACAGCGGTTGTTGCAATGGGTAGTGCAGTTGTAATGTATGGAGTATATCGATATAATCTTTCCTTAGCCCAAAAAATTAATAGCACTGCCGTAAAAGCCGCTGCTTATGATAATCGTTCAGATGCTCTTGTAAGTATAGGTACTGCTATTGGTATTTTCGGTGCGATAATCGGATTCCCAATCGTCGATACTTTTACTGCTTTAATTGTCGGTATCATCATTATTAAAACGGCTATTGAAATTTTTTGGGAAGCTGTACATACGTTGACGGATGGATTTGATATTGAAGAAGCCGAAACTTTATCAGTTCTAATTCGTAATGTTGACGGGGTAATTAGTTTATTGGATTTTAAAGGTCGTACTCATGGCAATATGAGTTTTATAGATGTTACGGTCACTGTAAATCCCCATTTAAATGTTTGGGAAAGTCATCGAATTACAGAGAAAATCGAATCAACAATCAAACAATCCAATCCTTTTTGTAGGGTACATGTTCATATAGAACCCCACGAAACTCCTAAGCCAACTGAAGAAGATTACCATTTCTAAATAAAAGTGCCGATTCTAAAGAATCGGCACTTTTTATTTCCATACTCTCTTCAATTTAAATACCTCTTCAATATAACCATATAAGGAGATTGGAGATAAAATAAATTGGTATGTTAAAACATATAAAATAAATCCCATTTTATTTTTTCGTATGCGGAGATTTAAATGCTTAAATACATTTTTCTGATACTTATACAATATATAACTTTGTAGAAGAGCTAAAGGTAAAACTAGTAATGTCATTGGACCTGCTATCCATGTGATTCCGAAAAAGGCTAATATTAAACCTGGAATCCAAGCTAAAGAATAGACAATATCGATATACGGCATGAGTAAATTTAAAAATGTTGCATACCTTGGGAAACGATTCGGTTGTTGCCAAGGTTTAATTTGTTTTAATGCTTCAATCATTCCCCTAGCCCATCTGGAGCGTTGTCGCTGAAAATGTTTGAAAGTTTCTGGCACGTCCGTAAAAGCAACAGCTAACGGTTCAAAGTACACTTTATACCCTTTACCTAATAAAAGCCATGTTACAACAATATCTTCTCCAATTACATCTGGAAAACCACCGATATCAACTAGATTCTTTGTTCTAAAAATGGAAAATGCCCCTTGTGCTACTAATGTTCCTTGATACATCCCTTGCATTCTCTTAACAGAAGCAATTCCTAGGAAATATTCCCACTCTTGCAATTTCGTCCAAAAATTTTTACGACCATTTCGAACTAATATTGCTCCCGCCGTTGCAACGACATCGTCAGGTGCAGTTAGTTGTCTTGAAACAATATACCTTAACGATCCCGGCATTAAAATTGTATCTGCATCAAGGATAATGGTATAGGGCGTATCCACCAATTTTAAAGCACTGTTTAAAGCATGATGTTTTCCCTTTTTTGATTCATGGATGACACGGATATCCATCTTAAATTTTTTTGCAAACTGTTGAGCATATTCAGCTGTTCGGTCCGTAGAATCATTATCAATAACAATTACTTTAATCTCACCAAGATAAAATTGTTTATATATATATTGCAAAGTCGTTCTAATATTTTTTTCCTCGTTATAGCAAGCTATTAATATAGTAATCGGTACAGTAGGATTCGATACTTTAAATTTTGGTTGACGGTCTAATAGAAGACTAATCACATTAAAGGCATTGATGTACCCCGGGATATAAGCAATTCCTCCAATAATAAATAGCGCAACAGGTAATGTAACAATTAGCGATAGTTCGTGTACCCAATTTAATGAAAGATAAATGGATAACAATAACCAAATAAGCGCACCGGCATGGGCTATTTTCAACTTTTTTAGTAAAGGGATATATCCATCTGATTCCCTTTTAAACTTTCCCTTTAATTTATTTTTTGAGGAGGGTGCCTTTAAAATCAACCTAGTGTCCCCCTTTTTCAACTTTTACACTATGAGGATACTATTAAGTATGTAAAAAAACAATAAAGATGCAAAAAAACGGGTCCTTTGTCAAATGTTGGGGTAAGACATGAGAGAACAAGAAAATCTATTTGTACGGTAACTTTCCTGCCATCTATTTCTTCCGAAGCGTAGCGAGTAAGGAATAGATGGCAGGTCGCGGCTCGCTTCGCTCTCTTATCCAACATGCAACCCTATTTTTTTATACATGTGACCTAATAAAATTTTTGCTTTAAAGTGCTCATATTTGTGGAATCCATAAGCATTTCGCTTGAGCACTTTTGTTTTATTATTAATTCCTTCTAAAAAGCCATTTGAATAATCAAATACAAAACTGTTCAAGATTTCTATTTGCCAGTTTTTTAGTGTTTGGATACGTTTTTTAAATGAAGGGATACTTGCTTCTTCTACCTTGCGGTAAAATGCTTCTAACCCCTCTTTAATCTTCTGAATATTGTTTTCTTCTTTCGCTTGTGTAAACCACTGTTTATACGCTTCTTTTAATTCATATGCCTTTTTCAATTCAGGTGATAAACTTAGATAGCGATTTAAATACCAACGCTCATCATCTGATAGTTTGGCAGAATTTTTATGTAAAACAAATCGCATTCGCTTACACTTTTTACGATCATAGGCATGCATTTCTTTTTGAACTTTTCTTCGGACATCATCCAGAGCCCAATGAATATAACGACAATAATGGAATCGATCCGCTACAATAATTGGTTTGGCCAAGGCTTGATGGACCGCTGCTTTAAAGCTACCATTCATATCCATCACTACGATTTCCACATCTTGTCCGTATTTTTGGAGGTATGTTTTTATCGTTTGGAGTCGGCGATTTGGCAGAATATCAATGGGTTCATGTGTTTCCGCATTCGCTATAATAAGCTGATATTTTCCGGCATCTGTATCTGCCTTATATTCGTCAATGGCAATCGCCTTTGGTAAACGGAATCCTTCTGGTAACGCTGCTTTTGCTTGTTTGATAAATCTTCGAATGATTGTTGAAATAGATGTACCAAGTGTCATTGCCGCATCTTTAAAAGTTTTTGATTGAACAGATTGAATAATCATCGCTTGATTCACTTCTTTAGAAAAACGTTGATAACGCTCGACAAATGGAGCTTTTTCGGCAAAACGCTTCCCGCAAGTGCATCGATAACGGCGACATCTATACATCAATTTTGTTAAACGTCCCCAAAACGATAGATGCCCAATTTTCCGTGTTCGATAATCATGTACTTTTGACGTTTTTTCACCACATGTTGGACAACTATGTTCTTTTAGAGGCATCGAAACATAGACTAAAATACGATTTTCTTGTTCGATGATATCCTCAATATTTACACCTTTTAATCCTGGTAATTCCATGTTAAAATTCATACTGCACAACTCACTTTTTTCTACTTGTTTCTAGTCAATTCAAGTATAGAAAAATAGATGATGTTGTGCATTTTCTTTTTCAAAAATTGTAGGAAAACCCCAACAATTAATATAGAACCAAAAAACGCAAGAACCTTAAAAAATACTATTCTTGCGTAAAAATATGCTTTTATCTATCTGAACTTCCATCTGTTAAATTATGTTTTACTGCATAAAGTGCTGCTTGTGTCCGATCTTGGACTTCCAATTTTGTGAAGATATTTGAAATATGTGTTTTTACCGTTTTTTCAGTTACAAATAAAGAAGCTGCAATTTCACGGTTACTTTTCCCTTTTGTTAACTCTGCTAAAACGTCTTGTTCTCTTGGCGTTAAAGGATTTTTTACGTGAGGTAAATTTTCTTCTTCTCGAAGCGTTTCTTCTAACTTTGAATTAGCTACAGGATGTAATATATTCTCTCCATTAATAATTTGACGAATCGAACTCACTAAATCATCAGGTTCTATATCTTTTAATTGATAACCAGCTGCCCCCGCCTCTAAAGCAGGCAATACGTGGTCTTTATCTGCAAAACTAGTAAGCATTAAAATGGAGATATCCGGCCATTGTTCTTTAATTTTTTTCGTTGCTTGAATACCATCCATTTCAGGCATCACTAAGTCCATTAAAACGATATCTGGTTGCAACGTTTCAACAAGTTCAACAGCTTCTAATCCGTTTTTCGCTTCTCCTACTACTTCAATGTCTTTTTGTGTTTTTAAAAAAAACAATAAACCTCGTCGAACTACGTGATGATCATCTGCTATTAATACACGTATCATAATTTTCCCCCTAATAAGGTAAACGGATTAACAGTTCCGTCCCCTTACCTATTTCACTTACTATGTCCGCTGTTCCACCAACAGCATTGGCACGATCTTTTATGGATTGTAAACCGATTGAAGGAATGTTTAACTCGTTATCAATAATGAAACCTCTACCTTCGTCTTTAATTACAAGTAGAATATCAGTAGGTGTTACGTTCATATATAATGCCGCTTCCTGTACCCCAGCATGTTTTCGAACATTGTTTAATGCTTCTTGAGCGATACGGAATAATGTTTCTTCGATTCGAGATGGAAATTGAATTACACCAGAAACATGTACTGTTAAATTAATATTTAACATTTCAGCATAAGCTTTGATTGCTTCTATTAATCCACTTTCTAAACCTTTTGGACGCAATTGCCAGATAAGGGCACGCATCTCTGTCAGGGCTGATTGAGTAAGTTGTTGAATTTCCTTAAATGTTTCTTTAATTTCTTGTTGCTCGCTCATTTCAATTCCAGCTCTTGCAGTTAATGTAACCGAAAATAGTAATTGATTTACTGAATCATGTAAGTCTCGAGCAAGCCGATTTCGCTCCTGCACTAGTGCTATTTCTTGTTCCTGTTTCGTTAAATAAATTCGTTTGATAGCAGAACCCATTTGGAAAGCAACAGATTCAAGTAATTCTAATTCTTCATCAGAAAAACTAACTGTATTTGCCGAAGCGACATTCAATATTCCAAAACGTTCATCACCTGATTGTAAAGGAACTGTGGCATGATGGGTAATACCAGCAGGGTCCCCCACATTCGCTTCAAGAGCCGCTTCAATTCTTTGACATTCAATAATGTTAGAAGCTTTTTTCAATTCATTATTTCGATATCTTGAAACACACCAACAGCCACCAGTTTTCAAATGTTCACATTCATTATATTGAAGGGCTTCTGGTAAATTTTCATGGGCTACTAATTCAGCCTTACCTTTGTCATTTATAAAAAATATCCAACCAGTCTTAAAATTCGTACCATTTAAAAACTTACTTAAGGCACCATGTAACATAGGAATCATTTCGGTTTCTTCGTTTAATAGCTCAGCGATTTCTTTTAAAATTGTAATATTTGAGTTATCCTTCATAACCATTTACGTCACCTCGATTGCTAAGTCTATAATATCATTGAAATCTTACGCTTAAAAAGAAACACGCTTGGACAATACAATAGAAAATTTGCTATTAGTTTCATTCGAATTAATAAGTCTTCAAATCAAATTATTTTAGAATAATAATCCAATATCATTTACATCTATTTATGAACACTCTATAATCATAACTGCAAGAGTAAACTTTACTTAGGAGAAAGCATTATGAATAAAAAACTAGAGAATAGTTTGCTATTTATTTGGCTTACGTCATTTGTAGCAACATTAGGTTCTTTATATTTTTCCGAAGTACGTGGCTATGAACCCTGTGAATTATGTTGGTACCAACGTATTTTAATGTATCCAATATTTTTAATGACGACCGTTGCATACATTCAAAAAAATGCACGTATTGCTGTCACTACGGCAGTGTTTTCATGCATCGGTGGGTTGATTTCTCTATACCATTATGGAATACAAAAGCTAGATTTTTTATCTGAAAGTGCTCCAGCATGTGGTAGAGTGCCATGTACAGGTCAATACATCAATTATTTCGGTTTTATCACAATTCCATTTTTAGCTTTAGTTGCATTTATCTTAATTGCCATTACTAGTTTTTACATGATTAAAACCTTAAAGGAGGGTAAATAGCTTGAAAAAGTTAGGTATTATTGGAGCAGTTGTTGTTGTATTATTTATTGCTGTTATTTTATTAACGAACCTATCAAATAAGGATAAGTTGGCAAACAATCCGTACGACACAGATAATTTAAGACAGTCTACTATCGATTTATTAGATGACGAGAATTATCAAAACATCATTCTACCAGATGCATTAGAAGATAAAATTGCTTCTGGAGAACCTGTTGTAGCATACATGTTTAGTCCTGAATGTCCGCACTGTAAAAAAATGACACCATCATTAATGCCGATTGCAGATGAAGTTGGGGTTCAAATAGATCAGTTAAACATTTTAGAGTACGAACAAGGTTGGGATGACTACAACGTTGAAGCTACACCAACATTGATTTACTTTAATGAAGGAAAAGAAGTAAACCGTATTGTTGGAGACTACTCAAATGATACAAAAGTAATTTATGATTTCTTAGGACAAGTGGAAAAATAAAATTACTAGTACGATTAAGACAAGGTCGATGTTTCGACTTTGTCTTCTTTTTTAGCAATAATAATATCATTAATACAATTTGGAGGTAACATGTTTAAATATATAATTCCGCAAAGCAATTTAACCGTAGAACAATTGCTTCGAACAAAATGGCGCTTAGGAAAAAAGCTCGTTCATGAATTAAGAATGGCAAAAGCGGTTACTTATGAAGATGGCACAGTCGTGGTCTGGAATGATAAATTAGAAGCAGGAACGATCATTCAATTTACTTTTGAAATGCCAACATCCAACTATATTCCAACAGATATTTGTGAAGTGAAAATTTGCTATGAGGACGATCATTGTTTAATCGTCTCAAAACCTAAAGGAATGGCAACTCATCCTAATGATGAACACGATACAGATACTTGTATGAACCATGTGATGGCGCATATAAAAGCAAACGGTGGAGATTATGCAGAGCACGTTCATCGATTAGATCGCGGAACAAAAGGTTTGTTGCTGGTGGCAAAGCATCCGATTGCAAAATCCGTATTCGACCGAATGATTGAGGAAAAGTCGATTATACGTATGTACAGCGCAGAGGTTCAGGGGAATATTCGCCAAGAAAGTGGTACGATCAATGCACCGATTGGAAAAGACCGTCACCACGCAACGAGACGTGTCGTTTCCAAATCAGGACAACATGCCATCACTCATTTTGAAGTGGTAAAACGTTTTAAAAATACTTGTATTGTTCATTTAATTTTAGAAACAGGACGAACACACCAAATCCGTGTTCACATGGCACATATCGGTCATCCGATTGTTGGAGACACTATGTATAACGCTCGAAAGACTGCATCTGGCGACTATGAACTCCACGCCATCCAACTAGAATTCGAACATCCTTTCTTGAATGAGAAGATTATTGTGAAAGATGAATAGACATCATATCTAAATTAGAACCGGCACTCGTAATTGAGTGCCGGTTTGTTTTTTGTTCTGGACGAGCTGCTTGTCGCCGGTCTCCAGTTTTTTCGCAGCTGATCAAGCCGCCTCCGCTTTTCTTATTGTCCAGCTCCGCGCGTTAGCCATTCGGAAACTTCGACATCCTCCTGCGTGTGCGAGCACACTTCTCGGATGTCTCCAGTTTCTTTCACGGCTAATCGAACGCGCTCCGCTTTTCTACTGTCCAGCTGCGGCGGCTTGGCTCTCGCGTCGCTTCAACTTCTCCTACGAAGGCAAAGAGCGCCTTCTTGTCGAAGTCTCCAGCGCGTGTCGAGCCTGGTCGAGCCGCCTCCGATTTTCTTATTTGTCCAGCTCTGCGCGTTAGCTCCTCGGCAACTTCAGTATCGTCTTCAAGGGCAAAAAGCGCCCTTTTGCCGATTCTTCCAGTTGCTTTCAGAGCTGAACGAACACGCTCCGCTTTTCTTATTTGTCCAGCTACGCGCGTTAGCTCCTCGGCAACTTCAGTATCGTCTTCAAGGGCAAAAAGCGCCCTTTTGTCGATTCTTCCAGTTGCTTTCAGAGCTGAACGAACGCGCTCCGCTTTTCGTTTAAAAATCAAAGTGGAAGTTATCCGGATCTTTTCCTACGCGTTCGTTTTTATTAACGTTGTTGATGCGTGCGATTTGGTCGTCAGTTAGTTCAAAGTCAAAGATTGAGATGTTTTCTTCGATGCGACTGAGTGTTACTGATTTTGGGATGGTGATAATGTCATTTTGATAGTGCCAACGTAAAATTACTTGGGCTTCTGTTTTACCTACTTCGGAAGCAATTTTTGAAATTGTTTCGTCTTTCAAAACTACTCCACGGCCAAGTGGTGACCAGGCTGTTACGGCAATGTTGTGTTCTTTGCAAAATGCCCGTAATTCTTCTTGAGATAAATATGGATGCAGTTCAACTTGATTCACCATTGGCATTACATTTGCTTTTGCAAATACCTTTTCTAAATGATGTGCGTGATGGTTTGATACACCTGGTACACGAATTAATTTCTCTTCATAGAGTTTTTCAATCGCTCGGTATGTATCAACAAATTTCCCTTCCACCGGCCAATGTGTTAAATATAAGTCCACATACTCAAGACCAAGTTTTTTCAAGGATGTTTCAAAAGCTCGTAACGTTTCATCATAACCTTGGTCCGAGTTCCACACTTTTGTTGTTACAAAAATTTCTTCTCGTTTAATTCCTGAATTACGAATTGCTTCCCCTACTTCTGCTTCATTATAATAAAGTGCAGCTGTATCAATTGCGCGGTAGCCAATTTCAAGTGCCTTTAATATCGCTTGAAGGGTTTCTTCACGGTCTGTCATTTTATAAACACCTAGACCCACATACGGCATTTCTACTCCATTTGCTAATGTTTTTGATGGAATTCTTGTCACCATGCTCACTCCCCTAGTTTAATATCTTTATTATACGATGAATTAAATCGCTCTTAAACGAAAGCGACTTTCAAATTAATAGTTTATCTTTCTACTAAAATTCTCCTATTTTTCTCCTCTAAATGGTTCTATTTTATATTACTTTTTAATATATAAGTATGAAGGACTTTTGTCTCTTTGGATATTATTTGGAGGAGCTGATTGCTAATGATGGAAACACCTTTATTATTAACAAGTTTTTTAAAAAGAGCAGAAAAGTATTTTCCAGAAAAACTGATTATTTCTAGGACAAGTGCTGAAACAATTCATCGCATCCCTTACAAAGATTATGTTAAACGAACAAGGAAATTAGCCGATGCCTTAACAAAACTTGGTATGAAGCGTGGTACAAAGGTTGGCTCTTTTGCATGGAACCACCATCGTCATCTTGAGGCATATTTTGCAGTTCCTTGCACAGGTGCAATTCTCCATATGATCAATATTCGTTTATCTCCAGAACATATTATCTATGTAATTAATCATGCAGAAGATGAAATTTTACTGATTGATGGTGATTTATTCCCATTATTTGAAAAAGCCATCCCGTTTTTAAAAACGGTCAAACATATTATTGTCATGCAAGATAATAAAGAAGTTCCAAAATCTAGTTTCCCAAATGTATATTCTTATGAGCAACTTTTAGAAGAAGCGCGTGACGACTTTAAATTCCCTGATGATTTAGATGAAAACCTTCCTGCAGGTATGTGTTATACAAGTGCTACAACAGGTATGCCTAAAGGTGTTGTTTATTCCCACCGCGGTTTAGTGTTGCATAGTCTTGCCCTAGGGTTAGCAGATAGTATGGGGTTAAGAGAAAAAGATATCATTATGCCTGTCGTTCCAATGTTCCATGTGAATGCATGGGGAATGCCATTTGCAGCAGTTAATTATGGATCAACACAAGTTCTGCCTGGTCCTATGTTTAATGCTCCATTACTACTCGACTTAATAGAGCAAGAAAAAGTAACGGTAACAGCTGGTGTGCCAACGATTTGGCTGGGTGTTACACAAGAACAAGAGAAAAATCCACGAGACTTATCCTCATTACGTGCTGTAGTTTGTGGTGGATCTGCATCGCCAAAAGGATTAATAAAAACCTTTGAAGAGAAATTTAATGTTCCATTCATTGTTGGATATGGAATGACTGAGACAACGCCAATTGTTAGTTTATCTAACTACACTTCAGCAATTGAAGAATGGACTCCCGAGGAAAAGTTAGACATTCGCGCTACACAAGGTTTACCTGTTCCTCTTTTAAACACTGAAGTTGTCAATGAAAATGGTGAGGTTCCTTGGGATGGCAAAACAATGGGCGAACTACGTATTCAAGGCCCCTGGATTGCCGATGAATATTATAAAGATGAACGTACAGCAGAAGCATTCCGTGATGGATGGTTATACACAGGAGATATTGCCGTGGTAACACCAGAAGGATATATCAAAATTACTGACCGTACAAAAGACTTAATTAAAAGTGGTGGTGAATGGATTTCTTCTGTTGATTTAGAGAATGCATTGATGACCCATGAAGCAGTCTTTGAAGCAGCAGTTATTGCAATACCTCACGAAAAATGGCAAGAACGTCCATTAGCCTGTGTCGTTTTGAAAGAAGGAAAAGATGTAACGAAGGATGAACTACTAGCATTTTTAGAAGGACAATTTGCAAAATGGTGGCTTCCAGATGATGTAGTCTTCCTTAATGAAATCCCTAAAACATCAGTAGGAAAATTCTTAAAAGCTAAATTACGAGAAGACTTAAAAGATTATAAAGTAAACGTATAAAAATTTTATGGCTAGTCCGATTTAGCTTTCGGTCTAGCCTAATCATTAATTTTTTCTACTTAAACTTTGTTTTTCATCATTATCATTATCAAGTTCATCGAATTGAATTGGATCTGGAAAACGCAAATCATCTTCCAATTGCGACCCATCACGCATCCGTTCCATCTGCTTTCCAAGCCAAATTAAATCTCCCATATTATTTGTCATATGCCCGCTCGGTTCCATTTTTTCTCTCTCCATTTTCGTCAACCTCCTTCTTTTACTATTCCCAAATAATAAGATTTGAACCAACTTAGACACAAATTAATGTAGTAAAGTACTATTAATTGAGCTATACTGAAAAGAGAGTTTTATTACATGAGGAGGATTACTTCATGAATTTAATTTTAATTCTGGGTGTTGTTGTCGCTTTCGTTTGTGCAATTTTCACAGCAGGTTATGAAGGAAACTACAAATCAGAAAAATAATTTCACCCAAAAGGACTGATACATTGATATCAGTCCTTTTTAATTTACTTGACTTTATATTGATATACAAAATATACTTAGTTACATAAAGTAAGTATATTAATTAAGGAGGCTACCTATGCCGACACATTTTCATAAAAAGCCAAATATGTATGTTTCACACGTTCAAATAAAGGTTTCAAACTTAGACCGTTCTATCGAGTATTACAAAGATATCATAGGTTTTGATGTGCTAGTACAAGATGAAAAAACTGCAGTACTCACGTTTGACGGTAGAACAAGTATTTTATCTTTGGAACAAGTTGATAATGCTCAACCTCTAGCAGGTGGTCAAACTGGTCTTTATCACTTTGCAATTTTGCTTCCAACTCGAAAAGACTTAGGAAACTTCATTCAGCATATTGCACAAAAAAATGTACGAATTGGTGCGGGTGATCACCATGTTAGTGAAGCACTTTATCTATATGATCCAGATGGTAATGGAATTGAAGTTTATATCGACCGCCCAGAAGACGAATGGATTTGGTACGGAGATTCTACCGTTCATATGGTAACCGAACAATTAAATATTCAATCAATCATGGCAGACGGCGATGGTCAGTGGAACGGACTTCCTGAAGGTACTATCATGGGACATATCCATTTGTCCGTATCAGATTTAGCGAATACTGAAAAATTTTATACAGAAGCACTTGGTTTTGAAGTAGTATGCCGATTTGGTATGCAAGCATTATTTATTTCAACTGGTAAATACCATCATCACATCGGACTGAATACTTGGAATAGTGAAGGTGGCAAGAAAGCTCCTGCTAATAGTGTTGGCTTAAAATCCTTTACGTTAGTGTTAGATAATGCTGAACAAGCTGAACAGATTAAGAAAAACCTAACTGCTATGGGTGCGATTGTGGAACAATACGAAGGTGCACCTAAATTTGGTGGGGCTCAACTATTTTCAACGGAAGATCCATCAGGCATACGTATCATTTTCACATTAGAAGGTGAATAAAAAATTCATAGTAGACCTTCTAGCTATTGTGGTAAATAATTGAGGTACAAACAATCTTTAGGAGGTCACTATGAAAGCAATTCAAATGACAACATTTGGTGAACCAGATGTTTTAAAGTACAAAACAATAGAAGATCCAAAGCCAAGCAATAATGAAGTTTGCGTGAAATTATTTGCTGCCGGGGTAAACCCAAATGAAGCTTATGTACGAACAGGCACATATGCATTTCTAATCCCAGACCTCCCTTATACACCAGGGTTTGACGGAGCAGGGATAGTAGAGTCTGTTGGTGAAGACGTTACCCATGTAAAAGTTGGCGACCGTGTATTTGTTGCTGCATTACTAGCACAGAAAAACACTGGTACCTATGCTGAAAAAGTAGTATGTGATGCTAGTGCAGTTCACTTATTACCAGAGTCTTTTAGTTTTGAACAAGGTGCTGCTTTAGGAATTCCTGCAGTTACTGCTTATCGTGCTATTTTTCAGAGAGCTAATATTAAACCCGGAGAAACAGTGTTAATTCATGGAGCAAGCGGTGGCGTTGGACTACTTGCTGTTCAAATGGCGAGTAGCATCGGGGCAACAGTGATTGGTACAGCATCAAGTGAAGAAGGTAAAAATCTAGTACTTCAAAGTGGAGCTCAATATGTTTGCAACCATGTAACAGAAGATACTATCGAAGAAATTTTAGCGTTAACGAATAGTACTGGTCCTGATGTGATTATTGAATTCTTAGCCAATGCAAATTTAGAAACGGATTTAAAAGTTATCGCACCATATGGCAGAATTGTGGTTATCGGAAATCGAGGCTCTATCGAAATTAATCCGAGAAATGCAATGGCAAAAGAATGTGATATTTTAGGTACAGCTGTTTTTAATATTCCTAAGAAACAATATGAGGAATGCTTAATCGGGGTTTCAGCTTTATTAAAGTCGGGTGTTCTTAATCCTCAAGTAGGAAGTCGTTTGCCTTTAAGTGAAGCTAAACAAGCTCATATTGATATTATGTCTAAGAAAGCTAAAGGAAAAATAGTTTTAGTAATCGATTAATTTTAAAAGGAGGTGTCCAAAAAGTAATAATTTTTTGGACACCTCTTTTCTTTCTTGATAAATATCTCTTATGAATTATTGTTCCTGCGGTGGTTGTCACCATCCTCGTCGCAAAGGAGTTGTCTCAAAATGACTTTTCAGACAACTCCTTCATTTTATTTTAACCCTGGATAATTTTGTTGTCTTAATGCCTCATAGATAACAATTGCTGCTGTATTGGATAAGTTTAACGAACGGACTTTATCGCTTTGAGGAATTCGTAAACACATATCACGGCGTTCATAGGCAAAGCCCTTAGGTAATCCCGTAGTTTCTTTACCGAACATAAAATAAATATCCCGCTCTTGATCACTAAAATCATGGGTAGTAAACGGTTCATCACTATAGGTTTCGATTAAATAAACATCCCCATCCTTTGAATATTCAACGAAATCTTCAAGTGAATCGTGATAAACGACATTTACGTGCTCCCAATAATCAAGACCCGCACGCTTTAGCATTTTATCATCCGTCGAAAACCCGAGTGGACGAATTAAATGTAATGATGTATTCGTACCAGCACAAGTTCGGGCAATGTTCCCCGTATTTGCTGGAATTTCTGGTTGATATAAAACGATATGCAATGGCATATGGTGACACTTCCTTATTGAATTTTGTTCGTTTGTGTTTCCGTTTTGTGCGGATAGAATATTGTTTCGTTCGCATAAGCTGTTGATTGGTGCGGATACGCTTTTGTTTCGTTCGGATAAATTGGCTTTTCGTTCAGATAGCTTCAAGCTCGGTCAATGAAGGTCATTCGAATTAATTTTCTCTCCCGTTTTGTCCTTCATCACGGGTATGAAGGTCACTACATTCTATTTTCTCGTGCGATTTGTCCTTCATCAACGCTATGAAGGCCATTCGAATTAATTTTCTCTCCCGTTTTGTCCTTCATCAACGCTATGAAGGTCACTCGAATTAATTTTCACACGCGATTTGTCCTTCATCTCGGCTATGAAAGTCACTACATTCAATTTTCTCTCACGTTTTGATCTTCATCACGGCTATGAAGGTCATTCGAATTAATTTTCTCTCCCGTTTTGTCCTTCATCACGCCTATGAAGGTCACTCGAATTAATTTTCACACGCGATTTGTCCTTCATCACGGCTATGAAGGTCATTCGAATTAATTTTCTCTCCCGTTTTGTCCTTCATCACGGCTATGAAGGACACTCGAATTAATTTTCCCTCGCGTTTTGTCCTTCATCAACGCTATGAAAGTCACTCGAATCAATTTTCACACCCGGTTTTGTCCTTCATCCCAAGATAACTAAACCTCCAACAACAAAAGCCCCTTCTCAATCTCCGCCAAAACATCGGAGTCACTTTCCTTCTCACGCGCGGCAAGTAAGGCTTCTTCTGCTAATGGCCCACCAATTTTTCCGATTGCCCATGCAGCCGTTCCGCGCATGACAGGTCGTTCATCTTTTTTCAATATCTCAATTAAATCGGGTACCGCTGCTTCCTCTTTAAAATGCGCTAGAGCAATAATCGCATTTCGTTGAATCGGCTTTTTGCCACGCCATGAACCAGACATCGCACCGAATTTCGCCTTAAACTCTTTATTTGAAATATTTAGCAATGGCTGTAAAAGGGGCTTTGCCAATTCTGGATCTGGTTTAAATTCATCATGAATCCAATTGATTTTCCCTTTATTTTTCGGACAAACCGTTTGACATGTATCGCAACCGTAAATTCGATTACCGATTTTTGCACGAAATTCATCCGGTAAAAAATCTTTCGTTTGCGTTAAAAAGGCTACACACCTTTTTGAGTTTAGCTGGCCTGCTTCAACCAGTGCACCTGTTGGACAAACATCTAAACATAAGCGGCAATCACCGCACTCATTTTCGATTGGATTATCGGGTTGGAATGGAATATTCGTAATCATTTCACCTAAATAAACATACGAACCAAACTCAGGAGTAATAATCGAACAGTTTTTTCCGCTCCAGCCAATTCCAGCACGTTCAGCAACTGCGCGGTCTACCAACTCTCCTGTATCGACCATGGATTTTAGCGTAACATTTGGCACTCTTTCTCTTAACCATTCTTCAATTAATTGAAGTCGTTCGCGAACAGCTACATGATAGTCAATTCCCCATGATGCCCGTGCAAATATCCCGCGTCTTGCTCCTTTTTTCCCGGTAGGTGCCTCTTCCATTTTTGAAGGATAGGCTAAAGCTATCGCTATGATACTTTCCGCACCCTCTAAAAGACGATGGGGTTCCGTTCGCAATTCTATGTCGGACTCTTCAAAACCAGATTGATAGTTCAGCTCTTGTTGGCGTTTCAATCGGTTCTTTAATTCTTGAAAAGGAGAGGCATGGGTGAAACCAATTTTGTCGACACCAATTGACTTTGCATATTCAACTAAGTCTTTTTGCAATTGTGCAATCATTTCACTTTTCCACTCCTTGTCTGTTAAACTATATATTAACTATCGCTAAAAATAGCGCAACTTTGAATAGTAGGTGATTTTCAATGAATATTTCATTAAATGATTCACTTCTAGAAATAAATGACCAATTAAAAATCGGCATTATCCATTATACCAAAATTGTTGTATCAGAATCTCCTCAAATGATAAAAGGACGAACACAACTTTATCAGGAAAACCTTTATTTAGAACTTCAAGAAACTCCTGTAACAGAACGCCCTGGCATTAACGAATGGCGTAAAGTATGGAAAGCGTTTGGAGCAGATCCAAATCGGTACCGTCATTCCGCAGAAAGTTTAATGCGTCGAATTGGAAAACAAAATTATCTTACACCATTCCACTCAGCAGTTGATTTAAATAATTTCTTCTCCCTACAATACGAAATTCCTATTGGTATCTATGATGTAGCCAAATTACAAGGAGACATCGAAATCGCTTTAGGTGATGAAGAAACAGGCTATGAAGGATTAAATAGCCGATACAATTCATTAAAAAATATTTTATATAGTAAAGATGCAGAAGGTGCTTTCGGAAGTCCTTTTGTAGATTCTTTACGCACTGCTGTTACAGAATCTACAACAGAAGCCATTCAGATCTTCTATTTACGACCATCACTTGATGAAAACGAGTGTGAACAGCTACTTTCTACTGCTGGTAAAATGTTTACACAAATTAGTGGTGGCGATTATACTACATCAATTTTATCGAAAAATAAAACTGTTATTTCAATATAAGGGGATGTTGCAAAATGAAAAAGATTCCACTCGCTGAAGGGATTAAATTAAAAAGCATTCTATCAAAAAAGATACAAGAATTAATCAGTGAAATTCATTTAGTTGCTCATGCAGTTGTTGAAAAGGGAGAAAAGCCAAATCCATCCGGAAGATCCCTTGCTGAAGTGGAAAATGAACTTGCACAAGTCCGTAAAGATGCTAGACTCCTAGACAAGCTTATTTATCGTGCAAATATTGATAATACGATTAATTTCAAAGGTGAAGAACTTCCAATTGTAGAAGCGATTGAATTAGCCTCCCAATTACGTGCAGAGGCTAGTCTTGCGAAGGATTTAGGAAGATTTGAAAAAGAAAGACTTTATCATAGTACCGGAGAAAGCGTCATCTTCTATCAAGTGGCCATGTATGACCCTGCTGAATATCGTGCCCGTGCAAATGAACTAGAAAAAGAGGCTCATAGATTGTCCAACTTGATTAACGCGAAAAATTATCAAGTTGAAATTGAGTTTGATGATTCAAATTACTTCTAATTTAAAGATTCCTCGGGGCGGTGAGACTCCAAACCGAGGCATAACGTCTGTTATTGCCTGTCGTGCAATTTTTAATTCGTCAACCGATTACCATTTACCTGTTACTTTGTTACCGTTGACTAATAACCAACTATAGTAAAGGTACACAATAACTTTTTAAATAGTAATCTTGATCCAACAGACGTTATGTAAGAAGCCGCCTCTCAAGTAGAAGCGGCTTCTTTTTTACCTATTCAACTCCAGGTAGTATACGTAACAGTTTTGTATCCGCATCTAATATTGCATCGACCCCTAATGGTACTGCAATATTCGGTTCGCAATGGCCAATTTTAAATCCTGCTACTGCTGGTTTTCCTAGAGGTTTTAAATATTCTTCAAAGATTGCCCATACATCTTCAATTGAAGCGCCTTTTTCTAATTCTGCAAAATCTCCAATGACAAAGCCGGCCGCCTGATCTAACTTCCGCGCAAGACGTAGTTGATTTAACATACCATCGATTTTTTGTAATGGTTCACCGATATCTTCAAACAACAAGATTTTACCTCTTGCATCAAATTCAAATTTTGTTCCCATTGTGCTCATTAATCGATGAAGATTTCCGCCTGTTATTTCACCACGAATTGCTCCAGGTACGATGGTATGAAGTGGTGAAATTCTTTCATCATACTGTATTTCAAAGGGTGTAAATAGTTGGTGAAACATTCTTTTTGAGAAATCCGATAGTTTTTTCTGTACAACTGATGAAAGCATTGGTCCATGGAAAGTTACAATATTTGAATACTCCTGAAAGGCATTATGGAAATACGTTACATCCGAAAATCCCCAGAAAATTTTAGGGTTTTCCGATAGCAGTTGATAATCTATTTTGTCTGCAATTCTAGCTGCTCCATAACCACCTCGTAGGCAGAAAATTGCTTTAATTTCCTTATCTTCAATCATCTCATGTAAATCTTCTATTCGTTCATCATCTGTTCCTGATAAATATTTTCCCGTCAGACCAACCGTTTTTCCAATTTTCACTTTGAGTCCGAGTTCTTCTAAAAAATCAATCTTTTCAGGGAGTGTATCCATTGCAAGTGGACTGCATGGTGCAAGAACACCAACTGTATCCCCTGGTTGTAATCGTTTTGGACGAATTTTCATAAGTTGTTCCCTCCAATATCTATAAAGATTGTATCATATTTAGCTTCCAAAATCTGAATAGTGTGTTGAACTAGCAATTGCTATATAGCTATAATGGATACATTATGGAAAAATAAGCGCGTATTCTACACGCAAAATCATAAAGGAGTTTATTCATGAAATTCCCACCACATATACTATTAATTTTAGCAACATTACTTTGGGGAGGTAATTTTGTTATTGGACGGGCCGTTACTGGAGAAATTACGCCATTTACCCTCGCTTTTCTCAGATGGTGCGTAGCCTTTGTTATTTTCTTACCTATTGTATATAAGAAACTTAAAATTGACTGGCCAAAAATTAAGGCAAACTGGAAGATTGTTGTCATTCTTTCTTTAACAGGGGTAGCAGCATTTAATACGCTTGTTTATATAGGGGTATATTCAACTACTTCAATTAATGCTTCATTAATGAATTCGTTAACCCCTATTTTTATTTACATATTATCTTTTATTGTTTTAAAAATCCGCGTTACGAAACATCAAATGATTGGAACGATACTCTCCATTGTCGGCGTACTATTTATTTTATCAGGTGGTAAACTTTCTAATATTGTGAGTTTCACGTTCAATAAAGGCGATTTAATTATACTAGTAGCTGTGCTTTGCTGGAGCATTTACTCGTTACTTGTAAAACAATATTCTAATCAATTACCTGGATTCTCCACATTTTTAGTGACAATTGCTGTGGGGGCAATGATTCTTTTACCTTTCACTATTTATGAATTACTAACTTTAGAGAATCCAATTATTTGGTCTCCAAAAACAATTGGTGCTATTTTTTATGTTGGAATTTTTGCTTCTATTATTGCTTTCTTAAGTTGGAATACCGGTGTAGTGAAGATTGGAGCTAACCGCGCAAGTATTTTCTTAAATTTCATCCCAGTGTTTGCGACGATATTTGCTACTATCTTTTTAGGGGAACAACTTCAAATTGCTCAAGTAATTGGTGGATTAGCAGTCATTAGTGGGGTAATTCTTACAAATCGTTCTAAAATCTAAGGGACGTTTCAAAAACTTTGAAACGCCCCTTTTTTATATGATTAACAGTTGGTAGCCGTTAATAACTAAAATTAATAATTTGATTGTCGATACCTATCGCTAAATTCTTTAGTTGCTCAAATGAAATACCACTGGAGGCTAAAACAAATAGCATTTTGTTTCGTTGCCAAATAATATAGGTTTCTTCATTTATATTGTTTGAGCTTTGATAGCTATATACATCTGCAAGGATATTGTTAATTTTAATAGATTCTTTTTTTGTCCCTATAATAGTTGGTGTATTCACTGGGTTTGTTACAATCGATAAAAATGCTGCACCATTCTCAAACGGTGCAAAGGCTTTTATTAAAAATTCCTTTTCACCATACTTATTTACTCTAATATTATTTACAGTTGATCCTAGTTGAGGAACAGGAAAACCGACAAATTGATTTAGTTCTGCCGTATATCCTTCAAAAATTTTTAAGTCCTGCAATTCTTTATTAAATGGACCATCTTCATCATAAGCAATCGTTCCTAAATTTAATGTATATGGGACAAAGTGATTCCTCTGAACATCCTCATAAGTTCCTGTGTACATAAAACTTAGCCCTGGTATTTTTGTTATCATATTGGCCATTGTAGGGGAAGAAAAACTACATATACCAACACTTACGATGATTATCCCTAGGAGTGTAATCGAATGAAACCATCGCCAATTCCTTTTGTTCTTTAACCTTGAAGATCCCCCCTCCCCTTTTTCTAAAGAGGACAATCCATCTTTATCTTTTCTCATATTAATCCTTCCCTTTTCGAATATGTATAAGTGCTTCTACGTTTAATAGAAGCACTTATTTTATTATTGAGCCACGTTATGAACTCGCCAACCTTCCCCTGTAACAAAGTGTAGTTCAACTTTGTTTATTTCATATTCATCAAAATCAGCAATTGGAACTTTTACCTCAAATACTTTTGAAGTTGTAGTGCTTTTCACTATTTTAGCTGTAGCCTTTTCCCAGTTAAGAAGACTTCCACCGTCTGCATTTGGTTGAGCTAGTTTACCATTATGAGTAATGAAACCAAGGTCTTTAAATAGTTTTGCTGTTTGTTCTGGAGAATACCATTTTCCTAAGTAGTTTAATAGTTTTTCTTCAGAATCAAGCGTTTCACCCATATAGCGATATTCTAAATCACCAACCATGAAGTTTTCTAGATTTCTAGGACCTTCGCCACCAGAAACCACATACCAGTAAGCTTTATTTGCACCTGAGACAAGTTCTACTGCCTCTTTCGAAGTAACAATCGAATCATCTTCTTTTAAATGTGGCGTCTTCCCAATTGAAGTAATTTTGAAATCCATGTAGCCTTTTTTAGAAACTAAGAAATACAGCTTATTTTCCCCTTCTTTAAGGAAATCTTGCTCTACATCATTTAGTGATGCGTTTAATGTTACAGAAAACTCGGTAACGCCGTTTAATCTTGCAACTTCTTTAAGTTCAACTAATTCAATTTCCTTAATGGCCTTACTTAAATTAGAAAGGTCTATGTTACCTTTTAAGTCTAGTAAACTTGGTATACCTAGTGGATTTTTCGATACATAATCAAACAGTTTAATAACTGGATTTACATTCATTGGAATATTGTATTGGTTTGGTAAAAAGTCAGGGTTCAATGCACGAGCCATGAATACAGAAAATTGATCTCTTGTAACCTTTGCTTTTGGTTTAAAAGTACCATCTGCAGATCCAGTTGTAATATCATTTTCAGCTAAAATCGAAATCGCTTTGTAACTCTTAGACGTCTTAGGAACATCTTTAAATTCCTTTGTTCCTGCACCTTCTAATTTAAATGCATTCACAAGAACCTCTGCCATTAATTCTCTCGTCATAGGCTCATTTGGTTTAAATTCTTTACTTGATGGGAAAATTCCAGCTTCCACAACGGCTGCAATTTCTTTATATGAAGAATGAGTTTTTGGTACATCTTTAAATGTCACCTTAATGTTTTTTGTATTTAAATTTAGCGCTCTTACTAACATCACTGCTGCTTGTGCCTTTGTAATCGTTTTGCCAGGTAAGAAAGTGCCATCTGGATATCCTTTAATGATTTGCTGGTCAACTAAATATTCAATCTCATGCTGTGCCCAATAATCTTCTTTTAAATCCTTAAAAGACGCAGCAGAAGCGATGCTGCTTGTAAACAAAATACTTCCAGTAATTGCAGTTACAACTAACAATTTACTAAACTTCTTCAAATTAAAAATCCTCCTAATTTGTCAGTTAAATTCAAATCAACCATTAGACGGAGATAAAACGGAAAAGGTGACAAAAAATAAAAAGAAATTTTTAAAAAATTAGCAGACTTTTTTTCGTCTAGGAGCAAATAAGCCGGAACTGTTTTGTAAGTGACATCATGATGTAAAAGCATTATTATAGACAATCTATAACACTTCGAAATAAGAAATCTACTGTTCACAAATACTTCTAAGGAACTTATAATGAAGGAAATCATTGAAATGATGGAATTTTCAACTAGAATTACTTAACATTACTATGTAATATAGCAGAAATCATTTTTTTAAAGGAGCAGGAGAAATGGCAAAAATTAAAATAGGAATTGTAGGTTACGGTAATCTTGGAAAAGGGGCAATTGAAGCTATTAAAGTTTCACCTGATATGGAATTAGTTGCTGTTTTCACTAGACGTGATCCTCAATCCCTTCAAATTGACGGTGTAAAGACTTTACATATTGGTGATGCACCAAATTATCAAAATGAAATTGATGTTATGATTCTTTGTGGTGGTTCTGCAACAGATTTACCTGAGCAAGCCCCTATTTTTGCAGAAATGTTCAACACAGTAGATAGCTTCGATACACATGCTAAAATTCCAGAATTTTTCGAATTAGTGAATAGAGCAGCTGTATCAAGTAAGAAAACATCCATTATTTCTGTAGGTTGGGATCCAGGTCTATTTTCAATTAACCGTGTATTAGCTGACGCAATTTTACCAGTTGGTGAAAACTATACATTCTGGGGTAAAGGTTTAAGTCAAGGTCACTCAGATGCTATTCGCCGCGTAGAAGGTGTAAAACATGGTGTTCAATACACAATTCCTTCAGAAGATGCAATGGATAAAGTTCGTAGCGGCTTAAATCCAGAACTTTCAACTGCAGAAAAACATAGTCGAGTATGTTACGTTGTGGCTGAAGAAGGAGCAGATCTTGCAAGTATTGAAAATGAAATTAAAACAATGCCTAACTATTTCGCGGACTACAATACTGAAGTAAACTTCATCACAGAAGAAGAATTACAACGCGATCATTCAAAAGCTCCCCACGGTGGATTTGTAATTCGTGGTGGTAACACAGGTAATGGCAATAAACAAATTTATGAATTCTCATTAAAATTAGACAGCAACCCAGAATTTACCGCGAGTGTATTAGTCGCTTATGCCCGCGCCGCTTACAGATTAAATAAAGAAAATCAATACGGAGCAAAATCTGTATTTGATGTAGCACCAAGCTATATTTCTCCGCGCACTGCTGAGGAGTTACGCAAAGATTATTTATAAGAATTTGATTCGCGGCTTACAATGAGTAGGCCGCGATTTTTTACAAAATTAAAACCCGGAAATTAAATTCCGGGCTTGATTTCAACTTACATTAAATTCTCCATGACACACTGCCTCGCTTTTCGCAAAGATTTCATGAAGAAAACTTGCTATAGCTTATTCAGTTTTGATGGTTAATGAATCCCAGTCATCGGGTTAACCCTCCTAATCACAGAGATTGAAGTGAAATCATTTATAGTATAGGTTGTCTTTCATTTTCTATACATTGAAAATTTAAATTTCTATGGCACCACCATTAATCCTTTTAAATCCGCGCAATTTGCCAAGCTGTTCTACAAGTCTCAAAGCTGCTTGATCCTTTAATTTTGCTTCAATCATAATATCAGCAGATTTACCAAACGCTTTTAATGCATGAATAAATGGTAAAGCAAAATCGATATCCACGTAATCCGCATGGGCTCGTATTAATTTCTCTGACTTCGGTGAGGAAAGATGAAATTTTGGTACCTTCCCCGTTCTTTCCCATGTTGCAAAAATTCGTTCTAGTAATTCCTCAAAATTCTCATCTTGTCGATTTACCCAATAATGATGATAATCAAAAACCATTGGGACATTTTGTTGCTCACAAATTTGCAACGTTTCCGCTGCGGTATAGGTTTTATCATCATTTTCTAAGGTCGTTTGCATTCGGATTTCTTTGTCTAGTTTGACAAAATTCTTATGAAACCTCGTCATCGCTTCCAATTTATTACCGTACATCCCACCTACGTGAATGTTTATATTCGCATCCTTATGTAATCCCATTGCCTCTAACATATTATAATGATAGGTCATGTCTATTATCGCATTTGCTGTAATATGTTTTTGGGGACTAGTAAACAAAGTAAATTGGTTTGGATGAAAGCTCACACGTAAATTATGTTTTTGAACCAATGACCCGATTTCTTTAAACAACTCTTTAAAAGGGGTAATATAATCCCACTTTACATCCGGATGGGTGGCAAGGGGGACGAGGGATGAGGACATTCTGTAAAGTTCAATACCATGTGCAATATTGTAATGAAGGACACGTAATGTATTTTTTAAATTTTGCTCGGTAAGATATATAAGCTTATTGCTTCTTTCTTCTTCCTCTTGTTTATTCCAATTCGTAAAAGTGAGCGTTCTTGAAGGAGAAGCTTCCCATAATGCAAGGGCTGTCGAAACATAACCAAATCTTAGAATCATTCTTTACACCAACTTTTCATGATAGAATATAGCGCCCACAATAAGATTCATGAGCGCTTTACCTTGTTTATTTATCATGCTTATTTGCTATTTGCTTATTGATACCTCGATACATTTGAGTATACATAGTCCCTTGAACAACATGCTCCAAGAAAAAATCGCCGACTAACTTTAAATACTCATCATCGTCATACATCTTTCTATTTTGAATTTCCATTTCAGCCATTCCTTCATATGTCGCAAGAAGTGCATATGTGTAATCATGTCCAGTGATAGGAAGTAAAACTTCAACAGTATGATCGTAATTATCATTACGATATTTTTTCAGTTCTTGTAAGTTTTCTATCGCATCTTTAAATTTTTCTTGTTTTATTTCAAATGTTTGATAAACATAAACTGCCTTTTCAATAACTCCTTTAAGCGATTTTACTTAATAATTTGTCCTATTACTTTAAAGTCATGAATAGGATGTACAAACCATTTTTACTTACTAAAGGAGTTATTAAATGAGCGCTTTTTTTGGTTACGTATTTCTAGGGATTTCTCTTGCAGCTCCAATTGGCCCCGTTAATGCCGCCCAATTAACAAAAGGTATTTACGGAGGCTTTTGGCATGCATGGCTAGTAGGCTTAGGAGCGATGTTAGCTGATGCCTTTTTTATGCTAATTGTATATTTAGGTGTATTTCATTTTTTAGAAACTGAATATATGCAAACTTTATTATGGTCATTTGGTTGTTTTGTACTTATTTATACTGGTGTTGAAAGTATGATAAATGCTGGAAATAAGGTACAAATGAAAAATACAAAAGCCAATTCGTTAAAAAAATCATTTGGTTATGGTTTTTTATTATCCCTTTCAAATCCATTATCTATGTTATTTTGGCTTGGCATCTTCGGATCTGTTTTAGCCAAAACTGTATCAACTTATGATATTGATCATGTTATTTTATATAGTGCTGCTATTTTCGTTGGTTTGTTTATATGGGATATTACGATGGCTTTTACAGCAAGCAGTTTCAAAAAAATACTAACTTCTAAAATTCTAATCATTATTTCGATATTATCAGGATTATCATTAGTTGGTTTTGGCGTTTATTTTGGTGTACAAGCAGTTAAGTTACTCTTTTTCTAAAGACCTTTAGGATATTCGTTCTTTCCTTTCCCTCTTTTTTTGATACAAAAAATGACAATCAGAATGATCGCAATGAAAATGACACTTACCAACAGCCCCATACGATTATTCTTATCTAGCACGGTACCAAAAATTGCAAGAAGTATAAAAACCATTGCAAGATATCGCTTTATATGATCAATTTTTGTTACTTTCATAAGTTTTGGGAATGAAAGTAAAATAAACAACCAATTATAAATAAGCATTAGTCCAGCAGCGGTTGTAATATACTCATATACTCGATCAGGTACTAATCGAGCGATAATAATGGAAATGACTAAAACGGATATAGTTAAGGAAAGAGCAAATGGAGGTACTTTAAGTTTACCTTTCTTCGCAAATAGTTTCCAAAATCCAAAGGGGTACATTTGGAAACCAAAAACGGGTTAGGATAGAAAGTGCGGTTAATTGACTCCCGGAAATGAGCATTTCCGAAAACCAATATACCCAGCCACTACTAAAACCCGCCCAGCGTCCAAAAGCTTTTTTTGTATAAGAACGGAAGGATCCCTTTTGAGGATCTTGTACAAACATTTTCCCCAATGCTTCTGAAACAATCATTGCAGTAATTCCAGCAAGGATAAAAGAAATAACAATAGAAGGACCTGTTTTTGAAATTCCAATACCGGAACCAAGAAAGTAGCCTGTCCCAATGGTGCAACCTACACCGATTAGAGAAAGTTGCCACCATTTTAACTTACTATCTTTGTTATTGTCTTTCTTCCCCCCTACGCGTGCTGGTAACTCCATCAAAAACTCCCTCCCTTAATTCCTAGTTATTATGAGCCTTGGAAAGAAGTTTATGCCCAGTCCACCCTTCTACTAAAATCCTTTAAAATAGATAGGAAATTTATGTATTAAATGATATTATATTCCTATAATGATAAGGAGGAATAAATAATGAAGAAACTAATTACTGTAATGCTTCTTTTTGCTTTTATTTTCATTACTCCATCTATATTTTTGGATGAAGTACATATAGAAGCAGCAGGAAAGACAATGTATGTTAATGCAAAAGACAATATTATTTTGCGAGAAAAACCATCTCAAAATGCTAAGAAACTGGGCACAATTAAAAATTACTCAGCTATCACTGTACTATCATCATCAAAAGGTTGGTCTTATGTCGAAACAAATAAGACAAAAGGCTATGTTTATACAAGTGCATTATCAAGTAAAAAACCTACCCCAACCATTAGTGGAGGATTAATACCAAAGGCTGGAATGAAGCTTACTTATTCACCATCGTTTCTATCCACGAAAAAAGAAGAATTTATCGTTAGCAAAGACCCCTACTGTACATACTTAATAAATATTTCAAGTAACGGTTCTGACGTTTGTTATTCTGAAAAACAGTCAAAGCTATCTATGGGTGTATCTGGAACAGATTGGGGCTTTTTCAATCTCACATACCCGATGAAACAAGGTCAATATATTAAAGATACGTATTTTGATTATGATTTAATGAAAGAAAAATATAATAAAGTACTTGTTGAAAGTACTTCTAAACAAGTTAAGGTGAAAGCAGGAACCTTTGATAATGTTGTAATCCTTAAATACACAACAGGTGAAAGATATTATTTTGTAAAAGATATTGGGATAATAAAAGCAACGGACAAAAAAGGAAAAACTGTTACAGAATTATCATCAGTAAAAAATATCAAACTTACAACAACAGATGCTGTAAAATTGGTACAAAAATATACAGGTTTCACGAATGATTCTGACATGATTTTCGAATATGATCATAAAAATAATGAACAACATTATATTATCCATGTATTTAGATTTGTAGGTGAACCAGGTTACGAACATACCGCAACGTATGGTTGGTATGGAGTAGATCCATATACTGGTGAGATTTACGATGCACTTACAGACAATCGTATTTAATTAAAAATAGACCTTCAACATACTTACTGTTGAAGGTCGTTTGTTTACTTATTATTATTTTGATGGCGTGAAGTGGATGAAGCTTTTCCTCTTCGTTGCTCCGGTGGAATTTTTGGTTTTGCATCATTTGTTTTTTTCTTTGGTGCGTACGAGTCTTTTACCATGTGCTCTTCCTCCATATTCGTATTGGTGTCGTTTATAGAATAACCTTTATGTAGTGAATTATTTGCGAAAGATATTGGCATATTATTTAAGAACTTGCTTTACCGTTGATATAAAATTGTTTGTGCAACCCCGATAAAATACTCAGATTCCACAATAATATGGTTTAATACTACTTTTGCAGTTGGATTCGTACGAATAGGAACACTTTCTTCCATCATGGTGTGGAGAAAGTTAATAAATTGTTCACTCTGTCTTAAACAATATCTGATAAGCTGCATGATATCATTGTATAACGATTGAGAAATATAGCCATTTGAACGGTTGACTGTTTCAATATATCGAACTACGCGTTGATGTGTTTTGGCAAATTCCTTTTCCCAATCTTTTAATGCCTGTACATACTTTTGTTCAAGATTTCCTACAAGCTCACGAATGACAACTGTGTGCTCCTCTTCTTGATGTTTCCAAAATTCAGCTTCATCAAGTACACGTAACGGCATCATATCTCCATAATAGTATTGCAACTCTTCTTCCTCCTATCTATTTATGGTCTTCTTAATTTATATTCAAATGAAGAAAGGGGAAGAACAAATAATCTGTCATGCAATTAGTAAGAAAAAAAGACCATCAAAAGATGATCTCTCAATAAATATTATTCAAATATTTCTAATCTCTTTTTCATCACATCTGCCATTTGCTTTGAATTTGGATCTTCTTCTTTTTGCAAGTTTTCAATAATGCTCAGATAATCTGCTTCATTTCGATTTTGACTAAGTTTATATGCAGCCTGTATGTCTTCTATTTTTATTTTAATACCTACAATTCCCTTTAATTGGCTTTCTAAAAATTGTGGAGAAAGTTTATCCCATAAAATTGGATTTTCACGATGTTGTTCATACTTTTCTAACAACCTCGTTAAATCTTCTATTAACTCTTCTTTTTCTAAAAGACTCCCTTTCCCATACATATGTACCGACTGATAATTCCAGGTTGGAGCATTTTCATGAGAATACCACGAAGATGAGATATACGAATGTGGTCCTTGGAACATCACAAGTACATTCTCACATGCTTCAATCGTTTTCCATTGAGGATTACCATAAGCCAAATGACCCTTAACAAAGTAATTTTCGCCTTCTTTAATTAACGTCAAAGGTAAATGCGTAGCAATTGGTTTTTCTTGCACGGTTGTCACAATCGTAGCGAAAGAATTATTTTGAACAAAGTCCCAAATTTCATCAACATCTGTTACTTTATATAGTTTGGGGATAAACATACATCTCACTCCTAACTCAGCGTTTTTGTCATAATATAATCGAGCTGTTCTTCATCACCTAAATAAAATGAATGTGATCCAGTTTGGATAAAGCCCATTTTCTTATAGAAAGCAATGGCATTATCATTTTTTTCCCATACGCCTAGCCAAATTTTCTTCCGATTAAGTTGAAGTGCAATTTCAACTGCTTTATTTAATAGAAGTTTACCAAGCCCATGTTTTTGATAATTCGTTTTTAAATATATTCTCTCAATTTCAATACAATCCTGCCCTACTTCTGCTTCATTTGTATTAACCTTCAAATATCCAGCAACTTCATCATTCACATAAACAAAATAAAATTGCGAAGATGTAGTAGATAATTCCGTTTCTAATTGCTTTAAATTAAACGCCTTGTCTAAATAGGCATTCATATTTTCAGGTGAATTTTGATCCTTAAAGGCACTGTTAAACGTATCGATACTAATTTCTTGAAGTGTTTGTAAATCTTCAAGGGTACATTTTTTGATATAAGTAGTCATTGTTGCAAGTCGCTCCTTCTTACATTAATAGTTTCGCTTATTTCCCTTTTTAACGTATTCCCAATCTTTCTCCACATTTTTTCTAACTCTTTGAAGGAGATTAAAAATGGTTTCTACTTCATCATCAGAAAATCCCTGTAATGCAACTTGATTGGAATAATCATTTTCTCTTTTTATAAAAGGATAAATTTGCTGTCCTTTTTCGGTTGGAAAGAGTTTTTTTATTTTTTTGTTATGGGGATCATCCTTTTTTTCGATGAAACCGTTTAATTCAAGTTTTTTAATTGCGCGGGCAGCTGTTGTTCGATCTACTTTGATCATCTCTGCTAATTTTTCTTGAATAATACCAGGGTTTTCACAGATTCGAACAAGGTATAAATATTGTCCTTTTGTTAAGTCATATTCTTTAAATTCGATATTACTTATTGAATCTAGTGCCCTTGCAATCATTCCTATTTCTCGAAGAATTTCCTTCATGGTCAATCTCCTTTTTACGATTGTTGCAAATACAACAAAAATTTCTATAAAATAAATTTAACTTCATTTTGTTGTAAATGCAACAAAAAAATTTTCTAATTCAACCAACCAGTACAATATCACCAATTGATTTTGCTTTTAATAACATGATATATAGAAATGCAAGATTTTCACCCTAAATATCAATGTGCATGTTCTAACTACGAAAATGAGCTATACGTAAACAATCCTTTTATACCTAAGTGTGTTACATTAAATCATTAATTAGGAGTGACAATGTGGGGGCTATTAATGGAAAAGAGTACATTAATCGATTAAATCAGTTAAAAAACGAAATCTGGTTAGATGGAAAAAAAGTTGAAGGATTACTTTCTGAACACCCTGTCTTTAAAGGCCTCATTCAAGAAAAAGCTGCATTATATGATTTACAGCTAGATCCCCATTATATTGAGGCAATGACTTTTATTTCACCTGAATCAGGTGATCCAATTGGGCTATCCTACATGCAACCAAGAAGTATAGATGATTTAAAAAGAAGACGAAAAATGTTTGAGCAATGGGCAAAGAAAACCTATGGGATGATGGGGAGAAGTCCTGATTATTTGAATACTGCAATAATGGCTTTCGCCTCTTCCGCTAGCTTTTTAGAGGGAAAAGAAAATTGCTTTCCAGAAAATCTTGTACAATTTTATAAAATGGCAAGAGAAAAGGACTTAAATTTCACACATACATTTATTAGTCCACAAGTAAATCGTTCACAATTCTATTTTGAAGATAGTAAAGAACCCATAGCAGCAAAAATTGTTGACGTGACGGATGATGGACTTGTCATTAAAGGTGCTCGATTACTTGCAACCCAAGGCGGATTAACGGATGAAGTATTTGTAATTAGTATTGGTAAACTTTTTAATGAAGATGAGGTATTTGCGTTCTCAATACCATCCAATACAAAGGGACTTAAATTTATTTGTAGGGATACTTTTATCGGAGGAACATCTCACTTCGATCATCCATTAAGCTCAAGATATGAGGAAATGGATTCCATTGTCGTATTCGATAATGTATTAGTTCCTTGGGACAGAGTATTTTATTACAAGAATGGTGAAGTAGCAGAAAAATTTATTAATCAAAGTGCGTTTCATAATCTTGCTATACACCAAGTAATCACAAGGCAAATAGTCAAAACCGAATTTATTTTAGGGATTGCACAAGTATTAATTGAAACCATTAATATTGGAGAATATCAGCATATACATGAGAAAGTATCCGAAATCATTTGTGGATTGGAGACAATGAAAGCATTATTGGAAAAAGCAGAAAATGACGCCTCGATTGATGAATATGGAATCATGCGTCCTGATATTACCGCTTTAAGTGTAGCTAGTTTAACTTTTCCGAAATTGTATCCTCGATTCACTGAAATCATTCAAATAATGGGTGCTAGTGGCATCATTACATTACCTACTGAAAATGCCTTTCTATCAGAGATAAGAAATGATTTAGACCAATACCTACAAGGAGCAACAAAATCAGCTGAAGACAGAGTAAAGGTCTTTCGCTTAGCATGGGATTTAACGATGAGTTCTTTTGGAACAAGGGAAACACAATATGAACGTTACTTTTTTGGCGATCCGATTCGTTTAGTTAGTAGTGTTTATAAAAGCTATCCGAAAGAGCAATTTGTAAAGGATGTATGCAAATTTTTACAGATAGAAAATCTATAAAGATATCAAGCTCACAAACCTCGTTATTCAAAGTTTGTGAGCTGTTCTCCTTTAACTAAAAACGTCCACTAAATTATTGAACAGTAATGTTATCAAAAGGTGTTGATTTGCCATTTACAAGAACATCGATTGAATCGTGTTTAGCATCTGTTGTTAAATAAAATGTCTTTTGCTTAATAACAGTATCATCTAAATTTGTTTCATCAATCTTTATGATTAAATCCTTCCCTTTTGTTTCTAAATTCGTCTCAATATCTCCTTTTGAATAAAACACAATATAAAGACCTTTTCCTCCATCCGAGATTAATTGAAGTTTGAGATTGGAATCCACAATTTCTTGCACACTATTTGGTACGTTTTTAATTTCCTTTAAACTCAATGTTGACGAATCGCAACCAAAAACCATCAAGATTACCAAAAACACAATTAATCGTTTCTTCAATAAATCACCCACCTTTCTTTGTTTTATGTAAGGACAGGCTATTAGAAGGGGCTTCGAGCACTTATGTATGTATTCTTAAATATATAGCTAGCTAATAAAAAAGATGTTAAAATATATGTCATTCATCTTAGAAGGAGCATAAATATGGAACAAAAAATATCATTTTCTACCTATGCCATTATTGGCACGATGCTATTTGGAATGTTCTTTGGTGCAGGAAATTTAATCTTCCCAATCCAAATGGGACAACTTGCAGGCACGAATTTTTGGCCAGCATTAATTGGATTCCTTATCACGGCCATAGGACTTCCATTCATCGGAATTTTAGCGTTTGGTTTATCCGGAAGTAGTGGATTACGTCATTTAGCAAGCCGTGTTCATCCAATCTTTGGACTAGTCTTTTCAGTAGCACTTTACTTAACGATTGGACCATTCTTTGCGATACCTCGTACAGCAACGGTACCTTTCGTAGTTGGATTTGAACCTTATATTAATCAAGCACAGAGCAGCTTATATTTAGGAATCTTTAGCTTTATATTTTTTGCAATAGTCTATTATTTCTCTTTGAATCCAGCAAAGATTATCGACTATATTGGTAAATACTTAACACCTGCATTTTTAGTGTTTTTATTCATATTAATTATTACTACGATTGTAAAACCAATGGGACAGTTCGAAAATCCGACTGGTGATTATATCGATTTAGCCTTTATTACGGGCTTTAAAGAAGGATATAACACAATGGATGCCCTTGCCTCCCTTGCATTCGGTATTGTTGTTATTCAAGCCATCAAGAGTCAAGGTATTACTAATACAAAAGAGATTGCAAAAGCTACTTGGAAATCTGGAATCTTCGCTATGGCATTAATGATGCTAATTTACGGGCTCATTACTTACATGGGGGCATCTAGTATTTCAGCAATCGGCTCATTCGATAATGGTGGTTTAATTTTTGCTGCCGTGTCTCAACACTATTTCGGATCATTCGGGAATATCTTACTTGCCATTATTATCGTATTAGCTTGTTTAAAAACAAGTATCGGACTTATTACGTCTTGTAGTGAATTTTTTAATCAAGTCCTTCCAAAAGTAAGCTATAAATGGTTTGTTCTAATATTATGTCTTGTATCATTTTTCATTGCGAACTTTGGACTGACGAATATTATTCAATATGCTGTACCAGTTTTAATGCTTCTCTATCCTTTAGCTATTGTGCTAATCTTATTAACTCTTTGCTCACCTTTATTTGGCCATAAGCAAAGTGTTTATGCAGCAACAATGTTCTTTACGTTCTGTGTAAGCTTATTGGATGGTTATAGTGCATTAGTTGGTAGCTTGCCAGGAGCTGCTTTCTCGTTATTCGAAAAAATAAAAGTGTTCTACATGGATTATTTGCCACTTTACGATATTGGTCTTGGCTGGATTTTACCAGCTATCGTTGGTGTAGTGATCGGGGTATTATGGCCAAAGAACACTAAAAAAACAGCAGTTCAATAATGTATGTTCTGAACCAGCTTAGCTATTAAGCTGGTTCTTAAATTTATATATCTCCAACACGAAAACACCCGTAAATAGTTACGAGTGTTTAATAAAATTATTTTAAAGCTATACAAATATTTTTTGCTTCCGTGAAAAATTCCATACTGTGATGACCACCTTCACGTCCTACCCCACTTTTCTTAAAACCTCCAAATGGCGCACGAAGGTCTCGAACAAACCAACAATTCACCCAAATTGTCCCCGCTCTAACAGCGTGAGAAATTCGATGGGCACGTTGAAGATTTTCAGTCCATACAACCCCGTTTAATCCGTATTCTGTATCATTGGCGATACGAAGAGCTTCTTCTTCTGTATCAAATGGAATAATTGTAACGACTGGTCCGAAGATTTCTTCTTGGCATAAACGTGTTTTAGGATTTTCTTGGATATACACAGTTGGCTCTAAGTAATAGCCATTTTGTAAATATTCAGGTAACTCTGGGCGTTTTCCACCACAAATTAATGTCGCATTCTCATCTTTAGCAATTTCTAAATAACTTGTTACCTTTTTATAATGCTCTTCACTAACAAGAGGGCCCATTCTTGTTTCCGCATCTTGTGGATCTCCCACTTTAAGTTCCATCGCCGCTTTTTTAAATCGGTTAATAAACTCATCTAAAATTGTACGTTGCACTAAAATTCTTGATCCGGCAAGGCATACTTGCCCTGAATTCATGAACGCTGCTTGAATCGAAACAGGAATCGCTTTATCCAGATTCGCATCTTCAAATATGATATTTGCCGCTTTTCCACCCAACTCAAAGGAGAATTTCTTCAAAGAATCCGCGCCGTTTTTCATAATTCGTTTTCCAGTAGCCGTTGAACCAGTAAATGAAACTATATCTACTTCTGGATGCGTTGTTAAAGCAGTACCTACAACCGACCCTTTACCATGAACGATATTTACTACACCATCTGGAATCCCTGCTTCTTTCGCAATCTCTCCAAGAAGTGATACCGAAAGTGGAGTCATTTCAGCTGGTTTTATAATAGCTGTGTTACCTGCTGCAAGGCATGGGCCAAGTTTCCATGTAGTTAACATAAACGGAACATTCCATGGTGTAATAAGTGCCGCAACTCCAACTGGTTCGTATCGAGTATAATTGATATACTCTTCTTCCATTGGATAAACTTCACCGCCTTGATTCTCCATAAAATCGGCAAAAAATTTGATATTATTTGCTGCACGAGGTACTTCGTGTTGCACTGCAGAATGAAATGGTTTCCCTACATCAATTGCATCTAACCCCGCGATTTCCTCTTTCCGTTCAAGTATAATTTCAGCCATTCGGCGAAGTTTTGCACATCGCTCTGCAACTGTCATCGTTCTCCACGGACCATTTTCAAAAGCGTTTCGTGCTACACGACAAGCACGGTCTACATCTTCAATCGTCGCTTCACTAACTCTTGCAATTACTTCTTGTGTCGCAGGATTTTTCACCTCAAAAGTAGCATCGTCCATTGCTTTCGTATATTCTCCGTTTATATATAAACCGACTTCTCTTACCTTCGTTTGTATATTTGTCATTTTGTAACCTCATTTCTCTTCTTAACTGACTCTCCTGCAATTCCCCAATGTTCTGGCTCTAATTCATTAATCATAATACGAACATTTTGGACGGGAGCTTCTAAGACATTCGAAACGACATCCGTAACTTCACGTATCAATCGTTCTTTCTTTTCTGGTGATCTACCTTTAAGAATATTAATCTGAATAAATGGCATAACTATCTCCCCATTCAACTTATTCAATGAATCTAGCTTCCACCGTTCCAATACCGTCAAATTCTGCTGAGAAGTGGTCACCTGGTTCAATTTTAATGGCCGCAGATAAAGAACCACTTAAAACAATTTCACCAGGTTGTATACTTTGCCCGACTTTATATAATCGGTTAGCTAACCAGGTAATAGCTCTTGCTGGATGACCCATAACTGCTGCACCCGCACCTGTTGCAACCACTTCTCCATTTTGCTTAAATACCATGCCCATTAATTTCAAATCAAATTCTTTTGGTGAATAAAATCTTTCACCAATAATAAATCGAGAAGAAGAAGAGTTATCTGCTACCGCATCTTGTAACGTAAAACTGAAGCCATGGAATCTACTATCTATCAGTTCTACGGCAGGTGCTATATATTTCGTTGCATTCAGTACATCAGCCACCGTCACATGAGGACCTTTTAATTCTTTATCAAAAATAAAAGCAATTTCAGGTTCCAACTTGGGGTGGATGAATGGTGAAATTGATATTTTATCACCTTCGAACAGTTGCATACTTTCTAGTAACACACCATAAGAAGGTTCATGTACACCCATCATTTCTTGTTTCGCTTTACTCGTTAATCCTAGTTTTCTACCAATTCTTTTTGTATTTTCTTCTTTACATTTCATTTCAATTAGTCGTTCCTGTACTTCATAAGCTAATGCTTCGTCTAGTTCAGGATACTGGTCTACAAACTTACTAACTGCCTTTTTCCTTTTTTCCGCTCGTAGTAGTTCATAGGCAATTTGATCAATCATATTTGTTTTTATCATGTTATCACCTAGTTCCTTTACTATCATTTAAACGAAGCTGTAACTGAACCGATATGGGCAAATTCCGCTGTGAATGTATCATTTTTCTTTACTTCCACCGCACGGGTTAAAGCACCTGAAAGTATAATTTCACCTGCATTTAGAGAGACACCATATTTACTTAATGAATTGGCTAACCAAGCAACAGACCTCAATGGATTTCCTAATACGGCTGCCCCAGCTCCAGTATCAATCATTTCACCATTTTGATATGCTACCATGCCAATGCGTGTAAGATCGATTCCCTCTAGTTTTGTTGGTTTCCCACCGATAATTGCACTTGCAGAAGATCCGTTGTCAGCTACTGTGTCTTCAAATTTAATTTTCCAATCTTCAATTCTACTATCTATGACTTCAATGGCAGGGACAATATAATCCGTGGCATCGATTACATCTACAATCGAAACATTTGGTCCCTTTAAATCCTTTTTTAAAATAAAAGCTATCTCAAATTCAACTTTTGGTTGAATATAGTTTTCTAGAGAAATAGTCTCACCTTCGATAAACATCATATCTGCTAGTAGATGACCGTAGTCAGGCTGGTTAACACCAAACATATTTTGAATTGCTTTACTTGTTGCGCCTATTTTTTTCCCTACAATAATGCCACCATTTTCAACTTTTCGGCGAATAATCTCTAATTGTGTATGATATGCTTCATCAACTGTTATTCCTGGATAGGAAACGGTTAATGGCTCGATTACCTGTTTTGTTACTTCGGCTTCTATTAATCGAGTAGCGGCCTCTTGAACAATCGTCATAACTGTCCCCCCTTACCTTGGACTATACTTTTACTCCCTTTTTGTTCGCTAGTTCTACAGCCACATCGATAATCCAGTCTTCCTGTCCTGCGATGGTTTGCCTTTTACCTAGCTCTTCCATAATTTCACCTACACCAACACCAAACTTCTCTGCAGCATGTTTAACATGTAAAAGGAAGCTATTATAAACTCCAGCATAGCCACTTGATAAATTGTCACGATCGACAACAATAGGAGATTTCATAATTGGTGCTACCTTTTCTTCTGCTGCATCCATTAAAATAGCTAGATTGATGCCCGTATCTATATTCATCTTGTTTAAGACAGCAACAAGGACTTCAGTTTGTGCATTTCCTGCTCCCGCTCCTAGCCCTCTTAATGTTCCGTCAATTTGGTCTGCTCCACATTCAATGGCAGCCAAAGTATTTCCAATTGCTAATCCAAGGTTATTATGCGCATGGAATCCTACTTCAATGGACAATGCTTCTTTTAATGCAGAAACTCTTTCCCGAACGCCCGTTGGAACTAGAGCCCCAGCAGAGTCAACAACATAAACACAATCAGCACCATAGGATTCCATTAATTTTGCTTGCTCTACAAGTACTTTTGCCGGTTGAGTGTGTGACATCATGAGGAATCCAACTGCTTCAAGGCCTAACTCTTTAGCTAAACGGAAATACTGTTCTGTCACATCGGCTTCTGTACAATGAACTGCAATTCGTATTATTGAAATACCTAAGTCCGCTGCTTTTCTTAATTCTTCACTCGTACCTATCCCTGGAACAAATAAAGAAGCTATTTTAGCATTTTTGGCGGTTTGCACCGCCACTTTAATTAATTCTAATTCCGGATGTTTAGAAAACCCTTGCTGGATTGTTGAACCATTTAAACCAGATCCATGACTTACTTCGATCACAGGTACACCGGCTTCATCTAAATCTTTTACAATAGTTCGTACTTGTTCTGGTGTATAACTATGACTAATCGCATGATCACCATCTCGTAATGTTGTATCTGTCAGTCTAGGTATTTTCATCGTGCACCCTCCTTCACACTAAGTACATGTGCTGCATAAACATCGCCAACTTGATATGCTGATGCTGTCATAATATCCAGGTTTCCAGCATAAGTAGGGAAAAAGTCTCCTGCTCCAACTACCTCATTCATAATGACAACAGTTGGTAAACGACCCCAAGGAGTGTCACGATAATCGACAATTGGTGTTCCTTTTAATCGATAGCCAGGGACATACTTCGAAATCTCTTTTGCAATCGATTCAACAGATTGAATTACCGCGCGCTCATCAAATTCTTCTTTAATCACAGCGTAAACAGAATTTGTCATATTAATCGGTGGCTGTGCTGGATTAAATACAGGAATGGCTCTAGCAATTTTTGCTCCACCAATTTTTTGTACTGCACTAGCCGTTGTGCGAACAAATTCATCTACATTTTGTCTTGTTCCTGGTCCAATTGATACACTTGCAGCTGTTGCGATAACTTCTGCATAATGTACAGATACTACACGATTGACCGCATATACAAGAGGAGTTGTAGCCTGACCACCACAAGAAATCAAATTCACATTCATTTCTTCAAGATGTTCATTTAGATTTACTGTTGGAACCACAAAGGGCCCAACAGCTGCTGGCGTCATGTCTACGGCAAATTTCCCATGTTCTTTTAATTTAGGTGCATTTACTTGATGGGCTTTCGCGCTAGTTGCATCGAACACAATCTTAATTTCTGAGTCTTCTAGAATCTCATCAATTCCATAATGACTTGTCGCAATCCCCTTCTCCTTTGCTCTAGCAAGTCCCTCAGATTTTGGATCAATCCCTGCTACTAGGGCTAACTCCATATTCCCATCATTTTTTAATATTTTATACATTAGGTCTGTCCCGATATTTCCAGAACCTAGTATTGCTACTTTTACTTTTGCCAAGTCATCACCCCACTATTCTAGTAATCTATTATCATGATTTATAAAACTTCTTCTTTAACAGTCTCTTTTAATGTTAGTGGCGTTCCTTGTGTCCACCAAGATTCTGGGAAGTCTGTTCCAATCCATGTATCACCATTACCTGGAACATCTTTCATTTCCCAAATTACTGGTTTCCATGCTGGGTCTGTAATGATGTACCCTGCATCACCGAATAATTCAATGCGGTTTCCACCTGGCTCATGTACATACATACAAAATGCTTGGCTAATTCCATGCTTATTCGGTGGAACTTCAATCTTCACATCATGGTCTTTAAGTAAATCCGCCACATCATAAAGATTTTGTGGAATACCATACCAGAAGCATAAATGGTGCAGTTTTCCTTTAACTGCATTTGGTTCTTGCATATAGGCAATTTCATGTACCAGGTTCGATACACTAATCCAACTGCCTAACACATGGCCATTATCTTGAATTTGCTCTCTCAAACGGAAACCTAACGTATTAATCATGAATTCTGTGTCAGCTTTAGGATTGGATGTCATCAGATTAATATGATCTAAACGTCGTACCGGAACACCACGGTCAGGGCGTTTCGATGCTCTGTTTAATAGTTTTGAACGATCTTCTGGTTTTACATGATAATATTCAACGTCCCATAAAATTTCCATTAAGTGTCCATCTGGATCTGTAAATCGGTATGCTTTCCCATGTCCGATATCCCCGTCTATCCAACCGATTCCTAATCCTGTTTTTTCAATTTCTTCTACTCTACGATTTAAAGCTTCTGGAGAACTTGCACGCCATGCCACATGTCCAACACCTGCTTGATCCGATTCAGTAATAATCAACGTATTATGATAGAAATCTTCATATGCTCGAAGGTAAACAGATTTTTCAGAACGAGCAGTTACTTCCATTCCTAAAAATCTAGTAAAGAACTCTACGGATTCTTCTAGTTTTGGAGAAAGAAGCTCCACGTGTGCAAGTTGTGCCACATCAAAAATTTGTTCTTGGTTTAATGTCATATAAATTCCCCCATTTTATAAATTTTTATTTATTAATAAAACTCAATTCAGGTAATAAAGAGCGATATTTCCCTCTAAAGAACATTAGTGGATCTTTCTCTTCAACCTTAATGTCTAGCACCTTACCAATAAACAAAGTATGATCCCCTTCAACATGTTCGTTTACAACTTCGCAAGCCACTTGTGCGATTGCACCCGGTAAAACAGGAAGTCCAGCAAGCGTTTCAAAGTTAACTTTTCTCTCTTCTTTTATTTGACCAGCAAATAACATTGAATATTCTTGTTGGGTATCCGCTAAAATATTAACTGCAAACTTTTTACTTTTTTTGATTTTCTCTAGCATTTGAGCTTTTTCTCCAATGGAAATCACCACAAGCTTCGGATCAAGGGAGACGGACATGAAGGCATTTGCCGTCATGCCATGTTCTTGTCCATCAATTTCCGTTGTAATTACTGTGACACCCGTAGCGAAATTGCCCATCGCTTGGCGAAATTGACGATCATCCATGTTTTCCCCTCCTATGATTGTTTAAGATTTAATAACTGATTTTGATGCATCTGCCCATGTGCTATTTGTCCAACCATGAAGATCGTAATCGTCTAATGCAGAGTCAACGAATTTTATTTGCTGCTCAGCTGCACCTGTTGCTTCAAAATGGAATAATGCTTCCATATTGATGTTTTCATGGTTTCCAGCATAGTTCACTTCATATAATTCATGGCGTCCACCAAATTCAGTACCGATTGTATCCCAAACCATTTTCAGTAACTTCACACGTTCTTCGGCACCGATTCCTGTACCGCGATAATACGTATCTAAATATGGTCTTAAATCTTCATTTAAGAAATCTTTTGAACTAGATGGTAATTGAATTAATCCACCTGCTACCACTTGCTCGAAGATATTTTTCACTTTCACCCATGCTCCTGGAGCTAATGCGCGGTATGCAGCACTCGAATATGAATTTGGAATAACTAATCCATTTGGTCCTGGCTCAGGATCTGTTGCCATTGCAGTAGAAAGACCCCAGAACATATTTCGTAAAGCAACCACTTCACCAATCTTTGATTGAACGCCACGGAAATTTTTCGTGCCTGCTCCTTCAGTTGCTTTCAATAATAGTCCCGTCATAAAATCTAATTTCACTGCAAGTCGTGTACAACCATGGAAAGTAAAGCGTGGAACGAAACCACTTCCTGTTACAAAGTTATTGGAAACTTCAACATTGCGGTATGCCAACACATTTTCCCAAGGTATGAACACATTATCGAGCACAATCACCGCATCATTTTCATCAAAGCGACTAGATAATGGATAATCAAAAGGTGTACCATTTTGGTGTGCATTTAACTCATATGATTGACGGCTAATCATACTTACGCCTTCAGCATTCATCGGCACAAAGAAGATTAGTGCATGGCTATCATCGCCCCCACCTAAATCTTTCGGACCATAATTTGCTACGAAGTTATAATGAGTTAATGCAGAAGCTGTACCAACCATTTTGGCACCGCTTACAATAATGCCATCATCGCGCTCTTTCACTGCACGTACAAAAACATCTTTATTTTCATGTAATGGTTTTGAACGGTCTACTTGTGGATTAATAATTGTATGGTTAATGAATGGTAATTCTTTTGTTGCTTTTTTGTACCAAGCTTTTGCGTTGTCTTCAAATCCTTCGTAAAAATGACTAAACGCATTTAAGCTTCCTGTAAATGCTGCTTTATAATCTGGTGTGCGGCCCATGAATCCATAACTTAACTTAGCCCATTCCGCAATTGCATCTCTTGCCTCTAGTAAATCTTGTGCACTCGTAGGAGTTTTGAAGAACTTATGTGTTCGGTCACCAAATTCTGTAGTTGCCGTTAAAATATCACGTGTAGCTGGATCATGTAGAGCATCGTACATTCTTGCATAGGAACGAGCAGCATTTCTGTAGGCTGGATGGGTTGTAACATCCTTGATTCTTTCCCCATTTAAATAGACTACCCTTCCGTCATTTAAGCTTTCTAAATATTCTTTTCCTGTGTACATTCCCCTCAACTCCATTCAAATGATAGTTACTACTTTTTGGTGATTTTTACGTCAATCACTATGTTTATATTAATTTATCTGAAAATTCTTAACAATGACACCGAGTGTTAGATATATTTAAAAAAACTGCCATCTTATGTTAGTTAGTGGACATAAAAATACAACCTACTGGATAAATCCAATAGGTTGTACTAAATAGTAAATCAAAGCAATTTTAATCTATTTGAAGTTGTTTAATTTTATCATGTTCCACAATTTTGAATGCTTTTAGTGCTAACATTAACTGAAATTGTTTCTGAGGATTGCGCAAATCACAATCTAGAAGGCAAGTAATCTTGTTTAGTCGATAGCGCAACCCACTTTTTGAGAGTGCCAAATTATCCGCTGTTTGATCTAAATTACCGCCTTGTTCAAGAAAGTGATATAATGTTTCAATTAAATCCAGCTTATTGTCATCGATATTTTCATACAGTATCCCCAGTTGCTCTCGAATGATTTTTTTAATGGATTGCTCGTTTTCGTTATTGATTAAAATACCAAGCACGCCTAAATCACTAAATAGCGTAATTGGCTTATCCCTTGAAGATAGTCGTACTGCTGAACACGCTTCATCCAATGCGACCCTTGCATCTACAATATTACTATTTTTCGAACTAATTCCTGCTAAAAAATATGCATTTTTTATTTGCTTTTTTAAATTAGAGATTAATGCTTTAATTACTTTTTCGATATTATGTTGTACTTGTTTTTCTGTAATGAGGAGGATTAAACTTTCAGGTTGTTGGCCAATTAACACATTGATATTTTTTTCTTCCCGAAAATAAGTAGATACCATTTCAAGGATTTTTTTATAGAACGTGAATTGCGTTTCAGCATTTGAATTCATAAATTTGTAGGTTAAAGTCACAATATAAAAAGAATCGGAAAGATTTAATTGAATAAAATCTGCTTTTCTAGTTATCTCTTGCTTTGTATATTTTCCACTAATTATCTCTTCCAGGAAGTGTCCCTTCACCTGTTCCATTGAATCTATTTCTGTTTTTTCTTTTAAAAATAAAAGTGAGCAAATAGAAGCCAATCGATCAAGAATCATGGAATCGATTTCATAATTAGGGACTTTTTCATTTTCATAGATGAAGTAACAGTATCCTACAATTTGTCCTAAAAGATAAATAGGCGTTTTCAAACTGATTCCCTTTGGAAAAGTAAATATCTTAACCTTCGTGTGGCACTCATTAACGACTGAAAACTCTGAAAATTGATTGGATACTGTAATAAAATCCTCAAGTGTTATACCTTTAGAAGCAATAACATGTTGCCGACTATCCTCAATTACAATTGGTACAAGATTTTGTTTATATAAAATATTTAAGATAGAATTAATATCATTGCCTTTTATTAGCTCATTAGTTAAATCATTATACGTCTTGGACACAAAGGCTATATTATTTCTTTCTATAATAAGCTTTTCATTGGTTTGTTCTAGTTCCTTTAAAATCGGTAGTTCTTTACTGTAAGAAAAGAATTCTTCTGCCTCCTGCTTCCATTCAGACAGTAAACGTCCCTCCCAAACACAACAAGGGGCACCATCTCCTTGGCATTGCAATTCTTTAAAAAATACATCTTCTCCAATGACTTCTTTTACAAAACCTGTTGCATAGCCAGATAACGTATAACAAACAGGTCCTTGTCTATTTCCAAAATTTTTAAGATGCTGTTCTGCCTCATAGGAATTTTCCCAAACACCTTTAAAATACAAGGAAGTCACTTTGTTTCCTTCAACTTTTAGTTCGCTTTCTGTAATACGGGATTTCGTGTACCCCTTTAATGCATGGATAATCGGACCAAGTTCAATTTTCTCCATTAAGCTTAGCGTGGGGTTATTTTTCACGATATCTTGGGCATCTTCCATTCCCAATTGAAAACCATACTTAAAGAAAAAAGCCTTTAATCGATTAATCCCAATGTTCTCTATTAAATCCTTTTGCAGTGCTCCGAAAGCTCTCGTCGATACAAAGACAGATCGTTCATTGTTGATAAACCATAATTCATTTTCTTGGCGAATTGTTAATAAGTCATTTAATTTAATCCCTTTCATACATTGCTCCTTTATTTCTTTTTTAATGAAGAAAATAATATACAAATGCTATGAAAATTTGGTTTTGACTTATGCCTTTCTAGAAGATTGGTAGTTTTTATTATACTGAAGGTAGTATGGAATGAAAAGGTTTTCACAGTAAGAATGGGTAAAATGATGTAAGGGAAAATTCCTGAACCCTCACTAATGTGCACATTAAACTTTTGAAGATTCAGGATTTACTTTTGAATAGCCCACACCTAGTAGTACAACTAGGCAACCAGCCACTATGAAGACAATAATCAAAGTTGTAAAATGCTCCATATTAAACTGAGCACCAAATATTAAACCTAGTGAAACAGCCGACAGAATAGAGCCAAAATGTCTACATGTTTGATACAATCCTGTTGATACACCAACAATATGAGCCGGACTAGCTTCAAGCATAGCCGCCTGTAATGTAACATTTCCAAAACTACAGCCAGCTGCAATAAGAGAAATAATTAACAACATTACGATAATTGGTACATGATCAAAGAAGACCCAAAGTAATATAGCACCAATAACTGTTAACAAATTCCCTGTCATTATTGGAAAATTCACTCCTGATTTATCGACCCAACGACCAACTAACGGTGCTGTGATTATTCCCATTCCTGTTACTAAAAGCATTAACAAGCCACTATATGCAACACTTAAATGTAGACCATCTTGAAAATAACTTGGTAACCCAAAAAATAAACTATAGTAAATGAAATTTAGAACGATATATTGCAAAAACACTAAAGTTAATTTCCGATTGGAACGAAATAATCGAATATCAATAAATGGAATTTTAGTTTTTAGCTCATACCAGATAAAACAAATTAAAGAGAACGCTCCTAAAATCCCTGCTACATAATTGACCGTTTCTTTAAGGGATAATAAAAATAATAAAATACCGACCATTGCAATTGAAAAAAATAGGATACCTAATAGATCCATTCTTTGAATTAATTCATGAAAGCTTAATTTCTTATTCACTTCATCCTTTGGCAAGGCAAACCAACCTAGAATAAAGCATAGTAACAGAACAGGAATATTGATTAAGAAAATAGCTGGCCAATCTCCCCATTCAATAAGTAAGCCCCCAATTGTAGGTCCTAAAGCTGCCATTGCCGACATCGTTAAAGAAATAAATGCAAGAGCAGATCCCTGTCTTTCATGGATATGGTCTCGAAGCATTCCAATTCCTGCAGGATAAATGGAACCGCTTCCAACTGCTTGGAATAATCGCATGATAATTAAAATAGCAAAAAACGGAGCGAAAGGAGCACCCATAGCAGAAATAGCAACTAAGATAAGTCCACCTAAAAACATTTTCCTTCGTCCGATTAGGTCACCAAGCTTCCCAGCAACAGGCTGTGTCACTGCACTCGCTAAATAAAAAGAAGTAATTAACCAAGAAACCGTCAAATAAGACAAATTAAAATCCCTTTGAATATTTGGAATCGCCAGTGCAATCATAGAGGAATTCAGTGGATTCAGCATTGCACCTGTCGCCACTGATGATAAAAACAATCCTCGACTGTTACTCCAATCCTTCATCTCGTCACCTTCTTTTTTCATCACAAAATAATAACTTTAGATTCTTATACTATTAAATATCTTTTCCATATGAAAATACTATTTTTATATTACCATCTGCAAGATAAATATTCTAAAATTTCAGATATATATTCAGAAGAGAAAGATTTTAAGAAATTAAGATTTTGTTCTATAAATAGAAAAAGAGCTCTTAAATAATAAGAACTCTTAATTGTGATTCAAATTTTTAAGAAGTTAGTGTTAATACTGGATATACATATGGTTCAGATGGTTCTTCAATTGTTTTCCACTTGGTAATTTTTATTGTTGGAATTTGTACTCCATCATAAGTAGTGATATCTAGTTCCCCTTCAAGTTCAATCCAAGTGTCTTCAGACAACTCAAATGCTTCATCCATTTCAGTTAGTAAGCCTAAATTACTCACATCAGCTAAACAATGGGTAATCATTTTACATTTAATGTATTTCCTTATTCATCATAGTATTGAAAATTAAAAATATGCATTTAGTTGGAATTTAATGAAAGCTAATAATTTTTCTATCACTCTCCATATCTCAACCATCATTTGAATTTAATATATGAATATTAATCGTAATCATTACTATTTATGTTGACATTGGAAAAGGTTGTATATATAATCATTAATCGTAATGATTACTATTTAAAGGAGATGTAGGAATATGAAAAAAACAGCAATAAAATGGTTAGGTGTTCTCACAGTTAGCTCACTATTAATAGGTTGTCAGTCAGCTGAAACAAAAGTGGAGGAAAACACTGAGGTAAAGGCAAAACAAACAGTCAATAATCCATCAACTGAAAGCGAACACAAACACTCGGATGAACATGGGCATGATCATTCCCACGCACATGATGAAGAGGCAGAAAAAATTCACGCTGGTTATTTTGAAGATAGTCACGTACAAGAACGTACCCTTTCCGATTGGGAGGGCGATTGGCAATCTGTTTATCCATATTTACTTGATGGAACATTAGATGAAGTATTTGAACATAAGGCGGAGCATAAAGGTGATAAAACATTCGAGGAATATAAAGCGTATTATGAAGTGGGTTACAAAACAAATACAGAACGAATTGTAATCGATGGCAACAATGTAACATTTTACGAAAATGGAAAAGCCTATACAGGGGAATATCAAACAGATGGATACGAAATTCTCAATTATGAAGCAGGAAATCGTGGTGTACGGTATGTATTCAAATTAGTAGCACCTGCAGATAATGTTCCGCAATATATTCAATTCAGTGACCATAACATTTCACCAACAAAAGCCGAACATTATCACTTATATTGGGGAGACGATTGTGAATCATTATTAAATGAAGTGACAAATTGGCCTACATATTTCCCTTCCGAAATGGATGGACATACAATCGCACATGAAATGATTGCCCACTAAATCACGATAAAAGGGATCGAGTTATAACTCAATCCCTTCTTTCTACCTTATTTATTAACTAAATCTTGCCAGTTTCAATTTATCATGAAAAATAATTATTAAATCAGATGACTAATTACATTACTTATGAAATTGGTAGGGACAGAGAGATATAATTTACTAATTACCCGTTTTGCCTAAACTTGCTAACAAAAGTATACCAACCCACATAATTGTCGCTACAAAAAATAGAGATAAGTCCATGTCTTCTCCTTTGTAAAAATTTGATACTACTAGTATTACTCTTTATTTAGATTTAAATCATTTCATTACGAAATTATATAATCTGTTGCTTATTTATTTGTACTGTCATATTTCTATTTTAATTAAACAATAAGTGGATCATCGATTACATTATTATTAATGACTATATGGGCTTTATGTTAAGGTAAGTGTTGTTCTAGATAAAGTTTCGATGCAACATGGTATCTTTTTAAGAACATTTCTTCAGCTTTTTCGTAACTACCAAATGTATGTTGTTCTCTTTTAGCTCCTCTTTTTCGTGCAATGTCAAAGTCAGTTTCAACAAATATTCTAAAATCGAATAAGTTATATAAATCCTTTTTGAATAGAAAAGTTCCATCAACTATAAAAATCGAATCCTTATTTGCTATTTTTATATCTGGAAATACATATTCATCCGCTGCCAGATTGAAAGACTTTAGTTGATAGTGTAAGTTTCCCCCTGGTCCTATTGGTAATAAGAATTTATCTTTAAAGGAATCATAGTCGTGAGCATCTTCGTAATAACCAAGTGGAGACTCTTTTCCCTGCCTGTATCGAATTTTTTTGGGATTATGGAAATTGTCTATGCTTGTTCTAATCACCTCTATTTTTCTTTTTCGAAGTTCTTCAGCAAGTTCATTAGCAAGAGTTGTCTTACCAGATGAAGTAATTCCACTAACCCCTACTCGAATTGGATGACCCTTTTCTAAACATAGAATTCGATCCGCTATTTCTGAAAAAAGGTCAGTCCTTAACATTGAATTCCCACTTTCTAAGCATATTTACTTAATACACTTTACCTTAAGTAATTTGCTAAATGTAAAGAGACATTTTTATCTCCTTATTTTATTCAATAAAGGAACAAAGATAAAACTGTTACTGAAAAAGAATTTTTTATATAATGCTGATAACTAAAAAAAGCCTTGCTAATGTAGAATGTTCTACATTAACAAGGCTTCATTATTTCCTCAGTGGAATACGCTAGGTACTCCTCTATCAATTTCCTCTAATTGCTGTCCTATATATAACAATCCGTCCAATGCGATTTCAAGAACTGCCTTTGACTCATCAAGCTCTGCTGTAGGATGATTTGGGCTAGAAGCAATCAGCTTATTCCCCTTTTTAATTGCATACTGCCACACTGCCATATGTGTGTAAACTCCAATAAACTTAATTGCAATATCGTATTCTCCTATTTTATAAACTCCCATATAATAAGCCTCCTTGATTCTCTACTGTTCTTTGTTACTATCAAGGGTGGTCAAGATAAATAGATTTTAAACATTTATATCTATAACAATTTTATTTTAATCATAATATAGATATTTTCTCCTTTAATTAATATTAAGAAGAATTTGAGATACTGAACTATTTAACGATTGCTGATTGAATATTTTGTATTACGGATCATACAAGAAAATAACTAGCGATGATACTTATAAACGCTCTAAAAGCCTACATAATTGCGGAAATAATAATTATTTGTAGCAAATATAATTGAAAGATTTTGAATAAAGTGCAGTTAGAATGTGGGGCAATTTTATCGGTTCTTAGTCAAATGTTGGGGTGATGTGTTCTTGCACGTCACCCTTGTTAACCTAAATGAACCCCGATTTCTTTATATAAATCATTTAATAAAATCTTTGCTTTAAAATGCTTAAAACTTCTAAAACCATAAGCATTTCGTTTCATTACCTTCGATTTATTATTAATGCCTTCTAGAAATCCATTTGAATACCTAAAACTAAAGCTATTCAAGATCTCTACTTGCCAATTCTTAAAAGTTTGAATCGCTTTTATGAATGCTGGAATCTTTGCTTCTTCTACCTTACGGTAAAAAGCTTCTAATCTCTTTTTAACTTCTGTTATATCATCAGTTGTTTTTGCCCAATCAAACCATTTACAATAGGCTTCCTTAAGTTCATAGGCTTTTCTCAATTCACTAGACATCCCTGTATAGCGTCTTAAATACCAGCGATTCTTCTCTGTTAACTTATCAAACCGTTTATATAAGACATGGCGCATTTTCTTACACTTTTTACGATCATAAGGATGCCATTCTTTCTGCACTTTACGACGTACTTCATCTAGTGCCCAATAAATATAACGAGAAAAATGGAATCGATCTGCTACGATAATGGGGCGATTTAATGCTTTTCTAACAGCTGCCTTAAAACTTGGATTCATATCCATTACCACTACTTCTACAGCTGCTCCATATTTCATTAAATAATCCTTAATCGTTTCTTTGCGTCGATTTGGTAAAATATCAATCGGTTCGTGTGTTTCAGCGTTCGCAATAATTAGTTGATAGGTCCCTGCATCGGTATCTCCCTTATATTCATCGATTGCAATACATTTCGGTAAATGTACTCCCTCTTTTAACTGTTCTTTTACAACATTTTTAAAGCGACGAATTACAGTTGAACTAGATGTTCCAAGGACTTCTGCAGTTTCCTTAAATGTCTTTGCTTTTACTGAACGAATTCCAACAACTTGGTTCCATTCTTTTGAGTAACGTTGATATTTATCCACGAAAGGGGATTTTTCTGAGAAGCGTTTTCCACATTCGCATACATAACGACGGCGTTTATAAAAAAGGATAGTTAATCTTTCAAACCATTTTAAATGCTTAATTTTTTGAACTCGATAATCATGAATTTTAGAGGTCATTCTCTTACAAACTGGACATTGATGTTCTTTCTTCGGAAGCGACACGTATAAAGCCACACGGTCTCCAATCTCCTCCATCTTATGAATTGTTACATCTTTTAATCCTGGTATATTCATGTTAAAATTCATATTGCACGTATCACCTTTCATAACTTGTTTCTCGTCAATTCAAGTATATCGAAATCGGTGGTTACGTGCTTTTTTATTGTCAAAAATTGTAGTAAAACCCCAACAAATATTATAGAACCATTTTATCAATCATTTTTATTAAAAAAAGAGGTCCTTTGTCAATTGTTGGGGTAAGAAATGAGAGGACAAGAAAACTTGGATATTTGATATACTATTCTGCCATCCATTTCTTCTGAAGCGTAGCGAAGAAGGAATGGATGGCAGAACGCGCGCGTTCATCCTACCCAACATACAACTCTATTTTTTTATATAGGTGACCTAATAGTATTTTCGCTTTAAAGTGCTCATATTTTCGGAATCCATAAGCATTTCGTTTGAGCACTTTTGATTTATTGTTAATTCCTTCTAAAAAGCCATTGGAATATCCAAATACAAAACTGTTTAATATTTCATTCTGCCAGTTTTTTAGTGTTTGTATACTTTTTAAAAAGCTTGGAATGCCTACTTCTTCTACCTTTCGGTAAAATGCTTCTAATCCACTTTTGACCTCCTGTATATTTTCTCTCCTTTTGGATTCTGTAAACCACTGTTTAAATGCTTCTTTTAATTCATAAGCCTGCTTTAACTCTGATGATAAAGCTAGATATCGATTTAAATACCAACGTTCTTCCTCTGATAGATTGTCGGAATTCTTATGTAAAACAAATCGCATTTTCTTCGATTTCTTACGATCATAGGCATGCATTTCTTTTTGAACTTTTCTTCGGACTTCATCTAAAGCCCAATGGATATAACGACAATAATGGAATCGGTCCGCCACAATGATTGGTTTTCCCAATGCTTGTTGAACCGCTGCTTTAAAACTTCCATTCATATCCATGACAACGATTTCCACTTCTTGACCATATTTTTGCAAATAAGTTTTGATCGTTTGAAGTCTGCGATTAGGCAAAACATCGATTGGTTCATGTGTTTCCGCATTCGCTATAATTAATTGATATTTTCCTGCATCCGTATCTCCCTTGTATTCATCAATGGCAATTGCTTTTGGTAATTGAACACCCTTTGGTAATACTGCTTTTGCTTGTTTTTTAAATCTTCTTATGATGGTTGAAATAGATGTACCGAGAATCATTGCCGCATCTTTAAATGTTTTCGATTTCGCGGATTGAATCGTCATCGCTTGATTCGCTTCTCTTGAATAACGTTGATATCGCTCGACAAATGAAGCCTTTTCTGCAAAACGCTTTCCACATTGACAGCGGTAACGACGACATTTATACATCAACTTAGTTAAACGTCCCCAAAAGGAAAGGTGGCCGATTTTTCGCATTCGATAATCATGTATTTTCTTTGTTTTTTCACCACACGCTGGACAAATATGTTCTTTTATAGGCATGGAAATATAGACTAGTACACGATTTTCTTGTTCAACCATTTCTTCAATATTTACACCTTTTAATCCTGGTAGTTCCATGTTAAAATTCATAATGCACAACTCACCTTTTTCTGCTTGTTTCTAGTCAACTCAAGTATAGAAAAATAGGTGATGTTGTGCATTTTGTTTTTCATAAATTGTAGGCAAACCCCAACAATTAATATAGAACCAAAAAGAGTTCTAACTCAGTATTGAGCTAGAACTCTTGTCAGTTTAATGTTTAATTTAAAGATACCGGTGGTCGGGGTCGAACCGACACTCCAGAAGGAACACGATTTTGAGTCGTGCGCGTCTGCCAATTCCGCCACACCGGCAAAGTCAAATAATAAAAAAAACATCGGATAAACCGATTAATAAATAAAATGGAGGCGGCTACCGGATTCGAACCGGTGGTAAGGGTGTTGCAGACCCGTGCCTTACCACTTGGCTAAGCCGCCATTATAATATTGGAGCGGAAGACGGGGTTCGAACCCGCGACCCCCACCTTGGCAAGGTGGTGTTCTACCGCTGAACTACTTCCGCAAAATGGCTGGGGTACCAGGATTCGAACCTGGGCATGACGGAATCAAAATCCGTTGCCTTACCGCTTGGCTATACCCCAAAAATTTGATGAAGTTTTCATTAGTTTTAATGGGGCGACTGATGGGAATCGAACCCACGAATGCCGGAACCACAATCCGGTGCGTTAACCACTTCGCCACAATCGCCATAATTTTATATATTATTTCAACTAATTATTTTTGAGGATATATGGGGCGACTGATGGGAATCGAACCCACGAATGTCGGAACCACAATCCGATGCGTTAACCACTTCGCCACAATCGCCATTACTTTAGTTGAAATTGGTTATTGGCAGGGGCAGTAGGAATCGAACCCACACCAAAGGTTTTGGAGACCTCTATTCTACCGTTGAACTATGCCCCTATTTTAAATGGTGGAGGGGGACGGATTCGAACCGCCGAACCCGAAGGAGCGGATTTACAGTCCGCCGCGTTTAGCCACTTCGCTACCCCTCCATAGTATGGTGCCGGCGATAGGAGTCGAACCCACGACCTACTGATTACAAGTCAGTTGCTCTACCAACTGAGCTACACCGGCATTTAAATAATTTTTAATAAAGATGGGTCGAGACGGAATCGAACCGCCGACACTTTGAGCTTCAGTCAAATGCTCTACCAACTGAGCTATCGACCCATTTTATGGCGGTCCCGACCGGGATCGAACCGGCGATCTCCTGCGTGACAGGCAGGCATGTTAACCGCTACACCACGGGACCTTGGTTGCGGGGACAGGATTTGAACCTGTGACCTTCGGGTTATGAGCCCGACGAGCTACCGAACTGCTCCACCCCGCGATAATACTATTTTGTTTAAAATATGGTGGAGGATGACGGGCTCGAACCGCCGACCCCCTGCTTGTAAGGCAGGTGCTCTCCCAGCTGAGCTAATCCTCCATGCTGGCTATTTTATAAAATGGTGACCCGTACGGGATTCGAACCCGTGTTACCGCCGTGAAAGGGCGGTGTCTTAACCACTTGACCAACGGGCCAGATTATCTGGCTGTCTAAGATGGCGGAGAGTAAGGGATTTGAACCCTTGAGACAGTGTTACCCGCCTACACGATTTCCAATCGTGCTCCTTCGGCCTCTCGGACAACTCTCCAAGAAGATGGCTCCGAAGGTAGGACTCGAACCTACGACCAACCGGTTAACAGCCGGTTGCTCTACCACTGAGCTACTTCGGAATAATTGTATTTTAATTTATAATCTTCTTGCAAACAGCATTTAAACTATTATCGAAAGACAAGTATTATTATATCATAATCCACAAATATATCAAGTACTTTTTATACTTTTTTCGGATTAATTTACTTATTCTCTCAAAACTGGATAAAGACATTGACTAACGACCATTCAAGTTAGTGGTTAAGTCCTCGATCGATTAGTATTCGTCAGCTCCATGTGTCGCCACACTTCCACCTCGAACCTATCTACCTCATCGTCTTTGAGGGATCTTACTTACTTACGTAATGGGAAATCTCATCTTGAGGGGGGCTTCATGCTTAGATGCTTTCAGCACTTATCCCGTCCATACATAGCTACCCAGCGATGCCTTTGGCAAGACAACTGGTACACCAGCGGTATGTCCATCCCGGTCCTCTCGTACTAAGGACAGCTCCTCTCAAATTTCCTACGCCCACGACGGATAGGGACCGAACTGTCTCACGACGTTCTGAACCCAGCTCGCGTACCGCTTTAATGGGCGAACAGCCCAACCCTTGGGACCGACTACAGCCCCAGGATGCGATGAGCCGACATCGAGGTGCCAAACCTCCCCGTCGATGTGGACTCTTGGGGGAGATAAGCCTGTTATCCCCGGGGTAGCTTTTATCCGTTGAGCGATGGCCCTTCCATGCGGAACCACCGGATCACTAAGCCCGTCTTTCGACCCTGCTCGACTTGTAGGTCTCGCAGTCAAGCTCCCTTGTGCCTTTACACTCTACGAATGATTTCCAACCATTCTGAGGGAACCTTTGGGCGCCTCCGTTACCTTTTAGGAGGCGACCGCCCCAGTCAAACTGTCCACCTGACACTGTCTCCTACCCCGATAAGGGGTACGGGTTAGAATTTCAACACAACCAGGGTAGTATCCCACCGACGCCTCCCTCGAAGCTGGCGCTCCGAGTTCTCTGGCTCCTACCTATCCTGTACAAGTTGTGCCAAAATTCAATATCAGGCTACAGTAAAGCTCCACGGGGTCTTTCCGTCCTGTCGCGGGTAACCTGCATCTTCACAGGTACTATAATTTCACCGAGTCTCTCGTTGAGACAGTGCCCAGATCGTTACGCCTTTCGTGCGGGTCGGAACTTACCCGACAAGGAATTTCGCTACCTTAGGACCGTTATAGTTACGGCCGCCGTTTACTGGGGCTTCAATTCAGAGCTTCGCTTACGCTAACCCCTCCTCTTAACCTTCCAGCACCGGGCAGGCGTCAGCCCCTATACGTCACCTTACGGTTTTGCAGAGACCTGTGTTTTTGCTAAACAGTCGCCTGGGCCTATTCACTGCGGCTCTCTTTCGAGAGCACCCCTTCTCCCGAAGTTACGGGGTCATTTTGCCGAGTTCCTTAACGAGAGTTCTCTCGCACACCTTAGGATTCTCTCCTCGACTACCTGTGTCGGTTTGCGGTACGGGCACCTCCCGCCTCGCTAGAGGCTTTTCTTGGCAGTGTGAAATCAGGTACTTCGCTCTTAAAGAGCTCCCCATTACAGCTCAACGTTACAGGAAGCGGATTTGCCTACTTCCACGCCTTACTGCTTGGGCGTGCACAACCAATCGCACGCTTACCCTATCCTACTGCGTCCCCCCATTACTCAAACGGCGGGGAGGTGGTACAGGAATATCAACCTGTTGTCCATCGTCTACGCCTGTCGGCCTCGACTTAGGTCCCGACTAACCCTGAGCGGACGAGCCTTCCTCAGGAAACCTTAGTCATACGGTGGATGGGATTCTCACCCATCTTTCGCTACTCATACCGGCATTCTCACTTCTAAGCGCTCCACCAGTCCTTCCGGTCTGACTTCAACGCCCTTAGAACGCTCTCCTACCACGTGCATCTTAGATGCACATCCACAGCTTCGGTGAATCGTTTAGCCCCGATACATTTTCGGCGCAGCGTCACTCGACCAGTGAGCTATTACGCACTCTTTAAATGATGGCTGCTTCTAAGCCAACATCCTGGTTGTCTAAGCAACGCCACATCCTTTTCCACTTAACGATTACTTTGGGACCTTAGCTGGTGGTCTGGGCTGTTTCCCTTTTGACTACGGATCTTATCACTCGCAGTCTGACTCCCGTGTATAAATATCTGGCATTCGGAGTTTGTCTGAATTCGGTAAAGCGAGATGCCCCCCTAGTCCAAACAGTGCTCTACCTCCAGTATTCTCATCACGAGGCTAGCCCTAAAGCTATTTCGGAGAGAACCAGCTATCTCCAAGTTCGATTGGAATTTCTCCGCTACCCACACCTCATCCCCGCACTTTTCAACGTGCGTGGGTTCGGGCCTCCAGTGAGTGTTACCTCACCTTCACCCTGGACATGGGTAGATCACCTGGTTTCGGGTCTACGACCACGTACTCTTTCGCCCTATTCAGACTCGCTTTCGCTGCGGCTCCGTCTTCTCAACTTAACCTTGCACGTAATCGTAACTCGCCGGTTCATTCTACAAAAGGCACGCTATCACCCATTAACGGGCTCTAACTACTTGTAGGCACACGGTTTCAGGTTCTATTTCACTCCCCTCCCGGGGTGCTTTTCACCTTTCCCTCACGGTACTGGTTCACTATCGGTCACTAGGGAGTATTTAGCCTTGGGAGATGGTCCTCCCGGATTCCGACGGAATTTCACGTGTTCCGCCGTACTCAGGATACACTCAAGAGAGAATGGACTTTCGATTACAGGGCTTTTACCTTCTATGGCGGATCTTTCCAAATCGCTTCGCCTAATCCATTCTTTTGTAACTCCATATAGAGTGTCCTACAACCCCAAGAGGCAAGCCTCTTGGTTTGGGCTATTCCCGTTTCGCTCGCCGCTACTCAGGGAATCGAATATTTTCTTTCTCTTCCTCCAGGTACTTAGATGTTTCAGTTCCCTGGGTGTGCCATCATGACGCTATGAATTCACGTCAAGATACTGCTCCATTACGAGCAGTGGGTTCCCCCATTCGGAAATCTCCGGATCAAAGCTTACTTACAGCTCCCCGAAGCATATCGGTGTTAGTACCGTCCTTCATCGGCTCCTAGTGCCAAGGCATTCACCGTGCGCCCTTAATAACTTAACCTAAAAGTTAGTTACACTTCTCAAACAGAGAAGATTTTAAGAACTTACAATAAATTACTTGAATTTTGTTTGTTGCTATCAATGTCGTTTTATCCAGTTTTCAAAGAACGAGTTTGGTGGAGCCTAGCGGGATCGAACCGCTGACCTCCTGCGTGCAAGGCAGGCGCTCTCCCAGCTGAGCTAAGGCCCCAAAAGGGTATATATGGTGGGCCTAAATGGACTTGAACCATCGACCTCACGCTTATCAGGCGTGCGCTCTAACCAGCTGAGCTATAGGCCCCTTTTGAAGTTATATATGTCTAGCTCCAAACACCAGCTGACGCGTCTACTTCAGTCTTTCGTGCGAAATGCAAGCATTTCTACTCAAGACTTCCAGTATCCGGTTCAGCTAAGCGGTGTTTTCCGCTTTCCTAATGAACCTTCAAAACTGAACACAAAACGTTAATGGTATAAGCTCTAGGCTTATATTCCGTTAATATCCTTAGAAAGGAGGTGATCCAGCCGCACCTTCCGATACGGCTACCTTGTTACGACTTCACCCCAATCATCTGTCCCACCTTCGGCGGCTGGCTCCAAAAGGTTACCTCACCGACTTCGGGTGTTACAAACTCTCGTGGTGTGACGGGCGGTGTGTACAAGGCCCGGGAACGTATTCACCGCGGCATGCTGATCCGCGATTACTAGCGATTCCGGCTTCATGTAGGCGAGTTGCAGCCTACAATCCGAACTGAGAACGGTTTTATCGGATTAGCTCCCCCTCGCGGGTTGGCAACCGTTTGTACCGTCCATTGTAGCACGTGTGTAGCCCAGGTCATAAGGGGCATGATGATTTGACGTCATCCCCACCTTCCTCCGGTTTGTCACCGGCAGTCTCCTTAGAGTGCCCAACTAAATGATGGCAACTAAGAACAAGGGTTGCGCTCGTTGCGGGACTTAACCCAACATCTCACGACACGAGCTGACGACAACCATGCACCACCTGTCACCACTGTCCCCGAAGGGAAAGCTATGTCTCCATAGCGGTCAATGGGATGTCAAGACCTGGTAAGGTTCTTCGCGTTGCTTCGAATTAAACCACATGCTCCACCGCTTGTGCGGGCCCCCGTCAATTCCTTTGAGTTTCAGTCTTGCGACCGTACTCCCCAGGCGGAGTGCTTAATGCGTTAGCTGCAGCACTAAGGGGCGGAAACCCCCTAACACTTAGCACTCATCGTTTACGGCGTGGACTACCAGGGTATCTAATCCTGTTTGCTCCCCACGCTTTCGCGCCTCAGCGTCAGTTACAGACCAGAAAGTCGCCTTCGCCACTGGTGTTCCTCCAAATCTCTACGCATTTCACCGCTACACTTGGAATTCCACTTTCCTCTTCTGCACTCAAGTCCTCCAGTTTCCAATGACCCTCCACGGTTGAGCCGTGGGCTTTCACATCAGACTTAAAGGACCGCCTGCGCGCGCTTTACGCCCAATAATTCCGGACAACGCTTGCCACCTACGTATTACCGCGGCTGCTGGCACGTAGTTAGCCGTGGCTTTCTAATAAGGTACCGTCAAGGTACAGCCAGTTACTACTGTACTTGTTCTTCCCTTACAACAGAGTTTTACGATCCGAAAACCTTCTTCACTCACGCGGCGTTGCTCCATCAGACTTCCGTCCATTGTGGAAGATTCCCTACTGCTGCCTCCCGTAGGAGTCTGGGCCGTGTCTCAGTCCCAGTGTGGCCGATCACCCTCTCAGGTCGGCTACGCATCGTCGCCTTGGTGAGCCGTTACCTCACCAACTAGCTAATGCGCCGCGGGCCCATCCTATAGCGATAGCAGAACCATCTTTCATCATTTCAACATGTGATGAAATGAATTATTCGGTATTAGCCCCGGTTTCCCGGAGTTATCCCCAACTATAGGGCAGGTTGCCCACGTGTTACTCACCCGTCCGCCGCTAACCTTCAGAAGCAAGCTTCTAAAGGTCCGCTCGACTTGCATGTATTAGGCACGCCGCCAGCGTTCGTCCTGAGCCAGGATCAAACTCTCCATAAAAGAATTTGATAAAGCTCAAAAAATTGCTGGCATCAAAATTGATGTCCAAAATTTTGTTCCTCAATTTAATGAGAAACTATATTCATTAACGTTTTGTTGTTCAGTTTTCAAAGTTCATATCAGTCGCTTTTTTTACAACAACTCTTATATCATAACACTTTAACATTTGAGCTGTCAATAAGTTTTTAAAACTTATTTTAGCGACTTAAGCAGATTATCATTTCAAATAATCAATGTCAACAGCTTTCTATTTTATAAAGCTTGTCTATTTAATATCGCGTTAAAGCAGCGACGTTGATAATAATACACCATTAACAATTTTTATGTCAACACTAAAATGCAAAAAACTTTTTCGAGTTGAATCACTCTTCAACCCGAAAAAGGCTTTAAACTTCTATTTATCAATGCTTACGCTGTATTCCCGCTCTACAAACTCTTTATCTACAGAATAATGGCGATGGAAGACCATTTCACTTTTTGCGATAGTTGGATCAACAAGTATATACCCTTTATCAATTAAATATTCAACAAACACTTCTAAATCAATTGAGTAGTATGTTAGTTCTGGATGATTATGTAGTTCCTGTATTGTCCACGTTTCTTTTGAAAGCATTGTTTCTACAATATGCTGTGCTCCGTCATGAGTTCTTGAATTAATTAAAAATTCAATTGCTAAAAATAGTAGTTCTAATCTCTTTTCAAGACTTTCAGAGCTCATCACTAATTCTTCGTATAATTTATAGATGGCTGGTTCAATCTTTTTCACTTGCGACCAAACTGTTACTTCAGGATAAAGACCATTGTCAATTACTGATAATCTTGCTAGATGATGAAGTGAATCAACTACATGATTATATGAATCTAAATAATTTCCGTTATTAAAAAATTCTTTTCCTTCAAAATAACGGCGGATAAGTTTACAAAACTGGATGCCTGTTTTTATTTTGCGTCCAAAGAACGGGAACTCTTGAAGTTTTAATCTTAAATTATGTAAGTATTCATTTCGGTCAAATATTACTTTTCCATGGAAAATCCAATCTACTACACGTCTGTTTGAACCAATATAGAGCCATTTATTTAGAACAGTTTCTGTTATAACGTGCATGGCCATTTTTTGATTTTCATGTAAATAGTGTTTTGTAAAAATCGGTTGTTCAGCTTCTTTTACAACTATTAGTAGAACGGTATCAAATGTATCTGTAATACTTTTTGTTTCTTCACATTTCGTAACAAGGATAACACCTAATGTTTCGGCTTGACTTGCACGCTCTTGATAAATCGGTCGCAAAATGTGCTCCATAATAATCCTCCTAACTTACGATTCATAATTAATTTCGACACTACTAGAGATTCTCCTTCTCAGTCGTTTTACTTTTTTACTAAAATACTAGTCACTCTTTGTCTTAAATAATGTTACATTACTTTATACATTTTGTTTATACAATCTATCCGCAAATTAAAACTTTCTATGTTATAGTAGAGGGTAGATTGGGAGGCACAGACATGGCAAAGAAGAAATACTCAAATAAAATAAATAAAATTCGTTCATTTGCTCTTGCATTAATCTTTATTGGATTTGTAATTATGTATGGGGCAATCTTCTTCCGAGAAAGTCAATTATTGGTTTTAATCTTTATAACATTAGGGTTACTTTGTATTATTGGAAGTACCGTTGTATATGGATGGATTGGATTGCTTTCGACTCGAGCGGTTCAAGTTGTTTGTCCAAGTTGTGGTAAACATACAAAAGTTTTAGGACGAGTTGATATGTGCATGTATTGTAATGAGCCGTTAACACTTGATCCGAACCTTGAAGGTAAAGAGTTTGATGAAGCCTATAATCATCCAAAAAAATAAAACTTGTTGAAAAGGTCACTTCATAAAGAAGCTGACCTTTTTTGTATCCATAAATTTTACAAATAAAAAACCTAGCAGCTGAGCCACTAGGTCTTCCCTACTATAATACTTGTTTTCCAGCACTTTCAAGACATTCTTGGCATGTACCATATACTTCAAGACGATGTGAATGTACTTTGAAGCCTGTTACATGTGATGCAAATTGCTCCACTTCGTTTAAGCCTGGATAATGGAAATCAACAATCTTACCACAGCCTTGACAGATCATATGGTAATGATCATTCGTTACGAAATCAAATCTGCTTGCTGCATCACCATAAGTTAGTTCCTTTACAAGTCCAGCTTCACGGAATACACGTAAGTTATTGTAAACCGTAGCAACACTCATGTTTGGGAACTTTCCTTCCAATGCTTTATATATTTCATCAGCAGTTGGATGAGTCATTGATTCGATTAAATATTCCAAAATAGCATGACGCTGCGGAGTAATTCTTACACCTGTTGTCTTTAACGTGTCGAGCGCATCTTTTAAATGCAGTTCAGACATCGCCATGCACCTCTTTTCATAAGAATTCTTACTTTATAATAGTTATAAATAGTTTAGCGAATATATTTGTACTAGTCAACATTTCCTTACTTTACACTGATACTTTACGTTCATTTTCATCAAATATTCATAAGAAATTGATATTTTTTATAAATTTTCAATCAAGTATCCTTCTAAACTATTCTCAGTACCCTCTTAATATGTCCATTTTATTCTCTAAATCCGTTTCACCCTTCAACCATTTTTCCAAACTAGGGACAAAAATTTCAAAGCTGCGTTCTAAATATCTTGTAGAGTGACTCGAGCAATGAGGGGAAATCGTAATATTATCTAGGTCCCAAAGTTTACTATTTGATGGAAGTGGTTCTTCCTCGAAGACATCCAACACTGCATGACCTATTAACTTTTCCTCAAGAACACGAATTAATAAATCTGTTTCTACTAAGTCTCCGCGACCGAAGTTCATAAAAATTGCACTATCTTTCATTAATTGAAAATGCTCATATTGAAATAGGTGCTTTGTTTCTTTCGTACTTGGCAATATGGAAATCACAATGTCCGCTTTGGGTAAATAATTTTTTAGCTCAGCAATCTGATAGGTTTCATTCATATAAGGCGCAGATTGACCACTTCGATTAAATCCAATTGTATTGACTTGAAATGCTTGGAGGATACGCCCAAGTTCAGCCCCAATTGCCCCTGGACCGATAATAAATGCCGTACTACCATTTAGTTCACTTGGATTACCGCCTCTTTTATTCCAAATCCGATTTTTCTGATTCTGATAAATATAAGATAAAGATCTTTTTAAAGATAAAATATGCGCTAATACGGATTCTGCCATAGGTTTCTTATGAATGCCGCGCACATTTGAAACTAATATTTCACGCTCAGCGATTTTCTCATGGGGCATCATTTCTACACCAGCAGATGCAACAAATATCCATTTTAGATTTTGTGCAATATCAATATGGTCTTCTGTTAAATCTTCCCCATATGTAACGATTACATCCGCTTGAGCTAATACATTATTATCGATTTCGTTATGGAAAACGAAAGTTACTTGAGGAAACTGATCGAGTAGCTGTTGTTGTAAGTCTGGTCGCGAATCAAATGTAAAATAAACTAGCATTATTCATTTTCTCCTTCACGTAAATACGACAATACCTCTTCAATATGATTTTTCACTTTTACCTTACGCCACTCTTTTTCAACAATTCCCTCTTCATTAATTAAAAAAGTGGAACGTTCAATCCCCATAAATTCTTTCCCATACATTTTCTTTAAGACCCATACACCATATTTTTCTGCAACACTATGATCCTCATCCACCAATAAAGAAAATGGTAGTCCATATTTTTCAATAAACTTTGTATGTTTTGCCGCTGTATCTCCACTAATTCCTAGTATTACTGCATTTAATCCTGAGAATTCTTCATGTTTATCACGGAAATCACAAGCTTCCGTAGTACAACCAGGAGTCATATCTTTTGGATAAAAATAAAGCACAACTTTTTTCCCTCGATAGTTACTTAAACTTATTTGATTTTCCATTTCATTCAATAAAGTAAAGTCTGGAGCTTTTTGATTTTCTAACGTCATAGCAATTCCTCCCTTTTCAATATCCTACATAACAGAGAGTTTAGTTTCAAATTCTTTGGCGTTCATGGAAAAATAGGTCTACAATAGATGTGAATAAATTTAGGAGGATACAAATGAATCATTCAAAATCACAAGAAGTATATAACGAAGCATTAGAACATATCGTAGGTGGGGTGAATAGTCCATCACGTTCTTATAAAGCGGTTGGCGGCGGTGCTCCAGTTGTAATGGCAAAAGGAAAAGGACCTTATTTTTGTGATGTGGACGGAAATCGTTACATCGACTATTTAGCAGCATACGGACCAATTATCACTGGTTTTGGTCACCCACATATTGCAAAAGCGATTGCTCATGCTGCAGAAACAGGTGTCCTTTTTGGAACACCAACAGAACATGAAGTGAAATTTGCAAAAATGTTAAAAGAAGCAATTCCTTCATTAGATAAAGTACGTTTTACTAACTCTGGTACGGAAGCGGTTATGACAACTGTACGTGTAGCTCGTGCTTATACAGGTCGTACAAAAATTATTAAATTTGCTGGCTGTTACCACGGACACTTTGACCAAGTTTTAGTTGCAGCAGGTTCTGGCCCAGCAACACTTGGTTCTCCCGATTCAGCAGGGGTACCTGTCAATGTAGCAACTGAAGTTATTACAGTACCTTTCAATAATAAAGAACAATTCCAACTTGCTATTGATAAATGGGGAGATGAAGTGGCTGCCATCTTAATCGAGCCAATCGTAGGTAACTTCGGTATCGTACAACCAAACCCTGGCTTCCTTGAATATGTACACGAAGTAGCTAAAGAAAAAGGCGCACTTACAATTCATGATGAAGTTATCACAGCATTCCGTTTCCACTATGGTGCTGCACAAGACTTACTAGGTTTAACACCTGACTTAACTGCAATGGGTAAAATCATCGGCGGCGGTTTACCAATTGGTGCTTATGGTGGACGTAAAGAAATTATGGAAACAGTAGCTCCATTAGGCCCTGCATATCAAGCAGGAACAATGGCTGGTAACCCAGCTTCCATGTTAGCTGGTATTGCGTGCCTAGAAGTGTTAAAACAACCAGGTGTTTATGAAGAAATGGATCGCTTAGGTGGCATTTTAGAAAAAGGTATTTTAGAAGCTGCTGAAAAACATGGTGTAACGATTACTGTGAACCGTTTAAAAGGGGCGCTTACAGTTTACTTCACTAACGAAAAAGTAGAAAACTATGAGCAAGCTGAAAACTCAGATGGTGAAATGTTTGGTCGCTTCTTTAAATTAATGTTAGAAAAAGGTGTGAATTTAGCTCCTTCTAAATATGAAGCTTGGTTCTTAACAACAGAACATAAAGAAGAAGATATTGTGGAAACAATTGCTGCAGTTGATTATGCCTTTTCTCAATTAAAGAACTAGATGAAATGTTGACTAACTTGATAAAATTGGGTAAAGTTGTAATTTCTAATATTCGAATGTGAAAGAGAGGGCGAACTTTTTAATGCAAGTAGGTGCCCGCGTATTAAAAACAGGAGTCGCAATTGTTATTGCGCTTTTTCTGGCAGAATTTTTTAAATTACCTTCACCTGTATTCGCCGGTATTGCAGCAATTTTTGCCATTCAACCATCTATTTATAGATCTTACTTATCTATTGTAGAGCAAATACAAGGTAATTTTATTGGAGCTACAATTGCTGTTATATTCGGTTTATCGTTTGGTCATCACATTGTAGCAATTGGTATCGCAGCAATTATTGTAATTGCATTAATGCGTAAATTTAACTTGGATAATTCTATGTCCCTGGCTCTCGTTACGCTCGTTGCCATAATGGTATATGAAGGAAACGATTTTTTAGAGTTTGGTACTATCCGCTTTGTAACCGTAATGGTAGGTGTATTTGCAGCATTTATCGTGAATCTAGTGTTTATTCCGCCAAAATATGAGATTAAACTCTTTAAAATGATTGACTCTCTGCAAGACGATATCATTCGGTGGACTCGACTAGCTGCAAGACAAGCATCTGAACATACATCAACTAAAGTTGCACTATCTAAATTTGATAGTCGCCTTACGGATGTTCGGAATATGTATGACTTTTATAAAGAAGAACGTCACTATACAAAGAAAAAGCGTTATGCTCAAGCAAGAAAACTCGTAATTTATCGTCAAATGATAACAACAACTAAGAAAAGCTTGGAATTACTTCATCGCTTACACAAACATGAGAACGAGATCTCAAACTTACCACCTCAATTTAAAACAATGGTTCAAGAACGATTAGATTTTCTCCTAACATTCCATGAACAACTGTTATTAAAATTTACTGGTAAGCTTAAGCCTGAACATTCCAAGTGGGTAGTGGAAGAAGATAATAAGCATGCAGAAGTAATGGATCAATTAATCCACCAAATTGCTTATGAACAAGACCGCGAAGGCGAAGAGGAATTTTCAAGTTATCACTTGTTTTACATTTTCTCGAGGCTTCTAGATTATGAAGAAAACCTAGAACATTTAGATACGTTGATTGTTTCTTATCGTAGTTATCACGGAAATGAAAAAAATTCTGACCTTGAAGAAGGATACTACTAAAGAAAAAGAGGGCTTCCCAAAATCTAGGGGAGTCCTCTTTCCATTTTATACAGGCTGATCAATATGAAGTAATTGAATATTCCCTCGTTCATATTGGATTCTGCCTTCCTTTTTCCATTTGTTCAAGTACATTGTAATTTTTTGACGGCTACAGCCAAGCATAAACGAGATTTCCTCATGGGTTAGTGGAATATCCACGGTTAAAACACCATTTACGTCTTTTGCCAACTTTTTCAATAACCATCTCAATCTTTCTTCTACAGTCATTTTTGAATGCACAAAAATTAATTCATGGGCTTCTGATAATTGTTTTATTAGTGTAAGAACTAAACTTTGTTCGATAATCGAATTTCCGCTTTGTTGTAAAAGCACCTCGATTGGAATCGCAACTAATTTTGTATTCGTTAAAGCTACAGAATAACGACTATACTCTATTTCCCCATTAAATCTTTCGAGAAATCCAAATAAATTTCCGGGATAAAGTAGCGCTATCGTTACCGTTTGACCATCTTTTGCGTCATCAGCTAACTTTACTAAACCTTCCATTATGTAGTACACATTTTTCACTTCTTCTCCAGCCTGATAAATCCTCTGTCCTTTTGAAAAGTGAACTATTTTTCCATATTGTTCAATTGACGCTCTAAATTCCATTAACATCCCCCTTCATTAATTATTATACAAAAGTATTCGAAAATTGTAACAAAGGTGACAGAAAGTATATTTTCTAACGACTATTATAGTAATAGCATAAAAACATAGTAATTTAATAAGTTTTATAAGAAAGAAGGGAGTTCATTTGTCAGCTGATCATATTACCCTAAAAAATGTACATAAAAAGTTCGAGAGTAAAGAACACAATTCAACGATTGCATTAGATGATGTTACATTAACGATAAAAAAAGGTGAATTTGTTTCCTTATTAGGACCTTCAGGATGTGGGAAGTCAACACTTTTAAATATAATTGCAGGACTTGAAAAAGAAACTTCCGGTACTTTACTTGTTAACAATAAAGAAATTAAAGGTCCCGGAAATGATCGAATTGTTGTATTTCAGGAATCTGGTTTATTTCCTTGGATGACGGTTCTCGAAAATGTAATGTATGGACTGCTTATAAAAAAGGTACCAAAAGAAGAGGCAAAAAAACAAGCAATGTCTTGGTTACAGAAAGTACATCTTGGTAAATTTGCTCATTCCATGCCACACGAATTATCTGGTGGTATGAAACAACGTGTCGCAATTGCACGTGCACTTGTAATGGATCCAGAAATTCTTTTAATGGATGAACCATTTGCAGCATTAGATGAACAAACACGAATGGTATTACATAAGGAACTCGAAAAACTGTGGCATGAAACAGGTAAAACAATTATCTTCGTAACACATAACATTCGAGAAGCTGTTGTATTATCAGACCGTATTGTATTAATGAAAACTCGACCAGGTGGTATTAAAAATATCTTCCCTGTTCAAGCATCGAGACCTCGAAATTCGTCCGATAGCATTTTAATACATTTAGAGAATCGTATATTAACAGAACTTGAACAAGAAATGGAAAAAGTGCTGAAGGAGGAATTAGGTAGTGACTACGCTCTTGAGAAGGATCGCCTTCGTGATGATCCTCATAATAATTTGGGAAGCGATATCTAAATTCGAAGTATTCCCAGCTTTCATGTGGCCACCATTCATCATTCCAAATGACCCAGGTGGCGTTACTGTAATAAAAACACTAATAAATGGACTAATTAGTGGGCAATTATTAGAAGCAACTGGTTCATCCATTGTTCGATTGCTAGTAGGTTTTGTAATTGCAGTCATTATTGGATTGGTACTTGGCTTCTTAATATATAAATACAAAATTATTGACGATACAATAGGATTTTTCGTCACTACATTACAAGCCATTCCAAATATCGTTTGGATGCCACTAGCCATTCTTTGGTTTGGTCTTGGAGTTGGATCTGTAATCTTTATCGTTATTTTAGGGGCGGCTCTTTCCATTACCATAACGTCTAGTACCGCTTTTAAAAGTGTTAATCCCCTACTCATTCGTGTTGCAAAAACGATGGGGTCATCGGGGTTCCATCTTTTCCGTACTGTTATTTTCAAAGCAACAGTACCTCAGCTTATCGCAGGACTTCGTTTAGCATGGGCACTTGCTTGGCGTGCTGTGCTAGCAGGGGAATTACTAGGTGGTAGCGGTGGTCTTGGTACACTACTTGACTTAGGACGCTCCATCCAAGCGATGGATTTAATCTTTAGTATTATGATCATTATTGGAGTAATTGGCTCCTTAATTGATAACTTTATTTTTGTAAAACTTGAACGCTATGTATTTAGAAAATACGGCATTCAATCAAACCGTTAGGAGATGACAAAATGAAAAAGAACAAATTTTTATTACTAGCACTATTAACCCTTGTAATTGGTGTACTTGCTGCATGTGGTAATAGTGAAAAAGAATCTGGATCTACTGAAGAAAAAGATGCAGCAACAGAAGTACGTATTGGTTACTTCCCAAATATGACACATATCGCTACAATCGTTGGACTTGAAAAAGGTTTCTATCAAGAACAATTCGGTGAAAATGTTACAATTTCAACAAAGACTTTTAGTGACGGTTCTGCATTCATGGAAGCAATGTCAACAAATGCAATTGATTTAGGTACAGTAGGTCCTACACCTGCATTAAATACTTTTGTTAAAAACCCTCAACACGAAATTATCGCTGGTGCTGTAAATGCTGGTGCTGTACTTGTTGTAGGTGCAGATTCAGGAATTAACAGTGTTGAAGATTTAGCTGGTAAAACAGTTGCTGTTCCAACTTTCGGTAGTACTCAAGATGTTGGTTTAATGAAATCATTACAAGATGCTGGTTTAAAAGTAAAATCAAGCGGTGGCGATGTTAACACAATTAAACAAGCTCCTGCTGACACAGCTGCTTTAATGTTAAAAGGTGAAATCGATGCTGCAGCAACTCAAGAACCTTGGGGCGTAAACATCGAAACTAATGCAAACGCAAAATTATTATTAGATGAAACACAATTTGCTTGGGGTAGTGAATCTACTAATACTGTTGTAGCTGCTAGAAAAGAATTCACATCTAACAATCCAGAGTTAACGAAAAAGGCATTAAAAGCTCATAAACAAGCAATCGACTTTATCAATGAAAACCCAGAAGAAGCAATTCAATTATTCCTTGACCATGTAAAAGAAATTACAGGTAAAGAACTTTCAAAAGATGAAGTTACAAAAGCATTTGCTCGTTTAACTCCAACAACAGATGTAAACGAAGATGTTTTAAAAGAAATGGCTACTATCTCTAAAGAAGCTGGTTACATTACTTCTGACAACATTGATGGATTAGTAAATCTTTCTTATTTAGAAGAAGCTTTAAAATAATAATCAATTTTCTTAGATTATTTGATAGAAATTTTTTATACTGTTTTAAAAGCTAGGTTAATTAGCCTAGCTTTTTGTAAATTTTTAAAGAAGGTGTCTACATGAAATTGCATAATTCTATTTTAGAATTAGTTGGAGATACTCCAATCGTGAAATTAAATAAATTACCTGCTACAGACGGCGCACAAGTTTTTATGAAACTTGAATCATTTAATCCTGGTGGAAGCGTAAAGGACCGCGCAGCATTAAATATGATTGAGCAAGCAGAAAAAGAAGGCAAGTTAACTCCAGGAGTAAGTACTGTAATTGAACCGACTTCAGGAAACACAGGGATTGGACTTGCAATGGTTTGTGCAGTAAAAGGTTATCGTTGCATCATCACAATGCCAGATAACGCTACGAAAGAACGCGTACTACTTATGAAAGCATATGGTGCAGAAGTTCACCTTACACCTGCAGCTTTACGTATGCAAGGTTCCATCGATGAAGCGATTCGCATTGCAGCGGATATCCCAAATAGTTATATTCCATTACAGTTTGATAATCCAGCAAATGCTGATGCGCATCGCCATACAACGGCTGTTGAAATATTAAAAGCCTTTGATCATCAACTAGATGCGCTAGTGCTAACAGCTGGAACTGGCGGTACTGTAACAGGAACTGGTGAAGAATTAAAGAAAGCATTGCCGAATTTAAAAATTTATGTGGTAGAACCTGCTGGATCACCTGTATTAGCTGGTGGTAGCCCAGGACCACATAAAATTCCAGGGACTGGCCCAGGATTCATTCCAAAAATTTTAAATCCTAATGTGTTCGATGAAATTCTTCATATTCAAGATGAAGATGCGGAAACAACAGCAAGACAACTTGCTGCACAAGAAGGGATTTTAGTTGGTGCATCAGGTGCAGCTTCTGCATACTTTGCGATTCAAAAAGCAAAAAAACTCCCACCAACAGCCCGCGTACTATGTCTAGCACCAGATACTGGTGAACGTTATTTATCTTCAGATTTATTTCCTTATTAAAAATTAGTTTCCGAGGAAATAGTAAAAGGTGAGCTTTTAGTAGCTCACCTTTTATGCTAATTTTTCATCTTCGGGTCTAACGCATCTCGTAACCCATCACCCATCAAGTTAAATCCAAGAACTGTGAGCATAATCGCTAAACCTGGGAAAACCATAGTCCAAGGTGCTGTCATTAGGTGTACCCGCGCATCTGAAAGCATCTTCCCCCACTCTGGTTGAGGTGCAACTGCGCCAAGTCCTAAGAAACTTAAAGCAGCCGCCTCAATAATGGCAGTAGCAATTGCTAATGTTCCCTGCACAATAATTGGTGAAAAGGAATTTGGTAATATGTGTCGTAGTAATATCCTTGAATCTTTCATACCTATTGCTTTAGCCGCAACTATATATTCTTCTTCCTTTACACTTAATACTTTTGAACGGATTAAACGACCAAAATTCGGAATGTTAATAATCGCAATAGCAATTAAAGCATTTTGTAAAGATGGCCCTAAAATAGAGACAATTGCAATGGCTAATAAGATACTAGGAAACGCTAGCATTATATCAAATAGCCGAGAAATGATAGTATCTAAAATACGACCATAATAGCCTGCAATAATCCCTAAAAAACTCCCTACAACTGCTGACATCACAACGGATAAAAATCCTACAGCTAATGAAATTCTGGCCCCATGAACAATTCGAGAAAAAATATCCCTTCCAAAATCATCGGTACCAAACCAAAACTCCCCGGATGGAGGAAGTAGACGTACACTTAAATTTTGATCGTTTATACCTTGTGGTGCAAAAAGAGGACCAAATAGAGCTAAAAGAATAAAAAATAGTACGATTACTGTTCCAACAAGAGCAGCTTTACTTTTTTTCAAGCTTCGCCATGCTTCTTTCCATGGTCCCACTGCCTTTTCTTCTACTGCTTTCATTTCCATTGAATTTGAAACCATCTCTATTTTTCTCCTCCTTTTAGTTATATTTAATTCTCTTATCAATTACTGTATATAAGATATCAACGATTAAATTAATCATGACAAACATAAAGGCAACAACTAATATCCCTGATTGGATAACCGTATAATCACGATAGCCAATTGCTTCATATATATAGCGTCCAATACCTGGCCAACTAAAAATCGTTTCGGTTAAAATTGCTCCTCCAAGTAACAAACCTGTTTGTAGTCCAATTACTGTTAAAATCGGAATGAGAGCATTTTTTAATGCATGTTTATAAATTACCACTGCCATCTTTTGACCTTTCGCCCGCGCAGTTCGAATATAATCAGAACGCATAACCTCAAGCATTGATGAACGTGTCATTCGTGCAATAATTGCCATTGGAATAGTGGCAAGGGCTAAGCCTGGTAAAACTAAATGTTTGATTGTTACAAGGAACTGATCAAACCGACCTTGTAGTAGCGTATCAATTAAATAGAAATGGGTTATGGCTGCGACAGGGTCCCTCACTTCTTCTCGCCCAGATGTAGGAAACCATCCTAGATTTATACTAAATGCCCATTGCTCCATTAAACCAAGCCAGAAGATTGGCATCGATACACCGATTAACGCTATTACCATAGCAATATAATCAAACCAAGAGTTTTGGAACCAAGCAGAAATAATGCCGGCATTCATGCCAATAATTACTGCTAATATCATTGCAAATAATGCTAATTCAAATGTTGCAGCTAAATACGGCCAAATCTCAGTTGTAATAGGCTGTCTTGTACGTAATGACTCACCTAAATCACCAGTAAATAGTCCTTTTAAATAATCAAAGTATTGAATATACCACGGCTGATTAAGTCCTAACTTTTCCCGTAATGCAGCCATTGCTTCTGCAGTAGCTTGCTGTCCTAAAATTACTTGTGCTGGATCACCTGGAATCGCTCGAATGATTAAAAATACGATAAAAGTCATTCCTAATAACACAGGAATTAAATGCAATATTCGCTTTCCTATGTAGTTGAACATAACTTCACCTCTTTCGATAGAGTAGCAAAATTTAGTTTTCATAGATTTGGAGCTCATTAAGCCGGTTTTGATTCGTTTATTTACGATATGAAGACTATTTGGACAGGGTTTTCATGTGATTTTGTCCTTCATCGGCTTTATGAAGACCATTTCTGCCGATTTTTCTTGCTGATTTGTCCTTCATCGGGCTCATGAAGGCCATTTGCACCAGATTTTCGTGCTGTTTTGTCCTTCATCGGCTTTATGAAGACTGTTTCTGCCGATTTTTCACTCGGTTTTGTCCTTCATTCGCCTTATGAATACCATTTTGATCAGATTTTCGTGCTGTTTTGTCCTTCATCCGCCTTATGAAGACCACTTTGATCAGATTTTCTTGCTGATTTGTCCTTCATCCGCCTTATGAAGACCATTTCTGCCGATTTTTCACTCGGTTTTGTCCTTCATCGGCTTTATGAAGACCATTTCTGCCGATTTTCCTTGTTGATTTGTCCTTCATTCGCCTTACAAAAATCACTTCGAACCAATGTCATTCTATATTAAGTTTAAAAATAAAGGAGAGGCACAGCACCTCCCCCTTATTTAGGCTATCTCATTATTGAATTGACACATTCACTAAGCTTTCTGATCCTGTTGGGTGTGGTAAATAGTTCGTTACACCTTTTTTCCCTGCAAGTAATGGGATTGAGTGCGCTAATGGTACCCATGGCGCATCTTCGTGAATAATTGCTTGCGCTTCTTTATATAACTGAATACGTTTTTCTTCATCAACTTCTGATTGAGCTGCGATTAATAATTTGTGAGCAGCATCACTTGAATAGTAAGCATAGTTGTTACTTCCAATGTTGTCTGCATCTAATAAAGTGTATAAGAAGTTATCCGCATCCCCGTTATCACCAGTCCATCCTAGTAAGAATGCATCCGCTTCTCCATCTTTCGCTTTATCTAAATATGTTGCCCACTCAAATGTAACAATTTTAGACGGGATACCAACATCCGCTAAATTCTTCTGAATTGCTTCAGCTACCTTTTGTCCATCTGGCATATATGGACGTGGAACAGGCATTGCCCAAAGTTCAATTTCTGCACCATCATAGCCAGCTTCCGCTAGTAATTCCTTCGCTTTTTCAGGATTGTATTCATATCCTACAATCTCATCATTGTATCCACTAATTGATGGAGGCATTGGGTTGACCGCAACTTCAGCGCGACCTTCAAAGAATGCGTCCACAATCGCTTGTTTATCGATCGCATAGTTTACTGCTTGACGCACTAATTTGTTATCAAAAGGTTTACGTGTATTTGTTAAACCTAAGTACCCAATATTCATGGATGGACGTTCAATTAGCTTAAGTTCTGGATTCGATTCAATTGATGCAGCATCAGAAGGATTGATACCATCCGCTAAATCGATTTCACCTGTCACTAATGCATTTAAACGTGCAGAGTTATCTGGTATTGCACGGAAAATAATTGTATCTAATTTTGGAAGTCCTTCTTTCCAATAGTTTTCATTTTTCTTTACAGTGATAGAATCATTACGTTTCCACTCTACAAAGACAAATGGACCTGTACCAACTGGATTGTCACCAAATTTATCACCTGCAGATTCAAATGCTGTTGGTGATGCAATCCCAAATGGACTCATTGCAAGATTTTTTAAGAATGGCGCTTGTGGTCGAGATAATTCAAATACAACTGTATTTTCATCTACAGCTGTAACAGTTTTAATGATGTCTTCTCCTTCAGCTTTAAACATGGAATTGAAATAATAGAATTGTTCTTCAGTACCTGCTTTCCAACGTTCAATGTTTTTCACTACAGCTTCAGCGTTAAAATCTGTTCCATCGTGGAATTTTACACCTTCTTGTAAATGGAATGTATATGTTAAGCCATCATCGCTTACTTCCCATTCCTTCGCTAAACTAGGTTGAATAGTTGTATCTTGTTCACCGAATTCAAGTAGTGTCTCAAAGATATTTTCTGTAACCTTAAATGACTCACCATCTGTAACGATCGCAGGATCAAGTGATACTGAATCACCACCACGACCAAATACCAAAACTTGAGGAACTGATTCATTTGTTGTTTCTTCTGTTGCTTTACCTGATGTTTCTGTTTTTGCTGGTTCTGTCGTTTCTTCATTGTTACTACATGCTGCTAGAATTGCTGTTAGAGCTAATAGTAGAAATAGCCCAACTGACCAAAGTTTGTTTCTTCCCATAATTACCCTCCCATGTTTCTTAATCTATGTCATTGTTGCTCGCCGATTAGATGACAAGCAACAGAGTGACCTGACTTAACTTCCACTAATTCAGGAACTTTCGTTTGGCATATGCTCGTTGCATAGGGACATCGCGATTGAAATGTACAACCTGAATCTGGTATTGAACTCGCTGTATCTCCCTTTAGCATGATTTGCTCCCTTTGATACGTTGGATCCGGAATTGGAACCGCAGAAAGGAGTGCTTGTGTATATGGGTGAAGTGGTTCTGCATATAAAGACTCACTTGGAGCGATTTCTACGATTCTACCTAAATACATCACTCCAACACGATCACTTATATGTCTAACAACACCTAAATCATGGGCAATAAAAATATAAGTAAGTTTTAAATCTTCTTGTAATCTCTTCATCAAATTTAAAACTTGTGCTTGTATGGAAACATCAAGTGCAGAAACTGGTTCATCTGCAATGATTAGTTTTGGATTTGTCATCAATGCTCGGGCAATACCAATTCGTTGACGCTGCCCTCCACTAAACTGATGTGGATAACGCTGTGCATGATAAGCACTTAATCCTACTATTTCTAAATACTCTTCAACTCGATTTTGCCTTTCCTTTTTATTTCCGATCCCGTGCACAATTAACGGTTCTTCCAGTATCTTTTTAACCGTGTGTCTAGGATTTAAAGATGCATAAGGATCTTGGAATACCATTTGAATATCTCGCCTTGCTTTTCGCATTTCTGTTTTTGAAAGCGATGAGAGTTCAACATTCTGAAACACTATCGATCCATCAGTTGGCTCTAGTAATCTCATAATCATCCGACCCGTAGTTGACTTTCCACAACCAGATTCCCCGACAATCCCGAGTGTTTCACCTTCATAAACTTCAAATGAAACATCGTCAACCGCCTTTACATAGCTCATATTCTTATTTAACAAACCGGCTTTTTTAGGGAAATATTTTTTCACTTTATCGACTTTCAGCAACACGTTGGACATTTTTAATCCCTCCCGCTTCTTGTAAGAAACACCTTGAACGATGTTGTTGTGCAGATTCAACTTCATATAATGGTGGATTTTCGGATGTACAGCGGTCCGTTACAAATTCACAGCGGGATGCAAATCTACATCCAACAGTAATTGATCCCGGTTTTGGAACATTTCCTGGTATAGAATACAAACTAGACTTTTTATATCTCATATCCGGTACAGATTGGATTAATCCAAATGTATACGGATGTTGGGGATTTTTGAAAATCTCATGTACAGGTGCTTCTTCAACTATTTGACCTGCATACATGACAATCACTCGTTCACACGTTTCAGCAACAACTCCTAAATCATGTGTGATTAGTAAAACTGCAGTATTTAGTTGTTCATTAAGTTCTTTCATTAACTTTAAAATCTGAGCTTGAATTGTCACATCTAAAGCAGTTGTCGGTTCGTCCGCTATTAACAACTTAGGACTGCATAGTAGGGCCATCGCAATCATGACTCTTTGTCTCATACCACCTGATAATTGATGAGGGTAATTATTCATTAACTCCTCGGCTCTAGGTAAACCAACAAGTTTCATCATTTCAATCGCTCTACTTTTTGCTTGTTTTTTCTTCCAATCTTTATTGTGAATACGAATTGCTTCTACAAGTTGATTGCCAATTGTATACAGGGGGTTTAGCGATGTCATTGGCTCTTGAAAAATCATTGCAACATCTCTTCCCCGTACTTTCCGCATTTCCTTTTCCGATAAACTCGTTAAATCCTGACCATCAAGGAGTATTTGGCCAGATGTAATTTTTCCTGGGGGTGAAGGTACAAGACCCATGATAGACAATGATGTTACACTTTTTCCGCAGCCTGATTCTCCTACGATTGCTAATATTTCGCCTCTATTAACATGAAAACTAATATGATCAACAGCTGGTATTGCTCCTTCATCTGTAAAAAAGGTCGTTTCTAAGTCTTTAACTTCTAGTAATGTTCTCTTTCCCATCTCAATCCCCCTTAAGCAAAATCATCCGAAATATAAAGAAAATATAAAACTATCTAGCATATGCTGAAATAATAGAGAAAATGAAATCTCTTTTTAATATGCTAAGATATTTTCACTTATGATAGATTTCACCAAAATTCTTTCGACATCTAAATTCAGCGCCAACACTTTATTCATCTAAAACACTAACAAATCAACCTGTTAAAAAGTGTTGATATTACTGTGTTTTGCTTAAGATCGAGATAAATAAAAAAATGCCGAGCAAGTCGATTCATGACTTACTTGGCATTTTTTTGTCGTACTATTTTTTAGTCTAATTTTTGAATTTGGAAGAGATCATAATAGACTCCCTGTTTTTCCATTAATGTTTCATGGGTACCTTGTTCTACTAATTCGCCATGATCGATTACAAAGATTTTATCTGCGTGAGTAATCGTTGATAGTCTATGAGCAATGATTATCGTTGTACGATTGCTTGCAAGACGGTCCAGTGAATCTTGGATAAGTGCTTCACTTTCTAAGTCTAAAGCAGAAGTTGCTTCATCCAACACTAAAATTGGAGGATTTTTCAGAAATACTCGTGCAATCGCAACTCGTTGTTTTTGACCGCCTGATAACTTTACTCCGCGCTCTCCTACTTTTGTGTCGTAACCATTTGGCAATGTCATAATAAAATCATGGGCATTTGCCGCTTTTGCTGCAGCAATAACTTCCTCATCTGTTGCATTAGGATTACCCATTAGAATATTTTGCTTAACGGAATCGCTAAATAAGATGTTGTCTTGCAACACAATCCCGATTTGTGAACGTAAAGAACTAATGGATACATCTGTAACATTATTTCCGTCAATCTTAACTGCACCATTTGTAACGTCATAGAAACGAGGGATTAAACTTACGATTGTGGATTTTCCACCACCACTCATTCCAACAAAGGCAGCTGTTTCACCTGGGTTAATAGTAAAATTGACGTTTTTTAATATCATTTGACCATCTTTTTCATACTGAAACTCAACATTTTCAAACTCTACTCTTCCTTTAACAGGAGGTAATGTATTAGCATTTGGCTTGTCTTGAACATCGTAAGTTTCATCCATCAGTTCAAACATACGATCCATTGATGCAATAGATTGAGTTAATGTAGTAGATGAATTCACTAAACGGCGTAAGGGGCTATAAAGTCGTTCGATATAGGCAATAAAGGCAGCCATTGTCCCAACAGATAAGTTGCCATTAATTACTTCAAAACCTGCATAACCAATAACTAGTAATGGTGCAATATCTGTTATTGTATTTACAACAGCAAAAGATTTCGCATTCCATTTGGTATGGTCCAAAGCCGCATCTAAAAATTGACCATTTTCTTTATCAAAGATTTTTTGCTCATGTTTTTCTAATGTAAAACTTTTAATGATGCTGATTCCACTAACCCGTTCATGCAAATAACTTTGAACATGGGCCAAAGCTTGTGATCGTTTTCGTGTTAAATCTCTTAATCGACCAAAGAAATACTTCACACTGATTGCGAAAAAAGGTAGTGAAATGATTGAAACGATTGTTAATTTCACATCCATTGCCAACATAATACCTATTGCAATAAGTATCGTAGCGACATCCAACCATAAATTCATTAAGCCAATCATAATGAAGTTCTTCGTTTGTTCTACATCATTTATCACACGGGAGATAACTTCGCCCGCGCGAGTATTTGCATAATATTTTAAGCTTAATCTTTGAAGGTGGCCGAAAAGTTCTTGGCGGATATCAAATAACACTTTATTTCCGACATGTTGTGCATAATATTGGCGGTAATATTCAATTGGCGGTCGAATAATAAAAAATAGTATCACTGTTCCACCTAGCCAATATAACAATGCCCTCATTTTTTCAGCATCTGTTAAATCTGGGGCTCCAATTATATTATCAATAACAATTTTGATTAAAATAGGAATAAACAATGGTATGGCAAATTTTAATATACCTATAATAATCGTTATGATAATTTCCCACTTGTACGGTTTTACAAATCTCATGTAACGATTTATACTGCTCAAATTAGATTCACTTCCTTATGTGTTCCTTGCCAGTATTTAATTAGTTGTGCCCAATTAAGTACATATGAAAACTATACGCTATTTTCTTTTCATGTACATTAAAAGAAGCCTACTGAAAACAGTAGACTTAAATTTTTTCATTAGATTGCATTTCTTTATGGAAAGAATATCGATTTGTCCAAACCTCAATAAAATCGGGTGCAAACGGCCCTCTTTTTTGTTTAATCCAGCTGATTAACTTATTAACATTACGTTTTAAAATTTTATCAATAACTTCTGGATAGCCCATTTCTTTTTTATGCAATTCATATTCATCTTCATCTAATAACGTATACGACATATCCGGAAACACTTTTACATCTAAGTCATAGTCGATATACTTGATTGCATTATTATCGAACACAAAGGGCGAACTCATATTACAGTAGTAGTAAACTCCATCTTCTCTTAACATACAGATAATATTAAACCAATGTTCCGCATGGAAATAGCATATTGAGGGTTCTCTTGTTAACCATGTTCGTCCATCTGATTCTGTCACAAGCGTCCGTTCATTTGCACCGATAAATATGTTCTTCGTACCTTTTAATACCATCGTTTCTTGCCAGACACGGTGGATGCGACCATTGTGCTTATAGCTATGTATTTGTATCGTTTCTCCTTCTCTCGGTATTGCCATTGTATTGCCCACCTTTTCGTCTATTGCTTTCACCTGTAACAGTCTATTAGGTATATTATAACAATGGTTCACAAAAACTTGTAGCATGAAGAACATATTTTCACAATACCTGTAAAAATAAATAAAATTAAACGGATACTGAGAAAATTTTACATTCAAAAAAGGGTATAAATGTAAGTTGTTTTAGGTAAAATTTAAGGTATAGACACAAAATGTCTATACCTTAAATTGACTTCAACGTCTAATTAAGATGTTGTCATCATTAGTTGTTATTACGGTTATTATTACGTTGGTTGTTTTGTTGGTTTTGTTTTTGGTTTTGTTGACGTACTTGTTGGAAGTCTTGGTCAACTGCGAACTCTTCATTGTTGTTGTTATTGTTGTTGTTATTGTTGTTGTTACGGAATTCGTTGTTGTTATTGTTATTGTTGTTATTTCTTCTCGCCATATCAATCACCTCCATGCTAAATATGATGGTCTGATATGGTCGAGATTATTCGACAAAAAATAAAATAAAATAAATTAATTCAGAACATTCACAATCTTCTGCATTGGCACTGACATCGGTAATTTTTTTATTTCATCCTTTGAGTAGAACCCAGCATTACTAGGAATTTCTGAAATTAGTTCAACTTTCACTAAGGAACATTCCATTTCCCATATTAAGTGGGAGAAAATATGTTTAAAGGAAAGTAAATTGTTATTAAGTACTTTTTTTATACTACTTCCATAGTGAGTTGTAAACTGTTCTTCGGAATTCATATCATCTTTTATTTCAATCATCGGAAATTGCCACATGTCTGCAAGCAACCCCTTACTCGGACGTTTTTCTAATAAATAATGATCATCCGAATTAATGGCAACATAAACTTTATACTGTACTTTCTTCGTCTTTGTTTTTTTCGTTTTTATAGGTAACTTGTCCATGTCACCTTCATGAAAGGCAGTACAGTAATCTCTCACAGGACATAATAAGCATTTTGGAGAAGTCGGTGTACAAATCATAGCACCGAGATCCATTAACCCTTGATTAAAATCTCCTGGATGATCCTGATCGATTAACATTTCAACTGCCTCTTCAAAAACTTTCTTAGTTTTTGGAAGCGCGATATCTTCTTCAATATGTAAGACTCGACTTAAAACACGCATAACATTCCCATCTACTGCATGTTCGGGCTTTTTATAGGCAATACTTAAAACTGCTCCTGCTGTATACGGTCCAACACCTTTCAGTTTGGATATGTCGTGCCGATTATCCGGTACTACTGAATTGTACTTTTCAACAACTTCTTTAACACCTGCTTGTAAATTACGCGCTCTCGAATAGTAGCCAAGCCCTTCCCACATTTTTAATAGCTCTTCTTGGGGTGCATAGGCCAACGATTCTAATGTTGGGTACTTTTCTAAAAAACGATTGTAATAAGGGATTACTGTGTCTACGCGTGTTTGTTGTAACATTACCTCAGAAACCCATATTTTATAAGGGTCAGAAGTTCTTCTCCACGGTAAATCTCTTTTCTCTCTTTGAAACCATTCAACTAAATTTTGTCGAAATTGTTCTTTAAATTTATAATTCACACTTACCTCCGACAGATTTCGATTTTATTTTAATTAAAAAGGGTATAATATAGTCATATTGATTGATGAAAATTTTACAAAAAACTTCTAATTTGACAGAAAATGCTTTTTTAAACTTAAGCATTTGGCATATTAAACATGCATTCCCGAGTAGCAGATGTTTTTTATTAAACATTTGCGTTTACAAGGAGTTGATATTTTGGATTCAGGAACTCATTTAGTAATGGGCGTTGCATTAGGTGGTTTAGCTTTAGTTGATCCAGTTGTCGCAAATCACTCAATGACATTCGGAGCAGTTATGGCTGGAACGATACTCGGATCACAAGCACCCGATGTAGATACAATATTAAAACTTAGAAATAATGCAGTCTATATAAGACATCACCGCGGTATAACCCATTCTATACCAGCCGTTCTTTTATGGCCAATTGGAATTACTGTTGTTTTATCGTTAATTTTCCAAGAAGCGAATGTATTACATCTGTGGCTTTGGACATTTTTAGCCGTATTTTTGCATGTATTTGTCGACATTTTTAACGCTTACGGAACCCAGGCGCTAAGACCGTTCTCTAGAAAATGGGTTGCGCTCGGCGTAATTAATACCTTTGACCCTATCATATTTGGTATTCACTGTATCGGAATTCTACTTTGGGTATTCAATTTTGATCCAGTGAGAACTTTTACAATTATGTATTTAATCATAATTGCTTACTATATCGTTCGCTTCGCTTTACAAAGTGCGGTGAAAAGAGCTGTAATTAACACAATCCAAGATGAAGATTTTGTCATCGTTGCCCCAACAATGCGTTTTTTCAATTGGCGTATCGCTGCAAAATCAAAAACCCATTATTATGTAGGAACTGCATATGGGCGAACAATTAATATTTACGATAAATTCGAAATCCACCCTATTCCCAAAACACCAATTGTTGATAAAGCTATGGAAGATGTCAATTTACAAGCATTTGTCTCTTTTTCACCAATTTATCGATGGGAAATTTCAGAAGTGGATAATGGATTAACGGAAGTGCGTTTAATCGATCTACGCTATCGAAGTAATGATCGCTATCCATTCGTAGCAGTAGCACATATCGATGAAAACCTAAACATCGTGAACTCTTACACGGGTTGGATATTCAGCGAAGACAAACTACAACGAAAACTCCAAATCGGTGCTAGTGATTAGAAAAGCGGAGCGCGTTCGTTCTGCTCCGAAAGCAACTGGAAGAATCAACAAAAGGGCGCTTTTTGCCCTTGAAGGCGATTCTGAAGTTGCCGAGGAGCTAACGCGCGTAGCTAGACAATGGAAAAGCGGAGGCGGCTTGTTTAGCTGCGAAAAAAACTGGAGACTCCTGCCAAGTGTGCTTGCACATGCAGAAAGGAGTTGAAGTTTTCGAGCAGCTAGACAATCAGAAAAGCGGAGCGCGTTCGTTCTGCTCCGAAAGCAACTGGAAGAATCGACAAAAGGGCGCTTTTTGCCCTTGAAGGCGATTCTGAAGTTGCCGAGGAGCTAACGCGCGTAGCTAGACAATAGAAAAGCGGAGGCGGCTCGTTTAGCTGCGAAAAAAACTGGAGACTCCTGCCAAGTGTGCTTGCACATGCAGAAAGGAGTTGAAGTTTTCGAGCAGCTAGCCGCCGCAGCTAGACAATCAGAAAAGCGGAGCGCGTTCGTTCTGCTCCGAAAGCAACTGGAAGAATCGACAAAAGGGCGCTTTTTGCCCTTGAAGGCGATTCTGAAGTTGCCGAGGAGCTAACGCGCGTAGCTAGACAATAGAAAAGCGGAGGCGGCTCTTTCTACCAAACAGAAAGCCTAAATCTAAATACACAATTAATGGTCTTCATTATTTACAATGAAGACCATTTTTTATGTTATATGGTTTTTATTTTTATGAATACGATTTTGAACGTTTTCCAGTGCATTTTTAGTCTTCATCACAGATATGAATACCATTTTGGGCAATTTTCAGCTCAAATTCCGTCTTCATCTACGGTAAGAACACTATTTTGAACAATTACCGGCGCAAATTTCGCCTTCATCAGGGGTATGAATACCATTTTGAACGATTTTCAACACAGTTTTCGTCTTCATCATCGGTATGAATACCATTTTGAACGTTTAAAGCTCTGTTTTCCTCTTCATTACGAGTTATCCAAATTCTTAATGCAAAGACTCATCATCATCATCATCTAAAAAATGAGCATACTTAGGATTTCTACTTACAAACTCATGGATTTTATCTCCGTAGCTTTCTATCCATTGTTTAATAATACGCTCTGTATATTCAGCTCCGCGATAATCGTAGCCGGCTTTAGCATATGTTGATTCAAAGTCTGACCAAAGAAGTTCTACCCAAGTACGTGCTTTATTTACAGATAAATTTGGGTTTCTGCCGGCCAATTCTTGAGTTAAGCGATCGATTATTTCATTTACAGCCATTTATTTCCCTACCTTCATCGGTGCTAATATTGAGATGGGTAATGCCTCTTCATAGCGTTCCCCACCTAAGCGGTAACCCCATGCAAAACGTCCTTTTAAATATTCCACTTTAAAGAACTCTCCTGGTGCCCCATTTATGCGATACATTTCACCTGGCACAATTGTTTTCGGATCAATTAAATACGCCTCTGCCATTAATGCTTTACGTTCATATACTGCATATTCATTCACAATTCCAAGTTGTTCAGCTTTTCTTGCCTTTTCTCGAAGCTTTCTAATTTCGTCTTGTAGTTCTTGCTCCGTCATTTCTGCATAGCTTTTTTCATTCATCGTTTTCTGTCTCCTTTTGCTCAATAAATTGTTCAATTGCTTCTATCGGAAAGCCTTTTTGATAAAGGGCTTGTTTTACTTTCATGTATAGCTCACTTCCAGAAAATTTCGCACTATATTTCCTCCAAATTTTATCACCTTGAAGCTCAATCATTTGTTGCCATTCATCATCTTCTCGCTCAATGTGAATTTGGTCAAGTATTTCGTTCAATACTGAATAGGAATAACCTTTCCGGAGCAATACATCCTGCACTTTTTGTTTGATTTGCATCGGTGTTTTTTTGTTATTTGCCCGTACTGTTTTTTCAGCTAAATCCATGGCTATTTTCACTTGTTCTTCATATGTAAAAGAATCTAATACTTTCTTTTGGGTTTCTTTATCAATTCCCTTTTTAATTAAATCTTGTTTAATTGCGCGAGGACCTTTTTTTGCTGTTTTTTTCCTCGTTTCAAGTAACGCTTTTGAATAGGTTTCATCATTTAATAATCCGATTTTTTCAAGCTTACGAATGGCTTCTAAAACAACGGATTCCCCAAATCCTGCATCTAACAGTTTTTTCTTTACCTCATATTCACTGCGCATTTGGAAACTTAAATATTGAATAGCACGATTAAACGCTTTTGCAATTTCATCTTCATAATTAATTTCATCAATATCAAATGGTTCGAGTATTTTTCCTTTTGTTAATCCAAACTTAATTAATGTAGACTCGTCCACAGCAAATGCGTATTTTTCATCTAAATAAATATTATAACGTTCTGGATTGTTTTTTTGACGGGTTATTTTTGAAATAACTGGCATAGGAACACTCCTTCTACAGTTAGTATACACGTATTATTTCATTTTTGATGGGATTTTCACATTATGGTGACTTAGATAAAGAAATTCGCATAATGCAATTAATTTCGCACAACATAACACAAAAGGAGGCAATAAGTAGTTATGGGAAAACGTCATATTTTCGGCTTTGCCATATGTGTCATTGTCGCTACACTCGTATTTTCATTTATAAAACCTGAAATCGCCAGCGCCAACTCTTATCATTGGGGCTTTACTAAATCAAAAGACGGAATGCCAGCAGATGCAGGGGCAAAATTTGAAACAATATTGAAAGAACACGGTGCTTTTTATCGAGGAAATCCAAATAAAAAGGTAATTTATTTAACTTTCGATAATGGTTTTGAAAACGGCTATACGGAAGGCATTTTAGATACTCTCAAAAAAGAAAAAGTGCCAGCAACCTTCTTTTTAACAGGACATTACTTAACAAGTGCATCGGATTTAGTAAAAAGAATGATAAAAGAAGGACATATAATAGGAAACCATTCTTACGGACATCCCGATATGTCTAAATTATCTGATGAAGAACTTGTGAAGGAATGGAAAAAGTTTGATGAAAAGCTAAAAGAGGTCGCTGGAATTGAACGTACATATTACGTTCGCCCACCAAAGGGAATTTTCAGTGAACGCGATCTCAGAGTAGGTAATGAGCATGGCTATACGCACATTTTCTGGGATACTGCATTTGTTGACTGGCACGCTGATTCAACTGTTGGTTGGGAGTATGCTTATGATGAGTTAATGACACAACTACATCCTGGAGCAGTCATTCTATTGCATACCGTAGCAAAACATAATGCAGATGCTCTACCTAAATTCATTGAAGATGCAAAAAAAGAAGGCTATACTTTTGGAACATTAGATGATTTAGTAATGGAAAATTTAACTGAATAATTGGCTGTCTGAAAAGACTTTTGAGACAGCCAATGTGCGCCGAGGATGGTGGCATCTTGATGCGACCACCGCAGAAGCAATACTTACTAAAATATCTTTATCGAGAAGAAGAGGTGTCCAAATTTTTGGACACCTCGCTTTTTTATTTAAACATTCTATTTAAATTCGCCATTTCAATAGCTGAAACTGCTGAGTCATATCCTTTGTTTCCAGCTTTTGTACCAGCACGTTCGATAGCCTGCTCAATATTTTCAGTCGTCACAATTCCAAAAATCACTGGAACATCTGTATCTAATGAAACTTTTGCAATTCCTTTTGCTGCTTCGTTACATACATAATCATAGTGAGTAGTTGAGCCACGGATAACTGTACCTAGGCCAATTACTGCATCATAATTCCCCGTTTTCACCATTTGTTTTGAGATAAATGGTACTTCAAAAGCACCTGGAACCCAAGCGATATCAATATTTTCTTCCTTTACTCCATGACGTTTTAGTCCATCAAGAGCACCGTCTAATAATTTTGAAGTGATAAATTCGTTGAATCGACCTACTGCAATACCTATTTTTAAATCTGTACCTATTAATTGTGCTTCAAAAATTTTCCCCATTTGCTATTCTCCTTTTACCATCATCAATTTTTTTGTACGAAAGCGAACTAAATCTTCTATTGAAATGATTTTTAAATCATGTTCTTTTGCAAATTTTTCCAAACCTTCTAAACGTAGCATTGTTCCGTCATCGCCCATAATTTCGCATATTACACCTGCAGGGCTAGACCCACATAAAGTAGCTAAGTCTACAGCTGCCTCTGTGTGCCCTCTTCTTTCCAATACCCCATTGTCCTTAGCAACGAGCGGAAACACATGGCCCGGTCTTCTAAAGTGGCCTGGTTTTGCATTTTCATTAATGATTTGTAAAATCGTGAAGGAACGTTCATATGCACTAATCCCTGTCGTTGTTTCAATATGGTCCACACTAACAGTAAATGCTGTTTGGTGATTGTCCGTGTTATTTTCAACCATTGCATTAAATTGTAGTTTTTCTGCAAGTTGTCTTGTAATTGGCGTACAAATTAAACCTCGTCCATATGTAGCCATAAAGTTAATATTTTCAGGAGTTGCAAATTCCGCTAATATCACTAAATCGCCTTCATTTTCACGATTTTCATCATCTACAACAATAATGTTTTTTCCTACTTTTAAATCCTCTAATGCTTCTTCTATTGTGTTTAACATTTGTACCACCACCTTAAATTTAAAAACCGTTTTGACGTAAAAAGTCTAAGGTTATATTTGATTTATCTTCAGTTTTTCTTAAATGGTGCATAACATACTTTCCTAGCATATCTGTTTCTATATTGACCTGATCGCCTACACTTTTTATCCCCAAAATTGTTTCACTATAAGTATGCGGAATAAGTGATACCGTTACACTCTGTTCGCTCACCTTAAATATAGTTAAACTTGTTCCATCAATGGTAATGGAACCTTTCGGAATACAATTTTCTGCTAATTCTTTAGGAATTTCGATTTCAATGTAAACTGCATTTGACACAGGTTTTTTACTTCGAATCGTTCCAACTCCGTCAACATGACCAGAAACAAAATGACCACCAAAACGTCCACCTGCACTCATTGCTCGTTCCAAGTTAACATAATCTCCTAATTTCAGCGTATGAATCGTTGTGGCTTTAACAGTTTCAGGCATTACATCTACAGTCATTTGCTCATCGGTAAAATGAGTAATTGTAAGACAAACACCATTCACTGCAATACTGTCACCTAAATTCGCATCAGTAAGAATTTTTTTCGTAGCAATTGTTAGCTGCATACTTTTTTCATCTTTTTGAATTGCTGTGACACGTCCTCGGTCTTCAATAATTCCTGTAAACATTAACTCACCTCTTTTTAAATAAATTAAAAAACCCCTAAAGAAAGGAATCCTTAGGAGTTGGGAGTGTTGTTCTATGCGTCAGATTTCGTCTATATACACGACATAATTTATTACGAAATCATTTAACTAACCTAATTTAGGTATAGTTAAATAAGCCTTTCGAAAATCAATTTTTCAAAAAGCGCCACATCCTTCTCCCATCCAGACTATACTGTCGGCTTTGGACTCACACCAAATCCTGCTAATAATTAGCTCACGGGCTTAGAATTTCTTCATCACCGTCGATTGGGAATTTCACCCGACCCCGAAGGATAAAACGAATATATTTAGTTTGGTTAAATTAAATAAAAAAATCCCGAAAAAGGTCCGGGATTAACTAGAAATGTAAAATGGCAATACTAAATAAGACCATTAAAAATCATTATTTTAATAGCATTTTACATCCTTCTCCCATCCAGACTATACTGTCGGCTTTGGATTCGCACCAAATCCTGCTAATAATTAGCTCACGGGCTTAGAATTTCTTCATCACCGTCGATTGGGAATTTCACCCGACCCCGAAGGATAAAATTATTTAATTTGAATTAAACATATCATGAATTTTCAAAATAAACCACAAAAAAATTCTTTTAATTCGATTATTCATATTAATGTACATCATTATACAAAGCAAAATATCTCCACTTGCTTTACATAAACTCTCAGCTATAATGATTAAATGAACTTATTAAAGGACGTGAACGCGATTTGAGCGAAAAAGTTTTAATGGAAGTAGGACAAAAATTTCCGTTAACGATTAAACGATTAGGGATAAATGGTGAAGGGGTTGGGTTTTACAAACGCAATGTAGTCTTTGTAAAAGGTGCCTTACCTGGTGAAGAAGTAACGGTGAAAGTTTCGAAAGTACAACGCAATTTTGCTGAGGCTGAAATTTTAAAAATCCGTAAACCTTCTAAGGATCGCCAAGAACCATTGTGTGCAATTTATGATGAATGTGGTGGATGTCAGCTACAGCATTTATCCTACACTGGGCAGTTAAAAGAAAAAAGAGATATGGTTGTACAAGCATTAGAAAAATATGTAAAACCATTAGCTGAAACGGTAGAAGTTCGTTCAACGTTAGGAATGGACAACCCTTGGCACTATCGAAACAAAAGTAGTTTCCAAGTACGCAAAGAAGGTAAACGTGTTTACGCAGGATTATTTACTGAAGGGACAAATAAATTATTAAATATTAATGATTGTGCTGTTCAACATCCGTTAACATCAAAAATTACCGTTGCTACACGTAAAATATTACAAAAACTAAATATCACAATATATGATGGAAAAACTTTAGACGGTTTAGTAAGAACAATCGTTGTTCGAACTGGAATCAAAACAGGCGAAACTCAAGTATGTTTAGTCACAACGAGAAAAGACCTTCCACATAAACAAGAACTGATTGAACGTATGCTAAAGATTGATCCAAGTATTGTTTCTATTACTCAAAATATAAACAGAGAGAAAACCTCCCTTATTTTTGGTGATGAAACAATCGTTTTACATGGTAAAGAAACAATCCACGAAGAATTAGGGGAACTTGCATTTGATTTATCTTCCCGCGCTTTCTTCCAACTAAATCCTGAGCAAACGGTTCATTTATATGACGAAATTAAAAAAGCTGCTAACTTAACTGGAAAAGAAAAAGTTGTAGATGCTTATTGTGGTGTTGGTACAATTGGATTATGGCTAGCCCCTCATGCGAAAGAAGTTCGAGGCATGGATGTTGTACCTGAAAGTGTAGATGATGCAAAGAAAAATGCAAGAAACCATGGATTTAAACATGCTCGCTACTATACAGGAACTGCCGAAGAATGGCTTGCAAAATGGCGAAAAGAAGGCTTTATTCCTGATGTGATTACTGTAGACCCACCACGTACTGGCTTAGCACCAAGTTTTATTAAAACCGTAATGAAAATTCAACCAAAACGATTTGTATATACTTCTTGTAACCCTTCAACTTTCGCCAAGGATTTACAAGAACTCACAAAAATCTACAAAGTGGAATATATTCAACCTGTTGATATGTTCCCACAAACAGCAAGGGTAGAAATTGTAGCGAAGTTGACGTTGAAAAATAAATAAAAAATAACAGAGATCTTCTATAATAAGATGATCTCTGTTTTTATTTTTGGATCCTAAAACTATTTATCAATAGTAATAGTTCAATTATTAATAACGCAAATACAACCCATCCTAGACAAATCATAAAACTTTGCTGAAATGAAAGGGGGTGTACTTCAGAAAAACGATTCACTAAATTAAAAGTAAAATAATACAGCATCCCAAAGGTAAAGTTTCGTGCCCATTGCGTTATATGATACGTTAATATCCCTTGTTTTAAGCCATACTCTTTTATTCTTTTGATACCTCTAATAATTTCTATTGTCTCCACAACGATAAACAAACTAAACGCCAAGTACCAAACAATCATTAACGTTTGAATTGGAAATATACCAGATTGAGTCATTGCTAAACCTGTAATGGAAAGTGCACCGTGTATAATGCAATCGGTATTTTTCCACTTGTGTATTGAATAGTTCGAGTTAAACCGAATAAATAGTAATCCTAGAGAAAATAGATAGAGGGCACTACCAATACAAATGATAAAAACAATAATAGAACTATTTATATTTTGGTAATAATTCAGTAAAAGCAAAGCAATGGATTGTGTACTAACTGTTGAAAGTAAAATTACCCCATGCACTTCTTTAGTTGCTTGTTTTTTAATAATCTTTTTAAATTGAAACGTACAAAATATAATAAAAATTCCCCAACTTAATACATTCATCCATATTAAGAAAGGCACAACGAAATACAATCCAGGCATATGCTTTATCATTAATATGCAAGTAACCGATGTCCCGGCAATCCATGTACCCGCAGCAAAACTTTTAATAGGGGAATGAACAAGATTGCTACGATATTCTTTGTTTAACAAAGACTTAAGAAATTGTCCAAGTAACACTAGCCAAATTGGAACTAGCATAATAATCAAATACTGCCCCACATTGTTTTCTATTAAAGGAAACTGGTGAAGTGCACCTAATAAAAAAATCCCCACTGCCATAATAATAGACCCAGCAGCAACATCAATTGTTCTACGTGATAGTATATTCATTTGTCTTTTCATCAACATTAGATCTCCCACAAAGTTGTGTCTCTTTCCTCTCTATTTTAATAAGGTTTGTCCTTTAAATATTTCATGAATGATAAATATTTTTAATCTTTCTGTGAACTCTATATAATGATAATTTGTGATAGAAATTAAACACTTAAATAATTTCTATTTTTAACAAAAATTTTGTCGAAAATGGATTGATACCGGAAATATATTTCTGTATAATCTGTTTTATTGTTTACAATACAAATGCCTGCGGGGACTAGGAATCCCGTTGATTCAGGCTAATTCTAGGGGGTTATAAAGAATTGGGTAAAGCATTGATTATTGGAGCTGGCGGAGTAGCTAGCGTTGTCGTACACAAATGTGTGCAAAACTCGGAAGTATTCGAAGAAATTATGATCGCAAGTCGAACAAAATCAAAATGTGATGCTTTAAAAGAAAAATTAGACGGCGGTAAAACAATTATTCACACTGCACAAGTAGATGCGGATAATGTCGAAGAACTTGTTGAATTAATCAATGGTTTTAAACCAGATGTGGTAATTAACGTTGCTTTACCATATCAAGACTTAACTATTATGGACGCATGTTTAGAGACAGGTGTGCACTATGTAGATACAGCAAACTACGAGCCACCTGAAACTGCTAAATTTGAATATAAATGGCAATGGGCTTATAAAGAAAAATTTGAAAAAGCTGGTCTTACAGCTCTTTTAGGTAGTGGATTTGACCCAGGTGTAACAGGTGTATTCTCTGCTTACGCGTTAAAACATCATTTTGATGAAATTCACTACATCGATATTTTAGATGCGAACGCTGGTGACCACGGTTATCCATTCGCTACAAACTTCAACCCAGAAATCAACATTCGCGAAATTACTGCAAATGGTCGTTACTGGAAAGAAGGCGAGTGGGTTGAAACTGAACCACTAGAATTCAAAGAAGTATACAACTTCCCAGAAATCGGACCTAAAGATATGTATCTTCTATATCATGAAGAATTAGAATCTTTAGCGAAAAACATTAAAGGTATTAAACAAATTCGCTTCTGGATGACATTCTCTGAAAAGTACTTAACTCATTTACGTGTACTTGAAAACGTTGGCATGACATCAATTGAACCAATCGAATTTGAAGGCCAAATGATTCAACCACTTCAATTCTTAAAAGCTGTTTTACCAGATCCAGCATCACTTGGACCACGCACAAAAGGTAAAACAAATATCGGATGTATTTTCCGTGGAATTAAAGATGGTAAAGAAAAAACTTACTATGTTTATAACGTATGTGACCATGAAGAGTGTTACCGCGAAGTTGGTTCACAAGCAATTTCATATACAACAGGTGTACCAGCAATGATTGGTGCAATGCTTGTTATGAACGGCGAGTGGCAAAAACCAGGTGTATGGAATGTAGAAGAATTCGATCCAGATCCATTCATGGAAGCATTAAATAAATGGGGTCTTCCATGGCAAGAAAGCTTAAATCCTGAACTTGTTGACCTTGAACTAGAAAAAGAGGCAAAGTAAATGAAGACAATTGATTGGAATCAAGCGCCGTCACCTAGCTATGTGGTGGACGAGCGTTTGCTAAAGCGCAACTTAGAAATACTGAAGTCTGTTCAAGACCGTACTGGCTGCGATATTTTATTAGCACTTAAAGGTTTCTCGATGTTTTCGACTTTCCCAATGGTGCGTCAATATTTAAAAGGGATTACATCAAGTTCTTTATTTGAAGCTCGCCTCGGGTATGAAGAGTTTGGTAAAGAAGTTCATGCATATGCACCAGCCTATGCAGAAAATGAAATTGATGAATATTTAAAATATGTCGATCATATCGTTTTCAATTCTTTTGACCAGTTAAATAAGTATAAAGAAAAAGTACAAAGTTTAGATAAGCACGTTTCCATTGGTTTACGTGTAAATCCAGGATATTCTGAAGTTGAAACTGAACTATATGATCCATGTGCACTAAATTCACGCTTAGGAATTCCATTTGAATCGTTCCGTCCTGATGAATTAGACGGTGTAGAAGGAATTCATTTCCATGCGATGTGTGAACAAAATTCAGATGTGTTAGAACGCATCATCCCTCATTTTGAGGAGAAATACGGTCCTTATTTACATCAAATGAAATGGGTAAACTTTGGTGGAGGTCACCATATTACTCGTCCTGATTATGATGTGGACAAACTTGTGAATATCATTAACTACATTAAAGAGAAATATGATGTTCATGTTATTTTAGAACCTGGTGAAGCAATTGCTTTAAATACTGGATACTTAGTTACTACAGTTCTTGATGTTGTGAAAAACGGTATGGAAATTGCAATCTTAGATACTTCTGCAACATGTCATATGCCAGACGTATTAGAAATGCCATACCGTCCACAAATCATCGGAGCAAGTACGCCAAACGATAAAGCATACACATATCGCCTAGGTGGTATGACATGTCTAGCTGGTGATGTTATTGGGGATTATTCCTTTGATCAACCATTAAAAGCTGGCGACAAAGTAGTTTTCACTGACATGGCTCACTATACAATGGTAAAAAACCACATGTTCAATGGTGTGAACTTACCAAGTATTTGTCTATTCAATGAAGAAGAAGGCGTAAAAGTCGTTCGTCAATTCGGATACGAAGACTACCGGGATAGATTGTCTTAATTATGTACCCGGTACACAAACAATTCTGACAATTTAATACAATTTAAAAGCTTTGCATGAAAATTTCGTGCAAAGCTTTTTTTATTTCTATTCAGCTTCTAATCTCTTATTTCCAAATAAAAAAATAATAAAGTAAATAATAAATAGCATGATTGAAATAAACAGTAAGAAACTCACTGTCTCAACTAATTGTAAATACAATCCGCCGATAAATGGACCGAATAAACTTCCTAAACTAAAGAATATTCCGCATAGCAAATTACCAGTTGGAAGTAATTCTTTTGGAGTTAAATCAGCCATGTATGTAATTCCCAAGGAAAATAATGATCCAAGGAACATACCCGAAACTAAAAATGTACCCAAAACAAAAATTTCAGAATGCTCAAGTTGACTTCCAATAGCAAACATTATTGCCCCAACCAACATGCCAATTAAGATTACTTTCCGTCTACCAATCTTGTCACCTAACATACCTATTGGAATTTGAGTTAGAATTGCCCCGATTGAAAAGGAGGCTAAAATGATTGATACCATTGATACATCAATTTCTTTACGAAGTGCATACACAGGAAATAGTGCATTTAATGATGTCTCTAAGATGCCGTATACAAAAGGAGGTAAAAATGCCACCCATGCATACTTAAAAGATAGTTTATATCTAACTAGACTATTTGTTTCTTTACCATCACCCTTTAATACTTCTGGTTTTTCATTTCGAACGAAAAATACAAATAACCAAGCAAACAAGCAAAGTGCGGAAGACACGATAAATGGTAAACTTTGAGACACTTTCACCATTGGTACCATTAACGGCCCTACTGCGAATCCAACCCCAAATGCTAATCCATAAATCGCCATACTCTTTCCTATATTGCCTTGCTTAGCAGAACTAGTTATCCATGTTTGCGTTGAATAATGCAGGCAGTGATCTCCTACACCAATTAACAAACGTAGAATAAACCAAAACATAACGTTTTGCCAAAGGGGAAACATTAATAATGCTAGAAACACCACTGCACCACCAGCAATTATGATTGGCTTATACCCAAATTTCCTTAAAGGCTGTTCGATAAACGGCGAAATTAATAAAGTCCCTATGTATAATCCTGTTGCATTTAAACCATTTAAAGTTGATGAAACTCCATCTGTCTCAAAAATTACGGAGATTAGAGGCAATAACATCCCCTGTGAAAATCCTGATATCGTCACAATTAGGACTAATATCCAAAATCTACGTTGCTCATATTTATCTGCTGTGACCATTTTATCCTCCAGCTCACCAATAATTCCGTATTATATTAACATAATGCAATAAAAATAGCTTTAAAAATTACAACAAAAAACCCTAGTGCATCACAGATTTACACTAGGGTCTTCACATTTCAATTAACTCCATTTTCAGTTGAATAAACATTGCTTCGGCACGTAGATAGCCGAAAAATTGTTTAAACTCCCTCCTTTTCCTATTGAAGTGAGCATATCCTTTTCGACCATCTCCTTTGCTTATTTGATACTATCAATTTATCATATTTTAAGAAGATTGTAAATATTCAGAAATAAAATATTTTATTTTTAATTAATTAATTTGAACATTGGCTATAATTTAGTTATGATGTTCATGATGAAAGAGGTGGATTCATGTCGAACTCAATTACAGATAAAAATAAACAAGTAAACTACTTAAAAGAACGTCTTCAAATTTTCGTTGAAGTTCTTGATGCAATTGATCCAGAAACAGCAGATCTTGAAGACATCGACAGATTAATAAAAATTATTGATGATGTTGAAGAGAAGATGGACCAATTCAACAATCGAAATGAGTTTACAAAAGAATAAAAATTAGAAAATCCATCTGAGAAACTACTTGAGATGGATTTTTTAAGCAATCTTATCTATTAAAATTGTAAAATCACAACATTACAAATTTCTATCACTCTTTTTTTCGCTAAAGTAAAAGAGTATAATAAAAAAGGTTAGAGAAATTTTAAGATTTTCTGGGAGGAAAATATTAATGTCACAAGTTGCAACTTCTTACTTACAAACTTTAGAGAAAAGCCTATATGATTTAATCAGTGAAACATCAACAAATTTACCAACTGATGTTCGTCGTGCAATTAAAAAAGCAAAAGAAGCTGAAAATGCTGGTACTCGTGCTGCAATGAGTTTAGACACAATTTCGAATAATATCGTAATGGCTGAAGACAATGTTTCACCAATCTGTCAAGATACAGGTTTACCAACATTTAAAGTAAAAACTCCAGTAGGCGTAAATCAATTAGAAATTAAAGCTGCAATCAAAAATGCGATTGTACAAGCTTCTAAAGATGCTAAATTACGTCCAAACGCGGTAGATTCTTTAACAGGTAAAAACAGTGGAGACAACACAGGTGAAGGCTTCCCTGTTATTAAATTTGAGCAATGGGAAAACGATTACATTGAAGTAAAATTAATTCTTAAAGGTGGCGGTTGTGAAAACAAAAACATCCAATACAGCTTACCTTGTGAATTAGAAGGTCTTGGCCGTGCTGGTCGTGACTTAGATGGTATCCGTAAATGTATCCTTCACTCTGTATGGCAAGCTCAAGGTCAAGGATGTTCAGCTGGTTTCATCGGAGTAGGTATCGGTGGAGACCGTTCTTCTGGGTATGATCTTGCTAAAGAACAATTATTCCGTCATGTTGATGATGTAAATCCGAATGAAGATTTAGCAAAACTTGAAGCATACATTGTAGAAAAAGCAAACACATTCGGTGTTGGAACAATGGGCTTCGGTGGTGAAGCAACTTTACTAGGTTGTAAAATTGGCGTAGGTCACCGTTTACCAGCTTCATTCTTCGTTTCTGTAGCATACAACTGTTGGGCATACCGTCGTATGGCAATCGATATCGACGCTGCTACTGGCGAAATTAAAAAATGGCACTACCAAGAAGGCGAAAGAGTAACTTTCCGCGATGAGCCAAAAGAAGAAACAAAATCAGAAAATAAAGTAGTAGAATTAAGAGCACCTATTACAGAAGAACAAATTCGTGCATTAAAAGTGGGTGACGTTGTAAAAATCAGCGGCCGTATGTACACTGGTCGTGACGCAATTCACCACCACTTAATGAGCCACGATGCTCCAGTTGATTTAAATGGACAAGTAATTTACCACTGTGGTCCAGTAATGGCGAAAGACGAAAACGATAACTGGACAGTTAAAGCTGCAGGACCAACTACATCTATTCGTGAGGAGCCATACCAAGGCGATATCATGAAAAAATTCGGTATCCGCGCTGTAATCGGTAAAGGTGGTATGGGTCCAAAAACTCTTGCTGCACTTAAAGAACACGGTGGCGTTTACTTAAATGCAATCGGTGGAGCTGCACAATACTATGCAGATTGTATCAAATCTGTAGATGGTGTAGACCTAATGGAATTCGGTATCCCAGAAGCTATGTGGCACTTAACTGTTGAAGGCTTCACTGCAGTAGTAACTATGGACTCTCATGGTAACTCATTACATGCAGATGTTGAAAAATCTTCATTAGAAAAATTATCTCAGTACGCTGAGAGAGTATTCTAATTAAAGAGATCAATTTTATTCTTAATAGCATTCAAATTAAGTTGAGTTTATTTTATCTCTGCTGCACGAAAGGCTCTGCCTGGAGTGATAACGCTGAGCGCGTATTCTAATAAGTAAAATAACTTTACTTAGAACAATAAATTTTATCTCAGCTGCGCGAAAGGCTCTGCCGACAGCGATAACGCTGAGAGAGTATTCTAATTTAAAAGAGATCAAATTTATTCTTAATAGCATTCAAATTAAGTTGAGTTCATTTTATCTCTGCTGCACGAAAGGCTTTGCCTGGAGTGATAACGCTGAGCGCGTATTCTAATAAGTAAAATAACTTTACTTAGAACAATAAATTTTATCTCAGCTGCGCGAAAGGCTTTGCCAAAGCGAAAACAATGAGTTTATAACCTTTTAAACCCGTAAGAATTTAAAATTCTTACGGGTTTTTTATTTTTTGATAACCATATAGTTTTTATTCATTTACAATAACAGTCTCCTATATTATAATAATTTTAATTTAATAAATGTTATATTATATTTATAAAGCAAATGAAAATCGTTATCACAACTGGATTATATGTATTATGATAGTGATATTCATTATCATAAGGAGGTTATTATGAATAGTTCTAATCGAGAAAATATTAATTTAATTGAGAAATCTAATGAACATAAAGAACTGATTGCCGCCCTTGTTTCTGGGATAATCATCTTACTAGCATGGCGATTGGAATCAACCGGTTTAAATACCGCTGCTGTACTTGCATATATCACAGCGTTTTTCATTGGTGGTTATGCAAAAGCGAAAGAAGGTATTGAAGATACAATTGAAAACAAAAACTTAAACGTTGAGTTATTAATGATATTAGCTGCAATCGGTTCTGCAATTATCGGCTACTGGACTGAAGGCGCAATTTTAATTTTTATCTTTGCTCTTAGTGGTGCTCTTGAAACTTATGCAATGAATAAAAATAAGCATGAAATTTCAAGTTTAATGAATTTACAACCTGAAGAAGCATGGCTTGTTCGTGGTGGTTTCGAACCGATGAAAGTGCCTGTATCTTCACTTACGGTTGGCGATCACCTATTAATTAAACCAGGTGAACGTATCCCTGCAGATGGTCAAATCTTTAAAGGAACTTCTTCTATTGATGAGTCTGCAATTAGTGGTGAATCAATGCCTGTAACAAAACAAATTGGCGATGATGTTTATGCGGGTACTGTTAATTTAAATGGAACACTCACAATAAAAATGACTAAACCAAATTCTGAAACAATGTTCCAAAAAATTATTACACTTATTCAATCTGCACAAAGCGAAAAATCACCTGCTCAACAATTTATTGAGAAGTTTGAAGGTACTTATGTAAAAATTGTTTTAGTTACTGTTATATTAATGTTATTTTTACCACATTACTTACTCGGATGGGATTGGACGACAACCTTCTATAGAGCAATGGTATTACTAGTAGTTGCTTCTCCCTGCGCACTTGTTGCTTCCATTATGCCGGCAACATTAGCTGCAATTTCAAATGGTGCACGAAACGGTGTGCTATTTAAAGGTGGTATCCATTTAGAACATTTAGCAGTATTAAAATTACTTGCTGTAGATAAAACAGGAACATTAACTTTCGGTACTCCTGTTGTTACAGATGTCATTGTAAGAGAAGATTTAAACTTAAAGGATACAGTGGAAATACTTGCTTCCATTGAATCTCAATCAAATCACCCATTAGCTCAAGCTATTACGAAATATGCAAAAGAACTGAATGTGCAACCTATACAAGGTATTGAAATTGAAGATGTTCCAGGGTGGGGATTAAAAGCAAATGTAAACAACCAGTCATATAAAGTAGGAAAACCTGATTTCGTTGGACGTGAAGATGCATTAGCATTTGCGAATAACGCTGTGGATAAACTTGCGGATGAAGGTAAAACAGTTATTTTCATGAGAGATGATCAAGGAATTGCATTACTTGTTGCAATGAAAGACACAGTTCGTGATGAAGCAAAACAAGCTGTAAAATCATTACAAGACTTAGGTATTCATGTGGCAATGCTTACTGGTGATAATGAAAAAACTGCAAAAGTCATTGCAAAAGAATCAGGTGTTAATGAATACATTGCAGAATGTTTACCTGAAACAAAAGTTAACCATATCAAACATTACTTAAAAGACTATCAATATGTTGGTATGGTTGGAGACGGTATTAACGATGCCCCTGCCCTTGCTACAGCGACTGTTGGTATCGCAATGGGCGGAGGAACAGATGTAGCTCTCGAAACTGCGGACGTTGTATTAATGAAAAATAATTTAGCTAAAATTGCATATACTGTTCGTTTATCTCGGAAAATGCAACGAATCGTTAAACAAAATGTTATTTTTTCCATTTCAGTTATTGCATTACTTATTGCTTCAAACTTCCTACAAATTGTCGACTTGCCTTTTGGTGTAATCGGACATGAAGGAAGTACGATTTTAGTAATTTTAAACGGTCTTCGTATGTTAAAATCCTAACAAAAAAAGCTTTCGCTAATTAACGATTAGCGAAGGCTTTTTTACTTTTCTTCAACTTCATTAATTTCCTCTTTTGCATTGAAGCATTTAATAACCCACCAAAAATTAATATCATTCCAGTAAAATAGAGCCAAAGCATGAGTATAATAACCCCAGCAATACTTCCATAAGTGGAAGTGAAATTTCCAAAGTTATTGACGTAATAAGAGAATGCATAAATTAATATGACCCATGAAATCGTTGAAAACAATGTTCCAGGAATTACACTGATAAAATGCAATCTTGGATCTGTATTAGGAATGACCCAATACATTAATGAAAGTACACAAAAAATTAGCGTTGGAGGAAGAAACCATCTTACATACCTCCAAAATTGAGCAAAATTTTCCTCTAGCCCTAAATAACTAAACAATGATAACCCTATATGATGGCCAAAAATTGGGATAGTTAATGCCAGTAAGATTACTATAACCAATGAAATTGTAAAAATTAACGACCAAGCTCGATTAATAATACCTGCTCTTGGTTTTGTATCGTAGGTATGATTTAATGTTTTGATTAACGCATTTACCCCTCGCGAAGCTGACCATACTGTTCCGACTAGTCCAATCCCAAGCAATCCTCCACCATTATGCGTTGTAAGGATTTCCACTAATGTACCTTGCGTTAATAAGAATACTTCAGTAGGTACAATCGTTTGAATAAAGTCAAATACATGTTCTTCATCCAAATTTAAATAAGGTAATAAAGTAACAGTAAAAATTAATAAAGGAAAAAAAGATAATAAAAAGAAGTAGGCTAATTGAGCTCCCATTCCAGATATATCAACTACTCTCATTCGCACAATTAAATCTTGTATAAACCCTTTAGTTGTCGTTACATCAATTTTGGACATATCCGGATCAATAAAAGTATTTACCTTTGATAGTACATCGTTTTGAGAGATGTTTTTCTGTTCGCGCAAAACGATACCCACTTCCCTTCCTCACTATTAATTTAGTGGTTCATCTTTTGAAAAAGCCTGTTTTGTATCATTCACAATACTTTGGATTGAGTTTGGAATTTCCTTTACTTCTTCCATCTTGTTCACAATAAGATTTACGTTTTCAGATGCCTTTTCATACAGTTCTTGAATTTCATCAACCTTTTCTTCAACTAAATGTTGTAGCTGTTCCCGATTCTTCGCATAATAAACAACAGAATCTTTTAGTTTTTTTGTGGTTTCTATTGTATGTTCTCTCGTTTTGCGATCAAACATACTTATTAATGCGCCAGTTAAAGCACCAATTACGACTGATTTTAATAATTTACTTTCACTCATCTATTTCTCCCCCTATATTTCTGGATAAAATTTCATCTCACTATCATTCTATAGAAAATTTCCTCCTTTTTAAAGTAGCGATACATTTTGGAGTTGACATAGGGTACTGGTAGTGAAATGATTAACATAGTTTATTTTTAATACGTATTTTTCTGAACATAAGAGTTTGAAAGGTGGACATAGAGTGGATTTAACAAAACCAACCCAAGAGAATGTAGTTTATATGATTGATCAAATTAAAGAAAAACTTCGCATGGTAAATGTGGATGCAATGAAGTCTGAACATTTTTCTGAAGATAGTTATGAAGATTTAGTGTACTTATACGAAATGGTGATGAAACGTGACACTTTTAGTCCAAGTGAAATGCAAGCAATCGTTTCTGAGCTAGGTGCTTTGCGTAAATAATTCTCCATAATAAGGTTTTATGGGCGGTTTAAACCTGTTTATGAGCGAATTTCTTGAATTTATGAGCGGTTTGACCAAGTTTATGAGCGGTTCCCATTTATACAAAATAAACACCCCCATTGAGCGTTATCAATGGGGGTGAAATAATTATTTATTATTATTTAATGCAATTGCAATTTCTGCACCAATTCTAGCATTATTTTTAACAAGAGCGATGTTTGCTTCTAATGATTTTCCTTCTGTTAATTCTTTAACTTTTCCAAGCATGAATGGCGTTACATCTTTTCCTTTAATACCATTTTGTTCTGCTTCTTTTAATGCTTCCTCAATGATACCGTTAATAAAGCTTGGATCCATTGCATCTTCTTCTGGAATCGGGTTCGCAATAACTGCACCACCACGTAGACCTAAATCCCATTTTGCACGCATCATATCAGCAACTTCTTGAGGAGAGTCAACGCGAATGTTTAAACCGAACTCACTTTCTCTCGTATAGAAAGCAGGTAATACATCAGTACCATAACCAACTACTGGTACACCTTTCGTTTCTAAATATTCTAATGTTAATCCAAGGTCTAAAATTGATTTCGCACCAGCACAAACTACTGCTACATTAGTATTAGCAAGTTCTTCTAAGTCTGCTGAAATATCCATTGTATGTTCAGCTCCACGGTGAACACCACCAATACCACCTGTTACAAATAGTTCGATTCCAGCTAGTTCTGCCGCAATCATTGTAGCCGCTACAGTTGTCGCTCCTAATTTTTTCGATGCTAGAAGGTAACCAAAGTCACGGCGAGATGTTTTAGCAACATTTTGAGCATTTCCGAACATTTCTAACTCTTCATCAGAAAGGCCAATTTTAATTTTTCCATCGATTAATGCAATTGTTGCAGGTACAGCACCTTTACTACGGATAATATCTTCTACCTCTCTTGCTGTTTGCACATTTTGCGGATATGGCATTCCGTGTGAAATAATAGTTGATTCTAAAGCTACGATTGGTAGTCCTTTTTCCTTCGCTTCTAGTACTTCTTTTGAATATGATAAGTATTTTTCCATTATAAATTCCTCCATTTTTCTAATTCATTAATTGATAAGTTTTCTCTAACTGTTTTATCAATTTCTAACGTTTTCGCAGAATTATAAAGTCCAAATTGTACTGCATCAAAGAAATCTTCCCCATGCAGCACACCATGTACTACCGCACTAACAAATGCGTCACCGGCACCAGTTACATCTTCAATATGAGTTACCTCATAAGCCGGGAAGCGTTTAATTTCTTTTTTATTTCCCGCAATGACTCCTTGACTACCTAAAGTGATTACTACATTTTCTGCACCTTGCTCGAGTAATCCTTTAATCGCTTTTTCATAGTCCAATTCATTTATTATCTCAGTGTTTAGGTACATTTCCGCTTCATCACGATTACAAATGAAATATGAAACTCCCTTTAAATCATTCGGCATATTTTTCATTTTCGGTGAAGAAACCGGAACGATGATAAATGGTGTATTTCTTTTTGATACTACATCTTGTAAATATATTAACGTTTCTTTTGGGCAATTTAGATCGACAATGATACATTTCGCGTTAATGATTGCCGCTTCATTTTTCATTAACAAATTTGGGAGTAAGTAATCATAAATCCCCATGTCTGCCATTGCAAGTACTAGTTCTCCATTAGAATCTAATACTGCACTATATGAACCAGTCTTTCGATCAGGTAACGTTTCGGATAAATCAAAATTAATAAACCCATTGCTAACTTGTTGTATCATATTGGCATCTTGGTCTTGTCCAAAAGTTGTAATTAGTTTTACTGTGTTACCTAGCCTACCTAAGTTTTCTGCAATATTGCGGGCAACACCGCCTACACTTTCTGTTAAGTAAGCTGGATTGGAAGTACCATATTGAACTGTCCCATCAATGTGGAATTTACGATCAACATTAGCACCACCGATTGCAATGATATCTTTTTCTTCAGGTAATACATAAGCTCTACCAATAATTTCACCTTTTTTAATAAGGCCAGAAATAATATTTGCCAAGGTTGGCCTCGACATATTTAATTGGAGTGCCATTTCGTTTTGCGATAGATATGGGTTTTTCTTAATCGTTTGAAGGACTAGCTGTTCTTTTTCATTCATCAATAATCACCTCCAACAAACATTTGTTTAAAGTATAAACTTTTGTTTGTTAAAAGTCAAAAAAAATGAGTGATTTTAGTTTCACTCATTCTTTCTTGTTTATTCTTTTGTTGTTACTTCATCTACTAGTTGCTGAATTAATACTTCAACACGACGATTTTTTGCTCGTCCTTCAGCTGTTTCATTCGAAGCGATTGGATAATATTCTCCGTAACCTTTTGCACTAAAATATTTAGGATCTAGTTCAGGGTTACTCGAAACTAATAACTCAAGTATATTTACTGCACGCATAACAGATAGTTCCCAGTTTGAAGCGAATTCGCCTCCGTTTTGTGGAACATTATCTGTATGTCCTGTTACAACAATATGCCGCGCTGGATCCATTTTTAGTAAAGAGGCTAATTCATCAGCAATCGGTGTATATTCTGATTTAACATCTGCTTTACCTGGGTCAAATAAAATAGTGTCACGGATAGTGATTAATAATCCTTCATCTGTCATCGATGTTTCAAAAGTATCTTCTAATTCATTCACAGCAATAAAATTATCAACTTTGTCTTGAATATCCTTAAGCTCTCTTTGATCTTGAATATACGCTTTTTCTGCTTCAGATAATCCCGGTGTTGACGATGTTGGATTTTCCAACATTGAAGTTTGATCCATAAAACCTGAACCACCATCAAATATTTCATTAAAAACAGCAGACATTTTTGCTAATTTTTCTTGATCAATTGAACTAGAGGCAAATAGCACGATAAAAAGAGCAAGTAAAAGTGTCATTAAATCAGAATAGGGTAATAACCAAGACTCATCAATATGTACATCTTGCTTTTTCTTTTTAGCTTTCTTTGCCAAGACCACCCGCCCCGCTTTCATTAAATATTTGACGGCGTTCTTCCATAGTTAAATATGAGGCTAATTTTTGCTCAATAACGCGTGGGGCTTCCCCTTCTAATACTGATAAAATACCTTCAATCATTAAATTTTTCTGTTTTACTTCTTCTGCAGACTTACGTTTTAATTTGTTTGCAAACGGATGCCAAAGAACATACCCAGTAAAAATACCAAGTAATGTAGCAACAAAGGCAGCCGTAATCGCATGACCTAGTGCGTTAATATCGTTCATATCTCTTAAAGCTGCCATAAGACCGACAACCGCACCTAATACCCCAAGTGTTGGCGCATATGTACCAGCTTGTGAAAAGATCTGAGAACCAACATTGTGACGAGCTTCCATTGCTTCAACTTCTTCTGTTAATACATCACGTATGTAATCTGCGTTTTGTCCATCAATTGCTAAAGTTAATCCATTTTTTAAGAATGGGTCTTCAACTTCTGCGGCTTTACTTTCAAGGGCTAATAATCCTTCACGACGAGCTAAATCTGCCCAAGTAGAAAACATTTTTATAATTTCTATGTCACTCGTAAGCTTTCTTTCTGTAAAAATAATTTTAAATAGACTTGGCACCCTTTTTAATTCTTTCATAGGGAAACCAATTGTTACTGAAGCGATAGTACCTAGAATAATAATTAAAAATGCTGCAGGGTTTATTAAAACTGACATATCGGCACCCTTAATAAACATTCCTAAGAATACTGCGATAATTCCGAATATGACCCCGACAATTGTAGATATATCCATATATGTACCTCCAAATTTTCTCCTACTCTTATTTTCGACAATCTACTATATTATTTAATACTTTAACGCGTATTCGACAAAATAAATTACTGTTTCTTTCCAAAAATAACATTATGATTATATTGAATCAAATATAGAGTTACATATATAATATGAACTGTAGGGAATATTATTTGAAAGTATCATAAAATATATTCCTACTTTATATTGTCAATATTATTTATCAATTAGTCTACAATAAAAAAAATAGATATAGTATAATGGGTGTTAATGACACTTGTTTAATTTCGAAAGGAGTCTATACAGATGGGATTATTTTTAACTACAGTAATTGGCTTTTTATCACTTTTATGCCTGAGTGTGTATATGTTCATTAACTATTTACGCATGGGATTAGATTCACATTCTTCTGTTGTAATCGATCCAAAACCAACTCAAAAATTATAGAATAAAAATAAAAAATATCGACAAACTCAATTTGAGTCTTGTCGATATTTTTTGTATATAATATTATTTACTCTATAGAGAAAAAAAGGGGTAGTGAGAATAATGACATCTTCATTAGACGAAATATTAAGTTTTAACGAATCCTTCGTAAAATTTAAACAATATGAGCCATACATAACATCTAAGTTTCCAGATAAAAAAATTGTTATATTAACTTGTATGGATGCTCGATTAGTTGAGTTATTACCAAAAGCGATGAATATGCGTAATGGGGATGTAAAAATAGTAAAAAGTGCTGGTGCTCAAGTCAGTCACCCATTTGGGGCCATCATGCGTAGTTTACTTGTGGCAGTATATGAATTACAGGCAGATGAAATTTATGTTATTGGGCATCATGATTGTGGTATGAGTGCAATAGACCCTGAGAAAATGATTGAACATATGATTGAACGTGGTGTAAACGAAGATATCATCAATATTGTTAAATACTCAGGCGTTGATTTAATAGATTGGTTACACGGGTTCGGGGATGTTTCTACAAGTGTATTAAAAAGTGTCGAAATTATTCGAAAACATCCACTTATGCCAAAGTCAACACCAGTTCACGGTTTAGTAATGGACCCAAGCACTGGTAAACTTGATTTACTTACTGATGGAAATGCATTTTTATCGTCACAAAATACTGAAGAATAAGAAAAAACAGACCGGTCTCTTATTAAAAGAGCCCGGTTATTTTTATAAATATCTACAATCTTCACGTAACAATGAATAAAGAAAATGATCTTCCCAAGAACCATTAATGTATAGAAGTTCTCTTAATAATCCTTCTCGAACAAAGTCTGCATTTTCTAGTACTTTGATAGAGCCATAATTTTTAGGTGATACATAGGCTTCAATACGGTGCAGCTTTACTACATTAAATCCAAATTTAACGACTTCATTTACTGCTTCTGTTGCAATTCCTTTTCTTGTATATCTTTCATCCACAGAATAACCAATAAATGCACTATTGTATGGTAGTCTTTTTATCGCATATAGAGAAATATGACCAATTAGTTTATTGCTTCCTTTTGGGTAAATGCCAAAAGAGTATTCTCTATTTGCCCGCAACAAATGCATACTTTCTAAAATCTTTTTGAACTGTGCTTCCTCTGTATAAAATTCATCTTCATGCATCGGCTCATGTGTTGCCCAAAAAATCCGATTATTTCGCATTAGTTCTGCTAAGCTACGTGCATCAGATTCCACAAAAGTTCTTAATAACAAACGCTCCCCCTCTAGCCTTACCACTCGATCACCCTTTTTATGTAATAGATTCAAAAGTCTTTTTACCATAATAGCCCTGTGCCCTTCTAATTATTTTATAACTAGATACATTTCACTCAATTTCCCCATTGTTTACAAATTCTAGATTTTTATTCAAGTCCCTTTTATATTTCATTACCTGTATCAGAGATAGTTAAACCTCTTCTTTTCGCTTCTTTTTTAATTTGTTTAATTGTTTCTTTTAATACTTGTATGCGTGCATAATGCTTATTATTTCCAGAAACTAAAAACCATGGCGCATTTTTAGTATCCGTCATGTTAAACATGTCGTTTGCGCATTCAATATAATCATCAAACTTCTCACGATTACGCCAATCCTCATCCGTGAGTTTCCACATTTTATAAGGATTTGTCTCACGTTCTTTAAAACGATTCAGCTGCTCTTGTTCATCTACATGAATCCAAAATTTAATAATAATAAAATCATCATCCGTTAATGTTTTTTCGAAAGAATTAATCTCATCATATGCTCTCATCCATTCATCATCTGTAGCAAAACCTTCAATTCTCTCTACTAGTACACGGCCATACCAAGAACGATCAAAGATTGCTACTTGTCCACGTTGAGGCAACTTACGCCAAAAGCGGTGTAAATAATGGTATCTTTTTTCGTGGTATTGTGGTGCAGAAATTGGGTGCACAACTAATCCTCTTGGATCGAGTCTTTGGGTTAAACGCTTGATTGCCCCACCTTTACCTGCTGCATCCATTCCTTCAAATACAAGAATGAGTCCAATTTTGTTATTATATAAGAACTGCTGTATATTCAACATTTCAAATTGGAGTTTCTTTAACTTCTTTTTATATTCCTTTTTCTCGAGTGTAACATTCAAATCAATTTGTTCAATTTTTTTCATTGGTATCACTCCTATCCGTTTCTTTTATTTTACAAAAATTTGTATGTTATTGGTATTTGTTGTTGAAAACATTTTATATGTATATAATTTTATAGAAAGGAGAGGAATATATGACTCGGTTATTCATCATCTTGTTTTCCCTAACAATTACCATGTATTTTACCCTCCAAGCATATTTGCTTAACTTTAATGGGAAATCAACAATTGACATCATAAATCGTTTACCACTTTTATTTGCACCAGCAAATTACGTCTACTATTTATGGCTTATTGTGTTCATATTTCTTTTCCTATGGGCTAACAAATATTGGTCATTACGTAATACTGAAAAATCGATAACAAATCTTCAAACTATTTTTATTTCATGTATTATGCTGCTGCAGATCATTAACCTTATCTGCTGGCACTATGAATACTTTTTGCAATCATTAATTTTATTTTTCATTCAATTATTACTTATGTTTGCACTTTATTTAACGTATCCTTTAAAAAATGAAATGTTACGTATTCGAATACCAGTTGCAATCTATTTTGGTTGGTCTACTTACTTATTTATTCTACAGTTTTGCTACATATTGGTATATTATGGTTGGGAAGGCTTTGGTTTAAGTAATGCACTTTGGGCTGTTATTGTGATGACAGTTGGCACTGCAATTGCACTTCATTTATGTTACCATTATTACGATATTATTTTCCCTATTATCTTTATTTGGTGTTATATTGGTATTGTAATTGCAAACGGCTTTGATGAATTGTTAGTATCAACCGCAGCCCTTTTCCTAAGTGGTGTAATGATTGCTGGAATATTCTTTATGAAAAAAAATCCTGCACGCTAAGTTTAAAAAAGCGTACAGGATTTTTTAAGTTAGTCTTCTATTTGCGTAAGGATAATTGGTTTGTTTTTCGTTACAACGATTGTATGTTCAATTTGAGCGACTAATGATTTGTCTGGCGTAATAAATGTCCAACCATCGCCTGATTCAACAATATGCTCTGCCTTTTCAGAAATGAATGGCTCTACAGCTAAAACCATACCATCTTTTAAAATTGTAGAATCCCATGCATCGTAATAGTTGAGTACGTGATCTGGTTTTTCATGTAAAGATCGACCTACACCATGTCCAGTTAAGTTCATGATTACCGTTAAGCCATGATCTCTTGCTTCACGTTCCACGGCTTTACCAATTTGATTTAGTTTTGATCCTGCTTTAACTTTTGTCATGGCACGATCAAAGGCTGATTTAGCCACAGCACAAAGTTTTTCCTTTGCTTCATAGCCATCTCCTACAACAAAAGAAATACCCGTATCAGCAAAATAACCATCTAAAGAACCTGAAACATCAATGTTCACAAGATCCCCTTCTTCAATTACACGACTACCAGGAATTCCATGAGCCACTTCATGATTTACACTGATGCAAGTATATCCCGGAAAATCATATTCGCCTTTTGGACCAGAAATCGCACCCTTTTCAGCAAACATACGACCTGCAATTTCATCTAGCTCTTTCGTTGTTACACCTGGTTTTGTAGCTGCTTTCATCGCATCACGAATTTCAGCACAAATGCGACCAATTTTTTTTAACGCTTCTAATTCTTCACTTGTATTAACTATCATCGATAACGATCCTTCCCTATATCATTTCATTTATACTATATCATATTCGTAAGCTTATGTTGGTCCATTCCGTTTTACAAAGTGTATTTTGTGGATAAGTTAGTGAGATGAGGATTTGGAAAAGAAACTATACGATACTGATGGAATTTTACGTTTATGATTTATTTTTTCTTCGATTTGTCCTGCAACTCCCACCTAAAAATTATTTTAGTCTTAATGTGCTCAAAAAAAGTCGATTTGCATCAACAAAATGCAAATCGACTTATAGAAAATTTTATACTGCTGTTTTTAATAATCTTGGAGCTGATGAGAATATAAATGAGCCGACAATCGCAGTTAAAATAATAGCTGGAATCATATAAGAACCATTATAGATTAGTGTGTAAACCCAAACATTTTGATCACCTGCGTACTCTGCAAAGAATATCGCACCAGCAAGAGCATGGGCAGCGTAACGTAATAAACCACCGATTACAATACCCAGAACAATATATAAACTAATTTTCTTCTTATTAAGGTTATTCGCCGCTTCAACAATTTGATGACGGAATAATCCTGCTAAACCAACTACAGTAAATGCAACTACATAATCTAGTAATGCCTGTGCCCAGTGAAGAATATATGCTCCTAAAGCCATTTGTAATACACCAATTAAAAGCCCTGTGACTAGTCCGGCAGAAAGCCCCCAACGAACAGCAATAACTAAAATAGGTAGCATTACAAAGCTAATAGAACCACCTTGAGCCCAAAGTGAAAAAGAAATTTTATCTAACACTAATCCAACTGCTGCAAAGATAGCAATTTCCACAAGCATTAGTAATTTTGATTTGTTCATAACAAGTCTCCTCTCCTTATTCCGATGTAGAACATTTGAGAAGGAATAGAAATCGTTATGTAGTTTCTCCCTATGCTTATAGTTCATACTAAAAGCATAAAAAAATGACATCAGGACAGATCCTGACGCCATGTATGGGTTCGGTTTCTATCCACATCCCTACGCAAGTGCTAACTTACAGGTTCAAAGAGTTAGTGCAATACGTGCACAATCTCAGCTGACTTCATCAGCTCCCCTTGTGGTAATACATCTTCTTTAATTGTTTGAACAATCTCATTTTATCAGAAACTCTTTATTTTTCAACTAGAATTTAGTTTTTTTGAAACTAAACTGAATAAAATTCCGTATATGTATTATATTGGAAGTAAGGAGAGAATTTAATGGATAATAATAAAATCATTTCTGCACTTTGCTATGTTAGTTTATTGTTTGCACCTTTCTTACTGCCTTTAATCGTTTATCTTGTAATAAATAACAATGAAGTAAAATATCATGCGAAACGTGCATTTATTTCGCATTTGATTCCTGTTGTTATCGGAATGCTACTCGGCATATTTGGGATATTCGGGATTTTTAGCGTTACTAGTACTGAAATAATGAATGGATTCGTTATTAGTTTATTTATTTTTATGGCAATTTATTTCCTTATAACAATCATTTTATTAATTTGGAATTTGATTCAGGCTGTTCGAGTTTTAAAAGCTTAAAAACTGCACTCCATAATCAGAGTGCAGTTTTATTATTTAAGAGTAATTTTTGTCCTACTATACCCCTCTTTTAATTTCACCACTTCTAAAATAGCTGGCATAGCAGCTTTTAGTTCATTTACGTGGGAAATGACCCCAATCATTCGTCCAGATTTTTGAAGATCAATCAAAGTATCGATTGCTTTCATGAGGGATTCTTCGTCTAGTGAACCGAATCCTTCATCAATAAACATCGTATCAATTTGTACACTTCCTTGGAAGCTTTGTATCACATCCGCCATACCCAGGGCAAGACATAGTGAAGCATTAAATTTCTCGCCACCGGAAAGGGATTTTACATCACGTGATTGCCCAGTATACGTATCATATACATCAAGACTTAAACCACTTTGACGTCCGTGGGATTCTTGTCTGTCTGAACATTGTAAATAGTACTGACCATTTGATAAATTTCTCAATCGAATATTTGCAGCTTCCGTTATTTGCTCCAAATACCCCATTTGTACATATCGTTCAAAGGAGATTTTTTTACTGTTTTGCCCCCGTAATAAATTATATAAATCAATAATTTGAGCTGATACTTCCTCTAATTGATGAATTTCAACAGCTACACGATCTAACCTGTCTGAAAAATCAATTGCATGTCTTTCATACTCTTTCGTCAGATTAAGAGTTTGCAACGCATTTTCATAACATGTTTTTAATTCATTTAATTGTTCTTGTGCCTGTGATAAATCTACTTTCTCTATACCTTTTAATTGTTGACGTTCTTCTTGTACTTGAGTTGTTAAGGAATGAAGTTCATTGGAAAATGCCATGTAGCTTTCCTGAAGTTGTTGAATTTCCTGTTCAGAACGAATGGCTGCAATAAATTGCGAGTAACCATCAAACCCATTTTCTTTTATTGTTACAACTAACTGCTCTTTTGCAGTTTTTAAATTTTCTTCTAATTGTTGTAGAGTTTGGTTAATGTAATTATATGCCTCTTCATTGGAAACCACAGACTTCTCGACAGTTTGCAGATTTTTCTGTGCAGATTCCCATGCTTGATATAATACATCACGATGTTTCTTTGCTTCTTTTAGTGCTTGTTGCAATTGGATAAGTTCTTGCAAATGACTCGGAATAGAAAGACGTTGCTGTTCTAAAATCGTACGTTGTTGAACTAGCTGCTCATTGATGATTTGATAGTTTTGTTCCAGCTGTTTACGATTTTCATCTTGTTTTTCGTGCGAAATTTTCAACTGTTTTAACTGCGTTTTTAAATGAGCAAGTTGTTCTGCATCTTTTTGTAACTGTAGAACACGGTTGTTTACATCATTAAATTGTTGGAAGTATTGATTTTGTTCATGAATCGGTGCATGTAAGTTTTCTAAAGACTCTTCAAATTGTTTCGTTTGCATAAAGCTTGCGTTTAGATTCGCCTGAGCATTATATTTCATTTGCTCAATTTGAGAAAGATTCGACTTTAAATTCTTTAATGCTTGTTCATCGATAAGATCCATATGCTCACGATTCACAGTTTTGTGGTCTGTGCTTCCACATACAGGGCAAGGTGAACCAGGAACTAAATTAGCCGCAAGAAGTGCTGCTTGATTACTTAGCCATTTCATTTCTTCCTGATTATAGAGGTCTCTTGCATTTTCATACTCCGTTGAAATCTTCTCGAACTGCTCAGTTAATGTTCGATGACGTGATAAATGTTCATTGTACTTTGTAAAGGTTTGAACAACTTCGCGTAAATAACGTTGTTGCTCCATTGTCTCATTTAAATTTTGAACTTTTCCTTCAAGCTGCTCCACTTGTCCGTTTAAATTTAATAGTTGGTGTCGACTTTCTTCTAGTTGGACTTCAGCCTGTTGAAGATTAGATTTCGCCTCATTGTATTTCTTTGTGATTAAATAAACAACTTGCGTTTGTTTTTCGATTTGTTCATACAGAGGTAACAATTTTTCCAATTCAATTACTTCTTTGGTTGCGGCATCCCGTTCGTTCTGTTTTGTTAACTCTATTTCGTAAACTTCCTTTGCCTTTAATAGATCAGATTGAGCTTGCTTTAATTGATTAGCTATTTGTTCTAATCGACGTTGTTGGAGTTGCTTTTCTTCGTTTATTTCATGGCATCGTTTGTTTAATGGCTCAATTTTACTTGCACGAATCGCCGCTTCATAATCCTTTTTCATTTGGTCAAATTGTGGCTTTTGTTGTTCCATCTCCTGAAGATTAAAACGCTTTTTTTCATAGGCATCTAAACGATCATTAATCGCTTTGTTTGCCACATAAAGCTCATATTTCTCGTTATATTTATTAAGCGCCTCTTCGTATTGCTTTTTATCCTCTTTCATCTTCTGTTGATAAAATTTAATTTCTTCATCTAGACCGTCTTGGAGTTGATATATGTTCGAATGTTGATCTAATAAAGAAAATAATAATGATTCACGCTTAGGTAATGCCCCCGAAATTTGAGCAATGATACTATTTTTTAATGCCCTTGCTTCATTTAACTGTTGTTCAGCTTGCTTTTTCTTCTCTTCCAGTTTTTGTGCCATTTCACCGTATCGATCCGTCTTAAAAATTTTACGTAAAATGGCTTCTTTATTATCAGATTGAGAGGTTAAAAGTTTACGAAATTCCCCTTGAGGTAACATGACAATTTGGTTGAATTGGTCATATGAGAGCCCGATAATTTCTTCAAGTTTTTTGTTAATATCTGTCACTCGCTGACGTTCTACAACAGGAACTTCTTGTCCATTTTGAATTTCGAACAACTCGTATTTTTCACCCGTTGCATTTTTACGACCTTCTTTCACATGGGACAACTGACGCAATACACGATAAGTTTTATTATGAATATCAAAAACTAGTTCAACAGCGGTATGGATGTTGTCTTCTGCAAAATCGCTTCGAAGCATTTTTGTATCTTTTCTGTCTTGCCCACTACCGTAGCCATATAAAGCAAAACAAATTCCATCAAATATAGTCGTTTTACCCGCTCCAGTTGATCCAGAAATTACAAATAGTCGATTATTTTTAAGCTCTGTAAAGTCAATAATCTCTTCATTTTTATAAGGTCCAAAAGCACGCATAGTTAATTTTATTGGTTTCATTTAACGACCACCTCATTTGATTCGCGTTCTTCTGATAACATGTCTTGAAGTACTTCTTCAAAAAGCTGAAGTTGAATTTCTGTCGGCTCACTTCCTACAATTTCCTTATAAAAAGCATGGAATAAACTTTTATCGTCCATCTGTTCACGGCGAACTTGTCCTTCATTTTCGGTACTTTCAAACTTAGGAAGTGCTTTACGCTCAACATGCATTGCATTTGGATAAACTGTTCGAATTTGTTCCATTGCACCAATAACTGGAGTTAAATCTGTTAAACGAACGAAAACATAATCTTCACTAACTTCATGTTTTAAAATTTCTTGTATATTACCTTCTACGATGCGTAAGTCTCTTCTTGGAATAAACGGTCGTTTTGTAATGGATACTTGTCCATCTTGATCCATGTCTACAATTAGGAATCCTTTCTCATGATTCGCCTCTGAAGCCGAATATTTTAAAGGGGATCCTGAATAACGGATTGTTTCATTTAATACATAATGCGCCTTATGTAAGTGACCTAGCGCTGTGTAATGGAATGACTTGAAATATTGTGCACTAACACATTCTGATCCCCCAATTGCTAAAGGACGTTCTGAATCACTCGTATTTTCTTCCTTGTCTCCATGGGGTGTAATGAAAGCATGTCCAATGAATACATGTCGTTTTGACTTGTCCATCTTTTCTTCGATGGTCTCAATTATTTTTTTCATTGCATCGTCATAGTTGTTAATGGAATCGTCATTAAATAAATGTTTAACAGTTGATGGTTCTGCAAATGGGACTAAGTGGAAATGAACTTCTCCAAATTCATCATGTAACAGGATTGGCTGCAAGTTGGCGTGGAGTTCTCCGATAATATGTAATCCACTTTCTTTCATGAGCTTGCTTCCAAACTGTAAGCGAGTAGGACTATCGTGGTTTCCTGCAATACTTAAAACAGGAACTTTACGTTTTAAAACAATTTCAGCTAATATTTCATCCAATAAATCTACAGCATCTACTGGAGGTAATGAACGGTCATATAAATCTCCAGCGATGATGACGACATCGGGCTTCTCTTCATCAATGGCTTGCAAAAATTGATGTAGAACATGGCGTTGATCTTCCGTCATATAAACACCTTGCACAAGCTTTCCTAAATGCCAATCAGCGGTATGGAATATTTTCAAATACAACACCCTTCCAAATCATTTTCTCCATTATAACATCTTTCGCTATGAATCGTGATAATTTTACGAACAAATATTCGTTATTTGTTTTTTGGTGGGGTTTATTTGCTTTTTTGGGTCGGGTATTTGCCGATTTGAATTGGTTATTTGCCAGTTTGCGTTGGGTATTTGCTGATTTGGACTGATTATTTGCCAATTTAGTTATTTGTCAATTCGGACCAGTTTCGCCAGTCCGCCAAAATCTAAAAACCCACCACAAAATCGTGGTGGGTTTTTACACAATATCAAAACGCCCAGTTCCCTTTTCGGAAAATCGGTTCCTCTGTTCCATCTGGTAAAATGCCGTCAATATCCATTTCCGCGCTACCAATCATAAAGTCTTCGTGGGTAATGGATGTGTTAATTCCCAGTGCTTCTAGCTGGCCTTCCTGTAATTCACGGCCACCTTCAAAACAAGTTGGATATGCTTCACCAATAGCTAGATGGTTTGAAGCATTTTCGTCAAATAATGTGTTGTAATAAAGAATACCAGATGATGAAATTGGAGACTGATGTGGTACTAATGCCACTTCCCCTAAATAAGAGGATCCTTCATCATTTGCAATTAAATCTTGTAACAGCTCATTTCCTACCTCAGCCTCAGCTTTTACAATTTTTCCTTTTTCAAATGTAAGAGAGAAACCATCAATGATATTCCCTTGATATACTAATGGCTTTGTATTACGAACAACTCCATTTACACCATATTTACAAGGCAATGTAAATACTTCTTCAGTCGGCATATTTGCAATAAATGTCGTACCTTCTGGAGTTTTACTACTACCAGATACCCACAGATGTTTTTCTGGAAGTTCAATTGTTAAATCTGTTCCAGGTGCTTTATAGTGTAGTTTAGAATATTTCTTTTCATTTAACTGCTTAGCACGACTTTCTAAATTCTCTACATGTTTACGCCATTTCTCAACTGCATCGCCTTCACCAATACGAACCGTTTGGAAAATTGCTTCCCAAAGTGCATTTACTTGTTCATTTTCAGGTAAATCAGGGAATACTTTCGCCGCCCATTTTTGTGAAGGAACCGCAATAATGGACCATGCGATATCGTCATTCATTACAGCTTTACGATAACGTACTAATGCTTCTCCAGCTGCCTTTGTTTGTGCAGAAATTCGTGAACTTTGGATACCAGCTAATAGGTCTGGATCTTCCGCGTCAATCCATAAAAGTGCACCTTTACGTTCGATTAATTCATCGCGTTGGGCAACAATCCATTTTGGATACTTACTAAATTCCTCTTTTGCCCCTAATTCATAAAAGGCACGAGTAAACACAGGGTCAGTTAAGTTTACTTGAACTCTCCCTGCCCCAGCCTCATAAGCTTTTTTCACTACAATTCGAGTAAAATCCAATGTATCTGTTGAAGTGTTGATTAATAAGTATTGACCTTTTTGTATGTTAACGCCAACTTTTACTGCAAGTTCAGCGTATTGTTCTAGCTTTTCTTCAAACGTCATCTTATTTCCCTCTCTTTTGCGAAACAGTTTTTGAATTTCCTTCAACTAATTTTCCTTGATACCAAACTTTTTGAATTGTTTTTACACCCATTTCGCGTGTTAACTTTTTATACGTTTTTTCATCGCGATATGAAAGAAGTGTTAATACTTCACCATCTGCACCAGCGCGCCCTGTACGGCCAGAACGATGTGTATATTGTTCAATCGTATGAGGTGCATCAACATGGATAACATGTGTTAATCCTTCAATGTCTAATCCACGAGCAGCGATATCTGTTGCAATTAAAATTGTTGCCTCACCTTTACGGAAAGCATCTAACGCTTTTTTACGTTCTTCTTTTTTCATGTCAGAATGTAATGTTACAACTTTTGCATCTTTATATTTTAACTTTGACTCTTTCATTAATACTTGGTCGATATTGTTAACAAAGGCTAAACCGCGCAAACCTTCAATGTGAGCAAGTCTACGAAGCATATCTGTTTTATCACGTTCATCCACTTTGATAAATGTATGCACCACTTTACCAACTTGCACCATGTCTTCAGGTTTAATTTCGATGTGTACTGGCTCAAACATTAATCGACTCGCCACAAGTTTGATTTCATCTGTAATTGTTGCAGAGACTACAACTACTTGGCGACCATAAGCTGCACCTTCGATAAATGATTTTACAATCACACGATATTCACGACTTAAAAGTTGATCACATTCATCTAGTACTACCGTTTCAATTTCTTTAAGTTTTAACTTGTTAGCTTTCGCAAGTTCGTTTAAACGACCAGGAGTACCAACCACGATTGTTGGTTTCTTTTTCAGCTTTTCGATTTGACGTGCTGAGTTGGCACCTCCAATAAGTTGTTGAACAGTGATATCTGTTCCTGCTATCCATTCACGTATAACCTCTACAATTTGCATTGCTAATTCTTGAGATGGGGCAACGATTAAAGCTTGAGTTTGTTTTTTGCTCCCATTTACTTTATTTAAAATCGGCAATACATATGCTAACGTTTTTCCAGATCCTGTTGGAGATTCTGCAACAACGTCCTTTCCTTCAAGCATTGCAGGAATCATTTCATCCTGTACTTTCATCGTTGTTTCAAATTTCCATTTATTTTGTAATGTTTCATTTAATAAATTAATCACTGACATGTTATACCCACCTTTAGTTACTTGCGTTTAGTTTACCATAATTTAATGAAATTACACGATTTTACATAGTGGAATTTCATAGGAAACTTCCCCACCAAAAAAACCTGCCTAAAAATAGGCAGGCATTAAACTCTAATTGGATTATTTAATTCATAACCACATGCCATAATCGCACTTTCTGCAAGGACAATGAGGGAATCGATGTAACGATTACTTAATTTTAACTCTTTATTAATGATTGATAGTTCTGTACAGCCTAAGATTAATTTATCGCAATTGAGTTCACTCATCGCTTCTTCAATTGGTTGCCATTCCTTTAGCGATACGTCCCTACCTGCTTTTACATAATCATATATGATGGACATGATTTGTTTTTGAGTATCAGCATTAGGCAATACTGGTTCAATATTTTCTTCTATAAGTGCTTGTTGATATACTCCCGAAGTCACTGTCCCATCTGTTGCGAGTATTCCTACACGTTTTGCACCTAATATAGCCGCGCGTTTTGCCGTTTCTCGAATCATATGCAACACAGGAACTGGAGAACCTGATTGCAACTCTTCATAAAACGTATGGGCAGTATTACAAGGAATGCAAATTAAGTCAGCACCAGCGTTTGCAAGTTTGATAGCATCTCGAACTAAGTATGGAACAGGGTCTTCCTTTGTATTATCTAAAATGTATTCCGTTCGATCAGGGATTGTTGTGTCATTATCGATGATAGTATGAACATGTTCTTGGTCCTTTGATGCAAGTGTACGACGAACAATCATCTCACCGATAAACATAGTTGCTAATGGACCTACACCACCAATAATTCCTAATGTTTTTTTCATTCTTCCAAACCTTTTTTATTAAAGTATTTTTTATATTTTCGATAATAGTTTAAATTATTTAACGTTAGTTTTACCCATCGTTTTAAATTCATATCTTGTTTGAAATATAAAGAGTTTGTCCATTTGCCTTGGCGAATTAAACTTTTTGCTTCAATTTTCATTTTTTCGTTAGAAGCATATTTGAATAATACGCCTTTTGGGATGATCATCCATAGATGACGATTGTCCGCATATGTTAATTCTTGTTTGATATTTAACATATGGTCATCTGCAACATATTTCATTAAGTTATAGCCAGCTGCCGTAACGAAATAGCTTGAACGCCCGTTACGTAAATTAATTTCAAATAGTTTGTACTCACCATCACGGACATCGTATTTCATATCAAAGTTTGCAAATCCTGTATAGCCGATATCTTCTAAGAAGAAACGAACTTGATCCATTAACTTTTTATCATGAGTCGTGATAATTGCAGCGTAACTTCCAATGCCTTCAGGAGAATGTTCCTCTAAAATCGGGTTACCTAAACACATCAACTTAACTTTCCCGTCTTTTCCTACGTACGCATTTAATACACGCATGTAAGAATCATCACCAGGGATAAATTCTTGAACTATCATTGTATCTTGATAAGTCGATGCATAAATTGCTTTTAAAATAGCAGACTTTTCTGCCTCATCATGTGCAACGAAAACTTTCTTTTTCCCAGGGAAAGAACATGCCCAATAAGCAACTGAGTTAGATGCTTTTAAGATGATTGGATAATCAAATGGCGGTGTGAAGTCTTCGTAATTATCTGCAGTGACAGTCGTCGTACCAGGATATTTGAAATTATATTTTTCACACATTTTATAAAAGTTTTCTTTTAATAAGATTTGATCCATTAACGATTCATCGATATATGGGACTGTAAAGTATTGTTGTAATACTGGTTTATTTTTAATAATTAACTTCGCATAATCATCACCACATGCGAGAAGCAATAATTTTTTATCAGGGTATTGTTTTGCTACCTTTTCTAGGGCTGGGACAAATACTTCCTGCTGATTTAAATTTTTAATTTCTTGGAAATGTAGAATACGACTATCTTGTGTAGCCGTAAGATGCGAGCGTCCTAAAACGAGGGGTTTTAAACCATATGCTTCATAAAATGCTCGTGCCATTCCGTATGCGTTCATATCTGAACCTAATAATATTGGTAAAAATGGTTGTTCCATTGTGTTTCAGCTCACTTTAATGTATTTATATAAGGATTAGTTTAACATATTTTTTTCACAAGTTAATAAGCATACGTTACTAAATTTTTTCAGCTCAGACAAGTACAGAGCAACATCATAAAATAAAGAGTTTTATTGTTTTACAAGCTATTCAATTGATTCTATCTATCTTTAATTTTTAGAACGAAAAAAAGCCGGCTAAAGTTGCCAGCTTTACGTCAACATTATAAAGATTCGATCACCATAGCTATTCCTTGACCTCCGCCGATGCAAAGGCTAATCACCGCATATTTGCCGCCTCTTCGTTTTAACTCATAGGAAGTCGATAACGCTAGACGAGTTCCACTTGTTCCAACAGGATGACCAAGTGCAATCGCTCCACCATTTACATTCGTTATTTCACGATTTAAGCCAAGTTCTTTTTCCACTGCGATAAATTGTGCAGAAAAGGCTTCATTCACTTCAACTAAATCCATATCTGATAGGGTTAAATTTGCTCGCTCTAATGCTTGTTTGATAGCAGGGACTGGACCAATACCCATTATTGTAGGGTCAACTCCCGCTACACCCCAAGAGATAATTCGTGAAATTGGTTTTAAGCTATTTTCTTGAACTGCTCGCTCACTCGCAAGTACAACTGATGCTGCCCCATCATTGATGCCTGATGCATTGCCGGCAGTAACCGTTCCATCTTTTTTAAATGCTGGTCGAAGTTTCAATAAAATTTCTGTTGATGTGTTTTCTTTAATATGTTCATCTACTTCAATCGCTACTTCACCTTTTCTCGTTTTCACGTAAACGGGTACAATTTCTTCCTTAAAGTAGCCTGCTTCTCTTGCATGGGCTGCCCTTTGGTGAGATTGTACGGCAAATTCATCTTGTTCTTCCCGTGAAATATTATATATTTCTGCAAGTTTCTCTGCCGTCATGCCCATTCCTGAACCAGTATATTGGTCTGTAAGTGTTGCTTGTAACATGTCAACAAATTGGAGATTCCCAAGCTTTTGTCCGTTAAATCTTTGTTCAAAATTAGCGAATGGCGATTGAGACATATTCTCTGCACCACCTGCAAGAACAAAATCTGCTTCACCTAACAAAATTTGTTGAGCTGCTGTAACGATGGATTGAAGACCTGATCCACATAAACGGTTTAAAATAAGGGCAGGGACATCTTGTGGGATGCCAGCTTTTAATCCGATATGTCTTGCTAAATAAGCCGCATTTACGCCTGTGTGAATCACATTACCGTAAATAACATGATCGATTTGATCAGGTTCTACATTTGAACGTTTTAACGCTTCGATTGCAGTAACTGTCCCAAGTTCAGTTGCATCGACGCTAGCAAATGAACCTCCAAAAGAAGTGAAAGCTGTTCTTGCCCCATCTACTATATAAACATTTGTCATGACGAATCCCCTTTATTTATGAATGATTTTCTACAAAATTAGAACGTAACGTGTGTTTTAACACTTTCCCTGAAGCATTTCTTGGTAATTGCTCTATAAATTCTACTTCTTGAGGGACTTTATATTTTGCTAATTGAGTTTGACAGTACTCTAAGATTTCCTTTTCCGAAATGGCTTCCCCGTTTTTAATGACAACAAATGCCTTTGGAACTTCCCCATATACTTCATGAGGTACCCCTACGACTGCTGCTTCTAATATTTGTGGAATTTGGTACAGAACTTCTTCCACTTCAACCGGATAGATATTTTCTCCACCGCGGTTAATCATATCTTTCTTACGGTCCACGATATATAAAAATCCTTCCTCATCAAATCGTCCAAGATCCCCGGAATATAACCAGCCATTTTGCACTGTACGTGCTGTTTCTTCAGGATTGCGTAAATAACCTTTCATCACTTGTGGACCTTTCACACAAATTTCGCCCACTTCTCCTATAGGTACTTCCTCACCAAAAGCATCGACTAATTTGATTTCTGTTCGCTCTAATGGACGCCCTACAGAACCAATTTTTGTTAAAGCATGTTCATCCGTTAACGAAGAAGCTGCAGGTGTATTTTCTGTTTGGCCATATAAGTTTTGTACTTTTACGTTAGGAAATGAATCCTTTAATTGTTTCACTAACTCATAAGGCATCGGTGCTGCTCCGTAACAGAATAACCTTAAATGTTCAAATTGGTAGTTTTTCAGTTCTGGTTTGTTTAGTAATATTGTGTACATTGCCGGAACACCGAAGAAAATAGTAGCCCTTGTATCTAGTAAATTTTTTAATGTTCTATCTGGTGAAAACGCCTCTTCAATAATGACCGCGCCCCCTTTATACATCGTCGGCACTGCAAATACGTGACTTCCTGCACAATGGAATAATGGTGTACAAATATACATGCGATCATTTCGATTCATCTTCATTGAACTCGACCAAATTTCTGCCGTCTCGAAAATATTTTGGTGTGTTAACATGACTCCTTTTGGCTTTCCTGTTGTACCGGAAGTATACATAACCACCGCTGTATCATTTGTTTTTAATGTTGGAAGTTTTACATATTCCCCGTTCCGACTCAAAATTTCATTAACTTGTCCAACACTAATTTTTTCTTCAAATGGATGTTTAGAGTTTTCGATTGTTTGTTGAATTTTTTCATCGTAAAATAATACTTTCGCTTCTGAATGAGAGAAGATATATTCTACTTCTGGTGGTGCTAGTTTCGTATTTACAGGCATACATGTTAACCCAGCTAGTTGTATACCGTAATAAACGGCTAAGAAGTAATGGGAATTCCCCATAAACTGCGCAACAATGTCTCCCTCTTTATATCCTTGTTGTAATAAATAACTTGCGATTTTTTGAGCATTTTTATAAAGCTCACTGTAGGTCCAGCATTGCTCTTCAAATTGAACTGCCGGTGAATCTGGATTACTCATTGCATGTTGTCTTAACACATTTGTAATAAACATTTAACGTCCCCCTATAATTTAGTGAACATAATCTCTATGTGTTTTTATGAAATTCAGCATTATTTTAGAATTTCTTTTGCAATAATTCCTTTCATAATCTCAGTCGTTCCTGCGTAAATCGCTGCAACAGGAATATCTCTATAGCGTCTGGCAATCTCGTATTCTTCCATATAACCATAGCCTCCATGAAGTTGAAGACATTCTGCTGCTACACGTTTTGCCATCTCACTAATCCACCATTTCGCCATGGACACTTCTTTTACTATGTTTTCCCCTGCAATATGCTTTTCTACTAGTGAGTTCACATAAGTTCGGCCAATATCAATTTCTGTCGCCATTTCTGCTAATTTAAATTGTGTATTTTGGAAATCTGAAATCCTCTTGTTAAATGCTTTACGTTCTTTAACATAGTCAGTCGTTATACGAAACATTTCTTCTGCCTCAATTTGCACTTCAATGGCAACGATGAGCCGCTCTTGCTGTAATTTTTCCATTAGGTAGTAAAAACCTTTTCCTTCTTCACCTAATAGATTACTAGCCGGAACTTTTGCATCTTCAAATATTAGCTCGCCTGTATCTGCAGAATGCATGCCGATTTTTTTTAGCAGTTTTCCTCGTTTAAAGCCTGGTGTACCATCTTCTACAACAATTAAACTAATTCCTTTATATGCTGGGGTTGCTTTTGGATCTGTTTTACAAACGACCACAACATAATCAGCATTGATACCATTTGTAATAAATGTTTTTTCTCCATTTAAAATATAGTAGTCTCCTTCACGCCGAGCAGTCGTTTGAATTCCCGCTAAGTCTGAACCTGCTCCTGGCTCAGTCATCGCAATAGCAGAGATAAACTCCCCACTTACGCTCTTAGGCAACCACTTTTCTTTTTGCTCTTTTGTTCCGTAACTTTCAATATATGGTGTAACAATATCCGAATGCAAAACGATACCGCTCGCTAGTCCAGCTCCAACTCTTTCTAACTCTTCGGCTAAAATCATGGAATAGCTAAAATCTAATTGTAATCCACCATATTTTTCTCCTACTTGAGGACATAAGAAACCATTTTCACCTAACTTTAACCAAAACTCTCTAGGGATTCCTCTGTTTTGTTCCCATTCATTAAAGTAGGGAATTGCTTCTTTCTCTAGCATTTTTCTAAGAGATTTTCGAAACATTTGATGTTCATTCGTTAAAAATTGTTTGACCATCCAATCCCCCTAATCCAGATTATAGAATTTTCTGATAATTTTACACTTATTATAACGATGTATTCGCTTACAATCAATAAAAGGAAATTCAATACTAATTAGTATTTTATGTATATAAAATAAAAAACTTGCTTAGAAATGCAATTCTAAACAAGTTCTTAAACTATGGCTTAACTATATTGGAGCTTTCTATCAATTAACAATTGTTGTAGTTGTTTCAGTTTATCAATTACATTTTTTGAAACTCGAGATACTTCGGTTAAATATTGCTCTGCTTGCTCCTTATTTCCACTTTCATAAGCTTGTACAGCTTTTTTAGCAATGTCGTAAACCAATTTATGAGGTTCTTCTAATTCTTTGAAAACTCTTTCGTTCCCTAATAGTTCTTTTCCTTTTCCATAATACCATTCACCTAATCTCGATTTTTCAGGTGATCCTATATCGATAATGGACATCTCCTCAAAGCCTAGTAATAGATTGTAAATTTTCCATCTCCATAAAAGATGGTCCGTAATGGCTACTTCAATAATATCTTCTTGACTAATAATGAAGTTTTTCGAAATCGTTGTCGTACGATAATCATCTATCATTTTACTTAACTTATAGATTGCAGCCCCAACTTCAAAGGTAATTTCTTTACTTTGCTGCGCACTTTCAGCGATATTTTTGTTTCGTTCTGAAACAGCTGAGGACGATTCTGCTTGTACTTTTGCACTTATAGCAATTTCTTCAAAACGTTCTCCTTGGACTTGTAATGATTTATTTAACTCTGTTAATGTTTGTGTTACATGGGAGGCATGATTTACACTTCCATGAAGTTCTTGAGATGATTGCTTTATTTGATGATTAATATCATTTGTAATTTTTAATAATTGTTCAATGTCATCATTAATTGATTGAACAGAATGCTTTGTATCATCTGCTAATTTTCGAACTTCTTCTGCTACTACTGCAAAGCCTTTTCCTGCTTCTCCAGCTCTTGCTGCTTCAATCGATGCATTTAATGCTAATAAATTTGTTTGATCTGCAATTTCTCGTATTAAACTCATTAATCTAGCAACACTATCTACACGGTCTACTAAACGTTTCACATCTTGTTGTACCTTTTGCTGACCTTCATCCGTCTTTTGTAGGATGGACGTTACATGTTGCAATGAATCTAAATCTTTATTTAAAGCATCTAATGACTGTTTTGTATGGCTTGCAATATCACCGACGGATGCCGCAATTTCCTCTATACTTGCATCAAGTTCTTGCATAGCATCACTTGCTAATAAAACATCTTGTTGCTGTACTTCTTGGAACTGTACAAGCTCTTTAATTTGGTCAAGTTGTGTATTATATTCAATTATTTTTCCTAGACCATTTACAACAGATCCACCTTGTATTTCAATATAAGTTTCCGTAATGATTTGAATATCAATTGTTACTAAACTATCGTACGTTAGCAAAACATCTAACATTTTTACTTCATCGCGTATGAGTTTTTTTACTATAAGAGGAATAAATAATTGATTAATTAGGGCATATGCGGAAATCATCCAGTTTGGTAAAACGCCTATCCTTGCATGGGTATAAGCAATTTTTCTACGTTTAAATACATACTCAATGGAAAGGTCATCTTCAAATAAGCTTAAAAAATGTTGATTTAACGTAACCTTTAAACGTTCAACTGAAGAATGCCCATTAATAATACTGCTAAACTTTGGAATGTCCATTAATTTTTTATAGAACATTTCTAAAATGACTTCACGGTTTTCATTATAAATTTCTGATAAACAACGAACTGACTCTCGGCGAATTTTTGTAAGAGTCAGAAAATCTAATTTCTCTTTAAATCGCTCATTTGTGTCAATGTCTGAATGATTTGTGTGGGAAAAATATTCATAATTTTGTAGTCTTCTACCTTTACCAAACATGGGGAATTCCTCCTAAGCAAACATGTATATAATATTCCATTTTAATATAAAAGTGTGTTAATAACATTAACTTATAAGTAAAGATTAGGTATTTTTTGTTAAAAGTATATAAAAAAATACTGACAAATTACTTACAAACTAAGAAATTTGTCAGTACTATATTCATTAATTATGCTTCTTTTCATCAGGAGATTCTTTTCGGAATACTTCTGTAATAAGCTCATCATCTTCAGCTTTTACACGTTTATTTAGCTCTTCAACTGGTATTGCATCGACTGTTTTCATATCTTCATGCATATCGAAAAGGCTAGGATTTTCTGAATTCACCATATCGGGTTTATCTGTATAAGGTAAATCCGCAAATGCAATTTTCTCTTTAGGTAAAGAATCCCAATCTTTATTCATCTTATAACACACTCCTTTTCTTTAGTGTGTTTCAAGATGGAAGCTTTATACCATTAAATATTGTATCTGTTCTGAAAAGGTAATATTTTTCGTATCCCATTTTCGTATTGGACAATCAATTACTTTATAAGGTAAGCCTAAACCATTTATGAATCCAACGAACTTTTTATCATACCATGGTGGGCTCCACGCTCCAGACCTACAGATATGGATGGCAGAGATAGTAATATCACCACATAGATCATTAAATTTTAAATAGTTTATATTAAATACCTTGTTCATTGGATAAAAATCATCCGGTTTTTCTTTTGTATATGGACTGTATATTAACGTTGCCCGTTCAATATTTTTTTCACTTAAAAGTTTTCCCAACCAATTAGCACAGGTAACATTAAAATTTAAAGAGGACAATCCCCCATAACCAAGATCTGAATGAGCATCAAAAAGATAAACTTCTTTACAATCGCATTCCTTAGCAATGGTGTAAGAAAGTGCATGAGAATCTGACACAAAAACTTTAATATTAGGGTCGAATTTAAACACTCGTTGTATTTTTTTCCAAAACCCCTCTATTTCTCCTGATAATTGAAAATAATTTAGCAGATTTTTCCCTTTAGATTTTTCTTGGAAATAACGTTTATACCAAGCATCAAGGAGAGACTTTTTGTTTTCTACGTAGGAATAAATAGTTTCATAGTTTGTAGAAATAAAATAGTCCCAATCAATAGAAAGTAAACTCCCCATTAATATCACCTCTATTTAAATTTTATCAACCTACGATAATATTTCAAATTTCTGATAATGGTGAATCATATGTTTAGTCACTTACCTATCTTTTTGTTAAAATTTTAGTAGATTAAGAAAAAGGAGGAATTTTTCATGTTTGAAGTTGCAATTATTGGTGGTGGACCTGCTGGAGGTAGTGCTGCAATTTTCACCGCAAAAGCAGGTAAGAAAACAGTTGTTATTGATAGTAATCAAGGTGTTACAAAACGTGCAATGTTATGGAACCACTATGGTGTTGAAGAAATTACTGGACCTAATCTGGTTGAAACTGGACTTAACCAAGCAAGAAAATTCGGTGCAGAAGTTGTTGAATCAAAAGTTACATCAATTGTTAAAGCAGATGAAGGTTTTACAATTACGACTGAAAATGGCGAATTTGAAGCAAAACATATCATTTTAGCAACAGGTTTCTTAACGGATTTAGCAGAAAGCATTGGACTTGCTACAAAACCGGGAACAGAACCTCGTGTTAAAATAATTTTCGATGTGGATGCAGCAGGTAAAACAAATGTAGAAGGCATTTGGGCAGCTGGTACATGCGCTGGAGTAAGCGTACATACAATTATTACTGCTGGTGATGGCGCAAAAGTGGCAATCAATGTAATTAGCGAACTAAACGGCGAACGCTACGTTGATCACGATGTATTAAAATAAAAACTTAATTGCAATAATGAGTTTGGGACAAAAATTGGTTTTTCGAATTTATTTAGAAATATTAGTGATGAAAATCTGCTATAGAAAAAGTTGATTGGAATGGAGTGTGGCTGAGTGTAGCTGACGGCATTCGCCTTTCGCTACAGAGCAAATTATATTCTGCATCGAAAGCGATAGCGTCAGATGCAAAGCTTCCTGCGGGAATCGCATGAGCCGAAAATCCATTTTTGCCGCCCATAGACGGCAAAAATCAGTTGAGGCCATGCCCGCGGAAAGCGTCCACACGGAATGGAAAGCAACTTCCTTCATATCAAAAAGACACCATTTTTACGTAGGAATGGTGTCTATTTAGTTTTGTACCAACCTCTTTTTACTTTAAAATTAAATCTAGAAAAATGATTCCTTTACCCATTCACAAAATAATTCATAATCATGATTTACTTGCTCTTTATACGAAAGTGCTGCTAATGAAATTTGAGTTTTAAACGCACCAAAGTCATCACCAATCGCATTTAAAATCTCTTCTTCACTTTCATGATCAAATAATTCAGCCTCCGTATCCACATCTGCACGAGAATGAATTTTCGCGGTTACTTTCCCCATAATTGTTAACGTTGCATCAAAATCTTCAGGTGATAGAACTTGTGTAGGCTTTACTTTCTTTTTATATGGAGATCGTTCACGAACATAAAATTCCCTGCCATCAATTGTTAAATAGCCTAAGTATGGGTCCTCAAGATGATGCATTGCTTTTTGTGTAGCAACAACCCGTTTCCCCTGATGCTCATATTTATTCCAAAACTTTTCACGATAAGGTAAGAAATAAGCTGGAATTGGCGAACGCACTTCTTTTACTTCAAGAACTAAGTCATCCACTCCATTCGCTTCTTTCTCGCCTTCAATTAAGATATAGTATCGATCTAATCCTATTGATGCTGTACCTGTACCGTGCTTCCGCGCTATATCTTTAATTGTATAATGAGAGATGTCCTTTTTATCGTCATGGTCAAGAGAATTAAAATAATTTTCTGTTAAATTTTCTAACAATGTTCGTTCTTCTACTTCAACTGGCTCAATTTCTTCAGACCAGTCAAAAACCCTTTTATTATCTTCACTAATATATGTGATGTCATTTAACAAATGATCTTTTTGTCTTTTAGCTAATTTTTTTAATACCTTTTTAACTGGCCCCTTTGTATTTTCAACTGTAAATGTTAATGTATATGGGTCGTCCTTCCCCTTCTTGAAACGTTTTAATTGCGCATAGTAGGCTTCTAAATATGTTTCAATTCGCTCTTCCTGTTCTTTCTCAGACAATCCATTTGCTTCACAATATAATGCAATACTAACTGCCATTCTTAAAACATCATATAAATATGAACCAATATACCCTTCATCAAAATCATTTACATCGTAGACAATTTCCCCATTTTCATTTTGGAATGCCCCGAAGTTTTCCATATGCAAGTCGCCTTGAATCCAAGTTGGCTTATCAATATGTGTATGGAAAGAAAATGGAATCTTTGTTGCATCATAATAATATAAATAGGCACTACCTCTAAAGAAACGAAACGGACTTTCCATCATCTTCGAATACTTCATTTTTCTTTTTTCATTATCAAGCCCCATACATTGTTCATCAAATTCATTTAAAATATTTTCAATAATATGTTTCCGTAGAACATTTCTCGTATCTTTAACTCGATTTAATAACGCCTCCATTACAATCCTCTCCCCTTTGTATGTGTAGTAATTCTATTATACTCCCATTCTATTAAAGTATATTAATTGGAAAAAATATTATCCAATATTAATATTGTTGATTCAAGGAGAGAATAGCAGAAACGAATTAGGAATATAATACCAAATACCCAACTGTTAGGAGGTTGTACATGTATTGCTCAAAGTGTGGAACCAAACTTGAAGAAAACGATATATTCTGCGTTTCCTGTGGGCATGATATTCATCAGAAAACTCCTAAAAACAAATGGCTAATTATTGGCATATGTACCTCAATTATTGCGGTAATCTCCATTTTTATGATCATTTTATTATTCACAAACATCCAAAATAGTACGAAGCAAATTGTTGAAGAACCTGAACCTCCCAAAATCGAACAACTTACACAAATACCAATTGAAGCGCCTGTTGATGAAGATAAGAAAGAAAAGACACAAATCATTAAAGAGTCGATGCCAAAAGTTTTCACTGTAATTACCGGTAACAGTCAAGGTTCTGGCTTTCTTTATAAAGATGGCGGCTATATTGTCACTAACGCCCATGTTGTAGCTGGTTTTACAGATGTTATTTTGCGAAATCATGCAGGTCAAGAATCCCCCGCTGTCGTCATTGGTATTTCCGACAGAACCGATGTAGCACTACTCCATTCCCAAGAATATGCCAATGCACAACCTTTCGAAATTGAAAAAGAAGAAACAGCTATTGGTACAGAAGTAATCGCCATTGGAAGTCCTCAAGGGTTAGAAAACTCCGCTTCTATCGGTTATTTAACAGGAACAAATCGCGACTATCAATTGGATTTTGTTTATGAAGGATTGTATCAAATTGATGCTCAAATTAGTGAAGGTAGTAGTGGTGGGCCATTATTAGATGGGAAAACTGGAAAAGTCATTGGCATTAACTCATTGCTTTATACCCCAAATAATAGCTTTGGTTTTTCAATTCCGTTATATACAGTTACTCCGTTAATTGAAGGATGGATTCGTGAACCAATGAGTAAAACAGCGGTTGCTTCATTGTTTGATGCTTATGCGGATTACAACTTCTCTAATGAAGAAGAGCAATATTATGAGGAATATGAAGAATACTGGGACTACTACTCAGAAGATTCTTCTGAAGAAGATTATAACGAAGAATATTGGAACGAGTATTCTTATTCCTTTGATGAAGAATCGTTAACAAATTTCATCCTTGCATTTAGGGATTATTATGAATTAGCTCTTTATTACAAAGATTTTTATTGGATTGCTGATATGTTACTTCCTAATAGCACCGCATATTTAGAATTGGAAGAATATCTATATGATATAAGCGGAGAAGAATATTTCTTCGATTTCTTATCTAATACCATTACAAATATTGAAATGTATGATAATTATGCACTCGTCTCCACAAATGAACAATTTAATTTTTATGATGCAACTGGAGCAGAAACATTCTATGATCGGTATAAAATTTATACAGTGATTATCAATGGGGAAGGATATTATCAAATTACGGACATTTATATAAATGAATAAGAACTGCTGAGTGCAGTTCTTTTATTTTTAGTGCAAATGCTTATGGATTTGTTTCTTCACTTGTTCGACATTTGTATCACTATATGCCTTTGTACCATACCCTCCAGTTTTCGCAAGTTGTTCTAATACCTCTTTGTACGATAATCCAGATTCTGCGTTCTTTCGTTTTACTTCTTCGATATCTGTACCTGCTACTGTAAAACGAGTATCGATTTCATTTCGATCTGTCATGATGAGTTGACTCCTTTATTTGCTTTTTTATTGAAGTTATTTGCCTTTTCACGCTCTGTTATTTGCTTTTCAAAAAAAACGCCCCATAAAGAGGCGTTTTTTTAATTAAAATTGATTATATTTATTATTTTTCGCTTGTTCTGCTTGTTGATTTTGACGGCGTACTTCTTGAATATCAGTACCTGCCATCGTTTTACCAGCTGCACCTTGGCTTGGCGTTGCTTGATTGAAAGGTCCCGCTTCTTGAGCGATCTCTTCGCGTACCTTTTGGATATTAGTTCCTGAAGCTGTTTTACCTGCACCAAATGAATTGCTTGCCGGTGATGGTGGTTGCGCATAATTTTGGCCAAATGGTGCTGATTCTTGCGCTATCTCTTCGCGTACCTTTTGAATATCTGTTCCCGAAGCTGTTTTACCTGCTCCGTATGGATTGCTTGCTGGTGATGGTGGTTGCGCATAATTTTGGCTAAATGGTGCTGATTCTTGCGCTATCTCTTCGCGTACCTTTTGAATATCTGTTCCTGAAGCGGTTTTACCAGCTCCGTATGAATTGCTTGCCGGTGATGGCGATGGCTGCGCAAAGCTTTGACCAAATGGTGCTGATTCTTGTGCAATTTCTTCTCTTACCTTTTGAATATCAGTGCCAGATGCTGTTTTACCCGCACCAAAAGATCCACTCGGTTGATTTGAGAAGGATTTACCAAATGGTCCCGCTTCACGAGCAATCTCTTCTCTTACTTGTTGTGGATTTGTTCCCATATTAGATTGTCCAGCATTTCGACGTTTTACTTCCTCAATATCTGTTCCTGCTTGTGTAAAGCGTTTACCATTATTGTTTTGCATACTAAAAAAACACCTCCAAAATTGTTATGCCATTATCATGCTTAAAAATTGAATTAATATAAGCTAAACAAATTTTTTTCGTTTGTATATTTTCAAAAACTGCAACAACAATAGTGATAAAGCTGATTTCAAGACTAATGCCATATTCATTTCATGAAAATTTTTGTTGTATTATACAAGTAAGTAATTTTTGGAAAGGTGATTTTTTTGAAATATGCCCTTTTAGGAGACCTACATTCTAATTTTGAAGATACAAAAGCAGTGTTACATCATATACAACAAGTTGCACCTGAAGCATGCTTGTTAGGATTAGGTGATTTATACGAATGCTTGATTGGTAAGAAGAAAGCTAATACCGTTGCAAATTTACCATTGAACGAGGCTGCGGTTGTTTCTGAAAATTTTAAAGAACTCTTAACTTTCCCTTCCATTCGTGGAAATCAAGAAGAAAGAATTACACAAGTAACAGGATTGAATATCTTTTCTAAACTACCAGAAAAAATTGAAATTGAAGGTGCCACCTTAATACACGGCCATCAAATACTTTGGAACAAACATTGGGAACCAACAGAATTAACAATTGATATTGAAACTCCACTTCTATTTTTTGGACATAGCCATCGAAGTGAAATATATCGTAAAAAGAAAAAACTCCCACTCGAAATCGTTTATGGACAGGAATTACAATTAATAAAGAAAAAATACTGGATTAATGTTGGTTCTGTCGTCGATCATCGTGAGTGGTGTCTTTATGATAGTGTTGCAAGAACCATTACTTTCATGAAGGCAGAAAGATAATCTAATCATTTTCAGACAATTCTCCTCATAAAATAGTGCATGTCCATTTGAAGGAGAATTATATGTACTACATAAAAAAATCAATTGCGATAGTGTTCGGAAGTATCTTCTTAGCTATCGGTATCAATGCATTTTTAACACCCTATGAAATTTTAGACGGTGGAATTATCGGGTTATCTTTAATTTTATATTACTTATTTAAACTGAAAATCGGATTAATGATTATCGTATTAAGCATCCCCATTTTTATTATTGCTTGGTTTAAATATCGCCATTTCTTTTACAACAGTCTACATGGATTATTAATTTCTTCTGTTGTTATAGATATTCTAAAACCATTACGAGATTTATTTCGATTTAATCCAATGTTAAGTTCCATTATTGGTGGTTTTTTTGTTGGACTAGGTATTGGCATTATGCTCCGTTACGAAACAAGTACTGGGGGCACAGATTTGTTAGCCCAGTTTATTTCAGATAAAACAAAAATTAATGTAGGCATACTAATATTTTTAATCGATGCAGTAGTCATTCTCTTAGGTGGTATTTTATTATCTGCAGAAACACTGGTTCTATCAATCGTTGCTATTTTATGTGTAGGTATAACTACAAGTTATATAACGAGTATCCACCGTTAATTTTAAAAAGTAGGCCATCTTTTCATAAAGACAGCCTACTTTTTAGGTTAATTTTTCTATACTTTTCTTTTTTATAAAAGTGAGTTTTGTTTCTGAAATAATGATGGCAATTAAAATTAAAATCGCCCCGATTATCATTCTTGTTGTTAACACTTCTCCGATAAGTAGCACAGAGAACACCATCCCCCAGAAAGACTCTGTTGAAAGGATAATTGCTGCTTTCGTTTCGTTTGTGAATTTTTGTGCAATCGTTTGAAATAAATAAGCAATTGTTGTTGAAAACACACCTAAGTATAAAATAGATGAAACTGCCTCCATTTCGAATGAAAAGTTTACCTCTCCCTTGAAAAGGACAACAATCCACCCAAGTAATGCTGCCACAAACATTTGAATAATGGTTAACACAATGGGATCTTCATCTTTTACATATTTTGCAGTGTAGAAAATATGATAAGCAAATGCCACTGCACATGCTAACGTTAATAAATCCCCAACATTAACGTCTGAAGAAAGTTGCAAAGACAGGAATCCTATACCAATAATTGCTAGAACTGCCCCTGATAACTCAAATTTATCAATTTTTCTCTTATACGCCAAATACGCAATAAAAGGTACGATGACGACATTTACTGCAGTTAAAAAGGCATTTTTAGATGGCGTTGTGTATTGTAGCCCGACAGTTTGTAAAACAAAGGCAAGATATAAAAAGAACCCTAAAATTACACCTTTTTTTATGACACCACTTTTCAAGCCTTTTAATTTCTTGTTAAAGATAATACTTAAAATAATAAATCCAACTAAAAAACGACCAGCTAATATTTGGTAGGGCGTATAATGATCAAGTGAGATTGCACTCGCTACAAAACCACTTCCCCATATAATAGCTGTAATACACAGCATGATTTCCCCTATATATTTTTTCATTGTTATCCCCCTTTCTTTTAGCCTCAAATAATTATTATATATCAATTAAAGAATATTTGGACAATAAGATATAAAACTATGTTACTTTTGATTTTGAACATTCATTGCATTTTCTTGATTTTATCTAAACACTTTCTCAATTAAATGCTAGTATTAATAAGATACATTCTTAAAAATTTAAGGGAAGTTTAGAAAAGAGGTGTAACCCGTGCTCCAATCAATCCTTTCTAATCTTGCAATTATCTTATTAATGCACTTAATTATGTCGATGATTATGCAATCAAGAAAAAAAATTACCACATTTACTTTTCATTTTCTAACGATTTTACTAGTTTCAGTATCGGTAATTTCCATGTTTTACTTACCAATACGTTTTGATAATTACTGGGTTGATATGCGCTTTATCCCTCTTGTTTTCTACGCTTATTTTTATGGTTGGAAAATTGCAATACCATCATTATTGATTGCAAGCTTATGGCGTTTCTTCATGGGTGGAGATGGCATGGTTCCAGGAATAATCTTCGGAATGATAGCGCCTACGATACTTGCTTTAGCTTTTCATTTTAGATCAAAACTAGAGAAAAATTACTTTGAAAAACTCTCCATCATTATTGGTAGTTGGTTAATTTGCGATGTTCCAATTATACTTCTTATACCAAATGGAATAGAGATTTTTAAAGATATTGCTTTCATACGAGCCGCTTCATTTATTATCACATCAATCATTTGGTATATATTTATTATGCAAAATAGACAACTTCAAATTTTACATAGTAAATTAATAAAATTAGCTGGTGAGGATCCTCTAACACAACTACTAAATAAAAGGGAATTTTTCACAGTCGTGAATCACAAAGTAAAAGAGCTAAAACCTAACCATTACATTGCGATGATTGATATCGATTATTTCAAGCAAATTAATGATTTATACGGGCATTTAGCTGGTGATAAAATCATTACTGAGATCGCTAGCATATTAAAAAAGTATGGAAATGAATTCGTACAAATTGGAAGATACGGAGGCGAAGAATTTATTATTTATATCGGTAATGCTACAAATACATCCGCAACAGAACTTATACATAAAATACACCAAGATATTCAATCCCATGAATTTGTAATAGATGACAATAACCGACTTAACATTACAGCCTCTATAGGACTAGCTATATTAGAAAACAATTCAACATTACTTCATACCGTAAACAAAGCAGATATTAATTTGTATATTGCTAAGAAAAATGGACGAAATCGTTTATTCATATCGTAAAAAAACACGTACACCATTTAGGTTTACGTGTTTTTTTGCGCAAGACGTTTTAAGGATTCAATATAACCTTCAATCATCAATTGAAAACTATCTTTTACACTAATTTGAAGACCGAATGCACCCATCTGTACTAATGAAGAGAACCCATGTAGTATACTTCTTAAAGCTCGAATGCCATGAATTTTATCCTCATTTGATAAGCCATACGCTGTTAAAATGTCGCTTAATAATGTGATAATTTGGTTGCTTACTTTTTCTAGTTCTTTTTCATCTGTTTCTGGCGCTTTTATTGTGAATTGATATAGGCCAGGATGTTCTTTTACAAAGTTTACATAGGCATCTGCTAAAGCAAAAATTGCCTCGTCTTTCCTCTTATTATTTGATGCAACTTTTAATTTTTCATAGAGAATTGTCATCCCAAGTAATGCTAATTCCTTTTTAACACTTGGAAGCCCCTGGATATGATTGAATAATGAGGGCGGACGAACATTTAGCTTTTTCGCAATATTAGCTAAGGTGATGGATTCAACCCCCTCAGTATCTGCTAATTGTGCTGCAACGTTTACTATCATCTTTTGATCTAATCCAACTCTCGGTGACATAGGTATAGTTCCTTTCTTATAAATTCTTCTCTGCTACGAGTAATGCTTTTTTAATCGCTTCTATCGGGTTTTTTATCATTTCTCCATGTCCTACTGCTAGTAATGTAGGTTCTAATTGAAAAATTTTTTTCGCACTTTGAATTGAAATTTCCTTATTCCACGTGGCAAACGCAGGAAATGGAAAGCTCTTTACAAGTTGGCCACATACTGCAAGTTTACCCCTTGTTTGAAAGGCATCTCCAACAATAATAGCACCTGATTTTGTATCAAATAACGAAATGGAACCCGGTGTATGTCCAGGAGTTTCAACCACTTTAAGAGAACCAATTGTATCACCCTCATTTAATAATCGGTCAGGGTTTGTTTGTATCCCTTTTGGAATACCACCCTTAATTGGAAATTGAGGTTCTTCTTCATTAAGTGTTGTATCCCCTCTTAACAAACGACTATCTCGATTAGAAATAGATACAACCGCATCTTTATAGATTTGTTTTAATTTATCTAACGTTCCAACATGATCACCATGGGCATGTGTTAATACGATATTCGTTAAAGGTTTTCCTATTTCTGTTATTGCCTTAACAATGCCCTTAAAACTTGCAGGCATACCAGTATCGATTAACGTAAGTTCTTTTTCTTCTTCAACAATATAACAATTAACAGGAAAAATCTTTGGCCAAAGCGTTAACTGATAAACATTACCTATTTTCGTTACCTTCATTGTTTTCATCCCCTCAAAACTAATAGTGTTAGTTTTATTATAACTAATGTCATTAGTTTTGCAATAGGCAAAATAATTCTCTTTTAAAAAAAGTTGTTCTACGTCTAGTTGATCCTTTTGTGGGCTTGGTTTCAGGTCAAAAGGCATCTAAAAAAAGTGTGAGTTTACCACTAGAAAAAAAAACACGAGATTGCAAAAGCATACAATCTCGTTGTTTGAGTTAGCTGAAACTCTTTCTGCTTCAACCTCAAAATATTTATTTAAATATTTCTTCAATCTTCTCTAAAATTTCATCTTGAAGGACAATTCCTGAAGCTTTTGCATTTTCTTCAATTTGTTCAGGACGGCTTGCACCTACAAGGGCACTTGCTACATTTGGTTGTCGTAATACCCATGCTAAGGCAAGTTGGGATGTCGAAATATTTAATTCATCTGCTATTATAGTTAACTCTTCTACTTTCCCTAATTTCTCTTCCGTTAAGAAATATTGAATTGTCTTATTATCTGTTGTAGCACGACTTCCAGATGGATAAGCTGCGTCTTTTTTATATTTACCTGTTAATACACCTTGAGCAAGTGGTGACCACACCACTTGTCCTACACCGTGTTTTTCACTAACTGGTATAATTTCTTTTTCGATTTTGCGTTGAAGTAAATTATATTGAGGTTGATTTACAACAATACGGTCTAGCAGCTTTTTATCTGCAATATGTATTGCCTCTGTAATTTGCTCTGCTGTCCACTCACTTACCCCGACATATAAAACTTTTCCTTGGCGAACAAGGTCATCAAATGCTCGAAGTGTCTCCTCAAGAGGCGTTTCGGGATCATAACGATGAGCATAATAGATATCTACATAATCTACATCAAGGCGTTTTAAACTAGCATTTGCTTGTTCGATAATGTGCTTTCTCGACAAACCGCGATCATTTGGACCTTCCCCCATTGGCCAGAACACCTTAGTTGCCAGTACAATTGAATCACGTTTAAAGGATTTAATTGCTTTCCCCACAACTTTCTCCGCTTCCCCTTGCATATAAACATTTGCTGTATCAAAGAAATTAATGCCTAAATCATAAGCATGGTGAATTGTTTTGATAGCCGCATCAGACTCAACATAACCGCCATACGTTAACCAACTTCCAAGGCTAATTTCACTAACCTTTAAACCTGTCTTGCCTAAACGTCTATATTTCATCGTTACTAGTCCTCCCTTTTTTCTTGGTTTTTATTGTAAATATACTAACATCTTCCATTTCCCAACTCAAGCAATCTGTTTTATGTTTCATATAAAAAGCTCATAATAAAAACTCGCTCTTACCTAAGCGAGTAAATTTAAGTCCAACCATTAACCGTAACATCTTTGTGTTTGTGTTCATGTTCGTAGCGTTTAATGATAATGCTAACCTTGTGATACCAGTTTTTACATTCTTTAAATATATCTTTATATTCATCTAAATCTTTAGGGATTGCTTGATCATTATCTAAAAATGTGTATTCAACGATAGGATTAGAAAGGTCATTTACAACAAGCTTCAATAGTAATTTTTTCACTTCTTTTTTCGAATTCCCTTCATTTTCTTCTGTTCCGCTAGCTTTCCCATCTAATTTAGAACTCCCATCAATTAATGACCACCCATCCTTTGAAGTATGAGCAACATTTTTACCGTCCTCTACTATTGCTACTTCAAACAACTCTTCAAAATCATATTCCCTCGCATCGAATTCATCGTCGAGGTCTTCCCTATTCAGAATACGAAATGTATTTGAATTTTCATCAATTAATAAAGCTTGTAAATAATCAGGAGATAATATATAGCGAGTATGGGGGTATTCTTCAAGTTGATCAATGGTTTCCTTCTCAATCGCTTCATTTCTCTTTCGACTTTCTTTATTTATTTCGTATAGCCACCAGCCTCCCAAAATTATCGCTACTATGAAGAAAATAGTTTTGCCCGTTTTAAATGCTAAAAATAAGTAAACCACTTCTAGTAGTAATAAAAATAATTGCATCATCTAACAAGCCCCCATTTCCAATAGATTTATAAATCTTCTATATTCGGCTTTTGTAAATTTCAATTGTTATAAAATACTATTCAAAAACTTGGGAAATCATTCTACTTCTATCTATATTTTTTAAATAAAACTATTAAACGCTCTAAATTGAATTTCGAGAGTCTATTTTTATCCGTGTATAGGACAACCGCTTGGTAGCAATACTTATTAATGGAAATAGTCTTCGAAATGAGGGAAGTATTTTGTCGGAAAAAGATAAGACATTATCCATTTTTGCTTTAGGTGGAATTAATGAAATCGGTAAGAATATGTATGTCATTGAATATGGCGATGATCTACTCATTGTAGATTGTGGTGCAAAATTTGCGGATGAGTCGTTGCTAGGAATCGATTTAATTATTCCGGATGTAACGTATTTACAACAAAATGAACATAAAATTCGTGGTCTAATTGTTACTCACGGACACGAAGACCATATTGGTGGTATCCCTTACTTTTTAAAGAAAATTCAATGTCCAATTTACGCTACTCGATTTACCCTTGGATTAATTGAATTGAAACTAAGGGAACATAAAATCTTACGTGAATCAACATTAGTCGAAATCAATTCTAAGTCAAAATTGGAGTTTGGTGATATTAATGTTAGTTTCTTTAGAACAAGCCACAGTATTCCAGATTGCTTAGGAATTGTGTTCCATACTCCTGAAGGTAACATTGTGCATACAGGAGACTTTAAGTTTGATTTAACACCAGTGAATGATCAATATTCAGATATTCACAAGATGGCAAAGATTGGAGAACAAGGTGTTATTGCACTTATTTCAGAAAGTACCAATGCAGAAAGACCTGGTTTAACACCATCTGAAAAAGTGGTTGGCACACATATTGAAGATGCATTCTTTAATGCTACAGGAAAAATTATTATTTCGACCTTTGCTTCCAATGTAAATCGAGTCCAACAAATCGTAAATGCTACGATGAAAACCAATCGTAGACTCGCGTTACTTGGCCGAAGTATGGTGAATGTCGTAAAAGTTGCACGAGACCGTGGTTATGTTGATATTCCTGATTGGATGTTAATTGATGCTCGAGAGGTACGAAATCTACCTCCTGAAAAAGTAGTTGTTTTATGTACAGGAAGTCAAGGTGAACCTCTGGCAGCATTATCCCGTTTATCAACAAATAATAATCGTGATGTGAAAGTTTTACCGAATGATACAGTTATTTTTTCCGCTTCACCAATACCAGGAAACGAAAAAAGTGTGAGTAAAATTGTCGATAACTTATTCCAACTTGGTGCAAAGGTTATTTACGGGTCTGCAAGCATTACAGGCATGCATGTATCCGGACATGGCTATCAGGAAGATTTGAAATTAATGCTTACGCTAATGAAACCAAAATATTTCATCCCAATCCATGGTGAATATCGTATGCTCCATTTACACCGATTACTCGCTGAAGAAGTAGGGGTAGAAGAAGGACATACATTTATCATTCGTAATGGTGATGTAGTCGATATCAAGAATCAAGAAGCTCGTCAAACGCGAAAAATTCCTGCAGGAGACACATATGTGGATAATGTTGGTGATGATGAAATTGGGGATATTGTATTACGAGATCGTAAAGTACTTTCTGAAGAAGGAATGCTTGTGATTGTCGTAACCATTAATAAACAAGATGGTAATCGTATTTCTGATCCTGATAGCATCTCCCGTGGATTTGTGTACGCAAGAAATTCTGAAGAACTAATAGCAAATGTGAATGAAGTAGTTAAACAGACAATCGATCCGTTTAAGGAAGCAAACATTATGGGCATGAAACGAGCAATTAAAAAAGAAGTAGGTAATTTCCTTTTTGAACAAACAAAGAAAAAGCCAATGATATTACCGATTATTATTGCCGTATAAGCATATAGACGAAATTACATCTAGAAAGGAATCATACCCATGGATAATAACAAACAACAAGAAACAAACATTGAAAACGACAACACGTTAACGAATCGACAAGGTCATCCAATTACAAATAACCAAAACATTCGAACTGTTGGAAATCGTGGGCCAGCCACTTTAGAAAACTATGATTTCATAGAAAAAATAAGCCACTTTGACCGTGAAAAAGTTCCTGAACGTATTGTGCATGCTCGTGGTGCAGGAGCACATGGTTACTTTGAGGCCTATGGAACAGTTGGCGATGAACCAGTATCAAAATATACTCGTGCAAAACTGTTCCAAGAAAAGGGCAAAAAAACTCCTGTGTTTGTTCGTTTTTCAACAGTTGTACATGGAACTCATTCGCCAGAAACAGTACGAGATCCTCGAGGTTTTGCAGTGAAATTTTATACTGAAGATGGAAACTGGGACTTAGTCGGAAACAATTTAAAAATCTTCTTTATCCGCGATGCAATGAAATTCCCTGATATGATTCATGCATTCCGACCAGACCCTGTAACGAATATTCAAGATGCCCGTCGTTTCTTTGATTTCTGTGCAAACTCACCAGAAACATTCCATATGGTGACGCTTGTATACTCTCCATGGGGAATCCCAGCAAACTACCGTATGATGCAAGGTTCTGGTGTAAACACTTATAAATGGGTGAACCAAGAAGGAAAAGCGGTGTTAGTCAAATATCATTGGGAACCTAAGCAAGGAATTAAAAACCTTACTGTAAAAGAAGCTGAAGAAATTCAAGGCAAAAACTTTAACCATGCTACTCAGGATTTATATGAAGCGATTGAACGGGGAGATTATCCAGAATGGGAATTATTTGTTCAAATTATGGAAGATGGTCCACATCCTGAGCTAGACTTTGACCCGCTTGATGATACAAAACTTTGGCCAAATGACAAATTCCCGTGGCTTCCAGTTGGTCGTATGGTTCTAAACAAAAATCCAGAGAACTATTTCAATGAAGTAGAGCAAGTTGCCTTTGGTACCGGTGTACTTGTAGATGGTCTAGATTTCTCTGATGATAAAATGTTACAAGGTCGTACCTTCTCTTATTCTGATACGCAACGTTATCGTGTAGGGGCAAACTATTTACAACTTCCAATCAATGCTGCTAAAAAGCATGTTGCAACAAATCAGGAAGGTGGCCAATTACGTTATTACAACGATAAAGCACCTGGTCAAAACTTACATGTCAATTATGAACCGTCTAGCATGGGCGGTTTAAAGGAAGCTGAACAGACAGGTAAAGAGTATACACCAAATGTAGAAGGTAACCTTGTTCGTGAATCCATTGACCGAGATGATAATACAAAACAAGCTGGTGAAACGTACCGCAATTTTGAGCAATGGGAAAAAGACGAGTTAATTAATAACTTAGTGAATGACTTATCTATTTGTCCAAAAGAAATTCAAGATAAGATGATTGCATTAGCTGAACAAGCGGATGAAGAGTATGGACGCCGCTTAAGAGAAGGACTTGCAGGAAAATCCAATAACAAACAGGAAGAATTTGCGGAAGAATTCAATCCACATCCATTGGGTGCGAATCAAGCAAGTAAAGCCGTACAAGATGCCATCAATAAAGGTCATGACGCAAATCCTTACTAACATGTACTATAAAAACAAAACTCTTAGTGAAAATGAGTTGTCTGAAAAGTCATTTTGAGACAGCTCCTTTGTGACGAGGATGGTGACAACCACCGCAGGAACAATAATTCATAAGAGATATTTATCAAGAAAGAAAAGAGGTGTCCAAAAAATTATTACTTTTTAGACACCTCCTTTTCTATTAAAACGTTGTTCTCCGTTTCGGCTGACGCTTTTCGCAGGCACGACTTCAGCTAATTTTTTTCGCGTGGTCGCGAAAAAAATGGATCTTCCGCTCGTGCTGTTCCCGTAAAAGTCACAGCCTCCACTACGAACAACGAGTTTTGGTTCCTATAATTAAGTTACGACTACACAATCCCTTAACACCAATGCTCTTCCTTTACCTTTATAAATTAGATAAAAAAACAACGAGATAGCAGAATCCTACAATCTCGTTGTTTACTGTGCTGAAACCTCTTCTGCCCCAAACTATATAATATAACTCATTACAATGCTTTTCGATAATTTCGTTTGCCATCATATGTGTAAAGTACAGGCTTATTTTCTACGAAGGTTTCTAAATGAACAGGTCTGCCCCAAAGTTGATAGATATATGGAAGAACATGTTCTAAATAATGAGGGTCTAATTCCATTCCTTCATAGCCGTGTTTTAGATACAGTTCTCCATTTCTTAAATAATCACCGTTTTCAACAACGATATATGGGAAACCACCATTTACACGCATTGAAACGAGTTGATCTCTTACGTTTTCATAATCTTTATCCGTAATTTTATATTCATTTCCTTTTTTCTCAAACAAGTACATATCCTCTTGTTCAACTAATTCTTTTGTTAAATAATTACGGATGAAAGAAATATCTGATTCAATCTCACGTACTTCAAAGATTTTTTCGCGGCCTGAATTCGGTTTTACCCCCAACTTTCTCATTTCTTCAGTGGGGTTATTATAACGTCTTTCAATATCTTCAAAAATCTTTAAACCAAGATAATAAGGATTGATGGATGTTTTTGAAGGCTGTACTACGCCCGCATTTAACTTTGCATATTCAATCGTTTCATCAGTCGTTAAATTGAGCTCTCGCATAATTCGTTGATGCCAGTATGAAGCCCAACCTTCATTCATAATTTTTGTTTCAAGTTGAGGCCAGAAATAAAGCATTTCTTCCCGCATCATTGTTAAAATATCCCGTTGCCATTCCTCTAGCTCACGGCTATGCATCTCGATGAACATTAATAAGTCTTTTTCCGGTTTTGGAGGGAACTTTTTCTTTTTATAACGAATTTTCGAACCAGGTTCTTCTTTCTTACCTAACTTATCCAAAGACCATAAGTCATCAAATTCAGATCTTGGTGCGACAATATCCTCTTCATTATCTAATTCGTCTTCATAATCAAGCAATGTCGGTCTAACAAGGGATGGATCAATATGCTCTTGTATCGCCAACACTGCATCTAAAAACTGTTCTACTTCATCTTTTCCATAAAGAATTTCATAGTTCGCAATCCGTTCTGCAGTGGCAGTCATACTTTCCACCATATCTCTGCGTGTATTGGAGAACCGAACATTATTTTTAAAGAAATCACAATGGGCTAATACGTGTGCAATGATCAGTTTATTTTGTGTAAGGGTATTCGTATCGAGCAAAAATGCATAACAAGGATTCGAATTAATAACAAGCTCATAAATCTGGCTTAAGCCTAAATCATACTGAATTTTCATCTTATGAAATTGTTTACCGAAGCTCCAATGGGAGAAGCGGGTTGGCATTCCATATGCACCGATTGTATAAATAATTTCAGCTGGACAAATTTCGTAATGCATAGGGAAAAAATCTAGGCCAAATCCAACTGCAATTTCAGTAATCTCTTCTATTGCTTTATGAAGCTCTTTTTCCATCTATTCTCACCCCACTATTAATAATTGCTGCCATTTCCCCTCTCTTAGATGATTGTCTCTTGTTTTTGGAAAAAGCTTTTCAACGCTTCATATACATCTTTTTTCTGTCTTATCACGTAATGACGGAACTTTGGATCATCAATGCGTTTAAATGTAGACATTAAAGAAGAATAACGATTATTTGGATTTACTTCCCCATAGCCAAACATACTTGAAACATCCATTAATTGTTGAACTAGCTTGAAACACTTCTCATTATCCGTGGAGAAGTTCTCACCATCAGAGAAATGCACTGGATAAATATTGTAACGAACAGGATTGTATTTTAAATCAATTAATTCCAACGCTTTAGAGTAGGCAGATGAACAAATCGTTCCTCCACTTTCTCCTTTTGTAAAGAATTCTTCTTCTGTTACAATCTTCGCTTCTGTATGATGAGCAATGAACTCAATATCTACTGATTGATATTTTGTACGTAAAAATCGAGTCATCCAGAAAAAGAAGCTTCTTGCACAAAACTTCTCAAAACTACCCATCGATCCACTTGTATCCATCATCGCCAATACAACGGCTCTTGTTTCTGGCTTTTTCACTTCATCCCACGTTTTAAATCGTAGGTCATCATTCGTAATCGGTACTATTTGCGCTTTCCCTTTCATTGCATTGCGCTTAATCGCAGTTAAAATTGTTTTCTTTTTGTCAATATTACCCATAAGTCCTTTTTTGCGAATATCGTTAAATTCAATTTTTTCTGTTGTGATATCCGCCATTTCTTTTTGCTTAAGGTTCGGTAATTCCAACTCTTTAAACAAAACATTTTGCACTTCTTCTAAACTTACTTCCGCTTCATAATAATCATTTCCAGGTTGATCCCCTGCTTTTTGACCTTTACCTGCCTGTTGACCTGGTTTTCCATCACGGGCTACAACATCGCCAATTTTACTATCTCCTTGCCCTTGCCCTACATGTTTAGATTTTCCATAGTTATAACGAATCTTATATTCTTCTAAAGAACGAATTGGTATTTTGATTACTTCACGGCCATTTGACATAATTATACTTTCTTCACTAATCAAATCAGGCAAGTTATTCTTAATGGCATCCTTCACTTTTTCCATATGACGCTGTTGATCTTGGTACCCTTTACGATGGAGTGACCAATTTTCCTGAGAGACGACAAAGTTTCGATTCTGATTTTCACTCATTTTTATCCTCACCCATCTCTAATGAAGTTTCCCAAAACTTATGGAAAAATCACTTTTTTTATAATATGCAAATTTTCTGACAGTTTTCACTACATTCTTACAATCAACTCATATTTTTCTTATAATTTTGCATGAACTAGGTGAATGAAGAAAAAAATGAGTGTCCTAAATTTTATGGACACTCGCACCAATATATTACCTATTTAATAAACTTCCTACATATCTTAATAATTCATTTGCAGAAGTAGAGTCGTAACCATACTCATCAATTAGACGTGCTACTACTTCATTAATTTTCTTAAGTTGAGATTCATCAGGTGTTTTTGATGATGTTGTAATTTTCACAACATCTTTTAAATCAGCAAACAGTTTCTTCTGAATCGCTTCTCGCAATCTTTCATGAGAGTTATAGTCGAAACGTTTACCTTTTCGTGCAAATGCAGATAATCGAATTAAAATCTCTTCACGGAATGCCCGTTTTGCATTTTCAGAAACACCAATTTGTTCTTCTATCGAACGCATTAGTTTTTCATCTGGATTCATTTCTTCACCAGTAAGTGGATCGCGCAGCTTATTCTTATTACAGAATGCCTCAACGTTATCAAGGTAATTATTCATTAAGTGTTTCGCGGATTCTTCATAAGAATACACAAACGCCTTTTGTACTTCATTTTTCGCAATTTCATCATATTCTCTTCTTGCAACTGCAATGTAATTCATATACTTTTCGCGATCTTCGTCAGAAATAGACGCATGCTGATCAAGTCCATCTTTTAAAGCACGAAGAACATCTAACGCGTTAATTGAAGGTACTTCTTTACGTATGATTGCAGAAGAAATTCGGTTAATAACATAACGCGGGTCAACCCCATGCATACCTTCATTTGGATATTCTTTTTTCAATTCCTCAACATCGACAGAGTTATAACCTTCTACAGCTTCACCGTCATATAGACGCATTTTCTTAACAAGGTCAATGCCTGCTTTTTTCGGAACTTCTAATCTTGTTAATACAGAGAATATGGCAGCTGCTCGTAACGCATGTGGTGCAATATGAACATGTGCCATATCACTTTCACGAATCATTTTTTCATAAATGCGTTCCTCTTCACTCACCTTCAGATTATAAGGAATTGGAATAACGATGATACGTGAATGTAACGCTTCATTCTTTTTATTTGAAATAAACGAACGATATTCTGTTTCGTTTGTATGGGCTACGATGAGTTCGTCCGCGCTAATTAACGCAAAACGCCCAGCTTTAAAGTTACCTTCTTGTGTTAATGATAATAAGTGCCATAAGAATTTTTCATCTAACTTCAACATCTCTTGGAATTCCATCATACCGCGGTTCGCTTTATTGAGCTCCCCATCAAAACGGTATGCACGTGGATCCGATTCAGACCCGTATTCCGCAATCGTTGAAAAGTCAATACTACCCGTTAAATCCGCGATATCCTGAGACTTTGGATCTGATGGAGTAAATGTTCCAATACCTACACGACGATCCTCAGAGAAGAAGATTCGTTCAACCATAACATCTTCAATGCGTCCTCCATATTCTTGCTCTAAACGCATTGTATTTAATGGAGATAAACTTCCCTCAATTCGAATTCCATATTCTTTATAGAAATCTTCTCTTAGATGATGTGGAATCAGATGTAGAGGGTCTTCATGCATTGGACAACCTTTAATTGCATAAACTGCCCCTTCATCAGTCCGTGAGTATTGCTCAAGACCTCTTTTCAGCAATGTAACAATAGTCGATTTACCACCACTAACTGGACCCATCAATAATAGAATACGCTTTCGAACATCTAATCTTCTTGCTGCTGGGTGGAAATATTCCTCTACAAGTCTTTCAAGTGCAGACTCTAAACCAAAAATCTCTCTCCCAAAGAACTGGTACATTTTTTGACCATCTTTTTCTAGTACACCAGCACTTTTAATCATATTGTAGACACGTGAATGAGCTGTTTGTGCAACTTCTGGTCTTTGCTTAACGATTTCTAAGTATTCAGCAAAAGTACCTTCCCATTTCAGTTGATTCTCTTCTTCTCTATAGCGTTTTACCCTGCTTAAAATATCGATAGTTCTCCCTCCATTCAGGGCTTTTTTACATAGTATGAAGTTAGTCCACAAATGATACCGAATACTTGAGATGAATTTAGGTCTTTTCATTAGTACAGTTAATGCCCTTGATTTATATAGAATAAAAGAGCTTCGCTGAATCTAAAAATCAGTGAGCTCTTTACCATCATATTAAATTGCCTTTTATATAATGCCTAATAAATTTTTAGTTATTTAATGGAAAAAATTAAAAGGCTCTATTTAATAAATTAAAAGTCTATTTAAATAGAACAACTCAATAAAATCATGTTCTTCTATTTCTTCACAATTTGTATAAGACTTTTCTGGGAATAATTGAATTTTTCCATTCATACACATAAGTTAGTGCAAATGAAAGGAGGATTTTATGCATTCAGAATATAAGTATTGGGAACCGTATGTGGGTCCTTTTGATCCGTGTAAACCAATACGAGTAAAAAGTTATAATACACCTCCACAACTCTATATGAATTTCCAACCTCCAGGACTACAACAATTTACTCCGAAGCAAGCATTGATGCACGGTACACTTTGGCCACAATTATATAGCCCTTATCCTGATCCAAATAAAGGGGTGAAAAAACATGGCTAAACAAATGCCACCAGAATACTATCAATGCCTTGAGGAACTACAAGCAATCGACTTCGCCATTGTAGAATTAAACCTTTACCTTGACACCCACCCAAACGATTTAGATGCAATAAAACAATTTAATGAATTAGCCAAAAAGAGTATGCAACTAAAAGTAGAATTCGAGAAAAAATTCGGCCCGCTCATGAACTTTGGAAGAAGCTACTCCAACTACCCATGGGACATAGACGACACCCCATGGCCATGGCAAGTCTAGAAAAGCGGAGCGCGTTCGTTCAGCCGTGACAGAAACTGGAGACTTCTGATAAGTGTGCTCGCACACGCAGGAGGAAGTCGAAGTTTCCGAACGGCTAACGCGCGGAGCTAGACAATCCGAAAAGCGAAGGCGGCTCGACCAGCTCCGACAGACACTGGAGACTTCCGACAAGCGTGTTTACACGCGTAGGAGGAAGTTGAAGTGTCCGAGGAGCTAGCCGCCGCAGCTAGACATTAGAAAAGCGGAGCACGTTCGTTCAGCCGTGACAGAAACTGGCCGACAAAAACACCACATCCTGCTCCTGCGATTACTCGTCGCAAACTTCCTTTGTGGCATTGTCGGCACTTGTACATCCATGTACTTCGGAGACTTCTGATAAGTGTGCTCGCACACGCAGGAGGAAGTCGAAGTTTCCGAACGGCTAACGCGCGGAGCTAGACAATCCGAAAAGCGGAGGCGGCTCAACCAGCTCCGACAACAACTGGAAGAATCGGCAAAAGGGCGCTATTTGCCCTTGCAGACGATTCTGAAGTTGTCGAGGAGCTAGCCGCCGCAGCTAGACATTCCGAAAACCGGAGCACGTTCAGCTCTAGATGGCACTGAAAAAACTTCTAATGAGCAACAGCTATTAGTCATCTTGAAAATGCAAATTTCAAGTTTTATTAATTCATGTTGAATGTGAGGGGAGAAAATAAAGGGATGTTTTACTATGAAAAGAAACTCCAATATCCCGTTAGAGTAAGTCAATGTAACCCAATGCTTGCGAAGTTTTTGATTGAGCAATATGGAGGAGCTGACGGCGAACTTGCAGCTGCTTTACGTTATATGAATCAACGTTATACCATTCCTGACAAAGTTATTGGATTATTAAATGACATTGCAATGGAAGAGTTCTCACATTTAGAGATGATTGCAACGATGGTGTATAAACTGACGAAAGATGCGACACCAGAGATGATGAAAGCAGCAGGTTTAGGAGACCATTACGTAAACCACGATCGAGCGTTATTCTATCACGATGCATCTGGGGTACCATGGACAGCTACGTATATTCAAGCAAAAGGTGACCCAATAGCAGACCTTTATGAAGATATTGCCGCTGAAGAAAAAGCCCGCGCTACTTATCAATGGATTATTGATTTATCTGATGACCCAGATTTAAATGATGGTTTAAAATTCCTCCGTGAACGTGAAATTGTCCATTCCCTTCGATTTAGAGAGGCCGTTGAAATTTTAAAAGATGAACAAGGTAAGAAGAAGTTTTATTAATGAACCATACCCCATCTTTAAATGAGATGGGGGTTTTTTTACAATGTATAGTCAATTTTGATTTATCTAAATTTGTATAATGTTTATAATAGATATCACCTATTAATAATCGAAGGGGTTTTCAGAAATGATAAAAATCATAACAGATAGTTCTGCAGACTTACCTGTTAAATACATAGAACAATATGACATAGATGTGATCCCAATCACCGTTACACTTGATGGCAAAGATTATAAAGAAAAGGTAGATATTTCTTCAGAGGAGTTTTTAGAAAAAATGTTTAGTTCCAATAAACTTCCAAAAACTTCTCAACCTTCTCCAGCAACATTTGTAGATAGCTTTTCTAAATACGATAAAGATATAGACATTTTATGTTTAACAGTGTCTTCTGGACTAAGTGGAACTTATCAATCAGCTTGCATTGGGAAGGAATTAGCTAATTGTTCAAATGTAACGATTTTTGATACATTAGCAGCTTCCCTTGGACACGGTTTACAAGTAATTCGAGCAGCGGAACTTGTGAAACAGGGGCTTTCAGTAGAGGAAATCGTTAAAAACCTGACTGAATACCGAGATAATATGAATATCCTTGTCATACTAAATACTTTAGAGAACATTGTCAAAGGCGGACGATTAAGTAAATTTGAAGGTTCTTTAGCAAAGATTTTAAATATTAAAGTTATATTAGAAAGAGTTGAAGGCGGAAAAGTTGAAGTGTATGAAAAAATCCGTGGGAAGAAAAAACTTCAAAATCGCATATTCGAACTCCTTCAAGAAAGGGGGAAAGACTTTTCCAATGTAACAATTGGAATTTCCCATACCGGAAATTTAGAAGAAGTGGAAGCATTAAAGCAAAATCTTTTCCATCGATTTAATCCGAAAAAGATTATTGTCAATTACATGGGCGCAGCCATTGGCACATATGCAGGAAAAGACGGCATGATTATTTCATTCTAAATTTATAGTTTAGTAATTTTGAGAGTTGAAGTTAAACTCTCTTTTTTGTTGTCCATTATGGGCTCATTTATCTTTTGTAATAGCCACAAAAAAATATTGCTAATATGATAGAGAACGTGAGAAGATTGTTTCTATGATTTATTGTAGAAAGTATGGTGAAAGTAATTGAATTCAAAAGCATTATTATTAGGACTTTTCACTGTTGTTATATGGGGATCAACCTTCGCGGCAAATAGTGTTAGCTTAAGTGGAGGCTTTTCTGCAGGACATCTTATTTTATTTCGTTTTCTATTAGCATCTGTAATTTTTGCGATACTCGCTTGTATTCCAAGTTTTAAAATTCGTTTACCAAAGAAGGAAGACTTTTGGAAAATTATGCTCCTAGGTTGGATTGGAATTAGTGGGTATCATATTTGTGCTACGAATGGACAATTAACCATTAGTGCAGGAACAGCAGGTATGTTAATCGGTTCTGGACCAATCTTCACAACGATTCTAGCGATAATCATTTTAAAAGAACGATTAGGAAAAATTGGTTGGGTTGGATTAGGATTTGGGTTTATCGGCATACTTTTAATTGCGATTGGTTCTGGTGATACATCCTTTGGTATTGCACCTGGTGTATTTTTAACACTACTCGCAGCGATTGCGACCTCCCTCTTTTTTGTGTACCAAAAACCATTTTTCACTAGATACAGTGCGATTGAATTAACAGCTTATTGTACTTGGGCAGGAACTATTCCATTTTTAATTTTTGCACCTGGGTTATTGACAACTCTCCAAACAGCTACTTTAGAGGCAAATTTAACCTCAATTTATATTGGTATCTTCCCTACTGCTATCGCTTACTTAACTTGGGCAATGGCGTTATCTCTTGCCAATGCTAGTTCTATATCAAGTATTCTTTACCTTGAACCAGTGATTGCAATCATTGTCGCTTGGATTTGGTTAAGTGAGTTGCCTTCCTTCCTTTCCCTTATCGGAGGTCTAATCGCGATATCAGGGGTGATCATAGTGAACTTCTATGGAAAAAAGGAAACGATTGCAAATAGCCATAGTAATAAAATAGAACAAATTCAATAAAAACAGGGTTTCCGTGGTTATTATATCCCATGGAAACCCTGTTTAGTTATCTCTATAAATCAAGTAATTTAATATATATTTTAAGAAATTCGTGTTAGACGGTATCTCTTCTAACGCCTCTAGTGCTAAGCTGTAATGCTCATACATTTCGATTTTAGCCTTTTCAACACCCAAGACTGAAACAAAAGTAGAATTATTATTCTCATTGTCTTTTCCTGCTTGTTTCCCTAATTCAACCGTATTCCCTTCCACATCAAGTAAATCATCTTTAATTTGAAAGGCGATTCCTGCATGTTTGGCATATTTTTTCAATGCTTGTATATCAGTTTCCTTTGCATTTGCTAAAATAGCTGGCATCACTAAAGCTGCTTCAAAGCCTAACCCGGTTTTATAAAAACACATGGTATTTAATTGTTCTAATGTTAAAGTCTTCTCTTTTGATTCTAAATCCATCATCTGGCCCTTACACATATTCGAAGTTATCTGGGCTGTATATTGAATTAGCTTTAATATCGTTTCTGTTTGAAAACTATTAAGTATACATTGTTCTTCAATTGCCTTTTGAGTTAAAAATATACCTGTTAATTCTGCAATTGCTACATTGTATACTTCATGTACCGTTCTACGTCCTCTTCTTAACAAAGCATTATCTTGAGAAGGTAAGTCATCAAAAATGAGTGAAGCGGTATGCATATATTCTAGTGACTTAAGTAGCGGAAGTATGGAGTCTTCATTCAACCCATATAGTTTTACTCCAGTAAACCAAGTAATAATATGTCTTAACCTTTTTCCACCACTGGATAAACTATAATTTGCTGCTTCGTTTATTTTATCTTTAAAACTCGTAATTTGAGCGTCTCTGGAAATTTCTAAATGTTGATTTAAATGTTCCCTCACAGACTCAATGGTTTCCTTAAATTGTTCTTGCTCATCACTTTCATTTTTCAAACTTGTTATCATATGATCGCGTAGTAATTTATCAAAAAAGTCAACATCATCGGCTAAATCTACCATTCTTTGTAGTACTTTATTAAAAGCAAATCCTGAGGCAAATTGACTCATTACTTCTTTATATTTTCGTTGTCCATGTTTTTCTTTAAACCGCTTCAACCCATTGATTGCTCGGTTTAATATTACATCTTTAGTTTTCGGGTCAGATTCATAGACATTGTGTATAAGGTTTACAATGACTGCCCAATACATTTCAAAGGGGTTAATTAAATCTGAACGATATTTATGATGCTTCAAATAATAAGTGTATGGCGTCACTGCCCCATCTTCCATATCATCAAACATATCAGCAAAATCATCCGCAAGTTGATTGTAAATCCCATATAAAAATATCCGATTTTCAAATCCTTCATCATCGGAAACAGTGAGAATTGAGCGTGAAATTAATCTTGAGGAGGAGGATTTTAAAATAATAGGTAAATAAATTTCTTCATTAGAATAATGGGCATTTGTAAGATTCTTTCTTCGGTCGACTTCTTGAGAATTAAAAAAAACATACGCTTGCTCGAAAAATTTATGAATGTTTTCATGAGATTGGTGGGACTTTATATATTCAAACGCTTCCTGCAGTTCTGAATGAATATATTGCATAAATTGAAGTCTCTCTACTGACCATTCTTGCCCAAGTGCTGGAACGTTTCCTGTCACTAATGCAGTTCGTATGATTTCAGAGAAGTTGATTTTTTCTTGTTCTGATAGTATTTGAGAATCCAACAAATCATCTATGAAAGGATAAGTTATACCATAAGAGTACCCTAGCCGAATCGCCTGATCCAATTTATTTTCACGGTTGACTGAAACATCTTCATCCATCTCATCTGCAGTATGCATTAATACTCCGGCAATAATTTTAATAAGCTTTCTTCGCGCATTCACTGCATCTAATCCTTCTGGAATATTTCTAGCAACCCCATTCAATTTATCCATTAGCCAAACAAAAGTATGGTCGATTCCTTCTTTTTGTGCTTTGCGAAACAAATGACTTATATTGAAAAATCCACTTTTCTCATTACGAGAGGAAATAGTTAATTGATTTTTTAACCGCGCAACTTCCTTTTGAATTTTCTCCTCTGTTTTAGGGTCATTTAATTTCTTCCCTAAATCTCGCAAATATAAGTAAGATACACTTCGATCCAAATAACCTTCTAATTTATTGGTCATATCAAGCCATTGAATATATTGATGATACTCTTTTGAACTTGGTTTTCGATTTTTTCTACTAAAATAAGAAAAGAATTTTGGATGATGAATATGATTACCTTTCCACGATAGAAAATCATTAATTAAGGTTTGGTCATATGTTTTTTCTTTTATTTCTTTGACTAAATCATTAAAATACTTCTCTGCTTTCTGTTCAGCACGTTGATAAGCTAAATCAGCATCAATCACCAACACATCGTTCATATAAATGACTCACCTTTACTTAAAGTTTTGCGTTTCTATCGAGTGGAAAACTTTTTAATCAATACTATTTATTGTATTCTTTTTCCCTCACTTAATTCCTTTAGGAAAATACGTATTGTGGTATATATTATGGAGGTGGAAAAGGTGACTTCGGATGTTAGATAAGTGTGAAAAAATTAATTATAAGAAAGAGGAAGATTCTTTAAATTTACCAGCTTTCTTCTTCCTCTTTCAACATTTAAAATTCTACTATTCTACAATAATATCCCCATTATTAGAACTTAACTTAACTAACTCTTTTCCTTTCCCAAATACAGTTTTTGCATTTGCGTTACCAAAAATCGAAATCTCACCATTATCAGTTTCTACTTCAACTGTCACATTTTTAGGTTCATTTTTTGTTTGAATTGAAATTGTCCCATTATTTGTTTCAAGATTTACCGGTTGATTTAAAGTATCATTTACAAGTGAAATATCACCATTGGAAGACTCCCCTACAATTTTACCATCGATATTTTCTAAAAAGACTTCCCCATTATCTGATTCAATATAAAGGGATGAAACTTTTAAATTACTTAAATAGACTTCACCGTTATTCGTTTCTACAGTCATTTCTTTAGCAGAAAGTTTGTCAGCTTCGATTGAACCATTCGCCGTCTCTGCAGTAATCGTTCCAGAAATATTTTCCGGTAGATAAATTACTAATGTCGGTGTTTTTGAAAAGAAATTAAAAGAAAATAGTCTGAACCATTTATGCTCGATCTCAACCTCTAACGTATCACCATGCACATTTGCAATTAGTTCATACTTGTTATTACTATTTTCAAGCTCTACTTTTGCTGTTTTATCTTTAGAAGCAATAAAAATAATATCCGAATTGTCCGTATCTACCTCTACATGAGAGAAATTTTGTTTTATTTCCACTTCTTTTGGAATATTTTTAGAAACAATATTTATTACAGTCACCGTGACAATTGCAATAAGCAAAATCCCAATGATAAAAAATTTTTTATTCAAAATTATCGTCCTTTCAATCTTTATTTGATGTAATTAAAGGATACAAAAAATAAATTGAAAACAAAATGGCCCTAAAACGTAATTTAATCTAAGACCTGAGATGTAGAGAGTGGGAAAGGCTACAATATGCTTATTAAATTCAAAAAATTGGAATTTAATATATATACAGAAATGTCTACTTCATTTAAAATTTATTGTTAAAAGGGGTGTTTATAATGTATGAGCATAAATTCGTAAAAATAGATTTAACAAATTTCGGAAAGAAACCAAAAGAAGATTATCATGAAATAGTAGTAGAGCATGAAAAGCAAGGGTGGGAGTTAGTTCAAATCTTTTCACCAAGTGTTGCTGCGTACGGGATGTCTGCCTTTTTCGAACTGATATTTAAGAGAAAAATAGATTGATGCTTTAGCAAATCAAAAGCTAATGAGTCATTCACTAGCTTTTGATTCAATATTAATCTTCAGGCATTCCCGCTGCTTCCCAACGAGCAACTTCTTCTCGAACCATTGGAGCTACTTCTTTCCCAAATAATTCTATGGATTTCATAACATCCTCATGAGGCATCGACCCGACTGGGCAATGGAGCATAAAACGAGTAATACCAACTTTTTTACGGAGTGATATAATTTTTTCTGCCACTGTTTTTACATCACCAGTATACAGAGCTCCTTCTAAACTTCTAGCATAATCAAAAGTGTCCCGCGTATATGGTCCCCAACCGCGCTCTCTTCCTAATACATTCATTGCGTATTGTGTCGGTGGGAAGAACTTTTCGACCGCTTCTTCTGTTGTTTGGGCAACAAACCCATGGGAGTGTGATGCAACAGTTAATTTTGAAATGTCATGTCCTGCCTTTTCAGCGGAACGATAATATAACTTCACAAGGGCTGCAAACTGCAACGGACTTCCACCAATAATCGCTAGTGCTAACGGTAAACCAAGCATACCTGCACGGGCTACTGATTGCGGCGTACCACCGCTTGCTATCCATACTGGTAATGGATCTTGAACCGGTCGTGGATAAACGCCTCTATTTGGAATAGATGAACGGTGGCGACCTTCCCAATTAATGATTTCATTCTCTCTTATTTGAAGGAGTAAATCCAATTTCTCCTCAAATAACTCATCGTAATCTTTTAAATCATAGCCGAAAAGCGGGAAAGATTCGATAAAAGACCCGCGACCCGCCATAATTTCAGCACGACCATTTGAAATGGCATCTACCGTTGAAAACTCTTGAAAAACACGTACTGGATCATCAGAAGATAATACGGTAACTGCACTTGTTAAGCGAATATTTTTTGTTCGTGAAGCTGCTGCAGCCAATAGTACTGCCGGTGTAGAACAAGCATAGTCTTTTCGATGATGTTCACCTACACCATATACATCTAATCCCACTTCATCTGCCAAAATAATTTCTTCTAAAACTTGTTGAATACGTTCTGCATGACTAATTACTTTACCTGTTTTTACATCGGGTGTTGTTTCAACAAAGGTAGTTAGTCCAATTTCCATCCCCAAATCACTCCTAGTAGTTCTATCGTTAAATCAATCATACATGAGCTATAGAACAATTTACAATTTTATGGATTACAAGGAAAAAAGCCTAAAATGCCAATAAGACATTCTAAGCTTTAACAAAATTTATACTTTTAAAAAATTACATTCAAATTCGTCAATTGGGCATGGTCTTCCAAAGAAGAAACCCTGCATTTCATTACAATTTTGTTCAAGTAAATAATTTAATTCCCCTTCAGTTTCCACACCTTCTGCGATGACGTCTAATTTTAAATGTTGCGCCATTTTAATCATTGCTGTCGTGATACTCGCATTTTCAGATTCTGATGATATGTTCTGAATAAAAGAACGGTCAATCTTTACACCATCAATTTGGAAAGTTTTTAAATAATTAAAAGAAGAATAGCCTGTACCAAAGTCATCAATAAAAATTTTCACACCAAGTTCCTTTAATTCCCTTAAAGTCTTTGTTACCGTTTCTTCATTTTTCATAATTGAATTCTCTGTAATTTCAATTTCTAAATATTTACCTTCTAGATTATACTCTTCCAATAACTCTCGAATATCCATGGCAAAGTTTTTTTGTAAAAACCGCTGAGAACTAATATTCACACTAATTGGCACGATAGGAAGTCCTGCTTCTCTCCATGTAACTAACTGTTCACATACTCTCTTTTTCATCCATTTCCCCATTGGTATGATAAGTCCTGTTTCTTCTGCAAGAGGTATAAATTCACCTGGAGAAATTAATCCAACAACCGGATGATTCCAACGAATTAATGCTTCTGCGCCAATTACTTTACCTGAACTTGCATCTACTCTTGGTTGGAAATAAGCGATAAATTCTTCATTTAATATGGCTTTTCGCAAATCTCTTTCCAAAATTAACGATTGATAATTTTTATTATTCATCGATACATCGTACAGTTGATACATGTTACGGCCAAATTCTTTTGCTTTATACAAAGCAATGTCTGCCTTTTTCATTAAATCTATACCATCGTTTCCTGTAGACGGAAACATACTAATCCCGATACTCGTTGTAATAAATAATTCAAAATCTTCTATATAAAATGGTCTGGTTAAACTTTTTAAAATCGTATCTGCTATTTCGGTCGCTTCAATTTTACCTATTGTATCTGGTATCAGGACCATAAACTCATCCCCACCCATACGGGAAACATGATTATCCCCAACACACTGAACTAAGCGCATAGCAAATTGTTTCAGTAATTGATCGCCAATATAATGCCCTAACGTATCATTAATGGATTTAAACCGATCTAAATCGATATAAAGTACAGCAAGATTCTTATTCTGTAGTTTTGCATGTTGTAATGATTCATTAAGTTTACTTTCCATCCATCTTCTATTTGGAAGAGTAGTTAATTCATCATGCTGAGCTAAATATGCATTTCTAAATTGATTTTTCTTCTGCTCTGTAATATCCTTTGCTACCAAATATACTCCTTGAATATTGGAATCAACAATAATTGGAAATAGTGTGATATTAAAATATACTTCTCTATCATTCTCACGGTTATAGCCAAGTTCAAAATTTTGAGCATATCCTAGAGTAGCTTGTTCGAAATGGATTCTTACTCGTACTTGATCACTACTTGGAATAATATCATATAAACTAAAACTTGAAATGTCCTCATTTGTTAATCCTAAAAATTCTAATGCACTTGGATTCATATTAATTGTATCGCCATTCTTACTAAGGATAATGATATAGTCTTGGCTATACTTAAATAACGTTTGAAATCTTTCTTCATTAATAAGGAGCTCTTGTTGCGTTGTTCTTAATTCCGAAAAGTCCGTTACTGTTCCAACTAATCCCGTAACTTCTTTTCCATTTTTTACAGGTGTGACATCAACATATAGAAGTTTGTTTTTTATCTTCACCTCATATGTTGTATGAAATCCTTTGAATGCTTTCTTATAATGCTCTTCTTTAAGTAGCGCGATTTCATTTGGAAACACTTCAGATGGCGTTTTGTCTATCAATGTGTTACACCCTACACCGATTTCCTCTAAAAGTTTTCCAACTGCCATTGTATAAATAAATTGGCCCTCTTTATTTTTCTCCATACAGAAAATGCCATTTTGAACATTTCTCATCATATCAAAAAAGCAAATTTTCCTTTTATTAATCTCATCTAATTTATTTTGTTCAATCGTTTTCAAAAGAAGAATCTCGTATGCGTTATCCCCTAAATGTACTCGCTCTATCTTTACATCTACTAGGAAAGACTCGTTTGCTTTTTTCATTGCAGTATAAATATTATTTTCTTCTGAATCGAACAAGTCTACAAAGATTGTATTAATTGGTTGTCCAATTAGTTCGTTAACATTACTTAACTCAAACAGCCTCATTGCTTGAGGATTTATGTATAATATGTTTCTAAGTTTATTTAGTACAATAATATTGTCAGTTAGTTCATTAAATATTCGATTAATATATTCAATGTCACTAGGATTTCCATTCATCAATTTCACCACTTTTTATATCAAATCCATTTCATTACACTAAACCATTATATTACTAAAGTCTCAACTATTTTATCCTTATACAATCCATTTGTACACCTTTTTAATCGGCATCAAATTAAGAAAATTCAATACAATTTACTTATTGAAGCTGGGTAAATCTTAAAAAAATACTCTTTTCTTTCAACAAAAAAAGAGTAGCAATGATTTACTCATTTACTACTCCTTCTTTTTAACTTCATTTATTAAATACTCCACAAAGAATTCATCTTTTACTAACCATGCTTCAAAGTTTCGTTTTAAGAACTTTTCTCCTTCAGCAAAACTAATAAAGGAATCAGATAACTTTTTCTTATTTTGTTTAATGTGCCATTTTCCGTTTTTCTGATATAGGAAAAACAAGTCATCTCTACGATTTTGATATAACGTACCAAAGGATGATTCTTTTATATTATAACGATTACGTTTTGCATCCGCATGTAGAGATTCTAAATTAAACGTATCTGTTACAAATTGTTTAAATGCTTTTTCAGTTAAGGAAGATCCTGAAGCTTTTTGATGCCCACCACCACCATAAGTTCCAGCTACTTCCGAAACATCTACATGATCATGGATGGTACGAAAAGAAATGCGTTTTCCACCTAAGCTGAGCATAGCTATATAATCAAGATGAGCAAATTCCTTTCCTAACTCATTTCCCAATTCAGAATGATAAGATTCCGCATAAACAATGCCAACATAATGTTTTCCGATTTTTGCTTGAACAATTTCACGTTTTTTCCTATTAATGTAACGTTCAATTTTATCTTCTTCCATATTTAGTAATCGCTTTTCGAATTCATCAAAATCAAAATGATCGCTTGATTTTAGACGTTCAATCATCATTTCTTCAAACTCGTCAATCGATACTAAGAAAAACAAAGAATTTAAAGAGTGGGCTTTTTGATTTTCATTCTTTTCCCATTCCCACGTATCATACTGCCGAACTAATTCGACAAATTCAGAAATCGCTTCTGTTGGATTCAAATATTTGTTTGATACTAAATATTCATAAAATAATGAGGTTGCTGAAGCGAGCTTGCCATCTTCATCCTCTACTAAAACATACCCCCAATCTTGCTCATTTAAATGTAATGCCGTTTTATGATGATCAATCAGTTGAATATTTTCATGTTCTGCATAATGACTAGTTAATCGTTTCTCATTTTCCTCATTTGGTGAAAGATCAGTAATAAATAAAAAAGTATCTGGCGAATCATTTTCTAAAAAATATTCAATTTCACGATTTAAAGAAGCAATGGAATTATATCGAACCTTCACATCTTTATCAAAAGCGAGCTTTGCTAATATACCACAACCTACACCATCCAGGTCGTTATGGGACAATAATTTATACACCATTTTTCACCTCAGTGTGTAGTATAAGTATTCTTTGTTTACTTTATAGATTGTTATTTCTGTAAAAAATGACAACGTATATTAAAGCGTTAATTAAACAAAATAATTTCATAATATATTAGCAAAAGGATGTCATCGATGAGAAAACAAAAGGTAAAAGTGAAAGAAACAAAAGTAACAGAGTTTTTAATTCTTAGTATTTTTGCTTTTTGTATTTTGATAGCAATGTTAAATTCGCTATCTGTTCAACCGAGCGTAACTGATTTTTCTTTTTATCTATTATTAGCAATCGTCATTACATGTATTTATAAACCTGTGAGAATGTTTGTTTATAAAATTTTGAGCAAATTATTTAAACCAATCTTTTATTTTGTAAAATCCTTTTTTACTAAAAATAAATTATTGGAGCTTCATGAAATTGATGAAATGACAGGGCAAGAATTTGAAAGGTACTTAAAACAGCTTTATGAAAGACATGGATATAAGGTGAAGCTAACTAAAAAATCTAAGGATTATGGAGCAGATTTGATTTTAAAGAAGGGAAAAAAAACATTTGTCGTCCAAGCTAAGTGTTTAAATAAAAAAGCAGGTATCCGCGCTGTTCAAGAAGTAGCTGGTGCGATTAAACACTATCGAGCTGATGTAGGCATCGTTGTTACGAACCAATACTACACTACCCCAGCTAAAAATTTAGCAAAATCTAACGGTATTCAATTAATTAATCGAGACGAACTAGATAAAATGAATAGTATATCTAGACGACAATATAAATTTTCAACCGCTATTTCTTTTATTTTAAATAAATCATAAAACATTATTTGTATGAAGTCCTTTAGACTGCATCGTCTTTAGGCTTCTTTTTTATTTTAAAAGATTAACTTAGTCTCCTTTCACTTTGTCATGACATACAATACAGAGAGAATGGCAATAGAGGAGGGGAACCGTGCAATTTCAAAATCGACCTATTATCATTCCGCCTAATCAACGCCCTATTGTAAATAACCCAATCACAGATATTGAAGGTGAAGATACCTCTAGTAAAAACGAATTATTTATTGCTAAGCTAGGTGCATTTGGAGGTGCTCTCTCTCTAATTGGAGGGATAATCGAATTTTACGCTTCCTACCTTGCGCTTGAAGAACTTCAACGGGAAGAGTATCAAAATTATAATAACGCTTCTAAGGACGGTTCTGTTAAAACATCTGAGGAAGCTCGAATAAAAGAATTAGAAATGCAAGTAAATTATTTAATGAAAGAAATACAAAAAATGAAAAACACCAATCAAAAAACTCTACATAAGTAAATTTATGTAGAGCTTTAAAATGAGTTTATTTTATTGAATATTTACCAAAGCCATCAGTACCCTCACCGATGTATTGAATATTACTATTCTGAGGAATTACATCCACTGCTTTCTTAGAAGTTTCAAATACAATATTTGCCTCTTTTGGTAGCTCAGAAAACTTCCAATTACCATCAGCAGTAGGATCAATTGTCTTATTCGCAATGATATAGTCAATGATTGCTTGACGATTTTCATCTGGGTAAATTTCAACATAAGATGCATTACGTACACCTGGGAACGTTCCATTTGCACGGTAATTATTTGTTGCCACGATAAATTCTTGTGTTAAGTCAATTGGTTTACCATCATATTGTAAATTAACAATACGTTCTGCTTTTTCATTTACAAGTTTACCATTTGCATCATATTTTGCAGGTTGTGTTACGTCAATTTCATACGTTACACCATCAATCACATCATAATTGTAAGAACGGAAATCTGTATTAATTAGTTGTTGTTCTTCCGTTTTCGATGGATCAATTTGATTAAACTGACCTGCAGACATTTCCAACCATTCTTTCACGTCTGCGCCTGTAACCTTAATAATTGCTACAGTATTATCATATAAATATAAATCAGCCACGTTTTTAATTGCTAACTCACCTTTTGGAACAAATGTGTAATAGTCAGGATCGCTACGAGTACCTGCTTTAAATGGAGCTCCTGCTGAAAGTACAGGTAAGTTTTCGAATTTTGTACCTTTTATTTTTTCTTTAACATATTCTGTTTGTGCATTTGTCACAATTTGAATAGATGGATCGTCTTGAACTTGTGAGAAGTAACTATGAATATCTGCAGTTGTGTTACCTACTGCTTGTCGAACATATTCAATTGTTCCTTCATGGGCTTCTTTTACAACTGCAGCTACTTCCTTATCCACATCAGATGCATCTTCTGCAATTTTACGTACTTCGGCTTTAGAGTTAACAACTTCCCATTCTTCACCTTTTTGTTCAAGCGTTAAATCTATCACACCTAAATGACTGCCATATTTACCTGGCATGACAACAGGTACACCGTTGATTGTTCCTTGCTCTAAATCAACGCCTGTTAATGACTCGTCCACTTGTCCTGGGAATACTTGATGAGCATGACCAGTAATGATGGCATCTACACCTTCTACTTTTGTCAGTAGATACGTCACGTCTTCTTCCCCTACTTCATGAGTAGTATCCCCTAATCCTGAATGTGAAAGAACAACGATTACATCTGCTCCTTCTTTTTCCATAACGGGTACTACCTTCTCAACAGCTTGTACTGAATCGTCTACAACAATTTTACCTTCAAGATGAGACTTATCCCAATTTAATATTTGTGGTGGTACAATACCAGTTACTCCCACTTTAATCGTTGTTTTATTTCCTTGTGAATCAACAACTTCTTTATCTATCAATACATAAGGTGTATACAGATTCTCACCAGTAGTTGCATCTTTAATGTTTGCATTTACATAAGGGAAATCTGCATCATCTAGTACTTCATCTAAATAATCTAATCCATAATTAAATTCATGGTTCCCAAATGTAGAACCATCATAGTCTAACAATTCCATAGCAGTAATCGATGGGTGTTCTTCCCCGTCTTTAAGTACAGCTACAGCTTGTTTATATGACCCAAGTGGAGTACCTTGTATAGAATCTCCATTATCAAATAACAATGTATTTTGATTTTCTTCTCGTGCTTTTTTAATTAGTGTAGCTGTCTTTACTAAACCTAAACTATTAGATTCAGTATCTTTGTAATAGTCATAGTTCATAATATTCGTATGAATATCCGATGTTCCTAAAATTCTTAAAGACACAGTTGTATTTGCTTCCACTGGTGAATATTCCTTTAAGAAACGTTCTAAAATAGTATTCATATGTCTATATGATAAAACATTTGTTGGTTTTAATGTCTGATCTCCATAACCTTTTAAAATACCTAATGAAACAGCTTTTGCAACTTCATCACGGTTATCTTTTTGTATTTCTTTACTATCTTTAAATTTATTTAAAACTGCTTCAGAATAGTCGCTATCCTTTTGTAGCGCATTTGCAACAATGACAATTGCCTCTTCTCGCGTAATCTTGTCATCTGGAGCAAATTGTGTTTCCGTTTTTCCTGACACTAACTTTAATTCGATTGCTTTTTCAATATAAGGTTTTAAAGAGTCCGGTACATCTTCAAATTTCACTGTTTTTCCAGTACCTAGCTCTAATCCCATTGTTTCAATTACTTTTTTTACATATTCCCCGCGTGTTACTTCATTTATATCTACTGCTGCGCTTGTAGGTTCAACATGTGCAATATTCGTAGCTGCAAGCGATAACAAAAGTGCAGAAGCAGTTAACTTTTTCCACATCTCACTCCATTCCCTTCTTTTTATAGAATTTTCAAGCAAAACAATTCTACCAAAGAAAGGAATTTAAATATAGTAATTTGCATTTCTGGGAAAAAATAATAATAGCTAACTGTATTAATAGATAGTACTAAGATAATAATGATTAATGAACAAATAGTTAATAAACTAAATAAAAGACTAAAGGCTGACACAAAAAATAGTTGTTTGAATTAGCCCTTAGTCATTTTATATTTTTATTGTCCTGAACGACCTCTTAATTGTGCTTCAGCCATTTGCACAAGGCGTTTTGTAATTTCTCCACCAACTGAACCATTCGCACGAGAAGCATCCTCTGGTCCAAGGTTTACACCAAATTCGCGAGCAATTTCGTATTTCATTTGATCAACTGCCGCCTGTGCTCCAGGTACTTGTAACTTATTTGAACTACGGTCAGCCATTTCTTTCACCTCCTTATGCCTTTAGATTGTTCACCTTGAATGTTTTAATACAGAGTTAATAGTACCTGTAAAGTATCAATTTCCCTCGTATAATCGTTAAATAGTTTGAATTTGCTAATTTTTTTATAAATTTAGAAAAGGTGTTGCATTCCACTATAAAAGGATGTACACTAATTGATAATTATATATTTTCTTATTTCAAAACTTTTGAAGTAAGGATAGAGGCGCAAAGACCATTAGTACACAATTCGAGGAGAATGAGGTCCGTTGACAATTGTCGAAAGGGGAATTTGCCGAAGCTACAAGATGCTCATTTAATCTTGAAGCTGGTTCTGTTGTTGAATAAATGCAGAACTGTCATATAGGTTTTACTATATGGAGGGCTATCTTACGCAAGGAAATGATTTTTATTTCTAAGCAATAACGAGTCCTCGTTATTGCTTTTTTGCGTTTATACATTAACGCCCTTCTCCCTCTATTCGATTATAAAAATGATGAGGATGTGGAGAAGAATGAATTTCGGAAAAATTTTAACTGCTATGGTAACTCCTTTTGATCAAAATGGTGAAATTGATTGGCAGGCAACTGAAAACTTAATTAATTATTTAATTGCAAACGGTACTGATGGATTAGTCGTATCAGGTACAACTGGTGAGTCACCAACATTAAGCGAAGAAGAAAAAGTTCAACTATTTAATTTCGCAGTAAAAGTAGTGAATGGTCGAATTCCTGTTATTGCTGGTACTGGTTCGTACAACACAAAAGCATCAATTGAACTAACAAGAGCTGCTGAAAGTGCAGGAGTTGATGCGGTTATGCTTGTTGCTCCATACTATAACAAGCCATCGCAAGAAGGATTATATCAACACTTCAAAGCAATCGCTGAAAGTACTGTATTGCCTATTATTTTATATAACGTTCCAGGTCGTAGTGTCGTTAACATTTCTGTTGATACAGTTGTTCGACTATCAGAAATTAAAAATATCGTAGCGATTAAAGAAGCAAGCGGTAATTTAGATGCAATGGCAGAGATTATTGAAAAAACACCAGAACATTTCACATTATATAGTGGTGATGATGGTTTAACGATTCCAGCACTTTCAATCGGTGGAGCTGGTGTAATCTCAGTTGCATCTCATATTATTGGTAATGAAATGCAATCAATGATTCAAAAATTCTTAAGTGGTAATTTACAAGAAGCAGCACGTGATCACCGCAGACTATTACCAGTTATGAAAGTATTATTTGCTACACCAAACCCAACATCAGTAAAAGCTGCATTAAACCTAAATGGAGTGAATGTTGGTGGCGTTCGTTTACCAATGATTCCACTAAACAACGAAGAATTAAACAATCTTCAAAAAGTTTTAAATACAATTGAAACAGTAAATGCGTAAATAGCAAAAGCGTCTCAGCGAGTGAGACGCTTTTATTATTTGGCTTTTGCATTTGATGATTGCATTAATTTCGTTAAGTAATATTGTTCTTCCCTTGCCATATGATCTGCCATGGAAGCTGTAAATGTTCCAAGAATTTCAGCGCTCAATTCCATTTCCTTAAGCTCGTTTAAAAAGGTTTTAAATAAGCCCATTTCCACTTCCACATCATGATTAAATTTTTTTAATGCGGGGAATCTCTTCACATTACTACGCAAATATCCGGTTAACTCAACCGCTTTTAAATAAAATTGTTCAAATTGTTTCGTAAATTCATAACTTTTTTCCTTTAACCTTTTTTCAACACCATCGAGTTGATCATTAATTGCCCCAGCATGACCAGCAGCATCAACTAGCCATACTAAATGATGATGTAATTCATGAAAAATAGGCGGCACTTTTTTAACTTTTAAATAACTTAAAATTAGCTGATATTCCTCTAACTCATTCACCATATGATTCATAAAAGTAGGAGATAAATGGATATTCATTTGACCAAGCAAATGACGTTTAATAAGGGACAGCTTAAATTGTTTTAGTTCAGCTACAAGTTTTTCCACATCTCTTGTAAAGTTCTCGATAGTTGATTCATTTTGAGAGTCTACTTGTCTACGGAGTTGATCAAAATTCTTAATGAAGTAAACCGCTTTTGAAATATCATCTTTTTCTGAAGGATATAGCGAGTCATAAATAAAACGACTATGGTCACTTAACACATGTAGCCAAAAGGAATGTTCAAATACGGCACTTCTTAAGTAATCGGACACTAATTCAACCCCTTATCACACTTTTCTTTCACTTTATTCCACAGTATTTCGTTTTATTAATTGATATTTACAAAGCCCGAAAATCTACACAAGATTTCCGGGCTACTATTATTTAAACTTATTCAATTCGATTTTGACACTTTTTAAAAATTCATTTGCTTTTGCTTCAGGAGCTTTTGTCATTAAACTCACTACAATAAATAATATTGTTGAAAGTGAGATTCCCCATACCCCTGAAGCAAGTCCAAATGGTTTATATTTGAACAGTTCAAGTATAATAACAACTACACCACTTATCATGACACTCGATAACACCCCTGCTGCTGTTCCACGTTTCCAGAAGAATGTTCCAATAATAGAAGGTACTACAACAAGTAATCCCGCAGAGGAAGCAACAGATAAAACCGCTATTAAATCTAACTCCATTTCAGCAAATAGATAAGCTAATATAGCAATTATCGGAATAACAATTTTTCCAACTCGCAATTGCATGGCGTCAGTAGAATTCTTTTTGACCTGACTATAGACATCCCTTGCAAATAAGGATGAGAGAGTTAGCAAGATTGAATCAATTGTAGAGATTGCTGCTGCCATGATTCCGACCATCACGATTACCCCTAAAACTGGTGGTACTGCATCAGACGATAATACCATTGGAGTTGCCAAATCCGCCTTTTCTAAATTTGGGAACATCACAACTGCTGAGAATCCCCAAATCACTGCAACTAGTGTATAAATTAATCCAAATATCATAAAGCCCATAAGCATGATACGGAGACTTTTTAAAGAGGCTGGCATAAATAATCGCTGACTAACCTGTGGATTTGATAAACTAAAGAAGAACCACGGTATCGTCATTCCTATAAATGTTGTAAAACTCCAAAAACCATTTCCAGGTACTGCTAAATGCTCTGGTTTCGTTGATTCAATAGCACCGAAAAAGTCACTAAATCCCCCTAAGCTATTGATTAATATAAGTACTACAACCGTTGATGTAATAATCATGAAAACAGCTTGCAGTGAATCCGTCCATGCAACGGAACGAATTCCAGCAATATACGAAAATACAATGGCAACAATTGTGGCAATAATTACACCTGTTGAATAGGAGATTTCATTATTCGTCATACCTTGTAATAAATAGCCGACACCGGAAAGTTGTACAGCACTATAGGGTATTAAAAATACACAACTTGTAATCGAAACGACAAGAGCTACCATCTTATTATCATAACGATCGCCTAACATTTCAGAAGGCGTAATATAACCATATTTCTTCCCTACCACCCAGAATCGTGGACCAAAGAAGGCTACTAGAGAAACACCCATTAAGTAAATTAATTCAAATCCAATTGCACCAACACCACCATTGTAGGTTAACCCTGCTAACCCTACTAACATAAAGGCACTATAAGTTGTCGCACTATAACTTAAGGCAGATACAATCCCACCCATCTTCCGATCGCCTAAAAAATAACTCCCCATATTTGTCTGCTTACCACTTCTAGATAAATAGGCAACAAACAATGCAATGAGGATATATACTACAATTCCCCACCAGACCATAGATGTTGTCATTTCTTCACTTCCAATCCTTTGTTAAGAAAAAATTAATCCCTATTACAATACATGTCAGCACTGTCCATATTAAAAAACTACCGTACCATTTTGCTACATCTGTTAATAACGTATATGGAAGTATGTATGCTAGCAAAATCATTATCAAAATGGCTAGTGCCCACTTCAATTCATTTCCTTTCAAATTATCACCTCATAAGATAATTGACTGATTATTAGTATAACTAAATCCTTACAAATTAAAAATAATCAAAATTTTTGTTCATTAAAAATAGTATTTTTCATTTTTAATTTAAGTTATATTTTAATAGATTGAAAATTCTATATAAAGGAAGTTTTAATAATGAAAACATATAAAATTGCCGTAATCCCGGGGGATGGAATTGGCAAAGAAGTTGTCCCAGCAGCAATTGAAGTGCTAGATACTGTGGCGAAACTTGATGGAGGCTTCCAATTTGAATGGACATACTTTCCATGGGGTTGCGATTATTATTTAGAACATGGCGAAATGATGCCAGAAGACGGAATTGAAACCCTTAAAAAGTATGATCAAATCTTTTTAGGTGCAGTTGGGATGCCTGAGCTCGTACCTGATCATATTTCACTTTGGGGTCTGTTAATTAAAATTCGCCGAGAGCTAAAACAATCTATTAATGTTCGCCCTGCAAAACTGCTACAAGGTCTTCAATCACCATTAAGAGATCCACAAAACTTTGATATAACGGTTGTTCGTGAAAATTCAGAAGGTGAATATTCCGATAGTGGTGGTCGCATTCATCAAGGAGCAGACGAAATTGCTATTCAAAACGCCATTTTCACAAGGAAAGGTACAGAACGTGCAATGCGCTACGCCTTTGAAATAGCAAAGAACTCTCGTCAGCATGTAACAAGTGCTACAAAATCAAACGGCCTAACGTATTCCATGCCATTCTGGGATGAAATATTTGATGAAGTTAAAAAGGACTACCCAGACATTGATACTGCAGTCAATCATATTGATGCACTAGCTGCATTCTTTGTAATGAAGCCCCATGCATTTGATGTAATTGTTGCTTCTAATTTATTTGGCGATATATTAACGGATTTAGGTGGCGCAATTATGGGAAGTATCGGTATTGCGCCAGCTGCAAATTTAAATATCGAAAGAGAATACCCTTCCATGTTCGAACCTGTACATGGCTCTGCCCCGGATATTGCAGGACAAGGCGTTGCGAACCCAATTGGCCAAATTTGGACAGGTAAAATGATGCTAGATTTCTTAGGCCACCAACATGCTGGAATAAAAGTTTTAAATGCGATTGAAGCAACTTTGGCTTCAGGTGTGAAAACAAGGGACTTAGGCGGAACATCTACCCTTGAAGAAGTGAAGAATACAATTTTGAAAAATTTATAATGTAGAAAATCCTAACTCTCGATTGTGAGGTTAGGATTTTTGTTATGGGTACTATGCTTTGCTGGTGATTTGGTTTTATTGCGGATATGAAGGTCACTAGAGCACTCTTTCACATGTGATTTGACCTTCATTAAGGGTATGAAAGTCACTGGGGCACTCTTTCACATGCGATTTGTCCTTCATTAAGGGTATGAAGGTCACTGGAGCTCTCTTTCACATGCGATTTGTCCTTCATTAAGGGTATGAAGGTCACTGGAGCACTTTTTCACATGTGATTTGTCCTTCATTAAGGGTATGAAGGTCACTAGAGCACTCTTTTACATGTGATTTGACCTTCATTACGCTCTTGAAGGTCACTAGAGCTCGCCTTCGCTTATGATTTATCCTTCATCACGCGTATGAAGAACACTCGGAGCAAATTGTACTGCTAATATGTCCCTCATTCCAAATGCGCATATCAAAATAAAAGCCAAACTCACAATAAAACAAGTTTGGCTTCAATGATTATGGATTAAAATCAAACATTTGACCTTTAATTATATAGGCTGTGCTCTCGGCGATATTTGTATATGATCTGCCACGCGTTCTAAATACCGATTCACAAAAAGTAATTGAACGAGCTGGTTTGTTTCTTCTGGATGTTCACTTAAATAACCTGTCAGTTTCTTATATGTTTCAATATTAAGTTCATCTACCTCATCCTCTAAGTCGCCCACTTCCTTAGCTAAGGCAATATCTTCTTCTAAGAAAGATTTAAGTGATTTTTTCAACATCAGGATTGAGATATCTTTCATCTTCTCTAAATCCGTAAGATCTAATAAACTATTTGCTTGCCCAATCTTGATAGTTGATTTTGCAATATTAACGGCGAAATCCGCAATTCGTTCAATATTATTCGAAATCTTTAAAACAACTACAACGATACGTAAATCTCTTGCAACGGGTTGCTCTTTTGCCATTAACCATACTGCAAATTGATTAATTTCCTGTTCGAGATTATCAATATCGTTATCTTCTTCAATGACTTTTAAGGCAATTTCAACATCCCGCATTTTTAACGCATTAAACGCTTTTTCTAAAGCATCAATTGACAATTCGCCCATCTCATTAATTTTTCTCTTTAATTCTTTTAAGTTATTTTCGAAGTTTTCACGAATAACCATCTATGCGCCCACCTTATCCGAATCGACCTGTTACATAGTCTTCTGTTCTCTGATCCCTTGGCGTTGAAAAAATAATATCTGTATCATCAAATTCCACCACTTCTCCATTTAAGAAAAAGGCTGTTTTATCAGAAATACGTGCAGCTTGTTGCATGTTGTGTGTAACAATTACAATCGTATAATCTTTTTTCATATTAGTAATTAGTTCTTCAACCTTCAGAGTTGAGATTGGATCCAGTGCTGACGTAGGTTCATCCATTAGAATAACATCTGGTTTCATAGCAATTGCTCGAGCAATACAAATTCTTTGTTGCTGTCCACCTGATAAGCCAAGAGCGGACGATTTCAGACGGTCTTTTACTTCATCCCAAATGGCTGCTCCGCGCAAACTTTCTTCTACAATTTTATTTAGCTCTTTTTTATTTTTAATCCCCTGCATTCTAGGACCATAAGCAACGTTATCATAAATTGACATAGGGAAAAGATTTGGCTTTTGGAAAACCATTCCTACCTTTGTGCGTAATTTAATTACATCATTATTTTTATAGATATTTTCTGAGTCAATAATTATATCACCAGTAATTTTTACTCCATCAATGAGGTCATTCATTCGATTTAAGGTTCTTAAAAAAGTCGATTTACCACAACCTGAAGGACCAATTAAAGCAGTTACTTTTTTTTCACGGATATCCAAAGATACTCCATACAATGCTTGTTTCTCACCGTAAAACAAATTCAAATCTTTTACAGCTATTTTTGATGCTTTCTCTACTTTACTTCTCATCTCTGATTGCAACTTCACTGTTAGATTTTCTTCTTTCACCAATGATTCACTTCGTTCCATTACTGCTGTACTCATAAATGCCCTCCTTATTTATTGGTTGCTTTGTTAAGTTTTTTCGAAATCAAAGTCGCTGAAATATTAATCCCTAAAATAATCACTATTAAAACTATCCCAACTGCAGCAGCTAATTCGATATCACCCGACTCTTGCGTCACTAAATAGGAGTGGACCGTTAACGTTCGAGCTGATGAAAATAAACTTTCTGGTAAAGCCGCCACAGTACCTGCTGTTAAGAAAATTGCAGCCGATTCCCCGACAATACGTCCAATGGAAAGGATAATCCCAGATAAAATTCCTGGCATTGCACTCGGCAAAATGACTTTATACAACGTTTGTAGCTTTGTTGTTCCTAATGCTAATGAACCTTCACGATAAGATTGAGGCACTGTTTTTAATGCTTCTTCCGTTGTTCTAATAATTACCGGTAAAACAATGATTGTTAATGTTAAGGATGCAGCGATAATGGACATCCCCATTTTTAACGTTGTAACAAAGAACACCGCTCCAAATAATCCATAAATAATCGATGGAATTCCTGTTAAACTTTCTGTCGCAAAACGAATTACTTTTACTAAACGACCTTGTTTTGCATATTCTTGTAGATACAATGCTGCGAGTATTCCGATTGGCGTTGCAATGACTAATGAGATGACAATTGTATAAATCGTCGTAACAATCATCGGCCAGATTCCTCCACCTCCAGTAGGTGAATAATCGCCAAAAATAAACTCAAAACTGATCAAATTCATACCCTTTATAAAGATAAATCCAACAATCATCACGAGAACCGCAACAGAAAGAAAAACTGAAAGCCATAATAACCCACGTAATACGCTATCCTTCAGTTGTCTCAACTTAGTTACCACCCTTCGTACTGATTTTGGCTAAAACAAAATTTAAGATTAAGATAAACGAGAATAGAACAATCCCTGTCGCAAATAACATCTCTTGGTGTGTTCCTGCTGCATAACCCATTTCTAGAGCAATATTCGTTGTTAATGGGCGCACGCTGTCTGTTAAACTTGTTGGTACAATTAAACTGTTACCTGCTACTAGAATTACCGCCATCGTTTCACCTATTGCGCGGCCTAAACCTAATACAATGGCTGTCATAATTCCTGATTTAGCTGCAGGTACAACTACTTTAAAGATGGTACCAATTTGTGATACCCCAAGTGCTAACGAACCTTCCCGGTAAGTGTTAGGGACTGCACGAATTGCTGTTTCTGCAACAGTCACGATTGTTGGTAACATCATGATGGCAAGCACAAGTATGACTGCTAATAAACTTTGTCCCTTGACTAATCCAAAAGTATTTTGTAAAAACGGCACAATTATTGCTAATCCAAATACACCGTATAATACTGATGGAATACCTGCTAAAAGCTGTATTGCTGGAGAAATGATTTTTGCTAATCTTTTAGATGCTATTTCAGCTAAGAAAATTGCCGTAAATAAGCCAACCGGAACACCTATGATTAACGCTCCGATTGTTGCTAAAATTGAAGCAACAATCATTGGGAAAATACCGAACTTATCTTCACTCGGTACCCAATCCGTCCCAAAAATAAAATCTATAAAACTATAACCCTCAACGATAAAAGGATGTGACCCTTTATAAAATACAAATCCGATAATTAACAATAAACTGATGACAGAGAGAAGTGCACATATCAAGAAAAGTTTCGATGATATTTTCTCTAAAAAATACTTTCGTTTATTCGACTTACCAATTTCTACGCTGTTTGTTTGGATAGACACTCTTATTTCCTCCAAGTTTTATAAAAGTTTAGTGACTTCTTAATTTACTGGGATAGCTCCTGCTTCCGCTGCTATTAGTTGTCCATCTTCACTTAAAATAAAGTCTATAAATTTCTGACCAGCTTCCGTTAAGTCCCCTTTTTTATAAACAAATAAGAAAGGCCTTGATAATCTATATTTTTGCGCTAAAACATTTTTGGCTGTTGCTTTTACACCATCTATATCAATGGTTGAAATGGTTTCATCGATATACTCAAATGAAATAAATCCAACCGCATGTTTATTGTTAGCAACTGTTGTTTTTATATTTCCGTTTCCACTTGCGATAATTGAACTTTTTACTAATTCACCCGAACTATACTCAACAATTTCTTGGAAAGCGTCACGAGAACCTGAACCATCCTCACGAGATACAACGACGATTTCCAAATCATCTCCACCTAGCTCTTTCCAGTTCGTCACTTCACCTGTGAAGATTTGTTTCACTTGCTCTAACGAAAGATTTTTTACCTTATTAGATGGATGTGTTACGACAACAATTCCATCGTATGCAATTACCACTTCTTGTAATCCACTAGCTTGTTCTTCTTCTTTTAAATCCCTCGAGGACATGCCAATTTCTGACACGCCATTAATGGCATTTGTAATTCCCGCTGATGAACCAATTTGATTTATTTCAATGTTTGAATTATCTTGCTCTGTATATTTTGCTGCTAATTTTTCTGCAAGCGGTCCTACTGATGTTGATCCGGAAATAGCGATTGTTGATCCATCACCATCAGATGCCTGTGTTTGACTATCACCATTACTAGAACATGCTGATAATACAGCTAACAAAGAAAGCATCAATAACCCCATTTTGACTTTTGTTAAAATGTTCATTCGTTACCTCCGAGAGTATTCGTTTGAAAATTTATGTCGTATTTTGTCTTACCTGTAGAATAAACTCGCAGTGTAAATTTACTTCGGGGTCTTTGTAAAGCTTTTGTAAATTCAATAAAAAACAATTTTAATTGTATTAAATATTGTAAAAATTAAGATATTAATTAAAAGTAACTACTAGCTCATAAATTGATTTCTTAACTATCAATTTCTTTCTAGTAACGGATTGTTTTTTACTTCAAAATTCGACAATTCTCAATTTCTTAGAAAACATCTTGAGCTCCTAAAAAAACACAGTTACAATCATAGAAATGGCGCTAGTTTTGGCTATAAAAAATAAATACTTATTTGGAGGTCTTTTAAGTTGAAATTAACTGCAAAAGAAATGGAAATAGTTGAGATTCTAGAAAAAGACTCACGTGTTGCAGTAGAAGATATTGCAAAGATGGTTGCTCTAAGCGTGGAAGAAACAAAAGAGTCCATTAAAAGACTTGAAGAAAACAAAGTAATTGTGAAATATATCTCTATTGTGGACTGGACAAAAGTTGAGGAGCACCCAGGCGTTCGCGCGATGATTGATGTAAAAGTAACGCCTAAGCGTGGTGTTGGCTTTGATGATATTGCTGAACGTATCTATCGTTTTGACGAAGTAAATTCAGTTTATTTAATGTCAGGTACTTATGACTTATCTGTTATTGTGGAAGCGAAATCAATGAACGAAGTAGCAAACTTTGTATCCCAAAAACTTTCAACACTTGATTCAGTACTTTCTACAACAACTCATTTCATTCTTAAAAAGTACAAACATGATGGAATCATTTTTGAACCAGATAACAAAGACAAAAGAATTGTGGTGTCACCATAATGGAATCAACAAAAAGTAAATATGTTTCAAAACTTGTAAACGAACTAAAACCATCAGGCATTCGCCGCTTTTTTGATTTAGCTGCAGGCATGGAAGGGGTTATTTCTTTAGGTGTAGGTGAACCTGACTTCGTTACTCCTTGGCATGTACGTGAATCAGCAATTAATTCATTGGAACAAGGATACACTTCTTATACACCAAATGCTGGTTTACTCGAGCTACGTCAAGAAATCGCCTATTATATGAAAAACCAATTCAATGTAGAATATTCACCTAAAGAAGAAATCATTGTTACTGTAGGTGCAAGCTCTGCCATCGATATTGCAATGAGAACAATCTTAGATCCAGGTGATGAAGTAATTGTCGTTGAGCCATGTTTCGTTGCCTACGTTCCAATGGTAGAACTTGCTGGCGGTGTGGCAGTTCAAGTACAAGCATCAAAAGAAAATGATTTTAAAATTCAACCAGATCAACTAGAAGCAGTCATTACAGATAAAACAAAGGCAATCATGTTATGTTCTCCAAATAACCCAACTGGCACAATGCTTAGTAAACATGAACTTGAAGAAATTGCAAATCTAGCAAAAAAATATGATTTACTCATTATTGCCGATGAAATTTATGCAGAACTAGCTTACGACGAAGAATACACAAGTATGGCAGCAATTGAAGGAATGAAAGCACGTACAATTTTAGTATCAGGTTTCTCAAAAGGCTTTGCCATGACGGGTTGGAGACTTGGTTTTGTTTGTTCACCCCCAGAAATCTCAAATGCAATGCTAAAAGTACATCAATATGCTTTAATGTGTGCTTCAACAATGGCGCAATATGCTGCAATTGAGGCACTAAAAAATGGTCGACCAGAAGTAGATGAAATGATTAAAAGTTACCGCCGCCGTAGAAATTACATTGTACAATCGTTCAATGAAATTGGATTAGAATGTCATAACCCTGGTGGTGCTTTCTATGCATTCCCATCTATTAAATCTACTGGACTAAGCTCTCAAGAATTTGCTGAACAGTTATTACTGAAAGAAGGGGTAGCTGTAGTACCTGGAGACGTTTTCGGTGAAAGTGGAGAAGGTCATATCCGTTGTTCTTATGCAACTTCATTAGAACAATTACAAGAAGCTATTAAGAGAATAAAACATTTTATAGAGAACCTATAATTTGATTTAGAGGCTGTGCAGTAAAGTTGCACAGCCTTTTCTAATGCTTCTGCTGAGATTACATTTAGATGTTATTAACCCAACATACTAATTTATGGAAAATATTATTTTCAGAAAATAAAAATTATTCGATAGATATTCCCTAATTAACATATCCATGATAAACTTATGTCCATCACAGTAATACAATTGTACGCTCAACCAGTATATGTCAGGATTAACATCGGAGGGAGAACATGAGAAACATTATACTAAAATGGAATCAAATTAGTTTAGTTCTTAGGATTTTAATAGGGATTGTTGTTGGTGTATTATTAGCCGTTACGATTCCTGATTCAGTTGCATGGGTTTCTATTTTTGGTTCATTATTTGTAGGTGCTTTAAAAGCCGTGGCACCAATTTTAGTATTAATATTAGTAACAAATGCTATCTCTAACCATAAGAGTGGCAAAAAGACAAACATGAAAAGTATTTTAGGACTTTATGCAATCGGTACATTATTAGCTGGAGTAGTTGGTGTTGTTGCCAGCTTCCTATTCCCTGTTTCATTAACACTTACTTCAGGTGTAGAAGATTTAGCACCACCTGGCGGAATAGCGGAAGTACTTAAAACACTTTTATTTAAAATTGTTGATAACCCAGTGAACGCCTTAATGAATGCAAACTATATCGGCATCTTAACATGGGCAATTTTACTTGGTTTAGTATTAAAGAAAGCAGCAGATACAACAAAAACAGCCATTTCAAATTTATCTGATGCCATTACACAAATCGTTAAATGGGTAATTGATTTGGCTCCACTAGGTATTATGGGACTAGTGTTTGATGCTATCGCAACAAATGGTCTTGATTCATTACTTGAATATGGACAACTTCTTACACTTTTACTTGGTTGTATGTTCTTTGTAGCGTTAGTGGTCAATCCAATCATTACTTTTATCTATACACGTTCAAATCCATATCCACTTGTGTTAAGAACATTAAGAGAAAGTGGAATTACAGCATTCTTTACTCGTAGTTCAGCTGCGAATATTCCTGTGAACCTTACATTATGTAAGAAATTGGGTCTGGATGAAGATACATATTCCGTGTCAATTCCTTTAGGTGCTACGATTAATATGGCAGGTGCCGCAGTTACAATTTCAGTGTTAACTTTATCTGCTGCACATACGTTAGGAATTGAAGTAGATATATGGACAGCTATCATTTTAATGGTACTCTCTGCTGTTTCTGCAGCGGGTGCATCTGGTGTAGCTGGTGGATCTCTATTATTAATTCCACTTGCTTGTAGTTTATTTGGAATTTCAAACGACATTGCGATGCAAGTTGTTGGTGTTGGATTCATTATTGGAGTTTTACAAGACTCTTGTGAAACAGCACTTAACTCTTCTTCAGACGTTCTATTTACAGCAACTGCAGATATTGCGAAAAAACGTAAAGAAGCAAAATAATATAACGATTAAGAGGCTGTGTTAAAGGTTAAATAATCTTTAACACAGCCTTTCGTATTTAAAATCCACTATTGCAAAAGGACTTCTCAGACGGAACTTTTTTAGAATCTATTTTTAAGATTAATTGAATATAATGTATAAACAAATTAACATGAGAAAGGAAGGTGTAATGGAAAACACCAAGGAGAATAGTGTCACCTTTCAGAATTTAAGTCAAAAGAACATGTCCTTCGATGAAGTTTTCCAACATATAACTAACTTTATGAAGAAAGAACCCTCAGGTAAATTTCGGTTAATGTTTGGCACAGATTCGCAAGTTTTCAACCAATATACGAAATTCATTACCGGTATTGTGATTCAGCAAGAAAGAAGGGGCGTTTGGGCTTGTATTCGAAAAGTTATAGTTCCTCGGAAAATGCTAAATTTGCATGAACGGATTTCCTATGAAACAACTTTAACTGAAGAAGTCGTTTCACTATTTACAACTGAACATAAAGAGCAATTAATTAATATTGTTTTACCATACATTTATAATGGTGCGAATTTCACCATTGAAGGACATATTGATATAGGGTCTGGAAAGCGAAATAAAACTCGGGTCTTTGTAAAAGAAATGGTAGCTCGATTAGAATCAATAGGGGTGGAACCAAAAATAAAACCTGAATCCTTTGTTGCTAGTAGCTATGCAAATCGTTTTACAAAATGAAGTTTTACAACATCAATTTTTCTACAATTATGCTAATATAGATAAATGAACCAGTAAAACTTGGAGGTGCTCACATGTTAGCTAATTTTGAAGAAAACTTACAAAAGTATGCAAGACTATTAGTAGCAAAAGGTATAAATGTACAAAAAGGCGATTGGGTAAAGATGACAATCACAGTTGATCAAGCCCCTTTAGCACGTTTAATTACAAAAGAAGCCTATACATTAGGTGCAGAAAAAGTAATTATCAAATGGTCTGATGATGAGATTACAAGATTACATTATTTAAATCAACCAACAGAAGTATTAACAGATATTCCACAGTATGAAATTGATGAGTCAGAAGACCACGTACTAAACCATCGTGTGAGCCGACTTTCGATCATTTCAAGTGACCCAGGTCTATTAAATGAAGTAGACCCTGCTAAGATTGGTGCTTATCAAAGTGCTTTCGGTAAGGCATTCCATGTACAACGTAAAGCAACTCAAAATGATGATTTAAAATGGACAGTAGCTGCTGCTGCCGGTGCTGGATGGGCGGCAAAAGTATTCCCTCACCTTGCAACTTCAGAAGAACAAGTAGATGCACTATGGGATCAAATCTTCAAAACTTGTCGTGTATATGAAGAAGACCCAGTTGCAGCGTGGGATCTTCATAAACAAACATTAAATGAAAAGGCCAATAAACTAAATGAAATCCAATTTGATGCACTACACTATACAGCACCAGGTACAGATTTAACTTTAGGATTACCTAAAAATCATATTTGGGTATGCGCGGAAAGTTATAATCCAAAAGGTGAAGAGTTTATTGCCAATATGCCAACTGAAGAAGTATTTACAGCTCCTGATACACGTCGCATGGATGGTGTCGTTCGTAGCACTAAACCACTAAGTTATGCTGGAACTTTAGTTGAAGGAATTGAAGTTCATTTTAAAGATGGAAAAATTGTTGATATTTCGGCTGAAAAAGGCGATGAAGCGATTAAAAAATTAGTATTTGACAATGAAGGTGGTACGGGTCTTGGTGAAATCGCACTTGTTCCAGATCCATCCCCAATTTCTCAATCTGGCATTACTTTCTTTAATACGCTATTTGATGAAAACGCATCAAACCATATCGCAATCGGTTCTGCTTACCCTACTACTATACAAGGTGGCACAAAAATGAGCCCAGAAGAATTACGTGCAAATGGTATGAACACATCAACAGTACACGTAGATTTCATGATTGGCTCAGCTGAAATGAATATTGACGGTATTAAACAAGATGGTACAGTAGTTCCAATCTTCCGTAACGGTGATTGGGCTATCTAAATTGTAATGAATTAAGCCACCCCTTTTCTGAGGAGGTGGCTTCTTTTATGACATAAATTCTCGGATTGTTTGTGTAAAGGTTTGTGAATCCTCCAACATCCCTAGATGACCTGTTTTAGTTTTTACTTTTTTCACATTTGGGTTACTCGTTTCAATTGGTTTTACTACATTATCCTCTGAACCTTCAATGACTAGAACTGGGATTTTCAATTGCTCGACTAAATTATGCTGATAAGGTCGATTTTTCATTGTTTCAAGTGCCATCACTAGCCCTTCTTCTGACGCATTATAAGCAATGTTCCGCGCAAAATTTACATGCTCTACTTTAGGATTTTCACCAAAAAACGCACCTAACACATTATTTACAAAGTGCTCAACCCCATTATCTGCAATTTCTTGTTGTTGATTTGTACGCTTTTTAATCTGCTCATCAGTATCAGCTAAATCGGATGAATATGCTAATATTGCTCTATTGATAGGTGCAATTCCCTTTTCAATTGCTGCTAACACAATATATCCACCCATAGAATGCCCAAGCCAAGTCGCATCCTTAATGCCTTCATGTGCTAAAACATCAGCTACTGCTTTTGCATAAAAATAGACAGAGTAGCTTTCTTTTTCTACCTTACTTTCTCCATGACCTGGTAAGTCTACTGCAATGCAATCATATTGAGAAGAAAGTTCATCGATAACCTCGCTAAATATTTCTTTTGCTCCTAAAAATCCATGGATGAAAACGAGAACTTCCCCTGATCCTTTTCTTATATATTGAAGCATGTTTGTCTCCTTCCATTAACAAAAAATAGATGGACGAGTACTTAACATCCATCTACAAACATTATTCCCATATATACTTCTCTAAAACGTTTTACTTTGCATTCTGGTCCGGTTGATGAATTCCAAAAATATTGCCATCTGTATCAAGATAATAACCTTGCCATGCCATTCCTGGTATGCATACTTAGGCAACGCCACTTTACCACCTTGTTGAAGAATCTTTTGTTCAGTAGCATCATAATCCGCTACACCGATTGTACATACATAGCCATTTAAAGCTTGGCCAGGTTCAGGAGCTGGTCCTTGACGTTTCATTAGAGCACCATTTATCCCTGGTTCTTCGTCACCTCCGGTAACCACTCCAAAGTACGGCATCCCCGCATATTCAGAATAATCTTGATACGTCCAACCAAATACTTCACCATAAAATTTCTTAGCATTTTCCATATCATTCACATGTATTTCGAAATGTATAATTCTGCTCATTTTACTACCTCCTCAGGCGATTTTACCACCTCTTAATTATAGGGGAATTTTGGTAATTATAATCAGTAGGTTGATTGAAATTTTATATTTGACATGAAAGAGATTTTGCTCTATTTATGTGGAAATTTTTATAGTATGTTAAATATAAAAACAAGGAGGAAAAAATGATTTTAAAAACTAGGTCCAAATCTATTGAATTACAATGTTATGAGTTATTAAACAAACGCATGAACTTAGCTGAACAAGATAAGCAGTATTTTAACAACCTTAAAAAGGGTCATGATGGCGAAAGAATGTTTGATACTTTAATAGAAAAACTCCAATGTGATTGCCTAGTAATTAACGACTTGCTTCTTACAACGAACAACACTACATATCAAATTGATTCCTTATTAATTATGCCTGATGCTATTTATCTTTTTGAGGTGAAAAATTTCGAAGGGGATTTTTATTATCAATCAAATCGATTTTACAAGCGACCAAAAACAGAAATGGTCGATCCGCTTATTCAATTAAAACGAACAGAGTCTCTATTCGATATGTTACTTCAAAAACTAGGATTTAATATTCCCATCAATGCTTGGATTGTTTTTATTAACTCAGAATTCACCCTGTATCAAGCACCACTAGATTCACCAATTATCTTTCCAACCCAGATTAATCGATTTTTAAAAAAACTAGATAGAAATACATCTAAAATCACGCAAAAGCACCGAGCATTAGCGGAGAAATTAGTATCACTTCATATACAAGAATCCCCCTATAAGCAATTACCTACCTATGAATATGCTCAACTACAAAAGGGGATTTCTTGTAAAATGTGTGGAGGGATTTCAGTTCTGATTGAGGGTAAAACGTGTATCTGTACGCAATGCGGCCAACAAGAACCGGTTGAATCAGCAGTATTACGGAGTGTGAAAGAATTTAAGCAGCTTTTTCCTAATGAGCGGATAACAACGAATGTTATTTTTGATTGGTGTAAAGTGGTGAGGTCTAAAAGAAAAATAGGTGAAATATTAAAACGTAATTATAAAATAGTTGGCGTTCATCAGTGGGCTTATTATGAGTAAAATACCTAACTTATTTTTGTATTCATGAGTGCTGTGAATACCATTTCTAGCGCATTTCTACCTAATTTTTGTATTCATTTGCCTGATGAATACATTTTTCTCTAGTTTGCTCACTATTTTTGTATTCATCAGTGCTGTGAATACCATTTCTAGCTCATTTCCACCTAATTTTTGTATTCATTTGGCTGATGAATACATTTTTCTCTAGTTTGCTCACTTATTTTTGTATTCATCAGTGCTGTGAATACCATTTCCAGCTCATTTCCACCTAATTTTTGTATTCATTTGGCTGATGAATACATTTTTCTCTAGTTTGCTCACTTATTTTTGTACTCATCAGTGCTGTGAATACCATTTCTAGCGCATTTCCTCTTAATTTTCGTATTCATTTGGCTGATGAATACATTTTTCTCTAGTTTGCTCACTTATTTTTGTATTCATCAGTGCTGTGAATACCATTTCTAGCTCATTTCCACCTAATTTTTGTATTCATTTGGCTGATGAATACATTTTTCTCTAGTTTGCTCACTTATTTTTGTATTCATCAGTGCTGTGAATACCATTTCTGCGCATTTCTACCTAATTTTCGTATTCATTTGGCTGATGAATACACTTATCTCTAGTTTGCTTTTATTTTTATATTCAACTATGTTATGAATACCATCACCATCGCAAACTTACTAAATTTTAAGATTCATTTTGCCAAGGTTTAGCACTATCAACAAACAATCCATAGAATTCCGCCACCAAAAAAACAACCACAACAAAATTACATTGTGGTTGTCAAAAGCAATCGATATTCTAATTTAACACTTCAGCACGTGTTAGTGTGAAGCCGTTGTAGTTGTCGTCCGCTACTTGGTCACAGATTTTGCGGTAATTGTCTAAACCGCCTACGAAAATAACAAAGCCGCTTCGTTTTGTTCCATCCAAGTTCGCACCTGTATACCAGGAATTTGTGTATGGGAACAATGTTTGATTTGCAATATCGTCACATTGCTTCGCCCATTCTTTTTCCGATTCTTCCTGTGCCTCGATTGTTTGAATATTGTTTTCCTCTAAATATTCAATACATCTGTCAATCCAGTCAACATGCTGCTCGATTGATGATGGCATGTTCGTTAATACAGATGGACTTTGAGGACCTGTAATCATGAAGAAGTTCGGGAAGTTTTGAACGGATAATCCTAAATATGTTTTTACTCCCTTGCCCTCTTCCCATTTCTCTTTTAATGGTTGTCCTCCACGACCACGGATATCCATTCTTAATATCGAGCCTGTCATCGAGTCATAGCCTGTCGCAAAAACAATGACGTCGCATTCAACTGTTCCATTCTGCAACTCAACACCGTTTTCGACTATGCGCACAATTGGATTATCTTTTAAAGAGACAAGATTTACATTGTCTTGGTTAAACATTTCATAATAATTCGTGCCGATAATCAGGCGTTTCGTCGTAATATAATAATTTGGATGCAATGTTTTTGCTGTTGATTCATTTTTCACAATCTCATCAATTTTATCGCGAACAAATTGAGAAACAACTGCATTCGTATCTTTGTTTACCGAAACATCTGGATACACTGAGCCTAATGCTAGACCACCAGTTTTCCAAACATACTCTAACGTTTCCTTTTGTTCTTGTGGTGTAAATTCTGTAGCAGATTTACCTGTTGTAAACATACGGATTCCACCAGGTGTTGTGAAGAATGAATCACGAATTTCATCATATTTCGAGATTGCTTCATCCTGTTGTTCTTTTGTTAACGGGTGGTTTCGAGCTTCCGCTACATAGTGCGGCGTGCGCATTAATAGTGTTAGCTCTTTCGCTTCTTTTGCAATCAGTGGCATTGCTTGTACTCCACTTGAACCATTTCCGATGACAACAACACGTTTACCTGTGAAGTCAACTTTTTCATGTGGCCATCTTCCAGTATGGTATTTTTCACCTTTGAAAGACTCAACTCCTTCAAATGGCGGAATATTTGTTGTTGATAAACAGCCAACACCACTAATGAAATATTTCGCAACAAATAATTCATCCGTATCTGTTTCAATTTCCCACAACTTCGTATCCTCATTAAACGTTGCTTTTTTAACATAAGTCTCGAATTGGATATCCGGACGTAATTCTAATTCATCTGCTACAAAATTCAGATACTCCAATATCTCAGGTTGTGCAGCATAACGCTCTTTCCAACGCCATTTTTTATATAAATCTTCTGAGAATGTAAAATTATAATAGATTGAGTCCGAGTCACATCTCGCGCCTGGATATCTGCTCCAGTACCATGTTCCGCCTACCCCATCAGCCGCTTCAATAACTCGAACATTTAGTCCTCGCTCTCTTAACTTATGCAACATGTAAAGCCCAGCAAACCCCGCACCAACTACTATCGCATCAAATTGTTTCGCTTCCATTATAATTCCCCCTTATTAAGAATTAACTTTTAAAGCATTTAAAAACTGAGCGATTGCATTCACTGTCTCTTTTGTTTCATCTGCAAAAACAGCCATGTTGCTAAAGTAACCGTGTATGCTACCAGGTAACACTGTATACTCTACTTTCACACCGGCATCTTTTAATTTATCGCGATATTGTGCACCTTCATCCAACAGTACGTCATTTTCAGCAGCCACAATGATTGCTGGAGGTAAAGCGCTTACATCCTCACACAATAAAGGCGACACATCTACGTTTTTATAATCTTCTTCACTATTCACATAATACTCACCAAACCAAATCATTAAATCTTTATCAAGACCGAATCCGTCTGCAAATTTCTCGTAGGACGCTGTAGTGAAGTCAAGGTTTGTTACTGGGTAAATTAGAGCTTGAGCTGAAATCGCTGGACCATCATTCTCTTCACTAAGAATTGTCATAATCGTTGCTAAGTTTCCGCCCGCCGAGTCTCCACCGACCACAATGTCATCTGCAATTGCATTTAACTCATCAGCATGATCATGTGCCCAGCATAGTGCCGCATAACTATCCTCTACTGGTACAGGGTATTTAAATTCTGGTGCTAATCGATAATCAACTGAAACCACAACACGTTTTGTATTTTCAGCTAATAATCGGCAACCTGCATCCGAAGTTTCTAAATTCCCTAGTACCCAGCCGCCACCGTGATAATAAACAAATAATGGGAATGGTCCTTCTCCTTCAGGTGTGTATATACGTACAGTAATCTCGCCTTCATGAACAGGAATTTGACGATTTTCAACTTTCGCAACAGGTGGTACTTCAACACCTTCTGGAACTGGAGCGTTCAATGCTTGACGTACAACATCTGGAGTTAAATCCTGAATTTTTGGACCACTATAAAATGCCTCTAAATACACCTTCGCATTATTTGATAAACCCATATTCTTCATCCCCTTATTTAGAAATTCGCATGCATTTGTATGCTAACTAAATACTATCAAACTATCTTTTTCGGTGTAATTCCTACTTTTAGCTATTTTCACTAACAAAATAGGTGAAATTTTTAGAATATGTACTACTTTTTGTATGATTTTTTGCATATTAAATAATTAGGGGTGATTGAATGAAAATAGATTCATGGACAATAAAAGAAGAGTTGAAAAGCATAGTACATTTACATTCACAAGAAGAGCAAATATGTTCCATCCTAAAACTTTTTGAAAAGTTATTTAAAGGTGAGAGACTTTCATTCTATCGTTTTAGTCCAATCGGTTATGTGGGAGAAGGAGTAGCTCTGTTAGACAATGGGCAACTTCATGCGCTTAATTATATTCGAGATGATATTCGTGGATTACCAGCAATTAGACAAGCTATCGAAAAGAAAGAAGCTATCTATTATTCCGGCAAAGATATTATTACCCAGATTACTAGTCGTTATCAGCAACCCTATCAACTTAAGTCATTACTAGTAGTTCCTATTATCGCAAATAATATAACGATTAGTTATATTTGCAGAGAGATACTAAATGAAGATCCTCTGTACCCTCCACAACAACTTGAGGAATTTTCTTTGTTCGGTAAAATAGCTGGTGAATTATTGATTCAACCTCAGAAAATCCAACACCCTAAACTAAGTCCCCGTGAAAATGATATTTTAATCGCTTTAGCAAATGGTTACTCCACAAAGGAAATGACAACCGTACTTTTATTAAGTGAAGCAACCATTAAACAATATATTAAATCCATCATGGTCAAACTGAATGCGAAAAACCGTGTTCATGCCGTCTCTATCTACATGACGCAATATATATAATGAAAAAAACTTGGTCTTCTCAATATACGAGAGACCAAGTTTTCTATAATACAATGATGTATTTTATTAATTATTGTTCAGGTGTACCACGATATTTGTATGTTAATCCTTTAATAAAGTTTCGTGTAAAGTTATCTCCACATTCTTTGTAATTTCGATGATCTGCCTTACGCAAGATTGCACCAAGTTCCCCTTTCGAAACTCTTAAACCAGCTTCACTAAAGATGTCTAACATATCTTCTGTTGTTAAGCTTAATGCAATTTTCACTCGTTTAATAAATAAGTTATTCGGTGTATCTCTCTTAGTAGTTGGTGGCGTTGATTTCTCTTGGTTTGGTTTTTGTTCCTGTTTACCACGTTTAAAAATAATAAAACCATTTAAAAACGCTTCAAGCATGTCATAATCGCATGGAATAAAATCATCACTTGGTGTTAAGTCATATTCACCATCTTCATTTACTTTTGGCTTAGTTAAGATTTTAAGTATTTCTTCTTTCGAAAAATCCATCCCACCTAAACGGAAAATTTCCACCATATCATTATTTTTAATATCTAAAGCATATCGCAGCCTAATTAATAAATCGTTATTCGTCATTTTGGTTCTCCTTTTATGTAAAAAATGTTTCTGTACCTTTACTTCAATTGTAACCATGCAATAAGCTTGTATTCCATCTACATATGAAATTAAAGGGATGAGCAGAAACTTTTTATTATCTGTGCATCCCTATTATTATGCATTAATCGGATAATATTTCAATAGTTAGCAGTAACTAGTCTTGCTTTTTGTACAATGTCGTTCTGTTTTTTCCAGTTTTCTTCGATTGGTAAAGGGCGTAATCTGCTCTTTCAATAATAGTTTTCGGATGGTTATCCATCTCCTTTAGACTTGTCACACCTAAAGAAACTGTAATTGGCTTTCCTGTTGGACTCGCAGTTTGTTCTATCTTACGTCTAAGCTGCTCAGCAATCTTATATGCTTCGTCTTCGCTTTTATTTTTAAGTAATATTCCAAACTCTTCTCCACCATATCTAAAACTTAAATCATCTTCACTTGAAAAATTGTTAATAGTGGCAGATAAATATCTTAACACATCATCACCGACTAAGTGACCATACGTATCATTTACTTTTTTAAAATTATCAATATCTAAAAATATAATTGAGAAAGATTGTCTTTTATTTATCCAATCTTTTATTATCTCATCAAACGTTCTTCGGTTCGCAAGCCCAGTTAAACCATCTAATTGCACTTCTTTCTTTAACATAACTAAATGACTTTTCACTTGACGATAAAGTTGATTTATTTCGTAAATATGTGATTGTATATTGATATCATCTTTACCGATATCAATTTTTCTATTAAGAATCGACTTTTCAGAGTACAGAGCTAATTCAGTTAACGGCTTTGTTATGCTTCTTACTAAAAAAGTTGCAATGATTAATAAAATAATTAAAGTCGTTAATGACCTTGTTACAATTTTTATTAGTAAGTCATTTATAGGTTCATTAATAGTCGATGCTGGTGTTAAGGAAACAATTCCCCAACCTAAATTTTTAGTAGTCGTATACCCTGCAAAATATTCCTTATCCCCTTTTGTTACCTTATCAAATCCACTTTTTCCTTGTTTTAATATTTTCATAATAGGATTATCACTTATATCTGCATAAATTCTACTAATATTAGGGTGAGAAATAATATGACCTTTTTTATCAACTGCAAAAACATATGATCCATCATCATATCCATGAGTGCCAAGTGCTATTTTAATAGCATTTTGATCCTCTAAATACACAGTCCCAACCATTACACCTATATGCTCTCTCTGTTCGTTAAAAACAGGTGCTGTTACAAGTAAAAATAACGTTCCACTTTTCGTTTTATATACTTCAGAAATAAAAGGTTTTTTTTCAGTTAATGCTCGCTTCATTATTTCTGAATCAATTTTTGTACCAGCTCTAACACTTATGTTATCAGGGGTATTAATAACACTTGGACTTATTAATTGAATCACTCCATTGGTATCTGTAAAGAAGATTGAATTAAAGTGATCATTCTCTGAATAAAAAAGGGTGTCCAAATTACTTTGTTGTCTAAAATCAGAGGAACTGGAAAGATTAGCAATAGTGATAATTCTTTTTTGCAATTCATCTGTAATGTAATCTACTTCCTCCGCTAACTTAATAGCGTAATTATGATTACTTTCAAGATAATTATTGGTTAATGACGTCCTTAAAGCATCCATTGAAGAGTATAAGTGAATGACAGTAGCAAAGAATACCACTAAAATGACTAGTATATTAATTACTACATTAAGTTTTAATACCTTCTTCATCATAACTCAGTCATCTTCTTTCAATGGGAAATCCAATTATTAAAGTCATCATTAGTATAATTTTTTACTTGTAGTTTTCAATAGGGTTTTTACAAAAAAATCCAAAAATATTATTACAATTATAATATTAGAATAAAATAGAGTTTATTCTTTTACAGGTTTTTATTATGGATTCAATTTTCCCAGAGGCTGGTCGACTTTCCTTTACTTCTACCATAAAAAATAGTAGAACATACCTTGGATATGGTTGTTCTACTAATGTTTACTATTTTACATAATTACAAAGTTTCCCGATATGCTCTACTTCTACTACTACAGTATCTCCAGATTTCATTGGACAACTTCCTGCGGGGGAACCCATCGCCAAAACATCTCCAGGTTCTAAAGTCATAACCTTTGATATCCAACTAATTAGGAAAGGAATAGAAAATGTCATTTGATTTGTATTCGCATCTTGAACTATTTTACCATTCAAGGTTGTTACAATTCGTAAGTTCGTTGGATCGATACCTTTTACAATACACGGCCCCAATGGACCAAACGTATCAAAACCTTTCCCCCTTGTAAATTGTGGGTCTTTCATTGTGAGATCTCTTGCTGTTACATCATTAAAAATCGTACACCCAAAAACATAATCTAACGCATCTTCTTCTTTTATATTTTTTCCGCGTTTTCCAATAATCAGTGCTACTTCTCCTTCCAATTCAACCTGATTTGTTAACTCTCTTGGTGGAAGAATGATTTCTGCTTGGTCTGGAATAATAGAAGATTGTGGTTTTAAAAATAAAAATGGTTCTTTAAGATTTTCTATTCCTCCTGTCTCCTTCACATGAGCTGCATATGTCCAACCAAAGTTAACAATTTTTGAAGGGATGACAGGCTCTAAAATTTTCACTTCATTGTATTTTAGAATTATTCCATCATATTTTAGTTCATCATTCACAATTTCATTAAAATTACTAGATAATTGCATAATTTCATTACCATCTAAAATTCCATAATAAATGTTATTGTTAGGGTGCTGGTAACGAACAAATTTTTGCGTTTTTTGTTGTGATTTCAAATCTATTTCAACTCCATAATTTTATAAAAATGACAAAGTAATATTATACATTCTAAGTCAACTTTCTTAAAATAATTTAATCGTTAAGTATAGTTAACGATTAAATTATTTTTTCTAAAACTTTCATAACTAACTTAGATGTATAGTATCTAGTTTTGCTATTTACTCCCACTATCTACTTTATTATTGATCTCATTAATTTGTTCACTTCGTTTAATGGATATAAAATATAAATAATACTACTGAATGGAGATGTAAGTATGCTCGATAGAATTCTCGGAGGCTTATTTGGTGTAGCAATTGGTGATGCTTTGGGAGCAACAACGGAATTTATGTCACAAAAAGAAATTGAAAAAGAGCATGGGATTGTAGATGATATCATCGGTGGCGGATGCTGGGATGTACTACCAGGAGAAACAACCGATGATACGGCTATGACTATTGCCGTAGCAAAAGGGATCATTACCAACCGCAATAATCCAATAGATGATATGGGAAAAGAGTTTTTGAAGTGGAAAAATACAGACCCTAAAGATATTGGCATTACGATTCGAGTTGTTTTTGATCGTTTTAATGGCAATTGGTTTGAAGCTGCAAAAAGTGCCCATGACTATCTGGATGGGAAAAGTGCAGGAAATGGTAGTTTAATGCGCTGTTTACCGATTGCATTAGCCTATCCAAAACTTGATAAAATTGAAGAACTGACTATTGCTCATTCCAAGATGACTCATTATGATGATTTAGCTAGTGAAGCGTGTGTCATTTATAATCGAATTGCCTATCGCGTATTAAACAATGAAGATTTAAAATCAAGTATTTTAGATGAAATAAAAAATACACGTTATGAAAAAAATGCAGCTAGTAAACCCGATTGCCCTCCTGATGGATTTGTTGTGAATTCAATGAAATGGGTTTTATATTGGCTTTTAAATAGCGATACATTCGAGGAAGTGATAATAGGCGCAACAAATATGGGTGGAGATAGTGATACGATTGCAGCCATTGCAGGTGGTTTAAAAGGTTTAGAAGTCGGCTATGAAAAACTACCAAATCACTACAAAGACAAATTACTGGATAAAGCAAAACTAAATGAACTTGCACATCAGTTACATGAAATCAGAGAACAAGAAACTCTAAACACATAAGGGAAAAGACCATATTGAAATTTTTAGTGAAGAAAAGGACTATGCAGAAATTCTATTATCTGCATAGCCCCAGTACTCTCTATATAAAAACAACCTTTTCTAAACTCTCAATGAACCACGGAATCCTCTAGCAGCATAATAGGAATCTGCCCCATTGTGATACATGAAAACCGTGTCATAGCGGCGGTCACAAAAAATGGCTCCTCCTAATTTTCGAATATTATCAGGAGTTTTCACCCAGCTTGAAGTCTTCAAATCAAAATTCCCAAGCTTTTGAAGTTCTCTATATTGTTCTTCCGTTAAAATCTCAATACCCATGTCTGTAGCCATATTTATTGCACTATTTTCAGGTTTATTTTTCTTACGTTTTTCTAGTGCTTCATGGTCATAACAAACACTTCTTCTCCCTGAAGGACTTTCTGCTGAACAATCATAAAAAATATATTTATCCGTTTCTTTGTCATACCCTACAACATCTGGTTCCCCACCTGTTACTTCCATTTCATTCAGTGACCATAGTTTCTCAAGATTGGCTACCAACTTTTCTTGTACTTTCTCCCACTGGACATCCTCATGACGAACCATATTATCTTCAAAACGATTTTTTAGTATTTCTAATAGTTCTTCTACTTGATCTGGTAATAATTCTTTCATAGCTGCTCTACTCCTTCTCTATTCCTTCATTCAATCCTTATTTTCCCTTGATACAAAATCTTAATCAATAAAAGCGCACTCTTATTAAAAATATTTTGAACAGGTGTAATTGGATTGGTGTAGAAATTTATATTAACCCACAAATTCATTTGAAACAAAAAAGGCAATTCAAATGAAATGGGTTTGAGACAAAAAGTGGTTTTTCAAATTTATTTAGAAATATTAGTGATGAAAATCTGCTATTTACAAAAAGTTGATTGAAATGGAGTGTGGCTGAGTGTAGCTGACGGCATTCGCCTTTCGCTACAGAGCAAAGCTTCCTGCGGGAATAGCATGAGCCGAAAATCCATTTTTGCCGGCTATAGACGGCAAAAATTAGTTGCGGCCATGCCCTCGGAAAGCGTCCACACGGAATGGAAATCAACGTCCTTCATATCAAAAAGACACCATTTTTCACGTTAGAAAAATGGTGTCTTTTTAGTTTTGTCCCAGCTTCACATTTTCTTGAATTGCCAGATACAATTACTCAGATACTGTATTTGTATCGATATTATAGTTATATTGTGTAGGGTCAACTGGAGTAAATCCTGTTGGTGTGTAGAATCTTAATAAATCACCATTTACAACCTTGTCTGATAATTGTAGTCGATAATCTACTTCTTTTTTAATATCATTAGCCATCTCAGCTTGACTCTCGTCTAATGGTAAACCTGTTTTAGCATCATAAAGTTTTTCATCGATTGAATAAATTGTTGAGCTTACAAAGTCACCATTTCTAAATGGAACAACATCATTATGTTCATCAGATAATAAATCTGAACCGAACTGAACATAATTTTGTGAATCAACACCTAATAAATGTAACACTGTTGGAAGAAGGTCGATTTGGCCACCGTAAGTATGGTTTATTCCACCTTCCATACCTGGTACATGAATGAATAATGGTACCTCTTGTAAATTAGCATTTTCATAAGGTGTAATTTCTTTTCCAATAATTTGTTCCATTGCTTTGTTATGATTATCTGAAATACCATAATGGTCTCCATAAAGAATAATCATACTGTTATCGTATAAACCAGATTCTTTTAATTGATTAAAGAACTGTTCAATTGCTTCATCTGCATAACGAGCCGTTTGGAAATAGTTATCCACAGATGGATCTCCTGTATTAGCTTTTTCAATAGAAGTTAATTCTTGATTAATTTTATAAGGATAATGGTTACCAACCGTAATAAATTTTGTATAGAAAGGTTGTGGTAACGTATTTAATAGTTCAGCTGATTGTTCGAAAAATGGTTTATCTAATAAACCATATTCCGCCATATCTTCTGGTGAGCTTGTATCATAATAGTCAGCATCAAAGAATTTATCATAACCAAATGATTTATAGATTACGTTTCGATTCCAGAACGTTCCACCATTACCGTGGAATACAGCAGATGTATATCCTTTATCTTTTAGGATACCAGGAGCTGCTTGATACGTATTTTGACCTTTCGTAATATAAGCTGATCCTTGTGGTAAACCAAATAATGAGTTTTCTAACATAAACTCAGCATCTGAAGTTTTACCTTGTGCAGTTTGATGGAAGAAATTATCAAAGTACAATGTTTTCGGATCTTTTGATAAAGAGTTTAAGAATGGAGTAACTTCTTCTCCATTTAATTTATAGTCAATAATAAAGTTTTGAATTGATTCTAAATGTAAATAAATAACGTTCATGCCTTCCGCTGCACCGAAATATTTAGGATTTGGCTCGGCATAATTTGATTTTGTATAGTTAATAACTTCTGTCATATCATCGCTATCCGCTAAAGCTCTTTGAGAAGATGCTTTAACAGTTTCAGCTGCATCATAAATCGTATAGTTATACATTCCTAAATATTTCACAATATAGTTTCTATCAAAACCACGTGTTAATAATTGTGGACGGTCAGCTTCAGCTAGTCCTAAATTTACGATTGAAATCGCTAAAGCAAACGTTACAATCACAATTCCTTTTCGATAACCAATACCACTTACTTGCTTTTCTACTTTTTTTGTAAAACGTAAGTAAAACATTACAAAAACATCAATAAAGAACAAAATATCATAAGGTTTTAATAATGAAAGAACACTACCACCTAAATCTCCAAAATTCTGTGTTTGGATGACTGTAGGTAATGTAATAAAATCACTAAAGAATCGATAATATACAACATTCGCATATAACAGAAATGATATAAGTGCGTAAATAGCAACAAGTGCTGTGTATCTTCTTTTTCCTTTAAATAAAAATGAAAATCCTAGAAAAATAAGTGCAGAACCTAAAGGATTTATAAATAAAAGGAATTGTTGCAGAAGTCCTTCTGCACCTAGTTCAAATTGTGTTGTTTGCGTTAAATATGTTTTAATCCATAACATTAAAACAGCTAAAAAGTATATTCCTAAAAATTTATTAAATAGGCCATCTTTTGTATTTACTAAACTTTTCATTTTTACACCTACCTTTTAATTTTCATGTATATCGGAGAAACTATTATTTTAAGATAACTTTCATAGATTATATATAGTATTCCTATTTTTCATTTCTGTCAAGTTTATATAACGAAAGACAATTAATATAGTTCCCTTCTAATATAGCTCTAAACTATACCAAATGATGCGTTTAATATGAGACTAAATATATATCTATTTAAACCTTATTTGAAATTGCCAGTTTGTCATTTTTATTAACTTTTCTCCAATTAGGTTGCTAAATTTACTACAACATATTATCACTTATTTTAGACTAGGAGGTGTTTTTTGATGAATCAAGCAATTTCGATTCAAAACGTGAATAAAAGCTTCGGAAAGAAGAATGTTTTAAAGGATATTAAATTCGAAATTATGGAAGGGAAAATTTATGGGTTTATTGGACCTTCAGGAGCAGGAAAAACAACATTAATAAAAATGATTGTTGGAATGGATATACCTGATACAGGTTCCATTTATTTATTAGGGGAAAAAATGCCGAATTTAAATGTCCTTCAACAAATTGGCTACATGGCGCAATCCGATGCACTGTACAAAGAACTTACTGGTAAAGAAAATTTAATGTTTTTTGCATCGCTCTATCAATTAAATAAAAAAGAACGAAAAAATCGAATTGAATATGCAGCAAAATTAGTTAATTTAACTGCTGACCTAAATAAAAAAGTGTCAGCCTACTCAGGTGGGATGAGACGACGATTATCCCTTGCAATTGCGTTAATCCAAAATCCAAAAATACTCATATTAGACGAACCGACAGTAGGGATTGATCCAGAATTAAAATTAAGTATTTGGAATGAACTGTTAAGACTTAAAAACGAAGAAGGCAAAACGATTATCGTCACTACCCACGTGATGGATGAAGCCGATAAATGTGATGTTATTTCTATGGTTCGAGAAGGTTCTCTTATTGCCACAGGTACACCTGAACAATTAAAAGAAAAATACTCTGCACAAAGCTTAGATGAAGTATTTTTAGCGGCTGGGAGGAAGGATCAATGAGAACTCTAGCACTCATTAAAAGAATTCTATTACAAATAGTAAGGGATAAACGTACTTTAGCTCTACTTTTCATTGCACCACTATTAATACTTACCCTTATGAATTTAGTATTTAATGGGAATACAGTAGAACCAGCTTTAGGAGTAGAAAATGGTAGTCCACAATTAATCGAGTCATTAAAAGAATCTGAAATAATTGTTCATGAATATGAAGATATTTCAGATGTTGAGAAAGCTATCTTGAAAGATAATTTGACCGGCTTTTTACAAATAGAAGGTACTGAGACTAAACTCACACTATTAAATGATGATCCGACAGCTGCCAAAAGTATAGAAATGAAAGTAAAACAAGTTATTAGTAAAGAACTTCAATTACAAGTAATGGGCATGACGCCAAACAATGATAGCATTCAAACAAACTACATTTATGGAAGCAAAGATACGCAACTATTTGATACCTTTAGCCCAATACTCATTGGATTTTTTGTATTCTTTTTCGTCTTCTTAATTTCTGGTATCGGCTTATTAAATGAAAGAACTACAGGTACTCTAGAACGATTAATGGCTACACCTATCCGGAGAGGTGAGATTGTTGCTGCTTATTTAATAGGATATGGACTATTAGCAATCTTACAAACAATCATCGTTGTTCTATTTTCAATCAATATATTAGATATAAATTTAGTCGGTTCGTTTTGGAATGTTATTTTAATCAATATCGTTGTAGCCATAGTCGCATTATCCCTTGGAATACTATTATCTTCTTTTGCGAGCTCTGAATTTCAAATGGTGCAATTCATTCCATTGGTTATTGTTCCTCAAATCTTTTTCTCGGGTATCTTTTCGATTGAAGGAATGGCTGATTGGTTACAAGTTTTAGCAAAAATAATGCCACTATATTATGCAGCTGATGCGTTAAAAGGTGTTATGTATAAAGGTTTATCACTCAGTGAGATAAGCAATAATCTATATGTTTTACTAGCTTTTGCATTTGTATTTATTATCTTGAATTTATTCGCTCTAAAAAGATATCGAAAATTATAGTTAAATACTCAAACTTCGCAGACTAAAATCGACAAATAAGCCTTGATATAGTTAGGCAGACCGTTAATCCACTGCTGTAGTTGACTTTTGATTAATTTTTGGATTGTTTTATTTGTCTTTTTTAGGGCATCTTCAAGAAGCTCGATTAATTGCTGTAACGCGACAGCCCAATCCAGTTCGTTGACTTCATCACATAATTCATAAAAAATGCCACCTAATGTTCGTTGATCGTTATGGCAACGATTTTGCCAGGACAAGACGATGTATCTGGAAAACACAACCGTTGTGTGGCTAATGAGTAAATCATACGATATGCCTTGAAATTCTTTCTGAAGGCGTAATAGGGATTTTGTCGTCTTGAAAAAGACTTCAATATCCCAACGCATGCCATAGATACGGACGATTTCTTGTTCAGAAAGCGTACAATCGGTGCTGAGAATCGCAAGCCATTCGCTCTTTTTATTGCGGTTTTGAATAAACACGACCTTTACTTGAATGCCATTTGCCATAGTAGTTTGAATCGATCGCATGATGCCTTTCTTGCCAGAAACAGGTGTGGCAACTTTGTATAGTTCTTTCAGAGATAGCCTTTGATCGTTCACCAAATAGCGTTGATTCGTTGCCTTCACCATGCCAATGACGTCAAGACCGAGTTCAACGATGGATTGAATAAGAGGTTGTTGCGTAAACCATGTATCCATTAACACATAATCAGCGGAAACACCTGCTTGTAATGCTCTTTCAAGCATACTGGGAATAACGGTAGGAGCAGATTCCAACGCTTCTACACGTCGTTTATAGCCGGAAGAACGCTTGTCAATATTCTCGGAAATCCCATTAATTTGTGCATTTTTTGAACTCAGTAACGTGAAGTCAAGTGGCATAAATGTAAAGCCATCCGACCAACCCAAAGTAAGCATACGAAACCCTTTATAGAAGCGTTTCGTTAAAGATGAATGATCCATACAACGCGCAAGAAGTTCTACCTTTTTACTCCGATTCCGATCAAACATAGAATCGTCAATGATCAACACTTTTGGACGCGTTACATCCGTCAGTTGATCGACCTTTTGAATGGCATGCACACTTAAATACGTTAAAAAGCGACGCCATGCAAACTTGGAATGATTCATGAAACGATAAACAGAGTCCTTTGCAGGGTAACGGTCTCCCTTCTTTGAATTTAAAAGGGTGAACCAACTCTTATGATGAAAGATTAAACAAAAAACAAGTTGAAACAAATAGGAAGTTGTAAAGCCAAACTTCTTAGTAATACCGGCTTTTCGAAGATGTTTCACGATCTCTAATTCACGAAACACAGATTTTAATTCTTTTGGTAGTTGATTATTTTGGTCATTATGCTCTATCATAATGGAAGCACCTCTTCTGTTTGGTAGTGTATTCTCGACAAATCCACTATACCAAAGAATGAGGTGTTTTTTGTATCTAAAAAAAGTATGTCAAGGTTCTTATTGAAATCGAGAAGAACCAAATAGCATCAACTATTGAACCTAATTATTTATGTGCGAAGTTTGAGTTAAATATAAAAAGAGCCCTTAAAAACGCATCATGCATTTTAAGAGCTCTTTACACTGTTCAAATTCCCCATCATTTTTCTTCTATTAAATAAGAAAGTAATGACTTCAAACTGTAATTTCCCATTCGTTGTAAATAAAAATCCTACCATTTCACAAGTGATTTCATTATAATTAATCAATGCAAAAAATCATTCTCATATTTGCTTTCTAGCAAAACTGAAAATACAGTAAGGAGTAAAAAATGAATTCGTATCAACGTAAAATAACAGGTGCGCTACTCGTAGCAACTTTTCTTTCTGCCATTGAAGGAACCATCATTAGTACTGCTACACCGGCAATCGTGAAAAGCTTAGGTGGACTCGACCTCATTAGTTGGGTATTTGCCATTTACCTACTCACTTCTGCAGTTACAACCCCCATTTTCGGGAAATTAGCGGACCTCTTTGGGCGTAAAAAGGTCTTTATTGTGGGTACTTCAATATTTTTATTAGGATCACTCTTATGTGGCCTTTCACAAAATATGGGGCAATTAATATTGTTCCGCGGGTTACAAGGAATAGGAGCGGGTGCTGTCATTCCAATTACCTTTACGATTATTGGAGATATTTTCACATATGAACAACGCGCGAAGGTTCAAGGACTAATTAGCTCAATTTGGGGAATTGCCGGTCTTTTTGGTCCCCTAGTTGGAGGGTCACTAGTCGATTATGTTAGTTGGCACTGGATCTTCTTTATTAATCTTCCTTTTGGATTAATCTCCATATGGATTATTGGTAAACATTTAGAGGAAAAGATTGAGAAACAAAAACGAAATATTGATTATGGTGGAGCCATTACATTCACCATTGGAACAACTGCAATCCTCTATGTACTGCTTTCTGGGCAATTTAATTCAATGCTAACTTATGTACTTTTAATTGTAGCGATCCTATTTCTTGCTGTTTTCGTTTTTATACAGTTCAAGCATCCTGAACCAATTATCCCGTTTAAACTATTTCAATATCGAGTAATATTAGTCTCTAATATTGTTGCCTTTTTAGCGAGTGTCATTGTAATTGGTGTCACAACTTATATTCCATTATGGACTCAAACTGTACTTGATAAAGGTGCTATATTTTCAGGATTTGTTTTGCTCCCTATGTCAATAGGGTGGCCCCTTGGAGCAACATTTGGTAGCCGACTTCTAATCAAGTTTGGTCCAAAAATAATTTCACTTATTGGAACTTTCCTAGTTACATTAGGATCCTTTGCTTTAACTTTTATCACAATCTCATCCCCAATTTGGATGTTCACTTGCATCATTTTCATAATGGGATTAGGATTTGGGTTCTCGATGACTGTATTTACAATTGTTGTCCAATCAGCTGTTGGTTGGAATCTTCGAGGTGCAGCTACATCTTCTAATACCTTTGTTCGTACATTAGGTCAGGCGTTAGGAGTAGCTGTTTTAGGAACTTACTTAAATCAACATCTAGGCACTTCAACAAATATGTCACAAGTATCATCAACTTCTTTGGCTACTGGTATTCACGGTATCTTTATTATCATGGCCTGCATAGGGGTTATAAGCTTCATTTTGACGTTCCTAGTACCTAAGAAAATAGAACAGGAAAATGCTGAGGAATCTAATTTGGCAACTGAAAAATAATTTTGAATCGTCTACTTAGCATTCAATTTAAGAAGTTAAGGAGTGTGCAAATCTATCTGCACACTCCTTTTTTTAATTTGTTTATAAATATTTTGATATAACAAAAATAGTAATACAATAGACATCTGCTGGTATAGTACTTAACCATACTAGAATCCAGTTTATATTTAATAGTAGATTTGCTGGCTGTTTGTTGATTAAGGATGTACTTTTGCCATGCTCCTTTACCGTTTCACTTTGATTAAGATTTGGATTACTATAATCCATCTCTAAAAAAGCATATTGAGGATTTTTTATCGACAAGTCTCCACTCCTCTCATTAATCGCACTTTTTTCCATTATATAAAATTCGACTTCATTTTATTTCAAAACAAAAAATTGGCTAAAATAAACCCGATTCAAAATCGAATTTAATCCAGCCAATCTACACTTATTATTATTGATTTTCCATTTCTCTTTCAAATTTGTCGAGCAATGCACGTACTTCATCCGTTGATTTTGTGCTCATTAACTGATTTCTTAATTCACCAGCTCCACGGAATCCTTTAACATAAATTTTAAAGAATCGATGAAGGGCAGTGATGGAACGTGGTAATTCTTCCGAATATTTATCCTGAAGATCCAGTTGCAATCTTAACAGATCAAGATATTCCTTCGTGCTATGTTCTTTCGGTTCTTTTTCAAAGGCGAATGGATTTTTAAAAATTCCTCGACCAATCATAATGCCATCCACACCATACTTTTCAGCAAGCATCAAGCCCGTTTGTCTGTCTGGGATATCGCCATTGATAGTTAATAGTGTATCCGGTGCGATTTCGTCACGCAGTTTCTTAATATCCGGAATGAGTTCCCAGTGGGCATCAACCTGGCTCATTTCTTTTCTTGTTCGGAGATGGATAGAAAGATTCGCGATGTCTTGTTTTAAAATATGTGTTAACCATTCTCGCCACTCGTCAATTTCTGTGTAACCAAGTCTAGTTTTGACACTTACAGGCAATCCGCCCACTTTTGCTGCTTGAATCAGTTCAGCTGCAACTTCTGGGCGTAAGATTAGGCCACTACCTTTTCCTCTTGATGCCACATTTGGTACTGGACAGCCCATATTAATATCGATACCTTTGAATCCTAATTCAGCCATGCCAATACTCATTTCACGAAAATATTCAGGTTTATCTCCCCAAATATGTGCCACCATTGGCTGTTCATCTTCAGTGAATATTAGACGGCCGCGCACACTTTTGTTTCCCTCTGGATGACAATAGCTATCCGAATTTGTAAACTCCGTGAAAAAAACATCTGGACGCCCTGCTTTACTTACTACATGGCGGAACACAACATCTGTCACATCTTCCATAGGAGCAAGTACAAAAAATGGTCGTGGTAACTCACGCCAAAAATTATCTATCATCTCAAACTCAATTCCTCTCATTATCGGTACAACTTTTAAATTCTTAAAATATTAATGATTTTCTTCTTTTACACTTATATCATGCTTATTAACCTATTTTCAAACACAAATCCATTCTTATAATATAATTTGTGAAAAAACTATTGTAAAAATCCACAAAAAAACATACCAACATTAGTAATGAACCGTTATTGGCATGTTTCTATTTCATTCTGATTTAGTTGTTATGATTTTAAATCACTTATTGGTATTTCAAATTCCGCATAATCACCCGCTGCATGAGGTACAGGCATTACAATCCCTAAAGCCTTTTCTGTTACATAAACATAAATACCATAATCATGCCCATCGTTAGTAGTAAGGGCTGATAATAATTCTTCATCGCTACTATACTGACTAAATGCTAATTCATTAATCTGTTGATCGTATTCCTCTTCTAATGAACCAACATACTTTGCCTTTTTTAACAGTGCTATAAAGTCCTTATCAATTGTTGAAACAAAATTAGATAGATATAATGGTTTACCTGTTTTTAAATCAATATTAGTCGTAAAAAATAAATTATACGGATGGGCAGCTGTGCTAATGTAGTTATAACTATAGTAAGCGATACTTAATGTGTCATTGTTCTTTAACTTAATTTCATAATATCCTTCCGCCTCATATTCTTGGTCCGGCTCTAACGACTGTATCGTCTCTAAAAAAGGTGCAAGGGCTTCTTTTTTAATAAATTCATTTATTTCTTTTTGTTTCTCTTCATTAGTTAAATTTATTATTTGAGGATATTGTATTGTTACATTACCTTCAGTAAATGTTTCACTTTTTAGTTCATACCCCTTACTATCTTCTTTAACAATAGAATGATCATTTTCTTCCATCTTAGTTACTTCTAATGTATCTGTACTTTCCTTATTACTACACGCTGTTAAAATCAGTAGAAAAATAATACAATATGGTACAACCGTTTTTTTAATCAATTTATTCCCCCCTGAATGGTATTACTAATTAATATTTCTCCATTTACTTTCAATAAACCTCAATTATTTATTTTAAGTTTAAATTTCAATTTAATATACCATATTATACCATTAAATTCTTCTCCATAAATTGTAATTGAAAATAATTCTCAAAAAAATATTGACCATAAAAGCAGTTAAGAGTATTATAAATCCGTACAAAGATAAATGAAAACAATTATCATTTAATTAAAAAAATTAATCAACAAAGTGAGGCAATTGTAATGAAAAAATCATTATTATTTATCATTACTTCTATTTTTGTTCTGATTCTAGCTGCTTGTGGCAATGACAGTACAAAAAATGAAGAAAAAACAACATCAGAAACAGAAAGCGATAATGAATATCCTATCGTTATTAAACATGCATTTGGTGAAACAACAATTGATGAAAAGCCTGAACGAGTTGCAACAATTTCTTGGGCAAACCATGATGTTGCTTTAGCACTTGGTGTTGTACCAGTAGGTTTCTCTGCTGCGAACTACGGTATCCAAGATGATTCAGGTTTATTACCATGGACAGCTGAAAAATTAAAAGAACTTGGTGAAGAAAATCCAAACGTCTACCAAGATACTGACGGTTTAGATTTTGAAGCAATTGCTGACAGTAATCCAGATGTCATTCTTGCAGCTTATTCAGGCATTACTCAAGAAGAATACGATACATTAAGCCAAATTGCTCCAGTAGTACCTTATGAAGAAACACCTTGGGTTACACCTTGGCGTGACCAAGTATTGTTAAATGCTAAAGGTATGGGTATGGAAGAAGAAGGTAAGCAATTAGTAGCTGACACAGAGAAGTTAATTGAAGAAAAAGCAAATGAATACTCTGTTATTAAAGGTAAAAAAGCTGCTTTCGGTATGTTTAACACAGCTGATTTATCAAGCTTCTACATTTATACACCTGCAGATCCACGTGGTGAATTCTTATCTGATTTAGGTATGGAATATCCAGAAGGAATTAAAAATTTAATTACTGACGATAGTTTCTACATTCAAGTTAGTGCTGAAAATGCAGATGCATTAAACGACACAGAACTATTTATTACTTACGGAAATAAAGATACATTAGCTGCATTACAAGCTGATCCAATTTTAGGGAAAGTTCCTGCAATTGCTGCTGGTAACATTGTAGTTATTGAAGACAATACGCCTTTAGCAGCTGCTGGTAACCCTAACCCACTTTCAATTCAATATACAATTGATGAATACTTAACTCTAATCTCAGATGTAGCTAAGAATATTAAGTAATTATGAAACAGTTGAACGTTGAACAAAGGAAGCAATCTTTCCTACCAAAGAATTTAGGAAAGTTAACGATTATTCTTCTAATATTACTAATCGTTTCAATCATTGCTTCTATAGCTTTTGGCTCTCGTTCAATTGGGTGGTCTACAATTCTGGATGGTTTATTCCATCCAGAGTTAATGGACCATGAATCTAGTGTCGTTCGTCAACGCGTTGTACGAACGATTTTTAGTTTTATGTGTGGTGGTGCATTAGGTGTATCTGGGGCACTAATGCAATCAGTCACGCGAAACCCAATTGCCGATCCAAGTATTTTAGGAGTTAATACAGGCGCTTCCCTATTTGTTGTCAGTGGAATTGCCTTTCTTAATATTAGCTCTGCAAATGAATATGTATGGTTAGCTATAGCAGGTGCAATTCTAACTGCTATTTTTGTGTTTACAATTGGTTCCCTTGGTGGAAGCGGTGCTACTCCATTAAAGCTCGTTTTAGCTGGAGCAGCAACAAGTGCAATCCTAACTTCACTCGTCACTGCAATTATGATCCCTCGTCAAAATGTTATGGATCAATTCCGTTTTTGGCAGGTTGGAAGTGTTGGAGCGGGTACATGGGATAGTATTCAATTACTTCTCCCCTTCCTAATAGTAGGTATCGTCATCGCTCTTATTACTGCACCTGCACTGAATGCGATGGCTTTAGGAGATGAAGTAGCGATAGGTTTAGGTGTTAAAACAGGGACGATTCGTTTAATATCTGCTTTTGCTGGCGTTTTACTTTGTGGTGCAGCTACAGCTTTTGCAGGACCAATTGCATTTATCGGTCTATTAGCCACTCATGTAATTCGATTAATGATTGGACCAGATTTGCGCTTTGTCATTCCGCTTTCTGCTATTTCTGGTGGGATCATTTTAACGATTTCCGATGTAGTAGGGCGCTTAATTGCTCGTCCTGGAGAAGTAGAAGTTGGAATACTAACAGCCTTTATTGGGGCACCGATTTTAATTTATATTACAATGAAAGCGAAAATGCGTAGCCTATGATGAACAATGAGACTTTACAAACTATAATTCAATCTAGAACGAAACGTAAACGTCGTTATATCATGACGCTTGCTCTATTATTTGTAATTGTCCTTGCATTGTGTAGCGCCATGCTTATGCTGGGAAATACTATTTATCCTGTAAAAGATGTCATTGCTGTTTTATTAGGCGAGGAAGTTAAAGGGGCAAGTTTTGCAGTAGGAACATTACGTTTTCCACGAATGTTAGCTGGACTTCTTGCTGGGTTTGCATTTGGTATAGGTGGCTATGTATTTCAAACAATGCTAAGAAACCCATTAGCAAATCCAAATGTTATTGGGATTACAGCCGGATCAAGTGCATCAGCTGTATTTTGCATCGTAGTCCTTAATGTAAGTAATACAATGATTTCAATTGCTTCTGTTGTTGGCGGATTATTAACAGTTCTCATTATTTATGGTTTTTCAAGAGCAACTTCTTTTTCCATTGGTCGACTAATTTTAATCGGGATTGGCATACAAGCAATGCTTAATGCCTTTATCTCTTATTTAATGTTAATTGCTAAAACAAATGATTTACCAACTGCTCTTCGATGGCTGAATGGTAGTTTAAACGGTGCAAAAATTGAAACCGTAATGCCTTTATTAATTCTTATCGTCATTTGTACACCGATACTAATCTATTTTTCTAATCATTTAGAAATGCTAGAGCTCGGTGAACAAGCAGCAACTTCATTGGGTGTTTCAACAAATAAAGTTCGTATTATTTTATTAGTAACAGCTGTACTCGTTATTGCATTAGCTACTGCAACAACTGGACCAATTGCCTTTATTTCATTTTTAGCTGGTCCAATTGCAAGACGTATTGTTGGGGTTGGATTCTCAGCACTTATACCTTCCGGATTAATTGGTGTAATTTTGGTGCTTGCAGCAGATCTAATCGGGCAATTTGCTTTTGAAGTAAACTATCCTGTTGGTGTTATTACAGGGATTATTGGAGCACCGTATTTAATTTACTTACTCATTAAGATGAATCGAAAGGGGGAAATTTAATGTCCCATACATTACAAACAAAAAACTTACATTCTGGTTATGACCAAAATCTAATTTTAAAGGATGTAAGCCTATCGATTCCTGAAAATAAAATCAGCATTATTATCGGTTCAAATGGATGTGGAAAATCTACTTTATTAAAAACAATGGCCCGCTTATTAAAACCAACGAAGGGTGATGTGTATTTAGATAATAAATCAATCTATGAAATCCCTTCTAAAAAGCTTGCACGTATGGTTGGACTTTTACCTCAATCCCCGATTGTTCCAGAAGGGATTACCGTTGCAGATTTAGTTGGTCGTGGGCGATTTCCACATCAATCTATGTTTTCAAGTTGGTCAAAAAAAGATTACGAAGCCGTTGCCACAGCTCTTGATATGATGAATATTGCAGAATTTAGTGATCGCCACATTGATGAATTATCAGGTGGACAACGCCAACGTGTATGGATTGCGATGGCATTAGCTCAGCAAACGGATATTTTATTTTTAGATGAACCAACAACCTATTTAGATATTACATATCAAGTAGAAATTTTAGATTTATTGAAAGATCTAAATGTAAAGTACGGAACAACTATAGTTATGGTGCTTCATGATATTAACCTTTCAGCACGTTATGCAGATTATTTATTTGCTGTAAAAAACGGAAAACTAATAGCTGAAGGTGCACCAAATGATATCGTGACAAGTGAGCTAATTAAAGAAACCTTTAATTTAGATTGCCAAGTCATCAATGACCCAATCTCAAACACACCACTTGTCCTTCCAATAAGTAGATATCATAAATAATCAGAAAGTAGAATTTGAGATCATCTCAAATTCTACTTTTTTATTGTCCACATTTTAAAGCCTTTCACCTCTTACCAATATTGATTATCATTCTGTTTTTCTCATGTTAAAAATTATTTTCTATCTATTGTTTAATTTCGTAAAAAAATAACAATACTCGACTTAAGGTATTTTTTAACTTCAGAGGAGGATTATACTTGGATAGTAAAAAGCAAGGTGTTTCACGTAGGGAGTTTTTGAAAACTACCGGTATTGCAACAGGTACATTAATTGGTGGAGGAATTATTGGTGGTCTTGTTGGCTACAACGTCAACAAAAGTCCAGGTAAAGAAAACAAAACCGGAAATAACCATCAAGGACAAAATCATGAACTAAATGTTGGCCTTAAATTCTTTAAAACCATGGCAAGTTTTAATATATTAGCTCAAGCAACTGAGCGAATTTTACCAGAGGATGAATTAGGACCAGGAGCAATAGGACTAGGTGTGCCATACTTCATAGACAACCAATTAGCGGGAGCCTATGGGATGAATGCCAAGGAATATATGCAAGGTCCGTTTGAAGATGGTGCCGTTACACAAGGATATCAAAGTAGGCTTACTCGAGCTGAAATCTTTGATCAAGGAATTGCTAAATTAGAAGAGGAAGCCCAATCAAGATATCAGAAGGGGTTTGTGGAGTTAGAACCAGAACAGATGGATGAAATATTAACAGCCTTCCAAAAAGGTGAAGTAGCAATGATGGCAGTCACTTCTAGCTTCTTCTTTACATTACTACGTCAAGCCACACTTGAAGGAGCATATTGTGATCCAATCTACAATGGCAACAAGAATATGGAAGGTTGGAAAATGAAAGGGTTCCCTGGTCATCAATTTAGTTATGCGAAAGAAATCGAAAGTAAAGAATTTGTTAAATATGAACCACAATCAATTAGCAGTATGTCTCATTCATAGATAAGGGGGTAACAAAATGGCTACTACATTAGAAAAAGTCGATGTTGTCACTGTTGGTGTTGGCTGGACAGGCGGCATTGTGGCAGCAGAATGTGCAAAAGCAGGTTTAAAAGTACGAGGATTAGAGCGGGGTTCAGAACGTAGTACAATAGATTATTCAATGGCTCATGATGAATATCGCTATGCAATCCGATATGAATTATTCCAGGACTTATCAAAAGAAACGATTACATTCCGAAATCACCGAAAAATGAATGCGCTCCCAATGCGTATGATGGGTTCCTTCCTTTTGGGAGAAGGCTTGGGAGGTGCTGGTACTCACTGGAATGGTCAAAACTGGCGATTCCTGCCGTACGATTTTGAAATTAAATCGATGACGGATGAAAAATACGGATCCAATAAGCTGGGGAAAGACTACCTGCTACAAGACTGGGGAATCACATACGATGAACTGGAACCTTATTTCAATAAATTTGAATATATAGCAGGTATTTCAGGTGAAGATAACAATCCATTTTGGGGAAAACGATCTGAACCTTTTCCAACGCCACCTATGAAAAAAACACCTATCCTTGAAAGGTTTGAAACAGCAGCAAAAAATCTTGGTTATCATCCATTTATGCTACCATCGGCTAACCTTTCAGAACCGTATACAAATCCCGATGGTTCAGCGATTGCCGCTTGCCAGTACTGCGGCTTTTGTGAAAGATTTGGATGCGAGTATGGAGCAAAATCTTCTGCTGAAATAACAGTTATACCAACTGCTCTGAAAACAGGAAATTATGATATTCGTTACCACTCTAATGTTGTCGAGGTATTAAAAAAAGGAAACAAAGTTACTGGGGTACGATTCTTTGATACTGTAACTGGCGAAGAATTTATCCAACCTGCGGAAGTAGTTGTACTGACTTCCTATGTACTAAATAATGCAAAGTTATTAATGGTATCAAATATCGGTGAGCAATACGATCCGGAAACAGGACGCGGAACGCTTGGAAAAAATTATTGCTATCAAATACTACCTGGCGCATCTGGGTTCTTTGAAGAACAATTCAATACCTTTATGGGAGCTGGAGCATTAGGAATGACAATCGATGACTTTAATGGGGATTCCTTTGATCATTCAAACCTTGACTTCATCCATGGTGCTAGCCTTTCCTTAACTCAGACAGGTATGCGACCAATTGCATTTAACCCTGTTCCTCCAGATACGCCTGCCTGGGGTGCAGAGTTTAAAAAGGCATCGATTCACTATTACACAAGAACATTAAGCATTGGTGGACAAGGTGCATCTATGCCACATAAAGAAAACTATATGTCCCTTGACCCAAAATATAAAGATGCTTATGGCGTTCCATTATTACAATTAACTTATAACTTTACGGATCAAGATCGTGCTCTTCATAAGTATCTTTCCGAGAGATCAGCAGAGATTATGAAGGAAATGGGTGCGGAAATCATTGCTGCATCAAATCCATTAACTGATTATGACATTGTTCCTTATCAAACAACACATAATACAGGCGGAACAATAATGGGCAAAGACCCTGCAACTAGCGTGGTTAATACTTATCTACAGCACTGGGATGCTGATAACTTGTTCGTAGTCGGTGCTGGGAACTTCGCACATAACGGAGGCTACAACCCAACTGGAACTGTTGGTGCACTTGCATACCGCTGTGCAGAAGGAATCATTAATTACAGTAAAGCAGGCGGTAGTCTAGCTTCATAAAAGGAGGAATTGGTATGGGTGGTATAGGAGCAATTGGTGTTCCTGGATTAATCATTATTTTAGTGATTGTCCTAATTGTGTTTGGTCCTAAGAAACTTCCTGAAATCGGAGGTGCAGTAGGGAAAACATTATCCGAATTCAAAAAATCTGCTCGTGAAATTATGGACGATGAAGAGGATGGAAAAAAGCCTGCCTTAAGGGAAATTAAGAAATCCGATGAGGCATCGTAGGTGATTTAGATGGATCCTTATGGCTATAACAACTTGAGTCCTTTGGATAAAAAAAAGAAGCAGGAATCCAGTAAAGAGATTGAGGAAATACGAGAATCGAAGGAATCAGTACAATTAATAGAGCAAATAGAATCCGAAGAAAATGAGAAAACCAAATCTGGAAACATAGAGTCTTGGTATGAACATATTTTCGATTTAAGAAAGCAACTAATCAAAAGCGCGATTACATTTATTATTCTATTTATCGTCGTCTTTTCTACCATCAATTTTTGGTTTCCATTGATTACGAAGGGGCATAAACTAGTCATATTGGGACCGTTAGAAGTAATTAAGTCATATACTTTGATTTCTGCGACATTAGCATTTGGTTTATCACTGCCTTTTATTTGTAATTTTTTATGGCAATTCGCAAAGCCAGGCCTTTATGAAAAAGAGCAGAAATTTATCGGTCTTTATTCACCTATAATGTTCCTTCTTTTCCTAGTTGGTCTTACATTTGGTTATTTTGTCGTAAACCCAATGAGTTATCATTTTCTTATTGGTCTTGGTGAAATGAATTTTAATATGTTAATTACAGCCACTGACTATATTCAATTTCTCATTATGACAACTGTACCAATTGGGTTACTTTTTGAATTACCAATCGTCGCTTTATTTCTCTCATCGATAGATCTTTTAACGTCTAAAACGATGAAGAATGTTCGAAAATGGTCCTATATCATAATGGCTGTTGTATCGGCTCTAATCACACCGCCTGACTTTATTAGTCAATTATTGATTTTAATCCCGATGATTGGCTTATATGAAGTAAGTATCTTTATCGTAAGAAAAGCTGAAGAAAAAAGAATAACAAATTCAGCAATGACAGAGGAAGGGAGTGTCTGAAACCTTGTTTTGAGACACTCCTTTGCAACTAGGATGGTGTTAACCACCGCAGGAGCAAGCATTTTCCTTAATAGATGGCTGTCCAGTAAAGTTTAACTTACTGGACAGCCTTTTTATAATCTTTCCTGTGAAACTTATGAGCACTAGTTGCAAAAAAAAACAACATTCCAAATAATATGAAATGTTGTTCTTATGAACTGACTATTCAGTTAAGGAAATGAGCTCATGGTTTAATGTTTGAAGTTTACCGGTTGCTTTATCAATTGCCTCTAACAATTTATTTTCCTCATAGATAGAAGAAACAATTTCTTCCGTTTCCGCACTGTTTTGCTGCGATACTGCTGATAGCAAATCAATTTCATTTAACAAATGAGTGAACTGACTACTTACCTTTTCAATTGCGATTACACTTTGCTTCATATTTGTATTTGAAATATCACTCGATGCTTTGACATGATTAAAAACAGTCGCAATTTCTTGTAATAACTCTTGACCTTCGATTGCTGTTGTTTGACCACGCATAGACTGTGCTTGTGCTGTCGATGATTTATCAAAAAGTTGTGAGGTTACTTCTGTAATTTTAGAAGCCGTAACAGCACTTTCCTCTGCTAGCTTTCGTACTTCTTCTGCAACTACCGCAAAGCCTTTTCCATGCTCACCTGCACGGGCTGCTTCAATAGCAGCATTTAATGCCAATAAATTTGTTTGATCCGCAATATTTTTTATACTGCCGAGAAATTCATTAACCCTTTGTAAGCTATTTTGTAAATCATCCATCGTACTAACCGTCAAATTCATTGAATTACTTAATTCATCCATTTGCTTTGTTACTTGGTCTACTTTTTGCGCACTTTTCGAAATCTCCTCATTTACTTGCTGAGAAAGCTGCATTGCCTCTTGCGATAAGTTAACTGTCTCCGAAAGTTCAGATTTGGAATCATGCATCACATTATTCATCATCAAAATGGAATCTGTCTCATTTTGAATAGACTGTGCGATTTGTTGAGTTGATTTTAAAATGGTTTCACTTACAGCCGATAATGAATTAGAAGTAGCCTTTACATCATCCGTTTCTGCACCTAACGTATGAGCACTTTGTTCAATCTTATGTACTAATTGCTTTGCTTCTTGAAGTAGCCTGTTTGATTCTTGCTCACGCTCTTGTGAATCGGAAACTAATTCGCCACCCCATTGATTTAATTTATTTAACATATAAAGAATTCCGTTATATACGAAAAACTGTATTATGAAAATAATGAAAGTATTGTTTTCCCCTAATAATTTATCCGGTGCTATTATATAAAGGGACACAACAAAAAACTGTATCAAAATACCATATGTAATTAATATTTTCCTATTAAAATAGATTGCTGCCATCACAATCGAAATGAACATAAAATAGTGCTTATTTAATGCAAATCCATCCAAAAAGAATAACGCATATGTTACTGCTCCGGGTAATGCTGAAAACAAAACTGCCTTTACCATATCAGGTAGCTTTAAAAAATAATTTAAGAATGCACACCCTAAAACACTAAGACCTGCAATAATATACATTTTCGATTCACCAAATCCACGAGAAACGATTAATGGAATTACAATTAAAGCTACCATGAAGCATGTAATTTTTAAGTTTAACTTATGTACCTTTTGTATATTAAATGAAAAATGTACATTATCCATGAGACAATTCTCCTCCAATTAAGTTACCATTTAGCATCTTCAAATTATTACTATTATAGAATAAATTTCATGCCACATTTTATTTTCTGATTTTTTATGAATTTGATAGTTATTTCTCAAAATAAAAAAATTCTATTATCAAATGCAAAATATATTACATTTAACCTACTTTCGATATAACTAAAATATTTTTAGCAATTAGTTTTATAGTTAAATAATCCTACCACATTTATACATTATTATGTCCAGAGCATGTATGTTTTATAGAGTTAAGTTAATACTCATTTTTTTACTATTTCAAAAAGATTATTATTAATTTTGAACTCAAAAAAATAGGTGAAATGACTTCCTTCTTTAATGCTTTAGTTTTTTTGATAAATAAAAATACCACACATCATCTACTTGTTGTAGTAATGTTTGGCATCATTCCCTTTTCCTTTGCCTAATTAGTTTTAGTTTCTTATATTATTAATCAATAGTAGAAATCTTATATAATGTCTCATTAAACATAATCAATTACATTACATAGCCATACCATATGGTCAGAGTCTTTTCCCCAGTAATCTTTTGCGATTTTATAAGGCTCGCCAAATTTTCTTATCCATTTTTCTTGAGCTCGTTTGTATCCACTATCTAAACAAAATTCTTTAATTCCTAAGCTATAAACAAACTTTAACATCGAATGAATCAACACAGAACCTATACCTTTGCCTTGATACTCGGGTAATATGTATAAGCTTCCTAGCTCCCCTATTGTATCGAGCTGGTTATTTGTGCATTTTTTTATTTCACTTCCACATGGTCCAAAAGAGATCGTTCCAATTACCTTGTCACCACTTTTTGCTACTAAAAAGTAAAAACCAGAATCTTTATTTTCAACAGAGTTCTTGAGCAAAGATTTTTTATCCTCGATTTCATATAATATATCTTCTTTTAAATCGCCAATTCCTTCTTTCTCAAAAGCATCCTTAATTGATGCTTCGAAAACATAGTATGCAGGTGTTAAATCTTCCTTTGTAGGTTTGAGAATCAATAAATCTTTTATCATAAAAAACCTCTCTATATTAATTTCCTGTTTTCAATTCTTCATTATGAATAAAATGTTCAAGTATTTTTGATTTAAAGATATTTAATGGGTTTAACGGTTCTTTATACAGTTCACTAATGAAAATAACCGATAAATTAAATTTAGGGACAATAATCATATATTGCCCCCCAAAACCTAATCCGTATTGTCAAAACTTATATATATAAATCGCTAATAATCGTTGGTTTTATAGTCTTTTACGCAAAAAAACTTGCCACCCCCTGAATTTTGGTGTTAGTTGAGGTTACCACACACAAAACTACCCAAAAAGGAAGTGACAAGTTTGTACCCTCAATTATTAGCGTATTTAATCGAATTTATCAAGTACCAAGAACAAATAATTAAAAATTTAATGGTGTTATTATTTGGTAAAGCTGTTGGAAGTGTGCGTCCGGAACAGCCAATTAACAAAGAATACCGAAAGTTACAAGTTGATGAGTTACCCATTCTTTTTCAACCTGAAAAGGCATCCTTTCAGGATTTACTAATGGCCTACTTCCATGAACATGGCAAAGAATTAAAGCCCGTAAGACGACATGCCAATTCCAAATCAAAAGTACCTGAAAACCTCTGTTGTCCTAAGTGTGGTGCACCTTCTTCGTATTTGTATGCGAATAATGGGGAAAACGGACAATATCGTTGTAAGGTTTGTGATTGCCTATTTAATCACCAAAATCGCTATCAAAAAGAAGCCACTTTTCGGTGTCCTCACTGTATGAAGACCTTAGAGAAAATTAAGGAACGAAAGGACTTTCACATTTGGAAATGTAAAAATAACCAGTGTTCTTTTTATCTATCGAATATCGGTCGAATGAGTAAGGAAGAGAAAGCTCGTTTTAAACAAGATTCACAAGCGTTTAAAGTTCGCTATATTTACCGTGAATTTTTGTTTGATTATCAACCGTTATCACCATCATCACCGGTAAAACCACGTGTAGATTTATCACGGATTCATACTTCATCTCATACACTTGGATTGATATTGACATACCATGTGAATTATGGGATTTCAGCACGGAAAACAGCAGCGATTATGCAAGACATACATAATGTTTCAATTTCACATCAAACGATTTTAAATTACGTGAATAGTGTCTCCATCTTGATGAAACCCTTCGTTGACCATTATCCTTATGAACTGTCCGATCAAATTTGTGGCGATGAAACGTATATTCGGGTTAATGGGAAATGGCATTACTTATTCTTTTTCTTTGATGCGGTGAAAAAGGTTATTCTCTCTTACCGTGTTTCGCCCAATCGCGATACATTGTCTGCCATTAAAGCAATCGATGATGTGTTACAGAAGTTGAAGGAGATTCCCGAAAACCTTAATTTAATCGTGGATGGCAATCCTATTTACTTACTAGCACAACACTTCTTCGCTCAACATAATATTTGGTTTGATGTGACACAAGTGATAGGCTTAACGAACGAAGATCCAGTGTCAGCCGAATATCGTTGGTTGAAACAAATTATCGAACGTCTAAACCGTACATTTAAAGGGCATTATCGTGCAACAACAGGCTTTGGTTCCGAAAAAGGCTCTGTTTCATTTGTGACAATGTTTGTGGCGTACTTCAACTTCCTTCGACCGCATGCGAAGCTAGAAAAACGTGTGCCGGTCATGATTCCAGAGCTGGACCAGATGCCACATATGCCGGCACGCTGGACAAAACTGATTGAACTGGCACAATTGAAGTTAACGAAATAACCCCAGCCTACTTTTTTTAGCAGAGCCCTCAAACAACAGCATACAGAGACAATCGGCGTAGCGAACTCTTGACAAACCGAATGGAGAAAAGGTTAAAATTGGTATTTGGCGAGGGTTATTTAGTGTGCCTACTTTTTCCTCTTCGCCCTCAAAAACAAGGCGCAACCTTTTCGGAATGTTTGTCAAGAGCGATTGTCATCTCGTTCGAAGAGTAATTTTGAGCCTAATACTTTGTGATTTTCAGTTTTTCATAGAAGTTTTTACACTACCACCTAATCCAAAATGAAAACGATTGGAATCTGAATCATCGTCTAAAGTAGGATTAATTTTTGAGGTCCACCAGTGCAAACCATACTCACCAATGTGCTTATATGTAGAATAGTGTGGCGATATCGCTTGTTCAATCCACTTTTCGGATACAATTTGAGTTCCCTTCCATTGCCCTTTTTGTAGCATTAGCAAGCAAAGTTTTTCCATATCCGCTATCGTTAGCCTTAAACCATCTGCACCTTTATAAATACCTTTATTATCCTTATACCATTCCACATTGCTAATATTTAAAGGCTTAAATAAGTGTTTTTGGGCAAATTGTAATGCTGTTTCTCCCGTAACTTGCTGCAATATTGCAGTAATCAAATGGGAGCATCCTGAATTATAGTTCATTTTTTCTCCAGGAGGCAAAATGAGTTCTCTATCTAAAGTAAACTTTATAATATCCCCGCCTTGAACCATTGGCGCAAAACCGTCCCATTCTTCCCACTCTGGAAAATGTAAACCTGGTGACATGGTTAATAGGTGATATAGTGTAATGTCGTTTTTTCTTTTATCGTTTTGTGCTTGTAGTTCTTTTGAAAAATATTCTTGAATTGGTTGGTGAAGATTATGTAAGTACCCTTTTTCAAATGCAATGCCAACTAATAATGAAAGGATTGTTTTTGTACAGGAATAGATTTTGTGTTGCTTATCTTCTATTTTTTTATTTTTTAAGTATTCAAACACACGAGATCCATTCATCATTATCGTGCATGCTAAAATCTTTTCTTTTGATAAAATCTTATTTAATTCTTGTTCATTAATTCCATTGCTCATTGATATGTATCTCCTCTTTTTCTATGTAGAAAACCATTACTTGCTTCAATTATTAATTCAATACAAAAAGAACAAATCCCTTTTGCAAATGTTCTATAAAAGTCACCTAAAATAGAGTTGGTAAATATCTACGGTAACATCTAAAAGGGAAAAAATAGGAACCTATGATACACTTAGGTTGACTTTTCTTAAGATCACGAAGCAGGAATTGTTAAGAAAGTTTTATTAGTTTGAAAACATATTATAAACAGATGAGATTTCTAAACAAATAACTTAGGCTATTTCTATACACAAGTTGAGGAGTGGAAAATTGTATGGAAACTTTCGGACTTATTGGATTCATTTTTGGGATTGTAGCTTTTACTACAGCACTCGGTAATGCTAATAAAGTAAAAGAACTTGAAAAGAGAATAAACGATTTAGAAAATAAAAAGTAAACATGTTACTTTAAATTAACCGTTACTTTAGTTTAATAAGACATTAAAAAAAAATATCAAACTAGTCGAAACCAGTTTGATATTTCTTTATATACAACTACTAATGGGGGTCATTAGTAATGTCATAACTAGGAACAATATTTTATTGATCTTCTATAATAATATAAGTTGCTTTTACTGGACCGTGTACACCAACAATTAGTACCATTTCTATATCAGCCGAGTTACTTGGACCGGACATAAATAAAATACAAGAAGGTACCTGTTCGCCTTGCTCGATTTGATTATGAATTTGGCGTGCTGCTTGGGTCATACGAGGAACGATTGAACTTTTTGGAATAAGTACAATCGATTTCTCTGGTAAGAAATTCATCGTACGTCCACGATTCGGGTGGCTATATAGAACAGCTGAAGCAGATTCGGCTAATGTTATTTCACTAATCGTAATGCCAATATTCGCTTTTTCTGCTTGGCGAATATTTTCCTCAGGATTTTTCTCGTCCCATTCGTAAAACTCAATCCCGCTTTCAGGCCAAAACTCCATTAATTGAGATAAGCCATATTTCTGGAAGCGTTCATCCTTCCAAGCTACAACGGATTTCCCACCAAAATCTGTTACAACCTGATGCAGTGTATTCGCTAAGTTAGCCGTAGTTGTTTCTAAACATACGGTATGAATGTTTTGACATTGCTTTTTTAATACTTCTACAAGCTCATCTTGTGAAGCATCTTTTAATACTTCATGTTGAGGCAAGTATTTCCATGCTGGACGCTCCACTTTAGTTCGGACAGGGCGACCAAGACTATTTGCAATTGTATTTAAAAATTGATCTCGATTTTGAATTGTCATGATTGATCCCCTTTCTGACGTTGTTTAAGCCAGTTACGGAAGCTTTCTTTATTTGGAGCTGGGAAGTCGCGCTCTTCAGTCCATGCTTTTAATGGGCCAGGTCCATTAGTGATTTTGTCGTCTTTTACAAAAGGAGACATGATTGGTGAAGCGACCTTTGTAGCCACATTAAAGAGTGGTGAAGTTGATGCACCAAAACCAAATGCTTTCATTAGTAAACGTTCAGAAATAGGTGCTTTTCCTTCTTGTTCTACAATCTTTTGTCGATGCTTATGCAGCAATTCGTGTAATGGAATCTTTACCGGACATACTTCTGTACAAGCTCCACAAAGAGTAGACGCATACGGTAATTCTTTGAAATCATCGTAACCACCAAGTAACGGTGTTAATACAGCCCCAATCGGACCTGAATAAATTGAACCGTAGCTATGTCCACCAACGTGGCGATAAACAGGACAAGCATTTACACAAGCAGCACAACGAATACATTGTAAAATGGATTGGAATTCCGTGCCCAAAATTTTTGAACGCCCATTATCAACGATTACTAGATGAAATTCTTCTGGCCCGTCTGTTTCGCCTTCACCTTTAACACCAGTTAGCATCGTGATATAGCTTGTTAGTTTTTGCCCAACAGCGCTACGTGTTAATAAACTTACTAACACTTCCATTTCTTCAAATGTAGGAACAATACGCTCCATCCCCATGACTGCAATTTGCGTTTTAGGTAATGCAGTAACAAGGTCTGCATTTCCTTCATTCGTTACAAGGGTCACTGTCCCACTTTCAGCTATCGCAAAGTTACAGCCAGTAATACCAATATCAGCTGTTAAATACTCTTGGCGTAGTTTTTCGCGAACGTAAAGTGCCATTTCTTCTGGCTGTTCAGATTTTTCGTAGCCGATTTTCTTAGAAAAGATTTCACGAATTTGTTGACGATTTTTATGTAGCGGAGGCACGATAATGTGTGAAGGTGGCTCGTGATCATTTAATTGTAAAATGTACTCACCAAGGTCCGTTTCAATTACTTCACAGCCTGCATCTTCTAACGCTGCATTTAAATGAATTTCCTCAGTCACCATTGATTTTGCTTTTACGATCTTTCTCGCCTGTTTTTGTAAGGCAATGTTTTTCACATATTCTGATGCTTCTTCAGCCGTTTGTGCGAAAAACACATGCCCACCACGCTTGACAACGTTTTCACTTAATTCGTAAAGATATGCATCCAGATTTTCAAGTACGTGCTTTCGAATTTCCTCTCCGTGTGCGCGCCATTCTTCCCAGTTTCCTAATTCATCTACTTGTGCTTGGCGGCGTGTTTGGAATCTACCTTGTGCTGCGGATACAGCTCCCCGCATAAATGTATCATTTAAGTTATTCGCAACCCGATTTTTAAATTGCTCATCACTCGTTTTCATAGCCATTATAAATCCCCCCTTAGCGACTATTTAATACTTCCGCAATATGCATGACACGAATAGGTTTACCAGTACGATTAATACGTCCACCGATATTTATCAAGCAACCTGCATCTGCCCCGATTAAAATATCTGCTTCTGTTTCTTCAACATTACATACTTTTTCATCTACCATTTGGCCAGAAATATTGCCCATTTTGACAGAGAATGTACCGCCGAAACCACAGCAACGTTCTTTACCAGGTAGCTCAACGTATTCTAATCCTTCTACATTTTTTAAAAGTTTAATAGGTGCGTCTTTTACACCCAGTAAACGCGTCATATGGCAAGAAGTATGATAAGTTGCCTTTCCTTCTAAACGAGCACCAACATTATCTATTTTTAAAACGTTTACAATAAAATCCGTTAATTCGTATGTTTTATCCGCTAACTTTTGAGCTTTGTGTTCCCACTCAGCATCACCTTTAAAAATATGTGGATACTCTTTAAACATATAAGCACATGAGCCAGATGGTGTAACAACGTACTCCGCATCTTCAAATGCTTTGATCATATTTTTCATAGAACCTTTTGATTCTTCAACATAGCCGCTATTATAAGCTGGTTGACCACAGCATACTTGAGATGTTGGGAAATCTATTTCGCAACCAAGTCTCTCGAGAAGTTCAACAGTTGCTTTCCCAACGTTACCTTGAAACATATCGACAAGGCATGTAGCAAATAATGTAACTTTCATCTAAATCCCCCTCAACATTACCTCGACATTCAACCGGTCATCTGATGACTTAATCGTAACATGTTTTTCAAAATTTCACTATATTTTTTGAAAATTTAATATTAATAATAGCTCATTACTCTCTAGCAAAATCAAAACTTTACTAAATTCTTTCTATTAAAATATATGTCCATTCGCGATAAATTTTTCCTCAAAAGTTTGGATATTGTGATAGGGAAAGTTGTTCAATACATACAAAACGCCACTTTGCATCCGTGTACAAAATGGCGTTTTTCTTATTTCACAGACTTATTCTTTTACTTTGTTCCATCAAAATATTTCATTAGAATTTTTTCCACATTACTTAAATGGGTGTACATTGCAAGTTCCGCAAGTTCAGGGTTTTGCTGTTTAATTGCTAAAAAAATTTGCATATGTTCATCATAAAGCTGTTCAGCCGTTGTTTGCTTTGAATATAACCAGATTCTACGCGTCTCTCTCATTAAATCAATCGTAAGACCAGAAACCTGATCGAGTAAAGTTGGGATTAGTGGGTTATGAGAAGCAGCGGCAATTGCCATATGAAATTCAAAGTCGACCTTTTCACCAAGTTCTTCATCGCCCTGAACAGTTTTCATTTTTTCAAGAATTTCTTTTAAACGTTCAATATCTTCCTGTGTACGATTTCTTGCGGCGCTAACAACCGTACCAACCTCAATTATCTTACGTAGTTCTAATAAATGAGGGACGTTCTCTCTATGTGCAAGGATTGAAGTAGAAAGAGGAAATTCTAGTATTTGTTCAGAGACTTCCTTCACGAATGTACCAGAGCCCTGCTTAATTTCAATGAGGCCCATCGCTTTTAAAGACGCTAATGCTTCACGCACAGCGGACCTACTTACTTGCAATTGTTCTGCTAAGTATTCAACCGAATCTAAACGATCACCGGGTTTTAATTCACCTGCTCGGATTTTTTCATGAAGTATTTCACAAACTTCTTCATATTTTTTTTTTGTTTTTACTTTTGTGAATTTCAAAGGACACACCTCGTTTTGTTATGTGAAATACACGTTTTTATAAAGTTTATTATACATAAAGATTAAATAAAAATCCTTCTCAATGACAATGTCAATCTAAAAAGTGATTTTTTTAGTTAAAAAATACATTGAATTATTAAAAAATTCTATTTATAATCTAGCACATAAGGTCATCTGATGAATTACTTGCTATTAGGGGAAAGAAATTTAATTTAAATTAGGGGGAGCAAGAATGACGTTTACTCAAGACTTTACTGCAGTCGCTAACAGTCTAGGCTGGACTGCACTAGTTGCAACAGTGCCAATTCTATATTTCTTCTGGGCACTAGCAATCAAAAAGATGAAAGGTTATATGGCAGGGCTTACAACATTAATTTTAGCTATATTAGTCGCAGTTATTGCATTTAAAGTGCCAGTCATAACAGCATTAGCATCTGCATCACAGGGGGCTGTGTACGGAATTATACCAATTGGTTGGATCATTATTACTTCAGTATTTTTATATAACTTAACGGTGAAAACAGGACATTTTGAAGTAATTCGCTCTTCCGTACTTTCTATTACACCAGATAGAAGAATACAAGCATTATTAATAGCATTTTCATTTGGTGCATTCTTAGAAGGGGCTGCTGGATTTGGTGCTCCGGTGGCAATTTCTGCAGCGTTACTTGTAGGACTAGGCTTTAAACCGTTACAAGCAGCTGGTCTTTGCTTAATCGCAAATACTGCTCCTGTTGCTTTTGGCGCAATTGGGGTACCGATTACAGTTATGGAGGGAATTACGGGGATACCAGCAATTGAAATCTCAAAAATGGTTGGTCGTCAATTGCCGATTCTAGCAGTATTTATCCCATTAGTGTTAGTAGTAATTATGGTTGGCTTTAAAAAAGCATTAGAAGTGTTACCAGCTATTTTAGTATCTGGTTTTTCATTTGCCATTACACAATTTTTAAGCTCAAACTACTTAGGCGCTGAGCTACCAGATATTTTATCATCATTAGTTTCATTAATTGCTTTAACAATTTTCCTACGCTTCTGGCAACCAAAAACAATTTATCGCTTTAAAGATGATGTACAAGTAAGTGAAATTAAACAAACACATTATACAGGTGGACAAGTCTTAACAGCATGGTCACCATTTATTGTATTAACTTTCTTTATCTCCGCTTGGGGAATTCCAACATTTAAGAAAGCGTTAGTTGGAACATATGATGGTGGAAATGCCATTTTAAATTTTGTGAATTCAATTGGAAGCGCTTTAACGTTTTATCCTGAAGTACCGTTCTTACATAATGTCGTCATTGATGGTGCAACAGGGAAAGAAATTGCCGCTGTTTATAAATTAGAACTTTTAGGTGCTGCTGGTACTGCTATTTTATTTGCTGCCATTATTTCAAAATTCATTTTAAAAATTTCATGGGGCAATTGGGTTAAAACATTTTTCTCTACTTTAAATGAAATTAAGTTCCCATTACTAACAATTTGCTGTGTTGTAGGATACGCATATGTAGCGAATACAGCTGGAATGATGGCAACTTTAGGTTTAGTGTTAGCGAAGACAGGCGCTTTATTCCCATTCTTCTCTCCAATTTTAGGTTGGATTGGTGTAGTTGTTACAGGTTCCGATACTTCATCAAACGTATTATTCGCGAAGTTACAACAAGTCACTGCAGAGTCAGTAGGAATGGATCCTGTGTTGGCCTTAGCAGCAAATACAGGTGGTGGTGTTACAGGAAAAATGATTTCACCACAAACATTAGCAGTTGCTGCAGCAGCTGTTGGACTAGCAGGTAAAGAATCTGAATTACTAAAATTCGCATTCAAGTATAGCTTAATTTTATTACTAGCAATTTGTATTATTACTTTCTTACAAAGTACTGTTTTAACTTGGATGATTCCTTAATTTCATAGGGGGTGTCCTAAAGTGAAAATTGTTTGGACACCCCCCTACTACTTAAACATGGTCTATTACTTTAAATAGAATTAAAAAATGGGGGGTAATTTTATGAGAAAAATCGAGAAAATTTTAGTAGCAAACCGTGGTGAAATTGCGATTCGTATTTTCCGCGCATGTACTGAATTGAAGATAAAAACGGTTGCAATTTATTCCCATGAAGATAGTGGTGCCATTCATCGCTTTAAAGCAGATGAAGCATATTTAGTTGGACAAGGTAAAAAGCCAATCGATGCTTATTTAGATATAGAAGGAATTATCGCAATTGCAAAAGATGCCGATGTCGATGCAATTCATCCGGGTTACGGATTCTTATCTGAAAATGTTGCCTTTGCCCAACGTTGTGAAGAAGAAGGAATAATTTTTATTGGTCCGAAATCTATCCATTTAGATATGTTTGGGGATAAAGTAAAAGCTCGTGAACAAGCGATTGCTGCTGGCATCCCTGTTATCCCAGGTACAGATGGTCCTGTAAATAGCTTAGATGAGGTTGAAGTATTTGCTAAACAATACGGGTTCCCTGTAATGATTAAAGCAGCCCTTGGTGGTGGTGGTCGTGGGATGCGTCTTGTTGAAAATCCAAATGACCTAGCTACAGCATACGAACGTGCAAAATCAGAAGCAAAAGCGGCCTTTGGTTCAGACGAAGTGTATGTTGAAAAGGCAATCATCAAACCAAAACACATTGAAGTACAAATTTTAGGTGATGAAGAAGGAAATATTGTGCATTTATATGAGCGTGACTGCTCCATTCAACGTCGTCATCAAAAAGTAGTAGAAATTGCCCCATCGAATTCAATTTCAAACGATTTACGCAATCGCATTTGTGCAGCTGCTGTGCAATTGATGAAAAATGTGCAATATGTCAATGCTGGTACGGTAGAGTTTTTAGTGACGGATGATGAGTTTTACTTCATTGAAGTCAACCCACGTATTCAAGTAGAACATACAATTACAGAAATGATTACAGGTATTGATATCGTTCATACACAAATTAAAATTGCAGAAGGTCATGCATTACATAGTAAAAAAATCGGTATGCCTCAGCAAAAAGATATTCCGTTATTCGGTTATGCGATTCAATCACGTATTACGACAGAAGATCCAAAAAATAATTTCATGCCGGATACAGGAAAAATTATGGTATATCGCTCTTCAGGTGGCTTCGGTGTACGTCTTGATGCAGGGAACGGTTTCCAAGGTGCCGTGGTTACACCCCACTACGATTCATTACTTGTGAAACTATCAACTTGGGGAATGACATTTGAAGAAGCAGCTCAAAAAATGGATCGGAATTTACGCGAGTTCCGTATTCGCGGTGTAAAAACAAATATACCATTCTTAGAAAATGTAGTGCTTCACGAGAAATTTATTAGTGGACAATTTGATACGAGCTTTATTGATACAACACCTGAGCTATTTGTATTTAAAGAACGAAAAGACCGCGCAACGAAGTTATTAAACTACATCGGAAATGTTACTTTAAATGGATTCCCAGGAATCGAAAAACGTCCGAAACCAATTTTTGTACAACCAAATATTCCAAGCGTAACTGGAACAACACTTTCTGGTACGAAGCAAATATTAGATGAGCAAGGTGCAGCTGGTCTTGTTAATTGGATAAAGGAACAAAACGATGTGTTACTAACGGATACAACATTCCGAGATGCGCATCAATCACTTCTTGCAACACGTGTTCGTTCAAAGGATATGTTTGAAATCGCAAATGCAACTAGTACGTTGCTGCACAACTTCTTCTCTCTTGAAATGTGGGGCGGTGCAACCTTTGACGTAGCATATCGCTTTTTAAAAGAAGACCCATGGGAACGTTTAGAGCAATTACGCAAGCAGATTCCAAATGTCTTATTCCAAATGCTTTTTAGAGGAAGTAATGCAGTAGGATATTCAAATTACCCCGATAATGTAGTGCGTGCGTTTATTAAACAGGCGGCACAATCTGGTGTGGATGTCTTCCGTATTTTTGATTCATTAAACTGGGTAAAAGCAATGGAAGTAGCCATTGACGAAGTACGATTGAATGGAAAAGTGGCAGAAGCGGCGATTTGTTATACAGGTGATATTTTCGATGAAAGCCGTGCGAAGTATACAGTGCAATATTATAAGGAAATGGCGAAACAATTAGAGCATGCAGGGGCTCATATTTTAGCCATTAAAGATATGGCTGGTTTGTTAAAGCCAAATGCAGCATATCGTTTAATCTCTGAATTAAAGGATGCAACGGATTTACCGATCCACCTTCATACTCATGATACAAGTGGAAACGGAATCTTTGTCTATGCGAAAGCAATCGAAGCAGGTGTCGATATTATTGATACAGCATTAGGTTCAATGTCTGGTTTAACATCACAGCCGAGTGCTAATTCATTATACTACGCGTTAAGTGGCGAAGAACGTAAAGTACGTGCAGATATCAATGCCCTTGAAAAACTTTCCTATTATTGGGGGGATGTGCGTAAATATTACGTGGACTTTGAGAGCGGTATGAATGCACCTCATTCAGAAGTGTTTGTACATGAAATGCCAGGTGGACAATATAGTAACTTGCAACAACAAGCGAAAGCAGTTGGGCTAGGCGATCGCTGGGAGCAAGTGAAAGACATGTATTCAAGAGTAAATTTAATGTTTGGTGATATTGTTAAAGTAACACCTTCTTCTAAAGTTGTTGGGGACATGGCATTATTTATGGTACAAAACGATTTAGATGAAGAAAATATTTATGAACGCGGGAAAACTCTAGATTTCCCTGATTCAGTCATTGAACTGTTCCAAGGTTATTTAGGACAACCACATGGTGGCTTCCCAAAAGAATTACAACAACTTATTTTAAAAGACCGAGAAGCAATTACAGTTCGACCAGGTGAATTATTAGAGCCTGTTAATTTTGAACAGTTAGCCATTGAGCTAGAAGAAAAAATTGGTCGTACACCATCTCATAAAGATGTTCTTGCATACGCACTTTATCCAAAAGTCTTTGAAGAATATGCGAAAGTAAATTCACAGTTCGGCGATATTTCAGTTTTAGATACGGCAACATTCCTATACGGCTTACGTTTAGGCGAAGAAATTGAAGTTGAAATTGAAAAAGGAAAAACACTAATTATTAAACTGGTATCAATCGGAGAACCACAACACGATGGTACACGTGTAATTTACTTTGAAATTAACGGTCAATCCCGTGAAATTATCATTCAAGATATGACGGTAGAAGTAACAGGCAATAAAGCACCGAAAGCAGATCCGTCAAATCCAAATCAAATTGGTGCAACAATGCCAGGTACTGTTTTAAAAGTAGCAGTATCAAAAGGTAGCTCAGTGAAACGTGGCGATCATTTATTAATTACTGAGGCTATGAAAATGGAAACAACAGTTCAAGCACCGAAAGACGGGATTGTTAAAGAAATTTATGTTGCTTCAGGCGACGCAATTTCAACAGGTGATTTATTAATCGAGCTTGAATAATGTGAAGGGCAACTTGAGGCTGTGTTAAAAGTTATTTGACTTTTAACACAGCCTTTCTTAGTAATACTATCCACTCTAGAATAGTGCCCCTGCAGTAAATGCCACCATTCTCGTCACAATATAATCTGATACTTTTTTTGTATACAAAATATTAATTATGCTAATTCCAACCAAGCAACCGCTTCACAATGCGTCGTATGTTTGTGGCAACACATTGGTGGGTTTTATTATATAGGATTGGATGAATTATCAAAACTAAAGAACAGTTTTAATGAATAAGTGGATTAGATTAACAATTTACATCAATAATGCGTAAAGGTTTTGACTTAAATAATCTATGTATTCTTCTCTATTAAATATAAATCCAGTTTCTTTACGCAATTCTTTTTGTCTTTTATCCAGTTGTTCACGTCTAGCTTTAACAAATTCCTCGTCTGCTTTAATAGTATATCGAACCCCTTTAAAACCCCGTATGCCCCTAGGTAGGCAGATTAAAAAAATTATCACTGTAGAGCTTTTTTACTGACAGAAGTTACTATTCCAAACAAGCAAAGCTTATGATCTAAAACTTATATAAAAGAAGGGATAAATTTGTATCTTAACCAAGCTAGTGCAACGGATGTGATTAAAGGTTTGAGACATTATTTTACCTTTCTACGAATATCTTCATATTGTACTGAAAATTTGAATTTACTGGAATATACGTAAAGCTCTAGGGGGGAAAATTTTGAAATCCAATGAAGAGTTTTGGCAAAGATATTATAACCAGTCAAAAGTGAATGACAGTGACAAATTTGGTCGTATGTTTCCATTTTTGCCATCAGCTCATAAAGATACGAAAAAAGTAAGGTCTGCACTATTGGAGCTAGGAAAAAAGGAAGGGATAATGGATAATGATTCCAAAAACCTTGATAATCCTAAAATTCCATCAGGTTTTACATTTTTCGGCCAATTTATCGACCACGATATAACTTTCGATCCAACGTCTAGCTTAGAACATCAGAACGACCCAAATACAATTGAAAACTTCAGAACACCTGTGTTGGAACTGGACAGTATTTATGGAGGGGGACCAGTTGCAAGTCCTCATTTATATGACATTACAACAGGCGGCATCAAGTTATTGATTGATAAGGATTTTCCAAACGATGTACCTAGAAACAGTCAAAATACAGCGTTGATGGCAGATCCGAGAAACGATGAGAATTTGATCATTTCACAACTCCACCTATCATTCTTAAAATTTCATAATGCAGTTGTGGATCAAGTAATAGCAAATGGAATAACCGCACCATTTCAAGCTTTTGCAGAAGCGCAACGTCTAGTTCGATGGCATTACCAATGGATTGTATTGTATGAATACTTGCCACTTATTGTAGGAAAATCTGTGATCAAGGATATTCTTAAGAATGGCCGAAAATTCTACAAGTTTAAAAATAAACCGTATATACCGGTAGAGTTTGCAATGGCAGCATTTAGGATTGGTCACAGTCAGGTTAGACCAGTTTATAAGGTGAATAGTCAATTTACAGCACCAATATTTAATTCTAGCCAAGATCAAAATCACCCAGATCCGGATGATTTACGAGGTGGTAAACGAGCTCCTAGGAGATTTGTAGAGTGGAGTAACTTCTTTAACACAGAAAGTGGTGTTGTTCAGCAAGGAAAAAAAATCGATACGACAATATCCAGCCCAATGTTTGAACTACCGTTCGTGCCAGATCCAAAAGCCCTTCCGCAACGCAGTCTTTTGCGAGGACTTTCATTTGGTTTGCCATCGGGCCAAGATATTGCAAAAGAAATGTTTATCCGACCACTACTACCAGTTGATTTGTCCGATGTTGCAGATTTAGGTTTTGACCGAAAAACTCCTCTGTGGTTCTATATTCTTAGAGAAGCACAAATTGAAAAGGATGGAACAAGGTTGGGGCCAGTGGGTGGCAGGATAGTGGCTGAAGTATTGATTGGTCTGCTTCAAGGGGATGAACAGTCCTTTTTAAGGGAAAACCCTGATTGGAAACCAACGCTTGGAAAAAAAGGTAAATTCAGAATGACAGATCTTCTGAAAATTGCTGGAGTGTTATAAGTTGAGATGAAATTAAACTTTTAAATATGTAGGATTTCTAAAAAAATAGCAGTTAGATGGTTAATTAAGTTATTGGTGGTTATAAATTTAAATAAAATGCTCCAAAAAGATAAATGACATTTTAAAGAAAAGCTCTTAAGCGCACCTAAAAAAGATGATGATTGTATTGCACAAGCATCATCTTTTTTAAGTTCCATTGTTCTCTGTGTGAATGATTATTAAACTAAACTGCGCTGTTAGTTCAATAACTTCAACAAAAAGCTTTTAAACCTTTTTAGAACAACAAGAAAAAAGAACTTATTCCACTATCGGAAATTCGTTCTTTGATCGTTATACTTGTTCAGTAATATTAATGTCCTGCTACACCCATTTTCCACAAACCCTTGTCATTCCTACGTTCATATTTTAAGAATTTTCAAACAGTTAAAATAGAGTTCTGCACGAATCAGGCATTTTCTCAATTTTCTTCTCACTTTTTTCTGCCACAACTTTATTATTTATGATAATAATGTTCTGCTATTTCTTGCTTTTCTTCCTGCCTTTTTCTCCTGCTTTTTCGCACTCTTTTTCAGGCTTTTGGGGTTCTTACGAACCCCTCACACTTTCATTCAAGTATTGATAGAACAGGGCTTATCAGTCTTTTCCTTCTCTTTTTTAGTCAGGCAAAAGGATGGGATTCCTGTTCCCACCCCTTCTTTTCTTTCTTTTCTTCCTGCCTTTATCCACACGATTTCCACAGGCATATCAGAACTTTGTTTTGATTTTCCTATTGGTTTATTGTGTGGCACAAGGGTTTATTATTGGGTTACATAGTTATTGCAGGGAATAGGATTAAAGGGGTTAGGGAGTATAAAGCATTTTAATCCCCAGAAATCACTTCATATATGTAGATAAATATTGCAACAGCAATTTTCTTGCCTTTTCAAAATCCATATATTCTTGGTAAAATCCATCATATTGAGTTATGTTATCTTCAAAAAATCTATATTGTTTAAAGAACTCAAAGAATGAAAACCTCAACATTTCTATTTGACCTTTTGGAATTTTATTTGACTTCCCTATTAAAACATAACTTAAAGTCCCAGCGATGTTCATGCAATAAGTATTAAAATCCGCTGTTAACCAGTTATCATCATCAGATAACTTGGAAAAAGCATTACTGTAATCTTCTTGGATTTTATCTGTATCTCTATAGGGGAACGGTTTCTGCAATTTCTCATTTATCAGTACCAGTTGTCTTTCAATATCATTCAAATCCATTTTCTTTTCTCCGTATCTTCCACATTATTTCCTGTTACGTTAAGTGATAATCATTCCGATAGTATCAACCTTCTTAACTCCTTTGTCATTTGTGGGGATGTAAGATAAATCGAATCATCGGTAATATACATAAACGTACTCTTCTCATTTTCCTTTCCTAACCATAAATGAATTCCATGTGTAGGCAGTCCCCCTTCTTCTGCCTCGTATTCCACCATTACATCGTAATCAGGTTCAGATATCTTAACCTCCCCTGGTTGTTTGACAGCAGTCGTAATCGCCTTTTCAAAAGCATCTAATGATTCCCCATCTTTAATTGATAGAATAATCTTCTCATTCATTTTTCCTGTTCCATTAGACTTTGAAATTTTAATTTCAGATATTTTTTCATCTAAAAGAACCATTGTTTCTCCTTGTTGTAATTGGCATCCTATTAAAGCAATTGCAACACATAAAATTGTTAATATCGAAAATATAACCTTCAAGCTATCTCCTCTCCTCTATTATCAAAGTGAGCAGAGTTACCCACTTAATAAGATGGTTTATATATTCTATCTGTGTCGGTATCAATTACATAATCAACCTCTATGTCTTCATTATAGGCAAGTTGGTCAAAGCAGTTAATTCTACAAAATAGAGCTGGAAGGTCAAAAATATCTGAAGTAAGTGCTTTGGCATTTATATACCTTTTCATAAGTTCCTGTTTTGAACACCTTTTCCCTTTAATTAGAACTTGGTGATAATATCCGTCAATTTTAACTATCAATGTCATCACGATTGACTGCTAATCAAACCATATAGCTTAGTTTGTTTTGTCTTTTCGACTGAAATACGGACCGCACCAGCCTGTTTCATGGGTTCTTACATAAGTCCAATTAAACTCTTTATCTACTACGTAGACATCTTCATCATTTACAAAGTCCTCGGCTGTTAAAGGTGAAGCATTTTCAAGGATAAAAGCATCATCGGTATGCTGATAAAAAACATAGCAAGATTGTTTGGATTGTTCGTTAAATGCTATATCAGCTTGTTCCTCCTTTAAATACTTCCTTCTTTCATAACTAAATACATGCCATAGGTAGCCACAACAACCATCTTCATCATAAAGATAAATAGATTTCTTTTCTTTATCGCTAAGATGATTGACAAAGTTATCTTCCCATTGCTTTCGCAGATATGTCCCCCACTTAGGTATTTCTATCACTCTTACTTTTTTCATTCTTAGTAAAGATACTAAATCCATCATATTCTCCAACATGACACCTACTTTTTATATATTCAAATTGCTAACCTTATGTTTCATAAGAAATCCCCATTAAAATATCTTCGTATGACTTTATCTTCCTACAAAGTGCCTCATATTCTGACGAATCAGGTTTGCACTTGTCTAATTCAACAAACATACTTATTAAAGATTTTTTTACTTCAACCTCTTTATCGGTTTGTTTTTCTGTATTTCTCCTATCTCTATACATAATGAGGTTTTCTTTAAAATTCTTTCTTGCTTCTGTGAGGGAATAATCACCATTTGGACCTCCCCATACTTCATTCGCATTTGGGTCGTCTTGTCCATCGTCTTCCCAATGACAAAGTTCACATATATCAAATATTCCCCGTTCTTCAATTGTTGGAAAACCACAACAAGGACACTTTTCCCGTTTCAATCTAATCTCTCCCTTTAGTCAGATAAAGTTTTTAACGCAAATGACGTTTATACTGCTTAAATGCCTTGTGTGGTGGAATCCCTACCGTTTCATCAGGTACATAACAATCTCTATCGTGATATGGCATTTCTAACTCTTCCCATTCAAAATCATCCTCAACACATTTAATAAATAAATCGTAACCCTCACCATCTGAAGGGGATAACCCTAACCTTATTTCTTTATGCTTTAATGCAACATCAATCGCTTCTTTAAGTTCGATTAAAGCTGTTCGATTGGCAATAAGATAGGCATCACTATGCCACATCTGTTGTCCAAATATATGGCACAAAGGGGTCGGTTCATCCTCTTCATAAAAACGATTCTTATATGCTTGATTTAGCTGTTCAAGTACGGTTTCGGGGCTATAAATATCTAAATAGGTATCCATACCACTTTCCCAATACCTTTGTCCACCACCCCAAAACGGTGAAACAAAGTCATCATATAAATCATTGTTCTCCACAAATAAATATCTTTCCAAGGCATCTTCTAAATCCCCAATATAATAATAGCTGTGTATTTGTATTTCATCCTTTTTATAAATAAAATGATAAAGAGTATCCGCTATTTTTTCGCTTTCCAGCAAATCAAAATGATTGTTCTTTGTACTTTTAGGCTTTAATCCCCCATTTACAAATGGTGTTTCTGGAATATAAATAGCTGTGAACAATTTTACATCTGACATTTATTGACACCTCCTGAACCAATATTACCTCAAATTCTATTTTTACAAAGTACGCAATTATTAACCATATATTATTTGGAGGAAAAACAATATGATAAACTTTTTATCCCAATTTATGAAAGAGCATTTTGATAACCTTACTTTAAGACCGCCCCTATTTTATTCATGGGAATACGGTATCCGTTTTGAAATTTCTATGCCCTGGGTACAACATGAAGATAAGAACAATCTTCAGCAAATCGAAGAAAGAATTAATGGCATATTCAATAAAGTTTTTCATGATACCGATGAAATGTTACTGGTCACTGACATTCATTGTGAGAGGAATGATACTTTCTTGCAAAAAAGACCCACAAAAGTCTACCAAAAATATATAAAAGACAAGAAGTTAAGGCAAAAACTGCAACATAAGATGTTACCAAGTGTTTTCTTAGAGGATGAAGATGATTATGAGGACATGGTCACACATCGATTTGTTCTACCTTGTAAAAAGAGCGACATTCGTTATAAACCGCTCTTAACTGCTATTAGTTATGAGGATTTTCCACATCCATCCCAAATTCTAAAAGGGTTATACCGCCCTGGTATTGACATTTATTTTATTAATGTTACAAAGAAAATGATTTACCATCTATATGATGACCGAGGCTGTGACGTTATCGCCTCAAACAAAGAAGATTTAGATTCACTTTATGAAGAACTAAATGATTGGATTTTAGACTACGACCGAGAACAGATTAATAAGATATTCAAATAATCTATTTGCTGTATAATTAAAGAAAAACATCTTAAAGAGGTGATTAACTTGGACCTTCTCATTACATTTCCTGCCATCATACTCGGCCTGTAGTGTCTAAATTTCCTTTGGGGGACTTTTACAGGCTGAGCCTTATCCCAAGGAGTGTGATGGCAAGTGAAGCCACATATTAAGAATCGAAGTCGTGCTTATTATCGACATCATCGAAAAAGAGTGATTCATCGTAAAATAAAGATTGCCAAACATTTAGGTTGGCAATCTCGCTTTACTGGATATTTCGCAAAAGGGAAAGTGCATTGTTCGTGCTGGATGTGTTCCCAAAAAACGAAAAAAGATGGATTTCCTCATTCACAAAACATTCAATTGGAAAGCTTGAATAGCCAATTATATGATTACTTTAGCGAAGGGGAATTTTAATCGTTTAATGAGCAGGGTGATAGTTCCTGCTCTTTCATTATTTTGTAGTCTTACTTCCCCATCAGCTATAAACATAAAGGTCAAAATCCACATCTGCCCCTATGGAATCGGTAAAATGAATAAATCTCCTATCTAAGTACATAGCTGGTTTTTCATTATTTTCTATTTGAATAACGATGGTAAATCTATACGCTAAGTCATAATTTTCCCTTAACTGATTTAACTGTTCTTCCTTCCCCTCCAATTGATTCAAAACGAAATCCAATTGTTCACTAATATCATAAGACTGCTCGTAATCTGTACCTAACTCCCAACTGGTATATTGCCGATAATGCGTTCCTCTCGAAATCACATTAGGATTAGGTGGTCTTTTAATAGCTTCACCTTTTATATATGTCCTTGTCGGCTTGATTCCTAATACATTTGTAAAATGTTCAATAGAAAATTCATCTGCCTTCGCTGAAAAATAAACCTTTACATTCGTTTTTTCCATTCATAAGCTCCCTAAAATTCATTCAATCATCTGTAAAATCTCAACTGAAATTTCATCAAGTTCTTCTAACTTTTCTCCTGCTGTTGGACTTTCAACAAGTCTTATTAAATTCTTTTTAAATTGCATTCTTAAATCCTCTGGTAATCTTTTCACCAAAATTATTAAACACCAATACTTCCTAACGTCATCATTCGTGGCTAAAACCTCTTTAATCAGTGGTACTATTTCATCTGAACAAGTTAATAGAAGTTCTGAAGCTTCCTCTGCTATCGGCCAGTTCATGTCCTGAATCCATTCCATAAGACCTGGTAACAAAAGAACGAGTTCTTTTCTACTTAGGTTCTTTAATTGGTTTACTCTTTTCGGAGTCATGCTTATCTCTTGGTAGATATTCAGTGTAAGTTTTCATTTTGCACCTTTAAGTCATAATGGAATTTATAAATTTAGTTTAAGTACAAACAGTTTTCACTGTTTCAATAAAAGAATTAATCATCAACAACTTCAATTAAATCGGTGTGAATCATTACAAAGTAGGTTTCGATTAATTCTCTCAATTTTTCATTGAGGTTATAATATTCATCGTTTGCTTTTTCGATAACGCTATAAAACTCCCTTTCATCTATCTCGTTATTTTCTAAGGAAACGTACAATCTCCACATTTCCACGCCATATGTTTTTTCAATCTTGGCATACTCATGAGCATCTATTTTTTCAAGAATACCGATTAGTTCTTCCAAATAACGAGTGATTCCTATTTTCTCTATATGGTCTGAATTCCATCTTAATAAACTTTCATGACCTCCACTTTCCATTTCTGAATAGTATTGAAGAATAATAAATGCTTCATATGCAATTTTATTTTCTGATGAGTAGCCAAATTCAATCAGCACATCACTAACAATGTTCCATATATCATCTCGATTTAATAACTCTCCTCTTTTTATTATTCTTGTCTTCTTATTCATGCTTAGAGTCACCTTTCTACCTTCATTTAAATACCTTTTTGGAATAGAATCGCCAAAAATAAATTATATTCTTCAACCATTAGCGTTTCAATCTCACACTGTAATATCTCATAGCCTTCAAATTGCCTTCCATCTCAAAAACACCTTTTTCTATCAACTTTCTTAGCCGATACTCGAAGAATGCATCCCCCATATATTGGTCTAAATGCCCTATCACTTCTCCTATTAATCTTGCAGACTTCATGAAAGGTTCAGGTTCTTTTGCTCGTTCTCTTTCAATCTAAAGTTTTTTCGCCACATTTATCATATATTGGTCGTAATAGTCCTCTTTAACGTTGCGTATCTTTCCACTTCTCCAAATACGCAATGTTTCCTTCGTATCAGCAAGAGCCATCCATGCTTTCTCGAGTTCCTTTCTCTCGTACTTTGATAAAATTTTGGGTTGTCCTTTCTCATAGATAACTTGCAATTGCTCAGGGGACATCTCTCCTGTTTGTAGAACAGTATATTGAATGTCTGGTCGATTAAAATGTTCAGCATGTCCCTTTGTTGCATTAATCACCTTGATTTCATTCGTTTTATTCCTCAATAAATATAGAACATATCTTAGTCCTGTCTGTTCATGGGTGTTATCAGCTACCCATATCGTAATTGGCACATTGTCAGGAACAGAATTTATTTGATTGACAGTGTTATAAAATCCCTGTTGATAATCTTGAAATTGGTCATCATCCATCACATTTTTCATCCATTGAAATCTTGCTTCTTGCCCATCACTTTCATGTAGTTGCTCAATAAGACCAATCGAGAATATATCCCAAAAGGAAATAACCTTTTCCCTCTTAGATAGGCCCATTTTCTTTAAAGCATATTTTAGTGACCCTGCACCAGAAAGCCCAAAGAGAATATGTACCTTTTGAAAAGTCTCTTCCTCCTTCGCTTCCGACCGTTCCTTTGATAATTTGAACACCGTTTCGTATATGCTTTCCACGTCATTTATAAAATTCGTCTCTGAATAATCCGTTTCTTTTACAAGATTCAATCGGAATAAAATATGAAATAGTAGTGACTTTGCTTCGCCTTCAGGCAGTTCTTCAATGGATTTTTTCAACTTTTCTATTTCCACTATGCCACTCTCCCTATATTCTCCTATAAACTCAAATACTATGATTATCAGCAATTTGCCACAGAAAATGAATTTTTAAATAAGTCTAAATCTATTCTATGTTATTATTTGGTATTAAGAAAGCCATTTATGAACTACTTTAAAAAGGAAACAAAAACATAAATACGGAGGTATTTCTTGTGGAAAATTCAAATGAACATCAATATTTGAGGGGTTTAAGACTGGAACGTGACAGCATAACTTCCTTTGAGAACTACCCCTTTCGTTTACCAAGCATAAAGACTTTGGATGAACTATCCTTTCATCCAAATGTCACTTATTTTATTGGCGAAAACGGGATGGGCAAATCAACGTTATTAGAAGCCATTGCGATTAATACTGGATTTAATCCAGAGGGTGGTACTTTCAATTTTAACTTTTCAACCTATGATTCTCATTCTTCATTGGAAAGGTATATAAAATTAATAAGGGGATTTCAAAAACCAAGAGATGGATTTTTTCTACGGGCAGAGACCTTTTATAATGTGGCTTCCAACATCGAAGCATTAGACAGCGAACCAGCTCCAGGACCACGAGTGATTGATTCCTTTGGGGGAGTGTCGCTTCATAAGCAATCGCATGGGGAATCCTTTTGGGCAACATTTATAAATCGTTTTGGGGGAAATGGCATTTATCTATTAGATGAACCAGAGGCCGCCCTATCCCCTCTTAGACAACTATCCATGTTAGCCCACATTCATGAATTAGTCCGTCAAAATTCGCAATTTATTATTGCTACCCACTCTCCCATCATCATGAATAGGCTACACTAAGTTGGACAGATAAAATAAGGGGTTGTAAACTTAGACTAATAACTTAAGGGAGCGTGCAACAATGTCACGTCAACGTCGAACATTTACACCCGAATTTAAACTGCAATTAGTGAAGCTTTATGAAAATGGTAAGCCTCGTGCGGAGATTGCGCGAGAATATGATATTACTCCTTCTGCGCTAGATCGCTGGATTAAAAACCACCAGGAAACAGGTTCATTCGCTGCGAAAGACAATCGTTCTGAAGAAGAGAATGAGCTCGCTCGATTACGTAAAGAAAACCAACGCTTACTAATGGAAGTCGATATTTTAAAGCAAGCGGCGCTGATCATGGGACGAAAATAAGTGTGATTCGTAATAACGCTCACAAGTATTCGGTATCAGCAATGTGTGCCGTCCTCGAGATTCCAACAAGTACGTATTATTATCATGCCGATCTATCTAGTCAACGTGCGAAAAAGGCTGAAGATAAGGTGATTTCAAAGGAAGTTGCGCGTATTTTCAAAGAAAGTCGCAATAATTACGGCACACGTAAAATCAAGAAAGAATTAGCGAAATTGCCTGAGCCAAAACACGTTTCTCGTCGTCGAATTGGTCGCATTATGAATGAACTCGGGCTCGTTTCAACCTATACAGTGGCGCAATTTAAGCCACATAAATCAAGCTGTAACGAAGCTCCAGTCAAGAATGAATTACAGCGTCAATTTAAACAGGATGAACCATTAGCGGTGATTGTCAGTGATTTAACATACGTTCGTGTCGGAAAAAAGTGGCACTATGTATGCCTATTTGTCGATTTGTTCAACCGTGAAATCATCGGTTATAGTGCTGGTGAAAATAAAACGGCAGAGCTTGTGCATCAAGCCATTGCAAGCATCAAGGTCAATCTAAATGACGTCAAAATGTTTCACACAGACCGAGGAAAAGAGTTTGATAATAAACTGATTTCAGAGGCACTTGAAACATTCGGAATCCAGCGATCACTGAGCATGAAGGGATGCCCTTACGATAATGCCGTGGCTGAAGCGACATTTAAAGTAGTTAAAACAGAATTCGCTAATCAAGCCCACTTCACCTCTCTTGAACAGCTGGCTCTTGAACTTGGGGATTACGTACACTGGTTCAACAACCTACGAATTCACGGAACACTCGGCTATTTAACGCCTGTGGAATTCAAGCAACAGTCCCTATAATTTTTGTCCAGTTTAGTGTTGACATTCCAACATATCTGCATAATGTTTTGGGTCAACTTCGCTTAATTTAGAGCCACCGTATTTTTGGATGATTTCCCTCACTTGGGCAGTAAGGCCAACCTGACTTTTTTCAGCAAGTTTTGCTCTGACTTCCTCCAGAGTGATTTCCTTTTTCTTTGGCGCAGATTCTTTTACGGTTGTAGTCGGTTCTTTTGTTTCCACAGGTTCATTGCCGGCCATTACATCAGCAACCGCTTGTATACTGTCCGCCAAAGAACGCATATCAGAAACCACATCAAGAAGTAGTTTGATTTTGCTCATGGTTTAATCCTCCCTCCTTAATCTCACTAATGGCGAGTTCCTGTACGGTGTCACCTGGAACAAGGATAGTCAGTTTCTGCTTATCACCAAGTAAGAAACGGAGGAGACGCTCCCTTATGGTGACATTACGACAGGAAACAATCCCGCCAGATTGTGGAGTTTTTGAAACACTGATTTTTAAGTTGTGTTTCATGTTCTTCACCTCTTTCCGAGAGCCTTTATGTGCTGCCCTCTACCTATTAGCCGTGGCAAGAGGGGAAAGTTGAGGATTCTGGAAAAACTTTTTTGAAATTCTTCTTAGCTGTATCTAAACGATGTGAAATGGCACTTTTACTAACACCCTCACGCTCTGCATACTCTGTTACAGAAACACCATCTAGGAATATAGCAATCAATAACTCTGCTTGTTTTTCCTTGAGGGTCTTGCGGATAATTTCACAGAGGTATTCATACTCTACTTGTTTCTCTCGAATCACTTCATCGGTGTTATCAGGGAAATAGTCCATATGGTCCGTAGCATCTTCGGATTCATCATCCTTGCGGAATGGTTTCTTTGGCATCCCTCTGTGCCTATCAAATTTATGCCAGTTATTGTACTCGGGTTTGTTGAAACGCTCGTCCATAATCTCCTGTGGGGAACGGCGTGTTACAGTTTCCTTGTCCTCAACAGAAGATAGCCTGTCCTCGTAATCTGCATCAATCATTAAAGTGAAGTCCTCGTCTGGTACCTCTAGGTAGATAGATTTGTTTTCGTGTTGAATTCTAATTTTCATTTTGCATCCTTTCCGCCGGACTGCATTGGCGGCAAAGGATACAAAAATAGGTCTGTGCCTCGAAGTACACAGACCCTTTGTCCTGAAAATGAGCGCAACAAGGTAAGGTACTTCTATTGCAACGCATAACAATCCTAAACGGACTGAAACGTTGCAATATGTATCCTTTGCCCTTATTGCAAATCAGGCATTTGATATTTTTTTGTAGACGAGGAATGGTCTAATTCTTGCTAACTACGAAGGACCTTTCCTTCATCTATCATTATTGTAGGTGAGAATTGGACAGCCTTGGCGGACACCTCATGCCCGTTAATTTCAGGCTCAAAATGACACATTTCTCAACAAAAACACCTAAAAAGAACAATAAAAAAAGCCATTCACAAACCCTTAAAAGGATTCATGCATGGCTTACTTATTTAATAACTAAAAAACGGACATCCTGTGTCCGCTTTTTCAAAAATATTATTGAATTTTATAATGGCTCTGCGCCATGTTCCTGTAAAAACGTTCTAATCTCATCCATCGATTTTGCATATAGATGAGTCAATGCAAAGTTATACCAAATATGACTATTGTTATTGAAGTTCAATGAAAATGGTGAGTTGCGAATTATATGACTGCTAATATTTGGCGGTAGATGAAGTCCAAGGCAGATTAATACTATGGAATTAATCGATCCCGGTTCCTCACCATTAACGATTCGTCTTATGGTACGCTCGTTGACCAATATTTTCTCTGCTAATTCTTTATAAGTTACTTTTTTCCACTCACGTACTATTTTGAGAGAGCTGGTATAACTATTTGGCAATTCATTATAGATTCGCATTTCTTCAGCTATTGTTTCGGCTAGTAATTGGGCCTTCTTTTCTGGAGCAGCATACTCAAAACCATTACAATATTTTATATCAAAATCAATATTCGATGTCTTATCACGATTGAGGAAACATTCAGTATAGTATCTTTCCTTACACCCGGATTTGACTGATAACTCGAAAACCAAGCAGCACTCTTCCATATGGGTTCGTGCATAGTCAGTAAGTACGGTATGTCCAAATATATCCTGTGTTATATATTTTGGATGGTTTAAAACAAAGTGGGAATCTACATATATATAACTTCCGTCCCTAACTAAAGCGGCCATTTCTGGATTGGTTATGCTTTGGATGGCAGCATCCTCTGCGCCTATAGAAAAGGTCTGATTTCTTTCAAGCGCACCCTTCTTAAATCTGTGAGGCTTGACGTAGCGACCATCTATGTAAGTAAAAGTTCCGATTGCTTCCTCATATCCAGCATCAATCATTCGAATTTTAGCTGCTGTCCGAGATACGCTGAAGAACGTTGCTAAGGCGTCAATAACTGGCTCCATTACATCTATAAGTTCAGATGTTCCCAGTTCTGAACGGAATTGCTTAATAAATTTGAACGCTTGGGTTTTAAACATGGCAAGGGGCATTTGTATCTTTGGAGCGAGGGCATTCGCCTGCCATTCCATCCAGTCAGTTGCATCTCTGGTATTGTCTTTTATACCTCCGACTACTTGACACTTGATTCGTGTGGCACTGCTGTTATATAACCGCTCCAATTCAAATGCTTTTCTATGTTGATCCCAATGAACACACTCATGTACAATAGTATTATTGACTGATCCTAGGTTACGAAGAAAGTAAGCTTTTGGGTCCACAATTATTGTACGAGCATTTACACGGGTTTGTACCATTTCATCGCTGTCTTCATCATAAAACTCTGAATCACAGTCGTGAAAGTATATCTGCCCAAAAACAGAGAAATCCTTTGTAATCTCTCGCATTTCTACTGTAAGGCCCATTTTTTCTGCTAACACTTGCGGCTCAACTGCCATTGGAGTTTTTAATGCTTCAGGGTAATGTCTTCTAAGGAAGTCTGTAGCAACAGATTCTAGTTGTTCCTTATGAATGATAGGAACAAGGGAGTCCGACATAGGTTTTGGCTGCTTATTTTTGCTAGTATACTCAGTTATACTGGAGATTGCAAAATCATCCAAATTGTAATTTAAATCTCCTGAGCATTCCAGCATAAACCATTGCCGGCAATTTTCTGATTCATCATAGTGATAATCTGACTCTCGGACTTCAAATTCAGCTTCAATAGCAACATCAAATTCTATTTTCATGTCCGGTAAGTCATTAACTGACACAAACTTAACTTCTACATCTGACAATTCTATGCCGCCAATGTTTTGAACTCTGTATAACCGTAAGTCTAGGTTGTCGTAATTATCTGAGATGTAACTTTGTACGGTAGCAAACATCTCATTATAGAATCTTTCTGCCACATAATCTTTAAATGAACGATTACCCGCCAAGGCACTCCCCCCTTATCAACAATCAATTTGATATATAGGTTTGCATTACTTCCTTTATGTTAAGATACTGTTCAATAATTTTTGTTCTCCGACACAGCTAGTTCCTGCAAATAAATCTCCAAACGTATATCCATCAATGTCATACTTTTCAATAATACCTTCTATAGTATTCAGCAATTTTGCTTTGCTGCCTAAATATCTCATCTTATCACCTTTTCTAGTTGTGCTATTCTTCTTTTACTTCGTCTGGTTGATATTCTAGTAAATCACTTAGGTCGCAGTCGAGAACCCTACAAATATTATTAAGCAATTCCAAATCGACCCTTTTGACTTTCTCGTGGTACAAATCACCGATAGTGTTTGGCCGCACACCAACCAACTCAGCAAGTGCTTTTCTAGTCATTTTGTTTTTACCTAATAGTTCAGATAATTTTATTCTAATCAAAGATATCACCTCAGGGGTATAAAATAACGATTATCGCTATAAATTAACATTTACCATTATATCATAACGCTATTCGTTTCTCAATATAATAAAATATATATTATTTATTCTAAAATTCTGCTAATCTTGATGGCTCACAAATTTACATCTATTCTATCTCCACAACCCCACGAAGTTATATAATCTATCAACTCAACCCTATCACTTTAAGGAGAGTTGATATATTTCCTCTAAAAATAAAAATAAGGGTTTCCCGACATTAACATCCTCGGCAAAGTAGCGGTGGGAAAAGTTCAATGTCAGGAAACCCTTTATTTATCAGTATTTTGTTTAGTCATATTTCTCCACCTGTACCATAAGAATAATCATCTGCTAAAACCCCACCCCTCCAACCCGCATTCCACCGTTCGAGTCATAATAAAGTTTTGCTACACCCCCCTCATTTTTATCCAATTTTGGATTAAAATCGGTCGTTTTTCGGGCCTTTTTCGGCCGTTTTTTCATGGTTTTTTCGGAGTCATAATAGAGTTTTGCGAACAAAACAAAGAAAAATAATGGAGATAAGAGGTCCAGAATAAGGATAAAATATTGGATAAGTATTGATTTGCTATTGAGTGCGATATTGGATAAACCCAATGATGGCAAGGGTTAGAACAAAAAAGAGAGGAAAGAAATCGAACTCTTTTCTCCCCTCTCTTTCATCTGTTATCCGAGAATTCATTGGATTTTGTATTGAAAAAGCAAATGTTTATTATTACAGAATTGGTGGTGAAGTTAGCAAGAGTTTATTATGACTGCCAAGAGTTTATTTTAGTTAGACATAGTAGAGAGAAGAGTTTAAGAAGCATAAATTACAGGAAATTCCTACAATAGTAAGAACTCAACAATCAGAATCATTTTATGAAAGTGTACTAGGAGCAAAAATCGTAAAATCACATGTTATAGTAATTTCTTATTTTCGGAAAATGTATAATAACCTTGGTCAATTCACCTTCTATAGAATCAACTGAAAGATCATGTCCTAACTTATTAGCTAGTTTTTTAGCAAGATACAGTCCCATCCCAGTTGATTTACTATGGTTCCTTCCAATGGAGCCTGTAAAACCTCTTTCAAATACTCGATTTATATCTTCAACTTTTATTCCAATTCCATTATCTTGAATAAACAATCGTTTTTCTTTATCGTCTTCTTCAAAATGGATGGAAATATTTCCACCATTATCTGTGTACTTTAACGAGTTCGTTATTAGTTGGTCCATTATAAATCCGAGCCATTTTTTATCACTATGCACAAATTTTTCACGATTATGATCCATATTTAAGCTGATCTGACTGTTAATAAAAATTTTCGAGTATTTTTTGACACTATTTTTTATTATCTGGTTTAAATCAATTTCTGTAACGAAGTAATCATTAGCAAATGAATCTACACGGGAGTAATAAAGTGCTTGTTCCACATAGTCATCTATTTTATCTAGTTCGTCTTCAAATTTATTAACAATATAATCCACTGTTTTCCCCTCGAAGTTATCGATAAGCAAGCGACTAGAGGTTATGGGTAATTTTATTTCATGAACCCATGACATAATATACTCTTCATGATCTCTTTTCTGGTCATATAACGATTGCAATTGTTTGTCTTGAACATTCATTATTTTTTCGAAAAGATCAAGATACAGCTTTTGCTCATGGTTCTGTGCGTTAGGTAATAACGTAAGAACATCTTCTTGAGAACTATTAATAATTCCCTCTATTTTTTTATAAAAATTCATGTGGTAAAAATAACCGATTATAATATATAGAATTGCCAAAAACAAACAACTAATATTAATGTAAACAATATTGCTCCATACATCTTTCGGTTCGACACTTACCAGTAAGATTAAAGAAATAAATAACATTAAACTCAAGTAAAAACACAGAAAGTAACGTTTATCATTTATGTATTTTAAGAAATTCATTTTATTAAGTATCCTTCTCCTTTTTTTGTGGTAATAAAGTTCTCTTTACCCAATTGAGATAACTTTTTTCGTAAACGGGTAATATTGACGGATAAAGTATTGTCATCAATGAAATGTTCATTTTTCCAAAGAGTACGCATGATTTTATTTCGGCTAACAATACTTCCTGCATTCTTCATAAGAAGATGTAGAATGACAAACTCTGTTTTTGTTAGCTCTGCTTTTTCGTCCCCACAATAGATATCCCAGTCATTCAAATTTAATTTAACCTCATTATGCTCTAGTACGTTTGATTGTGTTTCACTATAGGAATACGAGCGACGTAAAAGGGCATTAATTTTAGCCATAAGCACTTCCATATCAAAAGGTTTTTGAATAAAATCATCACCGCCCATGTTCATCGCCATTATCATATCCATAGGTGAGTCCCTAGAAGAAATAAATATAATAGGAACTTTCGAAACTCCCCTAATTTTATTACACCAGTAAAATCCATCAAATAAAGGCAAGTTAATATCCAGCAATAAAATAGTTGGCTGTTCACTAAGGAAATCTTCCAATACATTTTCAAATGAATTTAACATTACAACATCATAATTCCATTTTTTAAGGGACTCTCCCAAAAGTTCTCTTATTACTTGATCATCTTCAATAATCATAACTTTCATTTTTAACACTCCATTAATTAGTTAGTATAAGTATGGCATTTATATAAGATATCATTTCATAATACTAATATTAGTATTATACTTCGTATTTTTGTACCATTCTTTCAAAATCGTAAGGTTGCAAGGTAAAACTGTAAGGTTAAATAATAGTTACTTACGGTAGAATAAAAAACATGAAAGTAATTGATTTTTATGGAGGATCGAAAATAAATGAGAACAATCGTAAATGCGAAGAATATAAAAAAAGTATACGGAACAAAAGGAAATGTGTTTACTGCATTAGATAATATAGATTTAGAGGTACAGGAGGGTGAATTTGTAGGTATTATGGGTCCTTCTGGTGCTGGCAAATCAACACTTCTTAATGTTTTAGCAACTATTGATCAACCGACTTCTGGTGACATTAATATTGATGGGACAAGTATTGTAAATATGAATGAGGAACAATTAGCAGCCTTTCGTCGTGATAAACTTGGTTTTATTTTCCAAGATTATAATTTGCTAGATACATTAACGGTTAAAGAAAATATCATATTGCCCTTAGCATTAGCCAAAGTAGATCCGAATGAATTAGAGCATAGAGTACTTGAAGTAGCAAATAAGTTTGGGATAAGTCCGATATTAGACAAATATCCATATCAAATTTCTGGTGGCCAAAAGCAGCGTACAGCTGCTTCACGTGCAATCATATCAAAACCGAGCTTACTTTTAGCAGATGAACCTACTGGTGCATTGGATTCTAAATCAGCAACAGATTTGTTGGAGAGTTTAAAAGGATTAAGTGAGGTAGATAAAGCAACTATCCTTCTAGTCACCCATGACGCATTCGCTGCGAGCTACTGTGATAGAGTGATTTTCATTAAAGATGGCAAAATGTTTACAGAACTTGTCAAAGGAAAGGGTTCTCGTAAAGAATTTTTCCAAAAAGTTTTAGATGTACTCTCTGCACTTGGGGGTGGACAAAGTGACTCTATTTAATTTAGCGAAAAAAAACGTTATTGGGAACTTTAAAAGTTACTTACTCTATTTTATATCAATGGTATTCAGTGTTGTTATTTACTATACATTTGTATCCTTGCAATACAGCCCGGAAGTACAAATGGCCATTGAATCAGAAAATAGTTTACTTAATATCTTTATTGCTGGTTCCGTTGTACTAATATTATTTGTGGCAATATTTATTCTTTATTCAAATTCATTCTTTACAAAAAAACGAAAGAGAGAAGTAGGATTATATTCCCTTTTAGGTTTAAGGAAAAAAACAATCGGTAAAATGCTTTTTTATGAAAATATAATCATGGGTGGTATAGCGATTATAATCGGAGTTATACTCGGAACCATACTATCGAAACTGTTCACCATGATTGTGCTTAGATTGTTGGATACACCAGTTGAAGTTAGCTTTGAAGTATCCATTGAAGCAATTCTCAATACAATTATTGTCTTTATGATTATCTCCTTATTTACATCCTTTAATGCTTATCGTTTGATCTATCGTTTTAAATTAATCGAGTTATTTCGGGCAGAAAAGGAAGGAGAACATGCACCTAGAACATCTTTTATAGCTGCAATAACTTCAATCATTTTAATTGGTTTTAGTTATTGGATTGGATTTCAATCACCAACTTCAGATGTACAATTGCTTGTAAACCTTGGATTATATTTAATTAGTATCGTGGTAGGTACGTATTTACTATTTAGATTCTTAACCATTTATATACTAAGACAACTACAAAAGAAAAAAACAATTTATTATAATGGGACAAATTTAGTTGGAATCTCTCAGCTACTTTATCGTATTAATGGCAATGCTCGTACGCTTACTATTATAGCATTACTTAGTGCCGTTACAATAAGTGCTATATCTGTCGGTTACAGCTTTTATTATACGAATGAAAAACAGGCAGAAAAAGAGGCTCCATTCAGCTATATGCATATTTCTTTGGATGAATCTGTCGATAAACATATAGAAAAAACCATCCAATCAGATACAGAACACCCGATTAATGGGCAAATAGATATCCCTGTTATTAACTTAAACGGTGAAGTTTCGAACCCATTACTTCAAGATTATTTAGAAGAAGGCCCGATTAAAATAATATCTGAAAACACGTATAATGAAGCATTAAGGATGTTAGATAGGGAAAGTAATATTCAACTATCTGGCAATCAAACGATTGGCATACAGCCACTCTTAACTGAATATACTTCCGCTGATTATGAAGAACACACAATTACATTACAATTACCTAACAAAGAAATTGAGTTAGCATTTAGCTCAATGTTAGAAGATAGAATTATTCCTTGGAATTATCCAGACTTCAACATTGTAGTTAGTAACCAACTTTTCTCTGAAATTGCAACCCAAATAACTCCCGTAACCATTAAAGCATATGAAGTTGCAAATGAAAAATCAACAAAGGATACTACTGTTCAAATACAAAAAATAGCAAGTGAAGATATGCAATTAACCACCTTTTACAATATATATAGAAAAGGGTTAGAATCTGGTGGATTAAACTTATTTATTTTAGGATTTTTAGGACTTGTTTTTCTTGCGGCAACTGGCAGCATTATATATTTCAAACAATTAACGGAAGCTCACGATGATAGAAGCCGTTATGAAGTTTTACGCAAAATTGGAGTAAGTAAGAAAGAATTAAATGCTACTATAAGAAAGCAAATTATTTTTGTGTTTGGATTGCCACTCATAATTGGTATTATTCATGGGATTGTAATATTACAAATAGCTTCAAACATTTTTTCTGTATTAATAGGAATGAACTTAACTATTCCAATTGTTATAACCATTCTAGTGTATTTTATCATTTATCTTGGTTATTACTTTCTAACGCTCACTTCAGTAAAAAATACTGTGAATAACTAAAGTAAAAAGTCTCTCGAATAATTGAGAGACTTTTTATCCAATAAGTGACTTCTACATTGTGTTTTCTTTCCTCTTAACTCCTAATTCCCATATTATAGATGAAATATTACAAACGCAACTTCATTTATTTTTCTACTATATACAACCATAATAAACTCCTGTTAAACCCCACCCCTCCAACCCGCATTCCACCGTTCGAGTCATAATAAAGTTTTGCTACAGACCCCTTAATTTTATCCAATTTTGGATTAAAATCGGTCGTTTTTCGGGCCTTTTTCGGCCGTTTTTTCATGGTTTTTTCGGAGTCATAATAGAGTTTTGCGAACAAAACAAAGAAAAATAATGGAGATAAGAGGTCCAGAATAAGGATAAAATATTGGATAAGTATTGATTTGCTATTGAGTGCGATATTGGATAAACCCAATGATGGCAAGGGTTAGAACAAAAAAGAGAGGAAAGAAATCGAACTCTTTTCTCCCCTCTCTTTCATCTGTTATCCGAGAATTTATTGGATTTTGTATTAGAAAAGCAATTGTTTATTATTACAGAATTGGCGTTGAGATTAGCAAGAGTTTATTATGGTTGCTAAGAGTTTATTATTGATCTACAATTTCTGTACCATAAGAATAATCATTTGCTAAACCCCATCCCTCCAACCCGCATTCCACCGTTCGAGTTAAAATAAAGTTTTGCTACGGAACCCCCATTTTGAAGGTTTTTCGGTTCAAAAATGACCGTTTTTCGGCCCTTTTTCGGCTGTTTTTTCATGGTTTTTGGGGAGATGGAATAAAGTTCTGACATAATAGAGAGAAGAAAGTAATGGAGATAAGAGATCAAGAGAAAAGAGAAAAGTATTGAATGAGTATTGATTTATTATTGGGATTATATTGATTGGCATATTGAATAAACCCAGTAATACCAATGGTTTAGGAACATAACTGTATTGAAAAAACATTGAAAAAGGCATGAAAAAACTCGGGATCCCGATGAGGAAAACCCGAGTTTCTATTTGGATTTTGTGCTGAAAAAGCAAATGTTTATTATTACAGAATTGGTGGTGAAGTTAGCAAGAGTTTATTATGACAGTCAGGTGTTTATTCGTGATCTACACCACCCTCGACATCAAGACAACACACTCAACGTGGGACGAGCCACCAAGATTGATGTCTAGCGTTTTTTTATGAGTTAGTACGTCTGCGGGAACATGTCGACAATTGGTGTATGTACATGGGAACATATCAATGAATTTACTCAAATTCGGAACTTGAAATAGTTCTAATCAATACACAAAAAGACTCCCATTCAGCGGGGAATTTGTTACTGCCACTTCTTCTTACGTTGCGTTTTTTACGAATGATTTCAACTTCCCATTGTGTACCATCTAGCACATCTGGTTCTTCATACCTTCTTTTCCAATTTAGTAAGTCGATTATTTTTAATCCACCGATGAACTTTGTTATATCTTTACCTGATAATTCTTTTTCAAGCGAATCACCGTCTAAGCTATATTTCCATGTGAGTTTTTTATCTTGGAAATGAATCGTCACGTCATAATCCCCTTCGAAATAACCCCCAAACGATGCTCGCAGGCCAATAATTTCTTTATAAGCTGCATCAATTGCTTCATCTGCTGTCCACTCTTTACCACATTTATTACAATGATATTGTGGGCTGTCTTCAGATATCACGCATCCGCCTAATTTGATTTTACCTTCTTCCTGCTCCTTGAATGCATCTGCTGTTGGGTAACCATATATTTTATTTCATTTTAGATTAAAAAAACTTCTCCCTATGCTAATATGAAAAATATATAAAAACTAATGATATGTTCCAGGAAGTACTAGAAATTCCCAAAAAAACTTTAGTTTTATTTATTAAATATAATTTGTATAGACTTAATAAAATAAGCTTTAACGTGCGGAATAACAACAATGCAACCACAAGTTGACAAAGTGCAACTAGAATAGGATAGAAAAAATATCGATGTTTTATACAATATAGTTAATAACATGAAAGGAGCTACAACAAATGAATTTTGGAGAAAAACTTCTTAAGTTACGAAAAGAGAAAGGACTTTCTCAAGAGGCTCTAGCGGAAAAATTAAACACCACTCGACAAGCAATAAGTAAATGGGAAAATAATCAAGGATTCCCCGAAACTGAAAAACTATTGATGATTGGGAATATCTTTGAGGTATCTATTGATTACTTATTGAAAGAGTCTGCCGAAAATAATGATGATAAAGAAGATGGTTATTATGTTAGTAGAGAAATGGCAGAAGGTTTTTTATTAAGTTCAAAAAAAATTGCTAACCATGTTGGTATAGGCTTCGGACTGTTTGCACTAGCGTTTGAACCATATTTTATTTTAGGAACCACCTCACTTCTAGGTGTTCTATTAATTATTATCATCGCAACATTAGGTATTATTTCTTTTGCTACGTTAGGCTTTGATCAAGGACAATATACAGTTCTAAAAAAAGAAGTATTATTGTTTGATTCAAATTATATTAAAGAATTAATAACAAGATATGAAGGATTTAAAAGAAAACATTTAGGAACAACAATAGTTGGAGGTTCTTTATTAGCAGTAGGTTTTCTAGCTTTTGCTTTGGAGAAAAAGTTAGAAATGGGTATCTTAGTTCCTTATTATCCGATTTTTGTTTTTTTGATAGCTGTTGGCCTTGCTTTATCTGTTCGTACTGTCACTATTATTTCAGCATATCAATTATTAGTAAAAAATAATGAGCATACAAATCGCTTTAGTTTTAAATTAAAACAAAAAGTAAAAAAGAAGCTTGATGAGTTTTAGGGGCATACAAAATCGATTTCAAAAGTAATACCAATTCTAAGCAATGAATACAACCGAGGAATAATATTCTCCTCGGTTACTTCCATTTATTCATACTTCACAAACGCATCCTTAAATCCAGCTTTCTTCGCTTTTGTTAACTGCTTGTCTTCATTCTTTTTAACACTATAAGCACCAATCTGCACACGATACAGTTTCTTAGCGCCAGTTGATGGTTAAGAAGTTGTTGTTCCTTCCGCTAATTCTTTCTTCACATCTGCTCGGAACGTAGCCATTGATGTGCCAAATTTAGAAAACCAATGACGCGGGTCACCATGATTACTAGCAATCTTCTTTTGATAACCTTCATAATGACCACTAATATTTTTCTCAGTTTATTTGTATTGTTTACAAAGATACGCGCACAATTCAACCGCTTTTTAAAAAACTTTATTAAAGTAAGTTTTATCCGTTAAATTATCTTCACAAATTTCAAAGCCAATATGTGTATTATTCGCACCTCCACCCGCATGCCATCCGCGATGATTCCAAGGTAATGTTTGGTATGTTGCAATCGATCCATCTTTTAACTTTCCGATAAAAGTATGAACACACACCTGCCTATCATCCTGGTCTTGGCTAATTCCAGTGATTGTTGTATTGCTTTTTCCCTAGTAAACCATCATCCGGACCAACATAGCGTTTTTAGTTTGAATTGTTTGCTCCTGAGCTGTGAACCATAATTCCTATTGGTGTAATCTTTTTTCCCGCTTTGTAGCACTCATTCTTTGTTAAATATAACTTCTTTAATTTCATGATTCATTTCCCCCTTTATTGTGAAACTGAGCAAGTACTTTTTTTAACTTCTCTGGTATTGGTAAACCTAATCGTGAAAAGTTTTCTAGCATAGAAATACTTTCATTTGAACAATAAAAATAATGATGACCGCTGTTCTAAGAAAGCTGCCATCTCCTATCAAATGAGTGTCAATCTATGCCCGACACCAACCAATATAAAAATTAACACTTTTTTAAATATTCCTCGGTAACCAATTTCACTAGATAGTTCTTAATCGACAATTACAAACATAATTCCTGTGATATAATCAGCAACAACTAATATAATCAATGCATACAAAAAGCATCTAACCCTCCTAAAAACCAACCCATGAAACCACCTAGTGCTGTAACAATAATTTGTATCCAATTCCATATATCCTTCATAGTAAGTTTCCTCCTTTAGTTTTTAAAATAATCTATATAAAAAGAGTGCCTACATTTTGTAGACACCCTTGAATTATTTATATTTGTTTAGGCAATGCTTCCCACACCCGCATATCTTCCTGCCCTAATGACCAAATGGAAAACCTTCTACCAAGTAACTATTGGACAACCTTAAGTGGAGAATGGGATGTTTGGAAAAAAGATCCTGGACACTTTCCAAAATGACTGAAAAACCTTATTTTATCAATACTTCAACCCTTCTTATTTATCCACCCTAGACATCAAGGCAACACACTCCACGTGTGTCGTTTGAGGAAACATGTCCACTGGTTGAACTTCCATTGTCTTGTATCCACCATCTTCTAGAATGCGTAAGTCCCGTGCTAAGGTTGCAGGATTACAGGATACATATACTACGCGCTTAGGTTTTTGTTCAATAATAGTATTCAATAATGCCTCGTCACAGCCTTTACGGGGAGGGTCAACTACTAATACATCTGCCATTTTCCCGTCAGCGTACCATCGTGGAATAACCTCTTCTGCTGGGCCAGCTTCAAAATACGTATTGGTAAGCCCATTGATTTCTGCATTTCGTTTGGCATCTTCAATGGCTTGTTCCACAATTTCAACACCCATCACTTGTTTCGCTTTTTGTGCGAGGAATAAAGAGATTGTTCCAATGCCGCAATAAGCATCAATGACTGTCTCATCACCTGTTAATTGCGCATAATCTAACGCTTGTTTATATAGTACTTCCGTTTGAACTGGGTTTACTTGATAGAAAGAACGTGCGGAAATTTCAAATCTCACATCACCAATCGTATCTTCAATAAAATCTTTCCCCCACAACGTAACCGTTTCATTACCCAAAATTACATTTGTTTTTTCAATGTTAATATTTTGAACAATTGATGTAACGTTTGGAACTAGTTTTCGAATTAGTTCTACGGCTGCATCCTTTTGAGGAAACTTATGTTTATTCGTAACCAGTACAATCATTACTTCTCCAGTAGCACGCCCTTTTCGAACGACTACATGGCGCAGCATTCCTTGATGGGATTCTTCATTATAAGGAACAATACCAATTTCCATTAGTTCCTTTTTCAAATTCGCCATCATTTCATCTGCTTCTCCAACTTGGATTAAGCAACGTTCCATATCTACAATTTCATGGGATTTTAATTTATAAAAACCTGCTATCGGTCCTGTATCCGTCATGGAAAATGGAATTTGGGATTTATTACGATAATTCCAAGGGTCCTTCATTCCTTTAACAGGATGTACCGGCGCATCAATTTTTCCGATGCGTTTCATCACATTGCGAATCATGTTTTCTTTCCATTTTAATTGTCCTTCATAGGATAAATGCTGAAGCTGGCATCCCCCACATTTTCCAAAATAAATACATGGTGCTTTTACTCGATCTGGTGATGGTTTTATAATGTCAACAATCTTGGCAAATCCATAATTTTTAAGGGTTTTTAAGACGTGAATTTCTGCTGTTTCTTCAGGCAGTCCTCCTTGGATAAATAACGGATAGCCATCTACCTTTGCCACGCCATTCCCATCATGAGTTAAATCTTCTATATATACAACTTTGCGATCATTTTTCTTTACTGGTGCTGCCATGTTCCGTCCTCCATTTCAGTTCTTCTATTGTAGCATGGTCAAAGAAAATTTTGCTATAATGATGTGCGTTTGTTCTCGTCTAAAAGAAGAATTATAAAATTACCAGAACCCATCCTATGAAGAAAGCACTTTTAACTGTCCTTTAGTTGTTTAGGGATTTTTTATTTTTCTTATGATTTGCCTTTTCTTCCGGGGTATGAAGGTCACTAAACTACTGGTTCTGCTTGGATTTGTCCTTCATCTCGCGTATGAACGTCACTGGACTCCAGTTTCTCCTTCGATTTGTCCTTCATCAAGCCTATGAAGGTCACTAAACTCCAGTTTCTCCTTCGATTTGTCCTTCATCAAGCCCATGACGGTCACTGGACTCCAGTTTCTCCTGTACTGCACCCAATTTGTTAGACACGCAAACTAACAATTGAGGTGTCTTTTTATGGCTAAATCCAAATTTACTGATGAACAAAAATTACAAGCTGTTATGATGTATTTAAATAGTACTAAGAGTTATAGGGAAGTTGCTAAAGAGCTGGGGATGGATTACAGAAAAATCAATCAGTGGGTGAAACGTTATGAATACAATGGGGTTGAGGCATTTGTTAGGCAATGTACAAGTTATACACAACAGTTTAAACTGGATGTATTAAACTTTATGATTGAAAACGGCACATCCCTATTGGAAACTGCAGCGATTTTTAATATCGCTTCTCCTACCAGTATTTTTAATTGGAGAAATCAACTCGAAGAACAAGGATTGGTGGCCTTTCAGTTAGAGACTAAGGAGCGGTCATCCATGAACAAAAAAATAAACGAGAAAAATAAAGATTCAGTTACAGAAGTTTCAGTGGAAGAGTTACAAGCAGAGTTACAACAACTACGTATGGAAGTTAAGTATTTAAAAAAGCTGAATGCCTTAGTTCAACACAAAACATCATCACCAATCAAGACAAAGCACAAATAGTCTATGAATTAAGGCATGAATTTCCGGTGAAAGAATTGTTAAAGCGTGCCGATCTCCCACGAAGCACCTACTATTATCACGTAAAACAAATGGGAAAACCAGATCTAGACGCAGACTTAAAAAGAGAAATTAAAGCAATTTTTGACGAACATGAAGGGCGATATGGATACCGTCGCATTCGGGATGAATTAAGAAATCGTGGGCAAAAGGTCAACCATAAAAAAGTGCAACGAATCATGAAAGAGTTAGGATTGAAGTGTCTGGTACGAATGAAAAAATATCGTTCGTATAAAGGAACTGTTGGTAAGATTGCGCCTAATCATTTAAATCGCGAATTTACAGCGGAACAACCAAATGAGAAATGGGTAACTGATATTACGGAGTTTAAGCTTTTCGGAGAAAAACTTTATTTCTCACCTGTTCTAGATTTATTTAACGGAGAAATTATTACATATACAATCGGCCCAAGACCGACGTATTCCCTTGTCTCGGATATGTTGGATCAAGCTCTAGAACGGCTACCTGAAGACCACCAACTTCTAATGCATTCTGATCAAGGATGGCATTATCAAATGAAACAATACCGTGAGACGTTACAAGAGAAAGGGATTACTCAAAGTATGTCTCGTAAAGGGAACTGTTACGATAATTCTGTAATGGAGAATTTCTTTGGAATAATGAAATCAGAATTTTTATATCTTAAAGAGTTTGAGAGTATCGAGCATTTTAAATTAGAACTAGAAAAGTATATCGAGTACTATAATAACAAACGAATTAAGGCGAAATTAAAAGGTATGAGTCCAGTCCAATATCGAACTCATACCCAATACGCTGCTTAATCGTTAGAGCGCGAAGCGAGCCGCGACCTGCCAAGCCATTTCTTCCTCGCTACGCTTCGGAAAAAATGGCTTGGCAGGAAGTGGTCTAACTTATACAATTGATCGAACCTAATTAAATATTCGTGTCTAACTTTTTGGGGTCACATCACCTTCAATTTGTCCTTCATCAAGCCCATGAAGGTCACTAAATTCATGCTCCTCCTGCGATTTGTCTTTTATCAGACGCTTATACGCCATCTTAAAAGAAAAAGCCATCCATTTAGAATGGACAGCTCATACCGCGTCTTAACTAATCCGCTAGTGCTTCGACAATATGTTCTTTTAAAAATGGAGATAGAGTTCTTGCATATTCAGCCGTAATATGATGTGCATCGCGATACACAATGATGTTCCCAATAACCGAATAGCAAGTTTCATCATCACAGAAATAATCGGACATATCTGCAAAAAACACATTGCGAGGGATGCCCTCAGTATTTTCCCATGGTAGAACAGAAGAAAGTGCTTCTTCACGCGGAACGGAACAATCGATATAATCCTTTTCCCGTTCTAAACATAATGGCACGTTTTCTTTCATTCTTGGATTATCACGTACGGCAAAAACTTTCGTCACTCCCTCGAGTTTTTCCCATTGTTCAATATATCCGACTGGAACGATATCATTTTTATTTAAATTTGCAGTGGTAAATACTAAATCCGGTTTGTCTTTAATCAATTCTTGAATGACAAGATCGTTCCACTTCATACAAGCTTCTGTTAAAGTACCATTAAAATCATCATTTGAGAACCTACAACCATCATGATTATACACGTCGATTTGTAATTTTAATTCCTCAGCAAATCCCATTAATGCAGGAAACCAATGTCCGGAATGCGAACCACCAACAAGCGCAATTATGTGTTCTGGATTTTTAGTTACTCCAAAGGAACATTTGGTTACTCTTTCCCCCGATCTAGTAACGCAATCTTCTTCAGAATAAAATTCCGGAAGATTTTCCTTTATTTCTAACATTGAAGGAATGGGCTCAATATCTGGCTTGACCGTCATTTGAACAGCTAACGCATTTGCTCCGGGATAGTCTTCTAAATTATAAACGGTTTTTTCCTCTGTTAATTGCGTACCCCATAAAGCAATAATTGCCGTAACAGGTATTGCAAAAGATGTCGCAATGGATACTAATTTTATCTTTGAGTATTTTACATTTAATTTTCGTACAGGTGCTTCTAAAACTTTGGTTGAACTGTATGCAAGAATGAAGGTTAATAGTAAGATTACTAACCCTGCTCCGAATGACACGGTTTCTTTTTTGAAATAGGCTAAATAGAAAATAAGTAACGGCCAATGCCATAGATAAAAACCGTAAGAAATACTCCCCATAAATACGAGTGGTTTCGATCCTAATAGTTTCACAACACCAAAGCGGTGACCACTTTCTGCTGCAATAATGATTAAAATAACACCCATCGTTGGTAACAGTGCTGCATAGCCAGGAAATACGGTAGAAACAGGTAGCAAGACTCCCGTTAAACAAATAATTGCTAATCCACACCAACCGATTACTACACTATACACACTCTTTAAATGAATGATAGAAATAAGGATTGCAACGATCCCACCTAAGCTAAATTCCCAAACCCTTGCAAACGTATCGAAATAAGCCCATGGTTGATTAACTGCTGTTTTATAAATCGAATAACTAATCGATAATGTAAACAAAATGCCAAGAACAGTTAATAACGTTTTTCTTTCTGGTAATTTAAAAAGCTTTCGTGCAATAAAAAAAGACACGATAATAAGAAATGGCCATGTTATATAAAACTGTCCTTGTAAAGAAAGCGCCCAAAAATGTTGAACAGGACTTGCTTCATTGTTTTGTTCTAAATAATCGACCGAGTTAAAAGCTAACTGCCAATTTTCAAAATAAAAAGCTGAGGCAGTGATTTCAGATATAATTTGCTCCCACTGTACTTTCGGCATGATGAGAATCGATAACAATGATGTTACGATAAGTACTGTGAAAGCTAATGGGATTAACCGCTTTACTAACCCAAGTACATATTCAATTAAATGGATGCGCCCTTCCCTTTCAATTGTTGCAAGTAACGAGGTTGTAATAAGAAATCCCGATACAATGAAAAATACATCAACGCCGCCAGAAACTTTTCCTAGCCAAATATGATAAACTGCTACAAGCATAGCTGCAATTGCACGAATTCCTTCAATTTCAGGTCGGAACTTTTTTGATGGTGCAATTAAATCTCGCATAGTATCCCTCTTTTCAATTTCTGATACATGCTAATAGCTTTTCCATTTATTTCGAAAAATAGTAATTAGGTAATAAAAAAGTGGACGTCTGAATTTCATTTGAGACGTCCACTTTGTGACTGACGCTTACGCTTTCGTCACAGATATAAATTGCAAAGAGGTGTACAAAAAGTATAGACTTTTTGTACACCCCCTCTTATACTCGATCCTGTTCACGAATATCATCAATTGGAACAAAGACCTCAATATGTCGTTTTAAGTTGGTGAATTTCACCGGAGCATCGCCACCATATTCACCATCTAAATTAATATGGATTGTCGCATCATCCTCTACCGGCGATACTTTCACTACACTTGCTTTTTTATAGATTAAGTTCGGGTCATTTAAATGTTCTCCGCGCAATGCAAGGGAAGCAATTCTAATAAAGTCTGCGATGTTACATTTTTTTAGTATCATCATTGTAAACAAACCATCATTAATACTTGCATCAGGAGCTATTTTTTCAAAGCCACCAACGGAATTTGTAAGTCCACATAAGAACATCATTGCTTCGCCTTCAAATACTTCATCATCGTATTCAATACGCATATTTGTTGCTTTAATCGATGGGATCATTTCAATCCCTTTTAAATAATAAGCGAGTTGCCCAAGTACAGTTTTCATTTTACTTGGCACTTCATATGTTAATTCAGTTATGCGTCCTCCTGCTGCAATATTAATAAAATAGCGATCGTCATTTATTAATCCGACATCGACTGGGATTGTATCTCCTTTAATAATAATATCAATTGCTTCGTCAATTTTTCTTGGAATGTGTACTGCACGGGCAAAGTCATTTGTCGTTCCCATAGGCACTAAGCCAAGTTTTGGGCGATTCTCATAAGGACTCATCCCTGCTACGACTTCATTTAACGTACCATCTCCACCAGCAGCAATGATAATATCAAAACCACGTTCTACTGCTTTGGCAGCTGCTTGTTTTGCATCACCTTCACATGTAGTTGCATGGCAAGATGTTTCATATCCAGCAACTTCAAGCTTTTCTAACACCTCTGGTAAATGTCTTTTAAATGCCTCTCTACCTGACGTTGGATTATAAATGATTCTTGCTCTTTTCATAGTTTCGTCCATCCTATTTTTTCTAATTATGTATAAAAGAACGCTTTCAATATTGGAAAGTTCCCTTACAAAGAAGAGAACTTTCTAATCCTATTTTATGATAATTTTTTCATTATGATAACATATTTGTAATAACTGACTTCATATCTTCATAAACCCATTTAGCACATTGTGGATCTTTAACATATTTCTCCTGCAAAGAAGTATACATTTGTTTTTGTTTTTCATCAAATGATGGGTCATCTTTTTCAGGTAATTCTGCACGCATTTCTGTGACAAGTTGTTGAAGTTCAGGAGCACGTGGACCCCATTTTCCAATCACTTCACCTTGATCATTTAGGAATAAATAAATAGGGATAGCTCTTCCCCCATTTGTTAAATGACGGTCAATTAAATCCGTATCTGCATCACGGAAAGCACAACGAATATCAAGTCCTGCTTCTTCCGCAATTTTACGCATGATAGGATTATTGAGCATTGCATCGCCACACCAATCCTCCGTAATTGTTAGGATATGTGGTTTTTGCTCTTTTAAGAGTTGGAATACTTCATCTTCTGGGTTCACATTAAAGTTTTCATACACTTTAAAACTCGGCTCTTTTAAATGTGTTGTCATTTGATCCATGTATTGTGCCATAGTCATTGACTCTTCAAAATATTGTTGTTCTGATTTCATTATTATGACCTCCCTTTCTAAATTCTATTTTGCCTTGAGGAAGGTTTAAAAACAATTTTTATGATTCGCTGGATGGAAAAATATAGATTGTGAGTATTTGAAAGTGTATCTTGTACACATGCTAAGAGTTTTGTGCGTTTGAGAAATCCACTTGTGCACTTAAAAGTCAGCTTGTGCACTTAGCTTAAGAACTTGTGCGTTTAAGCCCCATCTTGTGCACATAGTCAAAAACTTGTGTGTTTACGCATCATCTCGTGCGCATAGCTCAATCTAATGTGCACTTAAGCGCTGACCTATGCACTTTAAACGTTTTCCCAATATAAAAAACCACCCTATTAGCTGAAATCATCCAACTATAGGGTGGCCAATATTGAAAAAATTATCGTTTATTAATTTCTTCAAGTAAGATTTTATTTAACATTGGTGGGTTTGCTTGTCCTTTAGTAGCTTTCATAATTTGACCTACTAAGAAACCAATTGCACGGTCTTTACCGTTTTTAAAGTCTTCAATTGATTGTGGGTTCGCATCTAACGCTTCTGTTACAAATCCTAATAATACAGCTGGATCAGAGATTTGAACTAAGCCTTTTTCTTTAACGATTTTCGCTGCGTCTCCACCGTTTTTCACAAGCTCAGTGAATACTTTCTTCGCGATTTTAGAAGAAATTGTACCATCTGCAATTAATTTCACCATACCAGCAAGGTTTTCTGGTGTTAATGCAGTTTCGCTAATTTCCTTTTGCTCTGCGTTTAAGTATGCTGAAACATCACCCATTAACCAGTTCGCAGAAAGTTTTGCATCTGCTCCTGAAGCAACCATTTCATCAAAGAAATCAGAAATCTCTTTGTTTACTACTAGTACACTTGCATCATAATTGTTTAAGCCAAGTTCTTCAACATAGCGTTTTTTACGAGCATCTGGAAGTTCAGGAATTGACTCACGAACGCGTTCTAACCAAGCATCGTCAATTTGTAAATCAACTAAGTCTGGCTCTGGGAAGTAACGGTAATCATCTGTTCCTTCTTTAACACGCATTAGAATTGTTTTACCTGTTTTCTCATCGAAACGACGAGTTTCTTGCTCAATCACTCCACCAGCCATTAATACTTCAGCTTGGCGTTTTTCTTCGTACTCAAGACCTTTACGTACAAAGTTGAATGAGTTTAAGTTTTTCAGCTCAGTTTTTGTACCGAACTCTTCTTGACCATATGGACGGATAGAAATGTTCGCATCACAACGAAGTGAACCTTCTTCCATACGTACATCAGATACACCAGTGTATTGAATGATTGCTTTTAATTTTTCTAAGTAAGCATAAGCTTCAGCTGGTGTGCGGATATCTGGCTCAGAAACGATCTCTACAAGAGGTGTTCCTTGGCGGTTAAAGTCAACTAAAGAATAGCCGTCACCATGCGTTAATTTACCAGCATCTTCTTCCATATGAAGACGTGTGATACCGATACGTTTTGTATAACCTGGTTGGCCGTCTGTTCCTTCAATTTCAATTTCAATCCAACCATTTTCACCGATTGGTTTATCAAATTGAGAGATTTGATATGCTTTTGGATTATCTGGATAGAAATAGTTTTTACGGTCAAATTTTGTATGTTGATTAATTTTCATGTTAAGAGCTAGTGCTGCTTTCATCGCATAATCAACAACATTTTTATTTAATACTGGTAATACCCCAGGATAACCAAGGTCGATTACTGTTGTATTTGTATTTGGCTCTGCACCGAAATGGTTTGGCGCTGGAGAGAAAATTTTTGATTCTGTTTTTAATTCTACGTGTACTTCTAAACCGATAACTGTTTCAAAGTTCATAATTATTTAACCTCCCAAATTTGAGGAGTTTGTTTTGTGAAATCTGTAGCTTGTTCGTAAGCATAAGCTGTGCGGTAAATAGTTTCTTCATCGAAGTGTTTACCGATAATTTGTAAACCTAGTGGTAGACCATTTTCAAAACCACATGGAATTGAGATTGCTGGAACACCTGCTAAGTTAATTGGAATTGTTAAGATGTCATTTGCATACATCGTTAATGGATCATCGATGTTTTCGCCAACTTTAAATGCTGGTGTTGGTGCAGTTGGTCCAATGATTACATCATAGTTTTCGAATACTTTGTCGTAATCTTCTTTAATTAATGTACGAACTTGTTGCGCTTTTTTGTAGTAAGCATCGTATGTACCAGCACTTAAAGAATAAGTTCCAAGCATGATACGACGTTTTACTTCATCACCAAAACCTTGCGCACGAGTTTCTTTATATAGTTCCATTAAGTTTTTCACGCCTTCAGCACGGAAACCATAACGGATACCATCGAAACGAGAAAGATTTGACGAAGCTTCTGAAGATGAAAGGATATAGTAAGCAGCAAGTGCATATTTAGAGTGAGGAAGAGAAACTTCTTCTACAGTTGCGCCTAAACCTTTTAGTACTTCAAGTGCTTCTAATACTGATTTACGTGCAGCTTCCCCAACGCCTTCTCCAAGGAATTCTTTTGGTACTGCGATACGTAAACCTTTAATGTCACCGTTTAATGCAGCAACATAGTTTGGCACTGGCACATCAGCTGAAGTTGAATCGTTTGCATCTACGCCTGCGATAGCTTCAAGTAATAGTGCGTTGTCATATACATTACGAGTAATAGGTCCGATTTGGTCTAATGAAGACGCGAACGCAACTAAACCAAAACGAGATACACGGCCATAAGTTGGTTTCATCCCTACAACACCGCAGTATGCTGCTGGTTGACGGATTGAACCACCTGTATCTGAACCTAATGAGAATGGAACTTCACCAGCTGCAACACTTGCTGCAGATGCACCTGAAGATCCTCCTGGTACATGATCAAGATTCCATGGGTTTTTAGTTGTTTTGAATGCAGAGTTTTCGTTAGAAGAACCCATTGCAAATTCATCCATGTTTAATTTACCCACAGTGATCATGCCAGCATCGCGAAGTTTTTTCACAACTGTTGCATCATAAATTGGCATAAAACCTTCCAAAATTTTAGATGCACATGTTGTTTCAAGACCTTCAGTTACGATGTTGTCTTTTACTCCGATCGGTAAACCAAATAATGGGCCGCGTTGTTCAAATGGAACTTTATCCATTTCTTCAGCCTGTTCTAAAGCTTTTTCTTTATTTAATGCTAAAAATGCTTGTACATCGCCATCAAGTTTTTCAATGCGTGCAAAAGCTTCATTTGTTAAATCAGCAATTTTAAAATCGCCGCTATGTAAGCCTTCTTGTAATTCCTTTGAAGAACGTTCAAATAACGTCATGAGTTACCCTCCTGCTTAGGTGATTAGTCTTCTAAAATTGGTGGAACTTTAACTTGACCAGCCTCTTGTTCTTTTACGTTTAGCATCATTACTTCACGATCTAAACCTTTTTGTGCAACGTCTTCACGCATAACATTTACGATAGGTAATACGTGAGAAGTCGGTTTTACGTTTGTTGTATCTAATTCATTCAGTTGCTCTGCAAAATCCGTAATTTTCCCAAGTTGCTCTGCAAATTTTTCTGCTTCTTCATCTGTAATTGCAAGACGAGCTAAATGTGCAACGTGTTTTACTTCTTCTTTAGTTAATTTCGCCATTAATTTACACCTCCGAATATGAACGTGGCAATAATCAATAATAATAACATTTTTCTTCTAAAAAATCTCAAGATTGGACTAAAAACTTGGTATCTCGTCATACTTTTACCTATTTGTCTTTATTCCGCTAAAGTTTTCTCAAACAATTTCTATTATCGCCAAATTTTCAATAAATTCAAACCTATTCATAGAAATGTCATATAGTTCTTAAATATCAAAAAAACAATGTAGCCAAATTGACTACACTGTTAATTGTAAATATGAACGAAGGGCTCTGCCTCATTACGTTCTTTCAGGATGAGGGCTTCTGGTCCGTTAACAGATGTAATACTTACCTCAATGTCTATATCCCCTGGTAATTGTTTAATAATTACACCAGAAAGATATTGTGAGAATCCGATAAGTTCCGTTGACCCATAGAATTGAACAGGAATTTCAACTGTCAGCTTCGTCAAACGATTATTTTGATAAAATCCTCGACCAATAACACTTGTATAGTTTGAGAAATATTTATCAATATCTTGTCTAAAGTTTAGGAATTTATCGTTTGCTTCTCTATAGATTTCATCTGGTGTAGACATTGGGAAAGTAACATAATTTTCTTTAATCTCTTGCCATTCCCCTAAAGTATTTTGTCCACTATCTGAAACGCTATAAGCAAAGTAAGTACCCGGTATAATCGCATTACGTTGTTCTTGTTTAAACAAACCGATAACGATTGGAAGATCCTTTAAATCAGGTCTTGCACGAAGTCTTGTAAGTACTTCTTCCGCAATTTGTTTGCCCTTTTTCACCATTTCCGCTTCAGGAATGGGCTCTTCATAATATTCTCCATACTGTTCCTTTTGATAATAGTATGTTGAATTTAGGGCAAGACCGATTGAAATACCGCCGATTTTCACTTTATTATCATCCGTTTTTGTCAGATAATTTTGCTCAACAATATGTGCTAAATAAATTGGTGCTTGTTTTGCCCTTACTTCTGGTGTCATTTTATTTCCCGAAGCATCTGTATCTGGTGGGTTCAGACCTTGTAATTCTGGTGATTCATCTTTGTTTTGATTACTTCGATATAACCAGTTACTTACGGTCTCTGCATCTAAATATTGACCCTCTTGGAAGTAGTAGTTTTCAGTGTCATAGACATTCTGAGATAAACGCATTAGTCCAGTTTCTACTTCATTAATATCATATTTTGTAAATAAATTTGACACGACTAATCCACGACTTGCACTCTCCTTGTAAGGTACAAGCGTTCTATAATAACTGTCACTTAATTGCATACTTGGGATGATTGTCGTTTCAACCTCTGCTTCAGCTTCATCTGTATTTTGTAACACTTCAGTATCTTCCTTTAGGGAAGGTACACAACCTGTTAGCATTGCTACAACGACCATCGCCGGAATCCAGCGAAATCGGTTCATCGTTAGAAACTCCTTTACTATTGTAATTGTTCAACAAGGCGGTTTTCGTCCCAAACTTCAATGCCCAGTTCTTGAGCTTTTGTTAATTTCGAACCTGCATCTTCACCTGCAATTACAAGGTCGGTTTTTTTACTCACACTACCTGTAACTATTCCGCCCAACTCTTCTATTTTCGCTTTTGCTTCATTCCGTGTCAATTGCGATAATTTTCCAGTTAGTACAATTGTCTTACCTGCAAATGGATTTTCACCAATCTCCACTTGAACTTTTTTACCTTTGTACTTCATATTTACGCCGACATCTTTTAATCTTGAAATCAGTTCTTTTACTTCATCTTGTTGGAAATAAGTAACGACAGAATCAGCCATTTTTTCACCAATTTCAAAGATAGCAGTTAACTGCTCTTCTGTTGCTTCCATTAAACTATCGATTGTTTCAAATTGTTCCGATAAGATTTTGGCTGCTTTTTCTCCTACATGACGAATACCTAGGCCAAACAAAAGACGTTCCATTGAATTTTCTTTTGAACGTTCAATTGCGTTGACTAAATTCGTTGCAGATTTTTCTCCCATTCGTTCAAGCTTCACAAGTTGCTCTACTTGAAGGTGATACAAATCTGACACGTCTTTAATATAATTTTCACGAAGAAGTTGCTCTACGACTTTTTCTCCTAAACCATCGATATTCATCGCGTTACGAGAAACGAAATGTTTAATGCCTTCTGCAATTTGTGCAGGGCAAGTTGGATTTACACAACGTAGGGCCACTTCACCTTCAATGCGAACAAGTTCACTTTCACATGCAATACAATGTGTTGGCATTTCAAAAGGAACAGCATCTTCTGGTCGTTGTTCTAATATTACCCCTACAACCTCTGGAATAATATCACCAGCTTTATGCACGATGACAGTATCCCCAATACGGATATCCTTTTCACGGATTAAATCCTCATTATGAAGAGAAGCTCTTCCAACAGTCGAACCAGCTACTAGAACAGGTTCTAAAATTGCTGTAGGGGTGATAACACCAGTACGACCGACAGTTAGTTCGATGTCTAGAATTTTTGTAACAACCTCTTCAGCAGGGAATTTATAAGCAATTGCCCATCGTGGACTTTTTGCCGTAAATCCTAGTTCATCTTGATGAGCATAGCGATTTACTTTTACCACGATTCCATCAATTTCATAAGGTAAATTTTGACGGTTTTCTGTCCACTTACTAATAAACGTCAGTACATCATCAATTGTTGCACAAAGTTGACGTTCTCTATTGGAAGGGAATCCTAGTGTCTCTAAATAATCAAGCATTTCTGCATGAGAATCGATGCCATATGCTTCACCATCTCCACCAATTGCATAGATAAAGGTAGATAAATTACGACTTGCTGCTATTTTAGGGTCTAATTGACGTAAAGAACCAGCAGCAGCGTTGCGTGGGTTTGCAAATGTTTCTTCTCCATTTTCCTCACGTTTTTGATTTAGTGTTTCAAAGGACTTTTTCGGCATATACGCTTCACCGCGCACTTCAATCGTTATGGGTTCCTTTAATCGTAACGGAATGGCACGGATTGTTTTTAAGTTTGCAGTAATGTCCTCTCCAACTGTTCCATCTCCGCGAGTTGCACCTTGAACAAAGACACCATTTTCATATTTTAACGAAATCGCTAAACCGTCTATTTTCAATTCACAAACATAGGAAAAGTTATCTCCAATAGCTTGTCTTATTTTACGGTCAAAATCGCGTAAATCCTCTTCACCAAAAGCATTGGATAAACTAAGCATTGGAAACCTATGAGTCACTTTTTTGAAGCCATCTACTGCAGTTCCTCCAACGCGGGTTGTTGGTGAATCAGGATAAATTAATGAAGGATTTTCTTTTTCTAAGGCAATTAATTCATGCAAAAGTTGATCATAAACTGCATCAGGTACAAGTGGTTTATCTAGTACGTAATAGGCATGTTCATATTCATGTAGCAATTTATTTAACTCTGCCACTCGTTTTTCAATGTCGTTCATTGTGTTCCTCCAAAATACATATTTTACCCTTTTGTAATTGGTGCGAATTTCGCTAACAAACGTTTTATTCCTATATTCGGGAAAGCAATATCAAGCTCAAGACCATCTCCCTCACCTTTCACACTAACAACTGTACCTGTACCCCATTTGCCATGGACCGCTTTATCGCCAGCTTTCCATTCAAGTTCATTTCCACCTGTCGATTGTAAGCTAGCTACTTGAGGCTTCGTTTGTACATTGCCAACTGTACGTCTATAACTTGAAGCTCGTCTATTAGAGCTAAATGGAAGATCGTCAGCATCAATTCGATTTCCTGATTTCGAAATATGCTCTATCACATCATCTGAAATTTCATTTATAAATCGTGAAGGCATGTTAAAACTTGAACGACCATACAGTGTACGTGAGCCTGCACATGTTAAATAAAGTCGTTGTTCTGCTCGAGTGATGCCGACATATGCGAGGCGACGTTCTTCTTCCATTTCTGCCGCATCACTTAAAGATCGTGAATGTGGGAAAATATTTTCTTCCATTCCGATAATGAACACAACCGGGAATTCTAATCCTTTAGCCGAGTGCATTGTCATTAAAATGATGCTGCCTTTTGAAGTATCCTCTTTATCAAGTGCATCAATATCTGCAACAAGTGCTAAGTCCGTTAAAAAGGCAACAAGTGATTTATCCTCACTACGCTCTTCAAAGGCTTTTGTTACAGATAAAAACTCTTCTATATTTTCTAGGCGACTTTCTGCTTCAATTGTTTTTTCATTTTGAAGCATTTCTCGATAGCCGGATTTATCAATGACTTGCTCCACTAATTCTGTAACAGATAAAAATTCTTGCATTTGTGTTAAGTTCGAAATTAATTCACGAAACTTCTCAACTGCTCCAGCTGCTCTTGAAGTAAGTCCCATAAATAGTACTTCCTTCATTGCTTCAAAAATTGAAAGGTCGTGCTGGATTGCATAAGTTGCCATTTTTTCAAAGGAAGTGGCCCCAATATTTCGCTTTGGCTCATTAATAATACGTGCTAAGGATAGATCGTCATCATTGTTTGCAATTAAACGTAAATATGCCAGCAAATCTTTAATTTCTTTTCGGTCGTAGAATTTTGTACCTCCTACGATTTGGTAAGTCATATTCGATTTTAAAAGCACTTCTTCCATCACACGTGACTGAGCATTTGTTCGGTAAAGGATAGCAAAATCATCTAATGAGCGATTTTCTTTTTCCATTAATTTTTGAATCGTTTGCACAACAAATTGAGCCTCATCCTGCTCCGTTGACGCTTTGTAGACTACTATTTTTTCACCATCAAGGTTTTCAGTTCTAAGCTTTTTCGGATATCTGCTCTCATTATTTTCAATCACATCATTAGCCGCTTGTAAAATTCGCTTTGTAGAACGGTAATTTTGCTCTAGTAAAATTACTTTTGCATTCGGGTAGTCCTTTTCAAAGGATAAAATATTTCCGATATCTGCTCCACGCCAACGATAAATCGATTGATCTGAATCGCCTACAACACAAATGTTTTTAAACTTTTTCGCTAATAATTGGACGAGTTTGTATTGAGAATGGTTTGTATCTTGATACTCATCTACATGAATATATTGGAATTTATTTTGATAGTATTCCAGTACATCTGGCACACGTTCAAACAATGTGATCGTCGTCATAATTAGGTCGTCAAAATCGAGGGATTGGTTTTTACGTAATCTCTTTTCGTATTCATCGTAAACTTGTGAAATGACCTTTTCATAAGGATTGCTCGGATTGCTATTTGCTTTATACATATCAGCAGTAATACACTCATTTTTTGCTGAACTAATTGCACTTAAAATCGCACGGGGTTCATATCGTTTCGAATCAATATTTAGTTGCTTTAATACGTTCTTCACTACAGTAAGTTGGTCAGACGAATCTAAGATAGAGAAATTTTTTGAATAGCCGATACGGTCAATATTTCTTCTTAAAATACGTACGCACATTGAGTGGAAGGTAGATACCCACATACTTTCTGTTGTACCATTCCCTAAAAGTCCATCAATACGTTCACGCATTTCACGGGCGGCTTTATTTGTGAAGGTAATCGCTAGTATCTTTGAAGGGTAAACTTCTTTTTCAACCACTAGATAGGCAATTCGATGAGTTAATACGCGCGTTTTTCCTGAACCTGCCCCTGCCATGATTAAAAGTGGTCCTTCTGTTGTTTTCACAGCTTCTGCTTGCTGTGGATTCATTCCGTTAAGTAGATTTTTCGTTATTTGTTCCATGATGCACCGCCTTTATACAAACATTTGTTCTATTATACTATATCTACTCTCCTAAATCATTTTAAATCGCTACACTTTTTACAGCTTCAACAGTTTTTAACGCTTGTTTTAGATCGTCATAAATAATATTACCAACGATCACCGTGTCCGCGATTTTTGCCATTTCTTCCGCCTGTTTTATATTTGTAATGCCTCCACCGTAAAACAGCTTCGTTTCTGATAGTACATCTTTTACAGCAGAAACAATTTCTACATCACCGTAAGTCCCACTGTATTCCACATAAAAAATTGGTAGTTTGAAATAATTTTCAGCTAATCTGGCATATGCAATCACATCGTCTTTTGATAAGTCTGTATTTGCACTAGTCGCTTCTGCTACTTTACAATCTGGATTTAATATACAGTAACCTTCAGCAATCAATTCGTCCCAAACCATTACATCTCCGTACTCTTTTAACGCTGCATGGTGAAGGTCCTTTACCCATTTTGTATCGGTACTATTTAATACTGAAGGAATCAGATAATAATCAAAACCACCGATAACTGACTCTAAATTAGAAATTTCTAAAGCAATCGGAACTGAAAAGCGTCTAACGCGTAACAAAATATCAATAACATTATCAACTGTTACACCATCAGTTCCACCTACTAAAATAACGTCTGTTCCGGATTCACAAACTTTTTCTAAATCCTCATCAGAGATTTCCTTTGCTGGATCAATTTTAAACACATGTCGCCAATTTTTATAATCCATTCTTGCACCCCATTTAATTCTGTTCTTCATTTATATAGATTCGTATCAAGTATAACGTAAACTACAATAAGTGAAAAATTTAGAAGTAAAAAAAGCTGCCTTTTTCACTTACTAGGCAGCCTAAGAGTTTAAATTTATTTTGGTTGGAATGGCTTTTCGTCAGGAAATAAACGTCCTAACATTTCATCGTACATATCATTTCCATAGTCAAAACAACGACGAACTCGAGAAATGGTTGCTGTTGATGCACCAGTTTCCTTTTTTATTGTTTCGTATGTTTTTTTAAGTCGAAGTAAATGAGCTACTTCAAAGCGTTGAGCCAACGATTGAATTTCGCTTATTGTACATAAATCATCGAAAAATTTATAACATTCTTCAAGATCTTTAAGTTCCAATACAGCTTTAAATAATTGGTCAGTTTGATGTCCCCGAATTTTATCAATCTGCATGTTTTTTCTTCCCTTCAATAAACTAAGAGAAACTAACCGAAGAAACTATGCCTGGATTTGATGGAACAAAATGTATCCAAGTATGTCCAGGTACTAATTTCACTTCACTTCCATCAGTTTCTACTGCTTTTAAAACACCATCAACGTTTTTCCATAGTACTTCACGCATAATTCCTTGTTGAAACACATAGGCTGTACCACCTGAAGTGATATCGATTTCACGACGTCCCGCGCTATCGATGATTCTATGATCCATTTCGAAAAATAAAACATTGGATAACTCGATTGGTTCCCCTGTTAAGTGATCGGTTGTTACGACACTTCCTGATTCCCTAGAATAGACTTTTGTATCAGCATTGTAAGTATAAACGCTATTAAAGGAACTAGATCCTCCATAAGTTATCTTAACTGAAGTTGCTTCAACTCCCATTTTAGCACTTTCATCTGGCTCATAAAAATTATACGACACTTTCTCCTGATAAAGAAGTGAAGCATTCACTTTCTCTGCTGCAAGTTCAATATTTTCTCCTGGAATATAAGAATTGTGAGGTGCAACTCTTTCAGAAGAACGTTTAAAGACTGTGCCATCATACGCCATTCCATTAATATTGTCCACAACCCCATTCATCAACATCGTTTGTGCTTCTGGACTATAACCATGGGCTATGTAAAATGCATCCAAACCAGCTGAAATTTCAATAAAATAATCTCGGGCACTTCGAATAGGCCCAATTGATTCTGGAATTTCTGATTGGAATAAAGCTAACAATCTAGTAATATCTCCTTCTGCTAACATCTCATAAACAACATCCGCAGATGCAATCCCTGATTGCGGTCTTGCATCTGGATGATTGTTGATTGTTGCAATGATAGGACGCATCGTTACTTCATTTGCAACCTTCTCTCCTGTGAAAGGTGTCACATAAGGTAACTCCACTTCTTCTGTTACCGGTATTGTTTCTTCTTCCTCAACTGTTTCTTCTACTTTTTCTGTTTCTTCTTTATCTCCACAGCCTACAAGTAACATTGTAGAGAATAGTGCAATCATAACTTTATTTTTAGTCATTTTTCTTTCTCCCCTTTAGCGCATCACAGCTGGTAACATCACTTTCTTTTGCATAACATCGTAAATTCCTCGAGGAGTTATACGAATATATGGTAGATGTGTTGATTGTAAGAATAATAATGTATAAATCAAATCAGAATGTTTATAGCCACGTTCTTTCATTTCGGACTTTAATGTTAACTCATATTCAATAAGTTCTTCAACATCCCCATCGAATAAAGTACCGTTTATTGGTAAAGGAATTGAAGTTACTACCTCTCCATTTTCAGTAAGAACAATTCCGCCTTTTAATTTTTTTAACTCTTCAAAGGCAAGCATCATATCTTCAATATTCTTTCCTATAACGATAATTTCACCAGTATTTGAATAGGATGAGGCAAATCCCTTAACATGTGTATCAAATCCTTTAATCATCGTATTTACACGCCATTTTCCATTTCGGTCAATTAACAATAAATAACTTTGATCTAATCCAACTGGCAACTCTCTCTTATTGAATTGTAGATTAATAGAGTAAGGTTTTGTTATTACATCATTTATCATTTCAATTCCGATTGGCATTGAAAATTGGAAATCATCATCGGATAATTTAAAAGATAAATTAAGAGGCTTAAAATGTCCCCAATCAATTTTTGGTAAGGAATTTACTTTTTGATTATCTCGTTTTAACCAAACCCCTTTTGATAAAACTGCTTCAGGATTTGGAGAAAATTCATCCTTCAAAATATTTAAAGATGCAAATCGACCTGTGGCAATTAAGCCGTGTAAGTGGTTCATGTTATAATATCGAGCAATATTATAGGTAGCCATATTATAAGCATCTATTGGTGAAACACCAGCATCAATTGCGATTTGAATACATTTGTCCATCACACCATCTTGATGGAAGCTAGGTGTAGAACCATCCGTCGTCATCATAAGATGATCAAAAATGTTTAATTTTTTCTCAAGTATACCTTCTAAAAGAATCGGTAAGTCTGGTCGGATAGAAGAATGTCTTAGAGTCACTGCATAACCGTGTAGAATTCGATTTTCTACCTCTTCTATTGTCATTGCTTCATGGTCACCATCTGCTCCAAATAATTTCATACGAGCGAGGGTTTTTTCGGAAGCTCCCGGAAAATGACCTTCCACCTTTTTCCCTTTGATTTTTGAAGCCTGTATCCAATACAGCATCATATCATCACCACGCGCAATACGTGGCCACCCTGTTAACTCTCCACCAACAATCACATCATTTCGTTCAAGCCACTCTAATACTGATTTATTAGTAAAAAGTTCATCTTCGTTTTCAATTTCTGTTTGTGAATCAAATCGAGCCCACCAATAAAATGAAAACGGTGATTTTTTCAGTTGGTCTAAAATTGAAAACGCTTTCTGATTAGGGAGTGATAATACATATGAAATGTTATCAGCTATAAATGTGGTTGTACCACTTTGTGACGCAAAATCAGCAAAAGATTGTGGATGATATAGCTGAAATGGATGTACATGTGGCTCAATATATCCAGGAACAACGACTTTTCCTTGCAAATCCACCACTTCTGTATTCGTAAGCTTTGTCGGGATTTCATTTCCCACATAAACAATCCGATCATTCAAAATCCAAATATTACCGTTAACCCATTTTTTTAGAACACTATGTAAATAGCGTGTATTTTTTAAAACAATTGATGGCGCTTGTTTCCCATCGATAACAGCAACTTGTTGACGTATTTCATGAATCTTCCAGGTAGACTCTGGCATAATTAACACTCCCTTCTATTACTTTTAAAATTTATTTCGACTAAAGACTTTTTATACGCACATACTAACTTTGCTCAAAAAGTATTCAAATTATTTATTTATTTTTTGAGCTTTTTACTATCGTATCACAGCACTTTTATAAATTAAAGTTTTTGGATGGAACATATTTACTTTAAAAGGAGTGTCTGACATGCAAGAAAATATTTCAGAAAGAAGCGGTTTTGTTCGTTTAGCACTTGGTACAGGGTTAACAGCTTTTGGTGTTGCTCAATTAACAAAGGAGTCTGGTAGCAAAACGCTCGGTTCTGCTTTAGTTCTTGCTGGTGCCATGAAGGTTGCAGAGGGGATATTCTTATATTGTCCAACAAAAGCTCTAATTGGGTCTAATGTAAAAGAAGCGATTTATAATTCCTTTGATGAGTATATGGATGGCGATAGCTTGATGAGAGCTTATAACGACACTTATCAAAATCGCTGGGGTAACTCTTCCCCTTCCAATACTTCAAAAAGTAGTCATTCCTGGTCAGAAGGCGGACTTGCAAAGATTGCTACTCAAGCAATGCAATCTGTAATGGAAGGTGAAAATCCTGAACAAGCGATAAATAAAGCTGCTTCTTCAACTGTGAACGGTAGTCGATCATCTAATTCATCTACAAGTAATAAACAAAAGGATAGCAACCATCGATTTGAAAATGTCGCATCAGAAGTAATGAAGAGCGTGGCGAGCGGATCAGACCCAGCAGAAGCCATATCTAAAGCAGCTTCTCAAATGAACATTAATCAAAACGGTGGACAATCCAAATCAGCACCAAATAAAAATAATTAGTAAGTAGAAAGGGCTGTGCAACATTGCACAGCCCTAAATTTTGTTTATTTAAATGTACGCCATCCAATATCTTTACGATAGAAGAATTTATCCCACTCTAAAGAGTTAATAGCACTATAAACTTTTTCTTGTGCATCTTTTAAGTTTTCAGCTTTTGCACCAATTAATAGTACACGGCCGCCATTACCAACATATTGCCCATCAACTAATTTTGTTCCCGCATGGTAAACAGCAAGATTTTCACTAATTTCAACTAAGTTAGGTAGTGGGTTCCCCTTTTCTACATCTCCTGGGTAACCTTCAGCTGCAACAACAACACCTAACATCGCTTCGTTAGACCATTGTAAATCAAAGTACTTCTCTTCCATTAATGCTTTCATGAATAAACCAAAATCAGAAGTCATACGTGGAAGAACAACTTGAGTTTCAGGGTCACCAAAACGAGCATTGAACTCAATTACTTTTGGACCTTGTTTAGTTAAGATTAATCCCGCATATAGAATACCTGTGAACGATACGCCTTCTTCTTCCATTGCTTTAACTGTTGGTTCAACAATTTTAATATACGCTTGTGAAACCACTTCTTGTGGAATTTGAGGTACTGGTGAATATGCTCCCATTCCCCCTGTATTCGGACCTTTGTCTCCGTCATAAGCACGTTTATGATCTTGTGCAATAACCATTGGATAAATTTGTCCTTTATGTACAAATGACATGAAGGAGAATTCTTCACCATCTAAAAACTCTTCAATTACAACGCGAGATGATGATTCACCAAAACGTTGATTACCAATCATATCATTAATGGCATCAATAGCTTCTTGTTCAGTCATTGCCACAATTACACCTTTACCAGCTGCAAGACCGTCAGCTTTTACAACGATTGGTGCGCCTTGTTGTTTCACATAGGCAATCGCTTGTTCTGCATCTGTGAACGTTTCGTATGCAGCAGTTGGGATGTTGTATTTTTTCATAATTTCCTTTGCATAAGACTTACTACCTTCGATTTGAGCAGCAGCTTTTGTTGGACCAAAAATCGTTAAATTACGTTCTTGGAAGAAGTCTACAATTCCTCCCGCTAGTGGTTGTTCGGGTCCTACAAACGTTAAATCAATTGCATTTTCTTTCGCAAATTGTGCAAGTCCTGCAAAATCCATTACATCTAGTCCTACTAATTCTGCACAATCACGCATTCCGTCATTACCTGGTGCTACGTACACTTTGTTTACAGATGGTGCATCATTAAACTTTTTGGCGATTGCGTGTTCGCGACCACCACTACCAATTACAAGGATATTCATATAGTACCTCCTACAATTTTTTATGTGCGGTTATTATCAATTTATGGGCGGTTTTGCCTTATTTAAGGGCGGTTTCTAAGGATTTATGGGCGATTTCTCGGAATTTATGGGCGAATTTTCACACAGCAAGTATTCCCAAAAAACGCTCGCCTCCTAAAGACGAGCGCTAATGTATATATTAATGTTTGAAATGACGTACCCCTGTAAACACCATTGCAATTCCAAATTCGTTTGCTTTATCGATAGAATCTTGGTCTTTTACGGATCCACCAGGTTGAATGATTGCTGTAATACCTGCTGCTGCAGCTGCTTCAACTGTATCACTCATTGGGAAGAATGCGTCTGATGCTAATACTGCACCTTTTGCTTTTTCTCCAGCTTGTTCAAGAGCAATTTTCGCCGCGCCAACTCGGTTCATTTGTCCAGCACCCACACCTAAAGTCATTTGAGCATCATTTACAACGATTGCGTTAGACTTAACGTGTTTTACTACTGCCCAACCAAGTTTTAATGCTTCTAACTCTTCTTCAGTAGGTTGACGATCTGTTACTACTTTAATATCTGCATTAACAAAACCGAAAGTATCTTCTTCCTGTACTAAAAGACCGCCTTCAACAGAAACTACTTTAAATTGATCTTTTTTCTCTTGAGCGAAGTTAATAGTTAATAAACGGATGTTTTTCTTTTTCGTTAAAATTTCTAAAGCTTCGTCAGTGAATGAAGGAGCGATAATAATCTCTAAGAAAATGCCGCCTAATTTTTCAGCAGTTGCTGCGTCTACTTCACGGTTTAATGCAATAATACCACCGAAAATAGATGTTGGGTCTGCTTCATAGGCTTTATCAAATGCTTCTTCAATTGTAGCACCTGTTCCAACACCACATGGGTTCATATGCTTAACTGCTACTGCAGCAGGCTTATCAAATTCTTTAACAATTTGAAGTGCTGCATTGCCATCTTGAATATTGTTATAAGAAAGCTCTTTACCATGTAATTGAGTAGCATAAGCTAAAGAGAAATCAGAGCTTAAACGTTTTTGATAAAATGCCGCTTTTTGATGAGGGTTTTCACCATAACGTAATGTTTGTTTTAACTCATAAGTCATTGTTAAGTTTTCTGGGAACTCTTCTTCTGTTAAATAATTAGAAATATAAGAATCGTACGCAGCTGTGTGACGGAATACTTTTGCAGCTAACGCTTTACGTGTTTCAATTGTAGTAGAGCCATTTGCTTTTAATTCTTCAAGAACTTTAGCATAGTCGTTTGAATCTACAATTACAGTTACATACTGATGATTTTTGGCAGCAGAACGTAACATTGTTGGACCGCCGATATCAATATTCTCAATTGCATCGTCCCAAGTAACATCTGGTTTTGAAATTGTTTCTACAAACGGATAAAGGTTTACACAAACAATTTCAATTGGTTCGATTCCATGCTCGTTCATTTGAGCTTGGTGTGAAGGATCATCAAACTTACCTAAAAGACCTCCGTGAATCATTGGGTTTAATGTTTTCACACGTCCATCAAGGATTTCAGGGAATTTTGTTACTTCGTCAACTGCAGTAACTGGAACATTGTTATCTTGCAGCATTTTTTTCGTACCGCCAGTAGATAAAATTTCATAATCTAAAGCTACAAGTTCTTTTGCAAATTCTAAAATACCATCTTTGTTTGAAACACTAATTAGTGCACGTTTAGTCACAAAAAAGACCTCCAAGTTATGTAATATAAGAATCAGTGCTGTGTTAAAAGTCAAATTACTTCTAACACAGTCTTTCTTAGTAATAAATATTCAGTGCTCCTGCGGTGGTCGCATCAAAATGCCACCATCCTCGTCGCAGAGGTGCCGTCTCAAAAGAACTTTCAGACGGCCCCTTCAATGATAAATATTAACTTTATTTTCAAATAATTGTTTCAATGTTTCTGTATAAAGTACATGTTCGATTGCATGAATTCGTTCTTCTGTTGCAGCACGATTACCTTCAACAACTTCAACTGCTGCTTGAGCAAGAATAGGGCCTGTATCCATACCTTCATCAACAAAGTGAACTGTAACACCTGTTATCTTCACGCCATGATCCATTGCTTGTCCAATGGCATCTTTGCCAGGGAATGAAGGTAATAGCGAAGGGTGAATATTCACGATATGATAAGGGAACGCAGCTAATAATGTTTCGCCAATTAAACGCATATAACCAGCTAAAACAACCCACTCTACTTCCTTCTCTTGAAGAACTTTAATAATTTCCAGTTCATAATCCGCCTTCGATTTATAATCTTTTGCCGTAAATGAAAATACAGGAATTTCGAATTTTTCAGCTCTTTTTACAACAAAAGCATCGGGTTTATCAGTGACAACAAGTTCAATTGTAGCATCTAGCTCGCCACGAAGAATTGCCTCTTGTATTGCCTGAAAATTACTACCACTACCAGAAGCAAAAACTGCAATTTTCGTTGTCATTTAAACTAAACTCCCATCATGCTCACCGTTGAAAATAACGCCTTCACCCTTAACAACTCGACCTATTTTGTAGGCTTTTTCATTATTTTCTTCAGCAATTGCGATTACTTTATCAACTTCTGATGCTGGAACTGATAACACATAGCCAATACCCATATTAAATACGTTATATAAATCTTTATCGGCTAAAGCACCTTTGTCTTTTAAGAATTCAAAGATAGGTAATACCGGCCAAGAGCCTAAATCGATTTCCGTTGCTAAACCTTCTGGCATCATACGAGGTAAGTTTTCGTAGAAACCGCCACCTGTTACATGAGCCATACCATGAATGTCTACTTGTTTTAACATTTCAAGAACAGGTTTTGCATAGATTTTTGTTGGTACAAGAAGTGCTTCACCGATAGGGCCAAGATCTTCATAACCTGCTACTACTTCATCAACCGCAAAGCCATTGTCTGCAAATACAATTTTACGAACTAATGAGTAGCCATTAGAGTGAATACCGCTAGAAGCAAGACCGATTAAAACGTCACCTTCAACAATTTTTTCACCAGTTACAACGTTTGCTTTCTCACAAGCACCTACAGCAAACCCAGCTAAATCGTATTCATCTTCTTCATAAAGACCTGGCATTTCAGCAGTTTCCCCACCGATTAATGCAGCACCGGCTTGAACACATCCATCTGCTACACCTTTTACGATTTGCTCAATTTTTACAGGTTCCGCTTTCCCAACTGCCACGTAGTCTAGGAAGTAAAGAGGTTCTGCACCTTGAGCAACGATATCATTCACACACATTGCAACACAATCTACACCAATTGTGTCATGCTTATCTACCATAAAAGCTAATTTTAATTTTGTCCCGACACCGTCAGTACCTGAAATAAGAACAGGTTCCTTTAAATTTAAAGAGGACAAATCAAACATGCCTCCGAAACCTCCGAATGTTCCCATAACGCCTAAACGATTCGTACGTTCAACATGGGACTTCATTCGTTTAACGGCTTCATATCCAGCTTCAATATTTACGCCTGCTTGTTCATATGCTTTTGACATTTTGAAATTGTCCTCCTTATTTTACTAGCTCTTTTTCATGTGGTAATACAGTATCTGGATAAATTTCCGTTGGGTAATTTCCTGTAAAGCATGCCATACATAGGCCGCCATTTTCATCATCAAAAGGACGTGAAATGGAATCCACTAACCCTTCATCAGAAAGGAATGTAAGAGAATCCGCTCCAATAGCATCACGGATTTCTTCTACTTTTTTACTCGAAGCAATTAACTCTTCACTTGAAGAAATATCAATACCGTAGAAACAAGGATTTTTCATTGGTGGTGATGAAATAACAACATGTACTTCTGTCGCACCTGCTTCTTTTAACATCGTTACAATACGACGTGAAGTTGTACCACGTACGATGGAGTCATCTACCATAACTACGCGTTTCCCTTTTACTACTTGTACAACAGGGGAAAGTTTCATTTTTACTCCACGTTCACGTAATTCCTGTGTTGGCTGAATGAATGTTCTTCCTGTGTATTTATGTTTAATTAATCCTAATTCGTAAGGGATACCTGCTTCTTCAGCAAAACCAATTGCCGCTGAAATAGATGAGTCAGGAACACCTGTAACAACATCTGCTTCAATCCCTTTACATTCTTGGGCTAAACGTTTCCCCATACGTTTACGTGCCATATGGATGTTAATTTCATCAACGTTCGAATCAGGTCGTGCAAAGTAAACATACTCCATTGCACACATTGCACGTTTCTCTTTCTCTGCAAAACGGTCTTCTTCCATACCGTTATTTGTAATAACTAGTAATTCACCTGGTTCCACATCACGAACATATTCCGCTCCAATTAAATCAAAGGCACAAGTTTCTGATGCAACAACCCATGCATCACCTAACTTACCGATTGATATTGGACGTAATCCGTTTCGATCGCGGGCAATCATCATACAATCTTTTGTAATAAGTAGAATCGAGAATGCACCTTTTAATAATGAAAGAGCTTCTTTAACTTGTGCACGTAATCCTGGTTTTTTACTTTTCTTAATTAAATGCACAACAACTTCAGTATCAGAAGTTGAATTGAAAATGTTCCCTGAACGCTCTAAATGTTGCTTTAAATGATTTGCATTTACTAAGTTCCCGTTATGGGCAATCGCCATACTACCAGTAGATGAACGGAAAAGTAATGGTTGCACATTTTCAATTCCGCCACCGCCAGCAGTTGTATATCGAACGTGGGCAATTGCTGCATTTCCTTTTGCAGACTTTAATTTCTCTTCATTAAAAACATCATTTACAAGTCCTTCACCTTTTACCGCGCGTAAGGCATCGCCGTCAGTAACGACGATACCAGCTCCTTCTTGACCGCGGTGTTGTAATGCATGAAGTCCATAGTAGCTTATATGTGCAGAATCTGGATGTCCCCAAATTCCGAATACACCACATTCTTCGTTTAAGCCTCTGATTTCACCAAGCATGGGATTGCTCCTTTCCAAGCAGAACGGAATTCCTCCACTGTACCTTCTAATAAGATACCAGTATCACCATTGATTGTAATTTTTGCATCGTCTGTTACGATACCGATTTTCTTTGCATCAGACACAATACTTTCAAATGCAGCTGCATTTTCTTCTTTAACTGTAACAACAAAACGAGATTGTGATTCACTAAATAATGCAGTTACCGCTGAACCTTCTAATGTTACATATACACCTAAATCTTCAGTTCCAAATGTTTTCTCAGCTAACGCAACTGCAACGCCACCTTCTGAAACGTCGTGAGCAGATTGTACAAGACCTTCACGAATAGCAGTTAAAATTGCTTGTTGACGTTTTGCTTCTACATCTAAATCAATGCTAGGCGCTTTTCCAAAGATTTTGCCATACACTAATTTTTGAAGCTCAGATCCACCAAATTCAGTAGCTGTTTCCCCTACTAAATACACTACATCACCAGCAGATTTCACTTGTTGAGTTGTTACATGAGCTAAATCTTGAACTAAACCAACCATACCGATTGTTGGTGTTGGGTAAACCGCTTCACCTGAACGTTCATTATAAAGAGATACGTTACCACCGATAACTGGTGCATTTAAAGCCGTACATGCTGCTGAGATACCATCAGCACTTTTTTCAATTTGCCAGAAGATTTCTGGTTTTTCAGGATTACCGAAGTTTAAGCAGTCTGTAATTGCAAGTGGTTGTCCACCAGAAGCAACAATATTACGAGCTGCTTCAGCAACAGCAATTTTCCCACCTGTTTCTGGATCTAAATAGATGTAACGAGAGTTACAGTCTGTTGTCATCGCTAGACCTTTATTTGTACCGCGCACACGAAGTACTGCAGCATCTGAACCTGGTGCTACAACTGTGTTTGTACGCACTTGATAATCATATTGATCGTAAACCCATTCTTTTGAAGCAATTGTTGGTGCTTGTAGAAGGGATTTTAATGCTTCTTTATAATCTGCTACTTCTGGTTCACTATTTTCAATTGCTTGGAACTCAGCAAAGTAAGCAGGTTCAGCAGATGGTTTATGATACACAGGAGCGTCTTCTGCAAGCGCATCAGCAGGAACTTCTGCCACAACTTCTCCTTTATGTAATAAACGAAGCATTTTGTCGTCTGTTACGCGACCAATTGCAACAGCGTCTAAACCATATTTATCAAAAATTGCTTTAATTTCATCTTCGCGACCTTTTTTCACAACGATTAACATACGTTCTTGTGATTCAGAAAGCATCATTTCATAAGCTGTCATACCTGTTTCACGTTGAGGAACTAAGTCTAAGTTCATTTCAACACCAGAACCAGCTTTTGAAGCCATTTCTGCTGATGAAGATGTAAGACCAGCTGCACCCATATCTTGAATACCAACTAGTGCGTCTGATTTAACAACTTCTAAACAAGCTTCAAGTAAAAGTTTTTCCATGAATGGGTCTCCTACTTGAACTGCTGGGCGTTTTTCTTCTGAATCTTCACTTAATTCTTCTGATGCGAATGTTGCACCGTGGATACCATCGCGACCAGTTTTAGCTCCAACGTACATAACTGTGTTCCCAACACCTGCAGCAATACCACGTTGTATATCTTTATGATCGATTAAACCAACACACATTGCGTTTACAAGAGGGTTACCTTCATAACATGGATCGAATTGAATTTCTCCACCCACTGTCGGAATTCCAATACAGTTACCATAACCAGCAATCCCTGCAACAACTTCTTCAAATAAGTATTTTCCTCGTTCGGATTTTAATTCACCGAAACGTAATGAGTTTAACATTGCGATTGGACGCGCACCCATTGAAAATACGTCACGGATAATCCCACCTACACCAGTTGCTGCACCTTGATAAGGCTCAATAGCAGAAGGATGGTTATGCGATTCCATTTTGAAAACTACTGCTTGCTCATCACCAATATCAACAATACCAGCACCTTCACCAGGACCTTGTAATACTTGAGGACCTTTTGTTGGGAACTTACGTAATACAGGTTTTGAGTTTTTATATGAACAGTGCTCGGACCACATTACAGAAAATAAACCTGTTTCTGTCCAGTTTGGCGTACGTCCAAGGATTTTCTCTGCCATTTCAAATTCTTCATCCGACATACCCATGCCAGCATATAACTTTTGCTCTTTAATTTGTTCTGCTGTTGGCTCCATCTTAGACATGAGCTTCCCTCCACTGTTTAACAATTGATTTGAATAAAGCTAGACCATCACTACTACCAAGTAAATCATTTACCGCACGTTCTGGGTGTGGCATCATCCCAAGAACATTTCCACGTTCATTGATAATTCCTGCGATATCATCTAAACTACCATTTGGGTTTTCCCCTGAATATGTGAAAACAATTTGATTATTTGCTTTTAATTTTGCTAGAGTTTCTTCGTCACAGAAGTAGTTACCTTCTCCGTGAGCGATTGGAATATTAATAATTTGGCCTTTTTCATACTGATTAGTAAATTGTGTATCGTTATTTTCTACTTTTAACTGTACAGTACGGCACATGAATTTAAGATTTTTATTTCGAAGTAGTGCACCTGGTAAAAGACCCGCTTCCGTTAAGATTTGGAATCCGTTACACACACCTAAAACTGGTTTTCCCGCTTCTGCAGCTTTTTTAACTTCAACCATTACGTTCGATTGATTTGCCATGGCACCACATCGTAAGTAGTCACCATATGAAAAACCACCAGGAACTAAAATTCCGTCAAATTCACTTAAGTCTGTTGCATCATGCCAAACGTATTCTACTTCTTCACCAAGCTCATCCTTAATAGCGTGGTACATGTCGATATCACAGTTTGACCCAGGGAAAACGAGTACTGCGAATTTCATAATTAGTTAGCCTCCTCGACTTCATAGCGGTAGTCTTCAATTACTGTATTTGTAAGAAGCTTTTCACACATTTCTTTCACTAGTTCATCAATATTACGTTCTGTGTCACCAATTTGAACTTCTAAATATTTACCGATACGTACATCAGTTACTTCGTTGTATCCCATCTTTGCTAATGAGCCTTGTACAGCTGATCCTTGTGGGTCTAATACACTTTCACGTAATGTTACGAAGATTTTAACTTTTGCCATTTTATTTTCCTCCAAGTCTAGCAAGAATAATTTCATATACCTCTGTAAGGCTACCTAAATCACGACGGAATACATCTTTATCAAGCTTTTGTTTTGTTTCTGCATCCCATAGGCGGCAAGTATCCGGTGAAATCTCATCTGCAAGTAATACATTGCCATCTTTGTCACGGCCAAATTCGAGTTTAAAGTCGACTAAAATAACCCCTACATCTTGAAAAATAGGTTGTAAAATACTATTAATCTTTAAACCTTGTTCATATAACGTTTCTACTTCTTCTTTAGTAGCAATGCCTAAAATGTCAATATGATCGTTGTTAATCAGCGGATCACCTAAATCATCATCTTTATAATAGAACTCTACGATAGTACGTTTTAAAGGAGTTCCCTCTTCTAAACCAAGACGATTTGCTAATGTTCCCGCAGCGATATTACGTACAACCACTTCAATTGGAATAATATCTACTTTACGAACTAGTTGTTCATGGTCTGAAACTCTCTCAACGAAATGTGAGTTTATTCCAAGTTCTTTTAATTTTTCAAAAATTAACGTTGTAATACGATTGTTTAATGTACCTTTGCCTTCGATTTCTGCTTTTTTCTGACCGTTGAATGCAGTTGCACTGTTTTTATATTCAACAAACAAAATATCTTCCTGTTCTGTTTGATATAAACGTTTTGCTTTACCTTCGTATAAAAGCTGACCTTTATTCATGTCGTGGCGCCTCCTGATTTTAGGGATTCATCCCCGTAGTTTTGGGGATGAATGGTATCAATATTCATTTGTTTAGTAGAGCTGATTAATCATTTAAACCTAGACGATCGAAAATTAAATCTACATTTTTAATGTGGTAGTTGTAGTCGAAGCAATCATCAATTTCTTCTTTTGATAAATATGAAGTGATTTTTTCGTTCGCTTCTACTAATGGACGGAATTGTGTTTGCTCATCCCAAGCGCGAGCAGTAAGTGGCTGTACTGTATCATAAGCCTCTTCACGAGAAAGTCCTTTTTCAACTAACGCAAGTAAAATGCGTTGAGAGTAAATTAATCCGAATGTACGATCCATGTTGCGTTTCATGTTTTCTGGGAACACTGTTAAGTTTTTCACAATGTTACCAAAACGGTTCAACATGTAGTTTAATGCGATTGTTGCATCCGGTAAGATAACGCGTTCAGCAGATGAATGTGAAATATCACGTTCATGCCAAAGTGACACGTTTTCGTATGCTGTAACCATATGTCCACGAATTAGTCGTGCCATACCAACCATATTTTCAGAACCGATTGGGTTACGTTTATGTGGCATTGCCGAAGAACCTTTTTGACCTTTTGCAAATGCTTCTTCTACTTCACGAGTTTCAGATTTTTGAAGACCGCGAACTTCTGTTGCAAACTTTTCAATTGAAGCTGCAATTAACGCTATCGTAGCCATGTATTGAGCATGACGGTCACGTTGTAATGTTTGAGTAGAAATTGGTGCTGCTTGTAATCCTAATTTTTCACAAACATATTGCTCAACAAACGGATCAATATTTGCGTAAGTTCCAACTGCCCCTGAAATTTTACCTGTTTCAATTACTTTTGCAGCTGTATCAAAACGTTCTAAGTTACGTTTCATTTCTTCAAGCCATAAAGCAAGCTTTAAACCGAAAGTAGTTGGTTCAGCGTGAACACCATGCGTACGTCCCATCATAACTGTATATTTATGTTCTTTTGCTTTTTTCGTTAAGATGTCGATAAAGTTCACAATATCTTTACGTAAGATTGTATTTGCTTGTTTGATTAGATAAGAAAGTGCTGTATCAACAACGTCTGTTGAAGTTAAACCGTAGTGAACCCATTTACGTTCTTCACCGCAAGTTTCTGAAACTGCACGAGTGAAAGCTACTACGTCATGACGAGTATCTTTTTCGATTTCATAAATACGATTAATATCAAATGATGCATTTTGGCGAAGTAAAGCAACGTCTTCTTTTGGAATTACACCAAGTTCAGACCAAGCTTCACATGCTAAAATCTCAACTTCTAACCAAGCTTTAAATTTGTTTTCTTCTGTCCAAATTGCTCCCATTTCAGGACGTGTGTAACGTTCAATCATTTTTCAATCTCCTTCTATTCTGACCAGATGCCAGAACTATCGATTTGTTTTAATGTGTCGTCAATATCTTCCGTTAATATTGTCACATGACCCATTTTACGATTCACTTTTGCCTCAGCTTTTCCATAAAGATGAACTGACCAACCAGGATATTTTGAAATGGAATTTGTTAAAGGAACAACATGCTGGCCTAATAAGTTAACCATGATGGATGGTTTTAACATTTTCGGTTTACGTAGTGGCCAACCACAAACCGCTCGAATATGTTGACCAAACTGAGAAATATTACAAGCTTCAATGGAATAGTGACCAGAGTTATGTGGTCTTGGTGCTAATTCATTGATGACAATTTCTCCATTTTCTAGAACAAACATTTCAACAGCTAACGTTCCAACTAATTGTAAGTAATCTGCAATTTTTTCGGCTGCCTCAATTGCTTTTTGGTATGTCTCACCTGAAATACGTGCTGGTACAATTGTTTCGTGTAAAATGTGATGCACATGAATATTTTCTCCAACAGGCAAGCAATATGTTTCGCCATGGCCATTTCGTTGAACAATAACGGAAATTTCTTTTTCAAAAGGAACAAAACCTTCAGCAACACAATGAGAATGTTCAAATAAATCTTTTGCTAATGGTAAGTCTTCTTTTGAATTTAATTGTTGTTGACCTTTTCCATCATATCCACCACGAGCAGTTTTCACAATACAAGGATACCCGATTAACTCAATTTGACTAACTAATTCATCATAATTTTTTGCAACTATGTATGGAGCAACAGGACAACCAGCATTTGAAATTGCTTCTTTTTCAGTAATTCTGTTTTGTGTAATACGCACCAATTCAGCACCTTGTGGAACGTATGCAATTTCTGTTAATCTTTTTAAACCTTCATAATCTATATTTTCAAATTCATAAGTAATGACATCACTAACTTCTGCTAATTCTTCTAAAGCTGATTCATCATCATATTGTGCAACAATTCGTATATCAGCTACTTGTCCACATGGAGAATCCATTGATGGTTCAAGTACAGCAATTTTAAAACCTGCTTCCTTTGCCGCTAGGGCCATCATGCGTCCTAATTGGCCCCCACCAATAATTCCAATTGTTTGGCCAGGATAAATCATTCTTGTCACACTAGGTCACCTGTACTTTCTAGAGCCTTTTGCTTCATCATTTCTCTATGTTCTTCAAGTCTAGCTGCAAGTTCTTTGTCCGTAGTTGATAAAATTCTTGCTGCAAGTAAGCCCGCGTTTGTCGCACCTGCTTTACCAATTGCAACAGTTGCTACAGGAATACCCCCTGGCATTTGTACGATGGATAATAATGAATCCAAGCCATTCAATGCTTTCGATTGCACTGGAACCCCTATCACTGGTAATGTCGTTTTAGCTGCTACCATACCTGGTAAATGAGCAGCCCCACCTGCACCTGCAATAATCACTTCAATTCCTCGTGAACGTGCATTTTCTGCATACTCAAACATCAAGTCAGGTGTGCGGTGTGCCGAAACAACTTGTCGCTCGTACGAAACTTGTAATTCATCAAGAATGTCACAAGCATGTTTCATTGTTTCCCAATCACTTGAACTTCCCATAATGATACCGATTTTTGGATCCATTATTTTCTCTCCTTCGATTTAGAAATCTACCATCACAATGTTATTATTAATAAAAATGTCCTCAACTATTTCCACTTTCTCGTAAATGCGAAGAAAGCAGAATAATTGAGGACAATTATTCTTACAGAAAGTATCATGCAAGTATGTTAGTTACCCACATTTTCTGATTTGCCGTAGCAAGCTTTCCCGCATAGTCCGACATTTACGGCGTCGGGTAGAGACACTAGAGCCATATCCTCTAGCATATATGTGGGATGTTTATATAAAGTTTTTCTAGATGACTTAATCATTGCTTTGTTTTCTCATTCACATTTTAACAAGGCTTGTTAAGAAAATCAACGAAAAAATGCGAACAATAAATTTTCAGAAAACGGTAATGTTCGGATTTTGAGCGAAAACGTTTTCAATTTTCCATTAACATCCCTTTAAATTTGATTTTTTGCCGTAAATACGTCGGTTCTCCATCCACTAAATGAAAGACAGGTTCCTCTTTCCGCCCACATGGCATGTACCCTTCTTTCTTCATTCGCTCTAAACATTGCTCAATTGTCTCATTTTCTTCTACTTCAAACCAAATTTGTTTTTTACTCATCTTGTTATCCTTTCTTATTTGTTACTATATTAGAAAAAATTACTTAGGAATTTTTTATTACGGTAATAATACTAACATTAAAGACTTCTTCTCATCATTTTTTAATGTAAGTTCTGTATTATTTTAACTGAATATTATTTTAAAGCGAGTTGATTGATAAATGGAAAATCGTATTTTAATTATTGAAGACGAAGAAAATATCGCTCGAGTGTTGCAGTTAGAGTTACAATTTGAAGGATATATTGCAGATACTGCCCATACAGGTACAGAAGGATTAATTAAATATCGTGAAAACAAGTACGATCTAGTACTCCTTGATTTAATGTTACCCGAAATGCACGGACTTGATGTTTTAAAAAGAATCCGTGCAACTGAAATTTCTACACCTGTCATTTTATTGACTGCAAAAAGCGAAGTGGAAGATAAAGTGAAAGGGTTGGATTTAGGGGCAAATGATTATGTTACGAAGCCCTTTGAAATTGAGGAATTATTAGCAAGAATTCGCAATGCGATTCGTTTTACGAAACAAGTAACAAAGGTTGAAGAAAACGACCATCTTCTAACTTACAGTAATTTATCCATTGATGAACAATCTCGAGAAGTTCAATATTTTAATCAGCACGTAGAACTTACCCCTAGAGAATACGATTTACTTCTCTACTTGTTGAAACATCCAAAACAGGTCCTTACCCGTGAACAAATTTTAGATGCAGTTTGGGGCTTTGATTATTATGGGGATACGAATGTTGTGGATGTGTACATTCGTTATGTTCGTCAAAAGCTCGAGAAAGCAAATCCAACTTCTTTAATTCAAACAGTGCGTGGAGTTGGATATGTTTTAAGGGAGTCTTCTAATGAAGCTTAGAACAAAAATTCATTTATTTACAACTTTATTGATGCTCCTTTTATTAGTCATTATGAATATAGGGATCTATTCACTGTATGAGAAAATCACAATTAATACGGAATTAAAGCAATTGCAATCTCGGGGTGAAGAATTACTCGCAACCTTATCCCAAATGGAACAGACCATTGATCCAGCTACTGTTTTAAGAGCATATATGCCGACAAATGGTGCCATTCGAGTATTAAGTAGTAATGGTGTAGAAATTACAGCTGTGGAAGCTCCAGACGCATTAGATGGGCTTAATTTGAATCTAAATGAGATATCAAGTTTGATAGACAGCTCAACAATCCTGATTCAACTAAAGGCAATATGGATAAATGGAGAAGTTGTTGATTTACAATTAATTCAAAAACTAGATGATGTTGTTCAAAATCAACAATTATTAAAACTTGTATTAGTTGCTGTAACAGTTCTAATTGCGATTCCGATTCTTTTATCCAATATGGCATTAACAAGAATAATCTTAAAACCATTAGAACGGTTAAGTATTGCTATGAAGAAAAGTGGCACTTCTGGAACATATGAAAAGCTAGAAATTGTTGAGGGAAAAGATGAGCTGGCTGAAATCGGACGTACTTTTAATACAATGATGGAAGCTTTAGAAACCAATTATAAAAAGCAAGAACAATTTGTCTCAAACGCCTCTCATGAACTAAAAACACCATTAACCGTTATTGAGAGCTATGCGAAACTCTTACTTCGTCGAGGTTTTTCCAATGAAAAAGTTGCACAAGAAGCACTTGATGCCATTGTCAGTGAATCATCGCGTATGAACGATATGATTGTTCAAATGCTTGAGTTAGCCAAAAATAAAGAACATTTATCTTTAACAGTCGAAAATATTAATCTAACGAAGTTACTTGAAAATACGTTAGAGGAAATGCGTCAGGCTTATAACCGTACTTTTTCTTTGCAATGTGATGAAGGTCTATTTATCCAGTCAGATGAACAAAAATTAAAACAATTGTTATTTATTATTTTAGATAATGCTCGTAAATATAGTGATGAAAATATCGATGTTCAAGTAGTCAAGGAGAATGACAGCGTAAAAGTCGATATTCAAGATTATGGTGTAGGGATTCCTCAAGACCAACTACCTCACCTATTCGATCGTTTCTTTAGAGTGCATCAAGACCGTAGCCGTAAAACAGGTGGAACAGGACTTGGATTAGCAATTGCTAAGGATTTAGCTGAAATATTACAAATTCAAATAGAAGTAGAAAGTGAATTAAACGTAGGTACTTGTTTTACGCTACAAATCCCTCTCACCTTCTTAAACGGGGAGGATAACAGATGACAAACTATTTTAAATTAATGATTAGCCTTGTAATTATGATGGTAGCCATTACAGCAATAGTTATTTGGAATATACAAGAACGATTTTTCAAACCGGAACAATTAACGATTCAAGAAGCATCCGCTAAAGTTGAAAAATTATACGGTGGTACTGTTGAATCCTTTGAACAAAAGGGAAATATATTTTATCTCACACTCCAACGACAAGAAAAAGCTTATGATTTACAAATGGATATGAATACTGGGAATATCACAAAAATGAATCTTGCTATTGTAGATAATACTGATGAACCCGCAACTCAATTAAAAACAAAAAAGGAAATCCAAGCTTTATTTCAAAATAAAGGCACGATCCAATCAATAACACTACAACAAAGTGAAGTCCCTACCTATAAAATTGAAATTACAGAAAATGAAACATTAAAAATCGTTACAGTAAATGCAAAAACCGGTGAAGTACTCTCAGAGCAGGTAAAACAGCAAAACAATACGAAAAATGAAACCATTATTTCTAAGAATCAAGCCAAAAATATTGCACTATCTCAATTAAAAGGCAAAGTAGAATATATTATTTTCGAAGAAAGTTCTAATGGGGGATATTATTTAATCGAAATCGAAACTGAGGAGAAATCTTCAACATTCCAAATTCACGCTATTTCAGGAAAAATCCTTTCAGTAACACATGAAAAAGACGATGATGAGAATGAAGATGATGATGACGATGATGATTAATAAATTCTAATATTTTTCTCATCAAATTCTAATCAAACTCTCCATCTCCTATCATTTTCAACTTGTAAGATACAAGTATCAAATAAATGAAGGAGAGAACATCATGAAAAAGATTATTTTAGTTCCAGCTTTATTAGGAGTAATGGGTATTGGAGGTTTAGTTGCATTAGGCGACGGAAACATCATTGGTTCTGCAAATAGTGCAGATATCTTATCAAAATCTGAAATCGAAAAGAAAGCATTAAAAGAAGTTAACGGAAAAATTACTGAGTTGGAATATGAAAAAGAAGGTTTAAAAAGTTTCTATGAAGTAGAAGTCACTACAAGTGATGCAGAATATGATTTACTATTCGATGCACAAACTGGAGAACTTCTAAAAAAACATAAAGAAACTTTTAGAAACAAAGTTAAATCAGGCGACGGAAACAGCATCTCTACAAATAGTTCAGACATCTTATCAAAATCTGAAATCGAAAAGAAAGCATTAAAAGAAGTTGATGGAAAAATTACTGATTTGGAATATGAAAAAGAAGGTTTAAAAAGTTACTATGAAGTAGAAGTCACTACAAGTGATGCAGAATATGATTTACTATTCGACGCACAAACTGGAGAACTTCTAAAAAAACAGAAAAAAACTTTTAGAAACAAAGTTAAATCAGGCGACGGAAACATCACCGGTTCCGCAAATAGTTCAGGTATCCTATCAAAATCTGAAATCGAAAAGAAAGCATTAAAAGAAGTTGATGGAAAGATTACTGATTTGGAATATGAAAAAGAAGGTTTAAAAAGTTACTATGAAGTAGAAGTCACTACAAGTGATGCAGAATATGATTTACTATTCGACGCACAAACTGGAGAACTTCTAAAAAAACATAAAGAAACTAACGATGATGACGATTGGTATGATGATGATGACGATGACCGTTATGACGACTAATCAAAATTAAAAGGGGCTACTTCGAACGGCCCCTTTTTTGTTTATGAATTATTAATCTTCAAAGCATTCGGGTCAATTAACTGAATGGCGCCCTCATCTAATATTTGTTTCGTTCCAAATATAATGTCTTGCTGCACTGCATATTTTTCATGAATATTATTTGTCGGGATGTAAAAGCTTATCAGCATACGATAATAGTCTGCATGAAATTCATCAATATACACGAGCACAAACTCTTCCTTTGACACTTTCGGATGTAAAAGAATTTGTTTATTAATTTCGCTACAAATATTTCGAATGGACTCCTCATCTTGATTAGTTGAAATATATAAGAAGGTTTCTATTTTTCGTTTTTCTCGTTTCGATAAATTATATATTGGTTTATTCATTAAATAAGCATTTGGCACGTATACGATTCCTTTATCTGCCGTTGAAATTAATGTAGAGCGCAAATTGATATCCGTAATTGTACCTTCTATTTTTCCATCCTCCGTTGAAATAAAATCCCCCACTTGAAACGGCTTATCAAATCCCATCGACAACCCGCCAAAAATGTGGGAAGAGGTATCTCTTATCCCAAACGCTAAAGCAACACCCGTTAACCCAATTCCCGTTAAAAACCCATTTAAATTGAATCGCCATAGTCCCGCAATAATTGCAACTGCAATAAGGGCTAAAAAAGCTTTCATAATGCGTAATGAGAACGGTGTTAGAAAGGGGATCTTCTTTTCTTTTAAAAACAAAGGATCAGGGTGATTTGCATAATAAGTTAAGACATCATACGCTCCCTTAAACGCGTAAAACACTATTAAAGAATAAAAGAAATTTCGTACAGAAGAATTAGTAAATAGGGACACTCCAATTAACCACGACAATGCAAAAAAGATGATCCCTGTAAAAATTGCATGTCTCGTTTCTCTACTAAAGTGTTCAAGTATTCGAGCAGTTACAACTTTAGATCGCTTTTCAAAAAACTTTGCCACTTTTGTAATGACATATTTTAAAACATAATGTTGTATTATCCAGCCTAACAATATAATCAATAAAAAAATAAGAATGTCCGTTAAATTAGGCTCCTTCATTTTCGGAAAAAGCCATTTTAGATAGTCAATCATCTATGATTCTCCTAAATTTATTATCGGTATTATTATAAGGTCAAAAGTTACTTATATCACTATTAAAGAACATTTTCTACAACATTATCATTACAATGGCCTAAACAGAAAAAAAATCCCCCATGGAACACTCCATAGGGGATTACATTTTTTATTAATGTGATTGAGTTGCTAAGTACAGTATGAAAATTACTGCAAATACATACATAATTGGGCTTACTTCTTTTCCTTTACCTTTAACAATCATTGTTAATGGGTAGAAAACGAAACCTACTGCAATACCAGTTGCGATTGAATATGTTAATGGCATCATAACCATTGTTAAGAATGCTGGTACTGCTACTTCAAAACGATTCCATGCAATTTCACCAAGAGAAGCAACCATTAATACACCTACAACGATTAATGCTGGTGCAGTAACTGCAGATGTAATTACTGATAACACTGGTGAGAAGAATAAAGCTAATAAGAATAAACATCCAGTAACAATCGATGCAAAACCAGTACGTGCACCTGCTGCTACACCTGATGAAGATTCTACATAAGACGTAATTGTTGAAGTACCAAAGATTGAACCAATAATTGTAGCGATTGAGTCAGAGATTAATGCTTTACCAGCTCTAGGTAAACGGTTATTTTTTACGAATCCTGCTTGGTTAGCAACTGCCATTAAAGTTCCTGCATTATCAAAGAAATCTACAAATAAGAAAGTTAAAATTACAGAAAGCATTGATAAAGTATAGAAGTCTGGATCTGAGAACGCATCAAATACTGAACCAAAAGTTGGTGCAATGCTTGGTGGTACATCAAATACTTTTGTTGGTGCATCTACTAAACCAAAAATCATCCCTACGATAGCAGTAATCACCATACCGTAGAATACTCCACCTTTGAAACCTTTCACTAAGAAAATTACCGTAACGATAATACCAAAAATCGCAAGTAATACTTGAGGGTCACTTAAATTACCGATACCAACTAATGTTGCATCATTATTCACAATGATTCCTGCATTTTGCATACCGATGAATGCAATGAATAGACCAATACCAGCACCAACTGCTAATTTTAACTCCATTGGAATGGCATTAATTAATTTTTCACGTAAACCTGTAATCGTTAATAGTAAGAAGAATACACCTGAAATAAATACTGCTGCTAATGCATGTTGCCAAGGACTTCCGTTAACTAATACTACTGTATAAGCAAAGAAGGCGTTTAATCCAAGACCTGGGGCAAGCGCTAATGGATACTTCGCAAATATCCCCATAATAAAACTACCAATAGCTGCTGAAACAGCAGTTGCAACGAAAACAGCACCATAATCCATTCGGTTAGGTAAATCCGGAACGTCTGCTAACGTTAATGTTAAGGGGTTAACTACTAATATGTAGGCCATTGCTAAGAATGTTGTAAAACCTCCTAGTATTTCACGGCCATAATTTGTTCCAAGTTCATCAAACTGGAAATACTTTTTCATTTTTTTCCTCCGTATGTATATCGTCATCTGTCTAAAAATAACAAAAAAGACACACTACTATAAAAAGAGCATGTCCACGATTTTAGAACAGTAAACCCCATTAGGAATATTGTTCTATATCTAATCGTAGTCAAGCCATTTAAGGTAGCTTGGTAGAAACTTTCGAGCCATATTCTCGACATTATACGACGATTTATTTAATTCACTTCTGTAATATACCATCTGATTTTTATATTTTCAATACTAATTACGAACATTATTAAAATTTTTATAGAGAAAGTTCGTATAAATTTCAACTTTGTACCTATCTTTACAACTAAAGTCTTAGGGAAGGATTATACTATGCTTTTTACATCATTTGAATTTATATTTCTCTTTTTACCGGTAGTTTTTATTGGTTATTCCATATTAACGAAGGTCAATTTCTCTTTAGCAAAACTTTTTTTAGTTTTAAGCTCTTTCTTTTTTTATAGCTGGTGGAATATTGCATATCTTCCGTTGCTATTAGGATCGATTGTTTTTAATTATTTTTATGGCAAATTATTGAGTTTTAAGCAATCAAAATTTTTGCTGACACTTGGAATTATCGTGAATGTGTTAGTTCTTGGGTACTTTAAATATATGGATTTTTTCATTTCCAATGTAAATTTCCTATTTTCAACTAATTACGGACTTCTTTATCTTCTATTACCTTTAGGAATTAGTTTTTTTACTTTCCAACAAATTGCTTATTTAGTGGATTCGCACCGCAAAGAAAGTAAGGATTATTCCATACTCGATTATTCGTTGTTTATTTCATTTTTTCCTCAGCTCATTGCTGGGCCAATTGTTTACCATAAAGAAATGCTTCCTCAGTTTGTGAATAACGAAAATCAGCGTATTAATATACAAAATATTGCAACGGGGATTTTTATTTTTATCCTCGGATTATTTAAGAAAGTCGGCATTGCAGATACCTTTGCAAAATGGGCTAATTTAGGTTTCGACAATTCAGCTGATTTAGCATTTTTGGAAGGTTGGATTACTTCCCTATCCTATACAATGCAGCTTTACTTTGACTTTAGTGGCTATTCTGATATGGCAATTGGCTTAGGATTAATGTGTAATATCCGTTTACCATTAAACTTTAATTCGCCTTATAAATCATTAAGTATTCAAGAGTTTTGGCGTCGTTGGCATATGACATTAAATCAGTTTTTAACGAAGTATTTATATTTCCCTTTAGGTGGAAGTAGAAAAGGTGCTATACGAACGTATATCAACATTCTAATTATCTTTGCTGTTAGTGGGATATGGCATGGTGCTGGATGGACCTTTGTCATTTGGGGAATGTTGCACGGAATTGCTTCTTGTATAAACAGGTTGTGGTCAAAATACGGATTTCGTCTCCCAACATTTTTAGCATGGTTTTTAACATTTAATTTTGTCAATATTGCGTGGGTATTTTTCCGTGCGACTTCAGTGAATCAAGCCATGGAAGTGTTAAGTAGTATGTTTAATGTTAATAATCTACTTTCTTCTAATTACTTAGCACAGCAGTTAATGCTATTCCATACGCCTACTGAATTTTTTGGCCATTCATTCTCATTAGTGTATTTCATTACATTGATGATGGCATTATGTTTAGGCATTGCATTATTTGCAAAAAACACTTGGTAATTAAGTCAATTGCGCTTCAATTCGGGGCTAGGTGCCGTTTACGTAGCAGCACTTATTACAATAGCGACTTATATTGTGTTTACTAATTTCAGTAGTAGTGAATTTATTTACTTTAACTTTTAGGGGGGCTTCGCATGAACTATAAACAATGGCTTTTAACGACAGCAATTTTAACAACTCTGTTTTGCAGCCCTTTTCTATATATGATTTTTTATAATTACTACGTTGATCCATTATGGAATTTTAATCATCAAAACAAGGCAAATGAAAGCCAAATTGCCTTTGATGAACGCCAATTAAAAGTTAATTATATATCACATCAAAATCAATTTGACTCATTGCTTGTTGGGACAAGCAGGACAACCTATATTAACCAGTACGATTTTAAGGATATGTCAGTGTATAACTTTTCTGCAGGGTCGCTCACTTTAGGCGAGTATGGACCATATATAAGATATGCGACAGAACAGAATAAAAAAGAGTTTGAAACAATCATTTTAGAATTGTATCCAACAGGTAATTTAGACGAAGCGTTGGTTAGTAGTTATCCAGAGCCAGAGACTTATTTCGAAACTACGAATGCACCATTGTATTCTATCAAATCGTTATTTTCCTTTGATACGTACGAAAAAGCGAAAAACAATGCAAGTGATGAAACCCCAAAAGGATTTCGCATCTATGATCGAAACAATGTTGTCTCCCTAGATACGGTAGATAGCAAGACCGTACAATCCAACATTAATAGAGGGTTAAAGAAATTGGGTTCAGTTAAAGAGGCAAAGGATTTAACGGAATACAAAAAGGCGCTTTATGACATTAAAGAAGCCAATCCCAACAGTAAGTTTATCGTTTATTCTCCACCTTTTTTTCATGAGCGATTGGCGAAAATTTTTAAAAAAGAGGGCGGAATACAACTTTATCGAGACTGGTTAGAAGCGTGTATCGAAGTTTTTAATGGTGTCGTGAATTTCACAACGATTAATGATATCTCTTTAAATGTAAATAATTACTTTGATACAAATCATTTTTATCCAAGTACAGGGACATACATTACGAAAGATATTGTCGCTTTCAACAACGGACAACCTTTACAATATGCGACCTATGTAAATACTGACAATATAGATGCATTTATTGAACAGTTTAGAGAGCAGATGAAGGAATATAGATAACCCCATTTCCATATAAGAGAAATGGGGTTTTTTGAGTACCATTGAAAGACAATTTAACTATAATTTAAAATGATCAATTTGAGAATTCAGCTTTTGAACTGACTCGTTTAACTCTGTTGCAATACTCAATATTTCTTCAGAAGAGGCTGATTGTTCTTCAATTGCTGCTGCGATACTTTGTGTACTTCCATTTGTCACTTCAAATGAATTCACCGTTTCATTCGTTGTATCGCGAGAGGTTTCTCCGGTGCAGTTGCTTCTTTTTCCTAAAAATGTTTACGCTAAAAGTCACCCGATAAATCAGATGGCTTTTCATAAAGTATATTTTGCTGCTACGAATACTCGTCGCACAAATTTTTTCATCTACGGATCTTTTTTATCTGGGATTATATTTATATGAATCAATAATTAACTATTTTATATTGGATTGGTATCATTATAGTTAAGCAATGATATAGCATCTTCTTCTGTAAGATAATATGCATTTTTTCACTTAAATCATTTAAAAGGAATCATAATAAATAATTTTTTCATATTTAGGTAAGTTTAACAATGCATGTCTCTCTTTGTTTAACTGGATATTTAATCGTTGGCAACCTTCACACTCAGTATATTCTGCTAAATAAGCATCTACTGAAATTACAACAGTTTCATTTTGTATAGCATGTTCTAATATTGCTTGTAAAATATCAGGTGTAAATACGTGGCTTTCAACGATATAAATTCCTTCACCATTTTCAGAACACCCTTCAAAACGCCAGCTATTACGCTGGAAATGATAATTCGTTTGGCAAACCGTACAAATCATAATTATTCTCCATTTCAAATATAAATTTATTTGGAATTAATTACATTTTGGTTAATCATAGCATTCTCACTCACATTTAGTAACTTTACAGATATAATATTTATTCAATAAAAAGCCACCCGCTAATTGCGGATGGCTTTATAAAGTATATTGTGCTCCTGCGCTGCTACGCATGCTCGTACGAAATGCTCGCTTTGCTATAGCAAAAAATTCTCCGGTGCAGTTGCTCCTTTTTCCTAATAAAGTTTACTCTAAAAGCCACCCGATAAATCGGATGGCTTTTCATTAAGTATATTGTGCGTCTGTCGCTACGCTTTCGACGCAGAAATTTTTTCAAGTACAACTTGAAAAAATTTTACTCCCACTCAATAGTTGCAGGTGGCTTAGATGTGATATCATACAGCACGCGGTTTACGTGTTTTACTTCGTTTACGATACGTACTGAAATTTTTTCTAGTACATCATATGGGATACGTGCCCAGTCAGAAGTCATTCCGTCGATTGATGTTACGGCACGGATACCTACAGCGTATATTTCTACTATTATATATTAATGTAAAACTTCTTAATTTCATGTAGATTTGTATACAAATAGTAGCATGTTTTTAGTAATTCCGCAATTAGCTTTTCATAAGAAACCACTTTCTAAAGTGACAAGTGGTTTTACATTTCATAAAAATGATGAAACAGGTACTCTGGAAAGTTTCAGATTAAAAGTCTTCTAATTTACCTTAAACCAGTAAAATTCAGAAATTCATCAATAATAGTTATTAGACACCCCTAAACCTGTTCATACGGTTAACCTGCTATTAAGTTTTAATTACCCTGATTGTTAATATCTCTTTTATTTAGAGGCCTCTAATTTATTAGCATTATAATGGTCTAAATCCCATAAATCATTACCCTCTAGCCCCATTTCATTAATATAAGTTTTTACCTTAACTTCAATATCCTCAATTGTTTCATACACTAAAGCTGGAGGGATATCAGAAATTCGGTTCACATAGGACAAGAACCCTAAAAATTTCTGTACATTTACGTTACTCAAGTCACTATAATTTTCTTTAAAATACTTCCATGCACCATAAGGCTTTGATGAATCAGTTACTCCATTCAAATACTCTCCCTCAAAATTTGGTACTGATATGAAGGTTTTAATATCTAGTCCTTTTTCTCTTCCTTTATTAACTTCTTCAATAATTTTATAGTTATTAGTCCATGCCCCATTCTTAACTTTTTTCTTTACTTTTTTGCCTGGATTTTCGGGGTCATTTACCTTTTTCAAAGTTGTCGGATTATCCGCATCATGGAGAACAAAATAAGGCACATTAAAATGATTTAATATTTTTGAAACTGTTACAATATTCCCCTTTCCAAAACAATTTAAGATATGCAAATCAGAACCTATCCCAGCTACTTCTTGTATTAATTTTACTACTGTGTATTCTGTTTCACCCTCAACTAACAAATTTGATTTCGCAAAGAAATATTCATTAAAGTAGGGATTGCAGAAATTTAACATTTTCAAGTTTTCTCTCTCATCTTCAGTAAAGTTTACATCTTCAGTTGAGAAGGTTTTAATTGTTCTACTATCTTTGGAATCTTTTTCAATTCTAATAATTGTTGTATGGTCTTTAGTTAAATCAATAAACATTGGTGAATGTGTTGTTGTCATAACTTGCCAACCCTCTAATTCCGCAATTGCATATAATGCTTCACGTGCTTCACGAATAGCTTTAGGATGTAAAAAAGCCTCAGGTTCTTCTATTAGTAATATTTTTGATGCAGTATTTGGAATAGTGTTTCTACCCCGCTTTAACTTTCCTGTTTCCGCTAACATTTTTAAAGCAGACCACAAGAATGTTCTTTGTAATCCTGTACCATGATTTGATAGTGGGACACTATATTGTTGTTCACCATTTGGACTTGCACCTCCTACCCTTATCATACTGCCAGCAGCTATTAATTTTTCTGTTTCGATTTTATTTGGTTGAATATCAATTTCAACATGGTTAAATTCAGGAAAAACCTTATTAAGTTGTTCTGCTATTAAACCAGTTGCTATATCAATTTCATCTGAAATGTCTCTTTTAATTAACTCGGTTAATTCTTCAATTTGAGTAATTAATCGTTGTACATTTTCTTGATTTTCATTAGCGTTCGCCTTAATTGCCTCATTTAAAATTGCTAGAATCTTACCTTCTAAAGTTGCAGGGTCTTCAAGCGGTGAAATCTTAATAGGTGTTGGCACTCGGCTTGACAAAATTGCATCTATACCTCCAGTACCGTTTGGAACAAAGTCTCCAATTTCAGGGTCAAATGAATATTTTTTTCGGGTTGTGTCAGGTGTTTCCCAAACATATTTAACCTTTATGCAATCTTTAAAATTATTTTCTTCATCGTCATATATCCATTTTTCCGCTATACCACCATCTTCTGGAGTAACATTTTCAAATACACCAATAATAGTCGGTGTATTTTGAATATTCTCTTCAAAAAAGTCCTTTTTACTTAATTTGTAACCACTATCAGCAAAAGCTTCATAAGCACTTAAAATAGTTGTTTTACCAACATTATTATTCCCAATTAGTGCAACAATATTATCAATTTTTATATTTACTGGGCTTCCAATTCCTTTAAAATTTTGAATTATAATTTCTGATAGTTTCATAACTTTATCTCCCTCTTAACTTTGTTATACTAATAATAACAATTAAGAGATTACAATATTCTATAAAATTTTACAAATTATGTAACATTCTTGAGTATTTATTTAACTGGTTCGAAAATAACTATATGTCTATTCACTCACACTATCTACACTTCCTAAAAAGCTTTGCTATAAACAATATTCTTATAAACACTCTTAAATCCGATGCATTAGAGAATAGACAATTTATCAAAGAAGCACCTGAATCAGTGTAAAACTAAAACGGGTGCTTTTCTTTGTATTTGGAGGATATTTTACAATTCAGTATCTAGGTAATTCATTAATAATTCTCTCATTCTCCTAGAAGGAATATAAAGGTTAATAGCTTCACCCTTCCGTATCCTACTTCTCCAAATCCATTGTATCAGTTCCGACAAAGCATACATATCTTCATTAACTGTTACCCCACGTGATTTAAAGAAATTCTTCTTATATGGATGCATATAACGATTAATTGTGTACGCTAACGATTCCTTTTCCTGATAATCGTTTGTAGCACGTGCATTATGTGAAACAAAACCTTTCGAATATCCCCCACCCTTCAATCTAGCTTTGTCATCCTTGAAGCATGTCCACATATTAACCTTTGATGATGTCTTAGCGTTATTTCTGAAGTAAGTGTAAAGATTCTGCTTCATCTTCTCTACTAATAATGCATTCTTCTCTCTCCTATACCATGACATTGATAGACTATTCACTTCACCAATATTATTCAACTTTCCTTCATAGATACTGATTAATGCTTTCAGCTTACTTTTATCATATGGCTTCTTACCCTCATGGCTAACTAGCTGGTACTTTCCTTCAACGTCCCTTTCAACCGCTAAATACACGTAATCCAACTGGTATAAATCGTAATAGTACTTCTGTTCCTGTGCTTCAAACAAGTAGGTCATTACGTACACTTCCTTAAATGAAGTGAAAACTGTTACTGGAAATGTCCAAAATAAAATGGACTTTTGAAAGTAATACAGGTTTTCAGTTTTGGCTAAATTCTTCACATTGTTATACTTCGTGTCCTGAAAATTCCCATCACTATTCCATGTAATCAATCCTGTTTCATCATCAACTAGTATCATTTCATTTTGAATCATTAACCGTATATCATCTTTATTCAACTCGTACTGTTCTACTACATTCATTACTTCATCTAATATCAACGTGTAGTTACTTGCTTTCAAAAGTCGTATAACTTCTTCATCAGCATTTTGAAACAATGCATGAGTACTGACAATATTGCAATCGTTCAGTATAAGCTTCTTCAGGTTATCCAATTTACCCTTACCATAATTAACAGGTTCAACAAATTTCCTACTAGTAACATTCTCCTTAATCCGTTTAACTTCTGATAAGAATGGTGTTATGTAGATAAACCTTCTATCACTATCTGCATTATTCATGTACTGAATTGCCCATGTTGTTTTTCCACTTCCCATAATAGAATCAACAATTTTAATAGCTTTCAAAACTGATTCCCCCTTTCACAACCAATAACGTGAAAAGAGGAATAATCAGACTTAACTACTTCAAAAGTGCTTAATTGATTTTTCGACCTTACAGCCACAAGGGTTTCAAGCATCCCCCCTTAAAGGAAGTATATAAAAAGTGGTTAAACAGTTAATAGCGTATAAGGGCTAATCGCCCTTTATAAACCCATCTAGAATTAGAATCTGTACGAAGCTAAAGCTTCTACATCTTCTACATCCTAGGAATTTTAATGAATAGTTTATAAAGGTGTGGACAGCTATGCTGGACACTAGCCGTTAGGCTACTATAACGAATTACAGCAATATAAATAAAAAACCAACATAATTATATGCTGGTCTTCTACTTCCCCATCCCAATAGTTAGAGGTGTTTACCTTCTTATCCAAATATTTTAGATAATAGACGGTTAAATACAGTATTCTGTTGTGCCTTAGTACTATTAACGTATTCTTTCTTAGTAGCCTTTTCAAGTGAAACTTCAGTATTTACAACTACCTTATTATCTACTAAATTTTCAACAATAATTGTATCTCCCTTACAGTTCGAAATGCTGTCCAATGCTAAAAGATATGCATTTTCTAGTAATTTTGCATCACGAATTGGTTGACCTTTTTCAAATCTATAAATTCTGTTTACAGATACCCCTAATAATGATGCAACTGCTTTAGCACTAACACGTATTTCTTTACGCTTTAGTCTGCATTCATTTCCTACTTCAGCCCATTCATTAATTTGTGTATCAATCCATTGTGTTTTTTCCATTACGATAACCTCTTTCATTTTTGTTGTTAAGAAGAATTTCAACCCCTTACACACCAATAACGGCAGAGGATTTCATTTCAGACCTATACAATGAAAAATAATTTTAGTTTAGCTAATTGTAGAAGGTATTCTTACTCTAGGGCAATCAATTATTCCTTCAACTAACTCCCAACCAGTAAAACTCCTCAAATTTAAAAAGGGTGTACCCTAATCACGGATACACCCTAAAAAATTACTGCTATCGATTATTTCTACAGGTTAGGCTAAAACCTTTCAATAATATTTGCATTATTAATTTGCTTGTTAAATAACATGCAAATATGCTTGTTAACTAACATGCATTTGTTGAACAAGAAAATCTTGTTAATCACATTATCTCATCTCCTTTCTTTTCTAAATTACGAGATACTAATAATCTAGTTTTCTAATCGGAATTTAATAGGGACGTAATTAAGTAACAGTGTCAAAGTACCCCACCTATTCCAATTAGTAGATTATTGTATTCGTTGTATTAACACATCAAATAATTGAACTGTAAATTTCCAAATATTCTAAAATTATCTTTGAAAAGAAAATTACCCACAAACACCGAATGGCAATTTGTAGCACCGAATTTATATCGATGTATTTACTCATTGTAAAATCCTTGTTACTAAAAAATTTTCTCCCCCATATACAAATTAAAATACCAAAATAAGTAATTAGTAAACTAGAAGAACCATTCAATAGTACATCAAGAAACTTTGCAATTATACCAATTAATACACCAATTATTATTTCGGATAAATCTTTAATGCCTAACCCAGTAAAATTCGATAACAGTTTTTTTAATAATAACTTCAACTCCATAAAGTCCTCCCCATATTTTTGGAAGGCAGTTGAACTAAGCACTGTTACCATTTAATTACATTTATATATTATCTAAATAGTCAGAAAAGGTCAAATTAAAAGGTACATATATTTCCATTTTTTAATCCAAATGAAATGGATAATATGCAAGTTTACTATTTCATACGTCCATCAAAACTTAATCAATACTTCCGATTTTAAAAAAAATAACGAAAATTTTTTCACCACTCTTTTTTGCATGTCGGGATATATGGCACCCCCATGTATACCCCCTGTGTATTTTCTGAAAGTTTTAAATTGATTTTATGTACCAAAATTGTTTATTAATATTCAATAGCTGTTTTTATTCCTACCTATCCCCCATTAAAAAGGGAATACGAAACTATTTTCATAGGCTAGTACGGTATATAAGCTGTAAATATAATTAATTTTATTAGATTTTATTATGCTTTATTGCGTATTCCCTGAAGGAATATGAATGTCTACCTACCGAAAAAATCCCTACCAAAATTGAATTAGTAGGGAAAATTAAACTATTCTATTTGCTTTTTCTTAGCCCTTATAAGCGTACTTTTTGAGATTCCTGTCATTCCTTCAACTTGCTTATAGGAATGGCTTTCTAACAGCTTTAAAGCGTGTTCTAATTGTGTTTTAGTATATTTATTTGGTCTACCTTCTCTGAAGTCCTCACGTTGTTTAGCAATGGCTTTACCTTCCTGTGTACGTTCAACTATCATATCCCTCTCGAACTGTGCAAATGCACTCATAACAGTAAAAATGAGATTTCCTGTCGGTGTATCCTCAACTAATCCCATGTTTAATACATGTACCTTTACACCCTTCTCAAATAGCTTTTTTACTGTTTCAATTGCATCCATAGTAGAACGTGCAAATCTATCTAGTTTAGTAACAACAAGCGTGTCACCAGCTTCCAAGCGTTCTAAGAGTGCATTAAATTGCGGTCTATCTGCTTTTGTTCCAGTAAACTTCTCTGAATAGATTTCCTCGCACCCTTCCTTTTCAAGTGCTTGTAACTGTGCTTCTAAATCCTGTGCTACTGTACTCACTCGTGCATACCCATATTTCATTGTGTATTTCCCCTCTACTTTTGACACTAGGTTGTGACACCATATAATACCTTGATAATACTGTGTCTAGTTATCGGTGTCAAATCTTAAAGGTTATGACACTTTTAGAATAAAAAGAATAGCCACACTCCTTCTGAATGTGACTTTAATTACTACCTAATGTATATATGTATTACTTTCAATAGTTTCAACTACTACAATTTCATAAACGTTAATACCCTGTTCTATCAGCGTTCTTAACATGTAGTTGAACATAGCCTGATTGTCATTCTTAATATAATCAGGTACTTCACCTATATCGATTAATTGGGAAGAACCATCATATAAATTAATCAGGAATTGTTTTCAAATTTTAATTTTCAATAACTAGAAATCAGAAAAGTATTAATCGCTTTTTTTGTTCTGTAAAGTTTTATTGTAAAAAGTAACTAGTTCAGTACATGCCCACTACTAAGCTTGTATAACCCATAACCTAAACCTTTTATTCTACAACAATTTCATAAACATGCCCTCAAAACATTACTAACTTGAGAGACGGGGAAATTTATTTTTACTGCTGTTTAAATCACAACAATCAAGAATTAAATAATACATTAGCATCTACTTCATAGCCTGAACTTTTTAGTTCTCTTATTAATTCAAAATGCCATCCATTCCCAGAGTCCCATTGAATGTACACAACACCTGAAATATCACCTGGCTTTTCAACATCATCTTTCACCAGTGCACATACATTGTTTCTTCCAAGTTTAGAGATTAAATATCCATGTTCGAAAACAACATTTTGCCTTGCACGAGGCTTATATTCACTATCTGAATTTGCTTTGCCTATATCACATGGGGTATATAGCACAATTCCAAATCCAACATTTGTATAATCTTCAATTTTTTCAATAATTGTTCTCCCTTGGTTAGCTTGTTCATGAAGTATTATTGGTGTTAAATCTAGCTTCTCTAAAAATCTTGCAACTGATGCTTTTACAGCTTCATCATGTCCATGAACTATAAATACTTTTTTCTTATCTATCTCTTCATTACTAGGTTGGATATTACTATCAAATTCCCCCCTCATTTCCAGCACTTGCCTCGCTTCCGCAAATATTTCTTTAGTTATATCTACTGAATGTTCAGCACCTTTTACAATGTCTTCTCTATCGAGAAATGACCATTGTTTACCGCTATTAATCTTGTCTGCAATTATATTAGGATATTCCGTAGTCGTTTTCACAACTATTCGAACTACGTAATTATGCTTTAGAAAGTATCCATTAAATTGGATATCTTCTTTTTTAAGATAAGGTATAATTATCTCCTCAATAATTTCATCTTTTTCAAATTTATCAAATTCAAAAAGTTCTTGATTTCCCTTCTTACCTGGTATATTAGTTACTTCCATAAAAACGTGATATAACACTATTACTCCTCCTACAAATGTGAAATGTAATTGCTTATATTATTCTACAATATCACCAAATATTCCTACATAATATTGGTAAAACCGACAAAAATATGAGTTTAAGATGCTAATTGTTAAAATTCATTATTGTACCAATATCGGGACAACGTAAACTCTCTAAGCCCATTAATACAGCATTTTCAACCTCACGATGTACCAAATTCGGGACAAGGATATTACTTAACATAACCTATTAGTTTCATTTAAGAGATTTTATATGCCTTCTTACTGTTTCAGGATGATTGATGCCAATTTCCTCTCCCCATTCCCTGTAACTACCGTCTGGATTATCATAAATTACCTCAAGTAGCTTTCTTTCTGTATCAGATAACGATGGATGATTAAACATTTCATTTACTGTTTCCTTCATCAAATATAGTTGTTCAGGATTAAGTGATTCATCAGCCCAAAACTCATCAAATTCATCTGCTAGAGTTGTCGCAGTGTACCATGGTTTATTTTTCTCTGTGTAAAGGCAACTCTTAATGAAATCCTTCATACGATACTTCCAAAAGAGTTCTAAGGTTTCAACTAAGGTAAATTCACAATCTATATCCTGTACTGATTCATAGTACTCCAATGCATCGTAGGTAATCTTCCATAATTCTGCTTTAAAATCATGATATGATAGCCTAACACTCCAATATCTTCTCTCATACCAATCCGCTTTCTGTTGTATGGTAAACTCAAACATCCTATGTAACTTTGTATAATCTTGTGTAACGTATCCATTCTCTAAAGTTGTATAATCGAGGTTCTCAAATATCCTCTGAATTTTCCATATCCACTTAATCTTAGAACTTGAGTACTTCTTCTTCTTCAGCCTTGTATCTATTTTTGCAATTAACTCTTGGTATGAATCAGCTTTCAGCATTTCCCTAATATCTATCTCGCTAAAATTCTTAGTCAGTTTAGCACTCATTTGTTACTACCTCTTTCATTACTGTATTGGAGATAGTGACTAGAGTATATATAGTATATTGCTGTAGGTGTACCACCCAAGCTTACATATATATATTCGAGAAATATCCCCTTTTGTCACACCAATAACGAAAAAAGTTTTCTTTTCTGACTATCTATTTTGAATGTTACAGTTTGATTACAAATCTCCTTATATGTAGAAGAAAAGCCATTCTAAGCGTGTTTAATGCTAGAGAAGTAGTTCTACCGCTTCTTATCATTAGGACATGGTAAATATCAATAAACATCCCCTTGGAACAGTTTGGCAAATGGCTGAACTGTTCTTTTTTTGTACTTTATTAGGTTTATGTGTGGAGGTGATTTCGTGTGGACAAGAAGCAATTAATACAGAAATTAGATGCTAGTACAATCGTAGCTTTATTAAAGATATACAACCTGAAATACAAACACATTGCAGGGAGGTTATCTTGTACGAGGCAAAACGTTCTCTACCTATTGAAAAATGATTGCTTCAAAGAGTATCAGCGGTACATCATTTTAGATTTATTCCTTCAATACGGATTAACTGATACAGAACTAGCTTTAATACATCACATGACAAAGAAGGTGAAGCAACTATGATGCTAATTGATGAACTACTTCAGGAACTAGCCGACATATCTACTGAATTTAACCATGAAAACGATGCTGAAATCCGTAACTTAAAGCTGGATTTACTTATACAAAGAGTTGAAAGCATTGAAGTTAACATGAGTGAAGCACCGTTAGAATCACTTGATATAAAGGTTAAAAAGGTTTTCAATCAGTTACTACTCAAACATAAGGTTAAATCGGTAAGTAGCTTACAGTCACTTAAACAGATGAATAAGAGAAGCTATAACCGTGTAGTACGTACCCTTATTAGTAAACGACTATTCTTTTCTGGTCTGAACAATACAATGACTAGAAGCATTAGCAGTTACAAAGAAAAAAATAAACTTCAACATATACAACCTTTTCAAATATTTGTAGAAAGAGAGTATGAAAAACAATGAGTAAATCAATCAATTCAGACCGCTTAAAATATCTTAAAAACTATTTTTCTAGTGAGGAACTAGTAAAAGTTGAGTGTCCACCATTCATTTCTGAAACTACAAAAGGGAGAGTAATACACCGATTTGAAGGGAATCGTCTAGGATATTACTTCCGTGAAGGCATCGCTATGGTTAGTCGAAAGGATTTACCTTTATTTAAACAGTATGAACCTACATTTATTATCCACGATACTCAATTAAAAGGGAGTGAGGAATAATGACAACTAGCAAGGAAAAAGCATTGCAATTTATCAGTGATTACTATAATAAACTTCAGGACCTCAATGAAAAGGTTAAAACTTGTGAAACCACTATTGAATATCTTCAACTAGAAATCCGTTTCCTCCAAGAAGTTGAGATTCCAAAAGGTCAAAATGCAGTAATACTTGAGGGACTAGATTCATCAAATGTCACTAAATTAAAAAACAAGCTTGAAAAACTTCAAGAACAGCTACTAGAGAAACAAGAAGAAAAACTTATACTTTCTAATGCTATTCACCAATACAAGTATCAAATCGGAGAGAAAGCTATTGAAGTACGAAAGCTATTTACAGTAGATAAGCGACTATCTGAAAAAAAATGCTATTCACATATGATGTACGCTAAAAAACAATATGTAGATGAAATTTTGAAACAATCAGAAACAATACGAGAACTTGACAATGTTGATGCACAGTTACAATATATCTTACAAGAATCAGGTATTCAGAAAAATATTTATAGTGGTATTGATATGTCAAAGATTACTGACTTACAACTATCACTACAAGAAGTTAGACGATTCATTACAAATCAATATTCATCAAACGACTATGATTACCTGAAGAAGTATGCGTATAAAAAAGACTTATAGTAAATACAATTGCCTAGGATTTATTAGTTGAATACTAATATTTTCTAGGCATCTATTTTTATACCCAGCCTTCTCCCACTCCCTATAAAATCCCTCTATTACTTCTATATCCCCTAAAAACTATTGCCTTCTACCAAAGACACCCTGAATTAATTCTATGAACTAGACCTTACCTCCTTTGTTGTAGATTAATCCCTGAATAAGTTATTTAGTAAAGTGTCTGAAATAAGATTATATCCCGTTACTAGAGTGTAACTAAAAGAAAAGGTGGAGAAGAAAATGAAAACAAAATTCAACTTAGAAAATCCTAAACATGAAAACTTACTAACAGAAGTTATATTTGATGCGTTTAATGGTATCAGTGTTAAAGAAGTATTGGAACTACGACAGTTATTCAACAGTGATAAATACCATTATTTGAATAGACTAAAGCTATTGTATATTGTTCCCCTATTATCACTTGGTACAAAGTATAAAATTAATCAAGAAATTGAAGAAATAATTATTGGTTACTTAACACATCTAATTCACGATATGCCAACAGACAATTATACTTTGGAAGCAACATTTAATATTCAATAGAAATGGAAACTATTAATTTCTTAAGAATTTTCACTTGTAATTTATTTGTTAACCCCTATCATGAAGCCTGAGTTCAGGACAACGGCTGGTGCAAAAATGTCTGCCTACATTTCAGAGTCTAATTTAATAGAATCTGAAACATAGACAGACATTGCATCATCCCTTAATTACATGAATCCCTCATTTCAGGTATCCGTATGTATGCCCTTGTTAATGCGAGATTTCTCTCAATACATCTACTTATCTACTTCTGCCCCCGATAGTTCTCGTAACTCGTAACACACTTCCTTAGCATATCCGTAAATGCCTATCCTTCTTCTTTGAGGAACTCAGCAACATTTACAATCTGTGATGTATTCTGCAATAGCCATAGCTATTCAGACCTTCCACTCCTGACCTTTCAAATTGGTCGTCAGCACCATTCAGACACACTAGTAAACAAGGATACTATTATTTGTGTCCTAGACTTAGTTATTGCATCGGTTAAGTCATAACCTATCAAGGTTAGTTTTACAACGTATTATTAGGCATTCCACGTTGCGATAGTACCTAAAAAAGGGTGCATTTAAGAAGCCTTGCAAATCTCATTTTTTTTCGATAAAATGGATGCAAGTAAAGGTATATCGTATTCAGTTTATTTAGCGGTGAACTAGAGTCGATTTACTAACAGGCTACCTACTTTGCGAGAGTAGGTGGCTTTTTTTATGCTTATATTTAATCAAAATCTAATTGCATGGCACAGATTTAACAATGCTAATGCAAATCTTTCCCCATCTTCAGCACCAAGAGTTAAATTAAATTGATAGGTGCCATTTCCAATTTCCACTAAAATCGAATCGTCTTTTCCCCCTTCTAACTTGGAGTTCATGTATACCTTTTTACCTTCTGAAACTTTGTAATAGTGACTTCGTGCTTCTAAATAATATCTAGCATCCTCTAAATCGTGTAATTTGTATCTTGTTCTTAACTCCATTTTCTTCACTCCCTTTAATCTCATCTAATTTTCATCTTGTTGAGTGGTGACTTGATTCTACCCATTTCAAGTATTGCATCTTGGTCCAAACCTCTAAGATAATTTGAGGTTATCTGTGTATCAAAATGTCCTAATAATCGACTTAAGCTATAAACATCAATCCCATTCCTCAACTGTTTTTGTGCGAAATAATGTCTACAATCATGCGGAGAACATCTTACTTCTTTTCTAACACCTGCACTTTTACAATGTTGTTTTAAAATCTTGTTAATTCTTGAACGTGATAGCTTTACTGCACATTGGTCTAAGAAGTAATAATCTTCTATTTCTTCAGGATGTTTATGCTTAAATCGTTCCTTCTTAAATGCTTCATATTTCCTCATGTACCTACGCATATATTTGCTTATATAAACTAGTCTTTGTTTTGAACCCTTACCATGAATGAGAATTTGTTTAGTCGAAACATCTTGAACCCTAATACTACAAAGTTCGCTTACACGAATCCCAGTATCAAATAACATAATTAGGATTAATTTATCTCTAATGTTTGAATATGTTTCTTCTGCTACATCACTAATGATTCTTTGAACCTCATCATCATTAAATGTTCTGATAACCCGCTTTTCCTCTTTGAGATTCTTAATCCTTCTCATTGGATTATCAAACTCGTCAATAAACTCTTCTTCAACAAGATAGTTAAAAAATACACGTAATGTAGATAAGCTACCATTTATTGTTATCTGCTTTTCAATTCCCAACTGCTGACAATGTTGTATATATTTTTTCATGTGTAATGGCTTAACATCTTCAACTTCTGAAATTGAAAATTCCTCTAGCATAAATTCGTACCAACGATTTAAGCGATACATACACAATGTTATATATTCTGGCTTCCTATCTTGGATTTCTTGATTCAGCCGAAAGTCGTCTATTAGTTCTAAAATTTTAGACACAAAAAAACCCCCTTCTATTCATTCAAAACACATGAATAAAAGAGAGTTTATTTTTAATAACAAATAGTAGCTAGTGGTAGTCAATTATTTTTAGCGAAAACTCACTGTAAACATTGATATAGCAACATTTACAGTAGTTTAATCTCACTAAAAATTAACTGGTTATTCCCACTCAATCGTTGCTGGTGGCTTAGATGTGATATCATACAGCACGCGGTTTACGTGTTTTACTTCGTTTACGATACGTACTGAAATTTTTTCTAGTACATCATATGGGATACGTGCCCAGTCAGAAGTCATTCCGTCGATTGATGTTACGGCACGGATACCTACAGCGTAATCGTACGTACGCGCATCACCCATAACGCCTACTGAACGGATGTCTGGTAATACAGCGAAGTATTGCCAAATGTCGCGATCAAGACCAGCATTTTTAATTTCTTCACGTAAAATGTAGTCAGCTTCACGAAGGATCTCTAATTTCTCTTCTGTTACTTCACCAAGTACACGGATACCAAGACCAGGACCTGGGAATGGTTGACGCCATACGATTTCTTCAGGAAGGCCAAGCTCTAAACCTAAAGCACGTACTTCATCTTTAAATAATGTATTTAATGGTTCGATTAATTCGAATTTCATATCTTCAGGTAGTCCACCAACATTATGGTGAGATTTAATTGTTTGAGCTGTTGCTGTACCTGATTCGATAATATCTGTATAAAGAGTTCCTTGAGCTAAGAAGTCCATATCTGTTAATTTTGCAGACTCCTCGTCAAATACGTAAATAAATTCGTTACCGATAATTTTACGTTTCTTCTCTGGATCAGATACACCTTTTAGCTTATTCATGAAACGTTCACGCGCATCGATTTTGATTACTTTCATATCGAAGTCTTCTGTGAAAGTTTTCATTACTTGTTCAACTTCGCCTTTACGGTTTAAGTTGTGATCCACGAACATACATGTTAATTGGTCACCAATTGCTTTGTGAATTAACACTGCTACTACTGATGAGTCTACCCCACCTGATAATGCACAAAGAACTTGTTTGTTTCCAACTTGTTCACGGATTTTTTTAATTTCTAATTCAATGAAGTTTGCCATAGACCAGTCGCCTTTAGCTTGGCAAATATCAAATACAAAGTTACGTAATAAGTCATTTCCATAAACAGAATGACGTACTTCTGGGTGGAATTGAACAGCGTAAAGGTTGCGTTCTACGTTTTGCATTGCAGAAATTGGACAAGATGCACTTGTAGCAATTACTTCAAAGCCTGCTGGTACTTCCGTTACTAAGTCACCATGACTCATCCAAACGATTTGTTCTTTTGGAAGATCTCCGAATAATTTATTGTCTACAGTCACATTGATTTCTGCTTTTCCGTACTCTCTATGGTCTGCACCTTCAACTTTACCGCCTAAAGTATGAGACATTAATTGCATCCCGTAGCAAATACCTAAAATCGGTAAACCTATATCGAAAATTGCTTCGTCTACTTTGAATGCTTTTTCGTCATAAACTGAGTTTGGACCGCCTGAGAAAATAATCCCAACAGCGTTCATTTCTTTAATTTCTTCAGCTGTAATTGTGTGTGGATGTAGTTCAGAGAACACACCAAATTCACGAATACGGCGAGTAATTAATTGGTTGAATTGGCTACCAAAATCGAGTACGACAATTTTTTCTTGCTCTTTTAATAATGGGGTTGTCACGCTTTACACCTCTTCTATTCTTCTTAAGATGCCTCATATTTGTAAAAAAACGCGTTCAAAAAGAGTTCTTTCTGACGCGTTCATTTTCTAAAGCTATAAAGGCGGGTACACCAAAATACATAACAGCACCCGCCATCATAGATAAGTTATTACTGTGGTAACTTAGTAGAAACATCCGAACCATATTATCGGACCTATATGAAGGCAGCCTATACTTTTTTTCTAAATTTTACTCTTAGTATATACTAAAATCAACTAGTTGCCCGATTGATTAAATATTCCCAACTTTCTTTCATTTGTTCAAAGTCAACATTAGTCGATTCCTTCGCATAGATTGTTTGCTCGTATGCTTTTGTCAATTTCCCCATATGGTTCGTTTCAAAATAACGATCGATTTCTGCTGCAAATGCTTGTAACGTTTGTCCTTCTTGGCGTTTGAAACCTTTCATCTCTAATATTTTGAGCAATTGTAAGTACATTAATTCAAAAGATGACTCATTTAAATGTTTTTTTCCATTCAATTTTACATACACTTTTGGCATCCAACTCTTTCTTTTTACGTAAAGGAACAATAGAGCCCCAACAAGTACGATAAAACTAATGAAAAACACCCATTTATATTCTTTGATGGTTTTCCACAACGCATTATTACCAGCTGATTTTTTTTGTGGTCCATCTTTTTTATCCTCAACTACTTCATCTGGTTCGGTTTCTTCTTCATTTACTGTTAATTCATCCCGTTCTGTTTCAGGAACTTCAATATTATAATCAATCGCTCTTGAATTACTAAATCCAATCGTTGGTTCAAAATTAACCCAACCAACATTCGGAATAAACGCTTCTACCCAGGAGTGAGCATCATTGTTTGTCACTTCATAGGTTTTCATATTACCGTTTGTATCAATTACTTCTCCTCCTGCAAATCCTTTTACCCATCTTGCGGGAATCCCTACTGATCGAAGCATAACGACCATTGAAGTTGAGAAGTTATCGCAATATCCAATCTTTGTCTCAAATAAAAATTGGTCTACATAATCTTGATCTTCAGACGGTACCGCTACATCGTCTGTATCATAGCGGAAATTGTTTAACTTAAAATACATTTCGATTGCTCGAGCTTGGTCATAAACACTTTCTTCCCCTTCAACAACGGATGCCGCCAGTTCTTTCACTCGTTCTGGTAGTGTTTCAGGTAATTGTAAATAACGTTTCGCTAATTCTGGATCTAAATTTTCAAGTGAAGAATCATTTAAATCACTGTAGAGATAAACAGGTTTACTATAGTCAACAGTATAGTAATTTAACGGCGTTGGTTTCTTATAAGCAAGTGGTGTAATTTTTTCAGAATTATCATCCACTAGAAATTGAATTCCTTCATTTGACTCTGTTACACCCACTGATTTTAAACCATAAGGCTGAACTACAAATTCATGGGGAAAAAGCATCAAGATTGTTGCTTGTTTCGTCCCTTCCTCAGGTCCAATTGGTAATGAATGATTAATATTCATATATGGATCATAAACAGTTGATGCCCCAGCATAATAAGCGGATTTCTCCCAACCTTTTGAAGTATAGACATCTCTTGTTTCTACTCGCCAATATTGCTTTGTTTCAGATTGAGCAGTAAAAACAACTGCATCATCCGCTACAAAAGGTCCACCTAAATTGCTATCGTCATCTCCGTAACCAACTTTCGATACACCTTTTACCCCTTCATCATTTCCACCTTTTCCAGCTGCTGCTTTTAGAAATGGAACTGGATCTGGCCATTGAGGTTCTGCTTTTGGAAGAAATATTGCAGCTATTCCTGAAAGCCCGATAAGAAGTATAACTGGTATGATGAGTTTCAAATAGTGTGACAAATCCACCTTTATATCCGATTGAACAATTAATCGTTTCAAAAATAGAAATGCGATAGTTACTAACCCTAGCAAGATAATTTTGATTATGGCATATGTTCCGTTGTACTCTGTAAATGTATCCAAAGTACCTACAAATAGTACTGTAAGAACAAGGAAATAAAAAATAGACATCCGTACGGTAATCCAATGGTGAATTAAATAAATTAACATCCATATAAGAATTAAAAATAATAATGTTCTAAACGGATCTGTCACATCTACCCAATTCGCTTGGAGTAGCAAGGTTATATTCGCATTAAATTCAGCCATTAAAAAGTGGATTCCCTCACCAGATAAAATCGAATATCCACTATACACATAAACAATGAACCAGCCAATATAAATTAGTTTAAGAGCCATCGAAATAACAAAATGAATCCGGAAAAGACTTAAAAGTAGAGATAGCGCAATGAAAAGTAAAATAAGATTCATATGCCCTGTCCCCGTTAATTCCATGATAGGAATAAGCCATTCCCTTAAAATGATAAAAACAATACCATAATAAATTGCTATTTCAACTAGATTAAAGTCGTTTTTTTTCACGGCTTCATCACCTCCGTGAAGGCTTGTTCGAATTTTCCTTTTGATAGTGGGATTACCTTAACATTGGAAATGCTTCTATTGTGCTTTTCTTTATTTGTTACTTCAAAGCAAACAACCCCGCGAGTAAAGTTAGAACTTTTTGCGAAAAATTGTTTTAATTGTTCCGTAATTTCACCTGTAACAATAATTAATGCAGCAGAGTTAATGAATCCTACTTTATTCGCCAATACCGCTTCAACGGATTTGTTAGGAGTAGGTTGAGTTGTTGCTAAATGCTGCATCACTTTTTCCAACTGGTTGTGGTTTTTTATTCTTGGAAAATAGTAATCCTTTTTGCCCGTAGACAAAAATGAAATATCACCATGATTTTTAACAACACTTGTAACGATTGAGGCAGCTAAATCTACTACATCGTCAAAGTTTTTCTCCGATGATTGATCCAACACAAGCATCAGTTCTTGCGTTTGTCGATCTTCAAATTCTTTCGTACGAAGCGTTTCACTTTTAGCAAAGGACTTCCAATGAATCCAAGAAAACTTATCTCCCGCTTGATAATCCCTTACCCCATTCACTAACGTTGAGTCTTTTACCATTGAAAAGGGAGCATTCATATTGCCATACTCAAACTGAAATTGGAATGGTTTATATTTGATCTCAGATATTTTCGGATATACGAGGATAGTTTTATTTTCTTCAATAAATTTATTCCGTATTGTCCATCCAAAAAAATCAGTTATTGTAACGTGTAAGCCATTAAAGTGGATAGCACCGCGCTCAACATTTTGAAGTTCGTATGTCCATTCAAATTTTCTTTTCCAACCAGCGATAAAAATTTGACTTGGTCCAGTAGTTGAACCTAACTCTTTGACCGTTAAAAAAACAAACGGAAACCAAGATTTATTTTGAAAACTGATTGTCACGGAAGCAGAATCACCGCGATGAAGTTTAGAAGGTTTGATTTCACGCTGCACTTCCCCTATATGTATTCGTGCAAAGGAAAGTAATAAAGAATATAGTAAAAATGGGCTTATCGAGTAAAAAAGAAACCAGCTGACAAAGCCACCTTGGAACATCGCATAGCTAAATGTAACTGCAATTAAAAAAAGTAAGACGATGAATCGACCACCACCGCCTAAAATACGTTTTACCTTCTTCATTGTTCGGCATACCTTTTGATGGGAATAACAGATTTTGAAATGATTCGTTCTAATATGTCTTCTGTTGTTTTCCCTTCATATCGTGCTTCTGGTCTTAAAATAATGCGATGTCCGAAAACAAAAGGCGCTAAATACTGAACATCATCTGGTTTTACATAATCTCGATCTTGCATTTTCGCATAGGCTTGAGAAGCTTTCATCAAGGCAATCGATGCACGAGGACTTACTCCTAAATAGATTTCGGAAACGTTTCTCGTTGCTCTTGCTAATTGAACGATATAACTTTTCACTGAATCTTCCACGTATACTTCTTTTACTTCATCTTGTAATTTTAACAATTCATCCAGTGTGATAACTGGTGTTAAATCAAAAATTGGCTGCGTTTTCTCAGCCCGACGTAACACTTCAATTTCTTCTTGTGCGTTTGGATAACCCATTTTAATTTTTAATAAAAACCTATCCAGTTGTGCTTCCGGTAACGGATATGTACCTTCATACTCAATAGGGTTTTGTGTAGCCATAACAAAGAAAGGTTTCCCAATATCTAACGTTTCTCCATCAATTGTCACCGACGCTTCTTCCATACTTTCTAACAAAGCAGATTGCGTTTTGGGAGAGGTACGATTTATTTCGTCAGCTAAAATGATATTCCCCATAATCGGCCCAGGTCGAAATTCAAATTGCAGTGTTTTTGGATTATATATCGATACACCAATTACGTCAGAAGGTAATAAATCGGGAGTAAATTGAATTCTCTTAAACTCCGCACCTACAGATTTTGCAAGGGCTTTGACCATCATCGTTTTGCCGACACCTGGTACATCCTCTAATAATACGTGCCCTCCTGCAAGAAGTGCCACAACACTCAACTCAGCGACTTCCCGTTTACCTATCATGACTTTTTCTATATTTTCAATGATTGTTTCAATCTGTTTATGCATTAAAAAACCTCCTAGACGAGCAACAAAAGTCAGAATATACACACAAAAATACAATTCAAGCATAAACGAAAAATGAAGCTGAATACAACTAATAGCAACCTTGCTACGTTAAAAAATTGTATTGTTTTGGAAATATTGGGTTACGACCGATTTTGTGGATTTTTGTTTCCTTCAGGGTGGATGAAGACGGATATCTCTCAGATTAAGTGATATTTTCGTTTTCATCGTGCTTATGAAGACGATTTTCTCTTAATTTCACTGTCATTTTCGTTTTCATCATGCTTATGAATACCGTTTTCCGCCGATTTCACTGTCATTTTCGTTTTCATCACGCTTATGAATACCGTTTTCCACCAATTTCACTGTCATTTTCGTTTTCATCACGCTTATGAATACCGTTTTCCACCGATTTCACTGTCATTTTCGTTTTCATCATGCTTATGAATACCGTTTTCCACCGATTTCACTGTCATTTTCGTTTTCATCACGCTTATCATTTTTGTTTTCATCATGCTTAAGAAGATCCTTTCTCCCCAATCTCGCAAAATTACGAAAACCATCCATTATTACGCAATAAAAATAGGGCTGTCCAGTAAGTGGAAAATTTACTGAACAGCCTACTTCTCTTATAGTAAATATTTAAGCTTAAGCTTTGCTCCTGCGTTGGTCCTACCATCCTTGCGCAGAAGAAATGTTCCTGCGGTAGTAGAAATAAATTTCCACTATCCTCGTCACAAATGGAGTGTCTCAAAACAAGTTTTCAGACACTCTATTTTCTAACCTCATCCTTTTTCGACGACTAATGATTATGAACTCCCCAATCAAAATCATGTAAATCATCATACGTTAATAACTCGCCAATCTCTTGCTCTTCTACCCATTTTTCTGCTGATTTTTTAGAGTCAAATGCAATTACACCATAATTCATTGGAGTTGAATTTGTTTCTGCGTATACATATGTAGCTTTTTCAGCATTTACCCATTTCTTTTTTGATACATCCATTACAAAAGCAGCACTCACTTCAGATGAATCGATGTCCATCATATATTCCATTAAGCAGCCAATATCATCAAACACCTCTTGATCCCCATTATCTTTTACGAGTTGAGCAGCATATTTTACATCTGTTAATCCCATATTGCACGCCTTACATACATCATTTGAACTAATTTCCCGTGGTTTATCTGATGAACAAGCTGAAAGAATCAATAATAAACCAACAACAATCATCCATCTCCACTTCATCCATGTACGCCCCTTTATCATATTAAACACTCCTATGAAACCCCATCAATTGTTGTTTCACATCATAACGATAATATATATATTTTTAAAGGAATCAATATATACCGAATCTCAAATGAAAAAAACACCTCAATTCATTTGAGGTGTTCCTAGATTTTTCAATTATATAGAAGTTCGGTAAATGCTTATTCTCGCTTTTCTTTTATAGGCAGCATTGATTTTTATTGCCCGTTCTAATAGACTATTCCGCATAGTTGCTGTTGTATCAGCATCTAGATGCAGTCCCCTTACAAAAAATTTGTTTTGCGTTCTTTTTAATTTTCTTTTTTTATCGAGACTTGTAGATTGTCTATTGTTCGCTTGTTCTTGCTGTTGACCCCTTTGTTGACGCCCTCGACTCTCATTTTCTTGCATCGTTCGATAAAATAACTCGTTGGAATGTAAATATTGTCTTGAGTTTTTAAAGATACTACTAGGGACAGATTGGACACGAGTTGTTCTCATAAGCACTTACCCCCCTTTTATATAACTATATACCTACCTTTAACTAATACATCGGTATATTCGTTTTACTTCTTAAGCCTACAAAACTAAATTATTTACAATTTTTATTAAATATTTTGATTCTAAAAGAAAAAGTGTAGAAAAAAGGAATAAATCCTCTTTCTACACTATATGCAACATCATTTCCAAAAATCATCAAAAATTGTAATTGGTAAGTTTCTTTTATGTTGTGATCTTAAATAATGACCTTCAATAATAGTTTTTGCTTCCTCTGGGATTTCCTTACCCTCTAAATAGTCGTCAATCAACTCATAGGAAACACCTAAAGCAGTTTCATCAGGCAGCGCAGGTCGTTCCTCTTCTAAATCGGCAGTAGGTGTTTTTAAATATAAATGCTCTGGACAACCTAAATAAGCTAAAATTTGTTTTCCTTGACGCTTATTTAATCGGAATATTGGAGTTAAATCTACCCCGCCATCTCCATACTTAGTGTAAAAACCAGTAATCGCTTCAGCTGCATGATCCGTACCTACCACAACCGCATTTTTCATAGCTGCAATGGAATATTGTACTTTCATTCTCTCGCGGGCTTTTTCATTTCCTTTTGCAAAGTCACTTAGTTCAATTCCAGCATCCAAAAGCGATTGAACACTTGCATCTACTGCTGGTTTAATATTGATTTCAAACACTTTTGTTGGTTGTATAAATGTAAGCGCGTCTTGGCAGTCTTGTTCATCTGCTTGAAAACCATATGGAAGACGAATGGCAAAAGTGGAATATTTCGCTTCTCCTACTTCTTCATTCAACTCATCTACCGCAATTTGAACAAGCTTTCCTGTTAAGGTTGAGTCTTGTCCACCACTAATCGCAATGACAAAGCCTTTTAAAAATGAATGCTTTTTTGCATATTCCTTCAAGAAGTCAACGGATTTTCGAACTTCTTCTTCCGGGTTAATCTTTGGCAAAACTTTCAATTCGTCAATAATTCGTTGTTGTAGAGTACCCATACAATCACTCCTCACCGAACTCGATATTGTGCACCATGTTCCTTACTTCTTCAATATTACGCATTTTGTTATCCCAACATTTTTGACTTAAATCTACTGGGTATTCTTCAGGGTTTAGTGAACGTTTATATTCTTCCCATAAAAGTTCCAGATTGTCAGTTGCATACTGTTTCATTTCCAGTACAGATGGGCTTTCATATACAATTTGACCTTTATCTATTACTTTTTGATGCAATTCTTTTGCTTCAAAATTAGTAACAAACTTTGAGATAAATGTGTGAACTGGATGGAACATTTTAAGGCGCTTTTCCTCTTGCGGATTTTCATCAGCCATCACGATATAATCGCCTTCTGCTTTCCCATTCTCGCGATTAATAATGCGATATACTTTCTTCAATCCAGGAGTTGAAACCTTCTCAGCATTCCCTGTAATTTTAATCGTATCTTCCATTTCTCCATGTTCATTTTCAATCGATACTAATTTATATACAGCACCTAATGCAGGTTGATCATAGGCAGTAATTAATTTTGTCCCAATTCCCCATGAATCCACCTTTGCACCTTGGGCAATTAAGTTAAGTATTGTATATTCATCTAAATCGTTTGATACGATAATTTTTGCATTTGGGAATCCAGCTTCATCTAGCATTCTTCTTGCTTCTTTTGATAAAAACGCTATATCTCCACTATCTAAACGAATGCCGATAAAATTAATTTTGTCTCCTAATTCTTTTGCCACTCGGATGGCATTAGGAACGCCGGATTTTAATGTGTTATAAGTATCTACTAAAAATACACAGTCTTTATGACGTTTTGCATAAGAATGAAAAGCTTCATATTCATCTTTATAAGCTTGTACTAAAGAGTGTGCATGTGTTCCGGATACAGGAATATCGAAAATCTTACCTGCACGTACATTAGAAGTTGAATCAAATCCTCCAATAACCGCTGCACGTGCTCCCCAAATTGCCGCATCCATCTCTTGCGCTCGACGTGCTCCAAACTCTGCTAAACCATCATTTTTAGTAATTTGCTTTATTCTACTTGCTTTCGTAGCAATTAACGTTTGATAATTGACAATATTTAATAAGGCCGTTTCAATTAATTGAGCTTCTACAAGTGGTGCCTCCACTCTTAGAATAGGTTCATTTGCAAAAACCAGTTCTCCTTCAACCATTGAATAGACTGAGCCAGTAAATTTTAAATTTCGTAAATACTCAATAAAGTCCTCTTTATATCCTAGATTTTCAGTTAAATAAGTAATATCCGATTGTGAAAAACTGAAATCACGTAAATATTCTAAAATTCGCTCTAACCCTACAAATATGGCATATCCATTTCCAAATGGAAGCTTTCTAAAATATAATTCAAAAACGGCTTTTCGTTCATGAATACCGTCAGCCCAATAGCTTTCTGCCATATTTATTTGGTATAAATCAGTGTGTAGAGTCAAGCTATCATCAGCATAATTCGATTTCATTTTTGCCCCTTCTTCCAGTTTCATAATTAGTCATAGTATACACTATTTACTAAATTCAGGTATTGTTTAAACACTTTAAATATTGTGTATAGTTCCATTATTAGTTGATTTATAATTACAAAATTTAACTGATAAGGTAGTCTTATGTATAGTTTTCTGTCTACACGGTAAAAATAACATTACACTAGTCTTCTCCCCCTTTTAAGACTAGAAGTAAGTTGTTGCTAACTCTTGTTCCATTTCATGAGTTAGCTTTTTTTATGATGTCTCCATTCTAATAAATTTATAGATTTAATCGAAATCGTTATAATAAAGATATACTTTAGTTTAGGAGAATTTCATGATACCAGCTATAAAATTTGAAAATGTATGTTATGAAAAAGATGAGCTGTCAATTTTAAATAATATTAATGGAGTATTTAATAAAGGGAAAATTACTACTCTTGTCGGGCCTTCAGGAGCTGGGAAAACAACATTACTTAAATTATGTAATGGTCTCTATTCAGCTACTTCAGGTGAAATCTATATTCAAGACAATTCAATTCATTCATATGAACCGACTACACTTCGTAGGAAAGTTGGAATTGTTTTACAAAGTGCACCTATCATAAGAGGCACAGTCTACAAAAATTTAGCATTACCTTTCACATTACAAAATAAAAAGCTTCCAGAGAATGAAGCCATAAAGTTTTTAAATGATGTTGGTCTCGATGAATCTTTTTTACATAGACAAGCAGAGGATTTGTCTGGTGGTCAGCGTCAAAAGGTTTCCATTGCGCGCACTTTAATCAATCAACCGGAAGTTTTATTATTAGATGAAATTACCTCTGCACTCGATCCTACTTCTGTAAATGAAATTGAACAACTTATATTAAAAATTAATCAAAAATATGATGTAACAATCATTTGGATTACCCACAATATTGAACAAGCGAAACGAGTTGGAGATTATACATGGGTTATGATGGAGGGGCAATTAATAGAAAGTGGAGAGACAAATATTTTATGGACGAACACAAATAAACTGATTCAAAATTTTGTCTCCGGAGTAACAGAAGCATGAGTTATACAACATTATCTTTAACCCTAATTTTTGTCCTTATCCCATTAGTCTTATCAAAATCGCTTAAATTAGATCTTGAAAAAGATACGATTATAGCAACGGTCCGATCCATTATTCAATTATTAATCGTTGGGTATATATTAAAAATTGTATTTGAAACCGAAAGCATTATTTATATTTTGTTAATGATTACATTAATGATTGTTGCAGCAACGTTAAATGCTAGAAAAAAAGGGAAAGCTATCAAAGGAATCACATGGAAGATTGCACTTACGCTAATCGTAGTAGAAGTTGTGACACAAGGAATTTTAATTGGTCTTCATATAATACCAGCTACAGCTCAGTACATTATTCCTATTAGTGGCATGCTTATTGGGAATTCTATGGTGTTATCGATATTATTTTTAAATCGATTTACTGCAGAAGTTGAAAGTAGCCGCGATCAAATCGAGCTAGTTCTCTCTCTTGGAGGTACACCGAAACAAGCAATTCATACTCAATTAACAAATGCCATTAAAGCGAGTATGATTCCAACCATTGAGAGTCAAAAAACAATTGGACTTGTTCAACTACCTGGTATGATGAGTGGTCAAATAATAGGAGGTGCCGATCCCGTCCAAGCAGTCCAATTCCAAATCCTAATCATTTTTGGATTATTAACAACTGCTGCTCTTTCAAGTATAATCGTTGGATTTTTGAGTTATCCTACATTATTTAATGAACGTATGCAAATAATTAAAAATGTATAATAGAGAAAAAATCGTAATATTTAAAGTATTTGCAATTCACTTCTAGCAATTTTCCGTATGTTATAATAAGTTTAACTTAAAAAAAGAAATGAGGTACCTATTATGCCAATATTAAGAGATTTCTTCTATAACTTATCCGAAAATCAACTTTTAAACAGCGCAGCTCAGAAGTATGGTCTTAGACTTGGTGCCCAAAGTGTAGTAGCTGGTACAAATATTCCTGAAGTAATTCAAAGTATTAAAGAATTAAACGCACAAGGAATCTCTTGTACTGTAGACAATCTTGGAGAATTCGTTTACGAAAAATCTGAAGCGATTAAAGCGAAAGATCAAATTCTTGAAGTAATTGAAGCAATTCATGAAAATGACGTGGATGCTCATATTTCCCTTAAACCTTCTCAACTAGGTTTAGATATTGATTATGATTTCTGCTATGACAACTTAGAAGAAATTGTTGCATTAGCAGCTCGATATAATATGCACATTAATATTGATATGGAGAACTATGCACGTCTTCAACCGTCATTTGATTTATTAGATCAACTTTCATTAAAATACGATAATGTTGGTACAGTAATTCAAGCATATTTCTTCAATGCAAAAGAAAATATTGAAAAATATAAAAACTACCGTTTACGTATCGTAAAAGGTGCTTATAAAGAACCAGCAGATGTAGCTTACCAAGATAAGCACGATATCGACTTAAACTTTATCGATCTAATTGAGTATCACTTACTACATGGTAAATTTACATCAATTGCAACACATGACCATAACATCATTAATCATGTAAAACAATTTGTAAAAGACCATAACATTCCAAATGATAAATTTGAGTTCCAAATGCTTTATGGATTCCGTAAAGAAATGCAACTTGAACTTGCAAAAGAAGGCTACAACTTCTGTACGTACGTTCCATTTGGTAGCGACTGGTACGGTTACTTCATGCGTCGCTTAGCAGAACGTCCACAAAACTTAAACCTTGTGACAAAACAAGTGTTTACTAAGAAAACAAATACAGTACTAGGCGTTGCTGCAGCAGCATTTATTTTAGGACGATTAACTAAAAAGAAATAAATAAAAATGGATGGCTCCTCGCCATCCATTTTATTTATTCCAACCCTTTTCCTTAAACCGAGAAATCGCTTCGATTCGATTGCCTACGCCTAATTTATCTAAAATAGTAGAGATATAATTTCGCACTGTACCTGCAGATAAAAATAACTCTGCTGCAATTTCTTTCGTTGTTTTTCCTTCAGCAACAAGTTCTAACACTTGGCTTTCTCGTTCTGTTAATGGATTTTCGCTATCATCTTCATAAACGAAATCTACTAATTCCGGTGCATAAATACGTCGTCCATCCATTATAACCCGAATAGAATTAACAAGTTCTTCAATTGGGCTATCCTTTAATAGATAACCGCGCACCCCCGCTTTTCGTGCACGTTCAAAATATCCTGGTCTTGCAAAAGTTGTTAAGATAATCACTTTACAATCAGTTTCTTCATGTAATTCTTCAGCTGCATCTAAGCCCGTTTTTACAGGCATTTCAATATCCATTATACATATATCAGGCTGATGTTCTTTGACTAATTGAACTGCTTCTTCACCGTTTTTTGCAAGTCCTACCACTTCCATATCTTCTTCCATATTAAGAAGTGATTTCATTGCACCAAGTAACATGCCTTGGTCTTCAGCAATGACAATTCGTATCATTTCACTCATTTCCTTTCTGGTGTGTAATGGCTAGCGGTACACTAATATGAAGCTTCGAACCTTTCTTACTTTCAATTTTAAGTGAGCCGTTAATAAATTCCAAACGTTCCTGCATCCCTTTTAATCCATTTCCTGTAATATTTAGTTTATCATTAAATCCTTTGCCGTCATCTATAATGCAAATCGAAATTTCGTTGTAGGTTCTTTTAATTGTAATAATGCATTTTTTAGCTCCACTATGCTTTACAACATTCGTGATGGCTTCTTTTAAGCACATACTTAGAACATTTTCAATTAATACGGGGATGTTTAAATTTGATGCATCTCCATTTACTTCAAGGTCAATTTGTGCAGCTTTTAATATTTGTTCCACTCTAATAATTTCTTCCTGCAATTTGACAGCACGCATATCCGCAACAAGTTCACGAACTTCTTTTAATGCTATGCTCGCCGTTTGACGAATATCTTTAATTTCTTGTAACGCTTGTTCAGGATTTTTTGTCACCAAGCGACTTGCTAAATCACTTTTTAATCCAATCATCGATAGCTTTTGGCCTAATGTATCATGAAGGTCTCTCGCGATTCGTTGGCGTTCTTCATGAATAATCAGTTCCTCAATGCGCTCCTTAGCATTTTCAAGTTCGCCTTCTAAATTTTCTCTTTTATTTCGGCTGTATAAAGTAAATGGAAGTAGTACAACTCCAATTACCGTAATGATAATAAAAGGCGTTTGCGATAGAAACAAATGTAAATCAATAAAATAACCGGCAACAATCGATACAACAGTAAATCCAATATGCAATCCATACATGATAAAGAATCCAACAGTATTTCGAATATTGCCAATAAAGAATGCGGTAAATAATGACAAATAAATATAGCCAAACATTAAGGTCATGGCAATATTTAATACCATTTCGAAACTAACCCACATATAGACAAGGCCATTTTGGGATTTAAAAGAAAAGCGATGAGATAAGAAATACAGTAATATCAAGACTATTCCGATTGTAATTTGAACAAAGGAAAATGATCGAATGATAAAGTAAAAGGGCATGATACAAAAAATAATCCAAACATAAATACTAACCCACGGATTTTTCGGTAAAATTGTATACCAACTTTGCATGGTTTTCCTCGCTGAATTCATAAATTTTCTAATATATTATAACAAACATCTCAAGCTATAGAAAAACCATCTCTTATTTAGAGATGGCTTTCATGTTTTTCGCTTTCGCTCTTATTGATTTTTCTCTAATTTTAACTAATGCATCTACTTCTTTAAACGAAACAAACTTTTTACGATCTGGATCATATAGTTTATATCGAATTGACTCTACACTTGTTTTTAATGTAATTGTCGTAGCTCTTTGTAGCGGTTCAATTGATTCATGTGCTTCTTCTAATTTATAGTTTGGTACTCTTGGTGCTAAATGATGGACATGGTGGAAACCAATGTTACCAGTAATCCATTGTAAAATCTTTGGCAATTTATAATAAGAACTACCTTCGACTGCCGCTTTTACATAATCCCATTCAGTATCATATTCGAAATATGAATCTTCATAAGTATGCTGAATGTAGAATAACCAGATTCCAAGAGCTCCTGCGATAAATAATGTGATGCCATGAACTAATAAAAATGTTTGCCAACCGAATATTAAAATTAATGTCACACAAATCACTAGTAAAGCGATATTTGTGAAATAAGTGTTTAAACGTTCTTTTTGTTTAGCATCTTTACGATTAAATCGATTTAATACTAATACCATATATAAAGGACCTAATCCAAACATAACGAGTGGGTTACGATATAATCGATAACCAAAACGAGCAAGCTTAGATTTTTCTAAGTACTCATCCACTGTTAACATATCGATATCGCCAATTCCGCGTTTGTCTAAGTTAGAACTTGTTGCATGATGTATTGTGTGTTCACGTTTCCATTTTTGGTATGGGAAAGAAGTTAATATACCTGTAATGTTTCCTACAATGTCATTGGCTTTTTTACTTTTGAAAAATGAACCGTGTGTGCAGTCATGGAAAATAATAAACGTACGTACGACAAAGCCGGAAGCCAGTACACTACACGCTACTGTAAGCCAAGGTGAAAATTGTAATAAATAATATCCTGCTGCCCAAATAACAAGTAACGGTACGATGGTGTTGAAAATTTGAAAAATACTCGTTTTTAATTCAGATTTTGCAAACGGTGCCACGTCTTTGCGCAACTTCTTCGTTTTTTCTGCATCTGTCATTGTCAAAGTAATAACCTTCTTTCTTAACTATCTAAACTAATCATAAAGAAAAGGCAATGTGACATGTAGAAGCAAACATCACATTAATTTCATTACAAATGTCATATGACAAACTGGAAATTCTATGATTGGAAAGCTATTCACGACATAATTTAGGATAGCAAGTTTCATTGTAGATATTCTAATAAATACTTAGTTTCATTTTTTGGCTGGGTTTCAAAAAAATTATTTACTTGATAATTTTTCACCATAATTTCTTTGTAAATTTTTTAAATACTATCCACAGTAAGTACTTTGAATTGAGATTAATTATGGCTATGATGGTCACTTCCATTAACTTTCTTGCATGGTTGACCTTATTAATGTTTTTGAAGGTCACTCCAATTAATTTTCTCGATTGATTTGTCCTTCATCACGCACATGAAAGTCACTCCGTTTATTTTTCATACTAGTTTTGTCTCTCATTACCGCAGATAAGAAAATCGACACAAAAAAACCCCGAAAGAAACAATTCTTTCGAGGCATTCACGATTATACGTTAAAGTATCGTGCATCTGGATGAGCAAATACGATAGCAGAAACACTTGCTTCTGGTTCCATCATAAAGCCTTCCGTTAATTGCACACCTATTTGTTCTGGTTTTAATAATTTAAATAGCTTCTCTTGATCTTCTAAGTTTGGACAAGCTGGGTATCCAAATGAGAAACGTTGACCTTGGTATTTCGCTGCAAAACGTTCACGCATTGTGAAATCCGTTGCATCTGGGAAGCCCCATACATCCCGGATTTCTTGATGGATACGTTCTGCAAAACCTTCCGCAAGCTCAAGTGCTGTTGCAAGTAGTGCATGACTTTCCAAGAACTTACCGTCTTCCTTAAACTGTTCGGCAACTTCCTTCACACCTTTACCTGCTGTCACAACCATTAGTGCTACATAATCCATTTCACCACTATCAACTGGCTTTAAGAAATCCGATAGACATAAATATGGTGCCTCTTTTTGACGAGGGAAATGGAAACGTTCAATTTCTGTTTTACTATCTTCTGGACTGTAGATTACTACATCATCGCCATCAGCTTGAGCTGGGAAGAATTGATACATTCCAGATGGTGTTAATAAATCAGACGTTAAAAATTCATTTACAAGATTATATAATTCAGTTGCACGTTGATCGTTATCTGCTAATAACTTTTCAACATTTCCTTTTAAACCAAGGTGATGTCCAATTAATGTACGCATATTTACATATGGGTGTAAATGAGCAACAGAGTAGTTACGTTTAATATGTTGGACTAAATCTTTTGGTACATATACTGGTGCATCTTTAACAGTTCTAACCGGTTTTTCTGCCCCTTCTTTCACAGGACGGGCAGCACGTTTTTCATCGGCAAGCAAACGTTTTTCTCTTGATTCACGAAGCTCTTGAAGGAAAGCCTCACGTTCATTATTATCCATTAAACGGTTCGCATGCTCTAACCCTTGCATTGCGTCTTTTGAATAAATAACAGGACCGTCATACTCAGCAGCAATTTTTGTCTCTGTAAAACGTTTCGATAACGCCGCTCCACCAACTAAAATTGGAACATCTATATTCGCTTCTTTGAAGTCTTGTGCAGTTAATACCATTTGTTGAGCAGATTTTACAAGTAAACCTGAAAGACCAACAAAGTCTGGCTTTTCTTTTCGAATCGCTTCGATTAATTGTGCTGGCGTTACCTTAATACCAAGGTCCACCACTTTATAGCCATTATTGCTTAAAATGATATCTACAAGGTTTTTACCGATATCATGCACGTCACCTTTTACAGTGGCAAGAACGATTTTTCCTTTACCTGAAGATTCTTCGTTTTTCTCCATGTACTGTTCAAGATGGGCAACTGCCGCTTTCATTACCCCGGCACTTTGTAAAACTTCCGCAACGATTAATTGATTATCATTGAACAAACGCCCTACTTCAGACATTCCAGCCATCAAAGGTCCGTTAATGATATCTAAAGGTGTATCAAAAATTTTACGAGCTTCTTCTAAGTCAGGAATTAAACCTTCTTTTGTACCTTCTACAATGTAATACGCTAAACGTTCTTCAACTGTATCAGGAATGTTAGCAACGGTCTTTTCCTTTTTCTTATCACGATAAAAATCAGTAAATACAGCTAACGTTTCATCATTTGTATTAAAAATTAAATCATTTGCTAATTTAATTTCTTCTTCCGGAATGGATGCATAACGCTCCAACTTTTCTGTGTTTACAATCGCATAGTCCAGGCCAGCTTGTGTACAGTGATATAAGAACACTGCATTTAACACTTCTCGTCCAACAGGAGGTAAACCGAATGATACGTTACTTACACCAAGTACCGTTAAGCTTCTTGGGAATTTTTCTTTAATTAAACGGATACCTTCAATTGTTTCTTCTGCAGCACCGATATATTGCTCATCCCCAGTACCTACAGGGAAAACAAGCGGGTCGAAAATAATATCTTCCGGTGCTAGACCCCATTTTTCCGTTAACAATTGATAAGAACGTTCCGCAATTTGCAATTTCTTCTCTCTTGTAACACCCATACCTTCTTCATCGATTGTTCCCACAACAACAGAAGCACCGTATTTTTTCACAATAGGCATTACCGCATCAAAGCGCTCTTCACCATCTTCTAGGTTAATAGAGTTAATAATTGCTTTCCCTTGTGAATACTTCAATGCTTCTTCAATAACTTTCTCGTCTGTTGAGTCAATTACTAAAGGCACTTTTACTTTCTTCACAATTTCTTGCATGAAATTACGCATATCTTCAAGTTCATCACGATCTGGGTTTGCTAAACAAATATCAATAACGTGAGCCCCATTTTTTACTTGGGCACGAGCAATTTCAGCAGCTTCTTCAAATTTCCCATCAATAATTAGCTGTTTAAATTTACGTGAACCAATAACGTTTGTACGTTCACCAATAAACAATGGTCGCATAGAATCATCATATAAAAGTGGGTCAATACCTGATACGACATGACCATGTGTTTCATTTGGTGCTTGTCTTGGTTTGTGTCCTTCTACTGCTTCACGGATTGCTTGGATATGTTCAGGCGTAGTACCACAACATCCACCAACGATATTTAACCAACCTTTTTCTGCAAAACCACGTAACTTAATCGATAAAGATTCAGGTGTTTCGTGGTAGTGTCCCTCTTCATCTGGTAATCCAGCATTTGGATAACAACTTATATAACTTGTAGATAAATCCGCTAATGAACGAATATGATCTGTCATAAATTCCGGACCAGTTGCACAGTTAAGTCCAATTGATAATGGTTTTATATGTTCAATTGAAATATAGAATGCTTCAATTGTTTGTCCAGCTAATGTTGTTCCCATTGGCTCGATTGTTGCTGAAACCATGATTGGTAATGTTTTACCGGTTTCTTCAAAGGCACGGTTCACACCAAGAGTTGCAGCCTTTACATTTAACATATCTTGACTTGTTTCAAGCAAAATCAAATGTGCTCCAGCTTCTACTAATGCCTTTGCTTGTACGTAAAAGTTTTCTGTTAACTCGTCAAACGTGATTCCACCAGTAACAGATAAAGTTTTCGTTGTTGGACCAATTGCACCTGCTACAAAACGTGGCCATTCTTCAGTTGAGTGTTCGTTAACAGCTGATAAAGCTAGTTCAACAGCACGTTTATTAATTTCTTCTGCTTTATATCCTAATCCGTATTCGTTTAAAACAAGGGGCGTACCACCAAACGTATTTGTACAAATAATATCTGCACCAGCTTTTAAATACGCACGGTGAATGTTTTCAACAACATCTGGTCGAGTCAAAACAAGATTTTCATTACATCCTTCAAGTTCTTCCCCACCAAAATCTTCAGCAGTTAAATTTTCTCGTTGAAGCATTGTTCCCATTGCCCCATCGATAATTAATATTCTATTTTTTAACTGTTCCTCGATTGGATGGTTATGCATTTGCTTCTACTCCTTCGTTCTGCTCATCAAGTTGTTTGATATATTGCATTAATTGTAGTGTTAAATCGTAACGTAAAAACGGTGTAATTAAATATATACCGTTAAAGTATTTTGTTGCTGTATCTAGTAATTCTTTTGCAATCGCTACGCCTTCTTGTGCTTCGCGCTCTTTATCCCCTTCGCACGCTTTCATTCTTGCTAGTACTTCATCGGATAATTTAATTCCTGGTACTTCATGATGTAAAAATTCAGCGCTTCGGAAAGATGTTAACGTCATAATTCCAATATAAATTGGAGCTTCTAAATGTTTCGTTGCTTCGTAAATCTCTACAATTTTTTCTGCAGAATAAACTGGTTGGGAGATGAAATAATCCGCACCATGTTCGATTTTTTTCTCAAGACGACTTACAGCACGATCTAATACACGTACATTTGGATTAAAGGCAGCTGCTACCGAGAAATTCGCCTTTTTACGAAGTGCTTTCCCTGAGAAGGAAATTCCTTCATTTAATTGTTTAATTAATGAAATGAGTTCCATGGAAGACACATCATAAACACTAGTAGCACCTGGGAAGTCACCTATTTTTGTTGGATCTCCTGTAATAGCTAAAATATCGTTCATTCCTAAAGCACTTAGTCCCATTAAGTGGGATTGCAGACCAATTAGGTTGCGGTCACGACATGTTAAATGAGGCATTACACGAATACCATGTTGTAATTTTAAAATTGAACCCATCGCAACGTTACTAATACGTGGAGACGCAAGGGAATTGTCCGCCATCATAATAATGTCTGCACCTTCGTTATAAAGGGCTTTGGCACCCTCGACAAATGAATCAATTTCTAAATGTCTTGGTGTATCTAATTCAACAATGACAGAACGCTCACGTTTAACTTTTTCGTGTAAAGGTTCCACTCTAGTAGGCTCTGCATCTTGGATATATATTTCCGGTTGTTGTACTGTTCGTTTTTCTGTCAATGGTTTTAATTGTGCTAATTGCTTTTTAACCGCTTCAATATGTTTTGGTGTCGTTCCGCAACATCCACCTATTAAACGAACACCTTGGTTACGTAACTGAACAGCAGCACGTGCAAAATAATCAATTTCCGATTCGTAAATAACACGGCCTTCTTCGATATCTAGAAGGGATGCATTCGGATAAGCCGATAAAAAGGCATTCTGAGGTAGTTCTACCCCCTCTAATGCTTGGATTGTATGATGAGGGCCTAATCGACAGTTCACACCAACAACATCAGCACCTAGGCTTTCAAGCTGTTGTAAAGCATCGTTTAATTTCAAGCCATTTTGTAAGACACCCGGTTCATGCATCGATACTTGAGCAATAATTGGTAGATCCGTCATATTGCGTAACATTTTTAATGTTTCAGTTAGTTCTTCAAAATCAAAGTATGTTTCAAGTAACAGTCCATCTAAATCTGCACGAATTAATGTTTCTGCTTGTACACGAATCGCATCTAAAATTTCATCTAGTGTTACTTCACTTTTTCGTACACCACGAATTCCACCAATGGATCCAATAACAAATTGATTACCACTTGATGCAGCCTTTTTCGCTAATTTAGCAGCTGCTTCATTGATTTCAACAACTTTGGATTCAAGTCCATACCGCGCTAACTTTATCGCGTTTGCACCATATGTATTTGTTTGAATAACATCTGCACCAGCTAAAATATATTCACTATGAATTTTTTCTATCAGTTCAGGCTTTACGAGGTTCATCTCCTCATGGCAATGTTCAAGTCCATAAGAATATAGTAAAGTTCCCATCGCACCATCTGCCGTTAACACTTTGGATTTTAATGCTTCAAGTAGACCCATTTTTTCATCTCCCAAAAAAACATACTTTCAAAAATTTTCTGTCATTTCTATAACAATAAAAAGCCTTCTTCGTTAGAAAGAAGGCTCGATTATCTTAATAGTTCCTCCTTATCTTTCGGCATAACGCCTGCTGGATTTAGCACCTTACGTTACGTTGGTTGCTGAAGCTTCATCGGGCCAGTCCCTCGACTTCTCTTGATAAGTGATATGAAATTGTATATTAAATTGAATCATATCTTTAAATTCCACTTTAGTCAATAGAATTAAACGAATATACGAAATAATCTATTATTTCAATGCTTTTATCGCTTTTTCTGCAGTATTTTTACCATTTTCAATACAAGCACCTATACCTACACCAAAATAAGAACAACCTGCAACAAAGAGGTTCGGATATTGAGAATCTAATTTGTCTAATACTACCTGCAATGTTTCATTATGGGCTAAATCATATTTCGGCATTGCGTTAATCCACTTTTCAATATTTACAACAACAGGTTTTTCTTCGATGTTCAAACTTAGCCGTATATCTTCAAGAGCAACCTTCGTTAATTCTTCATCTGTCATTGCCACAAGTTCTTCGTATTTAGGATTATTACTTTTATAGAATAAGCGTACTAATAAATTTCCATTTTCCGAAGTATGTTTCCATTTGCGACTTGTCCAAGTAGAAGCATTACAAACTAAATCACTGTTATGTGAAACGATAAACCCTGTTCCATCTGCTGGTAGCACGGCATCCGGTATATCAAATCCTAAATACATCGTGATTGCAGACCCATTTGTAAATTTCTCTAAATCAGATTCTAGCTGTTTGTCTTTTAATAGGTTACGAACAACGTTATTTGGCACGGCCAATACAACAACATCCGTTTGAATCGATTCGCCATTGTCAAAAGTTACGTTATATCCGTTACTATTTTTCGTTACTTCTGTAGTTGCAGTATTTTTATAAAATTCTACTTCTGGTAGCATCTCTTCTAGTCGATTAATTAAAGATGATAGACCTTTTTTAAAGGAAACAAATTTTTTATTCGCTGCTTTATCAAATTGTTCTCTATTTACTTCGAACCCTTTAATAATGCTGCCATATTCATTTTTATAATCTACTAAGTACGGTAAGGTAGAAGCTAAAGATAATTGATATAAATCTCCTGAATATACGCCTGCTAATACAGGGGCAATTTGCTTTTCAACAATTTCTTTACCTAAAAAATACTCTAAAAATTCGCCAATTGAATTTTCCTTAGTAAACTTTGTATTTGGCAATTCAAAGTCCTGTAAAACTCTTTTTTTACCTTCTTCAGAAATTAATGTACTTGAATTTAATGACTCCACACTCATCGGAATTCCAAAAGTCGATCCTGCAGGAATGGCATGGAGTTCATTATTCGTATGTATGTACGATATCCCTGTCTCGTTATAAACAAGTTCTGATTCAAAATCAAGCTCTTTCACCAGTTTAAGCACACTTGGATGGCGTGCCACCATAGAATCTGCACCCGTCTCCATAATAAACCCTTGCTCGTAAACGGTATGCATTTTCCCTCCAAGATAAGGGTTTTTCTCAGCTAATATTAAGCGAATCGCCATGTCATTTTCTTTTGCTTGTCGCTTCAAATAATACATAGTACATAATCCAGTAATACCGCCACCGATAACCACTACAGTTTTCATCATTACAACTCCCTACACGATTCAATCTCCGTAACTATAGTATAAACGTTTTTCAACAAAAGTAACTGCTAGGTGTTTTACAATATTAAGTCAAGAAAGGAGGCGTCTGAAAAAAATTTTGAGACGCCTCCTTTGCGACGAGGATGGTGGCAATTTATTGCGACCACCGCAGGAGCACATTATTAGAAGACGAGTATGCTTGCATCTCAATCCGGTCACGCAGAAGCACTATATCCTTTACAAAGAAAAGCTGTGTTAAAAGTCATTTGCACTTTTAACACAGCTTTCAATATATCTAATTTAAATCCTTTGCAATCAATGCCAAATTATCTGCTGAGCTCGTTACTTCCTCAAAGGTCATGCACAACTCACTAATCACACTGTGTAAATGGTGTATTTCATGTTTAATTATCTCATTATGAACTTTAGACTCTTGCATGACCGTTAATATTTGTGAAAACTGCTCCTCTGTATCATTCATACTTTTTTCTCCACACTGAACTTCCTCTTGTATTCGTTTTAATGATTCTGCAAGATTCGTTGTATGCTCTTTGTTACTCTTTAAGAGCATTTCTACTGATAGTGTCGAGTCCTTCGTTTGATCCGCTAACTTTCTAACCTCTGCTGCAACTACACTAAATCCTCTACCATGCTCTCCTGCTCTCGCTGCCTCAATCGAAGCATTAAGAGATAGTAGATTCGTTTGGTCTGCTATCGTTGTTACGATACTAATTATCTTTTCCATTTCATCTGAAACCTTCAATAGTTTCTCAATGTTTGAAGATATGTCATTAACAGTATCTCGAATGTTTAACATATTCTCATGTTGATGTTGAATTTTTATCTTACCATCAGCCGCTTTGACTTCAGCTAAATTCGATAACTCTGCTGTTTTCAATGCAGTATTTGTGATTTCCTCAGATTGATCATTGATTTGATTAAATGTAACGTTTGTTTGCTCAGAAATCGCAGCTAAACTTGCAGCAGATTGAATAATCGATTGACTAATTTGTTGCTTTTGATTATCAATATCTGCCTTCAATTGTTCTATAGCATTTTCATATTCTTCTAAAACAAGTTGTTGTTCAAGATTGCAAATCTTTGATACAGCTCGAATTAAATTCATTTGATCAGTTGGATTGCTTATATTTTTTTCAATGATATCTATAAAAGTGACTAATAAATTCTGAAATGCTGCTATATACCATTTTGTTTTTAAACCAATCCGTACGTGGACTTGCGCAATCCGTTTCCGTTTTTCTAGATAACTTCTATCTATTTTCCCTTCAAATAGCTCTATTAGATGTTTTCTAAGAGTAATTTTTAATCTGTCCATTGAGCTATTTTCATTAATTATTTTAATCAAATAATCTTCCACATAGAGCGCATCATAAAATTGATCAACAATTTCATAAATATCTTTTTCAATATAAGGTTTTAATACCACTAAATATTTCAAATCTTGTTCCGTTAAATTGATCATTTTAACTTGTTTTTTGTATTTAGGTTTATATGAAACATCTAATTCGACGATAATATTATCTAAACTGATCCGAGCTGATTTTTCGTGTTTCTTAAAGAACATTCCTTGCTTCCCCTCCAATAATTACTATTCATATATACCTAATACTTTTGTACAATAAACCTAAGTCCTAATTATATATGCCACTTTTTTGGAATATATCACCTTCGAATGATATTATAGTATAAAATTCTCCTAAAATTTGTAAATAAAAAAAATAAAAACAGAGTGTCGACAAAGCCGAATTTGACTTTGTTGCACTCTGTAAAAAATTAAAATAATTACTCTGTAAAATCCATTTGAGCCATTGCAGATTTTCTCCACTTCGCTGCCTCTTTTAAATCCTTGGGTACATCAATTCCATATTCATAAATTTTAGCAATATTCAGTTTAGCTTGGGAGTCCCCAAGAAGGGCGGCTCGTTTATAATAATAAAGCGCTTTTTTTCCATTTCTAGAAACTCCAATGCCATTTTCATATAAAAATCCTAAGTTATAAATTGAGTCAATATGGTGAGATGCAGCAGCTTTTTCAAACCATTCAAGAGCAAGGGAGATATTTTTTTCTTGTCCTAATATCCCATCTAAATAAATTGTACCTACCCGATATTGAGCATCATCATATCCACCCTCTGCAGATTTCAAATAATATTGAAAGGCTTTTTCTTGGTTTAATGGAATTCCTATACCTTGTTCATACATAATTCCTAGTGTAAACATGGCTTCCATTACATTTTGCTCTGCTGCTTTTTCAAACCAATACAATGCTTCCTTTTCGTTAACTGGTACACCTTCACCATTCAGATACATATCCGCTAAATTATTAGCTGCATCAGCATGACCATTTTCAGCCGCTTCTTTATAGAGGCGAAAAGCTTCTTCATAATCCTCTTCTACACCTAGACCTTCAAAGTAACAGTTTGCCAATTCATAGTTAGCATTCTGATTACCTAACTTAGAAGCTTCTTTATACCAATTTACTGCAGCACTAAAATCCCCCCATAAACGGTAAATATGAGCGATCTCAATCATCGCTTCACTATCCCCGCTTACTGCAAGGTCATAGAGTTTAATAGCCTCTTCTATCTCATTTTCATTAAACAATTCAATATGTTCATATAGTAATTGTATAAATTCATTATTCTCATTGCGCAAAGTTATCTACACCTTTTTGATTAAATAGTTCAAAACATTGTTATTTCTCTTTAAAATTTTCTACTAAATAATCGATAAATTGATTTGCTACAGGAGATAGGTAACGATGCCCTGCCCAAGAAACACCGATTTTTCTTTCGCAGATTGGGTCGCTTACACGGATTTTACAAATGTTATATTCATTTATACCTTTTATATTTGGAATCAACGAAACCCCTAAACCAGCACCAACGAATCCAGCAACCGTATGCATTTCTTCCCCTGCAAACTTTGTATTCGTTGTTATCCCGACTTGCTTTAAAAAGCTATCAACTATTTGACGAAGAGCATTTCCCTTTTTAATCGAAATAAACGGCTCATCCTTAATTTCTTCTAGCCTGATTGATTCTTTCGATGCAAAACGGTGATTTTTTGGAACGATTACAAATAATTCTTCACTCCATAATTCAATCCATTCAATTCTCATATTTTTTGATTCAATTCGTTGCGATAAACATAAATCAATACTGCCTTCTTCTAGTCCCTTCAATAAATTATAAGAAGACGCTTGTGTTAAAGAAAATCTCATGTTGGGATATTTTTTTGGAACTTTCGCCATCAGCTCAGGGACCACTTCCATACCTAAACTATGAATAAATCCAAGAGATACTTCCCCATACCCAGGCAACACTAGTCCACCAATCTCTTCTTGTGCTTTTTCAAACTCATTAAGTATGACGTCAACACTTTCAAGAAAGATTTTGCCATATCGATTTAGGAAAATTGAACGTCCTTGCCGATCAAAGAGAGGCACTCCAATTTTTGCTTCTATATTTGAAATAGATTTACTTAATGCAGGTTGTGAAATATTCAATTCCTCAGCTGCTTGAGTCATATGTTGCAACTCTGCAACGACTTTAAAATATTCCAGTGCTTGGATTTCCATTATTACAATTACCTCTCTCTTCAATTGATAACTTTTTGTAATGATATCGATAAAAACAATAAATTGTACTCATGTATAGTTAACACTATAATAAGCTTAAATATCAGTTTTGCATACCAAATTTCCTTTTAAAAAACAATATATATTTTAAATTTTTAGAAAGTTTGTCACAATTATAATAGTGAGAAGGAGTCAATATAAAATGAAAATCATTCCGCCAAAACCATTTACAATTGAGAAAGGTAACCGCGCCGTTCTTTTACTTCATGGTTTTACAGGAAATACGAACGATGTTAAACGATTAGGTAGATTTTTATCTGAACGCAACTATACAGTTCATGCACCATTATATAAAGGTCATGGTGGAGACCCAAAAGATTTAATTGAAACAGATCCAATCGAATGGTGGAATAGTGTATTAGAAGGTTATGATTACCTTCGTAATAAAGGGTTTGATGAGATTGCTGTTGCAGGAGTTTCACTAGGTGGTATTTTCTCATTAAGATTAGGTGAAGAACGTCCTACAAAAGCTATTGTCGCGATGAGTGCACCTGCATTAGCGAAAAATACTGACAGTTTACAAGAGCGAATTATCGATTATACGATTAAATATAAAAAATTATCTGGTACTTTTAATGAGCAAGAAGATCAACCACAAGAAATTGCAAAAAAATATGTAATGCCTAAATTATCTTACTTGCAAGGTATCATTAATGATACAAGTGCTAAATTACAAACAATTCAAACTCCAGTCCACATTTTACGTGGTCTACGTGATGACGAGTATTACTGCGAAAGTGCAGACCTTATTTATAATTCTGTCAAATCACGTATTAAATCAGTAAAAAGCTTTATTAACTCAGGACATATTTTAACTCTTGACCAAGAGAAAGAATTAGTCTTCGAAGAAATTTATCATTTCTTTGAAGGATTGAAATGGAAAGAGTAAATTTTTTTCAAATTCTTGATATAAAATTTGAAAAACATGTCCATATTATTAATGTATCCCCTAGCAAATTAAATGCAACGAAGGCATAGCCGTGAGTTGCAGATTCCCCAATTTGCTATAAAATATATGTCCTAGTGACATACATCCCTTTTAAAAACAAGTTGCAATTATGATCCCCGTCATAATTTGCAACTTGTTTTTTGTGCTTAAATAAAAAATTGTCCAGTAAGTAGAACTTTACTGGACAACCTTCTTTTCATGTAAAGTAAAATAATGCTCCTGTGGTAGTTGAAATAAATTCCCACTATCCTCGTCACAATTTATCTGTGACGTAAGCGAAGCGAGTTACAATGGGAGTGATGGACATCCTTGCATTACAATTAATTTTCAGCTAATGATAAAAATGTCCAAATCACTGTTGCAGCTTCAGCTCGTGTAACTGCTTTTGACGGACTAAACTTACCATTTTTCTCTTGATTGAAACCAAGCTCATGTAAAAGAGCAATAGCATTTTGTGTCTCAGCGTCTAATTTCGCGATGTCCGAATATGGCGCTTTCTTTTCAGGTACATAAGCTTGTCCTGAAACAGCTGTATATGCACGAGATACCATTAATGCAAATTGTGCACGCGTCACTTTATCTTCAGGTTTTAAATAGCCATTATACCCTTTAACTAAACCGATACTCGCAGCCTTTGCTACATCCATTTTAATTTCATGTGGATAATCTCCAACATCAGCGAATGGCATGTCCAAAACATCCGGTAATTCTAAGCTACGGATAATCGTTGAAACCGTCTCAACACGAGAAAGAGCTTGATCTGGTTTAAAAGTACTGTCTTCATAGCCAGCCATAATACCAGCTGCAACAACATCTTTTATATATTGTTCTGCCCAGTGCCCTTCGATATCTTTTAATAACACTTCTTCTTCAGCTAAAGATAATAACGCTTCAAAGAATCGATCTGCAACAACTTGATAACCTTCAGCACTTAAATGAATATTTTCTGGATTTGGAAGATATTTCGCCTCATCTGCTGCAATTGCTGATGCAACATCAACAAAGTGTGCTCCGTTAGCTGTAGCTATTTGTTTAACAGCACCATCTAATGTTTTTACTAATAATGATAACTGTTGTTTATAGTTTTCTAACGCTGGAAATGGATTATAGTAACCCATTACAAAAATCTCAACATCTGGATTCAGTTGTTTTAAATTAGTTAAAATCGCATGGTAATTTTCACCTGATGCTTTAATACCAGCAGTTACAGCTGCCATGTCGATATTAATTTTTCCTTCTTGATCTGGTTTTACAAATGATAGTACGTCATTTGCACCAATACTAATTGTAATGATATCTGCTTCTTTTACAGCAGTTACAATATCAATCTCTTCCTTTTGTATACCTTCTAAATTAATAACTGATTTTGAAACATTGTTTTTCAAGTCATTTAATAAATCTGTAGTTTTATAACCTGGGACTGCAAAGCCTTTATTATAGCTTTTTAACCCCTCAACTTCTTTTAGTGAAAGAGCAAAATAATCTGCATATCCTTTCGCTAGTTCACCTTTTTCATTAATTCCGGCTGCCAGTGAATCTCCTAAGGCTAAATAATTTAACTGTAAATCTTCGTTACTTTCCAATTCATCAGCACTTACTGTAACTGGAATAATTAAAATTAAAGCAAGTAAAAACGCAAATAGCATTTTAAATCTTTTCTTATACTGCATTTATTTCCCTCCCTATCTATAGAATTCCATCACCCTATATATATAGTAAATTAGTCTCTTAATATGTATCAATTTAAAAATTTAATAGAATTAAAAAAGATGTCGGCATTAATCGACATCTACTGTTTTTCTATTTTTCCGTAAACACCGCCACCACCAACTGTAATACCGAGTTTTCCGCTTCTTGCCAGATCTATCGTAGTAGCAATTTTTAGTGGTATCACTTGTGCTAGTTCCTCCACACTTACATGGTGCAAAATATTCATTTCTGTTCCAAAGACATTTAATAATTTTTCAATTGTTTTCGGTCCAATTCCCGGAATAAAATCAAGGGGAATTTGATGAATGTACGGCGGTCGCTGACGTGTATGATATTCTGTATCAGATAATTCTTTAATTCTCTTTGAAACGCCTTTTATTAATTGGGATTGCCCACAGTACGGGCAATGAATTAACCCTTCTTCTTCAACAGATTCACCACAATTTGCACATACGGTTTCATGATATTTTCCAAGTAACGGATTTAACCCGTAATTTGAGAGAACTCCCCTTCCCTCTTGTTCATGAAGTGCGAGTTTTAACTCTTGAAAATTGACATCACCCAGCTGTAACTTTTGATATTCTCTCGCTAGCTTCCCAAGTGAATGAGCATCTGAATTCGTCACGAAAGTATATGGATTTAATTCACTAATATCTTTTACCATATACGTATCAGAACTAAGTCCAAGTTCAATACCATCAATAAGTTGGGGATCAAATACTTCCTTTAAACTTTTTACTACACCTTTTCCATAAAGACTTTTAAAAGGTGTAAACACATGTGCAGGGATAAAGAGTCCGCCTAACTCACGAACTTTATTCTGCAATGTAAGTCCATCACAATAAATTCGTTGAGAGCTTAAATGAATGTTTTTCAGATGATGACTCATCCATTTCGAAAATTCCTTCATTATTTCAATTGTTGGAAAGAAGGCGAGGACATGAATTGGGCCATGACAATGCTCATCATATATTTCAATTTCAGAGCCTAATATCAAAGTCGTTCTTTCATATCGTACTCCACCAAGTCGTAGTTCCTGCGCTTTCTCCTCCATAATCAGTTGCTCTATCTCCCCAATAACTTCTGGAGAGTGGCAATCAATAATTCCGATTAAATCTAACCCTTTTTTACTACTTGCTACATCCAAAATATTTTGTAGCGTTAAATTTTTGCTTCCAGTAATTTTTACAGCTCTACCGCTTTGTGTTCGGCCTATATGTATATGTAAGTCCGAAAAATAACTTTGCAACATTTGAAAATCACATCCCTTCTTCTCATATAGAATGGATTACATTTCATAAAATATCCCTTGATTAGCTCATCACTTCAATCATGACTAAAATCCACGCTGCTAAAAATAAAACTCCTCCAATCGGTGTAATTGCACCTAATTTCTTTATACCTGTGACAGATAATACATATAGACTTCCAGAAAAGAAGATTACTCCTGCCAACATTAAATATCCAGCCCACATTAAAAGACTTGTTTCCCCTAACAAAACATCACTTGATAAAGTACCTAGAATAATTAGCCCTAAAGCATGATACATTTGATATTGCACTGCTGTGTTCCAATTTTGTGCATAACGCGGCTCTGCGAATTTATCTTTTAATGCATGAGCTCCAAAGGCACCCAGCGCAACTCCTAAAAATGAAAGCAATGCCCCTAAAAAGATTAATGTATTCAAAATATATCACTCCCTAAATGTAAACTTAGTTTTCTCATCTATTTTAGGATAACAATTTACTTATACAAAATAAAAACTGTATAATTAAGTAATTTCTTAATTATACAGTTCCCTGTTAGATTTAATTTTTAAACTTATAACGTTTTACATCGCCATTATTAAATTTCACTTCAAGTTCAATGTTTTGGTAATCCTTTTCTAAATTAAAAGCAGATAACACTTCGTTTAATACTTCATCATCACTTGTATTTTCATCAAATGTTAGTTTTGCTAATTGTGGAGCTATTTGTTCATTTGCAGCATCGCCTTTTAATTCGACATTGTTAATTTCATCATCAACTTCAACACCAACTACATCTTGGTTTTTTGTATATTCAACATCAAAAGAAATATCGTTCGGATAATCTACGTCTAAATCAAAGTGTGTAAAGTTATATTCACTATTCCCAGTATTTTGATTGTCTGTTGTTTGTTCAACTGTATCATTATCAGTATTTTCTGTTTGCCCAGCTTCATTATTACCCGTTACAACTTCATCTTGATCGATATCATTATTGTCATTGCATCCATACAATACGCCTACTAATAAAGGTATAATCAGAAATGATTTTATCGCATTCATGTCGTTTCTCTCCTTAGTTGAATTTTCACTCTCATATTTTTCCCATATAACTATTATTTATCCATTCAATTTAAAGTTTTCCTAAATTGAAAAAGCGCAGTTGAATACTTCAACTACGCTTATTTTTAAGCTTCTTTTTTCTCTTTTACTTTTCGTTTCCGAGTTACCGGTTTCTTAGTCGTAGTGGACGTTTTATCCAACGATGCTTGTAATGCAGCCATTAAGTCTGTCATATCGGAAGGAATTGCAGATGTTGGTTTATCCGTTGCAGTAACGGTTGCTTCTCCAGATTTCTTCTGTTCAATCAGTTCCATTAATGCTGTTCTGTATTCATCTGTATATTTTTCAGGCTCAAATTTTGTTGTTAATTGTTCGATTAACATAAGAGCCGTGTCCAATTCTTTTTGCGTGACTTTTTCGGTATCTGGAATATTTGGAACTTCTGCAGCATTTCGAACTTCATCTGGAAAATGGATTGTTTCCATCAATAATGTATCATTATAAACTCGAACAATTGCTAACTGCTCTTTCGAACGAATCGTAATTTTAGCTACGCCAATTTTCCCTGAGCTACTTAACGCTTCACGTAATAATGCATACGCCTTTCCACCTCCACTATCAGGAGCAAGGAAATAGCTTCGTTCAAAATAAATTGGATCAATCTCTTCAAGTTTTACAAACTCAAGGATTTCAACTGATTTATCTTCATTCTCTTTTTTAATTCTTTCAAGTTCCTCATCATCTAATACCACAAATTTATTTTTCGAGTATTCATAAGCTTTTACAATGTCTTCATTTTTCACTTCTCTATCGCAAACAGGACAAACCTTTTGATAATTAATCGGACTATTACATTCCTTATGTAATTGTCTTAACTTGATATCCTTATTTTCTGTTGCGGCGTGAAGCTTTACTGGAATATTAACAAGACCAAAACTAATGCTACCTTTCCAAACTGTATGCATTATGACTTCACCTCTCTTTTCGTTATTATGCTTATTTACATTCTTTCTATGTATAACGTGTTGTTTTATTGAAAAAATAAAGGGAAAAAGAAGGTTTATATCAATGAAACCAATGCTCCTTACTTCAACCGAAAGCACACCGACCGGCAAGGACTGGATTTACGAAACGAAATATGATGGCTTTCGATGTCTTGTTATTTGGGAACAAAAAACACCGAAACTCATTAGCAGAAACGGAAAAGAGCTCAATACCTACTTCCCTGAGTTGATTCAATATTGTGAGGATATATACGAAGATATCGTCTCTCATTTACCATTAATTTTTGATGGTGAAATTGTATATTTGACAAATAACTTTAAAAGTGAATTTTCAATTGTTCAAAAACGCGGAAAGACAAAAACTGAAAAAACGATACAAGAACTCGCAAAACAATTTCCATGTAACATTATTGTTTTTGATTTGATACTGTATAAAGGAAACTTATTAGAAGGGTTGCCTTTAAACGAAAGAAAATCACTACTACATAAACTTAAATTGTTTGAACAAGTAGAGTACCAAAATAAAGGTACAATCCAAATGATTAAAGAGTTTCACGATTCTGATAAGCTATGGAAAAAAGTAAAGAAATATCATGGGGAAGGAATTATTGCAAAGAAAACAACAAGCCAATGGGAAAGAGGAAAGCGTTCAAATCAATGGTTAAAAATTAAAAACTGGCGAATTGTTACGGTTATCCTTACTCAATACGATCAAGAAAACGGCTATTTCAATGGTGCAGTCTTTAAAAATGAACAATTAGAAGTCATTACAAACTTCCGTCATGGGTTTTCCGATGAAGAGATGGGGACCCTATCTACATTTTTTCTTTCAAAAGGAAAACAAACATCTGCAACCACTTGGGAATTACCACCCTCCATTTGTGTAGATGTAGCGTGTATTGATTACGATGGAAAAAAATTAAGAGAACCAAGATTTGAAGCTTTTCGATTCCACACTGTGCCAAGTGATGTTACTTGGGAAGGATTGCTTCGTCAATTAAATCCGTTACCAGAAACCATTACAATCACTCATCCAGATAAACCAATTTGGCCTGCATTGGGGTTAATAAAAGATGATTATATTTATTATTTACAACAAATCGCTCCATACATGCTTCCCTTTTTAAAGGAGCGTCTTTTAACAGCAATTCGTTTTCCCCATGGAGTACCTGGAGAAAGTTTTTACCAAAAGAATGCTCCAGAATATACACCGGAATTTATCAAAACAAAGGTACATGAAGATATTGAATATATAATTTGTCAGGATATCGAGTCCTTATTATGGCTCGGAAATCAACTGGCCATTGAATTTCATATACCTTTTCAAACGGTTTCAACAACTTATCCTACAGAAATTGTTTTCGATTTAGACCCACCTTCAGTAGACGAGTTTTCCCTCGCCATTGAGGCAGCAACTCGAATGAAAGCAATTTTTGATAATCTTAACTTAACTTGCTTTGTAAAAACATCTGGAGGAAAAGGGCTTCAACTCTATATCCCTTTACCCAAAGATACTTTCTCTTATGATGAATGTAGGGTCTTTACTGAATTTGTTTGTCGCTTTTTATGTGAACAAGAACCGAAATGGTTTACAACCGAACGTCTCAAAAAAAATCGCAACAATAAACTGTACTTAGATTATGTACAACATGCGGAAGGAAAAACGATTATCGCCCCGTATTCTGCAAGGGGCAATGAGTTCGGCTATGTTGCAACCCCACTGAATTGGAATGAAGTCAATAGTAAACTAACCCCAAAACTTTTTCCGATTCCTGCTGTTCTTGAGAGAATCACTACAATTGGCGATCCATTTCAAAACTATTTTAAAACACAACAAGAAGAAGAATTTCGAGCAGTATTATCAACTTTAAATAAGTTTAAAAAATAACCTGGAGGTGTCCAAAAAGTAATAATTTTTTGGACACCTCTTTTCTTTCTTGATAAATATCTCTTATGAATTATTGTTCCTGCGGTGGTTGTCACCATCCTCGTCGCAATTTATCTGTGACGAAAGCGGTAGCGTCAGTTACAAAGGAGCTGTCTCAAAATGACTTTTCAGACAACTCCTTTTTTCTTATACCCATTTGAGTTCTTCTAAAATATTGAGCACATAACACAATCACGATAATCAAATCAATAAAATCTCCACCATAATACATGATAATTCCACCCATTTCCGCATCAAATTTATCAATTCCTTGTGGAGGATTTGCATAAATCCATTTTGATAAAATACTGTGGGATGCCATTGCCAAAACTAATACAATCGAGCGGTAGATAAAACTATATCGGTGGGGTGATGGATCAAAAGATATCATCGAAGCCGTAAACACATATCCTGCTAAAAACACATGGAAATGAATTAAACTATAAAGCAAGATGGACGAATGCATTGCGTTATAAAGTGGAGTTACATATAACACCCAAATTCCACCCATATTTAAAACCGTTGCTATTATTGGGTGAGAGACAATTTCAACATACTTACTTTTTAATATTCGACTCACTATTCTTGCATGCTGAACCTTTAGACATCTTAATAAAAGGGTGATTGGTGCCGAAAATACGAGTAATAATGGTCCAAGCATCCCTAAAAGCAAATGAGTCATCATATGAGAATGGAAACTGTTATGGGCCTTTTCAGCAGTAGGTCCGACTAAACTTATCGCAATACAGATTATTCCAAGACTCCATAATACAATTCGGTACAATGGCCACTGGGAGTATATTTTATTTGATATCATGACCCCGACTATATAAATTGCAATTAGTAATAAAAACACAATACTACCGAATATTGTCTCAAACCAGTGAACAGGTTCATGATGATGATGCATTTAACTCACCTGTACTTGAGGATTTTCTAAGTAAGATTACCCCGATGATAATCAAAATAACAGCTATTACATTCCAAGTAAGGTCATAATAGAAAATCTCAACATTATAACGGATTTGATGGATTTTCATTAATTTATGTTGAATCGTCCCATCATATAGTTGAAATACACCTGCCCCAACAAAGATACCGCCTACCCACTTCTTTTTATTCCAAATTTTCCGCTTTCGCATATCAGCTAACATAAATAATCCAGCTACTGTTGAAAACCAACTAAACGCATGGAACAATCCATCTGAAATTAGACCAACACTTAATGTAGCCTTATCGTAAAAGTGATGCCAATGAAGCAATTGATGGAATACTGCTTCATCGAAGAACGCAACTAACCCGATTCCGAAAAAAATTCCAGACCAAATATAATATTTATTATGATTCATATTTCACCCTCAAAAAAGTTTGTATTTACCACCCCATTTTATCCAACAATTGTAAATTCTATAAGTTTGTTTATATCCAAATAAAGAACAGGTATCTCCTAATAATTGAGATACCTGTTCCACTACTTTATATTAATGACTATGCACATGATGATGGTGGTGCTCATGTTTTAGTTTACATAAAATTGAGTCTTCATGTTTATGTTGATTGTCTTCTATTTGCAAGGTTACATGATTAATACCTAAGTGAGCTAGTTCATGTTCGATGTGTTTTAGTATTTGTTGACTTTCCCGAAGTGTTATGTGTTCATCTACTACAACATGACAAGAAAAAGCATTTTGACCACTTGTAATGGACCATAAATGTAGATCATGAATATCGATAACGCCTTGAGTAGATTTTAATAAATCAATAATCTCTTCTATTTTTATATTACTTGGTGTCCCTTCCATTAATACGTGAATTGAATCCTTCGTAACTCGGTATCCACTTATTAGAACAAGTAAAGCAACAATTACACTTGCAAGCGGATCTGCCCAACCCCAACCAAAAAACATTATTAGTAAAGCTGCTACAACTGCACCGACAGATCCTAGCATATCACCAATTACATGTAAAAATGCAGCACGTAAGTTCAAGTTTTCCTTTGTATCGCCACCGCGCATGATTATCCACGCAACTAAGATATTTACGAGTAATCCAATAATCGCAATCGTTAACATACCTGTTGAAGCTACTTCTGGTGGATTTGCAAATCGTTCAATTGCTTCATAAAAAATAAACAGAGCAATAATCACTAATGTAACACCATTAAAAACGGCTGCTAATATTTCAAAACGTTTATACCCATACGTTTTACTGTAACTTGCAACTTTTTCCCCTAGTTTAAAAGCTAAAACACCGACACCTAGAGAGACTGCATCACTTAACATATGTCCTGCATCCGAAAGAAGGGCAAGACTATTTGTAAGAAATCCCCCAATAACTTCTATTATCATAAATGCACTTATTATAAAGAAAGCAATGGTTAATGTTTTTTTATTTGCACCATGTGTATGGTTATGATGCGCATGATCATGTCCGTGTCCCATAATTAATCTCCCTTCCCTTTATATTAATATATGTTCATATAGAAATATTGTAACTACAACTTAACTATGATTAGCATGTTCAATCGTTTGCTTTAACATGTTCATTACGTGTTCATCATCTTGAGAGTAAAATAATGTTGTTCCTTCTCGACGATATTTTACTAAACGAAGATTTTTTAAAAACCGTAATTGGTGAGAAACCGTAGATTGTTTAAGTTCTAATGTTTCAGCTATTTCATTAACGGAATATTCCTTCTTAAAAAGTAAATTCAAAATTCGAATACGTGTTGGGTCACTTAATGCTTTGAAAGTTTGGGACACTAAAAAAAGCGTCTCCTCATCTAAATCGTCCTGGTATGCTACTTTCATTTCTTGATCCATATACATCCCCCTAAAATCTTAAATATGAATATATAATCATATATGAATATTATATGCTGACGATTACTTTTTGTACAGAATTTTCGGACAGAAAAAGGCAGTACCCGAAAAACGGGAACTGCCCTTCTTCTTTTAATAATATTGTAATTCTCTTCCAGACTCGTTAACTTTATGTGCTAAACGGATTGTTGATACCGCAATGTCTGCATAAGATACTTCTTTTTTAGGACTAAATAGGTCATTTTCTGTTGGTAGAAGTTCTAATGCAACAGCTAATGCAACATGTCCAGTATTTGTAACATCTGCAGCATCTTTCACATTTACTTTATAAATGTCTTTATGTTTTGCTGCCTGTTCTAAACCTAGAGCACGAATATACCAAACAGCTAATTCTTCACGAGTTAGCTTTGCTTCTGGATTAAAAGTATCGTTTGATGCATCTAGAATTCCGATTGCAACCGCTCTTTCAATCACACCAAAGTATGGGTGATCTGGTCCAATATTTTCGAAGGTTTGTGTTGTTTCTTCTTGTTGAGGATACATACCCTCATAGAAGTAAGTAAGCGATTTTACTAAAACTTTGATTGCCTCACCTTTAGTAATTGCACTATTTGCATTGAAAGTACTAGAATCTTTTACTTCTAAAATATTTTTTTCAATTAAGTAATTTAACTCTTTTTCAGCAGTTGGATGTGTGACTGTAGACGTTTCTTTCTTTCCAAACAAGCTCGCCCATTCACCTGTTGTTGCATCAAGTGAACTAATTTGTTGTTCGTTATAAGTTGGTACATAAACTAATGAATAATGTTTCTCTTCTTCATTTTGTTTCATGTAAAGTAATTCTAGATTCATTGATTCTTTGAAACGATCAGTTGCTTCATTTACAGATAATATTCCTTCCGTTGAAGGCCACTCATCAATATTTTGATCGTTCACATATAAATTCGTTACTTCGCCTTTGTCTGTAATACTAACGTTTATATCATCACCAGTAACAGCGATACCATTTACAATTCGAGGGAATGTAAAGTTATATACTCCTCGTTGCTTATCATAATATGGCTCGTTAATCGGTTTTGCATATTGATTTAAATAAGATGGTACCCACTCTCTTAAGAAAGCAGTAGCTTTTGATAGAGCTTCAGCTTTTGATAGTGTAGCCTTTGTATCTTCTTCTTTTTTCGTTTCAGTTAACACTTCATTTTTTAAATTATGATACTGAATAAGTTCTCCTGTTGCTTTATCAATTTCAATACTAGTACCATATCCACCATTTTTATATTCATAAGAATAGTTAATCATAATAACTTCTTTGCCATTGTAATTTGTCGTTTCTTCAACACTGTGAATTGTTAATTTAACATCTTCTGAATCAATCTTTAAAAGATCGTTTGCAATTGTTTTTGCTTGTTCAGTAGTAATTCCAGGTTGTCTAGGTGATAGTTTTTGATTAACTATTGGTTCTACTGTTTTTCTAGCAGGTAGTGATTGAGAAATACCATCCGCTGTAAACCAATTACCACTTAGAGCATGTACTCCACTGAATTGAGAAGTTGGATTATAAACTAGCTGTACAGTACGTTCACCACTTAGGTAATCATAATTGATTTGGTATTGTAATTGAACAGATAGGTTGTCCTTAATTTTTTTCAAAACATCAGCTTGTAACTTTAACTGACCTTTCTCATCAAATGTTGATTTTTGTGCTGTCGTATTACGATAGAAATCTGTTATCTCACCATTTCCTAGCACTGTAACATTAATTTGTTGATCTGCAACTTTTACATCTGAGTGTGTTTTCGCAAACGTAAACGCATAGCGAATCGGCTCTGTTAATAGTTGGTTCCCATATAAGTAGTAATAGTTACTATCATTTGTAATTAATTTGTATTCATTGCTGTTTGGGAATTTTTTTATAAAGTTTAAGGCAATTTGTTTCGCCTCATCCTCAGTTACTTTTGCAGGGAACAACGCATCGGATTGATTAATAGGTTGGAAATAGAAATTTTCAACTTCCAAATTATCTCCAGCAAATGTAATACTACCGTAAACATATTTCCCTTTAATATTTTTATTAAAATTTAAATTGTAACGAATTGTATCGTCCCAAGGGTATTCCTGCCCAGAACTCATGTAAAAATCGTTGTTTGATAAAAAATCAAACTTATTTGGGAAAAGCTCTTTTAATTTTTTTATTAAATCTTCTTTTGCAACTTGAGCTTCTGTTGATGCAACCTGAATTAGTATTTTTTCAGCTTGTCCACCCACAGGAGTTTGAGCACTTGCAACAGAAGCCAATAGACCTAGAGATAGCGCGGCTGTTGTAACAGAAATTCCAATTTTTTTAAACTTAACCAAAATACCCCTCCTCACTTTATACATACCATTTTATTACATAATAGGAAATTAAAAAATAGACTTTTGTCTCTATTAACCTTACATTTATGTCACAAAGTGGTTTACAAAAAAATAGCCTCAAATCTACTAGTATTTCGTAGTTTCGAGGCACAGAATATAGTTAACGTTTTGTTACATTGAAATTCTCACCTATTAATAACCAGTTTTGTGGGAATGGGAACCCTAGCTTCCAATAACTAATTCCTCTTAAATTGAGTCTCTTCATCAGATTAAACTTTGCCTGAATGGATCTTGCATCTTCAAACCAAACTTTGTGAGCTTTTCCCGCGCTATCTACATAATTAAAGTGTGGTGCTTGTGCTGTGTAGTCATATTGAATGGCAACATTATTATCCCTAGCAATTTCAATCGCTCTTTGTGGACTTACTGCTCGTGCATATTGGCCACCTGGAACAAATGGTAGTGTCCAATCATAACCATATAAATTTTGACCCATCATGATTTTACTAGCAGGCATTTCTGTTAAGGCATAACGTAATACTTTTTCTACTTCTTGAATTGGTGAAACTGCCATCGGAGGTCCTCCAGAATACCCCCATTCATAGGTCATTAATACAACAAAGTCAACTATCTCTCCATGTGCCCGGTAATCATGCGCTTCATACCATTGACCTGCTTGATCCGCACTTGTTTTAGGAGCAAGAGCGCTTGAGATTAAGAACCCTTCATTGTGTAAATAATTAGCTGCTTTTCTTAAAAAGTTATTGTATGCTTCTCGTTGATCGCCTGGTAAAAACTCAAAATCAAAATGAATATCGGATACTCCACCAATTCTACGTGCTTCGTCTACAATGTTTTCAAGCAATACATCTTGAACTGCTGAACTTTGTAAGATAGCTCTGCCTAGTTCACCACTAAATTGACCATTTTCTAAATTGGTAACAACTAGCATTAAAGTTGCACCTGTGGATTGTGCCACCTCTGGAATTCCTTCAGTTGGGATTGGATCTAGGCTACCATCCCGTCTAGCTTCATAACTAAAAGGTGCTAAGTATGTTAAGTATCTTCCTATCTCTCTCGCTTCAGTTAATAATTCTTCACTAACTGTATCCCCCATTGGTTCGATATAAATATTCACTTCTGCATCTCGTTTTGGCATAGGTGGAATATAGAGACGTGTTCCAACAGCTAATGGTGCATTTGGATTGATGCCGTTGATTTGTGCTAACGTCGTATAATTTATTCCAAAACGTTGTGCTATTGAAAATAACGTGTCCCCTGGTTGAACCCAATAAAAGCTTCCGTAAATTGGAATGACCAAAGCTTGACCGATTACTAAAGTTTCAGCACCCTCTATCTGGTTAGCACGGGCGATATTTTCTACCGTACTTCCGTAGGCTTGTGCTATCCCATATAACGATTGACCCGGTTGAACAACATGTATTTGAATTGTATTTCCTCCCCTTTACGTTGTTCGAAACAATACACCAATAAATTTTATGTTTTTACTGAGGAGAAAATCACAACAATAAATAAAATGGGCTACTAATGTTCAATTGTTCCATTAGTAGCCCATTTGTTAATTCACAATATTATGTTCGTAAAGGTAATCATACGTAACGTCCACAAATAAATATTCATGGTCATTAAGTGCCATCGAGTACGTACGCGTTAATTCGCCTGTCACAATGTCACTATAGATACTAGAAAGTTCACCTTTTCCATCATTTCTCAATTTAATAATATTGAATAAGAAATACGGACGCCAACTCCAGTTTTTCCCTACAGCCTCTTGATCCACTATCCAATTTCCGTTTTGACGAACGATATTCGGCGAGATTTGGAACCCTTCCTCATTACAAATATAAAAACGGAATGCAATATTCTCCAATTGTTTTGCAAGCTGCAATAATTTCTCATCATTATTTCGTTCAGGTTTTGTATTCTCAACAATTGTGGCAATCTTCTTTTTTAATTGAAGCATTTCACCGTATTTCACTTCCAATAACCGCTTTTCAGTTGAAATAAACTGTTGGCATTCATTACGGAAACGTTCTTTTAATGTATCTTTCGGAATAAACTGATTCGATGGTTTTTGCAAATACCCACCTTTAAAATAGCGTGCACCATTTTTCCATGCATGGTGTAATTGATAATCTGTTGATATATTATCAAACATTAAAGTAGCACCAATTTTCACTGCTAATGCTTGAATTGTCGTAAACACGTGGTTTTGTGCTCCCCACGCATTGTAATTTAATTGGCTAACATTAATTTTTAAGACTGCTGGTTCAAACATTAATATTTGATCCAAATTACTTTCAGAACCAATTTGATCTAATGCAATTTTTACACCATATGTTTTTATATATCGAATTGGATGTTGTAACTGTTCAAGATCTCCAACATACTTATGTTCTGGAATTACTAAATAAATGTATGGAAATTGACTTTCTTCAACCAATTCTTTTAACATTTCGAAATATCTATCACCAAAATCAATCATAAGTAAATTAGGATTACAAGGTAAATAGAGGGCAATCTGTTTTTGTAAAACTTCTTCCTTTGAAAATGTAATCGCTTTCTTTATAAGATTTAACTCCATTTCAGATCGTAAATCTTCTGGAATCGTTTCATCATATGTAAGTTCAGTAACGTTTACCGTTTTCCCTTCAATTGTAAATTGTCCAATTACTTCATATGCTACGATTACATGCTCATCGGCACTGTAAATTGGTTCAAAAGAGACGTTCATATCATCTACTTTGTCTAAAATATTCAGAACATCCATTTGTCTAACCCCCCACCAAAATCTTATAAAACAATAATTACTACCATAATGATTATACACTATTTTTCATGTTAGAAAAGATAACACAACGAAAAGAATATTTTTAATATAATAAAAATAAAAAGAACACACCGTTAATAAGTGTATTCTTGTTGAAGTGGAAATATTACATTATTAAATTTAAAGTTAAATAAAAAACGAGTATAAAACTCGTTTTTTATGATTTTATAAAGCTTTATTTCATTTGTGGTTGTTCTGGATTAACGGCGCGTTTTAGGAAGAACGATAGTATTAGGGCAACTAATGAAATAATTGTTGCCACAAAGAATGCGAATTCGATTCCTTCTAAAAGTGCTTGTTGTGTAATTTGAGTTTTTAACTCTAACATCTGTGCTTCTGTCATTTGTCCAGTTGCATTTGCAGCAGCATCTTTTGCTAAATCCTCCCCAACAGAAGTTGTACGAGCATTCATCACTGCGATTAAGATAGCAGTACCAATTGAACCTGCAATTTGTTGAATCGTATTGTTTGTCGCAGTTCCGTGTGGATTTAAACGTCTTGGTAGTGAGTTTAACCCATTTGTTGTAATTGGCATCATTACAAGAGACATACCAAACATTCGTAATGAGTAAACCATAATAATGTATAATTTTGTTGATTCTAAATCCAACTGTGACAATAAGTAAGTAGAAACAGTAGTGATTGTAAGACCAACAACTGCTAAAATTCGAGGACCCATTTTATCAAACAATTTCCCTGTAATTGGTGACATGAGTCCCATAACGATGGCACCTGGTAACATCATTAAACCAGATTCTAACGGATCAATACCACGAACATTTTGTACATAGGCTGGTGTTAAAATCATACCACCCATTAATGCCATTGCAATGACTGTGTTAATTATTGCAGCATATGCAAATGGTCTTGCTTTGAAAATTTCCATACTTAGTAATGGCGTTTCTAATCTTAACTGACGTAATACAAAAAGAACGACTCCTATTACACCAATTACAATGGTTGTAATAACGATTGGATCTGACCAACCATCATTTCCTGCTGTACTGAAACCATAAAGAATTCCACCAAAACCGATTGTTGAAAGTACTAATGAAAAATAATCTAATGTTACTTTTTTAGTAGGTAAAATATTTTTTAACTTCCAAATACTTAAAAGCAAACTTATTAACGCAAATGGTAAAATCATACCAAATAATACGCGCCAATCATAATGCTCTACAATATATCCTGATAACGTTGGTCCAATTGCTGGGGCTGATATCATAACTAAACCAAACACACCCATAGCTGCACCACGTTTTTCAATTGGAAAACTAATTAACATTACGTTCATTAATAATGGACCCATTACCGATGAACCAACAGCTTGAAGCATTCTTCCTATTAATAGGATACTAAATGTTGGAGAATATGCTGCTAATGCTGTACCCACTGTAAAAATAACAGTTGCTACAATAAATAACGGTCTAGTATTAAATCGTGTAATTAAAAAGGCTGACGCTGGAATTAATACACCACTCACAAGCATGTATCCAGTTACAAGCCATTGTACTGTTGCGTACGTCACTTTAAAATCTTCCATCATTGTTGGAAGTGCCACATTTAATAATGTGTTATTTAAAAATGACACAAAAGCTCCGACAAATAATATTGCTATCATTAAATACGGAGGCTTTTTCGTTGTTTGCTCATTGTTCATATTTTAACGTTCACTCTCTCCCATTTTATTCACGTAGCTAATTTTATACTCATGGTCTAATTTTTTTAATAAAAATTATAAATTATTTAAAATCATTGATATGAAAGTGTTTACAATTTAGACTAGTGGTATAATTAAATTAATAATTATAAAAAAAGGTGGAACTATGAATAAAAGAAAAAGACAAATTATCCATGCAGCACGTCACCTTTTCATTGAAAAAGGGTTTAATGATACTTCTATTATGGACATTATTACTGCAGCTAACGTATCAAAAGGTACTTTTTATAACCATTTCAGTTCTAAAATTGAATGTTTGATTTCAATATTAGAAGAGACAAGAGAAGAAATAATTAATCAGCGTTCTGAAGTGGCTTTAAATGAAGATCCCTCAAATAAAGAGGTACTAATAAAACAAATTGCGCTACTTGCCTATATACATCGCAAAAGAAACCTAGCGCAAATCTTTGAGTCACTTTCAGGGAATACAGACAAGGAATTAAAAGAGGTTATCCAAAAATATTTAATATCAGAGCTAACCTGGCTATCTAGCCGGTTCGTTGATATTTATGGTGAGAAAATTAAGGAGTTCTCTTTTGAATGTGCAGTTCAAGCAATGGGAATGATGCAACAATCTTTACGAATTTTTGCAATGGCGACAACCCAATTAGCGTCTCCCGAAATCGTTGTACAAGTCATCATGGAGCATATTGATGCGATAATTGAACGACAGTTGAAATCAAGAAATATCATTTTTACCAGAGATATTTATCAATCATTTTTACAAAAAGTTGATGAAAAAATCATAACGAAAGAAATATTACTTGAGCAACTGCATGGATTTAAAGAAAAATTAACACAACATGACCGGGTAGATGGAATTGAATATACAAACTTCCTAATTAAAGAGCTCAATATTGATGATGATAAGTTTTTTGTATTAGAATCCATCAGCCAAGCATTTACGAAATCATTCGCCAATACACCCCATGAAGCTGAAGCTCATGAAATTGCAGCTTCCCTATGGAGATATTTACAAGGAAAAAGACAACGCAAAAATTAATTTTCTCCCTTTCTTTTGAGGATACTTAATGATAAGAGATTCCTTTTTGGAGGTGGATAGATGGGATTTAATTTTAGAAAGAGCATAAAGATTGCTCCCGGTGTGCGACTCAATGTCGGAAAGAAAAGTTCCAGCCTTAGCTTTGGCGGAAAAGGACTTCGCTATTCAATTAACACAAGTGGTAAACGTCGTGCTACGGTTGGAATACCGTGCTCAGGTATTTCTTATTCCACAACAAGTGGTGGGAAAACATATAAATCTCCCGCCTACCAAAAAAGACAAACTTTAAAGCAGCAACAAATGCAAGAAAAGAAAGAGCTTGCACGATTTGAAGTGGAGACGTATTTAAATACTTGTGAAATATTAAAATCTATCCATATTGAAGCAGATGATCCAGTAAATTGGAATGAGTTAGCTACTTGTCCTCCACCATTTCAAAAAAATGAAGTTGGGCCAAATGAACAGGCAGCCCTTGAAGCCCTTCACAGCTATAAACCGAGTTTCTTTGGAAGGCTATTAAAAAACGATAAAAGAGAATTATTGGAGAAAGCCGTTTTACTTGCAAGAAAAGAAGATGAAGAAGCATATGAAGATTGGCAAAAACTAAAAGGATTGGCTGAACGAATTCTTGCTGGTGACTTGGATACATATATGCAAGTCATTGAAGAGATGGAGCCATTAAATGATTTAAGCGAATATGGAAGTGGTTTCGAAATCGGTTGTAACGATCCGACCACTCTAGTTGTTACCTTTGATGTCCATTCAAAAAGTATTATTCCTACAATGGAGAAAACCTTAACAAAGGCTGGAAATTTGTCTGTTAAAAAGCTAACAAAAACTAAGTATTTTAATTTGCAACAGGATTATGTGTGTAGTTGTACGATTCGAATTGCTCGCGACCTATTTGCACTTTTGCCAATTGAAACCGCATATGTTCATGCTTATGATGAGCAGCTTAATACTGAGAATGGCCATGTAGAAAGATTTTGTATTCTATCTGTAAAATTCGATCGAGCTACTCTTGAAACACTGAACTTTCAATATATCGATCCATCTGATGCTTTAAATAATTTTATGCACCATATGAAGTTTCGTAAGACATTAGGCTTCAGTGAAGTAGAAGAGATTGCTGATATACAGTAAAAAAACCATTTTCAAGATACTCACTTGAAAATGGTTTTCCTTATATTTAACTCATATTATTTTTACTTTTTTGTAATTCAGGATCAATAAACTCTTTTACATATTCAGTTTGTATTTTCCTTGCTCTCGTAATATTATTTGGCTGATCCACATTCACAAATACATGGTCTCTTAAGTATCTGTGGTAATATAACTCTACACCAAATACAAAAAGCGCTGCTAGAAATGACGCGGACATGATTGAAACATTTTGGTCTTGTTCAAATAAAAGTGAACCCATCGCCCATATTCCTAAAAACGCTATGACAAAGTCTGCAAAGGCAGCCCAAATGTTTCCGATATTCGGTAATATAAACATATCCCCGAGGAATGCAATAATTGTTAGCACTGTTCCGATAATAAGAATGTCCACTAATTGAGCATTAAAGAACAATCCTAATACGAGAATTAATGCAGCTAACGTTACACCATACTTAATAAAAAATGCTTTTGTATATTGCATGAATGAATTCTCCTTTCCTTCCATCTTACGTTTTAATCTTTCCAGTTCGTTATGGTTCATACATAAGAATATTCTAGAAAAAAGGAGCATTTTTAATTGAAAAAAATATAGTTTCCTCTGCCATTCTATAAGAATAAGTGTTAGAATTTTCAGTAATAGGAAGTTTTAAGGGGGAACATCTTATGGGAAACTTGTTTAAAGGGGCAGATTTATTAGAGGTTGTTACATTGGGGAAAAAACCACCTAACTGTGATATAACTTTACAAATCGAAGCAACCTATGCATCAGATGGTGTTGCACGAGGCGTATGGAAAGTTGATGAAAAATTTTTAAATGGCATTGGTGTCACAATGGGAGGTTTCGTCGCTTCTGCTGCAGATATTATCATGGCTTACGCTGTTTCATCGAAGCTCAACTCTAATCAATCCTTCGCTTCGATTGACCTTCATACAACGTTTCATCGACCTGTTTTACCTGGTGAAGTCACGATAGAAGCGAAAGTTGAGCGAATGGGAACTAAAACAGCCTACCTTGTTGCTGAACTATTCCAAAATGGCAAAAAAGTATCTAGTGTTGTATCCTCAGTGATCATTCTATCTTAATAAAAACGAAAATAAGCTCAATTCCTCAAATGAAAACCTTTGAGAAATTGAGCTTTTCATTATGTTAATTCCAAGAATAATAAACTTGGTGTTTCAATTAATTCTTTAAATTTATTAGTAAATGCCACAGCTGTACCGCCATCAGCTACACGATGGTCAAAAGACATGGAGATATTCATCATCGAACGGATGACAATTTCATCCTTATCATTTACTACTGGCATTTTCTTTGTTTTATGAAATGCCATCAATCCCGTTTCTGGATAATTGATGATAGGTGTTGCCCCAACACTACCTAATGGACCAACATTACTTATCGTAAATGTGCTACCTGTCATTTCAGATACAGATAACTTCCCTTCTTGTGCCTTCTTTGTTAACGTTTTCATTTCTTCATGAATTTGCTTTAATGATTTTTGAGTTACATCCTTTAATACCGGTACAATTAGTCCCTGCTCTGTATCAGTAGCAAGCCCCATATGAATCGCTTTTTCTAAACGAATGACTTCATTATCTTCATCTACTTTCGCATTGAATATCGGGAAGTCTTTTAATGCAATTGCCAATGCCTTAATGAAAAATGCAACGACAGAAACATTCGTATTTGTTCGCTTTAATTCTTCGCGGAAAGCTAATAAATTCGTCATATCGATTTCTTCAAAATGTGTGACATGTGGAATTGTAAATAAAGACTTTGTCATTTTTTTTGCGATTTGTTTTCGGATACCCTTAAACGGAATAACATCCGCTTCTTCTTCAACCACTTTAACAATTTTTTCTTCTACTACAGGAACTATATTCGGTTCTTTTTGCGCTTTTAGATATTGATAGATGTCTTCTTCTAGTACTCGACCAGCTGGACCTGTTCCCTTTACTAGAGTAATATCTACATCGTTTTCTCTTGCAATTTTCCGTGTATATGGAGTTGCAATGATAACGCCAATTCTACTTTTGGGTTCACTTTGAGTTACAGTACTTTCTTTTTCTAGTGGTATTTTAATAGGTTGAATTTCTTTTGTTTCTACCTTCTTCGCTCCCACTTCTTCGATGATTAATATCGTTGTCCCTACAGTAATTGTTGATCCTTCCTCAACTAGAATATCCTTTACTATACCGGCTGAAGGTGATGGCAATTCCGTAACCATCTTCTCTGTTTGTACTTCCAACAAAGGTTGATCTACTGCAACTTGGTCACCCTTTTTTACAAAAAAGGTGAGAATTTCCCCTTCATGAATTCCTTCACCTACATCGTGAAATTTCATTTCAACCATCTTTACACCCCCTAGAAATAAATTGCCTTTTCAATCGCTTCCATTACACGATCAGGCGTTGGTAAATAATGATCTTCTAAAGCAAAGAATGGGACGTGTACATCCGCACCAGTTACACGCTGAATTGGTGCTTTCATATATAAGAATGAAGTATCGTTAATAATTGAAATAATATCGTTGCCTAAACCACCTGTCGCATGTGCTTCATGGACAATAACACAACGACCAGTTTTTTGAACAGACTCTGCAATAATGTCTTTATCAATTGGATATAATGTACGTAAATCGATAATTTCACAACTAATTAGTTTCTTTTCGGCTTCCATTGCTGCCTTTTCAAGTACCGGCATCATTGCACCCCAACCAATTAATGTGATGTCTTCTCCTTCTTTACGTTTAACTCCCTTTCCAATCTCCACTGAATATTTTCCTTCTGGCACTTCACCGCGCACAGAACGATATAGTCTTAAAGATTCCATAAACAACACTGGATCTGGATCTTCAATTGCTGAAATTAACAATCCCTTTGCATCATATGGAGTTGAAGGACAAACTACTTTTATCCCTGGCATATGTGTAAATAATGCCTCTGTACTGTCTGAATGAATTTCCGGAGCACGAACACCCGCTCCATATGGTGCGCGAATCACTAACGGAACTGAGTAGGCTCCCATTGTTCGATATCGCATACGAGTAGCATGGGTCATGATTTGTTCATAGGCAGGATAAATGAATCCCATAAATTGAATTTCTGCAATTGGCAATAAACCATTCATCGCCATCCCTACTGAAGAGCCAATAATACCCGCTTCACTTAATGGTGTATCAATCACTCGGCTTTCTCCAAACTCTTCTTGTAAACCGTCTGTTGCACGGAATACTCCACCATTTTTTCCAACATCTTCACCGAGAACAAGTACTTCATCTCGTTCTCTTAGCATTGTACGCATACCATCTGTGATTGCTTGAATTAATGTTAATGATTGCATGATGCTTCACCTCGCAAATGTGTCAGATAGGCATTTTTTTGTTCTTGAATAGTCCATGTAGGTTCAGCAAAGATATGATCAAATAAATCGCTTACATTTGGACTTGGCATAGCTTCCATTTCGATAACTGCTTGATTTATTTCTTCCTCTACTAATTGCTTTTGATTTTCAACCCATTCATCGTCCCAGTACCCGTAATTTTTCATAAACTTTTCAACTCGAGTAACTGGATCAAATTCACGGCGCTTTTCACTTTCTTCTTGATTTCGATATTTTGTAGGGTCATCTGCTGTTGTATGTGCACCATATCTCCACGTCACAGCTTCAATTAATGTTGGACCATGACCATTTCGAGCTCGTTCTAACGCCTTTAACGTTTCAAAATAAACGACAAAAATATCATTTCCATCAATTCTTACACCTGGAATAGCATATGCAGCGGATTTTTGTGCGATTGTTTTGGAGTTCATTTGCTTTTCAATCGGAACTGAGATGGCATAGCTATTGTTTTGGTTAAAAAATACAACTGGTGCTTTAAACACACTAGCAAAGTTCATCCCTTCATGGAAATCCCCCTCAGATGTCGCACCATCCCCGAAATAACAAATGACTGCATTATTAGTACCTTTATATTTCTCTGCCATGGCAGTTCCTGCAGCTAATGGAAGTTGAGTTGCAATTGGAACCGATGGAGGAACAATATGTTTCCCTTTCGGAGGAACCCCACCTTCAACTCTGCCTTTCCAGTAAGCTAAAATTGTTGGTAAAGAATGACCAAACGTTATACTTGCCGCATGATCACGGTAAGTTGGATACATCCAATCATTTTCTTTTAATGCCATTGCACTTCCTACTTGAGCCCCTTCTTGCCCTTCAAACATTGCATACGTTCCAATTCGACCTTGTCGCTGTAAGTTTTTTGCTTTGCGGTCAAACGTTCTCACTCTAATTAAATGACGATAAAAAGTTAAAACTAAATCACGAGTTATTTTATCTTTATAGTCTTCTAAAATTAAAAAGCCATCCTTATCAACAATCTGTTGCATTGGAAAATCTTTTTCATATCCCATATAAGATCACCTCATTAATTTGAGATTTAAGTCAATTTTTAGATAATTATAAATCTTTAACAGAATCTTCTATATAACAAAAAGAATGATTTTAAGAGCAATATTTTACATGATGTAGAATTTTTACAAATATTTTATACATTTTGTTTTTTGTTTATTTTCATAAAAAAACGACTTTCTACATATGCGAAAGTCGACTCTTTTATGTTATTCAAATTTGTTATCAACAGAAGGGAGAATATTCTTTCCAGTTATCGGTGATTTAAGAACGATAGATGAATTAATATTTCCATATTTTAATAGTTCGTCACTTACCTTACGTAGGTGCTCCATATCATTAACTGCAACTTTTAATAAATAATCCACTACTCCTGTAATTCTGTGACATTCAATGATATCAGGATGGTCGACTATAAAACTCTCAAATTCAGAATATGGCACCTTCACTTGACTTACTTGAATAAATAACAGCAATTCACGTCCTACTTTAGGTGGAGGAACAATGGCACTGATTTTAGAAATAATGCCTTTTTCCATTAATCTTGTTAGTCGCTCGGTCACACTCGGACGGCTTAAGGATAACGCCTTCGATAGCTCACTCACTGTTATTCTACCGTCATTTTGGAGAATCTCTAATAATTGTATGTCAATACTATCCATCATTTTCCCTCCCTTCTGTTACCTTTATATTGAAGAAAAAATTAATTTAGAACCACCGCTCTATTGTAAGCGCATTCAAAAACACTCTAAAATCAATAATAACATTCCTATATAGAACTAGTAAACTTTCGCTTCATATTAGCAATTTATTTCTGTATAATAACCATTTGTCAGCGCATTTTTTCGGTTTCATCACAATAATCTATTTTTGGTGAATTATTTGCTCGAAGTCTTTGCAAAATAATTGAAGTGATGCTGTTTTTGTTATTTAATAGAAAAGGTAATTTATAGAAGAATCATATGATTGTTTCTTCTGGATTTTAAAAAAATAGGAGGCAAAAAATGAATATTGAAGCTCAAATGAGTCGAACTAAGGACGAAGCAACGGAGCAATATAAAGTGTTTCCTATTATCGTCTCTTTTTTGATTGCCGGATTTATCGGATTATTTAGCGAAACTGCTTTGAATATGGCTTTAGGTACTCTAATAGTGGATTTTAATATCCATGAAACGACCGTACAATGGCTTACAACCGGCTTTTTATTAACACTGGGAATTCTTGTTCCTGTATCTGGTTTAATTTTGCAGTGGTTCACAACGAGGCAATTGTTTATTGTTTCCATTAGTTTATCCATTGTAGGTACTTTTATCGCTGCGATTGCTCCTTCCTTCGCATTCTTAATGATTGCACGTGTCGTTCAAGCAATGGGAACTGCATTAATGTTACCGCTTATGTTTAACACCATTCTATTAATTGTTCCTCCATATAAAAGAGGAAAAATTATGGGATTAATGGGTCTTGTCATTTCCTTTTCTCCAGCTGTCGGACCAACATTTTCTGGTCTAATCCTTAAAACACTAACTTGGCATTATATTTTCTGGTTCTCTTTACCGGTGCTTGTGATTGCTCTTGTATTTGGCATTATCTACATGCAAAATGTCTCAACACCTACAAAACCTAAAATTGATATTTTATCGATTATTTTATCTACAATTGGTTTTGGTGGTGTAGTTTACGGCTTCAGTATTGCTGGTGAAGGTGGTTGGGGAGATTCAATTGTAATTACTTCTATTATCGTGGGAGTAATTGGACTACTGCTTTTTGGCATTCGACAAACAAAAATGAAACAGCCAATGTTAAATTTAGGTGCATTCAAGTACCCAATGTTTGTGATTGGTTTAATTCTCGTTTTAATTTGTATGATGGTTATTCTTTCTTCCATGATTGTTTTACCATTATACTTACAAAACTCACTGGCACTAAGTACCTTTGCAGCAGGTCTATTATTATTACCTGGTGGAATTGTAAACGGATTGCTATCTCCTGTAATGGGAAATCTATTTGATAAGTTTGGACCAAAATGGCTTGTTATTCCTGGTATTATCATTGTTACAGGTTCATTAGTTGGTTTTTCAACAATTGATTTAGATACATCTTCTGGATTTTTGATTGCTATGCATATCTTAATGATGGTGGGTGTTTCAATGATTATGATGCCAGCTCAAACAAATGGCTTAAACCAATTACCTCGTGAGCTATATCCAGATGGAACTGCAATCATGAACACACTTCAACAAGTTTCAGGAGCGATTGGTACAGCTGTAGCCATTTCGATTTTATCTTCTGGTACTGAAAGATATTTAAATTCTGTTACAGATGCAACAAACCCACTAAATCAACTACTTGCCTTTACTTCAGGTGTTCAAGATGCCTTTATCTTCGCAATTATCGTTGCAATTGTTGGTTTAATTGTTAGTATCTTTATTAAAAGAGTTCATGTAGAAGGTCATCATTAAAGGAGTGGACTGAAAAGGTCTTTTGAGACGACTACTTTTCGCTATCACTTACAACGCAGAAGTAACCCCCCAAGAATGTGAAAAATTCTTGGGGGGTTCATTTTACATTTTTTCAGATGGCCCTGGCTTTTTTAATGGTGTAAACAAAGTAATAACCAACGCAACAATCGCTAATATCATCATGAAATAATAAGATTTCCCCGAAGCAAAGATTGAAGCAAGTGCCTTCAAATTTTCTGTTACACCTTGATTAACTAAATTCCCAGCATAATCAGTGGTCTGTGCTGTATAAATAGTTACAACAACTGCCGTCCCAATAGCCCCAGCAATTTGACGTACAGTATTGTTTACAGCAGTCCCATGCGTAACAAGTTCCTTTGGTTATGCATTTAATCCTGCTGTATTCAAAGGCATTGTAATAAAACTTAATCCAATACGTAACTTAGGGAGGAATTTATACCTCCCTTTTTATTATTTATCACCTAAGAAAACTTCCCCAATCAATGTGCTAGTCCACATTAAACTTCCGTATTAGGCATACACTGAATTATCTATTTGGACAATCTATATGTTTATAGCTTATAGGACAACCCCCACGTTAACATCATTTATCCCATTTTAGCTAATTTCAAACAAACTACTCTATAAAGTTGGGAGTTACCTACGATATTTAGCATTCTTCAATTTAATAAAAGAGAGGAATTTTAAATGTTTCAATTATCGTTATTTACCCTCCTAGTAGGCTTGTTTTTATTTGGGATGTTTTTATTAAGAAAGGGGCTATTTAATCTATCATCTACAAAACTAGAAAAGGCGCTAGTCACTTTAACGAATAAACCATGGAAGGGCCTTTTACTTGGGATCTTTGTAACTGCTATTCTACAAAGCAGTTCTGCTGTTTCGATCATCACAATTGGATTAGTTGCTGCAAAGGTTATTAGTTTCTCACAATCAATCGGCGTTATATTAGGAGCAAATATTGGCACTACGGTAACGGCTGAACTAATTACATTAAATATCGATTCATTAATCATCCCACTAGCAATATTCGGCATACATCTCTTGCTATTTAAGAAACTACGTAACTCCGGTTTAGCGTTAATCGGAATAGCTGCCATTTTTGGAGCCATGTGGGGATTTGAAAGACTAGCCACACCTTTAAGAGAATTGGCATATATCGATAAAATCTTCCTCATGCTTGATGGAAACCTCTTTTATGCGGTATTAGCAGGAGCAATACTTACTGCCTTAATTCAATCAAGTACAGCAACAACTGGCATAATGATGGGGTTTCTTGCTGCTGGAACTTTGAATTTAGATACAGGTGTTGCCATTGTTCTTGGCGCAAATATCGGTACTTGTTTTGATTCATGGCTTGCTTCATTAGGTTCTGGTAGAGAGGGTAAACTTACGGCATATTCACATATATGGCTAAATGTTATAGGCGTTGCGCTTTTCTATCCGTTCATAGGAGTATTGGCGTCGATTGGTTCCAATTTATCTCGATACCCTGACGTACAACTAGCACACATAAGTGTGATTTTTAATGTAGTAAGTTCATTAATGGTACTCCCATTCACCAAACAGTTTGCCAATTTCATCGAAAAAGCTCATGGCAGATAATAAAAAAAGTCTTAATCTCCCGGGTCGGAAGAATTAAGACTTTTTATTCGTTACAATTTGCTTTGTAGATCACTGGCTAGTTTAAAAATGATTACTCGTTCTCCCGTTTGTGTACTAAGATCCGTGTGAAAACTTAATACTTCTTCCCCTGTTATCGTTAGGATAATTTCTTTTAACTCATCCAAACCGGATTCAACTAAACTGTTACGATGTTCTTTTACAGATAACAATCCATCTTTATCCTGACATACTGTATATTCTGCAGCAGTTAGTATCCCTTGAAGATTGACAATGATCATATCTCGTAAAATATCCGATTTAACAGATACAGAACCTCGTCCAAGATAACTTTTCTCCCAATGTGTTAAAGCTTTGCTAATTTCAGCTTCGAGTGATCCTTTTGTTTTATCCATACCGATTCCTTTTCCTTTTTTATGTTACATTTAGAGTTGGCCAAATTTAGCCTGAAGTATTCAATCGTTTCCTGAAAACGACCCCCTACCGTTAAGACCAACTCACCCAACTTCCTTCTGTATCAATCGATGCTAACCGAATCCAACCATTTTTCACTTTTTGATGGAATACATGATTTTGCTCTAGCACCCGTTTTACATAGCTCGTTGGTGCTTGAATGACTACCAACAAACGCAGCGGCTCATGATATGCCTCTTCATCTGATTTCATCACAGATTGAAACGGAAGTCCAGACAATAAGTCACTGGCGTTACCTTGCATGACCCCATGACCTGCTGTAATAGTTTGGGTTGTTTTATTGCCACTGCCGTAATAATGTGGAGCAACAGTGGATGCATAATATTGTAGGTTAATCCATTGAGTTACTGTTGCCGGCCCAGCAATAATATTAGCAAGAATAGCACCATCCTTATCTTTTTTCCAGTTATAATTATTAAGAAAAACTCTTCCATCCAAATTACAATCTTGAGTTAAATGACGTCCCCCGATGATAAACGCAGCATTACGTGCTAATCCCCATTCAGGACGAACCTCACTCCAGTCTTCTGAAAGACGCTGTGCTTCACCTTTTGCATTCTTTAAATGGCTTTTGAGATTTGGTAACTGCGGAATTCGTTCAGCATTCACTTCCTCACTCACCATTGGTAACACATCTTGAACCTGTTTAAATGATTCCTTTGCTTTATCTGATAGTTCCGGAACATAAAGCCATTGTAATTCATTCAGCGTGGTAATATGTTCAGCTGCTACAAAAACAGTATCCTTTGGGATTATAATACCTTCAGATTCAAGACTCTCTCTTACATTCGGAAGATTACACAATGCTGCAAGTACCCTCGCATTGAATCCACTCGATTTCCCCCCACATGCACCGCAATCTAGAGCTGAATTGTATGGATTGTTCGTGCTATGACTTCCATGTCCACAGATAACAACTAGTGGTGCAAATTGATTCGTGAGTCCCATCATTTTTAGCGCCTGACGTACAAAGTGTACTTTTTCATCATTTGAAAAACCAATTGGTAACTCACTATCTGTTAGTTGTTGTTTATCAAGAGAAAGTTCCGTAGATGGTTTTTGTACCCAAGTATTAAGCATTTTACTTATAGTTCTGCCAGTACTTCTAGGCATAAAGCTTCGTGCTAATGTTTGTAGACTAAGCCATGGACCACTAATTTCCGGAAGCACTAAGCTGGAAAATAAATTATGTTTCATCGTTTTAAATGTATTCCCAAGGGAACTGACTACCTGATTTCGTTGTTCAAAGGGTTTAGACTCTTTTGCAATCTCTTTCACTTTATATTGTGGATTAAACATTACTGGTAACGAGTTATGCGTGTGATTACTACCAAGCTCGCAAGTTTCAATCGGAAGACCAAAAAATCCTGCTGTTCCATGGGTTTCAAAATCTCCTGCCTTTTCGAGCTTACGACGAAAAGGCTCTGAACGAACATCAATACAAAAAATAAATTGTGCAAGGGCTGGCTTTACATCTGGAATAACAATATTATTCTGTTGAGATGTAATCATCTTTTTCAGTTGTTCTTCGTAGGTCTTTTCCCACGCTTCAAGCAAAATCCGATTGCGTACAATTTTATCAAAACGATATGCAAGGATTAGATGTGTCTTGATCTCAGCAGAAGATAGCTTTAACCATCCATCGATTGGCATGTTCCCCCATTCTGTCCAAGCTGCAATTAAAGGTTCCAGATTCACTTTTTCATTTCTATTTTCAGGCAATGGAAGATAAGGTTTAACTAAAGCCCATTCCATTGAAACTCTCACAGCTAAATAATCTAACAGTAATGATGCTTCTTCTTCTGATTGTTGTGAACGCCATAGCATCATTCCTGCCCAGCCCGGCAATGCAAGGAAATGTGCTTCTAAATATTCTTGAATGTCAGAGTTAGAAACCCCTAATTCAATCAAAACTTTCTTTAAAGCACCCTCCGCATCCATTGGCAACTCACTTAATTGTGTACGTACTTTACGACTAAGTGACGAGTCATGCTGTACTAGTTTTCGCCAAGCATGATATAACCCTTCTTCCCGATGAGGCATTGTCCACACCGCTTGAGACTTATCTAAAAATAATTTACACCACTTAATCATATGAGAGTTTAATACTTGGGCTGCATTTTCTTTTCCCAGTTGTTCCAAACGTTGACTATACGTTTTTATTGATAGAGATTTAATTATATAGTTTGTAAAGTTAGTAAGTTTTTTTGCAACACTTTTCAGCTCTAGATTTTCTATATCACTTGGATATTGATCATCTTGTAAAATAGCAGCTCGGCAAAATTGTTCGGCTCTTTCACGTGGTAACTCGAAAGCTTGTGAAATTAACCATTCTTGAATTCCCTTTTCTATAAAATCCTGACGAATCTCACCATGATCTAAGGCTGACTGAAACATGGAATGATTAGGATACATATCTACTTCACAAGTATCTTTAAGTCTGCGTGCCGTTTGTTCGAATGATTGTCCCTCTAAGCCTACCCATGGGTTGCGTGCAGCAAATGTGTCAAGTGGTCCAAGCGGTACAATGACATGACTAGCACATTTCACTAAGTCATTTATTTCAACTTCGAGGATATCCGTTTTCTTTTCTATATATAACGTACTTTCTTGTAGCATTTTCATCGTAAATGACCTCCTCTAACGAATCGTTGTATTAAATACTTAGGATGACTTTCAATCAAATCATGTTGAGGCTCTCCTAGTCGTACAAGCCAAAGATAGATGCGAACATACATAGTTGAAGAACGATGACGGGCTAGCCATACCCCTACAACACTTCCAACTAATATAATAGCTAGTAATAATGTGGCTACTGGTCCTGGTGTTTGAATTCCTTTTGGGATGATTTCTTGTAACACACTGTAAAAAGCATCATGTACGAAGCTGTATATAATTGCAGCTCCTATAAACAATACAAATCCTGCTATGCGACCGATACGTCCTGAGCCAAAAACTACGAGTTGTGTCCAGGCAATTGAAACGGACCACCCTAAGATAAGAGCACTTATCAATTGATAGTCTTCTTGAGTTGAAGACATCCAAAGACCTATAGCTACTAGGAGACCGAAAATTCCACCCGTAATAGACCATAAGATTGATGTTGGTTTATTCTTCCGTGAAGGTTTCTCCGCGGAGTGATGTAAAACAGAACCGGACTGTAAGAAAAGAGTTGATTTAAATAGACCATGTAAGACAGCATGAATGATAGCTGCCAAATAAGCACCTAATGCACATTGAATTAACATGAACCCCATTTGTGCAATTGTAGATCCAACAAGCTGTCGCTTATAATCAACATGGACTAGCATAATACCTGTTCCGATGATGACTGAAACACTAGACAATAGAAGTAAAATTATTTGAGCTATATCACCACTAAAAATTGGTGAAAAACGAGTTAAAATAATCCCACCTGCATTGACTAATCCCGCATGCATTACCGCAGAAACTGGAGTTGGAGCTACTACTGAATCTAATAGCCAACGTTGGAATGGCCATTGTGCTGCCGGAATTATTACAGCTAAAATTAGTAGAAGATTAATACCAGTCTTTTCCCAGGAATCTAGCTGCGAAAGGCTACTTTCACTTAAAACAGTTGATAACTGCCATTGACCTGTCGCTTGGGTTACCCAGATAACAGCCCCTAACAGGAAAAGCCAACCAAGGGCAAAATGAAGACCAGATTGCTTTGAAGCGTTTCTAGCAACCACCCACTCTTTGTTTAAAGCGATAAGTAAGGTCAATCCCAATAGTGTGATTCCCCAGCAAACAAGAAGCAGACGAAGGTCATTACTTAACCAAACAGCTGCATCAGCAGAAGTCGTAATTGTTAATAGAGCAAAATATTTTCGATAAGAATGTTCGCCAAGTAAGTAACGAACAGAATAGCGCTGTACGATAAATCCAATCGTTAAAACAAACAACGCAAGTAGCCATGATAAGGAATCAAAACGCCATGGTCCATAGATTACCGTCTCCGTACTCGTAACAAGCGCTATTAATGCAACTAGCGGGGACAGCAATGTAACACCAACGTGAAACTGAACAAAAGATAGGGGAACTTTTGGATATAACAAAAGTAGACCGCTAAGCACCGATAGGCAAAGTAACGCTAAAAATATTACTGGCAACGATATTACCATTTTGCTTCCCCCCGTATATGGACCATTGTGAATAGTTGACTTTGAACGATTCTATTCATTTCGCTACATTCCTTTCGTTTTTTTATCAAATAAAAAAACCGACAATTTTTAAGCATAATGGTTGTGTCCATTAAACTTTGAAAATTGTCGGTTTACTTTTAACTAGCCATCTTGGCCTTTTAATCGTCTACCTGAATATGTAATTTTTCTTCCAATAAAGGAAGATCAACGTTATCCTCTTTGTGATAGATTTAGCTTTTTCATATAGTCAATAAAAAACTATTAACTCTATGCTAAAGCAACCTATTTTTTAGAGAAGTAAATTCAATTAATAATTGTTACCGATTTTACTATTAATCAAACATTCTGTCAAATTGAAATTTATATTTAAAGAAGAATATAACCAAACTTCTATAAAACTAGACTATTTTTGATACTTTAATCTAGTTTGTTTTAAAAACGTATTCTGAATACTTTCTTGGTAAGCGGGTATAGAAATTTTACTCCTTTTTTCGTTAACATATCTCCTACAATATGTGAAAGATAAGCTAACGTTGAAATAATTGCTAAACTACTCACCCCAGTACTAACTTGTAACAGATAAGACATATACCACCAATAAGCTAATGCCCAAATTGTATGCGTTGTCCCTCGGTGTGAAAACCAGCCTGCTCCCCCTAAGTATATAGCTAACATTACCAACCACCACAACTCATCCGTAAATGCATAATATAGCAGGAATAAACTCATTATGGTCATTAAAATATTCTTTAAAGTTTCCAAGTTTTTCACTGAAAGACCGATTATGATTGCTCCCAAACCAAATAGTAGAAGTTTATTTTGTTGTGTAAACCATTTTCCATCTAGGAAAGACAAGAAATTCACATCGAAAAAGAATGTATACAAAGCCAGAGCCATTAATGCCACACCAATAAAAATCCCGCGCTTCTTTATTAGTTTAGCTGTCTTCGTTACATGTTTATTTAACAGATTATTACCATCTAAATCAGGAGCAAGGGAAGCTATGCCTGTTGCAACTAAGATGACAGGCATCACTTCAGGTGACTGGCTAACTGACGCCACTACTCCTATTCCTAACCCAATTGCTAAATGCGTTCGACCTTGCATGTTGCCACCTCTTTGTTGTTATTTTACCGGAAGTAATCATGAACCTTAAAGGCTAATTGTATAATCTCTCCACATAGATTACTATACTTATCCAATTTATTTCTCTCCTAACCGAAATAAAAATGACTCCTAAAAATAGGAGTCATTCTCATTCTATTTATCTTTTTTCTTTATAAGTAAATTTTTTAATTTATTCGTTAATCCTAATATTGCTGGTAAGAAAACCGGTAGCATGATAAAGCTCAACAATACTAGCCCTATTAAAACTAATATCGCCATTTGCATTAATGTTACGATACCAGATGGGATTAAGGCTGCAAAAGTACCACCTAAAATTAAGGCCGCTGATAATACAACGCCACCAATATGTTTTGCAGCATCAATAATTCCCACACTTCCCTGATCTTTTACTTCAGCAAAACGCATCATTAAGAAGATACTGTAATCCACCCCAAGCGTAATAATCATAATGAAGCTAAAGAATGGTACATTCCAACTCAATACATTTTGACCTAGAAGTACATCACTTAATAACTCAGTAAGACCAAGGGATGTATAGTAAGCTAAAATTAATGAAGCGATTATTATCATTGTTTGCCAGATGGAACGTGTGATAATCACTAACACAATCGCAATACCAATCATCATAATGACAATTGTACGTGTAAAGTCACCAGTAGAAATCTCTTGTAAGTCTACATTTGCTGAAGATTTACCACCTAATGCGATTTCTGCATCAGCAAGACTCGAACTTTTTGCAGTTGCTTTAATTTGTTCATCGATATCTTCAATAATAGACATTGCTTCTTTTGAATATGGATTCACATCTAAAATAATCGTCATCTTAGTTATTGTCCGATCTTCAGACATGTACATATTTAAGCTTTTTTCAAATTCTTCTCCTTCCAATACTTCTTGAGGAATGTAGAAGACATTATTTGAATCTGAACTACTAACTTCACCAAGATATTTTTGCGCCTCTAATAAACCATCACTAATTTCAGTTAAACCATCAGTACTTTTACCTAAACCATCTTGCAATAGTTTAATTTTATCTTGAAGCTCGGCTAAGCCATTTTGTAATTGTTTTTGTCCGTCATTAACAGTCGATAATCCTGTTTCAAGTTCTCCTGTTTTTGAAATAATTTGATTAACACCGGCTTCACCTGATTCAAGCCCAGTAGCTAATGTACTAGCACCAGTTTGTAATTGCCCTACTCCCGACTCTACCTGTTGTAAGCCGCTATTAATTTGCGAAAATGCTTTATTTGCTTCTTTTAAAGAAGTAACTGCAACTTCATATTGTGGTGTAAGTTCTTGTAATTTTGCTGCTAATTGCGATAGTTGCTGCTGAGCACCTTGAGCAGTAGCAAGTACGTTTTGTACATTACTATCGGAAGCTAACTCTGGATTTGATTGGACTAACGCATTCATCGATTGTTCAATTGCGATATACCCTTGATTTGCACTTGTGATTGCATTTTCCATGGTAGTAAACAATTCACTAAATGCACTAAATCCATTTTCAATTTCTTTGTAGCCTTGCTGTAATTGCGATGCGCCATCACTTAGCGCACTCACACTTTGTTTTAAAGTACTTAAGCCAATCGATAATTGGGTAGCACCATTTGCTCCATCTTTAAATCCTAGAGCGACTTGATTTAAAGCGTCATCTAATTGTCCGACACCTTGTTCCATGGAAGATGTACCATCGATTAACTGCTGTATACCGTCAAAGCGACTTTGATCAACTTTTCCTAGTTGTTTTTCGGCATCTGAAAGTCCATCATTAATTGTTCCTAAACCTTCTTGAGCAGAATCAAGCCCGTCATTTAATGTTTCTGTTTGATCTTGAATATATAATTCTTGTATTTCCTCCCCGGAAGGACGAGTAACAGAAAGAACTTGTGAAACTCCATCTACTCTTGAAATGACATCGGCTAGCTTGTCGATATCTTGTAATCCTTTTTGAGTTGCTAACGATTCATCAGCCTTAATGACAAGAGTAGTAGGCGAAGAAAATCCGGCTGGGAAATGCTCTTCAATTACTGTAATGGCTTGTTTTGATTCATATTCATCACTAATTTCAACTAAATCGTTATAGTTTAGGTCACCTGTATATTTCAAAATAAATGGAATCGAAATAACCAATACAATTGCTAATGCTGCAATTGGTCTAAAGAAAGAATGCTTTGATAAAAATAACCAAGTTCTATTTTCACTATGTCCATTAATAGACTTAATTGGCCAGAACATCTTGATCCCAAGTACCGCCATAAAGAATGGATTTAGCGTAATCAATACTAGTAATAATACAGCTACCCCAATCGCAACGGCTGATGTTGCTTGATACAATTTAAATTCAGCTAAATAAAGCGCCATAAATCCGATAAATACGGCAATACCGCTATAGATAACGGTTCTGCCTGCTGTCCGATAGGTTTCAGTAATGGCTTTTAAAATATGTCCGCCCTTACCAAGTTCTTCTTTAAAGCGATTGTAAAGTAAAATATTATAATCTGTTCCAATCCCAAACAAAATTACAATCAAGAAGATCTGAGTAAAGTTAGAGAATGGGAAGTCAAACTTATCAACCAGATGTGTCACAATACCAAGTGAAACAATATATGATACACCTACTGTAATAAGTGAAATTAAAGGAACGATTGGTGAACGGAATACTAGTACCAACACCAATAGTATAAAGATAACCGCAATAACTTCTGTTTTCTTAATTCCTTCTTGTGAGGATTTTGCAAAGTCATCTAAAACGATATCAGTCCCCGTATAATAAGAATCAACAGATGCTACATCCGTTTTCTCGCGCAAGCTTTGTGCTACTTCTTCAACTGTCCCTTGATTTTGGTCAACAGAGATTTGCGTCAAAATCGTTGTACCATCTTCAGACACAAGTTGTTTTTCAGCTTCTTCACTATCAGAGTAAGTAAGCATATCTGTAATTCCAAGTTCTTCACTATTATCTTTTAGTGTTTGAATGGCTTTGTCGATGTCATTTAACTGATTTTCATTTAAAGCCTCGTCACTACCACTTGTGAACACAGCGATAAACTGATAATTTTCAGTTTCCTCATTTGCCATTTCTATTAATAATTCCGATGCTATTTGACTTTGAGTATAGTCCGGGATTTCTGTTTGACCTTTTTCACGTACCAATGTATCTAGGTTTGGCATTGTAAGAATCATAATAAGCGAAATAACTACCCAGAACACAAATGAAGCAGTACGTATATTTAGCCAATTCTTCAAAATGGATCACCTTTCTTCTAAAATTACAATTTTAATTTTACTTTAGCACGATAAAAGAGGTTAAAATATAGACAATTAGGGTTGCTCTGTTTAAAAATACAACTTAATCTGGAGTGGGAAAAAATGAAACATGGAGATGAAACAAAACGACTACTCGCTACATCCTTAAAGACGTTAATGAAAAATAAACCCCTCGAAAAAATATCAATTCGTGAATTAACAGACCATGCGAATATGAATCGGCAAACTTTTTATTACCATTTTGAAGATATTTACGATTTACTAAAATGGACATTCCAACAAGAAGCTCTTCAATTTTTAGACCTTCCTGAAAGTACATCTGTTTGGAAAGAAGGATTACTACAACTTTTCAATTATTTAGATGAGAACAGGGAATTTTGTATTTGTGCATTGCGTTCTTTAGGACGAGGACATTTAAAACGTTTCTTTTATTCAGATATTCATCGGATTTTTGGCAGAGTCATTAATGAATTTGGAGAAAAAACGAATGCAGCGGAAGAATATATGGCATTCCTAACACACTTTTATACATTGTCCCTGGCAGGATTAGTGGAGAGTTGGTTACTGGAAGAAATGGATCAATCCCCGGTAGTGTCAAAACTTCTATGAAAAATTGAAAAACACAAGGTATTGGGCGATAAGTACTCTCCGAACGAGGGGACAATCGCTCTTGACAAACATTCCGAAAAGGTTGCGCCCATATTTTTGAGGGCGAAGGGGAAAAAGTAGGCACACCAAATAACCCTCGCCAAATACCAATTTTAACCTTTTCTCCATTCGGTTTGTCAAGAGTTCGCTACGCCGATTGTCATTCGTATGTAGTTATTTGAGGGCTCTGCTAAAAAAAGTAGGCTGCGGTTATTTCGTTAACTCCAATTGGGCCAGTTCAATCAGTTTTGTCCAACGTGCTGGCATATGTGGCATCTGGTCCAACTCTGGAATCATGACCGGCACACGCTTTTCCAGCTTTGCATGCGGTCGAAGGAAATTAAAATAGGCCACAAACATCGTCACAAACGATACCGAGCCAGCTTCGGAACCAAAGCCTGTTGTCGCACGGTAATGCCCTTTAAATGTCCGGTTTAGACGTTCGATAATTTGTTTCAACCAACGATATTCGGCTGACACTGGATCTTCGTTCGTTAAGCCTATCACTTGTGTCACATCAAACCAAATGTCATGTTGTGCGAAAAAGTGTTGTGCTAATAAGTAAATGGGGTTGCCATCCACGATTAAATTCAGGTTTTCGGGAATCTCCTTGAACTTTTGTAAAACATCATCGATTGCTTTAATGGCAGACAATGTATCGCGATTAGGCGAAACACGGTAAGAGAGAATAACTTTTTTCGCCGCATCAAAGAAAAAGAATAAGTAATGCCATTTCCCATTAACCCGAATATACGTTTCGTCGCCACAAAATTGATCGGACAGTTCATAAGGATAACCATCAACGAAGGGCTTCATCAAGATGGAGACACTGTTCACGTAATTTAATATCGTTTGATGTGAAATGGAAACATTATGTATGTCTTGCATAATCGCTGCTGTTTTCCGTGCTGAAATACCGTAATTCACATGGTATGTCAAAATCAATCCAAGTGTATGGGATGACGTATGAATCCGTGATAAATCTACACGTGGTTTTACTGGTGATGCTGGAGATAAAGGTTGATAATCAAACAAAAATTCACGATAAATATAACGCACTTTAAACGCCTGTGGATCTTGTTTAAATCGGGTCTTTTCTTCCTTACTCATTCGACCTATATTGGATAAATAATAGGAACACTGATTACTTTTACACTTCCAAATGTGAAAATCTTTTCGCTCTTTAATTTTCTCTAAGGTCTTCATACAGTGGGGGCAACGAAGAATAGCCTCTTTCTGATAGCGACTTTTTTGATTAAATAAGCAATCACATACCTTACATTGATATTGTCCTTTTGCACCATTATTCGCATACAAATACGAGGAAGGTGCACCACACTTAGGACAACAGAGGTTTTCAGGTACTTTTGATTTGGACTTGGCGTGTCGTCTTACAGGCTTTAATTCTTTGCCATGTTCATGGAAGTAGGCGATTAGTAAATCCTGAAAGGATGCTTTTTCAGGTTGATACAGAATGGGTAACTTATCAACTTGTAACTTGCGGTATTCTTTATTAATTGGCTGTTCAGGACGCACACTTCCAACAGCCTTACCAAATATTATCACCATTAATATTTTAATTATTTTTTCTTGGTACTTGATAAATTCAATTAAATACGCTAATAATTGAGGGTACAAACTTGTCACTTCCTTTTTGGGTAGTTGTGTGGTGTGGTAACCTCAACTAACACCAAAATCCAGGGGGTGGCAAGTTTTTTTGCGTAAAAGACTATAAAACCAACGATTATTAGCGATTTATATATATAAGTTTTGACAATACGCAATCCCCAGAAGAGATTATAGAAATGATTAATATGTTTATACAAGATCAAATCCTTGGCGCAGAACGGAGAATCAAAGGTCAGCATAACTAAATTTGAGTTGATCTGAAAATGGTAAAAATGTTCTGTCTGAAAATTCATTTTGTTAAAGAAGCTTTGCGACGAGGATGGTAACAATCACTGCAGAAGCAATAATTCATATGAGATAATTATCAAGAAAGAAAAGAGGTGTCCAAAAAATTTATCTTTTTGGATACCTCCTTTACAATTCGCATTACATCTTACATATATTTAATCGCTACATTTTTAACTTCTGTATAATATTTTAACGCTTCTAGACCTTTTTCCCTTCCGATACCACTCTTCTTAGAGCCACCAAATGGAATTTCAACACCTGTTCCAACGCTATAACTATTAATATAAACTTGGCCAGATTTGATACGGTCGGCTAACCAATGTGCAGTATTTATATTTGACGTCCAAATACCCGCTGAAAGACCAAATTCCGTACCATTAGCAATTTCTAGTGCTTCTTCTTTTGTATCGAATGGAAGCACGACTAAAACTGGTCCGAAAATTTCTTCTTGTGCCAATTTACTGTCTGGTGCTATTCCATCTACTAAAGTCGGTTCATAGTAGAAACCATTTGAATCAATGTTTGGTCGTTTACCACCACAGTGAATTTTTGCTCCATTATCTTTTGCGTATTGAACATAGGCTTCAACTGTTTCTAATTGATTCTTCGTAATAAGAGGACCGATATCGGCATTATCTTCACTAGAACCAATTTTTAATGTTTCCATATGTGTCTTTACTTTTTCTACGAATTCTTTATGCACTGAACGTTCAACTAGTAACCTAGAACCTGCTGAACATACTTGTCCAGTATTCAATGTGATTGCACTAGCAACTACTTTAGCAGCTTCTTCAAGATCAGCGTCTGCGAATACAACCTGTGGCGATTTTCCACCTAGTTCCAACGTTACTGGAGTGATATTTTCAGCAGCGGCTTTCATAATTGTTTTACCAGTTTCAACAGAACCAGTAAATGTAATATGTCTTATATCTGGGTGAGTTGCTAATGCATTTCCAACTACTCGACCAGAACCAGTGACAACATTGACAACACCTTTAGGAACACCAGCCTCATCTAAAATTTCTGCTAACTTTAATGTAGACAGCGGCGTTTCTTGTGCTGGTTTAATAACAACCGTATTTCCTGTTGCTAATGCTGGTGCAACACTACGACTTGTCATTTGGAATGGTCCATTCCATGGGATAATATGCGCTGTAACCCCTAATGGCTCACGTTTTGTAAAATCTAAAATACCATCTTTAATTGGGATTGTTTCACCCATAATTTTGTCAGCAACACCTGCATAAAACTCATAATATCTTGCACCAATTTCAACTTCGAACATGGCAATGTTAAAAGGTTTACCTGTATCAAGCATTTCAATTTCCGCAATTTCCTTTTGGTTTTGTCGGATTAGATTTGCTACTTTATATAGTAATCTTCCACGTTCAACAGGCTGAAAATCTCTCCATTCCCCATGGTCAAATGCATCCTTCGCCGCTTTAACAGCAAGATTTAATTCTTCAATAGTAGCAATAGGAACCTCTGCAATCTTTTCTCCAGTTGCTGGATTTACTACTGCACTAGTTTCAGAAGTTTCTACCCAAGCTCCACCAACAAACATTTTATAGCTTTTTAAGTTTTCTGTACTTTGAACATTTCCCATTCTACTTACCCCCTGTTTTTTATTACAACTGCATAACTGTGAATCAACTATGTTTGCAGTTAATTCATTTTCTTTGCCTATAAATCAATTAAATATTGTATTCACGCATTTTGTTATATAAAGTACCTAGTGATACATTGAGCATTTCTGCAGCTTGTTTCTTTCCTTTTAATGTATGTCCATAATAATCAAGAGCTCTTGAAATCGCTTTCTTTTCAGCCTCTTGTAAAGACATAAGCCCCTGATGTTTTCGGTCTCCGAAATCAAATGGTAAACACTCAATTACCAATTCTTTGGAAATAATCTCATCCTTAGCATTTAATACAATTCGACTAATAATATTTTTTAATTCTCGAATATTCCCACTCCATTGATACTCAGTAAGGATTGAGATAGCTTCCTTGGTGATCCCTTTTATCGGTTTACCATACTCCTGCTTATATTCTTTAATAAACACATCTACTAAGTTTGGAATATCCTTCTTTCTTTCTCTTAAAGGAATGATTTCTAAAGTATTCGCTTTTAGGTAATGGAACATCATGTCACTAATTAATCCATTTTCATAAAGTTCTTCTAACTTTGTATTCATGGAAGCGACAATTCGTGGTTCTATTGGTATAGGTAATGTACTCCCAATTCTTTTGACCACTTTCTCTGTTAAAGCATGAACAATTTCTGTTTGCGTTGCTAAAGATAACCGATCAATATGATCGAGATATAATGTACCTTTACTTGCAAGTTCAAGTAGGCCAATTTTAGTTCTTGACGCTTCTGGAAAGGCATTTTTTTCATAGCCGAAAAGCAGATATTTCACTTCTTTATCGGTATACTTTGAACAATTAAACCGAATAAATGGACTATCATTTCTCGAACTATGTAAATGAATAGCCTCGGCAAACATGCTTTTGCCTACTCCTGTTTCCCCTTGTAATACAACAGGTTCCAATATATCGGACAACTCTAATATTTTTTGCACAAGTTCTTTCATTTTCGGTTCTTCACAAACAATATCACTCACTACAAACTTTGCAGTGTTTCTATAAATCTCCGTTAAATAGGTTTGTTGCTTATTGTATTTACGAGAAATATCGATTGTTTGAGAGAGGTCCTTAATTATGATGACAGCTCCTAAAAAGTCACCACCGGCAAACAGTGGATAACCACTAGTAAATGCTTCGCCTATTCTTCCAGGAGTTGCTGTAACGATATTTACTTTTGGTTGTTTTGTTCGTAAAATTTCTACTAGTACACCTTCCGGATGAACATCAAATATGTTTTTATGCAACCTCTCTTCTTTTTTTATTCCAGATAATTTAAAAAAATTGTTGTTTGCGTAAAGGATATTCCCATTCTCATCACAAATTTCAATTCCTTCTTCTATTGTCTCTAAGACAGGTTCAAACAACCTCATTTTTTTATTTAACGATAAAACAATTGATTCCATTAGATCCATTTCATTTGTCTCATGTGTATTCAATTTCTCTGCTCCTTTCCCTATTTTTTGCTGTTAACATTGGAGATTTTAATAGTAGAGTCTGATTTAACTGAATAGCACTTAAATTCATTTGCAAAATTCTAGAATAAACAAAATATTACTCTATTTAAAACAACTTTAACTTCAATTATTACAATAATCATAACTTTTAAAATTTCTATTGTAAACAATTTTCAAAAATTTATATTTATTCTAAACATTCAAACATTTGATTTTTTTCATAAAAATAACCGCTCCTTGAATAGGAGCGGTTATTTGATCACTATTAATATTTTTCGTCAATTGCTTTAAATTTCTCGTAAGCTTCTGGGAACTTCTCTTCAAAGTCTTTTAAACTTGGCTGTACCATTTCTTTAATTTCAGCAATTTGATCTTCTGTAAATTCAGTAATCTGTGCATATTCTTTTACAACTTCAATTTCTTTTGCATCTGCATCAATACTATTTTGGGCATAACTATTAACTACTTCATTTGATGCTTCTACAATTACATCTTGTAAATCTTTAGGTAATTGGTCAAACCATTTTCCATCAATTACCATTGAATATGTCATAGGAACAAATCCTTCAATAATTGTACCGTACTTACCAATGTCGCCAATACCTGTAGACCATGCATTCGGAGAAGTAAATACTCCATCTACCACACCTTGAGCTAAAGACGTTGGTGCCTCAGAAATAGGCATTGAAATAGCGTTTGCCCCGATATCGCTCATAATGTTAATTTGAGTTTGTCCGCCAGCAATACTTAGTTTTAAGTTTTCAAAATCTTTCACATCTTTAATTTCCTTCTTTGTTGTAATAATCACTCCACCAGTTGCTCGTAAAATACCTAAATGTTTAATATTTTTTTCATTTAAGAATCCTGATAAAAGATCATTTAAATCATTTTTATAATCTACGCTTTCTAATAATAAATCGTTTCTTAATGAAAACGGTAGACCCACAACTCCTACCTCTTCGTTAATTTTCTCTAGCTGTGCAGTTGGTGGCCAAGCCATATGAACAGAACCTGACCCTAGTGAACTAACTGCATCAGCATCAGTATATAACTGTTTTGATGGATAAATTTCAGTCTTGATTCTTCCACCACTTTTCTCTTCAATCATTTTCGCAAGCTCTTCCATTTTTAAGTGTTTTGCATGAGTTGTTGCTACTTCATTGGTTAAAACCATTGTATACGTCTCTGCTTCTGCTGCTTCTCCACTTTCCGTTTCACTACCACCACATGCTGCTAGAATGATTGCAGATACTACAAGTAAAGCAAATAAAGTAAAACCTTTATACATTTTTTTCATATTTCCATCCCCCTATAATTGTGCGTATTGTCAAAACTTATATATATAAATCGCTAATAATCGTTGGTTTTATAGTCTTTTACGCAAAAAAACTTGCCACCCCCTGGATTTTGGTGTTAGTTGAGGTTACCACACACAAAACTACCCAAAAAGGAAGTGACAAGTTTGTACCCTCAATTATTAGCGTATTTAATTGAATTTATCAAGTACCAAGAAAAAATAATTAAAATATTAATGGTGATAATATTTGGTAAGGCTGTTGGAAGTGTGCGTCCTGAACAGCCAATTAATAAAGAATACCGCAAGTTACAAGTTGATAAGTTACCCATTCTGTATCAACCTGAAAAAGCATCCTTTCAGGATTTACTAATCGCCTACTTCCATGAACATGGCAAAGAATTAAAGCCTGTAAGACGACACGCCAAGTCCAAATCAAAAGTACCTGAAAACCTCTGTTGTCCTAAGTGTGGTGCACCTTCCTCGTATTTGTATGCGAATAATGGTGCAAAAGGACAATATCAATGTAAGGTATGTGATTGCTTATTTAATCAAAAAAGTCGCTATCAGAAAGAGGCTATTCTTCGTTGCCCCCACTGTATGAAGACCTTAGAGAAAATTAAAGAGCGAAAAGATTTTCACATTTGGAAGTGTAAAAGTAATCAGTGTTCCTATTATTTATCCAATATAGGTCGAATGAGTAAGGAAGAAAAGACCCGATTTAAACAAGATCCACAGGCGTTTAAAGTGCGTTATATTTATCGTGAATTTTTGTTTGATTATCAACCTTTATCTCCAGCATCACCAGTAAAACCACGTGTAGATTTATCACGGATTCATACGTCATCCCATACACTTGGATTGATTTTGACATACCATGTGAATTACGGTATTTCAGCACGGAAAACAGCAGCGATTATGCAAGACATACATAATGTTTCCATTTCACATCAAACGATATTAAATTACGTGAACAGTGTCTCCATCTTGATGAAGCCCTTCGTTGATGGTTATCCTTATGAACTGTCCGATCAATTTTGTGGCGACGAAACGTATATTCGGGTTAATGGGAAATGGCATTACTTATTCTTTTTCTTTGATGCGGCGAAAAAAGTTATTCTCTCTTACCGTGTTTCGCCTAATCGCGATACATTGTCTGCCATTAAAGCAATCGATGATGTTTTACAAAAGTTCAAGGAGATTCCCGAAAACCTGAATTTAATCGTGGATGGCAACCCCATTTACTTATTAGCACAACACTTTTTCGCACAACATGACATTTGGTTTGATGTGACACAAGTGATAGGCTTAACGAACGAAGATCCAGTGTCAGCCGAATATCGTTGGTTGAAACAAATTATCGAACGTCTAAACCGGACATTTAAAGGGCATTACCGTGCGACAACAGGCTTTGGTTCCGAAGCTGGCTCGGTATCGTTTGTGACGATGTTTGTGGCCTATTTTAATTTCCTTCGACCGCATGCAAAGCTGGAAAAGCGTGTGCCGGTCATGATTCCAGAGTTGGACCAGATGCCACATATGCCAGCACGTTGGACAAAACTGATTGAACTGGCCCAATTGGAGTTAACGAAATAACCGCAGCCTACTTTTTTTAGCAGAGCCCTCAAATAACTACATACGAATGACAATCGGCGTAGCGAACTCTTGACAAACCGAATGGAGAAAAGGTTAAAATTGGTATTTGGCGAGGGTTATTTGGTGTGCCTACTTTTTCCCCTTCGCCCTCAAAAATATGGGCGCAACCTTTTCGGAATGTTTGTCAAGAGCGATTGTCCCCTCGTTCGGAGAGTACTTATCGCCCAATACCTTGTGTTTTTCAATTTTTCATAGAAGTTTTGACACTACCTAATTGTGAAATAAAATTAAATAAATGTTGCCTACAGATTTTCTTCTAATATTCCGATTTCCATTTCTGTTTCTTTTTCTACTTTCTCTTCTTTTTGGAAAAAATCCTTAATGTGCCCAACTAATTCTCTAAAGTAATAAAGCAATAGTAATCCACCACCAACAGGGATTACCGAATATACAAGCCACATTGGTAAACGCATTGTTGATGCACTAGACGTACCCATTTCGTATAAAAACGGAATATAAAGATAACTAGAATACAATATAATCACAGCGAATACACAACCAAACACACGGTTAATGATTTCTAGTAATGTGATAACCTTTTTCGGCAATCGTTCTAAAACTAAATCAATCCGAATGTGGTATCCCTTTTTCCCCGCCTCTGCAAGGGACAGCATGATTGCCCCAAAAATCCCGAAAGTTACAATTTCCTCTGAAGCATTAATCGAATAGGAAAATAGGAAACGTGCTGTAGCTTCAAATAGCATCCATAATAAAGAAATGGAAAATAAAATAACTGAGAGATTCGCCAAAAGATTTTCTTCAATAAATTCTATTACCCTTTTAATAGATTTCACATTTAATCCCTCCTTAGTCCAACAAAAAATCTACAGTAAGAACAAACTTATTGCCGGAATATACGTAACGAGTAATAGGAAAATAATTAACGCGATAAAGAATGGTGCAACACCTCTTGCTACATCCATAACAGGCATCTTGGAGACGCCGCTCATTACAAATAGATTTATCCCCACTGGTGGTGTTAATGTACCAAGTTCACTATTAGCCACCATAATCACAGCGAAGTGAACTGGATCAATACCAAAGTGTGCAGCTAAAGGAAATAGTAATGGTGCCATTAATACCGTCATTGCTGATCCATCCATAAACATTCCTAAGAATAAAAGTAATAGGTTAACAACTAATAAAAATTGCCAAGTTGTCATTTCAAGATTCACTAAAAAATCAATTATCGCTTGAGAAACGCCAAATCTAGTAAGTGCATACGAAAAAATATGTGCTCCTATGATAATTAAGTAAATCATACAAGATTTATAAATAGAGTCTTTGATAACCCCAACTAATTCTTTTCCAGTCAATGCTTTGTAAACAACCATTACTAAAAATAATGCGTATATTGCAGAAACCGCTGCAATTTCAGTTGGTGTAAAAACTCCCATGAAAATACCACCGATAATAAATACAGGTAACAGTAGAATTGCCCAACTACTTAATAGATACTTACCTAATTTCCCAAAGTAAACTTTAGGCGCTTCCTTCTCTTCCGATGCAGGCTTCCATCCTCTTACTTTTGCAATAATATAAACAGTTACGCACAATATAAGCCCCTGAATAATCCCAGCGCCAAGACCTGCTGTAAATAAATCCATGATCGGAATTCCAATAATTCCTCCGATAACAATAAACGCTAAACTTGGCGGAATCATTAAACCTAAAGTTCCTCCCGAAGCAACTAAACCTGCAACGAACTTTTTAGGATAAAGGGATTCCATCGCTTTACTTGTAGCTCCCCCTATGGCAGCAGTTGATGCAGCGCTTGAACCTGAAATTGCTCCGAAAAATATGCTGACAAACATAACCCCTATTGCAAGTCCACCTGTAACCTTCTTAAATAATTGGTTTGCAAAATTTACAATTGAAGTTAGGATTGGACCATACATTAATAAGTTCCCAGCAAATATGAAGAATGGTATCGCTACGAATGTATAACTTGTTAAATTATCAAAGATTATTTGACTGATTGTACTTAAAGGAATTCCACCATGTTGAATCATTAGAAAAATACCAGTAATAGCAAGTGATACACCTACTGATGTTCCAATAATCATCAATACGATAAAAAATCCAGACATTACTCCTACCATGGAGCACACCCCCTTTTATTATTCCGCCATTCATCTCCCTATAAGTTTTTAAATCCTATTTTCCCCCTTATTCAAATTGATTTAACATTCTTTAGAGTTTAAAAGAGGATAAATGGAAGGGGATTAACACTTTCCATTTACCCTCTTGTGAATACTTCTATTAATCTATAACAATTGATGCTCTCGTAACTTTACGTTGAGCTGATTGATCTAAAGCATCATATAATTCCTCTAACTTAAATTCTTTATCCAGCATTTCTCCAAATGGATATTTATCGATTGTTTTTGATAAGAATTGCAATGCTTTATTTAAATACCATGGATTGTAGCGAACTAGAGAAATAATATTAATTGCTTTACGCGTCATTAACCCTGGATCAAAATCAATTGTTTTACCAGGTGTGTTATTACCGATACTTACATATCTTCCACCAACTCGTAAATGTTTGATTCCTTCATTTAAAGCAGGTCCTACTCCGGTAACTTCTAAAGCTACATCAACACCGTTTCCATCTGTAAGATCTAATATCGCTTGGACACGCTTTTCTACCGTATCGAACTCATTCATATCGATGCAGTAATCTGCGCCAAATTGTTTGGCTTTCTCCAAGCGACTCTTAACACCATCGATGACGATGACCGTAGCTCCAATTTCTTTTGCAACTGCTGCTGCATTTAAACCAAGACCACCTGCTCCTTGAACAAGAACCGTATCGCCATAACGTACCTTCGCTTCATCTAGCCCGAAGTAAACTTGTGATAGTGCACAGTTTGCACTCGCTGCAGCTGAATCCGGCACATTATCAGGAACTTTATAGAAGAATTGATTTGGATAGATATAATAGTGAGTACCAAACGCACCATGGAAATGTGGTGTTTCATTTGGCTCCTTCGTCCAGTGAGCATATGAGTTTAAACATAAATGGAATCGCCCGTCTAAACATGGTCTACACTTTCTACAAATTTGGAAGTAAGTTGCCGCTACACGATCTCCAATTTGTACTGGATTTCCAGCATAATCCGTTGATACTCCCTCACCTAACTTTACAACCTCCCCAACCATTTCATGACCTAATACTCGATTGAAAGGGCTTTCGCCATTTAATATACCAACATCAGAACCACAAACATTCGCGCGAACAACTTTTACTAGAATGCCACCAGCTTCTACTTCTGGTAATTCAAATTCTTCAAATGTTAATTTATCTGGAATTGTCATAATTGCTACAGTGCCTTTTACTTTTGTACTAGTTACCATTAATGTTTCCCCCTTATTCATAATAGCCTTCAGTAGATTTCACTAATGTTTCAAACTGATTTGCATCATGGCCAAACCATACTTTAGAGTTCGTTTTTTCAGCGTAATCTCTTATTTTTTCTACAGCTTTAAAATACCCTAATGTATCATAGACAAATCCTGTTGTTCTTGCTGGAGGTCCATAATTTAGTTCTGTGTAAACTGCATCAGAAGCTAAAATAATTCCTCCTTCTTTCGGTAAATCAAGATGAAGTCCGAGCAATCCCCAAACATGTCCAGATCCGTAATTTAATATTTTTACCCCTTCAACTAGTTCAATTTCATCTTCTTCTGGTAAAATTGTTTTCCAATTTAACTCAGCCTTTACCCATTCATTAATATCGTTCCAACAATACACACCCATATCTTTCGTCATTGCAAAAAGTTTCATTGTATTTTTAAGTTCATCATCATGAACAATAATGGTTGCGTTTACAAAATACTCCAAGCATCCTGAATGATCTGAGTGTAGATGGGACATAACCACATACTTTATTTCTTCTGGTGAAACCCCTAATTGTTTTAAGCGATTCGGCAGAAGTTGTTCTTCCGTTGCAAAATAAGGTGCAACGAGTTGTTCTTTTTTAATCCAACGTCCATTCTCTCCTTGTGCATTCGGATGAATAGCTGCATCAAACAGTATTTTCCCTTCAGGATGATCAATCAGAAGTGTCCATACTGGAAGATTTATCAATTCATGATCAGGATTTGGATTTGATACCATCGCCGGATTATATGCTGGATGAACAAGATTACGATCTAACGTTAAGTGACCGTTATCTAGTACATATACCTTCATATTGCTTCCCAATTCTATCACTCTCCCAATGAAAGATAATTATCAGTTTCTTACAAATAATATAACTGTTGCATTTTTGGTTGTAAACAATATTCAAAATATTATAATTATTTGAAAAACTGATAAAATCGCAGCCAATGCAGATAAACTCACGGTTTAAGTACATGATTATGCACACAAATATTTTCTTCAATGATTTTATAAGTTTCATAATGACCGATATTCTACAAGAAACGACAGATATTCTAATCACCTTTCTTAGTAGTTGATCAATAAATTTAGGGATTATAACCCCTAAGTAAATAAAAAAGAAGCTGGTCATAAGTCTTTCCCTTTGACCAACTTCTGCAATTTCCAAATTATAAAATTTAGAATACTGATAAAAATAAAATGTAGTTTTAACGATAGCTTCAGCACCAAAACAAAAAACCACCTCTCAGATTAATTTCTGAGAAGTGGTAAATTGAAAGTAACACTTTTGAGACGGAATTCTTGGGGGTTATTTTTTCACACTTGAGTTAAAAATCCGCAAACCCTTGTCACACAAGGATTACATCATGCCGCCCATACCGCCCATGCCACTCATATCTGGCATTGCTGGAGCTGGTTCTGGAATGTCTGCTACTACTGCTTCAGTTGTTAAAAATAGAGCAGCTACAGATGCAGCGTTTTGAAGAGCTGAACGAGTAACTTTCGCTGGGTCAACAATACCAGCTTCAATCATGCTTACCCATTCACCGTTAGCAGCGTTGAAACCAACACCTGCTTCTTCGCGTTTTAAGCGGTCAACGATAATTGAACCTTCAAGACCTGCGTTGTTAGCGATTTGACGTACTGGTTCTTCAAGGGCACGTAATACGATTTTCACACCAGTCGCAACATCGCCTTCTACAGTATCAAGTACTTTTTCAACTGCGCCATAAACGTTTAGAAGTGCAGTACCACCACCTGATACAATACCTTCTTCTACTGCAGCACGAGTTGAGTTTAATGCGTCTTCGATACGTAATTTACGTTCTTTTAATTCAGTTTCTGTTGCAGCACCAACTTTGATTACTGCTACACCACCAGCTAATTTAGCAAGGCGTTCTTGTAATTTTTCTTTATCAAATTCAGAAGTAGTTTCTGCGATTTGAGCACGGATTTGGTTTACGCGATTTTCAATTGCATCGCTGTTTCCTGTACCTTCAACAATTGTTGTATTGTCTTTAGATACTACAACTTTACCAGCACGTCCTAAAGAAGTTACGTCAGCTGTTTTTAAATCTAAACCAAGGTCAGCAGTGATTACTTGACCACCAGTTAAGATTGCAATATCTTCAAGCATTGCTTTACGACGATCACCGAATCCTGGAGCTTTAACAGCTACTACGTTGAATGTACCACGTAATTTGTTTAATACTAAAGTAGCAAGAGCTTCACCTTCAACGTCTTCCGCAATAATTAATAATGGACGGCTTTGTTGAACAACTTGCTCTAATAATGGAAGGATTTCTTGAATTGAAGAAATCTTTTTATCTGTAATTAGAATGTAAGGGTTGTCTAATACAGCTTCCATTTTATCTGTATCAGTTACCATGTAGTGAGATGCATAACCACGGTCAAATTGCATACCTTCTACTACATCTAACTCAGTTGTGAAACCTTTAGATTCTTCAATTGTAATAACTCCATCAGTACCAACACGTTCCATTGCATCCGCGATAAATGCACCTACTTCTTCATCAGCAGCAGAAATTGCAGCAACTTGTGCAATTGCTTCTTTGTTTTCTACTGGACGAGAGATAGCTTGTAATTCTTCAATAGCAGCTGCAACAGCCTTGTCCATACCTTTACGGATACCAACTGGGTTTGCACCAGCAGTTACGTTTTTAAGACCTTCACGAATCATCGCTTGAGCTAAAACAGTTGCAGTTGTTGTACCGTCACCAGCGATTTCGTTTGTTTTAGATGCAACTTCAGCAACTAATTTTGCACCCATGTTTTCGTATGGGTTTTCAAGTTCGATTTCTTTCGCAATTGTTACACCGTCATTTGTAATTAAAGGTGAACCAAATTTTTTCTCTAAAACTACGTTACGACCTTTTGGCCCTAATGTAACTTTTACAGCATTTGCTAATTTATCAACACCTTGAAGCATTAATGTACGTGCTTCTTCAGAGAATTTAATATCTTTTGCCATTGTTGCTTACCTCCAGTTTTATTCTATTGAAAAATCAAAAGTAGCATGCAAGCGCCAAACAATTCATATATATGTAGAGGCGCTCTTTTTGATGAATAATTTAAATTTTAAAGATTAGCCAAGGATAGCTAATACGTCAGATTCACGTAAGATTAAATATTCTTTACCTTCATATTTCACTTCTGTACCTGAGTATTTAGAGAAGATGATAGTATCGCCTTCTTTTACTTCAAGTTCGACACGTGTGCCGTTATCTAGTACACGACCAGTTCCCACAGCAACAACTTTTCCTTCTTGTGGTTTTTCTTTTGCTGAATCTGGAAGTACAATTCCGAATTGTGTTTTTTCTTCCACCTCAACTAGTTCGATAATGATACGATCACCTAATGGTCTTAACAAGTGAAACAACCTCCTACGAATTTTAGTTTAAATATCTTTATTAGCACTCCCTTAACCTGAGTGCTAACACATCTATAATAATAAAGAATTAGTTTTAGTTTTGCAAGTATCATGCATTAAAAAATTTTGTTTTCTTACCAATTTCAACTACAATAGAATATAGTTGGATATCTTTAGACACCTGATTAAGTTTGTCTACATAACCTATGTTTTAAACTCTATTTTTAGAAAGAGGGATATTTTCTATTGAGTACTCCTAAGAAATTTCAAACGCAAAAAACGGCCTTTTACGTTTTACTGACCTACATTCTCTTTCAGCTATCTAGTTTTATATTATTAATTCCACCAATAAGGGAGTTTTTCCTTCAATTTATTAGTAAAGATGGAGTAAATGCTGGGATTACATTAGCAGCTTGGTGGTCATCAGTCACTGCAGCGATTGCTTTTGTTGTTTGTATCATTTTAATGAGTAAAAATAAAAACTTCTGGAATGTATTTAATGGAGAGAAAGCATCTATTCCCGTATCAATCGGTTGGGGGATAATGGGTTTCTTCTTAGTGTATTTAGGGCAGACAATTGGTGCTTACATTGAATTAGCGCTCGGAATAGAATTCGGGTCAGAAAACACTGAAACAATTATGTTAGTTACTGAAATTGCTCCAATCATGATTATTACGACTGTATTATTTGGTCCAATATTAGAGGAATTGGTTTTTCGTCGTGTTGTGTTTGGGTCAATCATTCAAACCCAAAATTTTTGGGTAGCTGGTATTGTTAGTTCAATCATCTTTGCTGCAATCCATATAGACTTTACCCATATTATCTTATATACAATTAGCGGTTTCGTTTTTGCATTCCTATACTACAAAACAAAACGCATTCTAACATCGATTATTTCACATATGATGCTAAATGGATTCGTCACATTCATTCAACTAAATGCAGACAAAATCCAACAAATATCAGATCAATTAAATAAGTAGAAAAGCGTAGGCGGCTCTCCCAGGCTCGACACGCGCTGGCCGACAAAAACGCCACATCGTGTGGCATTGTCGGCACTTGTACATCCGTGTACTTCGGAGACTTAGACAAGAAGGCGCTTTTTGCCTACGAAGAAGAAGTCGAAGCGTCACGAGAGCCTAGCCGCCGCAGCTGGACAATAAAGAAAAGCGGAGCGCGTTCGTTCAGCTCCGACAGCAACTGGAAGAATCGACAAAAGGGCGCTTTTTGCCCTTGAAGACGATTCTGAAGTTGCCGAGGAGCTAACGCGCGAAGCTGGACATTCGAAAAGCGGAGGCGGCTCGTTCAGGCTCGACATGCGCTGGAAACTCTGACAAGAAGGCGCTTTTTGCCTTCGCAGGAAGAGTTGAAGCGTCGCAAGAGCCTAGCCGCCGCAGCTAGACATTAGAAAAATGGAGAACGCTCGTTCAGCTGCGAAAACAACGAATTCATATACACCTATTTAATAGTACAAACTAAATGGTTTGTACTTCTTTTTTACAAGAAATCCTAGCTTAATGATAAAAAATATACATTTTGATTCATTTTTCAGAAAATGGTATCCTAGTAATAAGTATATTCTTTACTACTTTTACTAATAAACTAGCCCCTTTTATATAGATTCATTATAATAACGACTTTCCAAAGAAAGGAGTACTTTTATTTGAAAGCACAATCAATGATATTTACACTCTTTGGTGATTATATTTGTCACTACGGTTCAAAAATATGGATCGGCAGCTTAATTCGATTATTAAAGGAATTTGGACATAATGAACAAACCGTTCGCGTAGCTGTTTCACGTATGGTGAAACAAGGATGGCTAAGTTCTGAAAAGAAAAGTAATAAAAGCTATTACTTCTTAACAAAACGCGGAGAACAACGGATTCAAGAAGCAGGTAATCGTATTTTTAAATTGAAATCGACTAAATGGGATGGTAAATGGCTTATCTTAATGTATACAATTCCAGAAGAGGATCGTCATATTCGTGATGAACTACGACGCGAATTACATTGGAGTGGTTTTGGTTCATTTTCTAACGGTTGTTGGATAACACCAAATAATCTTGTAAATGAAGTAAAAATCCTTATTCAAAAATACGGCATTGAAGATTATGTTGAATTTTTTGTCGCTGATTATTTTGGACCTAAAGATGAGCAATTACTAGTTAGGAAAAGTTGGGATTTAGAAAGTATTGAAAAGCGTTACGAAGAATTTATTGATGAATACAGTAAAAAATTTATTATTCATCAGAGTATTATTGCTCAAGGTGAAATGACAGATGCAGAATGTTTTGTAGAACGTTCTAAACTTGTTCATGAATACCGTAAATTCCTCTTTATTGACCCTGGCCTCCCAAATGAATTACTCCCTCAAATGTGGAGTGGTAACCACGCTGCTTTATTATTCAAACAGTATTACAAAATTTTAGCGGAACCAGCTAGTCGCTTTTTCGAACAGATATTTGAAAAAGATAATGATTTACAGAAAAAAGATTCTTTATATGATGTTCAACATCATCCATATATGACAGACTTAAAAAGTTAACGAAAAAAAGAGGCTTCTTTAAATGGAAGCCTCTTCTACATTATATTCATTATACACAACTGCTAACTGTTCGCGCATTTCTTTCATTATATCTTGTATTAATTCTTCAACTGTTGGCAAATGGTTAATTAAACCGGCTATTTGACCACTATTCATATAACCTTCTTCACCATTTCCTTCAATTGCCCCTTTAATGTGATAAGGTTCACTTGTTTTTTCATTATACTCTTCTAACGTGATACCAGCTTTTTCTTGTTCCAAAATATTTTTAGCATAAGTATCTCGTAACACTCTACGCACCTGGTTTACTGAACGACCTAGAACCATCGTCTCCTGATCACTTGCTTTTAATAGTCTTTCTTTATAATAAGCATGTACTGGCATTTCTTGAGTTGCGATAAACCGTGTGCCCATTTGTACACCTGAAGCACCTAACATCAATGCAGCTGCCAAACCACGACCATCTCCCACTCCCCCAGCGGCAACAACAGGGATAGAGACCGCTTTTGTAATTTGAGGAATAAGTGTCATCGTTGTAAGTTCTAAATTTGAATTGATACCTGCAGCTTCAAATCCTTCTGCCACAAGTACATCTGCACCTGCTGCCTCCGCTTTTTGTGCATGCTTAACTGCAGCCACTACTACAATCACTTTAATCCCAGCATCATGTAGTTTATCAATAAATGCTGCTGGATTGCCTGCTGATAGTGAAACAACTGGTACCTGTTGTTTGATTGCTAAATCTACTAATTCTTTCGAATGTGGATTCACGTTTATTGGAATATTAATAGCAAATGGTTTTGATGTTTTACTTTTAGTCTCAACGATTAATTTTTCTACTTCTTCTGGTGTCATTACGCCACTACCAATTGTTCCAAGACCACCAGCGTTACTAACAGCGGATGTAATTGTTGCATTACTTATATTACCCATACCGCCTTGAATAATAGGATATTCGATATTTAGTAATCTACATAAACGTTTCATAGAATGCACCTCACTTAAAATTATGATATACTATTTTTGGAATAATTAAAATATTAAAAAAGGGGATGTTGAAATGCTTGTACCTTATCTAGACAAAAAACCAATTGTGGATGAAACAGTATTTGTTGCACCTGGAGCCTATATTATTGGGGATGTAAAAATAGGCGCTCAATCTACAATTTGGTTCAATGCCGTCCTTCGCGGTGATGAAGATCTCATTCAAATAGGCGAAAGATGCAGTATACAAGATAATTCAACAATCCACCATTTTGAAGGTGCACCTGTCATCATTGGGGATGAAGTAACAGTTGGTCACCAAGTCGTATTACATGGTTGTAAAATTGGAAATCGCTCTATCATTGGAATGGGTTCTGTTATTTTAGATCATGTTGAAATTGGTGAAGAATGCATCATTGGGGCAAATACATTACTTACACAAGGAACTAAAATACCACCTCGTTCCCTCGTTGTTGGATCTCCAGGTAAAGTCGTGCGTCAAATAAATGAAAAAGATTTAGAGCTTATTCAACTTTCAATTGATACATATGTACAAAAAGGAATTCAATATAAACAAGTATTCAATAAGTAAATATGTATCAGGTTAGAATCAGAAACACGCTATTTAGTTTCTGATTCTATTATTTTTATATTAGTTTCTACTATTATAATAGCGTGTTTTATTCACCTAAAAATTTCGGCTCTCTTTTTTCATTAAACGCCTGTAAAGCTTCTATTCGATCTTTTGTCGGTATTACCACTTCATAAGCTTCCGTTTCAATTTTTAAACCTGTAGCTAAATCCGTATTCATACCCTTTGTAATCGCATATTTTGCTTGTCGCACAGCAATAGGACCATTTTTCATAATTGCCTTTGCCAATTCTTCACTTGCTGAAATTACTTCTTCCGCTGGCACTACTTTTAACACAATGCCCTCTGCTAGTGCTTCTTCAGCAGTTAATTTTTTCGCTGTAAATATCATTTCTTTTGCTTTCATTTCACCAATTAAGCGTGGCAAACGCTGTGTTCCACCTGCACCTGGAATAATCGCCCAACTTGTTTCAGTAAGGCCCAGTTTCGCATGCTCAGCAGCAATTGCAAAATCACATGCCAATAACCATTCAAAACCACCACCAAGCGCATGCCCATTTACTGCAGCAATCGTTGGTTGAGGTAATTCAGCAATGCTATTAAACACGTCACGAATCGCTTTTACGTTACGTCTTACTTGTTCATCATTTAACATTTTTCGTTCCTTTAAATCTGCACCTGCACTAAATGCTTTCGTCCCAGCACCTGTGAAGATGACTACCCGAATATCATTATTTTTCGCAATTTCATCCACTGTTTCTTGTAAACTTGATAACGTTTCGTAATTAAAACAGTTTAATACTTCGGGACGATTGACCGTCACGTAAGCAATATGATTTTTTACTTCGAATAAGACAACTGACATTAAAATCCTCCCTACTAATACTGACTTATGCGGAAAAGAGCTGTCTCAAAAATTTACGTTTTGGGACAACTCTTACAATTATTGTTCAACCTTTTCGATAATTGTTGCAATGCCTTGTCCAACACCGATACACATTGTCGCTAATCCGTATTGTACGTCACGTTTTTGCATTTCATAGATTAATGTCGTCAAAATACGAGCTCCACTTGCACCTAATGGATGACCAAAAGCAATTGCCCCACCATTCACGTTAACCTTAGAACTATCTAATTCTAGTTGTTTAACACATTCGATTGATTGAGATGCAAAAGCTTCATTAATTTCAACTAAGCCAATATCTGCTACGGAAAGTCCTGCACGTTTTAATGCTTTACGTGAAGCGTCAATTGGACCTAATCCCATTACTGCAGGTTCCAAACCAGCAATTGCACCCGTTACATATTTCGCTAATGGTTTAAGCCCTAACTCTTTCGCTTTGGATGCACTCATGAGTAATAATGCAGAGGCACCATCGTTTACACCTGATGCATTCCCTGCTGTAACCGTGCCACCATCAAAAATTGGACGTAATTGCGCCAATTTTTCAAGGGTTGTGTCAGGACGTGGATGTTCATCTTTATCCACAATTGTTACATTGCCTTTTCTATCTTTAATTTCAACAGGTACGATTTCCTCTTTGAAACGATTTTCTTCAATCGCCCTTTTTGCACGTTGTTGGCTTTCAAAGGCGAATTGATCCTGTTCTTCACGACTAATTTGATATCTTTGTGCTACATTTTCAGCTGTTTGTGGCATTGAGTCAGAACCATACATCTCATGCAATTTTGGATTTGTAAAACGCCAGCCAATTGTTGTATCAAACATTTTTAAATCGCCTCGTGGAAAATCACTTTCCGCCTTTGCCATTACAAAAGGTGCACGAGTCATACTTTCCGTACCACCCGCAATGAAAATTTCCCCTTCACCAGCCATAATGGCACGTGCTGCATAATGAACAGCATCCATACCAGAACCACAAAGTCGATTTATCGTTGTACCACCCACTTCAATAGGTAACCCTGCAAGTAAAGCAGACATCCTCGCTACGTCACGGTTATCTTCACCGGCTTGGTTGGCATTTCCTAACACAACATCTTCTATTTGATCCACTGGAACATTCGGATTACGTTCAATTAACGCCTTAATAACAATTGCACCTAAATCATCTGGTCTTACAGATTTTAACGCACCTTTATATCGACCTATTGGAGTTCTAACTGCATCAACAATAACTACTTCATTCATTTTTTCACCAACTCTTTATCGTCTGTATAGTCATAAACACCACGTCCACTTTTACGGCCAAGTCGACCTGCTTGTACATACTGCTCTAAAAGCGGTGCTGGTCTATATTTTTCTCCTAATTTTTCGTGTAAGTAACGTAAGTTATTTAAGCGAACATCTAACCCTACTAAATCTACTAATTCAAATGGACCCATTGGATAATTTAATCCTAATTTAATCGCTTTATCGATTTCCTCAGGTGTTCCTAGTCCTTCTTGTAGCATATAAAATGCTTCATTTCCAACAAGTGCGCTAATACGACTTGTTACAAAACCAGGGAATTCATTAATAACCACAGTTTCTTTCCCCATTTGTTCAGCAACTTCTCGAATAAGTTGTGCAGTTTCATCGTTTGTTTCTAATCCGCGCACAATTTCAACTAGCTTCATTCGATGAACAGGGTTAAAGAAATGCATTGCAATCGTACGTTCCGGACGCCCTGCATAAGAAGCGATTTCAGTAGGGCTCATTGTAGATGTATTTGTTGCAAAATGGCAAGTAGATGGAGCATACTTTTCCATCTGCTCAAATACAGACTTCTTTATGTCCCTTTTTTCAGGCACCGCTTCGATAATTAAATCTGCGTTACTTACCCCTTCAGCAAGGTTCGTAGTATAAGATAGTTTCGCTTGTCCTAAAGCAGCTTCTTGCTCAGTCAATTTTCCGCGTTTAAGTCCTTTTTCAAAAATACTGTTAATCTCTTTTTCTGCACTTTGCAATGCTTGACCATTTACATCAATTAACGTAGTTGTAAATCCACCGATTGCGGATACATATGCAATTCCTCGACCCATAACACCAGAACCAATTATTGATATATGTTTTACTTTCATAATAATCCTCCCACTAGTTGGAAAACTTATAGTAAATGTTTTGGAGATAAGTCTTTGAAACACTTAGCAAATGAAAAAATAGAAGAATAGGAGAACAATCCCCTATTCTTTTTCATTTTTTATAGGCCAAGTGGATTTAATGGACGATTACCGTAATAAGAGATAATACTCTTTGTTTCTGTATATAAATCTAGAGTTTCAATACAAAGTTCACGGCCAAATCCTGATTGTTTGTAACCACCAAATGGTGTACCTGGCATTGCAGAGAATGGACAGTTTACCATTACAATACCTGCTTCGATTGCGTTTGCTACTCGTGTCGCACGTGCGCCGTCTTTTGACCAAACAGCAGAACCTAGTCCGAATTCTGTATCATTTGCTAAATGAATAGCTTCTTTTTCATCTTTAAATTTACTTACGACAACAACTGGTCCAAAAATCTCTTCTTGAACTACTTTCATTTCTTGTGTTACATCTGTAATGATTGTAGGCTCGTACCAGAAACCATTTTCGTAACCTTCAACATTTGCTACTTTACCACCAAGTAGAATTGTTGCTCCTTCTTCTTTAGCAGATTGCACATATCCATCAATTACATCAACTTGAGCTTGGTCGATGATTGCACCCATATGTGTTTCTTTACTAAATGGATCACCAAGTTTAATTTGCTTTGCTTTAGCAACAAATTTCTCCATGAACTCATCATAAATGCTTTCTTGAATATATAAGCGTGAACGAGCTTCACATGATTGACCTGAATTATAGAAAATTCCATATAATGAACCATCTACTGCAGCATCAATATCAGCATCTTCAAATACTAGATTTGGAGATTTACCACCTAGCTCTAATGTAACGCGTTTTAATGTATCAGAAGCTTTTCTCATAATATCTTTACCAATAGGCGTAGATCCTGTGAATGCCACTTTATCTACTAGTTTATGTTCTACTAAGTAGTTACCAACTTCTGAACCTGAACCAGGTACAATATTTACAACCCCAGCTGGAACACCTGCTTCAAGGCAAATTTCACCTAGGATGATTGCTGTTAATGGTGTTAATGATGCAGGTTTTACGACTACAGAACAACCTACTGCAATCGCAGGAGCAATTTTCCAAGCTGCCATCATTAAAGGATAGTTCCAAGGAATAATTTGAGCACATACACCAACCGCTTCTTTTTCAGTATAGTTACTGAATTGGCCAGGTAAGTTGTTTACTACACCTCTATGTCCAACTGCAGCGGCTGCATAAAACTCAAAGTCTTCAATCGCTTGATGTACTTGACCTTGTGCTGCACTTAAAGATTTCCCAGTATCTAAAACTTCAAGTTCTACAAGCTCATTAAAACGAGAACGCATAATTGCAGCAATTTTATTTAATACTTGTGCACGACGAGATACTGGATACTTTCTCCACTTCCCATTATCAAAAGCCTCGCGTGCCGCTTGTACTGCACGTTCCGCATCTTCTTTCGTCGCTTTAGCAACTTTTGCAATTAATTCACCTGTTGCAGGATTAAAAGTTTCAATTGTTCCACCATTACTACTTTCTACTTTTTCTCCATTAATAATTAGATGGTAATATTCACGTTTTAATGTAACCTTCTCTTCTACAGTTGACATACTATCTCTCCTTTATTCGCCTACAAAAATAGGTTTTCTTTTTTCTGTGAACGCTTGAACACCTTCTCGATGGTCTCTTGTTAAACCTGCAATTCGTTGTCCTTGTGCTTCATATGCTAAAAATTCTTCAAAAGGTAACTCTTCTGCCGCACGTAATGTGCGTTTCATTAATGAAATAGCCTTCGTTGGAAGATTGGCAATATTCTCAGCAAATAAAGCAACCTCTTCATCAAACTTGTCATTTGCAACAACTTTTGTAGCTAAACCTAAAGCTAAAGCATCATGTGGTAAAATGCGCTCTCCCAAAACTGAGATTTCTAATGCTTTTGCGTTACCAACAAGTTGTTTTAAGAAGTATAGATTTCCAGAGTCCGGTATCAGTCCCACATGAACAAAGGCATTTAAGAAAAAGGATTTCTCTGCCATAATTCTAAAATCACATGCAAGGGCTAAACTAAAACCTGCTCCTGCTGCTGCCCCATGTACACCAGCTACAATAGGTTTTTCGCAATTGTAGATTTGTTTCATCATTGGACCATATAAAGTAGTTAACACTTCTCCGTGATCCATGGATTCATCTACAACGGATAAGTCTTGTCCAGAACAAAAACCTTTCCCTGCTCCTTTTATAACGATACAACGTACATTTGAATCTTTTTCAGCTTGCTTTATAGCCTTTGTAATTTCTCGATTCATGTCCGCTGTAAAAGCGTTTAGAGAATCTGGACGATTTAATAGAATCGTACAGACATTGTTAGCTACCACATATTCGATTGTTTCGTACATGTTATCGCCCCTTAAACTGTGGTTTGCGCTTTTCTACAAAGGCTTGCATACCTTCTTTTTGATCTTCTGATGAGAATAGTAAATAGAAGTTTTTCCGTTCGTACTGCATACCTTCATATAATGAATAATCAACCGCTTTACTTACCGATTCTTTAATTAAACGTATAGCAAGTGGTGGTTGATTACTAATTGAGCTTGCAATTTTCAACGTTTCTTCCATCAATACTTCTCGTTGTACGATTTTATTGATGACACCATATTGAAGCGCTTCTTTTGCTTTAATTCGATTTCCAGTCCAAATCCATTCTAAAGCTTTTGTACGTCCAACAAGTTTTGTAAGTCTCTGAGTTCCTCCTGCACCCGGCATAACACCAAGAGTCACTTCAGGAAAACTAAACTCAGTTCCCTCTGCAGCGATTAGCATGTCACAACTTAATGCAAGTTCAAAACCACCGCCAAATACAAAACCTTGAACTGCTCCAATAATTGGTTTTTTGATTAAAGAAATTCGATCCCAATCTGCAAATTGATTTAATAGTTCAAGTTTAACCGTGTCATCATACGCCATCTCATCAATATCGGCTCCAGCTGAAAAAGCATTCCCACGACCTGACAATACGATGACACGGATATCTTCATCACGATCAAAACTTTCTAATGCTTCAACAATTTCGCGCACCATTGTACGATTCAATGCATTATATTGTTTTGGTCGATTTAACTCTATTAAACCAATAGTAGATTGCTTGGAAGTTTCAATGAATTCAAATGCCATTAAGCATCTTCACCAATCATTAATGTAACGATATCTCCAGCAAAGCTCATTAAATCTTTACCAGATGCTTTCCCTTCTTCCGAGCGCATACCATTTTTTAGATCTTCCATGCTGTCATAAATCATTTCACACATTAGATAATAAGGGGATTCTTTTCCCATAGGTGTTCCTGAAAACTTTGTTACTTTCATTTCACGTAGCCCAGGAATTTTTTTAGTAATTGGTGCATGTACCTCGAAATAGTGTTGATCAAATGCCGCCGGGTCTTGTGGCTGTCTATAAAGTGCGATTAATTTAGCCATAATTAACTCTCCTTTTTTTACATTAATGTTGATATAGGCTTCATAGCTTCAAATGGGTTTTTACAACTTTTGCAATATAAAATACTACGACATGCAGTAGGTCCGAATAAGTTTTCCATCGTTACATATTCGGAATTACAATATGGACAGTTTACGTGCCATGAGCCGTCTTCTTCTAAGTATTTTGGTGGTGGAGCAATACCAAATTGCTTCAGTCCTTCTTTTCCCTTTTCAGTGATTCTGTCGGAAGTCCAAGGAGGGTTGAAAATAAATTGAACTTCCACAGAATCTACATTCTCAACCGTTTTGACAGCACGTTCGATATTTCCTTGGATTATGTTTAGTGCAGGACAGCCAGAAAACGTTGGTAGCATTTTTATCGTGACATGCTGACCATCTATTTCTACTTGCTCTACCATCCCTAAATCAAGAATACTCACCGTATCAATTTCGGGATCTTTTATCGTGTCAAGCACTTGATAGATTCGATCTTTAGTATCTACAGCTGTCATTCTTTCCCCTCCTCCTTACCAAGCTGCTGTTAAGTCTGTTCGATATACCTCGGACATTGTGTTAATAGCATATTGTAGTTCTTTTGTATGTTCTCCGTTACGCCCATTACGTTCTGGCTTACCGAATGTTGGAACAGCAACTTTAATAGTTTCAAACACTGGTTTAACATATTCAGTCCAACGATTTAATAGAACTTGTTCTGATTCAATTAAACTAGCATTTGTAATTTCCGTAGCTGCATCACCATATGAGAATAAATCGCCGCAATCAGCAATTACTTTTTCTAGAGCTTTTGTCATACGATTGCGAGCATCTTCTGTTGAATTAAATAATTGTACAAACCAAGTTTTCCAGTGAAGTAAGTGATAGTATAATTCCATACTAATTTTCACTGCTGCTTCTGCTAAAGATTGGTCAGAACTTGATTTTAGAGAATCTATCTTAATCTTTTTAGCTGTTGTATAAATATAGCTTCTCGCCACTGCGTATGCCCAATCATAGCGTGGAGTTTCCATATAAACCCCTTCACCATTTGGACGCTCTACTAAAATACTATTTTTACGTTCAGTTGCAGGACGCATATGTGCAAGTGTATCAGCTACACCTAAACCTAACCCTTCAAGTAAACGATAGTATACTGTTGCGTGACCCATTGTATCTTGTGTAATAGAAGAAAATGCTACGTCTTCTTCGATATGTGGTGCTAATCCTAACCATTCTGAACCACGATATGAAAATAGATAATCATCATCTGCTAATTGGAATAATAGTTCCACTACTGGATTCTCGTATTTTTGTGTCATTTTTTCTGACCCCCAGCCCAAGATAAAATTTCTTTTTCGTCAAACATACCTTGTTCATATTGGCGCCACTTTTTACGTAAATAACCATAACCTTTTGTTAATCGATAGTCTTTGTTATCTAAACGCTCAACCATTTGACGTTCTTCTTGGTTTAATCCGCGGATGTTATCACGTTTAACTACCCATATATCAGCAACCGGTTCACGGCGCATAAAATTTTCTTGTGCCATTACAATCGCAATGTCTTCATTTGGTGCTAACAAGCTAAATTGATGTTGGAACGGTGATGTTTTTGTACGACGACTAAACACTTCAAATTCTTGATAGAATGATTCGTTACCCATCTTTATTTCCCCCTTATCCGATTCGAGCACTTAATGCTTCTCTTACCCATGCATTATCATCATAAGAAGTACGGCGAAGTTTTAAGCGTTCTTGTGATTTTGGTCCTTCATTACGTTGAATTTTCTTGAAGTTCTCCCAATTTGGTTGTTGATAAATCCATTTTTCAGTTTCTTCATCAAAACGTAATGTTGGATCTGGAATTGTTAACCCGATTGATTTAATACGTGGAACATATTTTGATAAGAACCCTTGACGTAATTCTTCGTTTGTATTAATTCGGATTTTATATTTGATTGTAATATCTTGTTTTGTAGAACCAGTTGTATCGCTTGATGGTGGTCCAAAGAAGAATAATAATGCTTCCCACCAACGATTTAAGGCATCTTGAACCATCTCTTTTTGTTCCGGTGTACCTTCTGCAAGAGCTAAAATAATTGCTTCACCATGTTGAGCGTGGAATACTTCTTCTGCACAAATACGTTGAAGTGCACGTGCATAAGGAGCATAGGATGCATTTAACATATTTGTTTGTGTGATGATTGCTGCACCATCTACTAACCAACCAATTAGTCCTGCATCACCCCAGGATTTTGTTGCCATATGGAATACGTTATGGAATTTTAAACGTCCAGCAAATAGGTCTTGCATTAAGTCCTCACGATTTTTACCTAATGGCTTAATTAAATCTTCTGCTACACGAAGTAATAGCTGACCGTGACCCATTTCATCTTGCACTTTCGCCATGATTCCTAGCTTACGATAAAGCGTTGGTGCTTTTGGTACCCATTCTTTTTCAGGTAATGCACCCATAATCTCACTAATACCGTGCATTGAAATTAATTTAATCAATGCTAAACGATACTCTTCTGGCATCCAATCATCTGCCTCGATTTTGTCACCTCTAGCAATTCGCTCTTCAAATTGAGCTTGTAAATCTTTTTCCAACAATACATCAGCTGTCATTTTTACACCCTCCTATATAACATATTTATCAACAAACACTCAATTTCAGTTATATTAATGACCAAAAAAATATTTAACTAAATTTCTTGTAATTCAATCGGTTGACTAGATACTTTAATAGAATCTGTTGGGCAACCGCTCACTGCATCCTCTAAATCATCATAAAGGTCTTCTGGTACTTCTTCGATTCCTTGATTATCATCTAGCAGTACGAACGCAATACCTTCATCATTATAGTCAAAGATTTCTGGCGCACAGGCACCACAAGAACCACATGCGATACATGTCTCTTGATTAATTCGAGTGTATTTTGCCATTTGATCCCCTCCTAATATATGAATCAATTACACGAATTGTTTTTTATTTTCCATTATGCTAGTGCTGTGTAAAGGCTGCACTTTTGAGGATGGGTCAATGTATACTTTTGCATTACTTATTGCAGCTGGTGCTTCACCAAATCCAGTTGCAATTAATTTAATTTTTCCTTCATACGTACAAATATCTCCTGCTGCAAATATACCTGCTATATTCGTTTCCATCCGTGAATTAACAACAATAGAATTTTTCTCAATTTTTAGACCCCAATCCTTAATTGGTCCTAATGTTGAAACAAAACCAAAATTAACAATTACATCATCAACATCTTTTAATAATGTTTGGCTTTCATCTTTCGCATGGTTTAAAACCACTTGGTCAATTTTATCTGTACCAATCAATTTGCTTGGAACGTAAGGCGTTAACACTTCAACTTTTGAAGCAAGTAATTTTTCCACACTATGTTCATGGGCACGGAACTTATCACGGCGATGAACTAATGTTACTTTACTTGCGACTGGTTCTAGCATTAAGGCCCAATCCACTGCTGAGTCTCCTCCACCTAGGATCATGACGTTTTTATTACGGAATTTTTCTAAATTATTTACGAAATAATGTAAATTCTTATTTTTGAATTCATCTTCACGCTCTATTCCAAGAGGACGTGGATTAAAAGCACCATTTCCTGCAGTAATTAAAATAGTTTTTGAATAATGTATATTTACGTTCGTTTTTATAACAAAAATGCCCTCTTCATTTTTTTCAACTGTTTGAACACTTTCACCTAAACAAACGTCTACTGGAAACGTCTTCATTTGTTTTTCTAAGTTATCAATTAACTGTTGAGCTTTTACTTCTGGGAAACCAGCAATATCATAAATATATTTTTCAGGATAGAGGGCAGACAACTGTCCACCCAATTGCGGTAAGCTTTCAATAATCTTAACGCTCATTCCGCGCATTCCACCATAGAATGCCGAAAACATCCCGACAGGTCCACCACCAATAATTGTAACGTCTATTATTGGTAGATTTGTCATCTTACCGCCTCCTCAACAAGTTCCTTACGATGATCAACAACACGAACAGCTTTCCCTTCTGATCTAGGTACACTTAATGGTTGTTGAATTGTTACTTCTACCGAAACTAAACAAGCATTTTTCAAATCATGCTGAACTTGTTTTTTCAGTTTCTTAACTGCATCGCTTTCTAAATTTCCTTCAATAGATTGATAGATGCTTGGTGTAAGCTCTACTCTTACTTCAAGAGCATCCATATTTCCTTTTTTCCATAGGTGAATTTGGTAATATGGTGCAAATTCATTCACTTTTAGTAGCTCACGCTCAATTTCAGAAGGGAATACGTTTACCCCACGAATAATGATCATATCGTCTGTACGTCCCTTTACTCGCGCCATTCTTGCTGTAGTACGACCACATTTACATTTTTCTCTAGTAATTGAAGTAATATCACCTGTACGATAACGAAGTAATGGCAATGCTTCTTTTGTTATACATGTAATTACTAATTCTCCATCTTCCCCATCAGCTACAGGTTGTAAAGTATCCGGATTGATTACTTCAAAGATGAAATGATCCTCAGCTAGGTGCAGACCATCCTGTGCTTCGTAACACTCAATTCCAACACCTGGACCCATCACTTCACTTAATCCGTAAACATCCATCGCTTTAATGCCAAGTTTTTTCTCTATATTTTTACGCATTTCTTCTGACCATGGTTCTGCACCAAAAATACCGTATTCTAAACCATTATCTTCTGGCGCAATTCCTAGTTCTTCTAGTTTTTCTGCGATGTTTAAAATGTAAGAAGGTGTTCCACCAATACCCCTAGGTTTAAAGTCATTTATTAATGTAACTTGACGGTCTGTGTTCCCACCGGAAATCGGTACAACTGCAGCACCTAACTTTTCAACTCCATGATGGAATCCTATACCTCCTGTAAATAATCCATATCCATATGCATTATGGAATATATCTTCTGGAGAACCGCCAGCCGTTACAACAGCACGTGCAATTAGATCTGACCAATTCTCAATATCATTTTTTGTATAACCTACAACTGTTGGTTTGCCACTTGTTCCGGACGAACCATGTATTCGTACAATATCCTTTTGTGGCACTGCAAATAATCCAAATGGATATTGATCCCTTAAATCTTTTTTCACTGTAAACGGCAATTTTCTGACATCTTCAATTGTTTTAATGTCTGAAGGTTTTATCCCCAGTTCATCTAACTTTTGCTTGTAAAATGGCACGTTATTGTAAACCCTTTCAACAGTACCTTTAAGACGAGAAAGTTGAAGTTCTTGCATTTTCTCCCTAGACAATGTTTCGATTTCAGGTGAATACATCATTGCCCCCCCTTTGATTTTTAAAGTGTTTACCCCTTTATATAACACTTTTATTGCGGAACGTATTTTTTTCGTTCTGTTCTCAAAGAATAAAATATTTACATAGAGTTGTCAATAAATTTTGAATATTTTTCTTCAAAATTACGAAAATTTTCTCTTATAAGTTAGTTTTTCAATTATTTTCATAATCTTGTTTAAAATCATTTATTATACAATACATCTATGTACAGGCATAATACTAATAATGTATAGATTCTTTATGTAATTTATATATATCCTATACTCTCTAACTCAAAACAAAGAAACCTTACTATTCTTTTATTTTTCTTTGCGCCTAGATATGATCAATGATACATTTAAAATGTATTTCATATTTATCCACCACCGTATTATTTTTTATATACTTTTACAAAGGGGGATTTTGATGGCAAATAACTTGAGTACGCGTAAAGAAATAATCTTTAAAACACTTCAAGCTGAGCCGTATGCAAATTTTTTAGGATTCAAATTAATTTCAGCTGAAGATGGTTGTGCTGTTGCAGAGGTTATGCCTACGGAGAATATGTTAAATTCGCACGGCACTGTACATGGAGGGGTTATTTTTTCAATAGCAGACTTCGTATTTGCTGCTGCAAGTAACTCTTACGGTCAAATTGCTGTTGGCGTTAATAATAATATTAACTATCTCTCAGCTGCATTCCCAAATAAACTGTTACGAGCCGAGGCAAAGGAAGTTAGACGTACAAGAAAGTTGGCATGGTATTCGATTAAAGTGTTTAGTGAAGATGAGTTAGTCGCTACAATGGAGGCAATGGTTTACGTTAAAAGCGAGTATTTTGTGAAAGAATAATTGCTTTAGGATGGTATGGAATACAAAGGGGATAAAATTACAAATAATTATAATTAAATTCATATGATGGCTTTCCCCATTGGAAAGTCATCTTTTTTATTACACTCATTAAAATAAAAAATGAACTTAGCGTCGACTAAGTTCATTTTTATATTTATACTTTTGCAGCTTCCATTTTACCAAAGTATGCTTCTTGTACTTTCGGGTCGTTTAATAACTCCTGAGAAGTTCCAGAAATCACAATTTGACCATGAGCTAATACACAGCCTCGATCTGCTACTTTTAGAGCAGCCTTTACATTTTGTTCTACTAGAATAATTGTCGCTCCACGTTCATCGCAAAGTTTTCTCAAAATCTGCATAATATCTTTCACAATTAGTGGTGCTAATCCTAGGGAAGGCTCATCTAACATAAGTACTTTTGGATTCGCCATTAATCCACGACCAATTGCTAACATTTGCTGCTCTCCACCTGATAATAATCCACCCGGTCGATTTAACATCGTTTTCAAACGTGGAAATAGTTCTAATACTTCTTCGTATTCATCGTGAACTTTCTTATGGTCACGACGATAACGATGATATGCTCCAAGCATTAAATTATCTTTTACGGAAAGTGAAGAGAAAATTTGTCTACGTTCTGGTACCAAGCATATACCGGAAGATACCATTTTTTGAACGTTCTGCTTCGTAATGTCTTTCCCCTTATACTCTATTGATCCACTACTTGGTCGATATACACCTGCTAACGTTCCAAGCAGTGTACTTTTTCCGGCTCCATTCGAACCGACAATTGCTAATAACTCCCCTTCAGAAAGCTCAAAATTGATACCATTTAACACGTGTAAATAGCCATGATGTGTGTGTAAATCAGTAACTTTAAGCATATGCTTCTACACCTTCTTCCTCTTCATCCCCTAGGTAGGCAGCAACAACTTGTGGATTTTGGTAGATTTCTTCTGGTGTTCCTTCACCAATCTTTACCCCATTATCAATAACAACGATAGAGTCAGAAATAGACATAACAGTTTCCATATCGTGCTCAACAAATAAGAAGGTCATTCCTTGCTCTCTCATTTTTAAAATAACTTCAACTAATTGTCTAGATTCTTCCGAGTTTAAACCTGCCATTGGTTCATCAAGTAGTATTAACTTTGGATTTGAGATTGCTGCACGTGCAATTTCAAGAAGGCGTTGACTACCATAAGGTAAACGATCTGCTATTTCATAAGCTAAATCACTTATCCCAACAGCTTCTAATGCCTCCATTGCACGTTCCATTGTTTTAACCTCTTCATTTCTAACACTTGGTAACCTTAATCCCGCGGTCAAAATATTTGTTTTCATTGTTATATGAGCGCCTGTCATAACGTTTTCAATCACCGTCATGTTGTCAAATACTTCTAAGTTTTGAAAAGTACGTGTAATTCCCATTTGAGCTATTTGATAAGGCTTTTTGCGATTTAAACGCTTCTCCTGGAAGTAAATATTGCCTGAAGAACTTGGCAACACCCCAGTAATCATATTAAACAGGGTTGACTTCCCTGCACCATTCGGCCCGATAACTGCAAAAATTTCTCCTTCTTCTACTGTAAAGGAGACATTATCTACGGCAACAACACCACCAAAAACCTTTGTTAAATTTTCTACACTTAGAATTGGTCTTTTGTTACTCATTTGTTGTCGCCTCCAGTCGCATTTACTGAAATAGTAGATTGTAATGCGCCATTTGTTGGCGTCTTTTTCTTAAATTTAGACATCAGTTTTTCAAATCTCGGTACTAAACCATCAGGCATATAGATTAATGTCAACACTAACAAAATACCAAAGAATACAATTTCAAATTGTCCACCTACATTCGGTAAAAGCAAAGGTACATAATGTTTTAAAATTTCATCAAGTAATACATACATAGCTGCTCCTACAATGGAACCCCATATATTTCCTTTTCCACCCATGATAACCATGATTAAGAAGAAAATAGATGTATTCGCTACAAATAAATCTGGATTAATAAATGATACGTAATGAGCAAGCAGTGAACCAGAAACGGATGCAAAAATAGCACTTAATACAAAGATTTGTAGTTTATAATTCATTAAATTAACACCTACAGCATCTGCTGCTATTTCGCTACCTTCGATTGATCTTAATCCACGTCCGATTCGAGAATGAATAATATTACGTGTAAATAATATTGCAAAGAAAACAAAGACCCAAATTAAATAAAAATAACTTTTATCCGTAATAAACTCATAGCCAAAGAGACTAATTGGTGGAATTCCAAAGAAACCATTAGAGCCTCCTGTAATAGAACTAAACTCTTTAAATAATGTATAAACGATGATACCAAACCCAAGAGTAGCAAGCGCTAGATAGTAACCCTTTAATTTAAATGTTGGAATACCTACAATTAAAGCTACTACTGCTGAGATTAAGGCACCTATAATAATTGCAATCCATGGATTTAACCCATAAGTACTTGTTAATACCGCTGAGGAATACGCCCCAATCCCATAAAATGCTGCATGCCCTAAAGATATTTGTCCTGCATATCCTGTTAAAGTTGTAAGACCAATACAAACAAGCGCATAAAAACCAATCATCGTTAAAATAGAAAATAAATAATTGGATGAAGAAACTAAGGGAATACAAAACAACACAGCAAATAAGATAATGGGACCCAAAATACTATTGTTATAAATTAACTTCAAACTTTTACTATTCATTATGAATCCCCCTATACACGTTTTCCAGAAGCCTTTGCAAATAGTCCCTCTGGCTTAACGAACAGAATAAGCAATAAGAATGTGAATGTGACAACATCTTTTAATCCTGAAGACCATAACCCTTCAGTAAACGCTTCAAGAATTCCAATTAAAAATGCTCCTGCTATTGCTGCTGGTGCGTTCGTTAAACCACCAATTACCGCTGCTACGAATGCCTTAATCCCTAGCATCATCCCCATATCATAAGTTGCACCTGAAATTGGCGCGATAACTGTTCCTGCTAATGCACCGACACCAGCACTTACGATAACCGCAAATAAAGACATCTTTTCAGGGTTAATCCCCATTAAACGTGCCGCAAATGGATTTACTACACAAGCAGTAAGAGATTTCCCTACAAATGTGTAATTGAAGAAATACATCATTAAAATTAATATGACAATCGATATACCTACAGCCCAAATATTTTGTGGCAACAACACTGCATCTAAAATTGTAATTGGCGTGTTATCTGTAAATGGAGGTAATGTTTGTACCTGTGTACCCCAAATAAGAATGGCTGCCCCACGTAGCACAATGGAAACACCAATTGTAATAATAATTAAAGTGGTTACCGATGACTTCCTCGCTGTATGAAGAGCCGTTCTTTCGAATATCCCTCCGATCGCCGCAACAATGACAATACTAAGGATAATCGCTAACCATAAAGGTACATTGTTATTAACCAGCGAAATACAAGTCAGTGCCCCTAGCATTGCAAATTCACCCTGGGCAAAATTTAATATACCGGTAACGTTATAAATCACAACGAAGCCAACTGCTATTAGTGCGTAAATTGCTCCAAGTGTTAGCCCTGAAAATAGCAGTTGCATCATTTGAGATAGTAATTCCATTAGGATCCCCCTCCATCAAAAAAATTTGAAAAATAATGAGCATTGGATGTTACTTCAATGCTCATTAGTCACTTACATATTATTTTTCAAGTACCCATTCACCATTTTGAATACGTACCATTTCAAAACTATCTGGAGCAAGACCCATGTGATTATCAGGTGTAATGTTAAAGATACCTGTAACACCAATGTACTCACCTAATTCATTTTCAATAAAGTCACGAATCGCTGCACGGTCAGTACCTTTAGACTCAATTGCCTTAACAGCGATATTGAATCCATCTGCTGCATACGTACCGAATGTACTAGCTGGTTTATTATATTTGTCTGTATATTGTTTGCTATAACTTACTAGCACATCTTTTTGTGGATTTGAATCTTCTAAACTATTTGCAACAAGTAATTTACCAGTTGGTAAGATTACATCATTAGCAGCATCACCTGCTACTTCAATAAATTGTTCTGTTGCAATACCGTGACTCGCTAAAATTGGTGCTTCTAATGCTAACTCACGGATATTTTTAATAACTACAGCAGATTCTTGTACTGTACCCCATACGATAATCGCATCAGGATTTTCTTTTTTAACACGAGTTAATAATGGTTTTGCATCATTTACTGTTGCTTCGAACTCATCTTCAATAACTGCTTCGATTCCGTATTCAGGTGCATACTTTTTAAACTCATCATGTCCACCTGTACCGTATGAGTTTGCAACATTTAACCATGCAACTTTCGTTAAGTTTTTATCTTTTAAGTATTGTAAAATACGCTCAACTGCTAATTGATCATCTTGTGGCATTTTAAATACCCATTTACGAGCATTTCCACTTTCATCGACATAAACTTGCTTACTTGCAGCAAGTGAAATATATGGAGTTTCATATTGTTCTGCAAGTGGTAACATTGCAAGAGCATTTCCACTTATTGTTCCACCGATTACAACTGTTGCTTCATCTTGTGTAAGCGCTTTTTTCATTGCTAAGATTGCTTGGTTTTGGTCTGACTTATCATCGTAAGTAATTAACTCGATTTGTTGACCATTAATACCACCTGCAGCATTCTTCTCTTCTACTAACATTTTAATTGTTTCTAGTTCTGGTTCCCCAAGTGCCGCAGCTCCACCAGATGATGAGAAGATACCTACGATTTTAATAGGTTCACCGTCACCACTAGGTTCAGTTGTAGCTGAATCTTCTTTTGCAGGTTCTGTTGAAGTTTCTTTTGTTTCTGATGCATTGTCTGAATTACATGCTGCTAAAAATAGCATAGTCATCAGTACAAACAGAGATAAGAATACTTTTTTCACTACAAAACACCCCTTATTTCTCTAATTTTTTTGTAAGCAATTATTAGCCCCTTTTCTAAATAATCGCTTACGGAAATTTGCTCCCCAATACAAAAACAAAAACAGCCTTTTCTTTTTGTACTGAGCAACAAACTAGCACTAAAATAGAAATATCATACATTAGTAAGAATTTTTCGGTTAAATTGTAGATATTCCATAAATATTGCTAGCTTATTTAGAAGATTAACATGTTTTACTAAATATTTTAAATACTTAAAAAATTCATTTTGTATAGATTATATACAAAAAAAGTATAAGACATTTCTCATCGTTATAAATAAATACAGTTATATAATTGTGGATTAGTATATTTTAAGCACTGTCAGAATAACCAATTAAAATCGTATAAAACCAATAAAATCAACGTTTAAAAGGATTCTTTATTTTTCTAACACTTTAACAAATTAAACCAACTCTTATTAATTACAAAAAATAAACTACAAACAATAAAATGTTATATATTAAAATGTAATAAAATATGATATCATACATATTAAATATGTAATTTTCAGAATACTGAATGAAAAAGGTATAGATTAAGGAGGAGCCCAATGGATTTAAGACAATTGAAGTACTTTGTCACAATTGTTGAGGAAGGTCAAATTACAAAGGCTGCTAAGAAGTTACATATGGCACAACCTCCCCTAAGTTATCAGTTAAAATTAATAGAATCAGAGCTTGGGTGTCAGTTATTCGATCGAAATGGACGTAATATGATACTCACTGAATCCGGAAGTATCCTCTACAAAAAAGCCAAATCATTATTGGCTAATTTTGAAGAAACAATATTTGAAGTAAAAGAAGTTGGCAAAGGGATAAAAGGACTTCTGTCAATCGGCGTTGATCAAACTTGCCAAAACTATATAACTGATAAAATTGTAAGTATGAATAACGAATATCCCGACTTACGCTTCAAATTAAATGAAGGAGATACCTTTGCTTTAACAGAAAGCTTAGATCGAAAAGAAATTGATGTTGCTATTATTCAGCATCCTATAGAAGATGAGCGCTTCGATTCAATGATATTACCTGCTGAACAATACGTTTTAGTAACACCCGATAAGTGGCAATTAGATGGCCCAATTGAAATGAAAAGCTTAAAAGATATACCATTCTTATCTTTTTACCGACATCGAAAATGTAACACGTATAAAATCATCATTGATGAATTTAGAAGACATGGTTTTACACCTAATATTATTTGCGATTGTATTGATTTAGCTATGATTGTAACCCTCATCAAAGAAGGTTTGGGAGTAACCATTTTACCGCGCAACAGTTTGGATAAGCTTAGTACTAACGGAATTAAAATTCTTGAATTTGTAGATTGTAATATTCAATCTCAGGCTACTATTATTTGGCCCAAAAACCGCTATTTATCCAAAAACGCTCGTAATTTTATTGGTATGTTTAACAATGCAACAACAGCGGACATGGAGAAAGATATTGTTACATTATAATTCCCTTCAGATAATTACGGGGCTCCCATTAGCGGTAGGTCACTTACAAATGAGCCCCATTTATCACAAATAAAAAACACCTATGAGACGTTAAGAATCCCATAAGTGCCTTACAATTAATTTAAAGTTGTTTATCCCTTTATATTCCGCATTTCCTCAATTTGACGGCGTTGTTCTGCTAAGGCTTGTTCAACCTGCAATTTTTGTTCTGCTTCTTTTTCCTCTTTTACTCTCAACGCTTCCGCCTCTTCGTATTTCTTGTATCCTATACGTGCGATAACAATACTAATTTCGTAAAGAATAAAAAGTGGAATTGCAATAAGTAGATTTGAAATCAAGTCTGGAGGTGCCAAAAGCACAGCCAGTACAAACAAAACGAAGTATGAGTATTTACGGAACTTAACCATAAGTTTTGGATTTAATAACCCAATCCTAGCTAAAAATAGTGTTACAACAGGCAATTGGAAAATTAACCCGAAAGGAACAACTAATTTAAATAGGAATGAAAAATATTCATTAATACCGATTGTTTGCTGAATATCGAGATCATTCGATAATTTCATCATAAAATTCATAACATTTGGAAACAAAATAAAGTAACCAAATGCTAGTCCACCAATAAACAGTATAAATGAATAAGGTATATATTTTAATGTTGCTTTACGTTCCGTCTCATGTAAACCAGGCGTAATAAATGCCCATAGTTGATATAAAATGATTGGGGACGTAATCACTAATGCTACAACAAATGTAACTTCTAAATAAACAGTAAGCGGGTCACCTACGTTAAACGCGTTTAGCGTCAATTTTTCAGCATCTTCATGTTGGATATATTTAATGATTGGTTCTGCTAAATAAAATCCCCCAATTAATGCTATTACAAAAAAGGCAGCACATATAAAGAGACGCTTTCTTAGTTCTTCAATATGCTCAATAACAGTGAGTTCTTTTGGATTCATACTAATGTGACATCCTTAACTTACTTGTTTTGGTCCTTGTGTTCAATGACTTTCTTTGTGTCATGATCATCATCATCGATTAACCCTTTTGTACCTTTTTTAAACTCACGAAGCGTAGAGCCAAATGCCTTTCCAAGCTCTGGCAACTTTTTAGGGCCGAAGATTAATAAAGCTACAATACCGATAATAACTAGGCTCACTGGTCCGATTGCATTTAAATGCACAACCATGATAGCCACCTCCTCTATTATATGTACATTTTAACGCATCTTGTCGTAATTTGCTAATATATAATGTGAACACTTTTCGTCAGTCACTATTTCGAATTAAATAAATCAATGCTTCTAATTCAACCGACAAATCGATATTCATTAACTTCATGGATTCAGGTACATTTAAACGTACTGGCGTAAAGTTCAGTATACCTTTCGCGTTGATTGCTGCAAGTCGATCTGTCATCACTTGAGCAGACCGTGAAGATACAGTTAAAATTGCAAGTTCTGCATTATATTCATGGTACATTTCCTCTAACCGATCTGGATGATACACAGGAATTCCATTCACTTCTGTTCCCTCATGTGGTGCCTTTGAATCAAAAGCCACTACAATTCTTGTATTATGGTTTTTTTGAAAATTGTATTTTAAAAACGCATTACCTAAGTTCCCTACCCCGATTAAAGCTACGTTTGCACCCTCGTCTTGGTCAAGTGTTTGTCTAAAAAACTCAAGTAAATAAAGAACATCATAACCGTACCCTTTTTTGCCAAGTGCCCCGAAATAGGAAAAATCTCTACGAATCGTAGCAGAATCTATTTTCATTGCCTCACTAAGTTCCTGTGATGAGATTCTTCTTTTACCTTCATTTGCGAAATTTTGCAAAAACCGATAGTACAGAGGTAGTCTCTTAGTTGTAGCTTGCGGTATTTTCATTTCCTGTTTCAAACCATATCCCCCTAACAATATAACCAATACAATAGCAATTTTATCATGATTAAAAGGCTGAACCTTATTATATTAATAAAGAAAATTTTATAGAAATCGTTATCATATTACTAAACATGTTGAAATAAGTAAAGTCTCCTCGTTGCGAACAACACCCCCATCCATTACACTAATGTTAGCGAAACAGAGGTGTAAAGAATGATTGTATTACAAGTAAATCAATTATATAAATCTTTTGCGACAGATGAAATATTAAGTGGTGTAAAATTAGAAGTTCAACATAAAGATCGTGTTGCTTTAGTAGGACGTAATGGTGCTGGAAAATCAACGCTACTAAAAATCATCGCCGGCCAAATGTCTTATGATTCTGGTGAGATTATCATACCGAAAGATGTAAAACTAGGCTACTTAGAACAACATACAGGGCTCGAATCAACATTATCTATTTGGGACGAAATGATGACAATCTTTGCTCCCCTTCGTAATCAAGAACAAAAGTTACGTGAATTGGAGCAGAAGATGGCGGACCCTGCTGTATACGAAAACACAGAAGTTTATAACCGTATTATGGCTGAATACGATCAACTTCAACATGATTATAAAGATGCTGGTGGATATCAGTACGAAGCAGATACACGTTCTGTATTACATGGGATGCAATTTTTCCCTGAAGACTATAATAAACTAATTTCTTCATTATCTGGTGGGCAACGAACAAGACTTGCTCTTGCGAAACTCTTATTAAGCAAACCAGATCTGCTTATTCTAGACGAACCGACCAACCATTTAGATATTGAGACATTAAGTTGGTTAGAAAGTTATTTAAAGGGGTATGATGGAGCAATTCTAATCGTTTCCCATGACCGCTACTTCTTAGACCAAGTTGTTTCAATTGTATATGAAGTTAGTCGCCACCATGTATCTAAATATGTTGGGAACTATAGTGCTTACTTAGATCAAAAGGCAAAAAACTATGAACGAGATTTAAAATTGTATGAAAAAGAACAAGATGAAAAAGCGAAATTAGAAGCATTTATCCAAAAAAATATTGCCCGTGCCTCTACTACCAAAATGGCTCAAAGTCGACGAAAAGTATTAGAAAAAACACAATGGATGGACTCTCCTGATGGGGATGAAAAATCAGCAAATTTTGGATTCACCATTGATCGTCAAAGTGGAAATGACGTTCTTTCCATAGATGAATTAGCTATTGGTTATGAAGGAAATACAATATCCAAAAATATTTCGATGCGTCTATTCCGTGAAGACCGAGTTGCACTTGTAGGTCCAAATGGTGTAGGGAAATCAACATTACTAAAAACAATTGTAAAAGATTTACCGTTAATGCATGGAGATATTCGGTATGGTGCAAATGTTCAAATCGGTTATTATGATCAAGAGCAAGCAAAATTAACAGGCAACAAAAGCGTACTTCTTGAACTATGGGATGAATGGCCTTTAATGAATGAAAAAGATATTCGTACAATTTTAGGACGCTTCCTATTTAGTGGTGAAGATGTACTGAAACCTGTTCATTCATTATCTGGTGGTGAAAAAGCTCGACTTGCTTTAGCGAAACTTATGATGCAAAAAGCGAATTTACTTATTCTCGACGAGCCAACAAACCATTTAGATTTAGATAGTAAAGAAGTGTTGGAAAATGCACTAATCGATTATCCAGGTACATTACTATTTGTATCCCATGACCGCTATTTTATTAATCGAATTGCTACAAAGGTTATTGAAATGTCTAGTGATGGCTCCTTTGAATATTTAGGTGATTATGATTATTACCTTGAGAAAAAACAAGAATTACAAGAGTTAGCTGAAATGAAAGCAGCGGCTGATGCGAAAGAAATTAAGCAAGCTCCTACCGTAAAATCAACATCACAAATTGATAAAGATGCAAAAAAACGAGAACGTCAAATTCGTCGTACGATTGAAGAGCTTGAAAATGGGATGAATAAACTCTCAGAGGAAATAGCTCAGATTGAAGAACAATTGTGTGATCCTGAAATCTTCCGTGACCACGAAAAAGTATTGGAACTTCAAAACAAATTAGACAATGCCAAATCTGAACATGACGAAAAAGAAATGCAATGGCTTGAATTAAATGAAGAACTAGAGAATATAAATTCTTAAATAAGGTAATATTAATTAGGCTGTGTTGAAAATCCTTAATTTTCTACACAGCCTTTTCTATACTCATTAAATAGAAGACTTAAAATCATTTTTTAGACACCTACCATTTATTATCGAAAAATAATTTACATATATCTTGGTCAATAGACAAATTTCGATAAAATTCCTCCACAAAATTATTCACATTACAAAACTAGTAATATCAACATATCAACAGACTTTCCCACATTATCCACATTTGAATTTTTAATTATTCACATCTATGTGTGTAAAAATCAACACTATATATAGGTTTATCACAAGTTACCCACAACTTATCCCCAGAATGTGCATAAGTACGAATGTTCGTCTTGACATTTTGATAAAAATATTAATAATCTGTGGATAAGTTTTCAGAAAAATCCAACAAAACTTAGAACTTTTAATAACTTAGCTTTTTTGTGGATAAGTGAGCATAGGTGAAAAATTTCGACAAAAAAAGAGTGTCTGAAAACTTGTTTTGAGACACTCTTTTGCGACGAGGATGGTGGCATTTTAATGTGACCACCGCAGGAGCAATAATTGCTATGAAATATTTATTAAAAAGCAAAGGGATGTCCAAAAAAATTTAGGACCCCCCTTTAATTACCTAGCACTTTATCTTTACTACCTTATTACCAACTTTTTAACTCTTTTCCTGGCACACCATTCATCGATAATTCCCCACGTACACCTGCTTCATACATATACGAAGCGGCAGCGCCAATCATTGCTGCATTATCTGTGCATAACTTTAGCGGAGGAACTGTAAATGCAATTCCTTCTTGCTCAAAGACTTGTTCCAAACTTGTGCGTAAACCTTTATTAGCAGAAACTCCGCCTGCTGCAATGACTTGTTTTACATTATATTCTTTCGCTGCTCTCAACGTTTTTGTTGTTAATACTTCTACAACACTCTCTTGGAAACCTCGTGCAACATGTGCAGGGTTAATTTCCTCGCCACGTTGATCCATATTATGTTTATAATTAATAACAGCTGATTTTAATCCACTAAAACTAAAATCGTAACTATCCTCTAACCAAGCACGAGGAAACTCAACTGCTTCATCCGCTTCATGTGCTAAGCGATCAATATGTGGTCCACCTGGATATGGCATCTTAAGTACTCTTGCTACCTTGTCATATGCCTCGCCAGCTGCATCATCACGTGTTTCCCCAATTACTTCAAAACTACCGTGTTCTTTCATTAATACTAATTCTGTATGACCACCAGAAACTACAAGGGCTAAGAGTGGAAATTGCATTGGTTGTACCAAAGCATTTGCATAGATATGACCTGCAATATGGTGTACCCCAATAATCGGTAAGTTATGAACAAATGCAAACGCCTTTGCAGCATTAATACCGATTAATAAAGCACCTACTAATCCTGGCCCTTCTGTTACTGCAACCGCTGTTAAATCTGAAGGCTGCATATTTGCCTTTTCTAAAGCTTCTTCAATTACTATGGTAATTTGTTCTACATGATGTCGTGATGCGATTTCAGGAACGACACCACCAAATCGTTTCTGACTCTCAATTTGTGACGCAACAACGTTTGAGATGATTTCTGTTCCATTACGAATAATTGCTGCTGCTGTCTCATCACAACTTGTCTCTATTGCTAATATTATTGTATCTTTCATTGTAAATTCACCCACATGACAAGAGCATCCTCTTGATTATCTGTATAATAACCTTTTCGTATACCGCCATCTTGAAATCCTAATTTACGATAAAGGTTTTGCGCAATTATGTTTGAAACACGCACTTCCAAACTTAATACTTCCACACCGCGTTCTTTTGCAACTTTTATTGCCTCACGCATTAATCCTTCACCAATCTTTTGACCACGAGCAGATTCGATTACCGCAACATTTGTAATTTGAGCTGAATCAATAATTACCCACATACCACAAAATCCAATAATATTACCATCATTAGCTTCTGCTACTATATAGTAAGCATTTGGATTCTCTCTCATCTCATAGTGAAAAGAATCAAGTGTCCAAGGTGTAGGAAAAGAAGCTAGCTCTATTTGATGAACTGCCTCCACATCTTCTGGTGTCATTTTTCGATAATGTACCATATTACTGATTTCCTCTCTTTTGTTCCTTGATCCATTCCGCTTCTGCTTGGGCAATACGATGATATTTTGGGACAAAAGAATGTATTTCTTCTACACTTGGTAACGGCTCATTTTGTACAAGTTCAATTAATTTTGAGGCTCTTGGTAATTGTAAACTTGTTGGAGCAAAGTAAGCTAGTTCTCCTAAGCACTCAACGATTTTTTCTTTAAAAATTGCTACATCCAATCCAACAAACATTACTGGTTTACTCATTTCCTTGAGTTTCTCTAATAATTCATCGATGGAAATATGTTGTTCTTCGATGACAGTTTCTGATAAATTCTCTGTATAAGAAGCTGCATATACGTTTTGTCTTCTTGCATCAAATAATGAGCAAATAATTCCATTAAATAATTGAGCATTTGCAGCTAACACTTTTAAGCTAGATACACCAACAACAGGTTTTTTTAATGACCACGCAATTGTTTTAGCAACTGTCACTCCAATTCGAAGTCCAGTATAAGAACCTGGTCCTTCCGAAACTGCAATTCCATCTATATCTGAAGGTTTTAAATTAACCTTTTCTAATAATTCTTGAATCGTTGGCATTACTGTTACTGAATGGGTTAATTTTAAATTTTGTACGATTTCTATTAATACTTGACCATCTTTTACAACCGCAATTGATAACGGTGCATTTGAGGTTTCAATTCCTAACCAAATCATTTTCCTAATAACTCCTCACACATTCTTTCGTAATGGGCTCCAAAAGGTTTTAAAACAAATAGCCTTCTATCCCCATCTCTCCGAAAAATCTCAATTGCTAACCGTTCATCAGGTAAAACATCTTCTATTAAATGTGCCCATTCAACTATCGTGACCGCATCACCAAAAAAGATTTCATCCCAACCAAGATCTTCGTCACTATCTTCTAAACGATAAACATCTAAATGATTAAACGGTAGTCTTCCTTCATATTGTTTCATAATTGTAAAGGTTGGACTATTTACAGTTCTCGTTATTCCGAGCCCTTTTGCAAATGATTGAGTAAAAGTTGTTTTTCCTGCACCAAGATCTCCCTCAAGTGTAATTGTATCTTGAGCACCAACTAATTGCGCTAAATTATTTGCCAAGTTTTGAGTCTCTTCCAATGAATTAATTTCTATTTGAAATTCCATAAACGATTTTCCTCTCACAATCACATTACCATTAGTTTACCTAAAGTATCACAAATGTTCAAAATGTAATACCTAAAATAAATGAATAAAGCACATCACAAGCCATTGTAGTGAATGTGATGTGCTCTTTATTCAGTAGTTTAATGACGTTTAGCGTTATGAATTTATAGATAATTCATAATCAATACTACTACTGCAGCAATTACAATAAAAAGTAATGTATATAAATTTCTACGATAACGTTGCCGATTCATAAAACCACCTCTAGGAAAAAGACATTACTATTCCTAATAATATGCGTTTTTCTTTCCATGTGATTTTACTTTTGACTAAATGAACTCATTAAAAAAACACCACTAGAGTTTAGTGGTGGTTTTTATTTGCCTAGCAACGTCCTACTCTCACAGGGGGAAGCCCCCAACTACCATCGGCGCTAAAGAGCTTAACTTCCGTGTTCGGTATGGGAACGGGTGTGACCTCTTTGCCATCATCACTAGACTTGTACATGGATGTACTGGCTTCGCCGTTGCAACATGGATGTTGCGCTCTTAGGCGAAGTTCCTATTTCATTGTAGAGAGCTTGTTCTCTCAAAACTGGATAAAGACATTGACTAACGACCATTCAAGTTAGTGGTTAAGTCCTCGATCGATTAGTATTCGTCAGCTCCATGTGTCGCCACACTTCCACCTCGAACCTATCTACCTCATCGTCTTTGAGGGATCTTACTTACTTACGTAATGGGAAATCTCATCTTGAGGGGGGCTTCATGCTTAGATGCTTTCAGCACTTATCCCGTCCATACATAGCTACCCAGCGATGCCTTTGGCAAGACAACTGGTACACCAGCGGTATGTCCATCCCGGTCCTCTCGTACTAAGGACAGCTCCTCTCAAATTTCCTACGCCCACGACGGATAGGGACCGAACTGTCTCACGACGTTCTGAACCCAGCTCGCGTACCGCTTTAATGGGCGAACAGCCCAACCCTTGGGACCGACTACAGCCCCAGGATGCGATGAGCCGACATCGAGGTGCCAAACCTCCCCGTCGATGTGGACTCTTGGGGGAGATAAGCCTGTTATCCCCGGGGTAGCTTTTATCCGTTGAGCGATGGCCCTTCCATGCGGAACCACCGGATCACTAAGCCCGTCTTTCGACCCTGCTCGACTTGTAGGTCTCGCAGTCAAGCTCCCTTGTGCCTTTACACTCTACGAATGATTTCCAACCATTCTGAGGGAACCTTTGGGCGCCTCCGTTACCTTTTAGGAGGCGACCGCCCCAGTCAAACTGTCCACCTGACACTGTCTCCTACCCCGATAAGGGGTACGGGTTAGAATTTCAACACAACCAGGGTAGTATCCCACCGACGCCTCCCTCGAAGCTGGCGCTCCGAGTTCTCTGGCTCCTACCTATCCTGTACAAGTTGTGCCAAAATTCAATATCAGGCTACAGTAAAGCTCCACGGGGTCTTTCCGTCCTGTCGCGGGTAACCTGCATCTTCACAGGTACTATAATTTCACCGAGTCTCTCGTTGAGACAGTGCCCAGATCGTTACGCCTTTCGTGCGGGTCGGAACTTACCCGACAAGGAATTTCGCTACCTTAGGACCGTTATAGTTACGGCCGCCGTTTACTGGGGCTTCAATTCAGAGCTTCGCTTACGCTAACCCCTCCTCTTAACCTTCCAGCACCGGGCAGGCGTCAGCCCCTATACGTCACCTTACGGTTTTGCAGAGACCTGTGTTTTTGCTAAACAGTCGCCTGGGCCTATTCACTGCGGCTCTCTTTCGAGAGCACCCCTTCTCCCGAAGTTACGGGGTCATTTTGCCGAGTTCCTTAACGAGAGTTCTCTCGCACACCTTAGGATTCTCTCCTCGACTACCTGTGTCGGTTTGCGGTACGGGCACCTCCCGCCTCGCTAGAGGCTTTTCTTGGCAGTGTGAAATCAGGTACTTCGCTCTTAAAGAGCTCCCCATTACAGCTCAACGTTACAGGAAGCGGATTTGCCTACTTCCACGCCTTACTGCTTGGGCGTGCACAACCAATCGCACGCTTACCCTATCCTACTGCGTCCCCCCATTACTCAAACGGCGGGGAGGTGGTACAGGAATATCAACCTGTTGTCCATCGTCTACGCCTGTCGGCCTCGACTTAGGTCCCGACTAACCCTGAGCGGACGAGCCTTCCTCAGGAAACCTTAGTCATACGGTGGATGGGATTCTCACCCATCTTTCGCTACTCATACCGGCATTCTCACTTCTAAGCGCTCCACCAGTCCTTCCGGTCTGACTTCAACGCCCTTAGAACGCTCTCCTACCACGTGCATCTTAGATGCACATCCACAGCTTCGGTGAATCGTTTAGCCCCGATACATTTTCGGCGCAGCGTCACTCGACCAGTGAGCTATTACGCACTCTTTAAATGATGGCTGCTTCTAAGCCAACATCCTGGTTGTCTAAGCAACGCCACATCCTTTTCCACTTAACGATTACTTTGGGACCTTAGCTGGTGGTCTGGGCTGTTTCCCTTTTGACTACGGATCTTATCACTCGCAGTCTGACTCCCGTGTATAAATATCTGGCATTCGGAGTTTGTCTGAATTCGGTAAAGCGAGATGCCCCCCTAGTCCAAACAGTGCTCTACCTCCAGTATTCTCATCACGAGGCTAGCCCTAAAGCTATTTCGGAGAGAACCAGCTATCTCCAAGTTCGATTGGAATTTCTCCGCTACCCACACCTCATCCCCGCACTTTTCAACGTGCGTGGGTTCGGGCCTCCAGTGAGTGTTACCTCACCTTCACCCTGGACATGGGTAGATCACCTGGTTTCGGGTCTACGACCACGTACTCTTTCGCCCTATTCAGACTCGCTTTCGCTGCGGCTCCGTCTTCTCAACTTAACCTTGCACGTAATCGTAACTCGCCGGTTCATTCTACAAAAGGCACGCTATCACCCATTAACGGGCTCTAACTACTTGTAGGCACACGGTTTCAGGTTCTATTTCACTCCCCTCCCGGGGTGCTTTTCACCTTTCCCTCACGGTACTGGTTCACTATCGGTCACTAGGGAGTATTTAGCCTTGGGAGATGGTCCTCCCGGATTCCGACGGAATTTCACGTGTTCCGCCGTACTCAGGATACACTCAAGAGAGAATGGACTTTCGATTACAGGGCTTTTACCTTCTATGGCGGATCTTTCCAAATCGCTTCGCCTAATCCATTCTTTTGTAACTCCATATAGAGTGTCCTACAACCCCAAGAGGCAAGCCTCTTGGTTTGGGCTATTCCCGTTTCGCTCGCCGCTACTCAGGGAATCGAATATTTTCTTTCTCTTCCTCCAGGTACTTAGATGTTTCAGTTCCCTGGGTGTGCCATCATGACGCTATGAATTCACGTCAAGATACTGCTCCATTACGAGCAGTGGGTTCCCCCATTCGGAAATCTCCGGATCAAAGCTTACTTACAGCTCCCCGAAGCATATCGGTGTTAGTACCGTCCTTCATCGGCTCCTAGTGCCAAGGCATTCACCGTGCGCCCTTAATAACTTAACCTAAAAGTTAGTTACACTTCTCAAACAGAGAAGATTTTAAGAACTTACACTCAATCAATTTTGTCTCGACAAAATTGCCGTCCAGATTTTGAATTTTATAAATGTCTGCTATGCAGATGTTTATAAAATTAACTCCTCTCAAAATCTGTGACATCCGTCGGAGACTAATCATATTTAGCGTTAGCTAAATATTGAATGCTTGAATTTTGTTTGTTGCTATCAATGTCGTTTTATCCAGTTTTCAAAGAACAATATAAAGAAAGTCCTATTAATGTCTAGCTCCAAACACCAGCTGACACGTCTACTTCAGTCTT